>NZ_JABMKY010000010.1 GCF_013204845.1 Paenibacillus qinlingensis
GTTGATAGTGAAGTAGACTTGTTCATGAGGCCGCCTCATTTCGGGTGTTTGTAGGGGTACAAATACCATACCGAATGAGCGGTCTTTTTGGCTACCTTTTTTTGGTTAATCAACAGGCCTGTACAAAATCCAGTTAATTTGTGTGGGGGGTTAATGGTTGGGTAGTTAGTTGGTAAGTTGACTGCTACATCCGCCAATGAGGTATTGGTATGTAGAGTAGTAGAATCACAATACAAACATAAAAGCCCCCGTTTCCCTCCGAAGGAGGGTGGGTGGCTTGCATGGATCCCTTTGCTGACGGAATCAGATCTTTAATTCCCCAAGCTTAATCAGTTCTACAACCGCTTGTGAACGACCCTTTACGTTCAGCTTTTGCATGACGTTCGATATATGATTCCTCACAGTCTTTTCACTTATGAAAAGCTGCTGTGCGATATCCTTTGTCGTTTTGTCCTGCACTAAGAGTTCGAATACTTCGCGTTCGCGGTTCGTAAGTAAAAATTTGTTTTTGTGGTCGCTGCCCATGGATGTGTGTCACCCCTCCTTGCTCGGGTATTGGGAATTACAAGGTTAAGGGATACAGTCAAAATTAGTTTATGAAGGGCTGCTGTCAATGGTGCGGTATCTGAGAAAAATAGGCGGAATGTATTTTTGAGTTTCCGCCCGAGGCGTGGTAAGCTAAATTGAGGTGTATTTTGAAACCGAGAGGAGCTGCTTCGGATGTTCAGGCGTGATTATTTGATGCGACAGATTGAACAATTGACGGTGGTGCTGCATCGGATTCTTTTTAACAAGGAACATATCCCGATTGAAGATGCGCAGAGACAGTTAGATGAAGCTAGTCGTCACCTATTGGGTTTGAATATTCGTTCCCTCCAGTCTTTGTCCAGTAAGGATATTCTGGAATTGCTATCCTACCAAGGGAGCATTGACACGGCGAAGGCGTTAGTCATTAGCGATATGTTCGTGGGGCAAGGTGACATGATGAGTCAGCATGAGGAAGATGGGGAGGCTTATTGGGCGTACCTGAAGTCCTCAGATTTACTTCTGCATTTGTCTTTGTCAGAGGAAGTTGAGCCTGAGGATGAACTTAATGAAGAAATTGCCTCTAGGCTGGTTACGAGCTTAAATCATCTGAAAGGCTGGGAGATCCCTGAAGGGATGCAGAAGCTGCTTTTCTTACATTATGAGAAACAAAGCAATTATGCGAAGGTTGAAGATATTTTGTTTCATTATATGGAGGACCATCCGGAGAGGTTGGAGTTGCCGAAGCAAGGTCTTATTTTCTACGAGAAGTTACTCGAGGTTGAGGATGAGCGATTGAAAGCAGGGAATTTTAGCAGGGAAGAAGCATTAGAGGGTTTACGGATCATGAAACAGAAGCTGCTCTTATAACATTTTAATCGTAGAATTTTAATCATAAAGATGAAGGTGTTGAAAAGATGGCGTGGTACCAAGAGAGTTTTGGCAATGATTACTTACTTGTTTATAAACATAGAGACATGCAGGGTGCTTACCATGAAGTGAAGAAAATGGTGAACTGGTTGAATCTGAAGCAAGGGGATCGTCTTTTGGATCTTTGTTGCGGGATGGGGCGGCATTCGATGGCGCTTGCGGAGTTTGGTTATACCGTAACTGGCGTTGATTTGTCGAAAGTGTTGCTTGAGGAAGCGATCAAGCAGAGTGGAGAAGAGCGAGTGACATGGATTCAAGGAGATATGCGGGATGTGCCGCTAAGTGAGTCGTTTGATGCGGTTGTGAATTTGTTTACGTCTTTTGGTTATTTTGATGAAGATGAGCAGAATGAGAAAGTGCTTCATGAGATGCATCGGTTGTTAAAAAAGGAAGGTCGATTCATTATCGATTTTCTGAATCCCGTATACGTGAAAGCGAACTTGGTCGCGCAATCGGAGCGGAAGGTAGAGGAAATGACCATTCGTGAGTCGAGAACGATCGAAGATGGTTGTGTACGCAAACGGATCATGATTTCGCAAGCAGGTGCACCAGACAGGCATTATTTGGAGCAGGTGAAGTTATATGAGCGTCCGGTGTTTGAGGAGATGCTGGCCAAAGCTGGATTACATATTGATCAAGTCTATGGTGACTATGAAGGTCAGGCTTATTCGCCAGAAGTTTCGAGTCGGATGATTTTTGTTGGACATAAGGAAGGATGACTACCAGGCTATGAACGTCGTGACCATACATACAGATGAAATTACGCAAGTGAAGGTGCCGTTGCCATTCCCTTTGCGTTGGGTGAATGCTTACCTGATTCGTGGCAGCAACGGTTACACGGTGATTGATCCGGGGCTGCACACCCCGGAAGCGGAAGCGCTCTGGGAGCAAGTACTTAAGGAGCAGGGCATAGGTTATGAGCACGTGGAACAAATCGTGCTCACTCATCACCATCCCGACCACTACGGGATGGCCGGTTGGTTCCAGGAGCGCACAGGCGCGCCGGTTCTCCTATCGGAGACCGGATACGCGCAGGTGCAGCTCCTGTGGGGCCCGGAGCAGCCGATGTCTCCGCTGCTCCTCGAGCTTTTCGCCCGGCATGGCTTCCCCGAAGCCGGGCTGGAAGAGATGACGAAGCACATGGTGAGCTTCGTCGATCTGGTCTCCCCGCAGCCGCAGGTTACCCTGCTGCGTGAAGGGCCCGTGCGCCTCGGCGACCGCGTCTATGAAGCCATCGAGACCCCCGGCCATGCCGCGGGGCATCTCGTCTTCTACGACGCTGAGGCGCAGGTGATGTTTTGCGGCGACCATGTCTTGCCGCAAATATCGCCGAACGTTTCCTTCCTCCCGAAGGTGGAAGAAAACCCGCTCGGCGCGTACTTGAACAGCCTGCAGGAAATCAGCAGGCTGCCGGTTGTGATGGCTTACCCGGGGCACCGGGAGCCATGGCAGGGCTTCGGTGCGCGCGCAGAGGAGCTCGTGCGCCATCACCATGAGCGGCTCGCGCTCATGGAAGGGCAGCTAAGCGCGCCGCTGAGCGCTTATGAGGTGTGCCGGGCGACGTTCGGCGACCGGCTGAGCGTGCACCAGCTGCGATTCGCGCTGTCGGAGACGATCGCGCACTTGATCCTGCTGGAGGCCGAAGGCCGCATCCAGCAGGTGGATCCGCAACCAGATCGCGTGTCCTACGTCGCGATATCCAAATAACGAAAAAGCGCTAACCGTGGTAACATGGTCAGCGCTTTTTTTCAATGATCTAACGAGGGGGAACCCAGATCCTCTATTTGCCCCAAAACAGCCACTTTTACCCAGAAGGAGGAACGTAGATCCCTTATTCCCTCAAAATGATGCCAAAACACTATATTTCATCCAAATAGCGTCCCTACGTTCCCCATCCCTAGCATTTACTCCGAATTTCATCCAAATAGCGCCCCTACGTTCCCTTTCGCACTTTCAACCAGTTATTTTGCTTCAAATCACACTTCCCGCTACTTCAACGGCTTACTATACGTCGGCGTATGGTTATGCGCTAACCGACCACAAGCTGCGGCCACAATCCCACAGACCATATCGTCGATAAATGTGTTGCATTTCCCATCGGCATGGTCACTATCGAGCTGCTCAATTATTCCGATTTTGGCCTTATCGAGATAGCCGAAATTCGTGAGTGCTATAGTCCCGTACATGAGAGGGACGGCAGTTGCGATGCTTTCATCTACACCGAAAAGTCCTTCGTCCATCCCGACAATATGATTGTATTGAGGGTTGAATTCCTTCGCTTCGACAGCGGTATCAATCTTGATCGCGAGTTGGAGCGCATGAAAGGTTTGCTGTTTGCGAAGGACAGCTAGAATATGCTCTTCACAGAGACTTCGTGGCATATCTGGATTATAGGGACGTTGCAATTGGTCGAGAATCTCGACCATATCATCCAGAAGCACACCGCGGGCCTCGAGCATTTGCAGATTGCGTTTGGAGTAATCCATCTTCACGCTATCCGAAATAATGACACTTGCAGTTGAGGCGACAATCGCACAAATCCCCTTGGAAATGAAGGATTTAGGTCTTTTCGTCGGGAAAAAGAAGCGGAATTTGCAATCGATGAATCCGAATAGTGAAATCGCGCCGCTCCCGTATAATCCGCAAATGGACATCGCAATTGTGCGGTGAACGTTATAGGCAGGGTCTTTCATGCTAGCTAGCAGCTCGGCATCATGTTTCACCTTTTTTTGAAGCTCCATGAGGGTTGACATGACGTTGAATGTTTCTGTCTTACTTAGCACCCCGAGCAGGGTGGTTGTGATCAAGTCGGTGGGGATTTTCTTAATGCCTTTTATTTCAACAAGCAATCTAGCAACAGCTTCCTCAATGATAGCTTGTGGATAATGACTGAAAACCTCTTCTCGAAATTCATTGAAAATGAGGGTCTTTTCCTTTAAAAATGTTCTCATAACAAGACCTCCTTGATCCATATCCGAAAGTAGTTATTGCACTTGATCGTGGTTTATCATTTCAGTTTCATGCTGGTATTCAGTATAGCATATGAGTTCGAATTTACTAAGATTGGTGATAATCCTCGTAGTCATTAAGTTTTTTTTGCGATTCATAGAAAGGTGGACAAAAAGTAGTTATAAATCGGACAAAGCCCCGTATACATAGTAATACGAAAAAGCATCGTACAGGCCATGCGAATAGCAAAAATCGAAGGAGGAAATAAGCAAATGAAACATCAACATTGGATTCGTTCAGCCGCTTTAGCGGGGGTGATTGTTCTACTGACCACGGGATGTTCCATTTTGGGCAGTGGAAAGAAGAGTGACATCGATGCACCTCCTGGGGCGGGTACAGACGTAGATGTGAAGACGACTTCAGCTGCTGTTACAGTTGACATGTCTGAAGATATTACGTCACAAATGACGGTGTATGTGAAAGATGCCAAAGGCTTCGTGACGCCGTTAAGTCTAGCGTTGCCAAAGACAGTCTCTGTTGCAAAGACGACATTAGAGTACATGGTGGACGGCGGACCAGAAACGAGTCAGCTGCCTTCAGGTTTCCAAGCGCTTTTACCCAAAGGTACTAAGGTTATTAGCTTAAATGTAAAATCAGACAAAAGTGCTATAGTTGATTTCTCGAAAGAATTCCTGGGCTACGATGTGAAGGATGAACGCAAGCTCCTTGAGGCAATTACGTGGAACTTGACGAACTTCCCTACGATCGATAAGGTTCAGTTGCGTGTAGATGGCAAGGACTTAAAAGAGATGCCGAAGGGCCGAACACCACTTGATGCGCCATTGGCGCGCACGATGGGTATCAATCTGGAGAAGTCAGAGGATACCGAATTTGGTCAAGCTACACCGGTTACGCTCTATTTCCTAAATCAGAATGATCAAAATTACAAATACTACGTCCCTGTGACACGTCTAATTAAGAGAACGGACGATGTTGCGAAGGCTGTTGTTGAGCAATTAATTAAAGGGCCGGATCAGAAGAAGGGGCTTGGGGCTGTCCTAAATGCAACGACAGAGCTCAAGAGTATTAAGCCAGGCGAAGGTTTAATCACCGTGGATTTCTCCAACAAGTTACTGGGTACGGATCAAAAAGCTTCAGCGGATGCCTTGCAATCGATCATCTTGTCATTAACGGAGAACACCACGTTTAAACAAGTGCAAATTAAAGTGGATGGCGCTGTGAAAATTACGTCCACAGATAATCAAAACTACAGTAAGCCTGTCCTGAGACCAACGCATATTAATCCTGCGATCAAGCTTTAATCGAATTGATAACCAACGTTCCACCAGGTGATTCCAACGTTCTTAGACGGAGGAGTGCCTGGTGGTTTTTCGGTTTTTTCCATATTAGCTAGTGTTAGGATGCTTTTCCTTGATGAGTTTGTTACAATGGGGCGTAAGGATTAGAGCTTTAGATGTAGTTACAGGAGGAGAAAGACATTTATGAGAATTGGTGGAAGAACAAATCAAGAACTGCGACCTATGCAAATAACCCCTCATTATATAAAACACGCAGAAGGCTCGGTCCTCATTGAGGTCGGGGATACGAAAGTCATTTGTACAGCAACGATAGAAGAGCGTGTTCCTCCTTTTATGAAAGGACAAGGGAAAGGTTGGGTTACAGCGGAATATTCGATGTTGCCGCGGGCAACTCAAGTTCGGAATCAGCGTGAAGCGGCAAAAGGTAAGCTCGGTGGACGCACGATGGAAATTCAACGTCTGATCGGTCGAGCGCTACGTTCGGTAGTCAGCTTGGAAGCGCTCGGCGAAAGATCCATTACACTGGACTGCGATGTGATTCAAGCCGATGGCGGTACACGTACAGCTTCCATCACAGGTGCTTTTGTGGCGATGGCTTTTGCAATTAATAAGCTTGCTAATGATAAAAACCTTGCCAAGTTCCCAATCAACGACTTCCTTGCTGCTGTCAGTGTAGGCGTCATTGGGGATACTCCGAGGCTGGATCTGAATTATGAAGAAGATTCCAAAGCGAAGGTTGATATGAACGTTGTTATGACGGGCCAAGGTCAATTCGTGGAAGTGCAAGGTACGGGCGAGGATGCTCCTTTTTCCCGTAAAGAGCTTGATGAGTTACTAGCACTCGCAGAAGCGGGAATTAACACGATGATTGATGTACAATCCGGTGTGCTAGGACCGATCGCAGATCGTATTCGAGGTGCTGGGCATGCAGCTACAAAGTAATTTTGTTGTAATTGCAACGCGTAATGAGGGTAAAGTGAAAGAGTTCGCCAAGCTTTTCGGAGCAAAAGGGTATAAGGTTCGAAGTTTAGCGGATTACTCAGATTTACCTGAGATAGTTGAGAGTGGGAAGACCTTCGCAGAGAACGCGCGAATCAAGGCGCAAATCATCTCTGCACATCTTCATGTACCTGTACTTGCTGATGATTCTGGTTTATGCGTTAGGGCACTAGGTGGTGATCCAGGTGTATTTTCGGCTCGCTATGCTGGAGAAAACGCAACGGATGCTGACAATAATGCCAGACTACTTCAAGCTTTGCATGAGTTGGAAAATCGGATTGAATTAAGTGCGGGGGATGGCCACCCTCCATTACTTAGTGAGGCTTCCTTTGTTTGTGCGCTCACGTTAATTGATCCCGTTGCGAATGAAGTGATCGAAGCGGAGGATGTCTGCCAAGGCTTTATTATTCATGAAGAGCGCGGCGAAAGCGGATTTGGTTACGATCCTCTCTTCTACATTCCATCACTGGGCCGAACGATGGCTGAGTTGACGATGGAAGAGAAGAATGAAATGAGTCATCGCGCAAAAGCCTTGCGTATGTTCTTGGATCAGCTTCCTGATCAAACGAGCTAGACACAGAAAGACCTGCAACCACGAGAATGCGTGGAAGCAGGTCTTTTTATTATTCCGCAATCTCATATTCCTTCTATCGGATCGAGATTTTATAGGTTCGCAGCCACATATCCACTTGAGCTAAATATGCGAATAACTGCGGCCCTGTCATTAGCTGACCGAACCAAGGGAGGTCGAAATCATTCGACTCCGAACTGGCGAGTGCGCGAATCTTTTTGACATCGATAAAAGGCAAGATAGGGGATGAAGGGTCATCCAAGATTTCCAATACCCATTTTCTTACGGCAGTTAAATAATTCGGGTTATGTGTTTTCGGATATGGACTTTTTTTCCTCGTCAGCACATCTTCAGGCAATACACCTCGTAATGCTTGACGTAATATGCCTTTTTCTCTGTCTCCTGACGTTTTGATTTCCCACGGAATGTTCCACACGTACTCAACTAGACGGTGATCGCAGAAAGGGACGCGAACCTCGAGGCCAACGGCCATACTCATGCGGTCTTTACGATCAAGTAACGTAGGCATGAAACGCGTAATATTCAAATAGGACATTTCTCGCATCCGATTCTGCTGCTTCGTTTCCCCAGCTAAGCGAGGTACCTCGCTTAAGGCTTGCTGGTATCGATTACTGACGTATTCGACTGGTTTAATCCAATCGACGAAGTCTGGTGCGAGCAGGTCGACCCGATTCGCTAGCTTAAGTGACCACGGGAATGTGTTCGCTTCTAATGCTTCTGTATTGTGGAACCAAGGATATCCACCGAATATTTCGTCAGCTGCTTCTCCAGAGATCGCAACCGTAGCTTCTTTCTTGATTTCTCGGCAAAATAAATAGAGAGACCCGTCGACATCGGCCATTCCCGGTGTATCTCGGGCTATTACGGCTGTCTTCAAAGATTCCACAAGTTCCGGGGTATCAAATTCAATGTAATGATGCTCGGTTCCTAAATGCTCTGTCATCCTTTTTATCCAAGGTGCGTCCGAGTTCGGTTGGAACAGGTTCGCTTTGAAATGCTTATCGTTATCTTTGTAGTCCACGGAGAAGGTGTGAAGCGGTCCTTTCCCGCTATCCTTGTAGTGCGTCGCAGCGAGCGCGGTAAGTGCGCTAGAATCAAGTCCGCCGGAGAGGAGCGTACAGATGGGGACGTCGGATACGAGTTGACGCTCTGAAGTGTCCCGGAGCAATTGCTGCACTTGCGCGGCAGTACCTGCGATATCATCGGGATGGGAATGGCTTTCGAGCTTCCAGTACGTTCGAATGGATAAGCCATTCCGATCAAAAATAGCAAATTGACCTGGCTTCAGCTCAGACATGTTGCGATAAATCCCATGTCCTGGCGTTCTAGCCGGTCCGACAGCGAATATTTCTGCAAAGCCTTCAGCACCAACCTCTGCTTTGAAGTCAGGGTGAGCTAGAATAGCTTTTGGTTCAGAGCCGAATAATAATACACTATCCTGATGGGAATAAAAAAGAGGCTTTACGCCGAGTCTGTCCCGTACTAGGGTCAGTGACTGCTCTTGGTCATTCCAAGCTGCGAAGGCAAAGATACCGTTCAGACGGTCTATACATGCTTTCCCCCACTCGATAAAGGCAACCAGAAGGACTTCAGTATCACACGTTGTTCGAAATTGATGGCCGCGAAGCTCGAGCTCTTTTTTTAACTCAGGGGCATTATAGAGTTCGCCATTATATACGATGGTATACGTATAGTCGCCTTGTTTACGGACCATAGGCTGAGCGCCATTCTCAGGATCCATAACACTTAGACGTCGATGTCCGAGGGCACAATGCTGCGAAATCCAGGTGCCTGAAGCATCAGGTCCGCGCAGTTGGAGCGTTTCCGTCATATTTTCTAGAATGGACGGGTACCCGGTCAAGTCTTTCCGCCAATCTATCCAACCCGTTATTCCGCACATAGACGTTCCTTCCTTTCTTTTGAAGAGAGCATAATGATAAAGGGTATGCGAATGAAAGGTATTAAATGTCTGTCCAGAACATGACAAAAGTAAGATGAACCGTGGTTTTTGTGTTTTGTTGACAAGACTGTTACAATCAATCCAAGTACTGCCATTATATAAACGAAGGTGATGACAATGGGAATTAAATATTCAAGAGCTCAAGTTGATTATTTAGCATCGAAAGAGCACTTTTTGCAAATTAGCACGCAAGCGGATAAACGAATTGAAACTGCAAAACAAGATGGCGTAGAATTAGGTCAAGCTGAAATGGAAGAAATTATTGAGAAGGTTGGCTTACATCGCGCTTACAATGAACTGATTCAAGCTGAGAACTTATTGATTAATTGGACCCAAACAGCAATTAAATCCGAGCCTGAATTTATACAAAATCGCGAAACTTTTGAGTCTTTATACGAAAAAGCACAATCTGATGTTGAATTCAGAGGTGCAATAATTAATTTGGCTATGCGATTAAATACCGACCTTGCGTGACATTCTATTAGGGTAATGCCATTCTTTATTCAGGAGGCGAGTGCTCATGGATAGTCATTTCATTAGCAAGCTGCATGAGAAGCAGAGGAAAGCCGAGAAGAATAAAAGGACACAAGGTGACGGTCATACAGGCAAGAATTTGCCTCACAAGATGCACTAACGTCGTTTGGCATGAGCAAGAGCCTGTAGGGATACCCCTACAGGCTCTTTGTTACTCTCTAACATTTATTCTTATTTGATGCCAGACAATAGGAAACGATAACCAGCATAGTCAGTAGTGAAACCCTCCATACTAAGGTGGCGTTCATTCTATAAATAGAAGGAGTTGCTTACCATGGGTAAAAAGAAAAGTATGGGGCAGAAAACACAAAGTGCGATCGATCACTCGAAACAATCATCTCGTATCCAATCGAATCTCGATTCAACGGAGCCTGGACATCATCAACCAAATAGGCCGTCTGTGTAGGAGTACGAATCTATCCATATCAGCACCCTTGCTTGCAGATGCAGCGGGGTGCTTTTCAATTATATAGAAATTATATAGAAGCGTTTATTGGCCAGGCCAGGCTAAGGTTAGGGAAAGTAAATCATTTAAATGGAGGATGCCAAATGTTCCGTGGTCGAAGCGATATGATCATAAGCTTTCTTTAATTGTTCAATAGAATGGGTGTTGACGGAAATTTGCTGTGTAATATCTTCAATGTGTTGAATCATTGATGTTACTGATGTTGATATATCAGTTAGCTGATCGGATATATCTTGGGCAGAATCTTTGCTAGAAGCCGCCATTTTCCTAATTTCATTTGCAACTACCTCAAAGCCGCGTCCAATATCGCCTGCACGAGCAGCTTCAATTGCGGCATTCAGGCCCAATAGATGGGACTGAGAAGCGATTTCTTTGACAATCGTGGTTACGGATTGGATGCTTTTGACTTGCTTATCAACTGTAGAAGATTCCTTACTCATCTCCGACATATGCGTTACAATCACTTTCGAAGCTTCTAATACGTCATCGGTGTTGGCAGTAATCTTCTCTACCATAGCTTTCAGATCTGAAGTACTCTGTTGTAGAACAGTTTCACGTCTCGTGACATCCGTAGCGATCTTGATAATTGCATCCACGTGGCCTTCGTTGTAGACAGGCATGTAAGTCGCTTCAAGCGTTAGTCTGCCTCCGCCTTTAGTAACCCGAATAATTTTATCCTGAAAGGCTTTACCTCTACGTAAATCTTTCCAAAGAGTATCATACGCTGAACTGGAAGCAAATTCAGGTAAACAAAACTTGCTATGATGAAAGCCAATAATTTCTTCAACCGAATATCCCATGGCAGAAGTGAAAAGTGAATTTGCCCATGTTACATAGCCGCTCGTGTCAAACATAATCATAGCTAGATGGCTTTGTATAGATAATAAAATTTCTGAATGGTGCTTCGTTGTATCTTGCATCCGGCTCTCTCCTCTAAGTTTATAAGTAACTTAGCTAATTCTGAGTTGTTAACATGTGCTATATCATATTTTAACCTAAAAAAAGAGAATATTCGACAAAATTTGCGGCGGATTTACAACATATTCTAAACATCCGATGTTAAAAATTTTATAAGTCTATAACAAACAAAAGGCCGCGCAATTGCGCGGCCTTTTGTTTTAAAATTGACGTCCCAGGAGGGATTCGAACCCCCGACCGCACGCTTAGAAGGCGTGTGCTCTATCCAGCTGAGCTACTGAGACCTATGACACTTCTTACCGCCTGGACGAGATCCGTTTGGCGAAGCAAGAGTTAATATATCATAACGTATAATGCGAGTCAACTTCATTTTTAAATATTTTTGCAATCATTTGGATGATAGAGTAAACTGGCACAAGCGAGACCCATGAACAGAGGTGATCCCTATATCAGATCCTAAACCCAATAATGTCATCCTTTTTCCTAAAACAGAGCAGTTCTATGAAGATGAGCTAACGAAACTTCTGCGCTCCGAACAGTATAAAGAAGCACTGGAGATACTTACTTTCTTGCTCCAATTTCCTAGTGTCGATGCGAATAAATCTGATCAATGGGAAGCTTTGCGCCACTGGCTGCTCACCATGTTCCCAGAAACGATGTTTTCATCATCCGTGACAGAAGAAGAGGATTCGGAGGAAGAATCCGACCTTTTGCGCCAGTATATCCATGATAAATCAGCTTCAGATGATGGTGCTTTTGTGACGAAGCTTCAACACATGCTGCAAGAAGGTTCCCTAGAGGGACAAGTAAGTGCATTGGAGCAGCTAGCTTTTATCGAGCAACCTGAGGTGAGTGAATTTGTAAAGACGTGGCTTTGTGAAAAGCCGAGACATCCTCATCTTCAATTCAAAGCGTTACAGACCCTTAAGCAGATGGGGGAGCACGGATTCATTGAGTTTCCCAAGAATGGTCAAACAATTCTCGTCGAAATTGATGAGACGCCGCTTACTGCGGAGGATTTTCCATTGCGAATTCGTGATATGATTCGTAGAGTCGGGGACATTAGTGAAATAAGCCAGCCTGACTTTGTGTATTTCGCAACTCAGACTTGGCAGGAGTTTCTTGCCTACGCATATGGCACTTCGATTTACACGGAGCTGCTAAGGGCAGAAGAAAGCGCGGTAGACGTGTGGGCCTCTGCGCTGCATGCGATTTTGCAAGACAAATTATTTGGTACGGTTGATCGAGATGAGCTGTTAGAGACATATGGAATCGTGGATGCGATGACGCTGCAGTGGAAGCGTGCGCACAACGTGCTGACCGCTTTTGTAAAGCAATTTAGCCCAGATCCTGGCTAAGAACAAAGCTCGCTTGAAATGAGAATGTTATATGGTATAATAGAATGGTTATAATGAGCTTAACGTGAAAAATATATGTCATGGTACATTTTTGGAGGGGAAGGCATAAAATGAAAGCAAGTTGGGAAAAAATAGAGAAGAACGTTGGCGTTCTTGAAGTTGAAGTTGGGGCAGAACGTGTAGCAGATGCTTTGGATAAAGCATTTAAAAAGGTATCAGCGAAAGTGAATGTTCCAGGATTCCGTAAAGGGAAAGTGCCACGTTCAATCTTTGAAGCTAAATTCGGTGTTGAAAGCTTGTATCAAGATGCACTAGATATCATTTTGCCAGAAGTTTACGTTGAAGCGATTGAAGAGGTTAAAATCGAGCCTGTAGATCGTCCAGAAGTAGATGTTGAGCAATTTGGTAAAGGTCAAGTCTTGAAATTCAAAGCTAAAGTAACAGTTAAACCTGAAGTAGCGCTTGGTGACTACAAAGGTATCGAAGTAGAAGCGGTTAACGCTTCTGTGTCTGAAGAAGAATTGAATGAAGAGCTTGCACGTTTGCAACAACGTCATGCTGAATTGGTTGTTCTTGAAGAAGGACAAGCTGCTAACGGGGATGTCGTTATCATCGATTTCGAAGGATTCGTTGATGAAGAAGCTTTCGAAGGCGGTAAAGCGGAGAAGTATTCCCTTGAGCTTGGATCCAACTCATTCATCCCAGGCTTCGAAGAGCAACTTGTTGGACTTGGTAAGGACGAAGAGAAAGAAGTTAACGTTAGCTTCCCTGAAAACTACCATTCCGAAGATCTGAAAGGCAAAGCAGCTGTGTTTAAAGTGAAACTTCACGATATCAAACGCAAAAACCTGCCTGAGCTTGACGATGAGTTCGCAAAAGACGTAAGTGAGTTCGATACACTTGTTGAGTACAAAGAAGAGCTTCAAAAACGTTTGCAAGAACGTAAAGAAAAAGATTCCGAAGCTGCACTTGAAACTGCAGTTGTTGAGAAAGCCGCTGCTAACGCAGATGTTGAAATTCCAGGTTCGATGGTTGAAGCTGAGCTTGATATCATGGTAAAAGAATTCGAAAGACGTCTTCGCTCCCAAGGCATGACGCTTGAGATCTACTACCAGTTCTCCGGTCAAAACGAGAGCGCATTGAAAGAACAAATGAAAGAAGATGCTGAGAAGCGTGTTCGTAACAACCTTGTTCTTGAAGCTATCGCAGCTGCAGAAAAAATCACAGTTTCCGACGAAGAAGTTGACGCGGAACTTGAGAAATATGCACCGTCTTACCAAAAATCAACAGCTGAACTTCGTGAGCTGTTTGCTTCCAACGGATCTCTTGAAGGTCTTAGCAATGATCTAGTAATCAGAAAAACGGTTGATTTCTTGCTTCAAAATAGCAAGCATGTTTCCGCAGCCGTGTAAATAAGGTAAGTAAAAGGCACGTACGTAAGCAACGTGCCTTTCTTTTACCCTAATTTACGTCTAAACGCCTTAGTACATACGTATTACCGCTTACATAGCTGATTTCAGAAAAATGACATTGTTGTTCAATCGTGTTAAACTGTAATTGAATCTCAAGTGAGATAACATGGCGCTTGCCGCAAAAGGAGTTGGTACAATGAGTCTTATTCCTATGGTTGTAGAACAAGAGGCTCGTGGGGAGCGTTCCTACGATATCTACTCGCGTTTACTTAAGGACCGCATAATCTTCATCGGGACCGCTATTGATGACGATGTGGCTAATTTGGTCATTGCCCAGCTGCTCTTTTTATCCGCCCAGGACCCTGAAAAAGATATTCACTTATATATCAACTCACCTGGTGGGTCTGTTACGGCTGGAATGGGTATCTTCGATACCATGCAGTTTATTAAACCAGATGTATCTACGATTTGTGTAGGTATGGCTGCAAGTATGGGTTCTTTGCTGTTAACGGCAGGAGCCAAAGGTAAGCGATACGCGCTGCCGAATGCAGAAGTAATGATTCACCAACCGCTCGGCGGTGTTAGAGGTCAAGCAACCGATATCAAAATCCATGCGGATTGGATTATCAAGACCAAGAATAAACTCAACCAGATTTACGTGGACCGAACGGGACAGCCGCTTGAAAAGATCGAAAGAGACACCGACCGGGATAACTTTATGAGCGCTGATGAAGCGAAGGCATACGGGTTAATCGACGAGGTTATCACTCGAAACGACTTGAAATAAAGGAGTGATCCCATGTTTAAATTTAACGATGAAAAAGGCCAACTCAAATGTTCCTTTTGTGGAAAATCCCAGGACCAAGTTCGTAAACTTGTTGCCGGACCGGGAGTTTACATTTGTGATGAATGTATAGAGCTTTGTACGGAGATTGTGGAAGAAGAATTAGGGCATGAAGAAGAGCTGGATCTGAAAGATGTTCCGAAACCTAAGGAAATTCGCAATATTTTGGACCAATATGTGATTGGGCAAGAACAAGCGAAGAAATCCTTGGCTGTTGCCGTGTATAACCACTACAAACGGATCAACTCGCAGAACAAGCTTGAAGATGTTGAACTTCAAAAAAGTAATATCGTCCTTCTAGGACCAACAGGTAGTGGTAAAACACTTCTTGCGCAAACACTTGCGAAAATTTTGAATGTGCCTTTTGCAATTGCAGACGCAACTTCGTTGACAGAAGCTGGTTACGTAGGGGAAGATGTCGAGAACATCTTGCTCAAATTGATCCAAGCGGCTGATTACGATGTTGAAAAAGCAGAGCGCGGCATTATCTATATCGATGAGATTGATAAAGTTGCACGTAAATCCGAGAATCCATCCATTACACGCGATGTTTCCGGTGAAGGTGTACAACAAGCTCTTCTCAAAATTCTTGAAGGCACAGTAGCTTCCGTACCTCCACAAGGTGGACGTAAGCATCCGCATCAAGAATTCATTCAAATCGACACAACGAATATTCTCTTTATTTGTGGTGGAGCTTTTGATGGTTTAGAGCAAATTATCAAGCGCAGAATCGGTAAAAAAGTAATTGGTTTTAGCACAGATGGCATGAAAGTTGACTTGAAACCAGGTGAATACCTATCTATGGTCCTTCCTGAGGATCTATTGAGATTCGGTTTGATTCCGGAGTTCGTAGGTCGTTTACCGGTTATTTCAACACTAGAGCCGCTTGATGAAGCAGCGCTTGTGCGTATTCTTTCCGAACCTAAGAATGCACTCGTGAAGCAATATCAGAAGATGCTCGAAATGGATAACGTTTCGCTTGAATTTGATGCAGAAGCACTCGATGCGATTGCCAAAGAAGCGATTAAACGGAACACCGGTGCTCGTGGTCTAAGAGCCATCATTGAAAGCATTATGCTTGATGTGATGTTTGAAGTTCCTTCAAGAACAGATGTATCGTCTTGTGTCGTTTCCAAAGAAACGGTACAAAACAAGATTACGCCTGTTCTGACAACTAAAGAAGGCGTACAGCCGTCTGGTAAGAAGAAGGAAGAAAGTGCTTAACCTATAATTTTATAAATGAACAGACAGCCTCCAATCCGATTTCCATTTCTGGGAATTGGAGCGGAGGATGTTTGGTGTCATGGGGAGAGAAACCAAAATGTTCCATAGACGAGATACAAGAGCCGTTCGGGTAGGTGATTTAACGATCGGTGGCAGTAACGAAGTAATCATGCAAAGCATGTGTACGACCAAAACAGCTGATGTCAAAGCGACAGTTGCCGAAATTCTTCGTCTAGAAGAAGCGGGTTGTCAGCTTGTGCGTGTGACGGTCAACAATAAGGAAGCTGCTGAAGCTATCAAGGAAATTAAGAAACAAATTCATATTCCGTTGGTCTCGGATATTCACTTTGACCATCGTTTGGCACTTGCTGCGATTGAGAACGGCATTGATAAAGTCCGCATTAATCCGGGTAACATCGGTCGTCGTGAGAAGGTCGAAGCGGTTGTGAAGGCATGCAAAGAGCGTGGTATTCCGATTCGTATCGGTGTTAATGCTGGCTCCCTTGAGAATCATCTTCTTGAAAAGTATGGTTATCCAACGCCTGAAGCAATGGTGGAAAGCGCCTTGTTCCATATTAACATTTTGGAAGAACTCGATTTCCATGATATCATCGTGTCCTTGAAGGCTTCTGATGTCCCTATGGCCATTGCGGCGTATTCTCAGGCTGCGAAGGCATTCAATTATCCACTTCATCTAGGGATCACAGAGGCAGGGACTCTCTTTACAGGTGCTGTGAAAAGCGCCGCGGGGATTGGAACTTTGCTTAACATGGGCATTGGTAACACGCTTCGTATTTCTTTGAGTGCGGATCCTGTTGAAGAAATTAAAGTTGCAAGAGAACTGCTCAAGACTTTCGGTTTAATTACGAACGCCGCAACGTTGGTTTCTTGTCCAACTTGTGGTCGTCTGGATATTGATTTATTCTCGATTGCTAACGAAGTAGAAGATTATATTGCCAAAATCAAAGTGCCGATTAAGGTTTCTGTATTGGGTTGTGCCGTGAACGGACCAGGTGAAGCGAGAGAAGCGGATATTGGCATCGCAGGGGCTCGTGGAGAAGGTATGTTGTTCCGTTACGGAGAAATGATTCGTAAGGTACCTGAGGCTGAATTGCTTGCTGAATTGAAAAAAGAAATTGATATTATTGTGGCTTCCTACGAACAAACTGGGGTCATCCCTGGGCGCAAGCAGCACTAAATAGCAATATTATGAAATAAGAAACCGTTAAAGACTCAACGATGAGTCTTTAACGGTTTTTTTTGTATGCCCATTTCTAAGCGAATATTTGCCAAGCAAGAGAAGCATAATGAGTAAAACTGGAAAGCATGCTCAATTGTCAGTAAGACTTTCTGAGGAAACTTTAAGGAGGAGAAGAGGATGAAGTTATTTCCAACGTTTGCATCATATCGACAGGTAGCGCTTACCCTAATCATGGGGACTATCTTGATAACGAATCCAAGCTTTACACATGCCGAACCTGATGTAATCCCGCAACAGCCGACCGGAGCGATTACGAAGAAAGTAGCCATCGTGATTGACGATTTTGGCAATAACATGGAGGGAACAGCCGAAATGCTGAAGCTGCCCATTCCATTTACAGTGGCTGTGATGCCGTTTTTGCCCTCAACGAAGCAAGATGCACAATTAGCCCATGACAGAGGACTCGAGGTCATTCTGCACCTTCCAATGGAGCCTGTGAGAGGCAAGAAGAGCTGGCTGGGTCCAGGCGCCATCACAACGGATTTGTCCAGCGAAGAAATCCATAAACGGATCGTTGCCGCGATTGACGATGTTCCTTTTGCCATAGGTATTAATAATCATATGGGTTCCAAAGCGACCTCTGACGAAAGAGTCATGAAGATTCTTATTGAGATTTGCAAAGAACGAAATTTGATCCTACTGGATAGTCGGACGACACCGAAGAGCTTAATTGGCAAAATTGCAGATTCACGTGGCGTACCGCATGCGGACAATCAGTTATTTTTTGACGATTTGTATACATACAGTCACATAAATAAGCAAATGGTTAAGCTGAGAAAATTAATACATGACAGGGATGAAGTCATTGCGATTGGTCACGTAGGGCCTCCAGGGAAAAAGACCGCTCATGTCATTCAGGAGGCTATTCCAAGTATTCAGAAGGAAGCAACGTTTGTTTCTATTTCACAAATGGTCAAATAAATTATTTCGGATGTGTCATGGTGAAATATTGTTCAACGGCTTGTGTAATGGCTTTGGCAAGTTTGGCTTGATGATGACTTTCACCCAGGAGCTTACGATCCGATTTATTGGATAAAAATCCAAGCTCAACAATGACGGAAGGGCATTTTGTATACTTGAGTACATGATATTTTTTACCAAGAACAGGAAGCTCTTCCGTGCCATAGACTTGATTCAAAGCATCTTGTATGAGGCTTGCTAGCAGAATGCTGTCAGATTGATTTTGATAAATGACGAGTGGCCCTCGTGTGTTGGACTTTTTGGACCAATTGATATGCAAGCTAAGCATCATACTCGGTTTAATCGTATTTGCTAAGCCAGAACGTTGAGCGAGATCTTTGCGATGTCTGCTTCCGTAGGACCATGTATTATCATCACTCAACGCATAGTCTTCGGTACGGTTTATAATAACGCGATACCCTCGTTTAACAAGTGATTTATACGTTTTCTTGGCGATAGCTAGATTCATATCTTTTTCTTCATATTTGCCAACCATGGTTCCACTATCGATTCCGCCATGTCCTACGTCGAGAATGATGTCCGCGGATGGAAGCAGAGGATCATAACGAGCAGCTGAAGCTAACTGCGAATTAGGCACGCAAAGAAATAGCGCAAGTAGGATAATCAACAAGTATTTCTTCAAATCCCGCCACATCCTTTTGCAAGAATAACTACCCTTATCCTTCTTCCACAAGGAGGCTATCATACGTGATGCAAAAGTTTGCATGCATTGGATTAACCTTCTTTTACACGGGAATAATGGAAATTAGCAAAAGATAGCCAAGACATTTAACGTATCTAATCGAAGATGACGTGTTTAAGGAGGTTCAACACATGAGTTTAAGTATCATTCTAATGGTCATTCAAGTGTTTTTTGCAGTTGTAATCGGGTTGTATTTCTGGAATTTACTGCGAAATCAACAGACGAACAAGTCTGCAGTGGATAGAGAGTCTAGGAAAGAACTGGAGAAGTTGCGCAAGTTGCGATCCATTTCGCTAACCAAGCCTCTGTCTGAGAAAACGAGACCTTCTTCTGTGCAGGATATCGTTGGCCAAATCGAAGGATTGAAGGCTCTGAAAGCAGCGCTGTGTGGTCCGAATCCACAACATGTGCTTATTTACGGCCCTCCCGGCGTTGGGAAAACTGCTGCAGCGCGCGTCATATTAGAAGAAGCGAAGAAAAATCAAGAGTCTCCATTTCGACCGGACTCAAAGTTTACGGAGATAGATGCTACGACTGCTCGTTTTGACGAGCGTGGTATTGCTGATCCGCTGATTGGATCCGTACATGATCCCATTTATCAAGGCGCTGGTGCGATGGGTGTAGCCGGGATACCGCAACCGAAACCGGGTGCTGTAACTAAGGCGCATGGTGGGATTTTGTTTATTGACGAAATTGGTGAATTGCATGCGACGCAAATGAACAAATTATTAAAGGTGCTTGAAGATCGTAAAGTGTTCTTAGAGAGTGCATATTACAGCTCTGAGGATGCGAATATTCCAGGGTATATTCATGATATATTTCAGAATGGACTACCGGCAGATTTCCGTTTGGTTGGTGCGACGACTCGCACACCGAGCGAGATTCCTCCTGCGATCCGTTCACGCTGTTTGGAAATCTTCTTCCGGCCGCTTTTGCCTGGTGAGGTAGGGGAAATTGCAAGAAAAGCGCTTGATAAAATTGGTTTCAAAAAATGTGAAGACGCCATTGAAGTTGTAACGAAATATGCAACCAATGGTCGCGAAGCAGTCAATGTGATTCAATTAGCCGCGGGAATCGCGCTAACCGATAAACGGGATTCAATCACAGCTGCTGATATTGAATGGGTAGTGAATTCATCACAAATTCCGCCTAGACCGGAGCGCAAAATACCTGCACTGCCTCAAATTGGTTTTGTTAATGGCTTAGCTGTTTATGGTCCTAATTTGGGCACGCTATTGGAGATTGAAGTTACGGCGATTCCAATTGCAGTTGCAGGTACAGGGAAATTCAATATTACTGGTGTTGTTGATGAAGAGGAAATGGGCGGAGGTTCTAGAACCATTCGTCGTAAAAGCATGGCCAGAGGCTCTGTGGAAAATGTGTTAACTGTTCTTCGTAAACTAGGTTTTAATACGTCGGATTATGATTTGCATATTAATTTCCCTGGCGGGGTGCCGATTGATGGACCATCCGCAGGTATTTCGATGGCTACAGCAATTGCCTCAGCCATACATAAAATACCTGTTGATAACAAATTAGCCATGACAGGGGAAATGAGCATTCATGGAAAAGTGAAGCCTGTCGGCGGCGTTGTTGCCAAAGTTGAGGCGGCATTCCAAGCAGGAGCTACCCGTGTTATTATTCCAAAGGAAAATTGGCAAGCTTTATTTGTTGATTTACCTGGTGTTGAAGTTGTCGCGGCAGAAACCATTGAGGAAGTGCTTGCGGCAGCACTCGGCATTGAGCTTCATGATAATGTGATTCCGTTACCTTTCTCTATGGAAAGAACGATTCCAGCTACAACTTTACCCATTCTACATGCCAATTCACAGCATACAATTGACTCTTAAAGGGAGGCTTTTCGCTACCTTACATGGCGCGTCAGCCCTCAATTGGTGTTTTGTTTGGAGTTTTGTTAAAATGTAAAGGCAACGTAGGTAGAAAATCCCACAGAGATAAAATAAACGGCTGCACTATTCTTTGGATGTATCACAGTGTTTATCTAAAATAAAGCCGATTTATTATGTGAAACCTATTATTACTTTTATTATTTCAAGGTGAGACTTTGAACATAAGGTTCAAGGATCCCTATTATTGGAGGTGCAGAGGATGGGGCCTGGAAAAATGAAGGTGCGCAGATTGCCGTTATTGCCACTTAGGGGACTGCTGGTCTATCCGAGCATGGTTCTACACCTAGATGTAGGACGTGAAAAATCGGTGAAAGCACTCGAGCGGGCGATGGTGGATGACAGCATGATTCTCCTCTGCTCTCAATCAGAGATCAACATAGAAGAACCAACAAAAGAGGATATTTATCGCATCGGAACCATCGCGAAAGTGCGGCAAATGCTCAAGTTACCGAATGGTACGATTCGTGTTTTAGTTGAAGGTGTACTACGTGCTGAAACCGTAGAGTACTTGACGAACGACGAATACTACGAGGTAACCGTAAAAGAATTGCCGGAGCAAGAAATTTCAGATCCTGAGATTGATGCTTTGATGAGAAGTGTGCTAAGTCAATTCGAGCATTACATCAATCTTTCCAAGAAAGTAACGCCTGAAACACTAGCCGCGGTATCTGATATTGATGAGCCTGGCCGATTGGCAGATGTGATTTGTAGCCATTTATCGCTTAAAATCAAAGATAAACAAGATATTCTCGAGACCGTTGACGTACGTGAACGGCTCGAGAAAATGCTTAATATTTTGAATAATGAGCGGGAAGTGCTCGAACTCGAACGCAAAATCAGTCAGCGAGTCAAGAAGCAAATGGAGAAAACGCAGAAGGAATATTACCTCCGTGAGCAGATGAAGGCGATTCAGAAAGAGCTTGGGGATAAAGAAGGTCGTGCTGGTGAAGTTGATGAGTTACGCAATCAACTGACGGAAGCCGAGCTTCCGGAAAAGGTTCGTGAGAAAGTTGAGAAAGAGATTGATCGATTGGAGAAAATGCCTGCTACTTCAGCAGAAGGCGGCATCATTCGCAATTACATCGATTGGTTGCTAGGTCTTCCTTGGCACAAACAGACCGATGATGATTTAGACTTAGATAAAGCGGAAGAGATATTGAATGAGGATCATTTTGGTCTCGAGAAGCCGAAAGAGCGGGTGCTGGAGTACTTAGCCGTACAGAAGCTAGTCAAGAAGCTCAAAGGTCCGATTCTTTGTTTAGTTGGCCCTCCTGGGGTTGGTAAAACGTCCATTGCTCGTTCAATAGCTAGATCCATGGGAAGACAATTCATCCGTATTTCACTAGGCGGCGTGAGAGATGAAGCTGAAATTCGCGGTCATCGTCGTACGTACGTTGGGGCCATGCCAGGTCGAATTATTCAAGGCATGAAGAATGCAGGTGCGAATAATCCCGTATTCTTATTAGATGAAATTGACAAGATGGCGATGGATTTCCGTGGAGATCCTGCCTCAGCTTTGCTTGAAGTATTGGATCCTGAACAAAATAGCACTTTTAGCGATCATTTCATTGAAGTACCTTTTGATTTATCCAACGTGATGTTTGTGACAACGGCGAATGCAGTGCATAATATTCCTCGTCCTCTGCTAGATCGGATGGAGGTTCTATATATTCCAGGTTATACGGAGATTGAGAAGCTCCAAATTGCCAAGAAATATTTACTTCCTAAGCAGAAACGTGATCATGGTCTTGAAGAAGAGCAACTTGTCGTTGATGAGGCCGCTTTGATGAAGATTGTGCGCGAATATACGCGAGAAGCAGGCGTACGTAATCTAGAGCAGCAAGTTGCAGGTATGAATCGGAAAGCAGCTAAGAAGATCGTAGCAGACCCTGAGACACCAGTTCATGTAACTATAGATAACTTAACTGACTATTTAGGTCCCGTTAAGTTTAAATATAATGTTGCGGAAGAACAAGATCAGATCGGTGCTGTAACAGGTCTGGCTTGGACGGAAGTCGGGGGAGATACACTCGTTATTGAGGTATCTGTGCTGCCTGGTACTGGCAAGTTAACCTTAACGGGTAAACTAGGTGATGTCATGAAGGAATCTGCGCAAGCAGCGTTCAGTTACACGCGTTCGCGTGCTGATGTCCTTGGTATTGCCCCAGATTTCCATGAGAAGAATGATGTACACATTCACATTCCTGAAGGAGCTATTCCCAAGGATGGTCCATCAGCGGGGATTACAATGGCTACAGCATTAATCTCTGCCTTGACGAACATTCCGGTTTCACGCTTAGTTGCAATGACGGGAGAGGTCACGCTTCGCGGCCGCGTACTACCAATTGGGGGCTTGAAGGAAAAGGCACTCGCTGCACATCGTGCAGGTATACGAACTATCCTTTTACCGCAAGATAACGAGAAAGACATTATTGAAATACCAGAAAGTGTCCGCACAGAGATGACGTTCATCCCTGTCAGTCACATGGATCAAGTGCTGGAACATGCGCTTATCAAAAATAAGCCGACGGCTAACGTCGGATCGACTTAGAAAGTAGTTGAATATTCATGAAAGTCAATCAAGCTGAATTTATCATCAGCGCGGTTGGACCTAGCCAATATCCAGAGGATGCCTTGCCAGAGATAGCGCTGGCAGGGCGTTCTAATGTCGGGAAATCGTCACTCATTAACTGTTTGATTTCTCGTAAAAACTTAGCTAGAACCAGTTCACAACCGGGCAAGACGCAAACTCTTAACTATTATAAAATTAATCAGGACTTATATTTCGTTGATCTCCCCGGCTATGGCTATGCAAAGGTATCTAAAACCAAGCGCGAGCAATGGGGTAAATTCATTGAAAGCTATTTATTGAATCGTGAGCCTTTGCGTCTTGTGATGCAGTTGGTCGATCTGAGGCATCCGCCTTCCAAAGATGATCAGGCGATGTACGAATGGCTTCGCCACATGGATGTACCTGTTCTTGTTGTTGCGACCAAAGCGGACAAGATTCCTAAGAGCAGATGGCCGAAACATTTGAAGATTGTACGTGAAACACTAGGGATGGATAAAGGAGTTCAACCGCTGATGTTCTCTTCTGAGCTAGGGCTTGGCAAAGATGAACTGTGGGGAATTCTAGAGCAAGCGATTGCTTATGGCGAGCCGGAGCCTCATACCGAAGAAGTACTGACTAGCGCTGTAATCGATCCGCAACCGTCCTAATCGCAGGGCGGTTTTTTGCGTATTGTAAAGGATAACGTTCAAAGATAGAGGAAATCAAAAAGAAGCATACGGGAAAGCGAGGTAAACTGGGGGAAATTTGATGGCATTCCAGTTAATCAAGCATTTTTCAGAATATTTGGCTGATTATCATGATTTGCAGGCAGGAATATTCATGACTCTTGTAGTATAATAATAAGCAAGGTAATAGTTAATGGCTTGAAAACAAAGAATCGAGGGATTTTTATGGCACAAAGGTTAGCGACTGAATATGTCAAAACCTGCCTCCAGTTAACAGAAGCCGATATGTTGAAGTTTTTTCAAATGTTTGTGGACCATCAAGTGACATTGCAAGTCAAAGTTTTGGAAAACGGGAATCAAGAAGTTGTTTTTCAAGATGGCGAAGGTCAAGAAATCGTCCTCTCATTTGAAAAGAAATCGGGCCTATATGAATGCACAGGATCCTGCAGATTAAGTAATACCTTATTAGCTAATTTAATGCGTAAAGCAGTATCGGAATTCAAAGGCAGCGCTAAAGTCAATCGGATTTACCCAAGCTACACGATGGTTTATTATTATGAACGCGGGACCGTTGTGAAGATCGAGGAAATCAAAGGTCAACTAGTAACAATTGTCTATGAGCACAAAGATACCATTGGTCTTATGCAGATGATGTTCCAGAAGAGAGAAGTTGAGCAAGAGATTGAAATGATCTACGATCAAATCAATCACCTTCTTGATATGCGTAACATGCTGCAGGCTAGGGATGAACACCAACAGATCGACATTCGCCTCAATGAGCTTACACATCGTTTGTTCGTTTTGGAGGCATAATCACCCATACATGCTATATTTATGGAGACCCATTTTTGGGTCTCTCTTTGTTTTCAAGCACATGCAAGGGCATTACGACATAATTTAGATATGGCGTCGATGTGACAGTTGGCCTTTAACAAAAAAAACTATTGCATTTATCGTCGATAGATGTTATTTTTATTCTCGTTGAAACAATATAGGAACCAGGATTCACTCAGGACATTGAATGTTGCGAGAGATTATACCCTCGGGAAGTGAATGACGTAGGTCCTAGCGGATGAAATTTTTTTCACACATTTTATTCCTAGGAAGGGGGAACCGAAAGATGGAAACAGAATACTCAACTTTCGGAAGACACGTTGCTGTTGATACTTGGGGGGTAGATTTTGAACTTCTGAACAATGCAGAATGGCTGCAAGCTCAGATGGTTGAAGCTGCCGAGGTATGTGGAGCAACTGTTTTATCTGTACAATCCAAGCAATTCGAACCACAAGGAGCAACAGTTCTTGTAATGTTGTCCGAGAGTCATCTCTCCATTCATACTTATCCTGAGAGAGGTTTTGCCGCACTTGATTGTTATACATGCGGTGAGACAGTCGACCCTCAATTAGCAATCGACTTTATGGTATCCGTACTAAAACCAGAAACGTTCTATGCGAAGAAACTTGTTCGCGGAATGGGTGAACTACAAGTAGAAACTCCTGAAATAAAGCAAGCAGAGCTTGTTAAATAAAATTCTGCACCTTACCATAACGATAGCCACGGAGAAATCCGTGGTTATTTGTTTGTTCAGACGCCCATACAATGATATTGGTGATACATGTCCAATTCTTGGAGTGGGGGAAGAAGATTGAAACAAAAGTTAATTAGGAAAACGGTGCTGTACATCGTTGTACTCTTTCTAATCATATGGCCTATTTATCAACTCGCTCAAATGTTAGGTCATCATAAGGAAGATCATGATGCCACACATTTACTGTTCCAAGTATCCTTATTTCAAATGGAAATACTGAAAAGCAGTCTAGAAGAAGCCTCTCAGAGTAAAAGTACGAATGAGCTCGATCCAGTGAGACGAGCGCTATACTCAGCGGAATACACACATGAGCGACTGATACTAGCAGCAGGGGGAAAAGAGGAGTTAAGCTCTCTCAGCTTCATGAACCAATTAAGCCAATACATACAGAGGTTACAGCTTGGTGGCGCCAGAGCTCTGAAAGCGGATGAGACGTTAACATTAAAGGAAGCCCAGAAGCAATTTGGGCACATGTATGAGATCTATGAGAAAATGATGGCATCGAACGGCGATATTATTTCATCGCAGAATACCGAGCTATCAAAACTTGATCGCGAATTGACTTCCTTTTTAAGAAAAAAAGGGCTGCAATAGGGGATTCTGCATGGATGAGGTATAGAGGAGCACAGAGCTGTTAAAACTAACGAACAGACCCAAAGCATTCATAATTTATTCAAATATTTTGTCGGAATGTCGGTATTGCTGTGCTATAATGATTCTAAATAAAACGAAAGGCAGGTGGTAACGTTGCATATTATCGCAGTTGGTTTGAATTATCGGACAGCCCCGGTAGAAATTCGTGAAAAGTTTGCGTTCTCAGATCAAGATTTACCCAAAGCAATCGCTGAGTTGAAAGAGACGAAAAGTATTCTAGAATGTGTTATTGTTGCCACCTGCAATCGCACTGAAATTTATGCTGTCGTGGATCGACCTCAATTGTGCAGTCATTACTTAACGCATTTCCTTGAGCGTTGGTTTCATGTGAAGAAGGATGAGTTCCAGAAGCATTTATATATGTACGAGAATGACAAAGCAAATGAGCATTTGTTCCGTGTAACAACGGGACTTGATTCGATGGTCATTGGGGAAACTCAGATTCTCGGTCAAGTGAGGGATGCTTTTTTAGCATCTCAACAATTGAAAGCAACGGGGTCTTATTTCAATACTTTGTTTAAACAAGCAATCACCCTTGCTAAGAAAGCTCATTCGGAAACGGGTATCAGTAATAACCCAGTCTCCATCAGCTATGCAGCCGTAGAACTCGGAAAACGGATTTTCGGAAGCTATGTGAACAAGACGATTATGATTATTGGTGCAGGCAAGATGAGTGAGTTGACCGTGAAGCATCTCTATGCGAATGGTGCAAACAAAGTTATCGTTGTGAATCGCACGTTGGAAAGAGCGATGGATTTAGCCGGCAAATTTAGCGGGGTGGCTTGCACACTTGAGGAAATGCCGAATTATCTACCTGAGGTTGATATTATCATTAGTTCGACTGGAGCGCCTGGATACGTTCTGACGAAGAAGGATATTCAAACGTATGTGCAAAAAAGAAAATCTCGCCCGCTCTTCATGATGGATATCGCGGTTCCGCGGGATCTGGATCCTGAGATTAGCGGCTTGCCTAACGTGTTCCTCTATGACATTGATGATTTGGAGCATATCGTGGATAAGCATTTGCAGGAGAGAAAGAAAGAAGCGGCTAAGATTGAGATCATGATCACGTCCGAAATCGCTGCTTTTGATCAATGGACGAAGACACTTGGGGTCAGTCCGCTGATTAGTGCTTTGCAAACCAAGGCGAATCAGATTCACGAAGAAACCATGGAGAACATGCTGAATAAGTTGACTGATTTGGATGAGCGTGAGATTAAGGTGATTCGCAAACTAACGAAGAGTATTGTGAATCAAGTGTTGCGTGATCCGATTCTACGGATCAAAGAAATGGCGGGAGAGCGGCACGGCGACGATGCGCTCGAGATTTTCACCAAGCTTTTCGCATTAGAAGATACGCTTAAACAACAAGAACAGGCAGATCAAATAGCACAAGAGTTGGAGTCAGGCTTTAACAAAGTGGAAAGTAAACAAACGTTGGATGAGAAGTTGTCCGTTCGTAGTTTGCAAAACGTGGATGTTCTAGCCCCATCTTGATAAAAAGGCGCTAACCGCCTAGGAGAGGTGCCATGGTTACACGTAGCTGGTTGTTTGATGCGATGATTTATATGTATGCCCTGAGCCTACTGTTTTACTTTTCGGATTTCGCCAATGCGAGCCGGAGCGCGAAACGGATGGGGACGGGGCTGCTTTTGTTTGTATGGGTTTTGCAAACCGCTTACTTGGCGATTAGTTTATATGGTCATTTGACGGAATGGGCTTTTGTTCGATCTGACGTGCTCTTTATGTTTTCGTGGCTGATTGTAACGATATCCTTGATTATCAACCGTTTTTTCAGGATTGAATTGTTCGTGTTTTTCGTGAATGTACTTGGTTTTGCTATACTCGCACTAAATATATTTGGGAATCCACATGTTGTGCCGATCAAGTCCGATTGGGAAATTAATGATGAGCTATTATTTATTCATATTTCATTAGCGATTGGCAGTTATGCCGCCTTTTCAATTGCTGCTATTTTTTCAGGGATGTACATATTTTTACATACAAGGTTGAAGAGTAAAAATTTCTCGCAGGCTGTCATGAGACTGCCATCTCTTGAGAAAATTGAGCATTATACGTATTTGTCGGTCATTATCGGAGGGCCGTTGCTTCTAATGGCTTTAAGTCTTGGTGTGGTGTGGGTTGTGCTTGAAGGCAATCGCAATCTCCTCTATGATCCTAAAGTAATCAATTCTTTCTTCGTGTTGGCAGCTTATGCGTTTTACTTATTTCAACATAAATCCATGCGGATTTCGGGGAATAAGCTAGCTGTTTGGAATTTAGCGGCCTTCTGTATCGTCGTGTTGAATTTCGTTGTTTCGAATCTTGTTTCTGATTTTCACGGGTGGATATGGAGTTAAATGGTTGGCAGCATCCTTTTCCCGTTATGATGAATTTAGCAAGACGCCGGTGCTTGATTGTCGGTGGAGGTCCGATAGCGGAACGGAAATTACGCTCGTTGCTTGCGGCTGGAGCCGAGGTGACGCTTGTTAGTCCAGCGTTCACGGTTGGAATTCTTGAGATGGCGCATCAACCAAATGTGATCGTGAAGAGACAGTCCTATGATTCAGGGATGTGGGTATCCCATGATGAGACAAGCTTTGCATTAGTCATTGCGGCAACGAACGATGCCCAAGTCAATAGACAGATCGCAGAGGATGCGAATGCGCATCGCTTGCTCGTCAATATTGTTGATCAACCAGACCTGAGCTCGTTCATCCTACCTTCCGTTGTTCGTCGAGGGAAGCTGGTCATTACGGTTTCCACTGGGGGAGCTAGTCCATCAGCAGCGCGTAAAATTGCCAAAGAGATCGACAAAACTTATGGCGATGAGTATGAAATTTATTTGGATTTTCTCAGCGAAACTCGCTTGTTCATTCAGGAACACGTGAAGGATAAAGAAGCAAGGCAGGGCCTATTTAAAGACATGCTGGCATGGGATCTCATGCCTTTGATCCGTGAAGGAAAGTTTGAAGACTGGAAAGAGAAGTTCAACCTTGCCTTACATGATGAAGCTTGGATGCAATCACAAGAGCAAGGACAAGTAGAAAGTGGACGGCCTTCTTGGTCTTTCATCAATGAGATTGGGCAGCACGTATAGGAGGCGGAGACGAATGAAAACGATTATTGTAGGGACAAGACAAAGTGCTTTGGCACTGACTCAAACAGGACAAGCTGTTGAGCTATTAAAGCAGCTTGCTTCCGAGCATGGCATCGAATGTCAATTTGAAATTAAGAAAATTGTGACGAAGGGCGATCGGATTTTGGACGTCACGTTATCCAAAGTCGGAGGCAAAGGCTTATTCGTTAAGGAAATCGAACAAGCGTTGACCGACGGCGAGATTGATATCGCCGTCCATAGCATGAAGGATATGCCTTTCGAGTTGCCCGAAGGTCTCGTTGTTGGCGCGATCCCTAAGCGCGAGGATGCGCGCGATGCGTTGATCACGCGCGGAGGCAAATCGCTCGACGAGCTGCCGCAAGGTGCGCTCGTCGGCACAAGTTCGCTGCGCCGAGCTAGCCAGCTCCAGCATCACCGCCCGGATCTCCGGATCGAGTCGATCCGGGGCAACATTGATTCGAGGCTGCGCAAGCTCGAAGAAGAGAACTTCGATGCGATTATGCTTGCCGCCGCCGGTCTTCACCGGATCGGCTGGCAAGATCGCATCTCCAGCTACTTGCCGCCCGAGCTATGCCTCCCTGCCGTAGGGCAGGGAGCGCTATGCATCGAGTGCCGCGGCAACGACGCTTTCGTGCTGGACTTGCTGGGCAAGTTCCAGCATGAGCCAACGGCGCTTGCCGTGCGAGCGGAGCGGGCTTTCCTCGGCAGACTCAACGGAGGCTGCCAGGTGCCGCTCGGAGCATACGCGAGCGTCGAGAACAGCAGCGGGGAAGACGCCCCGCTGCTGACCCTGACCGGCATGGTCGGGACGCCGGATGGCGTGACCATGCTCAAGGAAACGGCTTCCGGGAATGATCCGGAAGCGTTGGGAGCGTTAGTCGCAGATAAGCTCATCGCTCAAGGAGCTGAGAAGATTCTAGCTGAGGTGAGGGAGTGATCACTGTGAACAAAGGAAGAGTTTTTCTTGTTGGAGCGGGTCCTGGAGATCCTAAGCTCATCTCGGTACGCGGGATGGAAGCGATCCAAAGAGCTGATGTCATCGTATATGATCGACTGGCGAATCCACGCTTATTGAAGCATCGTAGACCAGAAGCAGAACTCATCTTTGTTGGCAAGCTGCCTGACAAACATATATTAAAGCAAGAAGAAATCAATCAGTTGCTCGTGGATTTGGCGTTACAAGGGAAGATCGTAACACGCCTTAAAGGTGGAGATCCGAGTGTGTTCGGACGTGTCGGAGAAGAAGCCGAGCTGCTGACAGATAACAATATTACTTATGACATTATCCCAGGAATCACTTCTTCGATCGCCGTACCTGCATATGCAGGTATTCCGGTCACGCATCGCGATTTCACCTCGTCAGTCGCGATTGTAACGGGCCATGAGTATCCAAATAAAACGTATTCCAGCTTGAACTGGGAGCATCTAGCCAAAGCGATTGGCACAATGGTGTTTCTGATGGGCGTCGCCAATCTAGAGCAAATATGCCGCGAGTTAATTCGCTGTGGGAAGCCGCCAGAAATGCCTGTTGCCTTAGTGCGATGGGGAACTTGGGCGGATCAAGCGACGATAACAGGTACACTTGCAGATATTACAGAAAAAGTAAGAGAAGCGAACTTCAAATCTCCGGCCGTCATTATCGTTGGCGAGGTTGTTAAGCTTCGTGAGAAGCTGGCGTGGATGGAAAAGAAGCCGCTGTTTGGCAAGCGAGTACTTGTCACGAGAGCTCGGAGTCAAGCGAGTGAGCTTGTCGATCTTATCGATGATTTGGGTGGAGAACCCGTCGAGTTCCCGGTCATTCGTTTACAACCGCCAAGTCGCCAAGAAGCTAGGCAAGCATTGGATCTCGCACTTGAGAGACTGCAGGAGTTTGACTGGATTGTGCTAACGAGTGCGAATGGTGTTGAATTTTTCTTCCGCAGACTGCGTGAGTTAGGCATTGATGTTCGCAGAATGGGGAAGGCACGAATTGCTGCAGTAGGTCCTAAGACCGCTGAGGCGCTCGCTGAGCGTGGTATCATTGCAGACGTCCTACCAGCCAAGTATCATGGGGAAGGCATCTTAGATGCCATTGAAGGGGATTTGAACGCAGGTCAGAAAGTGTTGCTGCCGACAGCAGACTTAGCACGTGATTACTTACCGTCAAAATTGAAAGAACTCGGTCTCGAAGTTACCGAAGTGGATGTATATGAGAATGTATTGACCACGGATGACGGAGAAGAGATTATACATCTTTTGCAAAATCAAAGCATTCATATCATCACTTTTACAAGCTCATCGACCGTTACGAATTTACTCGAAGCGCTAAAGCAACTCGGTATGGAAGATCCGTTATCGCTTCTACAAGGCGTGGAGATTGCAGTTATTGGTCCCAAAACGGCAGAGACTGTCCTACAAGCAGGACTGTCGATCACATATACGGCTGAAGAAGCAACAGTGGCTTCTTTGGTACAAAGCATGATTCAAGGAGGCGGAAATCCATCATGAGTTTTCCAATCGTTCGTAACCGCCGCTTACGCGGAAATGCAGCTATACGTAATCTTGTTCGTGAGAATCAAGTGACAGTGAACGATGTCGTTCAACCGATCTTTGTTACTCATGGTACAAATGTAAAATCAGAAATAGCCTCGATGCCTGGTGTGTATCATTTCTCACTCGATCGTGTGAAAGAGGAAATCGATGAAATCACGCAATTGGGTATCCAAGCGATTCTCTTGTTCGGTGTACCTGATTACAAAGACGCAACTGGAACGTCCGCATTTATGGATGACGGTATCGTACAGCAAGCAACACGCTTTATTAAAGAACTTAACCCTAACTTGCTGATTATCGCAGATACGTGTTTATGTCAATTTACCGATACAGGTCATTGTGGGGTTATTCATCACCACCCGATTACAGGGCAAGCGGATGTCGCGAATGATCCTTCTTTGGAATTACTTGTTCGCACAGCTGTCTCTCAAGCCAAAGCGGGTGCAGATATTATCGCCCCTTCCAATATGATGGATGGTTATGTACAAGCCATTCGCACAGGACTTGATGAGGCTGGTTATGAGAACACGCCAATCATGGCGTACTCCGTCAAATATGCTTCGGCCTACTACGGACCGTTCCGCGATGCTGCGCATTCCACACCGCAATTCGGCGACCGGAAAACGTATCAAATGGATCCAGCTAACGGTCGTGAAGCCCTTCGTGAAGCGTCAAGCGACGTCATCGAGGGAGCAGATTTCTTAATGGTGAAACCAGCGCTCGCTTATATGGACATTATCCGCATGCTGAAGGATAACTTCGACTTGCCTGTTGTCGCTTACAATGTGAGTGCAGAGTACGCTATGGTGAAGGCTGCTGCTCAGCAAGGCTGGGTGAATGAAGAAGCGATTGTGATGGAAACGATGATAGGCTTCAAACGTGCAGGAGCAGATATTATCTTGACCTATTTCGCCAAAGATATCGCTCGCTACTTGCAAAAGTAAGGAGATCATGAACCATTTGTCCTCTGTGCTGTATAACGGAGTTCGAGTGGTTCTTTTTGTCATACTTTTGTCGCAATAGATAAGCTTACGTTGGTTGTGAGAGGGGTATAATTAGGGCATAATGGATGAGAATAGATGGAAACAAGAGGAAGGTGCCTCATGAGTTATAACGATAATTTTATTAAAGCATGCCGGAAAGAAAAAGTTGATACACTGCCTGTGTGGTATATGCGTCAAGCCGGTCGCTACGACCCGGACTACCGTAAGATCAAGGAAAAGTACTCCTTGCTTGAAATTTGTCAGCAACCAGAGCTAGCTGCTGAAGTAACGATGATGCCGATCAAAAAGCTTGGCGTAGATGCCGCGATTTTGTACTCGGATATTATGAATCCAGTGGCTTCGTTGGGTGTTGATTTTGATATTGTGAAAGATATCGGTCCCGTGATACATACGCCGGTTCGCACGGCACAAGATGTTGAACGACTTCGTCCAATTGATGTGGAGAAGGATTTGTCCCACATTCTTCAAACAATTCGTATATTAGATAAAGAATTAGAGGTTCCGTTGATTTCGTTCGCGGGTGCGCCATTTACGATCGCCAGCTATTTGATCGAGGGCAGACCCTCCAAGAGTTATATTCGTACGAAACAAATGATGTATTCTGAACCAGCCGTCTGGTTCGCCTTGATGGATAAGCTTGGGGATATGGTTATCACGTATCTACGCGCGCATATCGCCAATGGGGCAAAAGCTGTTCAAGTATTCGATAGCTGGGTGGGGGCTCTCTCTCCGGCCGATTTCGACGTCTATGTACGTCCTACGATGATGCGGATTTTCAAAGAACTATCCGATTTGAAAGAACCGAAAATTTATTTCCCTGGCGTTAGCTCAGGTGAATTGCTGCCGTATCTGACAACCATTCAAGCTGATGTGATTGGTTTGGATTGGCGTGTCCCGATTAATGTTGGGCGTGAAAGACTACAGAACCGATATGCTGTGCAAGGGAACCTAGATCCGTATATTCTAACAGCGCCGATGAGTGTGATTGAAGCGCAAGCGAAAGCCATTATGGATGAAGGGATGAAGCAACCAGGGTTTATTTTCAACCTCGGGCATGGCTTATTCCCAGAAGCATCATTGGAGAAATTGAAGGAACTAACGACATTTGTTCATTCCTATTCGCATTCCGTTTTAACCCAGCAAGCTGGAAAGAGTGGTGTTTAACATGACCAAAAAGCGCATTGGCGTCTTAGTGATGTCGTACGGTACGCCGGAAAGCTTAGATCAAGTAGAAGCGTACTATACGCATATCCGTCGTGGTCATCCTCCGACCCCTGAGCAATTGCATGAATTAACGACGCGTTATGAGGCTATTGTCGGTGGCTTCTTCCCGCTGCGTGAAAATACGAATAAACAAGTAAAAGGACTCGAAGCTACGCTTCGTCAAGAGCATCCTGAGCTTGAATTCGTCTGCTACCAAGGCCTTAAGCACGCTCAGCCTTACGTAGAAGATGGCGTTGAACAAATGGTTAAAGACGGCATCACAGAGGCTGTAGGGGTCGTTCTAGCGCCTCACTACTCGACGATGAGTGTCGGTGGTTATGTGAAACGAGCGAAGGATAAGGCGGAAGCGCTAGGTCTTCAAATAACTTTCGTTCTGGATTATCACCTCCATGGGAAGCTGCTCGATGCATTGCAAACACGTGTAGAGAAAGCATTGGGGAAATTTGCTGAGGCGGATCGGGATAACGTGAGAGTCATCTTTACAGCACATAGCTTGCCGGAGAAAATTCTGGAAATGAAGGATCCATACCCGGATCAATTGCTGGCTACCTCCAAAGCGCTTGCTGAGCGGGTAGGTCTTACGAATTGGCAGTTTGGTTGGCAAAGTGCGGGCCAGACAGCCATGCCTTGGTTAGGTCCGGATATTATGGACGTCATGCGTACGATTAAGCAAGAAGAAGGCGTGGATAAGATACTCCTCTGTCCAATCGGTTTCGTTTCTGATCATTTAGAAGTTCTGTATGATATCGATATCGAAGCACAAGGGTTAGCGAAAGAGCTAGGCGTTCACTTGGAACGTACAGAGTCGCTCAACACTGATCCTCTATATATGGAAACCTTAAGTGATGTTGTCTACAAGAAATGGCAAGAGGCAGCTGGTTCAGAATGAGTAACAACGTGCCTCATTATATGATTATTGGCGGGGGTATTACGGGGCTAAGTGCTGCTTATTATTTGAAAAAACTGATGACGGAAGCTGAAGCCGGTGGAGGTGCCCCCTTTCGCATTTCTGTTGTCGAGAAATCACCGTCATTTGGCGGGAAAATTCATACGATTGAGCGTGACGGCTTTGTGATTGAAAAGGGGCCAGATTCCTTTCTAGCGCGTAAACGTCCCATTATTGATTTGGCGTATGATCTCGGCATGGAAAATGAGCTGACTGGTACGAATCCGAAAGCGAAGAAGACTTATATCGTTCGCGGGAGAAAGCTGCATCGCATGCCTCCTGGCTTGGTACTGGGAATCCCGACTCAGATGACACCGTTTATGAAGACAGGCCTTATCTCGCCTTTTGGCAAGCTTCGCGCTGCGATGGACCTGATTAAACCAAAGCGGGATGTCGCAGCGGATGAGTCGCTTGGTCATTTTCTCGAGCGACGACTTGGTAAGGAAGTGCTTGAACGTATTGTCGAGCCGCTGCTTGCAGGGATTTACGCTGGGGATACATACAAGCTGAGCTTGAAATCCACCTTCCCGCAGTTTCGGGCTATGGAGCAGAAGAATCGCAGTTTAATTCTTGGGATGATGGCGAGCCGCAAAAATGTGACTGAGGAAAGCGCGCATTTGCCTGCGGCTGTTCGCAATTCGGTATTTGTAACGTTTAAACGAGGGTTGCAATCACTAGTGAATGGGTTAGTAGACGCGTTATCTACTGTGGATTTACGTGCTGGAGTTGGTGTTGTGTCCGTGCGTCGTGTAGCGGGTGGACAAACTGAAGTTGTCTTTGAGGATGGTCAGCATGAAGTCGTTGACGGGGTCATTGTGACTACGCCAACGTATCAAGCGGCGAGGATGCTTTCGGAGCTGCCAGCTGCAAACCAGCTAGCGAAGATTGATTATATCTCGGTAGCTAATGTGATTATGGCGTTCGATCGTAAGGATATTCCATTTGAACTAGATGCCTCTGGTTTTCTCGTTCCTAAGCATGAAGGTTACACGATTACAGCGTGTACGTTAACCTCAGCGAAGTGGCTGCATGCTGCACCAGAAGGCAAGGTGCTGCTTCGTTGCTATATTGGTCGTTCTGGCGAGCAGGAATGGCCGGCATGGTCCGATGAGCAATTAATCAGTAAAGCACGACGCGACATAGATAATCTGCTTGGGATTACGGCTGAACCTAGTTTCGTTGAAGTGACGAGATTGATGAATTCCATGCCGCAATACCCTGTTGGCCATTTAGAGGCGATTGCGGATTTCAACAAAGAACTGGCTGCTGCTATGCCGCGAGTCCTGGTCACGGGGGCAGGGTTTCATGGCGTCGGACTGCCTGATTGTATACGACAAGGCAAAGAAGCTGCAAGTCAGCTTGCTGACCTTGTCTTCACACAACGGGATTAACGGAGCTTAGTCAATTCCAAAGTGAATTCGCTGGCAGAGATGGTCAGGATTTTCTTCTCTTCAAGATCACGAATGACTTGCATGAGCGTTGCTTTCTGAACGCCAGCTAGTTGGGAGATTTCATCAAAGTTAAGAACTAGCTTAATGACGATTGTAGTGCCTTTACGCAAGCCATGCGAGTTCGCCATTTTGATCAAACTTTTGATGACTCGTGTTCTTGCATCTACGAAGGTTAGATCATAGACTTGTTGATTTGTATCGCGCAAACGGTTACTGAGTTCTTGCATGATACCTAGACTAATGTCAAAATGAGTACGAAGCAGCTCAAGGAAGCTATGTCCAGTTATCGTTAGAAGTGTGCATTCTTCTAAAGTTTGAGCTGAGGCAGAACGAGGTTTGCCATCAATGAGAGACAGCTCGCCGAAGCTTTCGCTGGTTTTGCAGATTGATAGTATTTTTTCCTCACCTGCTTGGCTTGTTGTATAGATTTTAACGGAACCGCTAAGCACCATGTAGAAGACAGATCCGATTTCTTTTTCTTGAAAGAGGATTGTGCCTGCTTTGTAAGTACGTCTTGTACAAATTTCAATAAGAGCGTTCAATTGATGCTCGTTAAGCTGGGCAAATAATGGAACTTTCTTGATATGCTCTAGCATAGGTTGCACCGCCTTTATAGGTAGTCATGGGTAGGTTATGACCTCATTTTATCACAAGATTACGTTATTGGGGGCTAAATAATGGTAAATTCGAGCAGAATCGACAAACAGTCAGCGGCTGCTTTTCAAGAATCAAGAAAGCTGATTCCTGGAGGGGTGAACAGTCCAGTTCGTGCTTTTAAATCAGTGGGCTTAACACCGTTATTCATGGAGAGTGGATCCGGCTCGCGAGTTACGGATATTGATGGGAATACGTTTATTGATTATGTTGGTTCATGGGGACCCCTCATTGTAGGACATGCACATCCGAAGGTTTTGGAAGCGATCCACGCTACAGCTATAAAAGGTACAAGCTTTGGTGCTCCAACGTTGCTTGAAACCGAGATGGCTAAGCTTGTCATTGAACGCGTACCGTCAATTGATATGGTTCGTATGGTCAATTCGGGGACGGAAGCCACAATGAGTGCGTTGCGTCTAGCTCGTGGATTCACGAAGCGCGACAAGATCGTTAAATTCGAAGGAAGCTATCATGGGCATGCAGATGCATTGTTGATCAAGGCTGGGTCTGGGGTTGCTACACTTGGATTACCAGATAGCCCTGGTGTACCAAGTAGCGTGGCGTCTAACACAATTACTGTGCCTTATAATGATTTGGATTCCGTAAAGCTTGTTTTCGAAAAGTTTGGAGAAGAAATTGCCGCGCTTATCGTAGAACCCATTGCAGGGAATATGGGGGTTGTTCCTCCAGCAAATGGTTTCTTGCAAGGTCTACGTGATATTACCAAGCAGTATGGTTCCTTGTTGATTTTTGATGAGGTTATGACCGGTTTCCGTGTACATAAGAACTGTGCACAAGGTTTATACGGCGTAACACCAGATCTAACTTGTCTAGGCAAAGTTATCGGTGGCGGGCTTCCAGTAGGTGCTTATGGCGGCCGTTTAGACATTATGGAGCAGATGGCTCCTGCAGGTCCGATTTACCAAGCAGGTACGTTATCGGGTAACCCACTTGCCATGGCAGCTGGTTTCGCGACATTATCCTTACTAGGCGAGCCGAATGTTTATGAGGAGCTGGAACGCAAGTCAGCTAGACTAGAAGCGGGCTTTGCTGCGAATGCTGCGGAGTTCGGCATTGCCAGCACGATCAATCGTGTAGGATCAATGGTTTGTCCGTTTTTCACGGAGAGACCAGTCACCAACTACGAAACAGCCAAAACATCTGACCTTGGCCGATTTAATGCTTATTTCGGTAATCTACTAGATCTCGGTGTTTCGGTTGCACCTTCGCAGTTTGAGGGGATGTTTGTATCTACCGTGCATTCCGATGCGGATATTGAAACGACAATTGAGGCTCATCGCGAGGCTTTGAAACGATTATAAGAAAGGGGCAGCCCTCCGTAGCATGTTCTACGTGAGGGCTGCCCTTATTTTATTCGGAGTGATGTATGTATGTATGTATGTATGATGTGCGGTTGCTGGTTAAGTTGGGGTGTGGAGGTAGGTATAGGAGTAAGAGTAAGAGTGGGAGTAGCTGAAGAAGTAGAAATATAGTTTGCTGAGTCATTTTAGTGAATAAGACGAACAAGTTTAATAACTATCTTGTACCTCAGAGGAATAGATGGATTTTCTACAGTTAAATTTGCGATTTCCCAATCAAACGCAGAGTTAGATGGAAAAACTACAGTTAATTCTGCCCAATTTACTCGATCTGAACAATAGAGGCATTTTTAACTACATAATTTCCAGTTAAATCAAATTTCTGATGAATTTTCACTCTAATGCTGTACTTTTTCCAGTTAATACAATAGTCCAGTTACCTCCCCCCTCCAAACGCCACAAAAGCAGCAACTTCCTCGCGCTGAAACGCCACGCCCGCGGCGTGCATATCACCCGCTGGGCACTGCGCCGGCGTATCACCCGGCCACGCAGGTGCCTTATCGCGTCGCGCCGGCGTTTGGATAAAAAAAAGTTAGCATCCGTAGTAACGGTTGCTAACTTTCTAGAAGTAATCGCTGTTGCTCATCCATTTCTTCTACTAGTTAGGTTTAACTGTTGGCGCAGTAGAAGTAGATGCGTTTGGTACTGTCTCCGTTCCATTCGTTGCTGGCTTCGGTGTGGGACTCGGCGTAGGCGACGGTGTTGTCGTCGTCGTTGGCTTGGTACTCCCCGTGTTGGTACCTGTGTTCGTACCACCCGTATTCGTATTCCCACCACTTGGCGTAGGTGTAGGTGTAGGCGTTGATGTAGGGTTGCCTGTATTTGTTGGTGTTGGGCTAGTTGTATTCGTTGGTGTTCCAGTTGACGGCTTATCCGTCGAGCTAGGCTTCGTCGAGTCGGTACTTGAAGGCGAAGATGACCCGCCACCTTTGACTGATTCAGCTGTGTTTTCTGGTTTTGGAGATGGTGTAGGCGTTGCTTTCGGCGTAGGCGTTGGTAATTTACCTTGCGCTTTCAGTTCGGCTTGTTCTTTCAAGAATTCAGGGTGAGTTGAAGCACCGCCTGCATCAATTGTCGTCAAGCCCTCCCAAATGTTCTTCACATGGACTTTCTCAGGATGATCGAACACTAAGAAAGCTGAAGGTAAGCGACGCTCGCCATAACGGCTAGATGGTTTGGTAATGAGTGCATTATTATAAACCATTTCAGAAGATGCTCCGCCATCAAGGAATCCAGCGTTGATGACATCGTCTTCTAAGAAAAGATCCTGCACTTCTTTCAGTGTAGCTCCAACACTTGATGTTTGACGACCATCAATGACGATAAAGATAACTGTACCGTCTGCTTTCTGTCCGACGGCTGTACGCGGAGCACGTCCCCAACCACCATCACCGCTTGTAATTAGCGGTTTACCGTTCGCGATAACTCGCGGATAGAAGGAAACGGCTTCAGAGACGCCAAGTTTCAGTAATTCGTTAATCGTGTATTTACCGATAATGAGTGTTCCTTCATTCGTGAAACCAACAATTTGTTGCGGGTTGCTTCCTTCTTGGTCGGTATAAAGAATTTCACCACCGGACATAATAGCACCGATTGGGGCAAATCCGTTTCCGAGGCCGTCAGGATCATTGAATCCACCGCCATTGACACCGGCAACAGCACCTGTACGTTGAACCATAGCTGTAATTCGTTCACCTTCACCTTGTTTGGACGGAACGACAACACGGATAGAACGTGGATCATATACATACATTCGCTTACCCTTCCACAGGGTGCCAGAAATATCTTCTACTTTGACGAGGCTCTCAATAGGGCGGTTAGTATTAAACTGAACAGCCTCAATATCTTGCTTCTCGATCGAGTTAACTTCCGTTAGGTTCTGCATTTCAAGAACCATTTGATCTCGGCGCTGTGCGCCTACGAAGATCCAAGCCCAGTCACGATGCTGCGTTGTGATGACCGTTTTGGCCAAATATTCACGAATGAATGTCCCTGGCGGGGTAAGAAATAAAAAACTCGAACTTAAAAATGTACATGCTGCAATAACAAGTAAAGTTCGTTTCAGCCAACTATAATTTCGAAAGTGATTTGCAATTGAACTACCCAAGGTATACCTCTCCTGCTCTATTAATAAATTGATAGAAAATGTCGAAAAAAAACAATACAAGAATAATAGTATCATATTTTTGCATGCAAATGGTAATGGTAATTGTTAAAATAAAGTGTACTTAATCCCTCTTTCTTAAGGAGCTCGTTCTAATTATGAAACGTTATTACTTTTTTGATTTCCCGATCGACCTTATGGCGATTGTTTTTGTATTTCTACTCATTCTACTAGCAATCTTTCTATCATTTCGTAAGGGCATGAAATCATGATTGAGTGGTCGCGTGATGGGGAATGGTTGCAGCTCCCACTCCCAAATGAACAGTGGAAACCGCTTAAACCAGGTGCTGTTGAAGAATTAACGGCATATCTGCCTGTGCCTCGCAAATTTTTCCTGCGATTAGCTTCCCAGGGACTTATTCGCATAGAAAATAATACGATACGGTTAAAGGTTTTTCCTCAGGAAAAGGCGGCTTTTAAATCTGAGTCTTATGCATTAGACGTTTTATTTGAGGATGAGTTCACTTTAGTCGTGAATAAACCTGCTGGTAAGTCTGTCCATCCAGCCGAAGTCGGCCAAGGAGGGACGCTGGCTAATGCGGTAGCTTACTATTATGAAGCAACAGGACAGGCATGCGGCGTTCGTCATATTCATCGTCTAGATCAAGATACGACGGGCGTTGTACTTTATGCCAAAAATGAATGGGCGCATGTCCTATTGGATGAAGCCATGCGAGAAAAACTAATCGATAGACGCTATGTTGCGCTAGCTCACGGGATTTTCAAGGAAAAGGAAGGATGGATTGATGAACCGATAGGCAAAGATCGTCATCAACCAGGGAAACGAAGAGTGGCCCCTAATGGGGATCAGGCACTTACGCATTACCGTGTCCTTCAGCAAATGAAAGCTGGTGCACTCGTTGAAGTAGAGTTGGAAACGGGCAGGACGCATCAGATTCGCGTTCATCTCAGTCATTTAGGACATCCACTAATCGGGGATACCTTGTATGGAGGCTCTTCACGATTGTTTCAACGTCAAGCTCTTCACGGTGAAAGGCTCATATTCAAGCATCCAATTTCGCAAAATGATGTCGTTGTGCACGCTCCGTATCCACTAGATTTCAAGACGTTGTTGGACCAATTGTCAATGAATTAAAAATGTAGTCATGCCTGGCCTCATCCACCCATATACTTTTAGAGACAATCAAGTATATCACCCAACAATTCGGAGCTGCTGTATGTTTCGAATTAACGGAAGGGAGGATTCATTCGGTGTCTGAACAACAACCAGGGTTACGCTTTGATATTTATGAACGTGTGCATTTACAGGAGAATTTAGCGGCTATACAAGAATTGAATGAGGTAGAATTGCTTCCGCATATTCAAGTAATAACGCTGGATGATCAAGCGATTTTAAAGGGGAATCTACTACTTACAGGTAACTACTTTAGCGAAGAAGGCGGCAGTCCTCGTACGCTTGAGCATTTGATTCCTGTCGAAATTACACTGCCCTTGAATCGTATTCATCGTGTAGAAGATATTCAGGTGGAAATCGAGAATTTTGATATCGACCTCTTATCGGCACGAAGTCTTAATGTAACAGGTGTACTTTCTTTGCAAGGTGTAGAAATGGTTTCTGTGCCGCAAGAAAGTTGGCGGGAGGAAGAAGAAGTTACTTTTGTCCATCAAATTGAGTACCCGCGCTCTGAGCCCATCATGCCATACGTATCGGAACCCGTACCTACACCAGCACCGTATGCTCAAGAACCACAGGTTCAACCAGTTCCACAAGTGATCCAACCACCACCAGTGCCAATGCCAACGCCTGTTCTTCCTACACCTTTACCTACCCCATCCCCAACGTTGATAGCAGCAGCACCTGAACCAACCGTTGTTGCGGCTCAGCCAGAGTCCTTTACGGGGGATGATTCCATAGGTGTTGATTTTGAACAAATCGAGCTGAAGGTGACCCCTCATGCTGATAGTACCGTTGTTACGGAGGAAAAAAAGGAACTGAAAGTTGCCTTTGGCAAGAAGGCAGCGGACGCCGTGGAGGTTAACCCATATGGCATCAAATCGCTATTATCTAAGGCAGGCACGTATCTTTCCGACAAGCGGCTTGCGGAAGCTGAGGCGCAAGCGGCTCTTGAGGCGGAATCGCGGATAGATGCAGTAGAGTGGCGGCGATTATTCCTTCAGAGCAGATCGGAGTCACAAGAGTTCAGGAAACTCAAACTATGTATCGTTCAGAAGGACGACACCTTAGAATCCATCGCGAAGCGCTATCAACTGACAACGCGTGAGCTTCAATTGATGAATCGTCTAGGCGACCAAGATATTGTTGTGGGTCAAGTTATTTATTTGCCCAAATAAATACCTATACATAGGCAAGAGCCTCTGGCTGCTAATAGCGGCTGGGGGCTCTTTATGTTTGCTCTCGTATAAAATCCACCGTTTCATCCAATACTAGAAAATAATCCTTATAATAGGCGTCGAAATTATTGACTATGTGTCGATAATTCGATATCATATAGTGTAAATCATTTTCAAACCAACATATGGAATTGCAAAGATAGGGAGTAGTAGTCGGAACGCCCTTCAGAGAGTGGAACTGCAGCGCTGAGAGGTTCCTCAGGATACATCCGATCGAAGTCGCCCTGGAGCAGTAAATGTGAGTGCAATCGCCGAGTTTCATTTTCTCGCCTGCATTAGCATTTTCCGGTCGCAGCCGTTATCTGTTTAAGTGTCATGTTATTTGCTATTAGGGCAAGTCGCATGAAATGAAGGTGGTACCACGGAAGCTATACCTTTCGTCCTTTTTGGGGCGAAAGGTTTTTTTGTGTTTATAACAACTAACCAGATATGGAGGTACTTTTATGACCGAAACGAAATTACAAACGGAAATGCCTACCACGTACGACCCGAAAGAAGCGGAGCGTAAATGGTACGACTACTGGATTAAGAATGAATTTTTCAAGGCAGGTAACCGTCCTGATGCGGAAACCTACACGATTGTGATACCGCCTCCGAACGTAACGGGTATGCTGCACATCGGGCATGCACTTGATTTCACGCTCCAAGATATTCTTATTCGTACGAAGCGGATGCAAGGCTTTGATACGCTTTGGCTGCCTGGTTCTGACCATGCTGGTATTGCTACACAAACACGTGTAGAGCAGAAGCTTCGCGAACAAGGACAAACGCGTTATGATCTCGGGCGCGAGAAATTCTTGGAGAAGGTATGGGAGTGGAAAGAGTTATATGCGGATACGATTCGTGAGCAATGGGCCAAAATGGGCTTCTCTCTCGATTATTCGCGTGAACGATTCACATTGGATGAAGGACTTTCGCAAGCGGTTCGTGAAGTTTTCGTTAGCTTGTTCGAAAAAGGTCTCATTTATCGCGGCAACTATATTATTAACTGGGATCCAGCGGCACGCACAGCGCTCTCGGATATTGAAGTGGAATACAAGGAAGTTCAAGGTGCGCTGTATCATCTGAAATATGAAACAACAGACGGATCAGGCTCGATCGTAGTTGCTACAACACGGCCTGAGACGATGCTAGGAGACACAGCGGTTGCTGTTCATCCGAAGGATGAGCGTTACAAGCATCTTATTGGGAAGTCTTTGCTGCTTCCGATTGTAAACCGTGAAATTCCGATTATTGCAGACGATTATGTTGAAAAAGAATTCGGTAGCGGCGCGGTGAAAATTACGCCTGCGCATGATCCTAACGATTTCGAAGTAGGAAAGCGTCACAATCTGCCGCAAATTCTGGTTATGGACGAAACGGGAACGATGAACGCGAATGCTGGCCCATACCAAGGTCAAGATCGGTTCGAGTGCCGTAAGCAAATCGTTGCTGATTTGAAAGAGCAAGGTGTTCTGATCAAAATCGAAGAGCACGTTCATCAAGTTGGACATAGCGAGCGCAGTGGCGCAGTTATTGAGCCTTACTTGTCCACCCAATGGTTCGTGAAAATGCAACCGCTGGCTGATCAAGCGATTGAAGCACAAAAATCAGGGAAGGGTGTTAATTTTGTTCCTGATCGCTTCGAGAAAACGTATCTGAACTGGATTGAAAATGTTCGCGACTGGTGTATTTCCCGTCAACTATGGTGGGGTCACCGAATTCCGGCTTGGCACTGTGCGGATTGCGGTCAAATCACTGTAGCCCGTGAGGATGCTACAGCTTGCTCCCATTGTCAAAGTGCGAATCTTAACCAAGATAACGATGTGTTGGATACATGGTTCAGCTCGGCGCTATGGCCTTTCTCCACATTAGGGTGGCCGAATGATTCCGAAGATATGAAACGTTTCTATCCGACGAGTGTTCTCGTTACTGGTTACGATATCATTTACTTCTGGGTAGCTCGAATGATTTTCCAAGGTCTAGAATTTACAGACCAAATTCCTTTTAAAGATGTTCTTATGCATGGTCTTGTTCGTGATTCCGAAGGACGTAAAATGTCCAAATCGCTCGGAAACGGTGTTGATCCGTTGGAAGTGATCGAGAAATACGGCGCGGATGCCATGCGCTATATGATTTCTACGAGCTCCACGCCGGGGCAAGATTTGCGCTTCCGTTGGGAGCGGGTTGAGCAAGCTCGTAATTTTGCCAATAAGATTTGGAATGCTTCCCGATTCGCTCTAATGAATTTGGAAGGCGTTACTGCAGCAGACATCGATTTGACTGGCCAATTAGGGACGGCTGACCGTTGGATTCTACATCGTTTGAACGAGACGGTTCGAGACGTTACCCGCTTAATCGACAGCTACGAATTCGGTGAAACAGGCCGTCTACTCTACAACTTCATTTGGGATGATCTCTGCGACTGGTATATTGAGATTAGCAAACTAAGCTTATATGGTACGGATGCAGCGGCTAAAAAGCAGACACAATCGGTTCTAGCTTATGTATTAGATCAAACGCAGCGTTTGATTCATCCGTTCATGCCGTTCATTTCAGAGGAAATTTGGCAGCACTTGCCGCATGTTGGGGACACGATTACCCTCGCGGCTTGGCCGACTGAGAATGCCGCATTCGAAGCGCCGGATGCGATTCGTGAGATGGAGCTTCTGATGGAAGCGATTCGTTCCGTTCGTAATATCCGCGCTGAAGTGAATGTGCCGATGAGTAAGAAAGTAGAGCTCTTGATTAAACCAGCTAGTGCAGAGACACAGGACATTCTCAGCAAAAATGAAGAATACCTGAAACGCTTCTGTAACACGTCCCTGCTTGAAATTGACCTTACAATGACAGCACCTGACAAAGCAATGACGTCGATTATCACGGGGGCTGAGCTTTACTTGCCATTGGCGGGCTTGATCGATATCACGCAAGAGCTTGCACGCTTGGACAAAGAGCTGCAATCCTTACATGGTGAAGTTGAGCGGATCGAGAAGAAGTTAGGTAATGAAGGGTTTGTAGCTAAGGCGCCTGCGAAAGTCATCGAAGAAGAGAAAGCTAAGCTTGCTGATTATGCAGACAAACGGGATAAAGTTATCGCTCGATTAGCGGAGTTAAAGGCTTAAAGAACGTAAATGATACGATTGCCTAGGTTCGTCTACATGGTGATTCATATAGTAAAAGAGGATGAGAACAATGGATGAAATCAAGAACACGGCGGGTGAATTCCAATCCGCACAGGAAGCCATTGATTGGATCGTTGGACGGATGGAGAAGCTCGGCATGAAGCCGGGCCTCCAACGTATGCATCTACTCATGGAGAAGTTAGGGCACCCCGAACGCAGGCTGAAGTTCATTCATGTGGCCGGAACGAATGGTAAGGGCTCAACATGCGCTTACCTAGCTTCTGTGCTTCAAGCGTGCGGTTATGATGTGGGGACGTTTACGTCGCCTTACTTGGTGAGGTATACGAATCGCATACAAGTCAATGGCGCCGATATTGAGGATGACGTACTACTTCGCTTAGTGAATGAGATGAAGCCAATTGTGGATGAGATTGCAGCCACAGAGGTTGGTCCGCCGACGATGTTTGAGATTTCAACGGCACTGGCGATTCTATACTTTGGCAAAGTGGCATATCCCGATTATGTCGTATGGGAAACCGGACTCGGGGGAAGGCTGGATAGCACGAATATCGTGAATCCAATTGTTACCGTAATTACGAATGTCGGTCATGATCACATGGATATTCTAGGGGATACTCTAGAGCTTGTTGCAGCTGAAAAAGCGGGGATTATCAAAGCAGGAGTACCTGTCATTACAGCTGTGGAACCTGCAGCGATTTGGAGCGTTATCGAACAAACAGCGAAGGCGAAGAAAGCGACACTTTATTCGCTTGGCGATCAATTTAACTTGACCGAAGTGAACAGCGAGCTCGATCATCAAAGCTTTCAGTTTAACGGACCATTTCGACCTATTCCGAATCTGTCGATTACATTGAATGGTGAACATCAATTGAAGAATGCTGCCGTAGCGGTCATGACACTTGAGGTTCTTCGTCAATATTACGCCACCATCGTGGAGGACATAGATTTGCAGAAGGGGCTTTCGGGAACCAAATGGCCAGGTAGATTGGAAATGGTTTCACAGGAGCCGCGCATCTTAATTGATGGGGCTCATAACCCTGAAGGGGCTGCAACGTTGGCTGCAGCACTTCAGAACGTGTATAGTTATAAGAAGCTTCATATGATGATCGGAATGCTAGCCACGAAGAATCATACAGGCTACTTAAGGCATATACTACCATTGGTGGATACGCTCATTATTACAGAAGCAAATTTTCATAAAAAAGGGGATGCTTACCTTCTCGCTGAAATTGCCAATGGTCTGCTTCGAGAGATGAATCTTGAAGTCGATGTTGTCGTAGAACGCGATTGGAAGCAAGCTCTAACCTTATTAACAAATAGAACTGAGCAGGATGATCTGGCGGTCGTATCCGGCACGCTGTATTTAATCTCTGATGTTCGTTCTTGGATAACCTATCAAACCGATTCTGAAAAAGGATGGTGAGAACGGCGTGAATCAAGCAGAACACGTACATTTTATTGGAATCGGCGGATACGGCATGAGTGCCATTGCCAAAGTCATGCTCGAGATGGGATACCGTGTCTCAGGGTCAGATATTGCTCAGCAAGAGTTAACTGAGAAATTGAAAGCCAAAGGCGCCCAAGTCTTTATCGGTCATCAGGCAGCGAATGTATCTGGTGCTGATCTTGTTGTATATTCAACCGCAATAGCCAAAGACGATGTAGAATTGAAAGCAGCAGAGGAACTAAACATTCCCATTATTCATCGTTCACAAATGCTGGGCAGACTGATGAATGAGCGTAAAGGGATTGCTGTTGCAGGCGCCCACGGGAAAACAACAACGTCCTCCATGATTGCTTTGGTCATGGAGATTTGCGGCACAGATCCAACGTATATTATCGGTGGAGAAATTATGAACGTTGGCAGCAATGCCAAAGCAGGGAAAGGAGAGTATGTTGTTGCGGAGGCCGATGAGAGTGACGGAACCTTCCTGCAATATCACCCAACTCTTGCATTAGTGAACAATATCGAAGCGGACCATTTGGAAAATTATAATGGCGATTTCGAGAACTTGAAGAAGGCATACAAACAATTCTTGAGTCAAGTCAGACCTGGCGGAAAAGCGATTGTATGTCAGGATGATGAATTCCTGCGCGAAATGATACCGGAAATTCAAAGTCAAGTAATTACGTACGGGATTGAGACGAAAGCGGATTATATCGCACGTGACATCTTACTAGGTGATCGCAAGGTAACCTTTACGGTAGAATGTAACGGTTCATCTCTTGGCCAAGTCAGCCTGTCAGTGCCTGGTAAACATAATGTATACAATGCTCTTGCGACAGTGATTACTTGCTTGGAAGCAGGGCTGTCTTTCGAGAGTATTGCGGAAGCCATTCAGGAGTTTCGTGGTGCTAAACGTAGATTCCAAGTACTCGGAGAAGTTGAAAACATCTTGGTTATTGATGATTACGCGCATCATCCTACGGAAATTCAAGCAACGATTTCTGCTGCGAAAGCAACAAAAAAGCGTATTGTCGCCGTGTTCCAACCGCAACGCTATACGCGAACTTACTATTTGTTCGAGCAGTTTAGCCGCTCCTTCCTAGAAGCGGATGAAGTGATCATAACGGATATTTATTCACCTGCAGGCGAACAACGGATTGAAGGTGTTGACTCTGCTAAGCTAGTTGAGTTGATACGCAGCAATAGCAACCCGAATGTTCAGCACATTGCCACACGTGAAGAAGTACTATCGTATTTGGTAGATCATGTTCAACCAGGTGACCTTGTACTCACGATGGGCGCAGGAGACATCTGGAAGGCAGCGGATGGGTTAGCTAAATCGCTGCGCAAGAAATACGAAGCACATACCTAAAGAGAAGATCGCTTGCGCCGATGGGCTGGAGGCGGTCTTTTTTTCTTGGAAAAATCATATTATGGTTCTCTCTCTCATACTCTAGTAACAGAAGATTGGGACAAGATACTACGGCATTGTACCCGTTTCGGGCCATATATACGATGAGGAGTGAGGGAAGAGAATGAACAAAGGTAGAATCACATATCGCTTCGACCCCAAGGAAGGCGCAGAATCCACACGCAGAGCAGCCAGGGTGCATGAACAAGAAGAGAACATCATTCCGCTCTATCAAGAAGAGTATAAAGTTATAGAACCGAAGATAGATCGCACCCCTAAGGAAGTAACGCCATATGAGCAAGGGGAAAGAGAGCAAGTAGAATCCTTATTTGAACCGCATGCGCTGAATACGTTTACTACTGATTTTGGGAGCTGGCACAGCCAGATTGAATCTGAAGGAGAGCGTGTAGAACGCATCATTCGTGAAACCCAAATATCTCGAGAAGGGCAGAATGCGCCTATTCCAAAAACAGTTCGACAAGAACGAGAGATAGAACTCGAGATAGAGCCCAAACCTGCGGATAATCGAGAGGAGTGGTCCAGTTGGACATCCAAGGATCCTTATAGGGATCCGGGGACTGGAACTCGCTATGCGAAGTCGTCCGGTGCGCCATGGATTCGCATAGCCACATCTGTGGCAGGGGCAGTAGTAACGGGAATCGCATTCGGTTTCTTCGTGCTCTCTATGTTTTCTTCGGATCGAGATACAACCACAAGTATAGCGACATCGAATCCTAGTAAAATTACGGTGCCATCACCTAATACACAAACAGCTACCTCCACGACCAAAACACAAGCGGGTACAGGAGATGCAGCTCTCCCAGCAACAACAGCAGCTGTAACTGCTGTGCAAATTCCTGCTAAATCGTATACCTTTTTGCAAAATGGGGTGTTCAGTTCGCTTCAGGGCGCTCAGGCTGTTCAGGATTCGCTCAATAAGAAGGGGCTTGCTTCCGCACTGGATAATTCCGATAAGCTTACTGTGTTTGTAGGCTTTGCAAAGACGCGGGACGATGCGATTGCCTTGAGACAAGGTGTGCAGGCTACGGATAAAACGATTGAGGTCTTCATGAAAAATGTGGATTTCCCAGCGGTAACCGGTATTCGTTGGTCTGGTGCAAAGCCGGAGTCCCTACCCAATTATATTGCAGAGGGCGACAAACTTGTGGCTGCAATGAGTGGACTCACACTGATTCATTTGGCGGAGACGAAGCCCACAGCACTTACGGATGTCTCCTTACAGTCGATTCGTACTTCACATCAGGCGCTAATCACGCTCGGTACAGGACTGACTAACGGAGCGGGTGAAGATGTTAAACCGTTGCTGACGAAGATGACAACAGCGCTCAATAGTGCGGTTCAATCGATGGAGGAATACAAGAAAACGCCATCTCAGGCCTTGATGTGGCAAGCGCAGTCAGCCTTGATGCAGTACATTATTGCGCAGAAAAATCTCCTTAAGACGGTTAGCGTCGTATAAAAGAGAAAGCCGTGTACCCCTGAACTCTACGGAGCTCAGGATACACGGCTTTTTACTCATTTCGTGATGTAACGATCAAGCAGGGCAGCAATCTCAGCCCTTGTCATAGTTTGATCAGGCTTAAAGGAAGTGTCCGATATGCCATTAATGATCCCTTTATCTTTCAAAGTCAGAATGGCTGAAGCGCTCCACATGGACTTCGGGACATCATCGAATGCTTCTGTATACGTTGATTGTGCAGTAGGTGATGTCATTTGTAGAAGCTGATTGAATAAAAAAGCAACTTCTCCACGTGTAATCGCTTGATTAGGACGTATAGTTCCATCGGCATACCCTTGCAGTAAGTTTAATTTCGCTGCTTTGGCAAAAACGGCGCTTGCCCAATGGGAAGTTGATAAGTCCGAATAGGTTTTCGTTGCTCCAGTCCCGCAGCCATAAACATTGGAAGTTACACTTCCGTTCGTGCAACTGGCAGCTGGCAGCTTGTTAAAGGAAAATACGCGATCCATCAGTGTAAGGAACTCCGCTCGTGTAAGCGCACGGTCTGGTTCGTAGTTGTTGCCGACGCCTTCGACAATGCTTTTATTCTTCATGCGAAGAACAGATGATCTGGACCAGTGCACTAGCACGTCGGTAAAAAGAGGCGGTTCATAGGCGCTAATCCCATTAGCGATGCCGAGCGCCATCTTAGAACGCATAGAGCTGCTAGCAAGTAAGGCAGCATCATTAGCATTCGTGAGAAAAGCCGTTTCTACTAAAATACTCGGAATAGTTCCCATTCGGGCTACATAGACAGCACTTGGTGTCAGCCCTAAGTCTTTGGTACCGGATTGAGCGAGTAAGGCATCTTGTACACGCTGTGCTAAATCTTTACTGTACGGCGTTAATTGCGTCATCTCGCTGCTTGCTGGGTAATCTTCTTGGGGGTACGCATTGTCATAATAGAGCACCATGGTTCCGTTGGCTTTACTGCTCGAATGTGCATTGGCATGAATGGATACGAATAAGTCAGCTTCCTGTTCATTCGTGAAAGCTACCCTTTGAGCGAGTGATAAGAAAGTGTCGTTGGTGCGTGTCATGACCACTTCGTAACCGCGTTCAAGAAGGGCTTGTCGCACCTTTAACGTGATGTCCAGATTGACATCTGTTTCACGGAGTCCACCAACACCTATTGCGCCTGGATCACTTCCCCCATGCCCAGGATCGAGTACGACCTTGTAAGCAAATGCCTGGTAAGGGAATGCAATTGTAAGGAATAAAGTGAACAGAATAAGCCTTTTGAGAAGAGTCATAGTTGAAATTACCTCCGGTGACTATTTTACTAGGATTGATCTAGGCTGTAAGCAGGTAAGAATCACCATTGGTTTATTTAACTGCCGGCCGCTTATTTTGCATGGAAAAAAGAGGGGATTCCTCGTATAATAGTGCTTGTACATACTTGGAGAGGATGACAGGAATGAAAAAAAGCACATTTACACTGATCATTTTTTTAATCGTCGGGTTAATTACTGGGATTATTATCGGCCAGCTGCTGGCGCCCGTTCCTGCTCTCGCATTTTTAACCAAATCAGTTCAAATTTCTTGGGAACCTAAAGCAGATTTACAAGTTGTGAAATATGAATTCCACCTTTTGGTGAAGCTAAACCTATGCAGCATTATTGGATTAGTAGGAGCCTATCTCCTATATCGGAAACTCTAGTGAGTTTGTGAACGTTAAAGCAGTGGGATTATGAATTTAGGAGTTGTTGAGCGTGCAAACCAGAGAACATCAAAGATTAATTCTTGCTTCATCGTCGCCGCGGAGGCAGGAGCTTATCCAATCTTTCGGACTACCCTATATTATTCGTGTGAGTGACGCGGATGAGACCGTCGAACAAAAAATAACGCCAGCGGAGCTCGTTGAGTTGCTTTCTATACGCAAAGCCTCAACAGTGAGAGAAATGCTAGATGTTCAAGATCAGTATGGTATTATCATTGGATCTGACACAGTAGTTGTGTATAACGAGGAAATTCTAGGCAAACCAGTCGATGAGCAAGATGCTTTCCGCATGCTCAAGGGTCTGCAAGGGAATGTGCACCAGGTTTACAGTGGTGTTGCTTGTGTGGATGCAGCAACGGGGCAACAAGTAGTCTCGCATAGCATGACGCATGTACGGATGAAACCGATGACGGATGAACAAATTTTACGCTATATTGCTACTGGGGAACCCAAAGATAAAGCAGGGTCTTACGCAATTCAAGGTATAGGCGCAACGATTATCAGTGGGATCGAGGGGGATTATTTCACAGTTGTGGGACTTCCACTTTCCTTGTTGAGTGACTTGCTGCTGACGTTTGATATTCAAGTTCTGTAGTCCCATTACCAACTCTATCCATTCTAGTCCAAAATAGGGTAATAAGATTGACTGAGCAATCTGTAACGGTTACAATGACAGTAAGCGACATGACTTCGCATTCTTCTGGGAGGTATCTGCCATGAACAGCGAATTTACAATTGCCGTCCACAGCCTTGTTCTGTTAGCACACTTGCCTGATCATATGGCAACTAGTGAAGAAATTGCAGCTAATGTATCCACGCATTCTGCCCGTATTCGTAAAGTTATGGGGTTTCTTCGAAAAGCAGGGTATGTGTCAACGAAGGAAGGCATCGGTGGCGGTTTTATACTGAGTTGCAAGCCTGAGGAAGTCACACTCGGGGAGATTTACCGATTGACATGTCAAGGTACTTTGAAGCCGAGCTGGTGCTCTGGTGATGAGTCCAAGCCTTGTATGATATCATCCAAAATGGATAGATTGATGGGTACAGTTTTCAATGATGCTGAGAAGCAAATGGAAAATTACTTTGAAGGTCATACAATAGGCAGTATGCTAGAACAAATAAGGGCATTTGAATGCCCGCAATCGAATACAGAATCTCTATCCTAGAAGCCCTCGGATCTCACAATCCGGGGGTTTTATGTTGTTTTTAGGGGTTGTCCCCGCATGCATGGGATAACAGTAAGTAACATAACCTACATTACGGAAGAGGGGAAAACATGGAAAGCTCAAGCTTGATGCTGCGAGAAGTTCCAATCGAAGAGAGACCGCGGGAGCGCATGCTGCAACTGGGGGCAGGAGCGTTAAGTCATGCCGAACTACTTGCGATTCTATTACGAACAGGTACGGTAGCGGAATCTGCCATTCATTTGGCGAGCCGGATTCTAAGTGAAAGCGGGGGTCTGCGCAGTCTTGTTGATATGAGCAAGGATCAATTAACGCAGATCAAGGGGATCGGCGATGCCAAGGCGCTTCAAATTCTGGCGGGTATTGAGCTTGGGCGCAGGCTGGCCAAAAGCTCATATGAGGAGCGGATAACGATCCGTTCGCCTAAGGATATCGCCAGTTTAATGAGCGAGGATCTTCGCTATTTACAGAAAGAGCACTTTGTTTGCTTGTTCCTAAACACCAAAAATCATGTCATTGCGCAAGAGACTTTATCTATGGGCAGCTTGAATGCATCGATTGTCCATCCAAGGGAAGTTTTTCGTGCAGCGATCAAACGAAGCAGTGCCTCGATCATATGTGTACATAACCATCCTAGTGGAGATCCCACCCCAAGTCCGGAAGATATTAGTCTCACAGGTCGATTAGTTGAAGCTGGAGCAATAATTGGTATTGAAGTGTTGGATCATGTTATCATTGGAGATCAGAGATTTATAAGTTTGAAGGAACAAGGCTTTATGTAATATAATAGAACACGCAACAGGAAAGGAGCCGTTTGTATGTTTGGTGGTTTTACGAAAGATCTGGGAATTGATTTAGGTACCGCGAATACATTGGTTTATGTAAAAGGCAGAGGAATTATCGTTAGGGAGCCTTCGGTGGTCGCCCTTCGTACAGATACAAAAACAATTGAAGCAGTCGGTGAATCAGCCAAGAAGATGATTGGTCGTACACCAGGGAATATCCGTGCAGTTCGACCGATGAAGGATGGCGTAATTGCTGATTTCGATACGACTGCAACGATGATTCGATACTTTATTCGACAGGCACAGAAGCAGCGTTGGTTATTTCCGCGTCATCCGAATGTGATGGTGTGTGTGCCATCCGGGATTACCGCTGTAGAAAAGCGCGCTGTTGAAGATGCTACGAAGCAAGCAGGAGCAAGAGAAGCCTACACGATCGAAGAGCCTTTCGCTGCTGCGATCGGAGCGGATCTTCCCGTATGGGAGCCGACGGGGAGTATGGTTGTTGATATTGGCGGAGGTACGACGGAAGTTGCTGTTATCTCACTAGGCGGTATTGTAACCAGTCGTTCGATTCGTATCGCTGGTGATGAAATGGATGAGGCCATTATTCAATATATTAAACGTACCTACAACCTCATGATTGGGGAACGTACCGCGGAAACACTGAAGATTGAAATTGGCTCAGCGCTCAACACAGAGAAGGCGGATTCGCTGGAAATTCGTGGTCGTGATCTTGTAAGCGGACTACCGAAAACGATCAGTGTAACGTCCGTTGAGATTACGGAATCGTTGTCTGACACGGTAAGTGCTATTGTGGAAGCCGTAAAGGTCACACTTGAGAAATGTCCACCAGAGTTATCTGCGGATATTATGGATCGGGGTATTGTCCTGACTGGCGGCGGCGGATTACTTCGTAATTTGGACCGACTTCTAGCAAGAGAAACGGGGATGCCCGTGATGGTTGCCGAAAATCCGCTCGATTGCGTTGCGATTGGAACGGGACGTGCATTAGAGAATATTCACTTATTCAAAAACAAATCAGGATCTGGTTCGAGGTATAAGGGTTAATTTTCGTTAGAAGGTGCTAATTTGTTTAAATTCATGGGAAATAAACGACTTATTTTTCTTATGTCAGGTTTAGTCTGCTTCTTTATTTTGATGGGACTAACACTAGGGAATCGTGGGCCGATGACATGGCCTGAGAAATTCGTTAAAGACTCCATAGCATGGACGCAAGGACTCTTGTACAAGCCCGCTGCGCAGGTAGCGGGCTTCTTCGAAGACATCAGACAGCTTCGTGTCATTTATGAAGAGAACAAGACGTTGAAGCTGACGCTCACGCAATATGCACGTGATACGCAACGGTTGAATGAACTTGAATCTCAGAACAAACGGCTTATGGAATCGCTTGGCTTTACAGAACGTCAGCGACAAGCCAACAATTATACGTATCGAATCGCTGAGGTCGTCACCATTGATCCAGATCCGTACAATAGCACCGTAACGATTAATTTGGGTGATAAAGATGGGATTAAGGAAAATATGGCGGTTATGTCTGTCGATGGCTTAGTAGGAAGAGTGAGCAAAGTTTTTGGGTTCCACTCCAACGTACAGCTACTGTCGGAGACGAATGATACAGACAACAACTCCAAAGCGATTGCGGTTACGGTTAAAGGGAACGATTCGCAGCCATTCGGGATGATTGAATCCTATGATCCCAAGGTTGGGGAGCTAGTGATGAACAAGGTTGAGCATGCGGACGATATGAAAGTCGGCGATACGATTATTACATCAGGCTTGGGACAAGTATTTCCCAAGGGGATAGAAGTTGGAACGATCTCTTCGATTGGACCGGGGGAATTCGGCATTACGTATAAGGTCATGGTGAAGCCCAAAGCATCCTTTAACCGAATTCGTGAAGTGTTCGTTGTTGAAGTTCCGGAAGTGAAATGAGGTGAGCCAATAAATGAATAGACATGTGTTATGGCTCATCCTGCTCAGCCTGTTTATCCTTCAAGGCAGTTTGGTCGTATGGTTGCTGCCGGCCTCATGGCAATCAATCGTCTATGTAACACCTCACTTACCTTTGGTATTCATTATTTTTATTGGACTTTTTCATCATCGTCATGCGGCTCTGCTTTACGGTCTTCTGTTCGGTTTATTACACGATTTTACTTACTATGGCGCGATGTTGGGTGTTTACTCTTTCAGCATGGGGCTCGTAGGTTATTTGGCAGGTCTTGCGCAGCGCAAGCAGCCCAATCTTATTTTTTACAACTTGCTTATTACAAGCTTAGGATTATTCATATTTGAGTTTCTTAACTATGGGATCAACCGCTTATTCAAACTGATTGCCATAGATTTGAATTGGGCTCTCACCCATTACATGCTCCCAAGTGTTCTATTCAATTTACTTGTGGCCTTGATTTGCTACGTTCCCATCCGCAAACTGCTTGAAGGCAAACGACTTGCAGCTTCAGCGAAGGAAGATTAATTTTCCAGGCGATAAGCAGGAGAATTTAGAACAAGGGCCGAAATGTATAGGTTGGGAGGTCGTCATGCCATTATGTCTGTAGCGAAGCACCATGTTATGATTAAAGGGGTCAAAGATGGCCTAGTATTTTTACTAAATGACGCATGCGATTGGCAAGAGCTGTTGCAAGAGTTGCAACATAAGCTTGAGAAAACGCATCAACAAATATTAACGGGTCCGATTATTCATGTGAATGTCAAACTGGGCAACCGTGAGGCTACCGATGAGCAGAAAGAAGAGATTCGTGCTGTGATTAAGCAGAAGGGAAACCTCTTGATTCAATCCATCGAAAGTGAACCACCTAAGGTGGAGATTCCACCAGAGCCCAAGGTTACCATGACAACGCTAAGAGGAATGATTCGTTCAGGACAAACCCTTCACAACGAAGGTGATTTACTGTATTTAGGTGATGTTAACCCAGGCGGAATCATTACCTCCACAGGGAACATTTACATAATGGGTTCACTTCGAGGCATGGCTCACGCAGGGTTAGATGGCGATGAAAAAGCAATCATTGCTGCGTCTCATATGCGGCCTACACAATTACGAATTGCCGGCGTCATCAGTCGTTCTCCAGATGAGTGGGGAATCGAAGAGGCTTTCATGGAATTTGCTTACGTCAAAGAAGGCAAAATGGAAATCGATAAGCTGCATCAGCTTCATCGGATTTGGCCGGATGCTCCAATTAAATAATTTTTTTACATATAAACTGTGTCTGGGGTGAGGAATATGGGAGAGGCTATCGTTGTCACCTCAGGTAAAGGTGGCGTTGGTAAAACGACGACTTCCGCTAATCTGGGGACTGCACTTGCACTTCTGGGGAAGAAAGTATGCATGGTTGATACGGATATTGGTTTACGTAATCTGGATGTCGTGATGGGATTGGAAAATCGGATTATTTATGATCTTGTGGACGTTGCGGAAGGTCGTTGCCGATTGCCGCAAGCGCTAATTAAGGATAAACGATTTGATGAGCTGTATTTATTACCAGCCGCTCAAACGAAGGATAAGCACGCCGTAACTCCGGAACAGGTGCGGACCATTATTTTGGAACTCAAAAATGATTTCGAATATGTCATTATCGACTGTCCAGCGGGGATTGAGCAGGGCTTCAAGAACGCGGTTGCAGGCGCAGACAAAGCAATTGTCGTGACAACGCCGGAGAATGCCGCTGTGCGTGATGCGGATCGGATTATTGGCCTTTTGGAAAATGAAAAAATATCTTCACCAAAGCTTGTGATTAACCGTATTCGCCCTCAGATGGTTAAAAAAGGTGAAATGCTGGATATCGATGAAATTTGCTCGGTACTTGCGATCGATTTGTTAGGAATTGTACCGGATGATGAGCACGTTATTAAGGCAGCTAATCTTGGTGAACCAACGGTTATGAACCCTTCATCACGCGCAGCTATTGCGTATCGGAATATTGCTAGGCGTATTGTTGGCGATACAGTACCGCTTATGCAGCTAGAAGACAAAACTGGTTGGGTAAAACGAATGAAAAAGTTTATTGGAATAGGATGATTGTTCTGTGTTTGCCAAACTGAAAAACATTGATATTCCAATTGTTGTCATTCTAATTGCCTTCATGGTGATAAGTACAATGATGGTCTACAGCGCATCTGTCGATCATCCGACCATTAACATCAGCATTACGAAAATTCTGATTTTATATGCGGTAGGACTCGTCGCATTTCTAGCCTGTAGTTTATTCGATTATCGTGTGCTTATACGAATTGCTCCGTATTTGTATGGGATTGGAATTGTGTCTTTGGTTGCCGTCTATTTTTTTGGTAAAAAGATTCATGGTGCCCGCGGCTGGTTTGAACTTCCCGGAGGATTGACATTTCAACCAGCAGAGCTCGTCAAATTAATCTTGATTATTTGCATAACAGCTCTCCTTGCTAGACGCGGTGGGGATTTACTTCAGGTGAAGAATGATATTATTCCTGTAGGGTTAGCTGTTTTTCTCCCCTTTGTACTTGTTCTCATACAGCCGGATCTAGGGAATGCGATTATTTTTGTCATTATTTTGATAGGAATGCTATGGATTGGAAATATCAAATACTCACAAGTGTTGATAAGTATTTTTCTCGTGGTTGGTGTAGGTTTCCTGACACTTACGTTATATAAACATTTTCATGCTAGTTTGTTTGATACGCTAAAAGGCTTTGGTTTTAGTCATTGGATGGATAGAATTGATACCTATCTCTACCCACAGGATGTTTCCGAGGATGATAGTTGGCAAGTGCGAAATGCCGTAAGAGCAATTGGATCAGGTGGGCTTGACGGAGAGGGGTTTTTACAGGGGACTTCGGTTCATAGTAATTTTATACCTTATGCGTATTCGGACTCGATCTTTGTTGTGGTCGGGGAAGAATTCGGATTCCGTGGCTCAGCGGTTCTGTTGCTCATTTATTTCATGCTTATTTACCGGATGATTCTTATTTCGATACAAAGTTCTAATATCGGCGGAGCGTATATTGTTGTTGGTGTCGTGTCGATGTTTGTATTTCAAATATTTGAAAATGTGGGTATGTTAATTGGTATCATGCCATTGACAGGTATTACGCTTCCTTTCGTCAGCTATGGAGGGACTTCGCTCATGATCAATATGCTTTCGATCGGTCTTGTCATGAGTGTTAAGTTGCATCAGGAGCGCGCGCCTGAATTGTTTTAATGCTAAGCTATGCTAAGTCCGTGACCTTATCGAGGCCGCGGGCTTTTTCTTTTGCAGCAAGCCGAACGAAGGCTGTACTTTTCACATAATCTTGTCCATCTGCTCATAGGCTGTACTAATGAAGTTCTATGAGGAGGGGATTCTATGGTTATAAAAGATAAAGTAAAGCAACGCCGACTAGAGCGACTTCGCCATTTGCGAGAATCGTCGTCACAAGTACCATTAGGGCATGGTGGATCACTCTCCTCTCCGTCGGTTGATTTCCTATTGCCAACACGACAAAAAGAGGAAATGCCGTTATATGCTGATCCTGACTGGAGAAGGCGAATGGAGGACCCTGAATTTGCTTGGAGACAGAAACTTATGATGGATACGGCGAATGATGACGTAGAAAGAGGATTTCTTACGCCGCCATCTGCGCGGAGAATCGCTTTAAAGTTGCTCATTAGTGGAGCCCTATTTGCTTCTGTTTACGGCATGTTTCATATAGACAAGCCATGGGCTAATCAAGGAAAACTTTATATAACGGCAGCACTAACGAAGTCCTATGACTTTACGGCTTTGTCTGCTTGGTATACCGATAAGTTCGGAGGGGCTCCTTCCTTTATTCCAAGTTTTAACCGTTCAGGCAATGAAGCAGTGATTGTAAGCACTTCGAAGCGCACGTTGTTCGCGCCGGCCAAAGGAACCTTGTTGATAAGGTACGATGGGACCACTCACAAGGGAGTCCAGTTAAATACGGCTGAGTTTGCTCCAGTGTATGCTATGGACACGGGACAGGTTATTTTCGCAGGTACAACGACGGATACGGGATTGACGATTATGATTCGACATCCTGGTGGATTGGAATCTTTATATGGTGGACTCAGTGAGGTTACTGTAGCTGTTGGCGATTGGATGAAGGTAGGGGAGCCTATAGGCAAAGCTTCTGCCAAAGATCCAACAAAGGGGAATTTGTATTTCTCAGTCATGAAAGAAGGCGTGACGATCAATCCGGCGGATGTGATCACCTTTGATTAAATGGGCAGGGACGAAATACCGATTTCATCCACTATTTACGTTAATTATGATTGGCTGTGCGATAACGGGATATTTCCTAGAGGCAATCACATTATTCGGCATTGTGCTCATCCATGAGCTAGGGCATTTAACCGCGGCGAAGGGGTTCGGTTGGAGAGTACAAGAAGTACAGCTACTTCCCTTCGGCGGTGTCTTAATTGTTGATGAGCTAGGGAGTACGTCTACGCGTGAGGAGTTGATCGTCGCCATAGCGGGACCGCTTCAACACGTGTGGATGATAGGGCTGGCACTGATATTGAAGTCACTGGATATTGGAAGTGGTAACTGGTGGGACTATTTCATAGAAGCGAATTTCATGATTGGATTATTCAATCTAATTCCGGTGATGCCGCTCGATGGCGGGAAAATTATGCAAGCTTTGTTAGGCTATATCATGTCGTTTCATAACACGATTGTCTATTCGGTTTGGATCAGTATGATCATCAGTTTCTCGATCATTGTTATGGCGATAATTCAGCTTGTACAAGGACAACTGCCGATTAATATCCTAGTTATAGGTCTATTTCTACTTGTCTCCAATTGGTACGCCTACCGGCAGATCCCCTATCACTTTCTACGTTTTCTCATGGGACGCGGATTGCGTGTAGGACAGTTGCTAAGCCGAGGTACAAGAGCGCAGCCCATTGTTATTACGAAGCAGCTTACTATGGCGGAGACGCTGAAGCTTTTTATGCGCGAACGATACCACTTAATTTATGTCGTGAATGAAGCAGGGCGCATTCAAGCTGTGCTGCCTGAACAGCAAATTGTCGGCGGTTATTTAGATGGGAAAAAACCGGGGAGTGCAGTTTCCGATCTTTTCATGTAAAATAACTGGTGAGGTGAACATGTATGAAGCAACTGATAATTCACTGCGCACCAGAGCTTACGCAAGCGGCATTGCTAGAGGATGGACGTCTTGTGGAGTATGATACGCAGTATCCGCTTGAATCTCAACGGGCAGGCAGCATCTACATGGGCCGCATCGTTAATGTACTTCCTGGTATGCAAGCGGCATTCGTCGATATTGGACTTGCGAAGAATGCCTTTCTTTATATAGACGATCTCCTGCCCGTTCATGTGGACAAGCAGCCTAAGATTAAGCCCTCCATTACGGATATTGCTGAAGTTGGGCAAATGCTAATGGTCCAAGTGAGCAAGGATCCACAGGGGACCAAAGGAGCAAGAGTGACTACGCACGTTTCCATTCCGGGCCGTTGGATTGTTTATATGCCAGATGCGGACTATATTGCCATATCACGTAAAATTGATCTTGAAGCAGAGCGACAGCGACTGAAGCAGCTTGCAGAGGGTAATCTTATGCCTGGTGAAGGCGTTATTATACGAACAGGTGCAATAGGTCAAAGCGAAGAAGCCATTCGAGACGATCTGCAGAATTTACGCGATGTGTGGAGTACCATTCTAGCGAAAAGAGAAGAAACGCATGTTCCCGCACAGCTTTATCAAGACCTAGATTTACTACCCAAACTAGCGCGAGATGTGATATCGGATGAAGTTCAAGAAGTGTGGATGAGTAATAACAAAGTTTTTGAAGAGATGAGAACCTTATTACGCAAGCAGCAACCGGGCTGGCGTGGCCGCGTCGCTTTCTACGATCGTAGAACACCTATGTTCGATCATTTCGGCGTGACAGAAGAGCTGAACCAAAGCTTTCGGCGCAAAATTTGGCTCCCTAGCGGCGGGTATTTAATCATCGATCAAACCGAGGCACTGACGGTAATCGATGTCAACACAGGACGATATACGGGTTCTATTGATTTAGAGCAAACCGTTACAGATATTAATCGTGAAGCAGCTGTAGAGATCCCGAGGCTTTTGCGACTTCGTAATCTTAGAGGCATTATTATTGTTGATTTTATTGATATGCATGCAGAAGACAATCGTGCGAAGGTCATGGCGAATATGGCGGAGGCTGTACGCAAGGATCGTTCTAAGACGACAATTGTAGGTTGGACCAAGTTAGGATTGTTGGAAATGACTCGAAAACGCAAATAAAAGGTTTGCATATGAAAATATAACTGTGATATAATACTCGGAGTGTGTTGTTTAGGCATGCTGTAACCGCACGAAACAGGTCGAAGTACGCGAATGGATTTGATTCCTTTCCGTCACCTGCACAAGGCGAGTCTGAGACATGAGGAGGTAAGTGAAAATGTACGCAATTATTGAAACAGGTGGTAAACAGTACAAAGTTCAAGAGGGCGATGTTCTTTACATCGAAAAATTGAACGCTGCTGAGGGTGAGGTTGTTTCTTTTGATCGTGTGTTCTTGGTTTCCAAAGAGGATGGCCTAGTAGTAGGTGCTCCATTGGTTGCAGGTGCTTCAGTTTCCGCGAAAGTGGAGAAACACGGCAAAGGCGCAAAAGTCATCGTTTATAAGTACAAACCGAAAAAGAACTATCACAAAAAGCAAGGTCATCGTCAACCGTACACAAGAGTAGTAGTTGAGAAAATTCAAGCGTAAGAGACAAGCCTATGATCTACGTGACCATAGAACGTCTTGAACCGGAATCACCTCAAATCCTTTCTTTTGTCGTTGAAGGCCATGCCGAATATGACGTACCTGGCAAAGACTTGGTCTGCGCTGCTGTATCGGCGGTTTCCGTTGGTACTATTAATTCGATCGTATCTCTAACCGGTGTGATTCCCATTCACGAAATGGAACGAGGACTTGTGGATGTAACCATTCCAGAAAGTGCGCGTGACATACCTGAAACGTGGAGTCAAGTGCAGTTAATTATAGAATCGATGGTCGTTATGTTACAAACGATTGAACAAACTTACGGTGACTATATAACGATTGAAACAATCTATCACAAAGGAGGATAACACCATGTTTTTGAAATTGGATCTCCAATTATTCGCTTCCAAAAAAGGGGTAGGTTCCACAAAGAACGGTCGTGACTCACACTCGAAGCGCCTTGGCGCTAAACGTGCTGACGGTCAAACTGTTACTGCTGGAAGCATTCTTTACCGCCAACGCGGTACGAAAATTCACCCAGGAACGAACGTAGGCATCGGTTCGGATGATACACTTTTCGCTTTGGTACAAGGCGTAGTGAAATTCGAGCGTTTGGGCCGCGATCGCAAAAAAGTGAGCGTATACCCAGTTGATGTAGCTCCGGTAGCTGCAGCTCTAGAAGCGTAATTAGAATCCCTGGTGAGCGAGAGTTCATCCAGGGATTTTTTCTCAATATGTAAGGAAAAACCTCTAACCGTGATCACTCATTTCGGATGGTCGAGGTTAGGGGTTTTCTCGTTTGTTTGGTGAAGTTTTCCAGGCAGCATGATATACTGGAAGAACGGTTACAAAGCAGGAGAACGGGGCGAGCGGATAATGAAGCAATTGGGCAGCGCGCAGGTCTATATATTAGCACTTGTGCTCATAGGATTGACTGGCTTGTTGGTTACAGAACCGTGGATTATTCGAGTGGCATTTCTACTAATTATTCTCGTAAGCGGGTATACGGCTTGGAGACTAGAAGTAAGTAGAATGGAAGAAAAATGGCGTTCTACGCTGAAACAGCAAGAGCAAGAGGATCATCTAAAGCTGATTGCCGTTGTAAATCGTTTGCGGCATGATTGGATGAATGATACCCAAATTTTATTTGGTTACATTCAAATGAAGAAATTTGATAATTTGCGGCCATATATGGAAAAAATAAAAATGACTATGCAGCAGGAAAGCAATCTCTCCAAGCTGGGAATCCCATCTTTTATTGCTTACTTGCTTCAATTCCGTGTTCAGTCCAAGGCGTTGGAGTTGAATGTGGAAGTCGAGCAAGAAATTAATCTTGGACAACTTCCGATTGGGCACGGACTGATTGAGCGGTTAGTTCGGCAAATGGTGGCATGCATCCAGGAACATACGGCATTCGAAGATGGGGAAAGTGGCACACTCAGCTTGGAGTTTGATGTTCAAGAAGATGGCTTACTGCTTGATTTTGTATATCAAGGTCCCTATAAACGGGAACAACTTGAGCAATCGATTTTAACGCATTTTTCATCGAAAGGTTCACAGTATTTGCTTGAGAATGATGATTGGCATGAAGAAGAAGCAAGTGTCACGCTACGATTGCCGTTTCATATATAAAGTTGAGGTGTAGAAATGTTTGTTGATAAGGCGAAGATTTTTGTAAAAGGCGGCGACGGTGGTGACGGTTTAGTTGCTTTTCGTCGTGAGAAGTACGTACCCGATGGCGGCCCTGCCGGTGGTGACGGAGGTAATGGTGGAGATGTTGTTTTTCGCGTAGATGAAGGTTTGCGGACGCTGATGGATTTCCGTTATCAGAAGCACTTTAAAGCAGAACGCGGCGAGAAAGGCCGCAACAAAACGATGCACGGAGCTAATTCGGAACATATGATCGTTCGTATCCCTCCGGGGACGACAATCATTGATGATGATACGCAAGAAGTGATTGCTGATTTGACACGCCATGGGCAAGAGGTTGTCGTTGCCAAAGGTGGTCGAGGCGGAAGAGGAAATGCACGCTTTGCAACGGCGCGCCTAACAGCTCCTGAGATTGCCGAGAATGGTGAAGAAGGCGTAGAACGTTGGGTTACCTTAGAAATGAAAGTGATGGCTGACGTAGGACTTGTCGGTTTCCCGAGTGTGGGTAAGTCAACCCTATTGTCTGTCGTTTCTGCCGCGAAACCTAAGATTGCAGCGTATCACTTCACAACGTTAACCCCAAATTTAGGTGTAGTTGATGTTGGGGATAGCAGAAGCTTCGTGATGGCAGATTTGCCAGGTTTGATCGAAGGTGCTCATGAAGGTGTGGGTCTGGGGCATGAGTTTCTACGCCACGTAGAGCGGACGCGGGTTATTGTACATGTCGTGGACATGTCGGCTGCGGACGGACGTGATCCTTATGAGGATTTCGTCAAAATCAATGAAGAAATTAAGCTCTATAATGCGAAGTTAGAGCAACGTCCTCAAATCGTAGTAGCCAACAAAATGGACATGCCAGAGTCAGAAGATAACCTGACCTTGTTCAAAGAGCAGTTAGCTGCTGATGGTAAGGATTATGCGGTTTATCCGATTTCTGCATTAACACGCGGTGGCGTGCAAGATCTGCTGTATAAAATTTCTGACATCGTGGAAAGCATCCCGAATGCTCCTGAAGTTGAGGGAGTGGCTGAGACGCAAGAGCGTAAAGTATATCGCTTCGAGAAACGCGAAGAGAATGACTTCACGATTCGTCGTGATAATGATGTCTTCGTTATTGAGAGTCCGTCTATTGAGAAATTGATTAAGCGGACGAATTTTACGACCCAAGATGGTATCGCGCGTTTTGCTCGTATTTTGCGTAACATGGGGATTGATGATGAGTTGCGTAGACGTGGCGCAGTCCATGGACAGACGATTCAAATTGGTGACTTTGATTTCGAGTTCGACGAGAATAATTTATAATACAAGAGCACTTATCCTGATGGGATAGGTGTTTTTTTCATTTCAGGCTCAGTTAATGTCATGATACTTGACATGATGTATTAAAAGCATTACCATTTTAGATATAAGACATAATATATGTAAGTAAATATAACATTGTTAATTAAACTTGAGAAAGGAGGAACATGATGAAGAGATGGATTCAAGCGATGGGGTCGGATCAGACGCGAATGCGGAATTTAACTTACGATGAAGCTGTAGAAGCTGCAGGCGAGATGGCGCAAGGAGATTCAACAGATGCGCAATGCGCAGCATTTTTAATGGCGTTATGTATGAAAGGGGAAGTGGATGACGAGTTGATGGCTTTTATCGATGTCTATCGCGGCTATTCTCTGAATTATCATACTCAGCCTAACTCGCTTCATTCAATCGGGCCTACGGAAGGGAGAAAGCGATTCCCTGTTACATTGCCGGTCAGCCTGCTGCTTGCGTCAGTGGGGTTCACTCAGGTGATGCAAGGTGGTGATGCGCTTCCTTCCCGCCAAGGGACAGCACTGAAAGAGATTGTAGAAAGCTTAGGGGTTTCTTTACATCTTTCTGTGAAGGCTTGGCAATCCATGTTATTTCATTTGCATATTGGATTTCTACCTACAGAGCAGCTGTGTCCGCCAATTGGACGGTTGAAGCAGGTCAGAGAACAATTAGGTATTCGAACAGTCATCGATACGATAGAGAAAGTATTAAATCCTGTGCTTTCGACGAACTTAATTATCGGTGTGCAACAGCGCAAAGCCATGGAATCCCTGATTCCGATTACGATGCGTTCGGGGTTTCAACAAGCTTATATTATCAGCGGTATTGATGGCTCTGAGGATTTACCTCTCTATGAGAACAGCACGATCCGGATCGTGACACCATGGGGAGATGAGTCCCGTTGTGTTGAGCCACAGAAATTTGGCTTCACGAGTACGCCTTTACCAAGTCTCTCAAAAGAAGATCAGATTGCGATGCTGAAACGAATTATTTCCGGTGAGGATGGGACCGAAGTTAAACGAGAGCGTGATCATGTTATTTTCAATACAGGGCTACGACTGAAATGGTTTGATAAAGTAGATAGCTACGAAGAGGGATTTCAGCTTGCCGAGGCTTTACTACAGCGGAAAGAAGCCCATAAAATCATGCAGCGCTGGATTGATCAGAGTCAGTATTTGAAACTCCAAGATCTTGCTGACAGCGATGATTCTTCTACAAAAATTGGTTGAAAGCCTCCCAAAAAAGCTGAGAGTAGACAGCAAATGGGAGGTTTTTTGAAATATAGAATATATAGTTTCACACAATAATTATTCTATATTTTTAGATAAACACACCAGCGTAAGTATGACGGAGTAGCCGTTTATTTTATGGGGGTAGGGAAATTGGTAGATGTTACAGCTAAAACTTAATCAATGGATATGTTACCATTTACTAGTGTTAATAGGATTTGTAAGTACAAAACGCTAGGAGGCCTACTTCATGAAGAAACAACTACTTGCTTTTGCCCTTATCCCATCATTACTATTTGGTGCTGTCACAGTCCCATTCCCTAAAGCAGCTTCTGCTGCAACTACTGGTGAAGTTGTTAGCAGTGTGAGCTTCCGCCAAAGTCCAGACGAGAATTCACCACGTATTCGCTATTTAAAAGCAGGTGAACCGGTCTCCATTATTGAGAAAGTGAATGACTATTGGTATAGAGTTCAAGTGACGAACGGCCAAATTGGTTATGTCTCAACGAGTTCGAAGTACATAAAAACAAACAGTCAATCTACGTCGCCAGCAACCGGCACAGGACGTATCGTCGCCAGCGTGAGCTTTCGCACTGCCGCGAATGAGAATGCAACGCGAATCCGTTATCTGAAGGCAGGAGAAACCGTTCAAATCCTGCAGAAAGTAAATGCTTACTGGTATAAAGTCAGAGCATCTGATGGTCGTGAAGGATACATAAGCACAAGTCCTACCTACATATCAACATCAGGTGGAAGCACATCACCTGACACGAACACAGGTGGTGGGACAACGAGTGAAAAGATTCAAAAGGTGATAGCAGCGGGCAAGAAATACTTAGGAACGCCATATGAATATGGGTCCAGCCGTGATAACACCTCAACGTTTGATTGTTCTGATTTTGTACGTCAGGCTTTCTTGGACGGAATTGGATTGAAGTTACCATCTGACTCGAGAGGTCAAGGAGCGTATGTGAAGTCGCTCGGACATCATGTAACGGACTGGCATAATCTCAAAGTTGGCGATCTCATGTTCTTTATGTCTTATAAAGGAACAGCACAATCTAACTATGCAGGAATTAATAAGTCTACCCAAACGATTACTCATGTTGCTATTTATTTAGGTAATGGTCAAATACTTTCGACGTATTCCAAAGAAAGTGGCGGCGTGCGAATTGATTCCATCGCGAATCGCCATTGGGAATATCGCTTTCTATTTGGAGGCAGCGCGCTTTAAGAGTGCTACAAAAAGAGCAGATAACGAGAAATCGTTGTCTGCTCTTTTTCCAAGTCAAAGACTGGTTTAAACTTGCATTGGGTCCAATAAGGGGTTCCAATGAATTGTAGGCGTATCTGTCCCTGATTGAATCCCTGCTGAGCCGATCCACGGATGGGAGGTCCGGCCTACGCTGAAATAATGTTCGAGTAAGCAGCGGAAAATATAGGGCATCGGGCGATCTAGGACAGCTGCTTTGTGAATCCAATGCAGATCACCTTCCGATGTAACGATTCGTGGATTCACATCTGTTTTGCCGACATAGAAAAACTGTTGGCGTATTTCTTGGCCATTAAGTCGAAGTAAGACGTATTGGAGATGCAAATCTTGAATCTCGTCTTGCTCAATGCCGGTTTCTTCCCAAACTTCACGAAAGCAAGCCGTTCTTGGTTGACTAATTTCATGCGGTTCGAGATGACCGCCTATTGCCGCCCATAAACCGGGAGAAAGAGTGCGATTTAACGCGCGTTTCATCATGAGGAGCTCGTCATGTTTGTTCCATAAAAGTGCAGTAGACATCATTCGTAATGTAATCATGGAGCGATCGCCTCCCTTCGTTAGTTCTGTTTCAGCGTATCATAGAAAGGGAAGGGGCTGCAAAGGCTAATGCTTGGATGCATTTTGCCTATTGCTTCACGAGGCATGTTTCGATATAATGTCCTCTATAGGGAAACATTAGTCTTTTTGGAGAGGACGGTAGTTAGGTGCCGGAGAGCAAAGAGTTTCTTCCAACCATGAAGCACATCGGACCTGAGAGGTACTACTTAGTCCGTGAGGACATTCTTCCAGAAGGTGTTCTGAAGACAGCGCAGGCTAAGGAGTTGCTTGCACGGGGTGAAGTGAAGACGATTCACGACGCTGTAGAACAAGTTGGGCTGAGCAGAAGCGCCTTCTATAAGTATAAAGATGGTATTCATCCACTTAGCAAGCTAGAGCGCGAACGTATTATTACAATTTCAATGGATTTGGAGCATAGGTCCGGGATATTGTCCCGCGTACTTGCACTCATCGCCAATTTGGATGGCAATGTATTGACCATTCACCAAACGATTCCATTACAAGGTATGGCGAATGTCGTTATATCTTTAGAAATTTCATCCATGGGCGAGGAAATCCGGGAAATTGTGGACCGCCTAGGAGCACAAGACGGAGTCAAGCGTGCCATGGTCATCGGTCAAGGCAGTTAAGATTAGCATACAATTCAGGAGGTAATGAAATGAAACCCATCAAGGTTGGTTTACTAGGATTAGGAACTGTAGGAACAGGTGTCGTACGTATTGTTGAAGGTCATCAAGAAGATTTGCAACGTCAAACAGGTTCAGCTATCGAAATTGCAAAGATTCTTGTACAAGATAAATCCAAACATCGCAACATTTCTGTTGATGCAGATAAGCTTACAGAGAACGTCTGGGACGTCATTGGCGATAGTGACATCGATATCGTTGTTGAAGTAATGGGTGGCGTTGAAGCAACGAAAGCCCACATTCTAACAGCACTTGGGAACGGCAAACACATCATTACAGCGAATAAGGATCTTATGGCGATGCATGGGGCTGAAATTTTGGCTAAAGCCGCTGAAAATAACTGTGATGTTTTTTATGAGGCGAGTGTTGCAGGCGGGATTCCAATCATTCGTGCGCTTGTTGAAGGATTCTCCTCCGATCGCATTACGAAGATTATGGGGATTGTGAACGGCACGACGAACTACATTTTAACCAAAATGAGTCAAGAAGGCGCAGCATATGCTGATGTTTTGAAAGAAGCACAGGAATTAGGTTATGCAGAAGCAGACCCAACTTCAGATGTTGAGGGCTTAGATGCGGCTCGCAAAATGACAATCTTATCGACACTTGGTTTTCATGCCAATGTCGCATTGAGCGATGTGGAAGCGAAAGGTATTTCCAAGGTAACGAAGGAAGATATCCAGTACGGTAAAAAATTAGGGTATGAAGTAAAATTGCTGGGTATTGCTGAGAATCATGATGGCCATATCTCCGTCAGCGTTCAACCGACGATGGTCAAAAACTCGCATCCACTAGCTTCCGTAAATGGTGTATTCAATGCCGTTTATGTGACTGGTGAAGCGGTTGGTGAAACGATGTTCTACGGTGCAGGTGCAGGCGAACTTCCTACGGCAACATCCGTTGTAGCTGACTTAGTGGCTGTTGTACGCAACTTGAAATTAGGTATTAATGGGCGTACGGTACAAGCTCCTTACAAAGAGAAGAAGCTTAAGACGGACGAACAAATTGCTTCCAAAAACTTCATCTTACTCCATGTTGAAGACAAAGCCGGCGTTCTTGCTCAAATTACACAAATTTTCGCAGAGCATGAAGTTAGCTTGGAATCCGTCTTCCAACATCCGAATAAATCGAACCCGAAAGCTGAGATCATCATTATTACACATGATGCTAATCAAGCTAGCATGAAAAATGTATTGAATCAATTCGAATCCATGGACGTTATTCATGCGATTAAGAGTGTATATCGCGTAGAAGGCTAGAAATCGGTAACGCACTCGTCCTAGGAGGAGTGCGTTAGACGTTTATTTTAAATATAGGAATTCATATGTTTCACATAATTATTCGGGCTATATTTCTCCATAAAACGCTCCCGTCCCCGAAGGACGGCGTAGCCGTTTATTTTGAGTGAAGAGAGGCGCAATTTCGAAATGAGCTACAAGACAGAACAAAAGGTAAGGGTGAAAGTACCGGCAAGCACAGCGAATTTAGGTCCCGGCTTTGACTCCTTGGGGATGGCCTTGAACTTATATGCTTGGATTGATATGGCGATCTCTGATCAGACAAGAATTCAATTGATCGGCGATCAGATGAGTGGAATTCCTACGGATAAATCGAATTTAATCTATAAAGTAGCTCAAATGGTGTTTGATAAAGCTGGCGTCTCGCATCCAGAACTTGAGATTTCCATGTATAGTGAAATTCCACTTACACGTGGTTTAGGAAGCAGTGCTTCGGCAATTGTAGGGGCACTTGCTGGTGCGAACGCGCTTATTGGGAATCGATTCTCAACCTATGAGCTGTTTCAAATTGCTTCGCGGCTAGAGAAGCACCCTGATAATGTAGGTGCTAGTCTATATGGCGGCATTGTCGTTGCATTCTGGGACGAAGTGAGAGCAGAGTCCATACGGATTGAGCCCCATCATAATTTGGAGGTGTTGGTGGCGATTCCAGCTTTCCAGCTATCGACCGAAAAGGCGAGAGGGGTTATGCCGCAGCATGTAAGTATGAAGGATGCGGTGTTCAATCTTAGTCACTCCTCGTTACTTGTTGCTGCCTTAAGCACGGGGAACCTAGAGATGATACGTCTTGCAATGAAGGATAGATTGCATCAACCCTATCGCGCGGCACTTATCCCAGGTATGAAGACACTCTTGAATGAATGTGAAGACCATGGCGCGCTTGGTGTTGCTTTAAGTGGTGCGGGACCAACGATGTTAGCGCTAGTAGATGCACGCAGTGAGAAGAAGACGGAGCTAGAGGCATTTCTTCAAGGCACGTTGGCGAAGGAAGGCATAGAAGCCCAATTACTATGGTTGAAACCGAGCCAAGATGGTGTGACTACGAGCGTTCTTCAAAGCGGAGATGAGAGTCTTCTTTCATTAGTGGAAAATGAGGTGCTGGCATGAAGCGAGTTGCGATTCTTGGACCCAGTACGTTCTCGGAAGAAGCTACACGTCACTTTCTAGGTGAGAATTTTACGTATGTCTCCTATAAGTTAATCTCAGAGGTTTTCAATGCAACGGCATCGGGTGAAACCGATTTAAGCGTGATTCCAATTGAGAATACGCTAGAAGGCTCTGTACATCTCCATGTGGATTGGCTCGTTCATGAAGTCGATCTCCCGATTCGAGCAGAATGGGTATTTCCAATCGATATGAATCTCATTGGTTACCCGAATCCCGATGCAGAGGTTGACGGATTGAATCCATTTCGTCACATTCGGAAGGTACTCTCCCATCAAGTTGTGCCTGCACAATGCAATCAATTTATGAAGCAATATTTGCGTGAGGCCGAGTTTGAGCAAGTGAGCTCTACGGCTGAGGGAGTACGTATCGTCTCTACGCTTAAGGACCCGACGGTCGCTGCGATTGGGACAGCCATTGCCTCGACGAACTATGATGTGCCGATGCTGCGACGCGAGATTCAAGATCACAAGGATAACATGACTCGCTTCTTGCTTGTTGGTAAAGAAGCGTCGGAGTTGATGCCGTCGGAAGATATGAAGACGACGATTCTGGTTACCCTGCCAGATGATTATCCTGGTGCCTTGCACCAAGTGCTTTCGGCTTTTGCATGGCGAAGGATCAATCTTTCGAAGATTGAATCGAAGCCAACGAAGAAGAAGCTTGGCATTTATTATTTCTATATTGATATTGCGGGAACGATGGACTCTGTTCTTTTGCCTTCTGCTATTCAAGAGATCGAAGCTATTGGATGCCAGGTTCGAATTTTGGGCTGTTATCCAAGCTATCCTTATATTAGTTCTTAAGAGAAATCCCTTGCGTTTATGACGCGAGGGATTTTTTTTGTGCGACAGGGGCAAAAGCCTAGGAACGTGCATAAACTGTAATATCATGAGTGTGAATAAGCGAATGCTGACGCGGCCGAGTACATGGCGATTGAAAGAGAAACGCGAAGGAGATGCTTACGAAACCAGTTTTCTGACGAAAACTTTAAGGAGGTAGGGTTTTGAAAATCCATATTGTCAAAAAAGGCGATACCCTGTACGAGCTCGCAAAAAAATACAACACCACCCTAGACCAGATTATTGCACTTAATCCGCAAATAGCTAATCCGAATCAGATTGACATTGGGATGAAAGTGAAGATCCCATCTACACCTAAACCGGTAGATCCACCTGCATCTGACTTTGTTTATAAGCATGTTGTACAGCAAGGTGATAGTTTATGGAAGCTAGGAAAAGCCTGGGATGTGCCATTGCAAGCGATGATTAAAGCGAATGCACACCTAAAGAATCCAAATGTACTTATGACGGGTGATATTGTTTTTGTCCCCAAAATGCAGCATGGACATACGCACAGCAATCAGCATGGGGCGCATCACACGCACCACAATACATCAAAACTCAGCACAGAGCCGTTTGCTCCCATGCCTATAACTCAGCCCGTACCACCAACTGATGATTATCAACAGCCAATTATCGCGAGCCCGCAACCACCTGTCGTTGAAGCACCTCCGTTATCTACGGGGGAAACGGTTCCAGCTATGCCACAAGTAACGCAGCCGGCGCCGGTTATTCCAGCTCCAGTCATGGAAGATTATGGACTCCATCAACCCTATGGGCAAGCGGAACATCCGTTCCAACAATTTCATATTACAGCCACAGAAGTCTTTGCATACCCTGAGCAGCAGCATGAGGCCATGACGCTTCCGGCGTATCCACCTTATCAGGAAGAGCCTTGTGAGCAGCTTCCTACAATGGTAGCGCCAGTTACTGTGATGCATGAAGGTTGTGGGTGCGGGGGGCCTTCTGTGAATGAGCAACCTTGGATGAACTATCCAGCTCATTATGCGAATGTGCCTATGGGGAACCCTTGGGACAATGCGCCACAGGAAATGCAAACGATGCAAGCAATGCCTGCCTTTTATCCGCCACCGATGCCGTATGATCACCCGATGGCGCAGCATTATGCGTTCCAACATGATCCCTATGGGATTCCTTATGCGGGAGCAGGTCATCATGCTCCTTATGAAGAATCAACTTTGTTGCCGCAAGTTCATACTCATGAACTGAAGCAGGTTACGGATACAGTAGCGGAAATTGACATTGACATTCGTGATAAGCAAAAATCAGTTAAACCGAAAACGAATGGAAGTCGCTCAACACGAAAAGTGAAATTATCAGGAGCATCAGCGTTGAGTGCATTCTTACAGCAACAAGAAAGAGGCTTAGAGAAGCGGGAACCTAGCAAATCGAACGGTCCATGGATTAATTTCTAAGTTTCAAAAAAATAAGCCTCAAATCACGATCTATATCGTGGTTTGAGGCTTTTATATGTTGTAAAGGAATCAAGCGATCATGCCTAGTGTAAAGAAGGTCATTAAACCTATAACAAAATTCATTCCCCACTTTTTGCGAAGAAGCTCACGCCCCCGGTGCAAACGAGTTTTCACAGTCGTAATCGGCAGGTTCAGACGCTCACTAATTTCTTGAAGAGAAAGCTCCTCTAAATAGTACAGCGTAATAATACCTTTATATTTGTCTGCTAATTTGTTAATGGATGCGTGCATATGCTCTTGAATTTCGGTTTGAAGCACGGCATGTTCCGGCGATTGATCTTGACTGGCAAGCTTACTGTAGTAGCTGTAATCATCATCAAAATCATTTAGCTCCGCATCGAGAGATTGAACAGGCCGTTTTTTACGTAGCAAATCGATGGCAACATTTTTTCCGATCCGATAAATCCAGGTTGAGAAATTCTGGCTTTCATCAAAGTGGTTTAAATTCAAATAGACGCGGATAAAGGTTTCTTGCACAATATCCTCAGAATCAGGACGGTTATGCAGCATCTTAAACGCAAGCTTTTGTATTTTGCTACGATAGAGCTCGACTAACTCCACGAAAGCGTTGCGATCGCCTCGTCTGGATAATTGAATTAATTGAAGTTCTGCCACATTCATGATGTTTCCCTCCTTAGAGTTGTCGTTTAGAAAAAAGGTGTAGACCAGTCTCATCTGCTTATATCATATATATCGTCATTCCTGTATGCCTATGAGAGTTTTTATCTATCTTTGACTATATCATTTCTGTGGCTACAGTCAAATTCAAATGAGTGCGAGAGTACAATTATAACCAATTGTTACCGAAATCATGTAAGTTTCGTGACAATTTATAGGGATCTTTGACGAAGTCAAAGTCTCTCTGCTTTGGGATCTTTGACGAAGTCAAAGTCTCTCTGCTAGCTACGAGGACTTGGATTGGAATGGGAGACCGAGGTTGTATTCGTATTCGGGGGACCATTTCCAATCTTATGAATTTCGTTCCACAAAGCCACACTTCCCCATAATAAAACGACGCCGATAATTAGGAGAGTTGTGCGTTTAATTGGTTTTCTTCCGTTCATGGTAAATTCACCATCCGTCTTGATTGGTTTGCTTCTCTTCCTTCTCTTCTATGGTAAATGATGTATAGTGCTTCTTGCAAATGGAAACAATACGAAAAAACAAGAAGAAGGGGATAACGTGATTGTACATCGATTCTTGAAGCAATTGAAGAAAAGACTACGCTGGAAGCGAAGTTGGTTGACCTTAGGGATATTCGTTCTGGTTGTTATGGTTTCCTGGTCCGTATTTGATAATGATGCCCCCTACAATCCGAAAGTTGCCACTCGCACGACCATTGCTGGTATAACACCAGAAGAAGATGTACGACTTCAGGAAGCAACGAAATTGTTACAAACCATTTCGGATCGCAGAGAAAGCTATTTGCTCAAGTCCTATGTTTGTGGAGAAGAACGCAGTCAATTGGGTTCGCATACGTCACAAGAACTACTTTCACTGCAGAAACAACATCCTAGTTGGCAGGTAAGCATTCAAGAGACAGGCGAGGTTGTTTTTACGGAAAACATTGAAGATTTATCACCAGACTGCAAAGAAAGAGCAGTATTCGGGATAGACGGCAGCAGCAATTTGTCGTTATTCAATGGGACCCCTGCAAACAATCACATTATTCGCACCTTTTTCCAACTCAATATTCAGCAGTTAGAAAGCAGTTTACCAAGAGATACAGTGGCACAACTCCACGAAGGAATTCGAGTTACGGATATAGAGGAGTATAATAGCGTATTATCTACGTTCAGCGATTATGCCATAGAAGTTACGGAAGGTGCAATGTCACGTCCTTAGTTCAAACAATACCATAGAAAAAGCCTCAGAGATAGTTTCGGGAATTCCCGAGTCTATCTCTTTTTTTTGTTATCTGCTATAATGGAAATGACTACATATGTTCGCTTTTTTTAATAGATGGGAGAGAAATTTTTTGCGTATTCTAGGGATTGATCCAGGGATCGCGATCGTAGGCTTTGGCTTTATTGATAAAATCGGCAGTAAATTAGTTCCGGTACAATATGGTTCGATTCAAACGGAAGCACACACGGATCCAGGTATCCGGTTGAAGGATGTCTATGACGCTACAGTACAATTGATAGAGAAATATAAACCAGATGTGATGTCCATTGAGAAACTATTTTTTAATCGAAATGTAACAACGGCATTCACTGTAGGCCAAGCGCGAGGCGTAATGATCCTTGCGGGCGTGCAGGCTGGGTTGCCAATTGCTGAATATACACCACTTCAAGTCAAACAAGCTGTAGTAGGTTATGGGAATGCCGAGAAGAGGCAAGTGCAAGAAATGGTTAAGATTTTGTTGAAGTTGTCCCAAATACCGAAACCAGATGATGTCGCTGATGCGCTGGCTATCGCTATTTGTCATGCCCATTCCTCCGCACTCCAATCTAGAATAAACGAGGTCAAACGATGATAGATTTCTTACGAGGTAAAGTTGCTCTGCGTGAAAGTGATTATGCGGTTCTCGATGTGAATGGCGTGGGCTATCGTGTTTTTTGCCCGAATCCTTATGCGCTTTCGCATAAAGAGAATGAGGATGTCACCATGTTCATTCATTATCATGTAAGAGAAGATGCTCATCTTCTGTTTGGCTTTATTACGCGCGATGAACAGTCGTTATTCCGTTTATTGCTGGATGTCAGCGGTATTGGTCCCAAAGTAGCGCTCGGCATACTAGCAGCAGGTGGAAGACCGGAAGCGGTCATACTTGCGATAAGCCAAGAGAATTTGGCGTTTCTGACAAAGCTTCCTGGTATCGGCAAGAAAACAGCCCAACGAATTATTCTAGACTTGAAAGATAAGCTAGGCTCTGTGAGTTTCTCAAGTCCAGAGGCTGCTGTCGCATTAAGTGTTGTCGGATCGGCACAATTAACTGAAGGCGGGCTGCCTTGGAGCGAAGCGAAGGAAGCCTTGATGACACTTGGCTATACGGAGGCAGAAGTCGATCGTGCATGGCTGCAAGTGAAGCCAAAAGCGGGACCATCGGATTCAGTTGATGTGCTGGTAAAGCTTGCTTTACAAGCTTTATTCACCATGTAAGGAACTGAACGTGCAAAGGAAGGAGGGACACCATGGACAATGATCGGATCATATCGGCTAATTTTATGATGGAAGACAATGTGGTCGAGTATAGTCTGCGTCCACGTTTTTTGGCTGAATATATCGGCCAGAAACAGGCGAAGGAGAACCTCAAGATCTATATTGAAGCAGCGAAAATGAGGAAAGAAGCCCTCGATCATGTACTTCTATATGGGCCGCCTGGACTCGGTAAAACTACACTATCCAACATTATCGCCAATGAACTTGGCGTGAATATTCGTACAACCTCCGGGCCAGCTATTGAGCGGCCGGGGGATCTGGCAGCCATCCTGACGAATTTGCAGGAGGGGGATGTGCTCTTCATCGATGAGATTCACCGACTCCACCGGACGGTGGAAGAGGTACTGTACCCAGCGATGGAGGATTTTGCCCTTGATATTATTATCGGCAAGGGGCCAAGCGCACGCTCTGTGCGTCTCGACTTGCCGCCATTTACCTTAATCGGCGCCACGACACGCGTTGGGCTGCTCTCTGCGCCTCTGCGCGACCGTTTTGGTGTCGTCAGTCGGTTGGAGTTCTACACGGTCGACGAGCTTAGCTACATCGTCAGCCGGACAGCCGACATCTTACAGGTCGGCATCGTTGGTGATGCTGCACGCGAGATCGGGATGCGTTCGCGCGGGACTCCGCGTATTGCGAACCGATTGCTGAAGCGTGTGCGTGATTTTGCGCAGGTGAGAGGCGACGGGATCATCACCATGGAGCTTGCTAAGGAGTCGCTAAGACTCCTGCAAGTGGACGATCTGGGATTGGATGAAATTGACCATAAGATGCTGCGTGCGATTATACAGAGCTTCCAAGGAGGCCCTGTCGGGCTTGAAACGATCGCTGCAACCATCGGTGAGGAAAGCCAAACCATTGAAGATGTCTATGAGCCGTATCTGCTTCAAATTGGTTTTATGCAGCGTACACCTAGAGGACGAATTGTGACGCCGCAAGCGTACCACCACCTTGGATTACCTGTACCAGAGCAACGATAAATCAGTTATAAAGCAGCCTTCAGGAAATGACAATTGTAAGCTTTTGCCGCTGCTGGAAGGGCGGGCAAGAGCTTTTTTTGTCTTTTTTCAGCGGAAAAACAAAACTTCTGTCTCTTGCTAGAGTCTACATTACTAGATGATAGCGTAAGAAAGGATACGATACCTTTATGTTTGGAAGACATCAGCTAGTTAACCCAAAGCGTATTGCCATCATAACGGCAGCAGCATTAACGTTTACAGCCAGTTTATATGGAGGATCCGAAGCGAATGCCGATGGGATTAAGCATTTGGATCAGATTCGTGTTGCCCTTGTCATTAATGCGACCAAATATAAAAAGATAGAACCGCTAGTTTCACTCTCATCCCCAGGTGGATTCGAAATTGGTGTACGTGGTATAGCGAACACGGCGGCGAAGACATGGGCTTCCATTTCAGATGCTACGATTCGGATGTCACTAGATCAATACAGTACGATGATGCTAGAAACGCCAGACTACACGACGGCTAGGACCTTGAACGGCAAACTGGCAATAATGCCAGAGGAAAGTTTCGTGTTAAGTCGTAGTAAGCTGGGTACAATGGTGTACCAAGTGTATTACGGGAATCTGCCTACGAAGGGTGAAGCCGAAATCGCAGCAGCGCAAGCCTTAAAGGACCCAGCGGTAGCGGCATTGACGAAATCAGCCTCTCCTGTGCCTAGCGGTCCCCTCCATTTGAGTGCGGGAACGTATGACTCAGAGGCAGCAGCCCAGCAGCAAATCGCCGTGTACACGGGGGCTGGTGTCCAAGCTGAGCTGGTTTTACAGGAGAATGGGGCTGGCAATGTGGCCTACAGTGTCTGGTTAGGGAGCGAAGCAACGGATGCCAAGCTTGAGCTCGTAAAGCAAGCTGCTTTGAAAGCTGCACCTAATACGCCTATCCAACCAGCCAATACGAAATCGGCCTACTTGATTCGCAGATCAGATGTAACAAGCTCGGTCAGTCCTACTGTTGCTGTAGCCCATTATGTGACAGCTGTCGGAGAGCAGAAAACCGTGATACATGCTAAGAAACAGGGTATCGCGGTGAAAGAACGCATGGACCGCAAATTCCGTGGTGATATGGAAGTAAGCACATATCACGATCGACTGGCGTTGGTCAATGAACTTCCGATGGATCAGTATTTATATGGGGTAATTGGCGCAGAGCTTAACTCGCAATGGCCAGCAGAAGCACTGAAAGCACAAGCTGTAGCGGCACGTACTTATGCAATCGTTCAAGGAAACAAGTATGAGATTGCGCAAGTTACAGATACAACGCTTGAACAGGCGTACTATGGCTTGGACAAAGAATTTACAGCTGGTAACCTAGCGGTTGATGCGACGAAGGATGAAGTGATTAAGAATGCGCGAGGCTTGATATCACCCGTGTTTGCTTCTAATGCGGGAGGAATAACAGCAGATTCTACGGAGGCTTGGGGCAACTCAGTTGATTATTTACGTAGTGTGGCTAGCCCAGATGAAGGGGCTGAACAGGGAAAAGCTCTCTGGTATCAGATTCAACTGACAGACGGCCGAGTCGGTTTTGTACATAGCATGTATGTGAAAGATAGTGGGCAAAAGGACAAGTCGGGTAAAGCAATCTACGAAGCAACAGAGTCAGATGTCAACGTACGGTTAGCACCATATGTGGATAACGTAGCGAATCCTGGCATAGCTAAACTGGCAACCAAGGAGAAAGTCGTCATTCTTGGCCAAGAAAGAGAATCGAATGCCTACTCATGGATACGAGGCCCTTATACCTTAAGTGAAATCAAGAGTAAGCTTGAAGCGGCTAAGATTCCCATCAACGGTGAATTGACTTCACTGGAAGTTTCCAAGAGAGGACCGTCAGGTCGAGCGATTGAGTTGAAAGCGAACGGTGTTGTCGTCAAAGTGGATAATCCTGACGCTATTCGGGGCGTACTGGGTGGTTTGCCGAGCACGCTGTTTGAAATAGAAGGAGCAGGCAGTTATACTGATACTAGCTCACCTGTTTCAAGCGGTGGGAGCATTGCGATCGTGAGCGGCTCAGGCGTGGTTTCGAGCCATTCACAATCGGACAGTGTGTATGTGTTAGCCGGGAAACAAACACAGCCAACAGCTGTGAAGAAAACGGATTTAATGACGCTAAGCAGCACAGGGCTGAGTAAGCCTGTTATAACGGGGACAGGGTCATCAGGCATCCCAACTAAGGGGTCAACTGCCCTACAGGGAAATCAAATTATTTTCCGGGGAAAAGGTTTTGGCCATGGCGTAGGCATGTCGCAATGGGGTGCAAAAGGCTTTGCAGAGAAGGGCTACGATTACAAAAAAATACTTCAGACGTACTTTACTGGGGTCAACATAACGAAGGAATGAATAACTAACATGGAAGTACAAGCATTTGATTTTGAATTACCAGAATCCTTGATTGCCCAGACGCCGCTGCTAGAGCGCACGGCGTCTAGATTGCTTACACTGAATAAAGAAACTGGCGAAACCGCTCATCGCACATTTGAAGATTTGATAGCCTATGTAGAAGCCGGGGATTTACTCGTGATGAATGATACACGAGTCATTCCAGCACGGCTCTTTGGTATGAAGAAAGACACGGGTGCAAAAGTAGAACTATTGCTGCTTAAGCCGCTCGGCGAGGATCGTTGGGAAGCACTGGTTAAGCCAGGGAAACGCATGCAGCTCGGGGCAATTGCGGTATTCGGCACGGCAGGTGACGAGGGTGGCGAACCGCTACTAACTGCGGAAGTCGTTGAAGTTGGCGACATGGGTGCGCGTATTCTGCAATTCCGTTATACGGGGATTTTCAATGAAATCCTGGATCGATTAGGTGAGATGCCGCTTCCGCCTTATATTAAGGAGCAGTTATCAGAGCGGGAACGTTATCAAACCGTCTATGCGAAGCATGAAGGATCATCTGCCGCGCCAACGGCAGGGCTGCACTTTACGGCAGAATACTTGGAGAAATTGAAGGATAAAGGTGTCCGGCTCGCCTTCGTGACTCTGCACGTTGGTCTAGGCACTTTCCGCCCAGTATCCGTAGATAAGATCGAAGATCACCAGATGCATGCTGAATTTTACATTTTATCCGAAGAAACAGCTGCATTAATTAATGAGACGAAGGCAGCGGGGAAACGTGTTATTGCTGTCGGTACGACATCTGCGCGAACGTTGGAGACAGCAGCAGGACTCAGCCGCGAGCAACCAGGGTATCAAGAAGGCGAACCTTTACGCATTCAGCCCTCCCAAGGCTGGACGTCCATTTTCATTTATCCTGGTTACACATTTGGTGTCGTAGATGTGTTGTTAACGAATTTTCACCTGCCCAAGTCAACATTGCTTATGCTCATTAGTGCACTGGCTGGTAAGGCGAATATTATGCGGGCCTACGAAGAAGCTGTGAAGGAAGAGTACCGATTTTTCAGCTTCGGGGATGCCATGTTGATTTATTAAATCATTCGATTGAACAAGAAAAGCAAGCTTAGAATAGGAAGTGGATATCATGACAGCAGCAGTAACGTATGAATCGATTAAAACCTGCAAACAATCCGGCGCTCGCTTAGGGCGCGTTCACACGCCGCACGGCGTTATCGAAACGCCAGCGTTCATGCCTGTAGGCACACAAGCAACTGTGAAGACAATGAGTCCAGAAGAATTGAAAACGATGGACGCTCAAATTATTTTAAGCAACACGTATCATCTATTCATTCGACCTGGCCATGAGATTGTGAAAGAAGCTGGCGGGCTGCACAAGTTCATGAATTGGGATCGTCCAATCCTGACGGACAGTGGTGGATTTCAAGTTTTTAGCCTAAGCAATATGCGTAAAATTACAGAGGAAGGCGTCACATTCAAATCGCATTTGAATGGTGATAAGTTATTCCTGTCTCCAGAGAAGGCGATGGAAATCCAGAACGCACTTGGTTCTGACATCATGATGGCCTTCGACGAATGTCCGCCGTTTCCAGCGGAGTACGAATACGTGAAGAAATCCCTGGAGCGTACAACGCGGTGGGCGGAGCGCTGTCTGCAAAGTCATGCGAGACCTCAGGATCAAGGCTTGTTTGCCATCATCCAAGGCGGTATGCATGAGGATCTACGCAAGCTGAGCGCAGAGCAGTTGACTTCCATGGATTTCCCGGGGTATGCTATTGGTGGACTGAGTGTAGGTGAGCCTAAGCACTTGATGTATGAAGTGCTAGATTACACGACACCACTTATGCCTGCGAATAAGCCCCGTTATTTGATGGGGGTTGGCTCGCCGGACGCATTGATTGAAGGCGCTATCCGAGGCATTGATATGTTTGATTGTGTATTGCCGACGCGGATTGCTAGAAACGGGACTTGTATGACAAGCTCAGGTCGTCTAGTTATTAGAAATGCGAAATATGCAACGGACTTCGGCCCGCTTGATGCCAAATGTTCTTGTTATACATGTACGAATTACAGTCGCGCCTATATTCGACATCTCATCAAAGCAGATGAAACATTCGGGATTCGCTTGACGACGATTCATAACCTTCACTTTCTACTACAGCTTATGCGTGAAGTTAGAGAAGCTATTAAGGAAGATCGATTACTTGATTTCCGCGATACCTTCTTTGCCGCTTACGGGCTGAATGATAATGAAAGAGGATTCTAAGAGAGGAGGATACCTATGTTTCTAGCTGAAGAAGGTACTACTGGTGCAGTAGGATATTTGTATACATACGGACCTTTAGTGCTTATGTTCGTAGTTCTGTACTTCTTACTTATTCGTCCACAGCAAAAAAGACAGAAAACACGTAGTCAAATGCTCGGAGGATTGAAAAAAGGGGATAAGGTTGTTACGATTGGCGGACTTCATGGCACGATTTTAGAAATCACAGATGACATTTGTGTACTTCGTGTCAACGATGTAACCAAATTGACATTTGATCGTTCCGCGGTTAACGCAGTTGCACAAACGCCTGCTACTAAGGAATAAGTTAACAAAAAGCGAGGTCCTATAATAGGCTCTCGCTTTTTATTTGCAATTATACTTGAAATTAATATTCGTTATTCTTTACCGGGCGTTTGAGGAGTGCACGCTCACCAAGGATAAGACGACCTTCGGCAATGCGCAGACCCATTCGAGCAGCTACTACACCGAGTACGACACCAGCACACATATCGGATAACCAGTGGATACCTAGATAGAAGATTGTGAAAATAATAAAGGCTGCTGAGCAAGGAACGAAAATTTTCCAAAACATATTCCGGCTTTTTACTGCGATGACGGCCATTGAAACGGATATGGATGTGTGTAAACTTGGGAAGCAATTGTCGAGTCCAGATAAGGGTCTATAATCTTGCTCGAAAGTTGGGAACACATCTAAGATTAGAAGATCTACTTTAGGGTGGAAGAACCAAACTTCATTCACTGGGAAAAAGAGATAAAACGGAATGGCGATCATATAATTGAACATCAACGCATAACAGACGGCATAGAAAAGTTTATGATTCTTCTGATATGTGTAAATAGCAATGGAAGTAATCATAATCGATGGGAAAATAATGACATAGAAATAACTACATACGACCGTAAGAATATCATTATGAAAAATGTTCTGGATTGTTGCTACAAAGTCACCCTCAATGCCATAGATCGACTTCGTGAAATCGGCTTTGTATTGCATGCCTTTCTCAATCGCCATCTCCATCTTGTTAAACATGAGAATCATCATCAATGCGATGAAATGAAAAAGGAACTTGCGTGAAGTGAATATTTCATGAACTAAGCTGCTGGCAATGGTGTATGGGCTCTTTCGCGTTGCAATAATTACAAAAGCGAAAATTGTTAGTACAATATAAACTGTCGCATGCGTCATAGATTGAAAAGGGCTCAAGTTGTATCCCCCTATATATTGGAAGTTTTGTGCGGCAATAACTATGACATTATACCACATTCAACGGGGGGGAAGTGCAATCTTCACGGAAAAGACTTATTTCTGAGTATTTACACCAAGTATGCCACCGAGCGCCCCAGATGCGAATAAAATGCCAAGTAATTGTAGGGACTGAAGATTCAATCCTGCATCGAATGCCAGAAAACCGACTAAGAAAATGAGAATGAAATAGAAGACGCCGACCATGCCTCCGTGATACCAGCCGCGGTTACCGGCCCGTTTGCCTGAAACCCATCCTCCGATAAATAAGGAGACCGCGTGGATGATGGTTGTTAATGTGTGTAAGGAGCTTTCTTGTGTGCTGGTTAAAAGCAAAAACAAGGAGGTCACAATGGTTCCAATGGTCATCATACTAAATGAATAGACGAGTCCTGAAAATAATGGCGATGTTATTCGAACCTGACTGACCGTTTTCATAGGGTTCACAGGCATCATTCCTTTCCTATATTCGAACGCTTCATTATCATCATTGTATGGCCAAGCACATAGAATTAGTACAAACTATTTAAAGCGTATGCTGCAGATAGCGAGTTTTGTTGCTGCAATACTCCGCTTCGAATGCGTGAGCTAATCAATCCTTTTAGGAGTGTGATTATTTATGACTGAATTCTCTCAAGGTCCCGTAATGTGGCAAGCAGTAGCGGCGCTGATCATTTTTGCAGTTGCTTACGTTTGTATATTGATTGAAAAATGGGATCGTATGTATACCGCGCTTGGTGGGGCGTGTTTGATGCTGATTTTAGGCATTGTGCCACTTCAAAAAGCACTAACAACCTATGCGAATTGGCCGATTCTAATCTATCTCGTGAGCCTTTTCATCCTATCGGGCCTTTTTCAGAAAACAGGCATTATATCGTATATCGTAAGTTCAATTGTTCGAAAATATCGCATGCGGGCACTAACAGTTATCGTTAGTCTTTCGCTGCTAGCCGCGCTGATCTCTGCACTCTTGGATAGTTTAATGGCTGTTGTTGTCATTGTTCCTTTCATCATAATTGCGTCCAGAAAAATGAGGTTACTACCGGCTCCATTTCTAATATCGATGTTATTATCCGTACATATTGGCGGTGCAGCAACGATTATGGGGAATATACCTAGCCGTATGCTTGGAGCGTCAGGGCATATTACAGCAGGGCAAATGTTCATTAAGTTGTTTCCGTTGATCTGCTTGTTACTTGCTGTCGTTTATCTCATTATGTGGTTGCTCTATCGCAAACGCTTGGTTGCGGCTGAAGCACACATGCGTGAACTGCTTAGCTTAAAGCCAAGCTCCTATTTATCTCCTAATCGGGCGTTCGTTATGGGAAGCAGCATCATTACAGGGTTAACCTTAATCACTTTATGCCTTCATGGTGTACTAGCATGGAACCCAGCTTACATTGCAGCCTCGGGGGCTATTGCTTTACTTGCCATGAATTACAAAGATATTTTTGAGGTAATTAAAAACAAGGATTATGGTGCGGTATGGCATCACCAGAGAGAAACACAATGGCTCTTTTTCTTGGGACTATTCATTATGGTCGGGGGCTTAACGTATGCAGGTTTTTCTGGTTTCATCGCAAATCGTGGACTAGAGCTAAGCCAAGGCAGCATCCCGTTTCTATCCATTCTATTGTTATGGTTGAATAGTTTTGGTACAGCGATGATGGATAATATCCCCTTCATAACTGCGATGATTCCGATTGTTGATGGGATGGAGCAGCTCATCGAGACGTCAACTCAGCCGATGTGGTGGGCATTGATCGTCGGAAGCGGGATAGGAAGCGGTGTGACATTAGTGAGCTCAATTGCGAGCTTATACGCGGCATCTTTTACCTATCATGATGGCGTGAAGTTAAAACAAAGTGAGTACGTGGCGGTTGCTGCGCCGATTTGTTTCTTGTTGCTGTTGATTTCTACGTTATACTTCAAATTATTCTTGTTGTAATTGCCAACAATTGAATACGTAATATCTGCATGATGAGGTGCGTACGCGGTCAGAATACCAGTGAACTCCGAGAACAAGCTAGAGCTTAGATCAGGGAGGTTGCGATGGATATTCTGACCATTTTTTTGCGTACGGTGCTTATCTATTTTGTTGTTTTTCTCATGCTTCGTATTATGGGGAAACGTGAAATTGGTAAGCTTTCGCTTTTCGATCTTGTTATTTCGATCATGATTGCGGAAATTGCCGTATTCGTGCTTGAGGACGTGAAGAAGCCTCTTATGTCTGGGATTTTACCTATGGGGACACTGGTGCTTATTCAAGTTATCATTGCCTATATTACGTTAAAAAGCCGCACCATTCGTGTGCTTTTCGACGGTAAACCGAGTGTGCTCATCAATAAGGGAATGATTGATCGAAATGAAATGAAGAAGCATCGTTACAATCTGGATGATCTGATGCTGCAATTAAGACAAAATAAAATTATGAACGTGGCGGATGTGGAATTTGCGATTTTGGAACCTTCGGGGAAGTTGAGTGTAGTTGAGAAAGACAAAAATGACAAAGAGACAGAGACGGTAGTAACGAAATCAAATAACGCGATACGTTACGAGGGCTTGCCGCTGCCTCTTATCATGGATGGTAAAGTGCAAGATGATAACCTTGAGAAAATCGGTCAAACGAGGTTTTGGTTGAAAAACCAGCTCCAAGAAAAAGGAGCACGGGATTTCAAAGAAATCTTTTATTGCTCAATTGATCATCGCGGCAGAATGTTTCTTGATCGTAAGAGGTGAGTCTGCGCTATGATTCAACGTATTATTTTTTTGCCCATATTCATGAGTCGACTGATATCTTTAAGAGAGATGAGTCGGAATACCGTGATGAAAAAGATATAGGAAAAGAGCCCTAGCAATAAGGAGGAGAGGAATCGTATCCAAGTCGCGGACACCCAAGGCGTGTACATGATGAAATAACAAACAACACCTGAGAGAAGCATGGCAGCGCCAATTTTCCCGAAACTGCTGCCTTCCATACGAAATTTGAGCAGTCGAACGACACTATTCCAGTGCAGCAGTGTAACCAAAACGATATTCACATTGATGGCGAATACGGCGCCGTGTATGCCCATTTCAGGCTTACTAGCCAACCAATAGATTAAGAATAACTTGACCGTTGCCCCAATTAAGGTGTTAATTAGAGCAGCTCCAGGCTTATTTAAGGCTTGTAAAGCAGATTGCAGCGGTGCTTGAAAATAAATGAATATCGCGATAGGTGCCATCATCTTAAGCATGACACTAACATCAGGCTGATTGTACAGATATTTGCAAATTGGTTCAGCGAGTACGAACATCAATACCGAGAACGGAGCACCTGTCACTAAAGCGAGCTTTAAGGATTGATGCAAACGCATGTGGATGGTCTTGAGGTCTTTGCGAGCAGCAGCTTCACTTAATGAGGGAATCAAAGAAACAGATAATGACATGGTCAGCGCACTCGGCAGAAGGATAATGGGAATGATCATACCTTGTAATGCGCCGTACTGAGCAGTTGCAAGTGATGTGGTAATGCCTGCGATCGCTAAGCTTTGAGCAATTAAGATCGACTCCAGTAAGTAGGAGCTGGCACCAATGAGTTTACTGCCTGTGATCGGAATTGAGATACGTAAGATTCTGCGCAAATTGGAGAGTCGCCCCGTCGTTTTCTTCGTGCCGATTTGAGCAAGCGGCGACTTGGAGGCAGCTTTTTTGTCCCATCTGAAATGAATGGCTAATAGGGCTAGTCCGCCAATTTCGCCTGCCAAAACGCCAATCATCGCACCTGCCGCCGCATATTCGATGCCATAAGGGATCATCATATAGGAACAGATGAGAACCATGACAATACGAATCAACGTTTCCATAATTTGCGAAGTGGCGGTAGGGATCATATTTTGTCTGCCTTGAAAATAACCACGATATACAGCAGAGACGCCGATAATGGGAATCATGGGGCTCATACATAGGAAAGTATAGTAAACGCGGGAATCTGTCAGTAAATGAGACGTGATCCATGATGCTCCTACAAGGCAGATAAATGTAAAAATGAAGCTAAGCGATAAGGTGATCGCTAAAGAAATGCGCAGAATGCTGCAAATCCGGGTCTCATTTTGCTCTGCCTCTGCTTCTGCGATCAGTTTAGCGATAGCAACGGGAATACCGCCGGTAATAATAGTTAAAATAACGGATAGGAATGGCCAGCCCATTTGATAAATACCAATGCCTTCAGCACCGATCACGCGCGGTAAAGTCATTCGGGGTATGAAGCCAAGTATGCGATTCAAAATGCCTGCGGCGAGCAGGATCATTGTACCTCTAATAAACGACTGCTTGGTCACTGCCATACCCTCTTCCGATAATGTCATACCTATGACTATGCGCGAGCTGTCCAAGCTCATGCTAAGATTTTATGGAGGAGTGCGTAATTGGCAGGAAATTCCGAGGTGGCCATCGAATTGTATGACATACAGGTAAAATGAATGCCTAAGCTTATGCTTACGTAGATAGTTTTGTTCCAGCAAAACTTTTAGGAGGATCCCCCATGAATGACGCACAGGATAACGGAAGTGAAGAAGAGCATCCAGGTATGTCGGATGTAGAACTGAATGAAATCATTGAAAGCTTGTGTTTAAGCAAGGTTGAGGAATTTATTCTGCTCGGGTACGAGCACGTTACTGGCAAGGATATATGGGATTGTGTAAGCGATAAATATCGCAAAACAGGGTTGCCCTCTCTCCATCAAATCGTAAATGACATTTTGTCCCTCAAATCTACAGCGTTTATGAACTGGATGACGATTAGTATGTATAGAGGAGCCCAATTCTAAGAATGGGCTTATTTTTTGCGTGAAACGACTTAAATTGACTCGTTTTTCAGACCTGAGTATAATAGGCATATTGAGTATTGAAGGGAGACTAGCAACAGATGCTGGATTGGAAAAGAATTTCGTTCTTTTTTCTAACGGTCGTCATTGTTCTGGGTGCAGTTGGAGTTACGAGCCCTGGATTAGTAGACCGTATTAAGCTTGGATTGGATTTAAAAGGCGGGTTTGAAATATTATACACCGCAGAGCCGCTTACGGCTGGACAACCTCTAACGAAGGAAACGCTTACGGAAGCAGCACAAAGCCTTGCTAAACGTGCGGATTCACTTGGTGTTGCTGAGCCTGAGGTATATCCAGAGGGATCAGATCGTATCCGTGTTCGTCTTGCTGGTGTTGAGAACGAGGAAGAAGTTCGTACCTTGATGTCCAAACCTTCTGTATTGACGTTCAGAGGACCAGACGGCACTGTGTACATGAACGGCACTGACTTCGTTGAGAACGCTGCGAAACTAAGCTACGATCCGAATACGAAGCAACCGATTGTTGAGATCAAAATGAAGAGCAGAGAAAAATTCAAAGAAGTAACGACGAAGCTGGTAGGCAGCACGTTGTCTATTTATTTGGATGATGTTGTACAATCTACGGCGTCGGTCAATTTCCCAATTGATAGTGACTCCGCGATCATTACACAAACAAACGTTGCTGAAGCTACTAAAGTAGCGAAGATGATTAATTTGGGGGCTATGCCACTCAAATTAACAGAGAAATACATACAGCGTGTTGATGCTACATTAGGTAAAGCTTCCTTGCATGAGACAGCAAGAGCAGGCTTAATTGCATCGATCTTAATCTTCTTGTTCATGGTGATTTACTACCGTGTTCCAGGTCTAGTAGCGGCATTCACTTTGATTACGTATGTTTGGGTATTACTCGCGATCTTCGACTTTATGAATGCCACGTTGACGTTGCCTGGTATTGCTGCCCTTGTATTAGGTGCAGGGATGGCCGTCGATGCGAACATTATCACATACGAAAGAATTCGCGAAGAAATCCGTGCAGGCAAGAGTATCCTTTCCTCCTTGAAAGCAGGGACGAAGCATTCCTTCCGTACGATTATGGATGCGAACGTAACGAATTTAATCGCGGGTATCGTGTTGTATTATGTAGGTAACGGTGCTATTCGCGGTTTCGCAGTTATTACGATGATGAGTATTATTATCAGTATCTTAACGAACGTGTTGTTCTCCAGATGGCTGCTACATCTTATTATCCGGGGTAATTTGCTGAAAAAGCCAAGTTATTTCGGTGTGAAGGAGGCAGACATCCGTGGACTCTAAACAAAAGTTTGACTTTGTAAAAAATCGCAATAAATTTTTCATCATATCGGCTGCAGTTCTTATCATTGGGTTAGTTGTTATGTTAACCTCAGGCATGAATTTCGGTGTCGATTTCAAAGCAGGAACGAATATTGACCTTGTTGTCGGCAAACAGTTGGACAGCGCAAAGGTTGAAGAAATTTTACATGGTTTGAACACGAGCGGCGATGTGAAATCGAAATATGCGGATCCTACAATCGGCGGTAATAATAGTGATCGTGTATCGATTCGTTTCGATGACGTTCTCGATGATGCGACAGTCGACAAGATCCAAAAAGCTTTTGCCACAACGTACAGCGCAGAAGTTTCAAAGGAAATCAATACGGTTGATCCACAGCTTGCTAAAGAGTTATTGATGAAAGCCGTGTATGCCGTTGCCATTTCAAGCGTATTGATCTGCTTGTATGTGAGTATCCGTTTTGAATGGCGTTTTGCATTGGCTGCAATTATCGCTATTCTGCATGATGCGTTCATCGTTATCGCGATGTTTGCCATTTTCCGCTTTGAAGTGAACCTTCCTTTCCTTGCGGCTGTATTGACAACGATCGGTTATTCCATTAATGACAAGATCGTTATCTTTGACCGGATTCGTGAGAATCTGCGTTTCGCTAAACTGAAGACAGATGCTGATCTCGTTGCTCTCGTTAACGACAGTATCTGGCAAACGATGGCACGTAACATCAATACCGTACTCGTCGTCTTAATCGCAGCAGGCTGTTTGTATCTGTTCGGAAGCGAGTCCATCAAGTTGTTCGCCTTGGCTAAGTTAATTGGTCTTACGAGCGGTGCTTATTCGTCAGTCTTCATCGCATGTTCCTTGTGGTATTTGTTCAAAAGAAACTCCTTATCACGTTCTAAAAAGAAAGTTGCAGCGTAATAACCATAATAACCGGCCGCGTGATTGTTGCGCGGCCTTTGTATCCGTTCAGGGGGAATGTCCACGTGAATGATGAGGGTTTTCGTAAGACAGAATACGCGCTGTGGTCAGCTCTACTCGTGCTCACCATATTGGCTTGTTCGATGGGGATAGTTGGCATTAGAGCACATAGTAATTCTCTGATCGCGGCTGCGGCGCAGTCGGCAGCAGGAATTTGTATAGTAGCTGCTGCCATTACTAGAGTAAGGACGATGAGAGTGCAGCTTGCTGGAGCTTCTTTCCGGGGATTGGAACCACAAATTTCAGTGAGTTCCCTTTTATTCATTGTCTTGATCTTATTGATTGGTGCTGAATTAGCCGTCATATCGGTTAAATCCTTGATCAACCAGGTCGAGTACGAAGCAAGTTTAGTGACTTTTGCTGTTCTTGTTATTTCGCTGCTTGCGAAGGAAGGAATGTTTTACTTCTTAAGTAAGCGGGGCATGCAGCTAGGAACTGAGGAATTTATTGCCAATGCACGAAGACGTCGTTCCGATATATACTCTTCTTTTGTGGTCATTGTAGGTGTCCTCTCGACGATGTTGGCTCAAGCGCTCGGATTTAACGCATTTACTTATGTAGACACATTTGCCGGACTCATCGTTGCACTTTTTATAGGTAAAATGGGATTCTCGTTAGTCAATAAAACCATATCAACGCCAACAGAAAAAGTTCTTCACCAGGAAGAGGCAGCTGATTATGTGAAAGCTATTCAGAAGATTCATGGTGTGATTACGGTTGACGAATTGAACGCAAGAGAACATGGGCATTATGTTGTCATTGAAATGACGATCAGTGTGAATCCTAGGCTCTCTGTTTGGGAAGGGCACGAGGTGTCTAAGAAGATTAAACAGCAGCTGATGAAGCAATATCATCATGTAACGCATGTATACATACATGTGAATCCTTACGATGCAGGTTATCCCTATAAGCAGGCAGATGTGGAAGCAAGTGAGTTGCCATCTGTTTTGCACTAAATCATTGTTTTCGAAGATTATGTACCGTGAAATTTTCATAGGAAAACACCAAGGAGGAGCCACCAAGTGCTAGCACCGAAGGCAAGATGGAACATTGGAAACGCGGATGAGGCGCTTGTTGAAGAATTTGTTCGTGAGCTGCAGTTGGATCCCTTGGTAGCCCGTATTCTAGTTCTTCGAGATATTCGCAGCGTGTCTGAGGCCCAACAATTTATGCAAGGCGGCGTGGGTGATTACCATGATCCCTATTTGTTAGATGGGATGCTGCCAGCTGTCGAGCGTATTCGCAAAGCCCTGCTCAATAATGAATTCATTCGTATTTACGGCGATTATGATGCAGATGGGGTTAGCAGTACATCCTTAATGGCGCATTTGTTAAAAGGGTTAGGAGCGCATTTCGATACTTATATTCCTCATAGGATTCGTGAAGGCTATGGTTTGAATCGTGCTGCAATGGACTTGGCTAAGGAACAAGGTGTCCAGTTGCTTATCACCGTGGATACGGGAATAAGTGCCGTTCAAGAAATTGCCTATTGCAATGAAATTGGTTTAGATGTCATAGTGACGGATCATCATGAACCGCCAGAAGAGCTGCCTGATGCCTTAGCTGTGATTAATCCTAAGAAACCTGGCTGTCCGTATCCCTACAAGCTATTAGCAGGTGTAGGTGTGGCATTTAAGCTTGCACATGCGCTTCTGGAGCGGTTTCCAGAGGAACTTCTTGAGTTCGCTGCGCTTGGAACAGTTGCCGACCTTATGCCCCTCACAGGTGAGAATCGGTTGCTTGTGAAGATGGGCCTCGCACGTATGCAGGATTCCAGCTATGTTGGATTTCGTTCGCTGATTGGTGTATCTGGCATTGAACGGAAAGAGATTACAGCTGGCCATATCGGTTTCTCGCTCGCTCCCAAAATTAATGCGAGTGGTCGCTTAGAAGCGGCTGACATTGCCGTCAAGCTGTTGACCACATCAGATGAAAAAGAAGCGGAGCAAATTGCCTTCGAATTGGATATGCTGAATAAAGAGCGTCAACAAATCGTTGAGGATATGGTCCAAGAAGCGTTTGCGATGGCTGAGGAACAGCGAGCGAAGGGCTTGGATAAAGTCATTGTCGTAGCGAAAGAAAACTGGAATGTGGGTGTCGTTGGGATTGTAGCCTCCAAGATTGTAGAGAAATTCTATCGACCTACGCTTGTGCTAAGTATTGACCCGCAGAAGGGCATGGCCAAAGGCTCTGCACGTTCGATTGCAGGCTTTGATTTGCATAAGGCATTGACGGCTTGTAAGGACCTGCTGGACCACTACGGTGGTCATCAAGCAGCGGCAGGGATGAGCTTAGATAGCGGCCATCTGGAAGCTTTCGCACTTCGCCTAAATGAGCTTGCAGCGGCAACGTTGACAGAGCAGGACTACGTACCCGTCTTACGGGTAGATAATGCGTGCAACCTAGCGGATGTCCCAATTGCAAGCATAGAGGGCCTAGAATTACTGGCACCATTCGGAATGGGCAACCCTTCGCCTAAGTTTATGTTTACGGATTTAGGACTTGAAGATATTCGAACCATGGGCAAAGAAAAACAGCACCTGAAGCTGGGACTTTCTCAAGCTAAGGATGAAGTTAGCTGTACGGTAGAAGCCGTGGGCTTTGGCAAAGGTAGTTTAGCTGCGTTAATTGCCCCTTCGGCCAAGGTGGATGTCTTAGGGGAACTCTCCATTAATGAGTGGAATGGGGTTAGAAAGCCACAGATCATCATGCAGGATCTGCGAATCCCACACACGCAGGTATTTGATTGGCGTGGAACGGGACAATTGCACTTGAAGCTTGCAGCACTTACGAGTAATCTCTCAGCGGGGCCGGCAGCACCACAGCGCTCACCCGGAATCGTGCTTTTCGATGAAGCGGATGCAGCGTTGTATCAAGCAGTAGCTGCACAAGTCGGACATCATGTGCCGTATTGGATCGTGCAAGATGACGGTGAAGTAAGGCCAGCTAACGAGGCAGCGATCGGGGTTGCTTTCGACGAACTGCAAGATGTCATTCTGTACACGTTGCCTCGTCGTATTGATAGTTTGAAATCGGTACTTCAGCAAGCGACGGGGATGATGCGCTGCTACCCTGTATTTGCCGAACTAGGGCAGGACAGCGGCAATACGTTGCCTTCAAGGGATATGTTCAAGATGCTCTATGGTACCTTGCAGAAGGAGAAATCACTTCAGCTGCAAGATACGAGGATAATGACATCTTTCAGTAAGCGTTCGGGATTATCACTCGGAATGATTCATTTTATTTTATCTGTTTTTGAGGAATTAGAATTTGTCGTAAAACATGATAATATGGTTACATTGAGTGCCACACCTGCCAAAAGAGATTTAACCACATCACGATTGTACCAGCATCGATTGCATCGTCAAGAAGTTGAAGCCATTGTTATGTATTCTTCAGCGAAAGAGCTGGAGCAATGGATCGCTGATAACATAAAATAAACAGAGTTTACATTGGAGGAAATCATATGAATTTCAAAGATTATATTCGCGTTATCCCGGATTATCCGCAGCCAGGCATTCGTTTCAAAGATATCACAACGCTGCTGCAGAATGGTCCTGTGTACAAAGAAGCTATCGAGCAATTAAAACAACTCATTCAAGACAAAGAAATTGATGTCATTGCAGGTCCGGAAGCGCGTGGATTTGTCATTGGTGCTCCACTGGCAACAGCACTCGGCGTGGGCTTTATTCCCATTCGTAAAAGCGGTAAATTACCTGGTGAAACGATCGAAGCGGATTATGCACTTGAGTATGGTAAAGATAAGCTGGCTATGCATAAGGATGCCATTAAGCCTGGACAGAAAGTACTTATTGCGGATGACTTACTTGCAACAGGCGGAACGATTCAAACGTCCGTTGATTTGATCAAACAGCTAGGTGGAGAAATCGTCGGAGCTGCTTTCTTAATCGAGCTTACGTATTTGGATGGCCGCAGCAAATTCGAAGGTTTTGATGTCGTTTCACTTGTTCAATATTAAGACAGGGTTGGAGAATCGAATGTTCGTTATTCGATTCTCTTTTTCATAGCATTCTACGGAGTGAATGTGATGTGTTTGCGGCAGCTATGATGCTTTTTGTCGAAGCCTGTACGTGAATAGTTGACGAGGGGCCTGACTTGCAGGCATAATGAATAAAAATCGACTAAAGGGAATGGGTAGATGCATGGGTATAGAGCAGCTGCTGGAAAAGGCCGCCACCTATCTGAAAGAGAATGATTTGCAGAGGATTCGGGAGGCCTATGAATTCGCGGATGAAGCCCATCATGGCCAAGTGCGCAAATCAGGTGAGCCCTATATTCTGCATCCACTCGCTGTTGCAGATATATTGGTGAATATGCAGATGGATGTCACTTCGGTGATTGCTGCGCTTCTGCATGATGTGGTTGAAGACACGACAGTTTCGTTGGAAACTGTTCTAGATAAATTCGGGAAAACCTGTGCGATGCTCGTTGATGGTTTGACGAAGCTGGAGCGCATTAAGTTCAAATCCAAAGAAGAGCAGCAGAATGAGAATTACCGCAAAATGTTCGTTGCGATGGCGCAGGATATTCGCGTGATTCTGATTAAGCTTGCAGATCGTCTGCATAACATGCGGACACTTAAGTATCAATCGGAAGAAAGCCAGCGCCGCATTGCAGAAGAGACGTTGGAGATTTTCTGCCCGATTGCGCATCGACTCGGTATTTCCACGATCAAATGGGAGATGGAGGACATTGCCCTCCGTTATTTGAATCCGCAGCAATACTACCGAATCGTGAATCTCATGCAGAAGAAACGGACTGAGCGTGAGCAGTACATTGAAGATGTCATTCACAGCATCAAAGAGAAATTGGATGAGATGGGGATTCAAGGGGATATTTCGGGAAGACCGAAGCATCTCTACAGCATTTACAAAAAAATGAGCTCCCGCGGCAAGCAATTTAACGAGATCTACGATCTCATGGCTTTGCGCGTCATTGTTGACGGCATCAAAGATTGCTATGCTTCTTTGGGTATCATTCATACGTTATGGAAACCAATGCCTGGCCGCTTCAAGGATTATATTGCGATGCCGAAACCGAATATGTATCAATCCTTGCACACGACCGTTATTGGGCCGAAGGGTGAGCCGCTAGAGGTTCAGATTCGGACGTGGGAAATGCATCGTACCTCTGAGTTCGGGATCGCCGCGCATTGGGCTTACAAAGAAGGCGGGACAGTTGTTCCATCCGGTACCTTCGAGGATAAAATGAGCTGGTTCCGCGAAATTCTGGAGCTTCAGCATGAAACGAACGATGCGTCTGAGTTCATGGAATCCATGAAGATGGATTTCTTCTCTGATCTTGTTTTCGTCTTTACGCCAAAAGGGGAAGTCATCGAGCTTCCGGCAGGGGCGGTTCCGTTGGATTTTGCCTATCGCATTCATACTGAAATTGGGAATCGTACCATTGGCGCCAAAGTCAATTCGCGGATCGTTCCGCTCGATCATAAGCTCAAAACCGGCGATATTATTGAAATTCTAACTTCTAAGCATTCCTATGGGCCTAGTCAAGATTGGATCAAGATCGCGCAATCGTCCCACGCACGCAGTAAAATTAAGCAGTGGTTTAAGAAAGAGAAGCGTGAAGAGAACGTTGAAAAAGGTAAGGATATGATTGAGCGCGAGCTTAAACGCTTAGCTATCGATCCTCCAACCTTAATGAGCGATGATAAAATGTTGGAAGCAGCGAAGAAATTTAATTTTAGCGATATTGAAGACATGCTCTCGGCAGTTGGTTTTGGTGGTATTACAGCAGCACAAATATGTACCAAGCTAACGGAGAAGCTGCGCAAGGAAGCGGAAGAAGCACAGATTATTAAGCTGAGCAGTGAAGTGAAAGAGGTCAAAGCCCCTGCTTCTACGGAGCGTAAAAGCCGTCCTACGAACGGCGTTCGCGTTAAAGGAGTAGACAACTTGCTGGTTCGATTTGCGCGATGCTGTAATCCGGTTCCAGGGGATTTCATCATTGGCTATATTACTCGGGGACGCGGCGTTTCAGTCCATCGCTCGGATTGCACGAACATTCCGACGAGTATGGGTGAGGAAGAACGAGTAATTGAAGTGGATTGGGCAGAGGCTGTTGAATCTAATTTCAATGTGGAAATTGAGATTACAGGTCATGATCGCCGCGGCTTCTTAAACGAAGTGCTGCAAGCAGTTTCTGAGAGCAAGACGATGATTTCAGCTGTTTCAGGCCGTTCTGATAAGAACAAAATGGCAACCATTCATATGACGATTTTGATTAAAAATATCGATCATCTGCAGTCTGTTGTAGAGAAAATAAAACGCGTCAAAGATATTTATTCCGTTCAACGGATTATGCAGACCTAGCTAGTAAGGGGATTTAGGAACGATGAGAGTTGTTGTTCAACGTTGTAAGAATGCAGAAGTAACGGTCAATAATCAAACGATCGGTCGCATCGAGCAGGGGCTTATGCTGTTGGTTGGCATAACCCATGAAGATACCGAACATGATGCGAAGTATCTTGCAGATAAAGTGGCCGGGCTTCGAATTTTTGAAGATGAAACAGGTAAAATGAATTTGTCTGTCCTCGAGACAGGGGGAGCGATTCTATCTGTGTCACAATTTACCCTGTATGGGGATTGCCGCAAAGGCAAGCGCCCGAATTTCATGTCGGCAGCTCGTCCTGAACAAGCGGAACCGTTGTATCAGGAATTTAACAGATTGCTCAGAGAGCAGGGGTTACAAGTTGAAACGGGTGCATTTGGTGAAATGATGGATGTTTCCCTGACGAATTGGGGACCTGTAACCTTGGTGATCGATAGTAAATAAGCTATCTGGATGAAGGATTTAGGATAGGCAGTCTGAACGGTGGTTATACTATACATGTATAAACTAGCGGTTAGGAGCCTACAGATGCGTCAATCCATCAAAGAAAAGATGATGACTGCCCCGATACAGCAACTGTTTCATACCTCGATGGCTGAGCGGATGAGTCAAGTAAATGCTTTTGCAGATGTTGAAATTAGTGCAGAATTCACTTCTGATCAGGAAAAAATGAAAAGTATTCCTAAGAAATCGTTCCGGTAATTCATAAAACCACGTCTGTGCTGTTTGTCAGCCTTGCGTGGTTTTATTTGTGCCAAAGGCAGAATTTCTCTCCTCCATCAAATTGTGGTAAACTAGCCTATGGAATTATTGTAAGACATGCAGGAGATAAGGTGGGTGCTTAAAGTCGTAATGGCAAATTCAAATCGCAACAAATCCACATCCAGAGGTTGGCTATGGTTAATGGTAGTATTGATTGTACTTACGCTGGTTGCAGCAACGGCCGCCATGTACTATCAATATAATCACCATAAGAATGCCAAAGGTCATAGTGATCAGCAACAAGCTCTTGAAGAAGTGAAATCGGTAAAAAAGGCCAAAGAAGCCTATGATGTCATTGTAATTGGTACGGATCCAGAGGGAATAGCCGCTGCAGTTTCGTCAGCTCGGAATGGATTGAGCACACTGCTAGTCGATGGCCGGGATCGTGAGATTTTTGGTGGATTGATGACACTCGGCTGGATTAATTCCTTGGATATGAACTATTCTACGAGCAAAACCTTGCTAGGCAAGGATGATGTGTGGAACAAAGGGTATTTCTCGGAATGGTATGCCAAAACGGAAGGCGATTCATTCGATGTGAATACAGCGGCCAATGCCTTCTATGAAGCCGTAAAGAATGAAAAGAATATCGATGTCTTGATGAAAACGAAGAAGATTGATCCACTGCTTTCGCAAAGTAAAAATGCGGTGCAGGGCGCGACGATCACACTTGAGAATGGCAGCACGCAAGTTGTCAAAGCTGTATCCGTCATTGATGCCACACAAGATGGTGACTTCGCAGCGGCAGCAGGGGTTCCTTTTACAATGGGACATGAGGATATCGGGGATCCCAAATCGAAAATGGCCGTCACGTTGGCCTTTCGTTTGAAGAATGTCACACCTGAAGTATGGAAATTGATGGCCAACCGATTGAATGGGGACGATAATTCGGGTACGGGTGTTACAGATGTGAGCGTATTTGGATACAGTGAAATGAGCAATTATCCTGCAATTAACAAGGATAGAGCCAAAATGAGAGGCCTCAATATGGGGAGGCAAAATAACAATACGGTGCTTATTAATGCCTTGCAGATTTTTGGTGTAGACACCTTTGATCCGAAGTCCGTACAAGAGGCATTCGATATTGGGAAGAAGGAACTGCCGAATATTGTGGCTTATATGCAGAAAACGTTCCCGGAATTCTCATCGATCGAGCTCGATGGCTCCGCGCCTGAGCTCTACGTGAGGGAGACCCGCCACATGCAAGGCGAATACCGATTGAGTATCGTCGATGTATGTACGAATGGGGACCAATGGGATCGTATCGGCTTCGGATCTTATCCCGTTGATATCCAGCGTATAGCGCCTACAGACTCAGGTAATGTCGTATGTAAGCCGAAACAATACGCGATTCCATTCCGCAGCATTGTTCCACAGAAGATTGATGGCTTACTCGTTGTAGGCAGAGCGGCAAGTTACGATACACTGCCACATGGAAGTGCTCGTGTTATGCCTACGGGCATGGCAGAGGGTGAGGCAGCTGGAGCTGCGGTGAGCTTGGCGAAAGCAGAGAACATGACGTTCCGTCAGATTTCAGCATCCAAAGACATGATAGCGAAGCTGCAGGCTCAGCTGAATAAGCAAGGAATGGAAGTTCAGCCGATGACCATTAAGCCGCAGGCATTTATGGAGCATAAGTCATTTGAAGGCTTGAAAACGGCGATGATGCTCGGCCTAGCATCAGGTGCTTATGACAATAACTTCCGCTTGGACGACGCGGCCAATCCGAAGCGTATGGTCAACGTGGTTGGTGGTGCACGGAAGATGAAGCCAGATGCATTCACGGGAGATGTGAACCAAGCCATCTCGAAGCTAGAAAATAACGACAAAATTCCGCTAACGCTTGAGCAAGCTAGCTATACGTTTACACAAGCCTTAGGTATAAAAGGTACAGCTGCAGAAGCACAAGCGAAGCTGATAGAGAGTAAATTGCTAACTGCTGCAACGATTAATGGGATTGCTGATAAACAAAAATTGACCAATGGGGACACGTACATGATGATTCGTGACGTTAAGATTGGTTTGACAGGTAAGCCGTAGCAAAATCAATAAAGAGCCTTATTGCCGCAGTAGATGTGGCTGTAAGGCTCTTAGTTTGTAGGTGGCTACGAAGGAAATGATGGTTGCGGTTACATTTCTCAGTCTTCGTCGGCAGCTTCTTCGTCCGCTTCTACTTCAGCGGATTCCTCTGCTTCTTCTTCGGCTTCCGCTTCTGCTTCCTCGTCTGCGGATTCTTCGCTTTCAGCTTCCTCTGATTCCTCAGCTTCTGCTTCTTCTTCTTCAGCCGCTTCCTCTTCCGCTTCAGCTTCCGTATCCGACTCTTCAATGGCCTCTTCTTCGGCTGCTTCGTCGTTAGCTACTTCATCGTCAGCAGTTTCGGCTTCGGTTTCGGATTCTTCAGAGAAAAGCACCACGAGATCTTGACGTTCCTCTTGAAACTCGTTTTGTAGTGTCATTGTTACAGCCTCCAGATGTTATATTCAAGGCCATCTGCCTTGTTGTACATGTATATGTGAAATTAGGCCGAATATACGAATGAAACGAAATGAAAATGCTTGAAAGTAAACGGAATTTTGGTGTAATCAAATTGTAATACGAGCTTCATGTTCCTTTAATCTTGGAGGGATATACTAATAGTCGACCCCCTTTAAAATATAAACTTTCGAAAGCCTGCTGCCCCGTGCTGCAGGCTATTTTCTTTGTGTTCAAAAAGAAAAACCGCCTCAGCCTAAGCTGGACGGTTGATCTTAAATAGATTACATAAGTGCATCTATGGAATAGTCACCAGCACCGATTAAAGCAACGCCAAGTGCAATGACGAGTAAGGTTAGATTATATTCAAATCCATTGGAAGTTACCCAATATCCGTTTTTGCCATGAACTTTAATAATAGCCATAATCATTGTAATAATAATAAGAGCTGCGCCAACTTCTGTCCATAGACCAGCGGCAAAGAGCAGACCGCCACCTAATTCAATTAAACCAGCAACTACCGCCATCATGACACCTGGTTTAATACCTATGGATTCGAAGAATCCGCCTGTACCTTTAGGCCCGTAACCGCCAAACCAACCAAACAATTTCTGTGTACCATGTGCCGCCATCGTTAACCCGATCACCAAACGAATAATTAGAAGTCCTAATGCCATACTAACATCTCCTCTTTAAATATATTTTGTTTAATAACTTACTTTATGTTAGTATATTATTACGAAGCACTTACTTTTGTCAAGCGACTATGATAAAATAGTTCTTACAGAAGTGTTTGATGCCGTAATCGGCAAGAACTCGAAGGAGATGATTAAGATGGAAAATGATCAACTATGTCCCAAATTCGAGCATGCATTCGAACTTCTGGGAAAACGTTGGACAGGACTTATCGTGAATGTGTTGCTATCTGGGCCTAAGCGGTTTAAAGATATCTCTATATTAATCCCAAGTATGAGTGATCGCATGCTTTCGGAAAGATTCAAGGAGCTCGAAGCTGCGGAGATTATTATTCGTCATGTGTACCCAGAAACGCCGGTACGTATTGAGTATGAATTAACGCCTAAAGGGAAAGGACTTCAGCCTGTTATGGATGAAGTACAAAAATGGGCAGACTCTTTTAGCTAAATATAGGTTGAGGACGCATAGTAAGTATGGTTGTCTCTTGACTTTGCCCTTACCAATGTTTACAATAACCATAATGTAATTCCATACGAATGTGATCCATTGAAGGGACACAGTAATTCGCCCCCACATGTACAGAGAAGGAAGCCTAGGCTGCAAGCTTCCCATGATGAGTGAATGAACAGACCTCCCCGAGGACCAACTGGGAACAGCCATGAGCTTATGTGCTAAGTAGTAGTTGTGCGAATAGCGGGCGTTAACCGCAAAGAGCAAGATGTGTTTGATTGCGTAAGCAAGCAACATAGCATGCTGAATGTGGGTGGTACCACGGGTGAATTTGTTAATCAAATCTCTCGTCCCTGACGTAAGTCGGGGATGGGGGATTTTTTGTTTTTAGCATGGTAAGCGTAAGTAGAGAAAAAGGGAGGTTACTTAGATGAGTATTCAGAAGCCGAAAGGTACACAAGATCTGCTTCCGGGCGAGGTAGAGAAGTGGCAGTACCTTGAAACCAAAGCGAGAGACTTGTGTCAACGTTTTAATTACAAAGAAATCCGTTCGCCAATTTTCGAGAGCACTGAGCTTTTTTCGCGCGGGGTTGGAGAAACGACAGATATCGTCGAAAAAGAAATGTATACCTTTCTGGATAAAGGCGACCGCAGCATGACGCTTCGCCCAGAAGGTACGGCGGGAGTCGTTAGAGCGTATGTAGAAAATAAACTTTATGGGATTCCTGATCTGACGAAGTTGTTTTATGTAGGCCCTATGTTCCGCTATGAACAGCCGCAAGCGGGGAGATACCGCCAGTTTCATCAGTTCGGCATTGAAGCTTTCGGATCGGTGGATCCAAGTATTGATGCAGAAGTGATCGCGCTTGGCTACACGTTCTATAAAGAGATTGGACTCAAAGAAGTAACCGTGGAGGTCAACTCCGTGGGTACACCCGCTGTTAGAACGGCTTATCGTGAGCAGTTGCAGGCTTTCTTCGCGCCAGTGAAGGATCAGCTGTGTAAGGATTGTCAGTCGCGCTACGACCGCAATCCCATGCGTATTCTCGATTGCAAAATTGATCAAAAGTTTGGTGTAGGCGCACCTGACATCCTTGAGTTCTTGGATGAAGAGTGCCGTACACACTTTGCACTGGTGCAAGAGCACTTAACCGCGATGGAGATTCCATTCCGTATTAACCCCCGTCTTGTGCGCGGTCTTGATTACTACACGCACACTGCGTTTGAATTTAAGGCAGCGGGTATCGGTGCGATCGACACGATTGGTGGGGGCGGACGCTATAACGGTCTAGTCGAACAGATTGGTGGACATGGTACAGATCAGCCAGGTGTAGGCTTGGGTCTCGGTCTAGAGCGTATTCTGCTTGTACTGCAAGCGCAAGGGGTTGAAATTCCGAAGCCTGAGCCGCTTGATGTGTACTTGATTGGACTTGGTGAAGCCGCGGAGAAAGAAGTTACGAAGCTTCTACACCAGCTGAGAGTTCAAGGTTTAAAAGCAGAGAAGGACTATCAGGGCCGCAAGATGAAGGCTCAAATGAAGTCCGCTGATCGTTTCCAAGCAACGTATGTAGCCATTCTTGGTGATGATGAGTTAGCACGCGGCGAAATTACGCTGAAGAAGATGGAAACAGGGAATCAAATCACGGTAAGTTTAGTGGATCTGGCCTCACAAGCTGCAAAGACACTATTCGAATAGATAGCAACATCATTCATAAAACTTCGAGGAGGCAACAACAATTATGATGCTCAAAACACATCATTGCGGGCAGCTAACAAAAGCCCATGTAGGCGAAACAGTAATACTTAATGGGTGGGTGCAAGTAAGGCGCGATTTTGGCGGCCTTCTTTTCATCGACCTACGTGATCGCAGTGGTTTAATACAAACGGTGTTTAACCCGGATTTCTCTGGCGACGCATTGGCTATTGCTGACCGTGCGCGTAATGAGTACGTCCTTGCAATCAAAGGGAAAGTCGTAGAACGTGATGCTGAAACAGTGAACAAAAACATTCCAACAGGTGAAATCGAAGTTCAAGTAACCGATATCGAAATCATGAACGCAGCGAAAACACCTCCGTTCTTCATTGAAGATGGCGTGGAAGTGGACGAAGCGGTTCGTTTGAAATATCGTTACCTTGACCTACGTCGTCCGGAAATGCAACGTACCTTGATGCTGCGTTCCAAAGCGTCCAACATATTCCGTAATTTCTTGGATTCCCAGGGGTTTATTGACGTCGAAACACCGATTTTGACGAAAAGCACACCAGAAGGCGCACGTGACTACTTGGTACCAAGCCGCGTACATCCTGGTGAGTTCTTTGCACTTCCACAATCCCCACAAATCTTTAAGCAATTGTTGATGGTTAGTGGTCTTGAGCGTTACTACCAAATCGCTCGTTGTTTCCGCGATGAAGATCTTCGTGCAGACCGTCAACCTGAGTTCACGCAAGTCGACATCGAGACGTCCTTCTTATCCCAGGATCAGCTTCTTGAGATTCTCGAAGAGCTTGTTGTGAAACTGATGAAAGAAACAGCAAATGTTGAAATTCCTCGTCCGTTCCAACGGATTACACATGCGGACGCGATGGCGAAATATGGATCCGACAAGCCGGACCTTCGTTTCGATCTTGAGTTGAAAGATGTATCCGATATCGTGTCCACTTCTGGTGTTCAAGTATTCGCGAGCGTAGTGAACGGTGGCGGTCAAGTTAAAGCACTTAATGCCAAAGGCTGCGGCACTTGGAGTCGTAAAGAAATTGACGATCTTCTACCATTTGCAGCACGTTACGGCGCGAAAGGTCTGGCTTGGATTCAAGTGAAAGACGGCGAGTTCAAAGGGCCTATCGTGAAATTCTTCAACGAAGCTGAAATTGCAGCGTTGACCGAGCGTTTAGGCGCGGAAGATGGAGATCTACTTCTATTCTCTGCGGATAAAAAGAAAGTCGTTGCTGATGTACTAGGTAACCTTCGTCTGAAAATCGGTCGTCAACTAGGTCTTATCGATGATTCCGTATTCAAATATGCTTGGGTCGTAGACTTCCCACTTCTTGGGTACGATGAAGACGCGAAACGCTATGTAGCAGAACATCACCCATTCACTCGTCCGAACGAAGAGGACATTCATTTCTTCGATACAGATCCAGGTCAAATTCGCGCGCAAGCCTACGATCTAGTCTTGAACGGCTATGAAGTAGGCGGCGGATCCATGCGGATTTACCAACGTGATGTACAAGAGAAAATGTTCGCAGCGCTAGGCTTCTCCAAAGAAGAAGCGTATGAACAATTCGGCTTCTTGTTGGAAGCATTTGAATACGGTACGCCTCCACACGGTGGTTTTGCCTTCGGATTTGACCGTTTGGTGATGTTAATTACTGGCCGTACAAACCTAAGAGAAACGATTGCATTCCCGAAAACAGCTAGCGCAACAGACTTGTTGATGGATGCTCCGGGAACTGTTGATGATAAACAACTAGAACAACTATCGATTCGCTTAGCGCTTAAGCAGCCTGCTGCCAAAGCCTAAGAACCTTGAAGAGGAAGTGTTTCTATGCTTCACCAATTTTCGCGAACAGAACTAGCAATAGGACCTGAGGGTCTTGAAATTTTGAAAAATAGTACAGTTGTTGTACTTGGTATTGGCGGTGTCGGTGGCATAGCAGCTGAAGCACTGGCACGCTCAGGCATTGGTCGATTGATTCTAATCGACAAAGATGTTGTTGATATCACGAATATCAACCGTCAGATCCATGCCCTTACAACAACAGTAGGTCAGCCCAAGGCTGATCTGATGCGGGACCGTATCCTTTTAATAAACCCCGAGTGTGAAGTTGTTTCTCTGCGGATGTTCTACACAGAAGAAACGTATGAGCAAGTATTCGCGTATCCGATCGATTATGTGTTGGATGCGAGTGATACAATTGAGTACAAAATTCATTTGATCAAACAATGTCTCGAGCGTAAAATTCCGATGATTTCTTGCATGGGTGCCGCGAATAAAATGGATCCAACGCAATTCCGAATTGCGGATATTTCCAAAACAAGTATGGACCCGATCGCACGTGTCATTCGTCAAAGATTGCGTAAGGAAGGCATCAAGAAAGGCGTTAAGGTCGTTTTCTCGATGGAAGAACCAATGAAGCCGCGAGAAGACGTGACTGAGCAAATCGTGCCTGCGGATGCGCCAGATAGACGTAAAGCGAAACAACCGCCTGCGAGTAATTCTTTTGTACCTCCTGTAGCGGGTCTTATTATGGTGAGCGCGGCTGTGAAGGATTTGCTGGAGATTGGTGCGAAGAAGAAATCATAGAAGTCAGGGATACCCGTAAAATGGGTGTCCCTTTTTTATTATATATCGATAAAGCATATATTAATAAAGTATATATTGACTCGATATATGTAATCTGATAAATTGTAAGTAGATCGAGACAGTTATCACCAAAATGGAGGCTGCACAGCATGAATAGTCAAGATGTGATTTTGGGTTTATTAATGCACCATAGCTTATCCGGCTATGACATCAAGCACAAGATGGAGACGGTTCTATCCTACTTTAATAACGCGAGCTTCGGCACGATTTATCCTATGCTTAGCAAAATGGAGAAGGAGGGCTTGATTACCAAGGAAAGTGTCATCCAAGAAGGCAAGCCGAATAAAAACCTCTATTCCATCACGGAGGAGGGGCAGAACCAATTTAAACAGTACATGTATAGTCCAATTGAAAACGATGAGTTCAAGTCGGATGCGATGACACGGTTGTTTTTTGGCGAGTTTGTAGAAGCACATATCATGGTTGGTGTGTTAGAAGAGTTCCTTAACCGCACGAAGGTCAATTTGGAGAGACTACGCCAGTTGTACGTGGACTGCCAGCCCGAGATGTCGCCTACACAGGAAATTTGTATTCAGATTGGCATCAATAATTCAGAAAGTAAAATCCATACCCTGACACAAGGGATAACACGGTTAAAAAATGTAGAAGAGAAGTGAGGTGGATTTTGTAAATGGCGAATAAGAAAACAGGTTTGATTATTTTGGCGATGGCACTCGGACTTCTCATGTCTGCACTGGACAACACCGTGACATCAGCGGCGATTTCGCACATCATTAGCGACATTAATGGGTTTGATAAAATAAGCTGGGTATTCACTGCCTATATGCTTGCCTCTACAAGCACAATGCTTGTATTTGGAAAGTTATCGGATATGTTCGGTAGAAAACTGTTTTATATGATTGGAATTTCGATCTTCCTAATCGGGTCGGCTTTATGCGGAATGGCACAAGATATGAACCAGCTTATTGTGTTCCGTGCCATTCAGGGTATCGGTTCTGGAGCGATCTTCCCGATTTCGTTTACGATTATTTACACGATATTTGCCGACCCCAAGCAGGCGGCTAAGCTGTCAGGTGTTTTTGCAGGGATATTTGGATTATCTTCTGTTGCTGGCCCGCAAATCGGTACACTCTTGGCTGAATCATGGGGCTGGCGCTGGTGTTTCTACGTGAATTTGCCGCTTGGTGTATTATCGTTCCTTGTCTTGTTCTTTGCTCTAAAAGAATCTCGCTCCGATCGTCGTCCGAAAATCGATTATCTAGGCACGCTGTTTCTCATCGTAACAACGGTTTCACTTATGCTGGCGTTAGAGTTTGGTGGTAAGGATTACGCCTGGGGTTCATGGCAAATCATTAGCTTGATAGCAGTCGCAGTTGTTGTTGGTTTCTTCTTCATACAAGTGGAGCGCCGAGCGCATGAACCGATTCTTCCGTTACCTTTATTCAAAAATCGGATGGTTCTAGCCACGGTCTTAGCTTGTCTATGTCAAGGTGCGATTATGTTCTCGGCCATTGCTTATTTGCCTATTTTCTCAACAGCTGTTCTGGGGAATGCGAATTCGAATAGTTTGCTGACTCCTATGATGTTTTCCTTAATGGTTGGTGCTGTTGGCTTCGGATTCCTGCAACGTTACTTCAGCTTCCGTGCTGTGTTCGCGTTCAGCATGACAGCGGGGATTATTGTAAGTTACCTACTTAGCGTAGTAAGTCATGATGCAAGTAAGTTTTATATGATTGTACTTATGGTCATTCTAGGCGTTGGTGCGATCGGCCCCTTAATGAGTGTGGCTCAAAATGCCGTAGCACAAAGTGTAGACCGCAAATATATCGGTGTCAGCTCTTCGATCGTTGGGTTCTGGCGAAATATTGGCGGGGTGCTAGGGGCGTCAATTATGGCGACCATCGTGAATAATAACTACAGCAGCCTCATTCAGGAGGGTGCTGCTGTGCATCAAATGCCGCTTGATAAACTTGCTACGTTGGGGAACCCCGAGCAATTGATACGTGCAGGTTCGACGCTGCCACCTGATACAATGAACTTCCTGCGCGACTCGTTAGGAACAGCGATCAATCATGGTTTTATCCTTAGTATTGCCTTTGGCGTTGTCGGCTTAGGCGCTGCCTTTATTGCGGGTCCCTTGCGGTTCGCAGCCCCAGCACCTCGTCAAGATGCACAGACAGAGCCTGTTGTTTCCCATTAGATATAGCTCCTCCATGCGTATCGAAGCGCATTGGAGGAGTTTTTTTATTAGACTAGACATGACATGCCAATTCAGGCAAGGTATAATGGACAGACCAACTTTTAGCACCAAGTAAAGGAAACTAATCATGGATTTGTTTACATATGCGTCATCGCAAGACCCCGTGGGCAAGCTGCTCGCCGACCGAATGCGGCCGACGACATTAGATGAATATATCGGCCAAGAACAAATTGTAGGCAAAGGCAAGCTGCTTCGACGGGCGATTGAAGCTGATCAAGTGACTTCGATTCTTCTATATGGACCTCCAGGGACAGGGAAGACGACGTTAGCTAACATTATTGCTAATCGAACCCAAGGTGAATTTATGAAGCTCAACGCGGTTGATGCTTCCGTGAAGGACGTCCGTGAAATCATTGAACTGGCCAAAAACACCAAAGCGATGTACGGTCGTAAAACGACCCTGTTTTTGGATGAGGTCCATCGCTTCAACACCTCGCGGCAGGACGCGCTGCTTCCTGCGGTAGAGCAGGGCATCCTCATCTTCATCGGGGCGACCACAGAGAACCCCTTTCACCATGTGAACGGGGCCCTCTTGTCGCGCTCGACGCTGTTTCAGCTCGAGCCGCTCACGGCGGAGCATGCGCTCATCGCCATGCGAAGAGCCATCGCCGATCCCGTGAAGGGGCTCGGCTTTATGCGCCTCCACGTGGACGAGGAGGCGCTCCAACACATCGGGCAGATGGCCAATGGCGACATCCGCCGATCTCTGAACGCGCTGGAGCTGGCAGCGCTGACGACTTCACCTGAACCGGACGGCACGGTTCATATTACGCGCGAGGTGGCGGAGGAGTCGATCCGCCGCCCGATCGTGAAAGCGGACGAGTCGACGCAGTATGACGTCTTGTCCGCCTTTCACAAGAGCGTGCGCGGCTCTAGCGACGCCGCGCTGTTCTGGTTCCTCTATGCCGTCGAGAAGCTCGGCATGGATCCTATGACCTTCCTGCGGCGTCTGATCGTCGCTTGCAGCGAAGATATCGGACTTGCCAACCCGCAGGCAATGGTCCAGTCTGTCACAGCGATGGACGCCTACCATAAGATCGGCTGGCCGGAATCGAAGTACATCATTTCCCAGGCAATTTTATTCGCTGTGGAGAGTCCGAAGTCCAACTCAATCCCGCTCGCTATCATGCGCGCACAGGAGCTGATGGAGCGGGTGAAATCAGCGGAAGTTCCGTTGCATCTGCGTGACACACACTACAAAGGTGCAGAGAAGCTCGGTCATAAAGGCTATATGTATCCACATAATTACCCGGGACACTATGTGCGTCAGCAGTACTTGCCGGATGAAATTCAGCATGAAGTGATTTTCGCTGCAACGAATCAAGGTACAGAAGAGAAAATGAAGCAGAATCAGCACAAAAGAAGAGGGACGCCTACAGATTCATAGAATCCGTAGAGTCCCTCTATTTTCTTGCTCCATAAGAATGGTAAATACCTTTTCTGTAACGGGATCATAACGAATGGAGACGATGAGTGGGAATTCAACGCCATTTTTTTTGACCCAGAAGCGGAACTGCTGTTGTACGACACCCGGTGCTACGTTAGACTTTCCAATGTATCTGTAATCCAACAACGTATACACCTTACCGGCTTCGTGAAAAGCAAGTCGGCTCCACTTGGCATAAGAGGGGTCATGTACGGGCGCCATTACGGTATGGCCGCTGTTGCCATGTTGGAGGGTGTCTGCTGCAAGTGGAAGTGCAGGTGCAGGTGAAGATCCAACCCAGCTCAAGCCAAACATGAGTAAAATAGCTATGATTTTGCTCAGTATCGCTCACACCTTTCGTTTGTAGCGTGTGCGACAGTAGGAGCAGGCATGCGTCAAAGTGAACGGTAAATAACAGCAAATACATCATCTTATAGCAAAAATGCCCCTTGATAGTTCGAAACTATGTCTGCAGCTTGGCTGGAAGGTAGGTATTAATGATCACTGCATGGATGGTGCACGTTGTATGGCGTGAGTGAAGTGTGTGATGTGTTGCACTGTTTGAATAAAGGATGGGAGTTGTACGGAGCACGTTATAGGCGCGCATGACGGTTCGTGAGTCGTATCACATTGTTTGAAGTGCAGGGGTCAGCGTGGTGTGGATCATATGGATGGCATACATGACGGTTAGTGAGTTGTACCACATTGTTTGTGTAAAGGATGGGGTAGTACGGAGCACATGATAGTCATGGAGTTACTTATCGGCAATAGTGATTCCATGTATTTTATACAGGTAATTCTTGAGAAAAAACCTTCAGCATTCGAATAACTGGATTTTCTACAGGTAATTCAGAGCTTTTGCGCCAATATTGCGAAATGAGTCTCAATTAACTACCTATTTTCCATCTAAATCTATTTTTTAGGTGAAATCCTTCGAAATAGCTGTACTTTTTCCAGTTAAACAAATTTCCTACCGCAAAATCTCACTCCCCCATCAGTCACATCACCCGATCAGTCACCTCAATAAAATTCCTAATCGCCCTCCCCAGCAGTCACTTCAGCGAACAGCTCCAACCCCTGCCACCAAGTTATACAATAATCATATTCAACATAAAAAGGAGCACCTAAGTGCTCCTCCCCCATTACAACTTAAAAATCTTCCCCAAATACTTACTAGCTTCCTCACTATACTGTTCCTGTAGCAGTATTCGCAGCTGAGCTTTAGCTTCAGGTGTTGGCAGTGTATTCTTCGCGATGCCATGCAGCTCCATCCAATGTGAAGCGGTCATATAACAGGTGCTGTTCCAGCCATTTTTTGTACCATTGGCGTTCAGGCGCTCACTAATCCCCGCAATCACGATATCGGCCTTGCTCTGCAAGTCAATCAAGGCACGATCAAATTCATTTTTGGATTCTTTTGATTTCAAATCGGTCGCAGCGCGTAGAGCTTTCACATCGATGCCTTCATTCCCAGCAATGGCGTGATACACGTCTACAGCCGCTTTGGATAGCTCGCCATCGGAATAACGCTCGTCCACCGTGTAGGGATCTTCCAGCAAGTTTTTGATCAATGGAAATAGCTCAGAAGAAATTAATAGTGGCTTCTTGGCGAAAAACCGTCCATAAGCCGCAAGACCATCACCTGGAAGGCGATCACGCCATAACCAAGGATCTGTTTCAAGTCCAGTATGCCATTGCTCATGCACCGTTAAGGATTCAAGAGAAGGATGCTCAGGTATAAACGAAGAGAGGGGCAGAATAGCAATTTCTTTAACAAGCCTCTTCACATCTTCATACGTATCAGCTTTTATCGTTACCTCATTCATAGCCATACACATTCTCCTCTACACTAATCTTTGCATTCATTTCTTGCCCTTATGCTTGCCGATCGCTTACTTATGAACCTTATCAATTACACCGCCGCCTAGACATACTTCTCCATCATAAAAGACAACAGATTGGCCTGGTGTAACTGCTTTTTGCGGCTTATCGAAGACAACTTCGCAGCTGCCATCGGGTTGCAAGGTAATCACAACGCCTTGATCCGCTTGGCGATAGCGGAATTTCGCTGTACAGGTGTAGGCACCTTCTGGTTTTACGGGAGATATCCAGTTCACATCCGTTGCCGTCAATCCTTTGGAGTAAAGTCCAGGATGCTGTTCACCTTGCACAACGAGCAATTCATTTTTCTCTAAATTTTTGTCCACAACGAACCAAGGCTCTCCAGAGCCGGATCCACCGATCCCAAGGCCTTGTCGTTGGCCTAATGTGTAATACATTAACCCATCATGACGCCCTTTGATTTCACCATTGCGAATATCGACCATATTGCCCGGACGTGCAGGGAGGTATTGGCTAAGGAACGTTTTGAAGTCGCGCTCGCCAATGAAGCAAATCCCAGTGCTATCTTTCTTCTTCGCCGTTGCCAGACCTGCTGCTTCAGCGATTTCCCGTACTTTGGACTTGGGCAGGTGACCGATAGGGAACATCGCTTTGGCAAGCTGCCCCTGATTAAGGACGTTAAGGAAATAAGTCTGATCCTTATTGGAATCATTACCACGCATCAACACGAATTCTCCGTCTTGTTCCTTCACTTGCGCGTAATGTCCAGTTGCGATATAGTCGCCGCCTAGATCAAGGACCTTTTGCAACAATTCTCCGAATTTGATTTCACGATTACACATGACATCTGGGTTCGGTGTGCGCCCCTTGGTATACTCGTCCAAAAAGTAGGCAAAAACTTTGTCGTAATACTGCTTCTCAAAATTTACTGTATAGAAAGGAATGTCGAGTTGGTCACAAACCCGTCTGACATCCTCTGCGTCTTCTTCTGCGGTGCAATGACCAAATTCGTCAGTATCGTCCCAGTTTTTCATGAATATGCCAATAACTTCGTACCCTTGCTCCTTAAGCAGCAGCGCGGCAACCGAAGAATCGACACCTCCAGACATCCCTAAGATGACACGTTTTTTTGTTTGCATAGCGTAAACCTCTTTTCCATCTTGAAATAGTAGCAGGCATATGTTTCACATATACTTGGGTTCTATTTTTTGATAATCACTGTGATACGTCCTTGGAGGACGGCATAGTCGTTTATTTCACTTGACTTTGGTGGAGCTGTATTTTTTGAACACTACTATTATACATGCCAATTGCTCAAATTTAAAATATTTCATGAGAATGTCATTGTTTTTCCCCCACAATACAAGGGATTTGTGATAACATAGATATGATATACGGATGTTTTGGAATGTTTTTGCGAAAAATGGAAACGCTGTTTACCTAGATAGGGACGACCCTGGCGTTAAAACTATGGGGAGCAGTTTTGGTAAGCATCTCAAGTTTTAGCGATATATACAGACTCCTTGATGGCATATCATGTTGAATGAGGTGTTAATTTTGAAGATTTCCACAAAAGGTCGTTATGGACTAACGATCATGATGGAATTGGCCAACCGAGTGGGTGAAGGACCGACTTCACTGAAAAGCATTGCTGAGAGACATCAGCTTTCTGAACATTATCTTGAGCAACTAGTAGCTCCTTTACGGAATGCGGGTTTAGTTAAAAGTATTCGCGGAGCATACGGTGGTTATATCCTTTCTAAATCTGCCGAGCAGGTAACTGCTGGTGAAGTCATTCGTGTACTTGAAGGACCGATCTCCCCTGTAGATTTTACGGAAGAAGATGATCCCGCCAAACGGGACTTGTGGATTCGTATTCGTGATAGCATTGCAGAAGTGCTGGACTCCACAACATTGGCGAATCTGATTTCTTTTGAGGATAAAGGTAAAAACGATAATTACATGTTTTACATTTAAGGTGACACATGGAACCTATTTATCTTGATCATGCTGCAACAACGCCCGTACATGACCATGTATGGGAGGCAATGTTGCCTTTCTATACAACAAATTATGGAAATCCTTCCAGCACACATAGCTTCGGCCGTGCGGCAAGAACTGCGCTGAATCGCTTCCGAGATGGTATGGCGAAATCCTTAGGCTGTTTGCCAGGTGAGCTTATCTTTACAAGCGGAGGAACAGAAAGCAATAACATGGCGATCTTTGGGATCATGCAAGGAGATCAAGCCGGCAGAAAGCATATCGTAACGAGTGCGATCGAGCATCATGCCGTGCTTCATCCTTGTGAACGCTTGGAGAGCCTTGGATTTGAAGTTACATACGTCCCGGTAGGTTCGGATGGACTTATCCAAATAGAAGATGTGGAAGCGGCTATTCGTCCCGATACAGCTCTCATCTCTATGATGTATGTGAATAATGAAGTTGGAACCATCCAACCCATTGAGCAAGTAGGTAGGCTAGCACAGCAATACGGCATTACCTTTCATGTAGATGCGGTGCAAGCTTTAGGGAAGATTGCCCTGAATCTTGCCGAACTGCCGGTCGATCTCGTGAGTCTGTCTGCCCACAAAATTTACGGCCCCAAAGGCGCAGGTGCCCTCTACGTTTCAAAGCATACGAAGTTGCTTCCTCACGTATTCGGTGGTTCACAAGAACGCAAGCGCAGGGCAGGAACTGAGAATATCCCCGCCATTGCCGGCTTCGCGAAAGCAGTTGAAACCATTCTTCCGCTCCAAGAACGCAACTACACTCAGGCTAGTGAGCTTCGCGAACACATGATTTCCATCTTTGAACAGCAATTAGGCTGTGAGGGATTTATAATTAATGGGCATAAGGCTTGGCATGTCCCGCACATTCTAAACATTTCTTTTCCAGGTGTCTCAACAGAAACACTCTTAATGAACCTTGATTTAGAAGGGGTAGCTGCTGCAAGCGGCTCCGCATGCACGTCTGGCTCACTTGAAGTTTCACATGTCTTACAGGCCATGAAACTTCCAGAAAATGTGACACACTCCGCTGTGCGATTTAGCTTTGGAATGGGGAATTCTAAAGAACAAATCGAAACGGCCGCCCATAAAGTTGCAACCATTATTCAGCGGTTGCGTAATAAGTAGTACTGGGTGGTTCTAGGAGGCGTCACGCTTGCGCAGAGCGCATGAATTAATAGGACTTCCCGTTGTAACCGTTGAGTCGGGTAAGCAAGTTGGTGAAGTAAAGGATTTATTGATTGACCCAACGTGGAACATAAGCGGCATTATACTCGAAGCGAAGACTTGGTTCTCGTCCTTACGATACATTTCATGGGAGGGAATCGTGGCTGCCGGAGAGGATGCTATAACCATACCGAACGATAGTGTCATTTGCGAATTTGGGCAGAAGAATGAGTGCCATGCTTTTCTTGAGGGAAGCGACAAGATTAAGGGACTCCCGGTCATCACAGTGGGAGGGCACGAATTAGGCGTGGTAGAAGATGTTTATTTAAACCAGAATTGGGGTAAACAAATAGTAGGTTATGAATTGTCCGAAGGGTTTATTTCTGATTTAAAAGAAGGGCGAAAGTGGCTTCCCATGCCAGAATCGGCAACATTGGGGGAAGATGCGATCATCGTGCCTGGACATTGCGCTCAGGAAGTAGAAGAACTCTTCGTATCCAAAGAAGAATAGGGTGAGCATGATGCGTTGTCCAAACTGCAATTCCAAAGATATTGGAAAGATCGGTTCCCATCAATTTTACTGCTGGGGTTGTTTCATCGAACTAAGCGTAAACGGAGATAAGATGTCCGTATATCAAGTTGAGGAAGATGGTACGTTAAGTTCTCTGGATGATTTGTTTTTTGAGGAAGAAGTTTCTCACATCCACGAGCACGTGAACTAAAGTTAACTATGAAGCGTTATTGGTCGAGCGAGAAATCGCTTTGAACAATAACGCTTTTTTGTTACGGAGTGTCAAATCAGGATTAATTTGGAGGGCTAGTACACATACTGTATGAACGTTACGTCGAATTCTAATGACAAAGGTGGACGCAGTATGGAACGATTTTGGAGTAATAAATGGTTTGTAGGGATGATATATGCCTTATTAATCTTAGTCGGATTATATATGCTTTTGCTGATTAAACCTATCTTGTATCACTTTTTCACATTTATTAAAGCTATTGTGATGCCGTTTTTTATAGCGATAATCATTTCGTATATATTAAATCCTGTGGTCACGGTTCTGAACAAACGCAAAATGCCGCGAACAATTGCCGTACTGCTGATTTATAGTGTATTTATCACATCAGTGACGGTCATTATTATGAATATGACACCGATGTTTGTAGAGCAAGCGGCAGAACTAAATGAACATATGCCACAAATGGCGATGAAAGCACAGTCCCTTGTTGATGGCTTCAATCAGAATCAACTGCTGCCTGACAGTGTTCGGAATGGCTTTAATCATTCCATTGGGAAGCTGGAGACGAAGATTTCTATGGCGGTTGCGAATTACATGAATCAAATTGGGACAACGATCAATATGCTGTTTATAGCTTTCATCGTGCCGTTTCTGGCTTTCTACATCTTGAAGGATTTTCAGATTATCGAGAAAACCGCGCTAGCCATTGTACCGATGAAGCATCGCAAAAAAACCGTCTCCCTGCTCATGGACATTGATACGGCGCTTGGCAACTATATACGAGGACAGCTCCTCGTGTGCCTGATTATTGGCGTGCTAGCGTATATAGGCTACTGGCTGATCGGAATGCCGTACCCGTTATTGCTTGCAAGCGTTGTAGCGATCTTCAATATCATCCCGTATATGGGACCTTTTTTTGGCGCGGCACCGGCCATTATTATGGCTTCAACCGTCTCGTTGAAAATGGTGCTGTTCGTTGCACTTGTCAATTTGACGGTGCAAATACTCGAGGGCAATGTAATTTCGCCTCAGGTTGTAGGTAAAACGCTGCATATGCATCCGCTGTTTATCATCTTCGCGTTGCTGGTTGGTGGAGAAGTAGCGGGAGTTGTGGGATTGATCTTGGCGGTCCCCTTCTTCGCTGTGTTGAAAGTCATTATCCAGCATGTGTTCATCCACTTCGTTCATAAGCCAACAACCTAGGTTTAGTAAACCTGAGAAAGGCAGAAGACGCACAAAACCCCTTGAGTCATGACTTGCGGGATCATGGTTCAAAGGGTTTTGCACGAGGGTTGAGGAGTTAGAAAAGGTTGTGGCCCATACGTAAACCATTAAATGGACTACGGAATAAGTGAGTAATGAACTTGCTGTAATTGTGTATTCGATGAGAAAATTTCTATCGAAGTCATTCATTGATGTGCGACCGCGTTTAGCGGTAAATTTTATCGCCATTAAGAAAGCCGTTTTCAGGAACTGAAAACTTATACTTTCTTAAGTGGTAATGAAAATCATTATCAATAAACTTAGTATACTTCTATTGAGAATCATTGTCAACGGTGATTTTCTGATGAAAATGAAACGAAGTAAATGGCTACTTCAGATGCTTGTCTTTATCATCACCTTGGCTGTCATCTTCCTCTTTTTGTTCCTTTTGTTCTTGAAACTCAACATGCGATTGCCCCGTTATGTAGTCAAACGGATTGTAACGGCTGTCAGGAATTTGCTTCTTAATAACTGTTTTCGCCATAATGTAAATGATTAAGACGAAAATGGGAAAGATGAGTCCAAGCAAAGTGAGTGTTGAAATGTCCAAGTGAAGCACCTCCTTAGTTTTATATTCTATCGTATAATGCCCTCTTATTGACAGGCAACCCTCATAAAGTTATAATTTGCCTTATCTATATGTGAATTAAAGCGTTGATGAAACTTAGTAAGCCATAGCTCATCGTCAGAGAAGAGGTTCCACTTGGCAGTGAACGCTGCGAAGATCGGCTGGAAGAACCTTTCGGTGCTAGGATGGCCCAAAGCTCGTTTCGGAGCGTGGATGAACTCCACCGGTTGGACCCGTTACAAATCCGCACAAGGAGATTGGATTCACTCTACGCCGTTGGCAGAGAGAGCACGAAACCAATAACCAGGGTGGTACCGCGATGATTCGTCCCTGTTAGCTGCAGGGGCGTTTTTTGTTTTTTGTAAACTTATTATCCTAAATATGGAGGCTCACAGAGATGAAAGCAAGTGAAATTCGTTCGAAGTGGTTGCAATTTTTCGCAAGTAAAGGGCATAAGGTTGAGCCAAGCTCCTCGCTAGTCCCGCACAACGATCCGTCGCTATTGTGGATTAATGCAGGGATTGCACCGTTAAAGCCATATCTGGAGGGGCGTGAAATTCCTGAGAACCAACGGATTACGAATGCTCAGAAATGTATCCGTACCAATGATATTGAAAACGTAGGTAAAACGCGTCGTCACCATACATTTTTTGAAATGTTAGGCAACTTCTCGATCGGCGATTATTTCAAAAAGGAAGTTATTCCTTGGGCGTGGGAGTTTCTCACGGATCCGCAATGGATTGGCTTTGATCCGAATCGGATCTCGGTAACTGTTCACGAAGATGATGAGGAAGCTTTTGACATTTGGAATAAGCAAATTGGCATTCCAGAAGAGCGTATTTATAAGCTTAAAGAAGATAATTTCTGGGATATTGGTGAAGGTCCTTGCGGTCCTTGTACCGAAATTTTCTACGATCGCGGCGATAAATATGGTGACTTGTCGGATCCAGAATGCTGGCCAGGTGGGGAAAATGAACGCTTCCTAGAAGTGTGGAACTTGGTATTCACACAGTTCAATCATAATTCTGATGGCAGTTACACGCCACTTCCTAATAAAAATATTGATACTGGCGCAGGTTTGGAGCGTTTCGCTTCCATTCTGCAAGATGTTGATTCCAACTTTGATACCGATCTATTCTTGCCGATTATTGAGAAAACGTGTGAACTCACAGGTGTTGTTTACCATGTGAATGAAGAGCATGATGTTGCCCTTAAAGTCATCGCAGACCATATCCGTACAGTAGCTTTCTCCGTTGGGGATGGCGTTCTTCCTTCTAATGAAGGTCGCGGCTATATCATTCGCCGTTTGCTGCGTCGGGCCGTACGTTATGGGAAAGTATTAGGATTGGATAAACCATTCCTATTCAAACTTGTACCAACGGTTGGTGACATCATGGGTGTTTATTACCCTGAGGTTGTCGATAAACGTGAGTTTATCGAGAAGGTGATCCGTACGGAAGAAGAACGCTTCCACGAGACGTTGAGTGACGGGTTGATCATTCTTGCCGAGATGGTTCAGAAAACGCAGCAAGCGGGCACGAATCAAATCAGCGGGCCTGACGCATTCAAGCTCTATGACACGTATGGCTTCCCTTTTGATTTGACGGAGGATTTTGCATCGGAGAAAGGGTTAACTGTTGATCGTGCTGGCTTTGATGCTTCCATGAAAGAGCAGCGTGATCGCGCTCGTGCAGCTAGCAACAAAGAAGGCGGAATGAAGGTTCAAGGCGGACCACTGTCCGAATTAACGATTAAAAGCGAATTTGTTGGATATAATGAATTGGTAGTTACTGCTAATATCGAAGCGATTGTGCACGAGAATGAGCTCGTGGAGCTAGTAGGTGTTGGTGAAACTTGTCAAGTTGTTCTAGATCGTACGCCTTTCTATGCAGAGAGCGGTGGTCAAGTTAGTGATCACGGTACGATTCGTAATGCTCAAGTGACCCTTCAGGTTGTTGATGTGATGAAAGCGCCGCATGGGCAACATGTACACAAGGTTATTGTTGAATCTGGCGTGCTTCGCAAAGGTGACTCCGTAGAGGCTATTGTAGCGTCCGCACCACGTACGGATATCATTAAGAACCATACGGCGACTCACTTGCTTCATAAAGCGCTTAAGGAAGTGTTGGGCACGCATGTTAATCAAGCGGGGTCCCTCGTAGAACCTGATCGCTTGCGGTTTGACTTCTCTCATTTCGGCTCTATCACTAGTGAAGAGCTGCAAGACGTAGAACAACGTGTGAATCAACAAATTTGGAATAGCACGAACGTTGATATTTCCCTCAAAGCGATTGCAGAGGCGAAAGCCATGGGCGCTATGGCATTATTCGGTGAGAAGTATGGCGATATCGTTCGCGTTGTACAAGTTGGCGACTATTCTTTAGAGCTTTGTGGTGGTTGTCACGTTCAAAATACAGGCCAAATCGGCTTGTTCAAAATTGTGAGTGAATCAGGGATTGGCTCCGGTGTACGTCGGATTGAAGCCGTTTCTGGACGCAGCGCGTATGAATATTTAGATGGTCAATTGCAACTGTTAAAAGAAGCAGCTGGCTTGCTGAAATCGAACATCACGGATGTTCCGAAACGTGTTGATGCTACTTTGCAGCAATTGAAAGAACTGGCGCGTGAGAATGAGTCACTTCGTGGAAAGCTTGGTCGTATCGAGGCAGGTTCACTGACGGATCAAGTGAAACAAATTGCAGGTGTTTCCGTTCTGGCTGCGCAAGTCAATGCGGCTGATATGGATTCTCTTCGTAACATCGTTGATGAAATGAAAGGGAAGTTGGGTTCAGCTGTTATCGTTCTCGGCGCTGCCACAGAAGATAAAGTCAATCTTGTGGCTGCAGTAACACCTGATTTGGTTTCCAAGGGCTACCATGCGGGTAAGATAATTAAAGAAGTCGCAGGAGCAGTTGGCGGCAGCGGTGGCGGTCGTCCAGATATGGCGCAAGCAGGCGGTAAGGATGCATCCAAATTGCAAGCTGCATTAGCTAGTGTAGAGGGGCTACTTTCCCAATTCGTATAATTATTTTTCTAATGGACAGGAATTTTTAAAACCATAGAGAATATATCACATGTATAACGCAAGTTTTTTCAAGTATTTTACAAAGGTCACAAGGAAGTGGGGTGCTCCTGATGAGTTCCATGGACAAAACGATGAAGTTCAATGTGAAGGCGGAAGAGATCGAAACTTCGCCGAAGGATGTATTGCTGGCGGTGTATGATGCTCTTCAGGAAAAAGGGTATAATCCGATTAACCAGATTGTTGGTTACTTGCTGTCGGGGGATCCTGCCTACATTCCGCGTCACAATAATGCGAGAAGCCTCATTCGTAAACGGGAACGGGATGAACTGATTGAAGAATTAGTTCGTGCTTATCTGGGTCAACACAAATAGAAGAAAAGAGAACCAGCATGAGATGGATGGGCTTGGATTATGGGGATAAAACCATTGGTGTCGCATTGAGTGATGAGCTTGGATGGACGGCCCAAGGGCTTGAAGTGATTCGCCGCAATAAGCCGGGAGAAGACATTGAACGGCTTATACAGATTGTTAATGAATATGGCGTATCGCAGGTTGTTGTCGGATTGCCCAAGAATATGAACAATACGATTGGACCCCGCGGCGAGATTGCGATTGCCTTTTCGCAAGAATTAGAGCAAAAGATCAGTGTACCAGTACACCTATGGGATGAGCGATTAACAACCGTTGCCGCCACACGGACGCTTCTTGAAGCGGATGTAAGTCGGAAGAAACGGAAGCTAGTCATTGATAAGATGGCTGCACAGCTAATCCTCCAAGGGTATATGGATGCCAATATGAAGAGGTGAATGAACGTGTCCAAAGAAGAATTGCGTGAAGAAGAACCAGAAATCATTTACATCCCGGACGATGAAGGCAACGAAGAAGAGTTCGAGGTTATCATGAAATTCGAAGTGGACGGTTCAGATAAGAAATATATGATGGTTGTGCCTACGGACGGCGGAGACGAAGAATCCGACGAAGTGTATGCATTTCGTTACGAAGAAGACGACGATGGCGAGGATTTGAAGCTCTTCACTATCGACGACGAAGAAGAATGGAACATTGTGGAAGAAACGTTCAACACCTTAATGGCGGAGTTCGATGAGGAAGAAGAAGCATGAGTTTGACAACACCTTCTGATGTATTGCGCAAAACTTACGGGGATGATATTCTGTTGTCTGACGACCAAAGTGAGTCGACGGTGTATCAACTTCTGAAAGAATTCGTCTATGAGAACCAAACGTATGCGGTTATGCAGTCCGAAGCACTGAAGAAGGATGAGGAAGTTGCCCTTTTTCGTGTCATCTCGAACGATGACGGAGAATACGAACTAGTGACCATTGACGATGACGATGAATGGGAGACGGTTTCGGAGCTATATGACGAGATGGTTTTTCCCGAGCAAGACGACTTGTGAGAAGAAGATAACCGAGCGGAGATTATCCGCTCGGTTTTGTTGTGCATATGGTCAATGCTAGTAAGGGAAGCTACAGCCAAAGGCTTGATGAGGGACATTCTTAGGAGGAATCGAACTGTTGTGAATAGGGATGATGAGCTAGAAGAATTGCAGAAGCCTAAGCGAAGTGTGTTGAAATGGGTTTTGCTTAGCCTTAGTATCGTTGTGTTGCTTGTTCTCGGCACAGCGGGGGGCATTGGATTGTTTATTGCGAGTGCGCTGCAGCCCGTTGATGCTGTTGATCAAGAGGTCCGTGTATCCATTCCGCAAGGCTCCAGCTCGATACAGATCGCAGATGAATTAGAAACAAAGGGTCTCATTAAGAATTCTTCCATTTTCACGTACTATTTAAAGTTTAAAAAGCAGGGCTCTAAATTTCAAGCTGGTGAATATGCGATGAAGCCAGGCATGACATTTGAAGAAATGATTGATAAGCTCAACAAGGGAGATGTTGTGAAGGAAGAAATGATTCGCATCACGATTCCTGAGGGGTATACAATCGAGCAGATTGCCACGAAAGTGAGCGAACAGAGCACTTGGAAGAAAGAAACGTTTCTGGGGCTTGTTGATGATCCTGCGGGCTTTACAAATGAGTCGACAGCATCTATTCCGGACACTAAAAATATCAGACATCGACTAGAGGGATATATATTCCCAGAAACGTACGAATTTAAGAAAGGTTCGACGGAAAAGGAGTTTGTCGAACGTTCATTAGATCAACTAGACAAGAAGCTTGCGACGCTTCCATCTGATTGGAAGGACAAGTTAAAGGCTCGTAATCTCTCGATGCATCAGATGCTGACGATTGCTTCGTTGATAGAGCGGGAGGTTGTTGTTGATTCGGAACGTGCTACTGTTTCAGGGGTCATCGTGAATCGTTTGAAAATGAACATGCCCCTTCAGATCGATGCGACGGTACAGTATTTATTCGAGAAGTCGAAAGAGCGTTTATTGGAAAAGGATCTTCAAATCCAGAGCCCCTATAATACGTATTTAAATACAGGATTGCCTCCCGGTCCGATTGCAAGCCCTAGTCTAGCCTCGATTAAGGCAGCGATCTATCCGGAGGAAACGAAATATGTTTTCTATGTGACGAAGAAGGATGGAACCATGGGTCATTTGTTTGCGGAAACCTTTGAAGAGCACAAGAAGAATATTGCGAATAGTAAGAAGGGCACGAATTAAGTTGACAGAAGGTAGGTAAGCACGTGAATAAACCAGAATTAGTCATCAGCTGTGGTTCAATCGCTGACTTGAAACAAATGATACTTGCAGGTGCGGATGCCGTTATTATAGGGGAAGATCGCTATGGGCTTCGGCTGCCAGGTGAAGTGAAGCTGAATGAGATTGGGGAAGCCGTCGCATGGGCTCACGAACGGAACGCGAAAGTGTATGTCGCGGTTAACAATATTATGGATAATCAAACACTCGAAGGGTTAAAAGAATACTTAGCTGCCATCCAGGCGCATGGTGTTGACGCCATTATTTTCGGGGATCCAGCAGTCCTTATGACTGTTCGTCAATTGCCTGAGTCGCTGCCGCTTCATTGGAATGCGGAAATGACTTCGACGAATTATGCAACCGCGAATTATTGGGGGAAGCAAGGCGCAGTTCGCGTTGTTCTCGCTAGAGAGTTGAACATGGAGCAGGTGCTTGATTTTAAAGCGAAGTCAGAGATTCCTGTTGAAGTTCAAGTACATGGAATTACGAATATTTATCACTCCAAGCGTGAGCTGGTCAAAAATTATATGGCGCATCAAGGAACAACGCCGGAAGCGGATCGTTCGAAAGGACGAGGACTATTCCTTATTGAACACGAACGGCGTGACCAACGGTATCCTGTTTACGAAGATTGCAATGGCACGCACATTATGAGTTCAGAAGACTTTTGTATGCTGGAAAATTTGCCAGAGCTTATCGACGGAAATGTGGATAGTTTGAAAATCGAAGGGTTGCTCAAATCATCGCAGTACAATGAAACTGTTGTGAGGAGCTATCGCGCTGCGATTGATGCATATCTTGCGAATCCTGAAGGCTATGAGTTCCAGCAAGAATGGCTGGATGTGATTGTGGAGCTTCAAGACCCTGAGCGTGAGCTCAGTTTCGGATTTTTCTATAAAGAACAGGTATATTGATGGAAGAAAGAAGGTGCTCTCCTAGATGACTACAGCCGTAGAAGCACAAGCCAGGGGTAAGCGTGTAAGACTTGATAAGCCGGAGCTTCTAGCTCCAGCAGGTAATTTGGAAAAACTGAAATTTGCGATTCATTATGGCGCAGATGCTGTATATATCGGTGGACAGAAGTATGGTCTACGCTCTAACGCGGATAATTTCTCCAAAGAGGAGATGCGTGAAGGAGTCGAATTTGCGAAGCAATATGGTGCCAAAGTTTTCGTAGCAACGAATATCTACGCACATAATGAGGATATTGAAGGCTTAGATGAGTACTTGCGAGGGCTTCAGGAGGTTGGTATATCGGCAATTATCGCCGCAGATCCCATTATCATGGAAACATGTCGACGTGTTGCTCCGAAGCTCGAAGTCCACGTTAGTACGCAACAGTCGGTAATGAATTGGCAAACGGTACAGTTCTGGAAAGATCAAGGTATCGAACGTGTCGTATTGGCGCGTGAAGTCAGCATGCAGGAAATCGATGAAATCAAAGCGCATGTGGATGTCGAAATTGAAGCCTTTATTCATGGGGCTATGTGCAGTTCCTACTCGGGGCGGTGTGTGCTTTCCAATCACTTTACGGATCGCGACTCGAACCGCGGCGGCTGTTCGCAATCTTGCCGCTGGAAATATGATCTATTCACGAAAGATCAGCCGCTTGATGCCCCATTGGCAACGGATTTCCCCATGTTTGCTGAGGATGATGATGCTTTCACCATGGGATCCAAGGATTTAAGCATGATTGATCATATCGCGGATATGATTGAATCGGGTGTGGATAGCTTTAAGATCGAAGGCAGAATGAAGAGTATTCACTATGTGGCGACGGTTGTGAATGCTTATCGTCAGGCGATCGATGCTTATTTCGAGGATCCTGAGCACTTCAAGCTGAATCCTGTGTGGCAGGATGAGATTCATAAAGCGGCGAATCGACCTCTGAACGATGGATTCTTTTATGAAGCGCCGGGTCATGAGGACCACATTTTTGAACCAGAAGATAAGGTCGTTGGCTTTGATTTCGTTGGATTAGTTATGGGGTATAACGCAGAAACGGGTGTTGCCCTTATTCAGCAAAGGAATCATTTCAAGCCAGGGCAAGAAATTGAGTTTTTCGGTCCTGAAGGGACGCATTTTAAACAAACGGTTGGCGTTATCCAAGATGAAGCGGGTCAAGAATTAACTGCTGCTAGACATCCGCTGCAGTTAGTGCAGATAAAGACGGAATTTCCTGTTAAAAAATGGGATATGATGCGTAAAAAAACAGGAAAATAGTACCATGGAAGCTTTCTCCAGTGTAGGTTATAGTGGAGAAAGCTTTTTTTATACTTTATATCGTTTTATAGAGGATATTGGAAATGAATGTCGAAATTTATGTATAACAATGCATGTAAACCTTTTCATTTGAGTAAGTATTCAAAGAAGGTTAATTAGAAACTAATGGTGGTGAACGAAATGACAAAAAAACTCCAAGGTATTCGCTCGATTTTAAACAAAGTAGTTCAAGCAACTGGTCAAGTTCGAAGGGGTCGAAATCTTGACACTGCAGGTGGTGGATCAGCTTCACCGAATGGTACATACGCTTTCAAAGGTCCGAGCAACATTAAGCTCGAAAACCCTGTAAAATCAGTTGGAATGAAGTTATTTCTGATGTTTTTTATTAGTATTTTGTTTTTCGTTCTAGTAGTAGGAATGATTTCGTATTCCGTCTCCAAAAGTGTTATTAAGAATAAGGTGGCTGAATCCAGTTTACAAACTGTGACACAAGCAGGTCAGAAATTAGATTTCCTGTATCAGACTTTTGACGATGTATCGCTTCAAATTATGTTGAATAAAGAATTGCAGGATTTACTTGATAAGGTTCCTAAATTAGAGGCATCGTCTTATGAAGCGCTAGATGTTACTCGCCAATTAACAGAGAAATTAAACGTAGTTACTTTCTCTAACAAATCAATTAAAACGCTTCATTTGTATCGTCCAGATGGTAAGTTGATCGTGATTACTGGCGCTGGCGGTGCTCCATCAGCTGAGAATTCAGCTGGAACAGATTGGTTTAAAGCAACAGTAGAAAACGCAGGTAAAGTAACTTGGCTGGATAGTCAAGCCAAAGGATACTCAAGCAGCTCCTCAAACACGTTTGCGATCAGCCGTCTGATGCGTAATACGTTAACTAACTCAGCAACTGCTGTGCTAGTCTTAGAACTAGGCACAGAGATTTTGACAAAAGAGTTAAGCGGCATGTCTTTAGGGGATGACAGTAATGTCATCATTACAAATGCAGCGAACAAAAATATTGCAGTCAAAGATATGACGAATGTTGGTAAAGAATCATCCGTTCAACTTACGAAGGAACAGCTTGTAGAAGAACATGGTTCATTTATCACGAAAGATGATCATTTGGTAGCTTTCTACAAATCAGCTATATCGGGCTGGAACTTGGTTGGTGATATTCCGGTCAGCGCACTAGTGAAAGATGCGAAGAAAATTTACAACTACACGCTTCTGATCGCCTTATTTGCAGCAATCGCAGCGGTCATCATCGGTATCATCGTAGCTAGAATGATTGGTAGTCCACTCATTAATCTGCGTAATCTGATGCAGCAAGGTGCCAAAGGTAAACTTACGGTTCGAGCCAATTATAAGTCCAAGGATGAGATTGGGCAGTTGGGTGCAAGCTTTGACGTCATGATGCAGCAGATCACCACACTGGTACAACAAACGAGTACTTCTGCACAAGCAGTATTTGAAACAGCGCAAGAATTGACGAACTCCTCTAAAGTAACTGCAACGGCGGCAAGAGAAATTGCTGTTGCGACAGATGAGATTTCCAATGGCGCAGGCGGTTTGGCGACAGAGTCTGAGAAGGGCAACGAGCTTACGCACCATATCGGCATTCAAATGAAGCAAGTTATTGAAGCCAATCTTGAGATGGGAACTGCGGCAGCGGATGTGCAAACGTCCAGTGAGCTTGGAACGAAGTACATGTCCGAGTTGATTGCCAAAACGAATCTGACGGAAGAAATGATCCGTTCCATGGTTGATAAGGTGGATAAACTGAAAGAAAGTACACGTTCGATCCGTAAAATTTTGGATCTTTTGAATAACATTTCGAAGCAAACGAATATCTTGTCTTTGAATGCCACGATTGAAGCGGCACGTGCAGGTACAGCGGGCAAAGGCTTCATGGTCGTTGCGGATGAAATTCGTAAACTTGCTGATCAGTCTAAACAATCCATTGATGTTGTTGGTCAAATCACCGAAACGATTCAAGGTGAGATCGACGAAACCGTTAAAGTTCTTTCGACAGCGACGCCAATCTTCCAAGAGCAGATTATGGCTGTTAAAGAAGCAGATACGATTTTCAAACAAGTAACGAATCATATGGGCGGCTTTATTGTTCAGTTGAGTACCGTTAGTGATTCCATTTCTACGCTGGAACAATCACAAGTCGTGTTGTCTGATGCAATGACGAATGTCAGTGCAGTTGCTGAGGAATCATTGGCGACTTCCGAGGAAGTTGCTTCCCTAAGTTCCGAACAGCTCAGCATTAGTGATGGTTTGGTGAAATTGTCGGACAAGCTGGATCAGCTGTCCCAATCATTGACCGATACATTATCCAAATTCGAAGTATAATAGCGAAGATGAGTCCACTCTCCCTTAGGAGGGTGGATTTTTTTGCGTTTTAGCAGTGTGGAAGCGGTTTGATGTGAAGTCAGAATGCCGATACTGGAAGCAATAAGGACTTTTGAAACATGTAAAAGGGGATCGTAGAATGAGTGAGAATCAATTATCATCGATGGAGAAGAGACGTATGTTTTTGATGCTCTTTTTGATTCTGCTTGGATTTGCAGGTATATTCGGCAAGTTGTTCTGGATTCAAATCGCGGCAACGGAAAGTTACTCATCACGAGGAATCAATTTGGTGAAAAATTCTGTGATTCAAAGGCAGCGCGCACTTGTCTTAGAAAGCGGAAGAGGCGAAATTCTGGATCGGAATCTACAGCCGTTGACTGGGAAAATTGTGAAAGCGTTAGTTGCTTTCCCGATCAACAGTGAATTTGCGATGAATGGGCAGGAAGTAAGTCAACTCACACGTATATTGAAGACGAATAAAGCGAGTTGGGTAACATTTGCTTCTAACTTGAAAGAACCGCAAGTGTGGGGGACACAAGATGGGGGGAAGGCACTCTCGTTGAGTTCGCAGCAAGTGAAGGAGATCGATGGGTTAGGGTTAGCGAATATTAAGGTAGTTGAAATGGAAGACCGTTATCCTACTGGTATGACAGCGCGTCAGTTAATTGGCTTTATCGGTCAAAATCCAGATCGTGTGATGCAGATTTACGGCTCGGATTTGGAAAAAGGACGTGTTGCTCTGACTTCGAAAATTGGGGGAGCAGGCCTAGAGAAATCGTTCGACGCATGGCTTCGCGGTGTGGGTGAAACCTCGATATCCTATTTCACGGATGCAGGAAAGAGGCCTCTAGCGGGTTTGGACGCGCGGATGATTGCACCGGACAACTCTTTCTATCCTGTGAAGCTGATTACGACCTTAGACAGCCGTGTACAGCAGCAAATAGAAGCCCTAATGGATAAGCTGAACATTCGCGACGGAGCCGCAGTTGTGCAGGAGGCAAAACATGGCGATGTTATCGCAATGGCGAGCAGACCGAACTACAATCCTTTACAGGTAGATCTAGCCAGTAATAATTGGAGTAATTATGCAATCAAGGCGACGGCGCCTGGTTCAATATTCAAAACAATTGTAGCCGCAGCGGCGTTGGATGAGAAAGTCGTGACGCCTACGGAAACGTTTAACTGTGAAGGGGCGCTAGGGAAGTATGGCTTTACTTGTTGGTGGAGGGACGGACACGGACCTTTAACTTTGGAAGAAGGGTATGCACAGTCGTGTAATATTGTATTTGCGAACGTCATGGGGCGTCTAACCGCCGCTCAATTAGAGAAATATGCCAATAAGCTAGGTGTTCTTAATGAGGTAGGCTGGACAGGGAAAACAGATACGAGAGATGTTTTTGAACAATGGGATTCCGAAGAGCGAGGGCAATTATTTGCTGCACATACCCCAGAGAATGATGAGGGGGTCCTGATGCAAACGGCGATTGGCCAAAGGGATGTCAGAATGACCCCGCTACAAGCGTCGAATATGGTTGTCACCTTGTTGAATGACGGGAAGGGCTTTAGCCCCAGGGTTGTGCAAGAAATTCAGTATCAAACGGGGCGTGAGATGGAAGCATTTCCGGTTAAGAGCTTAAGTTCGGATGATGGCAAAATATCAGTGGCGACGAGTCGTACCCTTTTGAAATGGATGAGGGAGGTTGTCACAGAGGGAACAGGTCAAAGTCTGCAAGGTGCGAAGTGGAAGTTGGCAGGCAAGTCAGGGACAGCACAAATTCAAAATGGCAAGCAAGAAAAAGTGAATCAATGGTTCATAGGCTATGGACCTGTAGAAACTCCCCAATATGCGGTATCCGTCGTGATCAAAAATACAGACCCCACAGAAAGTAATAAGGCGATTCCTTTATTTAAGGGGATCATGGACATTTTGGCGAGTCAAGGGTTGTCAAACAGCAAATAACAGGTATGATGGATGTTAAGCCTAATTGGCTATCCATGCTAATGACACATTCTAAACTCAGGAGACCTAACATTATGGCGACCCAACTGCCTTCAACCTTACGATTGCTAGATCGTTCAAATGACACTGAATCCCAACCAATTTTATATGCTTTTGCTTTAGAAGAGCTCCTATGTCGTGCTATTGGGCAGGGAACACCTCCCATCTTACATATTTGGCGGCACCCGCGCGCGTTCGTTATGGGCTTAAGAGATAGCAGATTACCAGGCGCCGCGAATGCGGATGAATGGCTGCGGAGTGAAGGTTATGATACCGCTGTACGTAATTCTGGAGGAGCGGCAGTACCTTTAGATAAAGGAGTCGTTAATATTTCCTTATTGCTTCCGAAGGATGCGGGAGATATGGAGCACCGCAAAGATTTCGAGGGGATGGTCGGATTGATTCGAGAAGTCATGGCTTCCATTACGGACCGAATTGACCAAGGGGAAATTATCGGTTCATTTTGCCCAGGGGAATTCGATCTGAGCATTGGAGGGCGTAAATTTTGCGGGATTGCACAGCGCAGACAGCAGCTTGCGATTTCTGTACAAGCTTTTCTAATTGTAGAAGGCCGCGGCGAGGAAAAGGCTGCATTAGCTCGTGGGTTTTATGAGAGGGCTGCAGTATCAGCAACTAAGCATGATTATCCGATTGTTGTGCAGGAGAGCATGTCGAGCTTAGCAGAGTGTCTGCACATCCCTTTAACAGCGGAGATGTTTGTCGAGCAATTGCGAGTGGTTATGAATAATCGAGGTATTCAGTTTGCTCAAGCTGAGGAAATCGCCGGCTACCCCGACGATTCTCAGATTCATGAAATGATTACGCTCATGAAGGATCGCTATGCCATTTCATCCTAAAAAATAATGCAGGGCTGTTGGTAGTTCAATTTGCCAGAAGCCCCATATATGTTTGCCAGGTTTCTCTGTATAGTGAAGCGTGGCATTTTTGTCTTGCAAAAACGTGTGAGTCAGTCTGTTTTCCCGGACGAAATCAAAGGTACCGCGCTCTGTTGTAACATCAGTTTCCTCTGTGCCGATTAACATATAAATCTCTAGCCAAGATAAGTCATCCTCTTGTTTAATTCTTTCACGGGTTATGTCGAAAAATGCGCCTGACAAGGATATAACTCGGCAAAAAAGGCTAGGATAATCTAAGGCGAGATGCAAGGAAATTGTTCCACCAAGTGAATCTCCTGCAAGAATGCGTTCTGATCGCTCCGTACGGACGGGATAACGACTTTCTACATAAGGGAGAAGCTCCTCTGCGAAAAATTGACAGTAGGCGTCATGACGCTCTCCTTCAGGCGCATATTCGGATGTCCGATTCACATTATTCACATCGACACCGACTACGATGGCAGGCTCTAAATCCTCATCTAAGATTAAACGAGTAAGGGTTGTAGCAATTCTGCCAAAATTAAAGAACTGTTCACCATCTTGACAGTAAATAACGGGATAAGAGAGCAGTTCGTTATAACCAGGGGGGAGATAGATCCGCAGGGGACGATTTTCTCCAAGCAGGCTCGAGGTGACTTCATCTTTGACAATAGTACGCTTATACAAACGGGAGTCGTCTAGCATCGTGGATCTCCTTCTCAATTGGGGTAGGTGTATTATAGCAGTTGTTGTTTCCTTATAAACTGTATTATATATTTTGTTAAACTGTACTATTCATTGACAGTAAAAAAGGTGAGATACCCCGCCACTACTGGTGTACAATTCACCAAAACAGGATTATAATAATACTATAACAGAAGTTCAGATAGTAGGCACCAAAATCATATAAGAGGTGAAATGGTATGAGTAAGCCACTTGTCAGCCAAGCAAATTATGAAGTGACCACAGAAAAGGTTGAGCCATTGCAGGTTCTTGCTCCAGACGGCACAGTCGTAAATTCCGACAAAATGCCGAAGCTTAGCGATGAACAATTAAAAGAATTAATGAGAAGAATGGTATTTACACGCGTATGGGATGAAAGAGCAGTTAATCTTGGTCGTCAAGGCCGTCTTGGTTTCTATGCACCGGTTTCTGGTCAAGAAGCATCCATGATCGGTAGTGAATTTGCCCTAAATAAAGACGATTTCATTTGCCCTGGTTACCGCGATATGCCGCAACTGGTATGGCACGGTCTTCCGCTTTATCAAGCATTCTTGTATTCCCGCGGTCATCAACATGGCGGACAAATTCCGCAAGATGTTCACGTACTTATGCCACAAATTATTATCGGCGCACAAATTCTTCACGCAACAGGCGTAGCGATGGCTTTCAAAAAGCGCAACCAACCGCGTGTAGCAATTACTTACACAGGTGACGGCGGAAGCTCTGAAGGTGATTTCTACGAAGGTATGAACTTTGCAGGCGCATTTAAATTGCCTGTCATTTACTTTGTACAAAACAATGGTTACGCGATTACAACACCTTATTCGAAACAAACAGGAGCACTTTCTGTTGCACATAAATCCGTTGCTGCGGGTATCAAAGGCGTGCAAGTAGACGGCATGGACGTTCTAGCTGTAGTTCAAGCTGTTACAGAAGCTGCTGAAAGAGGACGCAGAGGCGAAGGCGCTACGTTGATCGAAGCATTAACATACCGTTTCCGTCCACATTCCTTGGCCGATGATACGACGAAATACCGTACTAAAGACGAAGAGTCTGATTGGGAACCAAGAGATCCGCTTACACGTATGCGTTTGTTCTTGACGAAAAAAGGTCTTTGGAGCGAAGAAGAAGAAGCGAAAGTGAAGGAAGAAGCGAAAGCTACTGTTGCTGAGCACATCAAAAAAGCGGAAGAAACAGAGAAAATGACAGTCGCTGGTTTGATCGACTCCATGTTCGAAGTTACGCCTTCACATTTGGAAGAACAAAAAGAATTGTATAAATAGAGTAAACGTTCGAAACAAGTTTTAACTTTAGGAGGCACAGAGTAGTCATGGCACAAATGACAATGATTCAAGCGATAAAAGACGCGATGCGCGTAGAATTAGAAAGAGATCCTAATGTTATTTTGTTCGGTGAAGACGTTGGTAACGTTGGTGGCGTGTTCCGTGCAACAGAAGGCTTACAAAAAGAATTCGGCGAAGAGCGCGTATTCGATACGCCTCTTGCTGAGTCCGCAATCGGCGGACTTGCGGTTGGTTTAGGCGTACAGGGCTTCCGCCCAATCGCTGAAATCCAATTCGTAGGTTTCATCTACGAAGCACTTGACCAAATTTGCGTGCAAGCAGCTCGTATGCGTTACCGTTCCGGTGGTCGTTATAACTCTCCAATCGTATTCCGTACGCCTTTTGGCGGCGGGGTGAAAGCGGCTGAGCTTCATACGGATGCACTTGAAGGCCTACTTGTTCAAACACCAGGGATTAAAGTCGTTGTTCCTTCCAACCCTTATGACGCGAAAGGGCTACTAATTGCAGCGATTCGCGATAATGACCCTGTTTTCTTCATGGAGCATTTGAACTTATACCGTGCTTTCCGCGGCGAAGTACCAGAAGGCGAATATACTGTCGAGCTTGGCAAAGCGAATGTTGTTAAAGAAGGTTCTGACGTTACAATCATTACTTACGGCGCTATGGTTCACACATCCATGAAAGCCGCTGAAGAAATTGAAAAAACAGAAGGTGTGAAAGTCGAAGTTATCGACCTTCGTACACTTCTTCCATTGGATATTGATACCATTGTTACTTCCATTAAGAAAACAAACCGCGCGATTATCGTTCAAGAAGCGCAAAAAACTTCTGGAGTAGCCGCAGAGGTTATTGCTCAAATTAATGAGAAAGCGATTCTACATTTGGAAGCACCGGTTCTACGTATTTCACCACCAGATACCGTGTATCCATTTGCACAAATCGAAGATGCTTGGTTGCCAAGTCCAGCAAGCGTTATTGCTGGAATTAAGAAAGTACTTGAATTTTAATTCACCCAGTCGAAGGTAACAGGAGGTCGTACACGTGGCATTGTTTGAATACAAGTTCCCAGAGCTTGGTGAAGGCATACATGAAGGCGAGATCGTGAAAATGTTAGTTAAAGCGGGTGACACCGTAACTGACGAAACGATTCTTATGGAAGTACAGAATGATAAAGCAGTCGTTGAAGTTCCTTGTCCGGTTGAAGGCAAGATCGTCAGCGTTGCTGTCAAAGATGGACAAGTCTGCACAATCGGCGAGCTTGTGATGACGATTGAAGTGACAGGCGAGATGCCTGCGGCTTCGATGCATCAAGGTTCCAGCCACGCGGCACCAGCCGTGGCGGTAGCAACTCCACCTGCTGCTGCACCAGCAGCAGTAGCGGTAGCAACACCAGCAGCACCTGCGGCGGCTGCACCAGCACCAGCCGCGCCAACGGGTGGCGCGCGTGAAGTGCTTGCGACGCCTAGCGTGCGCAAGCTCGCAAGAGAGAAAGGCATCACACTCGCAGAGGTGACGCCTACAGGGAAGCACGGCCGCGTAACACGCGAGGACGTGGAAGGCTTTGGAGGAGCGGGCGCAACAGCGGCTCCGGCAGCAACGGAAGCTGCTCCTGCAGCAGCTGAATCCGCAGCACCTGCGGCGTCAGCTGCGCAAGTGGTTACAACAGGCGATCGCGTCGAAGAACGGATTCCGTTCAAAGGCATCCGTAAAATCATTGCTAACGCAATGGTGAAATCCGTGTACACGGCTCCGCACGTGACATTGATGGATGAAATCGACGTGTCGGCACTAGTCGCACTTCGTGAGCGCACGAAGCCTCTAGCTGAGAAAAAAGGCGTGAAACTGACATACCTTCCTTTCATCGTGAAAGCTTTGGTTGCAGCTTGCCGTCAATTCCCGGTTATGAACGCGATGATCGACGAAGAGAAGCAAGAAATCGTCTACAAAAAGTACTACAACATCGGAATCGCGACAGATACAGACAACGGCTTGCTCGTTCCTGTTATCCATGATGCTGACCGTAAAAACGTATGGTCGATTGCTTCTTCAATAAAAGATTTGGCTGTTCGCGGTCGTGAAGGCAAATTGTCTCCGAACGAAATGAAAGGCGGCACCATTTCGATCACGAACATTGGTTCCGTTGGCGGTATGTTCTTCACTCCGGTTATCAACTTCCCTGAAGTTGCGATCCTAGGCGCAGGCCGTATCACAGAAAAACCAGTTGTGAAAAACGGTGAAATTGCCGTTGGACACGTTATGGCGCTTTCCTTGAGTTTCGATCACCGTATCGTTGACGGAGCGACAGCACAAAGCTTCTTGAACTACATCAAACAGCTTCTGGCTGATCCAGAGCTTCTCGTCTTGGAGGTGTAACAACATGGTAGTGGGAGATGCTTCTCTAGATATAGATTTGTTGGTTATCGGTGCAGGCCCTGGCGGTTACGTAGCTGCCATCCGGGCTGCTCAACTTGGCCAAAGTGTTCTAATTGTTGATAAAGACGCTTGGGGAGGCGTGTGTTTGAACCGCGGCTGTATCCCATCCAAAGCTTTGATCTCAGCAGCACATACGTATGAGCACGCTCAGCATGCGGACAGCATCGGGATCTCCGTAGAGAACGTGAAAGTGGACTTTGCGAAGGTACAAGCTTGGAAAAACAGCATCGTTGCCAAACAAACTGGCGGCGTTAGCGCTTTGCTGAAAGGCAACAAGATCCAAACGTTCCAAGGTGAAGCGATGTTTATCAATGAGCACGAAGCACGTGTGTTCAATGATGCAGAAGCACCGCGTTACCGCTTCAAAAACTGTATTATCGCAACAGGATCACGTCCAATTGAGTTGAAAGCTTTCCCTTACGGCGGAAGAATCATCTCCTCGACGGAAGCGTTGAACTTTCCTGAAATTCCGAAAAGCATGATCGTTATCGGCGGTGGCTATATCGGAATCGAACTTGGTCAAACGTATGCGAAATTCGGTACGAAAGTTACAGTGTTGGAAGGCTCTGATCACGTGCTTCCAGGCTTCGAGAAAGAATTGACGAAGCTGGTTGCTAAGAGTCTTGATAAAGTTGGCGTAGAGGTTCATACGGAAGCCTTGGCGCAATCCTGCACGAAAACAGACAACGATGTTACGGTTACATTCACAGTTAAAGGCGAAGAGAAACAAGTAACAGCAGATTACGTTCTAGTAACTGTTGGGCGTCGTCCGAACACAGATGGCGAACTTGGACTAGACCTTATTAACTTGAAAATGACAGACCGCGGTTTGATTGAAGTCGACAACCAAGGTAGAACGAGCATCCCTCACATTTTCGCAATTGGTGATGTCGTTCCTGGTCTTTCCTTGGCACACAAAGCTTCTTATGAGGCAAAAGTGGCGGCTGAAGCGATTGCTGGTCACGCTAGTATCGTTGATTACAAAGCAATGCCTGCTGTTGTATTCTCCGATCCGGAGATTGCTGGCGTAGGTCTTAGCGAAACCGAAGCGAAAGCGCAAGGTATCAATGTTACCATTGGTAAATTCCCTTACGCGGCTAACGGACGTGCAAACTCTTTGAACGCGGCTCAAGGCTTCGTGAAGCTTGTCGGCGACAAAGAAACTGGCCAATTGCTTGGTGGACAAATCGTAGGACCAGAAGCTTCGAACTTGATTGGTGAGCTTGCGCTTGCTGTTGAGATGGGCGCTAACCTGGAAGATATCGCGCTTACGATCCATGCACATCCAACATTGACTGAAATGATTATGGATGCTGCTGAAGGTGCACTTGGACACCCGATTCACCAACTTGGTAAATAATTTTTTTCATCCGGTTATTTTATGCCTTTAGATAAAAGTCCCGAGAGTTTGGCTGTAAAGCCGCTCTACGGGACTCTTTTCATTTCTGTGGGATGGGAAAACGGGAACATGATGATTATTGACGCTGCGAATCGGCTGCTTATATAATTTGTAGAGGGAGTTATGTAAGCTAAAAAACGTAGGGAGCGTTGCACATGCATACACCGAAACCGATCATTATTGGTCATCGCGGCGCGGCGGGTGAAGCTCCAGAGAACACGCTGGCTTCATTTGCATTAGCGCTTTCGCAAGGTGCACAGGCGATTGAATTGGATGTTCATATTACGAAGGATGGCGAGATCGTCGTTTGCCATGATGGAACATTGGATCGAACAACGAATGGTTCAGGACTTATTTGCAATCAACAATGGGCAGACATACAGAAACTTGACGCAGGAGCTTGGTTTTCGGAGAAGTTCAGAGGGGAACGCATCCCCCTTCTAAGTGAGGTATTTGATATAGTGCCGAAGGGTACCCTCATCAATGTGGAAGTGAAGCATGCCTACGAAGGGCGTATGGAGAGTGCGCTTCTGGCGTTTTTACGAGAGACTGATGATCGGTACGAAGATGTCGTAGTTTCTTCTTTTGACCATAAAGTGATTCAACGTCTAAAACGGGCAGAACCCGCGTTGAAGGTAGGCTTGCTGTATGCAGCGAATCTCATTGACCATGCGGCATATGCGAAACTGCTTGAGGTTGAGGTCTACTCCCTGCATCCGCATCACCATTCCTTTGAAAGAGAGGATATAGCGTTGGCCGCGTCAGATGGGCTAGCTGTTTACCCCTACACAGTGAATGAACTTACGGACTACCAACGGATGATTGAATCCGGTGTCACGGGGATCATCACAGATTTTCCGGGCAGGTTGAAAGCATTTTTAAATATATAGCCAAGAATAAATAGACCGAAGCATACACATGCCGAGGTCTTATTTCTTTTTCCCGCATACAATGAACTATTGACAGACTCGAACGAGATACCAATAGGGGGAATTTCCATGTTCAAATGGATGTTCGTTACGCTAGTAAGGCTTTTACTTCCGTGCTTGCGTCTGTTTGTGTTGCTTGCTTTTAAGGTGAAAGTGACGGGCATGGAGAAACTCGATATGACGAGCAAAACAGTTCTTATTCCGAACCACGTATCGTTGTTGGATGCGGTGGTGCTCGCTTTGATTTTGCCTAAAGATGTGGCATTCGTAGTGAATACGAACATTGCGAAGCGATTTGCGTGGATACTCCACTTCAGGGCACATATCACTGTGGATACCTCGAACCCGTATGCAGTTCGTACCATGCTGAAAACGATTCAAAGTGGAACACCTCTTGTCATTTTTCCGGAAGGACGGATCACGACGACAGGTGGCATGATGAAAATATATGGTGGCATCGGATACCTTGCCCTACGTTCACAGGCACGCATTGTGCCGATTTCTATTGAGGGTTTGGAGCATTCGAAGCTCTCCTATTTACGTGGAAAAATAAAGCAGCGCTGGTTGCCGAGGGTGAACATTGCGTTTGGTGAAGCTTTTCAAGTGACGGCAGGTGATGAGCGGTTCACGAGGAAAGTTCAAAAGGAGCAGGCAACGGAGACGATTCGCGCTAAGTTGTTGCAACATTTGCTGGATAGTCGGATTCAACCCGAGGTTAATTTATTCAACGAGCTGCTGGCAGCGGCTAGTCGGCATGGTCAATCGCGGGTCATTTGCGAAGATGTGATGAGTCATTCATCTTTGACGTATCGGAAACTGCAGCTGAGCAGCTATACATTGGCAGTTCGGTTGGGGAAGCTTTTGGCTGGACAAAAGCGGGTTGCCTTACTGCTGCCCAATGCCGCAGGGCATGTGGTAACGTTGTTTGCCCTATTCCGATTAGGCGTTACGCCAGCGATATTGAATTACTCTGCCGGGAGGCAGGCGATGCTGGAAGCGTGTGAAACGGCCGAAGTGAAGACTGTGCTGACGTCTAAGGTTTTTATCGAGAAGGCGGGTTTATTGGATTTTATCCAGAGTGCTAGCGGGTTATTCACGCTTATTTATCTAGAGGATGTTAAGGAAGCGCTAACTTTACAAGATAAGCTCCATGGTATGTTGGATTTTGTGCAGCGGAAGAAGGGGCCGGTAGGTTCTGATCTCAATGAAGCTGTGCTATTCACATCAGGCAGTGAGAGTAAACCGAAGGGTGTCGTGCTAACGCACCGAAATATTTGTGCGAATATACAACAGGCGAGGCTTGTAATTGCCTTTAATAGTTCTGATAGCGTGCTTGGCAGCATGCCGATGTTTCATTCGTTCGGGCTGACAGCGGGAACGATGCTTCCAATTCTTTCGGGAGTGAAGCTGGTTCTATATCCCAATCCCTTGCATTACAAAGTCATTCCAGAGCTCGTATATGACCGGAATATTACGATTTTATTCGGCACATCCACGTTCCTTGGAGCTTACGCGAGAACGGCGCATCCCTATGATTTTGCCCATTCCTTACGATATGTTGTGGCTGGTGCTGAAAGGTTGAAAGAGGAAGTCCGTCAAATATGGCAGGATAAATTCGGAATTCGCATTCTGGAGGGCTATGGAACGACGGAAACTACGCCTGTTATTTCACTGAACACGCCGATGAACGCGAAGAAAGGCTCTGTCGGCAAATTGCTGCCTGGCATCGAAGCTGTCATTGAAGCAGTAGATGGGATTGCAACAGGTGGTCATTTGCTCGTTAAGGGTCCTAACGTGATGAAAGGCTATTTGATTCATAGTCGGGGTTTCGTTCCTGCTTCGGAGTGGTATAGCACCGGGGATATCGTGACATTGGATGATCAGGGCTACTTGTTCATTCAAGCGCGTTTGCAGTCTTTTGCTAAAATAGGTGGTGAAAAAGTATCGCTTCTGATGGTAGAAGAGCTCGTATCTAAGAGTTTGGCTGCACCTGCGGTTTGTGCTGCGGTACATGTGCCTGATCGGAGAAAAGGTGAGCGAATCATTGTTTATCACACCAGTAAGGTGAGTCCTCTTGAAGCGGTTCGCGAGTCGATGAGGCAGGCGGGGCAACCGTCGATTTATATGCCTTCAGAGTTTCGTTATATCGAGAAACTGCCGCTATTGGGCAGTGGGAAGATTGATTATGTGACGATGAAGCATTGGGCACTGACAAATGATGGTGGAAGTTCACCCACAGCTTAAGCTGTGGGTTTTGAACGTATGACGGTAATGGCGGCGGGGATGAGTTCAATTTGCAGCGGCGTGGAGCCAGCAAACTCCCCATCGGCTTGGACAAGCAAGGGATTTTCAGTTCGAATGGAAATCGATTTTCCTTTGTAAAAAGAGACAGCAGGATGCTGGGTGTGTTTGCCCTGGTACACGGTGAAAAGAACGGGTAGGAGGCGAAGGCGACTCTTGCTTTGAATCACCACAACATCGGCCATACCGTCTGTTGGACTTGCTGTTGGGCAAATCTGAATGGCGCCCCCGTAAAAAGGGATATTCGCAACGGCAGCCAACCACATGTTAGGTAATTTCGTTACGCGGCCATCTACTTCTATCCAAGCGGTGGAAGGTTGATAAGTTCCGAACACACGAAGTATAGAAATGAAATAGGATAGCTTTCCTAGTCCTAGGCGGTTGAGGAACTTTTTGTAGCTGGCTTCATTCGTAATCTTGGCAACCATCCCGTCAAAGCCTGCGCCAATGCTATTAACGGCGACTTGATTAATCTGAATGGCATAAAGTAGGTCAATTTGCAAGGTGTTGGCGGCATGAAGGGCAATATGTAGAGCTTCAAGTGGATGATTAGGGATACCGTAGGCTTTGGCAAAATCATTCCCTGTTCCTGCTGGAATAATGGCGAGGGAACAGAATGGAGTGGAGTGGTTGCTAGTCTGAAGCTGCCAAACACCACCTGCTACTTCATGAACGGTGCCATCTCCGCCAATGATGATAATCCGTTGAACATGATGTTCTTGAATCAGTGTAATGGCCAGTTGCGTTGCTTCACCTGCTTGGGTTGTTAATTTGGCTAGATAAGTGATTCGATTTGTTTGGAGGTAGGATTGGACTTCTCCCCAGATGTGAGCTCCTCTGCCATTGCCTGAAAGCGGGTTCACAATGATTCCGATTTTTCCCATGTGTAATACCCCCTTATATTATCGTTGATGTGGTAGTATTTGGTAACTGAAGTAGTTGTTCTAGTAAGGTTTATACGAATTTTTCTTTACATAAAGGAGACTGTTTTGTAAAATAAACCATAGGTTAATTAATTAATCTTGATGTAAGGTTTTGTGCCATGGGAGAGCGGTTTTATGATTTACACTCGGGGGGAGAATGGGTAACTTTGAAATTTGAATCGAAATTGAATAGCATGCATAACACGGGAAAGCTCAACGTCAACCTATCCACTCTTCGTAATCTGAAACTTCGTTTTAAATTGCTGTTCATGAATGCGATTGCTATTTTATTTTTATTAATTGTAGGGATTACGGGCTATCATTATATGGACAAGATGTCTAGTAACTCTACTAGAATGTACGAGGAAAGTCTGCTATCTGTCAAATGGATTAATCAACTCCAATCAAATTTCAATGAAACCGAATCTAATTTGCTAGAGATGATGTTATCCACGGATGTGAAGTATAAGGCTAAGCTCAAAGCTAAGTTGGATGAGAACGCAGGTACCAATAAAGAATTAGTTACGAAAATCGCGGGAATTGCGCTGAGTGTGGAAGAGGATGGAGCATTCAAAAGCTTCGAGGAGCTGAATCTGAAATATCGTGAAGTCGTCACTAAAACCATAGAACAAGCGACGCAAAATAATCAAGTTGCTTATCAAGTTTACAATAATGAAGTATCTCCGCAAGGCGATAGAACGGTAGAAGCATTAGATAAGCTCGTAGCGCTTAAAGAATCAGCGGCGGAACAATTCCAGAAATCCAGTAGTTCAGATTCAGCAACCTCGCATGGGGTGATTATACTTACGATCATTATTGCGATTGTTGTGATGACTTTGGGCGCATTGACGTTGGACATGATTATTTCTACACCCATCCGCAAACTCCAAGAAAATATGGAGAAGGCAGCAGATGGAGATCTGTCTGTTAAAGGCGACTACCCCTATGAGGATGAAGTTGGTAAATTAACGAGTTCCTTTAATGCGATGACGGGGAGCTTGCGCAGTCTAGTTAGGCAAATCTCAGATAATGCTCTAACGCTTTCAGCGAGTTCGGAAGAGCTTCTTGCCAGCTCAGAACAAAGCTCTCTAGCGGCAAGACAGGTAGCTACTTCTAGTCAGCAGCTGTCAGAAGATTTCGATAAGCAATTTGCTGGTGTGACACAAGCGAATGAGGCTGTTGGCTTGATGCTGACTAGCACGAAGCAAATTGATGAATCGGCGCAAATGGTTGCTGGGCTCGTGAATCAAGCAACACAGGCTGCTCAGCATGGTAAGCAATCAGTCGTTTCGATCGCGGGGCAAATGTCTGAGATTTCGGACGCGGTTCGTGACGTTAATGTAGTGATTGAAGCTTTGGGTAAAAATGCACACAAAATTGGTGAAATCGTCAATGTTATTAATGAGATTTCGACACAGACGAATCTGCTTTCCTTGAATGCAGCGATTGAAGCAGCACGTGCGGGGGAAGCTGGGCGCGGCTTCGCAGTTGTTGCTGGGGAAGTGCGCAAACTTGCTGAGCAGTCGGCCACTTCGGCGCGAAATATTACAGAGCTGGTGTCGACGATTCAAAGGCAGATTAATCAAGCTGTAAGCTCCATGCATAACGGAGCAGGGAAAGTGCAAGAAGGATTGACGATTTCGGAGGCAGCTCAAGAATCGTTCGTACATATCGAGACTTCGGTCGAGAAGGTAAATATGAAAGTAGAAGATGTGAACCGAAACATCCACCAGCTTGTGGATGCGAACTTGCGCATCGAACAAGTGATGCGCATTGTGAGCTCCGTTTCGGAGACGGGGATTTCCGTCAGCCAAGAGACATCTGCTGCGAGTCAGCAGCAAATGTCGACCACGGAGGAAATCGAGAATTCCGCGAAGTCCCTGGCAGGACTGGCGGAAGAATTACAAATTTCGCTGCAGAAATTTAAGGTGTAGAAGTGGACCCGCTGGCGTTTGCCGCGGGTTTTTGGTTTGTGTGTTGTAACGGTGAAAAACACGGTTACAGCGTGAGAACGTAGGTGAATGAGTCGCGAATGAAGCTGTAACGGTGAAAAACACGGTTACAGCGTGAGAACATAGGTGAATGTGCCGCGAAGGAGGCTGTAACGGTGAAAAACACGGTTACAGCGTGAGAACGTAGGCAAATGTGCCGCGAATGAAGCTGTAACGGTGAAAAACACGGTTACAGCGTGAGAACGTAGGGGAATGCGCCGCGAATGAAGCTGTAACGGTGAAAAACACGGTTACAGCGTGAGAACGTAAGGGAATGCGCGGCGAATGAAGCTGTAACGGTGAAAAACACGCTTGCAGCGCGAGAACGTAGGTGAATGAGTCGCGAATGAAGCTGTAACGGTGAAAAACATGATTGCAGCGTGAGAACGTAGGGGAATGCACGCCGGTATATGGTAGCTCAAGCTGCCATTTCGCATGCTATCCCATCAACTGTTGTAGCGCTTCATCTGTAGGACGGTAATATTTTATCCGCTGAGTTCCTTTTCCAACGCTTTCAAGGAGCTTTTTATCATGCATAATCTTGAGTAACTGACGCGCTTTCTGCTCTTTAATGGATAAAACCCCGCACACAACTTGATTTGTAAGAGGCGTCTCTAAGTTAATCGCATACCGCAAAACTTCCTTCTCCACGTAGCTTATCACTTTGGCCAAACCGTCGTTCATACCCAGATAGCGGCCCATAAATTGTTGTAAGACTTGTTGGCACATACGTGGGCGGTCTTTGATATCGTCGTAGGAGAAACGGAGGATTCGCCAGCCGTCGATGATGAGATGGTTCTGACGAATGAGGTGATCCGAGAATTGGGAGCGGCTAATTTGTGAGGCGTGGGTTGTGAAACCATCGATTTCGATGGCAAGTTTGAGTGTATGTTTGATAAAAGCAAAATCAAGGAATCGGGTTCCATCTCGGAAGTCTTTCACTTCATATTCGGGATGAAGATCGTTGAAATGTTTAAAAGCAGGCCACCAAACCTGCAAAAGAAATAGTTTTTCAGCATGACTGTGGCCTTCCAACAGTCTGCGAAGAGAGTCACCTTTGCGAGTAGACGAGTGGTAAGCAATAAAGCCGTCATGTGCAACTTCAAATTCAATTTTCATGTGGATGCCTCCTTGAAATAAATAAAGCCACTTCTCTATATCTGCCTAGGCGGATATTAGAAAAGCGGCGTATGCTTTACGACCAACTATTTCTATATACTAGCACATACACTCCGTATATCACCACGTATTGACACGCATGTACAATTGTTATATAATATTAAAGTTGATTGAAATGAAACCATATAAACACTTCATATTTAGCCTCATTTACCCCACACGAACGATTAGCGAGAAGAAAGTAACCCCCTCTCCTTGTTTGTTTTTCTCCCAATGCGCAGTCCATCAGCTCATTTATGGTAAACCCGAGGCAACGTAAGTGTTTCGGCAGTAAGTGTTTGTAACGCAATTCGCACTGGCGCGGTCATTGGAGCCGCAAGGATGAAAGAGAGGTAGGGCTTTCATTGTTTTGATATTCCAACACATGAATTACGCAATTTCATAGAGATCAATTGAAGTTAGATAAATCGTTTTCGTGCTGATTAGGTGCGGGAACGATTTTTTATGTTGTTCTTTGCTGGTGAATCCTGTTCTCTTCCTTTACAATAAAATCAAATCAACCAAAGGTTTGTTAGGATTGCTCGGTCCTCGCCAATGATAGCCAGACTCTTATTCCGATACTTAGGTGCTATTACGGAGCACATATTACATAGAGAAAAGAGGCGCACTTCCCATGCCAGAACACGTATTTGAACTTAAAGCAACATGGACAGGCGGTCTAGAGGGGACCGGCCATCTTCAAGCAGATGGTTTCCAGGCTCCCATTTCCGTACCAAGCGAATTTGACGGCCCCGGCGTGGGAACGAATCCCGAAGAAATGCTGCTCGGTGCCGCGGCAACCTGTTACATAATCACGTTAGGCACGCTGCTTGCAAGAGAACGCATCGTATCCCTTGAACTCCATTCCCACATCTACGTCCAGAACCGACCAACGATGAAAGTAAATGCGATCGTCCATCGTCCTCTTATTTCCGTACCACCACATATGACCGAAGCGCAATTGGATAAAATAAGCAAAGCTGCATTACGTGCGGAACAGACATGCATGATTAGCAAAGCCTTGCGAGGTAATGTAGATATAAGCGTTGAGCCAGAGATTCGAATTTTGGATGTGTAGTTAACTTAAGTGAGAAGGAGCGCAGCGCAGCGATGAATCTGAACAAGAAAGTATTTATCGGTTTTTTACTCTTCATCATCATCCCCTTATTCGTCCTAGGGTCAGCGGTGTACACGGTCTCCCAGCAGCTAATCGAAAAAAAATATGGGGATTTAACAGAAGTCACGCTGCAAGCGATCTCTCGTAATATTTATTACATGTTCAAGGAAGCGAACTATTTCTCCGATTTCTGGATGGTCAAAGATAGTATTCAAGGCATTTATCGAACGATAGATGCTGCGAAACCGAATGCGGATCCCCTCTCTTCGTATGATTTGAACACATTTGATACGCTGCTTCGTGGCTCGATTCTGACCTACTCCCCTGTTCAATCTGTCGTCATTTACAACAATAGTGGCAAATCCTTTAGCGCTGGGCGAACGAGCGGAAGTTCGATTCCTTGGCAAACGATTCAGCAAAGCTTGGCGTTCCAGCATATCCAGGAGCTGAATGGCAGTCCACTCTGGATCGGCCCCTCCGAATTCAAGGAGTTCGGTTCAAACCGCGGCGAATTCTATCAAGCGCGAATGGTGAAAGATTTTTGGACGATGGATAATCTCGGTTATATGCTGTTGAAATTTAAATTTAATGAGCTGGATCAGATATTTAAATCCTTTAATACGAGCGAGCAAAACTCCAAACGTTATCTGCTGATCAATAAAAACGGTCTTATTTTTTACGATAATAAACAAAGCTTAGAAGGAGCTAATGTCCTTCAATTAACCCAGGGTAAATTGGATCTTGGATTCAACAATTACAGTTTCAAGGCCGATTTTCAAAATGAAAAAAGTCTCATTTCCCTCTATCATTTGAATATTAATGGGATGGGTGTTCAGGACTGGAGTGTCGTATCGATCACGTCATGGAAATATGTTGCTGGTGAAATCGAGACGATTATGAAGCTGGTGGCGGGGATTACGTTTATTTGTTTGTTCTTTGCTCTGGTGTATAACCTTGTCTTCGTAAGACGTATTATTCAACTGATTCTTCGCATGCTCTCCTCTATGAAAAAGGTGGAGCGTGGTGATCTAACTACCCGCATGGAAGTGAGCGGAAAGGATGAAACCACAGCGCTAGCGAGAGGATTTAATAGTCTGGTCGTAAGGGTCGAGGATTTGCTCGAAGAGGTGAAGCGTCAGCAGGACCGCAAAAACAAAGCAGAGCTCATGCTGCTGCAAGCGCAGATTAAGCCTCATTTTCTTTTTAATACACTCGAGTCCATTAATGTTCTAGCCATTCAAAATCAAGGGAAGAAAGTCAGTCAAATGGTGATCCGTCTTGGGAATTTGCTGAGAATTGGGATGGAAAACCGGGAAGAGATAACGTTGAAGCAGGAGCTTGAGCATCTGCGCAGCTACTTGGAAATTCAGGAATTCAGGTTTGAAGATCAGTTTCAATATACGATTGAAGCGCCTCCGGAACTGCTCCATGAGGACATTTTAAAGCTAACCTTACAGCCTTTGGTCGAGAATAGCTTACAGCATGGTTTTGAACCGATTGATTATATGGGACTGATTGCGGTGAAGGTTGTGGATGAAGGGGATCGAATTGGGCTATACGTGACGGATAACGGTGTTGGTATTAGTAACGAAAAACTAGCGAAATTTCATTATAAAACCGAGCTAGAGACACCATTTCATGAAATTTTGGAATCGAATGAAGAACGCCGAGGTCTTGGTGTAAGCAATGTTGCGGATCGGGTTCGGATTCAATATGGCGAACTCTATGGGATGTTTATTTGTTCCCAAGAAGGTCAAGGTACGACGATGAAGGTGATTATTCCGAAAAGGAAGAGGGATGCAGGGTGAGGTTAAAAGCGATTTTGGCAGATGATGAGCCTAACATTTTACGTAATTTGCAGGCGGTCATTCCTTGGGAAGAGCTCGAAATTGATATTGTAGGCACAGCCAAGAATGGGCTTGAAGCCTTGGAACTTTGCATTGGGCATATTCCGGACATCGTGATGAGTGATATTCGGATGCCGCAAATGGATGGCATTACGTTTATCCATAAGCTTCGGGAAATCAATGAGGACTGCACGGTGCTGATGGTGACGGGTTATCAGGATTTCGACTATGTGCGCTCACTCCTGCGGGTGGGGGTTAGTGATTATATTCTGAAGCCGATCAATTACGAAGAGCTGGAGAATTCGATTCGTAAACTTGCCGGCGAAATTCGTGCAAAGAAACAGAACCATCAAGAAGAACTCCTCAAGTGGGGGAAGATCAGAAGCTTGGCTTACGAGAAGATTTTGCAGGATATCATGATGGACTATACGGACATTACGGCGAGTACGCAGCTTCCAATTGATCAAGGGGATTTAGAGACGCTGCGCTATGTATTCGCCATCATTGATGTAGACAATTATTCACAGAAATCACTGCTGTGGACCGAGCAAGAACGTAAGCTGTGGAACTTCGCTGTACGCAATGTCCTACAGGATTCCTTGGCGGACGAGATAGCCAACCACACCGTTCTTCAGATGCGAGAAGGGGAATGGTCACTGCTCATGGCATGGGAGGAGACTGACCATACTAGCGTAGAAACGAAATTGTGTGAGCTAGCCGCTAAGCTGCAACGAAATGTTGTTCAATCTGTGAAGCTGGGGATTAGCGTGGGCTACTTTCCAGGTCCAGTAGGATTACAACAGCTAGCGGACACGTATCGAAAGCTGCAGAGATTCATGCAGTTGAATTTAGATAAGCAGCAGTCTGTGCTGCCATATAAAGAGGCCAAAGAATCCTCAGATGCGAATAGTTCGCTTTGGTTTTTGGTAGAAGAAATTGTTACAGGCATGAAGCAGTTGAATCGTCCCAAGACCGAGGATGCGCTGGATCGTCTTAAATTATTGCTGGAGGGTCTGTCGGAGGGATCATTCGCTCGGGCTTATCAGATGCTGCACTATTTGATCCTGCATGTGCTGCGAGAGTTGCGTGAAATGAATGCTCTCGATAGTCAGGAAGAAGAGCAGATATGGCGTGAGCTGGATAAAAGCGAAAGTATCCCGCATTTGCTGCAGGTTATGTTACAACTTGTATCGAACGGGCTTGAAGGTACGAACAAGAAGAAAAATAGTGAGCTCCTTATGGCTGCCGCCAAGGAATATATTCGAGCGCATTACTCCACGGATTTCGGCATCGAAGATATAGCCAGTTCGTTAGGGATTAGCTCGAGCTATTTCAGTTTGTTATTTAAACAACACTTTGGGGAAACCTTTGTGGAGCATGTCACGAAGCATCGGATGGAGCAAGCGAAATCCTTGTTGCTTCACAGTGACAAGAGTATAACCGATATTGGAAAATGCGTAGGCTATATCGAACGGCGTTATTTTACCAAGGTATTTCAGAAGTTTACTGGCGAAATTCCTTCCGAGTATCGGGATAAGCGCAAGGAAGGGAACTAGAGGAATTTGCCCCTAGATTAGGAATTTATCTGTCTTTAGCACGCATAGGGGTTCAATTATACTTAAATGGTAAGCTTAAAGAGGTTGTTTAAAAAGTCCACTTTTGATCACGAAGTAGTCCAAGAAGCATATTCGACATCGAATATTGAATTCAGCCGGAACTTCCGGTGCTCACGTAGCCTACACTACGCTCCGCTCCTCATTTCCTAGCTTCTTTCAATCTTCTCGGTGCTGAAAACTGGACTTTTTTAACGCATATTTAAAGGAGAACCAAACGGATGAGAAAACGAACACTGATTGTAAGCACAGGTGCCGTGGCCCTCACGTTCATGCTGTCGGCGTGCAGTATATTTTCGGATAAATCGGAACCAGGGCATGATGCGTCTAGTGGAAAAGGTGTCCAGAATGCGCCAATCTTGCTGACCATCCGGCATACACAGGTAAAGGATACCCAGAAGAAACGCCTCGCCATGCTGCAGGAGGTTGTCAAAGCGACTGAAGCTAAGGTGCCTGGTTTAACGATTACGTTAGATGGCGTAGAGGATAAGGTGAATCGCTTCGAAAAGCTGCGAGCAGAAATGGCTGCAGGTAATCCACCAGAAATATTCGACCTGTTCGGAGGCACGGATACCAAGGATTATGTGAAGGCGAATCGCCTGCTGGACCTTACTCCCATCCTGCAAGAGCTTGGGTTAACAGATAAGTTCTATAGCTTCGAAGAGTTCATGGTGAATGGCAAAATCTATGGGATTCCGATGGCTGGCTATGTGGAAGGCCTGTACTATAACAAAAAGATTTTGACCCAGCAGGGAATCAAGCTGCCCGAAACCTGGGACGATCTGGTAGCCGCAGCGGCGAAGTTGAAAGCTGCCAAAATTACCCCTTTTGCCATGGCCGCTAAAGACTCTTGGGTAATAAATATGATGATTAATACGATGTGGGTGCGCACGGCAGGTGCGGATTCGATCGAGGGCTTTTTGAATGGGAGCAAGCAATGGACGGACCCAGAGGTATTGAAAGCTTTTGAACAGTATCGAACGCTCATTCAGAAAGACTATTTCCAAGATGGCAGTCTAGCGCTTGCCTATGCCGAACAGCAAAATACGTTCAGCAGTGGAAACGCCGCTTTCATGTTTGATGGCAGTTGGGCAAATACGCCGCTCCTTGATCCTGAGAAGTCGGTAATTGCTCGTGATGTCGGCTTCATGAACTTCCCTTCTATGGGGGGGCCAGGAGACGGGTATATCAATGGGGGCTGGTCCAATGCCTATGGCTTTTCCAAAAAGGTAACACCCGAACAATTGTTGGCGATCAAAGAATTCATAAAGCAAATGTATACAGAATCGATGCAGAAGAGGCAGCTGGTTGAAGAAGGCATGCCACCGGCGATGAAGCTGCAAGATACGAGTCAAGTGAACCCCTTGATTACGGAAATATTACATGTGTTTGCGAATAGTAAAGGAACCTTTCCGGCCTTCGATTCCCGCATTCAAACGAAGGTTCGCGAGAAGCTTGAAAGAGGGATGCAGGAGTTGCTTGGCGGAAGAACAGATCCCGCTTCGCTGATGACGGAATTACAGAAGCAGCAAGAGGCTTCGAATAAAGAAGAAACCCATGCCAAATAGTAGTAGGATGACATATGAACCGAATGGGAAGAAATGCTTGGGCATATACGCTCTTTACTTTGCCGACGCTGCTCGTATTTGCGATATTTTTCATCTATCCCATGCTGATGTCGCTGCGTTACGGTTTTACGGAATGGAACGGCATCTCCCCAGCAACATTGAATGGGCTGGACAATTTCGTTGCAGCTTTTCAAGATCCTTATTTCTGGATTGCGGTGCGAAATAATATGTATTTTATTGGATTTTCCATGGGGATTCAAATTCCCATAATCGTAGGTATCGCATTGCTTGTGAGTAAACTCAAGCGTTGGATAGCATTTTATAAAACATTGATTTTCCTTCCAACGATTCTATCGACTGCAGTCGTAGGAGTGCTCTGGGAATTTATTTATCATCCACAGGCGGGGCTGCTCAACAAAGTCTTAGAAGTTGTCGGTTTATCGAGATGGCAGCATGCCTGGCTGGCAGATGGGGCGACGGCGATGCTTGCCATATTGATCACCAACGCTTGGCAATGGATGGGGTTCTATGTGGTGCTCGTAGTATCAGCCATCTATGCCATTCCGAAGCATCTGGTGGAAGCCGCTCAATTGGATGGTGCAGGCACCCTGAGACAAGCATGGTTTGTCATTCTGCCGCTGCTAAGACCCGTCATTACGGTTATGATGCTCTTATCCATTACGGGGGGCATGAAAGCCATGGACATTGTGGTTGTCATGACAGGCGGGAATCCCTATGGGATTACGGAAGTTATGGCCTCCTATATGATCAAAAAAGCGTATCGGATCGGCGAGTATGGCTACGCAAACAGCATCGCGGTACTGATCCTTCTCTTTACGGCTATGTTAACATCCGTCTTCGGATGGTTCACAAGAAAACAGGAGGAGGTACGATGGTGAGAGGAAGCCTCCTGCGCCGTGTTTTTCCACATGCGGTATTGTTGATTTACATCGGGGTGATATTATTCCCGCTAGGCTGGACACTGAATTCATCCTTCAAAACGAATAAAGAAATCATTACAGCGCCATGGTCCTTTCCTGCAGAGCTTTCGTTATCGAATTATTGGAATGCATGGACTGGCGCACATGTGGGTCATTATTTTATGAATAGTGTGTTCAATTCGAGCGTTTCAGCTATCGTTTCGCTAGCGCTAGGAACTGCAACCGCTTATGCGCTGACTCGCATGTCGTTTCCAAGGCTAAGCCGCGTTCTGAAAAGGATTCTGATCCTAGCTCTGCTGGTACCTGCGGCTTCCTTGCTGGTTCCTTTATATATGCTCTTAAGGAACTTGCATCTGTATAACACACCGTTAGCATTAATTTTGCCTTATGTAACATTAGGATTGCCTTGGACCGTATTCATGGTAAGCAGCTTCCTGAGCTCGATACCGAATGAACTGGAAGAAGCGGGTATCATGGATGGGCTCTCCATTTATGGGTTGTTGTGTCGGATCATCGTCCCTATTTCACTACCATCCCTATTTACCGTATTCATGTTGAACTTTCTGACGAGCTGGAATGAATTCATCATGGCTAATTTATTTCTGACCAAAGAGATGCTGAGGACGCTCCCCGTGAGTATGGTGGCCTTCTATGATCAATTGAATATGAACTACGGTTCGCTATGCGCGGCAATCATGATCAGCATGATTCCGGTTGTTGTGATGTATCTCCTTCTACAGAGAGGCATCATGGAAAATATTAAAGCCTAATTAAACTCGCAAGGAGCGTGTACATACATGTCAACAGATGGAACTAAGAACTATAAGCCGCTTACTTTACGTCAAAAGGTGGGACAACTCTTCGCTTGTGGATTTGACGCACTGGAACCGAATCCTCATATTACGCAATTAATCGAGGAGTATGGGATTGGCGGCGTTATTTATTTCCGTCGGAATGTGAAGGACGCTCATCAGCTTGCTCAGCTGTCTGCCGATTTGCAAAACATCTCCCTCAAAAGTGGCGGCCAACCGTTATTTATTTCTGTGGATCAAGAAGGCGGAATGGTCTCACGGGTTGAAAAAGGAGCGACGTTACTGCCTGGTAATATGGCATTAGGTGCTGCTTTCGCACCATCTGGCGTCTACGCCAGCGCGAAAGTGATGGGCAAAGAGCTTCGTCAAATGGGCGTGAACATGAACTTGGCTCCTTGTTTAGACATTAATAATAACCCGTTAAATCCCGTCATTGGCGTCCGTTCTTATGGTGAAACGGCAGCGATAGTAAGTGATATGGGAACGCACGCTGTTAAAGGCTTGCAAGACATGGGCGTTATCGCAACCGTGAAGCATTTCCCTGGACATGGGGATACCACAGCGGATTCGCATCATGATTTGCCTGTGGTGCCGCATAGCATGGAGCGATTGATGGAGTTGGAGCTTGCCCCGTTCATCAAAGCGATTGAAGGCGGCGTAGATGCCATTATGTCGGCACATGTGGTCTTTGAAGCCCTGGAAGACAGCAGTGTACCTTCGACGTTATCGTATAAGATACTGACGGAACTGCTGCGCGGCGAGCTTGGCTTCAAAGGGCTTATCGTCACAGATTGCTTAGAGATGAAGGCGATCTCCGAGGGGGTTGGCGTAGCGGAAGGTGCAGTTCGTGCACTGGAAGCGGGAGCGGATATTTTGCTCGTTAGTCATGAGTTGGAGCGTCAGATAGCGGCTATGGAAGCAGTCATTGCAGCTGTGGAAAGCGGTCGTATTTCTGAAGCACGCATTGATGAGTCTGTACTGCGCATTATGACGTACAAATATAAGCGTGACATTCGATTTGATACGCAAACGCCGATTCCGGAGGGGCCGATCTCGACACCTGAGCATCAGGCGTTGGCAAAGGAACTGAGTCGTAAGAGCATCACGAAGGTCAAAGATGATGTCGGTAAGAACCTTCAAATTAACGATAAAACGTGTGTGATCTGGACAGAAGTTCAATCAGGGACGGAAATCGATGAGGTTGTTGATCGTGAGGGAACTCTTGGGAGCGTTTTGTCCGAATTAGCGGGAGAGCCGGTTCGTGAAATTTACTTAGGTCTCCAGCCAAGCTATGAGGATATTGCAGAGATGATTAAGCTTTGTGAAGACGCTGAGCAAGTCGTTATCGTCACTTACAATGCGACTTTCTCCGTGGGTCAAACCGCTTTAGTAAGAGCTTTGGCCAAACTGGATGGACTGCATCTGATTGTAGCAGCTGGACGTAATCCATATGACCTGCTTGAATTCCCTGAAGTGAAAACGTATTATGCTTGTTACGAGAATCGACCTCTGGCGATGGTTTCATTAGCCAATGTATTGCTTGGTAGTGAAGCAGCTGTCGGACGGTTACCTGTGAGTTTATCCGAGCAATATCCGATTGGCTGGAGACAGGATTAGGGGAAAATAAATATACAGAATTTATATCTAGCATCTTGGCGCATCTCCTTGTAAAATCAGATAGGCTTGTGAAACTTTTCCTTTCCCGTTACGTAGGAACAATGCGCACATTTCACCGCACTTCACGCATTTCACAAGCGATCTATTTTGCAAAGGGGTGTTTTTTTTCTCATGAGTCTTGCTAATGTTCAATCTGAGCCAACTATGCGATCATTTTTTACCAATCGATTTGTTCAAACCATTATGCTATCGGGCATTTTACTTCAAATCGGAATTTGGGTACGTAACTTTGCGATTCTGCTCTATGTGACGGACATGACGAATAATGATCCATATTCGCTTTCTTTAATCTCGGTAGCGGAGTTCGCGCCGATATTTATCTTCTCCTTTATCGGTGGGGCATTCGCCGATCGCTGGAGGCCCAAGTTAACGATGGTCTGGTGCGATTTACTTAGCGCAGCATCCGTCTTTGTTATTTTGATCACGTTGTATATGGGATCTTGGAAAGCGATTTTCTTTGCTACGTTGGTATCATCGATTCTCTCTCAATTCTCCCAACCTTCCAACATGAAGCTATTTAAAGTGCATGTCCCTGCATCGCAAATGCAGCTTGGGATGTCGATGTTTCAATCGATGATGGCGATCTTTATGATTTTAGGGCCAATGTTGGGTTCATTCATCTATTATCGTTTCGGAATCGAAACGGCTGTAGCGATCATGGGAACATGTTTCCTGCTATCAGCTCTGGTTCTTACGTTCTTGCCTAAGGATATGAAAGAAGATACATCAGAGCCGCGCACTACGCATATTTTTACAGAAATGGGTCAAGGCTTCCGTTATGTGTTGAGGAACCGTATGTTAGTTATCCTCGGTGGTTGTTTTGCCGTTGCTGGTCTAGCTATTGGTTTGATCAGTCCACTTGGCATTTTTCTAGTTACCGAGCACTTGGGTCTAGAGAAGTCGAACTTGCAGTGGTTCATGGTGGCGAACGGTGCCGCAATGATCGTAGGCGGAGGCGTAACAATGGCCTTTGCTAAGAAAATTTCCCCACAAGCGATGCTCGCCATCGGTATGGCGGTTAGCGCAGTTACCTTTGCTATGATTGGTGTTACGCATTTGGTGTGGTTGGCACTTCTGATGCAGTTTATCTCAGGACTAGTGATGCCAGCTATTCAGATCGGGATTAGTACATTAATTCTTGGGAATACCGAGGAATCTTTCGTCGGACGTGTGAATGGTATTCTAACGCCGCTCTTTATGGGTTCTATGGTTATTACCATGAGTCTTGCGGGTACGATTAAAGCATCGTTCTCCCTAGAATCGATCTATCTCACATCGGCGTTGCTTTTTGTTATCGGTGTGATCATTATGGTGCCGTCTTTGAAAATGAAATCTGCTCCAATTCCACAGCCGAGCAGTGAACTGAAGTAAGAATGAACAACGAAAAAGCGATATCTCTTGGCCGGATGGCTAAGGATATCGCTTTTTTGTTGTTATAGAAATGGCGTTCCTGATTCCTTGAAGGCCAGCTTCATTTCAGGCGTAATGGAGGAGTCGCTAATGATGCCAACGGCTTCCTGCACCTCGCCAATCACAAATAAGGAGCTTCGACTAAATTTGGAATGATCCGCCACGAGATACGTTTCCATGGACTGCTTCATCATCCGGCGATTCGTTTCGGCTTCAAGCTCATTGTAGATCATCATGCCGCGGGATAGGGAAATGCCATCGCAGCCCATGAACGTTTTGCGGATACTAAGGTTCTCGAGCGTCGCATTGGCCAGTGGACCTGATAGCTCAAAGGTTTGTGTGCGAATCACACCACCGGTTAGTATCAGCTGCAGTCCAGGCGTGCCGATGAGTTCGTAGGCAATATTCACGGCATTCGTAATGACGGTTAGATTTTTGAATTGGTTCAGCTTTTTGGCGATGAAAGTCGTTGTCGTACCACCTGTCAGCCCGATAATATCGCCATCTTCGATGTAACGAAGGGCTTTGTCCGCAATTTCTTTCTTCTCATCAGTGTAGAGGTCCATTTTATTAAAGAAGGGGACTTCCACTTTCAAGCTTTCAAGTACTGCCCCGCCAAAGGTGCGGATGCAACGTTTCTCTCCTTCGAGAATTTCTAAATCTCGTCGTGCTGTTGCTTCAGAGACATTGAATTGCTTCACAATATCCGTCAAAGCAATGGAGCCTTTATCTTTAATCGCATGCATAATGGCATCTCGGCGAACATCGGTCTTTCCCATGGTGTACCCCCTAAAGCTCCCGATCTGGGAAGCTTGCTACTTCCTTTTATTTTATCATGGTCAAAGATACTCGTCCATCTGGCGATGCTTGTATCGACCGTTTTTGTAGTTATTTTTGCTTGAAGTGTGCAATTCTAAAAAATTTTGAAGGTGCATCAAACCGATAACATGCAGGGCTCGTTACCTTAAGAGGAAAAGCATTCAACAGTAATGAGATTGCTTCATCCCATTGAAGGAGGCGAATAGCCAGAATGAGAAATTTTAAAGTAGTCGTACTTTCAGTTTGTATGCTCTTAGGCGTTGTCTTCGGTTTGACAGCTTTGACAACCCATGCGGCTGAGCAAGTGCAAGTCAAATCGGAAACCGATATTGCCGGTGATCTCGGTATTCTGCAAGGTGAAGGAAGCGGGCTTACGCCTGAATATTTGGGGAAGTCGACAACGAGATATCAAGCGGCCATCATGTATCTTCGTCTAAAAGGGTTGGAAGCGGAGGCTCTGGCTTATCGTGGAACGGATAATTTTAAAGATGTGAGCCTCGTGTACAAGGAAGGTCAGGCGGTACTTGGTTATTTGAAAGCGCATCCTGAGCTCGGTTGGCAAGGAACAGGCGGTGATCTGTTTGATCCAACAGCTGGTATTACAGCTCAGGCTTATTACAAGGTTTTGCTGGAAGCTTTGGGTTACAAGCAAGGTGCGGATTTTGAGTTTGCTCAAGTACTTGATTATGCAGGGCAGAAGGGTTTATCTAAAATCGCAAGTGCACAGCATGTCGTGAATATGAACATAGCGACCGCAACGATTGAAGCCTTGCAGGCTACGCTGAAAGATGGAGGCAAATCGTTAGCAACCCTTTTATCAGAAAAAGGAATTGTCGCTGCGGATAAGCTGAACGTGCTTACTTATACCTCACTGCAATTGAAGAAAAATGAGGCATTAGGAAGCTACCTGAGCGATTCCAAAGGAATGACGCTTTATTATTTCACGAAGGATGCTGCAGATGTGAATTCTTGCGTGGATACTTGTCTGACGAAATGGCCGATTTATTATAGTGATAAATTGATCGTACCTGCTGGTTTTAACTCGGCTGATTTTGGCGCTTTCGTACGTGCAGACGGCAAGAAGCAGCTGACATACAAAGGTTGGCCGCTATACTATTTCGCAGGTGATTTGGCGGCTGGCGATGCATTAGGTGATGCGGTAGGCAAGATTTGGTATGTAATTAAGCCTTCGGCAGGGATCGCTTTGGGGACAAAAGCGGATCTTGGTAACTTCTTCACAGACACGAATGGCCTGGCGCTGTATTATTATGATAAAGACACGAAGGGCGTAAGTAACTGTTCTGGTAAATGTTTGGAAAAATGGCCATTGTTCTATGCCGATCATGTGGCTGCACTAACGGGAGTAAACCAGGCTGATTTCGGTACAATCGTTCGCGCTGATGGGAAGAAACAAACGACATATAAAGGCTTCCCTCTGTATTACTGGGTAGATGATAAAAAGATGGGCGATACGTTGGGGCAAAATGTAGGAAATGTCTGGTTCGTCATCGATCCCGTGAAATTCAGCGGTACGAAGGCAGTTAACAGTTCGGTGAAAACTAGCAAATCCGACGTACTCGGTACATATCTCGTTGATAGTAATGGCATGGCGCTCTATCTATTCACGAAGGATAAAGGGGATGTCAATGCATGTGTGGGGTCATGTCTAGTCAACTGGCCAATCTACTATGATGAGCATCTGACCGTGTCGAGTGACTTGAACGCAAGTGATTTTGGCGTGTTCACACGTAGCGATGGCAAGATGCAGAATACGTACAAAGGCTGGCCGTTGTACTACTGGATTAAGGATACCAACCCTGGCGAGACGACGGGACAAAATGTCGGGAAAGTATGGTTCGTACTTGATCCGCTTAAAACGGAAAGCAGATAAGCGTGAAGAATTGAAGATGAGAAATGAAAATGCACTTCAACCGACTGCTTAGGCAGAAAGGTTGGAGTGTTTTGTCCATTTTAGCTACAAATATGATATGGTTGATAGAGTGAATTTGTCTTCTATTTCGACTCGGGGAGTGCCACGTTATGCGAAATCGAACAGATGGGGAACTCATGAAGCTGGTTATGGCCAAAGAGCATCCTGCCTTAGAAGAGCTCTACGATCGTTATGCCAAGCTCGTGTATTCGTTTGCCATGAAATCTATGAAGAATGAGCAGGAAGCCAGGGAAATCGTGCAATTGGTGTTTATGCGACTCTGGACAACCGAAACAGGCTATGATGCCAGTAAAGGCGGATTCGTCAACTGGATGATTACAGTCACCCGCAATATTACGATTGATTATGTGCGCAAAAATCGTAAACAGAACCAAATTATTCGATTTGAGCCTAAAGAGTGGGAACAATCGCTCGTTTCGGGGGAACCGGATCTAGAGTCGGTTGTGTCCAGCAAATGGGTGGTTGAGCAGATTCAAGAAGCGTATGTGCACTTATCTACGAATCAAATTGAATTAATAGAGATGATGTACTGGGAAGGCTACTCGCTTAGCGAAATTGCTTCAAAAAAGAATGAACCGGTTGGAACTGTGAAAAGCAGGCTTCATCAATGTTTAAAAATACTTCGCAAGCATCTGACAGCAGTGAGGGGGGGATGACAGATGAAAGAGCAGCAACCTGTTGATTGCAGCTATCTGATCAATTATTTAACAGGCGAATGCACGGAATGGGAGCGTGCGGCTTTCGAACGGCATCTGCGCACCTGTGTCACTTGCAGCGAAGAATTGCCTGAATTACAGGCGGTCTGGCAATCACTCCCTTACCAAATGGAAGAAGTGGAAGTTCCGCCGGATTTGAAGGGGCAAGTGATGCAAGCTATTCGTCAAGAACCGATCGATAAAGAGGAGATTCATAAAAAAGAAATCCATAAAGTAGAGACCACTAATAAACCAATTCCTAAGCGGCGTTCATTTGTATGGTTGTATGGTGCGACTGCCGTTGTTGTGCTTGGTATCGTTGTAGGTGCGATATGGAACTATGATGTATTTCACACCAAGGAAACAGCAAGTAAAATAAGTGAGCCTTCAAAGGTTGTCAATACCTTCAAATTGACATCAGCGGACACTTCCATGCCAGCAGCCTCAGGAACAGCTTGGGTCGTGCAGTACGGTGATGTTCATAAAGTTGTCGTGAACTTATCGGGTCTGAATGAAACGAGTGGTGATTGGACCTATCAGGTCTGGTTGAATCACAATGGGAAGAAGTATAACTGCGGAACGCTGCGTGTGGATAATAAAGGGGTAGGTGTATTGTCTTATGATGTGCATGCCAAAAGTTTGAATATCGATTCCATCGGTGTTACCTTGGAACCGGATCCAAATGGCAGCCAACCGCGAGGGAAGAAAGTATTGGGATCGGTATAAGCTGAGAAGAAAAACGGGCATTCCCTCTTTGGTTCAAAGAGGGATGCTCGTTTTTTTGTAAACCTGGCAGCGCATCGTACGATCGGTTGAAAGTCCCCGAAGGATGGCACAGCTTTTGAATAACTGGATTTTCTGCAGCTAATTCAAGCGAAATGCCGTGATTTCGTAAACTAACTGGATTTCCTCCCGTTATTTACGAGCGAAATCGGCAAACGGGTAATTTTGTGCAAAAATAGAAGCAGGAAATCCAGTTAAACTCCCAATAAGCTAGTTTTCCTCGGAAATAGATGTAGAAAATCCAGTTAATCCTTAGAGCTACCCCTATTTCATGCCCGAAAGCCAATTCGCTAAGGCTTCGACTTCGTCGGCTTTCAAGGTGTCTTTGAAAGGGGGCATCTCGATCTTCCCGTTCATAATTTGCGCGGTAATTTGTTCCTTCGTCCTGCGCGCACCGACCTTAGTCAGATTCGGTCCGTAATCTCCTGTAAGACCTGCGCCATGGCAGGACAGGCAGTTGCTTTTGTACAGCAACTGGGCTTTCTCGCTGGAGTCGGCGGCGCTTACCGTAGCTTGAGGCTTAGCGGTAGGCGATGGTGAAGGTGTAGCCACTGGCGCGGGGGTTGGCGCAGGCGTAGGCGTAGGTGTCGCGACAGCCGGTGTTGCTGTAGGCGCAGGCGTTGCAGGTATCACCGTAGCTTGAGGCTGCGGTGCTGCGCTAGCTGAAGGCGTAGGGCTTGCCGACGCTGCTGGTGCAACTGTTGCGGCGGCCACTGGTGTCGGCGTAGCTGCAGGCGCCGGTGTCGGAGTCGGTGAACTCGCGACTGCTGCGGCCGCAGGGGTGGGTGAGCTGGCGGCTGGTTCGGCTTCTTGTTTGCTGCACCCTGTAGCAGCGAGAATGACGATCACAAAGATGCTTGCATACATCCATTTGTTCAAAGCATCCAACTCCTTTATATGTACTCTCATATAGGTAACGAAGTATAAGGGAAATCGGTTTTAGCTAACTACAGGAAAAAGGGATCCCCTTGAACGCAACAAAAACTAGCCCCAATACCACACAGGTATTGGGGCTAGTTTGATGTTTATTTGGAAGACAATATTATGCTTTAACCAGGATGTTTTTCCTATAAGTATCGATAAGTTCAGCAGCCGTATCGGCGGAATGATAGATCCCGCTAAAGGGGCCGGTTGGTGAGCAGTAGCCAACAGGAATTTGGAAAATTTGTTCAATTAACAATTTGATCCCTGGTAAATTTCCGATTGCGGCCTTGGAATACGCCTCTGTGACTTCATTCGCGCGATATTGAAGTGCTCTTGCTTCTTCGTAAAGTCCTGCGTTCGTTTTTTCCATGATTATTTTATGGTGATAACAAGTAACGGCTTGTAGAGCTCCGATATTGCCATCAGCTCCCATGAGCTGTGAACAAACAGACAGTTCATCAGCTCCAGTTAAAATGTTGAGATCGGGGCGATATTTTTTAAATCTTTCTAAGAAATAAAAGTTATTGTCTGTGAATTTAATGCCCCGAAAAGTAGGAACTTCTTCCATGGCCTCGAGGAGCAGTAAAGGATCGATGCTTTGCCCTCCAGTCAGCGTTTTCCCCATTGCTACCCAGTAAATATAGAAGGGGGTGTTGGGTGCGGCAGCAGAAATACGTTTAAAGTAATCGACGTTATCTTGCAATGTGGCTTGTTCAGAAATACCAACAGATGCTACGGCATATGCGCCATGCTCGGCAGCATGTGCAGCGAGTTCAATCGAATCTGCTAAATTCTCGTTGTATCCCACATGAACGAAAATAGGCAATTTATGCTCGGCAGCCTTTAATACCGCTTCGGCCCATTGTTTTCTTTTTTCCACACTTAAATACTGGCCCTCACCTGTCCACCCCAGCATGTATAAGCCATCTGCCTCTTGGTTGACGTACATGTCGATTAAAGCTGGAGCCAGCTCCGTCTTCACATTCCCTTCATGATCCAATGGTGTGACCAGTGCAGGGAGAACCCCTGTCATCAATTTGTTTTGCATCGTAATCTCTCCATTCTTATCGAGTTATAGGTTAGGAAGTCACAAACCAAATGAACAATTAGCCTTTAATCGCTCCGCTAGTCAGTCCAGCGACAAAATATTTATTCAAGGCAATGAATACAACTAACATTGGCAGAACCGACATCACGGTGCCGGCCATCATTAAATCCCAGGAGGTTACGGATTCTCCAGAGGTCTTCATGGACACAATGCCAACGACGAGAGGCTGCTTTTCTGGATTTCCTAAGGTAAAGACCATAGGCAGGAGGTAATCATTCCACGAATTCATAAAGGCCAACAAACCAACGGTTGCAATCAGGGGTTTGGTCAGCGGGAAAATAATGTTGTAGAAAATTCTGAAAAAGCTGCAACCGTCTACTTTGGCCGCTTCGTCGATCTCTTTCGGAATTCCGTCGATAAATCCTTTGGCTAGATAGAGATTCGTAACATTTATTCCGAAAATGTAAATAATGATGACGCCCCACAGCGAGTTGTTCAAATGCAGCATTTTTGCAATATTCAATTGTGGATAGAGATATAAGCTGCCTGCGGAGATGAACATGGAGAAGGTGATTAAAGCAAGCAATAAGCGTTTCCCCATAAAATGTCCGCGCGAGAACACATAGCCCGCAGAGATTGAAGTAATGATCGTCCCAATGACGATGAACGTACACATGTAGATGCTGTTCCATATGTACACTTTGAAATTGGATAAGTTCCAAGCTTTCACATAGTTTTTAAAGGTAATCGTTTCAGGAAAAAAAGAGCTAGATGTTAATATGCTTGCCGTGTTTTTCAACGAACTAATAACAACGTAAAAGATCGGAAATATCACTACTAGGGCGAGCAGAAACAGAAAGAAATAGAGTGGTATGGCTTCAATTGCTTTTCTAGTTTTCATTCTTTCGATTCTCCTTAATAATGATCTCCAACATTTCTGGTAAGGGTCATATACAGACCTACTACGATAGACAATATGAGGGCTGTTATGACGGCAAGCGCTGAAGAATATCCGTATTGGCTAATCATGTCCGCTGCACCATAGGAGAAGAAAAACTTAAAGGTGTAGGACATGACGACCTCTGTTGAACCGCCAGGCTGCCCATTGGTTAGGACTAAAACCAGATCGGACATTTTTATACTATTTACGATGAAGAGCATCATCACGACTTTCCCTGTAGAAGCAAGCATAGGCAGGGTAATGCTTTTAAATTTTTTCCATTTCGTTACCCCGTCAATGTCTGCACACTCGTAAATATCTTGAGGAATGTTTTGAAGACCCATGATAAAGAAGATCATGTTAACGCCAAAACCTTTCCAAACACTAGCGACAATAATAACGATATCAGCAAGCCACTTATCTCCAAACCAATTAATGGGGGAATCAATAAGGTTAGCCGATTTCAGCAATTGATTAACTGCGCCTTGAAAGGGCTCAAACATTAAGAAGAAAACGATACCGACAATGGCCGTACTCACGATGGTCGGAGAGAAGAAGATCGTTCGAAACAAGGAATTAATCTTCCTATTACTGTTCAAAACAACGGCTAGAAACAAAGCAAGGGGAATTTCAAGTACGAATTTGAGCACAACAATAAACGATGTATTCAGCAATGATTGCCAATAGTGACTATCCCGCATAAATGCACGAACATAGTTGTCAAATCCAATGAACTTTGGTGTTGAAATACCGTTGTAGTCAAACCACGACCATTGAATAAGCCATAACATCGGGTAAATAGTAAACAAAGCAAATCCAATGAGCATCGGTGCCAGCATGAAGTAGGCTTGCATGGTATCTTTTCGATTTGGAGTGAAATATTTCCGAGTTGTCTTCCCACGTGAAATACCATTCATACGTGTGATGCCTCCTTTCTTGAGAATTGAAAGTATGGCTTATGGCTTTACCATACTTTCAATTGATGTACGCTCATGTCACTTAGACTTGGTGTTCCAGTCTTTGTTCACATACAAGTTAAGATCGAGTCCGCCTGCAACCGCCTTATCAAGTGCTGTGTTATAGCGATTGGTTAAATCGGTAAGCACTTTAGAGACATCTGCATTTGCCGGCCCAGCAATGAGATTGATAATTGTATTTTGATAGGGCTGCCCTTCAATGGTAATGACACCGTCGGGTGGAGTAGGCGCGAAATAGGAATTAGATGTGTTCCCGAATTCAGCAGTTCCTGCTTTTTTAAAGCTAGAAGGTGCTTGAGCTTGGATATCTTGTCTTGCGACGAAATCGATTTCATTATTTTGAATCGCTTTCAGAACCTCGTCGCTGTGGAATAAGGCATAAACCTTCAGCGCTTTCTCAGGCATCTTTTTGGCACTAGGTCCAATACAAAGTACATCTGCGATCTGAGCATAGTTTTTATGTTTATCTGCTGGGTTCAGAACGGGTGTATCGGTGACGCCAAGCTCGAATTTCGTTCCGGTTTCTTTCCAAAACTTATCGAGTGCAGTGACATCCCAATTTACCCCTGGCAGCATCCCGATTCTTCCTGCAGCGAATTGAGCCATAAGCGAATCGTTATCCATCCCTTCCCCGCCGGGGAATATGCTGCCATCAGCTTTCATTTGGAGTATTTTTTTAATATTATCTGCAAAGTTTGTAAATGCGAATTTACCGGTAGAGAAGTCGAATCCCATGTTTCCAACCGAACTTGCAAACTGAGTAGCGAAGTACCATTTTCCTGATGAAGCAGAATCTTTCAAATGTACGCCGTATCCGTAAGCACTGCCTTTATTGTCTTGTGTAATTTTCTTTGCATAGGCAACGACATCATCCCAGGTTGCTGGAGGGGTAGTAAATCCAGATTTCTTCAGCAAGTCTTTGTTGTACATAAACTTCGTGGTCAACACTTTATAAGGAACGCTGTAGGATTTATCGTTAAACGTTGTATATCCTTTAATCAAAATGTCCTTATACGTACTCAGGAATTCTTTGCCTCCTGGCTGATCGTCAATCGGGAGCATCCATCCTGACTTTATGAAAGGTTCTTTGACTGTACCGACAAATTTATAAAGCTCTGGAGCTTGATCGGCTGCCAGTGCAACCTTTAAGATGTCGTCATAGTTGCTTCCATATACTTTGTATTCGATATTAATTCCATCTTTTAAGCCTTGGCCTCTGTTATAGTTCTCAACAATGGGATCCATAACGGGTTTGTAGGATGCGTCATTCGTCCACACTCTTACCGTTTCCATTTTTGTCCCGGATGCAGTTCCAGAACTACTGTTTGGTGAACTGCTTGTGTTAGTTGAACTGTTGGTACATCCAGCTAAAACACTAGTAACCAATACACCGCACAGACATGCGAGACTAAGACGGTATTGCGATTTTGAAAAGTTTGTTCTCAAATTGTTGCCCCCTTTGTGGTATTGTGAAGCGCTTTCGTATTTATGTTAGCAAGTTTATAAACGTAATAAAATATAAAAACTTGAGGGAAAAAGTTAAAAATGTTATGCAGTTGTATGCGCTATCTTGTGGCTATTTTAATATTGTTGTTATACTGAACTTGAACGGTGATTAATTGGAAAGGGGCCAGCGCCAGTGGAAATCACGTATGAATATTCGTAATCGTTTGGTGTTGTATTTCCTCGCATCTATCTTAGTGCCTTCTGTTATTATCACGGTTATCGTATACATGGGTTCAACCGGAATTATTAATAAGAAGATGAGTGAACTCATTGAGAAAAACTTGGATTCTGCACGGTTAATTGTGCAAGAAAGGCTGGAATTTATCAATGAGATGACCACCTTAATCTCGTTAAATCCAATGATCCAAGAGGTGGTGGGCGAGAGTCCGACGGAGGACCTATCCGATAATGTCAAACAAATTATTAAGTTGGATCGTGCCTTAGACAGCTATTATTTGTCCAATTATTATGCTTCCCCGATTTCCGCAATCGTACCTACGATTTATTTAATCAACAGGCCGGAATATCGCAAGTATGATATTTCTTCTAAGGTTCAAGATATTTCTAAGGTTGAGAATGAACCGTGGTATGTGAACAGCAAAAGCAAAAATTTTGTCATCGATGCTCGTCCTGATCACGATCATATCATAGTGGCAAGACGGATATTCAGTTTAAAGAATGCAGATAAGTATGAATATGCAGCCTTGGTTAAAATTGAGTTGGAAAATAAATCAATCAACAGTGTGCTTTCAAACTACAAGCCTTCACCAGAAAGTAAAATATATATTTTGGACCCTAACAATCAAATTATTCTGAGCAGCGACCCGTTATCCAAAATGGAAGAAAACTTTATTCGGAAACTAAATTTGAACGTGGGCCAATCACAAATTATGGATTCGGATGGGGGCAAAGTGCTCGTAACCTCCAAAATGATGGATAATATCAACTGGCGAATATTGAATATTACGAATTTAAGAGAAATTAATTCAGATCAGATTCGATTGACCCGAATTGTTGTAGTCATCCTCGTGATTTGTATGACAACGGCGCTTCTAGCAGCCTTCATCCTCTCACGTTATATCTCGAGTCCGATTACGAAGCTGGTAGCCTCTATGCGCACGGTAAAAGGAAATAATTTTGATATCCATCTTAAATATAATAAGAAAGACGAGTTCGGTTATTTGATCCGGCAGTATAAACAGATGATGGGTCAGATTAAAGATTTGATAGAGAAATTAACAATTAGCGACTTAAAAAAACAGAACGCCGAACTGATGGCTAAAGATGCGCAACTCCGATTTCTGCAGGCTCAAATTAATCCTCATTTTTTGTATAATACGTTAGATTCGATAAATATGTATGCCATCAAATATAATGCGCCGGTCATTAGCAATATGATTAAATCGCTAGCTAATTTCTATCGCTATTCGTTGAGCAAAGGCCGTTCAATCATAACGCTTGAAGAGGAAATCAACCATACCCATAGTTATTTAGAGATCCAATCCATGTGGTTCGGTTCGAAGCTGCATTATGAAATCGATATACCACGCGAATTCCGGAGAAGTAGAATCGTGAAGTTAATTATTCAGCCTTTAGTTGAGAATTCAATCATCCACGGTTTTCATCCTGAAACGATTCAATTGGAGATAAAGGTATCCGCTAAGCAAGTGGATGACAAGATTGTCATTCACATTACCGATAACGGCATCGGCGCTGACGTAGAAGCGCTTAATCAGTTGTTGGGATCTACGGAACCCAAAGAAAATTCATTTGCTATTCGTAACGTCCATCGGCGTCTTCAAAGCACTTTTGGAGAATCATATGGGATTAGGTACACAAAAAATAGGACCGAAGGGATCACGGTCGAGGTTCTGATTCCTAAGAATTATACTGCGGAGGATAACGATGTTAACAGTAGTACTAGCAGACGATGATTGCCTGGTTACTGAGATATTACATGAATCAATTCCTTGGGCCGAACTGGGCATGCAAGTAGTTGGCATTGCCGATCATGGCAAGAAGGCACTGGACTTATGTCTAGACCTTCGACCAGATATTTTGGTAACAGATATACAGATGCCATTTTGCAATGGGTTAGAAGTGGCGTTAGAGCTTATGGAGCAGGACATTCCAACGAAAATCATTCTGATAAGCGGTGTACAAGATTTTGATTACGCTAGGCTGGCGTTAAATGTGAAAGCAGCTGGATATATTCTTAAACCCATTCAGCTTAAAGAAGTGATTTCCGTATTAAAAAAAGCACGGGATGCCATTGAAATGGAATTTCAACGTGAACAGGTTATTCAGCGACTCACTTCGCAACTTTCAGAAAACATGTCTCTGATGCGAGATAAGTTTCTAACCAATCTTATTGTAGAGGGGATGGAAAGCGACGACGAACTTCAAGAACGCTTAGTGTATTTTAATTTGCCGTTTGCAATTACGCAAGACATCACGGTGGCAGTTGCCAAAATGGATGAGTACGAACATCGGGTGAGAAAAGAAGGCGTCGAGCGCGTACAGTTTTTTAACTTTTCCATTAGAAACATCATTGAACAAACATTAAATAACTTTCAAGCAGGCATTTGCTTTTCAACAAAAGATAATGAATTTGTCATTATTTTTGGCGAAGAGTACGGTTCTGAAGAAAAAATGAATCAAATTTTCGAGGGAATTGAACATCTGTTAATTAACTTCGGAGATATATCGCTTTCTATTGGCATTGGAAACTGTGTGAGTGTCAAAAAGGCGAATCTATCTTATAGTTGCGCTTGCAGTGCAATAAGCTACAAGTTTTATACCGGCAGTAATTCTATTATTCATATTAATGATATTAGTTGAAATAAAGCTAGGCGAATGTCCTAAAGTAATGAAATTATTTGAAGAGTATTACTCACTGCTTTCCAAAGTAAATCAATTTTCTAGGGAATATATTCAAGGCCGTTTTTTGGAATTGGTCATTGATGCTCACCGCGAGATTTGTGAAACCGAAGATGAGGTGGAGGAAGTAAATACAAACTATATGATTGCTTTGCAAGCGATTATGAGGGTTGAGTCTATTACAGAAATCAAACCGCATGTAAGCAAAATGCTAATCTGCATTGCTGACTACTATAGCGCTAAGTATAACAAAAAGCATAATACGCTAGTTGAACGAATTAAACGCTATGTAAACCAGCATTTTAAAGAGAATATTTCTCTAACAGAGATCGCTAGCGAAGTATTTATGTCTCCTACCTATATTTGTGCAGTTTTCAAACGCGAAACAGGACAAACGATAAATGAATTTATCATAGTCATAAAGATGAATTATGCGAAAAAGATGTTAGAAAGCACCAAATTGAAGATTATGGATATTTCTGAAGATTTGGGATATGAAAATTCTCAGTATTTCTCCTATTCCTTCAAAAAATATTTAGGGGAAACACCACAACAATACAGAAACAGTTGTGCTCAGAAAATATAACATTTTAATAATGAAATGGAGAATGCTATCGTGAAACAATTGGCTCTTGGAAAAAGTGATCTATTAACATCGGAGATATCCCTTGGCTGTATGCGAATTGCGGAAATGGAATCCTCAGAGGTTGCTCAATTAATCGGAGCTGCACTCGACGCACGTATTAACTTGTTTGATCATGCTGATATTTATGGAAATGGCAGGTCAGAAGAAGTCTTTGCGAAGGCTGTTGGTATGTTGCCGATTGCTCGAGAGGACATAGTTATTCAATCCAAATGCGGGATACGGAAAGGCTATTACGATTTCTCAAAAGACTATATTGTATCTTCTGTAGAGGGGATCCTGCAACGGTTGCATACAGATTATCTAGATGTGCTTATTCTGCATCGACCTGATACACTCATGGAACCCGAGGAAGTCGCCGAAGCTTTCGATCAGTTATATCATAGTGGGAAGGTCCGCCATTTCGGAGTCAGCAACCATAACTCCATGCAGATTGAATTGCTACACCGTTATTTGAATCAGAGGCTGATCGTCAATCAGTTGCAATTTGGTTTGGCATTCAGCGGTATGGTCGATACAGGGTTAAATGTGAATATGAATCATGATGCCTCCATAAATCGGGACGGCAGCATTCTGGAATATTGCAGAGTGAAAGAAATGACGATTCAAACGTGGTCTTCATTGCAATACGGTTTTTTTGCAGGAACTTTCTTGAATAATGATCTGTATCCGGAGTTGAACAAGACACTAAATCGGATAGCTGAAGTGAAATCTGTGACGAGCGCAGCCGTTGCAATCGCATGGGTACTCCGACATCCGGCACGGATGCAACCTGTTTTGGGAACTACCAATGCAATGCGACTAACCGAAATGGCAAAGGCGAGTGAAATATCGCTAAGCAAACAAGAATGGTATGAATTATATTTGGCAGCTGGAAATAAACTTCCTTGATCGGAAGAGGTTAGCAAAAAATAAGAAAAAAGTTGCGGACCGACGTTCCGCAACTTCTCCATAAACCATATATACGTTTTACACTATATCAATCAAGTATAACCCCGACTGAGCTACACCGTAGCCTCAGTCAAATCAAGCCAGGCTAGCTCCTGTGGCGACAGTACGAGCTCTGCGCCATCGCGGCAGGAGACCATCTCGGCCTCGCTGCGCGCTCCGATCAGCGCACACGCCGGGAACGGCTGGCTTAGCACGTAAGCGAGCGCGATTTGGATCGCGCTGACGCCTTTCTCCTGCGCGAGATCCTTTGCGCGCTGCAACCGCGTCCAGTTCTCGTCGCTGTAGAATACGCGAACGAGATCAGCGTTATCGCGGACTTCCGGCGAGAACCGGCCCGTGAAGAAACCGCGCGCCTGCGAAGACCACGACAGCAGTGGAAACTTCTGCTCTTCGTACCAGCGCAAGGCCTCGCTATCTGCTGACACGCAGCCAGCCCAGAACGGCTCATTTGGCTTAGCGAGACTGAGGTTAGGCGAGCTGAAGCTAAAGCCGACAAGGCCATGCTGTGCGGCATATTCATTCGCTTCCTGCAAACGCTGGTGCGTCCAGTTAGATCCGCCGAAAGCACGAATACGGCCAGCTTCTAGATGTTCATTCAAGGCTTCAACAATAACACCAACAGGTGTTGCCGGGTCGTCCCGATGTAAACCGTACAAATCGATGTAGTCCGTACGCATCCGATCTAAACTTGTCAGTAAGTCCTGACGAATGGCTTCCGGATTCACGCGAGGGCCGTTACTATCATGGTGAGCACCTTTGGTGAATATCACCATCTCTTCCCTTTTCCCCGTTTCTTCCAACCAAATACCAATCGCTTGCTCGCTTTGCCCACCACAATAAATATGAGCAGTATCAATCGTGTTCCCGCCTATAGCCAAATAATGATGGAGGATTTCACTAACTTCATGCGGGTTGTCTAGTTTGAAAAAGTCAGATCCCATTACCAACTTGGATACCGGTTTATCTAATCCTTTAATCTGAATATGCTTCATCTATGTTCTCCAGCCTCTCGGTTTGAAATATTAAAGCTGAACGCGAGCGCGTTCTGTTGCGGATTTCAAGCAAGCGTCAATAACTTTCAAATTCAGAATGGCATCATTTGCAGGGAAACGTTGCGCTTTTTCACCCCAAGCCGCATAGGCCATATCGTCAACCTGCAGGGCGTATTGGTTAAGGAAAGGAACTTTTTCTTCGCGCTGCTCGTTGCCAACATAAACTTGGAAATGACCGGATTCTTCGGTTGGTGTTACAAATGCGGATGGAATCACAATGCGTCCCTTGGATCCTAGAATCTCAAGTGTATTTCGGAACGATGCCCACATCCCGCAATCGAACGTGAGGGCAACATTGCCACTGAATTCTACAAGTCCAGACATCATCATATCGACGTTATCGTGCTCAGGTGAGAAGAATGCATGTGTGGTAACAGCCTCAGGCTCACGGTCTAGGAGATATCTAGCCGCACTTAGCGGGTAACAGCCAACATCATAGACTGAGCCGCCGCCCCATTCGCGGACGAAACGAACATTTTTGCTATCATTTGGATTACTGAATGTAAATGCACCGTGAATACCGCGAATATCTCCGATTTCGCCAGATTGCATGATTTCTTTCACACGCTCGTAACGTGGGTGATGGCGGTACATGAAAGCTTCAGCGAACAGTACACCAGCTTCTTCACTAGCGGTAACCATTTCCTGGGTTTCAGCTGCCGTCAGTGCAGCAGGTTTCTCACAGAGTACATGCTTTCCTGCTTGGGCTGCGCGTATCGTCCATTCTTTATGTAGATGGTTTGGAAGTGGGATATAGATCGCATCAATCTCTGGATCTGCAATCAATTCTTCATAGCTGCCATAAGCTTTCGGGATATCAAGCTTGGCGGCAACCTCTTGTGATTTTTCCAAATTGCGGCTGGCGATTGCGCTTACAACACCTGTTTGCGATTGCTGAATCCCCGGGATACAGGCACGGATGGCAATACCCGCGCAGCCTAAAATTCCCCAACGTAGTTTAGTCATGCTTGTATTTCTCCTTTTTCTAGCGGAATGTGTAACGTTATATTGCTATTATAAAATGAGTTATTTAAAATGAATATAACAATATATTGAATCGACTATCGTAATATTGTCATTAGAGATGAGGTCTTATTCGATGCGTAGACATGTTATGTTACCAAAGTTACAGCAATCCATGTATTTCATATTCCCAGAATCCGTAGGCTGGTATAGCGAAGAGCCCCAACATGAAGTCGAGCGGCCAGAGGGCGTATGGTCAACGTATAGTTTGCATTTTGTTATTTCAGGAAAAGGGTATGTGGAGATCGAGGGACAGTTATACACTTTGCAAAAGGGGGATGCCTTCTTATTCCCGCCCTATCAAGAGCAGCGTTATTACAGTTCGAAAGATGATCCATGGGATGTTCGGTGGGTGCATTTTTATGGGGATCAGATCAAGGAGTTCCTGTTGGAAAAGGGATTTCTGCGCAATTTGTGGACGTTAAAAAGAAGTGCTGAGCTTGAGAAAGCTTTCAATGAACTGCTTTTAGAAGGGGAAGCCCATCAAATACTTCGCCCTACGCAGTTGAGCACGTTGATGTATATGATTTTGTGCGAATTCATGAGCTATGCGTCACCGTTAACGGTCAATCGAGGGACGGAATCGGTGGATCGGATTCTAGCCTTGCTTCCAGAGATGCAGCGTAGAGCTTGCGAGCCATTTAATCTTGAGGAGTGGGCGGAGCTAACGGGCGTCACTACGTATTATTTTTGTAAAATATTTCGAAAAGCCACCTCGATGACGCCGCTGTCGTTCATTACACTTTGCCGAATCCAATTCGCTAAGCAGCGATTAATTGAGAAAGAAAATTGGCCGATCAAGGACATCGCAGGTGAGGCGGGGTATACGTCTGCGAGCTATTTCAATCAGCGATTTCATGAACATGAAGGCATGACGCCGAGTGAGTTCCGCAGCTTATATATGAAAGGCTCCTTCAGCTAAATCAGTGATCCCGGGCTTGGTACTAGTAAAAGTTAGTACTTTTGGAAGGCATGCTAGCACGGTACTCTTAGTCTGTAGAGACGATAAGGGGGCTGAGCAGATGCAAAATCAAGCGAATAAGAAACCTTTTCAAACCAATTGGATGCTGCATGTGATTCTGGTGGTGTGGCTGGGCGTGTGGGGATGGTTGGCGATTGCGCCGCATAGTCGTGGGGACTGGGTGTTAGAAAATCTGTTGACATGGGCTGCATTACTTGGATTCATTGCTACGTATAAGGTATTTACATTTTCAAATTTAACGTATGGCTTATTGGCGATTTTCCTGTTGTTGCATAGTGTAGGGGCTCATTTTTCATACAATGGGACGTGGTTCGATCCTTGGTTGCGGAGTTTATTCGGGTCTGAGCGGGATCACTTTGATCGGCTTGTTCATTTGAGTTTCGGATTGCTATGTGCCTATCCCATATTTGAAGGTTTGCGGTCATGGACAACACTTGGGAGAAGATGGATTTATGTGATGACGTGTGTTATCGTTTTGGCTATGGGTGCGTTCTATGAGCTTATTGAAATGTGGGTCGCCATGATCGTAGCACCTGAGATCGGTACTTTATTCGTGGGTGCGCAAGGCGATCCTTGGGATGCACAACATGATATGGAGCTTGCCCTATATGGTGCGATTATCGCGATGTGTGTGACGGCTTATGGGAAACGAAGGAAAGTGGAAGATTACTTATAGGGGAGAATGGGAGGCAGAGTTGGTAATGGCAAATGAGCGTGAGAGTGCGAATGCAGGTGCAAGTGAAAATGCACAGGCAAATACAAACTCAAATGAAAATGCACAGGCATATGTGTATGTTGGTTCATATACGGATGATCAGCATCCGGTGGGCATTTCTTTATATAGTTTTAATAGGCAGTATGGTAAATTGACGCTGGTTGAAACGTACAGCGATTTGCCGAATGCTTCGTTTCTAGCGGTGAACAAGGATAAAACCGTCTTGTACGCTGTAAGTGAAACGGTGTCATATGAAGGAAGATTCGGAGGCTCGGCAGCAGCCTATGCGATTGAAGCGGGTACGGGGAGATTGAGCAAAATCAATCAACAACCGGCAGACGGCTCAGCGCCTTGCTACATTAGCTTGGATGCTACGGGCCGCAGGGTGTATGTGGCGAATTACTTAAGCGGCGATGTGACGGTGTTTCCCGTTGAGGCTGGCGGCGGTTTGGGTGAACATACGCAGCTGATCAAGCATGAGGGCCAGCTTGGACCGCAAGCGGATCGCCAAGAAGCGCCGCATGCGCACTCGATTGTTCCGTCACCGGACAATCGGTTTGCTGTTTCGGCTGATCTAGGCATTGATCGGCTAGTCGTTAGCCGCATTGACGCGGATAGCGGGGACCTGCTGCCGCATGGCGGAGCAGCGGTCAAGCCGGGCGCGGGCCCGCGGCATGTGGTGTTTAACGCGGAGAGCACGCATGTGTACGCGATCAATGAGCTGGACAACACGGTGACCGTGTTGTCTTATGAGGCGGACGCGGGCCGCATGGCCGCGGTCCAGAACTTGTCGACACTGCCGGAGGACTTCGACGGTGTCAGCTATTGCGCGGACATCCACCTCGCAGAGGATGGCCGTTTCTTGTACGCATCGAACCGCGGACACGATAGTATCGCGGTTTATGGGGTCGACCGAGACAGCGGCACGCTGTCGGTCGTGGGTTGGCACTCGACGCGGGGGCAGTGGCCGCGGAACTTCGCGCTTTCGCCGCAGGACGAGTTCCTGCTCGCGGCGAATCAGAACTCGAACAGCATCGTTGTTTTCCGCAGGGATGCGGAGACAGGGATGCTGCATGAGACGGAGCAAACTGTAGCGGTATCGCGACCGGTTTGCGTGAAATTTCTATAAGATTCGCTGACGTGCAGCATTAGGCGCTATTGTTGAAAAAAGGAGGGGCAAGTTTCGACTTGCGCCTCTTTTTTTTGTGGCGTGAGCTGTAACCGTGAAAAACACGCTTACAGCTGTGGAAAGCGCCGAAAGCACCTGCCCCTCGTGCTGTAACGGTAAAAAACACGCTTACAGCTGTGGAAAGTGCCGAAAGCACCTGTTCCTCGTGCTGTAGTGATGAAAAACACGCTTACAGCTACAATAGTACCCAAAATCAACAGCCCGACGCGCTGTAACGGTGAAAAACATCACTACGATCACGAAATATGCTCCCCAACCCTAAGCGCTGCGACGATTAAAAAATCCGCCAAAAATTAGTTGCACATGCAACGTATTCGGCGTACACTAAATTAGTGGCAAGTGCAACGATTCGGAAGATCGATTAGTCAGGTTTAGTTAAGTAGTTGTTAGATGTTAGTTAGTTAGTTGTTAGTTAGTTTTAGTATAGCCATACATTCAGAAACAAGGAGGGGTTGCAATGATTGAAACACGAAATTCGATTCCACGGTGGGTCTCGCTAATTTACCGGTACGGACAGATGTATATCGGTGAGCATTTAAAGCGATTCGAGATAGGCAGAGGTCAGCATATTTTCCTCAATGCGTTGTATAAAGAGGACGGTTTAACGCAAGAAGAGCTGTCCGACTATTTGAAAATAGATAAAGGCACGACTGCGAAAGCGCTGAAAAAGCTAGAAGAGCAAGGTTACATAACGCGCACTGTCAGTGAAAAAGATAAGCGATGCTACGAGGTTTTATTGACGGATAAAGCTCGCGGAATTAAAGAAGATGTGCGGAAAGTACTTACCGATTGGCGAGAACGATTGACGTTCGGGATGTCGGATGAAGAGAAGGGGATGGCCCTTACGATTTTGGAGAAAATGGGTCATAATGCGGCTCACTTTGCTGAAGAAGAGGTAGGCCGATGAATATGAGGGCTGCGGGGGCTGTGTTCATTGATCGCCATTTCCATGCGTTGACACACAAGAATTATCGCTATATGTGGTTAGGGCAATGTGTTTCGTTGATCGGTACATGGATGCAAAATATCGGGCAGTCTTGGCTCGTTTTAACACTGACGGGATCGTCTCTCAAACTTGGGATTGTGGCTGCGTGCCAGTTCCTGCCGATTCTATTGTTTTCGCTGTTTGCGGGTATTATCGTAGATAAATTTCCGAAGAAGAAGATTCTTATACTCACACAGACGGTATCGATGATACTTGCCTTCGCGTTGGCCACATTGGTACTAACGGATACAGTTCGATATGAATATATCCTGGTCTTAGCATTGCTGCTAGGCTTAAATAATACGTTGGATATGCCTACAAGGCAGGCTTTTAATGTGGAAATTGTGGGGAAAGAAGATTTGATGAATGCGATAGCGCTCAATTCAACGACGTTTAATATGGCAAGGATTGTTGGTCCTTCAATTGGCGCAGTCATGATGGCCTGGTTAGGCGCAGGATGGTGCTTTCTACTAAATGGGGTCAGCTTTATAGCTGTGCTATATGGTCTGATTCATATTGAGGCAGCGCCCTACGTACGTAAGATGAGAGCGAAGGAAGGTATTCTGAAGGAAATTAAGGATGGTATCGTCTATATTGCCAAAGATCCAATTCTCTCACCAACTGTTTTGTTAGTAACCGTTATTGGGACGCTCGCTTTTAACTTTAATATTCTTATTCCTGTGTTTACCAAAAATGTCTTGCACATGGGAGAGACGACCTACGGTACGTTGATGTCTTGTTTAGGCGTGGGTTCATTAGCCGGGGCTCTAACTATGTCTTTTCGTAGTAAGCGAGGGCCGAAGCTGAAGTTGAGTATGGCAGCAAGCTGCATGGTGGCTATATGCTTAATTCTTAATGGACTGAGCGGCTCAGTTTGGGTCTGTGGTACACTACTTGCTTTCACAGGGTTCTTTAATATTTTATTCGCGACAAATAGTAATTCGGCACTTCAAATGTATGCGAAGGATGAGTATCGTGCTCGTGTTATGAGTGTGTATGCCCTTGTATTTGCGGGTTCTACACCGATTGGCAGTCTGTTCTCTGGGTTCATAGCGGATCGATTCGGAGCGAATGGCGCATTCGTTGCTTGTGGGGTTCTGACGGGGTTGCTCTGCTTATTCATCACTTGGAAGTATAAATCCTCACTATCAACACAATCTCTCAAGGAGCAGGAAATGGCTTAAAATGAGTTCATTCGACTATTTATATTATAAAGATTCTAGCATTTGGGTTGTCAATTAACTAGGGATTCGCTACAATATGAGGATAAGTTCATGTGTGAGGAGGGATCTTGTGCTGGGGATATGGAAGAAATGGATGCAGAAGCCAATGCAGGAACCGAAGCACACTGTGGATTACAAAACGATGGAAATCGACGTTGTCATTAAATGTTTTGTTTCGGATAAGGAGAAGCCGTTTCGAGTCATCTTTAAAGTTGAGAAACAAGGCTCTTTCTTTTCGAAAGATATTTTTGTGAAAAATGTGGATTCAAAAACATCCTATGAGCTCATTCATAACTTTTCCACGCTTGGCATGAACAATGAAGAGTTGAACAAGTATGAAAGCACAGATTATGCTGAATACAGCTTCGCTACGTTGGAAGAAGCCAAAAAAGTGAAAGATACAACCGTCGATTACATACGCTTTCTGATCCGCGAGCATCAACAAGAGACACTAGCGAAAATTTCATAATGCTGTAAGACAAGAAAGGAGCTAGCGATGAAATTCGCTTAGCTCCTTTTTTACGCTTAGATTTGACTGTGCTTATGCTTCAGCTTTTTGTTGTAATACAATTTCTTTCAGCCTATGTTGGCGAAGCTTCGTAATCGGCGTGTATTTGGATTCGGATCCTCTAACTTCGAAGAATACTTTGCCATCCTGAATATGTTGAATTTTACGAGTGTTCACATAACTATCTGTGTTTACTTTGAAAAAGCAGCTGTCTGAGGTTATACTCTGGATCTCTTCTGTATTAAGGCGTTTCTTGATATGGTAGTTCTTCCCATGAAAGGAGACTAGACCATGTTCACCAACGCGGAAATACATGATATCCTTTTCTAAAATAAAATCCTCATACGTATTCTGTACTTCGAGTTCGAGCGCTACATTCATTTTATTTGCCCCCTTCTTAAAATGATAACGCTTACATAACTTAAGACGGTTTTATCTTACCATAATATGTGAGGCAAGGGAAGGCTTTTTTCATAGTAAAAAACCAACAAAATTCTCCCTTTAAGGACGAATATGTTGGTTCTTTGCTGATTTTGACGAAAGAACTCTTATTTCCTCGGAAATAATTTACAGAGGAATGTTACGAGCAACCCATACGCCAGCAGCGCCTGCTTGTGCTAATCCCCGTGTAATACCTGCTCCGTCACCGCCACAGAAGAGACCTTGGATTTCCGTTTCAAAGCTTTCACTCAGCTTAGGTCGAGCAGAGTAAAATTTCGCTTCAACACCGTAGAAAAGCGTATGTTCGGATGCGATACCTGGGGTTACTTTTTCAAGTGCGTGGATCATTTCGATTAAGCTTTTCATCGTATTGTAGGGAAGAACGAGTCCAAGATCCCCTGGAACTGCTTCAGAAAGTGTGGGTTCTAAGAATCCTTCGCGTATCCGCTCAGCTGTGGATCGACGTCCTCGCATAATATCACCGAACTTCTGAACGATGACGCCACCGCTAGATAAGTCATTTGCGTGCTTACATATTTCTCTAGCATATTCATTTGGTTTGTCGAAAGGCTCCGTAAATTTATGAGAAACAAGTAACGCAAAATTCGTATTGGCGGATCCAAGCGCAGGATCCTTGTAGGAATGGCCATTGGCGGCCATAATGCCGCTGTGATTCTCAACAACAACATGTCCAGATGGGTTGCTGCAGAAGGTTCTAACACGTGTTCCAACCGATGTGTTATACACAAATTTACCTTCATACAAATGTTCGTTGATTTCTCGCATGACGACATCAGAGGTTTCAACTCGAACGCCGACGTCGACTTGATTATTGGACATTTTGAGTCGGCGTTTCTTGAGAACCTGTGTTAGCCAAGCCGAACCGTCTCGTCCTGGAGCCAGCATGACATAATTACTTAGGAGCTCCGTACCATCTTTTAAACGAATGCCTTGAATAACATGTTTATCTTCTTTTTTCGTTGTGATGATATCATCGACTTCTGTTTTGAACTGCATATCAATGCGGGTTTTCAAATATTCATAAATGGATTTGAGAATCATGAGGTTTTGTTCTGTACCCAAATGACGAACCTGAGCACGAAGCAGCTTCAAACCAGCGGCATAGGAGCGTTGCTCAATATCTTTTACGGCTTCTGTTGTAGGGTCCGTAATGTTTTCTGTAGCCCCATGCTGAAGATTGATATGATCCACATATCGGATCAGCTCCATGACTTTACTTGGGGCCAAATAATCTGTCATCCAGCCTCCGAACTCGGTTGTGATATTGAATTTGCCATCACTGTACGCACCAGCTCCGCCAAAACCGGAGGTGATCGAACATGCAGGGAGGCAACCAGAGAAATCCTTCTTACCAGCTGGAGGTGGGCAAAGTTTGATTTTATTTTCAAGAATCGGACAACTGCGTTTGTAAATATCGTGGCCTTTGTCAACGAGTAAAATGTTCGCACGAGGGTGAAGCAATGTCATCTCATAACAAGCAAAAATACCAGCAGGTCCTGCACCAACAACGATAAAATCATAAGCTTTCATAGCAGTAATCTCCTTTGGAACAGCTATTTTTGGACGCAAAAAAACCTAGCCACACGGGTATGCGAAAAAGAGCACCCGTCGTAGCTAGGAAGTTATGGCTTCCTCTAGAGACCCCCAAGCCAATCCTCAGGGATATACGAACGATTCATAGTAATGCGGCTGATAAGCGTTACCTTGACTATCATAATACGAACGTTATTTGTTGTCAATGCGTGAATGTTCGTGAATTTAAACGGAAATTGGCTTGCAAAAAAAGATCGTGTGCTTCATGCACACGATCTTTTTGTTTATTTTAACGAGTAATCATCACAACGGCTGAACGTGGGTTTTTGTCTCCAAACTTGTGCTGCCATTGGCTTGTCGGTTTGTCCGTTCCTGCGCCTGCTGAGCCAGGATGGTTGACAGACAGGAATATCGTATCCTGCAGTTCGGTAAAGGAAACACCGCTTAGCGCAGCTTCTGTTGGGGCAGAAGCAAATTGTTTTGTTTTATTGGCGGCACCTGAATGGTGGATGAGATACATGCCATTATTTTTAAATTCGGACCAAGCCCCAGTATTTAATTGATCAGTGGCAAGATCCGAACCGACCCAGAGGTTACCATTTTTATCAAAGGTTAAACTCGCGGGTGAACTAAAACCGCTTTGTCGTCCACCTGCAATGAACGTTTCGGATTCAAAGGTCGTGCTGCCATTTTCTTTTAGTCGGATGATCTGACCGTGAAGGTTGCCGCGACTAGTATTCTGCGTATAGGTGATATAAACAGATTTATCTACGGGATGCAAGGTAAGCTCTGCAGGCCGATCACATGGCGTAGCGCCTATAATTTGTGCTGCTTCATTCGCATAGGTAAGCACATCACTTTGGGATGTGAACTGCACAAGCAGGACTTCTTTTGATTTATACATAGACTCAGGTACTTGATAGGTGAAGCTTTGTAGCATTTTCCTGACATTCGAAAGGGAAAGTTCAACCCAACGACCTTGAATGAAATCCGCAGCATATAGAATGCCTTCGGTTAATAGGTTTTCGGTATCTTGGCCATCGCGCCATGTGTCTTTACTTACGTATTTGTATACAAAACCGCTTGGTGAATCTTCCCCCATATAAACAACAATTTGATTGCTCGCGTTCAACGTCATAGAGGCACTGCCGTGATGAAATCTACCAAGAGCCGTGTGCTTAACAGGTTTCTTCTGTTTGTTGAAAGGGTCGATCTCGACGATCCAGCCATAATGGGACAGTGCTAAACCGGCATCACGACAAGTGGCTTCAAAGTGATTCTCGCCAGTTAGTTGCGTGTTCCATAACGTTTTGGAGCCTCCACGGTTAGCGAATGTTCCTTGGACGCGAGTACCTCCGTTAACTGTTGATGTGCCTCTAGCCGGACCTGTCAGTTCAATGGGAGTTAAACCTGAAATTCGACGTGCTAACGGAGAATCGTCAACGAGCTTCCAAGACCCGAAGGCATCCTTCTTCAGATGTAATAAAGAGCCACCTTGCTCATAAAGCAGCTGTTTCTGTTGACCCCACTCGATAGGTTTTGAACGATCTATGAGCCAAGGATACTGACCTGATTCATGATTGACCCATAAGAAGGCTTCATTTTTTGAATTGGGAAATGGGAAGAAAGAGGTGTAGTTGCTATTAAAGCCAAAAGTATCACCACTATTGTTGATCGTATCCCCGTATGCCGCTATGACCCCATAGGAAAATCCGTTGCTTAAAAGAAGCTGATCCGCATCAGTCGCTGTATGTAACGTTGGGTTGAATATTTCCGGCAACTGCTCGTAGGCATCGTTGTCCTCTGAAGCGCTAGCTCTTTGTGTGAATGCCGCGAGACCTGTATAGGTGGAAGCAATGGAAACAGCACTTAAGCCTAAATATTGCAAGAAATGTCGCCGCGAAAATGTTTTTTTCGAGTCCATGATGGTCCTCCCGACTTGAATGAGCCTTTAATAGTAATAACATACCATAAATTTTAAAATATACATGTATTATTACCTATATTTTGCTAGAATAATAGAGGATATTGTCGAAAATTTACGAGAAATGAAAGACGCGGGCAGTTTGTCCGATCAATTGAATTGTTTATTTTACATATAAGCGTCTATTTGAAATTAGGAGGAAACATATAATGGCCTATACAGGTGAGATTAGAATGTTTGGGGGGAATTTTGCTCCGTATGGATGGATGTTCTGTCATGGTCAAATACTTCCTATTTCTCAATATGAGAGTTTGTTTTCTTTACTAGGAACCACTTATGGCGGAGATGGAATTAGTACATTTGCATTGCCTAATTTGCAGAGCAGAGTGCCGATACATGCCGGGAATGAGACAACATTAGGTGAACAAGGTGGTGTGGAAGAGGTGACACTCAACGTTAGTCAGATTCCTCCACATTCACATGCTTTCGGTGTATCGTCCAAATATGGAAGTACGAACACACCGGAAGGTAGTGTCTTAGCGAGATCAACACTTAATCAATTCACGGAAACTGCCGGAGCGACGCAAACTACAGGCATCCTCGAAAATGCTGGTGGTAATGGGGCACATTCCAATATTCAGCCATACTTGGCTATCAATTATATTATTTGTTGGAATGGAACGTACCCTAGCCAAGAGGGGGGCTTTCCTGAGTATGAAGAACCATTTTTGACTGAATTACGTTGGGTTGCTTTTAACTTTGCACCAGGTGGCTGGGTATTATGTAACGGTCAAACACTTTCCATTGCTCAGAATCAAGCTCTATTTGCTTTAGTAGGAACAACTTATGGTGGTAATGGACAAACGACATTTGTTTTACCCGATTTACAGAATAGGATCCCCATCCATATGGGGGAGGGGCATATAATTGGCGAGTCAGGCGGAGAGAAAACCCATACATTAACTACAAATGAAATGCCGGCCCACATCCATTCACTTAGGGCAAGTATGAACGCAGCTGATTCCAAAACCCTGGATAATCACACATTTGGTAAGACTACGACGAGTTCGTACGGGTATGTCGTGGATAGTGTATCGAACGGCGCAGTGCTTTCCATTAGTGGTGGAGGTCAAGCGCATGAGAATAGACAACCCTATCTATGTTTACATGCAATCATGGCAACGCAGGGGATTTTCCCTAGTAGAGATTAAGGAGAGGTATTATGGATCAATTCGTTGGAGAGATTCGAATTTTCCCATTTAATTTTGCACCTACAGGTTGGGCTCAATGTAATGGTCAATTATTAGCTATTGCGCAGAATACAGCTTTATTCTCGCTATTAGGCACAACATATGGAGGGAATGGCTATAATAATTTCGCCCTTCCCAATTTACAAGGAAGAGTTCCCTTGCACCCAGGACAAGGACAAGGTTTATCAATGTACGATCTAGGTCAGACAGCTGGTGATAAATCAGTAACGTTACTTGTTTCGGAAATACCAGCGCACGCTCATGCGATACAATATGGGACTTCTGGCTTCGCACATGAATCACCGACTGGCCATTTGTTAATGGATATTCAGGGTAGACGTGGGGCAGCAGCGTATACGGAGAAGACGAATTTGAGATCCATGGGTGCGGGGGCCGTTGCTCCAACTGGGAACAGTCAGCCTCATAATAATATGCAACCGTATTTGACGCTCAATTTTTGTATAGCTTTACAAGGTATTTTTCCACAAAGACCATAAATTGCATGAGTTATTAGGAATAAGGAGAGGGGGCAAGAAAGTGGCGTTCGTTCGAAAGGAACCGCAAACTATTGTGAAATTCACAGCGAGTATATTTGTTGCTCTACTATTGTTGGTTGCCATTATTGGCTTGGGGTTTAGCTTTGTTGGAGCAGCTAATGCTGCTAGCACATTTACAGTAAATACATCATTGGACGTCGAGGATACGAATCCGGGAAACGGGATTTGTGATGATGGGAATGGCAATTGCTCGATCCGAGCAGCATTAATGGAAGCAAATGCTTTGGCCGGTGCAGATATGATTTCAATACCGCCTGATGTATATACCTTGAATGCAGCACTCGGGCAATTAGTTGTTGCCAGTGATGTCAGTTTAATTGGGATTCAAGGGGATCCAGTGAATACGATTATTCAAGCGGCAACCGATGCTGTGTCTGCTACGAATCGCGTATTGTCTATTAACCCAAATGTCAGTACTCCTGGATATGATGTCAAGATTGAGGGGCTTACACTTCGTTATGGGAAAGCTCCGGTTGGATTCGGTGGTGGCGGGATCGATGGAGATGCGGGAACCCGTACGATTGAGATTGCCAATTCGATCATTGCGGATAACACCACGTCCGGTAATAGTTTAGGCGGAGGGGCTTATTTATCGGGTGCAGCAGGTGGGACAGTTAAACTAAATGACGTCGTTTTTAGCAATAATAAAGCTGGAGTTTCTAGTTCTGCGTCATATAGTTCGCAAGGCGGAGGGGTATTTCTTCAGGGAGATATGAACCTGGATCTGTCCAAAGTTATCGTTACAAACAATACCTCTTATGGCCTTGGTGGTGGAATGGCGATAACGCCAGAGACTACATCCTCGCGAATCGTTACGATTACGGATAGTTCGTTCACGGGGAATAGGGCAACTAGTAAATCTAGCGGAGCAGGATCTGAGGGGCTAGCAGGAGGTCTTTATCTAGGGGTACCTGCGAGTATCTCACGTACGGCGATATCTGGAAATGTCGCTGATGGTGATGGCGGCGGTCTTGTTGTTGATCATTACTTCGGATCGGTAGCATTGGATGTTGTCACTTTTGCAGGTAATACGGCTAATCGTGGTGGCGCAGTTTATGTAAGTGGATATAAACTGCCTAGCTTGTTGAGCGGTGTGGTGATGGCAGACAATGTTGGCGGGGATCTTACGATTAATCCAGACAAACAAGATTTGCAAGTAGCTATTGCTCCAGCATCGGGGTCAAATGGGATTTTCTCTCTTGGAAAAACCGGAGCACATTATACGGTTACGGTTTACAATACTGGGACGCCGCCAGTGAGTGGTCCAATCACGACGGTAGTAACATTGCCAACTGGATTGACAGCGACAGCAATGAGTGGAAGTGGATGGACGTGTACTTATAATACGTTAACCTGTACGCGTTCGGATATCCCACAAGGCCAATCGGCTTATGCGCCTATCGATTTGACTGTGAATGTTGCAGCTAATGCGGCCCGCACTATAACAAGTTCGGTAACGGTATCTGGTGGAGCGGAGATCGATACCACCAATAATAGTGGGTCATTTGTTACAACAATTTTGAACAGGGATGCGAAGCTATACAATCTAATCGTGTCTAAGGGCACATTAACTCCTGATTTTGACTCTAATACTATGGCATACACAGTGAGTCTACCTTATGCTGACGACACTTTGAAAATGATGCCAACGGTTAATGAGTCGCATGCAACCGTAACTGTAAATACGGGCGCAGTCGAAAGTGGTGCTTGGAGCGAAGCGATACCTCTTCAGGTAGGTAACACTGAAATTAATATTACAGTGAGAGCTGAAGATGGAACGACTGCAACCACTGTGCTTACCGTGTCACGTGCTATACCCGTTAGCAGTATTGCTGTATCGGGAGCTAACGATGCAACCATTGTGATGATTGGGAACTCGTTGCAAATGAGTACGGATGTTTCGCCAGGAAATGCAACTAATAAATCCGTAACTTGGAGTGTGGAAGCAGGTACTGGGAATGCAACGATAGACGAGACGACAGGTTTATTGCTAGGAACAGTGGTTGGAGATGTCGTCGTCAAGGCAACAGCCATCGATGGTTCCGGCATAGTAGGGACGAAGAGTATTACGATTGCACCTAGAAAGGTTACAAGTATAGATGTAATGAGTCAAGGAGAGGCATCAAGTGTTCAAAATGGCGAACAACTGCAAATGAGTGCGTTGGTTTATCCAGAGAATGCAACGAATCGTACCGTAGTCTGGAGCGTTGTGCCAGGTACAGGTAATGCAGAGATAAACGAATCAACTGGCTTATTGACAGGAACAGGGGTAGGAGAAGTAGTCGTCAAGGCTAGTGCTACGGATGATTCAGGTATCGTAGGTACTATGAACATTGAGATAACAAAGATCCCTGTTACAGGCATAGAGGTAATAAGCGAAAGCGAAACAACAAACGTACGGAATGGAAAAACGTTGCAATTAAGAGCGTTGGTATCGCCGGATGAGGCGACGGATCGTACTGTAGCATGGAGCGTTGTGCCAGGTACAGGTAATGCAAGTATAGACGCATCTGGCGTACTTACGGGGACAGAGGTAGGTACAGTCACCGTTATCTCAACGGCGAATGATAACCCGGATATTAATGGGACGTTGGAAGTTACAATTAAAGCGATACCTGTTACAGGTATTTTGGTTACGAGTGAAGGAGAGTTAACGAGCGTATCCAGTGGAAAAACACTTCAAATGATTGCAGTGGTATCACCGGATGATGCGACGGATCGTACTGTAGCATGGAGCATTGTGCCAGGCACAGGTAATGCAAGTATAGACGCATCTGGCGTACTTACGGGGACAGAGGTAGGTACAGTCACAGTTATCGCAACGGCGAATGATAACCCTGATATTAATGGGACGATGGAAGTGACCATTTTACCAATACTGGTTACAAGCATCGATGTGAGTAGTGAAAACAATATTACTAGCGTTCCCAATGGAAGTACACTCCAAATGAGTGAGAAAGTGTTGCCAGGAAATGCAACGAACGCTGCTGTAACTTGGAGCGTTGAAGCAGGCACAGGAACAGCAACGATTAGTTCGTCTGGTGAGTTGAGAGGAACTAGTCTAGGCACAGTAATCGTCAAGGCAACAGCCAATGATGAATCAGCAATTGTTGGTACGATGACGATCACAATCACGCCTATACTTGTCACAAGCATTAATGTTACGAGTGAAGACAATATAATAAGCATTCCCAATGGAAGTACACTCCAAATGAGTGAGAAAGTGTTGCCAGGAAATGCAACGAACACGTCTGTAACATGGAGCGTTGAAGCAGGCACAGGAACAGCAACGATTAGTCTGTCTGGTTTATTGACAGGAACAACTGTAGGTACAGTCACGGTCAAAGCTACAGCCAAAGATGGTTCGAATATTGTAGGTAGCAAGATCATTACGATTGAAGCGATCCCACTCACAAGTATCGTCGTGACAGGAGAGGATGAAGCAACAAGCGTTCCGAATGGAAGTACACTGCAAATGATTGCAGCAGTATTACCTGAAAACGCGACGAATGCTTCTGTAACTTGGAGCGTAGTAGCAGGAACAGGGACAGCAACAATCAGCCCGACAGGTGAATTGACTGGAACAGGTGTAGGAACTGTCACGGTGAAAGCTACAGCCAATGATGGTTCCAATGTTGTTGGCAGTAAGATCATTTCAGTAGCGGCGATACCAGTTACAAGTATCGTCGTAACCGGAACTGGTGATGCCACAACGGTAACCAATGGACACTCATTGCAGATGAAGGCGGCGGTTTGGCCAGACAATGCATCACATACCGATGTAACCTGGAGTGTGGTTGCAAATACAGGAAATGCGACGATAAGCGTGACGGGGTTATTGACGGGTACGCAAGTCGGTACAGTTACGGTAATTGCTACGGCAACAGATGGATCAGCGACTAAAGGAATTACAATAATTACGATTGCTGCAATACCTGTTAGTCATATTGAGGTTAAAGGTGCAGGGGACTTAACATCGGTAGTTGCAGGAAATACGTTGCAAATGATTGCAAATCTACTACCTGAAAATGCGACGAACCCATCAGTGACCTGGAGTGTATATGGCAACCCGGGAGTAGCTACGATTAGTGATTTAGGCATACTTAATGCGATTGAACCCGGTAATGTTACGATTACTGCGACAGCTACTGATGGTTCTGGTGTAAAAGGCAGCACAGCTATTACAATAACTCCGATACCGGAAGTACCCGTTATGACGATAAGTATCTCTGTAAAGGAAACTTCAAATAGAGATGCCGTTGTTATTGGTGGAACACTCCAACTGGAAGCATCCGTATTACCATTAAATGTAACTAACTCTTCAGTAACATGGTATGTCTATGGGAATGGGAACGGAAATACAGGAAATGCATTAATTAGTCAAAGTGGTTTGTTAACAGCAACTGGTATTGGGACAGTTACGGTTGAGGCAAGAGCGAATGACGGATCAGGTATCATTGGCAAAAAAGTAATCACAATCACGTCGGATGCGCCTCAGATTAAATTAAGCCCAATCTCAACCAAGGTTCAAGGGGAAGTAGTTGAGTTACAAGGGACAACTAATCTAAATGGTTTGACCCTTACAATTCTGGCCCCTAACGGGACCGTACTGGCTAGTTATCAGGATGTTACTGTAGCTAATGGTACTTTCCATGATGCAAGGTTTGCTTTACCTGCTGATACGGAAGCAGGGATGTATACACTCATCGCTAATAATGGAATCATCTCAACACATACGAGCTTTGCTGTTATTCTAAGTTCTACATTTGCTTTACTAGATCATGATCATAATGGTCAAATACAATTTGACGAAATTATTACTTATATTCAATCCGATAGTCCAACGCGAGATCTCAACTTGGATGGTAGAATCGATCGAGAAGATATTACGTTCATCTTGAGTCTGATTCCTTCGATGAAAGACTAGAGTTAGATAAGCCTCCCAATAGAAGGGAGGCTTATTTTTTGCGCATAGCGTTGGCAAAGTTTCAGGGAGGTTCATTGGTTTTGAAGGCAGGAGCAGTGAAGTAGCCGCCGCGGATACTTTGGGTTCACTTTAGCCTATTTGAGGGGGCAGAAATTTTAATCGTTATGGCTTTATATTAAGCATTCGGACTATGGCTGTAACGGCCTCCGCTCTGGTAGCTAGCTTAGATGAGGCAAAGTTATTTCCTGTAGTGCCGCCTAGTAGATTGTTTTTGCTAGAAATGACAGCTGCTGGCTTAGCCCAATCTGGAATGTCGGCATCATCAGCATAGCCTGTTGGGATACCTGCCATTAGGGGGAGCCCTAGGGCTTTGACGACCATGGAAATCATTTCTGCATGGGTAATATTGGCTGTCGGTCGGAATGTGCCATCGGGATAGCCGCTGATCAGACCAAGCTGAACGGCTTGTTTGACTGATTTCACCGCCCAATCTTCTACCTGGTTCGTATCCGTAAAAGTGAGAGGTACACCGTCTGAATTAGGCTTCAATCCATTCATTAACATAACCGTAAATTCAGAACGTGTAATGCTAGCATTCGGCTTGAATGAGAAGTCTGGATAACCGCTCGCAATTTTTCGTTCGTAGGCTGTATTAATCTCAGGACTTGCCCAATGTCCTTTTGTATCTGTAAAGGGACTTGTATCTGCGGTAGTAGTCGTTGCAGGACCTGTTCCTTCTGTGACAGTGACTTTGCTCTGCGTAGATAAGCCATCTCCGGAAGTTGCAGTAATGGTTACTGTTCCAGGAATGAGTGCACTGACTTGCCCGTTGGTGTCCACAGTTGCAATGTTTGGGTTACTGCTTTTCCATGTTATTTTGAAATTGGATGCATAACTGGGAGAAATCGCAGCGCTGAGAGAGACGCGTTCTCCAGCTTGCAGGTTGAGTGTGGTTGTATTCATTGTTATGGCTGTTACAGGAACTTTGAGCGCGTACATGTACAAAACAAAGAGGTCTAATAAGCCCTCGGACTTAATTTCATCCGGATCAGCTAATATGGTGGATACTTCGTAGAGGGTCCCATCATGTCCAATGAATAATGGCAAAATCTCGTTTGTAGCAATTTTGTATTGCCATTGAATGGTGCCAGTCGGGCTAAGCGCGTAAATGGCTTTATTGGATGATGAGTTGGTATAAATAAGTCCATTAGGCCCGATAAGAGGTGGAGTGATCGTGCCGCCTGCAGCAAATTGCCATTTTATCGATCCATTAGGTAACAGTGCGTTGAGTTTTCCATCTTGTGATCCGAAATAAACGCTGCCGTCTTGACCGACAGATGGTGCATATACGATACTACCTTGATCGAATTCCCATTGTTTCGTTCCGTTAGGTGAAACGGCATAAAGCTTATGATCATCAGATCCGACATAAATGGTACCATCTAATCCGGCAGTAGGTGTCGATGTTGCTAAACCACCTATTGGAAATGTCCATTTCTTCGTCCCATTTGGCTTGATTGCGTAAAGTGATTTGGTTCCCATAGTTGCATAAATGGCGCCATCAGGGCCAAGGAGCAACTTCGCTTGGGCTTTAACCTCCAGATCGAGCCACCATATTTCAGTGCCGTCCACAGGATTTAGCGCATGTAGGATACCATCCTTAGAAGCGACATAAATCGTTCCGTCCTCCCCAAAAATCGGCGCTGAAGCAACTTGATCCCCTGCAGTGAAAGACCATTTCAATGAACCATCTGCTCGAAATGCCATTAGCTTGCCTGGATTGTTGGATCTGCCGGTACCGACATAGATATTGCCATCTCTATCGATGGTAGGTGATGTTAAGATCTGTTCATTGATTGCAATTCGCCATTTTTTCGTTCCGTCAGGCAAATGTGCCGCGATCCCGTTTCCAGCTAGAATGGTAAAAGAAAAATAAATAGTATCGTCGGCAGCGACGGTGGGGGTACCGATATACGATAATGCAATTGTCGGCGCTTTCCATTTTAATTGTACGAAGCTAGAATTCTGAAATATGGTGAGGTCCTTGATGTTGGGATTAAGATCTGTAATCGGCGTAATTGTCTGGACAGGATCTATCGTGATTTGAGCTGAAACAGGTAAGGCAGACGACCCGAAACCAACGAGTAATACGAGTAAGCCGCCTATGATACACGCATTTTTCAACTGGGCACTCTCCCTTTATTTAACAGATATTAAGTTGATTATTTCATGTCGATGAAGATTATTCAATATGAACATATTCAAGGAAGTTATTCCGTACAGGCACTTCTAGGCTCTAACCCACATAGACTAATACTAATCTAAACAGCGGAGGCTACCGAAGCCAACATGCTCCGCAATACGCTCAAGGGGGTAGCTGGAATGCCAGGATTGTTTGGTACGATTGCCATATTGATTAAGCAGCTTACATTGCTTGTGTCCTACGTCAAGAACAACGCGTTTCCACAACCACTTACCGAGGCAGAAGAAGAATTACATTTGCGTCAAATGGCAGAAGGTAATGAGCACTCCAGAAATAAGCTGATTGAGCACAATTTAAGGTTAGTTGCCCATATAGTGAAAAAATTCGATAACACAGGGGAAGATCTCGAGGATCTCATTTCAATCGGGACGATTGGATTGATCAAAGCGATCGAATCTTTCTCACCGAATAAGGGCACGAAGTTGGCGACTTTTGCGGCTCGTTGTATCGAGAACGAGATCTTGATGCACCTGCGCTCCTTGAAGAAAACGCGGAAAGATGTGTCTTTGCATGATCCTATCGGAACGGATAAAGAGGGGAATGAAATTACGTTGATTGACATCCTCGGCAGCGAGGCGGACGATGTGGTGGATGCGGTGCAGCTGAAGATTGAGAAGAGCAAGATCTATCGCAATCTGGAGATATTGGACGATCGTGAGAAGGAAGTCGTCGTCGGACGGTTCGGGTTGGAGCTTGGCGGCGAGGAGCGGACGCAGCGAGAGATTGCGAAGGAGCTCGGAATTTCGCGTTCGTATGTGTCGCGGATTGAGAAGCGGGCGCTGATGAAGTTGTATCATGAGTTTTATAAGGCGAAGCGGTAAAAAGGAATTGAATCGCATTCTTCATTCATTTGGCATCAAATAATGGAGGCGAAGACAATGACAGCCTTAATTCAGATTGAGCATGTGAGTAAATTTTACTATATGGGCGGCGAAACGATTCGTGCGTTGGATGACATTTCGCTGGACATTGCACAAGGTGAGTTTGTTGCTATTATGGGGCCTTCGGGCTCCGGAAAGTCCACGCTGATGAATATCATCGGCTGTTTGGACGTCTCGGACGAAGGCCTGTATGTGCTGGATGGGAAGCAAATTCACTCACTGAAAGACTCGCAATTGGCCGAGATTCGGAATCTGAAGATCGGGTTTGTTTTTCAAAATTTCAACTTATTGCCTAGGTTAAATGCGTATGAGAATGTGGAGCTACCGTTGATTTATCGGGGGTTATCGAGAAAACAGCGTGAGCCGCTGGTCCTACAGGCATTGGAAGCGGTTGATCTGCTGGATCGACGGAAGCATTTTCCGTCGGAGCTGTCTGGTGGGCAGCAGCAACGCGTTGCGATTGCTCGGACGTTGGCTGGCGATCCGCCGATTATTTTGGCGGATGAGCCGACAGGGGCGCTGGATTCCAAGACGGGCGTGGAAATCATGGATATTTTCAAGCGGCTGAACGAGCAGGGGCGGACGATTATTGTGATTACGCATGACCGGCAGGTTGCGGAGCAGGCGAAGCGGGTTGTGCGGTTTCGGGATGGGCGGTTGGTGGAGTGTAGTTAGAGGTATATGACCGGAACCCTATGGGAAAGGGGATTTCCGGTTATTTTTCTTGTATGTTAAAGTCATAGTTTCACTTTGCGTAATTATCCTTAGTACCCGACAGAACAATTTTTTGAATAAAACTAACAAAGCCCCTGACATTTATAAATAATCTAAGTTATATTCAACAAAAGGTTAATTATTAATAAATTGGTAATTTTATATAAATTGAAGATTTAACGAATATCAGATACTCATAAAGTAAATAATGCATTCTCTACTTCTTTGGTAAAGGTAACATGAATTTTTTGAAAATAAAATTAATAATTGATATGCTCAGTAATTAGTATTTTACCCTTTAATAAAGGCTATAGGTATTTTGATGCATTTTAGGAGGGAATGTTTTACAAAATATGATATAATTAATTCATAATTTTACCTAAAAATTCGATCCGTTTTAAGGAGAAATCATTTACCTATGTCCAAATCTATAAATATACTTCATTTATCTGATTTACACTTTGGTATGGAATTATCAACTTCGAATTCCCATGCAATTGCTTTAAGAAAAACAGCTCTAGGGAAATTAATAAGTACATTGGAAGAAATTGAAGAAACAGCAAAACCAGATGTTGTTGTTATTTCTGGTGATATCACTTGGCAAGGTAAACAAAACGGGTTTGATGAAGCAGAAGTTTGGATTAAATCCTTACTAGAGCAACTTAATTTAACTACAAAAGAACTTGTGCTATGTCCAGGCAATCATGATCTTGAGAGAAATAAAGCTATTGGAAGTAATCCTCCTCAGTCGTCTGATGAGGCTGATAAGTGGTTAATTCCCGAAAATCTAGAGCATTTTTCCGGGCCATTTAACAAATATATTGAATTCTGTAATAAAATGTCCATTCCAAGTGTTACATTAAATAATTACTCGAACTTCTTAGTTGGGCAAAGAGAACTTTTAGGAATAAATTTTTTAGTAATGAACTCTTCATGGTTCTGTCGAGGTAAAGAGGATATAAGAAATTTGTGGCTGGGATTGCCCCTTTTGGAAATTATGGATGCCAATGAACAAATAAATGAAGTATCAAATATTATTAACGGAAATACAACAATTGCAATTGTACATCATCCTGAAAGTTGGTTAAATGATGCAGAACAAAACTCGTATCATAATAGACCTAATACATATAGATATTTATCTGAAAGATCTCATATAATATTATCTGGTCACGTACATGGTGCAATAGAACGACCAACTAAGGCATATGATCAAGCGTATGTAATTACTGGTGGTGCTTCTTATGCAGGTGTAAGATACCGAAATAATTTCTCAATAATTCAAATTGAGAAAGAAAAGAAAGAATGTGTGCAGATTCCATTTGAGTATGATCCAAGGGATAGTAGCTGGAATAGAAAAAAAAATATTGGTTTTTTTTTAACTAATTGCAAGGAAAGTAAAACTGAGAATATCAAAAAGACAGACGATTTTATTAAAATTGATGATCAACATATAACAGATTTTAATCGGAATGATATCGATAGATCGATTTATGCAATTTCATTAGAGAATTCATTAGAAAGCTTTAAAGTTGAAAATGATTCACGGAACTATAGATTCACAAAATGTCTTGAACTAATAAGAAATAATGCAGTAGAAGTATTTAATCAAAGCTATTCATGTAACTTTACAAAAGATAACATTGATAACGCTGTTTTATTAATGGATCGTTTGTTATTTCTAATTAATCCTACTGAAGATATTATTCGAATAATTGACAATATGGAAATATTAATAATAAATATTTTAGAAAATAATGAGAAAAAACACCAAAGCATAGAGTATTTGTTTACCTTGGTCGAATGGTGGCTATTAAAAACATCTTCAATTTCAAATACTAAGTCAGAAGTAAGTGAAAGTAACCTTAGCGAAATTATTAATCTTATTATTGAAACGTTAAATCTTATTCCAGAGGATTTTGTTGGGATTATTCTTTCTTCGGCAATTGAAACAAACAGTAGTATTAAATCAAGAAGTCTCACAAGACTAGCACTCTTAAAAAGTAATACTAGTATAGTTTGGGAAGTTATGCTTTGTTTAACTATACCTGTAATAGTTAATATGGAAACATTTCGTGAAATTAGTGCTGGGAAGAAATTGGGTGAGATAGAATTAGAGGAAACAAGGTACCTATTAGATAGTATTAAAAGTGATTATATTCCAAGAGTACAACTAATTAATAGTAGAGAAAGAGTAGTATCTGAGATTTTCCAAAAATTGCCTGAGAATAAAATTATACTAATTAAAGGGCATAGGGATAGTGGGAGATCATCACTCCTGTCAAGATTTATCAATAGATATAGTAAGGATAGATTCCAAAATGAATTTTCTCAGTCATTAATAATTTACTCGTTCAAACATTCAATTAACCTAATAGACATGGTACGAACAATTGTTGAACAAGCAAACTTGAATTTAATCCATAAGATTGATATTTTATTGTTTGATAAATATATTAAAGATAATTTTGCTAATAATGAGAGTTTTTCAGTTAGTGGAAAAACTCAATTGAATTCTCAGTACATTGTGCTTAAAGCAATTTTGCTTGAAGCGATAAAACGTTTTATTAATGAGTGTGGTGAGATTCTATTAGTAATTGATTCTTTGGAATTAGCCGAGAAATTAGAAGATAAAATCTCATTTTTATTTCAGGATTTACCTGAAGGATGCCGAATATTAATGGCAACTGGTCTAGAAAATCAAACTATCAAATGGATTGACAATTATTCTAATAAAATACATGAAATTATATTAAACCCTTTTACTAGGGAAGATATTCCACAAATTAGTGGTATAGATGATGAAATGACTAATAATAAAATTTTTGAAAAAACAAAAGGACATGTCAACCAATTAAAAAAGTTAATGGTTAGTTCACCAGACGGTGGTATGAAAATTGATATTTCCTTACTTGATATTTTTGAAGAAGATGAAATTAGTATTTTTGAAAAAGATGCAGATATTTGTGTCAAGAATGAGATATTAGAAGAAATCTTACTTTTAACAGCGGTTTTTGAACAAATCCAACCAATTTCATTGGAGTATATACAATCATTTCTATCATATCAAAAATTACTCTATAGAATGCCTAAAATTAGAAATGAAATTAAAAAAATAAATCATTTAATGAGTGATATAAGATTCAATAGAATTAAATTACTCAATCAAAATTTCGCCGTATTTATATTAAAAAGATATTTTAGTACAAAAGATATAGAAGAGTTTATTAATTCTATTTTTAATTGGTTATTAAATAATTCATCAGTTCATTTAGATTTTTTATGTCGATTTTTATTCCAAATTCAAAAGTACGATTTGTTAACTGAAGAAAATGTCAGTCAATATATAAATGATTTTATTAATAATGAAATTATTAGTTGCTCGCGGCTCTCAGAAATTGGTATCTATTTATTTAAAGAGTATGAACATGATTCTACCATTCAGCTATCGCTGAAATTTTTAGATAGAGCATCAGAATTAGAAAATAGTGAGGCATTAACATTTTTAGGTTTTATTTATGCTAAAGGTGAGAAAGTAAGTAAAGATATTGAAAAATCAATTGTTCTTTTGAAGAGAGCATCAGAACTGAATAGTATAAAAGCGAAATTAATGCTAAGTTCAATTATGTTTGATGGCATGGAAGTAAACCGTAATACACATGAAGCGAAAAGATATCTTGAGGAGGCAGTAAATTTAGGTAGTAAGGATGCTAAATTCAATTTAGCACTTAGATATTTGATTGGAAGAGACATTCAATCTGATTTAATTTTGGCTAAAAAGTTGCTTTTTGAGTTAGTAAATGAAGATCACGTGCCTTCTTTGAGAACTATAGGGAACATGTATATTTATGGCGATGGTATAGATAGGGATATTGAAGCAGGAATGAGTCTCTTGCGAAAAGCCATTGATAAAGGAAGCAAAAAGGCTCGTTTTTATTTAGCTCAATATTTATTGACAATCACAAACTCAGAGGAAAACCTGGTAGAAGGTATTAACTTGATAACTCAACTTGTCGAAGGCAATTTTCTAGATGCCAAAAGATTCTATGCTGAAATCTTGCTGACTGGCCTTATAGTAAATAAGGATGTAGAGAAAGCATTATCTTTAATTAAATCTATGATAGATGATGGTGATGAAGGAGCTTCTGTTGAATACTCAAGAATTCTAATTGAAGGAAAACATGTCGAACAAGATAAAATTAAAGCGCAAAAAATGTTAGAAGACTTAATTAATAAGGGGAACGATGAAGCTGCTTGTTATTATGGAGATTTATTAATTGATGGCGCTTATTTCGATAAAGATGTAGAAAAAGGATTAGAACTATTAATTAATGCTGAAAAATCCGGAAATATTCTTGCTAAAAGAAAGTTAGCTTGGAGATATACATACGGAATTGGTATGGTTAAGGATTTTTCAAAAGCTGAGTTTTTATTAAATGAAGCAATTGATAAAGGTGATATAAACTCAAAGGTTCAATTCGCTTTTGTACTTATAAATAAAGAAGATAGAACAGAACAAGAGAAAATAACTGGTCTAGATATGCTTAAAAACGCTGTTACATGTGGAAGTATAAAAGCCAAAAGTTATTTAGGGGAAATCTATATTGAGGGAAAACTAGTAGAGAGGGATGTTAACTTAGGACTAGAGTATCTTAACTATGCAATTGAGCTAGGGAACGCCATGGCTATGAGAGTACTAGGATATAAAATGCTATATGGAAACGATGTACCTCAAGATCTTTTTAGGGGTGAACAGTTATTAAGAAAAGCAATTTTATTAGGTGATGAACTAGCAAATACAATTTTAGGACATGCAATTCTAAATGGTGAGATTCTTGGATGTAATATATCTGAGGGTTATGCATTACTTGAAGAAGCAGTGGCGAATGAAGAAGTAAATGCAATAAGGATACTAGGAAGTACGTTATTACAAGGGACATATGGTATACAAAATAAAGAGCGTGGAGAAGAATTACTCAGGTTGGCAGCACGAAAAAATGATAATAAGGCTATTTTAAAACTAGCAAATTTACTTTTGGACGGATATTATCTCAAAAAAAATATTGATGAAGGGAGAGTACTTTTAAATAATTTGATAGAAAGTAATTACGAAGACGCAGTATTGGAAATGTCTGACAGATTAATCTTTGGTAATGGAATCTCGAAAGATGTTCGCCGTGGAGTAACGCTGTTAGAGGATTTGATGAAAAAGAACAATCTAGATGCTATCACTGAGTACGCAAAATATTTAATAGCGGGTCCAGAAGGTGTTGTTAGGAATATGGCTAGAGGTGAAAAGCTATTAAGACAAGCGATGGAACAAGGACACGAAGAAGCTAGAAGGAGTCTAGCACAGTTCATTGTACAAGAAAAGATAAAGCCTCTAGAAGAAAATGAAGGGTTAACATTACTTGAAAAATCTGTTTCTCAAAATGATCAATATGCTATAGACTATTTAGCAAATTTATACCTAGAGGGTACCTACGTAGATAAGGATATAAATAAAGCGGTTGAGTTATTTGAGAGGGTGTTATTTGGGAGAAATGAAAATCTCAAAGTAAATTATGCAGTTCGGTTAATAGAAGGCGAGTCCATTCCAGAAGATATTAATAAAGGGTTAATAATACTTAAAGAAGCTTCAGATAGAGGAAATATCTCAGGGAAATATGAATTAGCTAAACTTTTAGTACAAGGAAAGTTAACTAAAAGAGATGTAGAAAAAGGATTAAATATCTTAGAAGAGTTAAATGATAATGGCTATAATAATGCAAAACTGTTTCTTGCTTCGATGTTAATACACGGCCATATAATTAATAAGGATATTGGCCGCGCGGTTATGCTATACGAACAACTTGTGGAACTTGAATACATTCCAGGTGTTATTGATTATGCAGAGATATTAATAGATGGCATCTATATTGAGAAGGATGGATTAAAAGGAGAAAGGTTACTTAAACATGCACTTCAAAAAGGGAATAATCATGCAGCATACTTGTTAGCAAAAAGATATCTTAGTGGAGACGGTTTGAGAAAACATATTTCAAATGGAATTAATTATTTAAAAAGAGCATCAGACGCATCGCATTTGACTGCAATGTTTGAGTATGGTATTAGATTCTTAATAGGGAAAAAAGTTCAAAAAAATGTAAATAAAGGAAAAGAATTGATTGATAGAGCAGTTAAAAAAGCTGATTATGATGACTTATATAATTTAGGTGTTGTTGCATATAAATTTAAAGAGTACGAAATGTGTTCAGGAATTTTCTTAAAAGCATACGAAAAGGGGAGTTTTGAGGCAGAGACAGCCCTAGCATATTTGATCAGAAGAAATGAATATATTAGCGATAAAGAATTCCCAAACTTATTTACTTTACTTGAGAAAGGGTTAAAAAAGAATAGTGATACTTCAATATTAAATCTAGTGTTGAGTCTAGTGAAAAATGAAAGAGCTGATTCAGCATGGTTTATAGCAAATGAAATTGTTAAAAGTATGGATAAATGTCCTACAGCTGTTGAATGGTGGATTGAAATTACAAAACATTTCAATGATTATGAGGGACAACTTATAATTTATTGGTTACAAAAACATAATAAAATACAAATTAATCAAGTGAATTATCCATTTATTAATAAGGTACTTTCAAATGATGATTATATTATTCCAAGTTGGTTGTTTTAACTTGTGAATAATAACGACTTCCCCTTTTGAGACAATTAAATGGCTAATTTTTAGTCGGTAGCATCAAGTAATGGACATGCAGATTCAAAATGTAGTGTAAATTTAAGAACAATGTAATAAAGCAAAAAAGTCATTAACAGAAATTGGAAATTCAATCAATAAAAGCGGCATTCTTGGGTATGTTTCCTTCCAAGTCTGCTTTTTTTTGTCAAGTTGTCTCAAGCTTGTTTGTCCTAATACATTTACGTTGCTTCGTGTTCACAACCTCAAGAAATTCGACAATACCGGAGAAGATTTGGAAGACTTGATCTCCATCGGGACGATTGGATTGATCAAAGCGATCGAATCTTTCTCACCGAATAAGGGCACGAAGTTGGCGACTTTTGCGGCTCGTTGTATCGAGAACGAGATCTTAATGCATCTGCGCTCCTTGAAGAAAACACGGAAAGATGTGTCCTTGCATGACCCGATCGGAACGGACAAAGAGGGGAACGAGATTACACTCATCGACATACTCGGCAGCGAGGCGGACGATGTAGTGGATGCGGTGCAGTTGAAGATTGAGAAATCGAAAATTTACAGGAATTTGGAGATTTTGGACGACCGGGAGAAGGAAGTTGTGGTTGGACGTTTTGGCTTGGAGCTTGGCGGCGAGGAGCGGACGCAACGGGAAATTGCGAAGGAGCTGGGGATTTCGCGTTCGTATGTATCGCGTATTGAGAAGCGGGCGTTAATGAAGCTATATCATGAATTTTATAAGGCCAAACGGTAATGCTGCTAGGTTAGTGTTACCATTTTCAACACGTTTCGTATAGTCGCGTTCTTCATTGTTAGGGATCTTGGTATCGTAAAATGGAGGCGAATGATATGAGCCTAGTTCAAATTGATCATGTCTGTAAGCAATATGTGATGGGTGGAGAAACGATCCGCGCGTTGGATGATGTGTCGTTAGTAATTGAACAAGGAGAATTTGTCGCGATTATGGGGCCTTCAGGTTCGGGGAAGTCGACGCTGATGAACATCATCGGATGTTTAGATGTGTCTGACACGGGATCGTACGTTCTTGACGGCAAAGCGATTAACCAGATGAAGGATTGGCAGCTAGCCGAGATACGGAATCGGAAAATCGGATTCGTGTTTCAAAACTTTAATTTACTACCTCGATTAAGTGCATATGAGAATGTGGAATTGCCTTTAATTTATCGGGGGATGACGCGGAGAGAACGAGAGCCACTTGTTTTGAAGGCTTTGGAAGCCGTCGATTTGGTGGATCGCAGGAAGCATCTGCCTTCGGAGTTGTCTGGCGGGCAGCAACAGAGGGTTGCTATTGCACGAACGCTGGCAGGAGATCCTGCGATTATTTTGGCGGATGAACCGACTGGTGCTTTGGATTCGAAGACAGGCATAGAGATTATGGATATATTCGCTAGGTTAAATGATCAAGGTAGAACGATAATTTTGATCACGCATGATCATGCGATAGCGCAGCAGGCGAAGCGGGTTGTGAGGTTTCGGGATGGGCGGTTGTTAGAGAGTGTTTAGAATAAGATGCTCAATACGGGGACTCCATGTGATATATGTGGAGTTCTATTTTTTATGACGGGAAAAATGGTGTTATTTTTCACTACTCAGTGATGGAGGCCTTTTTTATTGGTGATAAGGAAATGATGACTTCGTTCGAACAAGAAATCTTCATTTGTGACAGTCGGCTTAGAATTACCTAGATAGAATAGAGAGTGGGTTGATAACGAACTTAGTGTAACGCCAATAATGGAAATATGTATGTTTCAAAGAAATCGGGGAAAAACCGAGTGATACCATGCTCTTATTTTATGGAGGTGGTGTACCCCAATTGATCAAGGAAAATAAAGATCGTTAGTGGAAAATAGAATTCGTTAGTGAGTGTTTACTTTTGTGAACATTCACTATTTTTATTTCTGGGGTGTCAATTAAATTGTTGATTAGCGGTGGTGGTTGCCACACGACATGCATGCATGATGGTAGCTCTTCACCCCGAACGGGCAGGATAGTTTCATGACTTCACGAATACTTCGACTATGCAGATTATGCGAAGTTCACAGATTATCAGTTACGTGAAACTCCCGTAATGATATTTATTTTTAGTGGCACTGAAAGGATAAGATCTATGAGACGAATACCTATATTTGCGGTTCATTCTAAAGATACTGAAGATAATGAGAGTCATCGAAGAATAAATGGAAGAGCACTATATTATATAAATCTCGGTGACAATTTGTATCTTTCTGAATCACAATCGGATGAAGGTTACATTATAGTAGACGAGATTGTTGAAAAAGATAAATATGTCACTACACTTGGTGCAACAATTAAAGGCACAATATCATTTATTTTACACGACCAGCATGTATCAATTAATGAATTTCTGTATGGTGATCTGATTGAAGATTACATTCCAACAATTACTTTTGAAGAAGCAAAACAAATGGCGGAAGAAAGCGGTCGTAGTGATTTACTACGTATAAATATCAATCATTATGAGTCAATTCTTAGTGATATAATATTAGAAGGTGAATGTTGTTGGTTTTTCTTTTTTCATCCTGATATTGTGATACCTGAGAATGCTTGGCATCAAAGAAAGAGTGCATACACTATTTCAATGGAAGGTGAAATAAGTCGTACATATGACTTTTCTGATGATCCAATTATGTTCAAGGATTATATGCAAGCAATGTCAGCATATTTCAAACGAAAGGGATTCTGAATAAATTGTTGGAGTTATGAAGATGACGGGAGCATCATATAACACCTTATCCACGTTGATGGTCTGGCGACTCCTCGCGGTACAGCTCCAATGAATGGATTCCAATATCAAATCTTGAGGATTACAGAATTTTCCCTAGGGCATTAATTCCTTACATTAGGAAAATTGCCGAAGGTCATATTATCGAGAGCATCTATACCGGAGATATAAATTGAATTTGAATTCAACGTCAGATTTTTTAGGCATGCTCAGAGAGCAGTACGGTGAGGGTTTTTCCATAGCAAATACTTGGATTCAAGGAAGTGTCCAAGCGTCTCACAGTCGCATAATCTACAACTATTCTAATAGTTCAAGACAAGTAAATTTGTCGTCTGAATTCATTCAAGCAAACAGGCAAATATGTATGCATACGTCGGCAATAATCCAATCATGCTTTGAGATCCTTGCGGTCAAGCATGTGTCGGGGGATCCTTCTACGATTTGATCGGAGGCGGAGCTAAAATCTGCATAGACACCGACGGAATTGCATAATGCGGTGAAATCGGCTTAGGCGTCGGCGGTGGATTTGAAATCAATCCATTCGAGGAAGTCCCGCTGACCAACATAGGAGCTGAAGCAGCGATAAAGATTAAATACGTGCCAGCTGCCATAAATATAGGCGTTGAAGGAAAAAAAGTGAAAGGGAATCCTTGCATTCAAATAAAAGCGAAGTTAACGGCAGGTGCCGGTCCGTTGGAAGTAGATCTAATGGACCTATTTAAAAGCAAGGAGAAAGCCAAGTTCGACGAACTTGGAAAAAAGCCGACAGAAGTGTTGGATAAAGCAATAGACAAAGCAAAAAATGCAAGAGAACAGGATTTGTCAATGAAAAACAATATAGAGGCATCTGCAAAATTGAAAGGTTGCATTAGTTCTAAAAAGTAATGACGCTAGCCTTCACATTCCGTTAAGCGGAGAGTGGGCAATAATGTTGATTGGCAATCCGACACCTGCGTTCTGCCGGTGCCGGATTGTTTTATTGCTTCCGGGCGAGAGAACGATAGGTAACGCCTAGAGCCTGGAGAAAACAAAAACATCATTGGGAGACCATTCACGCTGAAGTTGATACTCAGGTTAATATAAACCACACTATATGCGAGGCTCTTCACAAAGTAAGCTCTTTTGTATAAGTAAGTTCGCTTTTACGTTTGCGTGACCTTGAGGTGATTTTGTTATTTATCAATAACTCTTGAATCTATCATTAGAGATGTATGGAAGTGAGAATGATAAAGACATGTATTGATTAATATTTAAATGGTTGTTTTATGCTTTGCTGTATAAAATATAATTGAAAGTATGGGGGGCCACCGCGCGATCTTCCATACTTTTGTGTGACATATTGCAAGTTAATAACTTGGGTCACCCATCGTCTCACTTCGATACAACATGTGGCTTCATTCATTTCGGACGTCAGGTCGATCGCGAAAATAAAGGAGTAGCGAAGACCATGATGGAGTGAGCAATCCAGTCAATGGGGAGGTGATACGAAGAAAACCGATGTAATAATTGCAATATGGATATGTCCGGTTTTAATCTAAATGAGAGAGGTGTATATTTGTGAAGAAGTTCATCTTTTTGCTGTCCATTTGTGCGATGTTGTTTGGAGTGCCTTCTGCATATGCCCAATATGGATATGGCGATACGGTTAGTACGGCAGTAACTGTCAGTCCCGGTTTTGGCTACGGTACGTTGCTGCAAGGCGGTGAAGCTGATATTTTCGTATTCAAAAATAACACTGCTCAACCGGTAACGACCACGGCAAATCTTCAATCCCCTGCAGACGTTAATTATAACTATTGGGTAGAAGTTCACAATCCGAGCGGCTCTGTCACATTCCTTTATCCGTGGGATAACGGTATCGGTGGTTTAGATTCTATTCAAATAACAGTTGGGCCAGGAAGTAAAGCTTACTTTATCGTATCCGACACCGGAACCTTATCCAGCACAAGCTATAGCTTCTGGCTCAATTAAACCATTTCGTTAGAGGCTGCTAAATAAAGCCTTGTATACTACAACCGTAATTCAAAACGAGATGAGGCAGAAAACAACTCTGCTTCATCCCGTTTTGCTTGTTGATATCCGTTTTAACTAGTTCAAGCTGTAGATAGAGATTTGGCATGGAATGAATAATCCAATACTTATGCATTTTAAACTGCTGTGTTAAAGCACTAGGTGCTTCATGAATGACATATTGACCACATCCTTGAACTGGATTAAGGTTGGAGAAATCAATATCAAAGTTTCTCATAGACATTGGCGGCCCTGAACTGATGAAAAGAGCCAGAGGGAAAGCTGTCCCTTGAGCTTTTTTCATGTTGAATTAGCAAACAATTTAATTTATCATCCCGATTTCAAGTAATTTTTTCTTGATACCCTCTAGTTTTATTCTTTTTAACTCCACAGTAACGTAACGGACTATTTCAGGTTTGTCAGATACTCTATGAAGTAAGTCGAAAAGTAATGTCTGACAAGTTTGTCCGAGACCTCTAACCTCCATTAAATCAGTCCGAGTTGCGTTTAATAGGTTCTCGACATTTTGATAACCCGCGCTATTTAGTGCCTTCATGATCCTTGTCAGATTTGCTTCCCTATCAGTATCATTTCTAGCCTCAAAGATGCATGATATATCTTCCTTAAAAAGTATTTCTGGAATAGAAAAAAATGTTTGATTGGTGTGTTTTTGTCTTCTAACATAGTTGATTCACCTCAGTATAGGTGGACTATTCAGGCTGCATACTAATAAAAGATGAAGAAGATGTACGAGTTAATTGAGAAGATGGGGACGTAGCTTTAATTTTTTTGTTTTAAAGTTAAAGAAAACGCTGAATGTATCTTTTAACAGCAGATGTTTGCATGTCTTTCCAATCGGTAAATTGTGTCTGTTGAGCTACATGAGCATCGAACAGATCAAGTGGTAGGTTCCTGAAGTCCATTTGGTTTTGAACTTCAAACCCTCCTGCCTTTACAAATTCTTCAAACGAACGAAATTTTGTGAATTTTTTCATAAAATCTGAATTAAACAGTTCTCTCAAGAAAACACTTGATGTTTGAGAAAAAGATTTAAGGTCTTTCTGAAGTAGCTTCAGTCTCTTATCATTAATAATGACAGTCATATCCTAGCCCCCTGTCTGCACTACGTCCCATTATTATTAAATCACAAAATGCCGATATGGTAAGATACTTGTAGTCGTCATTAATGGTTATCCACATACATAATTAAAGATATTATCATAAATAGGATTCGAATCGAACGAGATGAATCTAATGGAGATGCAGAAGGGTGGGAATTAGGAATGGTTCAACAGGCAGCAGCGCTTCTTGATATCGACGGGGCTAATATGATTATTAACGCATGGATTTCTCCAACTTGGATGGTTACGGAGGACCTAGAAAAAACAATATCTTTATTGGTTGGCTAATGAGTTACATAAAACATTTGGGCAATCAAAAGAATAGTTTTATTTAAAAAGCTTTTTAAGTAGCGCGAAAATATCAAATGAAGTTTTATTGTAAACTATTAGGCTTATTAAGCTAACCATAACCACGAGCATCTTGATTACCAGTCGATGTAGCACTTGCTTTTCAAGCATGTTCGTGATGCAATTCGCTTTTTAAGGCTTGGCTTACGCACCTCAATCTTCATTTTACTTATTCCCCCTTGCCTAACGCGAGGCCACTGAAGAACTCGCCCTTTTAGTTCTAAAGGGGGCCATTTACAAAAAGAAGACATCCCCCACTCTGGAAGATGTCTTCTTTTTGCGTATTTAGGCTTTTCGGTACTTACAGTTTCAATCGTTTAGCTTTAGAATCCGCTTTAGATTTACCGCGAAAATCGCCATTGCTCCTTGAATCTCGATGCCTAATACACCCGAGGATGTGGCTACATCATACCCGTGCCTGTGTTTTAACTCGCTGTTTTTCGCTTCAATATTGTAGCGTTCCCTCGAATTCGCTTTGAAATCTTCACTCTCTTGAAATGTCATTTGCTCGGAGTGCTCGTCGGACTTTATGCTGACGGAATAGCTTTTTGACTTGGCTCCTTCCTTGTAACACCCTTCACGAAGAGGACATCGCTTACATTTCGACACATCAAAATAATAGGTAGTCGTCTGGTTCTTGCTGACGCCTTTTTTCCCTTGCCGCGCTTTACGCGTCGCCAAATGACCTGCTTTGCAAACATACAAACCTGCGTCTTTGTTAAATTCAAACTCATCTTCCTTTTTTCGGTTTCCCTGGGTAACCACGGGGTTCAGTTTGGCTATCAATTCAATATGGTTTGTCTTGCTGTAGATGAGATTGTCCTTCTCTGAGTACGCCATGTCGCCAGTCACCGTGCGAACATCCATGCCTGCGGCTTTACTCTTTTCGATGAGTTCTTGTAGTTGCTTACCATCGTTCTTTTCACCTGTTGTTATGATGGCTGCTGTAATAATACGTTCCTCAGTCATCGCCAGATGTGTCTTGTACCCAAAGAAAGCGGAGTCCGGGCTCTTATGTCCAACTCGTGCGTCAACATCTTCTGAAATTCGAAGCTGCTCTACATCCTCTAAAACAGTTTCCTTTAATAAGTTTAGGGTTTCCTGAAGTTTGGGTACTAAAGGAATACCTAACTCGTTTTCTACGGTATGTATGAGCTTTTGGCAATAACTGAGCTCATCTTTCAAATCAGTATTGGTATTTTTGGTTGGGAGCTTGCCCTTTAAGTTTTCGTCTATCATATAGAGAGCTTTACGCACCTTACGTGCTCGATCCTGCAAGATTTCTTGAGGAGACTTGTGGTTGTAACGGGCTTTGGTGTGGGTGGCATCGACAATAATAGCCGTGCTCTTGAGAATTCCCTTCTCGGTGGCAAGTTGCACAGTTTTCTCAATGAACAAATCCAGCAAATTCATGTCTTTCAAACGAAGTTTGCGAAATTTGGTCAAAGAACTTGGATCCATAACAGGGTCTTCTGGAGCCATACCCAGAAAATATTTGAAGGATATATCGTAACGAGAACGCTCAACAATGTCGACATCGGACAAATCGAAAATAGCCTTTAACAACAAGTATTTAAACATTCGGATTGGATCAATGGCATTACGACCATTATCGAGACAGTAATTGACCTGAAGTTCTTCGTATATGAATGAAAAATCCACGAGTTCATTAATTTGTCGAAGCAAATTATCCTTTGGGACAATTAAATTATAGAGTGCAACATAAGGATTTAACACTAAAGTTTGTTGTTTTTGGATCACTCGACTCACCCTTATTCCAATGATAATAAAAGTATACAAGAAAAAGGTGCAGTCTCCTCACATTTTTGCGAGAAAACTACACCTTTGTTCAGTTTGACTGTTTCAGTGGCCTCCATAAGCGAACTGAGAACTTTCGAAGGTACAGGTCTACAGTTAGAGCATGCGGAAACGTATGTACCATCAGTCCTGGCGCGGCTGCCATTTCAATTTGGTAGCTGCTTTACACTTAATGGCGAAAACCATTGAGTGAATTTACAAAAGTAAATATTACTAACGAACTTTATTTTCCACTTTTACTGAAGCATTCTTGAAAAAATCATTCAACACCTAACCTAGCATCAAAGTTTCTTTCCCGCCGTCCCATTTCACGACAAGGGTGACAGGAACATTGGATTCCGCAATGATTACCGGCTTCTCCTTCGGAGAAGTTCTCTTCTCACAGCGGAGCTGAAGGATACCGTTGTTTCCGTAGGGGTATCTGGAAATACCATGGGCATCTAGAAGCCTTACATCCCATTCAAGGGTATCATTGGGCACATCCGGTTTCAGGCCGAAAACATATTCGAAAAGAACGGCGATTGGCGGAAGCCCGGACCATCCGACGAAATTCGGCATGGCAGGGTTTCCGGGAGCCGCTTTCTCAGGGGAATAGTTCTCCCAAAGAGTACCTGTGCTCTCATAAACCTTCAAGACATAGTCTAAATGCTTTATTGCAATCTCATGAGCCAAAGCGTCATCCCCGTTTTTATGAAGGCCTTTCAGCACCATATAATTGGTTGGGGCCCAAACTCCGCCTCTCCAGTAGCCGCCATCCTCTTTATACTCCGGATGATCGGCGGATAGAGTTGGGATCGGATGGGGACGATTAAACTCGTTCTCGTTGCCCAGATGGGAGATGAACCTGACCATTTGATCATCCGGCACGATATCGGCGTGCAAAGCCCAGTAGGCCCCGATGGACTTGACATGGTTCAGCTCCCCGCTTTTCCAGAGATCGTAGTAAAAGGCACTGTCGGGATCCCACAGCTTACGGTTCACGAAATCTGAAAGTAAGGCAATTTCTTCCTCGAACTCCTGCATCTCCGGTCTTCTGCCGATGACGTCGCTCATCTTAACGAGCAGTTTCGCGCTTAGAATCTGCTGGATGCAGGCATCTACCCAGACCATGTGCCCGTGGGAAAAGGATTCGTGGTATTTCTTTTCCAACCTGGGGGTGTTGTCCATGCCGCAGCCCCAACCTGAGGACCAATAGCTTCCGTCACTCCAGGTTCTGAATTCCTTCAACCACAAGTGATAAGCGGCCAATACAGGAAACACCTTTTCCAAGCGCTCCTTTTCCCCGTAATTCAAATAATATTCCCACTCCGTAAAAGGCAGGATATTCGGTCCTGTGCTGACCACGTCAAATCGGTGAAACCTGTCCTTGCCGTCGACCTCGTTGATCTCCCGGCAGATAAAACCGTCCCTGTGCTGCTTGGCATACAGGTTGTCTAAGGTCTTTTGAAAATCAAATGCATGCTTTCCGTATCTCGCAAAGAGCAAGATAAAACTGGAATCCCACATAAACAGGCAGTTGTTAAAGGCGGTGTCAATGTAATTCGTCACGAACCCATTTTCGGGCATCGGTTTTTTTAGGTTTTTAAAAGCCAGCTCCCAAGCCTTCCAATAGCAGGAAATGGCAACATCATGGCCTTCCCAAAAGGGTCCAGGCAAAACCTCCTTCACATTCTCAAAAATCGGTAGATCCTTCTTTTCCGCTGCCATCTTCAAAAAGACATTTTCCTTTACGAACTGGTTATCCACATACATATCCAAATAGCTCATTATCTTCAACCTCTCTATTAATAAATCCAATATTTCTGCATCTTAACATAACTGCAATGTAAGTATAATGTTGATAATGGATTAAATCTCACGTTATAATATACGATAATCCTACCATTCTGTTAAAAGAGGGCTAAAATGAAAAAAACTAAAGCACTGGTTTATGAAGGACCGTCGGAAAAGCCTGATTTTCCGGTGCGGATCTCCTACAACGACTCCCGAAATGTGATGCATGATTCGGACCGGCTTGTGTACTGCCATTACCATGATGAATTTGAATTCAATTATGTCATAGAGGGAAGTATCGTAATGGAGATCGATACCAATCTCATTCGCGTCTGCGCGGGAGATGCCGTCATCATCAACAGAAAAGAGATCCATAGCGGTTATTGCGAGAACGGGGAGCATTGCCGCATGTTCGGAATCATTTTCAAACTCGACATGTTGTGCAGTCATGAGCCCGACGCCTGCCAAAGCAAATATCTCGATCCGTTCCTTTGCGGACAGTATAAATTCCCCTCATATATTCCGAATGTACCCGGTTGGCAATCGAAGGTGATATCCGAAATAGTTCGCATCGTCGAATCGCTCCAGCAACAGCCCTTCGGATACGAATGGAAAATTAAATCCAGTTTATTCTCCATTATGGCTGAAATCATTGCAAACAAAGCATTTCTTACCCATAACGGGCAGAAATGTTTGCTCAATGAAAAGCTGGACCGGTTTCAAAAAACCATTGCGTATATACAGGAACGATATAACAGCCACATTACTATAGAAGACCTTGCAGGGGTTGCGGGGATCAGCGTGGATCATTTTTATAAATTTTTCAAGCAGATATCGGGGGAATCCCCTGTGACGTACGTCAACCGCCATCGGATACGGATGGCCTCCAACCTGTTGAAGTACACCGATTTATCAGTTCTAGATATTGCCCTCCAGATCGGCTTTGATAATGTCAGCTATTTTATCAAGACATTTAAGAAGTACACAGGCTTTACGCCAAGAGTATGGAGAAAAAAAAACGGGATGGTGGCTTACAACTGATCCTTACAATTAGGGGGGAGGGAATTTCGTTGAATTGGCTGACTGCACTTCGTCGGCGAAACAAAAGAATATTTCGCGAGCAGCACGGCGGCGTACATATTTTATTGTTTTACCTCCTTGCTATATTAGCAATAGTATGGATATGGGTTGTTATCGTGAATTTGATGCTACAAAGGGTTGTAACTGACAAAACAAACAAAGCCCCTTGTAGACCATGCGACACACGCTGCATCTTTAGATATACCAAAAGAGTATGTTCTTTAGGTTTTTTGGTTTTTTTTAGGGGGTTAATGAATGAGGATATGGCGTTAATAGCTACTTAGTTAAGAAGAAATCGAACCTGTTGCTGAACTATACGATCGGGCAGTTATCCTCATTTATAAAAAAAAGGAAGTTGTAAAGTACTAGTTGAATAACTCAATGTGAAAAAAGTGGGTAATTCTGTGGGGGATGAATTAAATATTACGAGGGCTAAGTATACGTTCGAAGCGAAAGAAAATCCAATACTTTTAGAAGAATGGAAAAACTATATTTCCAATGATGATGATTTAAAGTTTCAGATAGAGGACATTTCAGTAACACTTCCTAATGGAAATGTACTATCAATGAAAAGTGGTGAAGGAATGGCATCCTGGGATTATAACGGAGAAACAGTATATCTCCGTTATTCAAGGGGGCTTATATTGGCTCCTTTTCATCATTACAGCGATGAACCTCAATATATCGAAAAGTTAAAGTCAATACCAACTAAATTAAATGCTCAACTCCTTGGGGATGAGCAAGAGGAGTACTGATTTTATCGACATATTCATTAGGTTAACGGTGAACGAGAGTTCAATAGCAACATGAAGAGGCAGCCAGCCCGGGTGGATTGGTAGCCTTTTCTTAAGTAACGGACAGAATTACTGCGACCGCGGATAATCGGAGATTGTTTATGCATTTTGATACAAAATGATCTGGGTAAGTAACTCATAAAATCAATATCTGAATATTTCAGCCTGTGGTATAATTATCCAATATCTTAGTTTGCGGGGATGGTGCAGATGTCGGAGCAACAAGTGTACGTCCGGTTCCCTGAGGAGGCGGACGCCGAAGAATTGTCAGCAATGTACAAACGAAATAGGGAGTTCTTTGAAAAGTTTTCGCCAAGCAACCCGGAGGAGTATTATACCGAGGAGCATCAGCTCCAAACGATTATTAAGAGCAAGGCCGACATGTTGGAGGATCGGAGATATGCCTTCGTGGTATGCCACAAGGAGGACGACCGGATTATTGGTAACATAGGGCTGTCCTTTGTGGTGCGGGGACCGCTTCAAAGCTGCATGATCGGATACAGCCTAGACCAGGCTTATAACGGCAAGGGATATATGACGGAGGCAGTAAAGCAGGTGGTACGATATGCCTTTGAGGAGAAGAAGTTTCACCGGATCGTCGGGGAAGCCTCCACCCGGAATCCCGGATCTATCCGTGTGCTTGAGAATGCCGGCTTTCACAAAGAAGGCATCTCCCGGAGCAACGTGAAGATCAACGGGGTGTGGGAGGATCATCAGGTTCTGGCTCTTATCAATCCGTCCGGGGATATCTAGTAAAATAATGGAAGACATTAGTGTGGGGCTGCTTTAGCGCGGCTCCTTTTTGTTTATTCAACAAACAGGCAGTTTTACGAAATAATGAAGTGGAATTCAACCATAATATGGTATGATAAAGCATATTTGTACTATGAGTTCGGAGGTTAATCGGTGAATCGTTTTTATTTCGCATCTTTGCTAATTGTTACCACAGCTTTAATGGGTTCATCATTTGTGGTGGGGAAAATAGGTGTGTCATACATCTCACCTCTTCTTTTAGCAGGGCTTAGATTCTTTATGGCTGGGGTTTTAATGGCTATTTTTGTTAGAAAATACACTCACCCTCATCTCTTAGTAGATTGGATAAAGATTATTGTAATCGGATTCTTTCAAACTGTTGGGGTTATGGGATGCATTTTCGTTAGCCTTCGAACGAACACTGCTGGTGAATCTTCGATTCTAACTTTTATGAATCCCCTTATTTGTTGTGATCCTCAGCACAATATTTATTAGGATAAGATATAAACCTGTTCAACGGTTAGGAGTAATCTCAGGTTGTATAGGAATGATAATTTTAGGTCTTTTACAGTGGAGTAGTGGAACAATTATTGGTTTAATAGGTGGACTATGTTGGGCAATCGCGACTTTGCTTATTAAAAAATTTAACCTTTCATGTAGCGTTTGGGTTTTAACTGCATATCGAATGTTATTTGGCGGTATATTGTTAACGATGGCAAACCTTTTAATGGAAGACATTAGGTTTACTTATAATTTTATTTCCGTTTTATCTTTAACATATTTGTCATTGTTTGGTTCAATTGCTCGGTTTGCCTTGTGGTTTTACTTACTATCTAAAGGCGACTCTACTAAAACTAGTGCATTCCATTTTCTTGCTCCGGTTTTTGGCGTTTTATTTGGATATCTATTTTTGGCCGAACCGTTGCATAAAGAAATAGCTGTAGGAGCAGTATTAGTGTGCGTTGGTATTTTTCTAGTTAGCAGGTCTCCTTATAAAAAAGATATAATAAATAAATAAAACCTGAGCAAACAGGAGAACTAGAATTTGCTTATTGAGCTCTAACGGGTAACGCTAGTTCAATACAAACAGATTTAAACCTCTCATTAGAAGAAAACCTAAACTTAATGGACTAATGGAAGGTTTTATTAGGCGAAAAGAAGTAAAGACCGGACTAAAGTTGAGTGCTTTCTTTCGGTCTTTTGCATTCCTATTTATTTTTGTGCGGTGTGAGTCCCGTTGACTATGAACAAATCAAAGTATCAATTAAAGGGAAACTGATCTTGAAGTATTTTTGCGGAATTCTCCTGTGGCCACTTCGGTCTTTTATTCATCCGGATACATATCTTTAAACCCTAGCATCGAAAATTTGAACCGATACGCCTAATATTTCCTCGAGCATTTTGTTCAATATCAGAATTACCCTTTAAGGATCATTTTTAATAATTAAACAGATTTCTAACTGATAACCTTTTTGCTTAAATTGTTTGTAGAACTCATGTTGAATTGGGAAAATGGGTAACTTACTCATTTCACTTTCAGGCATATTCGTTTTGAAAATAATTACATCTCTATTTGAAAGTTTACTTACAGAAAAGCCCGTAAACTCAGAAATATCATGTAGAGAATAGCCTTTATCAATCATTTTTTTTTACTGTCTCTAACTGCCTTTTTTCAATCGCAAGCTCGATCCGCGCAATTTCGTCCGCTTGACCTTTCAAACCGGTTGACTTTTTCGATGTGCGGCTGCGTGAAATGGATAGAGGAAAAATCGCCGACACGATTGAAGCGGAACGGGTTGCACGTTGGGGGGAGAACTGGAATGAGCTCGATATGAACCAAGAAACCCATGAGTCCATCCATGCGCGCGGAATCGACTTTGTTCGCGATATAGCTTCGTGGTATGCTGGGCAGAAGGTGCTTGTCGTTACTCATGGTTATTTTCTTGGGCAAACCTTTAAGGAGTTAATGAAGGACGAGTCAACTGGTTACGAATTGCGCAATACGTCCGTCACCACGATCATTAATAACGGCGAGAAGTCGGAGTATGTGTTGTATGACTGTATCAGACACTTGTCAGAGAATTAATACGGGAAAGCAAACATCCGGCTAAATTTTTCGAGCTAATCTAATATAGAGGAGAGTATTAGTATGGAAACAAATTGCGAATGTAAATTGCAGTGGTTGTACTATTTTGTATGAGTTTGCTGATGTTACATGTAACATCATTTGCAGCTGCTCCTGCTGAAGCTGGCGTTTATTTTATCAACCTTGGTGAAAAAGGAAATGCGACCTTGATAAAAACGATTAGTGGTACTAGGACAAGCCATGGGTTGGTTGACACGGGAACGAGTGGAGATTACACAACTTATGTAGCGCCATACTTAAGCTCCGTACTTGGATCGACAAAATTGTCTTTTATCGCCTTCTCCCATATGCATGGGATCATGCAGGTGGTGCCGAAGCTGCAATCGCTAGTTTTGGGGATGCCAACACGATACTCTATATAAAGGACGTAGCAGATTCGTCTTCAACTTATTCCGGTGAATCTAGCATTGGCACTAGAGCCGATACGATCATAGTTGCAGCGAAAGCTAAAAGCATGTCGATCGGTAAAATAAAGCCTTATGAAGCTTTTGAAAATGATGTTGGGTCTTTATCGGAGCTTAGAGGGTTATCCGCTAACAAATTCAAGGCAAAAATAGAAAAGTTTACTAAAAATGCACAAGTTGTATCCGTTGGCGTATATGATACGATTCCATTTGGTATATTTACAATGACATGGTTTAATGGAAACGACTGGAATCACGAGTCTATCATTGAACAATTGTCAGGAACATTGGATGAAAACTTGCACGCAGCCACTTTTCTGTTAAAGTGCACAACAAGTACGGGAACAAAATTTCAGAACATACTTGGGCGCTGATGTAGGTGAAAGTAGTAATCAAAATTATTCTTACGAAGTTGGGAAGAAAATACAAGAAATCGTAGGGAATATAAGCGTTTATCAGGTTGCGCATCATGGTTTCTATTATAGTCTCATGCCGGACTCAATCGCTAGCACCCTTAATACTAAGTATGCGATTGTTACTAACAGCTATAATGACATAGTGAATACTCATTATGATAACCATCATATAACGAACCGGACTTCTGCCGATTTGACAGACGCTACCAGCACGCTGAAGGAAACTTTTAATAGTACAGTTCTGCAGAAAATGTACTTTTTAAGTGGAAAAGGTGGCGGAACTGATAATCGAATCATTGATGGCCTGAAAGCAAATAATTATGCACTGCTTAACTGGACCGGATCAACAATCAAATCAGGAAATGTAAATGTTGAATTTGGCGGTACGGATCTCACAATAACACAACCATAGAATCTCCGGTATTATGTAACTGAGTCGACTAAAATTATTAAAAACATCGTCAAGAATTTTTGACGATGTTTTTTTGTCGGGAATGGGAAAAAGTTCTTGTTTGAATGACAACTGGACCAGACTGGCTTCTACAGTAATGAAGCTTTACGTTGCTTCGTGTTCACAACCTCAAGAAATTCGATAACACCGGACAAGATTTGGAAGACTTGATCACCATCGGGACGATTGGATTAATTAAAGCTATCGAGTCATTCTCGCCGAATAAGGGCACGAAGCTGGCGACTTTTGCAGCACGTTGTATCGAGAACGAGATCTTGATGCATCTGCGCTCCTTGAAGAAAACGCGGAAAGATGTGTCCCTACATGATCCCATTGGAACGGATAAAGAAGGGAATGAAATTACACTCATCGACATACTTGGCAGCGAGGCGGACGATGTGGTGGATGCGGTTCAGTTAAAGATTGAGAATTCGATAATTTACAGGAATCTGGAAATTTTGGACGACCGGGAGAAGGAAGTTGTGGTTGGACGGTTTGGGTTAGAGCTTGGCGGCGAAGAGAGGACGCAGCGAGAGATCGCGAAAGAGTTGGGGATTTCTTGTTCCTATGTGTCACGTATTGAGAAGCGGGCGTTAATGAAGCTATATCATGAATTTTATAAGGCGAAGGTAAGGTAGGCAAGGTGAGGGCGACACGTCGGTGAATCGTATTCTTCATTTATTTGGCATCAAATAATGGAGGCGAAGACAATGAAAGCCTTAATTCAGATTGAGCATGTGAGTAAATTTTACCATATGGGTGGGGAAACCATACGGGCGTTGGACGACATTTCGTTAGATATCGCGCACGGTGAGTATGTTGCTATAATAGGGCCGTCGGGATCTGGGAAGTCCACGTTGATGAACATCATCGGTTGTTTGGATGTGTCGGATGAAGGCCAGTATGTTCTGGATGGGAAGCAGATTCACTCGCTGAAGGATTCACAATTAGCTGAGATTCGGAATCGGAAGATTGGGTTTGTTTTTCAGAGCTTCAACTTGCTGCCAAGATTAAATGCGTATGAGAATGTGGAGTTACCGTTGATCTATCGCGGGCTGACGCGGAAACAGCGAGAGCTATTAGTATTACAGGCGTTGGAAGCAGTGGATCTACTCGACCGGAGGAAACACTTTCCTTCGGAACTTTCAGGCGGCTAAATGAGCAGGGACGGACAATTATTGTGATTACGCATGATCGGCAGGTTGCAGAGCAGGCAAAACGGGTAGTGCGCTTTCGGGATGGGCGGTTGGTGCATTAACATGTATACTATCGGCCTTACGATAAAAATCGTAAGGCTTTAATCCGTGTATAAGATGAGTAGAAGAAACCCCGAAAAAATAAAAGAGGTCAACTAGTAATAACTAGCTGACCTTCATGGGCTGAAACTCTTTGTCCTATTTACTATCTACACCGTTATAATTATCTCTCCAGCGAAGAAGCCGATCTTCGAGTTTGCGGACAAAGGAATCTGTAAACTTGCCCACTAGAGCAAATATGACAATTCCGACGAATACAACATCTGTTTGGGCAAATTGTCTCGCATCCGAGATCATGTAGCCTACGCCGGAATTAGCTCCCATCAATTCAGCGACAATAAGGCTCAACCAAGCCATGCCAATCGATAGTCGAACACCAAGTAGAATGTTGGGCATCGCCGAAGGCAATATCAGCTTAGTAATCTGCTTGAATCGACTGAACTCGAGCACACGAGAAACTTCGAACAGCTTAGAATCAATCCCTCGGATACCTAGAAAGGTGTTCAGATAGAGAGGGAAAAAGGCACCTTTTGCAATTAACAATACCTTAGAAAACTCGCCGAATCCGAACCAAAGAATGAATAAAGGCATAATAGCCAAGTGAGGAACAGTTCTAATCATTTGGAGAGTAGGGTCCAAGGTGTATTCCGTTTTTCGAAAAAAGCCTACAAGCAAGCCTGATAGCAGGCCGAGACCGCCACCAATCGCAAAACCGATAACAGCGCGATATATACTGACAGAAAGGTTATCGAATAAAATACCATCGCTAATTAAGCTGATGAAGGCTTTGAAAATGTTGATTGGTGTGGGAAGCAATTGGGGTGCGACCCAATGCAGCGATCCGACCAATTGCCAAACCGCTATAATGATGACAGGCAAAATGAGGCCATACACATATTTCTTATAATTCTCGCGAGTTTTCATAGAAAGTCCTCTTTAGTGGTAGTCTGATGTTATTCATCTCGCAGTTGTTTGTGCATATACGCAATAACAGATTCATGGACGGTAATAACACCAGATGCCAGACTTTCACGGTAGCGCTGTTCGGAGGCTTGGCCAGGATAAGTAATGGACTTGTCTGGATCGAGTGTCGGAATGTTGTTAATTTCGCTCAAAAATCCCGTGATTTGTTCTTTGAAAGACTCTACGGTATGACCGAAGGCGGTAGGATCGATTAATTGGATCAATGCGCCTCTTCCTTTTCCAGGACCTTTGGAGCCAATCGGCACATTAACAAGTGCTCCGCTTAGCATTTCAAATGCCAAAGCAAGTCCAAAGCCTTTATAGCCGCCAAAAGGAGACAAATATTTAACGTCAGCAGGGTTGGTTGTTGGATATCCTTGTTGATCAACACCCCAAGTATCAGGGATGGTTTCCTCATTATATTTGGCTAAAGTTACATGACCCCATGCACGCTCGGAAGTGGCCATATCCAGAACAAACAATGGCTCCGTATGTGGAAAAGCAATACCAATTGGGGTGTTGTTCACGGCAGCTACTGTTCCTCCCGGAGGAGTCATAACGCTTGTACCGCCATAAGCGAATACAAGTGTGATTGCACCCTGCTCGGCGCCATACCTGGCAATCGTACCTGAACAATTAAAACGGGTAATATCCGTTAGGCCGATCGTAATCATTTTACGGTCAGTGAGAAAGGGAATAGCCAAATCAATGGCTTCACGGGCAACAATATGCCCAATGTCTCGATTACCTATGATATGCATGTAAGATCCGTCAAAAGGACCAACCTGATAGGTTCCCTTGTCCTCGAAGGACTCGACAGCATTTCTAAAGAAGGTAATGCCATGAGAGGAGCGGCCTCTGAGGTGAGCTTCCAAATAGTCTTCGGTTACGATTTCTGCTTCACGCTTCGTTGCTCCATGTTTAAGGAGGACTTGTCTGCCAAGCTCTCTCAGCTCCTGAATGGGAAGAGTTACTGTATTCATGATGTAGGATCACCCTGCCTTGTGAATTATTTATTGTTTTTAATATCTTCTAATGCTTGTTTCATGTAAGTGTTGTCAACGACTTTGGATGGATCGACTAATTTGTTAATTGCTTTTTCATTCAGGAGGAATTGGGCGAGATCTTGCTGGCCTTTTACGAACTCATCAGAAACCGGCAGCGTCGCGAAGCTGACATTTTTAATGACGGATTTCACAACGTCTGCATTGAGTTTAGTCCCTTCAGAGTAAATTTTCACAGCTTCATCAAAGTTCTGATTTTGCCACTGCAAGGTTTTCTCTAGTACTTTTAAGTAGGCTGTAACCAGCTCAGGATGTTCTTCAGCGAATTTAGTACGAGCCACGTGGAAGGCTGGGCTAATATAGTTAATATTTGAACCATCAGCTAGCACAATCGCACCGTCATTGACGACAGAAGTAGACAGGTAAGGCTCGCCAATGGCCCAAGCATCAACGGAACCACCGATAAATGCTGCTTTCGCATCGTCGGCAGTAAGTTGAATGGTTTGAATATCTCCTGGTTTCAAGCCCGCCTTATCGATCAATCGGAACAACATATCATAGCCGCTGGTTGCTTTGGCAACGGCGATTTTTTTACCTTTTAATTGTTCAACACTTTTAATTGCACTGCCTTTTTGGACGAGCAAGGCATTGTTTTTGGAACCTGTGCTGCCAACGGCGATTTCTTTGAAAGGAATATCTGCGATTTGCGCAGTAATAACAGGCGTATTGCCCGTTACAGCCAAATCAAGGCGATTCGTAAGGATGGCATCAAATTGGGGCGGTCCGCCTTGTACCTCGAGCCAGTTCACTTTTGCATTATGCTTAGCAAACTCTTCTTCAAACCATTTCTTTTGTTGGGCTAGGACCAGCGGGGCCACTGCGTGCTGAACACCAATATTCACGACAACTTCTTTTTGGGAAGCAGGTGCGCTTGAACTTGGGCTTGGTACAGTGCTGCTCGATGCAGCAGGGCTTGTCTTACTACCGCATGCGGACATAACAAGTAACAAACTTAGCGCCAAAGCGGGGACAGCAATTTTTGAAAATTTCATGAGTAATCTCCCTCTCTTATACCTTGAAGTGGTTTTAGTTTACTATATCCGAGTAAACAAGTATATTAACTATGTGTTATACTGATATAACTTCAGGTTATTGCTAAAAGGGGTTTGGATATGAATATTGAGCAATTAGAATACATTGTGAATATTGCAAGGACAGGTTCGATATCCACAACAGCTGAAATCATGCATGTTTCCCAGGCAGGGATCAGTAAAGCCTTGGCGAGATTGGAGAAAGAGATTGGATTTGAGCTATTTGAACGCACGCGTATAGGGACGCTTCCAACTGACCGTGGGAGAATCATTATTGATAAAGCAAATGAGGCGCTCTTGAAGATTCAAGATGTCAGGGACGCCGTCCTTATGCAAAATGACCACATCGAAGGCGAAGTTCGATTATCTGTGAGCCCGAATTTTATGGCGGTGTTACCAAAGTCCATTGTTTCCTTCAAAAATTACTACCCTTACGTTCGATTAGAAATCATTGAGAAAGATTCCATAGATATTATCGAGGACATAAAGCAAAACAAAACGGACATGGGTTTGATTTATTTGAATCATGAGCCTAAAGTTACCGAGGAACTGTGGTTAACGAAGATGTTCGAATCGCGGGTAGTCATTTGTGTAAGTAAGCATTCATGGCTCGCTACCAAAACCAGCGTTACCCGCAAAGATTTAATTGCACAACCGTTTGTTAGCATAAACGGGAGCTTTTCAAACCGTTACATGGCGCAATTTAAAGAGAAATATGGTCCAGTCAACATTATTTTTACATCGAACAATCAAGAAGTGCTGAAGCGGACGATTGCCGAGGGGGCAGCCATAGGCATTTTCATTGAATTTAGTATTAAAAAGGATCCATTGATAACGAGTGGTGAAATTGTAGCTATTCCTCTGGTGAGTAACGAGAGCAACATCGTAACTTTTGGCTGTGCACGCTCGAAGAAACAGAATTTCCCAAGAACGCATCAAGTATTTTTGAAATATTTATTAAATGAAATTCATACACTCGAAAAATAAAAAAAGATCCGCCTCAATGGCGAATCTTTCGTATTTTAAATGGAGTAAGCGGGTTCCATTTCTTCATGTCCGCCTAGTGCTTGCATAACACGTCTGCGATATTCCAGGAACGTCGTGGAAACATGAGAACGCGGATGATGTAACTCAATAGGAATAATTTCCTTAATTGTGCCAGGTTTAGCTTCCATGACGACAATGCGATCGGCCAAAAAGATGGCTTCATCAATATCGTGAGTGACGAGCAGCATCGTCATCCGGTTCTCACGCCAAATGTCTAGCAGAGCTTTCTGCATATGATTTCGGGTAAAGGCATCTAGAGCTCCAAAGGGTTCATCAAGTAGAAGAAGTGTGGGCTGATGCATAAGTGCGCGCGCGATTGCCACCCGTTGGGACATTCCGCCTGAAAGCTGTTTGGGAAAAGCCTTCTCGAAGCCGGTTAACTTGACTAATTCAATCACTTTTTTCACTTGTTGCCGGACTGCTGGATCTTTGAGAGATTGATTGGCAGCTATATTTTTCTCAACGGTTAACCAAGGGAACAACCGGTGTTCTTGAAAGATGACGCCTTTTTCAATACTTGGCTTTGTCACTGGTTGATCGTCTAAAAGGACTGAGCCTTCATAGTTGACGTCTAGCCCTGCGGCAATCTTTAACAATGTGCTTTTTCCACAGCCGCTTGGGCCAATGATGGCTACAAACTCATCCTGTTGTAATTCCAGATTCACATTGCGCAGTGCGTGGACAGTGCTTTCCTTCGAAACAAACGTTTTGTTCACATGCCTAAATTTTACGTTCGCCATGCTGATTTCACCTCGTATGTAGGAGCTTAAAGAATTGGAGTTATATGAGTTGAAATGTTAATTTAAGTGTTGGGGAAAGTCAAGGGAAATCTTCCATTTGCGCCCGAGGAATACACTGGGATTCATAAGCTCTTATGAAAAATGAATGGGATAGATAGGTAACACAAGAGCAAGAGTAGCTAAATGCTATTCTTGCTCTTGTGTTTATTCTGCTTTCTTATGGCTGTCTAGAAAGTACTAACTTTGCTCGTATCTGGACACCAGCGAGAAGAACGGTAATAACGAATCAAGATATCTACGGCTTCCGCTGTTCGTAGATGGGTGAGCGCTTCCGCTGCATAAGCTCTGACGTAACGGTCTTTGCTATAAAGAGCTTCTTCCAAGGAATGGACAGCTTCGCTTACATCGCCAACATGACCGGTACGAAGCAGTGACAGTGCAGCGGTATACCCAATCTTATTCGTAATGTAACGCTGAGAACCCACATAAGACGTTCTTGATGCTTGATTACTCGAATCTGAGGAGAAGTCATTTTCACTTTCTAAGGATTCCTTCAGAACTTTTGCTAATGCTGAAACAATGGATTCATCAGCATTTTTAATCATACCTAGTGCTTCGACCGCATTTCGGCGAACCCATTCGCTTTCATCTTGTAAACTTAAGATCAGCGCGGAGATAACCTCACCTGCGGAAGATCCAATCATCCCAAGTACGAATGCTGCTAATGCCCTACGTTTTTCATCTTCATGCTTCATAACGCCGAGCAGCTCTGGAATTGCCTCAACACCTGCTGCTTGCAATCCATATGCTGCTCGTTCCGCAATAAGGGTTGAGCCCTTAGCGAGATGACTGATTAGGGTGTTAATACCTTGTGTTCCAAGGTGTCCAAGCGCATAGGTTGCATTTAAAGCTGTTGTTTCGACCGGATCATTTAAAAGAACACCTAGCGAAGAAGCGCAAGAAGAAGCTGCTACTCCTAACAGGCCCAATTCGTCAGCGGATTTTCCACGAATGGTAGGGTCTTCGGACTTAAGGTTTTGCTGTAATGATAACAATCGGTTCTCGGTGGAACTCTTGTTATCTTGTTTTATTATTCGTTCTCCCCGAAGCCAATCCCAAACGTCCTGCCATAAATTTAAGTGGATAGCAGGTGTTCCTTCCGGTATAATCATCTCCTTGTTTTGATGATTCCAGGTTGGAAACTCAGGTGCACGCAATCTAAGGAATTGAAATTTAAGCATATATCGATCTAATTGTGTTACATTAAGCGATGCTCTATGCCATAAGTCAAAATGCACGAGCACCATAGTGCCTGCTTTCCCTGTGGGTAACAAAGTTTCGCCTTGTGCGTCGATAAATTTTTCGTAATATTGCGTTCCTGGCATGATTGCAGTAGGGCCTAAATCTTCTGTAATATCGTGAGTGTAGTAGAAAATCATTGCCCACCACGGACGGTGGCTGCGCATAGAAGACCAATAGCCGTCTTTGTGCCATTGTCCGCCCCCAGGAGTTTCATTTCCAGGTTGATTGTAATGACAGTGGCGATGAGGATGCATGTAATAATCGGGACCTAGTACACTGCTTAAGGCTCCCTTGACGGTCGGTGTATCGAACAGTTGTTGAATGTCTGGGACGCGTGGCAGGATGTTGTTTCCTGGATTTCCCTCATTGTGCATAACATGATTAATCTGATTCATGATGCTTTGATGAAGCTGATTAGGTAATTCGTTTCGTAGAACAAGATAACCTTTTGTAATAAAGTGCAACATTTGCTCGTCAGTCAACAAATAATTGGTTTCTATCATTCTAAAACCTCCCTAGAAAGTATCATCTTCACTTAGAAATACTACAATATTTGAAATATTTTGTATTTGCATAATCGTCAAATATTTGTACAATCGTCATATCAAATATTTTAAATGTGGTTGTTAGGAGGTGTTGTTAATGGTGCTGGATTTCGCCGAGTTTCATCCTTATGTGTATTATGCAACCAGGTATCCTTTCTCAAAGTCTCAGACTAGCAACAATCGAATTTGTTATACGTCCTCACTATACTTGATAAGCGAAGGTAGAGGTGTCATTCAAATAGGTGGCCGCACTTATGAAACGGTAGCAGGTTCTCTCGTGTTCATTCCTGCTGGGCAGCTCCATCATTGGGTTGCCGACGGTCAAGAACCAATGGTTCACATTTGCTGTTATTTCGATTGGTCATATATTGCCCGCCGAGTCGATTTCACGGATCCGGGCAGAATTTGTTTTGATGTTAATACACTGAATCCTTCCCTGATCGGTCCCCAATTTCCATATTCTTTACCCGAGCATGTGAAAGTAGAAAAGCTGCAAATATGGATGGATTTTTTTGAAAAATTTTATACAGATAACTGCTATACCAACGAGAAGACATATATCCGTAATTTAAGAATTCAGAGCAATTTCCAACAGTTTATCGAGTTTTTTCTAACCTTTGCTTTGAAAGAAGAGCATATCCCTAATCTTCGCATGTCCAAGTTACTTGATAGCTTGGATCAGGATCTTATACTAGGCAAGCTGCAGTCACTAGAAACGTATTACAGAGAATTAGGCATAAGTCGTGGTTATTTTTTTGACTTATTTAAACAAGTAACCGGAGTACCACCTACACAATATGTCATTCAATTTAGGATTAACCGTGCGAAAGAGGATCTCCTCTATACAAATCTGAACATCACTGAAATTGCGGAGAAACATGGTTTTTCATCTATCCATTACTTTTCGAAGCTATTCCGTAAGATATATGGTCGATCACCACGAGAGTACCGAGAAGAGAAACATATAGAAGACCTTGCCATTAGAGATTTTGGATGAACGAGAGAAGGAAGTTGTTGTCGGCCGTTTCGGGATGGTCGGTTAGTTCATTGAAATCATGTGTTTGTTTGAGTTGTATTTTGAATTTAAAGAAGTCTGAAAAGTATATAATTTAACACGAATTTTTTTATGGGCATGGCACTCAGAATAGGATAATCTAGAAAGAGGCACTGACGAAGCGGTCAGTGCCTCTTTCTACTATTCCTTGAAGGAGTTGACACCTTGTTTAACGACCGATTTCGCCGTATATCCTTCAAGGATATGAAGATCAAACATAAGCTGATGGGCGTCATGATGTTGTTGATTATAATATTTTGCGTTGTCGTCATTGCTTGTCTGCAATTCATTTTTCATGCTTATGATGAAATGCTATATGGGCAATCTGCTCAAACCATTAATAATTCGATTGGTGATATCGAGAATGAAATTAGCAATATTGAAAAGCTGTCACTGACAATCGCTGCTGATACGCGGATTCAAGAACAACTTTCCAAAGTAAAGGAAATGACCAATGAATATGACAGGGCGCTGGCATTAACAGAATTCAAGAATAAAATATTTGTCTATATGTTGACTGAAAAGCATATTTCATCCATCCAATTTATGAATGATTCCGGGTATAGTTTGTTGGTTGGTCAGAGTGCACAGATGCCAGATGAAAGTAAGAAAGAAGAAGTTTTCATTAAAGCGAGGCATGCCAAGGGAGGCAACGTGTGGGTTGAACCCGATGCCACGCATCCGTACTTACTAGCTGCTAGAGAGATACGTTCGACAGGAGCAGATTTATTGGAGCCGCTAGGTACACTATTATTTCAGGTGAATTTGGACTCTGTTGTGCAGCAACATCAAACTGTCACCAAAGAAAGTGGATTGCTTTACATCTGGAAAGACAATCAGCCCATTTATACGCATGATCAGGGTTTTGAGCCTCCAGCCGATATTCGCGAGTCCAAACAAGGCTTTACCATACAAAAGATAGATGGGATGAGCTCTTTCATCGCCTATACGACTTCTCGTGAAACGGGATGGACCTATTACAGTGTCTTATCCTATAACGATATATTTAAGAAGAAAAATGATTTGCGCTTTGCTCTTCTTGTGGTCGTAATACTCTTATTTATAACTGTCATTGCGATTAGTTACCGATTTGCAAGAGGGATCACGAAACCAATTGAACTCTTGACGCAGCAGATGAGGTACGCCGAGAAAGGTGATTTTGGATTGATTGTTACCAATTCTCGGGAATTCGACCGATCCGATGAAGTCGGCTATTTGCAGAAAAGGTTTTTCATTATGATTCAGAGAATCGACGCGCTGATCGAAGAGAATTATACTCGGCAACTGATGTTGAAGGATACGGAATATAGGGCATTACAAGCGCAAATTAATCCTCATTTCTTGTACAACACACTGACCTCAATTAATTGGATGGCAAGGGTAAGCGGGCAAGCAGCTATATCCAGTATGGTAGAAGCTCTGAGCAGACTGCTACGGAACGCTATCAGCAATAATGTACAAGACATTTCCATTGGTGAGGAGATCGGACTGCTTCAAGATTATATGAGTATTCAAAAGGTGAGATTTGAGAGTGAACTGCACTTTGTTCTCGATATCGATGAAAGATTCAACGGGTACCGAATTCCGAAAATGTCCGTACAACCAATTGTCGAGAATGCGATTAAGCACGGCTTGGAAAATATGTTGGGAGATTGCACGATCACTGTTGCTACCGTTGAAAGGGATGAATGGATCGAGATATCCGTTACGGATAACGGACCGGGTATGGACGAGACAGCGCTGGAACAATTGAAAAAATTCGAAATTCCATCTAAGGGAACCGGAATTGGGCTTAAAAATATCCATGAGCGCTTGCGGCTTATGTTCGGGGAATCGGCTGGACTATATTTCAATAGTAAAGCGGGGAAGGGTACTCAGGTTACGATTAAACTTCCGAAGGAGAGTGAGTCAGTTGTATAAGGTTTTATTGGTCGACGACGAGAAGTTATCCAGAGACAGTATTGCTGCTCTGATTAATTGGAAAGAACATGGCTTACATTTGATTGGAGCTGCCAAGAATGGGTTCGAAGCCTTAGATTGGGTGGATAAGGAGATGCCGGATATCGTGATCACTGACATCAAAATGCCTGTCATGAATGGTCTTGAACTCATTGGAAAGATTAAGGAAAAGAGAAGCGATACAGTGTTTGTCGTGCTTTCTGGTTATGACGAGTACGATTATATGAGCGAAGCTATGCGTTACGGCATCAAGCATTACCTGCTTAAACCGTGTAATGAGCTGCAGATTATGGATGTTTTGAACGAAATCAAAATAGAAATTGCTAATGTGAGCAAGGAACGCGAGTTCTTCACAAAGCTGAACAATAATTTTTATCGGGTGCTGCCTCATGTCAAGGAACAGTTTCTTAGAGATATTGCACTAACAGGCACCTATAACCAGCAGGATTTCGAAGAATTCATGGCCATGTTTCATATCCATGCGCAGTCGTTTCAGCTCGTTCTTGTCCAATTAGGCGAGAGTCGTGGCTATCTGGAGAAGTTCGCGTTGAAAAATATTGCCGAAGATTTGTTCACCACTGAGAAGCTTTATCTAAGTACGGTTGTTGAGGACAGTGTACTGCTTTTAATACAAAATATGGCGTTTGAGAAGCTGACAACGATTTTAAATGAAGTCAGGGATATCTATAAGTCCTACTACCGATTAGAACTTTTTATGGGCGTAAGCGGAGCCGGAGGCTTTAAGGACATTCGCAGTATGTACAAAGAGGTACATGACGTACTTCGGTATCGTTTCTATTTTACAGAAGGATGCATGCTTACGCGTGATGATGTCCAGGTTACGACAAAGGTCGGTTGGCAGGTGGATTTCAATGCATCCTTTGAAGCTATTGCTTCGTCTGTAAAGGCGGGGGATGTGAAGGATGTCACGCAGCGACTTCAGTCGCTCTTCGACATTTTTGAGAAACATCGCATGGAGATCAATGAGGTTAAATCACACTGTATGGAATTATACATGATCGTTATTCGCCAGGGACAGATGGCTCCTTCCGCAGATAAAATGTTTCAAGTCGTCAGATTTCAAGAATTAGATACGTTGCATGCGTCGTTTGAGTTTCTTCATTCGGTATCAGAAGAAGTGGCTATATCCAATTATCAGGAGTCGTCTACGAATCAGAACCAGATGATCTCGTCTGTCCTTCGCATAATTGATGAACATCTCAGCAATCCGGAGCTATCTCTAACGTGGATTGGGAAAGAACTTCTCTATATGAACGTAGATTATTTGGGCAGACTTTTTTCCAAAGAAACCGGGGTTAAATTTTCGCAATACGTCCTCGAACGCAGAATGGAGCAGGCGATCCGTTTAATTGAGCAAGCAGGTGACTTGAAAATATATGAAATATCCAAATTAACCGGCTTTCGAGAAGATACGCAATATTTTAGTAAAGTGTTTAAAAAATATACGGGATACACGCCTTCCGAATTTAAAAGGAATTTCGATGAAGGATGACGCATGTAGCTTAATGTGTGAAAAGTCGATTTTTTGCATAGAGGTCATCGAGTTATTGCATTGTTCCCTTAGCTTCACAGAGGTACGATGATAGCAAGACGAGTGGTATTCTCAGGGCCCGAAAATAGCCATTGGTTATCGATCACATAGTTTCCCACAGGAATGTATATGACAGGAGGGTTTAATTGAGATGAAATATAAAGCGATTACACCGATAGTGGCAAGTTTAGCTGTAACGATGGCTCTTGCAGGTTGCTCCAGCGGAACGAAGGATGCAAGTACAGCAGGTACTGCAGCATCAACAGCAGCAACATCGAACACGCCAAGCCAAACCGCAAGTGCGAAAGACAGCACATTGCGAGTGTTATGGTGGGGATCGCAGCCAAGACACGATGCAACCAATAAAGTAATTGATATGTATAAGAAGGACCATTCGAATGTGTCTTTTCAACCTGAATTCCAGGGATTTGATGGTTATTGGCAGAAAGTTACCCTACAAGCTGCGACCAACAATATGCCCGACGTGCTGCAATACTATGTAGGCTCCGCTGATACCCAGCAGTTTATGGACAAAAATTTAATTGCACCCCTAGATGATCTGGTGGCGAAGAAGCTTATCGATATCAGTGATATCAGCGAGAGTGCATTATCTAGCGGTAAACTCGGAGGTAAGTTGTATGGCATACCGCTTGGTGTAAATGCCAAGGCCATGGTAGTAGATCCTGAGGCTTATCAGAAAGCAGGCTTAACGATTCCGGTGAATGGCTATGCGACATGGGAAGATCTCGGGAAGGACTTGGTCAAGTTGAAGGCGGTTACAGGTTCATACGGCGCTGACGATCTTCTTGGTGAAAACTTCATGTTCCCCTATTATGCTAGGCAGATGGGACAGGTTCAATACGCTGATAAAACGGGGATTGGTTTTGATGAGAAGACCTATGTAGACTTTTACACGATGAAAAAGAATTGGAGCAAAGACGGCTTAATTCCGCCGATTGATGTATTCCTTTCGATCAAATCGCCTGAAGAATCCAATATCGCAAAGAAGAAATCAGCGATCAATGTCATCTATACCAATCAGTTTGAGAGCATATCCAAGGCGGCTGGCAAGGAGTTACAACTGATTCCTCTTCCAGGACCTAACGCAATAAAAGCAATGGATTTGCGCCCAGGCAATCATTTTTCAATTCCGAGCAATTCTACCAATAAAGAAGAAGCGGCAAAATTCATCAGTTACTTCGTTAACAATGTAGATGCGAATAAAGTGCTTAATGCGGAGCGAGGTATGCCGGTAGCCGGAAAAGTAAGGGAAGGTATTAAAGATGGTTTTACACCAGCGCAAAAAGTAGCTGCTGCCTACATCGATCAGGTTGCCAAAGCAAGCTCTCCGATGGATCCCCAACCTCCTGCTGGCTCAACGGAGATTGAGAAGCTCATGCTGGATTTGGAACAGCAAATCCTGTATAACAAAACAACGCCCGAGCAAGCCTATGCGACGTTGAAGAGTGAATCCCTTAAAATTTTGGATAAGAATAAAAAATAATAAATGGGTTGTGCGGAGGGTGTGATGATGAATCATACCCTTCTTTTTGTGTTCCGCCAAGCGTTCCTTGAGGTACTGAGCAGAACCGAATATCTCGACTTTTTGCATAGAGGTCATCGAGTTATTTCATTGTTCCCAAAGCCTTGCAGAGGTACGATGATATCAGGACGATTGATATTCCTAGGGCCCGGAATAGCCATTGCTAGTCGACAAGTTAGTAGCAGAAGAGGTGACGAGAAGTGAGAAAAACAGCTGTGCGCTCGGATTTTGAGAACGCGGCAGGCTATCTATTTATTCTGCCGTGGATTATCGGATTTTTAGCTTTTACCCTAGTTCCTTTGCTATGTTTGATTTACTTTTCGTTTACGAAATATGACTTATTATCCTCACCCAAGTGGTTGGGCTTAGACAATTATGTTGCCATTTTAACGAATGACCCTAAATTTATTCAGTCCTTAAAAGTTACTTTTATTTATGTCCTTATTGCCATTCCCGCTCGTCTGCTCATAGCACTCGGGATAGCCATGCTGCTTAACACAAAGCATCGCCTAATTGGGGTTTATCGCACCGTGTTCTATATTCCTTCTATTATCGGTGGGAGTGTTGCTGTTGCCGTCATGTGGCGTTTGCTGTTCTCTCGAGAAGGTGCCGTTAACTCATTGATCGGTTATCTAACCGGTAAGAGCCCTGATATTTCTTGGGTGGGGGACCCGAGTACCGCATTAGGTTCCATTATACTGCTCAGCATGTGGCAATTTGGTTCCCCCATGGTTATTTTTCTCGCTGGCTTAAAAAACATTCCGGCTTCGTACTATGAGGCTGCAGTTGTGGATGGTGCAAATGGCTGGCAAAGATTTATCCGTATCACCTTGCCATTACTCAGTCCTGTTCTTTTCTTTAATTTAGTCATGCAAATCATTGGCGGTTTTATGACGTTTACACAAGGCTTGATTATCACGGGCGGAGGCCCATTGGATAAAACGTTGTTCTACCAACTGTATGTATACCGGAGAGGTTTTGAATTATTTGAAATGGGTTACGCTGCAGCCTTGTCTTGTATTCTGCTGGTGATTGTGGCAATCTTGACAGCCATCGTGTTTAAAACGTCAAATTCGTGGGTTCATTATGAATCAAAGGGTGAATGAAATGACATCAACTTGGAAATCGTTACTGCCAAAGATAAGCTTCCAGATCTTGTGCGTGCTCATTGCTGTACTCTCGTTGTATCCCGTTATATGGATGATAGCGAGCTCTTTTAAGGAAAGTGCGAGAGTTTTTGCAGAATCGCATTCCCTGATGCCGCAAGTCTGGAACTTCACGAACTATGCACGCGGATGGAAGGGATTTGCGGGGATTTCATTCGCCACCTTTTTCACTAATACGCTCGTTATTGTCTTACTGTCTACTCTAGGCGCTTTGTTATCTTGTTCACTAATTGCCTATGGCTTTGCCAGAATCAAATTCCGCTTGAAAGGGTTCTGGTTTGCAACTGTGATGGTAACGATGCTGCTGCCGTCGCAAATTGTTCTAATACCTCAGTATATCATTTTTTATAAAATACATTGGATCAACACGATTCTTCCGCTCGTTGTACCTTCCTTTTTCGGAAGCGCGTTCTTTATTTTTCTGATCATGCAATTTATCAGAACCATTCCGTATGAACTGGATGAGTCGGCGAAAATGGATGGCTGCAATCGATTTGGCATATATCTCAAAATCATTGTTCCCTTAATTGTGCCTGCGCTTGTGACATCGGCGATCTTTGAATTTTACTGGACCTGGGATAAGTTCTATGAGGCAATGATCTATTTAGGAAAACCAAAGATGTACACCGTAAGTGTAGCGCTGCGGATGTTTGCAGATCCAAGTTCGCAGACGGATTGGTCAGCGATGTTCGCGATGGCTAGTTTATCGTTGCTTCCCCCTGTCATCGTGTTCTTTATTTTTCAACGATATATTGTGGACGGTATAAGCACGACAGGACTAAAAGGTTGATTTGATAATGAAAGGAAGAATAGAACATGACACGCGTGGAAACAAACTTAATGACGGGTTGGGAATTTACATTACAAGAGCCTAATGATCACAACTTTAAGCCAATTCATTTACCTCATGACTGGGCCATTCATGCTCCGATCAATCGAACAATGGTACAGGGAGAAGCGCAAGGATTTAGGGACCGTTGGGGGATTGGTTGGTATAGACGACATATTGCTTTGAAAGAGTTGAGGGAAGGTTATGTTTACCAGCTGCAGTTTGACGGCGTATATGAAAACAGTACGGTATGGGTCAACGGGAATGAAGCCGGTGGACAAAAATATGGCTATTCGAGGTTTACGCTGGATATTACGGACCATATCCATGAAGGAGATAATGTGATTCTGGTTAAAGTGGATAACACGTCGTTTCCCGCAGATCGATGGTATTCGGGGGCGGGTATTTACAGAACCGTTAAGGTGCTTGAATTAAATGAGAATCACCTTAAACCGGAAGAAATCCAAGTAAAGACGGAAATTCATGGGGATGTAGGCATTGTGACCATTGCGACAGGAGTCACATCCTTAGTAAAAGCGGTTATTTCTGATGAAAGTTCGCGCATTGTAGGTGAGTCGGACAATGGCCTAATTAAAGTCGAAATACCAAATGTAAAGCTGTGGAGCCCTGATCAGCCGCATTTGTATCAGTTGGATTTATCGCTATTTGAAGGGGATAGCCTCTTAGATACTTATGAATTGCGAATAGGCGTCCGCGAAATCGAACTGATTGCCGACAAAGGGATGTTCATTAATGGCAATTTGACTAAGATCAAGGGATTATGCATCCACCAAGATGCAAGCTGTCTCGGGATTGCTGTACCTCCAGAAATTTGGAGAGAGCGGTTTGTCAAATTCAAAGCGATGGGATGCAATGCCATTCGTACAGCTCACCACATGCCTGCATCGGAAATTTTGGATCTGTGTGATGAACTAGGACTGCTCGTTTATGAAGAGCCATTCGATAAATGGACCGGAGGTTCCTACCGAAGATATTTTGAGACAGAATGGAAAAATGACCTAACCTGTATGGTAAAAAGGGATCGAAACCATCCATCCATCTTTATATGGGGAGTAGGGAACGAGGTGGAGAATCAAGGGCAAGCGTCCATGATCGCAATTTTGAAAATGTTGAAAGAACATCTGTTAACTCTCGATGATACTAGACCCGTATCCTATGCCATGAATCCGCATTTTAAATATGAAAGTAATGTCGATCTCTCTCAAGTGAAGGATATTCAACAATTTGTCGATGAAGTAAGTGATACCGAAATTTATAACCTAGAAGATCGTATTGAGCGTATCCGAAGGATTGCCGAGCATGTAGATGTGCTTAGCTGCAATTATCAAGAGCAATGGTACCCTGCCATTCATGCGGCCATGCCGGATAAATTAATTTTGGGATCAGAGACGTACCAATTTTTCAGAGGTCATCCGGATCAAATGCAAAATTTTAGTGATGAAGTCCCTTGGATGGACGTCGAGAACCACGATTATGTCATAGGCGGCATGCTGTGGACAGGCATTGATTATCTAGGTGAATCGATGGGGTATCCAGCCAAAGGATGGGCGGGCTCTTTATTTTCGACAAACAATGAACGTAAGCCGCTCTCTTATCTTTATGAAAGTTATTGGTCTGAGAAACCGATGGTCTATTTGGCCGTCATGGATTATTCGTTGCAGGATGAGGGAGCGAAACAACATTGGGATACCCCGCGATATGCGAGCCATTGGAATTTCCCTCAGTTTAACAAAACGGTTATTCCATATATGATTGCTTCGAATTGTGATGAAGTGACCTTAGAATTAAATGGGAAACAATTTTATGTGGAAAAACCATCTGCGTATCCAAATAGAATGATAACAGGGTATCTTCCTTATTTACCTGGGACAATTACTGTAAGGGGATTTCATGATGGGGAAGAAACGTGTCAATATACACTAACAACAGCAGGGCCAACTGTAAAACTTGCCTTTGAAACGGATGATTTGAGATTGGAAGCCAAGGAAGGTTATCAGCAACTATTCACCGTTCGAGCCAAAGATAAGGAAGGAAATCCTGTGTTTCGTGAAAGTTCAAAAGTCACTTTCAAGATTACCGGGCCGGCCGAAATCGTTGGCGTAGATAATGGTGATTTATGTTCAAGTGAGACTTATGACAATCATTGGATACATATGTACCGAGGCTGTGTCAGTACGATCATTCGATTAACGGGAGAAAAGGGGCGTGTTGTATTATCGGCGTTCTCTGAAGGAATGTTTGCGGCAGATCTTGTTATCGATGTTGTGTAACAGTGCTTTATATGTTAAAAGAGGCAGGCTCATGCTGCCTCTTTATTTATGTCCCGAAGAGTTAATTCAGCGGTAGTCATTGGGGAGCAACTCATTCTTACTTATTTGTTTGGCTGGCTTCCGTTATCCCCTTCTATGAAACCGTCCTGATCTAGGACGGTTTTTTGCGTTATTTGTAGCGAAAGAGATGTGCAGATCTTCAACTGATTAGCAGATCTAACGATGGGCTTGAGCAAGGTTAACTTTAAGAAAAACGAGTCATATTCAGCGCTGTGAGAGCTTGCTATGATCAAAACGTGATATCAGGGGTTCACGTCGGAGACAAGAAAGGAGGGGAAATCAGGATGGTCAACGAACTCAAAGATGGCGGCCGTGGGCTGAGCTTTTTCAAACGAATCAACAAAGGGAAATATGTGCTTCTGATGTTTTTGCCTTGTTTGGTGTATTATATTTTGTTTCAATACGCCCCCATGCTTGGAATCGTCATAAGCTTCAAAAACTACAACTTAGTGAAAGGGATTTGGTCAAGTGAGTGGGTGGGACTGAAATATTACGTGATGTTTCTTCAGGACCCCGGCTCTTTAAAGTTAATTAAGAATACCTTCTTACTAGGATTCTATGCTTTGCTGTTTGGTTTTGCGCCGCCAATTCTACTTGCATTGCTGCTCAATGAAGTGAAGAATGCACTGTTCAAACGGTTTGTCCAAACCGTCAGCTATTTACCGCATTTTATATCCAATGTCGTTGTCGTAGGAATGATTGTTACGTTTCTCTCGCCTTCGGGTGGTTTGATCAACGATATCATCCAATCGCTAGGCTTTCAACCGATCAATTTTATGATGGAGCCTGGATTGTTTCGTACTATTTATGTAACATCCGGCGTATGGCAAAGCTTTGGCTGGGGGTCCATTATTTATCTTGCCGCCCTATCGGAGATTGACCCAACGTTATACGAAGCGGCAGAGATGGACGGGGCTTCCCGATGGAGGAAAATGTGGCACGTCACTTTACCGGGCATTGCGCCTGCCATTGTCACTTTACTTATCCTGAGCGTGGGTAATATTACGCAAGTCGGTTTTGAGAAAGTGTTCCTGCTTACGAACCCAATCAACGTGAGAACAGCGGACATTCTAAGTACCAACGTGTATAAAATGGGGCTTATCGGAGGGCAATACAGCTATGCTTCTGCGGTTGGATTGTTTGCTTCCATCATCAGTTTAGTTTTTCTCATAGGTACGAATTACATGAGTCGCAAAATTACGCAAACTAGCCTATGGTAGAAGGGACATCGTTATGAAGCAAAGAATCACGGTATTTTCCATTTTTAATCTCATGCTCATGCTTGGGGTGGTTGTGGTAACCCTCTATCCCTTTCTTTACATGTTGGCGGTTTCCTTAAGTGATAGTACGTATGTGATGAAAGGAAGCGTTACTTGGTACCCTAAAGGGTTAAATTTGGCTATGTATGAGCTGGTTTTGAAGGACCCTCGCATTATGAAGGGATTTCTCAATACGTTTGCATACACGGTACTGGGAACACTCATCTCCTTAACCATAACAGCCTTCGGGGCTTATGCCATCACCAAAAAAGAGATGATGTTTGCAAAAGGCTTTACACTCATGGTTGTCATTACGCTATTCTTTAGTGGGGGCATGATTCCGACATTTCTTGTCGTCAAATCGTATGGTCTCATGGATACCATCTGGGCGATGGTGCTCCCGAATGCGGTGAACTCATGGAATCTGTTAGTGATGACCTCATTCTTCCGAGGTATACCGAAGGAAATAGAAGAGTCGGGTAAAATGGACGGCCTAAACGACATTGCGATCGCCATACGTATCGTATTCCCAATGTCAAAAGCTGTTTTTACGGCGATAGGATTATTCACAGCTGTAGGCTTGTGGAACGATTTCTTTACTCCGCTGTTATACCTCAGGGACGTTAATTTATTTCCGCTATCTGTTGTATTACGCAATATTATGCTTGCTGGACAGATGGCAACTGAAGCAACCAGCGCTCAGGGCGATGCCATAGTCACGGAGTCGCTGAAATACGCGGTTCTTATGGTAGCAACGCTGCCGATTTTGTTACTGTATCCCTTTTTGCAGAAGTATTTCGATAAAGGGGTTTTGGTGGGGTCTATTAAAGGATAAGCATCATCAAAACGCTAGTTACAGATCAATTATGAAAAAAGGGGAAGTTGTGAATGAGAAAAGTTGGGTTAGTAGCACTTCATATGGCCGTGGTCCTTACCGTTCTTGCAGGTTGTACAACAAAAACAGCCACACAGAGTCCGTCTCCGAACAGCAGCGGGAGTCCGGGAAGTACAGCAGCCGCAAGTCCAGCTGTGACGAAGAATACGTTCACTGCACTGCTTGAAACGAATGCAAGTTGGCCGTACAACAAAGATTGGCCGATCTGGAAATACATTGAGGAGAAGACCGGAGCAACTTGGAATGTTCAGCTTCCCTCTGGAAATTTGCAAGATACGACGACGCTCAATGTTGCTTCCGGATCTGTGCCGGATCTGACGTTCGGCTATACGCCGATGGCCAACACCTATGGCATTCAAGGGGTATTTGCCAATATTCTTGACTACACGGATATCATGCCTAATTTTAAAAAATGGATGGAAAAATATCCGACTTATGTGAAAGCTTCCTTGGCGTCAGACGGGAAAATGTACGTTTTTCCTAATGAAGGTTACGGAAAGGCCAATGGGATGAGCTGGTTGTACCGTCAAGATATTTTCCGGAAAAATAATCTGAAGACGCCGGCTACTTTTGATGAATTTTATCAAACAATAAAGCAACTCAAGCAAATTTATCCCGATTCCACGCCTTTTGTTTTCCGGAATGGCTTAAATATTCTTAGTAATATGGCGCCTTCTTTTGATACGAACGGCGGTTATTATCTGGACAAGAAAACGAATAAAGTGAAGTTTGGTCCTATTGAGCCTAACTATAAGAAGATGGTGGAGTATCTGCATAAGTTTTACGTGGATGGCCTGATTCCAAAGGATTTCCTGACCGTAGATACGAAGCGTTGGCAAGATATGATTTCGACGAATAAGGGCTTTGTGACCAATGATTATATCGTGCGTATTGATTTCTTCAACACGCCAATGCGGAAGGAAAATCCAGATTCTACACTAGCCTTCATGCCGCCTGCTTCGGGCTTTGCTGGTGCGAAGCCGTTGCTGCTTAACACGCAATCTGTCGATGGTGGATTGATGGTATCGGCTAAGTCGAAGAAAATCAAAGAAATTATGAAGATGATGGATTTCTTCTACAGTGAAGAAGGTAAAACGATGGCAAGTTGGGGCAAAGAAGGCGAAACTTTTACCGTGGACAACGGGAAAAAGCAATATAAGCCGGGCTTGTTCGCCAATTCAACCGAGTTAGCCAATAAATTTGGTTTAACGACGCTGGGCACGTATACCTGGTTTGATTTTGATGCGTACAAATCGATTATTTCCCCAAGTTTGCAGTCCGCTTACGATGAGGCTGACAAGTATATGGATGTGTACAGCCCTCTGCCGAAGAACACACAACCGGAGCTCGATACATTATCCATCACCGGAAAAGCGGTAACAGATGCCTATTCCGAAAGCATTTCCAAGTTTATCGTAGGTCAACGAAGCTTGGATGAATGGGATCAATATGTGGAAGAGCTCAAAAAGCAGGGACTTCAAAAGACGATTGATGTCTATCAAGCTGCGTTTGACCGAGTTCAGAAATAACTCCATCCTGCAAAGTGGGTTGGGTATCATTTCCCGCATCTGCATCTTTGCGAACCAGCAGGGTTCTCGCTTAAAGCGGGTGCGGGTTTACTCTTTTATCTAAGTGAGGAGAGATGAATTCGTGGGAGTTAAACGAGGAAAGCATGGGTTAGTTCGACTTTCAGTACATTGTTTATTAGTTGCTATGCTAGTTGGGCTCTTTCTTCCGGCTAATCCTAGCGTACAGGCGGAAGCTAGTAACATGGTGTTGAACGCGGGTTTTGAAACGCAATTGACGAATGGAAATCCAGCCGATTGGACCATTAAGGAATATTCCGCAGGGCCTGTTGTCACGGTGAATACGGCTGTTTATCATGAGGGAACCCATGCGATCAAGATCGATGCATCGGCGGGTGGGAGAAAGAGTGTAGCTCAAAATATTTCCTCGATCACAGCAGGGCAATCTTACAATGTTTCTTCTTGGATTAAAACTGAAAATGTAGTTTCTCAAGAGGGAGCACGAATAAGAATTGGTTTTTATGATGCAGTGAATGTGCTTACGGGCTCACAAGTGTATACATTCGGTCTCACAGGCAGCAACAATTGGCAGCTTGTGAATAAAACGGTGCAGGCACCTGTCGGAACTGTCAAACTGGCAATTGAACTGATGCCAGATGTAGGTACAGGTGTAACTTGGTACGACGATGTCAGAGTGGTGCCCGTCTACCCCGTGCAGGGAATTACGTTGGACCTAACGTCGGCCCATCTTTCGATTGGGCAAACTACAGCTTTGCATGCTTCACTCACACCAGTGAATGCGACAAATCAACAAATAACGTGGAACTCTTCCAATGAGAGTGTCGCCACAGTGAACAGCGGGGGGACAGTAACAGCAATCGGTTATGGAACAGCCATAATTAAAGCTACAAGCGAGGGGGAATTTAGCGCGCAATGTTATGTATCCGTCGGGGATACAGGTGTCAGTGTGGGTCACATCACTGTGAATACGAATCGAGTCACCGCTGCCGTTACAGATACGATGAGACTGTCGGCTGTCGTATCGCCGTCAAATGCTTACGACCAGCGGGTGGCATGGACATCTTCCAATCCTGCCGTTGCGACAGTAGATAACAGCGGCCGCGTTGAAGTCGTTGGGCAAGGAACAGCAACGATAACAGTTACAACCTTAGATGGCAATCTAACTGCATCAACGATAATTAATGGTAACAGCCTGCTTCGAAACGGAAGCTTTGAAATGGTTTCGTCTGGGAATGTGCTTCCCGAAGGCTGGTCGCTGACGAATTACACATCTGGCCCTGTAGCCAGCTTGGATAGCTCGACAGTCAAGGACGGTGGAAAATCTCTCAAGATTGACGCTTCCAGTGGCGGTAGAATTAGTGTCGCTAGAGAGATTACTTCCATTACTGCTGGAAATCATTATAAATTCTCAGCGTGGATCAAGACGAACCAAGTGCAGTCCGTCGAAGGAGCACGGGTCAGGATCGGATTTTATAACAGCTCGAATGCGCCTATTGGTTCAATGATGTTTGTAGGTGGGATCAAAGGAAGCCAAGATTGGAAGCTTGTTGAGAAGATTGTTCAAGCGCCGGCAGGCGCCGTGAAGATGAGGATTGAAAACATGCCGGATACAGGCACGGGCACTACCTGGTATGACGGGGAAAGTGTCATTCCATGGGTGTATGCCGAGGGTGTTAGCGTCACCCCGGATGAGTTGACTTTGCAGGTTGGCGAGAGCAGCGTGCTGAACGCGTCGATTGCTCCGGTAAGTGCAACCAACCAGGGTGTGACATGGACAACATCGGATGGGAGTGTTGTTAGCGTAAGCAATGGTACCGTGACGGCCATACGTCAAGGCATTGCAGGTGTAACCGCGACTTCCCAAGACGGTGGCTTCCAAGCCGTAAGTGTTGTACAGGTCGGAGGAAATACCGACATTACCGTACCGGATTACACTGCAACAACAACGTTTGGCGGTTCGGTTGGCGGACAGGTGATTGCCACTGATGCGAGCAACCATTCGCTCTCGTATACAAAGCTGGGAGAGCCGGATCACGGTACGGTTCGTGTTCATAGCGATGGTACCTGGACGTATAAAGCGAATCCGGGGAACCAGACGACCGATCGCTTTTACATCGGGGTAACCGACGGCAACGGCAGCTCCACGTATGCGACAGTGACGATCAGCATACAGCCCTTGTCGACCGCATTAGCGCCATACGCTAACGTGCACCCAAGTCTTTTCCTTGATGGAACGAAAGTGAATCAACTGAAAACGGCGATTCTGCCAGGGGGAACCCATGCGGATATCTGGCAGGAAATTAAAGCGAAAGCCGATGCTTATGTGGTAACCACGCCTACAGCCTACTATGTGGATTCCTATGAGGGTGAATCGTGGCAAAGAGACACGGCGGATCATACGATCTATCTAGCCTTGGCCTATCTAATCGACGGAGATATCAAATATTTTAATGCTGCGAAATCCCATGCGCTTGCTTCCGTCAATTACCCAACGTGGGGAAGAGGTGCTCTTCAGAATACCGATCTTGCTGCGGGACATCAATTATTAAGTCTTGCTATCGTCTATGATTGGCTGTATAACGACCTGGATTTGACAACGCGCAATGCCATTAAGCAAAAGTTGGAAACGCGTGGAAACGAAATGTATCTGAAGGCGAGTGGTCAGCCTTTTGAAGGTCAGAAATATAACATCTACTGGACGGAAAGCTACTTACAGAACCATATGTGGGTGAGTCTAGGTGGACTTTCAGCGGCAGGCATTGCCCTCTACGAAACTGGCGAAAATACGCTTCCTTGGCTGACGTACACGATAGGTAAATTTGATAAAGTACTGCAAGCCTTGTCGGAGGATGGAGCTAGCCAAGAGGGTTATCCGTATTGGCAATACGGGCTTGAATACTTATTGAAATATGGCGAGCTTGCTCAGAAATTCCTAGGCATCGATATTTACACAGACAATCAGTGGCTTGAGCAGGCTTCAACTTATGCAGCTTATATGCAGTTGCCTAAGAACAGTTGGAAATCCGACGTCAATCATCTTAATTTTGGGGATGATGCCAATGTGAACTGGTATGGGCCTGATATGTCGTTAAGACTCCTAGCAGGTAAATATGGGGATGAACTTGCACAAGGACTTGCAGGCGAGATCGATCGTGCGAATATTGAATCTACGAATGTGAAATATGGCAATCTGTTGTGGTATGATCCGGCGGTAGCGGAAGGTTCGACAAGCAGCCTGCCTACCTTGCATCTCTTTGATGATCTAGGCATCGTCTCTGCGAGATCTGACTGGTCCGGAGACGAATCGGTTGTCGCTTTCAAAAGCGGTCCGTCGATCGGCCATAAAGGACTCCATATGAACAAGTCCGAAACGTTCGATAACTGGGGCGTGGATCATGCACATCCGGATGCCAATCATTTTATGATTTTTGGCAATGGGGAATGGTTAATAAGAGACGATGGGTATGCGGATAAATGGACGTCTAATCATAATACACTGTTAATCAATGGAACGGGTCAGCTAGGAGAAGGGAAAGAATTCCTCAATAACCTTCCTTTACAAAGTGTAAAATCAGAACCTACCATTGTAAAAACCGTATCCACTGCTGTTTACGATTACATGCTTGGTGAAGCGTCGCAAGCTTATGACAGCACGCTTGGTCTTCAGAAGTATAAACGTCATCTCATCTACTTGAAGCCGGATATTCTCGTGGTCGTGGATGACATCGAAGTCAATGAACCGAAAAATCTGGAGCTCCGGTTTTTCCCGGAAAGCCAAAACATTCAATCGCTTGGAGATGGCAGCTATCTGACCACCGGTGGGACGGCGAATTTAAGATATAAGGAACTGACTGGAACCAATATCACTTCCAGCGTGGACTATGTGCCTTATGTAACAGAAGAAAGCAACATGGACAGACAGGCATTTCGTTTGGTAAATACTACACAATCGCATTGGACCAATGCTGCCGCATTCTCCTGGTCCGATTCAGAGATGATCCCGAAGAGCGTCACATTGACGCAGCAAGGGGATACATGGACCTTTGAAGCAGAAGGAGCCTCCGTGTCTCTGAATCTATCAACAGATACCGTGCAAGGTGTGCAAGGATCAGGGGGAGGCCAAACAGGCAACGATGCGACATTGGATGCGATTGTTCTAAACGGTAAGTTCATTCAAGGGTTTACTTCCGGCGTATTTAACTATACCGTGCCGAAGTCTTCGAAATTGCCGCAGGCAACGGTTTCCGCTATCAAGCATGATAAGAATGCGACGGTGCAAACGACTTGGAGTGGCAACGCGACAGGAACAGCAACAATTCAAGTGACATCTGCAAACGGTATGGTCACCAACACGTATACGCTCACGGTGGAGGATTCTTCCTTGCTTACGGTTGTTGGAGGAAACAGCAATGTTGTAAGTACAGATTTTGGCGCAGCCAATGGCATCGATGACAACATGGGGAGCATCTGGTCGGGCAAATCGGATTCTACACTCGTGACATCCGACAATCCGCAAGGGTATCCTTGGCTTGGGCTGAATCTAGGTAGTGTCAAGAATGTGAATCAAGTGGATATTGCTTGGTATTTGGGCCATCAACGTCAAGCGACCTTTGATATTGAAGTATCGACTAACGGCACGGTTTGGACGAATGTTTATTCGGGCACAAGCAGCGGAACAACGGCAGCATATGAAAGCTATACATTCTCAAATGCCAGCGCAAAGTATATACGGATACTTGGACATGGTACGAATCAAGGTGTCTACACGAGTATCAAAGATGTGAATGTCTATAAGCAAACTGTCAATTAAACAGTAGCATCCATGTGTGGAATAGCCATGTTTCTCGAGGTGTTAGCGAGAAACATGGCTTTTTACCGACTTATCATGTGAAGATGGGCTAACTATGAATAGAACAGCACATTTCCTTCTAGGCTCCGCTTGTTCTACACTGATAGGTATACATGATATAATTTTGGCAACTAGAGGGGGGCGCTAGGTATGGCCAATATACGACCGTTTCCAAAGAAGGCGGGTTCACTATTTTTTAAACTACTGATCAGTTTTATCGTCATCACGCTATTGCCGGTTTCCTTTAACTTTGTTTCGTATGCCTTTTTTCGGACCAATCTGGAAGAGAAATTAATAGAGAATAACAGTGTGCTAACCGACACGACCGTCAAACATTATGAAGATCAAATCCGAACAATTAAGAATTTTACGTTTACCCAGTATTTAAAAGTTAACGCCAGCATCGTGAATTGGAACAAAGTGCGCGGGATCGATTATGTGGCGGTAACACAACTTCGCAATGAACTGCAAGGGTATTTAACGAATCCATCGCTGTATTTGTACAACATGATTTTTGTGTTAAATCGCCTCGATCTGGCGTTTGATAAAGATGGATCCGCTTCCTTACATGATATGTTCGATAAATTTTATGCCAATGACACCTATACCTACGATTTTTGGCAAGGAGAAATAAGCGGCAACAATGGGATTACCATGTATCCATCCTCGAATTTTGCACTGAAAACGATGGATATTCAAAAGTACAGTGGCAGCCTTATGCCTCTCTTATTCAGCAGCGATAATAAAAGTATTGCGATCATCGCGCTGTTAGATAATGAAAAAATGGCTGCGGAATTTTACAAGTCCGCTTCACCGGAGAATAAGCTGTTTATTTTAAATGAAAAGAAAAACATGTTGTATGCTTCAGATCATGCCGGTACAATGACCTTTCCACCGATGGATGAACAGCAAGGGCACATGAAAGTGGGGGCATCGTATCTCTTTTATCAAAAAGGGACGCTAAGCGGGTTTACCTATGTCAATGTGATTCCTACAGCTTCGATCGACTCGCAAATTTCAAAATTGAACCTCATTCTAGCTACCATTCTCATTGTTTCACTATTGTTAAGCATTGCTGCTTCTATCTTTTTCAGTATGCGGCTGAATAATCCAATTCGTAAAATCTTAGAATCCATTCGTCAGCTCAATGTCTCCAACCCACCACAAAGTCAAATTAAAGAGTTCAATGTCATTAGTGAGAAAATTAATGATCTGATCCGAACGAATCTTGTCATTCATCAAGATCTGGACCGTCAAAATTCACTGCTTAAATATTACGCGTACACGAATAAGTTTAAAAATATTCGGGGCTATGCGAAGGAGGCTAATATCCCTCCAAACATTGATAATCCCTTTATATTAATTGGTTTTCAACTCTTATTTAAATCACGGCTGAAAACAGATATGGATATTGCCCAGGACAAAGCGGCTAATTTATTCAAGGAGTTTGTCAATGCCGATTTGACGGAGGCTTTCGAGGAGTCGGTTACGTTTCAGATTGAAAACGACATTATCTTGTCTCTGATATTCATGGAGGATGATCAACGGTCACGTATCGAGGTGTTTTTACAGCGTTGGAAGCAGGTCTTCGATCTGGACCGGGAGTACTGTCTTGTATCGATCTCGGTTAGTGACAGGTACGAGGACTCCTCCAAATTTTCCGATGCGTATAATCAGATACTGCTACTATTGAAAGGACGGCGAATGGGAGACGACACGCAAATTGTTACGGAGGCTGGGCCAAAGGATCCTGTTTATTCGGATCATGAAGAGGAGCGGGTGTTCTATGCTAACCTTGAAAAGGGCAACGCAATTGAATTAATTCAAATTGTAAAACGACGCCTTCACTATCTTGTTCGAAAAGGGGCGACGCTGCGGCAGCTGCATGATTATGCAACAGAAGTAATCCGCAAAGTGAACAAAGCCTCGGGGATTTCGATTTTCGCTGAACGTTCCTTGCCTCGAACAGCTCCTTACGAGAACGTACGGGAATGCTTTACTTTGGAGCAATTGGAAATCTATTTGGAGTGGTTTCTCCAGATGGAATTAGCGGTAATTCGCAGGAAAGTGGAGGAAGCGGATCCGATCATTGATTATGCAACCGACTATATTAATACACATCTTGGGGATGATATTACCCTGGAATTAGTAGCGGATAAGCTGGGGATTACAGGGACGTATTTATCCACCTATTTTAAAAGTAAGAAAGGCGTTAACTTCAGTGATTACATCAACAACGTTCGTATGCGAAAAGCACAGGAGTTATTAGCAACGACCGATTTGAAAGTGCTCGATATTGCCTCCATGGTAGGTTATTACAGTGTAAATGCGTTTATTCGCAAGTTTAAAAAGCATACCGGAGTTCCACCAGGGGAGTATCGTAAAGTGAAAGTTGATTTGTAATAAAATTGCATGCTATGTATGATCGGGGGATTATGATGCAAGAAACAATCGAGGAGATAGTTCGTAATTACTTTGAGGATTCAGCTTACGTTATCGAGTCGGTACCATTCGGTCTGACTAACCTAACTAAAATTTTAATAACGAACGGCCAAAAATATGTCATTCGAAATTACAATCGTCATACCAAAAATGTAGAGAGTATTGAGTTTGAGGGACACATAACATCGTGTTTGAGTAAACAGAATCTTTCTTTTGTCGTGCCCCAATTTTTAAATACGAATATTGGCGGACTGTATGTACACTTATCCAATGGAACATTAGGTGCGATCGTTACGTTTGTTGAAGGGATTGTTCCAGAGATATCCAGTGTTCAGCAAGCTGCAGAGTTTGGCTCTACTGTTGGTGAAGTAAGTTTAGCATTAAGCCAATGTACCTTAGATTGTCAATTTCGAGGAGTTCCCTTCACAGAATTTTACTGTTTGCATCCATTAGCCGATTATAATGCTGTGACATCTTTTATTAAGGCCCCACCATTTGAAATTTCTCAAACAGCGCTTAATTTTTATAAAGAAACCGTCTCTTTCGTGGAACAAAATAAACTTGATTTGATGGAATTGCCTAAGCAACTAGTTCATCATGATGTTTTAATCTACAACTTACTCTCAAAAGAGAATAAAATCCATGGCGTTTTGGATTTTGATTTTACCTCACTTGATACTAGGTTCATGGAATTTACTATTTCCCTTAACCACGTCATACAATTATCAAACGGATCATGGGAGATGACGGAAGCATTTATTAAAGGCTACTCTCAGTTTCGAAAATGTACATATCAAGAAATGAATCAACTGCAACTTTTGACTCAAATTTACCATATTGCTGTACTCCATATTTACATCGGACAGCATTATTCTGGTACAAATATCGAGCAGAACTTTAATTACATTCTAAGTCAATTTCAATCAAGGAATGACTGGCTGAACAAACATCGTACTTCAATAATGAAACTGATTGAAAATTTCATGATTTGATTTAATTTCTTTCGTAGAAGAAAGTCCAGATGGATTATGAAATAGCACACAATAGCGATGTTTACCCTTACTTTAGGCTGCTGCGAAATTGAACGGTACCGTGGGCAGAATATTGAAATTATTGAATGTAATTGTAGAATATAACTCTTGTATGGAATGCGTTGCTTATGAATATAGAGATTCAATGTGAACAGGGGCTGGGACCATGACCGCGTATGAAAAACCAAGTTTGGCCGTGAGTGAAATTGAGGCAGTGTTGCGAAAGCATTTTGGACCTGGTGCGGCCGAAATTAAGCCATTGACCGGGGGGAACTTGAGCAGTGTCTTTTCCTTTGTCCATGAAGCCAAAGGTTATGTCGTAAAATTCAGCGATTTGGAAGGCGCTTATCAGACGGAAAGCTTTGTCTCTGACTTGCTGTCGGGTCAAGGCATTACTTTTCCGAAATGTTTGGCACTAGGGAAAACCGGTCCGTTGGCATATATTATCACTGAACGGATGGGCGGTCGCAATCTAGCTGATTACACAGTAGAGCAACAGGCCGCTCACTTACCTGAGCTTATCAGCATCTTGACCAAACTGGCTGTCGTGGACGTCGAATCAACGAACGGATATGGGTGGATCGGACCTGATGGCAATGGAACTTACGCATCCTGGAAAGACTTCGTCATTTCCTGCAACGTGGAGGATCAGACCGGGACATTCTGGGAGAACTGGCACGACCTTTATCGAACTTCTTATTTAGAGCGAGACGTTTATGAAGAAATCTATAACCGCTTGATGAGCTGCATATCGTATAACGAACCGCACAGAGGATTTATCCATGGGGACTTTCATCAGTGGAATATCTTGTCGGATGGCGAGTGTATTACTGGCATCATTGACGGCAACTGTATGTACGGCGACCCCCTCGTGGACCTTGCGATTCTCGATCGGCATATGCCGTGGAGCGGTGTCATTAAGGCGTACCAAGATTTCCAAGCCAAAAGTGGCATCACGATACCAAACTTCGAAACTCGGCTAATTGGCGCTTATTATTTCAAGGGACTCGACGGACTACGATTCTATGCAAAGATGGGATGGAAAGACGCCTATCAAGGCACACGGCATTTTCTTCTTAACCTCGAGAGCTGAACGGAAAAATGAAAGTGGTATTTTATGAGATGATGAACTGAATTATTCTAGGATATGAAAGGATGGAGGTAGAGATCCTTTTATGAAAAGGACAATAATTGGTGGGGTACTCGTGTTAACCGGCGCTATGATTTCATTAGCAATTTTCATTGCAGCTGCATCTTACGTACCAAGCATCGATACTTGGCAAGGTTCAAAGTTGTGGTTTGCCATTTTCGGAGTAAATGATTTTGGCAAGGAAGTAGTCGTAGATAGTCTATTTCTGGGCTTTCCTTTTATTATGGGTATTATTTTGTTTATTCTAGGATTGATTGTACTAGCGATAGAGTACTTCAGAAAGGAAGACTAGTTCGGAGTACTAGCGGATAACTATAGCGCAGGAGCTGCATTGAAGCTGCTCTTCATTGATTCCTTTAAAGGGACGGAGTAACACTTCCTAATGGTAATGTACTATCCATAAAAAGTAGTGAAGGAATGGCATTCTGGAATTATAATGGAGAAACAGTATATCTCCGTTATTCAAGGGGTCTTATATTGGCTCCTTTTCATCATTACAGCGATGAACACTAAATTAAATGCTCGGCTCCTTGGGGATGAGCAAGAGGAATACTGATTTTATCGTCATATTATTAGGTTATTGCAAAACGTTAGTTACATATAGAACAAGGATGAGGCTGCCAGCATGATAGGCAGCCTTTGGTCAACTAAAGGGCAGATTAGCGCAACATTCGTATATAATTTCGCGTCCTAATTTATGGGATATTTACGGAGGAGGGAAATGCTTGAGAAATGTTATGATGATTTTATTGTTAATGTGTTTCATAACAACAGGGTGCACGTCCTCTAATACAATTGGAAATCCAACCGCAAAAGAAGTTTTAAAAATGGAACCGAATGCTAATATTTTTATGTATAAAGATATCATCTATAAAGCAGGAAATCCTTGGGTAGACGAGTTAGAATTAACCAAAGACATACAAGAAACTGAAATTACCCACCAAAGTAATAATGGGAAAGCTTTTAAAAACGGAACAGCAAATAAACTGGCAGTTGGAACAAAGGTCTTTCGTGTCAAAGAGCGAAATGACATAATAATAGCTGAAACAGAAGGAGGGGACATTAGATTTTTTCAATTAGTTGAAGGATAATAATGTGATTCTACAGGATTGGAGCCATTTTATTTCGATGCAGCCTTGAAGACCACCTCACGTTTGCGGATGAGTCGTCTTCTGTTCATCCATGAACTTGTTCATGTTCACCGACTTGATGCCCTCGGCAGTGAGTAGCTCCTTAAGTCGCTTAAGATGCAAATCGCCAAGTCCGTACAACAGATACCCCTCGCTCTTCGCTTTCTTAATATGCTGGAACATCGAGAAATCACGGGCCTTCTCCGCTTTCATAATCTCGGTATCCGCTGCACCATAATCCGACTTGGCCACATGCCAATTGTCGGCAAAAGCCTTCTTATCCGCAGCCGATGCCTGTGCCTGCTCCTCTTGAAGCTTCGTAGTGGCGTAAGCCGTTACTTCACGAACGAACGTAGTAAACAGATCCTTGCTCTTTGCAGCTTTCATGGCCTCCGTTAAAGGCTCCGCCGATTGGTCATCGCCTTCAAGGCTGGCAGCGGTTCGCTGCCACAGATCTTCCTGAGCCGCATAGGTCTGATAGAGTACGGATTCTTCATCTGCACCCGCCGCAAATCGAATCGCCATGCCGAATAATCTCTTCTCTGCCTCCGACGCCATGACCCGATAATCATAAATCACATTAATCCCTTGCAAGCCTCGAATGACTTTCGGATAAAAACTTTCCGCATAGTGAGATTTAGCCCCCGGACCCGTGCCGATGCCACCGAACTTGGCATTGCGCTCAACCTCTCGCTTCGTTATAGCCGCTTCCAGCTCAGGATTATCGGCAGCTTCAGCAGGACGTTCGGTGTAGGCTTCGTGCATGAACTTATCCGTCCCCACAGCTTTCACAACATCTTCCAACGTAGTTTCCGTATGGATTTCCCCGATTACCGTCAGCTCATCCGGAATGCGAATCCACGTATTCGTCTTCTCGACATACCCGATTTTCTCTGTCGTCTTCGCCGCGTACTGAGACATTTCATCCTTACTGTTGAAATAGCGTGATTTCCCGTCCGCGATCATATTATCTACGTTCCGCTCGCCTGCGCCTTCGTTGCCGCGGCCGGTTTTGGTCTTGTTCCTGTAGCCGCCAATTAGCGCCCGCTTGATATACACCTTACGCTGAATATCGCTTTGGGATGGCGAAGCGGCTTGAATCGTCCCAGCGGCTGCTGTCAGCTCCGCAGGTTTTTCCACGGCTCTCGCAGCGGGGTTAGCCGCTGACTGCTGCTTGAACAGCTCGCCAACCGAGCGGTTGCCGATCGTACGCTGCAGATACATCATCTGCGCCGGGCTCATAGCCTGCGGGAGCTTCGTTGCACGCTGAAGAGCTGCACCGGACAAGCCTTGTGCCGTTTCATTTTCAACCATATTCAACGATTCGGCGGTGCCGGTCGTCGTTGTCTGCTGAGCAGCCTTGCCCGGTTGTTGGTGTGTTTGCATTAATACGCCCCTTCCTGATAGAACTGTTCACTAGATTGTATCATGCTAAGTATTGGAAGAAAATACTAGTAATATATGATAAAGCACCTAAGACTTTATTTTCCTAGTCCTAGCCCGCCGCTGTTTTATTTTCAGGGTAAGTCTAATACTTAATATTATTCAGACGATAATTCAATTTATAAATCCCGTAACATCAAGAGCTTGAGTCTAACACTTTATTTTCTTATAACAGCCGTAAGTTCTAAATTTTAAGCATTTCCTTACCGCAAGTAGTGTGTCAGATAAATGGAAGATATTCACTTGAAGTCGATTTGTCAAATTTAGAAAGTAACATTGGAAAAGAGATCTATAATGATGGAGAGCATAGGATGTACGTATCATGGCTCAAAGTGACACCCAATGGAGGATTTGATATCGGATTTAGATCCAGTGGACAATATTCTTTATCTGGTGCAACGCTAATTTCTGCCATTCAACATGAGACGATCAACATTCATTCCTTCACTACATCTTCAACTACAATTTTGACAGCCGAATATAATGGGAAAACATACAACACTCAGCTAACTGGTCAATGTGGTTTGAATTATAAGGAAGGAGATTGTTTTTCTTTTACATTCTTTTTGAGGAACGAACCAAATGAAGATAACATTAAAGAAGTTGGTATAGTTAATCTTATGATTGCCGACCTTTACAAAAATATTTGGATAAAAAATAAAGTTCTGAACTAACGGGTAACTATTGCTCAATAAAATGAAGAAACGGCAGCCGACATAATGACTGCCGTTTTCTCAACTTATGGGCAGATGAACACAAACGTAGATGACACTTTTAGTGTATTATTATCCATAGAGTGGTAAAAATCAGTGAATTTAATAAGAGGATGATAAACATAAAAATTTTGTTTATATGTAGCAGAAACAAATGGAGAAGCCCAACAGCCGAAAAAATATTTCATAAATACAATGGTTATGATGTGAGGTCTGCTGGGACAGAAGATGGTGCTAGGATTAAGGTAACAAGTGGACACATTGGTTGGGCAGATCTCATATTTGTAATGGAAAAAAAAAGCATTTGAGCCGACTCAAACATAAATTTGGATCTACACTTATTGAAAAGCCGATCTGGAACCTAGATATACCCGACGATTATGGTTATTTGGATGAAGAACTAATTGAAATACTTAAAGCTAGAGTATCAGAATATATAGAAGTCCCAGAGTAGTAAGTCTCAAAAACAGGGAGAAGATTGCCAAGGCAGCTGCTCCCTGTTTTCATTCAATTAACGGGTAGTTTAATCAAATAATTTTATTAAAATCAAATGTGCTTTTGCAGGGAAAATATGGGTATGAGTTGAAATGTTATTTTATGTCTTCTTATACGATTCAAAAACCAAAAGGAGAAACGAAATGAGCGAACAAGGCGTTAAAGATAAAACTTGTAGAGTGGTCAAAAGAGGATTCTTAGCAGTTGGAACAAGGCATGAAGCGAAGTATTCAGAGTATCCAACGGTAATTCCGCAATCATTTGACTCTTTAATAAGTCGTTTGGAGGAAATCCAAAATCGAACTGGTGAGAAATTGGCTCTATATGAACCAAGTAATTATGCACCCGACAATCTTGGAACCTACTTTACAACCGCTCAAGTCACAGAGATTGGTTCTATTCCACAAGGAATGGTAAGCCAGACCACTCCTGTGTGCACTTATGCTGTCTATACGCATAAAGGTGAGATTTGGAAAATAGGTGATGCTTATAGGTCTCTTAATTGTTGGATTGATGAGAATGGCTACAAACATACTAAAGGTTGGGTAGTGGAGTTGATGGACGAAAGATTTAATCCTACTTCACCTGAAAGTGAGCTAGAGATTTATACGCCAATCGAAGAGAAATAGTCGATGAAAGAGGAGTGCCCCTTGCAAACCACCGTTTGTGGATCTTCTACGTTCTGGTATACATCTCAATATCTTTAGTTAATCCGCTAACGCAGAACTATAGCACCACAACATTAAGCTTAAAAAAGGAGCAATTTAGCGATGTACGAACATCTCGTTGTATTCAAGTTCAATACTAATGTCACGCCAATCAAGCAACAGGAATTGCTGGATCAATTGTTAACGTTTCGGGATCGTATCCCCGGGATATTTGATATAAGTGCAGGCATCAACGTAACTGAAGAAACGGAAAATATTAAGGGCTATACTCTCGGATTACGGGTAACGTTTGAAGACCTTGCGTCGTTGCGTTCATATGGTCCGCATCCGGTTCATCAGGAATTTGTTAAATCGCTGGATGGTATACTGGAAAATGTTATTGTTGTTGATTACCCATTGGTTTAAGCGCAACGAGGCTGCCGGTATAGATCGGCAGCCTCGTTGCGCTTAAAAGGCAGGATACTTCCAATAAACAACTATTATTGCTCTTCTAGACAGCAAACTGTTGTTACGAATCGCAATTTAGGAACGAAAAGTGAGAGGGTGAAATTGTTGGGAAGGAATTTCTTTTATCATTTGATAACACAGTATGTAATTATTTTGTTTCCCCCAATGATAGCTGCTCTAATGCTTGATGTTAACCCCAACATATCAAATTTTATTGAAGAGTTCTTTGGCTTTTCAGTTGGAGTAACTGGATTAATCCTTACGGGTATTTTATCATTGTTTCTCAAAAATGAAATAATTCTTTCGTTAATCTTCTTGGTAATAAAGATATTTGCTTTATATCCATTTTTGGTTATGATGTACCTTAAATTTAGGAAAGTTCGATGGCTACCTTTTCTGATTAGTTCGTTTCTTAGTTTATGGGGAGTCATTTTTGGCGTTTTTTGGATGGTTGCTGCAATGCAGTGAATTGAGTCATTCAACTAACGAGAGAACGTTAGTTAAGTGGCTACAAGGGGCATGAGGTGGGGTAATATTAAAGAATATCTTGAAGTGAAAAGATTGATATTTGAAAGAACACTGCTTCACGAGAATGATCCTAGGATAAGTGACTATTGGGCAAAGATCGTTGATTCATTTGGTTACAATGAACAAGAAATGATTGAGATTCTTAATTCATGCTCGGAGTTTGAAATTGGTTGGTTGAGAGAGGTCTATGATGATCTTGCCTTTAAATTCCGAACTGAAAATTACCTTAGAACATTAGAAATGTTACAGAAAAAATTTCCGAAAATAGATATGGAATTTGATATTCAATTTGTAAAAAAGATTGTGTTGAGCTAACGGGACACGATTGTTGAACAGTTAGGGAGTAGATGCCAAGTCCGGCAGCTGCTCCTTTTTAATTGAACTAAATGGCAGGAAGAAGAGTGGAAATAGGATGGGAAAAAGTTTTAAATAAAGAGTGCATAAAAATAATGACCTCATCATAGAAGAGGTCAAGTCGAACAAATATTATTTTGAATAATTCAACCAGTTACCAAGTGAGCCACCCATTTTTTCATAAAATCGTTGAGCGCGGTTATTATCAGTTGCAGTTACCCAGGTCATATGAGCATATCCGTTCTCTTTTGTAAATGTTTCACAGAACTTAAAGAGTTGCTCGGATACTCCTGTACCTCTTGCTTTTTCAACAACAAATAAATCGTTCATTACAGTGATTTTATCAGCTTTTGTTGTACTGAAACTAAAATACAATGTTGCAAATCCGAGAAGTTCGCCTTCATTTTCAGCAATGAATTGAATACCTTTGTTCTTTTCTAAAAGAGTTTCAATCAAATTATGTACTTTTTCAATTGTAGGTTTTGGTCTTTTATAAAAATCTACAATATATTGATACATTAATTCAGTCAATTGGTTTAAATCTCTTGGTTCAACAGCACGAATTACTATCGACATGAGGATTCCTCTCTTTCAATGATTCCCAAAAAATAGATATGAATAAATATACATTGAAATGAATTTAAATTCAATATTCTAAAACTGTTTTATAATTATTTGTTACGCTAACGGTGAACGTTAGTTCAATAAGAAATCAGGATGAAGCTGCTGTCGGGTGACAAGAACATAGTAACATTGAAAGCAGCATTCACTGAGCTTATTTGTTTTATGTTATAAAGTTCTTGTCAAAATGAAATGACAAGAACTTTATAACATTTCGGACGAAGTCTAATTAAAGGTTGCTCCGGTCGAAGACTGATCAAATAGCAGAGGCTGCATACTAGGAAATTTCCATGCCTGGACGTTTTGAATTACCAATGCTTGCAGTATATATTCAAATCAAAAAATGACAGACAAAGCAGTTGCAATAAATGGCTATTACAATTGTATCATCCATAAATAGCAACAGTTCTTGCCGTTTGTTAAACGTCATACTTTTCGTTTACGGAAGATTCGTAAACATTGGCTGTAGATGGCGTTATTTGTGATAAAATCCTCCTATAAGAATAAACGGAGGTACATTATGTTTACGAAGACAGATTTGATCGAGCATCTTCAAAATATCGGCGTTGACCCGCTCGGGACGTTGAAAATCCATATTTCGTACAAGGCAATCGGAGCGGTCGAGGGTGGTGCGGAGACTGTGCTTGATGCGCTGAGTGACTACATGAAGGACGGGTTGATTGTGCTGGGAGCGCATACGTGGCGCAATGTCGGGACTGACAATCCGGTATGCGACAACCTGTATACGCCAACATGCATCGGGGCGCTGACCGAGCTTTTTCGCAAGCATCCAGGAGTCGTGCGTTCTCTGCACCCGACCCACTCAGTGGCAGCCTTTGGTAAAGATGCAGAGTCCTTTATCGCGGGCGAGGAACATCTGCAAACCCCATGCGGAGTGGGCGGTACCTATCACAAACTTTGGCAGCGGGGTGCCCAGATCCTGCTGATCGGCGTTAATTTTAGTCGTAACACTTTCATTCATGGGGTCGAGGAATGGGATGGGGCAGTCGGAACGATTTCTGCCGAGAAAACTGACTTATACACGATCGGGCCCAAAGGTGACCGCCACTACACGCCACAGTTTCGCCACTGCGCACGGGTCGGATCCAACACATTCACGAAACTCGAACCTGAAGCACTTAGTACCGGCGTCATGACCCTCGGGAAATTCGGCAACGCAACGACCAGATTAATGAGCGCGAAGCAACTACGGGCTATGGTTGCCAAACATCTGAAGCAGGACCCGAACTATCTGACCGACTATTAATATTCTTTGCAATATATCTAAATTTACTTGCTACAGTCAATCGTGCATCTGCAATAGCGTTTGTAAAGGAGCTAATCCAAGATAAGATCGTACATTAAACCCTCAAACAAAAAACCATCATTCATTCATCAATCGAATTAAGCAGCGACTCTAATTAAAACATAAGACTATTGAGCTAACGTAGGAACGATAGTTCAACATTCAAAAGGATGCCGCGTGGCAACTCTTCGAATGTTGAATGGTCAGTTAAAGTTACAAAAAAAAGGAAGTAATAGTTGCGTAGAGAAATAAGAGGAGATGCATGTTTTTACAGCGCCTAGAGAAGAGAATAGAATAAGGCAAAGGTGAGCTTTCGTGTGGCAAATAGCGCTAGCAGTAGTCTTTATTATTGAATATAGGTATTATTGGGCTGCTATTTCTTTAATTGTTGTTTTAGTGATTTTGTATAATCATATAAAAAGGAAACAGAAAATAAAAATACACAGAAAATATCGAAACTCAGGTATCCTTGATAACCAAAAGGATTTAGATAATTGAGGGATATTGTTCACAACGGCAGCCATCACACGATCGGCTGCTGTTGTCCGTAAAAGTATTGGATAGGTCTCTGTGATAGAAATATGGAATAATTATTTATTTAGTCATTATCTTTTCCAATAGAAAAGGAGGAACGCATAATTATGACAGCCAAATTACTTGAGCTACTTGTATGTCTTATGTTGGTTTTTTTTACGGGAATATTGATGAGTGGGAATGGCATTCATATTCAAGAAAGTGGAGTTCAAATTATACTTGGATGCATTCTTTGGATCTTGATTTTTGCTTATTTTAAAAGGAAATAAACTCATATTTAATTCGTAAGAACTATAGTTCAATCACGATATGAAGGCGGCCGCACACAATCGGCTGCCTTTTTCTGTTGAAGTAACGGGCAGGATAGTTTGGTAGCAACCTTGAATAAATGAGTTACTGTAAAGTGAAAAGATGGTGACAAAATGTCCGTTCTTGCATTTATATCTACGCCACAAAACGAATACGAAAAAGCCTTCAATATCAAATAGAAAATTGAGGCTTCCCAAAAAATTCAACATAAATTCTAGCATGTTTATTTCCGTTAGAAGTCGATTTCCTTTGATTTAGTCAAATTTTAACGATCCTAATCTGAAATAGTGAGCTGCATGAAGTATTTGGAAAAATAGAATTCGATTTGACTTGGTTAGGAACATTTGAAATAAGCATTTTTGGAATTAGAAAAAATGTAATTTTAAGTATTTCTGGGTCAGAAGAAGGAGATTTCACAAATGATCAAATAGAAGCCTATTCGAATTTTTTAAAAGAAAAGCAAAGATTTATAACTGAGGCTGAAGATGGACTTTATTCTTATTATCAAAGCGTGTGTATGGACTACAGAGAGCGATTTGGAAAGGGGACTGACGACGCTCTTGCTCCCTTAATTTCTGATAAGTCTCAATTTGGAGATTTAGTATCGTTAACTCATGTAGTAATTCGAATGTTTCCAAGAAATAAAAGGATTGTTGGTCTATTATTTGACTCAAGGTGGGAAACTTCACTTGGAGTAGCAGTGAAATTTAAAAATGAAAATTTGTCTGAAGTAGGTTTTCAGGATATAGTCCTGTACAGTTTATTACGCTAACGGAGAACGTTAGTTCAATAACCACAAAAGAAGGCAGCCGGGCTAGCGATCGGCTCTAGGGACTACAGACTGCCGATATTAACAACTAGACTCCGAGGTACTGGCGAGAAATAATTAATAAAATAATGTGAGGGAGGTTTAAGAAATGTATTGCCCTTATTGCAAAGAAGAACTGAGAATTAATGAAGGAGAGTTATATTGCAATGCTGGAGATAGTTATTTTTCAAAGCATATGGAAAAAGTTTTTAATGAAGCAATAGATAATTGTAAAGATGTTAAAGTACGGATACCAAAAGTTGAAAACAGTGAAACAGGAAAATTCTTTTGTGTGAATTGTGGAAGTAAAATGATGAAAATTAAATCTATGCATGAAGTTTGTACATGTTGTGGATTTGAAATAAACAAACGTACATTCTATGAGATTATTGAAAGGAATCCCCATCGTTCATTCGGGGGAAGAACATTGTAAAAATGAAATTATACTTATTGAAGTAATGAGGAACATATTATGGAGGAGACTGCATCGCGGCTGCTTCTCTTTCTTCATTAAGTAACGAGCAGGAATGCTCAATTGTAACGTGGAATAAAATGTAAGGACAAGGGATATATAGGAGTTGATATTGATTTGATTCGTGAAGCTGAACGATCTGATAAAAACCAACTATGCGAGCTCTATCGTATGTTAGTGCCAAATAGTAAGAAAATGAACGTTCTCGAAGAACAAATTGATACAATCAAAAGTGACCCTAATAACTTTCTGCTTGTTTTCGATGAAGGCGGTGAAATTTTAGGGACAGTGACGCTAAATATATGTATCCAAGCATTGCATGGAACAAGACCGTATGGAATTGTCGAGAACATAATTGTTCATGAGAATCATCGAAGTAAGAGTATTGGGCAACAACTTTTAAAATATGTTGAGGACTATTGTAAATCAATAAATTGCCATCGGATTATGCTCTTAAGCAATTCAAGCCGTGAAAGAGCTCATCAGTTCTTCGAACGAGAAGGATATGACGGATCGGTTAGTAAAGGATTTAAAAAATATTTCTAATTGAAGGGCTGCCTAGTAGCAGCCCTTCGCCCCGCTAACGGGCTGGATAACTTGGTGGCGCATATCGTTAATATTGGTATGTTATGTTTCAGTTAGAGAAAATCGAGGCGAAAAATAACCCGTGTGTGAAGCAAAAATTAAGAGTCTAACAAAAGGGTGAATGTATCTGCTTAAATGGATAAAAATATTGTGGATATTGGCCGCTTTAGTTAATTTATCTGGGGTTATTTGGCTCATTCTGGGATCAACAGCTAACTTTCAACGCGGAATTGATCTAATTACTACAGTAATTATGATTGGTCTTGGAATACCTTCCACGTTACTGATTGTTATTTCAGTCATTTTACTTGTTAGAAGGTGGTCCCCACAAAACGGTGGAGTTTTAGGGGTGTTTGCTTTAATTGTTAGTATGCTTTTGTTAACTCCTCCATTGTATAAGAGTGTAAATACGAGTGGCTGGTTAACAGAGAGAGTTATGGCAGATTCAATACAAATGACAACAGACGGTCATTATAACTACAGAATAGAAGTTATTAATATTTTTCAAAGAAACAGCTATGCCCGTCTGTATCTAAAAAACGTTTCTACTTCAGAAGAAAATCGCATCCGTTTATCACTGCCAGTATATGAGATCCATGGGATAGGGGTTGAGAAAGTTAACTATTGGGTTAAGTTGGAGCCTATTACGGAAGCAGACACATACATTTTACACACAACGAAGAATTTCCCTTTATCTGGTGAACGCTTTAAAGTAGATGTAATTAATGGTCGGGCAGTAAAAATTGAATAATACCTACTGATTACGCTAACGGCGAACGTTTGTTCAATACGCAGTAACGAGCGGCTGCGGCACGATTGGAAGCCTTTCGCTCACCTAAAGGACAGAATAGTTAAATCGATTCACGAATATGTAAAGTATTGAGGTGTTTGCGAAATTCGCAAATATGACGTTAGATGAAATCCTCAAATGCAGAGAAAATAAAGATTAATATTAGTTCAATCGAAAGGGTGCTTGGATGAACATATACATGAGTAAATTCGAATTTGAATCAATAAAAGAAACGAATATTGATCTATTTTATAAAGTTAGAAGTGTTATCAATGAATTTGATCCCGTATCTTTAATAAGAAATGGTGCACCTGTTAATGAACATGAGGTCTTAGTTGCATATGTCCTCTACTTACTATTAGATAATAAAACGGAAAAACTTAAAACAGAACTTATCGATTCTTATAAATATTATGGTTTTGATCCAGAAGATATTAAAGAAGAATATAAAGAATCATTTAATAGAAGAATTCAAGATACAACCGAGAAAATTTTAGAAGTATATAAAGTATATATAACTGAAATTCAATGATTTCGAGGCCATATTCACGCATCGGGCCATTAGATTATTAAACTATCGGATAACGATAGCTCAATAACAAAACGAAAGGCAGCCGGTATACGATCGGCTGCGAAAAGGAGGGTGATTATATTGGAAAGGAAAGAATTAGAGGATAAAATTAAAAATATCTGTCAGGAATTGATCCTCCAACTGCGAGGATAACGGACGTGATGGAAACGCACTTATTGATAGAGAGGTAATCGAAGCGTTACACAATAATATTGATGCTTATAAAAATATGATATACACCGACGAACTAGTTACTAAAGAGTTGGTTGGTATCTTACTTTATGCTTGCACAAGATTTTATCATCAGAGTATTCAAAAAATTCAAGTGAGTTACTGAAAGAATTTGATCGATTATACGGGAAACTGTGTTGGGTATACGGTTTGAGATAATAACGGTTCATTCAACTCCCTCGGTATGATTTAATTTCCTCACGCAAGCTCGTCTATTCGCAGGATTTCATCCTTTAGATTTCAATGTTGATTGAAAGAAAGCAAGATATATTTGGTTGTGTCGTTAAAA
>NZ_JABMKY010000011.1 GCF_013204845.1 Paenibacillus qinlingensis
ATGAACTATTACAATCACGAGCGCATCAAGAAAAAACTAAAAGGCATGAGCCCGGTACAGTACCGAACTCATGCCTCACAGGCTGCATAACATAAATGTCTAACTTTTGGGGGTCAGTTCATTTCTATCGGCAGTCTTTTTGAAGTAGCGGGCATAAAGAGCCAATCGGCCAACAATGGATGAATGAAACCTCGCAAGGATACTGTCTTATTGTCCGGAAAATATATGGGGAGCAAAGGGCTGCTCATCCAGAGTGATTCTTTGTCTATAAATCTTCAACTACGAGAATTGATGGTATAATTACGGATATTGGGATTATTTCGATTCAGGATAACGTCTCTTATGTTGATATTTTGAAGGTAAACAGGTGAAGCATATGAATCTAAAAGAGCAGTTTGGCGATATTGATATTTATTTATTTGATCAGCTATTAAAAGGTCGTATTACGACGGGAATGCGAATTCTCGATGCCGGATGCGGCTCTGGTCGCAATCTTATCTATTTGCTGCGTAACGGGTATGACGTGTATGCAGTGGATCGATCTGAGGAAGCGATTGACGCTGTTCAGAGGCTTGCCATGAAGATAGCACCTGACTGGTCGAACGAGCGCACACGGGTTGAAGCTGTTGATAAGATGAGCTTTGATGATCATTATTTTGATTTTATTATTAGTAACGCCGTTCTGCATTTTGCTGAGAATGAGGCCCATTTCCAGCAAATAGTGCATGAATTATGGCGTGTACTTAAGCCTGACGGGCTGATGTTTGTACGACTTGCATCATCAATTGGAATTGAAACAAAGGTAAAGCCACTCGGGGATGAACGTTATAAACTTCCAGACGGGAGCATCCGTTTTCTTGTGGATGAGGAAAAATTACAGAAAACTACGGAAGAGTTGAAAGGGATACTATTTGAGCCTATTAAAACGGTGAATGTGGCCGGGCAGCGTTGTATGAGTACTTGGTGCGTGAGAAAGTCGATGTAAAAAGAAGGAGGGGGAGCATGGCAAGAGGATCATAAGGCTGGAATCGAGGTTGATATGGACGCATTTTTTGAAGAAGAGGAAGAAGCCGAAATACGTAAATCTTTCCTTAATAGGAACGGTCGTAGAAAAGACATTAGGCATGGTTATTTCCCTCGGTCTCCTTGTGAACCTCCTCGCCTTCTTGCCAATTATTTATTCTTCGGCCTCCATTCGTTTTCTTATCAAATTTATCAATTATTACAAAACGAAACTGTCAGATGACAAGCACATTATCTAATTAATATCCGCGTAATTCGTGGATTTTTTTTTATGGAATTAGGTTCTTGTCAAAAACCAATGATAAGAACTTGATCTCATTCCCGACAGATACCCGATCGAATACATCTTATGTAAGAGTACTATGGCCTTAATACTACGCAATACAGCAGATAGAAAGATCGGCAGGCGATTGAGCTAATGGGGAGGATGGTTCCAATATGTGTTAACATATAAGTATCCTTAAGCCAGCTATGGCGATAATCATTAATGTCCGGAGGAATTCTGAGTGTTTGAGATTAAATATGAAATTTTCGAAGATGATATTGCTGAAATTCAAGGAATGGATATTCATACTTTTATAGATGAGTACAATCAAATTTATGGTTGTTTTACTTTGATCATTAATGGAATTGAGTACTTGCCATACCCGTCTCCTGAGATGAGGTTGGAGACGAAACGTATCTATTCTGAATTAATACTCACACATTTTGAGTTTCTTATCGACGCCTATTCAGAGCTTCAAATGAACAACTATGTTGCACTAAAGTATATTGAAAATCCTTGGACATGGCTTGAGTTCATTAGAAATGAAAATGAACTACTCGTTAGTAAGCTGAACAATGATACCTCAGTGAACAGCGACAGCCCTCTTCAAACCAATATCGAATTATTCGGTAATGCCAAGAAAGAGGGAATTATCAATGAGATGTTACTATGGAATGACTTTGAAACAGAACTAAAAGCAAAAACAAAGGAACTATTAAGTAAAATTACAACAGTTAATTGTCATATTCTAAAAGCAAAATGTTTTGATCGGATCCGACGATTTACCAATGATTCTTTAAGCTAACGAAGAACGGTATTTGATATGAAACGGTACTCCAGAACTTTTTACACAAAAAGGGGAGAGCACTAATGCTCTCCCTTTTGACAATCCCGTAATTGTGTGGCTTGGCATTGCAGTTGACTAATTTAGGATTTTGGAAACCCAATTAAAGCAGTTTTATCACTGCAAAGCGGACAAGAACAATGCACTTTGTTTTTTGACAAACGTCCGTATTGCTCATTAGTTACAAGCCAGTGTGGTTGTTTAGCGATCTTTTTTTACGCGCAATTGCTACCTTGCGTTGATGAAAATTCTGCATATTCCGGCCGGGAATGGGATAAAGTTCTTGTCATCCGACATCATATCATCAATAGTTACAAGGGATTTAACCGTATTAAAGACATATGTATAAAATACACTTGGCGCGTTTAATATATATCCTGACGACTGCGGAAAAGATAACCTCACCTTGCTGATCATAATTCCTATGAAATAATCCGTCGATTCTGTATGTATTACTTAAAATTTAACCGTATGCCTGCATAACTTTAATGTTTACGGCTTTAAGTATCCCAGAGCCACAGCAGGATTCGCACCTTACGAGTAAAGCTGTTGAAGAAGGTATATCATTGAATCTGTATATGCTCTATGAATTGAGCAAATAATTACACCCCAATAAAAAACAAGGTAAATTAAATGCCCCTAAGGCTCTCCTCAGGGGCTTATTTTGATAAAAATTAACTTCCTAATAATTGTTGAAATAAAGTGTGAGCTTCAGCAGCCTCTTTCATTGCTTTTTGAGTAACTTTTGAGATATCTTCTTTTATTACTTCTTCGTAATCAGCTTTTTTCCTCGCTACTTTTAAACGTTCTCCAAGAATTCCAAGCTTTTGAATTGTTTTTTTATCTTTATTTCCATTTTTTTGAAAGGTATCCCACACTATAGTATGCATGCTAGCATCCTTAAACTTCGTAGAAAGTCCTTTAGTTAAATTGTCTTTATAGTACTTATGAGCAATACAATAAACACTGTAATATGCTCGACTAATTGCAGACCTTTTATTTTCTTCTCCTGGCTTTTGTGACAACTCTTGTGCGAGTGTATGATATTTATTCCAATTAAAAGACATTATAAAAACTCCAAATCTATAATCATTTTGCAGTTTGTTTCAGGAACTATATCAATCCACCAAGCATCGTCAAACGCATCCAGTTTTTCCATTGCTTCTTCCGGTTCAAGGGTAGACTTTATGTATAAGAATAATTTTTTGTTACTTTCTAATTCCTCATCAGATATTATATCAACTTCACAAAAAGTTGATTCGGAGGGAAAGAAGTGATGTACTCTATCCATTGCAGCATAAATTATTTCGACAAGATAATAATGTTCTTTAAGAAAATTAATAACTGCATTATAGTCTCGAAAATGTGCCATCTCATCAAGACTTTTTATTAATTGTACTGGGGAGTCCTCAAAAGTACTAGCAGTTAAATCAAATACTCCCTTAATAAATGAGCTCTTTTTATCTGCTATTGAGTAAGTAAACATTCTTAATCCTCCTCACCAATCAATTTTCTTGTCTTATCGGTAATACTACCCTCAAAAAAACTTTCAATTTGATCATGAGCTGTATTTAGCCATTCAACAAAATTCTCGAAATTCACATCATCATTTCCATTGTTAAATTTTAATTCAAAAAGTATCTGAGTTCCCAAATTAGTGATATGAATATTTAGTGAATTATCACCTGCTACTGGAAATTCAAGATTCAAGAAAAAAGAACTTACTTGTTGTGGGAGCTCGTCACTTATATGTGGATATACGTTAAAATAAGACTCAATTGAAATTAATTCTTCACTTTCTTCTATTATCTTTGAAAAATCAATTTTATTAGTATACTTTAATGTCACCCTAAGAATGCTCTCCGGATTTACCACACTCTTATACTTTTCGGTGATATTTTGAATGTTTCCCAGATATTCATTCCAAGAAGGATATGGGGCAAGCTGGCTAACTGAAAGAGTGTTTTGACTTATTTTAATGTGTATTGTGTCACTTTCATTAAAAAATTGAATTCTTTCTTGTGGTGCAATACGCTTCTCAATTCTAAGACTTTTTGTTTCAATTATTGGCTGATAGTTAGTAACTAATTTTTTTTGCGGGTATTGATCCTTTAACAACTCGTAAATTTGTTCCTCGTAATCTGCGTTCATTTGAGAAGCTTGATCAAAAACCAATTCACAAACAGCCTCTACTATCGGTGCATTCTTGTAAATCTTTTGACTCATAATTCCTCCAGATCTAAACTTATCTAGATCAAAAAATAAATAGTAAAAAAGACCCAAAATTAAATGTTCTTTTATTAGAATCTTAACCCAGATTACACATATTGTAAATTATAATTTCTAAATTTTTCTATTTAATTTTTTAATTCATCGAAGAAGGAGTTAAATAAATTCTTTTTTACATGTTTAATCATTTTTTGGGTGAGTTTTTTAATTTTATCCTTATGCGTTTCGTCTTAATCCAATTTCTGCTGTTTCCCTGATTAAGGTCATTACCTTATCGCCACCTTCGCCTTCTTGATAAATCTTCATTTTCTCGATGTACTTCGTTCGGCTCTCATACAGTTGCTTTATTGCTTCCTCAAAATTCTCCATCGTCATATGATTCTCAAGCAATAAATCAGCAAAACCGTCGTTTTTAAAATATTTTGCATTCACTAGTTGGCCATTACGAGTCCCCCCGTTGATATGAGGGATTAAAGCATTGGTTTTTGTGAAGCTAACAGCTCCATAATGGAGTTAGAACCTTGTCGTATCCGAGCTCTATGAATTTTTTATAGTTAATTAAGTCGGTACCTTTGGTTCTTGTATGAATAATACCTCTTGAATCAGGTTGCTTTTCGTCACCGGATAGTCGAAGCCCGCCGGCGGCGTCCGCTGGGCAACGGTGCTGTAATGCATGCTCTTCAACCCTTTTCTTCTATATCTCTTCTCTTCATTTCTAATAAATTGGACAAGGTACAAGCTATCGTTTTACGAAATACATACAGAACGCAACAACCATTTCCCCCCAGGTTGGTTGTGTTTCTTCTATTTAAATGCATGTAAAGTACGTCGGGAAAACGGAAGGGACAGATCTTCCGTGTCCAATGACACAAATGTGCCTACATAAACCTGAGAGAAAAAGCTTGAGAAATAAAGTTTTTATTTTTTTATGTAGGTGAATTTGTGTCATAGAAAAATGCACAAATTTGCCTACATTGTAGTCGTGTGACACAAATCTCCCAACATTCTAGACACCGACCTCTAGACTGGTTAAAGACTCAATCGATTTTCAGCAAGCAGGCGTTAAACTAACGGGGAGTTTAACGCAACATATTCTCGCCGTTTTCGTAAAAGAATGTAAATAAAACTTTAAAGGAGGTAAAAATATTAAATACAAAAAAACTTTAATTATAACTCAGACATTCATAATTATTGCTTTGATTGTCTTCATTTTTGTGTTTGTAAATCAATCAAATAAAGTGAACGATACTGCTACCAACTCAGTAATTTTCCATCTTGACAGAGCTGACCTTGAACGAGTTGATAAAATGGTAACAAGATTTAATGAGGGGCAAGGAGACAATCTAATGATTATAGAACCAGGAATGGATAGCGGGCCAGCCATTCATGACGTAATTTCAAATGGTAAAGAAATAAATTGGATAGTTGATAACTCACGAGATGCATGGAGTACAGACAAAGGCAAGACCGAATATGTCTGTAAATTTATTCGAATACACGAAAGAGATAGTGATTTTATTGATGTTGAATTATCAAAATGTAAAAATTACAAGGATGATGACCAACTTAGAATTCTGTCTTTTAGAAAAGAAAAGTTGTAAATGAACTGTCTGCTAAGTGTCAGATGTACTTCATGACTTAATCGTTTCTTAGGCTTTTTCGATCGCAACAACCATTTTCTTATTTTCATGAAGAAGCCAGAAAAGCCTTATGTTTGCTGGCTTCTTGCACTTTAGAAATTTAATGTTTCCCAACATTAGCAAAGTTCACTCACTTGGATGAATGCTTCTAATGAGGTGACGCATGCATGTGGCGATGAAAGGCCGTGTGGAAATGCCGGAAACTTGGACATTTAATGTTATTAAGAAATTACCTGGATCACTTATATTGAATTTGCGGTACGGACAAATAAGACACTGTAGTTCCGCAGACACAACGGTTTATGTCGATTTACTAAAATGACTCCCGTTCCCTATGGCAATAGTCGCTAGGCTAACGACAAAAAAGGCATTCCCTGTAGTAGTTAGCTACAGAGGAAATGCCTTTTTCACATACCCGCACTGTTTAGTTAAGGTCGCAGCGCTTCCGCGGAAAGCGGCTCAATTAACTTCAATAATTCAATAATATCGGATTTATCAAACGTACCATTTCCATCCATATCATACCCTAATGGCGTTACCGCGAGAACGTTGGTGATGTCCCACAGCTTCTCCTCTTTTTGATAAAAGAGGGACACGATATGTACGGTTGAAGCTGTACCATCCAGGCTCACCACTTTTACTTGGAATCGGTTCAAGCCTTCCACGAACGAAATAGGTTCACTCTGTCCGTTCGTCACCTCGATAGCTGCGCCTAGCTGGCCGCTCTGCGGATCCATTTGCTTCAACTCGGTGATAGTATCGGCTTCCATTGAAGCTGTTTGAAAAGAGAATGTTGATTTAGCGCCATGAACAATTGCCGCGATCCACGGAGTGGATGTTGGCAGTATTTTGCCATAGTCATCACTTGTGAGCACAAGTTGCGCGAAAGCAGGCTGCACAACAACTGTCACCGATGGGGACTCCGTGCTATCTGTGAGGCCGGCTCTTTCGTACAGCGCGGTATATTGGTGCGTGCCAGAGCTAACGCCTGTTAAGTTGATTTCCGCATTTCCGTACACATCGGTCGTTACCCTTGCTCTTTCAACGCCATTCTCTTTCAATGAAATGTAGCCAGGCTGCGTCAAGTCACCGATTAAGTCGCCTACGGATACGGAGAATTGGATAGGCTCTCCGAGCTGGAAAGTTCCACTCGGATGATTCAAAATAAGTACAGTCCCCTGCGTATTCGGTTTGATGACTTGAGTGATTGAAGCTGACGTCTGTGCTTCATGCAGCAGGTCAGGAACGTAAGCGACCTGAATAGGGTAAGTTCCAGGTAGCAGCGCTGCCGAAGTGATAGAAGCAGTTCCTGTCGAGTCAAGTTGTATTGGAGTGTCTAGTAAGTTGCCGCCACTAAAAACAACATGGCCAGCAGGAATCTTTGACTCTCCATTCGTATTGGTCACATGTGCGGTAAATGTAAGGGGAGTTCCATAATAAACAGCCTCCGTAACAGAAGCGGTAACCACTACAGTAACAGGAATTGGTTTAATCTTCAGACTGCTGCTGGTTGATTCCCCATTAAGATGCTCGTCATCCCCTAAGTAACTTGCGACGACCGTATGCGTGCCAACAGCAAGCTGCTCTGTCTCCCAAGTTGCTGTCCCGTTCGTCAGTGTCAAAGCACCCGGCCAATTACTGAAGCCGCCTGTACCTGAAAGTGTTACCGTCCCTGTAGGAACTGACCCACCACTGCCTGTGTTAACTACCTGCACCATGACGCTTACTGTGTGTCCGTATATGCTTTCCCCGGATTGTGGTGTTATAGACAGATGAACACTAACCGGTGCTTTGGATACAGGCTGGGTAATTGGCTGCGAAGCACTCGTGTTATGATTGCCATCACCGCTATATTCCGCCGTAATGACGAGATCGCCGACCGGAAGATCGTGAGTGGCAAGCACCGCAGTGCCATTGTTATCTAGTGAGATTGGTGCTTGCAAGGCGACACCGTTATTTTTGAAAGTAACTGTGCCTGTTGGCTTGATGCTAGGATTCAGTATATGTGTTACTTGTGCTGTTAAAGTCGTCGTTTCACCGACAGTAACCTCACCCGATGATGATAGGGTTGTCGATGTACTTGCTTTGTTTACGGTATGCCCGACTGCAGTTGATGGACTTGCCGCATGGTTGCTGTCTCCGCTGTACACCGCTTTAAAAGAGTAGGCTCCGGCTGATATACTATCGGGCATCGACCATTCAGCGCTACCTGAAATAAGAGGGGCAGTCCCTAGTGTGGTTGAACCATCTTTGAAAGTTACGATACCATCTGGTGGAATTGAGTTGCCAATCGTATTTGCTACAGATGCACGTAACGTCAATGAAGTTCCGTAGGTAGAAGCTGCGTCTATCGCTCCTTTAACCATCAAAGTTGATGAAGTAGGGATCAGATTGACGACCACGGGAATAGAGCTTGAGCTATTGGCAACATGTGTAAGACTTCCACCGTAATGTGCTGTGATTGAATGGGTTCCCAATTCGAGAGTAGGCGCCGTCCAAGTTGCTGTCCCTGAACTCAACGTTCCTGTGCCAAGTACAGTTGAGCCCTCCTTGAACGTCACGGTTCCTGCCGGTTCCAGGATACTCGTCATGCCATTGGTCACAGTTGCTGTCAACGTCACGGAGTTCCCGACTGTCGTGCTTTCGGGACTAGCGCTGACCGCCACGACTGTCGGAATTCCTAGAACGGATTGCGATAAACTACTAGACGTACTGGCTAGATGCTGAGCATCGCCATCATAAGTCGCAGTTACGGAGTAACCACTTACTGGCAGCGACGACGTCGTAAAGGTTGCGACTCCGCTTCCGTTAACACTCGTAGCGTCCAATACATTGTTACCTTCTCGAAAGGTGACCATTCCCCCCGGCATGACCTGACTGCCATCCGTATTGGCTACTGTTGCTGTGAATGTAATTGGCTCGCCAACATATATGAGCCCAGCATTTGAGGTAAGCGTGGTATTGGTTTGAATGGCATGAACCGTATGCACAAAAGTAGACGACTGTGGACTATGTATACCATCTTCGGCTGAATAACTAGCTGTTATCGTATGTGTACCTACAGCTAGGCTGGGGAAGGACATAGAGGCGTGAGCATTGTAATTTTCAAGCTGCTCCCAAGTACGTATTGTTTGCGCATTGCTCTGTCCGACAAGTGTAACTGTCTTAGCGATGTTATTTACAGTGATATCCGTAACGTAACGATTCCCTGGAAATTCCCAAGCTTTTACCAACGTGTTACTCGCATCATACCCGTACAAATAAGTAATGGTATTATTGTCCGTATCGCTGAATGCCCAATAACTGAGTCCTCCCCACTGAATAACAGGACAGTTCGAGCAAGTGAGTTTTTTCCCAGCAGGCATCGGAGCAAGCCCTGAGCTCTTAAAAACAACCTCTGGTTCTGAAGCAACGAGCTCCTGTGGTTCTCCAATCACTGTGCCCCCATCATAGAACGTGATGCTCCCAGTTGGTGTTGCCCCGCCTAATGTACCATCTGTCACAACAGTAGTAAGTTGCACCGACTCGCCATAAGTGGACGATGTCTGGCCTGTAATTACTTGTCCAACTGTCGTAAGTGCATAAGCTGCCGGCAGATAGGAGTTAACTAAGAGGGCAACCAAAAGAACTGCGCCAATCCATCGCAGCTTATTGCTATTTTCGCGTTTCACTATCATTCCTCCGCCCTGCGTAATTCTTGTAATTATACTAAATTTATCGGATTTTGTGTGTATAAAATGAATAGAAAAAACCATCTGCACCCTGCATGTAACAGGTACAAACGGTTTTTCTCTTCCTAAGTGTCAAATTGGATGTTATATCTCAAACTGAACTGTTGCACCGCTCATGGACAGGTTGAATGAAGGAATGTGGGAGTGTCAGCCCGGAGATTTGAAGAAGAGCCATATTGTCCGTTCATTTCAAATTGCTGATGGGCTGCATGAAAGCAACTATTTACGTATGAACCCATCAATTTACGTTAAATATGTTCAATCCGCAAGACAAAACTGTTCCTGTTCACGATAAATAAAGTGCTGTAACATGAACTGTATCATAGGCGGATTATGTCATTTTATGGAGAGGGTATGTTGAAAATGAGGGGACTTCTTCGCAGGCTGCTGCCGCAAAAAATTAAATTCCGGTTGTTTTTCGGCTTTGTACTCGTAATTCTGATTCCACTGTTTATTTTGCAACTCTATTATTACCGGCAGACAGAGGACCTGATCGTTAACAAAATCAGCGAGCAATTCGGCGCGCAGCTGAACATTATGAAAACGGACTATAACGACACGGTGAAAGCTATGTTTCTGCACCTGGTTCAATTGGAAAAAGAACCTGCCGTTATGGAAGCACTGCAAGCGGGAGACAATAATTCGCCCAGCGATAACGCTAGGCAAATTCGCGAAGTACTCGAGAAAATGCGTAACCGCAATTTATCTCAAAGCCGGTTTTTGTATGTCTCGGTGGCAGATGTGACTGGCAGTCAATACGATTCGTTCGATGTGCCACAAGGGGAAAGACTGCCTGATTGGAATGCCAAAGCTATTCGTGAGTTGGAAAACAGTAAAGAAAGCTATCGCTGGCTATCCGCAGATCGAAACGATTTGCCAGTGGGACTTAGCGAAAGCGCTCACATGCTGACGCTGACAGGTTCCCTCAAAGAGCAGGGGAAGCTTGTGGGTGTCGTGCGCATCCGTTTCGATTATGAGGCATGGATGAAAGGGATTGCTAAGGATTTTCCAGTACAACAAAACTATTATTTGGCCGATGAAGCGGGCAACTTGCTTGCTCAAACGGAGAAAATGAGCGGGATGAGCTCAGAAGTTGGTCGTAAGCTGCTGCAAAGCCCCGATCAGCAACTCTTGTCATATATTGATGAACGTTATTCTATGCTGTATAACTCGATAACGTTGACTCCGCAGAAATGGCAGATCATAGGTGAATTTCCGCTTCGCTTTTATTTCGGCGACCTGAAGTTACTGGAAAGGCGCATGGTAATCACCTTTTTGCTGCTGACCGTTGCATTTATTGGCTTGACACTGTTTGTCTCATCGACGATCACAAGACCGCTTCACCAACTCAAGAAAAAAATGGAGAACATGGTGAAAATGAGGCTGAAAACGTTTTTACCTGAGACGAATTACCGTGGTGAAATACTTGCGCTGGCACAATCTTTCAATCAAATGGTCACTGATACCAACTTACTGGTGCATCAGTTGAAACAGGAGGAACGGCAGAAGGAAGCCGTACGGTTTCAAATGCTGCTAGCCCAGATGAAGCCTCATTTTTTGCTGAACACGCTGAATACGTTGAAATGGCACGCGATCGACCGGGAAGACAAGGTTACATCGGAAATCTGCATTCAACTAGGGAAGCTGCTAGAAACGAGTCTTAATGCGGAAGTGGAGCTAATCCATCTAAAAGAAGAAATTGAGCTGATTAATGCGTATTTGTACATTCAAAACGTTAGGTTCGACCATCTGTTCGACTTTCGTTACGAATACGAAGAGAAGCTTCAATATGTGCTCGTCCCAAAACTCAGCTTGCAGCCTCTTGTGGAAAATGCAATTGTACACGGATTCGCGAGAATGAGTCGCGGTGGTTTAATTGTCGTTCGCATCTATGAACAGCATGACTCGGTTGTGGTGGAGGTGCAGGATAACGGACAAGGCTTGCAGGAGGCGGAGCGGGTGAGGCAGAAACGGGTGCGCAAGGGTATCGGATTAACAAACGTAAAGGAACGGCTGGAGCTCCTGTTTAAAAAAAATGCAGAGCTGCAGTTGATGGAGCTAGAGGAAGGTGCATTGGTACGGCTGCGATTTCCTATGCTGATGTCGGTTCCATATAGCAAGGGAGGGGATCATCATGTGGAAACTGATCATCGTTGAGGATGAGCCATTAGTGAGAAGAACGATTGTCGGCAGAATCAATTGGCAGGAGCACGGGTTCCAGCTTGTAGGCGAAGCAGGGAATGGCCAGGAGGCTCTTGAGCTGATCCACTCGTGCAACCCTGATCTCGTCATAACGGATATCGTCATGCCTCTGATGGATGGCATCGAGCTTCTAAAGGAGACCCGTACGGGGGGATGGGACTGCCGATTTCTGATGCTGACCTGTATGAACGAATTCGAATTTGCGAGGCAGGCGCTCGAATATGGGGCTTCCGGGTATTTGCTCAAGCTTTCCATGGATGTGAAATCCTTGGAGAGGGCACTGCATAAAATCAAGCGGGAACTAGAAAGCCGAGCAGAAGTTCGCGAGCTGCAAGCGAAACAGAGCTTGTACAGGTACCGCGACATGTATCGATCGCTGTGGGATCGTTTTTACCTTAGGGAGGGCAGGCTTCAGGGTTTGGAAGATGAGATGGTGGCGATGCCTTCATTCTCTTTGCAACATGTATTTTTTTGTGCTTTTTTACACGACAACGTGGAATATTGCATGGAGCAAGCACGGAAAATCGGTTACCTTGGCTCAGATGAGATGAGTGTCCGGTCCGAGTGGTCATCGTTTACGCAGGACGGAATTACGACCGTCTTCTGCTGGAGCGACCGTACATTCGCCTGGAAAGCTCCTTCAGCAGGTGAACCCGGCATTATGTACGCCGCAATTTATGCCAAACCGTTCCCGGCATCCGAGCTGGGCAAGGTCTGGTTCGAGGCGCTGCTCATGCTGGACAGATGCTGGCACGACGGGCGGATAGGCCTCGTAAGCGTTGACGCTCGCTTTGGGCAATCAAAGACCTCATCTGCTGTATTCGAACAGGAGGTTTCCTCCCTAACCAGGCAACCTTTCTCCGCTTTGTCATGGTCACACGAGAGGGAGCTATTGCTCATCTTCGAACAGAGTAAGGTGGAAGCTTGCAAGACGATACTTGATTTGCTATGGAACGAGATGATGGAGCTAACGATACCGGTTACGTTTGTTAAAGAAACAACGGTAAGGTTGGACCGCCTTTTTGCGCGGATTGTCAATCATCCTGGACTGCCTTCTGGAGAATTGACGGGGGTTGCTTTTTCCCAGCAGCTGAAAGAGCTGTTTTGGCAGCGAATCGAAAGGTATTTGCAGCATAAGGCGGCGTCTGAGGAAGAACTGACAGACCACGAAGAGATAAATAAAATCATCCGGTTTATCCGGCAAAATTACGATGAGAACATTACGCTCAAATCGATGGCCCGATATGTTGCGATGGAGGAGCATTATGTCAGTCGGTTGTTCAAGTCAAAGGTGGGGGAAAATCTGATCAACTATGTACAGCACTATCGCGTCGAAAAGGCGAAGGTATTTTTGGCTGAGTCGGATTTATCCGTTAGCGATGTAGGCTGCAACGTTGGCTTCAGCAATGACAATTATTTCATCAAAATATTCAAGCGTGTGACGGGAATAACGCCAAGCGTATATCGAAAACGAATGGAGTCACAGGATGAACCGCAGCATACAAGTTAAATCCGTTCTATGATGTAGGCAATTCCGTTCCTTATTCGCGCCTCCGGTACCTGTTACGATAAGTTCATAACGTGAGGAGAGGAGGTTTGCCGATTGGAACATGCTTATTGGAGAAGGGTATGGAGCTTTAGGGCATTTTACCTGATGCTGTTGCCGGGAGTTGTCTATTACATCATTTACAAATATGTTCCAATTTACGGCTTGATCATTGCTTTCAAGGATTATGACATTCTCGAAGGTATTGTTAAAAGTCCTTGGGCTGACCCGTGGTACAAACATTTTCAAGAGTTTTATGAATCCCCTTATTTTTCGCAGTTGCTTGGCAATACGGTTCTAATCAGTTTATACAAAATAATCTTCGGGATGATTCCGCCAATTGCCCTTGCTATTTTACTGAATGAATGCCGGTATAAATGGTTGAAAAGCATCGTCCAAACACTCAGCTACATGCCGCATTTTTTGTCATGGGTCATCATTTACGGAATTTTGGTCGTGTTGCTATCCGAGAATTCAGGCATTGTGAACCGCTGGATCGTGGAGGCAGGTGGCCAATCGATTCCATTTCTCAGTTCAACCGAATGGTTTCGGACCGTTCTGGTCGGTTCTGACATTTGGCAGAACATGGGCTGGGGAGCCATTATTTACTTGGCTGCGATGGCGGGAATTGATCCCACACTTTATGAAGCTGCTCGTGTTGACGGGGCGAGTCGAATGAGAATGATTTGGCATATAACGCTGCCGGGGATCCGGAACGTTATCGTGTTGCTGCTCATTTTGCGCCTAGGACAAATGCTGGATGCGGGGTTCGATCAAATTTACATCATGTACAATGTGCACGTTTATCCAGTCGCTGACATTTTGGATACTTGGGTGTTCCGCACTGGGTTAGAACAATGGAACTTTAGCTTGGCTTCCGCCGTCGGACTGTTCAAATCGCTGATTGGACTTGTGCTTGTGCTTGGCTCTAATCGGTTAGCGAGAAGATGGGGGGAGAGCATATGGTAAGGATGCCGGGGGAACGAGTGTTTAATGGCATTGCCTACACCTTGCTTGCATTAGTTGGACTGGCAGCTGTCTTGCCACTCTTATACGTTGTTTCTGTGTCGCTGACGCCTTACGGGGAAGTGCTGAAAAACGGAGGTTACGTGCTTATACCGAAGCACTTGACCTTAAGCGCTTACAGTAAACTGCTAGAGACGTCGAACATTTTCCGCTCGTTGCAGGTAACGGTTCTAATCACGGTAGTCGGCACGCTAATTAACCTCGTGTTGACCACACTCATGGCTTATCCGTTAAGTAGGAAAAATATGCCATGGCGCAGTTTTTTTCTTGGGATGGTGGTCCTTACCATGCTGTTCGGTGGCGGGATCATTCCGACTTACTTGGTTGTGAAGGCAACGGGACTGATCGATTCAATATGGTCAATGATTCTGCCCAATGCCATATGGAGCTTTAATGTGTTAATTATGAAAAGTTTTTTCGAAAACTTGCCGGAGGAGCTGCTCGAATCGGCGCGAATCGATGGGGCTAAGGAATTTCGCATTCTAAGGCAGATCGTCGTCCCGCTGTCGAAGCCATCCTTGATCACGATCGGGCTGTTTTATGCGGTCGGTCATTGGAATCAGTTTTTCGCCGCAATCATGTATGTGACGGATCGTAGATTGTATCCACTTCAAGTGGTTGTCCGTGAAATCTTGATGATGACGCAGCAGCCGCTGGAAAGCGCCGAAAACATGGTTCCGACGGTGACGATGCAAATGAGCGCTGTGGTGCTCGCGAGCTTGCCCATCATTGTTGTATATCCGTTTTTGCAAAAGCATTTTACAAAAGGTATGCTGCTCGGTTCGATTAAAGGTTGAATTAGGACGTGTCTAACACAAAGACGAAGAAAGAAGGGGTTCGTGTATGAAAAAATCATGGAAACGGGTAACGGCAGTTTCGGCTGTATTGGCGCTGGGAGGCAGCTTGCTAGCGGGGTGCGCTACAGGAGATGCAGAGAAAAAACAATCTTCCGCTAGTCCTACCACATCGAATCAAGGCGAGAGTGCCAAACCTGCTGCTCCCGTAACGTTGAACATCTCGTTGACAGGTACGGGATTGCCTTTGCCGGAGGCGGATGTGCTTAAGAAGGAGTTGGACGCTAAGCTTGGTACGAATCTGATGCTGACCGCGATTCAGACGAATGAGGATTACAACAATCAATTGCGGGTCCGTATGTCGGGCGGCAATTCCCCTGACTTGTTCCAAGTTTCAAACATCGATATGAAGGAGTATGCAGACAAAGGGTTGCTGCTCGATTTAACGCCGTACCTCGATAAGGAGCTGAAGCCTGCCAAAACGTTCATTACGTCACTTGGCAGCGATCTACTAAAGAAATCGACGGTTAACGGTAAAATTTATGCAATTCCGCGTAATGGCGACTTGCCTTTCAACTCGTTCTGGATACGGAAGGACTGGTTGGATAAGCTCCAATTGAAAATGCCGACGACGATCGACGAGCTGTTGGAGGTGGCTAAAGCATTTACGGAGAGGGATCCAGATGGCAACTCGAAGAAAGACACTTACGGACTGACGGGACTTGAGTTCAATGCATTTGCTCCAGTGCTAGGTGCGTTCGGTGTCAGCGACATGTTCAGCTCTGGTGTCTTTTACGGCAAAGACGGCAAATTAATGAACGCTTTCAATGACCCCGCAATGCCGCAAGCACTTGCTTTCATTCAGAAGATGATCGATGCGAACGTCGTCGATCCGGAGTTTATGACGAATAAAGGCAGCAACGTGCAGCAAAAAGCGTTTCAAGGAAAAGCTGGTATTGTCAACATGGCTTGGACCGAGATTGCTAAGGACGAAATGGTCAATCAATACAAAACGGTCAATCCGAACGCTGAATGGGTTCAGCTTCCTGCCCCGAAAGGACCAGCGGGTCAATATGACGGCGCGTTCGATTTCGACAAACCATCCCGGCTGATGGCTATTCCTAAATCACTTGAGAAGGACCCAGTTAAATTGAATAAAGTATTCGAATTTATCAATTATGTCTCTTCGCAGGAAGGTAACAATCAGGTCATGTACGGCATCGAGGGTAAGCATTACAACTTGAAAGACGGTAAAGTATCGATGACTGAACTGTTAGCTAAGGAAGGGAATCACTTCTATATGTATCAACTAACGGGGCGTCCGAACGATCAATATTTAAGCACGAAGTTTCCTAATCAGAAAGCGATTATTGAATTTGCGGCAAAAGCGCAGCGCATTCGGCTGTTTGACAGCTCTGTTGTGCCCCCTGCCGGGTTCAATAAAGCGGATGCTGATCGCTATGCAGCGGAAGAGTTGGTCAAATTCGTGTATGGCAAACGTCCGATCTCGGAATACAGCGATTTTCTGAAAACGTTGGAGGGTACATTCAAGTACAAGCTGTACACGGACGCAGCAGAGAAGCAAATCAAGGAGCAGGGCTTAATTAAATAATCTGCAGAGGAGTTGAGAACATGCTGGAATTGGAATATGACGTCATCGTGACGGGTGGTGGTCCAGGCGGGATCGCCGCCGCAGTCTCCTCTGCCCGTCTTGGGGCGAGAACGCTTTTGATTGAAAGATACGGCTTTCTTGGCGGCGCTGGGACGGCTATGATGGTTAATCCATGGATGCCTTATTGGGCTAGTTCGGCGGACGGCAAAGAGGTACAAGTTATTTTTGGGGTACTGCAGGAACTGATTGAGGGAATGACGGAGCTCGGCATGTACGGACATCCGAAACAAAGGGCAGCTTTCGATCCGGAGGCGCTAAAGGTGGTTGCCGAGCGATTATGTCTAGAAGCGGGAGTCGAGTTGCTGTACCACACCTTTCTGGGTGGCGTGCGGATGGATGAGGCCGGAAGCGGCATCCGTTCGGTCATTGTGGCGAACAAAGCGGGACTGACAGAGCTGCGTGCTCGCATGTTTGTAGATTGCACAGGAGATGCCGATTTAGCTGGTTTCGCGGGAGCTGATGTGGAAAAAGGCCGCAGCGTAGATAGCTTGATGCAGCCGATGACGCTCAATTTCCGTATGGCGAATGTCGACACGGATCGCATGCCCGATAAGTTGGAAATCACGCGCCGCTTCCTTGAAGCGAAAGCGCGCAAGGAGATCGATTGTCCGCGCGAGGATGTGCTCTGGTTTTACGCGAACCAGCCGGGAGTCATTCATTTCAACACGACACGAATCATTCTGAAAGACGCGACGTGTCCGTGGCAGTTGACGGAAGCGGAAATCGAAGGCAGGCGTCAAGTACAAGAACTCGTTGTATTTTTGCAAAGGCATGTCGAAGGGTTTGAACAGGCTTATTTGCAAACGACAGCTCCGCAAATCGGTGTACGCGAGTCGCGAAGAGTTGTCGGCGACTATATGCTGACCGCAGAGGAGCTATTGTCAGCGTGCAAATTCGACGATTGCATCGCGCGTGGCACGTATCCGGTGGACATTCACAATCCGAACGGCGAAGGCACGGTCATTCAACATTTGGAACCGGGGAAATGGTATGAAATTCCGTTCCGCTGTCTTGTTCCGAAAAAGATTGATAATTTGTTGGTGGGAGGCCGACCGATATCCGCCACGCACGAAGCGCATTCGGCCATACGTATTCAGCCGATTGCCATGGCGATCGGCCAGGCGTCGGGAGCTGCTGCCGCTCTCTGTGCACGGGGGAATATGGCACCGAGAGAGATGAATATCCGAAGTGTGCAAGAGGCTTTGACAGGGCAGGGGGCGCAACTCGGACTGTCGGTGTAACAGATATATACAAACAGTAAGGTAAGGTGGTAGGCAATAGAGTGACAACAACTTGAGCGAAGAATAGCCTTGTTGGACGTTGGTACGCTGATGGCAGCGTACCACGCGTTCTCTCATTGGCTGTATGCTTCGTCCTAAAACAATGAAATATGAAACTAAGGAAGGTTGTGACTTATGAAAAAGAAAATCAGTACCATGCTTGTGGTCATTATGATGGCGATAACCATCTTGCAATTATTTATTTATGAAAGCGTTGTCAGTGCGGCTGCAAACGACAATTTATTTGCTTACAACAGCGGATTCGAACTGACACCTGATTATACCGGATGGGGGAAAGGCGCTGTATCTGGCGCTGCTGTCACGATTCAGGGAGGCGTGGTTAGAAGCGAGGCCAAAGCGGCAAAAATTGTTTTTGACGGAAGTGATAAGACGTTAGAAATCGATCGGTTTTCTGCTGTTGAGGGCGGCACGGCTTATTATTATGAGCTGTGGCTGAAGACGGACAATATCACAAGCAGTGGACACAAGCCGCAAATTACGTTGATGGGCTACAATGGAAACACGTTCAAAAGAGTAATTCAGTCGACAGTTGAAACAAGTCCGAATCAGGACTGGACGAAATACGAGGGAACCATTGTAATGAATACGGATGAAAATAAAGTAAGATTGCTGATCCGCAGAGTAGCTGGTGGAGGGGGTATCACAGGAACGTTGTATGCGGATGACGTTGTGCTGGCCAAAAAACCAGATTCGCTTGCTGTTACACCGAATTACCGGCAGTTTTCCATCGGTGGCAGCGTCGACTTAGGCATGCTCCCTGTATCAGCCTATTATGGTTCGTCATCGATCGAAGTTGCTCCAGCGATTCGGTGGTCGGTAAGCACTGGAGCGGCGTATGTGCTGAACAACCGACTCTATTTTACTGGCAGTCCTGGAGGTGGCACAGTTACGCTGCAAGCGTCGTATATGGGCACGTCGTCATCCGCGACATTCGATTTCGTTCTGGACAATGAGCCTCCGACAACACCGGAAAACTTGAGAGCTGAGGTAATTGGTATTTCCAAGGTTAAGCTCCTCTGGGACGCGGCGAGTGATAACATCATGGTTACCGGGTACGATGTGTACATGAATAATGTTTTGACCGCATCAGTTACTGGAAACGTGTATGCACCAGAAGGGCTGACGCCGAACTCGGCTTATGTGTTCAAGGTGATAGCAAAAGATGGGGCTGGACTTCTATCCGAAGCGAGTCAGACGTTGACGGTAACAACGAAGAGTGATGTAGCGTCTGCAGCAGCTTCGATTGATACGAACGATGTTGTAAAGCAGGCGAGCAAGCACATGCTCGGGTATAATCACGACTGGTATCAAAGCCAGATTGCCATTATGGAGGATAATCCGGCGAGTCTAAACATCAAAAGCGAATATACGAATCTGCTTCAGAATTTCGGCTTGCCCATGCCGCTGAACCGGATGGCGGGCAGCGATTCTCAGGTATTCCGATGGCAGCAGGCAGTTGGCAATCTTGCACAAAGAACGCCGCAAAGTACCTGGGGCGAACCTGCCGCTGTCTACCGTTTTGGGCCTGCGGAGTGGCTTCACTCCGTCCTTGCGGTCGATCCTAATGCTGAATTTGTCTGGAATTTCAATATGATGCTAGACACGCCAGAGGAGCATGCCGATGCCGTCGAATATTTGACTGGAGCCGGTGGCGGTGTCAATCCGAACGGCGGCATCGACTGGGCACAGAAGCGAATCGATGCAGGCATTGTCGCCCCGGTGAATGTAGCCGTATGGGAGCTTGGGAACGAGCTGGATTTTGCCAAATATAGCGACAAGTTCGGACCCGACGGTGTCGAAGCGTATATTGAGGCGTGCAGGGAGACGATCCTTGAAGTTCGTAATCTGATCCCAAACGCGAAGATTGCCGTATTAGCCAAAACGTCGCCGTGGAGCGACTATAACGATAATGTAGTTTGGCGTGAATGGCACCAAGCTATCCTGGAAGAGCTAGGTGACGAGATCGATTACATTACGTTTCATCCGTATTATTTGGGTTACCCGATCAGCAAGATGGAGCAATATTTGGACGCGATTCGTGACGATATTGTACAGATTACCGGCTCTGACCGAATCAAAGTGTTTCTTTCCGAGCATGCTGTATGGCCTGAGGAGTTGCCAGGAAAGACATGGAAGGAAAGCTGGTACCAGACGCACGCGTTAAAAGGCGTTTTGGGCACGGCCCAGTTTCTGAACCGGATGTTCCAGCGCGAGGAAATTGCTTCCGCAACCTATCACTCCTTTAGTTCTGGACCTTGGGGCTTGGTGTACAAATCACCAGATACTGGCCAGCTTTATTTGACGGGTATGGCAGATCTAATGAAGTTGCTGAATGAAAGCCTTGGCAGTGAGGTGGTGCACGTAACGCTGACAGGTGAATCTACAGAAGTTGGAAATCAGTATGCCAGTCTTACGGTAAATGCGATGAAAACCGCTACCGGGATCAACCTCGTCATTGTAAACCGTGAGCCGGAATTAAAGCGGCAGATTTTGTTCAACGGGTTGAACGGTTACACGGCTGTCAAAGAAACGAAATTGACTGCCGATTCGCTAGATTCGCATAATACGGGAACAAGTCAGGAAATCCAGGTAAATACGTCTGAATTAACGGGGACTGCTCCGTTTACCTCATACCTAATGCCGGCAAAAAGCGTGGTCGTGCTCTCGCTGGATATGATCACGCATCCTAATCTAACACTACCTATACCTTCAGAATGACTTGTGGAGGAGCTACGAAAGAGAGTGTAAATAATTTAACAATAACTCCAACGATCGTATTCCAGATGTAAAATCCAATAGATTTGCTTTTTATAAAACAAGAAGCCCATCCAAACTTGAGATGGGCTTTTGTGTTTTTGAAAATATTTGAAGTAAGGAGGTGGTAAGAAAATTATGAAGATTTTATATGATTAGTGTTAGAAATATTGAATTTTAAATAGGGTGTAGCTATAATTCACTTACCGGCCGGTTAGTAAGTATAATTCATCAAGAATTCTCACCAAGAAGGAGCCTGTAAAAAATGAGTAATCAAAGCAAAGCAGATGTGATGTACAGAAATAATAACAAAGAAAATACATTCCTATTTCTTAGTGATATAAATTCAATATTGGTAAGCGGGGACGATACGAACGGAGAGTTTTGCGTCGTGCATTGTGCCGTCAAGAAAGATGATGGCCCTCCACTGCATTTGCATGAAAAAGAAGATGAATCTTTTTACGTTCTGGATGGAGAAATAGAGATGACGCTAGGTACGGAGACTATTTTGGTGAAAAATGGAGAGTATGTGTTCGCACCGCGCGGCATTCCACACACTTTCAAAGTGAAATCAGACACAGCTAAGTTTCTGGTGACTGCGTACCCTGCAGGATTTGATTCTTTTGTGAAGGAACTAGGCGTTCCTTATGTAGAAGGGATGGAGGCTCATACAGAGCCACCTACTCCTGAGGCTATGCAAAAACTGTTATCAGTTTCCAAAAAGTATCATATTACTTATCCCGGTCTTTAACTTAAGAGATAACACCCCGAAATAAAGGCAGTTTTTCGGCCTTTAACCGTAAATACAAATGTAATCGGCCTGTGAGGCTATTGGTTCCTTAGTGAAATAATAGGCTACAGGCCGATGATTTTTCAGTAGTCGGGTTAAGCGGTAGGCAGGGGAGTTGCCAATTGATTTGATTATATGCTGATCTTGCTAAGTTTTTAAAAGACGATTAATTCCATACATGATATCCGGAATGAAATTGTCACGCATTGCGCGGTTGTACTGCAGTGCTCCCTTGATTGCAGATAAGATAGTGATCGCCAAGGCACGCGTATTAATTGCAGGATCAACTAATCCTTCAGCAACAATTTCATTGATAATCGCAAGTTCCAACTCGCCTATCTCTTGCAGTTTTTGTCTCATCGATTCTGGTAGCATTTCATAATCGGACTGTAAAGAAGAGGTCGGACATATGTCATACTCTACAAACTGTCTAGAATGGTAATCACAATATTGAATTAGCTTCTCTTCAACCGACTGCGATGAAAGTTGAATAATAGACGTAAAGTTGACCAGCCTTTGATGAAGTTGCTCCATTACGGCAAGGCCGAGGTCTTCCTTTTTCTCGAAATGATAGAAAATACTTGCTTTTGTAACGCCAAAATGTTTTGAAATTTCATCAATAGAAAAAGTTGGGTAACCTTTTTTTCGAATGAGTGATGATGCAAGATCTATGATTTGCGATTTTCTGTTTTCCATGTAAGCAATTATTGCGCACAGGTTTATGAGAGTCAAGTACTTTCCAACACTGTAAGTAGAAAACTGGAGGAGATCTAAATTGTCAACGATTCAGAATCTAATTCTTGAAAACATGATCCGCGCTTACGAGAAATTGAGTCAGCTTAGCCAGGTATTCACATTCGTGGAGACGGATCGCACGCAACGATTTGAATCCGAAATCCCATATGGACTGTTCAATAGCGTTTTTACGTACAAGCGTTCTGAGGAGATCAATCCCGCGGATGAGATGGAATCCATCAAGTCTCTTTACCATAATCGCGGCCAAAAATTAGCATGGGTAACCACCTCTCATCAGCAGGACGAAGTCATTAACCAAGCGCTTGCGACTAATCATTTTAATCAGGTTGGCGTCATTTCGGGTATGGGGCTCTCTCTGAAAGGATGGCGTTCGGATTTGCCGGAAATGCCGGGATTGGAAGTTCGGGCTATACGGGAACCACAAGAGATTGAAGAGTTTCGAAAGGTCATGCTGGCAGGGTATAATGTTCCAGAGCCAATGGCCGATATTTTTTGCAAAGTGTTTGTGGATGGCCCAAATCAAGATCCGACTACGGTTCAACATTATCTTGCTTATGTGGATGGAGTACCAGTAACTACGCTTACGACCTTTATTGAAGGTGATGTTGCAGGCTTTTATAGTATTGCAACATTAGAAGCTTATCGTTCAAGGGGACTAGCCCGAACTATGCTTGCTCATGTATTGCACATTGTGCAGCAAAAAGGTGTGAAATTGGCCGTTATTCATGCAACCCCAATGGGACGAAGCGTTTATCCAAAAGTTGGATTTAAAGAAGAACTGACCATAAATATTTTCTCCAGCTAATGTGCCAATAACTAGCTACGTCTGAAGCATGCCGGCGGAGAGGCATCGGAAGTGCTTTGAGCGTATGCCATTCGTGAAGGACAAGCCATCGGCAGTAGAGGCTAATGCATGAACAGGACAACTTTCTAACAATTGTACAAAGAGCCTTCTCAATCGAGAGGGTTCTTTGTTATATGTTATGTGGCTGTGTAAACGAGGTTTTGACTATTGTAGACGCATGTTTGTGTTACAGAGAGTGGCTCGCAACTTTTAGCTTGAAGATATGTCTAATGGATAAGAATACAAAAAAAGGAAATTGGGGATGAACAATGAAACGACTTAAGAAATTCATCACAGTTTTGATTGTAATCACAGGAATACTTATTTCAATGCCTCTTTCAAGTGTTCATGCGGACCAAGCATCGGTTAATGCCCCATCAGACTCCCCGATATTATCGATTAAGGAGCAAGGAGAGCGTTTCTTATTTGGCAAAACAAAGACGGTGAAGGAGTTGGGGTATCAGTCCGGCTTTTATATGAGATCCATACATTCGTTCTGGGATGGCAGTAAAGCGATATTCGTTAATAACCAAGACCCAACAACGTCGGTAATTTCCAATAATGCTAATGGAGATTTGGTCGAATTTCTGATCATGGTACTGCAAAATAGTTCGAATGGATCTGCCAATGTACCGGTTCCGGCCGAAGCGGAGCGTCGGGGAAGAGGACTGTCCGCGGTGGCCAAGGATGAGAAGGAACGGTATTGGACTATAAAAAAAGGCGTGATCAACGACCCCATCACCACACCACGCGGTGAGAAGATTAATAGGGAGCGTTCTCTCCAGCTTCTTCGATTTGGTTGGCATGAGACGAACGGTCCGTTGACGATCGATTTGGCGGAGGCTCTCGGACAGGAGGGAAATCCGAATCAGTATGTGTCCGACGTTCAGTTTGGCGGTGGAGTCTTGTATGTGACTTTAAACTCGCTTTCAGGCGGGAAGGTACAAGTGGCGGCGGTTGACCCAAGTTCTAATAAGATCCTATATACGCTGCCGGTAAATAATAATGTCAACGTCATTCCAATGAAGGACGGAAAGTTAGCCTTGCAAGATCAGGGGAAGTTAACCGTATATGCAGCAAAAGGGAAGGAAGAAAAAAGCATTCGACTATCCGAGTTGTCCCCGCTTTTGACAGGATTGGAACCCATCATATTTACACCAATCAGTGGCGGTGACGGATACGTCTTGGAACAGGGTGACCGTTGGTTCACTTTGAATTCAGGCTTTTCCAAGGTGTTGTCACAAAGTCCTCGCCAAGGTACTCTTCCGATTGAGTGTCCAAATTGCCCTGGATTTGAAAGATGGTTGCCAGTGAATGCAACGCAGTACCTATATGTGAAGGATCAGTCCTTTATTATATTGAAACAATATGATTCCGTAAGAATTAATTTTTTTGGAGAACAACTGCTGACTGACGTTCCTGCGTATCTAGACGTCGAAGAAGGGCGTGTGTGGGTGCCGCTGCGTGCAATGACTGAAGCGATGGGATACAGGATTGGCTACATCGAGGAGCAGAGACAAATCAAGCTCGAGCTGCCGGATCGGATACTCACGATTAATCAAGACAATCCACAGATTGAAATGAGGACGATCCAGGAATATGGGCGAACCTATGTCAGCATTCGCCAGCTATCCGAGTTGCTTGGAAAGCCTGTAGAGTGGGAGCAGGAAAGCTATACGGTCTTTGTTGCCAAAGGTGAAATATTACGTCAGAAAGTCCCTGCGCAACTCTTGGATGATTGGGATGCGCTTCGGGAAGTGCTCCAGAACGTCGATGATCTAATCGCTATTTCGTACACGCAGGCTCAAATTAAAGAGATTTGGGCCAAAAAAACGCAAGAGGATTACAGAGAGGTTTTACAATCTTTCGTTAAGATGACGTTACAGAAAGAAGTAGGGTCCATAATGACGTTAAGTGATCAAGACGGTCACCAATGGATTGGGGTTATTACAAAGGACGGCTTCGTTTACAAGATTCATTTGGTGAATCGTAAGGATTACGATGGAAGCTTCTGGCTAGTAGTGGCTTATGGTGAGCTCGTACTAACGCAGTAAAGTATATAGTGGAAAAGAGCATCGTTAATAGGATGATGCTTTTTTGTTCATATGGAAAATTGAAAGTAAATATCAGTAAAACGGAAAATTATCAACGTGCCTCCGAACCTATATATAACTTAGCAGGAGTTGAAAATGAATGGGTTTTGAAAAAAGTAAATGCATTCAACTTACAATTACTGTGTTACTTTTAAACTTTTTCTCCGTATTAATATCGTTCATGCTATCATTTTTTATGGGAATCACGATATTTTCTACTAAATTTGGCAAACCATACATAGGTGCAGTTCTTTATTACTTTTGGTGTGCTCTCCCAATCGTTTTGATTATGCCCTCTGTGTTTTATCAAAGATTAAAGACAGGGAAGATTGGAAACATACTTATTATATCCCTAGTAAATGGTGCTCTGTTTTCTCTTTTTTCGCTATTTGTAATTCATCTGTACTTGGATAATATGGATTATTTTCCGTTGATACAATCCTCTGGGGTCGGATATGCAGTCATATTTGATAATTTAAGTTTATATTTTCTTGGAGTATTATTTTCAGCTAGTATTCTCTTAACAGGATTATTTCCAAGATTCAAATTTAAAAGGATGAAACAAGAATGAACGTCTTCTTCAAGATTATCTGCGTATGTACTTTGCTATTAATAATAATTGGATGCAATAAAGACCCAAAACTTGATGGGGCCATTAAGATTAGTCAAATGGAGAGAACCTCCATATCAGAGAAAATATTGAAACAGAATAAAGACGCCGACATTCTATGTGTCTATGGTGCACGTTTTTATAAACGCGCCGAAGATCAGGAAAAATATAGACAAGTGGATTTGAAAAAAAATCATGAGTTAGGCGAGGTAAGAAAAGAGTACAAAAATGGGTATATTTTCGAAGATTACATGGCAACTAAACTCCAAGTTGGGACAAAGATATTTACAATTCAAGGTAAAATGCAATCTGAATTGCTTCTTGTAAAGCTTGGGGAAAAATATGTTGCTTATGTATATGAGAATTAGAAGGATGTAAGAGGCATCCTAATAAATCTTAAAGTCACAGGCTGCCGAGTATACCGGCAGCCTTTTCTCAACGAAACGGCAGGTTTGTTGAGTTATTCGCCGAATAGAAGTATTAACTATTAAATGTTAATTATTGGGGGAGACGAGTGAACAAAGAACAATTTAATGAGTTAATTGGAAAACTATTTGGTGGACTTCTAAATCAATTTAATTCTGGAGAGGAATTTGCATTTTACCACTATGGTCCTGATTTAATCCGTCGAATTGGGTATGCAACAAATATTACCCCCGAACTTATTGAACAAGCCGCGCAAAAGAAAGTTGATCTTATAGTTACCCACCATGATGCGTGGGATTTTGTCTTTGGAATGAAAGAAGCCATTTTTTCGTACATTTGCCACTGGATTATGCTGAATTTGGCACATGTACTTCATTATTCAATGCACTTGGAATAAATAGTGTTATCCAACAATCAATTGAAATTGAGGGTAGAAGCCAACCTGGCATTGGAGAATTCCAAATCCCTATAAGCTTTCAAGAATTAAGTGAGCGGGTTAGTGAGGTCCTAAGTGAAAATGTGAAATCGTGGAAAAACTCAGATAAGCGAATAAAAAGAGTGGGGATTATTACTGGGGCAGGAAATTCTACCCAAAGTCTTCGTGATGCCCATTATTCAGAATGTGATGTCTATATTACTGGCGAGAAAATCTTATATACAGTTCAATATGCAAAGTTCATTAAAATGAACCTGATTGTTGGAAGTCACACATTCACAGAGATCTTTGGCGTGAGGTCCCTTTCTGAAAAAATCAAAGAGCAATACGACTACTTAGAGCTAATAGAACTAGTAGAAGATCATTTTGAATAAATTTGTTGTTAATTTAACGGATAGCTATAGGTTTAAGTAATTGATGAGAAGAAAAGGGGGAAACCGAAATGAAGACGATCAAGTGCATGATGGACCACCTGTACTGGGCAGACGGACGCATCTTGGATGCGCTCGAAGAAAGTGAGACGAAGAACAAGGACCTTCTGAAGCTGGTTCGGCACGTCGCGGTCGCGGAACGAGTCTGGCTTTCCCGATTGCAGGGCAAGGGCAGCGCACAATATACGTTGTGGGAGGAAACGGAAGACTTTACGGCAATTCGGACGATGTTCGAAGAAAACGCCGAGCGATATCGCGTCTATATCGAAGGGCTAGAGGAATCTGAGTTGGACGAGATGATCGACTATGCGAACCAGAGTAAGGTTCCGTTCCGAACATCCGTCCGGGATATCCTGTTGCAGGTCCTTTTACATGGGCAATATCACCGGGGACAGATCAACCGGGCACTTCGAATCGAATCGGCAGAGCCTGCCCAAGTCGATTACATCACGTTCGCGAGGCTCTAACATAGCCCGATTATTACCAATAAGTTAAAAACAGAGCTCAACATATGAAGCGAACGGAGGCGTTACACTTGCAATTGACTCTGGACAATATCGTCAAGAAATTCGGCGATAAAAAGGTGCTTCAAGATGTTGGATTCAGATTCCAGAAAGGAAAAATTTATGGACTGCTCGGCCGCAACGGAGCTGGGAAGACGACGCTGTTCAATTGTTTGAGCGGCGAGACAAAAATGGACGGGGGACAAGCGCTCCTTGAGGATAATGGCGTTGTGCGGGAGCTACGTGAAGAGGATGTCGGGTATGTGTACTCGCTGCCGATTCTGCCCGAGTTTCTGACCGGCTATGAATTCGTTAAGTTCTTCATGGATATTAACCGGGACAACCTGCGGCCGGACCTAAGCATCGACGCTTACTTCGACATCATGAGCATGTCCAAAGAAGATCGGCACAGGCTGATCAAAAGCTACTCCCACGGGATGAAAAACAAAATTCAGATGCTGCTCTTTCTCATTACGAAACCGCCGATCATTCTGCTTGACGAGCCGCTCACCTCCTTCGACGTCATCGTGGCGTTGGAGATGAAAAATATGTTGCGTGAGATGAAGCGCGATCATATCCTCATTTTCTCGACCCACATTTTACAGTTAGCTTCCGATCTATGCGATGAGCTTGTTGTGCTGAACAATGGCCGGCTGTCCACTGTTCCAGCAGAACTATTGCACAGTCCGGATTTCGAACAGCACGTTATTCATTTGTTAAAGGATGAAGGCCATGCTGAGAACAATTAATACGCTGCTCGCCATCCGGACTTCCTCAGCAGCCAATCGGTTTATTTATTACGCGCAGATGCTTCCACTTATCGGCAGACAGATACCGGACACCGTCTATGCCAATCTGCCTATTAAAAAAACCGTTACCGTCATCGCACTCATTCTGAATGTGCTTTGGGGACTCTTTTCCAAGCTAGCCTATACGGGGCTTTTCATTTATTTGCCTGCCGCTGCACTGGATCGGTCGCTGCCTCAGGAAGACCAATTGCAGCTGTTTTTGCACATTTTTTTGCTGCTTAGCTTCGTGGTCGCTGGTGGCACCACTGCCTCTGTTTTGGAGCCGAAACGTGAGAAATACATCGCCGTGAAGCTGATGCGGCTTTCGCCGGCCACCTATATGCGGACTTCGCTCAGTTATCGTTACTGCACATACTTTGTTTATTATATTCCTGCTCTGCTGCTATTTACTTCCTTGCTGGGTGCTTCCATTATGCAAGGGCTGGCGTTGGCGATTGTGGTCACGTTTTGGCGAGTATTCTGCGAATATATGCATCTTAAGCTGTTTGAGAAAACGGGCATTGAGCTGATCCGAAAAACCTTGTTTGTCTGGTTGATGATCGGACTTGGATGTGCGGCCGCTTATATACCGCTATTCCTTAACTGGACACCAAATAGCAGTTCAATGCTAATTGGTTTGCCTTCTGTTCTCGTCATTGCGGCATTAGGTATTTTCGCTGCGGTGCGGCTAGCCCGGTATCCCGATTACCGAACTGCGGTTGAAGTCGCTACGAAACGGGACGATCCGCTGTTGGATATCGGGCGCATGATGACGGATGCCAAGAAAACGAGTGTCCGATCCAAAGACAGCGATTACGATTTGACGACGATGCAGGCCGACATGTTCAAAACCAAGGAAGGTTATGCTTATCTGAATGCGCTTTTCTTCGCACGGCATCGCAGTCTGATAACGCAACCGGTCTACAAAAGACTAGCCATCATTGGCGGTTTTGGCGTTGTAGGTACTGTTTTTGTAGCGTTGGACAGTCAATGGGGCGCTCTTCTGAGTTCAAACCTGGGAATTATTCTTCCTTTCCTGGTTTTGATTTTGAACTTTCTGACTGTAGGGGAAAGGGTATGCCGGGCTATATTTTACAACTGCGATCTCAGTCTGCTGCGTTACAGCTTCTATCGGAATGCCGCGAACCAACATTTTCGCATCAGGCTGTACCGAATCATGGGGCTGAATTTGACCATTGCCTCCGCTCTTGGAGTCGCTCTGACGTTGTTCGCGCTGGCAGCAGGTGCGGCGGTAAATCTGGAGTTGCTTCTGCTGTGGGTGTGCCTGCTGGTGCTGGCCATTTTCTTCTCCGTCCATCATCTGTTGATGTACTATATCTTTCAGCCCTACTCGACTGAACTGAATGTGAAAAATCCTATTTTTTATATCTTGAACTTGCTCGTGTCGTCGGCAAGCGGGATCAGTATAGGAGTAAAAGCACCGGCGCTACCTTTCACTGTAGGAGTCGTGGTTGTCACACTCGTTTACTTGGCCGCTGCGTTTTTACTCGTACGCCGATTCGGTCATCGCACTTTCAGGGTGAAATAAACGAGAAAAGGGAGCAGATTGCCGTGGCAACTGCTCCTTTTTCTCGTTGTAATGAGTAGAGTATAAAATTAGTTTTAACATATCAGAGACCATCTAATGTGACATATAAATGAGGTGGATTCGACAAAATCTAGTACTATTTTAATACTTTTCTAAAAAATATATGATAATATACCGATATAAAATAATAAATATCGACAAATACCAACAATTTATAGGTATTGAGGAGGGGTGTTTTAGAACTACCTTTGTGCAACTGTTGATGAAAAACTAGGAAAAGAGGAATAAACGTTGAATAGACGTCGGAAAGCCGGATTGGCCAAACTATTAATTGCTGCATTGCTATTGCAGTTCATACCGTTCTTGCACGGCGGTTCGAGTGTAGCTCAAGCTAAAGATGTGGCTCCCGGGACTAACACAGTGCTGCAGAATACATACGGTCCTGCAACAAAAATTACGGATTATACGTGGCAGAGAGTAACAACGAATCTTTCACCTGGTGCAAGACAGGGTGCAGCCATGGTCTTTGACGAGATGGTTGAGAATGTAGTCATGTTCGGAGGTCAGGGGAATAGCGGCCTTTTCGATGAGACCTGGATTTGGAATGGCTATGAGAAAACATGGCAGGAACTTCAACATCTAACTCCTTCTCCATCAAAACGAAAGGGCGCAGCCATGGCTTATGATCCAGCCACGGGGAAAGTTCTTTTATTCGGAGGCGAGGGTCAGTCCGGCACGCTGCTAGGTGATACTTGGCTTTGGGATGGTATAGATGCCAAGTGGGAGCAAGTTCAAGGGCTTACTGACTCTCCGATAGCTCGCGGAGGCGCTCAGCTTGCCTATAACGGCGATCAGTTGATTCTGTTCGGCGGATATTCAGGCAGCGGAAGTTCCAAGCATCTTCAGGATGATACTTGGCTGTGGGATGGAACTGGCTGGACTCAGGCTACGCCTGCAGATAAGCCGCCTGCTGAGTATGGCGGGCAGATGGCTTTTGACGGCAAAACTGCTGTGCTTTACGGTGGGAACTCAGGCTCTATTACGAAAGAGTATACGAGTGAAGGTACGAAAACAACGAAAACGATCACGCACGATGACAGCTCTCCATTATTATGGAAATGGGATCGGGAAGCAAATAACTGGACTTCAATAGCTGGTCCAGAGGGGTACGGACGTTGGGGGCAGGCGATGGCCTACGATGGACGGCGTGTTGTCTTTTTTGGCGGAGAACGTGATTATGTTCATACGTATACTAACGAATTGGTTTCGAGATTAAAGCTGCCATCGAGCACGTATCCACCTACGAGGGGGAGTATGGCTTATGGCTGGAATGGAACTAAGTGGGAAACTGCTCCGTTGAAATTCTCCACCGGAGTTATGTATAAAAGTAATATGGACGATAAGGGAAAGGTTTATGAGGTCCAGGGGAAACCCAATCAAGTGCCATTCCCGTTAACCAATGCCAACATGGCGTTTGACGGCAAAAATTTCATCATGTTCGGTGGAAATCGCGATGAAATTATGATCATGGATATGGTTTTCGGCGCTAAAGTCGGTGCTGAGCCTGCAGCTATTATGAACGAAACTTGGCTGTACGGATATACGCCTCCGACAGCGCCAGGTGTTAAGCTTACGGTGGATCCGATCCTTCAGTTTGATCCAAAGCATACGAATGATATCGTCAGTGTAATTACGAATGTTTATGATGATGGAACGAAAGACATTACAGCACGAGGGGTAGAGTACCGAGAGTATTTTCCAAGTGATGGAACTACAGCAGAGAAATTCGGCGATTGGGTTAAAGTACCGTATACGGGTACAGAAGAAGGGACGAGCTCCTTTACGGTAGAATTAAAAGGCCTTACGTGGCATCAAGAATATGAAACGCGTGGCTATGCAACGAATGAAATTGGTAAGAGCTACACGGAAATAAAACGATTTATTATGAAAGATGATCCGAGTATGGTAAAACCGGATGTCGATATTGACCGCGTAGGAGCTTCAGTTCTGCATGTGAAAGATAAGATGCGATTGGTCGCAATCGGTGTAGGTATACCTAATTTACTTCGTAAACCGCTAGCAGATATTCATTACTATTTGCAAGGTAAGGACGGCACGCAATATCCCCTTATTTACAATATTATTAATGAACGCCAGTTGGAATTGACATGGAAGGATGAATTGCCGCCGGGCAAATATGATATACACCTGGAGCATGATTTCTATGAAGATTATGTATTTACTGAAGGTTTGATGATAACCGCACTAGACTTCTACAAACCAAGAAACTTTGCTAGAGTAGATGTGCCTAGCTCGTCTGCTAGCAATGAGGCAGACAGTCTTGGTCTGCAGGGGCCGTTCACGGAGACTCCAGAAGAGCCTGGTCTCTATACACTTAATGACACTACTGAACCGGTAATCATTAACGACTCGGTGATGTTCAAGGGAACGAGCCTTAAGGTGGACAAAACAAAACAACCAGCGACAATAACTGGCGATGGCCGCTTATATGTCAACGGCGGTGGAGCACTCGGTTCGAATGTGTCTTACACGATTCATGAGGGGCCGTTTACCATCACGTCAGACAAGTTCGCTTTGGATTTGAGCGGCTCGCAAGCGACGGACTACTTGAACATGGATATGCCGGTCAAAGCAAGCTCGTTTATTTTTACAAAGGACGGTCTGCGTTTAACTGGTGATCTGGAAATCGGTTTGCAAGTAGGAACTCAAAAGGTTAAGGAAACGGTGCCGTTTGATGGCCTGCAATTCCGTAACAACCGCTTTGATTTGTCGGGTACCTACACGATGAAGAATAGCTTTCAGGTGGGCCCAATCAAAGCAAGTGATACGAAATTCGTTGTGGAAAGCCGCATTCCTTATGTAGGTGTTCAGGGAACAGGCAGCTTACCAGATACGAACTTAAGTTTCGACTTAAATATGAAAACCAAACAAGGACGCTTGGATGCCGTAAGTTTTGGCATGTACAAAAAAGTGAAGCTTGCTTCGACAGGTCTACAAGTCAATTATCTATTCGGCAATGTGGACAAACTTGCAGAGAAATCGCAGATTCCTCAGAAGTTCAGTGTCACTGGATCTGTGAACGATCTTATTGTTCCTGAAATGAAGCATCCGCAGGCCAATTACAAGTTTAATCTAATCGGTACCGATTCTATTGATATGAATCTATCGAACTACGGCTTTAATGGCAGTGGAATTGAATACTACTATTGGCTGCCAGTGAAGAACATGGACATGCAAACGGTAGTGAATCCAGCAACCGCTGGAATCAAAGGATTTTCTGCACCGGGCTTTGCAACGAAAGGCGACATCAACCTTTTTGAAGTCGTCAAAGGAGCAATTGGCACGTACTCTTTTAATCAAAAGGGATTCAACGGTGCTATTAAAGGAACAGTGTATGTTCCAAAAGGGATTCCGCGTATTGGCGGAGCAACCGTGAGTAACGTTGCGCTTAGTGTAAATGAAAAAGGCATTAATGGTACTTTCAGACATAACGGAGTAGGCGCTAATCTGAAGTATACATTCAATAACAATACGATTCTGTTCGAAGTGGAAGCAGAGCCGCCTAAGAAGTCTTGGTGGGAAAAAGGTCTGGATTTCGTGAACAATGTTTCTGATTTTATGGACGCAGCAGAACCATGGCTGGACATTGCGGAAGAATTGTTCCTAAGGAATACAGATTCGGGCAAAACGTTGAATGATGTTAGAATTGCTTCTGCCAATCCGCTGAAACGAGTCTTTGATCTAACACCGGTTAGTTTGTCTTTCCAACCGGATGAGTCAGTTCATATCGATGCGAAAGCGCGCATTGTGAATGGACAGCTCACGTCAGTGGGTCAAACGCCTCTGATCACAACAGAAACGAATGCATCAAGCGGGAAGTCGACAGCTACTTTTACGGTAGATCGTTCCTACACGGCACTTATTGCCTTAAAAGGAGATCAACGAACTGCTGCACTAAAAAGTACCGCATCTAAGCAAAGTTATGAGCAGACCGTGTATCCAGAAATCAGCTATGATGCTGACAGCCAAATGACTTATATGCGTGTAGCGTTGTTTGCAGGCAAATGGAGTCTGACAACAAGCGGTAATAGTCATATCCAAGTGAATGAACTGTTATTTGCCAGCGAGGCGCTGAAGTTGGATGAATTGGCGAAGCTGTGGTCGCTAACACCAGATCGCTCGGTTACTTCTCTTACAGTGACAGAGCGTGGAAGCTACGTCCTTAAAGTTGGTGAAGCTCAAGGTGATATTATTGTCTATAAGCCAGATGGACGGCCTTATAGTTTACAGACATCACAGAACGAACCAGATTGGAATGCTTTTGAAGATAAGGGTTACGTGTACACTTTGGTGGATGCGGTTGAGGCAGGAACTTGGATGATCAGCGCAGGCACAAGTCCAAGCGCCGTATTAAACAGCGTACCGTCCAAAACGAAAATAGAGGATGTTCAGCAGTGGGTGCAAGATCAAGTTTATCCTACCGTGTTTGACATGACTCAGACAGATAATGGCCAAGCGATCGTAGAGATTTATGGCGCAAATGAACAGACCAAACTGTACACGCCAAAAGGTGATCTTTACACGCTTCAACCTAATAAGAGTTTGCCAGGAATGAATGTTCTGTATGATGAATCGCAGCAAAAGAAAACAATTTTCCTAGACGATGTTGATTTGAAGGGACAGTGGAAAGTTGTAAGCAACTCTTATACAAGTGTTATTGCCTACAAGTCAACTAGAAAGTTCAAGTCAATTAAACCATTGGCGATGGAAGGTCGATTCAGCAAATATCTTGAAATTGCTGAGAATGGCAATTATATGCTAACGGTGAGCGGCGGCAATGCTGATACTGTCATTACAGCACCTGACGGTTCGCCGTACACACTGAACTTCGATGCTCCTGATGGTAACGCCTATTTACAGCCGGCATCAGACCGAGTTTCAAGTTCAAACTCAAGCGGAGATCCGCTCCAACAGACGAAGATCTCCACACCAAATCCAGTGAATGATGGCAGGGATACACTATATGTGTCGCTCCTGAATGCGTCAGCTGGTAAATGGATAATTCAAAACGCTACAAAAGTTGATCTGCAAATTCAAAAATTAATTCCTCTGCCTGAAATTAAAGCTTCAGTGAACGCTGTGGCTGGCGTGGAAAATCGTATTCAAGTATCGTGGTCTATGGAGAATGCATCGTCTGATGCGCAAGTAACCATGATGCTAACAGACAGTGCTGATCAATGGGTTGGAGAAGTTATTCAAAGCGGGTTGCCATCATCCGGCAGTAAAGCTATTGATCTTCCGACTTCCTTGATGCCTGGAACTTATTCTCTTTCTGTTGTAGGCGAAAGTGCAGATAAAGCACCTATCCATGTTATTACGGAAGCAACTGTAGAGGTGACTGCTCCTATTTCGCTAAGTACACCTGAGCAGCCTGAGGTGCTTTCTACTGGAAATGGAGAAATATCCTTGCGTTGGGCTTCCATTGCAGGTGATGTGACAGCTTATCGCATTTGGGCTAGTGAAAGCACGAGTGGCAAAGCTGCAGTTCCAATCATGGATCTGCCGCCTCAAGCGGGAAGTGAACAGAATGCTGTTATTACCGAGTTAACTTCTGGTAAAAAATACGATATCTCTGTCTCAGCTATTGGTAATGAGCAAGGACATATTGTGCTCAGCCCGACGTCTTCAAGTGTATTGGCAGATTTGCCAGTTCCACAACCGCCAACGTTATCAGTTGCGATTGATGCTGGCGCAAAAGCAGTCGTAGAACAAGCGTACACATCATACGACGGAAATAAAGAGAAGTTGATGCTTACTGCAGCCGAACAAGCCTCCTTGAAGGTGAAGGCTGATCAAGACGCTACTGTGACTTTGTTCGTAAACGGACAGCAGCTTGGCAGCAATGAACAAGTAACAGCAGGAGGAACTGCCACATTTGTTCTGCAAGATCTGCTTGGAGTTGCGGTATTGAAAGAACGGGAATATAACGTGTTGGTTGAATCTGCGAATGAGCGCGGTGACCGCTCTACGGCATACCGCAAAGTGTTCGTTGACCGTACTGGACCGATGTTGATCGCTTCCGGTGGCAATGACGCGCAAGGCAAGCCCATTTCCCTGAATGGTATTATCACAGATATGAGCAGAATGTATATAACTGGTCAAACGGATGCGGGAGCTAAGCTTGTGGTGAATGGTACGAATGTTCCCTTGGATGAAAAAGGCAAATTCTATTACTACGCACCATTAGCGTGGGGAGCATCGACGGATCGCGTACAGTTTAAGATGACGGCTACGGACGGGGTTGGCAACAAAACCGAGTATGGATTTGAGATCATTCGAGGTATACCTGAGGCGATTCCGGCAACTCCTAGCGATCTTGCGGCACTGACAACAGGCAATGCGCAGATGAGTGCGCCGTATCAATTCGGTACAACCGCATATCAAGCAGTAGCTTATTCAGACAATGTTCGTGTGTATGCAGTTCCGATGGCTGCTACTTCGGTCGTGACGATCGACGGCACAACAGTTCCAGAGAGCGGTTATGTTGATGTTGAAGTACCTGCTGCTGGAAAATCGGTATCCATCAAAGTTCATTCTGCTAGCGCAGGTGATAAGTTCTACACACTAACTCTTGATGGAACAGGTTCCAAAGAAGCATTATTGACAACATTGAAGTTGAATAATGCGACGGCATCGCAACCGGGAGATGTACTTCCGGCGAAAGCCTTCACAGGGACGGAAGAAAACTATGCCGTTTATGTGGATAATACCGTGGACACGGTAACCTTGACACCTGGTGCAATCAAAGCCGGTTCAGGCATTAAAGTCAAAGGTCAATCCGTTCAGGGCGGGCAAGCTTCTCAGGCGATTCAGCTGCAAGTTGGCGAGAATCAAGTCCCAGTGGTTGTGACCTCACCAGACGGATCGCAAACACGTAACTACCAAGTAACTGTAGTTCGAAAAGAAAGCGGTAATGCGCAATTGCAAAGCTTGGGACTTGCTACTGACGGAGCTCAGGTGTTAGCTGACTTCAACCCAGCCGTATCCAATTATGAGGTTCTTGTACCTTATACAGCTGGTGAGTTTAAGCTTCTGCCAGTTGCTGCTCAATCGGATGCAGTCATCTATATCAATGGTCAAAAGGTAACGAACGGAACAGTCTTGTCGCTTCCATTTACGAAGGAGGCACAAACCTTTACTATTAAGGTGGAAGCTCAAGATGGTACCGCGCTCTCCTATGCAGTTTCTGTATTGCGTAAGCAGACAGTGCCTGGTCAGCCGCCATTACTGGCGAGTTTAGAGGCAGATACATTGTTGGAAGGTGCTTTCACGCCATACAAGCTTAAATACGGAACGCTTTCAGTAACTGAAAGCTACAACGCGTCTATTAAGGCAGTTACCAATGATCCAGAGGCGACTGTAACGGTGCGGAATGTAAAACGTAAAGGCGGCGGTACTTTTACTCCTGCTATTGAAATTGGAAACAATACCATTATCGTCAATGTGGAATCAGCTGATCTGAAGTCCTCTCAGACATATTCCGTCGACGTAAAACGTGTACAGGAATCTAGTGATACTAGTATCCGCCAAACGACTGTTGCAGGAAGTTCGGGAGGTTGGACATTCCAAACCAACATCGTGCGAACCCAATCGGTAGATCGCAAAGCGCTGGATACGGTGAAGTTGAGTGTCACAGATGCAAATAAGATCTTGGAAAAAGCTGCAGAGAATAAGGATCATGTTGCTCGCATCTATGTAACGGACTTACCAAATAGTCCTGCAGATGAGCGAATTGTCAGCTTAAATGCTGAAACGGTAAGCTTGCTCGCGGATGGTGGGATGGCGCTACAGTTGGTGCTGCCTGATGGACAGATCACCGTATCTGCAGAGTCATTACAGCAAATGGGCAAAGACGGAAAAGATGCTTACTTCCGAATTGTTCCAGTCCGTGCTGAGGCTGAGCGCAGCGAAGTAGCAACACGCGTGCAATCCGCTGAGCTTGTACTCAAAGATGCAGAAGGTCGATCGGTCACCATAATCGGTCAACCTGTTAAGATTGAGACCAACTATTCGGGATACAAGACGGAAGTCGTGTTCCCGCTGAATAACTTGAGTTTGCCGGCAAACGCAGCGGCGGCCAAACAAGTACTGGATGGGCTAGCTGTGTACATTGAACATAGCGACGGCGAAAAGGTGCTCAAGCAAGGAGAAATCCGTTATGATGCGGATGGCAAACCAATCGGTATTGCTATTGAGATAAGTAAATTCAGTACGTTTACCATTATTCAGAAAAATGGAGCGGGAGCGCTGAAACCTTATTTGTCCGGTTATCCAGACGGCACATTCCACCCTTCGCAAGCCATTACGCGTGCGGAATTGGCGACAATTTTGAATCGTATTGGCGCTGCTAAGTCCAATAATGCATTGGCTTCGGCACAACCTAGTGGTTATCCGGATGTTGCCAAAGGTCATTGGGCTGCAGAAGCCATTGCCAATATGCAGCGCGCAGGTGTTATGCTCGGCGATGACACCGGATTCCGCCCTAATGATGCGATTACCCGCGGCGAGATTGCCAGCATCGCTGCTAGGCTGCTTCCAGTTGGAGCAGCTGGAAACACTGCTAATGCAGGTTACAGCGATACGCAAGCACACTGGGCTTTCGAAGCGATTAAGCAAGCTTCGCAAGCAGGTATTTTGCAGGGCTATTCCGACGGCACCTTCCTGCCGGATAATCAATTGAATCGTGCGGAAGCAGTGACGATATTAAACCGATTGTTCGGGCGACCGACAGCCGACGTTAAGTCATCAAGCTGGCCGGATGTACCGCAGGAGCATTGGGCACTGCGTGAAATTGAATCAGCCTCCGGCACCGTACAAGTGTTGTCTGATGGCAGTGTATATGTGGTACCTAGTCATTAATAAGTTGTAAACACGAAAGCCCATGAGTCTAATACACTCATGGGCTTTTTGTATTTTGAATAGTAGAGAGAGTTGTATAGATTGAATGATTAATTTGAACAGGATAGTTGAATATTGACGAGGAAGATATGTTTTGAAAATGGAGTCCTGATTTTGTAAATCATTCCCATGTTTGTTGACTGTATTGGGTATCAGAAAAAGGCAACCGGATGGAGTTGATCGGCTGCCCCTTTCTGATGTTTGTATTGCGATTGGGATTATTTTACAAATTTCTCTCCGCCTGCCGCTGACGGCTCAAACGCATGGCTGACGGAAGCTTCCTCAATGTCATAAGCTGCCCAATGATCGTCCGGGACATCTGCCCAAGGAGAGTGCTTCACACCGTAAAGAGGTCCTCTACCGAGTACACGATTGATTACGGCGACAGCTTCTGCACGCGTGAGCGATTTGGCAGGGCTGAACGTGCCATCTTCGTAGCCTTTCAAGAAGCCTGCACCTTGAGCAGCTTTAATAGCATCTTCTGCCCAAAGTCCGGCCGTATCAGTAAAGCCAGCCCCAGCCTCTGTAAGGCTCACCTCGAATCGTGCAGCAAGAGCTGCCATTTCGGCCCTGGTGATCGGTTGTTCTGGTTTGAATGTCCCGTCTGCATAACCTTGCATGAATCCCATTCGTGATACTTGGGCGATGGCGTTGTAAGCCCAATAATCTGTTGCCATGTCAACATATTCGCTGCTGCTGCCTGATTCCTGCTTGGTCGCTATACGCGAGAGAATCATAGCCATTTCTGCGCGAGTAATGTGATTGTCCGGATGGAACAAGTTGTTTTCGTAGCCTTGGATGTACGGTTCATGCGAGAAGGATAATGTCTTGCCATCAACCTTCAGAAGCGCATACGTACTGAATTTACTTGTCGTAAATTGAATGCCGCGACCGCCTTCGAACGTTGTGACGATACCTTTTTTAAACTCCATAGTACCATCGCTATGTTCGATGTACACACCGATTTGCTGAATATCGGCATCACTCAAATCTCCTGGGAGCGGGAGGATGAGGGTAACCTCACGATTCTGCAGGTTAGTCACAATGTCTACTGGACGGCCAACCAGCACGGCTTTTTTGCCGCCAACAACGCTCAGCACGACAGTCGCCGCATTGGCACGTTGTTCCAAAGCTTTACCTGCATTCGAGGATTTTACGGGAACAAGGTTGAAATAAATGTCATCCTTCAAACTCTTCAGCGAGTCGTTCGGAATTTGAATTTTGACATTAGCTGTATCCAGGTCTAGGCCAAGTCCGCTGTCACTTAACAAACTGAGCGAATCTTTATTCACTACAATATTGGTTAAGGCCACGTCATCTTTGTTAGCGGGAAGGGAAATGACAGCAGATTTGGCGCCAGAAGTATGGGATTTTTTTATTAACATTTTCGTATTGTCACTCGAAAGCTTGACTTCCTCTTTGCTTGAGCCATCAGCTTGTGTCGTGCGTACGATATTTACTGCGCTGGTGTCAGTACCGCCACCTACAAAGCCACCGCCAGATTGCGGTGCAGATGGTGAACTCTCAACCGTAGCAATATCGAATTTGAACGCATCTACAAGCATATAGCTGCCTGACTTTTTGACCGCTTTCAGGGTGTGAAAGCCTTTGGAAAGTGAAGAGATATGGTAAAGACTATTTCCGGCACTTCGAGTGGTCGAATGGGCATTGATGGTATCCATCAATTGATTATCGATATAGATATCAATGTCACCCAATTCCGGACCTGTTGGTGAGAGGATCTCAATTCCGCTTCCTGTGAATGTATAGAGGAAGGAGTCTCCATTCACGGACGTTACATGAACATCATCCGCATAATCACCTTGAAAAGCAAAAGTAAGCTTCAAGTTACCGACAGTTTGAACAGCAAGGTACTCTTTTTTAATCGTCACTGTATGGCCGTTAATTTCATAATCGGTTGGAGTAACGAGTGCAGTGGTGCCGTTGGAAATGCTGCGCAAACTCTGAACGTTGCCGATGATGTTAACGCTCACATCTGCGGCTGTTTGTTTGTTGAAGTCAGCGGCAGAGATGTCAATGAGGTCAGATTGCTGTACTTTAAGCGCATCAAGCAGCATGAACTGTCCAGACTTTTTGACGGCCTTCAGCGTATGAATGCCAGGTGTCAAGTTCATAACGGTGTAGACTTCCTTTTGAGCATCGTTATGCGAATTCGCTCCGTACGTATGAGCAGTTCCGTGTAATTGACCATCGATAAAGATATCCACATCGCCCTGGCCCTGATCGATTTCAGTTATATAGGTAATGCCAGTGCCATTAAATGTATAGGTAAAAAAGTCGTTATTTTGCTCTACATAATGAACGTCCTTGCCGTAATCGTTAAAAGGACGGTTTGTACTGCGGTTCCAAGCCCCAGTGAAGTGAATATCCGGGTTGTCGTCGTTGATGTAGGTGAATCTTCCAGGGGATGCCGAGTTGCTGACGGTTATAGCCAGCGTTTGCGGTATACCCGAACTGAACATGAAAGTCAAATTCGTTAGTCCAACAGGCTGTCCGGTCAAATAGGATTTCATAATTTTCACCACACCATTAGTAACCGTATAGTCCTGTCCAGACGTTAAGGTGGCTGGGCCGTTCATAATACCTGTCAAAGTGTTACTGCCGCCAAGTGTTAGCGTGGCAGAGACGTCCGCTTGTGCGGATGTTTTCTTGTCAAAGACGGCGGTTGAAGGATAGAGCGACGTTCCAGTAACTTCGATTGTGAGAGATTGCGAGTCACCGCCTGCAAAAAAGAAGTCTAGTTGGACCGCGCTCCCCGAAGGCTGCTGGAGTAGGTATTCTTTTCTAATCGTTATAAGATTGTGACCAGTTATCGTGTAGTCTGTGTTTAGCTGCAGCGTGGTTGAGCCATTCTTAATGCCTGTCAGCGAGCTATCGCCAAAGAGAAGACTAGTGGTGATGTCAGCAGGTTGATCTTTGTTAAAATTGTTCGCGGAAGGTTGGCCTAATAACGTTTCGGTAGTCACTTTCAAAGCGTCCAGGATTAGATAATGCTGACCGCTTCCGTTTCTTACTACTCTCAACGTGTGCGTACCCTGCGGAAGATCGGCGATACGATAGACTGAATATTGCCCCGACTGCTGCGTACTTTCTGTGTCCACAGTTCCTTTCGGCTGTCCATCGATGTAAACGTCCATCCGTCCATTAGATGGACCTTGTTCTGAGAGCACATCAATACCGGTACCCGTGAAGGAATAGCTGAACTCTGGCTGCGTGCCATTGTCGGATTCTCCATAATGAACGTCAGCTTGATAATTCCCCACCGATCTTCCGCCGTTATGTCCCCACTTATTCGTATATTGGATCAAGGGGTCCGTGTCGTTAAGATAGACGGTATGAGTGACCGAGGCCACATTGGTATTTACTTGCGTTGAATATATATTTTCGCTCTGAGCAGTAGGAGCGGGGGAGGAGTCCGTTACGGCAATGGACAAGTCTTGGGCGTCGCGTGCCAGTTCTTTACCCCCATTGCGGGTCCATGTACCTGTGTATCGTAAGCCAGTGTCATCGTCATTGACGATGGATTTACCTCCCAACGCCTTTACTTTGAATAAACGCGAGGCGTGCGGCTCCAAGGAAACTGGACCATAACCAGAGGCATAGGTACCAAGTTCGGTATGGCTCCATAAGTCGCGAACGGAGGCAGAGCCACTCAGACCGATGTCGCTCCAGTTAACGGTAACAGGCGCTGCTTTATTACCAAGATTGAAAAGAGCTACCGTATAAGTGCCATCACCGTTATTGGCATACCACACTTGTTGGTTGGTCGAGGTAGATACCGGGTGTACGGGTCTTCCAGCTTGATTGACAGCGATGACTTCGTCGTTCGTAAGTAAGTCCAGACCATAGGCATCGAGGTTTGACAGGTCATCACCTGTATAGAACTGAGCGGATGAAGCCGCCCACAACGTTGCCGCCGTTTGTCTTTCGTCTTTGGTCAAACCGGAGGTAGACCCGTTGCCGACATTCAGGGAGTCGAAGTCGTTCCAGCCTCCCGGTCCAGCATCTCGCCACCAGAGTGCAGCGTCGGGGAATAAACGCGCAATATTAGCCCATTGCGTCATGCCAACCTCGCGGTCGTAGGATTCCACATCCCAATTGACCCGCCAGCCATTAGCATACTTTTTCCAATAATCCACATAGTTATGGTCAAGTGCCCAGGACAACTCAAACCAAATATTGTGTCTACTAAGCGCCGTTGACCAGGCTTTAACATCATCGCGTGCATCGATACTGACATCGTTGTGACCGGAGCCAGGAGTTACACTATCGAATTTGACAAAATCTACACCCCAAGAGGCGATCTCATCCGCAACGGAATCAATATATTTTTGTGCACACGGATTGCTGAAATCAATTTTGTAGCCGATGTTCCAGTAATCAGCGAACTTGTAAGGTTTTACAACAATGTCACCGATCGTACAACCAGGTGCGTTATAAATAGGCAAGTTCTGGGTTACCGCGTCAGGCGAGACACCGGGGATGAGATATAGGCCTATTTTCTGCCCATTACCGTGAATGTAATTGACGAGATTCTTGAAACCTCCCGGATAAAGCGTCGTGCTTGGCACGGGTCTGCCGTATTCATCCATGCTGCCGTTCCAGCCTGCATCGATATTAATATAGTTGTATCCATGTGCCTGAAGTTTCTCGTGCATGGCGTCGGACATCTTCTTGATCTTGGCTTCGGAAATCCAATTACCAGATGGACCATCGTAGACCTGCATACTGTAACTGCTCCAGCCCATATACGGCTTCTGTGCTAAGCCATTGTCGGCTGCCTTGACCACGCCACCGCTAGACGGGACGTAGCCAATCTGAGCGATGACAACGATGGCGAGCAGCAATCCCAGCCAGAGCTTTCTTCGGCGTTGCAATCTGCTTTTCATCTTCACTTGTCTCCTTTGTAGTTGAACTAATTTCTATATGTAAGCGTTACCGCACTTGCACACGACCGATTATATAAGATAAATTCTGAGCATTGATAGGTACACTTCTGCATTAAACCGTACAATTACCCAATTTTGACAAGAATTAGATCTCATTTCTATAAATTGCTTGATATACATACTGCAAAAAACCGTATTATAAGAGTGTAGATATATTGGGATTTATTCCATTGGGCTCAACACTTGCGGGTAGAGTAGGACCTCCCTTATAATTTAGATCTATAAGGGAGGCGGTAAATATGGCAAATCATTTTGCCGGAATAAGAAGCGACTCATGCAGAGCCTTTCATTAGGGCGATCTTTGCATGGGGTGATTCGTTTATGGTGATCGCCCGAGAAAAAATCGTTTCTAATCATGGGGCTTTGCAGCTTATTTTATTTTTATCAAAAATAAGGGGCTGAAAGCTATGAGTCAACCATTCATTAGAAACCATCAATACAACGAGATTAAGAAGCTGATCGGTCAGTTACAAAGTGCCTGTAACTCCGTTTCCAATTTGAAAGTGGTCGAAGCGGTTCGCAATGATACAGAAGCGAAGATAAGCGGATTGTTTTCGGACTTAACTGATTTTCAAAAACAATTGCTTGTGAACCTGAAACAGCTACAAACCACTGCGGACTTTCAGCGATATCTGCATGCCTTGGAGCCTTATGTAGCAGTGGAATATGCGGATGTGACGGAGAATCAAATAAAGAAACTTTTCCCTAAGCAAAAGAAACTGAAAATACCTGATCTTAACGGTATCACTAATAGATTCGCGACATACCTGGGCTGGACCGATATTGCAACGAATAAGTTATTTATTGTTTATGATCTGAACGGAAGGCTAAACGGCATTGAAGGGAAGTATACGCCGACTAATAAGAAAGGCGTTTGCTTTGTGTGCAATCGGCATGCGGAGGTCGCGCTTTTTACTGCTGTGACGAAGTGGAAACCGGAAGGTGTATCGCCAGATTATTACAGGGCTATAGGTAATTATTTGTGTGTGCATAGCGAGGTTTGCAACAAGAACATAACGGATGTCGACGTATTGGAGAAATTCTTTCATGGCGTGTTGGTCGGTCCGTAACGAACGCTATGTTATTCAAAGGGCTATAACAGCCAATAAAGACAAAGCCACTCCAGCCAATGGAGTGGCTTCTTTGCATTGAAAAGCTATGTCGGCAAACAGCCTGCGCACTCAAACAGACCGGCGTACATTGCTTTCTTGTTAATGAAACCTCTAGCATGAAGGCCTAGCCATTAATAGCCATAGGATCAGACTTTCCCAGTGAAAGCAAGAACCTCCCATACACTAAGATACATACACTGTAATAAGTTGGAATACATTACATTAATCAGCGGTGTTGAGGAGGGGTAGCGTTGAGATATACAGTGCAATATATACCTCTAAGTAAGATTAAGCAGGAAAGTACCGATACGAAGGCCTCGCCACGTAAGAAGGAGTTAAAAAAAGTGGCACAGGACCTTATGCAATTACTAATTGTGCAAAAAAGCAAGAAAGATGGTGGCTATATTATCCAAGACGGACACCATCATTTCGCTTTCCTCAAAAAGCACACAAATAAAAATCGGGCTGTGTGTCTCGTAGATGAAAGCAAGATTTCAACTAACTTTGGCAATCTTGTTAATCGATTTCGAAAACGACAACTGCCTTATGAAGTTCCTTACCTAAAACCAAACCGGTTTGAAATTAACAGTTGGACGATCATTCGTAAATTTTTAAAGCAGGAACCACGTTTCAGAACGCTATCCCGCAGACAGCAATTGAAGGTCATTCGGCTTGGTATGCAATACAGGAAAACAACGGTGCAATCTATGCAAGCCAAAGTAGAAGACATTTTAAAAAGACGCTAGCCGATTCAAATCCGCATAAAAGTAAATATTTGTTACATGATTGAAATCTTATTTTCATCTGCTATTAATCATTCAGGACTATAATAAAAGACGACCCCCTTTTAAAATATAAACCTTTAGACCCGCGGCCCGTTGCTGTGGGTCTCTTTTTTCTTTTAAACGAAAGGGAAGGATTATTCCAAGTATTTAGAGAATTACCAAACTTATTAAGTAGATCATGAGGGGGGATTTGACTGGAGATTCAAGCTGTTTTTATTGATCGTGATGGAACATTAGGCGGGAATGGTCACTTCATTCATCCTCGAGATTTTGCGTTATTCCCTTTTTCTTTAGTCGCATTGCAGTTATTAAAAGAACATGACATTAAAATATTTGCCTTAACGAATCAACACAACATATCTAAGGGACTAGTGACGGAACAAGAATTCCAAGAAGAATTCATTAGTTATGGATTTGATGCCGCATATGTATGTCCTCATGAGCCTGAAGAAGGCTGTGAGTGTCATAAACCACGACCTGGCATGCTTCAAAAAGCTGCGACAGAGCATGAATTGAATCTTCGTCATTGCGCTGTTATTGGTGATGTAGGTTCGACAGATATGCTTGCAGCTGCCGCAGTGGGATCTATAAGGATTCTTGTGGAGACAGGCTGGGGGAAACAGTCATTGGAAAAATACCGGCACAAATGGTATGAGCAAGCATCACCAGATTATGTAGCGAAGGACCTGTTAGATGCAGTGAAATGGTTGATTGGCAACAATAGTTAACTAGTAACATGGAAAAGCAGCCAACATCAAAAAATATTTTCGCATGATGTAGAAATTCATAGGTCTGGATCGTCATTATAGTGAAGACATGAAACGCCCCATTATGAATGTTGAGAGGAGCAATAACCATGAACTACACACTGCTTATGTATGAAACGACAGAGGATTTTGCCAAACGAAACGATCCGATTCACAAGGAGGCATATGCTGAAAGCTGGGCTGGAAGCGGCGATTCAATCCGTGCATGCCCAGCGTGCCTGGACGGGCCGAACGGAATGGAAAGCAATCGCGTTGCTGTACGAGGGGCTCGTACGTATCGCTCCAACTATCGGCGCTATCGTCGGCCGGGCGGCAGCCGTTGCTGAGGCGCGCGGGGCCGAAATGGGGATGGTGCTACTGGAAGAAGTTCCGGCCGAAGCAGTCAAGAACTATCAACCTTATTGGGCACTGAGCGCCCATTTGTTCAAGCGGATGCAGAGGTTCGAAGAAGCCCGTAACGCATATAGCCGTTCAATCGGACTCTGTATGGATCCTTCCATTCGCGCGTACCTAGAGAAGCAAGCTGGAGAATGTTAGTCAAGTCTGTTTTCTCTAACTACTCTAACTTCTCTGGCTTCGACTTCGCCATTTAATTGTTCGGCATAGGCACGCATCAGATCGTAATCGTGATTAAACGGGAGCTCCGACATGTGTGACGTTTCATGCTCTTGAGGAATTGTTGTTTCATCCTTCAAATTGCCCACCCCTTCCTTTATTAGGAATTAGGATTTCCTATAACCGATTTGTTATCCACGCCGTGTCATGGAGAGGCTAACGAATGCTATAGGCATTTATTCCTCTACATACATCATTTTAACGGTCATACCGCCATCTACCGTAAGATTCTGACCAGTAATGAATCCTGCCTTCTCGCTAGCTAAATAAAGACAAGCCGCTGCAACATCTTCTGGCATGCCAACTCTGCCTACTGGATGCTGACTTTTATCCGTTTCCGTGTGGGTAAAGCTGCCCTCGTCCCTTACTTCAATCCACCCTGGAGATATCGCGTTGACGCGAATTCCATAACCACCTAAACTAATGGCCATCGCATGGGTCAGTGCAGAGATGCCTCCTTTGGAGGCTGAATATGCTTCGGTATTAGGCTCCGACATCACGGCTCTGGTTGACGAGAGATTAATGATGGCGCCTCCCCTTGCTTGTGCTTTCATGATGCGGGCTGCAGCCTGCGAGCAGTGAAAAGTACCTCCCAGATTTACGGAAATGACCCGCTGAAATTGCTCTGCGCTAAGCTCCAACACATCGGTATTATGCATAATACCAGCATTATTCACCAACACATCGATGCTGCCCAAAACGGAAGACGTACGTTCCAACCATTGTTCAACTTCCTCCTTTTTGGAGACGTCGACCTTCATGAAGAGTGCATCGTCTGTAAAGGGGCGTAGAAGCTCAATTGTCTCCAACCCTCTATCTTGATGAACATCTGCTATGGAAATGCCATAACCTTCTTGGGCAAAAGAAAGCGCAATGGCTCGTCCTATACCTTGACCTCCGCCAGTAATGACTGCGATTTTTCGCATACGAATCACCTCAATTTCTATTTTTCAACAGTGTAACACACCTGCTGCTTTAACATACATGTCTCCCCTTGACTCTAACACTGGTGTCAACGTTTATACTGAGATTATCTCGAGCAGAAATGTACCAGAAAGGAAGTGTGATACGTAATGAATATTACACCACAAGAAGAAAACATGATTAAAGCTCTTCGTGAAGCTGCATTGCCCCCTTTATTTGTGCTCATACGCATTAGAAATGATATTTCAAATGACACTGTAAATGTCGAAGAGGGCCGAAGAGAGGAAGTCGTGAACACGTTAGAAAAATTCATCGCCCCCTATGGGAAGATTATCATAAAGATCGGAAATGAAACTGCCGCGGAAGGATGACGGTAGATACAAGGATAGACATAAATAGTCCCGGTGAGCTAGTACAGTCACTGGGGCTTTTTTCGTCAGCAATCATTCATAAAGGACCAGTCGAACAAATGATCAAAAGGGGTGAGTTACTACGGGGACAACGGATGACCACCCTTTCTGAACAAATGAATATAGACGGATATTTCCTCCGCTTACTAGTATTAAGTTGTAAACGTCGCTCCGGAAGGATGCGGCGGGCATGATTCATTAGAGAGAAGGAGTGAACGACATAATGGCTGCAATCGATTATTCAGCACATAAACAGGCTGACACACAAGCGAAAAGGAGAAGATTGAATCGCCTGACGGGGAAGCTGCTTAAGGATCGGTGGCTATATCTGATGCTGTTGCCGGGGATTGTCTACTTCTTACTATTCAAATACGGTCCCATGTGGGGAATTGTAATTGGTTTTCAGGATTACTCTCCATTCCAGGGGATGTCCGGGAGTAAATGGGTTGGTTTGAAGCACTATATCAGGTTGTTCACCGAACCAACATTTTTTACGATACTGAAGAACACGTTGGTCTTATCGCTCGTTAATCTGGTTGTTGTTTTTCCGATGCCGATTATTGTAGCGCTTATGCTCAATGAACTGAGGAAAGAAAAGTTCAAGAAAGCGATACAAACGCTGATCTACATCCCTCATTTCATGTCTTGGGTGATCATTATCGGCATGTTCTATGTCCTATTTGAGTCGCAGGACGGCGTATTTCAAAAGTGGATCGTTTCACTTGGTTTCGAACCTTTCACGCTTATGATGGACCCTGATAAATTTATCCCGATGTATATCTTGCAAAATATATGGCGCGATACAGGATGGGGGACCATCATCTTCCTTGCAGCTCTGGCAGGAGTGGATACCCATCTATATGAAGCGGCACGAATGGACGGCGCAGGTCGGTTACGTCAAATGTGGCATATCACGCTGCCGTCGATACGAAGCACTATATTGATCATGTTTATTTTGCATCTTGGGAATATTCTTGAGCTCGGATTCGAGCATGTCTACTTGCTTCTTAATTCGCTCAACCGAGAAGTAGCTGAAATATTTGATACGTATGTCTATACAGCCGGCATCCTGAACGGAATGTACAGTTATTCAACGGCCATAGGTGTGTTCAAATCAGCGGTTGGCCTTATTCTAGTCGTAATTGCCAATCGGTTATCCAAAAAATTCGGTGAAGAGGGAATTTTCTAAGGAAGGGTGATACACATGATTCACGATCGAAGTTGGGGTTCTCGTTTATTTGACATTATCAATTCAACAATTCTGATTCTGTTTGCGCTAAGTACACTGCTTCCCTTTATTCATATTGTTAGTTCTTCATTCGCTAGCCCGACGGAGAAGTTAACGAAAGATTTCGTACTCTTTCCAACACATTTCACGCTGGATGCGTACCGTTTTATATTCTCAACGGACCGTATTCTGAACAGTCTTCTGGTAACTGTTCTGATAACAGTGGGCGGAACCATCGTTAACCTGGTCATGACTTGCTTGATGGCTTATCCACTTTCCAGAAGAGATTTGATCGGACGTAGACCGATTATGATGATGGTGATTTTCACACTCCTGTTTAGTGGAGGCATGATCCCCACGTTTCTGATCGTGAAAGCTTTGGGACTACTGGATTCCATGTGGGCGCTCATTATTCCGAGTGCAATTAGTACCTTTAACCTCATTATTCTTAAAAACTTCTTCCAGCAGATGCCGGACGGCATTGAGGAATCAGCTAAAATCGACGGTGCGAATGATCTTAGTATCCTTATACGCATCATCCTTCCGCTCTCGCTGCCGGCGCTTGCAACATTCGGTTTATTCTACGCAGTTGGCCACTGGAATACGTTCATGTCTGCCATCTTGTATATCCGAGATACCGACAAATGGCCGATTCAAGTGCTGCTTCGATCTTTTGTTCTGTTATCCGAAGGCCGGATAGATGATGCTGCGAACCTAGACGGGGATATCCAATTGCCGCCAGAAACGGTGAAAATGGCTGTTATTACGGTCGCTACGCTACCAATCCTATGCGTTTATCCTTTTTTACAAAAGCATTTCGCGAAAGGTGTTATGATGGGTTCTATCAAAGGATGAATAATCTAGAGCCCATTTAACCATAGCATTCCTATCAATTATAAAAATGGAGGTCTTGATCACATGGATATGCGTAAAAACATGGGAGTAAAAGCAGTGGTGGCGGTTAGCATGGTTGGTTTGCTGATGACGGCTTGTTCCGCTGAGAAGCAAACATCCGAGCAGCCAACATCTGCACAGCAAACGGAAAAAGCGAAAGACGCAACGCCTACGACAATTGAAATTATGAGTACATTGGCTGGCGTAGCACCGAAAGAAACAAGTGATGTACAAAAAGAGCTGGAGAAACTTACGAATACGAAGTTGAATATTACGTGGGTACCTGAAACGGCATATAAAGAGAAGCTGAATGCAACATTGGCTTCCGGAACGCTGCCACAAGTCATGTACACGAATGAAACGAAATCTGCTAATATCATCAATGCAGCCCGTTCAGGAGCATTCTGGGAAGTCGGTCCTTATCTGAAGGACTATCCGAATTTGAGCAAACAAATGGACCCAGAGGTATTAAAAGGAATTGCAATTGATGGTAAATATTACATGCTTCCTCGTCATAGGGATGCAGCCCGCCACGTTATTACGATCCGCAAGGATTGGCTGGATAAATTGGGCCTGGCGATGCCGAAGACGTTGGATGATCTATACAAAGTATCGAAAGCATTTACAGAAAATGATCCGGACGGGAACGGCAAGAAAGATACGGTCGGACTGGTGGAAGACGGGTTAAATGCAATGGTTCGCAGCATTGCCGTTTATCATGGGGCTCCGATGAATTATGGCGTGCAGAACGGGCAAGTAGTTCCCAACTTCTTGACGCCAGAGTATTTGGAAGGTCTTAAATATTACAAGAAGCTGTTTGCCGAGAAGTTGATGAATCCCGACTTTCCTATCATCAATACGCAGCAACGCCGGGATATGATGGCACAAGGCAAAGCTGGGATCATGATCGCCGTAGAATCCGACGCTCCGGTTATTCAGAAAGAAGCGGTAAAGGTGAATCCGAAAGCTGAATTCGATTTGATTCAAGGTGTGACGGGACCAAAAGGGCTGATCGTATCAGCTACTTCAGGATACAATGGAGCCATTGTATTTTCTAAGAGCAGCATTAAAACAGAAGCAGATTTAAAGAAAATACTAACTTTCTATGATAAAATGTCGACGCCAGAAATGTTAACATTGTTGGGGAAAGGTATTAAAGATATTGATTACAAAGTCGTAGACGGATTCGTTGAACCTGTGAATCCCCGCGCCGAAGATCGAAAAGCAGACGCGAACTATCTTTCTTTTGGCGTCGCAAATCCAAGTAATGAGTTACCGCTTAGATCAACAGACCCGCTAGTCATTAAGGGTAAGAAGCTGGTGGCTGACAATGCGAAGATTGCCATTTACGATGTAACGACACCACTGGATTCCAAAACCAAAACAGAGAAAGGGCCAGAATTAGATAAAATTAGCCGTGACGCGCAGATTAAGTTCATCATGGGCGAAATCGACGAGGCTGGCTACAAAAAAGCGCTTGAACAGTGGAGTAAAGCAGGCGGAGATCAAATCATCAAGGAATTTACAGAGGACTACAAGAAGCAAGGCGGTAAATAATCGGCATTAAAAGATGGGAGATCTCTTCCGTCTTTTTCCGCTTACTAACGGGGAATCGACTAGCTATCATTGGTTATATGCTAAAATAAGAACTGAAAGATCAAGCATCCAGCAGCGGAGGTATATTCATGAAAACTCGAGGTCTCACATATTTAAATAAATTAGTGCTATACGGGTTTCTACTTGGTGTCGTACCGCTGCTGGCATTGGGATTTTTTTCTTATTTTCGTACTTCGGGTACGATTCAAGAGTATGTGGAGGAAGGCAACTTTCAAATATTAAAGTTAAGCCAGTCACGTATCGAGCAGAACTTGAAGACGGTGGAAGCTTCCGCCACAACGATGCTGCACTCCCCATTTGTGGAGAGTGTGCTCTCCTTGCCGCTTGAGGGTAAATATTATAACGAATTTGAACAACTGACAGGAACGATTCGTCAATTGCAGGTGTTTGAGCTAGGTGTTAGTGATATTGAATTCTACAACATGCACGGCAAATGGCAGATTGGAAATAAGGGGATTTATCCTTTTAACCAAGATGAAAGCCATCCCACTTTGGATATTCCGCAAAAGACAATATGGGAATCGAATAAAAACGGGATTCGCATGATCAGTAAAAAGCCAGCTTATGATCCAGATCCCGATGTGATCATCACGGCAGATATACCCTTTTCACACCTGCGTAAGCTCTTGTTAGACACAAGCCCGCTTGGAAGCGTTTTTATGTTAGATAGTGAGATGAAACTGCTTGGTTATCAAGATGAAAGCTTTACGCGTGCCTTTCTCGGTGAAACGGAGCTAGCCAATCAACTGAAAAGGCTGGATGGCGATGGGGGCAAAGTCAATGTCCACTACGGCAAGCAGGAGTATTCTGTTACTTTTATTCGTTCCAGTCTCACGGGATGGATGTATGTATCGGCGGTTTCAATTGATATGATTACGCAAGAATCGAAAGCGATCGGGCAGTTTACCATTTGGATCTGCTTGATTATTACGTTTGCAGTTCTTATCTTTTCGGTCATGGGTTCTAATCGCTTTTATAGCCCGATACGCAAGCTGTATGCAACAGTAGTCGGCCAGGATGTGCAACAACAACCGCTCCATAATCTCAAACGAGAGGATGAGCTGCAGCAGATCGGCACGCGGTTTCATTCCTTGTTGAATCGCCAACAGGAGATGTCCGGTCAAATACAGGGGCAGGTTGTTCAGTTAAATCAATTTTTTGTGCAAAAGCTCTTTTTTGGCGAGGTTGGACCGCGGGAAATAAAGGAGAAGCTATCCGATCTTCAATTCCCTCAGAGTTGGCAGAGGATGTATGTCATGGCTGTCGAAATCGACACGCTGGAAGGAAGCCGGTACGAGGGGAAGGATCTGGATCTGCTATTGTTTGCCGTAAACAATATTGCAGGGGAGCTTGCTCCACGACGAGCCTTCCTAAATCCAATCGTGCTGCACGAATCTCAGTTGACGATTCTGGGTACGGATAGCAGCGATCCGAGTTGGGAAGAGGACGTATTTAAGCTGGCTGAAGAGATTCAGCGAGCAGTTCGTACTTATTTAGGAATCTCTGTAAGCGTTGGGCTTAGTTACGCATTCGAGGAATGGACGAAAGTACCTAAAGCGTATAAGGAAGCCATTGATGCTCTCAGATACAGGGTCAAGCTCGGACACGAGACGATTATTTCCATACGTGATATTTTTGCGGATTCCCCTGCTGAGACTTCGTATCCCGTTAAAATTTCGGATGAACTTAGGCAGGCCGTTCATGCCTCCGACTTGGAACAAGCGACCTTTCTTCTGCATCAAATGGTCCGGGAACTGGTTGTACAGCCGTTTCATTTTCATGACTACCAGTTTTCACTTATGCGGTTCTTATCCGAACTGGGAAGTCTTCTTCAGGATCAAGGGATTTCCATTCGCACGCTTATGAAAGACGATGAATCGATCGTGGAAAGCTTGTTCAATCTGAGAACGACGGAAGAGGTCGAGGCTTGGTTTAAGGAAGTCGTTGTAGGTCCAGTATTGCTGCTTTTAGAGGAAAGACGCAGCCATCAATTCCGCAAAATTTCGGAAGCGGTCATCCAGATCATTCATGATGAATATGATACAGACTTAACGTTAGAGCTGTGTGCCGACCGTATCGAGTACCATCCCCATTATGTCAGTAAAGTATTTCGACAGGAAGCCGGCGTTAATTTCGGTGATTATTTGTTACAATACCGGTTGACGATCGCCAAGAAGATGCTCGTAGAGACGAATATGAAGATCTCCGACATTTCCGAAAAGTTGAAATATACAAATTCAACGAATTTTATCCGTTCTTTCCGCAAGGTTGAGGGGGAAACACCTGGTCAGTACCGCGAACGGATGCAAGAGATTCCTGCTGCAGGAAGCCCAATGAAATAAGCGAGCAACGAAGCGTCCTTCAAACCGGGGAAATACCGGAAGAAGGGCGTTTTTTGTGCAGGCTCCGTGCAAAGGAAGCGGCGCCGTCGGTTGTCAGACGCTAGCGCACAAATATTGTGCGCAAGGTAAGCGGGCCTGCCAGCTGTCGCGCGCTAGCGCACAAAAACTGTGCGCAAGGTAAGTGGCGCTGTCGGCTGTCGCGCGCTAGCGCACAAATATTGTGCGCAAGTGAAGCATCACCGTCGGCTGTCGCACGCTAGCGCACAAAAACTGTGCGCAGGGTAAGAGTCTCCACCGGCTGTCGCGCACTAGCGCACAAAAACTGTGCGCAAGTGGAGCGTCCCCGTCGGCTGTCGCGCGCTAGCGCACAAATATTGTGCGCAAGGTAAGCGTCTCCGTCGGCCGTCGCGCGCTAGCGCACAAATAATGTGCGCAAGTGAAGAGTCTCCGTCGGCTGTCGCGCGCTAGCGTACAAATAATGTGCGCTAGGTAAGCGGGCCTGCCGGCTGTCGTGCGCTAGCGCACAAAAACTGTACGCAAGTGGAGCGTCTCCGCCGGCTGTCGCGCGCTAGCGCACAAAAACTGTGCGCAAGTGGAGCGTCCCCGTCGGCTGTCGCGCGCTAGCGCACAAAAACTGTGCGCAAGGTAAGCGTCTCCGCCGGCTGTCGCGCGCTAGCGCAAAAATATTGTGCGCAAGGTAAGCGTCTCCGTCGGCCGTCGCGCGCTAGCGCACAAATATTGTGCGCAAGGAAAGCGTCCCGGTCGGCTGTCGCACGCTAGCGCACAAAAACTGTGCGCAGGGTAAGCGTCCCGGCCGGCCGTTGCACGCTGCCTTTTTTCATATCTGAACAAATGAATATAGACTGATATCCAGCATGGAACCTATATTTAAAGGCGAAAGGAGGAGAGCGTATGAAACGGTATTTCGAAGTAGAAGCCGGCATGGCCTATAAGCTGGCAGATCAGAACACAGATACGATTCTTGAGACGATTGCCGGTGCTTATATAGCGAACAATCCCCCGCATCCGTTCGTATTTCGGTGCTATAGCAGGCTTTCGATTCCTCAGCTGCAGGATGGCAGATTTGATTTTAATATGCAGAATAAGCATCCGGATGCTTCCTTTGGTCAATATGCTTTCGCCCTTGGCATGCTGTGGAGTGACAATGTCAGGACTGTCGAAACAGCTCTCAATTGTTATGGTCCGACCAAGCTGCTGCTGAATGGCAAGCTGCTTTATAAATCAAGTGTAGCCGAAGAGGTAAACGTAGAGACACGCAAGATCGTGGACGTACAGCTGCAAAAAGGCTGGAATGCTTTCCTACTCATCTTCCGTAAGGTAGCCTCTGGTTTCGGTTGTGTATTTGGCTCAAACCGGAGCCATTCGAATCCGCTGGATTTCATGAACCCGTTCCATGAACGATATGACTGTGGTGGCTGGGTATATTCGGAGCCACAAGACGATGAAAGGTTCGGGGAAACTAACTTTCCTGATGTGAAAGGAGCCGAATCGGAATCGCCAGTCCGGTGGTTACCTTCTCGAGAGTGGACGAATGATCAAGCGTCGCTGATGAACTGCGCTCGCCTATTCGGGATTAAGCCGGATAAAGTGGCCTATGCGTGGTCGAAAGGGGAATCCGTCCTCCCCGATAGGAATCCATTCGCCCTGAAAGGATGGGCAACCGGCCCGCTGCGTATATGGGTTAATAATGAACAAGTCGCTCTAACCGAGACGGAAGGATCATTTGAGGTTGAGGTCGATCTCCCATACGGAGCACATAATTGGTTAGTCGAGTCGGCTTGCTACGGGGAGAGAGACTGGGGTTTCTCACTGGAAGTGTCCGCTAACGATGAGCCGTATTCGTTCAGTCTGCCGCATCCGGTGAAAGGTACGGATGAATGCTGGCTGTATGTAGGGCCGCTTGAACGATCTGAAAGTATCCTCCCGGAGCAGCTGCAAACGATGACTCGTTTGTTCGAAATGGAAGAGGGTAACCACACGTTTTGGCGGGTAGACAGGCCAGGTGTATGGGTTAGGCCCTACCTTCACAATGCCCGTTACGCAAGATGGAACTATCCAATCGGCGTCACCTTGTACGGCCTTCTCCAGACGGGCAGAAAACTCGCGAGATATGATATCGTCCGATACGTACTTCAACATCTGAAAGCGTGTACGTCCATGTACAGCTATGCGCTGTGGGATCGCGAACAATATGGGTATCCAGCGATGAACACGAAGCTGGTTGATATGAAGATGCTGGACGATTGCGGTTCCATCGGCAGTGCGATGCTCGAGGCGAATAAAGAAGCGCAAGAGGAAGGCTTTGTCAGGTTGGCCCATATCATTGCCGACTATATGGCTAATACGCAAGAGCGGCAGGACGACGGTGCGTTTTATCGGGAATCCAAAGGTTATTACATGGAAAACACGTTGTGGGCAGACGACTTATATATGAGTACCCCTTTCCTGTGCCGTTACTACATGTTAACAGGTGAGCGCAAATGGCTGGATGATGCTGCCAGACAGTTTCTTCTTTTTAAGAAATACTTGTATCTTTCAGATAAAAATTTGATGTCTCATGTCTATGACTTTAAATTCCCAATGGCGAATGGGATACCTTGGGGACGCGGAAATGGTTGGGTACTCTTCTCTTTATCGGAGCTGCTGGAGATCATGCCGGAGAACCACCCGGACAGAGGAGATCTACTTGCCTTCTTCCAAGAGTTCTCCGAGGGGTTACTTGCCCGGCAAGGGAAGAATGGCTTGTGGCATCAAGTATTGACAGATGAAAGTTCATTCGAGGAAACGTCCTGCACATCGATGTTTATTTATGCTTTTGCGAGAGGAGTGCGCTTTGGCTGGCTGGATAAGCCCCGATTGTATGCAAATGCGGTACGCAAAGCGTGGAGCGGATTGATATGCCATGCTTTTGAAGGAAATGGATCCGTCCATGGTGTATGCTGTGGATCCAAATATTCCTTTTCCCCTGAGTATTACAAATATGAGCTTAAGGTGGTTACGAATGATCCTCACGGCATTGGCATCGTCCTGCTTGCTGGAATTGAAGCCGATGCGATGGATAGGATGTTAGCAACGTTATAGACAGCAGAATAATTGATGAGGAGTGGATGGATATGAAAGGCGATGTATATTACTCAACGATCACCAGAAAGCAAGACGAGTTAACGGGTGTCGAGGTGATACAGCTCACGGACAATTCCGGCGATACGTATCATCCCTATTTCACCAAAACATTGATTGATTCAGAAAATAATTACGTCTTGCTGGCTTCTAACCGCACAGGTTCGATGCAATTGTACACTTTACGGTTCAAAGATGGACAAATGGTGCAAGTTACCGATCAAGACGGAGTTAGTCCTTTCAGTTCCGTACTCGATGCTTGGCATCATATTGTTTATTATTTTGCCGATCGTACACTGATGCGGGTTCGCCTTGATAATCTGGAAGTCGAGGAGCTCATGCAAATTCCAATCGGCTTCAAGCCCAGTGATTTATCTATCGATAATTCTGGGAAATTCCTTGCTTTTTCGTATGTGGAACATATGGAACTTTGTACGGAAACAGGGGGTACTTATTCCACGCATAGGGAAAAGCACTTCCGCAGACCAACGAGCGTGGTCATCCGTTATGACATCGAAAAAAGAGCTCCTTATGTGGTATGGGGAGAAGGGCAATATATTTCCCATGTGAATATTAGTCCGATCGACCCGAATATTATTGTGTTTTGCCATGAAGGTCCATGGCTTCAAGTTCAGAGAATGTGGACGGCGCGTGTCGACCATGACAAAGTGTATCCGCTCGTGGATCAGAAGGTCAATTTGGAACGGATCGGACATGAATTTTTTACGGCCAGCGGCAGGATTGGTGCCCAATATTCGTCTAGGGAGCGGATCGGGGATGAATTTTTACTGCATGGCGATATTTTCATCAACGTGGATGGCTCTAACGAGAGAAGATATTATTACCCATATACACGCCCCTCCCATGTACAGATGAACTACGGGGAAACGATGGGTGTCGGCGATCGTGCGCCTATTCGCGAAGTGATGGAGGATAAGGGAAACTATATGTCCTTATTGAGATACCAAGGGGATGCCATAGAAGTCGGTCTTCTTTGTGCACATGGCACTTCCTGGCGCAGCCAGATGTCGCATCCGCATCCTCTTTTTACACGTGATGACCAGCATATCCTATTCTCCTCCGACTTGGGCGGCAGATCAAATGTATATTTGGCCAGGGCAGATTGGGACAAAACGATAAAGAGTGATAAGCGGATAGAAAGATAGGGAGGAGAGGTTCTCATGATTGCTATCAAGAACGAGCTAGTGAAAGCAGAACGACTGACGCAGGAAGATGCGCATTATTTCTTTGGTTATTACGATACACCTGCGTGGAGCCAAAGTGACCGATACCATCTATGTCATAAAGTCGATTTCATGGATCGACTTCCGCATTCGAGGGACAACGCCATTATGGGGTACATCGATATGCTGGACCATTCCTTTCATCCCTTGGCGGAAACGACTGCTTGGAATTTCCAGCAGGGGAGCATGCTGCAGTGGCACCCTGCTTTTCCAGAGAAAGAGATCATCTACAACACGAGGGATGGTGAATCTTACAGAGGAATTGTGCACAATATTCATACTGGAACTTCCCGGCAACTAGCGCTTCCGGTGGCCAATGTCGATCCTACAGGTACGTATGCAGTAAGTATTAATTTCGACCGGATGTTCGATTTCCGGCCTGGCTATGGGTATGCGGGGAGAGAGGACCTGTTTAAAGAAGCTCGTCATTCTACGGATGACGGGATTTTTCTGATCGACTTGGCAACAGGGGAATCCCGACTCGTATTGTCACTTCAACAAATATGGGATTTCACCAAATCCCGCTTTGGGGATCAAGACAAGAAGCTACTGATTAACCATATCACTTTTAACACGGACGGTTCTCGTCTCGTTTTCCTTGTTCGTTATTTTCCTGAGCCTGGCGAAGTCTGGGAAACGGCTATCCTGACGGTCAACCGTGATGGTTCGGACCTATTCCTCTTGTCCGATTATTCGTATGCGTCTCATTATCATTGGCGTGACAGGGAAACCATTATTTTTCATTCACGCGGAGCAGAAAGCGGCGATGCAGGCGATCAATTATATGAGCTAAGAGATCTAACGCATGAGGCCGAGATGATCGATAACACATTTTTCTTGAAGGACGGTCATTGCAGTTACTCACCAGATCGACAGTACTTGCTTTATGACAGTTATCCTGATGCGGATAGCTATCGGCATTTGTATGTCTATTCTTTGGAAAAAAAGCGCGGCATGACGCTCGGTTCGTATTACTCTCTGCCAGATATCGAAGGCGACATCCGCTGTGATCTGCATCCGCGCTGGAATCGGGCAGGGACGCATATTTCGTTCGACTCCACTCATGAAGGAAGACGGCATGTGTATGTGATGGATCTGCGACAAGTAAGGGAAAAACTGCTGCTGAACAAATGAATGTTGACTGTCATTTGCGCTCGAACACATACTGAGCACGTGGAAATAGTCCCTTAGAAGTGAAAGCGATGTTACTAAGTGGACCTCCCGCCAATGGGAAGGAGGGGATGAGTAGACAGGTGAAGGGATGGCAAGGTTTGATGGATCGAACACAGCTACTTGAAAGCGATTGCAATGGGAATTTGCATCAAGAATCCACGGACTGAGTTTCGAAGACGGGCTTGTAAGAAAGCGAATCAAAGGAGGAACGTGTTAATGAATGAAACGTTTAAAAATCATTTGTCTAGGATCGTCGTATTTTGCTTAATGCTCGCATTTATCCCGCTAGGTATGGCAGCTCCAGCAGCAGCTTATGGAAATGGAACACTACTTAACGGTGGATTTGAGAGTGCAACAGGTTCTGGAGTAACGATTTTTGATGGGTGGAAGATCGATTCTACCGGGGCTAAGGCTACGAATGGCAGTCCAGCAGGATCCACCTATGCTCGTACGGGGAATAATGCTTTGAAGGTTTCTGCGGGTTCAGGTACGCAAAAAACGCCTGCGCAGCAATATGTTTCGGTTATTCCCGGACAGACGTACGATGCGTCCTTTTATATTGACGTACCTACTTGTACGGCTGCGTGTGCCAGTGGCGGATCTGCTACTGGCATGACGATCCGTTTCTACGACAACAAGGTAAACCCAGATAACTTTAGCAACACGGGTGCGGCACAAGTCGGTAGTGATGTGAGTGTTGGTGGTATAACGGGCGTGGCGACATCGGGATACACCCAAATTCAGAAAAGCTTTACAGTTCCGGCTAACGCTAAATATATGCGCGTATATGTCTATTCAATAAACGCAACTAGCGCCAGCATGATTGCTTATGTCGATGATATTAGCATCGTTCAAACTGGAGGTTCGACACCTGTTACTGTTACCGGCGTAAGTATGAATAAGACATCTACAGCGATAGAGATGGCAGGAACAGAAACACTAATAGCAACGGTGAGTCCTGCTGGTGCTCCACAGGCAGTGAAGTGGTTTAGCAGCAATACGAACGTAGCAACCGTGGATATTAACACAGGGTTAGTAACAGCAGTGAATACAGGTACGGCCACGATCACAGCGACATCGACGACAATAACTCCGCCTAGTGTAACCAATGCGGTTTATACAGCTTCAACTCAGGTTAACGTTGTGGCTGGGATGCCTAATCCCGTGTATGGTTTAACGTTGACTCCTTCGTTCAATTCAATCAGTGTCTATATCGCTGGAGGACGGGATGATTTAATTCGCCATCTGTACTACAAGAAGACGACGGATACGATATGGAGGGAAGCATTGGAGCCTATTATGATTCCGGATAAAGGGATTTTTTCTGGCAGCATTGTAAGGCTGGATGAAGATACCTCCTATGATGTGAAATCAGATATCTATTATGGAAGTACGCTGCTCAAATCGGAGACAGGTACGGTTCGCACATGGACGTCGACACCGACGATTGCACAGACCATTTCCTTATCCAGTATATACACTAGCGGTGGTTTGACTATTAATGGGATAACGGGAACCAATAATGGCTGGATCAAGATTGTCAATGACACAGGGCTGACGATTGATGCTGGGTTTGCAACGGATCATGCTGTAACCGTGACGAATTCGTCTTATACGATACTAGAAGGCTTTATTGTCAAAGGCGGCAAGAAAAATGGGTTCTTCTTGAACAGTACAGATCATAATGTCCGAATCACCAATGCCGACATCTCCGGCTGGGGACGGGTGGCCGTTGATACCGTGCATACGCCGCAGCAGCTCGCTTTTATTAACAAGAGTGATGTAGGGTATGGAACGCCTATCGACGATCAGGGGAATATGCTGGAAGGAGATGCCGGCTTCCGTATTGAAGATGCCAAGAACATTGTCGTGGAAAGAAGTTACGTCCACGAGCCAAGAGGATACGCGAATCCTTGGACCGGGATCACCTCGGATGGCCAAGCATTCAGCAATTCTCACCCACAGGGTCCTGAGGCCATGTATCTTCGAAGTGCAGGCGGCATTGTAGTTCGGTATAACGACTTTAGTGGTACGGATGAATACCACCGTTTAAATGATGTCATCAGCGGCTATTATAATAGCCAGGAAAGCGGCGGTTTCTATAAAGATGCGGATATTTATGGAAACTTCTTCGGTTATGCCAATGATGATAGTGTTGAGTTAGATGGTGGACAGTCGAATATCAGGGTATTCGATAACCGAGTTGAGATGAGCTATGCCGGGTTGAGTTTTGCGCCGAATATGGTGGGTCCGAGCTATGCCTTTAATAATGTCCTGTACAATATGAATGATTTCAGACGTGTGGGAACAGGATCAGTTATCAAATTAGGCGGGAATAGCAGCACGGTGTATGATGGTGAGACGTGGTTTTTTAATAATACGATTTATGCCGTTCCGAAAGCGATTGTAGGCAGTAGTACGCCAAAGAACTGGCACGGCGGAACAAGAAATAACCTGATCGTCGTCATGAGAAATCTCACCAGCGGATCATCTAATTTCTATAATATCGAAGATAATAGTCCATCTATCAATCCTGGAACGAATTTTGATTACGATGCGCTGGGGCGTACTACGGCTGCTGATGGAGCAGGTCAAATCGTAGCTAACCCTGGTGCTGAGGCACACGGGCTGTTCAAGATTGGTAAGATGACCAATCCTGGCGCTGGTGTTTTCACGCCAACCGCTTCCGGTGTCGATGCTGCAAGAGAAGTGAATGTTATTGATAAGGGAACCGTTGTGAAGAACTTCGCGGAGTCTTACTCTGGCAGCGCTCCGGATATCGGTGCGTTTGAAGCAGGGGGAAGCAGTCTGTTTCCTAAACGACCTATTCCATTCCAATCGGATAAATATTTGGTCGCGATCCCTGCTACGGATAACTCGGCTAGCTTTACAATCTCTACAGGTGCTTTGACCGGTTCAGGCAACTATACGATTCGCCGCAATGCGGAAGAGGACTGGTACACGGCTACACCTGTTTCGGGGACTTTTGCAAGCAATAGCCAGGTAACCTTCACCATCCAAGTGGATAGAACGAAAGCTTCATTTAATAGAGCTGCGGAATATTCTACTTTGTTTGTAAGGCTGGCGAATGGATTCTCAGTGCCGATTACAATCAAAGCAGATAATTCGGTTACTACGGTTCCCGTTGGGCAAACTGTGCAAATCAATTCGACCAAAGCTTTCCCGAACACCTCTAATTTGAGTGCAAACTGGAAATCGAGCAGTGCGGCTGCTCCAATAACTTCTACAACCATCAGTGATGTAGCTTCTGTACAGATTACTGGGGCTTACGCGGGTAGTGCAACGATTACGGCAAATAGCTCGGTTAATGGGGTGAACCAAGCTGAGTATAGAGTGCGAGTGCCGGCGATGCTTGGCGGTCTGCAGGTGAATGGACAGTCCGTTGCAGGGTTCGATTCGAATACGTATAGCTACGTTGTCGCCCTGCCTGCCGGCTCACCCGTACCGACGGTGACAGCGACATCGCTGGATGCCGGATCGGCCGTGCCTTCTACAGTCGCATATACGTTGCCGACGAGTATACCGGGCACGGCTGTTGTGACGGTGACATCTTCTGATGGAACGACGAGTAGTACGTACACGATTCAGTTTACAGTAGCATCTTCAATATCCGTTGTAGGGCACTGGAACCTTGATGAGACCTCGGGAACCGTTGCATCGGATTCCTCGGGCAATCTATTAAACGGAACCCTGATCAACGGTCCTGTATGGACAGCGGGCAAGATTGGAAACAGTCTGGATTTCGATGGCGTGAACGATGAAATCGATCTGGGAACGCCCACTGCACTGCAATTCACCGGTGCCATGTCTGCTGCCGCCTGGATCTATGTTGACAGCTTCTCGGGCGATGGCAGAATTATTTCAAAGGAGTACGGTTCCAACTCCAGGTCATGGAGCCTCAATGTGAAATCCGGAGGCAAAGGCGTCTTCCAGATCGCAACGGGTTCGAATTCTTCCATAACCGTGGAGTCAGCAAGTACGCTGCCGGTTGGCCAATGGGTGCATCTGGCGGGCGTTTTCGAGCCGGGCGTCGCATTAAGGCTCTACGTCAACGGCACATTAAGCAACTCAAACATCAGCTCAATTCCATCGACACAATACAATAACACCAGCCATGTCTTTATAGGAAGACGGCCGGATTTCTCGAATGCCTTTAACGGCAAGATTGACGAAGTATACGTTTTTGGCAACGCATTGACGGGTACGGATATCGCAACGCTTGCGGGGAACTAAAAACTCAAATGATGACAATCAAGTTGATCTCTTCGATCTTATTGTTATTGCGCAGTTAGTATAAATGAGATCTTATTGTAAAACAGGCCACCAGCTTGCTGGCGGTCTGTTTTACGATTTTGCAGACTCTGCGCCCGTAGCGGGCTAGCGCACAAATAAAGTGCGCAAGAGCAGCAGCTCCGTCGGCTGTAGAGGGCTAGCGCACAAATAATGTGCGCAAGGGAAGCAGCTCCGTCGGCTGTAGCGGGCTAGCGCACAAATAAAGTGCGCAAGAGCAGCAGCCTCGTCGGCTGTAGCGGGCTAGCGCACAAATAAAGTGCGCAAGAGCAGCAGCCTCGTCGGCTGTAGCGGGCTAGCGCCTTATTACGCATTCGTGACACATCCCAGTATTTTGAATATTTGTCGGGAGTATCATATTTCTCCACAATAATCATTAGCTCAGAAAAATGGAAAATATGAGCAAATGATTGTTTCGGAACCTCTTTCCAAACTGATAAGCTGAGTCTGAGCTTGGATGAGGCGAGGGGGGATACATAAACTTGTAAGCGGTTTCTGATACGTTACAATAATTATACGTGGGAGGAATTACTTTGAAAAAAGGTGTTACAAAGGTAACGAGTTACGTTTTATTATTTGCTTTAGCGCTATCAATTATCGCAAGTGGAGTGGCCAGCAGGTCTGTACATGCTCTCGGTGTTACGATTACGGGCAGCGGAGGCTGGAATGAGACGGCCTTTGTAGAATGGTCACCCGTAAGCAATGCGCAGGGCTATAATGTATATGTGAAACCTGCAAATGCTGCAGATACGCAATATAAACAAATTGATACGCAATTAATCCGACAATATGCTTCCAAATGGAGAGCTGATGCTGTAGGGCTTGCAGCTGGAAATTATGTAATGAAAGTTGAAGCCGTTCTGTCCGATGGTTCAAAACAAAGTATTGTTTCCAGTACGTTACCAGTAATGGCACACGACAGATCTGGATTCGCTTTTGCAAATCAATCCACCTTTGGCACAGGTTCAGGTGCTTATAATGAAGATGGTACACTTAGCAAGGGTGCTCAAGTTATTTATGTAACTTCTGCGACTGCACAAACAGTAACTCTTGATGTGATAACCAGTAGCTCAGGTACGAAGCAAACAGGTGTTGGTTTAGGTGCAATTCTGGCACTTAGACAAAAAGGCTATGATCAAACACCTCTTGCAATCCGATTCATTGGAAAAGTGACTGATGCTAACATGGGTTCATCCATTAACAGCAGCGGATTTCTTCAAGTAAAAGGTGCTTCAGCTTATACGCGAATGAATACGACAATTGAAGGTATCGGTAATGATGCTACTGTTTATGGATGGGGATTTTTGCTTAGAAATGTCGGTAATGTAGAAGTAAGAAACCTTGGTATTTTGTTATTCCAAGACGATGCCGTTTCAATGGATACAGGCAATGTGAATATTTGGGTGCATAATAATGATATTACGTATGGAAAAGCAGGCGGAGATGCTGACCAAGCAAAAGGCGATGGTTCAACAGACCTTAAAGGCGCATCAACGTATACGACAATATCTTACAATCACTACTGGGATTCCGGAAAAGCTGCTCTCATCGGTTTGAGCGAATCATCTGAATTCTTTGTAACCTTCCACCATAACTGGTTTGACCATTCGGACTCACGTCATCCACGTATAAGAAAAGGAACTATTCATATTTATAATAACTTCTTTGATGGCGTCTCCAAATATGGTACTGGTATGACAACAGCAGGTTCGGCTTTTGTAGAATCAAATTATTATAGACATTCTAAAAATCCAATGTTGATTTCCTTGCAAGGTACTGATATTGCAGGTGGGGCGGTAGGTACATTTTCCAGTGAAAATGGCGGTATGATTAAAGCATACGATAATCGTATTGTAGATCCTATTGGAGGTCTTATTTATGCCAACTCCAATATCGGAACAGGTCCCGCTAATGCCACATCATTTGATGCGTACTTAGCTTCGTCAAGAAACGAAACAGTTCCAAGTTCATACAAAGCATTAGTAGGTGGCACATCTTATAATAATTTTGATACAACGATCGATACGGGCGTAAATGCGGCTGACATTGATAGTGTAAGCACGGTTGAACAAGTTGTTACGGCAGAGGCTGGACGTTTAGGTAATGGGGATTTTACATGGGCATTCAATGATTCCGTTGATGACACATCATCTGACCTCAATTCAGCACTTATGTCAAAGATACTAAGTTACACATCTCAACTTGTATCTGTAGGTGGTAATTCAACACCGCCAACGGGCACTCCGGCTCCAACAACTACACCAGCACCAACGACTACACCAGCACCAACGACTACGCCAACGACGACACCAGTCCCAACAACCACACCTTCGCCAACAGCCACACCAGGGACTTCCATTATTCATAACTTTACGACAAATGGCAAAACAAGCAACTTCTTCACAATTGTAGGGAACCTTTCAACTAGTAAGGGAACAGTGGTATATGATGGTATGACCCTAACGCAATGTTTAAAAATGGAGAGCTCAACCAGTGTAGGGTTTACCACAACAACAGCTAAAACATTAACGTTAGTGTTTAATCCAGCAAATGGACTCAAAGTTAAGATAGATGGAACAAGTTATGCAATGACGAATGGCATTGTCAGTGTTTCACTTGCGCCTGGCGCACATATCATTGTAAAAGAGGATGTTACAAATCTTTACTACATGAAACTAGAGTAGTCAACTAATAAAGACTGCCAACAGTATCGCGATTATCGCATAGTGTTGGTAGTTCTTTTTTAACCCAACTAACCAGCGTTTAGAAAATGGGATAACTTTACAAAAATAACTTCACCTTCTATAATATAAGAATATATGTTCTTACTTAGGGGGCTTTTGAGTTGATAAAGAATGAAACGGATATTATTGCCCTTATACGTGCGGATGAATGGATGATGGACGTCCTTAGGGCGGCTCAATCCTTACAACTCCCTGATTGGTGGGTATGTGCGGGTTTCGTTCGTTCGAAGATTTGGGATACCCTTCATGAATATGAAGAACGAACACCACTCTCCGATATAGATGTCATCTATTTTGATGCTTCAAATGTAAATGAGGATATTGAAAAACGATTGGAAGAACAGTTACTACAAATCATGCCAAACATACCTTGGTCCGTAAAAAATCAGGCAAGAATGCATGTAGTCAATGACAATCCTCCCTATTCGTCTTCTACGGATGCCATGTCCAAGTTCCCTGAGACTGCAACTGCTTTAGGCGTAACATTAGATGATCAGGATCATATACAATTAGCTGCCCCATGCGGTATTGACGATGTACTTCAAATAATAATTAGGCCAACTCCCTATTTCTCAGAGAATAAGCACCTTGCTGCTATATACGAAAAACGAATTGTAGAAAAGAATTTTAAAGGCAAGTGGAATAAGGTGACTGTGATTAGCGACTAGGAGTAGGATTGATACTGAGGAAGCGAGCAGGTATGTGCTTTGAAGGAGGCGTTTTGTTATGCTCTATATCTTTAGCGGCTTGCCAGGCGCCGGGAAGTCTACGTTATCAGCAGCTTTGGCCAGAGAGATACGGGCCACATATCTCCGGGTAGATGTCGTGGAGCAAGCTATGCGGGATGCAGGGACCTGGGTTAACGGGCCTGCAGGTTACATCGTGTGTTACGAGATTGCTTCGCATAATCTCCGGTTAGGCCTTGACGTGATAGCTGACACAGTCAATCCCATTCATGAAACTCGCCAATCCTGGCGCGATGTTGCGCAGTCTCTCGGAATACCGTTCGTGGAAATCGAAGTAGTCTGCTCGGATGAAAGTGAACACAAGCATAGAATCGCTACGCGTTTAACCGATATTCCCGGTTTTATTTTACCTGCGTGGGATGAGGTCAAGACTCGCCACTACGATGTTTGGGACCGAGATCACATTATTATTGAGACTGCTCATCAAACCGTGGCCGAAAGCCCTCTGACGTTACATGAAAAGTTGGATCAAAAAAATTAATTAGGAAGAAGAGGCGCACATATGACAGCTAGCTGGGCAAATAAAATTACTGAGATTACATTGTTTGTAGAAGACTTGCATCGATCGAAGGCATTTTACCAAGAGACGTTCAAACTTGCGATCATATATGAAGATGAAAACTGCGCGGTGTTCGATTATGGCAATACAAGCATCAATCTGTTAAATCAATCGAATGCCCGTGAGTTGATTGAGCCGGCGCAGGTTGGACGAGGCGGAGATGGCGCGAGGTTTCAGTTTACGATCCAAGTGCCAGACGTTGACCAGGTATGTGATGAGCTGAAGGTGTGTGGCGTTAAGTTATTGAATGGACCGATAACGCGGCCTTGGGGGCGGCGGACGGCTTGTTTTGCCGATCCAGATGGGCATGTGTGGGAGATTGCGCAAGTGCTGTAATGAATGAGATTTCTGGTTTGAGCTGATCTTTGTCATAAAATGACTTGAGGATCAGCTCAATTTTATTACATTTACATTTTACAAGTACATTCTTTATTGTCCGATAAATTGCTGTCTGTGAAAGGCAGTGCTTGAAATGTAGGAGTCAAGACGCTCGATAATTAATTGTATTTAAGAATATGAATCAATGAGGTTGCCAAAGCTTCCCGTGTTAATTCTTGATCTGCTTTTAAATACCCCTTAGTATCCGCAACGAGCCCTATTATTTGATCAAGGATCCACCCAAAGTAATGAACTGTAACTCGAGTTTCGTAGATTTACAAATTTGATAGCGCTTGTTCCTTCGTTACATGCGGTTTCAGAGCAGCCATCACCTTGTCGTCCAGAACCGTTTTGGTGGTATAATATTTAGTCACATTCCTTGTAAATCCAACGTCAAAGTTACGTTGTCTCCAGTGTTTTGGCATCCACGACAGCTCGATATGCTCCAAATGGTCCCATCCTAGCTTCTTCCTCTCCCCAAATTAGTGACCAGGCTTTGTGATTAGAGTCTCCCCAATCGTCAATGATGGATTTTTGAAGTGGTATGTATTGTAATTCTACGGTTTGATGTTCCTTTGCATACATTGTTGCTTCTTCCAATGTTATTTTCGGTACCGTGGATGGGTAACTACTAAGCTGGATGACTTTATGAAACTAGAGCTTTGTCTCAAGTTATTTTTGGAGTGAAATGGCTTATGCTGCGCGGATCAGTAAGCGTAGGAATATACGTCTGTAGGATATCCCCACTGGTTTCGTCCACACTGCTGCTGAAACCAAAACTCCCATTTTCTGTTTTGAATTGCCACTGAATGGTCCAGATTTTCTCATTTCGGGGAGGGTATATGTTGGGATCGCCGTTCAACGGCCTCATCTTTTGAAATATTTGCATCGGCAGGATTTAAAGTTGTTGTGTCTGAGACTGCTTTGATTGGCGTTACCGTCCCCATATCCGCGGCTAATGCACTTGCAGCAATTATACTTACGCCTGTAATGGTTATCAGCATCGATTTGCCGAGCGTGTTTAGCGTTTGTGATTCTTTTTTCAATTCAGTCAATTATTCATCCTTATTTTGGAAATAATGGAACTGCCTTTTACGTGTGTATTTGAGAAAAATTATAAATTTCCATATTTTAATAATATTTGGTCTCGTGAGTGTAATTTTTGTAAATCTTATGTAGTCCTTTCATAGGACAAAAGGAATCACGTAATGCATAAGGAGTATCATTTTGAAACATGACAATCAAGAGTTTCAGAGTTTCAAAACTCGAGTAAATCGTTGGTTAAACTAACTAAATACATTTGATAAAAAATCCCCAATGTAGGGGATTTTTTATTTCAATTGCCAAATCAACAAGAGTTAGATTATCTAGTCAAAATCATTAGTACCCGTCTCTCTAAGAGGCTGAGCCTTCAAATAGGTAGGATGCTGGGCACTATTCATATTAAGTTCTGGAAATATATCATTTTTTAACGACCTAGCGTAAAGTGCCGTCGTCGGTGGCTTTAAAATACCATACAAGCCAATTCCCGAAAGAATAAGTATACAGACGATAAACATGGGATACCTCCTGTTCGTCGAAGTGTAACTAATCACACTTCACGTATATTACCTGACAAATGACATGAATCGATATTTATACTGCATGTATATGTCACGTCATTGTGAGCGATCTAGGGTATAGCCCGTATTTCTTCTAAATTGCTATTATAATTCTCTAATCGTATCAAAATGTGCTATTTCACTAGAACAGGCTATTTTATAGGTTCATACACTGTTATTGCAAACACCCACATAGATATATGTTCTCTAGTAACTAATGCCTAATTTTCTGGAAGGAGAGGTACGTCATGATTAATCGATCGCAAGTATTTTTTAATCCTAAAGCTTTTGGTACGAAAACGTTTCGTATTGAAAAAGTTGTTGCTAAACTAAGTCCGTACAAAATTAAGGAAAAGGCAGACATCTCCCAATTGCAAGATAGTGGCTTAGAAGAGCTTTGTATAATAGGCAAACGAAAAGATCCAGCTAATTGTATGAAGCATAAGAGAAAGAAGAAAAAAGCGTGCCACAAAGCAAAAAGAAGGCATACATGCAAAAAACATCATTGTAAGCGATGCTCTAGGGGAGAAAGGGGGCCAGCCGGACCAGCAGGGCCGCCGGGAGCAGCAGGGCCAGCAGGGCCGCCAGGACCAGCCGGGCCAGCAGGGCCAGCCGGACCAGCAGGGCCAGCAGGGCCAGCCGGACCAGCAGGGCCAGCGGGACCAGCAGGGCCAGCGGGACCAGCCGGGCCAGCAGGACCAGAAGGGCCAAAAGGACCTAGGGGACCAGAAGGGCCAAAAGGACCGAAGGGACCAGAAGGACCAAAGGGACCAGAAGGACCGAAGGGACCAGAGGGACCAGAAGGACCGAAAGGACCAGAAGGGCCGGCAGGGTCGCCAGGATCCTCAGGGCCGCCAGGACCGCCAAAGCCGCCAGGACCACCAAAACCTAAACCGCCAGGACCAGGTAAAAAGGATGACAGGTCTAGCAACGAGGGTTGCAAATGCTGTCATAGTACGGATGGCATGCAAAATCTTCTAAGTCAACTCAAAGACAAACAATTGAAAGAATTGCACACATTAGACTACTCTAATGGGAAATATTCGAATGCGAAGATTATTTCTGCCGAAAATCAACTATTAAATTTCACAAGTAATGGAATAGAATACTTCATACCTACTCATCTTATTGCAGGCCTAGAGATATGGACGGGGGATTTCGACAGTAAGTTAATGAATGATCAAGAAAACAGCGATAACAGTGAAAGCTCAGCTATGATGGGCTTGTTCAAGCCATTAGTCGGTAAGGCTAAAGTTGATTTCAATACGTTAGCTGAACAGTTAAATGATGTATCCAATGCGGCTGTTATCGGACTTAGCGAAGGAATCGTCGTATTGTCCACGCGAGATACCGTATATGTTGTTGCCTTAAGCAGTATTTCCGATGTGTCTAATATAAAAAATATGTAAATATATAGAAAATAATAATCCCCTGCAGTCACTTATGAGAAAGCGTTTATTTAAGTTGTTAAACGTGTCTCTATTGATTGGAGGGGGTTTGTGTTTATATCCACGTACAAATACCCTCTAGAGATAAACGTGGAGTTTTTCAGAGATAGGGCATTCGTTTAGTACAAACCATTGCTAGGTACGTATATATACATCATGCAAGAACAACTAACCAACCACCTGAAGGAGGAAATGATTATCATGGCATTTGATTATTCAATATTGATGGGAAAACAAGTAAGACTTGATCGTGGGGGCCCTGAATCTCGTCAAGGTGAAATTGTTGCAGTGGGGTTTGATTATGTCGGTATCTATAATGAGAAGGATGGACTTATCTATTACAACACAAGTCATCTTAAGAGCCTTACAGTAAATACGAAAGACTCTGTAGAGTATTTGATGGCTACACCGACGAGTCCTGCAACTTTAAAAATTATGGAAGCAGACAATTTTGTTAGCTTATTGAAAGGTATGAAGAATCTTTGGTGCCAAGTTAACCGTGGAGGGCATGAGAGTATTCAGGGCGTTATGGCTGATGCAAGTGATGATTATATTACCATGATTGTAAATCATGAATTGGTCACTATTTTTAACTTTCATATTAAAAGCATGTCTTATGGTGTTAAAAAAGAAAATCAAGAGGAAAAAAAGGAACAAAAGCAAGATAGCAGTGAAAAAAAATAACCCATTTCTGAATCTTGATAGTAGGTGGGAGGAGGGGGAAATTTGCAAACCATTGTAATCCAAGCTGGATTGACATTATATAAAATTCTCACCCTCCCTGTCATTGTTTTGAATCTTGGACCATCATCTGCCAGCCCTTGTGAGGTGCAAGCTCATGTTTGATTTAACAACTGCGGTAATCTCCATTGTTTTTTTTACCGTTACGTTGTTGATAATTTGGAGGCCATTCGGTATTAACGAATCTATTCCAACAACCCTTGGTGCCTTGATTTTCCTGGCATTAGGAATTGTTCCTCTTACAGGTGTATACCACATCGCCTCCATTGTCAGTGGGGCTAGCATAACCATTATATCAACAATTGTAATGTCTATTGTTTTGGAGAGCATTGGGGTTTTTCGGTGGGCAGCTATTAATTTGGCTGTTCGAGCAAAGGGATCGGGTCGAGCACTCTTCTGGTACATTAATATATTATGCTTTCTAATGACGATGTTTTTTAATAATGACGGAAGCATCCTAATTACAACCCCCATTATCATTCAAACCTTATCTATACTGAACTTAAAAACTAGGCAAAAAATTCCTTATCTCATATCTGGCGCATTAATTGCTACTGGAGCAAGCGCACCTATCGGTGTTAGTAATCTAGCCAATCTGATTGCGTTAAAAACAGTTGGTTTAGATCTTAACACATATACAACAATGATGTTCGTTCCTGCCATGACGGGGATTATTACAATTACCTATTTGCTTTTTTTATATTTTAAGCGCGAGATTCCCGTGAAGATTATGACCTTGCAGTCCAATTCAATAAACACGATTGTACACAATAATTCTTCGACATTTCATCCCCTAAAGGTAGATCCAGAGGAAAAAGGAGATATTGATTGGGGACTGTTTCGTATTTGCATCCTAGTTGTTATTCTAATTCGTTGCAGCTTTTTCTTGCTGACCCCCTTTGGGGTTGCAACGGAATGGCCCGCAATTATTGGTGCAATTGTTCTAATTATAGTTAGGTGGATACGTAAAGGGATTGGTCCCAAGGACATTTTTGTAAAAACACCTTGGCACATTCTAATTTTCGCTTTCAGTATTTATGTCATCATATACGGGCTCCATAATTCAGGACTGACGGACTTTCTCGTACAATGGCTTGGCAGAACGGTTGCCGAAAATCACTTTAATGCCATTTTTGTTATGGGTATTTTGCTTACTGTCATGTCCAATCTGTTTAATAACCTACCTTCAATTATGATTGGCACCTTATCTTTGCAAAATATGGGTTTAGACACGTTTACGATGCATACTGCCTATTTAGCGACAGTCATTGGTGCAGATATCGGTTCATTATTATTACCGATGGGGACGCTAGCTTCAATGATATGGATGCATATTCTGAGAAAACATCAGATAAGGCTTACTTGGAGCCAATATATTAAAGTGACGATTATGATCATTCCTATTGGTCTTTTTATAAGTCTTCTATGTTTATATGCATGGACGGGCTGGTTATTTAAGTGAAAGGAGGTGACATTGATGGACCTTTTTCAGAAGAAGCTAGGAGCGGTAATTGATGTTGAATTGCTCGGTGATAAATGGCACACTGGCATTTTGGTGGATGCGGGGCAAGATATCCTAGTTTTATATAATGGAGAACGATATATATATATTCCTTCTTTTCATATTCTCAATGTCAGTATGAATACCAAAAAAAGTTCAACGGACTTCTCCACTCTTACTGAAAAACCAATCAATAGTGACAAAATCTCATATAGAAAAATGTTAATGAATTCCAAGGGGGTATTTACAGAAATTTTTGTTTCGGGGTTTCAGCCTGTACATGGTTACATTACCCATATCATGACGAATTACTTCGAATTCTATTCCCCCGTTTACAAAACGATGTTTATTCCATTAATCCATTTGAAATGGCTTATTCCGTATAGTGACTACCATACACCTTACCTTCTAGATAAAAAATGTTTTCCTGTAAATCCTTCCGATTTGCCTCTATCACGCTCCTTCGAGGAACAACTGAGAAAGTTGGAAGGCAAAATAGTCGTTTTTGACTTGGGGAGAACCCCCAATAAGATAGGATTACTTAAAGAAATTGACAACAATATCGTCCACATGATTACAGCGGAAGGCAAGACCTTTTATACAAATATACAACATATTAAAAGCGTCCATTCGCCAACCATGTAACTATAAAATTAGGAGGTAATGCGTATGCCTGGAGGAAAAGGTCCTGGTAAACACGGCCATGAGCACGGTGAACACAAGAATGAGAATGGCAATAAAGAACAAGAAGTAAAAGAAACGAAGGAAACAAAAGAAACAAAAGAAACAAAAGAAACGAAAGAAACGAAAGAAACGAAAGAAACAAAGGGGAAAGAACAAAAAGAGGAAAAAGGCGGTAAGGAAGGTAAGGAAGCAGCTAAAGGGCCGGAACATAAAGAAGAAAAGGGTAAAGGCAAAGAGGGCAAAGAGGGTAAAGAGGGCAAAGAAGGCAAAGAAGGCAAAGAAGGCAAAGAAGGCAAAGAGGGCAAAGAGGGCAAAGAGGGCAAAGAAGGCAAAGAGGGCAAAGAAGGCAAAGAAGGCAAAGAAGGCAAAGAGGGCAAAGAAGGCAAAGAAGGTAAAGAAGGTAAAGAAGCAAAGGGCAAAGGTAAGGAAGAAAAAGAAGGTAAAGGTAAAGAAGAAAAAGGTAAAAAGTAGGATTGTAAGCATAATTTGAAGAAACCACTCTCTGATGAGGTGGTTTTTTACTAGTGTAATCGTCACGGATTGTGTAATTTTTGGAAACCGAATAAAATTGTCTTATTGTGAAATCTTCTCATCTAAAGGAGTACCTTATGAATTTATCTGATCTTCAGAAGCACTTACCATTCCTGCATAACGTGACCGAGATTACACGGATTACGAAAGGATTCTCCTTTGATAGCAAGTACTTCTTATATGAAAATAGCGAAACGCCTCACTATGTATTACGCACGGCCCCTCTGAAGCAATTGCACAAGAAGGAACTAGAATTTGCCGTTGTTACGAGCGTATTCGATCGTGGAGTAAAAACTTCGAAACCAATTCAGTTCGGTGCCATCGAATCGCTCGATATTTGCTATATGCTGCTGAGTTATGTGGAAGGGGAGGATGCCTTTGATATTTTACCTTCCTTATCGGATGACGAACAATACCAAATTGGTCTACAAGCTGGACGAGAGCTGCGTATCATGCATGACATACCTGCTCCTCACTCCGAAGACTGGTATGAGAACAGATTCTCCAAACATATTCGTCAGTATGAGAGCTATCGCACATGCGGCGTTAAGCTTCCCGAAGAAGATCAAATCATAGCTTTTATTAATCAAAATGCGAATTATATGCGCAATCGCCCCAATTGCTTCCAGCATGATGATTTTCACACAAGCAATTTGCTCATTCATAATCGCAGCTACGCGGGGGTTATTGATTTTAACCGATACGACTGGGGAGACCCTTACCATGATTTTTTGAAGATCGCCTATTTTAGCCGCGAGGTTAGTACCCCGTTCTGCAGGGGGCAAATACGAGGTTATTTTAATGATATTGTTCCGGAGGAGTTCTGGCGATTGTATGCCCTGTATACGGCTATGATTATTTTTGGGACAGTTACTTGGACGTTGCAGGTGATTCCAGAGCAGCTCCCATCCATGTTAGATAGAATTCGAGTTGTGCTAGATGACCATCAAAACTTTGAGAAGTGTATTCCGAATTGGTTTCATGCATGAGTTAGGTCACATCAACAGTTAGCTCCTGTTAATTGGCATATACAAGCTTATCTTACATACAATGGAGATGTACAAGATACTGCTTGACTATGGGGGAGCTATGAAGTCAAAAACGCTCATGATTTTACAAATCGCCGCAACCTATATGGGGACTGTAGTGGGGGCGGGATTTGCCTCTGGGCAGTCCATTATGCATTTCTTTACAATCTACGGAGCGTATGGCGGAATTGGCATAGGGATTGCATCGTTCTTTTTTATATGGATCGGGACGAAAATGATGGTACTCTCGCATCGACTTAAGGCGTCTTCTTATCAGGAGTTGAACGATTATTTATTTGGGAATTTCTTTGGAAAAGTTGCGAATACGTTGACGTTTATCATCCTATTCGGTGTGACCGCTGTGATGATGTCGGGTACTGGCTCTATTTTCGAAGAGCAGCTGAGACTACCTTATCAATTTGGGATTATCATAAGTATGTTACTATGCTACTTGGTCATGAGCAAAGAAATGAATGGCATTCTAGCCGTTAATTCTCTTGTGATGCCGTTGATGCTTTTTTTCATGGTGCTTGTGATCATCCGTGTTGTTGGCATAGACGGGATTGGGGAAGCTACGAATTGGCAAGAGCTGCAAGCAGGTACCCATGTAAAATGGATCCTAAGTCCGTTTACGTATGTTGCTCTGAATTTTGCCTTTGCCCAAGCGGTCTTGGTGCCGTTAGGCAGTGAGGTGAAGGATGAGAGCATACTGAGATGGGGAGGCTTATGGGGAGGCATAGGGCTTGGTGTGATGCTGCTCATTAGCCATTTTGCGATACATTCACGGATGCCGGAGATTTTGAATTTTGAAATTCCGATGGCTGAAATTATACGAGGTTTTGGACGGTTCTTCCACGTTATATTCATTCTGGTTATTTACGGGGAGATTGTAACAACGTTAATTGGGAATGTGTTCGGAATTACCCGACATATTGGGCGCATATATACGCTGCCACGCAATTGGGTAGTTTTATCTATTTTGCTCGCTTGTTTATTAATCAGTCAGGTCGGTTTTACTTCGCTTCTTACGTATCTATACCCACTCTTCGGGTATATGGGAATGATCCTTCTTATTTTTCTAGTAGTACGACCTATACCTAGTAGGTAATTAACATCATGAATGAAGGAGCTTTGGTCATGTTGGTTCAAAACATAGCTGATTTGGAAATCCGCCGTCTAGGGCATATGGATGTTCCAGCGATTCGAGCGCTAATGGTTGATGTTGTGTCCCGTCTCGCTTCACAAGAACTTTTTGCCACGGACGATGAACAGTACTTGAACGCTCATATCGAGGAAAAAGGTGAAATCTACGGCGCCTTTCTCAATGGCAAGCTTGTAGCTTACTCCGCTTTGGCGTTCCCTGGTTCGAGTGAAAGCAATCTGGGCAGGGAGTTTGGTGTGCCTGAGTCAGATTTAGCATACGTAGCGATTCTCGATGCAACGATCGTTCATGAAACCGTTCGTGGCTTGGGGTTGCAACGCTACTTCCATGAATTACGTGAAGGACGAGCAAGGGAAAAAGGCTGCCGATACCTCTATTCAACGGTTCATCCCGACAATGTGGTGAGCAAACATAATTTAGAAGGGGCAGGGTTCATCCTTCAATTTACCCGCCTTATGTACAATGGCAAGCTTAGGCATTGTTACGCCAAATGGTTGGATGGGGCAGGTTAGTTGAAGTGAATTATCATATTCTGTGCAATCAAAGTGCCAGTGAAGTAGTATGTCAAATACATACGATTACCAAATTTTTTTCTATGTATATAAAGAATTGATTTGGGCAACACTATCCTATATTGCGTAAAAAAGAAATTAGAAGTAAACCTGTTTACCGGATAATGTTCGAATTATAAATGTATCCATATTGGAATGAAAATTGTTGAAGTATTGCCTGCAATATGTTTAATTTCTCCTTTCGGATAAACGCAAGAATGAAGAAGCTGTGATCGTAGATCCAGCTTTTTTTGTGCTTTTTACGGACTAATTGGGATGAATCAGACAAAATCTTCTGTGACATGTTAAAATAAGGGAAAAGCATGGGGCGAATTGTTATGTCATTGGGAGGTGTACAATGATCTACTTGGAAACAGCGAGATTACGATTACGTGACTGGGAAGAAGCCGACCTCGAGCCATTTCGTGAACTTAATGCGGATGAAGAAGTGATGACGTATTTTCCTAAAACCTTATCGAATGACGAAACAGATATGTTCTATAGATCGATTTTATCAGAGTTTCAAGAATGTGGATTCGGGTTATATGCTGTAGAAGTAAAAGAAAACCAAGAGTTTATCGGGTTTATTGGATTTCACCGAGCTAACTGGGAGTCTGATTTCACCCCATGTATCGAGATTGGATGGCGACTGAAAAAAGAAGCCTGGGGGAAAGGCTATGCGACCGAGGGGGCGGAGGCCTGTTTGCATTATGGGTTCAAGGAACTGGGCTTTCGTGAAGTGTATAGTTGGACAGCCGACATCAATAAACCTTCGAGTAAAGTTATGAGCAAAATCGGCATGCAGTTTATCAAAACGTTCAACCACCCGAAGGTGGAGTTGGATAGTCCCTTGAGTAGTCATGTTCTGTTTCAGATAAGTCAAAAGTGAAGTGGAGGCGGGGAAATGAGAGAGGCGCGATCAATTAGCGGTTCTCACAAATCCTGAAGACAGAAACAAGCGCACAGTATAGATCTAAAAAAGCAGCTAGGTGCAGACGCACCAGCTCCTTTTCCACATCTGCAACAGCTGACAGCTTATGCATTTCTTCTTCGTGCCCAGTACTGCTTCCATTGAAAATAGATGAAGCATCCGAAGCAAAATCCGCTTAACGCCAGCACGACAGCAATAGTTAACATACTTAGTGTGATGTACGCGAGCGTCGGAATATTTAAAAGCAAAGCTGTTATCGTAATGATAAGAAAAAGGATAGCTAACAAGTTGTTGAAACGCAGTAGTTCGCGGCTCTCTGTTCGTGTACTAACCGGAAAAAAAGGAGAGAACAGCCGAACAAATACATTGTATTTTACACCATAAGTACGACTAATCAGCTGAACAATTAACGGAAGGACGAGAATCCATAGCTGCTGACTGAGAACGCTGGCCAGGATACTTAGCAGAATTCCTAGTTGATTACCCCGCACGCGATGCAAGGGAACCTCATCTACACAATCGTAATCGCCACGCCAAAATTGGGTTGTCATCGTCATCCTCCATTCGCAATGAATAGTTATTATCTTCATTATACATTAATCCATAGTATTCTGATAGGAATAAAATAAAATTATTTTTTATGTGGACTTTTCATAAACATACTCGGGGTCACGCCTTGCCATTTACGAAACTGATTCGTGAAATGGTTATAGTTTTGAAAACCAACGTCATAACAAACGTCCGACGCACTGCGTCCCGTATGGGCTAGCATCATAACTGCTTGCTGGATTCGCATGCGATTCAATGTATCGATAATGGAGTAGCCGGTGCTCTCTTTGAAAAGGTGAGATAATCTCGACGGCGAAAGACCGACGGTCTGGGCAAGATCCTCAAGCCGAATCTGTTCGCGCATCTGCTGGGATAAGAGATGAAGAACCTCTTCAATGCGGGGATCCATTTTGCGTATGCTTTTTTGCGCCATGATCAGCAGGATTTCTCGCAATGAGCTGCAACAGAGCTCGAACCAGTATTCGCCGCGTTCCCGCGAATCTGCCAATATACGGGCGAATGCTGTATAAATGCGTTCCTGTAAAGAATCGTTCTCTAGGGTAAGGAAGACTTGATCTTCCTGAGGAAGCAAGTTGATTTCCGTGAAGATAGCGGGAAAATGCGCCCAAACGAATTGCCAGGTTTGGTTCTTCACCGTGCCATAATGATGAGGAATGCCAGGGGCGAGTAAGATGATATCTCCTTTGTTGCAGATACGGTCGATGCCGTGTTGTTTTACGAAGCCAGACCCTTCCAGTGTGAACATCACTAGCCAAACCTTGTGACCATGGGGGCGTTTAACGGCATAAGTATCAGACTCAATAAAGTGACCAGCAAGGAGTGCATTCACATCCAGTATCATAAAAGAAAGTTCCTTCCCAAAGGTGATTAAGATGGTATTAAGTATAACATGCAATAGCAGGATTGTAGGAATGTTTAGCAAGATTATTACTTCAATGTGACCTGTTATTTCGATATGCTAAAGTCATAGAAATAAAGCTTCAATTGGAGGGATTAAGGATGACCCAATCACTTATTAAATTAACGAAGGAACAGAAACAGCATTTTGAGACGGAGGGTTATGTGATCGTGAAGGGGTTATTTTCAGAGGGTGATTTGGCCCTAATTGATGAAACGTTTGAAGCGATTAGCCAGCAAGCGATTCCAGGTCATTTTGAGCCTGAGTTGACGGCTGAAGTTGTAGATCCTTTGAAACGCTACCCGCGTGTCATGCACCCGCATCGGTTTAATGAGACTGCGAAAACCTACATGCTGCATCAGCCGGTGTTAGAGGTCCTAGCAGATTTGTATGAGGAAGAAGCACTCGCTGCGCAAAGTATGTTTTATTACAAACCGCCAGGCTCTCGGGGGCAGGCGCTTCATCAGGATAACTTTTATCTGCAGGTGGAGCCAGGCAATTGTATTGCGGCTTGGACAGCGATTGACGCGGCTGATGAGGAAAATGGGGGCTTGCTCGTTGTACCGAAAACGAATGCTCTTGAAATCTCGTGTCCCGATATCGCAGATTCGAAGGAATCCTTTACGACTCACTACGTGAAGCCGCCGAAGGACGAGAAAGCCATGCCGGTCATCATGGACCGCGGCGATGTCCTCTTTTTCAATGGCAATCTGATTCATGGTTCTTATCGCAATAAGACCAAAGATCGCTTCCGCCGCGCGTTCATCTGCCATTACGCCAATGCCTCTGCGACGCATATTAGCAATCATTATCGACCTTTGTATCGAGCAAATGGAGAAGCTGTTTCCTTGGAGATTAACCCAAGTGGCGGACCTTGCGGCGATGAATTTGAGACCGTATATCCCCATTAATTAGGATTAACGGATGATAGGAATCGTTTCTAGGGCATAGTTCATGTCTTAGGGGCGATTCTTTTTTTGCAAAGGTGAAGGGATTCCATTGGATTTCGCTTGACAGGTTAAATGCTTCAATTTAATCTAAAGGAGCTAGTTAAACGTTTAACCGATGGAGCTGAAACATATATGAGCAGACCCAAACAAGTCACCATTGTAGAAGTGGCAGCAGCAGCAGGAGTATCGATTGCCACGGTCTCCAATGTGCTAAATAGAGGTGGAATCCGTTCGTCCAAGGAGACGATTCGCAAAGTCGAATTGGCGGCAGAGCAACTGGGGTATCGACGCAATACGATGGCAGCAGGGTTGAGTCGTAACAAAACCTTTGAAATTGGCCTCATTGTTCCTGGGTTGACGAGCTATTACGGACGGTTAGCGGAAGTTTTACAAATGGAAGCCCACCATGCGGGTTATCATTTATCCGTTTTTTCTTCAGGAGGATTCGATCCGACGATTGAACGAAGGAACTTAGAAGTGTTGCTTCAGCGCAGAGTGGATGGACTCATCTGTCATGGCTTAGCGATGGGGAAAGATTCCACGCGCGCCATCGTCAATAGCGGAACGCCTCTAGTGCTTATTAATGGCTGGGGTTGGCCCGAGGGTATTGCCGTTGGGGCAGTAAATTTAGGCTTTGCCGAGGCTTGCAGACAATCAACGAAATTACTTGTGGCGCGCGGCTGCGATGAACTCATCTATGTGGGCAGCAAGCATTCGACTGTGATTGATGAACAGCGGCGAAATGGATTCCATCAGGGTTTAGGGGAACTGACTGTGGAGATTACTCATCGCATCGTTGAAATGAAAGAGCTGGACGTGGACTCATTTCTCCAAGATGTGGTGACGGGGCCAGCGAAGCGAACGGGGATCATCGCCTTTGATGATCATGTTGCACTAAAGCTGCTGTCGGCTGCCAATAGGCAAAAGATCGACTTCCCAAACCGCCTACAAATGATCAGTATTAATAACGACTATATGGCTAAGCATAGTTATCCTGGCATCTCCAGCTGGGACATTCCTTATGAGCTTCAGGCGCAAATGGCCATCCAGAAATTGCTTCATAAGTTTGGACATACGGTAGAGGCTAGCGAGGATCGAGAATTTGAAGTCCCTCTTATTTTTATAGAACGAGAAACGACTCGGCTAGCTGAGAAATGAAAAACGTCGCAGTCTCCTTTTGTGGGAGCTTGCGGCGTTTTTTGTTGTAGTCCGATATTTCCGAATTAAAACGAGGATTTCATTTGGAAAAGGAAGAATAATCAGATTCTGCCGAACTATTTGCTTATTTTCCACGCGATGAGGTTGTTTGGGGCAATTTAGTTGGGTTAATTAGGACTAATAAAGATTTAATGAGATAGACAGGGAGATTAATTCGATAATTTCGAACTATTGGACGTCTGGGGAGTAGTCGCAGCTGAAAATGAGGGCCTAAATCGGAGGAAATAGGATTATATCGACCCATTCGTGTACGTGAAAAAGCCACGTGAAGAAGAGTAAGTCCACAACATCATAATAATTACACACTTTTAAGTTAGTTCTGCATTATCTCCACTATTTCTTGAAATCGTCTGCTAGTTTCGACTATGCAACCGACCTATACTAAGAACAAGTAAACGTTACCAATTAGCTAGCCAAGCAGGTAAGAATTAAATGTTTGCTCCACAGCTCACGAAAGTATAAATAGGAGGGGTGTTTGTACAATGAAAAAATTGACACTATTAGGACTCGCCACCATGTTTGCGCTTACAGGATGTTCGGACAACAAAGCCACAGAAACACCATCAACCGCAACAGGATCACCCAATGCGACGGGAACGGCGAAGCCAGCAAAACTTTCTTTGAACTGGTCTGTAGCCAGCGGATACTTAGCGAATGTGACCTTGCCTTCTGGGGACAAAGATTTCGTGAAGAAAGCTATTGAAGAGAAATTCAACGTAGATTTGAAAATTGATTATATGGTGATGGGCAAAGAGTACCATGACAAGCTTAATGCCACATTGGCGGGAGGAGCAGCTCCTGATCTTTTCATCGCAGGCGGTGCAGAGTCACAGAAATACATCACGGATGGTATCACAGCTAATTTAACTCCTTACTTCACCAAAGAAGCCTTACCGAACTACTTCAAATGGGTGTCCAAAGATGAAGTAGACGCGTTCCAGCTCAAGCAAGGGGAATTCACGCGGGCGATTGATCCTTTCCAACGTAACTCCTATGCGTCTTGGTATATCCGTCAGGATTGGCTAGATAAGCTAGGGCTTAAAGCTCCGAAGAATTACGCCGAATTGACCAATGTTATGACGCAATTCACCAAAGGTGATCCAGATGGCAACGGCAAGCAAGATACGTATGGCTTCTCAGCAGCAGGAAGTGGTGTAACGTTACCTTTTGATTTCCCGCAATGGTTAAATAACGGCTTTGTTGCCGATTTCCAAATTACGGATAACAGCTACGTGGACAACCGCACGGATCTTAAAGTGCAAGGTGTCCTAGATCAAGTCGTGGAATGGAACAATGCAGGGATTGTAGATCCGGATTGGTTCCTGAATAAGGCACCTGCTCATTTTGATAAAGCGGCTCAAGGCAAAGTTGGTATGATCTTTAGTCTCGATAAAAATACTGCATTGGACAGCTCAGCTACTAGTGTACAAAACCGTTCTAAGGCGCTTGATCCTAAAGCGAATTGGCAGCCTATTTTCCCATTGGATAAGCCGATTCTTTGGAAATACAACGTGCCTGAACATACGATCCTTATAAGCAAAACAACTGCTGATAAAACCCCTGATAAAGTGAAGCGCTCCTTGGAAATTCTCAACTGGTTAACAGGTGAAGAAGGCTTCCTACTGACGCACTATGGTCAAGAAGGCAAACATTATACCAAAGCAGGCAACAAGATTACGTTGAACGTAGCTAACTTCGAAGCGGATATTGCAAAAGCTGGCAACTGGTTGAACGTGTACGCTGCCTTTACACCAGAAGAGCCGAATATTCTTGGATTTGAGCTAATCGATTCCCGTATTTCTGAGCATGACCGTGCGATTTTGAAAACAGTTGAGAGCTTTCCGAAGCATAACGCTTTGCCTCCTGTGAGCTTAGTTCCTCCTGCTGGCATTAATATCGGAGATTTCCGCAAAGAAATGAGTAAATTCCACATCAAAGCGGTGCTGGAAGACAAAAGCGGCAAAAACTGGCCGCAATACCGTGAAGAGCTGATGACGAAATTCAAAGGCAGAGAAATTTTCACGGAGTATACGAAGCAAATTAACGGGGCACTGAAGGATAAAAAGCTGAACGATTTCAAATAAGCTTAACAGGCATCGAGGGGAACCCGAGGAAAGTTCAAGGGTTTCCTTCTGCCTTCTAAATGGATTAGACAACTAGGAGGAGATGGCGATGGCGGAAACCATAGCTGCAAGACAAGAGAAACCTACCGTTTCACGCCCGATGAGGCAGGGCAAGCTACGCAGTATATATCTAAGCAGATGGTTTTACCTCATGATGATCCCTGGGTTAGTCTACTATGCATTATTTCACTACGCTCCGATGATGGGTGCTTTGATTGCTTTTCAAGACTACAATCTCATGAAGGGCATCTGGGGAAGCCCTTGGGTGGGGTTTGATAATTTTCGTGTCATTTTTGACAATCCTGAATTTATACGCATTATGAGAAACACCTTATTGATTAGTATTTACAAAATCGTCGGCAGCATGGTACCGGATGTGATCCTTGCACTGATGCTGAATGAAGTCCGGGTCAGATGGTTTAAGCGCGTTGTACAAACAATTACGTACGGACCCTATTTTCTGTCGTGGGTCATTGTGTATGGTTTAGCTTTTTCATTCCTCGCCCCAGGATCAGGTTTGATCAGTACCTTCGTACGCGATATGGGTTGGGGATCGATTGATTTACTAACGAACAAGGACTTTTTTAGGCCTTTGCTGGTACTTACAGAAATATGGAAAAATACTGGATTCGGAGCGATTATTTACTTAGCAGCTTTGGCATCCATTAACCAGGAACTTTATGAAGCTGCCGTCGTGGATGGTGCAGGACGTTGGCGTCAGCTCTGGCATATTACGTTGCCGGGTATCCGTGATGTTTTCGTGCTCCTGCTGATTATTCGTATTGGGGGCATCTTGGATGCAGGCTTCGATCAGGTTTTCATCTTTTTAAATGCACGAGTCTATGATGTTGGAGATATTGTGGATACCTGGGTGTATCGCTACGGTTTCGAGCGTCTCGAGTTTGGTGTGGCTGCAGCCATGGGTGTATTCAAATCGGTCATTGGACTGGTGCTCGTGATTGGCGCAAACAGACTTGCTAAGAAAATGGGAGGCTCTGGCATATGGTAATGGTATACGACAAAGACGGAGTAGGAGGCGATTCGCATGTCATTTGTGAGTCATAAAACCAAAGGGGATCATGCGGTAGATGTGGTAATTTATGCAGTCTTGGGCTTGTTCGCCTTGATTACGTTATTCCCACTCTACTATGTGGCTATCGTCTCCATTACGCCTTATGTGGAAGTCATGAAAAACGGTGGTTTCGTGATCTGGCCTGAGCATATTACGTTGCAAGCTTATAAAGAAATATTTGGTTCACCACGAATCCCGCAAGCCTTGAAGATTACCGTTTTCATCACGGTGGTAGGGACGACGCTGAATCTGATTGTGACGACCCTACTAGCCTATCCTTTATCCAAAAAGTCGGTGCCAGGCCGCAACTTTATCCTGATGGCACTGGTGTTTACGATGATTTTCAGTGGGGGAATAATCCCGCTTTATATTTTGGTTCGCAGCCTTGGCTTATATGATTCGGTCTGGGCACTCGTGATACCCGGTATGGTGTCTACCTTTAATTTGTTGATTGTCAAAACCTACTTCGAGAATCTCCCTGCTGAAGTAGAAGAAGCTGCGAGAGTTGATGGATGTGGCGAATTAGCAACTTTGTTCCGCATCGTCCTCCCGCTGTCTGCACCCATTATGGCGACGATTGGTCTATTCTATGGTGTGACCCATTGGAATGAATATTTCAAAGGGATATTCTATCTCTCTGACAAATCACTCATGCCGATGCAGGTCGTGCTTCGAAGTATGATTCAAACGCCGAATGTCTCGACAGAGCTGTCAATTAATTCACTCGTACTGGATGCCCTGCCGCCAGAAACGATCAAGATGGCCGTCGTTGTTGTGGCAACATTGCCGTTATTAATTGTTTATCCTTTCTTGCAAAAGTATTTTGTGAAAGGCGCATTGCTGGGTTCAATTAAGGGGTAATGGAGGATTGTAACAACTATGAGAGCAGTTATTGCACGAGAAGGCAGCGTAGAAGTCATAGACACGGAGGAGCCGGCGGTCGAAGCCAACTACGTATTGGTTGAAACGGTATATTCTGCGATCAGTCCAGGCACTGAAATGATGCTGAAGGACATCCGATCTAACGAACCGATTTTCTTAGGCTATAGTGCCATGGGTCAGGTTAAAGAAGTCGGAACAGGTATTACGCATGTGAAAAAGGGGGACCATGTCGCCTGCTATGGTTCGCCGTTTGTTCGTCATGCCGAGCTTCTAAAAGTCCCGAAGCATCTGGTGGTCCCCTTGCCCCAGCAAGTGGATGCCCAAGAAGCGGCTCATGTAGGGCTCGGCGCTATTGCTATTCATGCCTTACGGCAGGCCGATCTGCGATTCGGCGAGTCGGTTCTCGTTGTTGGCTTAGGCATACTGGGGCAGATGGTAGGCCAAATAGCTCAAGCCTCGGCGAATATCGTCATCGGAATCGATCGTGTAACCGAGCGTGCGGAGAAACTAACCGCCTCGGGTACACGGTTTGTTTATACTAACGAAGGTGACTTGATACGTAACCTCCCGGATATAACCGGAGGAGCTGGTGTGGATGCAGTCATTCTATGTGTCGGTGGCGGCAACAGCGAGATGATCGATAAGGCGTTGGGTTGGATCCGCGATAAGGGCAAGATAGTTATCGTTGGTGATGTGAACATGACGTTCAATCGGGAGCTCATGTTTCAAAAGGAAGCGCAAATCCTCATCTCCCGTGCAGGTGGACCTGGACGATACCTAGGCGATTACGAGAAGAAGGGTATCGACTATCCAATCGGACTTGTTCGTTGGACTGAAGGCCGCAATATGGCGGAATATATTCGTTTATTGGCCGAGAGGAAGCTGAGCATCGCGCCGCTAATCTCGCACATTTTGCCATTGGACCGTATTGGAGAAGCTTATGACTTATACCGTAAAGCGCCACAGCAAGTGCTGGGCGTCGTTGTCCGTTATGGAGATTCTAGCAATGAATGCTAGTTAAATTTCTATTATTTTTCTATACTATATAGAGGAGTTTTCATAAGGGATTGTAGGGTATAGGAGGTTCTGGCATGTTTCGTCCACTTAGAAGAACTAACTTCATTTCCAGCGTCTCCACCAAACTTTTCATTCTTACCTTTATGTCGGTTATCGTGCTGTTTCTGGTGATCGGCGTATTCAGCTACCAACGGCTATTCGAACCCATCAAGCAAAACAACGAAAAAGTGCTGCAAGGCTCCGTTGTACAAGTCGAAAATTATATTAAAACCTTAATGAATAATATCCAAACGCAATTGATTTTCCTCTCCACGCCAGTCCTCTATAATATGGGGGAAAAAGATTTCGTCCAACTCATGGAAAATGTGTTGTCCTACCATCAGGAGGAGATCGCTAGTATTTATGTCATCGAAGATAACACGGTACGAATCTCCTCTCCGTTTGGTTATCGTGTTTATGTCCCGGAAGAACGCATAGCTGAAATTACCAATCAAACGAGTAAAACGGGCTTCTGGTGGAGCCCTCCTCATACAATCAACGACCACTTTGTCCTCACAGTCTCTAAGCAAATCGACAACCGGCGAGTGGTGGCCATGGATGTCAACTTAAATGCGCTTACCGGACCACAGATTATTCAAGACGATCCGGATAATCAGCGGCGCATCTATCTGTTTACAGGCCAAGGCGATTACCTCTCCACGAACACGTACCTAGCGTACCCGAAGACGTATCTCAATCATTTGGAAATGAAAGCGGCGTTACAGGGACTTACACAACAAAGCGGTACTTCCTTTAACACCGTTCACACCTCATTTGGCAACTATATGGTCCTTAGTTCTAATCAAAATCGCTGGGATTGGTTCGTTTTCTCCGTTATTGAGGAGTCGCAAGCTTTTCCGCTTATTGACTCGTTGAAGCAGCAATTGGTGTTTGTTTTGCTAGTGGCGATCCTCCTTGCCTTCATCTTATCCGTATGGATTACGAACTATATTCGCAAGCCAGTGACAGCGATAACAAAACAATTTAAAGCGGCGGCGCGCGGGGAGTTAGAGGCTCGCATCAAGCTCAAACGCAATGATGAGTTTACGCATATCGCTAATGGTTTCAACGGCATGATGGATGACATCCAGTCCTTGTTTGACGATTTGCGCGTAGCGGAAGAAAAGAAGCGGCATCATGAACTGAAGGTGCTGCAATCGCAGATTCATCCCCATTTTCTGAATAATACGCTGAATGCGATCTATTGTTTGGGGGAAACGGGGCAAACGCAGGAGATGTGCGAGATGATTCGCTCGTTGATGGGTTTGCTGCAGTACTCGACAGACAAGGTAGGGGACATTGTAACGGTTGAGGATGAATTAGCGCAATTAGACAATTACGTGCAGATTATGAACCTGAGGTATGGGGACGTATTCGTTATGGATATTGCAGTTCCGGAGATCTATAATGCGACGCCGATCCCGAAACTGACGTTGATTACGTTGGTTGAGAACAGTATTTTTTATGGACTCAGTAAAGATGGTGTCAATCATATTATCGTTTGTGGCAAAGAGCATGAGGGAGCAGGCGTGGTGCTGGAGGTCTCCGATACGGGACCAGGAATTCCACCGGATAAGCTGAAGGTATTGTTAGAGGAATCAGATGCTGCCAATGCGAACAAAGGGTTAAACAATTTGGGCATGCGGAATGTTCAAGAGCGATTACGAATGACTTTCGGGTATCCGTATGGTCTGCATTTTGCCAATGAGCCGGATGAGGGGTTAACGGTGACGATTCATTTGCCGACCGTAGAGTCGAGAGAGCAAGGATAGCGTTGGGGAGAGGGGACGAGACGATCATGCTGAAAATACTGATGGTGGATGATGAGAAATGGGTAAGGGAGCGCTTTGCGCAGCGTATTCCTTGGTCAGACGGGGGATTTACGTTCATGGGCGCGGCTTCAAGTGCCAAAGAAGCAATCAGCATGATCGAGCGGGAAGTACCCAATCTGTTGCTTACGGATATTACAATGCCGAATATGAATGGTTTGGAGTTAGCGGCCTATGTGCGGAAAAGGTGGCCGCGCGTCCGAATTGTTATTTTAACCGCTTATGGTGAATTCGAATATGCAAGGCAGGCAATTGAGTTAGGTGTCGATAACTACTTAATTAAGTTGGCGCAAACCCCAGAGCAAATTCTTGAAGCTTGCCGCAAGGTGGCTGAGGACCTGGAGCAAGAGCTCGATATTGATCTCAAGTTGGAGATGCGGCTGAAGCTCGAGCGGGAGAAAGAATGGGCGAAGAAGCGCCAATGGACAGAGCGACTGATGGATGGCGATGGAAGTATGCAAGAGCTTACCGTGCCAGGTGAGTGGCTGGCAGGTGTGGAAGCTGCGAGTTATGTGACGGGAATAACGATAGGCTGGCGCGTGAAGGGGAGTTCGGAGGTAAGTTCGAATGTGAGTTCGAAGACAAGCACAGAGTTAAGCATGGATACGAACACGAAGATAGCTGTCGGGCAAGTTGATCCATTACTTGAGGAGCTTGAGCAGCTGCAAAGCCAACTAGCCGAAATGCTTGATGCCAAACTGGATGCGCAGATGTTAGGCGATGGTAACGGATTGGCCATCCTGCCCCTGCAACATAGCCAATTACTACTGGTAATCGGGTCAAAGCGAGAGGTGCCTGCCTTTCATTTGAACCAATTGGCAAGAATGGCGCAAGAAACGGTAAATAGCTATGCTTCCGCGAAAAGCATCGTTCATATCGGATCTGTAGAAGAGCTAGGGAAACAAAGGTGGACAGGTAAACTGCTAGCCGATCTTATACGCAAAGGCAGGGATGGACTGGCTGCGTATTTCTATTCCGAGGGTGAGAAACCCTCCATCGTGCTTCGGCGACTCGATGCACAGCAGACGAGGGAGTGGACAGCTGCTGTCATCAAGGCTTTGCAGCGTGAAAATGTAGAGGCGTTCCGCGAGGCTGTAACCGTGATGATCACGCTCGGCGTGCCACCGATTCATCCGGGGGACTTGCTCCGTTTGACGAGACAAATGTTGCAACCTGAACTTGTGAAGCTGCCAGACACTGTCATTGCGAAGTTAAGTGGCATCGATCGGTTGACGACGTGGAACACGTACTGTGAGTGGTGGCTGACAACCATTGATGCTGTCTGCGAATGGTGGAATCAGCAAGCCCAACCGCCGGTAACCGTACGCAAAGAGATTCAATGGATGTGCCGCTACATTCGCGAGCACTATCAAACGGATTTGCAGCTGGCAGAGCTCGCCAAGCTTGTTCATATGCATCCCTCGTACGCTGGGCAGATGTTCAAACAAGAGATCGGCGAGAACTTTTTGGAATACGTGAACCGGGTTCGTATGGAGAAAGCAAGCGAGATGCTGGAGCGGACCACGATGAAAATATACGAAGTATCCGGCGCAGTCGGCATCTCCGACTATCGCTATTTCTGTAAGTTGTTTAAGAGTCATACAGGGGTTACCCCAACGCAGTATAAGAGTAAGATGGGGTAAGTGGTTGAGTGAGGGAGACGGGGCTAGCGCCCTGTCTCCCTTAATTTTGTCTTGTTCATCCCTCAAATCCCCCGTAACCGGTAACCCGTAACCGGTAACCCGTAACCCGTAACCCGTAACCCGTAACCCGTAACCCGTAACCCGTAACCGGTAACCAGTAACCAGTAACCCCGCACCCCGTACCCTCGGACGCCGAACTCAAACTAGCTGATCTCCTTCATTGGTATCCCGCTAATCCAACGTAGCCTGCATATTCCATCCCCCGTACCATGTCCCGTCCGCGTTCACACCTTCTAGCAAGTAATAGATGGATTTTATGTAGTTATTCACACCGTTTTAGTGGAATTATGAGGAATAGATGGATTTTTTACAGTTAATTGCAGCCAATAACGTGTAATTAACATTTCTGCAAGAAATTAACTACATATTTTCCAGTTAGATCGAAAATGCGACGAAATAGTTGGGAAATAGCTGTAGTTTTTCCAGTTAATCTGACCAGCGGGTCCCGCTGAGAAGCCCCATGACTGGGATCCCTGATCCCCAGTACTGTCGTGATAAACGTGTTAAAGTGCACAGCAAGTTGCAGATGGTGAAGTTTAAGCTAAGTGGGAGGGGAAGGAAAGCCATCGTAACCCAAAAGCTGATCTCTGTCTTTTGTTTTTTGCTTTCTGTCTTCTGCAGTTTCGGTTGACGCGCAGCGTCCCTACAATGCAAATCAGTAGGGACTGTTTTTGTTGAAAGCGTTATAATAAGGTAGATGTATTCGTGCAGAGTGAGAGAGTTATTGAGGTATAGAGACGGGGGAACTGGCATGAAACTTTGGCGAATTGTTCAGGAAAAGAGGTATTTACTTCGTATTTTCCTATGGATTAACTGCATAATCTTGCTCATCTTACTTTCATTTTCCAGCCTAATCTATGTGAATGTGGAAAAAAATGTGTTCCAAAGCGAATACGAGGGAAGCCAGAAGCTCTTGTCCCAAATGAAGTACAATATCGATTATTTGGACACGATGATTAGCAAGCTTACTTTTTCTACATACGGAAATAATGATGTCAAAGCGCTTATGTATTTGAATGACGAAGAGACGTATGATCATATGAATACGATTAACAAATTGAATGCGACGGTGGTCGCTAACTATCCGTTCGTTCAATCTGTATATGTCTATAACAACCATAAGAAAATCTACTACTCCACATTCGGTGAGTTGTACCATAAGGATGCCGAATTAGATAAGGTTCTTGCGCAGAACTCTCCTATTACCCCTTTAAAGGCGATTGTGCGGAAAATGCAAACCGGAGGCACTTCTGCTAACCCTACCTATGATACTGTACTGAGTTATGTCATGTTTGAAAATGTGGATGCCAAAGGGGTGATGGATGGCGCCATCATTCTGAATGTGAAATTGGACTGGCTCGTCGATAACATTCGAACGATTAACCAGTTTGATGCGCGAACGCAGAGCGATTTATACATTTTAGACAACAAAAATCAGTTCATTGAAACCGATACTAACCATGTGATCGCTGAAAATCCTTCGTCAGTAACAATCAAGCAAGCTTTCGAAACGTCGGTTTCTCAAGATCGGGTGCATGCGGGAGAGCCGGCTGGATTTTATGAGTCCGAAGTAAATGGTGAGAAGTTCATTGTGTCATACATATATTTGGAAAAAACAGGATGGACGCTATTGGAAGCGAAGCCGTACAAAGAAGTGTACGCGAATCTGAAACAGCTGATGGATACGATTGTGATCATCACGGGAGCTGTATTTGTCGGGGCGTTGCTATTGACGCTATCGGTTTCTCGAGGCATATACAAGCCAGTAAGACGGCTCATGGAACAGACATCGACCGGTGGAACGGGAAGTGAGGGTTTCCTGAAGCCTGGTGTGAAAGACGAGTTTTCCTATTTGACCGAGGTGTATCGGAAGTCGCGAGAACAGCTCTATGAATACAACTTAGAGAAGAACAACAATACGAGCATTATGAAGATTTACTTTTTGAAAAAGCTGATGTCAGATAGCTACAGTATGAATGCAGCTGAATTTGAGGATGTATTGAGGCAGTTGAATGATGCCCTAACGAAAGATAAACCGTTCTTAATCTGTGTTTTGCGCATCGATGAGTATAAAAAATTCCTAAGCCACAAAAGTTTGGCCGAAAGAGAGCTGCTGCGCTTCGCGATTGCGAATGTAACGGCAGATGCCGTATCTCAGATAGGTGTTGCCCAAATCGTTGATATGAAAGATGACTTATTTACGATTCTATTGAACACGGATGACGGTCAACGCGATTCCGTGGAACAGGTGGAACAATCGCTGCAAGAAGCGCAAACCTACATTCAAAAATATTATCATATCACTTTTTCGGCAACGGTGAGCAATATCATTACGGAATATACAGCGATTGCTGCCGCCTATAACGAAACCTTAGCTAACAGTTCTTATCGGTATGTGTTTGGAACGAAGTCTGTCATTACGCAAGCACGTATCGCTTCCAACATGGGGAGTGTAGATGTAGAGCAAGTATTGACGTTAGTGAGCAAATTTACCGATGCCGTTCCCAAAGGCAATGCGATCAAAACAGAAGAAAGACTGCGTGACGTATTCGGTCACATTCGCAAACTGGACTATGGCAGTATCATGCTGGTCAGTATGCAGGTGGTGCACCATTTGAAGAAGACGATTTTTGAGATGAACCGTACGAGTAAGGAGCCAATTGCTGTTCCCGCTAGGCTGATGAGTCGCGAGCTGTATGAGGAGGAAACGATAGAGCAATTCGAGGTACTTCTTTTGGAAGCGGTACGTGCCATTCATAGTGAGGGCGAAGAAAAGGGCATCCAAGGCAACCAAGTTGTCGCCGATACGATTAAGGAAATCATCGATTCCAACTACTTCGACTCATCCCTTTCTGCTGCAAGTATTTCTGAAATGATGAGGCTGCCTGCTTATAAGTTGAGCAAAATATCCAAGATTCACCTCGGGATGTCGATTCCTGAATATGTGAATCAGGTAAAGCTTCATAAAGCGGTGGAATGGATGGAAAATTCCAAGCTGAGCATCCAGGAGATCATGCAACGCGTAGGCGTAGAGAACGAGAGTTATTTCTATAAGCTATTCAAGGCTAAGTTCGGGATGACGCCCAGGGAGTACATGGCAAAGCGGACTCGTTGATATAGAAAAAAGCAAACAGACCCGGTTGTCCATCAATGGACTTCCGGGTCTATTCGTTACGTATGCCTATTTAATTGTGTATGGCAGCTTAAATGTCCAAAGAAGTGTTCCATTTTCAGGTGTCGTGCTGTCAATGCCGAAATCGTTATCGTTCGTGATAGCAAGTGTATCGCCATTAATAAGTGAAACACCTTCAATTTTCTCATAAGGGAACTTGAAGGCAACTGCATCCAGTACCGTTCGTTTCGTCGTAGGCAGGATACCATTGGCTTTCAAATCTGCAATCGTCATTTGTTCAAGCGTTTTGCCTGCCGCTGTCGCACTGTCGTATTTGCCACTAACGTTGGTAGCTGTTGAAAGGTCAATGGCATAAATGCGCTTCAATTGTGCTTTATCGCCAGCGAATTTATCTCGCTCATCGATTAACAGCGTGTTCTCGTTTACGACAACCATATCGGAGATAACAATATCTCCTTGAACAAGATCTTTGAATTGCTTCGCATCCTCAAGGACGTATACAAACTCGCCAACAGGGTTAAGCGTCGCTAGATCAAATTTAATAATCCGTACCTGACGTGAATTGTCCATCGCTTTATCTGGATTACGAAGTGCATTTTGCATAGCCATGAACATATATTTGCCATCAGGCGTAATGCCTACAGCTTCAGCTCCGCGATTCTGGCGAAGTTTGTTGTACACCTCTGGCAGTGTCTCACGGGATGGCACAAGTGGAGCGGATGCTTGACTTGCCCAACCTTTAGGCACAATACGCTCAATGATCGTACCGTCACGCTTCACATGGACAATGGATGGACCATATTCATCAGAAATCCAGAAAGTATCATCCTTTGGATTGTAAGCTAAGCCTTCGATATCAAGTCCGTACGGGTCGTAAGCCAGTACTTTTTCGCCTTTTGCATCATAAGGCTCTTCATCGCGACCTTTAATATTAGGTAGTCCGGTAATCGTTGCTTTGCCTGACACAGGGTCTATACCCGACAGCTTCAAAGGGAACTTGTCCAAAATATTAATTTCGCCCTTACTTACTTCGATTTTATAAATCGTTGGTGTATAGTCTGGCAGTGGGAACGTGCGCACTGTTTTTCCGTTGATCGTAGGTTGACCGTTTGGTCCGCGATCAGCTGTTGTATAGAATACATTATCAGGGTCTCCTGGAATGTGTGTTAAGGATGAGCCAACTCCCATTTTAATGCCTTCTGCAAGATTTGGTGCCTTAAGCTCGTATTTCCCAGTCAAAACAGGCTTGTCCGTTAAAGATACACTGTTACGGAACTCATCCCAATCGACATATTTACCCAAAGCTTCGGAAAGCGCACGAACTGGCATGTACAAGCTTCCGTCCAAATTTACAGCTGGTGCAGCTGGTTTGATCACCTGTCCATTGCTTGAATACACGACATTCTCGGAAGTTTCCCCACTTACTTGCTGAGCCGTTACTGTTCCCGAAACAGCCACAGGAAGAGCAAGCAGTAAAGATGTCAACACGATCCATTTACGTTTCATTAGTAGTCGTTCTCCCCTCGCTATTACCCGCATTTTTCTTGACTTCTTACTTATACCAAACCTATGTAAAGGGCGTGTAAATTGAATATTACGGAATTGTAAATTTTCAGATTGTCATCTTTGATTGCTTCGATTAATCTATCCAAATGCGATTGTGATATACTGTATACGATGTATACATTTTCGGATTGCAAGGATAATGGAGGATGGAACAACATGGAGATCGGTGACGAGATCGATGATGAAATTATACAGAGCTTACCGTCAGGTGTAGCTCTTAGCTGGGGAATTATTAAACCTTCCCGCAGAGGGCCAAAAGGCGAGTTAAGCATCAAAAAAATCGTAGACGCGGCGATTGCCATTGCTGACAACGATGGACTTGCGGCGGTGTCGATGAGCAGAGTAGCACAATCGTTGGGGTACACGACGATGTCGCTCTATCGCTACATCACAAGCAAAGAAGACTTGCTCGTGCTGATGCAGGATGCGGTGTGCGACATTCCGATACCACCGGAGGTGCCCGGCAAACCTTGGCGCGAAGAAATGGGGGAATACGTCTGGGCATGCGTAGATGTGTTCCGCCAACATGCGTGGTACGGCGATATTCATATTACGAGCGTTCCCCTCGCACCAAACAATCTGCAGGTGATCGACTGGATGTTGAGAATCATGCGGGATTTTCCGCTGAATGATTTTGAGAAAATGTCATTTCTATTGCTCGTTAGCAGCTATTCGCGGGCCTGCGGTCTGATCGCACGGGACATGGATAAGGCTATCCGCGATGGTGCGAGCCCAGAGACATTTAGCGGCGTTAATTATGGGGCAGCACTAAAACAGTTGGTGAAGCCAGACCGTTTCCCGAATCTGCATCCGATTTTAATGGCGGGGGCTTACACGGATGAGGCAGAGAATCCGATCGGCAACGATCTGGCCTTCGGACTCGAGCGGATATTGGATGGGATTGAGTGTTATTTGCGGGAGAAAAGTGTGGGGCAGGGGGAATAGTCCCCGACCCTGGAGCCTCCCCCATCCCACCTCACCCCTCACCTCACCACCACCCCACCACCCCACCACCCCTATCCAGCCCCAACCCCCAAGCCTGTTTGGTTGCTCTTTTATGTGAATAGATGTATTTCCTGTAGTTAATTCTTCGTAAAATCGATACAAATGAAGAATAGATGGATTTTGTACAGCTAATTTCATGAAAATTGGCTAATGCTCGTTGTTTGGGTAGAATTAGCTGCATGTTTTCCATCTAATACGATTTTTCAGGTGGATTGCTCTGAAATAGCTGTACAATTTCCAGTTAAACACCAACACCAACACCAACACCAACACCAGCACCAGCACCAGCACCAGCACCAACACCAACACCAACACCAACACCAGCACTAGCACCAACACCAACACCAGCACTAGCACCAACACCAACACCAACACCAACACCAACACCAACACCACCAACACCAACACCAGCACCAACACGAACGAGAACACCAGCACCACCCCCAACCCAACAGCCCCCGTCTTTAGCGACTTTGGTAATAGGTACCTTGATACAAAAAAGCAGCGCCTTGGCATAGCCGAAGCGCTGTTTTTTTGGGGTGAAGGCTGTTCCTGCGAATAGCGTTATGCGATAACGTTAAATGGGTATATTTAGCTATTTGCTACGAGATAAGGTGATAGCATAACGTTATCTACCGGAACGGCTGTTGAAGTGTCTACATTTCATAGATAGGATAATTTGTAATATTTAGTATACTCATGGGGTTTCGCTCTACTATAATGGGGAGAGGCTTTAAGGTGAATTTTAATAGGAGGATAAGATCTTGAGATTAATTAAGAAATATATGTGGCTTGTTGCAGTTGTTCTACTTCTTTTATCCATAGGGCAATTCATAGGGGGTTCGCGTACAGTCCATGCGGAATCGACAACTGTGGTGACGATCGAAGATCCCGCTTTAGATGCGTTAATTCGGAAACAGTTGAAACTTTCAGATGCGCCGATAACAGAGAAGGATATGTTGACACTGCAGTCAATTTCAGAAGCAAGCTGGTTAGGAATTAAAAGCTTACAAGGCCTGGAATATGCTAAAAATCTAACCTCTATTCGTATGGGGGAAAATAAAATATCTGATTTAACGCCGATTGCTAATTTAACACATCTTGTATCTCTTGATTTTAATCATAATGAATTAACCGATATTAGCGCTTTAAGCAGATTGATTAATTTAAAAGATATAAGCTTGTACGATAATAAAATACGAAATCTGGAGCCTCTAAGTGGATTAACTAAACTCGAAGTATTAACTCTTTATGGTAACGAAATTTACGACATATCGCCGTTACATGGGTTGGTGAACCTAACTTCATTGCAAGTTTCTTTTAATCATGTTAAAGATGTTTCCCCACTCTCAAGCTTGACTAATTTAACCTCACTATACATAGGCAGTAATGAAATCGAAGATATTAGCATGCTGAACAAATTGACGAAGCTAACATCACTGTCAATCAACCGCAATCACATTTCAGATATCCAAGTTATCCAAAACATGCCGGGGCTTACCATCCTAAGTTTTGATGACAACCCAATTAAGGACTTTTCAGTTATTCAAAAACTAAAAAAACTGTATTGGCTCGATCTTTCCAACTTTGGTATCGAAGATCTGACTTTCTTGCAGGACATGCATAGTTTGACTCGACTCGACCTTTCTAAAAATCAGATCCGAGACCTTAGACCGCTAACGAAGTTGACTTCTTTAGAACATCTGAACGTAATGAATAACCAAATCACTGAATTGAATCCGTTGTTACTTATGACGAACTTGTCCGATTTACAACTCAGCTATAATCCAATTACCGATATTACGCCATTAGTGCAATTACATAAACTATCAACGCTATTTCTGGATAGGGTTCCGGTGCAAGACTTTACAAGGCTTGGGCAAATGACATCTCTTTCTTTTTTAACATTGGGATACAATGATCTCTCTGATATCTCATATTTATCTAACCTGGAGCGATTAAATTACCTTTCTCTTAACGGAAATAACATCCAGGATCTAACTCCAATAAAAGACCTTCGTCGATTAGTGAGTTTAAGTGTATCCAATAGTAATGTCACTGATATTTCGGGAATCAAGGGATTTTCAACCTTATGGGATCTAGATGTGAGTTTCAATCAGATTAAGGATATTTCGGCTTTAACTACGCTTGTGAAGTTAACAAAGGTAATTCTGGCTAACAATCAGATCACCAATATTGAAGCACTAAATGACCATCCAAAACTGTGGGAGATTCACGTTGGGAACAATCCACTTGATGATAGATCGCTAGAATTTATAGAGACTGCTAAGAACAGCGGTGTAGTCATTTCGTATAGCAATGAGCTTACAGTGAAGATCAATAATGATATTCAAATCTTTTCTAATGATGAGAAACCTCTGCGTGAAGAGGGGAGTGTCTTACTTCCGATGCGTCGAATTTTCAACGCTCTAGGCGCAAGTGTGACGTGGGACGAGCAAACGCGTACGGTCAAAGCGACGAAAGGAGATAAGGAGGTCCAATTAACGATTGATTCGAAAGAAGCATTCGTGAATGGCAGTGTCATTCAGTTAGACATTACACCTAAGATACAGAATGGAACGACGTTTGTGCCCGTCCGATTTGTCAGCGAAACGCTCGGCGCTAAGGTAGAGTGGGATGAGATGAATCAAACGGTTGTAATTGTAAGCAAGTAAATTGAAATGGAGGTATGAAAAATGAAATACAAAATTCTCGCCATTGTTTTCATCGGAATATTATCATGGAGCGGCTTGGTCCCAACTCACACATATGGTGCTTCGCCAGAAGTGAAGATCGAGGATGCAGTTCTCGAAAAAGAAATTCGGGCAGAGCTGAAATTAGAAGAGGGTACAGTACTGGATTATACAAATTTACAAAAACTAACGTCCCTATATCCGAAGGGAAAAGAGAAAATTAAGAGTGTAAAAGGTCTGAATATGGCACGTAATCTGGAACAATTATACTTGCCTAATCAAGAAATTACCGATATCAGTCCCCTAGGTAGTTTGTATAATTTAACGTTTCTTGCTATTAATAATAATCAAATTCAAAATGCTTGTCCGATCGCGAATCTGTCTGACTTACGAAAGTTAGTCATTTCCAATAATCAAATTGAGGAAATTGGGTGTTTTTCTCGTCTGACTGGTCTGACAGACTTACTGGCAAGTAACAATAAAATTAAGGATATTCAACCACTTACCAAACTTAAGCTTGGATGGCTGGATGTCTCAAATAACCCGGTTACAGATATCTCATCGATCGGAGTAATGAATAAACTACGCCAAATCTATGTTACCAAAGATTCTCTTAATGAAAAGTCTAACGCGCTGTTGGACCAGTTGGAACAATCAGGGGTTGCGGTAAATCGGGCTTCTGCTTCATCCGACAAGGTTTCAGGCATATCTGTATTAGTGAACGACGACCGCGTTCTGTTTGATCTTGCTCCATTGGTAGATGCGGGGACGACGTTGGTACAGTTCCGACCTCTTTTTGAAAAGTTAGGTTTTGTTATTCAGTGGGATGAGACAACACGAACGATCCAAGCAGAGAAGCAAGGAGCGAAGATTACTCTACAGGTGGATAATCCAAAAGCTACCTTAAACGGCGATTCCAATGCGCTAACCGTTGCGCCGAGAAATATCGAAGGCAGTATTTTTGTGCCCATCCGGTTTGTCGGAGAAGCGTCCAAATTTGTAGTGACTTGGGAAAGCAGTTCGAAAACGATTTATCTTCAATCTACGCGAACTATTGTTACTCCTGATGAAAAGTTAAAAGTGACATTGGGAGGTAATTGGCTGAGTAAAGAGCCTCCGGCTAACTTGAATTACCAAATATTTGCTACGAGCGGAAATAACGCTTTGATATCTACTTCAGAATCGAAGTCACTATTTGATAAAATTCTGACCCTTGAGGAATATGAAGTGGCTATAAAAAAATCATTGGAACCAAAGAAAATTACCAAGTTTTCCGCAGGGAAATCGTTACGGATTAATGGTTTGGATGCCGTTCAATTTTCCTATTCAGTCAATGGAACGAATGGTGAAGATCTTACAGTCACCCATACAATAATAGACGGGAAATACAGCTATTTTAATGTGTTTCTTTTCTCGGGAGAACTCGTTTACTCGGAAATTAACAAAGACTATCAAAATATCTTACAAACTTTAGAAGAAATAAAAACACCCTATCAGTTAAGTAAGGAGAAGTTTGGTCAGCTTAAACCTACTGAACGATTATTAGAAGCAGCGCGCTATTATCGGAAATTAGGTTTTTTTGAAAGTGTTAAGGGACTGACAAGTCAAGAGTTTGATAACAAAATGCTGGAATTAGAAAAGAAGTTTACAGATTGGAATCCTTTCGATTCTAGCAAGTATTACAATGATTTAGCAGAACTCTCACTTTTAATAGCAGACGAAGACCGTGTTTGGGTAGAGGATTGGGATTTAGATGTCAGTAAGGGGAAAAATGCTTACTTAACTACATTAGAACAGTGGAGCAAGATTTCCCGTGGGGCATTTCAGCCAACCGATATAAAGGAAATCTGGGACGCAGAAGAAGGGCCAATTACTGTTAGCTTTAAGTTGAATGGTCAAGAGCGAGTCATTCATCCTGAGCATGAGGGTAGTTATTTGAATACCTATGGTTTACTCAAGGAAATAAATGACATGATTAAGCCAAGTGGATATCAGTTCGCTGTGGTGGAGAATGATGATGAAGAGGTTATGGTGATAGCATTAAAGGCGGAAGAGAAAATGAAACTGCAGCAGGATCGGTACATCGATTTCGATTTCATCACACTGGACTAACCTTGCGAGTACGCGAAAAAGGCCATCCTTCTTTAAGAAGGAATGGCCTTTTTTCATTTCGTGAGGATGTTAACGGTCTGCGTTTCAGGAACCCAAGCAACCTTGGTACCTAACGACTCGGTTATAAAACGGACAGGCACTAGCGTGCTCCCATTCACAATGGTAGGAGGAGCGTCAAGCGTAATCGACTTCCCATTCAAGATGCCCGTGGGGTTTCCGACGATCAAGGTCAGGGTGCTGTTACCCTTCGTTGCTGAAATGGTTGAGGTAGTAGCATCCCAGGTAACGACGGTTCCAAATGTTTCAAAGATTTTACGTAAGGGAACCAGTGTACTGCCATTAATGATCGTAGGCTGCTGGTCGAACGAGAGCAATGTCCCATCTAGACGTACAGAGATCAACGTAGTTTGAGGTGCTACTTCATCATCAGTACTTTTAATCCAAACCGGTTCAGTCCGATACCACTCCGTACCATCACCTGAATAACCGCTTCCCCACGACCAAAGTGTGCCATCTTCTCTAACTGCCATGGAACGAAACCCAGTCCCATGTGCTCCGATTTTAGTGACTTTCATCAAGTTTTTTACTTGTACAGGAACATCACTATTCTCATAAGATCCAATCCCTAATTGACCACCGTGGTTATTACCGCTAGCCCAAACAGTACCATCTTTCTTCAAATAAAGGGGACCGCCAGCGGTAGCACGGATATCGACAATGTCCTTGATGCCTTGTATCTTCTGGGGAGCGGATTTACTAGTAGCGAGGTTCTGTCCATCGATAGCACCTTGACCATTTGACCCAAATGCCCAGACGGTACCGTCCTTTTGTAGGGCATAGGAGTTGACTCCACCTGCCGCGACAGCTGTAATATCACTGAGTCCGCCAATTTTAACGATGGCTCCTCGGTCTATTGTCCATACCGTTCCGTCTTTATCCAGAACTAACAGGTTGTCGCCAAATCCCGTAGATATGCTGCTCACATTTTGAAATCTTAATTGGACAGGGTACGTGTAGGTACCCGTAGATCCATCGGGTTTCTTATAGTAGATGCCTCCCCAGGCCCATAGTGTTCCATCATCTTTAATTGCATAGCTTTTCCCCCAAGCTCCCCAAACGGAAACGACATGTGTTAATCCTTCGACCTGATGTGGGAGAGCACGGTTATTATCTGTAACCATTTTTCCTGAACCTGTCTCAAGTATCGTCTGCATACCGTCACCGACTTGCCCGCCTAAATTATCACCCCATACCCACACTGTACCATCCTTTTTAACGGCGAGAGCGTGCTCGGAACCAGCGGCGATGGAGATGACATCATTCAATTCTTTCACCTGAGTAGGAAATTTCGTATTCGTAGCACTTGGACCCTTTTCTCCATTGCCAAAAACACCATTTCGGTTTGTTTCTCCCCAAGCCCAGACACTGCCATCGTTTTTGATTCCTAGGCTAACTCGCCCTCCAACAGCGATATCCTTCCAACCAACTTGAGTTTCTTCAGCGTGGGTCTTTGGAATAGAAGACGTAATGGCGAAACTCAACATTAAGCCTAACGCTAATGCCGTTTTGACTAAAATCTTAGACTGAATAACCATGTAAAGGTATCATACTCCTTATTTTCAAATGATTTACATACTCATTCTTCATCGGAGCATCGTATCCCTTCGTTATTTTGGATTATTGCGCAAAATGCCGCTCAATCAGAGGTCGAGAGAGTACTATAAGCAGCTTGTGTCGCTGCTAATAATGCAAACATGCAACCTTTATTGGGGTTAATAGATCACTTTAGATAAAAATAGGATGATGGCATAACGCTATTCCAACTTTTCAGTAGAAAACCTTACTTCCCGCCATTCCTACGGAACGCCAGAATACACCAACCAATGGCAATCACCAGCAAGGCCGAGCACCAGCCAATAGCCCACCAACCGTTATGAAGCACTGGGGTTCCAGTCAAAAGTCCGCGAATCGTCTCGATAACCGGCGTAATTGGCTGATGATTCGCAAAACCTTGCATCCAAGAAGGCATGGTATTCGTTGGGACGAATGCGCTGGACAGATAAGGGAGGAACAGCAGGGCAAAGCCGTAGCCGCTGGCAGCTGAAGGGCTGCCCGTAACGAGGCCAATCGCGGCGAATAGCCAGGTAAAGGTCAGAATGAACAAGATGATGACGCCAATGGCTCCAAGCCATTCGATGAAAGTAGCGTTCGGGCGGAAGCCAACGAGTAGGGCAACGCCGATGACCATACAAGTAGCAAGTAAGTTGCGAGCAAGGCTTGCGGCGACATGTCCCGTAATGACGCTGATGCTGCTAATCGGCATCGTTCGGAAACGGTTAATAATGCCATTGGTCATGTCGGATGCCACGTCAACTGCCGTGCTGGATGAGCCGAATCCTGCGCACAAGAGGATGATGCCTGGCACGACATAGTTAACATAATTGCCGCTCGGATCAAGCGCACCTCCGAATATATAGGTAAACAGGAGCATCAGCATAATGGGGAGCATGATTGCCATCATCAGCGACTCGATGTTGCGCAAGCTGTGACGGATGCTGCGTCCGACGAAGACGGCGTTGGTTGCTGCGAATGAAGGGGGCTTTGGCATAGCAAGATTATTCATGTTTGGTCGATGGTTGTTCGGATTCATCGGCTGTACGTTCTTCAGCGCTTGGAAATCATTCATACGAGGGAAGCCTCCTTGTGATTAGGTGTCGTCAAAGCTAAGAAGACGTCGTCCATGCTTGGCTTGCGAATGAAGATGCGTGTACCTGGCGGGCACGAGCCCGCGATCTCGTTCAACGTTTGGCTAACATCATGAACAGTGCCGCTCGTCGGAATGGACAGAATGACTTCGTCCAACGCATTCCGGAGCTCGATGACTTCGCCGCCGACACGAGCTTTCAAGGACTCCGCAGAACCGGATGCAACGATGCGCCCATGATTCAACACTGCGATTTCGTCTGCAAGCTGATCCGCTTCTTCCAAATATTGCGTCGTCAACAGGATCGTCATGCCTTGCTGCTTTAACTGGAGGATAGTCTCCCACAGGGATCGGCGGCTGACCGTATCCAGACCTGTCGTTGGTTCGTCAAGGAAGAGTACCGGACGACTAACGACAAGGCTGACCGCCAGATCCAATCTGCGCCGCATGCCGCCAGAGTAGGATTTCACGCGCTTGGCAGCCGCGGCTTCCAGATCAAATTGCTTCAGCAGCTCCGCTGCACGGACGCGAGATTCACCCGCAGATAAGCCAGCTAGCCGGCACATCATGACGATATTTTCGAGGCCTGTTAGCACCTCATCCACCGCAGCAAATTGTCCTGTGAGCGAGATCAATCCTCGCACGATCTTGCGGTCAACGATTACGTCATACCCCTCGATTCGTGCAACCCCGCCGTCCGGCTCGGATAACGAGGACAGAATGTTAATCAGTGTCGTTTTTCCAGCACCGTTAGGACCAAGCAGTGCGAATATCGTGCCTTTCCCCACCTGTAAATCAATGCCATCCAGTACGGTTTGTTTGCCAAAGCTTTTGCGCAAGCCGCTTACTTCAATCGAATTCGTATTCATTCGTTATCTCCCCGTTCTTTGAATTGTGGATCATATAAACAGTGTATTGCATACTCAGTTATTTATGATCGTTCTCAAGACCGATATTGCACTCGGTCGTGCGTCTCATTCACTCTCCCTCATACCCCACCTTCATCCCGCGAAAACCCGCAGTATATAAGGGTTTTATCCACTCCCATCACGAAAAAGTACAGTGAAAATCCCTGCGATTTTCAAATCGTACAGTCTATTTTAACCACAGCAAAAATGAGCAGTATCCAATTTCTCACCCAATTTCGTATGATGAAATCGCAAAGAGGACGCATGGTAACCCAGACAGAAGGAGGCAGCATACTTGGGAATCTTCTCAGCAATACGCAAAGAATCGAAGCATTTTTGGAAGGCAAGAAGTTTGTTTTTGATCGGATTGCCGGCCGTCATTGTGGTGTTTATCTTTTACTACTTACCTATGTACGGTATCGTGATCGCATTCAAAGATATCAACTACGCCAAAGGCATTTGGGGAAGCGATTGGGTTGGGCTGCATAACTTTAAGTTCTTCTTCAACTCACAAGATGCACTAAGGATTACACGTAACACGCTGCTATTAAATGGATTGTTTATCGTAGTGGGGATGTCCTGCGCTTTAGTCATTGGATTATTACTGGCTGAATTAGGCCGGAGATGGGTGAAGCTGTTTCAGACGATCTTGTTCTTTCCGTATTTTCTTTCGTGGGTTGTCGTCGGTTTCGTCAGTTACATTCTGTTGAATCCATCCTTCGGGGTGATCAATAAGGTATTGGAACAGTTCCATGTTGCCCCGATCGACTGGTACAGTAAGCCGGGCTATTGGCCCCTCATTTTAACCCTAACGTATTTATGGAAAAATGTCGGCTACACCGCCATCATCTTCTTCACCGGATTGCTGTCCATCGACAATAGCTATTATGAGGCTGCTTCTATAGATGGCGCTTCACGATTACAGCAAATTCGGAAGATCTCGATCCCGCTCATTTTGCCACTGATAACGATGTTGTTCATGCTTAATGTGGGCCGTATTTTCTACTCGGACTTCGGATTATTCTACTTCGTGCCCCGAGATGCAGGGATGCTATACCCAACGACAGATGTCGTAGATACGTATGTGTTTCGCTCATTACGGGTTGTTGGTGACTTGGGCATGGCCTCCGCAGCTAGCTTGTACCAAGCGGTTGTTGGTCTAGTGCTAGTCGTAACGACGAACGTACTCGTAAGGAAATTTAATAAAGAAAACGCTTTATTCTAGGGAGGAGGGTGGCGGTGCGTTCATCTATCAAGAAAAAGCCGGAAAATAACTGGCTGATCATTCTATTCTTTATGGTTTTATCCATCCTGTTCATCTATCCGATGCTGTACGTTATTTCGGTCTCACTCTCCTTCGATGGGGACATCGCCAAATTTGGCTACCAGCTGATTCCGGAACGCATTACGTTTGTCGCGTATTCGTATATTTTTCAAACGCCGAAGGCACTGCTTCAATCCTACATGGTGACGATTTTTGTGACAGTCGTAGGAACCGTGTTAAGCTTGATACTCACTTCTTCCCTAGCCTATATCATGACGCGGAAGGATTACCGGTATAGCCGTATCACAGGCTACTTCGTCTTCTTCACGTTGCTCTTCAATGCCGGATTAGTTCCTTCGTATATCGTTATGACTAGTGTATTGCACCTGCAGGATACGATTTGGGCCTTAATTCTTCCGTATGGGGTCAGCGCGTGGTTTACGATGCTTATGAAAGGCTTTATGGATGGGTTACCTTTTGAAATTATTGAGTCGGCCAAAATCGATGGATCTTCCGAACTGAGCACCTTCGTGCGAATTGTTCTTCCACTTTCGAAACCAGCACTAGCTACTGTAGGTTTGTTCTATGCTCTGGCTTACTGGAATGATTGGTGGCTTGCGATGCTGTACATTCAAAATGAGAATCTGATTCCGCTTCAATACTACTTGCAGCGAATCATGTCTAATATCGAGTTTTTGACGAAAAATATGCAAGCAGGCATCAGCATTGATATGAGCGCGATTCCAGCTGAATCTTCCCGTATGGGGATTGCCATTCTGGCAGCAGGCCCGATGTTATTCGCCTTCCCATTCTTTCAGAAATACTTGATCAAAGGATTGACAGTTGGTGCCGTTAAAGGCTAACTGAGTGTATGGCTTCAAAACGTTTGTCAATCCGAATCCGGATCGGATGATAATACATGTCTTCCTTAGTACTCTTTCTAAGTACTCTTTCTAAGTACTCTTTCTAAGTACTCTTTCTAAGTACTCTTTCTAAGTACTCTTTCTTAGTACCATTTTGACCATAAGATCAGGAGGGTTCGATGATATGAAAAATAGATCAATCAAAGCGTTATCTCCCGTTATTGTAAGCTGTGTGTCCCTATCCATGCTGCTCAGCGCTTGCGGTTCTAGCACGAATAGCTCTTCTCCGTCCCCAGCAACCAGCGCAGCACCTGCATCACCAGCGGCAACGACTGCGTCATCAGTACCAGCAACAACGGAGTTAAAACCATATGAGATTACCTGGTATTTGCCGCAGAGCGTATTCCCTGATGCGAAGTTGGTTCAAGATGCGATGAGCAAAATTACCAAAGAGAAAATCAACGCAACATTGAACATTCAATTGGTCGATTGGGGGACGTACGATCAGAAAATGCAAGCGATTGCAGCTTCTGGCGAGAAAGCAGATCTTATTTTCACATCCAATTGGACCAATGATTACCTGCAAAATGTAAACAAAGGGGCATTCTTGGATATCACTGATCTGTTGCCCAAATACGGACCAGATATTCTGAAGCAGGTTCCTCCAGCTGCTTGGGATGCTGCGAAAGTGAAAGGCAAGCTGTACGGTATCATAAACACGCAAGTTTTGGCTCGTACACCAGGCGTGCTCATTAACAAAACTTCTTTGGACAAATATGGATTTAAAGCGGATCAGTTCAAGACATTGGCGGATTTGACCCCATTTTTTGAAAAAGTAAAAGCGTCGGAGCCTGATAAATATCCATTCAGCCTGAAGGGTGATACGGATGTCATGGGGAACTACGGCAGCGCCATTGGTCTTGAGTACTTTTCACAAAAGAACCCAGGGGTTGTTCGCATCGACGATGCTTCCTCCAAAGTTGTGAATTTGTATGAGACGAAGGAGTTTACGGCCTTTTTGAAGCAAATGCGTGAATGGTATTCCAAAGGAATCATACGTAAAGACGCAGCAACGATTAAAGATACGAACTCGGATGAATTAGCAGGCAAATACGTATCCTCCACATTCACAGTTATCAATCCGGATACGGCGGCGAACCAAGCACAACGCTTTGGTGGTGGAGACGCAGCGAATGTAGCAGCGATTGAATTTTCTAAACCATATATGAGCACAGGCTCGATCATCGCTACCATGACAGCCATTTCTCGCACATCCAAAGATCCTGCCAGAGCGATGATGTTCTACAACTTGATGTACTCGAATGCGGAACTGTTTAATCTGATGAGCTATGGGATCGAAGGTAAGCATTATACGAAGGTTTCAGATGGTTTGATCAAAAAGATGGACAATGCCGGTTACTGGGTAGATTCCGGTTGGGAGTACGGCAACATGTTTAATTCGTTCCGAACTAGTGCAACGCAGCCGAAATGGTTCCCGGCAGGTCCTGATAAGAATGCAGCAGCGATTCCTTCCAAGATTCTTGGCTTCTCTTTTGACCCAAGTAACGTGAAGAGTGAATTGGCACAAACCGCATCCGTCGTGGATGAATTCTATGCGGGATTAATCACGGGAATCGCTGACCCAGACACAACACTGCCAGCTATGAATGCGAAGCTGAAAAAAGCAGGCTTGGACAACATTTTGGCGGAAATGCAGAAACAAATCGATGCTTGGAAAGCCGCGAAATAAGAAATGAACGAAAAGCCGCTTCTCTTCAATGAGAAAGCATGGTTTGCTAGTCCTCTGTGAACGAGATCGAATAATCAGCAGTCTCTCCATTCTGGGGAGGCTGCTATTTGTATACCAAGTGAGAACCCCCATAGAGACAGGGAATGTCTATTGTCACCTTAACAAAATGAACAATGTGTAAGAAAGGTGACAGGATGTTTTGTAAGAAAGGTCAACTGGGCAAAACATGTCTATTTCCAATCTCTTCACCGCAGGATACGATCGAATTGCCAGCACAACAGCAGGCTCAATTTCGAAAGGGTGAACACAACATGGAGGAAAGAGCGACCGGTTTCCATACAGGTAGAAACCAACGGAAGCCAATATGGATCAAACCAAAACAATCCACATTCAGAAACCGACTGATACGGGATCGACATCTGTATCTGATGCTACTGCCTGTGATCGGATTTTATCTGTTATTTAAGTACGCTCCGATGGTTGGTGAAATTATTGCCTTTAAGGATTATCGATTTGCAGATGGTATTTTTGGGAGTAACTGGGTGGGGTTTAAACACTTCACTAGCTTATTCCAAAGTATTGATTTTTGGAGAGTTCTCAGGAATACTTTACTGCTTAATGTCTACAGTCTTGTTTTAGGATTCCCAATACCTATTCTCCTTGCGCTTCTCCTTAATGAAGTACGCAAAGAGTGGTATAAACGGACTGTGCAGAATCTGCTTTATCTACCTCATTTTATCTCATGGGTTGTTCTAGGGGGTATCTTTATAGCGATGCTTTCCCCCAGCACAGGGGTTGTGAATTTGGTGCTGACGAAAGTGTTTGGCATCGAGCCCATCTACTTCATGGCTAGCTCCGGCTGGTGGCCAATCGCTTATACATTATCCGGTATTTGGCGCGAAGCGGGTTGGGGCACTATTTTATACCTAGCAGCTATGGCATCCATTGATCCTCAGCAGTATGAAGCAGCGAAGATGGACGGTGCATCGAAACTACGCCAGATATGGCACATTACGTTACCAGGAATTCGCAGCACAATTGCTATTTTGCTCGTCCTTCGGATGGGGCACATGATGGATGTGGGTCTCGAGCAGACGCTGGTTCTCCAGAATATGTCTGTATTGGATGTAGCGGATGTCATTAGCACCTACGTGTATCGTGTGGGCTTACAAAATATGAACTATAGCTATACGACAGCATTAGGCTTGTTCCAGTCCGCGGTTGGTTTGATACTAGTCGTGGGCGTGAATCGATTAACCCGAGTTTTTGGAGAACGGGGGCTTTGGTAATCCATGAAAACCTACAAAAGAAATCAACCATTATTTACTCGTTTGGGAACAGTGGCGAATTACACAGTGCTTGCTATGTGTTCACTAATTGCTTTATACCCTTTTTGGTATGAGATCGCAGCTTCGTTCAGCAGTAGTAGAGCCATTACAGCGGGGGAGGTGTCCTTATGGCCAATAGAATTCAATACGGAAGCCTACCAGCGGCTTTTCCAGGATGGGCAGCTCTTCGTAGCCATGCGCAACACCGTACTGGTAACTGTTGTGGGAACAGCGCTCAATATGGTACTTACTTTATTGGCCGCGTATCCGCTTTCTAGACGAAGACTGATGGGACGCACGTCCATCCTCATGTTCATCACATTTACGATGTTGTTCGTTTCGGGTGTAATTCCGAATTTTATACTCGTAAAATCCTTAGGTCTTATGGATACGTACTGGGCATTATGGCTGCCTGCTTTAATAAGTACGTATAACATGTTCGTGATGAAAACGTTCATGGAGGGCTTACCAGAGGAACTTGAGGAGTCTGCAGCTATCGACGGCGCAGGCGATTGGCGAATTTTGGTGGGGATCATCGTACCATTATGCAAGCCGATTTTAGCTGCTCTTTCCCTGTTCTATGCGGTGGGCTGGTGGAACTCGTATTTCAACGTATTGCTTTATGTGACCAAGACGACCATGCAGACGCTGACGCTCAAGCTCTACCAAATGATTCTGCAGGTGGATCAGAGTTTGCTCGACAATACCTCTGGAAGTGAGGGTGTGGCTAATGTAGTCCTGACGCCAGAAGGCATCAAAGCGGCTGCCATCGTCATCGCAGTTACGCCAATTCTGGTAGTCTATCCGTTCCTTCAGAAACATTTCGTCAAAGGAGTCTTGATTGGATCGGTTAAAGGCTGATATCATGGGGCAAATAGCCCTTGGTATAGATACTAAACTATAAGGGGATGAATTCATTGAACAAGTCTAACCATGTTTGGAAACCAGTTCTTGCTGCAAGCTTGTCTTTGGCGGTACTGGCTGCCTGTAGTTCGAATACGGGAACGACCGAAAGCAGCTCGACTGCGCCACAAGGCAGTACATCAGCTGCGGCAACACCGGCAGGACCGAAGAAAGAAATCAGCATTTCCACGTTTGATCGAGGTACAGTAGCCGCAGAAGAAGGCAGCTATGAGGATAACCGCTGGACGAAATGGATCAATGAAAATTCCCCTGCGAAAGTGAATTGGGTGCCAGTTCCCCGAGCGCAGGCCCAACAGAAGTTAAGCACCCTGGTTGCTTCTGGCAGTGCGCCAGATCTCATCTGGGAGTATGATCGCAACTATATTGCGCAATTAGCCAACCAAGGTGCCATTCAGCCCATTGACAGCTATATTGAGAAGTACAGTACGACATTGAAAAAGTATCTGCAAGAACATCCTGAGCTGAAATCTGCCATGACGATTAATGGTAAAATGTATGCAATTACCAGCAGCAGAAGTATTGATGGTATTGCCAACCATGCCATGTGGATTCGTCAGGATTGGTTGGATAAACTCGGATTAAAGGCACCAACGACAACGGAAGAATTGATTGAAGTGGCTAAAAAATTTAAAGATGAGGACCCTGACGGCAATGGTAAAGCAGATACCGTACCGATTGCGTTCAATGGTAATGCTGTGCAAATTATCAGAGCGTTCTTTTCGGTGAATGAGAATCAATGGTATTTGGAAGACGGCAAAATGAAATTTGGTAGAACGTTGGATCGCTACAAGGATTCCATTGCATATCAGAAATCGTTATTCGATCAAGGTTTATTGGATAAAGAATATATTACGGATAGCAACTTTCAGCGAGCGCGCCAATTGTGGACGACGGGCAAATCAGGTATTTATATGAGTTCTTGGAATATGCAAAATGAATTTATAGATCTAAAGAAAAACGTGCCGGATGCGAAGATGGTTCCGTTAGAACCGGTAACTAGTAAATATGGAAAAAATGGCTTGTATCAGGAGCTGCCAGCGAATATTCTTGTCGCGTTTAACAGCAAGATGAAGGAAGATAAAATTGAAACAGCTGTTAAATTCCTAGATTGGATGATGGAAAAAGGGGATATGTCACTGAAGTACGGCGAGGAAAACGTTCATTACAAACTGTTGGATGGGAAGATTCCTCAAGTTCTGAACGCTGATAAATCCCGTAAGGAAGTATCTTATGCATATGAGTACGCAATCGTATCCGATTTCAGCTTAGTTCCTGAGTGGTTCCCGGTTATGGCTGCACAAGATGCTGTATCCCAAGAATATGCCAAAATAAAAACGCAATCTTTGAATACGGCCCTCAAAAATAAATATCGCAGAGACATTGCCTTTAATCCGGATCTTCCTGAAGTCAGTCAATTAATCGCAACCTTCCATCCGATTGCAACGCAAATTGAGGTGAAAGCTGTAACAGGCGGCAGTGCTTCAACCCCAGAAACTGCGATGGAAGAAGTGCGCAAAGAATGGAAGCGACTTGGCGGGGAAAATGTGGAGAAGCTGGCCCAAGAATGGTATGAGAAGAACAAAGAGTTTTTGAAATAATACACGTGTAAAAATGAATCTTTGGGAAGGCTGCCTGCTTATACAGGTTGACCTTCCCATTATTATTCTTTTAAAGGAGGGACTTCCCAACATGAACGTACATGTACAGAATTCTGATTATAAAGAGTTATTAATAAAAGCCATTAGAGCAAAAGAAAGTGATTATGATCCCCAGATATGTATGCTTCGTCGCCCCTTTCATAGTCCAGGGTATCATACCTCATTAACAGCTCAGGATTACCCCACGATTCATCCGACTTATCCTTCATTGCTCTATGCGGTTGGCTTGTTAAATACGGAAATAGCGGAATACGAGGAGAGGGCCTGCGATATTATAGGTCGCGTGTTAACCTTACAAGATCGTGAGCAGAGTCATGATACCTACGGAATCTGGCCTTGGTTTTACGAAGAACCACTGGCACAGATGGCTCCGCCTGATTGGAATTGGGCTGACTTTTGCGGAAAAGAACTGCTGTTAGCGATGCTGCGCCATGGTCATAAGCTGCCTGAATCGTTGAAGAGACGAATCCATGAAGCGGTCTGTTGTGCCTCTGACGCCATTATCAAACGGAACGTGGGTCCTCATTATACGAATATTGCCATCATGGGAGCATTTGTGACTTTAATCGCGGGTGAGTTGTATGAACGGAAGGATTATGCCGATTATGGGCTGGATCGATTGGAAAAGCTTCAACGCTATACAGCAAAGTTAGGGACATTTCAAGAATTCAACAGTCCAGCGTATTCCATTATTGCCATTGTAGAGCTGTCAAAAATTCATACATATTCTACCCATTCTCGCGCAAAGTCCATTGCCACTGAATTATTGGATTTGGTATGGCGAATGGTTGCAGAGCACTATCATCCAAGCTCTAGGCAATGGGCAGGTCCACATAGCCGCAGTTATAGCACATTGCTAAATAATAGAGCGCTTTCATTCTTGCAGATAGCTACAAGCAACCAAATTGTTTTCTTAAACCAATGGGATTTAGAATATGATTCAGAATGGTTTGGCAGCGGAATTCAATGCCCAGAAGCTTATGTGGGGCTATTTACTGCGAATAAGAAAAGTGATCTCAGTCAATTGTATTATCGAAATGAGGAGACTGGCTTTGTGAAGTGGGCAGACACTTTTCTTACTCCAACGTATACAATCGGCGTGTTTCGTCATGAAATTATGTGGAATCAAACAAGAGGGATGGTGGCGTATTTCGATAATGGGGAACATAGCACTTATCTGCAAATGCGTTGTTTGCATGACGGATATGATTACTGCTCAGCAGTACTCCAAACGGCAGCAAGCAGCAGTCAACTACTGCTCGGAGTGAATTTTCTAACGAATGGCGGGGATACACATCCCAATTTGGATCGTATCCAAGGGAAGATAGCAGCGACTGATTTCCGGATTCGCATGGAATTTGGCGGTTGCTTGGAACGAGTAAGGCTAGAGAAACAAGGTACTAAAGCGCATGTGATAATTGATGGAATGGTATTGCGATTCGAAAGTGTGTATGCCGTCTTTGAGGAGTCGGAAGAAACGCAATCACCATGTGAAGAAGAGTTGTTCAGCTCATTGGCAGGTTGGGATTGGGAAATAAGCAAAGAAGGTGACATATACGGGTTAGACTTGATCATTCATCGTGGAGAGAAACGTACAATAGACTTTATGGCTTTGAACAAAGCAGCATTTCTTTTCTCTCTATCCATTGGCGACTTGGAGGGGGTACATCCTCAAATAACGTTATTGGAAGAAGCTGACCAAGTGACGGCGAGATATGTTGACGATATTGCCGATCGAGCGACACAGCAGTTGACGATTTCATTGAAGCCGAACGATAAACATCCGAACTAAGCGATAAAGCATTTTGCAGCAGGGATTTTTCTCTGCTCGAAATGCTTTTTTTTATGTTGAATGGAGTGACCTCATCATGCTTCAGGTTACATCTTTTAAGGTGAACATAAGCAATCTGCTAAACGATAGTCGATTGAACAGGATCGAAAGAAATGCCACGTCATATAAAAAGTGTCTCTTGTGATTTTGTTCGTATTTGACTAAGTTAATTTCAGCATCCAGTTGTGATCATTGACCAGAGAGGACGTGTTAAAACGTGGGTTGATACAACGGTAAGATCAAATGACATGTCGGTCAGGTCAATCGTTCGAGAAAGGGAGTTCTGTGATGAAGCGCCTAAAAAAAATATGTTCCATCCTTTTCGCTATGATCATTTTCATACAAGGTTTGGGTATGGCTTCGATGAGTCCTATGACCGCACAAGCGGCTGACTCCGTTTCACCAAAGTTGCTGAGCGGTAATATTCTAGGTGACTTGTTCCCTGCGAATACAACTGTCATGAATACAGGAGCCTCATATACCTGGCAGCAAGATGGGCTTTATGCAACGGAATCCAATCTTGTCGCTTCAGATTCTTTGGCGGATAAAATGATGGACGGTTCTGTAAGCGTTGTCAGTTCGGCTAGTCAATCTGGAGAAGCTTATGGGACAGTGGTCTATGACCTGCAAACTGTAAACCGTCTTACATCCTTGCAGGTGTGGTCAGATTTTTCAGCTGCAAGCGGATTGAAACAGGTAGAGATTCATGCAAGTCTCGATGGCATTAATTACAATCGTGTTGCGGTAACTGAGAGTGTATATGGCAATGACGCGGGCATTGTACCTGTGAGCAGCGAGATGAAACCTGCCCCCTATGCCAGATATGTAAAGGTTGTGCTTCATAAAGATCCAGCCAAGCTTATGATGAGTATCGCGGAAATTGCCATTTGGGGTGATGCTGTTCAGGAGCCGGCGATTCTGAGCAATAATCAATTAAAGACCGGTGGTTACTACGGGGCGGGGACGCCGAAGTTGGATACGAAAGCGACGTATAAATGGCATACGGAGCAACCTTTTGTGACACAAGCAGGATTACTTGCAACGGATAATGAGGCTGGCGCGAAGAACGACGGCAGTGCAGGCGGCTTGCCTGATCTCATTGATGGCTCAAGTACAGAGTCGACAGCCGATACAACAGCCAGCATGACAGCAGGTTCGCAAGGTCAATACGGAACCGTCACGTTTACATTAAATGACGTATATCAGATCGGTTCGATTGATGTCTGGTCCAAAGCGAGCAGCGCAAACTTCATGGATGGTTATGAGGTGCTGTTAAGCTTGGATAACATCAACTATTTCTCCAGCGGTTACACGGCCAATCCGAACAATCGATACGCAGATGCGATGCTCAATTCGCCCTCCTACGGCATTCCTGGCAAGCACGCCAAGTATGTCAGAATCGTCATGCATAACGCCAACGATTCCGATCGGTTAATTGCTGGCGAAATTGCGATTAAGGGTTGGAGACTTTATGATGCGACACTTGTCAAGAAAGACATGCCGGATCTAGTTGAACTCGCCACGACTATTAAAAATTACAACACGTTGTATCTCGATTGGTCAGCCTATAATTCGGTGGTCAATAAAGTAAATAAATACAGTATCTATATACAGAAGAATGACTTCACATCGACGAATGGGCTTGCCGCTCGGGTGACAGCCGAAAATGGGTCAGTCGAACAGAAGGGGAAATTCCTGCTCGTTTCATCCTTAGAGCCAGCGACGACGTATTACATAGCTGTAACGCCAACGAGCACAACTTCGGGCGAGCGTAAGGATGTCAGCACAATTAAAATAACGACGCCTAGTGTCCTGGGCGGGGAGAAGATTGGGGACATTTTCGCTATTAATGATACACCCTACGGGGGAGGAAATTATGTTCATCACGGGGATAAAGAGGAAGAGAATATCATCCGTAAGCTTATGCTCATGCGAAGCATTGAAGGGATTAATTTTAATCGGTGGTGGATTCATGATTCTTGGGTTAAAGCATTCTCGAATACATACGGAATCGGGTTCCACACGTTTTACCATGGTCCTCAAGATGTACCCATGGAAAATAAGCAAGGGACCTGGACCTTCTCTACCGTCAATGAGCCTGATCTGAAAGGGACGAATCCTTCTGCTCTCGCCTTACAGTTTAAACAAAACCATGAGAGCCTGAAGGCAGTAGACAACCGAAATTTACTTATTGAGCCTGCGTTAGGCGGGACTGAGCCAGCAAGTATGACTTGGCTTGAGAATTTGTATAAGTCCGATGGCCAGAACGGCGCTTTAGTAAAAACGTACTTTGATGTTCTTGATGTGCATCCTTATGTGAAAAATCATGAAGGTAGTCTGCCAGGTCTCGTTCCAGGTGCCCCGGAAATGCTAATTGGGAAAATAAATGAAATCGATGCGTTGAAAGCTAAATATGGCGATCAGCCTAAGCCCGTCATATTCAGTGAACTTGGATGGAGCACCTATACAGGAAACGGCTATCTTCGACCTGTAGATAAGATAACGCAACGTAATTACTTAGCTAGAGCCTATATGCATGCAATTGCTGGCGGTATTAAGCGCATGCATTGGTACGATTTCCAAGATGACGGAGTCGATCCGACGAATCTGGAACATAATCTGGGCTTGATCGATTGGTATGGCGTTCCGAAGCCAAGCTATTATGCCTATTATGCGATGGCAAAAGTGTTGAAAGACGCCAAGTTTATTGGACCCAAAGCGAATGTTGATCATCCGTATTATGGATATGAATATTGGCATGAAGGGAAAAATCAGTACATTACATCGCTATGGGCTGCTGATGAATCTACCAAAACAGCCACTTTCCAAACGAAGGATACCAGCCTTACTGTTGTAGGTATTGATGGGAGTTACTCTTACTTACCGGTTAATGATGGGATTGCGAGCTTAACAATTAGTGGTGCACCTGTTTTCATATACTCGAGCACGGGCTTGGAAATCTCTTCGATTGATGATTCCTTTGTATTAAAAAACACTTCGGTGGATGTCAGACGTGGCGATACGCTCCATACGGTTATTCAACGTTCTGGCTTGGGAGCCGAACTGAATGGAAAGATTCAACTCATGGGCCCATCCGGTGATTGGAAACTCGAAGGTGAAGCAAGCTTTACTGCAGGAACAACGGCGATTCCGGTTGCTATCCCTATCCCACTTAACGCGGAAGAGAAGGTTCATGAGGTTACGATTCAAGTTATCTCGGGTACGTCACTCATTGCAGCCATGAAATTGAAGGTCAACGTACTAGAGACCGTCAAAGTTCGTATTGTGCCTGAGGTTGCAGTGCCTGGAAAATGGAATGAATGGAATACAGCAATCTATGTAGAGAATGCGACTGCTGACAAAGAGCTAACCGGTATCGTTCGAGTTACGGACGCGGTATATCTAACCCTAGACCAAGGAAGCCCAATTACTTTCAATCGCTTATTGCCAGGTGAAATTACGAAGATCACCGTGCCGATTACCTCTCTTCCAGAACAAGCAAGAGCCAAATTGAAATTATCCATTGATTTGGATAATGGATTTACGAAGATTGTGGAAAGACCGTTTAATTTTATTGCAGCTGTAAACGACCAGACAGCGCCAATTATCGATGGCAAGCTATCTGAGGAAAGCTGGAGTAATAGCATGCCCATCGTCATTAACAGACCAGATCAAATTAAAAACATAGTCAACTGGGGCGGTGAAGCTGATTTAAGCGGCAAGGGCTTCCTGAAGTGGGATATGAAACAGCTATACTTCGGTATGGAAGTTCAAGATGACAAGCATTATCAAGTAGGAGCTGGCGGTGATCTGTGGCAAGGGGATAGCATCCAATTCGCCATTGATACGGGAAGAGAAGGCGGAGTCGGCAGCTCAGCCAACAATGAGTTCGGCATTGCACTTGGCGAACAAGGGCCGATGGTTTGGAGATGGCTCGCGGCTAACGGCAAGCCAATTGGGGAAATGACGACTGTGCAGTCAGCTGTTTATCGAAGCGCCATCGCGACTACCTATGAGCTTGCGATTCCTTGGACAGAGCTACTGCCTCCAGGTCGTACAGTGACGGACAAAGACATTTTTGGCTTTTCGATGCTCATCAATGAGAATGATGGAACAACCCGCCGAGGTTGGCTTGAATACATGAGCGGTATTGGTTCCAGTAAGAACACGCAGTTATTTGAGGATCTCATATTCAGCCAAATTCATGCACCTGAAGTTAAGGTGACTGGCGTGAAGCTTGACCAACCGACAGTGACTTTGAACAGAGGGCAATCCATGGTTCTGAAGGCAACTGTACTTCCGAGCGATGCAACCAACAAACAGGTTCGGTTTACAACCAGCGATCAAGCAGTGGTTAGCGTATCGCAAGAGGTGTATGGCTTGCAAGCAACGGTGACAGGTGTCTCAGCTGGAACGGCAACGGTTCGTGTGACGACCGTCGATGGTAGCTATTCGGCGACTAGTCGAGTAACCGTTCAGTTACCTTCAGGTGAAAGTAATGTGCCTTCAGGCGGGGGAGCATGGATGCCAGCGCCAGATCTTCCTGAGATTCAGGCTGGAACGATCCGCTTCACAAACCCAGTGCTGAAGCAAGACGGAACGGTTGAAATTGAAGTCCCTATGGCTTCCTTGGAGAAAGCGATAGAAGGAGCATTATCATCTGATCGAACGCTTATCATCGATATTGCAAAAGTGACAGGTGCCAAGAAATTTCAGCTTAAGCTCCCTGCATCCATTCTTGACATAGCTCAAAAGAATCATATCGAAAACATCCAATTCCGAACAGGGTTGGCGACGATAGCTTTGACACCTGATGCATTGTCGGACCAAGTGAAGTCGAACTCAGCTGTTTTGGAGATTTTCGTGGAGGAGGTTCGTTCAGATGCTCTTACTGGAGCAGCGGGTTCTCGTGTAGGAAACCAAGCTGTATATGATTTTAAAGTCATCCTAGATGGGATTAGCATTCATTCGTTTTCCCGCAGAGATGCGGTTCAGATCTCGATGGACTATACGCTCGCACCAGACGAGAACGGCGATCAAATCATTGTGTACCACATCCTAGACGGTCAGACGCTTGAAGTGATGAAGAATGGGAAATATGAGGCCGCAACAGGTCAAGTCACTTTTACGACAAATCATCTTAGCTCATATACAGCCTTGTATACGCATGTGACTTTCTCGGATCTTCAGGATGCCGTGTGGGCGCAAAATAGCATTGAATCATTGGCAGCAAGAGAAATCGTAAATGGTCTCGAAAGTGATCGGTTTGCTCCGAATGAACAGGTTACGAGAGCCCAGTTTATTCAGATGCTGATGAATGCCTTCGATCTGACAGAAGCGGATGCTGCAGCGAGTTTCAGCGACGTGAAAAAAGACGATTGGTTCTACAAAGCAGTGGCAAGCGCTCAGAAGTTGGGAATCATCCAAGGGTATGAGGATGGGTCGTTTGGTGCCAATCAACCTATATCAAGACAAGATATGGCGGTTATGGCATCTAGAGTAATTATGTTAGCAGAGATTGAGCTTCAGACATTGATCGATCCTGTGCGTTTCGATGATCAGCTAGACATTGACGCTTATGCTCAGGAAGCAGTTAAGTCGATGCAAGCGGCTGGTATCATTAACGGATTAGATGAGAATCGATTCGCACCGGATAGGAATGCGACACGTGCACAAGCTGCAAAAATCATTTATGGCCTGTTATTTATGTGAATTTGAATAGGGTCGGTAACCAAAGTTCTCAGATGGTATACCGACCCACTATCTAACCATCCAGAAAGGAGCTTTGCCATGCGTATTACGAAAAAGAGTTGTGCTCTGATAAGTGCGTTTGTATTTCTTCTTGGCTCGGTTTCCGTAGTGTTCCCTGCTAGTCAAACCGTACAGGCGGCAGTCAACCAAAAGCTGCTAAGTGGGAACGCAGTTGGAAGTGAATTGTTTCCTACAGATACGCCAGCAATTGCAACAGGTGCGTCTTATACTTGGCTGTCCGAAGGGACACATGCGACGGAGCCAGGTCTCCTTGCATCGGATGAATCAGCATCACCAGATATGACGGATGGTGGTAACGGCCCAGATGACAATGCCAGCAATTCGACGGGGAGTGTGGTAGGAGCGGCGGCATACGGAACACTCATCTATGATTTGAAGTCCGTATTGAAAGTATCCTCTGTTACCGTATGGGCGGACACGAACAATCAGAGTGGTATGGATCAGTTTGAGGTATACGCCAGCTATGACGGTTTAACTTACAATCGAGTCGGGGTTCAGGAGAACACGAATGCGCAAGATACGGGTTTTGCTCCTGTTTCACTTGCCATTAAGCCTATAGTCAATGCGCAATATATCAAAGTTATTATGCATAAAAATCCGAACAAGCAAGTCATGAGGCTAGGTGAAGTGGCGGTTTATGGAGATGCGCTTGAGCCTATGGCGATACTCAGCAATAACTATTTAAGAGCTTCCGGTACCTACAATACGACCAAACCGAAAATTGCAACCGGTGCTTCCTACTCGTGGTTAACCGAAAATCCCTTCATCACAGATGGCGATTTAATCAAGTTTGATAACGATGGATCCAAGAACGATACGGTAGGGGGACAGCCGGATTTAATTGACGGATCTAGCACGGAATCGGATGCAGCTTCAACGACTAACTCGATCTGGGGCTCCAAAGGGAAATTCGGTGCAGTTGTATTTAACTTAAATGATGTGTATCAAATTGGGAAAATTGACGTATGGACCTTGGCATCGGGCGGGAATAAGTTCATGGACGGGTATGAAGTGCTCGTCAGCACAGATGGTGTGAATTACACATCCCTTAGTTACACTACGAATACAAGCAGTCGTACGGCCAATGTGTTCGTGAATACACCGAGCTACGGCGTTCCTGGTCAGTTTGCCAAATATGTCAAAATCATTATGCATAACGCAAATAATTCGGAAATCCTGACGGTGGGAGAAATCGCCATTTGGGGGTGGAAGCTTTATGATGTGTCACTTCCTAAGCAGGCAACACCGGATCAAGTAGAGTTCACGGCTAAGCTCAAAAATTACAGCACGATGTATCTGGATTGGTCCAGTTACAACAGTGTGGTTAATAATGTGAACAAATATAGTGTCTACGTGGAGACATCTCCTTTTACAAGTACATTAGAATTAAAGCCTAAGTTTACAGCTGAAGCAAAGTCCATTGAACAATTAGGCAAATTTCTACCCTATTTCGCTTTGAAGCCAGAGACAACTTATTATGTAGCAGTGACCCCCTTCCAAACGACGGGTGTTGAAAGGCGCGATGTGCAAACTTTGAAAGTCACGACACCATCTGTACTTGGAGGTGAAAGTGTCGGAGATATATTCGCTATCAATGATGCTCCCTATGGGGGAGGAAACTATATGCACCATGGTGAGACGGAAGATCTCTTTTTGATGACAAAATTGCGTTTGCTTAGAGATCTCGGAGGTATGAATAAGAACAGATGGTGGGATCACAGTAATGCCATGAAAACCCTGTATGGTAAAAGTGGATTGAATTTCCACTATTTCTATCATGGACCGAGTTATGTTGAGGCGGATAATAATGGAGGAGCCTATACATTCTCGACCTACAACGAACCTGATCTTGCCAATCGAAATCCGGCTTCTGTAGCAGCTCAACTTAAGATAAACCATGATAGCTTGAAAGCCATCAACAGCAAGAGCTTACTTGTAGAGCCTGCACTTGCGGGTCTCGATCGTTTAGATCCCACCAAAGGTTTGAATTGGCTGGACGATTTCTATAATTCCGATGGGCAGAACGGTGCTTTAGTGAAGACCTATTTCGACGTCATGGATGTCCATCCTTATGTCAAATATGAATATCCAGCTGTACCTGGACTTGATCAAGGTACTCCGGAGAAGCTTCTCGATACGCTGAAGCAATTGAAAGACACGATGACGAGCCACGGTGATGGAGACAAACCGATTGTTATTACGGAGTTAGGGTGGAGCACTTACACAGGCGGAAGCTACTTGAAAAAAGTAGATCGTGCGACCCAACGTAATTATTTGGCTAGAGCTTATATGCATGCCATTGCAAACGGCATTCGTACCATGCACTGGTACGATTTTGCCGATGATGGCACGGAGACGAATAACTTGGAGCATAATTTAGGGTTGATCGACTGGAATGGTAAGCCCAAGGAGAGTTATTACGGTTACTATACACTGATTAGAGTGTTAAAAGATGCAAACTATTTAGGTGTGGTACCGGGCATTGCCAATCCTTACTATGGCTATCAATTCTGGGATGAGAATAAGAATAGATACATCACATCTTTATGGGATGCCAGTTGGCAAACAACAAGTACCACTACACGAACAGCCGCTATAGAGACGACTGAACCAGGAGTAACGATTGTTGGCATTGATGGAAGTTATAAATATGTCGCTGCAGTTTCGGGAGTTGTAAGTGTATCTCTCACAGGAGCACCTTTGTTTATCTACTCTCTGGCGAACGTAACTGTTAATTCCATTAATTAATGGATGATTATTCCTCCTGAAGGTCGTGTTAATGATACAATAAGAACAAGTGCACGACCGAATGGAGGCCTACCATGAGAAACAGTATTTCTGCGAAGGCTATGGTGATTTATGGCATCGTTTTCCTTTTTATAATCAGCCTAACGTTCTGGCTGTCCTATACGGGGACAGTGGGTAAGCTGCAGAAGGATTTGAAAGATACCAATCTTGCACTCTTGAAGCAAGTCGACTCCAAGATCGAAGGTGCCTTCCGCCAGACGGAAAAGGATTTGCTCTCCATGGCGGAAGGGTTGGAGTTTATTTATTTTATGAATAATAGCTATAGTGATGATGCACAAAGATACAGTATCCATTACACACTGACTACAAGACTGAGGGATTTTATCGCGAATAATCCGAATTATTCCTCTGTTTTTGCTTATTCACATGTCAGCGGAGACTTAATGACTGAAGAAACCTTTTTAAAACAAGCCTCGACAGAGTTTAATTGGTTAGCTCAGTATTTGGATATGCCGGAATATTTCAAGTGGTTGTCGACGCAGAAAGTATGGGATGGTCAAAAGACAGAGGATGTCATTACCTTGGTCCGCAGTTTTCCTGCCCTTAGCAGTCCTGGCTTTAGGAAGGGTCTCATGGCCATTAGTATTCAAGAGGATGAATTGTTCCAAATGATTAAGACGATCTATGAGGATGGTCATCCTGGTCATTTTTTCATTCTGGATGCAGAAGGAAACGTCGTTACGCATGATGATAAAACTCAGCTTTACCGCAATATGAAATCATTACCCTACATAACTACGATACTAACAGATTCGGATAGCGGTTCGTTTAACGTGAAATTGGATGGCGTGAAGCAGTCTGTTTTTTATCGAACAAGTGCATATACGGGATGGAAAGTTGTCAGTATTATGCCGGAAACGACGGTATTTGAACCCCTGAAAGTTACACGCAATCTGCTGCTCATTTTTGCTGTTATCATGTTCAGCCTCGCGTTATCTGCCTTATTCTATGTAAATCGCTGGACCTTTAAGCCGTTAGACCGATTAGCAGGCAAGATGTCGGGTATGAAGAAGGGAAGAGGACAGGGGACGGAGAGCATTGGACTGAGCAGCTTAGAGCATATTTTCGATGAAATCCTAACAGACCGTGAGCACTTGGAGCAGCATGTGCGGGATTCGAAGCCCATGCTCAAATGGAAGATCATGATGGAGCTATTGAATGGCAGTCGTTCTGATTTCCATGCGGTGTATCATCATTTGGAGTTTCAGGGGATACGCATGTATCCAGAGCGCTTCCTTGTGTGTACAGCAGAAATTAGCAAAGATGGCGAACAGCTGTCACCGCGTGACGAAGCCTTGTACACCTATATGTTCTGTAATGTTACGGAAGAGCTGATTCGATCAGAGCATGCGGGAGCAGCTATTGACTTAGGAGGCGGCAGGGCAGCCGTCTTGCTAAGCTTTGCTGAAGGTGACCCCGAGCAAAACCATTTGCGGACATTGGTCATTCTTGAGTTAATTCTCGATATTATGAAAAAACAATTCGGTTTGTCAGTGACAGTCGGTGTAGGCACATGCCGTATGGATATGCAGGAGATACCACGTTCGTTCGATGAATCACAAAAGGCACTGCTCTATAAAATGATTTTCGGTAAGCATTCGGTAATCTCTGTAGACGATTTACAGCCACCAGACCGCCAGGATTATTACAAGCTCAGCCGAATGTCTGAGCCCGTCATGGAAGCTTTAAGGCAGACAGATCGGGGTAAGATGCTTGCTTACTTGTCAGATACCTTCCGTGCAGCTGTCGAAAGTAATCTTCCACCGGAGCTAATTAGGCAGCTGTGTTACGATCTCATGATGAAGTCATTGCAAACCGTAAGTGCGATTGGGATTGAACCGGAAATATCGATGGGGCCCTTAAGCAGCATTTATGAGCGTATTGCAAAGTGTGAAAACTGGAAGGAAGCGGAACAGCTGGTCGGGGATATTCTCGAGGGCTTGGCATCACAAATAGAAGAAAAGCGCAGCCAACGTGGGAAGAATGAGACGATTGATCGAATGCTGGATTACATTCGTACGCATTATCAAGAGCATGATCTATCTTTGGAACGACTGGCTAGCATGTTTCATCTGACTCCTCCTTACATCAGTAGATTGTTTAAGGATCACACGGAGAGCAATTTTATCGATTATATGATTGAGATTCGCATTAAGGCTGCCATGGAGTTATTGAAAGACAAGTCGATTAAAGTGAATGATGTATCGGATGCAGTAGGTTATGCGAATACGAGGAGCTTCCTGCGTACGTTCAAAAAATACACGGGTTTAACACCAACCGAGTATCGAGAACACATGTTAAAGCGAGCAGCGTCGCAAATTGTTTAATGAAGTGGCCGCGATGAAATCATCGTGGCTTCTTTGTTTGTGCGCCCACCATGGATCACCCATACGATACCCGATCACCTTTCTCCCACGCCCTGCGATACCCTTCACAAGCGTCCCCGTAACTCAACCTCTCTCCCACAAACTAGATGGATTTTATGTCGTTAATTCAGCTGCTACCCTAGCACGGAATAAATAGTTTTTGAGAGTTCACCATTGTATGGTACTGTTGAAGATATGACTACATTCTTTAGTATTAAGGAGATAAATCATGCTTCTTTCAAAAGGACAAAAGATCGATGTAACCAAGGGAAAAGGGTTATCAAACTTAAAATTGCAATTCGGATGGTCGGCAGACCCCAAATTGAGCATTGATTCTTCCTGTTTTATATTATCTGCTAATAATCGATGTGAGAAAGACGAAGACTTTATCTTTTACGGGAATTCATCTGCGCTAAATGGCGGAGTGACGCATGGTCAAGCTAGTGGACCAGATAAAGAAGCCATCTCCTTATCTCTGTCGAAGATTCCAGAAAGTACAGCAAGAATTGCTTTTTCGTTAACCATTCATGAAGGTGAAAAGTTCGGATACAGCATGCAAGATGTCTCTAATAGGTATGTAAGATTAATGGATGCCGATCGTAACGAGGAATTATTTCGGTATGAATATGGATCAGACTTGTCAAAAGAAACAGCCATAGTCGTTGGGGAGTTATATAGACACAATGGGGAATGGAAGTTTAATGCGATTGGCAGTGGTTTTTTTGGCGGATTAGCGGCGTTATGTACGAACTTTGGCTTAGTGATTGAGGAGGAGGTCGTGCATGAAACGGTTGACATAGAAAAGAAACCTGACCTCTCAACTATCGATCTACGAAAGAAGCTTGTTCAAATCACATTAGAGAAGAAAAAGATGAACAATGTTGCTGCAAGAGTTGGTTTAGTGCTCGACATCTCTGGATCTATGCAACTCTTGTATAAGAACGGGACGGTTCAGGAGGTTGTTGAACGGATACTGGCGGTTGCATGTAAATTTGATGATAATGCGGCTCTGGACATTTGGGTGTATGACAACGAATTTAGTCGATTGTCTGCTGCAACGGAGCGGGATTTTGATCAGTATGTGTTAAAAAATATTTTGAATAACAGAGATATCCATAAGTTTGGTCGTAATAATGAACCTCCTGTTATGAATGATGTTATTCGTAAATATACCGTGGAAGAGGATTCACCTCTTCCAGCGTTTGTTATCTTTATTAACGATGGCGGCGTTGTAAAATCAATTAAAAAAGTAATCGTGGAAGCCTCTCTCAAACCGCTGTTTTGGCAATTCGTCGGAATAGGAGATTCCGATTTCGAAGTCTTGAAGAAGCTGGATACGATGGAAGGGCGAATCGTAGATAATGCTAATTTCATTCACATCAAGGATATTGCTAAGATATCGGATGAAGATTTATATAATCAGCTGTTGAATGAATTTCCATTATGGCTTAAGGCAGCGAAGGATAAAAGGGTTATTCGGAGTTAACGCCGGAACAAAACAAGAAAAGTCATCCTTCCTGGATGGCTTTTCTTTCATAGTAACAGGATAGTCAACTTTACCATTTACCACCGCGTCTATATAGTTAGCGCACGGGTCCAAAGGAGTGATTAGTTGAAATTAAAGATCTTGATCTACATCATTTCAATCGTTTGTGTTCTTACGATTTTTACCATGCACAAGGAAAATAAAGTGCAGATTCAAGATGGCAGTAGTCAAGTCTCAGACGAAATGCATGAGCTCATTTCAAACTACATTATTAATAAATACGCAAAGGTATATGTGAACACAGAGAAGCAATTTGAGGTCCACAAGGTGTATGGAACGAGCGAGTCCAACGGAACCATCCGTGTCTATATGTATTCCTATTTTGGTGGCTTTAATAAGAGTACAGGGTTAGAAAGTATAGGAGGGCATTCGCTTCCTGCTGTCATTGAATTGAAGAAGAGTGAAACAGGATACAAGGTGATCGCCTACACTGAACCACAGGATGGAAACTTATATCAATCTTCGCTGAAACGAATGTTTCCTGCGAAATACTTGGAAAAGGCGTATCGTGATACAGGTCACATACCAGATTTGCTCAAAGAAATGGATGATAAAGTAATGCAATGGCTGGAATTGCCCAAGTAGTAGGAATGTTAAAGATGCGTAGGAAGGAGGATACAATGCAAAGAAAAAAGCAGATATGGCTCATATCCAGCATTTCACTCGTGATGGTCTATTCGCTTATGCTTCCTCTCCCAATGGCTGAATTAGCAGTAAGACGCCAAGTATTCTTTTCATTACATCCGATCAAGTCACTCAGCACCAAAGTTGTAAATTCAGGGAGCACTTCGTTTGGTGGAGCCCAATTATATTATGTTGGTGAAATATCGCGATCTTATATTTGGGTGAAGAAGAATGGGTTAGGCTATCGTGTGATAGCGGATGGAAGTGGACCTTAAACATTTAAATTCAAGAGCTACCCCAACAAGGGTAGCTCTTTTTGCGCTTTCTAGCCGTGCTTAAACAACGAAACTATCGTAATGCTAATACATTATTAATTATTTTCTATATAGATATTAAACATTTATAGGTTATGATAGGTTCTAGTTCAGTAACCGTAGAGCAGACAGGAGTTGACCATCCTTTTGATATACCTATTATCCAGGCTCGCTAGGCAATGGGGGCATAATATTAACTTGTTCCGCAAGGCCCCGGGCGTACAGTCGGTGGGTCTGAAGCTGTTAGTCTGGGCAGTTGGCGGCACGGCTATTCTTTTTGTTGGATTTAGTTTTTTTTCTTACTCACACTCGCAGCAAATTGTCATAGACAAGGTGACCTCAACTACCAAGCAGACGGTTGCGCAATCCAGGGATACGTTAAATATCATTTTTAGAAATTACGAGGATTTAACTTTTAGTATTTTGACCGATGAGGAAATGTTGAATCAACTCCAAGTTTACGGCAGTGCGCTAACTAGTCAGAATGACAAATTCGTGGCTAAGAATAAAATTGTGGAGAGCTTCGCCATTCGTTTCTTTAGCAAAAGTGATATCACAAATATTCACTTGATTCCGGTGGATCCGAAGCTGAAAGAAATAACAACAGATACGCTGCATGCGGAATTAATCGAGTATAGTAAGGAAGCGTGGTTTCAAAGGGCGGTTATTGCCAATGGCGAAATCGGATGGCTCCCTACAAAAAGATATGGCTACTCGAACATCGGGCAACCTTCATTTGCCATTAATCGTCTCATTAAATTGAGTTCGGGCATGAAATATGTGCTTCTTATTGAGATTAGCTCTGAGGTATTAAAGCGTTCCATAGGTGAAATACCAAGTGGAGAAATGGCCATTCTAACTCCAGCCAATCAATTGTTGACTAGGACGAATTCAGAGATCGAAGGTGACTTCTATCGAATTCCTAACGTATTCGAAGCAAACCCCATTCATGCTGGACATCCTTCCGCAAGTAAAACCGTCAAGGTGAATGGCGAGATGCAACTGGTTGTTGCCGAGAAAATAGCGGCCAGTGATTGGATCGTACAAGCAGTGATCCCAGGCTCGGAATTGTTCAAAGATGCGAACACCATTGGCAATAGTATGTTGATTAGTATGATCGGAATTGCAATTATTACCTACTTATTTAACTACTATTTGCAAAGGCGGCGGAATGCGAAGAAGATCCGATATATGGCTTACCATGATCACTTGACGGACTTAGCAAACCGAAAGTTGTTTATGGAAATTATTGAAAAGGAAATTCAAGCCGCGCGTCAATATAAGATGGAATTTACCGTTCTTTTTCTGGATTTGGATCGGTTCAAAATTATCAATGATACATTTGGCCATGAAGCTGGCGACAAACTTCTAATAGAAACTGCACGCCGATTAGAAGATACGCTGGATAAATCATGTACTATCGCTCGTTTTGGCGGAGACGAGTTTCTAATACTGATACCGAACTCGGGACATCATGATACGATATTGGCAACCATTCAGGAGATCACTACTCAGATTCAGAAGCCTGTGTATTATGAGGAGAAGGAGCTTCATGTCTCTGTTAGTATAGGTGTTAGTATATATCCGAAGGATGGCAACGATATCCAAAGTCTAACTAAGCACGCGGATACGGCAATGTACAGTGCGAAGGAAAGCGGCAGAAATAATCACAAGTTTTATAACACCACGATGGAAAAAAATACATATGAGAAGCTGTCATTAGAAAGAGATTTACGCCATGCGATAGAGCGGGATGAGATGTTTCTCTATTATCAGCCTCAAATCGAACTAGACTCGGGATGCATCATCGGGGTTGAAACGCTAGCCAGATGGAAGCATCCGAAGCATGGTTTCATTCCACCCTCGGAGTTTATTCCAATTGCTGAGTACTCACGGCTCATCGTGCCCATCGGCAAATGGATTCTATACACAGCGTGCAAGCAAAACAAAGCATGGCAGGACGCAGGGCTCCCTAAGGTGCATGTAGCTGTCAATTTATCGATTCACCAGTTCCAGAATTCAGAGATTATCCAAACCGTTGCACAGATTCTGGAGGAAACAGGCTTGGAGCCGCAATATTTGGAATTGGAAATTACGGAATCTATTGCGATGCAAGATGTGGAGCAGGTAATTTTAACCTTGCAAGGTTTGTATGCCTTAGGGGTAAAAATTTCAATTGATGATTTCGGTACAGGCTATTCGTCTTTAAATTATTTGAAAAACTTCCCGATTCAACGTTTGAAAATTGATAAATCGTTTCTGGATGACATTGTCACCAATGAGAAAGAACGTGCCATCGTCGGAGCAATTATTATCATGGCACACAGTTTGAATTTGCAAGTGACAGCCGAGGGCGTAGAGTCTATGGAACAAGTGGCATTATTACAAGCCTGCAATTGCGATGATATTCAGGGTTACATATACAGTCGTCCCATTCCAACAAACGAATGCGCAGAATTGCTGGCAGAGAGCAGGGTGTTTGACACAACTGGGAAACTATTACAAAGTGGCTAACCATTTGAGCGCGAGGGGGAAACCATGATGAGAATGAAACAAGGAGATAGAAAGAATTGGTTGATCGTTATGAATTGGATTGTGCTTGTGACCTTCGTAATGGGCTGTTCCGGTCAGGAAAATCCCTTGCCAACTTCATCGCCATCGAACGACACGAAAGTAACGCTGCGTATGATCGAGAGCTTGACGAATTCGAATCGAACGTTAATTCTAAAAGGTTTACTTGCTCAATTTGAAAGTCAAAACCCGAATATTCATGTGGAATTGATCTCACCTCCGTTTGCACAGGCGGATATTACGATAAAGACAATGTTGAATGTGAAGCAAGAGCTCGATGTTATGGAAGTCAGAGATATTAATGTTGCTGATCTGGCTAGTCAAGGCTATATTGATCCTTTAAATACATACATGTCTTCTTGGGATGAAATCAATACGTTCTCGCATGCAGCCAAATCGATCTCAGTTGTCGGACGAAAGAATTACTTTATTGCGAACGGCTTGTATCAACGTCAAATGTTCTACCGCAAAGATTGGCTGGAGGCTGCAGGCCTTCAACCACCTTCTTCCTGGGAAGAAATGTATGAAACGAGTAAAAAACTAACAGATCCTTCTAAGAATCAGTATGGCTTTTCATTTCGTGGCGCTAAAGGGTCGATTTCTACCTCGGATACGTTGATCCGGGCTTATAATGGGGATCGCGTGAATCTGGAAGATGGTCAATTCCTGAATGACGGGTCGACGATTTACTCCTCACCTGAAGCGGTGAAAGCGATGGAATTATATATGGACCTGTATAAAGAAGCTTCACCACCCGATTCCATTTACTGGGGATTTCAAGAGCAGGTGGATGCGTTCACCACAGGTGTGACAGGGATATTGCTGCAGGATCCAGATGTTATCCAAACGATTCAGGATAGCATGCAGCCAGGAACGTGGGCAACAGCCCCCCTGCCAACAGGTCCCAAAGGAAATGCGCTTGTAAGCGTAGGCGGAGCTGGCTGGGGCATTGCCTCGTATTCCAAGCATAAAGCTGAAGCATGGAAGTTGATCGCTTTTCTTTCTGGAGCTAAGCAGAATACGGAATTATCCAAAAAATACGGCCTGATACCGATTCACACCTCCGCGGTTTCTGATGCATTTTTCCAAACGGGTCCCTATAAAACGTTGCTCGATATGACGCTCAAGCCTGATACTTTTCTTCTCTTCAAACCACCTTTTCAATATCCAGGCAACAGCAACTGGGACAAGGTAGCGATGGAATCGGGGCAGGCGATGCTATCAGGGAATGCCACAATTGCGGAAACGTTAAGTAAGTGGGATGCTTATTGGAAGGAACAGAAACGAACAACGGGGATTGAATTGAACAAGAATTGAAACGTGATAGAATAGAAGAAAGTTGATTTGTTTTTGAAAAGGAGAGCCCTAAGTGATTCCAGATATAAAGAACCTAGTTGCTGTAACTCAAACATTAGAGCATGCCGGCATTTGTTACTCGTTAGGTGGCAGTGGCTTAATGCTTAGCCTTGGTTTAACGAACACGGTGGGTGACTGGGATGTTATGGTTGATGCCCCAAAAGAGCAGGTCAAGAGTGCGTTGCAGCACGAGCACATCGAAGAAATAACGAGTGGGGACTACCCATTTGGCACGGCGTATAAGCTAGTCATACACAGTCAGGCCCCTCAGGTAGAGCTCATCGGAAGACTCTCCATCTATACGGATGAAGGTCTGTGTAGACTGCCTTCCATTCCAAGTACTATATGGAACGGTATTCATGTAGGCAGTCCTGAAGTCTGGTATGTGGCGTATGCGCTGATGAATAGGAGTGCGAAAGCGGCGATATTGCTGTCCTATTTGAAAGAAATCGGTGCTAATAAAGACGTTCTGAAAAGACTAATGAATGAACCGCTCCCTGATGCAATCATGGGGGAAATCAGAGGTCTGATCGAAACGTAAAAGGACGAAACCATGGCAAATCAAATCACAATTCAGGCATTAATATATGGCAATCGCCAACATTATGAATGGAACACAATCTTATTAGAAAAGACGGATTCACATATAATTGTTCTAGGTGAGTACGGGAGACAGCTTCATCATTACACGAAGCAAAGTGTATTTACGATTAATAATTGGTCCATTGAATTTTTCTCTTTTGAATCTTGGTTTACAGTTAGTGCCGAAGTTGTTGACGGTGAGTTGGGACAATTTTATTGTAATATCAACCAGCCAGCTGTAATGAAGGGGAATACCGTTTCTTTTGTCGATTTGGATTTAGATTATGTGAGAAGAAATGGTGTCTGGCAGGTTATTGACGAAGATGAATTTGCAGCCCATGCGATTCAATTTGGGTATCCCGTTGATCTGATTAGACAAGCTGAGCAAGAACTGGTGACTTTAAAGGAGAAAGTTGTGACAAAGGAATTTCCGTTTGATGGTTATCTCGAAAAGTTCATACATTGTATTCCTAGTTCATGTAAGTAATGATTAAAAACCTATGGGGAGGTTTCATTTATCATGATTACGGTGCAAATGGTGTTAGATCGCCTTATTGAGCCCGTTGGACAACTAGAGAAGACTGTCGATACGCTGAAAAGCGGACGGTTGGATGCAGAAGTTCGGAAAGTTGCTATTGTATTTATGACGACGTATGCAGCTATTAAGCAAGCTGTCGAATCAGGTGTTGATCTCATCATCACGCACGAACCGACGTATTACAACCATTTGGATGAAGGCGAGTGGCTTAGCGGGAATCTTGTGTATGAAAAGAAGCGTGCGCTCATTGAGGAGTCTGGTATTGCGATTTTTCGCTTGCACGATTATGTACATAGCTATAAACCAGACGGTATTCTGGTAGGCATGTTGAAACAGCTGGAATGGGAGTCGTATGCAAGTCCAGAAGAGATGAGGCTGCTTACGCTGCCAACTGGCGAAGCGCATACCGTACGCACCATTGCTGCTCATTTGAAAAGTAAACTGGGCATAGAAAGTATGCTTGTGGCAGGCGATTTAGATCTGCCCGTAAAGCGTATGGGCCTAATGCCTGGAGCGTCCGGCGGCCGTTCTCATATCAACTTCCTCGGGAGTCGGGATATCGACTTGCTGATTGTTGGTGAGACCAATGAATGGGAAACCAACGAATATGTGCGGGACGCTGCGGATATGGGGCTTAAGAAGGCCTTGATCGTAACGGGTCACCAGAAAAGCGAAGAAGCAGGTATGCTGACTGTCGTGGAGATGTTGCGCGAGGCGTTTCCTGAGGTGAACATCGCATTCATCGAGTGCTCGCTTGCAGTACAGCGGATTTGAAAATAATGAAATTAAAGCAGTCTAGGGCACATTTGTGTCTTAGGCTGCTTTTTAATATAGACGGAAATAGGAAGGGAATTCCTAGAAATCTATTCGTCGTTCAAATATGTTAGAGTTGCGCGGCGGCTTCTTTTTGCTTCGCTTGTACCTTCGGCGCGTACCCTCCGTCCGCACTCTCTGCTAGTACATTTCGCTCGTAGCCTCTGTCCGCACTCTCTGCTCGTACCTTCCGCCCGTACCCTCCCGTGAGCATCCTTCGTCCGCACTCTGCGCGCGCATCCTCTGCCAACTTCCTCTACGCTCGCCATCCCTTCTCCTCCCATTGGCGATTAAATGGAAAATGTACAGTTAATTATGCTGCATTTCCTGAAATTTGATGAATAGATGGAAAATATACAGTTAATATAAGTAGAATTAAGGGTATATGGACTTTTGACGGAAATTAACTGTATGAAATCCAGCTATTGCTTCTAAATGAGTAGAAACGGCAAAATTAGCTACATAAAATCCATTTAAATTATTCGTCCGACTTAGTGTGGTGCTTATGCCGATTGTGGTAGCTTGGTTTCAGTATAGTAGCAGCAGTAGCAGTAGAGTTAGAAGTAGAAGTAGAAGTAGAAGTAGAAGTAGAAGTAGAAGTAGAAATAGAAATAGAAATAGAAATAGAAATAGAAATAAAGTAGGCATGTCAGCGGTTATTCTAGATTTCTTGTTTGAAGTAATGGCATAATTAGGGAAGTTGGGCATACCTGATATGGAAGAATACAGGAGAAGAAGGAGATTCCGAATTATGCAGCGGTTTAAGTATATGTATAAGCAATTTCTGAAAGAGCCACTATGGTTTAAAATACTTGTCCTGACCACACTGATAATTTCGATTGTGTTTAGTAGTTCTGGGTTTTCGCCGAATATGCAAAGTCTAGGTAAAATCGCTGCGGCGATCTTTTTTTGCACGTATGCAATACAATTTCGAAGGCAAGTTAAGCTCTCTGGTGCGTTTTATGTGTTAGCTGGGTTATGTTTGTATGTGGCTTGGGATCGTTTATAATCGTGCGCAAAAAGGAGTAGCCGGATGTCCAAAATCATATTATTTAGAGGGATGGCTGGAACAGGTAAATCGACCTTATCTAAAGCATTAGCTAAAAAGCTGCAAGTACCCGTTTTGCATAAAGATGATATCTACGATTCAGTCGCTGGGTATGTGGAGGAACACGAGATAAGAAACAAAATTTGTTTCGATTTGATGTATCGTTTCTTACATAATGTCATTGATTCCGAATCTGCCATCATACTGGATTTTGGGTTGAATCATAATGGTGATGTTTGGAAATTAAAGCAATGGATTTTAGAAAAAGGCGGGGAATTGATTACGATTCGTTGTATATGCAGCGATGAGTCACTCTGGTCAGAGAGACTGGCGATACGAGGTATTAATCCTTTGCCTAATCAAAAGATAACGAATTTAACGGATCTCAAACTACACTATAAGGATCTTCGAACAGAGACGCTTGATGGCGAATTGGTTTTGGATACGGCCATTGCCAAAGATATAAATGTAGCGAAGATAGAATCCTTTTATTTGGAGGTTACATGATTAATGACAATTATGACATTTCTTATTGTAGGCTGGATACTAAGTTGGTTTAAATTTGAACGATTGGTTATTCAAGCTTTTAAGGAGCTATTTAACAAAGAAATATCAAAGGCAACTTATTATTTCTTGTTTTTTAGTGTAGGCGTATTTGGCGATGTCGTGTTGCTGTTCCAAGGTGCTTACTATGACTACTTTCTGCAAAAATGAAATGGAAGTCACATTGGCTCCGTTAGTGATGTATGGGAGGATTGCCAACTAGAATCCATAGCAAAGGAGCTAAGCGCATTCAAGCGGCTTAGCTCCTCTCTTTTTCACACGCTACTGCTTCTTCCTACGACGCTTGCTAGCCAATGTGTTAGATGCCTTCCCACTCCCACCTACGGCATCCTGCTGCTTCGTACCCGGGCTTTCGATGGCAGAGTTAGTCCCACTCGTACTGTACTTGCCAGCGCCGCTTGCCACCTGGGTAGCCGACGCATTCGCAGCATGTTTGGGGAGTTTAACGACTTGATCGTTAACGACAACGATGATTTCTTTGCCTTTGCGGCGGATTTCGGTGAGGCTTTTGCTGCCAGATAACTTGCCTTTGGCATCTTTCCCTAGTCGGTTCCGCGCCTTGCCGCCTGCTCCGACGCTTTGCTGCTGCTGGCTGTTCGGTGATTTAATAGCGGCGTTACTGCCAGCTGCACTGCTGCGGCCTGCACCACTTGCGAGTTGCGTCGTGTTGGGAGCATTCGTAAACTGATGGTTGATCACGAATACCAGTCTATCGATGCCATGAATCGGCGATTGCGTGATGATGCGCTTTTTCCCTTTTTCAATAATGATAGTGAGACGGTCTGATTTCATAGTCACACAGAACCTCCCCATAGGTCTTTTCTCTTAAGTATATGTTTGTGGGACAAATGGGTAAGGGATAGTTGCTGAGTGGTTGAAAAAAGAGCTGCGAGCTGTGCGCTTATGTAACCTGCCAAGCACGGAGGTCTTTACGCCGATACACACTAAGCATGAGGCCGATGGCTGCAAATTGAAAAACGACAAGCGAGCCGCTATAGCTTATAAAAGGAAGGTGGAAGGAGCTATACGGAGCCAGGCCGATCGACATGAGCATATTCCACATGAACTGTGCTACAAACACGGTCAATAGTCCAGATACAATAGTCTTTCCGTAGGGATCACTCACCTTCCGGGAAACACTAACAGTTTGTTGAACGAATAGAGCAACCATAATCACCAGGACAATCCCAGCCCCCCAACCGAAACAATAGATGAGAAAAGGAAACATCATTTCAGATTGAAGCTCAGGCAGCCCACGAAGTGGAGCACCAAATCCATGTCCCCACCAACCTGCGGATTGTATAGCAAGTTTGGATTGCGTGAGGACATAATTCATACCTTGTGGATCTTCATTTGGATGTGTAAAGGCAAGAAGACGTTGCACTATGTAGGATTGACTGGAAAAAATGTAACCAACAAATGCTGCAAGTAGGCTACAATGAGCAGCGAGGATGGATCGCTTTTTCCTCAAAACGAGCAACATAGTCAAGCATCCAATAAAGAATAGAGTGAAATTATCTATAGAATGTGTAGCTATAATGAGTAAACCTGGTAGCCATACGATTCCCACGTTGATCCAACTCTTACGTAAGAATGCTTGCGCAGAGGACTCGTTTGCAACAACTGTCGGTAGTGTGCTCCAAATACCAGCTATGGCAATCAACAGCAAATAGGGAGAAAGAGCTGGAATATTCACTTGGAAGTAGTACCAATGCACATACCCTGTAGCTCCATTCACCTTAATCCCAAATAAGATGACATAGCTAAGTAATGCAATGGTACCCATATAGAGCCACCAAGCGTACCTAGCTAGTTTTCTATAATTACTAAAACCAATAAGCAGCATTAAGCTTGAGCCGATGCCCAAATAGACAATTTGTTTCAGCCCGATCGAAGTGAGGTTTTGACGATAAGAGGCGGTTTGTGCAGAAAATATAGCTACTAACCCGACTGCCATTAGAACAACGATAATTACCAGTAGCCCCCAATTAAAACGAGGCCGATGGGCAAGATGAAATTGCTGCCCGATTACAGCAGGCATCCCCATTTGAGCAATGGATTCTTTCACTGCTGTATTTAAATCAACCCCTGTACGGAGCTTCTCTTCAATTAACTCCTGCAAATGGCTCTCAAGCTCCGCGCGTACTTCTTTGTGGACGTCTTTCGCTTTAATTTCACGACAAACTTGCTTAAGGAATAGGGTAATCTCCTCATGCTGACGATAGCCATTCATACGCTGCCCTCCCCAAGTACACGATCTACCGTATTGCGAAAAAGCGACCATTCCTGCTTCTTGACTTTGAGCTCACCTTTACCTTGCTTCGTTATCCGATAATACTTCCGCTTACGTCCATCTTTCTCATCCCAGTAGGCTTCAACAAAGCCTTCAGATTCCAACGAGTGCAGAATCGGATAGAGCGTTCCTTCTTTTAAGGTGAACACGCCATCGGAATGTTTCTCCATTTCCTTGGTCATCTCATAGCCATACATGTCTTTGCGATCCAAAAGGGTAAGAATTAGAATGACAGTGCTTCCTTTCATAAGCTCTTTACTGATTTTCATGGATGACTCCTTTCTCTACTATAGAATTACGATGCATCGGATATCTATGTATAAGTATAAGAGATAATCCAATTTTTGTGAATATTTTGCTCGTATCTATTTTTAAGTGAATGCAGGCTTTTAAGATAAATTCAGTACACGAATCGGATAAAATCGGATATGTACAATGTTTTTTCATGCCCTTATAATTGAGATTGAGAATTATTATCAATTATAAAAATAGGGAGTCAGCATTAGCATTCTAAATAGATGGCTTGTTCATCACCAGTGTGTGCTCTGCTGTACAAGGAGGAAGAAACCGAATGAAATCTTTAAAAATGATGATCGTGCTGTTGCTAGCACTAGCCGTTACGGCTTGTGGCAGCGGGGCAACAACAACAGGCGGAAATGCAAGTAGTGCGACGGCATCACCAGAAGTGGCTAAAGCAACAGCTGCAGCTGCGGTAGAGAAAACAATCAAGCATGCGATGGGGACAGTTACGTTGAAGAAAAAACCAGAGCGGATCGTCGTTCTGTTCAATGGTATGACGGATATTGTTACACACTTAGGCGTGAAGCCTGTCGGTTCGGTTGAGTCATGGGAAGAGAAGCCATGGTACAACTTTCTGAGATCCAATATGGAAGGTGTAAAGAACTTGGGTGAAGAAACACAGCCGAATGTAGAGGCAATCGTTGCATTGAAGCCAGATTTGATCATTGGGACGAAACCACGTCACGAGAAAATTTACCCGCAACTGGAGAGTATTGCGCCTACAATCATGACTGAAGAGATCTTTGATTGGAAAGCGAATTTGAAATATGCCATGGATGCCCTTTATAAGGAGCAAGAAGGTGCGAAGATTTTAGCGGATTGGGATAAAGGGGTAGCGGAGTTTAAACAAAAAGCCGGAGATAAACTGGCGAAATCCGAAGTTTCGATTATCCGCTTTGAAAGAGATGGCAGTGCACGTTTTTATGCAACAGGATTTGCAGGAACGATCTTTAAGGAACTCGGCTTACCGCGTCCGAAGGCACAGATTGTAGAAGGTAAGGCTGTAGTAAACATCACAACGAAGGAGCAAATGTCTCAGTTGGATGGCGAGTATATCTTTGATATTACGCGTTTGAGTTCGGAAGAACCTGCGGTAGAGAAATCACAGAACGATTGGACGTCTCACCCGCTATGGAAAAATCTGAAAGGCGTGAAAAACGGTAAATACTTTAAAGTCGACACGATTACATGGAACTTATCTGGAGGATCGATGGCTGCAAAAGCCATGCTAGCGGATCTCTACAAATATTTTGATATTAAATAGTTGAAACACTTAGGGATGAACGTTATGTTCATTCCTTTGTGGATTACAAGGAGATTGTCATCATGAACCTTATGAATACGAGCTTATGGAAGTCCGCCGGACTGTTCGCGCTGATTCTTATCCTGTTTGGGAGTTTTGTTTCCAGTATTTTGTTTGGTGCGACGCAGTTTGATTGGCATACGGCATGGGCTTCCATCTTTCATTACGACGAGAATATCAATAATCAAATCATTCTTCGAACAACGCGTGTGCCGAGGGCCTGTATTGCTGTTGCCATTGGCGCAAGCTTAGCAATCGCAGGTACGTTGATGCAGACGCTCACACGTAATCCACTAGCTTCGCCGAGTGTGCTCGGGGTCAATGCAGGAGCAACGCTATTCGTTGTTCTTGCAGCGGTTGCGTTATCGATCTCATCGATGCAAGCCTTGATGTGGATCTCTTTTATCGGAGCGGCAGTCGGTGCCTTATCCGTGTATATCTTGGGCTCTTTTGGCCGAGATGGCTTAACGCCACTCAAAATCGTGCTCGCAGGTGCAGCCATGACCGCTCTGTTCTCTTCCTTTACACAAGGCATCTTGGTGTTGAACCAACAGGGGCTTAGCACGGTGCTGTTCTGGCTGACAGGTACAATCGCCGGACGATCTCCGGAAATGTTAATTACAGTCATCCCTTTCATGGCTATATGCTGGGTAGCTGCCTGGTTCATTGCGCGTGATATGAATTTACTTCTCATGGGTGAGGATACGGCGAAAGGTTTGGGTCAAAAGACGATCTGGGTTAAATCAGTTGCAGGCCTTCTAATTGTCGTGCTTGCGGGCTGCTCCGTGTCGGTCGCAGGTCCAATTGGATTCATTGGCATTGTCATTCCGCATGTCTCGCGGTTTTTCGTCGGTGGCGATCATCGCTGGGTCATTCCTTATTGTGCCGTACTGGGGGCGATTCTGCTTATACTGGCGGACTTGGCTGCAAGATTTATTATGATTCCTGAAGAAATGCCTGTCGGCGTGATGACGGCCATCATTGGTGCCCCATTCTTTATTTATATTGCACGAAGGGGGATTATCAAATCATGAAGGGTCATGTTCCGGTTCGACTGCGGCGAGGTAGGATTTCTTTTTTAGTCGAAAAGAAAGCGTTAAAGATCTCCCTCTTGTTATTCGTGGTTTGCGTCGTAATTGCGATTGTGAGCACGGGGATGGGGGAAATGTACATATCTCCGATTGATGTTGTCAAAAGTGTCATAGGTATTGGCGCTGATGATTACACGATGGTCGTTCAAAAGCTCCGCCTTCCGCGCATTATCATTTCCATGTTAGTTGGCGCAGCCCTGGCTGCGGCAGGTGCGATTATGCAAGGGATCATTCGGAATCCATTGGCATCGCCAGATATGATGGGCGTAACCGGTGGAGCTTCGGTGGCTGCGGTCACATTCCTCACGTATTTTAATGGCATGATCAGCATTCGGTGGCTGCCGGTTTCGGCGATGCTGGGTGCGGCAGTTGTTTCTGTCATTTTGTATATGCTTGCTTGGAAAAAAGGGGTCACCCCCATCCGCCTTATTCTAGTCGGCATCGGGATGTCCTCGCTGATGTCGGCTGGGACGACGATGATGATCGTGTTTAGTCCGAAGAACGATCCCGGCACAGCTTACTTATGGCTGACAGGATCGGTCTATGCGGCTAATTGGGAAAATGTGATGACGGTATTGCCATGGACAGTCATCTTGATTCCACTTGCATTTCTATTAGCACGCCATGTCAATATTGGACAGCTCGGGGATGATGTGGCAGCAAGCGCGGGAAGCGCAGTGGAGATCAATCGTTTGTTATTGCTGCTCATCAGCGTGGCGTTAGCGGGTTCAGCTGTTTCTGTAGCTGGCGCGATCGGATTCATAGGCTTAATCGCACCACATATGGCACGCAAATGGGTAGGCTCGAGCTTTGACAGTCTGTTACCCGTCTCAGCTCTTCTCGGAGGCGCTATTGTGATGTTGGCTGATTTAGCGGGAAGAACGTTCTTTCTACCGCTCGATGTGCCAGTCGGTGTATTTACGGCAGCAGTAGGGGCACCATTTTTCATCTATTTGCTGTACACCAAGCGAAATTCAAGATAGGAGTGAAGAGAGTGCCAACCTTGGAGACCAGAAATCTCAATTTGACCTATGGCAACGCAAATATCATCGAGGGGCTGAATCTGTCTATTCCCAAAGGAAAGATTACGGTGTTGATCGGTTCTAATGGCTGTGGGAAATCAACACTCCTGCGTGCGATGGCTCGCTTATTGAAGCCAGCTCATGGCGAAATCATTCTGGATGGCAAACATATCGCAGAAATTCCAACCAAAGAAATCGCGAAGCGGCTATCGATTTTGCCGCAAGGCCCGATTGCCCCGGAAGGGTTAACAGTCTTTCAGTTGGTGAAACAAGGCCGGTACCCCTATCAGAATTGGCTTAAATCGTGGTCAGATGAAGATGAGCGCTGCGTGAATGATGCTTTGGCGGTAACCAAAACAACCGAATTGGCGGAAACCGCGGTGGACTCCTTGTCCGGCGGACAACGTCAACGGGCGTGGATCGCGATGACTCTCGCGCAAGGGACCCAAACCATCCTGTTGGATGAACCTACAACGTATTTGGATATGGCTCACCAAGTTGATATTTTGGATCTGTTGTTTGAACTGAATGAGCGTGAACAGCGTACGATTGTCATGGTACTGCATGATCTCAATCTCGCGTGTCGGTATGCGCATCATCTCGTGGCGATCAAAGATAAGTCCGTTTTTGCCCAGGGGAAGCCAGAGGATGTCATTAATTCGGAGCTTGTGCGGCATGTATTTGGCATGGAATGTGAAATTATCGGGGATCCGTTCTTCGGTACGCCCATGTGCATTCCGAAAGGAAAAGGTCGGAAATCCGACAAGCTCATACCTAAAAAAAATGAGGAGGATGTGAAGCATGAGCTTATCCGAAGTTAAACCGGTGGGAACGGTAGCTGCGTTAATTAAAGAAAGAAGAACAATTCGTGATTTCAAACAAGATCCTGTTTCGGACGAATTGCTGCTTGAGTTACTGAATGTAGCCGTATGGGCACCGAATCATGGAAATAGACAGCCTTGGCGGTTCATTTTGTATAAAGGAGATGGACGCAGGGCATTGGCAGATGCGATGCTCCAGACCTATGATGATGATGAGATGAGAGAAAAACATGGGAAACCCAAATGGAACGATTTCATGGCGATCCCCGCGCATCTCGTTGTGATTCTGAAAGAAGATACACGCCAAAAGCAATGGGATGAAGACTACGGCGCCGTCTGCGCCCTCATTCAAAATTTCCAACTAGCTGCCTGGGAGCAAGGGCTCGGCGTCGTATGGAAAACAAACAATTATAACTACGAGTCTGAGTTCCAACAATCCGTCGGACTGCAGGCAGATGAGAAAATTGTCGGCCTTCTGCATGTTGGATATCCAGCATCCATTCCCAAAGTACAGCCGCGTAAGGCCGCGGAAGATATGCTGATGATCGTTGATTCTCAATAGGATAGTAAATAGCAAAAGTGATACCTAGAAAAACCCTCGAAACGCTTAAGGCGATTCGGGGGTTTTTCGATAATTGCATCTCGGCCTTTGGCCTTTTATAATAAAGGGACTTTAACCAGACACCAAGGGGATACAGATGAAAAGAATTCTTGTCATTAGCGATATTCATGGCGAACTTGCCAAGTTCGAAGCTTTATTAGCAGCCGCGCAATACAACTCGGAACAAGATCAACTGATTTTGCTGGGCGATTATGTGGATCGAGGGCCAGACGCCAAGGGTGTCATTGAACGAGTTATGGCTTTAAAAGAGGCCGGAGCGCGAGTGTTAAAAGGGAACCACGAGGATTTAATGATCAAAGCATTGACGACGCAGGATGAACGGGCATGGAAACGCTGGGCACAAATCAATTGCGGCGATATGACTTTGCAAAGCTATGGGTTTACGGAAGCTGATTATGCCCTCGATGAGAACGCGGAGTCGTTCACTAAACCAGAACTGCAGTCGGATATATTATCAGAGCACTTGGCATTCATAACGAAGCTGGAGCACTATATCGAAACGGATGACTATATATTTGTCCATGCCGGTGTGCAGCCAGGAGTGCCCGTTTCGGAAACGGATCCATTTACGCTGATGTGGATTCGTGGCGAATTTCATTCAGGGTATAGAGGTGAAAAAATTGTGGTTTTCGGCCATTCATCCACCGATACACTGCACGGCGATTCGGATAATTATCATGTTTATTTTGGTGTAAATCGTATTATTGGCATCGATGGCGGCGCCGTTTATGGTGGACAATTGAATTGTCTAGAACTGCCAAGTCAAGCGGTGTACAACGTAAAGTGAGGGATAACCGTTATGTCTTTAATCGAATTTGGAATTGTAGGGCGAGGGTGGAGAGCTGAATTTTATTTGCGCATTGCGCAAATGCAGCCTCACCGTTTCGCCGTCCGTGCGATGCTAGTCCGTGATGAGGAACGAGGCAGGGAAATCGAGGAGAAATGGGGCGTGAAAACCTACCGAGACATGGAATCTTTCGTTTCAAGCGGACCGCTCCTATTCGTGGTTGTTTGCGTTTCGAGGGATGCCATGCCTGGCTGCACACTGGAGTTGGCAGAAAGGAACATACCCGTATTGACAGAGACGCCTCCGGCCAATGACATCTCGGGTATGATTGACTTGTATCAGTCGGTGTCCAAGCTAAAGGGGCGCGTACAGGTAGCCGAACAATATTTGTATCAGCCGATGCATGCTGCACGTATTGCTTTCGTGAGATCAGGTAAATTAGGTGACGTTTCTCAGGTGCAAGTATCGGCCGCTCACGGTTATCATGGCATCAGTCTGATCCGAAAGTTGCTTGGCATTCAATTCGAGAACGCCATTATTAGCGGACAGAGATTTACCTCTGAAATCGTGAAAGGTCCGGGGCGTAATGGGCCTCCGGAAAGTGAAGAGATTGGCAACTCGGTGCAGGATATCGCTACGCTTCGTTTTGGAAACCAACTGGCGCTGTTTGATTTTACAGGTGATCAGTATTTCTCTTGGATTCGCCAAAACCGTGTCCTTGTTCGCGGAAACCGTGGCGAATTATCGGATGAAACGTTCCGGTATTTGAGGGATTTTAAAACACCTATCACAGGCAATTTCCGTAGAGTCGATACCGGTCATGACGGTAACTTGGAAGGATATTATCACCAAGGGATTATCGCGGGTGAAGATTGGGTGTACGAAAACCCAGTCGTTCCCGGGCGTTTATCCGATGATGAGATCGCGATTGCTACTAGTTTGATTCGAATGGCGGACTATCTACAGGGTGGGCCATCTTGCTATGACTTGGCTGAGGCGATGCAGGACCATTATGTATCGATCATGATGCAATCCGCTATTGAGTCGGGCGAGGAACTGACGACGACGACGCAACCCTGGGCGGAGTGAGACTCCAACGAATGAGCGATAGCCACGAATCGTGTAAATAGATTCGTGGCTTTTTTAATTTTAGTGACAGCACTCTGTAGCTATTTCAGTCTACTTCGGGTAAACTTGATTATTTTCAAATAAATTCCTAACCTGGTCGGCCATAAATTGTGTCGATTGCGGCATGTGATGACGTATCCACCACTCCACAATGCCAATAAAAGCAGAGGCCATGAATTGGGCTTTGATCTTATTGTCGATAATGGGCAGGTTGTCCGGCCGTTCCATTTTAATCATCAGATTGACGGAAATAAAGTTCAGCAATTGATCCCGGAATAGAAAAGCCCTCTGATTGGAAAACATAGCTGAGAAAAACGGGAAATGCTCACGAAAGTAATCAAAAACCGGTTTAGGTTCTTGAACCATTGCTTGGTTAACCGTATCGTCCTCCCGTTTCGTGCACAATGAGATCAATTCATTAATATGCTCTTCAATGCATGTGTCCAAAAGATCGTATTTGTCACTGTAATGCAGGTACACGGTGCCGCGGTTAACGTTGGCGCGCTCCGCGATCTCGTTAATGGTGATTTGTTCAAAATCCTTTTCCGAAAAAAGCTCCAGAAACGATTTCGTTATGGATTGCTTGGTTCTGAGAATACGGCGGTCGGTCTTAACAACGGACTCCATTCTTTGCGTTACCTCCTTCAGTTAATCAACAATTCTACGGGTTTTGTTGTATATGAAACAATTGCGTATATATCAACCATTGAGTAATTAGTGCTTCTGTCTATAATATTAATCAACGGCCGTTAAATATACAACAGGTGTTCAATATTGAAGGTAAGGGAGCATATAACAATGGACAACATTCAAAATAAAGTAGTTATTATTACGGGAGCCTCCAGTGGAATAGGAGAAGCTACAGCGAAATTGTTGGCCCAAAGTGGGGCAAAGGTGGTATTGGCTGCAAGAAGAGAGGAACGTCTGCATATGATTGTGAATGAAATTAAACAGGCGGGAGGTGAAGCTGTTTCTATAAAAGCAGACGTCGTTTCTACTGATGATATGCAGAATTTGGCTAAGTTTGCATTGGGTGCGTATGGCCGAATTGATGTACTGGTGAACAATGCAGGGGTCATGCCAAGTTCCAGGATGAATGAATTACGAGTAGACGAATGGGATCACATGATTGATGTGAATATTAAGGGCGTTTTGTACGGTATCGCCGCGGTATTACCTATCATGCGTGAGCAGCACTCCGGTCATATCATCAACCTATCCTCAACTTCTGGGTACCAGGTGTCCCCAACATCAGCCGTATATGCGGCCACAAAGTTTGCCGTTAGAGCCATTTCCGAAGGAATTCGTCTGGAAGAATCAGCGACTTCGGGGATTAGATCTACTTTGATTGCACCAGGTCTGACGAAGACCGAACTTTTTGACAGCATTACCAGCCCGGAAGTGCAAGCGATAGCCAATCAAATAAGCGGCTTAGGGATTTCTCCCAGCAGTATTGCTAGGGCCATTGCGTTTGCCATTAATGAACCCGATGACACACTAATCAGCGAAATTATGGTTAGACCAACCGCGTTGACTTAAATATAAGTAAATTGTAATATAATTGAAATATTATATTCATCTGGCATTAATGTATTAGGACTATAATTGAACTCGACCCCCTTTTTAAATATATAAACTTAGACCCTCAGCCCGTTGCTGTGGGTCACTTTTTTGTCTGTCAATTAGTAGGGTCCGGTGCCCTTCGCAACTTGGCCCCCCGGGGGGCCCCGCCAGCTTTGATTTCAACGCCGCCCGCCAAATCACGAACGGTGAATGCGGAACGCCGAACCCCGACCGGCGCCCCCCCCCCCGACCCCCCGACCCCCCGACCCCCCGAACCCCTTCCATCCCCGCCGCCCAACACACCTCGACTCTCCACATATTTGAGTAGTAAGTAATAAGGACAGTAATGTAGAGTGATGCGTAATTAAATAGTAGTTAGGATAAGGAGAAGAATGTGGGAAAAGTGGAGTGATGTGAAGTAGGAGGAGTATGTGGAGTAATGGTGTAGCGAGGTAGCAAAGCCAGTAAATGATAGTCCGATAGAGTAAGGTTGTTAATTTACTAAGAACTCGCCATTTCAAGCTCTCTCCCTCTTGTCAAACATGCAAAAGAGCACTTTTCGAATGGGTCCCCACCTTCGTTATTGGAAATTGATGCAAATAGGCATCAATTCAGAGTGATTTCAGGAGATTATCATGAAATACGTAAAAAAGGTTGCCTATTTGCACGTATTTACCAATCTCAAGCATAAACTAGCCGCAAAGGTTGTATTATTGCATTTCTGCGTGAGAGGCCCAACCCCAAACACAAACCAACTTAGAAATAACTGGATTTAATCCAGCTATTTCGCGACTTTTTCAACGAAATCATCGTTTAGATGGATTTTATGTAGTTACTTTTCTTTGTTTAACCCAAAAGAGGTTAACACGGATGGAATTACCTACATTTTTTCCAGTTAATTTTAAATTTCCAACTAATTTCTCAAAAATAACTGTAGTTTCTACAGCTAATCCCAAACGCGCGTCTAGCTATGACCCGTTTAACCCCTTTTCAATTAAATGGAAAGCATTTATACTGAATCTACTGATAATCATTATCAATGATGACCGTGAAAGGGGTTAAAGCTGTATATGCTGCCGGTTCAAGGACAGGAATATTCCCTTCTAATGCTTTCATCCATACGCAAACGTCGTTTCCACAAACGAAACACGCTGCATAAAAAAAATATCCCAGGCGATATGCTCTTCGTTGTAACACAAGGCAAGGGCATCCTTTGCATCGATAATCAGGCTATACCGATCAAACCGAATCAGACTTTTTATTTAGTTGGAAATAAGCCTATTGAAGTGATGCTGGAGTCGGACTTTATCGAGTTCTACGTCCTAGTGATAAGACGCGTGACATTTTCCAAGAAGAAGGGAACTTGGCATTGTGCCAATGCGGTATCCGATCCCTCACTCTTTCAGACGGGCAAGCTGCAGTTAAAACAAGGGAAGCCGCATCTCGAGGGCATAGCACAGCTCTATGAAGAATGCCGATCCAAGTCAGTTAAGGATCCAAGTATTCAACTCAAATTTCAAAGTCTTATCCAAGAAATACCGGGGGAAGTGCCGGAACCGATTGAACTTGAGGATGCGTCCAAAGGAATTGATCAAAGCATCACGTATATGTACAAGCATTTTACTAGCAAAATCAAACTAGAAACATTGTCGGACATCGCAGGATTGACGCCAACGTCCTACTCAAGAAGCTTCAAAAAAACGAAGAAGATGTCACCAGTTGAATATTTAAATCACATTCGTATAGATGCTTCGAAAGAACTCTTACTACTGCACGAGCCTTCCATCAAGGACATTTCAACAGCTGTTGGTTTCGGGAATGAGTTTTATTTTAGCCGAATGTTTAAGAATAGCTTTGGCATCTCACCAACGATGTATGTGAAAAGGAAACAATTGAAGGTAGCTGTCGCATCATGTTTTCGATTTCAGGATTGTTTGCGAGATCTTGGCGTGGAGGACAGCTATGAATTGAATGGCTATCGACATTTGGAGTTAGGCATCGAGGAGAATAAACGGCAAATTGAAGTTCAACTAGCAGAGATGCGCAGCTATCGACCAGAGTTAATCATTGCAGATTATAGGCATCTGCCGATGTATAACCAGTTAAAGCTTATTGCACCAACGGTTATGGTAGATTTTTCAATGGACTGGCGTGCGTATTATGTGAGGATTGCTGAATTGGTTGGACGGGAAAAAGAAGCACAACAAACGTTCAGTCAACTAGATCTTCGCGTGAAGTTTACGAGGGAAGCGTTGATGGACACCATCGGACTCCAAAGTGTGTCAGTCATTCGATTATATAGTGAGAAAATTCGCGTGCACGGCATGATCGATCACCCGCTAAGCCACTTATTATATACAGAGCTTGGGTTAAAGCCAGGGAGTTGTGTGCCATTGAACGAGAGAACGAAGGAGTATGCGGTAGAAATCATGCCGTCGTTCGATACGGATTTCCTCCTGATTGATAAACGACTTACCTCGCAAGAAGAGGCTAATCTGTACAATAGCATGTTTAAGGGAACCTCTTGGGATGCGATGAAAGCTGTACAGAACAACCAGGTTCGCGTAATTTCGAATTGGATCAGTATGAGCTGGGCACCTAGCGGCCAAAACCAAATTTTAGATGATTTACTGCAATGGCATGCCTGAAAGAATACGAATGGAAGAATATGAACGAAAGAATACCGCACTCGTGGTTGTCCTAATTGTGGTGACGTAGCATATGTACGACACTTGCTCATTATACATGGGGTAGGAGAACATCAAGGTGAGGAGAGTGCGTGAATTGTCAAATGAGTTCGTGATGCGTTCATTGGATGAGATCCGGTTCTGGTCGCGTATTATGAAGGAGCATTCCTTGTTTCTCAAACTGGGTTTTCGATGTGAGGATACGACATTAATCCAAGAAGCGAATCATTATTATCATATGTTTGAACATATCGAGGGTCGATCACATGCTTATAACGAGTTGACAGATCCCGAACAAATTCGACGCTTCAATACCGAAGTATCTTCGGCTGCTGCACATATTTGGGCGTTCAAAAGAAAAGTTCTCGGACTCATTATCCAATGCAAACTGCCTGGTGGTAACAACTTTCCGTTGTTAGTCGACCATACGAGCCGTGAGGCAAACTATTTTCGAAATCGGTTACATGAATTAAACACAGGGCGATTAGAGCCTTTACCGGACGCGATTATAGATGAAAATATATTCTTCTTGCGCATCATGGCGGATCACGCCAAGTTCATTGGTCACCTGCTGGACCCATCCGAGCGTCAGTTAGTGGAACAAGCAAGGAATTTTAGTCATGATTTTGACCAACTTCTCTTTCAAGCTATTGATTTAAGCGGGATGCGGCCGCAGTCCCAAACGAATCCGCTGTTGGATCAGTTCCTTGACCAGAATCGTGTCTCTGTCGTTGCCCTGCGTGATTTCAAAAAGACAGCCCGTGATTTAATTGAGGCCTGCAAAATTAAGAGTATTATCCATCCCTTGCTTGCGGATCACGTGTTCCGTGAGGCGGAACGCTTCCTAGCCATCATTGATATGTTCGAGCAGTGCTTAACGGGCAATTCAATTATGGGGATGCGGGAGGAGCATGTGGGTCATTAAATAAGATGGATATTTTAATTCCGATAAAACTTATAGGGATATAACAAATTATCATTGACGAAGTTTCATCCGAAGTGGTACTCTAGAAATGTGACCACCGTATGAACGGAGACGCTATTCTCTTTTGGGAGAAAAGTGTCTTTTTTTTTATTAAAAAGGGAGTTGAATGGAATGAGCCAACCGTTGTTGAAACTCGAGCATGTGAACAAAACTTTTCAGTCCAGTAAAGGGTCAGTTCAAGCCTTGCACAATATTCAGCTGCAAGTGAAAGAAGGAGAATTTATTACAGTCATAGGACCCAGCGGCTGCGGCAAAAGCACGCTGCTCAAGATCATTGCTGGACTGGATGTTACGCATACCGGCGAGGTTCAACTAGGCGGTCAGGTGATACAAGGGCCGGGCATTGACAAGGGCTTCATTTTCCAAGAGCCAAGGTTGTTCCCGTGGTTGAATGTCGAGAAGAATATTGCTGCTGACCTTTCGCTGAGAGATCCTGAAGTTCGGAAGAAAGTCGATGAACTGATTAAACTCGTTCGCTTGGAAGGCTTTCAGAAGTCGTTTCCGAAAGAGCTTTCTGGCGGAATGGCTCAACGTGTAGCCATAGCGAGAGCTCTGCTCCGTAATCCGAAAGTGCTGCTGCTTGACGAGCCGTTCGGTGCACTAGATGCTTTTACCCGAACGCACATGCAGGAAGTGTTGATTGATATTTGGCAAAAAAATAAAACAACGATGATTTTCGTCACGCATGATATTGATGAAGCCATCTATTTAGCCAATCGAGTCGTGATCCTCAAACCGCGCCCTGGCGCCATCAGGAACATTGTGCCTATCGATCTGCCGATCCCGAGAAAGAAGACGACGACGTCTTTTCAGGAGCTGCGGCTTAAGGTGCTTAGTGAATTCGAGAAAATTGAAGAGCTAGAATTAATAGATAGTTCCGGTATTTAAGGAGAAAGGGGGATCTCTATGAGCCAACAAGGACAATTGGTAGGTGTTGATCAACAGAGATACAAGCAACGATTAAATCGCGTGCTTCTTGGCGCTTTGGTACCAATATTCGTACTGCTTTCTTGGCAAATTCTTGGCCACCTGGGTGTGATTTCATCCTTGCTATTTCCAACGCCGCTTCGCATTATAAACGCGGGCATTCAACTCATTCAAACAGGAGAGCTCTATGACAATATTAGAGTGAGTGTCGTCCGAGCACTATCAGGTTTCTTGTTAGGCGGATCTTTGGGCCTTGCCTTCGGGATTCTCGTTGGTTTATTCCGTAGAACGGAGAAAGCGCTAGATCCTACGGTCCAGATGCTTCGCATGGTGCCTCACTTGGCGATCGCGCCTTTGTTTATTTTATGGTTTGGTATTGGCGAAACAGCCAAAGTTCTTCTCATTGCCAAAGGCGCTTTTTTTCCACTTTATATCAATGCTTTCTTGGGTATCCGAGGCGTGGATAACAAGCTTTTCGATGTGACACGTGTGCTAGGGTTTAGCAAATGGAAACAAATCATCCGGTTAACAATTCCCGGAGCGCTGCCTCATATTTTATTAGGCGTTCGTATCTCATTAGGTGTGTCTTGGCTTGGACTTGTTGTGGCTGAATTAATGGGATCGACCGCAGGGATCGGGTATATGATGTCGGATGCACGGCAATTCTCCAAAACACCCGTTGTGTTCGTTGGGATTCTCATATTTGCCGTTTTCGGTATCGTCGCGGACTCCGCTGTGAGGCTGCTTGAACGTAAATGGCTTAGCTGGCAAGACAGCTACAAAGGGCAATAATCACTACAAAGATTACCGCACAAAGTTAAGGGGGAGAAGGTATGAGCAATCGTGTCGAGGCGCTAAGCCAAGCTACGCAAGGAATCGGCAAATCGAAGGGGCAGAAGTTAGAGCTTGTTCGGATCAAATGGTTGTGGGAGAGAGTGAACGATTTCGTCATCGGCGCGATCGTACCCGTATTACTCCTTGTTATTTGGCAAGTATCTGGGGATTTGGGGCTGTTTTCGCCATCATTTTTACCCACACCGTTACAAATTGCTGCGGAATTTCGCTCACTCATCGCTTCGGGTGAGTTGACCCAGCATTTATCAATTTCTTTACAACGCGCCGTCATCGGCTTTTTAATTGGTGGATCTATTGGGCTGTTTTTCGGATTTATCGTTGGTTTTGTTCAAAAGCTGGAGTTCATGCTCGATCCTTCGTTTCAAATGCTGCGCATGATTCCTCATCTCGCGATTGCACCGTTAATCATACTTTGGTTTGGTTTCGGTGAGGTGTCGAAAATCGTGATCATTGCGAATGGTGCCTTTTTTCCAATGTATATCTACACCTTTCTCGGTATTCGAAATGTGGATCACAAATTATTCGAGGTCGCTAAAGTATTGAATTTCAGCAAGTCGAAGCAAATTTTCCGCTTAATCCTCCCTGCCGCCCTGCCTGGCATTCTTTTAGGCTTACGTTTATCTGTGGCTATTTCTTGGCTGGGTCTCGTCGTAGCTGAGCTTATTGGTTCGCAGGAAGGGATTGGCTTTCTCATTAACTATGGCAAACAAAATTCAAGCGCTGAGCTTATTTTCGTTGGGGTTATCATTTTTGCGGTAATCGGGAAACTGGTAGATTCACTTGTACGTTGGCTAGAAAGAAGATGGCTGAGCTGGCGTGACAGCTTCCAGGGCTAGGATACATCAAGGAGGGGTAGCGATGAGCTCGGGCAAAATTACGAAATTAGTAGCCGATGTCTTAGTCATCGGTGGAGGTCCCGCTGGGGCTTGGGCAGCTTGGAGCGCAGCCCAGCAGCATGCGAAGGTCATCCTCGTAGACAAAGGATTCCTAGGATCCAGCGGAGCTACCGCACCAGGAGGTACGAATTTGTTGTACCTGCCGCCAGATCCTGAGCTGAGAGAGAAGGCAGTCCAGCAGCGGTACAAGGAAAGTGGGTATTTGGCAGAGCCTGCCTGGATTCACCGTGTGCTTGATCAAGTGTATGAAAGCTTGCTGCTCGTGGAGAAGTGGGGTTATCCGTTTCGCCGTGATGAGCAGGGTATTCCATTAAGGGATCACTTACAGGGACCGGAGTACATGAAGCTAATGCGTCGTCAGGTCAGTCGGGCAGGTGTGAAGATCCTTGATCAATCGCCAGCCTTAGAGCTGCTCGTCGATGAGCATGGGGTTGGTGGTGCCCGAGGTATTTCACGCTTAGATGATTCGGAATGGGAAATCCAAGCGAATGCCGTCGTGATTGCAACAGGCGGATGTGCTTTTTTAAGTAAAGGTTTAGGGTGTAATGTCCTTACTGGAGAGGGAACTCTGATGGCGACGGAGCTCGGAGCTGAGCTTTCCGGCATGGAATTCACGCGTCAGTATGCGCCTAGCGCAGCCTTCGGCACGGTGACCCGTGGTCGATTGCTGAACTGGGCTACCTATACCTCGGAAGATGGCACGGTGCTGCAAGGTGGTGGTCCGAGAGCAGGGGATTTTCTGCCTAAAATGCTAAGCAAAGGCCCAGTCTACGCGGTTCTTAACCACGCGGACACGGAAGAAAAGCAGCAGATCCTGCGCAAATCGCACGCGATTTTCTTCGTGCCGCTGGACCGCGCAGGCATAGATCCCTTCACCGAGCGGTTCCCGCTCACGCTTCGCTACGAGGGAACCGTCCGTGGGACGGGCGGCATCCGCCTTACCGATGAGAGCTGCGCCTCAACGGTTCCGGGTCTTTATGCCGCTGGTGATGCAGCCACCCGTGAACGCGTTACGGGTGCCAAGTCAGGCGGAGGCGCGTTCAACGCCTCCTGGGCGATTTCCTCCGGCACATGGGCCGGTGCCGGAGCTGCGAAGCATGCGCTGACGCTGAGGCGCAGCGCAAGAGATCTGCGACCAGCAGGCCGCTACGGCCTGGTCGACCCTGATGCAGCCCCCGATCGCATCCTTGATGCGGGGGGCTTGGTCGAGGCCGTCCAGCGGGAGGTCTTCCCGCTGGACATCAATTATTTCCGCAGTGAGCCCGTGATCCGTCAATCGCTGGCGCGATTGGACGGTCTGTGGGCGAGCTTGCGGGGAGCGGCCGTGCACCCGACGGTGCAGGGTCGGGTTCGGGCGCGTGAGGTCGCGGCGATGATCGCGACGGCGAGATGGATGTACACCGCTGCGCTTGCACGCAAGGAGACGCGGGGCTTGCATTCGCTTGAGGAGTATCCGGAAACAGACCCTGCGCAGCAGTACCGCCTGATTGTCTCTGGCATTGAGGAGATTGAGCTGCGCAAAGAGCTGGCGGCGGATCGGGAGGTTGCGGCACGATGATTGAATTCGTAAGTACGCAGCGGTGTGTGGGTTGCACGCTTTGTGTGAAGGTGTGTCCGACCAACGTGTTTGATAAAGGGATGGATGGCATTCCGAGCATCGCAAGGCAGGAAGATTGCCAGACTTGTTTTATTTGTGAAGCGTATTGCCCCGTGGATGCTTTGTATGTATCTCCGTATGACTCCCCTTTGGAGGAAGTGCCGACAGAAGAGGAGTTGATTGAAGCCAATCTGCTGGGCAGCTGGCGAGAAACACTCGGCTGGGGCAAGGGGCGAACAACGTTGGCGGAGCTGGACACAACCCCGTTTATCGATCGCATTTTACCTTCAAGACGATAGGTTGATATTAATAAATAGTGTTGACGGCATTGAAATACGGTGCTACTATGTGTTTAATCTTAGTAAACAACTTGGTTTTGTCGTGATACAAATGCATATCCTGTCCAACCGTACACACGGAGGCGTTCCTACATAAAAGGGATGCCTCTTTTTATTTTCATTTTAGAGGAGGTCATGTAGATGGCAAAGGTTTTGGAAGAGAATGATTTGCGTCTAGTTGCGGATGTTTTGGTAATTGGTGGAGGACCAGCGGGGACCTGGGCGGCCTTAACGGCTGCAACGAAAGGCTCTAAGGTAGTTTTGGTGGACAAAGGCTATTGCGGAACAAGCGGAGCAACAGCACCATCAGGTACGGGAGTTTGGTACGTTAAACCTGAAGAAAAGTTGCGAGAAGAAGCAAGAGCGAGTCGCTATTTGTTGGGTGGCAAGCTGGCGGAGATTCCTTGGATGAACCGAGTGCTCGATCAGACTTATGAAAATATGAATAAGCTAGGTTCCTTAGGGTATCCGTTTCCGAAGGATGATATCGGCGATCCGTATAAACGCGGTTTGCAGGGGCCTGAATATATGAAGCTGATGCGCAAATTGGTTCAAAAAGCAGGTGTGAAAATCCTCGATCACAGTCCTGTGCTCGAATTGCTTGCCGATGAGAATGGCGTTGGCGGTGCAACTGGTGTGAGAACGCAGAGCGGGGAGACTTGGACGGTACGTGCAGGAGCGGTGGTAATCGCGACAGGCGGTTGTGCATTTTTGAGCAAAGCATTAGGTACGAACGTGTTAACAGGGGATGGTTATCTATTGGCTGCTGAAGCCGGTGCTGACTTCTCCGGGATGGAATTCTCGAATGCCTACGCAATCTGCCCAACCTTCTCTTCCGTAACCAAAACAGCTTACTACCGATATGCCTCCTTCTACTACGAAGATGGTTCCATTGTAGAAGGCGCAGGGTCACAACGTGGCCGCTCAATCATTGCACGCAATTTGTTGCAAGGCCGTCAGGTATACGCCAGCTTGGATCAAGCGCCGGAAGAGATTCGTCCCTTGCTGCGTGTGAATCAAACGAATTTCTTCTTGCCTTTTGATCGACTTGGCATCGATCCATTCAAAGATAAGTTCCCTGTTACCCTTCGCTTAGAAGGCACGGTGCGTGGAACAGGCGGTATTCGGATCGTGGATGAGCAATGTTCAACGATTGTTCCAGGCTTATATGCGGCTGGCGATGCGGCGACGCGTGAGCTGATTTGTGGAGGTTTCACAGGCGGTGGCAGCCATAATGCGGCTTGGGCGATGTCTTCTGGTTCATTTGCAGGAGAAGGTGCTGCGAAATTTGCTAAGGATCTTGGAGATAAAGCAGATAATCGTACACTTAAAAGCGTCTCAACGACAACTTTCACGAAGTCGGGATCGGGTCAGATTTTAAGCAAAACAGGCGAAGCCATTCAAGCGGTACAAGAGGAAGTCACGCCGTATGATCGCAATTTGTTCCGTACTCAGAAAGGGTTGGAAGGCTCAATCACTCGTCTGGATGGACTTTGGAACGATTTGCGTGAACGCGTGACGACGCTAGATATCGCAGGTGTTCGTCATCGTGAGGCAGCGGCTATGACAGCAACAGCTCGCCTTATGTACAACACGGCACGCGAGCGTACTGAAACGAGAGGCATGCACAAGCGGGAAGATTTCCCTGAAATTGATGCAGCGCAAGGGTACCGATTAATTAGCGGAGGGCTGGATAAGGTCTGGACGCAAAAGGCTGAAGTAAACAAGGAGGCTGTTACACCATGATTGAGCTAGTCAGCGAGTCCAAATGCGTAGAATGTAACCTCTGTGTGTCAGTATGTCCAACGAATGTATTCGATCGCGTGGAAAATGGGATTCCTGTCATTGCTCGGCAAAGCGACTGCCAAACCTGCTTCATGTGCGAGCTGTATTGCCCAGCGGATGCGCTGTATGTGGCGCCTGATGCTGAAGGACCTTCGTTAGTCAGCGAGGAAATCCTCGATGAGCAGGGATTATTTGGCGGTTATCGTGAGAAAGTCGGCTGGGGTAAAGGTCGTAAGCCAGTTGCTGAGCATCCATATATGTATGAATTATCGAAAATAACTTCCATCGGGTAAGGCAGTAGGTACCCGTTGTGTGGCTAACTTGAAAGGAGAATGAAACATGATAGAGAGACAGAAGCATATTAAAAGGGGATTCGGACTTTTCCGTACCACGCATTTGGTTATAATTTTAACAGCCATGGTCGCTTTCTTAGCGGCCTGCGGCAATTCCGATGGAGGCGCCAAGACAGCTGGTGCTAGTGCAGCAGCGACAAGTGGCGGAGCCGCCAAGGTACAACCACCAGCAGTGATCAATTACGGATACATTGGCACGAACAAGTTGAATTTTCCAGGTGGCGCAGAGGGTTGGGGCTTATATAAAGGGATTATCCAAGAGGAGCTCAAAAAATACGGCATCACCGAGGTTAAGCCAGTAGCTTTCCCGAACGGACCTGACCAAAGTGAGTCGTTGATCAGCGGCAGATTGGATTTCGGCAGCTTGGGCGATACGCCAGCGATACTTGCTCGTTCGACTGGAGCGAAGACGAGAGCGATTACCCAGAACTCAACAGACAATATAGGTTATTTGATTGGTAAAAAAGGTGGACCAACTACGATTGCTGATTTGAAAGGTAAAACGATCGCAATTCAAAAAGGCTCCTTCATGCATCGCTATATTGCCGGCCTCGTGAAGGAACAGAATGTGCCCGACGTGAAGTTCATCCATATGCTGCGTCCTGATGGTGAAGCAGCGTTGTCTCGTGGCGAAGTGGACGCGATGACGAACAGTGCGATCTTCGCTTTGAAACAAATTGAAAATGGATTCCCATTAATTGATGATGCCACCAAGCATCCGAATTTAATTGGCGGCAGCATTACGGTTGTCTCTGAGGATTACCTGAAGAAATTCCCTGATTTCCCGAAGGTGTGGAATGCAGCTAGGGAGAAAGCGCTCAAGGATTTACAATCCAAACCGGATGAATATTACCAATTTTTATCTCAGTTAAATGGGTTCACACCGGAATTAAACAAGAAGGTTACACCAATAGAGACGATTAAAGAGGTTAATTTTAAGGATGATGGTGTGAAGCTGCTTGATGGAACGAAGAAATTCTTGGTTGAAGAGAAGTTGGCCGAGAAGGATTTTGATCTGAATCAGTGGTTACTTAAATAAAGGCGACACGCCTATTCGGAAAGGGAATGATGACATGACTGTATCCTCACAAGTAGTTGATCAAGCTGTTTTAACTCCAGAAGTGGAGGCCCATCGTAAAGCGGATTATCCTGTTCATTCGCTGTTTCTGAATCGTTGGTCGTCGCGTGCTTTTGAAGAGAAGGAAGTAACGAAAGAGACTTTGTATACGATTCTGGAGGCTGCTCGCTGGGCACCTTCCAGCTCGAACCTGCAGCCGTGGCGATTCATAGTCGCCCACACAGAAGAGCAGAAACAGAAGTTTCAATCGTTTATTAAGCCGAACAATCAATTGTGGACGGAGCACGCTCCTGTTCTGTTGCTGATCCTGTCTAACAAGTTCCGTCAGGATGGTGAACCTAGTGGTGCGCATGCGTTTGATGCGGGTGCGGCTTGGGCATCCATTGCTTTCCAAGCTCACTTGTTAGGTCTGGCTACGCGTGCTGTTGGCGGCTATGAGAGAGAAAAGGCACGTGAAGTACTTCAAATTCCGGCGGAGTATGAGCTTCATGCCGTGATTGCTTTAGGTTACCGTGGAGCACGTGAAACGTTGGCAGAAGACTTTCAACAGCGTGAGCTGCCGAATGGACGACGTGCATTGAGCGAAAGTATCATCGAAGGCTCTTTCTAGTTCGATGGACTCGTGGAACCGGCAGTTTGCAGCGTTGCTCTCTGTACAATTGCTTGTATCGACCGCGCACGGCATGTTCGTTCCCCTCTTGCCCAGCTTTCTTCAGGATGTTGGGCAAGTAAGGGGGGATTCGCTTTACATATGGTCAGGCGCTATATTCTCGGCCAATTTCATGATTATGATGCTCCTCATGCCCTTCCTTGGGCGTATCGGAGATCGCTACGGGCGTAAGCCTGTGATGCTATGGTCTGGATTCGGGATGACCATCGTTACGGCTTGCATGTCACTTGCCACCGAGCCTTGGCAGTTGGCGCTGCTGCGATTGGCACAGGGCTGCTTCACTGGCATCCTGCCATTCACCATGGTGCTGATCTTGATTGGAGCTGCCAAGAATAAGGTTGGCGTTTCGGCTGGCACCATGCAAATGATGGGCGAGACCGGATCGCTAGTCGGACCACTGATCGCTTCCTCTTTACTTACATTTTACTCGGTACGAGGCGCGTATCCAGCTATGAGTGTGTGCATTTTGCTTGCGACCGTCAGCGTCCTTTGCTTTGTCAAAGAAGGACCACGTGCACCTGTTGTTTCTAAAAGTGAACGGAGCACATTGCTATCGGACTGGAAGATCATCTGGAGGATGAAGCCGCTCCCCTCGCTGCTGCTTAGTGCCCTATGCATTAATTTCGCATTAGTCGGGACGAATCCGATTATCCCTTACTACTTGCGGCAAGCCACGCATACGCTCACCTTTTTCAACGATCAATGGCTGCTCGGCATCACCTTATCGGCGACCTCACTTGCCGTTATCGTATTCTCCCCATTGCTGGGCATGCTCTCCGATCGCGTAGGACCTTTACTGTTGCTCAAAATAGCGACCAGCACCGCATTTCTCCTCTGCATCGTGCAAGCTGTGACGCATCTGTATCCGCTCATCCTTGCGTGTCGTTTCACGCTCGGTCTGTGCGTAGCAGGGATGATGCCCAACATTCAAGCCCAGGTGCGAGGCTTAGTTCGCAAGGGGATGGAAGGGCAGACCTTCGCCATGGTGAACTCATGGATGTTCCTTGGCTGCCTAACGGGACCGCTTCTCGGTGGCGTTATCGTCGCTCATTTCGGCATTCGTGGCTGGTTCATTACCGCTATGCTCGTCTTTGGCGTAAGTTGCTGGCAAGCTTTTCATATTGGAAGCTACCAATCACGGAAGAGGGAGTTGGAAGTGACTCAAGCCGGCCAGCGTGCGACCACAGTGGGTTGATTGGTAATAGAACCTGTTCTGGAACTGCTATCCAGACTAACGAACCCTTTAGGGGGTTCGTTTTTGCGTTTCTTTAAAGGAGACTATTGTAGATACAACAGAATCGACAGCCTCCCAGTAGTTCGAAGTACATTCGAAAGGGATCGAGGATGCGCTATTTTTACGAAAATGGCTACATTCAAGCAGAGGGGGAACGTGGATGCCTTATTCCCGAGAAACAAAGGGAAAACACACCTTAATTGGGTGAATAGCGAACTGACGTTCCTCTCGTGATGCAATTAGCCGATAAAATGATCCAATAGTGCACGCACGTTCCCCTTCATCTCAATTTAGCATGTCTAATTCCAATTAGCGCCCCAAGTCCCACGTCAGCTGCATACAGTTCCTCTCCCACCCAGCACCCGCCAACGCCTCCCCTTTTACTTTCCCTCCAAGGCATGATAATTTTATAAGTTAGAAGCAGAGCATTTTGAATTTAATGTTTCGTCCCCTTTGATAAGATGATGACAAGAACAACAATAGAGTATTGAGAGGGGCAATAATCGTATGAAAAAGCTCAGTCAAACAGTCGTAAGCGCTCTCGTAGTTGGTGGCTTGTTGGCGGGATGTTCTTCCCAAAGTGATAATGGAGGCACAGCAAGCACATCTTCGTCATCCGTACCAAGCCAAACAGACACAGCCGTGAAAAAAGAAGAAAAAGTAAAACTTACATTTTGGAGAAACTCGGGGAATGATACAGAGAATGCAGCTTATGACAAGTTAGTAGCCTCTTTTATGCAAAAGTATCCGAATATTTCCGTGGAAATGACACCGATCCCATACTCGGATTATGATACGAAATTGCGTGTATCCATCGCTTCCGGAAGTCCACCTGACATCATGGCCCTTGATGCGCCAACCGTTGGTTCGTATGCGAACGCGGGAGCTCTTAAACCTTTAACTGCCTACTTCAAAGCAGACGGCAATATGGAGGATGTTCCGAAATCAACACTTGCGACCTACACGTATCAAAATGAAATCTACATGGCACCGCTAACCGAGTCTTCGATTGCGATGTTCTATAACAAGAAGCTATTCCAAGCGAAAGGCATTCCGCTTCCTTCCAAAAACCCCGATGAACCGTGGACATGGGATCAAGTTTTGGATGCTGCCAAGAAAGTGAACGATCCAGCGAAGGGGATCTTTGGTATCGATCCTGCGCAGGGCTTTGGTAACGCGGGAGGTACAGCTTACTTCAAGTATCCAATTATATGGCAGCTGGGTGGCGAGATCATGAGCCCAGATGGTAAAACGTCCAAAGGCTACCTAGATTCACCGCAAACGAAAAAAGCCGTACAGTTCTTCTCCGATTTGTATAACAAAGATAAAGTATCTGCATTGGAGTACCCACCGGATCCGTTCCCGAACGGCAAGCTGGCCATTACGATTGATGGCTCGTGGTCCTTGGCTAATTTGAAGGAGAAATTCCCTAATTTCAAGTTGGGCGAAGACTATGATATTGCGCCATTGCCAAAAGGAACAGCGCAAGCGGTAGCTAACGGCAGCTGGGCACTCGGCATTTCAGGGAAAAGCAAGCATCCAGATGAAGCTTGGAAGTTTATCAACTGGGTAACGGGTGAAGAAGGTCAGAAAACGTATGCAGGTATGACGAAAGATATCCCATCCCGTTATTCTTCTGCGAAGGCGTTCCCAGAGCTGAATGAATATCCGAAGAACATCTTCGTTATTCAGAATCAGAAGTACGGCAGACCACGTCCAATCACGCCGATCTTCCCGCAAATGTCAGATGCTGTGAACAAAATGTTTGAGGATGTCACGATCGGCAAAAGGAACATTGATGCGTCTATCGCAGAGGCCGTTACGACAATTGATAAAGCGTACGCAGATGTCCTAGCACAGCAGAAGAAGTAAGCAGTTCCAGATAAGTGAGACGAATCATTTCGATGATCGTCTCTTTGTCGTTGTTTCGTCAGACGGCCGAGAGGTATGATATAAAGAATCAGACATAACGGGGGGATATCATGTTTTTCTCATTGCGGAGCCGATTAATGGCGGTTTTCTCGGTTCTACTGCTTCTCCCTTTTGCCACTTTGGCCTATATCCTTAGTGAGGAAGCGGCCAAGTCAATCAAGTCGTCGATCGAAGCTTCAACCTCTCAAACGATCGAGCAGTTTGCCTCGCATGTGGGGACGCTGTTGACACAAGTGGAGGATACAGGCAATCAGGTAATGAGCTCCCGAGTTACACAGGACTGGCTGACCGTTCATTTGAACCCAGATAGCACCATTCAGGAACGAGTGCTCACGAAGCAACGATTGCGGGAGTATTTCTCCTCCTATGGGGTGAACAACTCCAGCGGTATTTCCATTAGTGCGTTCGCCGAAGATGCAGGCGGTGTGTGGACGCAAGACAGAACCTACAAGAACAGCGCGTGGTTTCAGGATTTTATTCATGAAAACAAGCGTTGGACGACCGCACACAAGGATGTCGATCAGTCGGATGATTTTATGAGAGCTCGATCGATTAATAGCTTCCTTTTCCCACTCGTTCAATTACAATCGCTAAAAAATATGGGCTTCATCAAAGTGAATTATCCAACAACCCTGCTTCGCAATGCCATTGAAAAGATTCATGTGGGGAAGACAGGGAAGGTTGTTTTGCTGACGCATGACGGCAACAGTGTGCTGGATCAGAATCTGTCTGAAGACAAGGACATGCTAGGGAAGGGGCTTCAGCAGATTGATGCACGTTATGACGGGGAAGCTAGTGGCATTTTCCCAATGGAGGCGAAAGGAGAGACGAATCTGCTCTTTTTCCGCAAGCTGCCTGCTCAGAATTGGACGATTATCGGGAGTGTGCCTGAGGCTGAATTGTATGAAAAAATCACACACATTCGCCAAACGATGCTTGTCGTTAGTATTTTGTTGCTAATCGTTGCGATATTGGCAGCCTTTTGGCTGTCTGCAGGCATTACCAAGCCGCTGAGTGCGATGGGGAGAGCAATGAAACATGTAGAGCGCGGGGAGTTTCAGCAGGCGCTGCACATGATGCCGAAGGTTGGCCAGGGCCATAGTGAAGTGAACTATGTGACAAGGGTTTTCGAGCAGATGACCCATCGGCTGCGCTATTTAATCGAGACCGAGTTCGAGACGAACCTGCGTAGGAAAAATGCCGAGTACAAAGCACTGCTGCTGCAGATCAATCCGCACTTTTATAATAATACGCTTGAAATCATTAGTGGTCTGGCGGCGATGAAGCGGGAAGACCTTGTGATGGATGCCACGGAATCTTTGGGCAAAATGATGAGATACTCGCTTAACCTGGGTAGTGATTTGGTTCGAGTAGGGGAAGAAATGGCGTATATCCGGGATTATTTGTTCATCCTTCATTTGAGGCATGAAGAGCGATTGCAAATTGTGATCGAAGAAGATCCCGAGGCAGCCCATTTCTTGATCGCCAAATTCATCATTCAACCTCTGGTCGAAAATGCGGTGAAGTATAGTTTAGAGAAGGATGGCGTTGCGCGGGTTACCCTAAGGACGAAGCTGCAAGAGAATAAATTGCTGATCTCCGTGAAGGATAATGGCATTGGCATGTCTCCGGAATTGGTTCAAAATCTGCGGGAAGAGATCAAGATGGGTGATCCTGTGGCAATCCTTAGTACCGAGGGGCAGAGTATAGGGCTTCGCAATGTGTTATCCCGCTGTCGATTGAATTATGGTGAGCAATTTCATTTAGAGCTGCATGCCAAGCTTGGTGAGGGGACGGAAATCAACCTGATCCTGCCGCTGATAAGGAGCTGACAACCGAGATGTACAGAATCATGTTGATTGATGATGAGGTCGGCGTTCGAAATAGCATTAAAGCCAAAATCGATTGGACATCCGCCGGGTACGAGATTGCGCAGGAAGCGGCTAATGGTCTGGAAGCGCTGCAACTTCTGGAGGCACATCCGTTGCCGGACGTTGTAATTACAGACGTTCGCATGCCGCAAATGGATGGGATTTCCTTCGTTAGCGCATGCAAGGAAAAGTACCCCGCGCTTCGTATTATTGTGCTCTCTGGCTACTCGGATTTTGAATATATGAAGGCTGCTATTCAGCTTGGGGTGAAAGATTATCTGCTCAAACCTGTGGTTCGCAGTGAGCTGACCGCACTTCTTGGCAAGCTAGCCGCGGAATTGGAAGAAGATCGCAATCGCTTGCGGGAGCAAGATCAAGAGGAAATCAAAAACCATCAACAGCTTGTGCTGATGCAAGAGCAGCTTCTTTGGCAACTGGTGAAGGACGAATGGTTCAGCATATCCACCATGAAGGAGCGGATGGAGCAGTTACAGTTATCAACGTTAGCAAGTGACGATGTTCATGCTCAATTTGTAACCGTAGAGATGCGTATTCCCCCAGGACGTTTGGACGATTGGAGTGAGCGGAAAGACTTGCTGTACTTAGCTTTTCAGATGTTGTGCCGGGAGTCCGCCGAGAAATGGGAGCACATCTATCCGTTCTACGCGATGAGTCACCCTGCGATGATACATTTTGTCATTCGGATTCAAAATGCCCAGCATGACCGCTTCTTGGCTGACTTCGTACGCAAGCTGAAGCGGGATATCCAAAGCTACCTCAAAGTAGATAGTGTGCTCGGTATTGGCGAGCCTATCCATGGTTTGAGGCAGCTGAAGGACGGCTACGCATCAAGTATGCTCGCCTGGAGTCAGGGCACGATTCATTCCGATAAAGCTGAGCCGGACCGAAATGTGCTCGCCATGACGCATAGCTTTTCACCAGAGGTGGAGAGAAAGCTGATGCAAACCATCGAAAATCTCGATATGCCTGCTTTTACCAAGCAGCTGCACGCTATTTTCGCTTTGGATCGAGATACGCCGATGTTTGTGTTCACCTTTTTGACCTTACGCATAATTCTCTTGTTTAACGCCATTGCGAAGAAATTTGAGCTAGGGGATGCGTCCCTACAGAGCTATCTCTGGAACTGCCAGATGAGCGTGAGAGATTACTCCTCTCGGGAGCAAGTGCTCGATCAGCTGCACGACATGGCCAGACTAGTTATGGAAGAAGTGAGGAAAACCAGGTTCTCCAGCGGTCAGCAAATGATGGAAGCCATTCGCAATTATGTGAATGAGAACTTTTCCTATGAGCTTACGCTGGCCTCTTTGGCCGAGATGTTTCATATTAATGAAACGTACTTATCTGGTTTGTTTAAGATGAGTGTGGGCGTGACTTTTAGTGACTACGTCACGAGGTTGCGTTTGAGTCGGGCTGCGGATTTGCTCCAAGAAAGTGAGCTTAAGCTAACGGATATTGCTACGTTGGTGGGGTACTCTAGTTCGAGCTATTTTAGTACGGCTTTTAAGAAGTTCTACGGGAAAGGTCCGAAGGAGTATCGGGAGGAATTACGAGTTAGTGATTAGTAAAAAGCCCTCAAAGCCATGTAAGTGTATGGCTTTGGGGGCTTTTTGTTGTCTGGCTAAGTCAAGAGCTGCTTGCACAAAAATAACAGGAAAACATACAGGTAATTCCGCGGGAATCCTTGATTTTATAAAAGTAACTGTAAAAAATACAGTTAGTTTCAAGTAATTGTTCCAAAACAGCCAGAAAACACTAAAATTACCTACTTATTTTCCAGTTAATCTATAGATTCCAGCTGAAATCAGAAAAATAACGGGAGGTTTTCCAGTTAGTGATCGGGGGTGTGCCAAGCCGTCTAAAAAACAGCGCTAACAGGGGGGAGCGAGGACGGGGCACGTCTCTGCAAATCATTTTAAAAGCAAACTCCCAATGATATTGAAATCTTTCTATTCGCTGACTCGGTACAATAACGATACATCATAATAGACAGCGAATAGAGGGAGGTACCATGCGGAAGAAATTTGGATTATGGGTGGCGGGTAGCGTTGTGATCATACTTCTGGGTTGGGGGGGGACGGCTTTGGTAGCAGGTGATAACAAATCGACGGACTCAGCGGAAGAATCGGCTTTCTCTTACGCGAAGGATCCGACTTATTATACGGAAAAGTTTCGCCCACAGTATCACTTATCACCGGAATCAGGCAATCTAAGTGACCCGAATGGCATGGTCTATTTTGAAGGAGAGTATCATCAATTCTATCAAAATAGCGGCCAATGGGGTCACGCGGTTAGTCGCGATTTAATCCATTGGGAGCATCTGCCGGTCGCGCTAGCTAGGGATTCGCTCGGTGAAATTTGGTCAGGCAGCGCGGTTGTGGATGCGAAGGATACGAGTGGCTTTTTTGGCGGCAAGGCGGGTCTAGTCGCGATTTTTACGCATTTCAAAGGCGGCCTGCAATCGCAAAGTATTGCATTTAGCACAGATAAAGGCCGTACCTGGACCAAATATGAAGGAAATCCAGTGATTCCGAATCCGAGTTTGAAGGATTTCCGAGATCCCAAAGTGATCTGGCACGAGCCGACGAAATCCTGGGTGATGGTGGTGTCTGTAGATAATCGTGTTCAATTCTACAGATCACCTGACCTCAAAGCATGGAAGCTCGCAAGTGAGTTTGGAAGCGATCAGGGCTCGCATGCGGCGGTTTGGGAATGTCCGGACTTGTTTGAGCTGCCTGTAGAGGGGGCCAAAACGAAAAAATGGGTGTTAGCCGTCAGCATCGGTAGCAACAACACGACCAAAGGCTCCACGGCTCAATACTTCGTTGGCACGTTCGACGGTCACACGTTCAAGAACGACAATCCGGCTTCCGATGTCTTGTGGACGGATTACGGGAAGGATTTCTATGCAGCAGTATCCTACTCGGACATTCCGGCAAAGGATGGCCGACGAATCTGGCTAGGCTGGATGTCGAACTGGCGCTATCCGTTTGCGATGCCGACAGGAGCTTGGAAGGGGAATATGTCTATCCCGCGTGAGCTGCGGTTGAGGAATATTCCTGATCAAGGCATACGCTTGATTCAGGAGCCGATCAACGAATTACAGACGCTGCGGGGCAACGAAGTAATGGTGAATAAGCAGCAATTAGCGGAAGGAGTTAATCCGTTTGATCCTATAAAAGGTACATCTTATGAGCTGATCTCGGAGCTTACAGTTCTGCCGAAAAGCAAGTTCGAATTCCAGCTCCGCAAAGGAACGGATCAAGCAACGAAAGTTACCTATGATGCTGAGACGGAAAAGCTAACGATAGACAGAACCCAATCGGGTATCACCTCATTCGAGAAAGGCTTTGCCGAACAAGTATCGGCCCCGCTGAAACTGAAGAACGGCAAGCTCAAGCTTCAATTTTTCGTGGATGAGGCTAGTTTGGAGGTATTTGCTAATGATGGCGAGGCTGTTGTTTCTAGCCTGATCTTCCCTGATCCCACGAGCAATCGACTGGATCTGACTGCGTTAGAGGGCACTGTCACGCTGGAAAAAGCGCAGTTTTATCCGATGGGGACGGTTTGGCGTAAGGAAGATGTGAACGGTACAACGCCACAGAGAGTAGTGCTGAACAATACTACGTTTGATGTAGCGGTGAACAGCAGCCAACTTATCGCAGCATCCGTTAATCCACTGAGTGCACCACAGGAGCTGAAGTGGACATCTAGCGATGAAGGAATCGCGTCTGTTTCAGTGAATAACGGAGGGGCAACGGTGCGTGGTATTAAGACTGGCCAGGCTGAAATCAAGGCGACTAGCCAGGATGGGACTGTCATGTCGAGTCTCCAAGTGTATGTTTATGATGGCAAATGACAGATGTGAATGGAGAGGTGAGCTATGGCTACTGTTGAAACGATGAAAACAGTGAAATCGGTTAGTTCAAGCAATAAAAAATCACAAAGCTTTCGCAAGCATGAGCAAGCTACGGCCTTCTGGTTTATTTTCCCGGCAATAGCCTTGCTGCTTGTGTTCGTATTCTATCCTATGTTGCAAGCTTTTCTAATCAGTTTCAAGAACTATTCCTTAGTCGGCGCCGGTGATGTGTTCGTCGGCATGGACAATTATGTGCATCTTATGAAGGATCGTGCCTTCTTTAATAGCTTGAAGCATTCGTTTTATTTCGCACTGATTGTGATTCCGATTCAGACGAGCATCGCACTAGGCCTTGCCCTGTTAATTCAGAAGAAAACCGCGACAGCCGGGCTGTTCCGAACGCTTTATTTTATCCCGGTTATTATCTCGACAGCGGTGGCGGCTACGGTTTTTAAGCTCATTTATAACAAGGAATTTGGCCTCCTGAACAGTGTGCTCAAAGCGCTGCATATGCCGGTTACAAGCTTCCTATCTGATCCGAAAACAGCGATGAACGGCATTATTGTACTCGGAATTTGGAAGGGTGCCGGTTTTTTCATGATTATTTTCCTAGCAGGCTTGAACAATATCTCACCCGATCTCTATGAAGCAGCCAGAGTGGATGGCGCATCACGGATTGGACAGTTTTTCAAAATCACACTTCCATTATTGAATCGGACGATGTCCTTTGTGGTCATCATGACGACAATCGATGCGATCAAGCTCTCGGGCTTAGTTTTCGTATTAACCAATGGTGGACCCAATAGCTCAACGGAAACGGTTGTTTTCTATATTTATAAACAAGCTTTCACGCAAATGCGGATGGGGTACGCGACGGCGGCGGCTTTTGTGCTTTTCGCGATTGTATTGACCATTTCACTAATCCAAATGAAGCTTTTTAACAAAGACACAGACTAACAACGAGGAGGGATTCGCAGTGAAGAGGCTAACAAACGTCGTAACGATGATCGTCATGATCGTAATTGCTCTGATTTCTGTCGCTCCTATCCTATGGATGGTTAGTGGCGCTTTTCGACCCTATCAGGAGCTTTTCAAATATACATCATTGAATATTCATTTAATAGTTCCCGTAGAATGGACATGGAAGAACTTCCACAATGTCATTTTTAATACACGAAATCCGTTCTTGCGCTATATCTGGAATACATGGCTCGTAGCTACCATCGTAACGATACTGGTGCTGATTATTAATTCGATGGCGGCGTTTGCGTTTGCGAAGCTTCGATTTCCATTTAAAACGGTTGTATTTGCCTTATTTATGTCTGCGATGATCATCCCAGGTGAAGTAACACTAGTACCTAACTATTTGTTGATGCATGATTTGGGCTGGCTCAATTCTTATAAAGCACTTATTATTCCTTCGATGTTGTCCGTGTTCGGCATCTTTATGCTGCGGCAATTTTTCGCGGAAGTTCCGAACGAAATGATGGAGGCTGCACGGATTGATGGAGCGACATTGCCGCGCACTTTTGTAACGATTGTGCTGCCAGCCGCCGTGCCGGCGCTAATTACGCTCGGACTGATGACTTTCCTAGGAAACTGGGACTCCTATCTATGGCCGCTTATTGTGATCAATGATCAGAAAATGCAGATGATCCAAGTCGGGATCTCTACGTTTTCCTCGAATGAGGGGACAGATTGGTCGAAGGTTTTGGCGGCGAATACGTTATCTACGGTGCCAATTCTCCTGCTTTTTCTATTTTTGCAGCGTTACTATATTCAGGGGATTACGATGTCGGGTATTAAGGGTTAAATGGTTTAGGCTAAAAAGAAAGGAGCAGATGGCATGAACTACGATGTAGTTGCGCTTGGGGAATACTTAATTGATTTTACACCTTATGGTCGATCCGAAGCGGGACAGACGTTGTTTGAGCGCAACCCAGGCGGAGCACCGGTAAATGTGGCAGCTGCGCTGGCGAAGCTCGGCAAGAATACGGGGTTCATCGGGAAAGTGGGCAGCGATCCATTCGGTGCGTATTTACGAGAAACTTTGCTCGATGTGGGCGTGTCAGATCGTGGGCTAGTCGAGACGGACGAGGCGCATACGACGATGGCTTTCGTCCAGCTGGATGCAGATGGAGATAGATCGTTTCATTTTGCAAGGCATCCTGGCGCTGACCAACTGTTGAGAGCGGATGAGTTGAATCTTGCCATGCTGGAGGAGACTCGTATTTTCCATTTTGGCTCGATTTCAATGACCACAGAGCCTGCTTATACGGCTACTTTAAACGCTGTTCACCTTGCGAAGGATAGGGGTGCTCTTATTTCCTATGACCCGAATTGGCGTCCTTCCTTGTGGCGAGATGAGGAGCACGCACGAGAAGTAATTCGCGTTGGCCTAAGCCTCGCAGATGTGGTAAAAGTTTCCGAAGAGGAGCTTGTCTTCTTGACGGCTGAGCAGGATTTAGAAAAGGCAGCGAGAAAACTAGTTGAACAGTATGGAATTACTTTGCTTTTGGTCACGGCAGGAGGAGCGGGTTCTTTCTATCAGATGAAGGAGTGGTGGGGCAAGGTAGAGAGCTTCCCCGTTCTTACGCTTGATACGACTGGTGCTGGGGATGCGTTTTTCGGGGCATTGTTATATGAAGTGTTGGAGCAGGGAAAGGCGTTGCAGTTGTGGGAAGAAGAGGAGCTTCAGCTCGCATTGCGCTTTGCGAATGCGGCGGGAGCTGTGGCGACGACTCGGAAAGGTGCGATTCCGTCGCTTGGAACAATGGAGGAAATTCAAGCGTTGATACGAGATGGAGCTAGGGAGGATGTTCTAGGATGAGTCAGCGGACAGAAAGCGAAAAGAATCAGCTCCACATGGAACGCGTGGAACAAGCAAATCAAGCATTGGGGCAAGCCGTCAAGTTAATCGCGGAGGATGGATATAGGCTTGGTTATCATCTTATGCCTCCAGCGGGCTGGATGAATGATCCGAATGGGCTTATTTATTGGAATGAAGAGTATCATGTGTTTTATCAGCATTATCCCTATGAGTCGAAATGGGGCCCGATGCATTGGGGGCATGCCAAAAGTAAGGATTTGGTGCACTGGGAGCACTTGCCTATCGCGTTGGCGCCTTCCGAAGATTATGATAGCGGGGAAACAGGTGGTTATGGCTGCTGGTCGGGCAGTGCAGTTGATAATAACGGCGTTCTGACATTGGTTTATACGGGGCATGTAGATGGACGTACGCCGGTGGAGGTTCAGTGCCTCGCGACCAGCAGAGATGGGGTTGCTTTTAGCAAATCAGGGGCAAATCCTATTATTGGTGACGCACCGGAGGAGGGTGGGTTCGGCTTCCGCGATCCGAAGGTTTGGCAGGATGACGGTCAGTGGTACATGGTCGTCGGTTATGGTAAGGATGGCTTGGGCAAAGCGCTGATGTACACGTCTTCTGATTTGCTCACATGGCGTTATTTGGGTGTTGCAGCAGAGAGTGACGGCACCATGGGAGATATGTGGGAGTGTCCTGATTTATTTCCACTCGGTGCTGGGGATGATCATGTGCTTATTATTTCCCCGATGAACATGGGGTCTACAAAGACGATGTACCTCACCGGCAAATTAAACTATGAGATAGGCAATTTCGACTACCGTTATGCAGAACGGTTGGATTATGGGTTCGATTTCTATGCGCCACAAACGTTGGTGGACGGACAGGGAAGGCGCATCCTGCTGGGATGGATGAACATATGGGGCGCTCAAATGCCGGAGCAAGTAGATGGCTGGATGGGGGCTTTTACTTTGCCGCGCGAATTGACGCTAGCAGAGGATGGCACGTTGCGGATGCAGCCTGTGGCGGAACTGGCGGCGCTGCGGAAGGGCAGGGAGTTCATCGATCGACAGGTGATACCTGCGGAATCGATTGTTTCATTGCCAGCTATTCAAGGCGATCAGCTAGAACTGATTGCCGTGTTTAACACAAAGGAATCTAACGGGGAAGCCGTGTTTGGACTTCTCATTCGTTGTTCAGAGGATGGATCTGAATACACGGAAGTCTCGTACTCCGTAGCGGAGCATACACTCCGCGTTGATCGTACATGCGCCGGTGCAGGTGAAGCCGGTGTGAGCGAAGCTCAGGTGGAACCGATGGAGGATGGGAGCATCAAGCTTCATCTGTTCGTGGATCAAACTTCGTTGGAGCTGTTCGCGAATAACGGAGTGAAAACGATAACGAATCGGATTTATCCGAGTGGTGACAGTCTAGGTGTTAGGCTTTTTGCAAGGCATGGTGAAGCTTGTTTAGAAAGTTTGGACGCATGGAAAGTGTCATTGTAGATACAACAGAATAACCAATTTTAAACAAGCGAGCATTCCGCGAAGCCAGGTGGTATAATAGGTTAAACGTTTCACTAAACCTGGCGAGGAGTGTAATAGATGACGACAATTCAGAAGGGTTGGGCTCAAGAAGCATGGGCACAAACCGTAGCGAAAGTAGACAAAACAAGTAAACGCATTGGTGATGGTTTTCCACATGCAAGTGTAGGTGGAGAGTATAAACTGGAGCCTGCTTACTGGTGGACAGCGGGCTTCTGGCCTGGGTTGTTGTGGTTATTATACCGTGATACCAAGGAAGAGGGTTTAAAGCAGTTGGCTGAGTCCTGTGAGCAGCAGTTGGATCAAGTTGTAACGGACTACTATCGTCTGGATCATGATATCGGCTTCATGTGGACGTTGACGAGTGTTGCCCGTTACAAGCTAACGGGTGCAGATGATTCCAAGCGCCGCGCTTTGCTCGCGGCGAATCTGCTTGCAGCACGTTTCAATGTGAAGGGCAGCTACATTCGCGCGTGGAATCCTTGGCGCGAAGGCGAAGACAATGCAGGTTGGGCCATTATCGACTGCATGATGAACCTGCCGTTGCTGCACTGGGCTACGTTGACTACAGGCGACCCGCGGTTCAAAGAAGTCGCGGTAAGGCATGCCGACATGGCAGTCGATCATTTTATTCGTCCCGATGGATCGGTGAATCATATCGTGATTTTTGATGCGGCCACCGGTGAGAAGCTTTCCGTGAACGGTGGGCAAGGGTTTGCACCGGAATCGGCCTGGTCGCGTGGAACCGCGTGGGCGATTTACGGTATGAGCCTCAGCTACAAGTACACCGGCGATGAGAAGTACTTGCATGCGGCCAAGCGTGCTGCACATTTCTTCCTGGCGAACCTGCCGGAAGATCATGTGCCACATTGGGATTTCCGCTTGCCAGATGGCATTCCGGCGTACCGCGATTCCTCGGCTGGCGCGTGTGCGGCTTGCGGTTTGCTCCTGATCGCGGAGCAAGTGAACGGCCAAGAGGCAGCCCTCTACCGCGAAGCGGGTGAGCGCATCTTGCACTCGCTGTACACGAACTACGGCGCATGGGATTCCGAAACCGAAGAAGGGTTAGTCACCCATGGAACAAGCCACTATCCAGAAGGAAAAAACATCGACGTGCCGCTCATCTACGGCGACTACTATTTCGTAGAGGGACTTTCCCGGTTGCTCGGGCATGGTGAGTTGTTCTGGTAAGTTTGGTTAATTGGATAAAGAGTTGTCTTTCAGCAGCAATAGCTACTGGGGGACAGCTCTTTTTTGCGTTTTTCACGCCGAGTTGCAGCACTCAGGCAACAATAACTGGATTTCCTACATCTAATTTCGCACCAAACATGCTTTTGAAGCGAATAGCTGTATTTCCTCCAGTTAATTCGAGACATTCCGCCCGAAACAATCGATTTGAGCGAAATTAGCTACATAATTTCCATCTATATGCCATAAACAGATGAATCAGCCAGAATTAGCTGCATAATTTCCATTTATTTTCCACGGGATGGTAGGGAGATGGGGGAAAGTGGCATTTTGGTAGCGGAGGAGTGTGGTTAGGGTGTGTAGTTAGGTTGTGTAGTTAGGTTGTGTAGTTAGGTTGTGTAGTTAGGTTGTGTAATTAGGTTGTGTAGTTAGGTTGTGTAGTTAGGTTGTGTAGTTAGGTTGTGTAGTTAGGGTGTGCAATTAGGTTGTGTAGTTAGGTTCTGTAGTTAGGATGTGTAGTTAGGTTGTGTAGTTAGGGTGTGTAGTTAGGGTGTGCAGTTAGGCTGTGTAGTTAGGATAAGTAGTTAGGTTGTGTAATTAGGTTGTGTAATTAGTTTGTAGCTAAGGTGTGATGGCCGTGTGTTGGGGCTATATGTTGCACTGGTGAAATTTAAGTTAGGTTGATGCTCCTCAAGCCCCCACAAAAAGACTTTTACTACAGTAAATCGACATCCGCCCTCATTGTTGGTCCCACGCCCTCAAACCTATAATTAACACATAAGACAAATAGATAGTGTAGGTGAGAGCAGATGAAATCCGCTACTGTTAATGGGGTTGTCCAGCGGTCAACCGGTGCAACAAAGAAGAAAGGTTGGTGGAAATACGTTCTGCAGCATCGTGCATTTTATATCATGCTGATTCCTGGGCTGCTGTATTTCCTCGTGTTCAAGTATGTACCCCTGCTGGCGAGCTTCATCGCCTTTCAGGACTACAACATTTTCAAAGGCTTCACAGGAAGTGAATGGGTGGGATTCAAATGGTTCCATCAACTATTCACGTACGACAAGTTCGGACGGTTGCTCCGAAATACGCTGCTAATCAGCTTATATCAAATTGTATTCGCCTTCCCATTGCCGATCCTATTGGCAATCATGCTCAATGAAGTGCGATCGATGGCATTCAAGCGAATTACGCAAACTGTGCTGTATTTACCGCATTTTTTATCCTGGACGATCGTGTTCGGACTTACGTATATGTTGCTGTCACCGACACAGGGACTCATCAATCACGTCATTTCCTCGTTCGGTGGTGATACCGTCGCCTATCTTCAGAAACCTGAATATTTCCGCTCTATCATTATTTTTTCCGGCATATGGAAGGAAATGGGCTGGAACGCCATTATTTTCATCGCTGCGCTTGCGGGTATTAACCCATCTTTATATGAAGCAGCGAGGATGGATGGCGCGAATCGTTGGAAGCAGTTCTTACATATTTCGATCCCAGGCTTGCTGCCGGCTATCATGATCCTGCTTATGCTCAAAATGGGACACATCATGGATTCAGGCTTTGAGCAAATTTATCAATTTCTTAATCCGGCAACGTTCGAGACAGGGGATGTGTTGGATACATACACCTATCGGGCAGGTATTCTGCAAGGTCAGTACAGCATAACGACAGCCATCGGATTGTTCAAATCGGTAATTGGTTTTATCTTACTCGTCATTGCGAACCGTGTGAGTAAATGGACAACCGGTGAAGGGCTATATTAAAGGGGCGATACGACGATGAAAATTAGACGAACACCAGGTGAAGTCGCTTTTGATACAGCGAATGCACTTCTCTTACTGCTCTTTTGTGCAGCAGTTGCCATCCCATTGATGAATGTCATTGCCGGCTCACTCAGCTCCAATGAAGCGATTATCCATTCCGAAGTATCACTTTGGCCTGTAGGTTTTAATCTCCACAACTATGACTTTGTCATCCGCAATGCGGTGTTCTGGAGGTCGTTTGGGGTCACGATTCAGATCGTTCTGATTGGAACGGCAATCAACATGGCACTTACGATTCTTACCTCCTATCCGCTATCCAAAGGGTGGCTGGGCGGCCGCAAGGCGATTCTGCTTTTCATCATATTCACGATGATTTTTCAGGCACCGATGGTGCCGATGTACATTTTGATCAAAAGTCTAGGCCTGCTCAATAGTATCTGGTCACTGATTATCCCAGGTGCGCTGAGCGCGTTCAATATGATGCTATGTATCACCTTCATGAGGTCGATTCCGGAGGAGCTTTTTGAAGCAGCACGAGTGGATGGCATGTCCGAATACAACATTGTGTGGCGCATCGTGGCGCCATTATCCATGCCGATCAACGTTACGCTGATTTTATTCTACGCCGTGGGGCATTGGAACAACTATTTGGGCCCACTTTTGTACATAACCGATCGAGAACTGCAGCCTTTACAATTGTATCTGTATAAGCTCATTTCACAATTCGATATGGATTCTGCTGGAGGTCAATCGATTCTAGAGCTTTCTACAGCCGTAACTCCACAAGGATTACAGATGGCGACGATTGTCATTGCCACGCTTCCAATTATCATTGTATATCCATTTTTGCAAAAACATTTTATCAAAGGTGCACTATTGGGTTCGGTTAAGGAATAGTGAGACGGCACATGCCCTCGACCTGATTCTATAAAAGAGGTGATGAAACGTAATCCAGTAATGCCCAGATGATTATTTCAAACTTAGTACACTATAATGAAGAAATTAGGGAGGGTCTATTCGATGAAAGTAAATATGAAACAAATGGTTACGCTTGTATGTATGGTATGTCTTGCAGGTGCAACAGTTGCTTGTTCCTCAGATAAGGGCTCCACGGCAACAACGACACAACCTTCCGTGACACCTGTGGCAAGTCAGAGTACAACGCCGGCTGCACCGGAGAAAATTAGCATATTCGTCTCCAATAACGCTCAACAGATTCCGGCAGGGAAATCGATGGACCTGGCAACGGTTAAATATCTCGCTCAGAAAACAAATACAGACCTAAACATTACCTTCCTCCCGCATGAAAACTATATGGATCAGCTGAAATTGAAGTTCGCTTCCGGCGATATTCCTAACGTTCACATGGTTTGGGGCATTGAGACCTCTGATCTTGTTATCAATGGTTTAGCGATGGATTTGAAGCCATTAATCGATAAATACGGTCCGAATTTGAAGAAAAACATCCCGCAATCCGCTTGGGACGCGGTTACGCTGAATGGCAAAATCCTCGCGATCCCACAATTAGCACAGGGGAATGCACCAGCCGAACGTGTCATCTATGTACGTAAGGATTGGATGGATAAGCTAGGCATTAAGGAGCCGAAGACATCTGCTGAATTCCTGGATATGCTGCGTGCTTTCCGTGATAAAGATCCGAATGGAAACGGCAAGAAGGATGAAATTCCTTTTGCTTCCCGTGAGAAGTTCGAGTGGGCGGATAACATTTTCGGCATGTACGGTGTGAATCTGGACTCCAACAGTCTCTACAATAACGAGGTTATGCCTGGTTATGTGAACCCGAATATGAAAAAAGCGTTGGGCATGCTGAATACTATGTATAAAGAGAAGTTGATTGATACGGAATTCCTAACGAACACACGGGCGATTTGGGATCAAAAAATTAAATCCGACCTCGTAGGTTCTTGGAACCACGTCGTATTCGGTGCATGGGATCCTTGGCAAAAGGAACTTAGTAAATTGCTTCCTGATAAGAAGCCTAACGTACTCGGCATTCCGACACCAAGAGGTGAAGGCTACGATGGGAAATTGGGACGCGTTGAGAAGCCTGTACTGAAAACATTTGTCGTACACAAAGATACGAAAAATCCCGAGGCTGTTGTGAAAATGTTCGATTGGCTCGTATCGGAAGAAGGACAATTGTTCACGGAGCTTGGTATTGAAGGACAATCCTATACCAAAGAAGGCACAGCACTTAAGTACAATGCGGACAAAGATCCTGACTTGAAATGGCGTTCTGCTGTGTTCCAAATGCATGGTTTCCATGAGCAAGCTCAAAAAGTATTGATCAATAACGATGAAGCTTACAACAAGCTGATTCAAACGATCGAAACGTCCCGTAAAGAAGGTATCCCGAATCCAACGGCAGGTATGCCGCCTTCAGAAACGTTGACGAAGAACGCAGATCTTGGTTATAAAGGCTCCTTCCAGGAAGCTGCAGCTAAAATTATTCTTGGCGAGAAGCCGCTGGACTACTTTGATGAGTACGTAGCGAACTGGAAGAAACAAGGTGGAGACAAAGCGATTAAGGAATTGACCGACTGGTATAACGCTAACCGTAAGAAGTAAGGTAGTGGTTTGATATGCACCCATCTGAAGCTGGTAGGATACTCGCTCAGATGGGTCCTCTTTTATGAATGATGGACGTAAATGAAGGAAGGATGAGATCGGTGATGATGAGAATGGGTAAAATGGGGAGATTTCTTTCTCTCCTGTTAATCAGCGCGATGCTGGTTGTACCGTTCCAACCCAAGGTTTCCCTAGCACAGGTGCTGACGGAAGAGGAATTGGGTCAACTGCCTGGCAGTGAGGTTCTTATTTCTGATATTCGCATGCAGGGAGCGGCGCTGAACCCCGATGCTGCGTTGTATGGAACTGTTGCAAACTCAACAGTGGAAGGGCAACCGTTTACTGAGGCATTGCGCTTTGCGACGAACGTGCAGCCTGCTAGTACATATCTATTGCAATATGTGCTCCCTATTGAAGCGAGTATCGAGAAAGACGATGTTATTCTGGCAACATTCTATGCAAGAACGCTGCGATCGACAGTTGAAACGGCTGAAGGCACAGTCGCATTAGTGATGGAGAAGAGAGGGAATTTTGAAAAGTCGATTACCGAGACAATAACGGTTCCTACACAGTGGAAGAAATTCATTGTGCCGATTAAAGCTGCCTTGTTAATGGAAACGAACACACCACAGATTGCGTTCCGCCTTGGCTATAAGCCACAGGAGATCGAAATCGGCAGTCTGAAAGTTGTGAATTATAAGAAAGCGGTTACATTTGATAGCCTGCCGAGCACGCCAGTCATTTACGATGGCATGGAAGAAGATGCCCCATGGCGCGCAGAAGCCAATCAACGTATTGAGCAGATCCGCAAAGGGGATATGCAGGTTGAGGTGAAGGATGCCAGCGGTCTTCCCATCCAAGGCGCAGATGTCCATGTGAAGATGACGAAGCATGACTTCAAGTTCGGTACAGCTGTCAATAGTACGATGATTAATGGTACGGATGCGAATGCAGAGACATATCGTACTAAGCTCAAAGAGAATTTTAATTCGGTCGTTATGGAAAATGAGATGAAGTGGCAATGGTGGGAACAAGATCGAAGCCGCACTGTGAATCTCTATAATTGGTTGGGTTCCAACGGATTTGATATTCGAGGACATGCCTTGTTGTGGGATGGTTCAACGCGCGTGCCAGCAGATATTCCAGGTATGGTGAGCAATAAGACAGCACTAGAGAAGCGTATTCAAGATCATTTCCATGAGCTGGCAGGCCTCTTCAGAGGAAGACTCTATAACTGGGATGTGCTGAATGAACCTGTTCTGAACAGTATGATCCGCAGTACGTATACAGACCAAGGTGCACTGATGGCGAATTGGTTCAAAATGGCCAAAGAAGCGGATCCTGCGGCTAAACTATATGTTAACGAAACGCAAATTCTTGGTGTAGATGCGCCTGTGATCCAGAATTTTTCGAACATTTTGCAATCTATGAAAGATAACGGCGCTCCTATAGATGGGGTCGGCATTCAGGCACATTTCGGCAGTACGCCGGTAAGTCCGATGGCGTTCTATAATCAACTTACACATTTTACGCAGTACGCACCTGAAATTGCCATTACCGAATTTGACGTGAATTCACCGAAAGAAGATATTCAAGGGAAATTTACACGAGATATCTTGCTTGCTTCGTTTAGCCATCCGAATGTGACATCGTTTACGATGTGGGGATTCTGGGATGGCGCCCATTGGCAGAATAACGCTCCGCTGTTCCGCAGTAACTGGACGTTGAAACCTTCAGGCGAACAGTGGCGCAATCTGATCTACGGAACTTGGTGGACGGACGTGACGGGCACGACAAATGCCAGCGGCCAGTACCTAACACGTGGATTCTATGGGGACTATGACATTATCATCACGAAGGACGGGGTAAGTCAGACGGTTAAATCTTCCTTATTGCAAGGGCAAGATAACAAAGTTTCCGTTGTATGGGGAGTACCGTCACAAGGTGGAACAACGAATACCTTCGTGCCTCTAGCTGTTCCTGCTCAAAATTCAGAAATCACAGCACCAGTTTGGCCGTATGGCAGCACATTTGCCGTATCGGAGGCAACACCGACTTCGTTGACATTCCGTTGGCCAGCAGCTCATGACAATCTGAATGTGGCGGGGTATCGTATCTTTAATAACGGCAGCCTCGTGACACAAACGACAGCGAATGTGACGAGCTATGATGTGACAGGACTAACACCGGGGCAAACTTATGTGCTGCGTGTCCAGGCAGTAGATGCGAATGGCAATCTTTCGCTTCCTAGCCCAGATATTCAAACTGCAACAGGATCGGCAGCGGATGCGACAAGACCTGGCTGGAACAAGGGCTCATTTATCACCATAGACAATTCCAACATTACGGAGACAGGGGCTACGTTTTCTTGGCCAGCAGCATTTGATGATGATGTGACAGGCTACCGCATTTATGTTAACGGCCAAATCGTAGGAGACTCTGTTGTGCCCTCGTATACGTTGAGTCGTCTGACTGAGAACAGTCTGTATACCGTTCGCGTCGAAGCGAAGGACGCTGAGGGGAATTTGTCCGCGGGTGGACCCATTGTTACATTCAAAACACTCGGCGTGACAGATGTGACAGCTCCCTCTTGGGCATCTTCAGATCAACTTAATGCGGTGGAAACCACAGCGACTAGTGTGAAATTAAACTGGAACACCGCACAAGATGCTCGCGGAGTGACGGCTTATCGTGTATATCAAGGGAATCAAGAGTTGGTGACAATGCCAGCCACAACGCAACAATTCCAAGTGAACGGGTTAGTACCTAACACGAGCTATTCCTTCAAAGTAGAAGCTGGAGATGGCAGCAATAACTGGTCTGTAACGGGGCCGGTAAGTACGGTTAAAACGAATATAGGAGCGGATAGCTTAGCACCGAAGTGGCCGACTAACCGTATGCTGACGTACAGTGCCTTAACTGATCACACGGTGACGTTAAACTGGACGCCTGCTGTGGACAACATGGGTGTATCCGGTTATCGGGTGGTTCAAAACAACAGCGTCATTGCGAATGTCTATGGGTCAGAACAGACCTATGCCGTAACCAATTTGACTGCAGGTGGGAACTATACATTCCATATCGAAGCTCGCGATGCGACGGGAAATTGGAGCGCGAACGGGCCGTCGGTTACGGTAACGACCGTCCCGGGAGTGACTAGAACGCAGCAAATTCTGTACCCGAGTGATGATACCTTCATCCAAGCGCCAGCAACATTTGGAGGTGCAGGTACGAACAATAATATTGCCTATCTTCGTTATAAGAATGCGGCAGGTGCTACGCCGAGTGATACGAACAAAAATATAGGAAATAACAGACGTGCTTATCTAAAGTTCCCTTTAACATCGGTAACTGGAAACGTGTATGATGCCACACTGAATCTCTATGTGTTTGCTGTTCAAACACCGAATATGGACATTAATATGGATCTCTATCAGACTGGTGATAACTGGTCAGAAGGGGGCGCAACACCAGTAAACTGGTTGAACAAGCCTATTGACGGGTCCAAGATAGCTTCTACCATTGTACGGAATGCTAATTTTTGGAAAGTTTTCTCAGTAACGAGTCAGGTTGCCACAGAACTCCGTGGTGATGGAACGATCTCCTTCAAGCTTCAGGACGATGCTTGGCTGGATCAGAATGTTGATATTCATTCCAAAGAAGCAACGGGTGCAAACGTGATTTATAAGCCGTACTTATCTGTCGGTACAGAGCAAATGCCCGCGGATACGACGCCGCCTACTTGGAGCAGCGGTACATTAAGTGCCACACAAGTTCAACCTCTTGGAGCCACGCTGACTTGGTCCAGTGCACAAGATCAGAGGGGCATTAATGGCTATACCATCTATCGGAATGGTACTGCGATTGGCACGGTTGGCTCGGATGTCTACAGCTATGAAGTAACGTGGTTAACACCTTCGACAGGTTACACATTTAAGATTGAAGCCCGGGATGCAAGCTTAGAATCAACGACAGGTCCGACAACTAGCCTTACAACACCAAGCGCAGATATCCTAGCACCAACTTGGTCAGGAACGGCTGTCTTATCTACGCAAGATGTATCACGTTTTGGTGTTACGTTACAGTGGCCTGCAGCTACTGATCAGTATGGTATAGCAGCATATGATATTTATAGTGGAAATTCGGTTGTAGGCTCTGTCTATGGTGATGTGCAAACCTATCATGTAACAGGACTTACTGCTGGGACAGATTATGACTTCCATGTGAGTGCGCGAGATGCATCAGGCAATCGTGCTTCGGGACCTGGGATTCAGGTAACAACACTTGCACCGGATACGACTCCGCCCACATGGAGCCAGAATAGCGCACTAGTCGTTTCAGATAAAACTTCTTCGGGTTTAAAACTAAATTGGCCTACAGCTTCAGATGATACGGAAATCCATGCTTACCGTATTGAGCAGAATGGGTTGGAAATTGCGCATGTTGCCAATGAGGTAAGAAGTTATTATATCAATGGCTTGGATGCCAATACACAGTATCCTTTCTCCGTTGTCGCTATGGACAAGGCAGGAAATGGTTCACAACCGCTGCAATTGACAGACAGCGTCTATAAGCTAGATACGATTACACCGCAATGGCCGACAGGTGCAAGAATCAATTCTACGAAGTTGTCAGATCGCGAAAACTTGGAATGGGATAGGGCTACAGATAACGCAGGCATTGAATGGTATGTCATATACCGTAATGGTGTTCAAGTTGCACAAGTAGATGCTGCTCATACAAGTTACTCCATCATGGGTACACCAGACGGTTCAGCCGTGTATAAAGTTGAAGCGAAGGATTATGTCGGCAACGCGACCGTATTTGGGCCGAGCACGAATGATCCAGAACTCCCAGTGCCAAATGACACAACAGCGCCTGGTTGGCCTGCGGGAAGTGCTTTGACACAAGGAAGCGTGACATCGAATGCCATTCAACTTTCATGGAGCCAAGCGATTGACCGCATAGGTGTAACGCAATACAAACTGTTGATGAATGGCAATGTAGTGACAACTACGCCAAACACCACTTGGCAAGTAACGGGATTATCTGCGAATACTGCTTACGACTTCAAGGTCGAAGCGGCAGATGCGGCGAACAATTGGTCAAGCAATGGTCCAACGCTTCAGGTTAGAACGCAATCTTCTCCTGCTCCAACTGGACCATCTACAGGGACTGGGGCGCAACCAGAGCCTGAGAAACCGACGATTACGGTTAACAACGGGGAAGCAAAGATAACTTTCCCAGCAACTAGCGTAACAACAAAAGATGGGAAAGCCACAGCAACCATTGATAAAGCAACACTGGAAGAAGCCTTTAAGAAGATGGATGCACAAGCAGGCAGTACGAGTTCGAAAGTAACGCTGCAAGTTCCGCAAGTCGCAGGAGCTAACAGCTACGCACTTGAATTGCCAACGGAGTTTCTGACACAGCAAGCTTCAAAGTATGGGCTTGAAATATCAACGCAACTTGGCACAGTTGTACTACCTAGCAATACGTTTGCTAATAACGCAGCAGCGGCTGGAAAGTCTACGCTTACGATCAACATTTCAATCGATAAACTCCCTGCACAAACCGATCTGGAAGGTAAAACAGGAGTTGTCATCGACTTGCAATTCACGGCATCCGGGCAGCCGATAACATTCGAGAGCAAGGATGCTATCGTATCAGTCAGCATTCCATACGCGCTATCTCCAGAAGAGAAAGCTCATCCTGAGCTGTTAAATGTCTGGTACGTGACTGCACAAGGTGAAGCTCAACTCGTACCGACAGGCAGTTACAACGCTGCTACGGGCAGTATGGAATTCAGCACGAATCATTTCAGTAAGTACGCAGTTTCCTACAACAAGCCAGCTTTCCAGGATCTCGCTTCCACGACGTGGGCTCAGAAATCTATTGAAACGCTTGCTGCGAAAGGAATTATTCAAGGGATTAGTGCTCAAGCATTCAATCCGACGGCTTCTATTACACGAGCAGACTTCACGAAATTGCTAGTTGAAACCTTTGGACTACAAGCGATGTCTGAGACGCAATTCACGGACGTCCAGAAGGGTGCTTATTATGAGAAGGCTATTGGCATCGCGAATAAACTAAGCATCGTCAATGGTGTAGACGATCAACACTTTAATCCGCAAGCTAATATCACGCGTCAAGATATGTTCGTTATGATCACGAGAGCTTTGGCTCAAGTCAATAAATCATTACCTACAGCGAATAACGCAAGTACATTCACGGACGGAGCAGATATCGCTTCCTATGCGGTCCAGCCCATCCATGCCCTCGTTCAGCAAGGTTTAATCGAAGGCAACGCTGGCAAAGTGAATCCACTGGGCAATACGACCAGAGCTGAAACTGCTGTTATGTTGTACAGATTATTCCAATTTATCTACTAATAAGTTGCAATACTCTACCGTGCCTATTCGTAGGCGCGGTTTTTGTCGTATTTTAGATAAAAAAGTACGATCCCTGCAGTGAATAAAACGCTTACCTCATTGCTAGGGACCGAAATTGGGCATATTATTTAACTACGACATGCTAGGCATATCATCGTCTGTTTACAAGGGGAGATCACTTTGATTAACTATATGGTCAAGAGCCTGAAGCGTTCCCTGAAATGGCGGCTCATCTCGATCATCGTCACTATTCTGATTTTTACAGTTTCAACGATTGGGATTTCCAGCTATATGCAGACGAGAAGTTCTGTTCGTAAAGATATCGATCATCTGAGTATGCAAGTCCTCAAGCAAGCTAATATGAACTTAAACCGTTATTACTCAGAGTATGAGTTAGCTTTTCTTATGTTGAGCAACAGTCTCGAAGTTCGGGATTGGATGCGTGTCTCTTCCCCTAATGTATCTTCGGAACTCATTCGTACGTACGAGAGAATCAAAGATAATTATTTGAATCGCTTGTTTCTGCAATATCCCGAGGTATTATCGGTCTCTTTGTATAATCCGAGCGGGTTTGAGCAGCATTTCGTCAATACGTACGCCCTTCCCTTAAAATATACGATTAAAAATGAACCCTATTTTGCACAAAGCGGGAACTATGAAAAGGTTAAATTTATCACCGGTATTTCCGAGAATTATATCGATGCAGCGAATCAGAAAATGAAGATCCCTGTCCTAACTCTTTTTAAACAGCTGAGCAATGGGTATTTGAAAATCGATATCTCCCTGAAACCATCTCAAAGTGTCATGTCTCAAATTAATATTGCGAACACGGGCTCAGCCCTCGTTATGGATCAAGCCGGAACAATTATTCATCATTCTCATTCGGCAGAGGTGATGGGGCAGATGGATGATCATATTGTACAAGCGGTGAAGGGGCAGCAGGAGGGCTCTGTGTTCGACAAGTCGGGAAAAGAGCTCATTATTTTTCAAACCATTCAGATGACAGGTTGGAAAATTATTGCGATTCTCCCTTATCAAGAAATTGCCCAAAGTATTAACTACACTAGAAATGTCACGATTGTGATAGCAATTTCTGCTCTGATTATTTCGGTATTGCTCACCTATTTTGCCGCTTCTTCCATTACAAGACGGATTCTAGGTTTGCGTAAAATGATGAAAGCCATGCAGTTGACGAGCTCCTTCCATTTACGTGCTGAGGTAGAGGGAGTGGATGAAGTCGCTGATTTGAGCATCTCCTTTAACAATCTACTCGGTCATCTGGAGCAATCCATTCATGATCATGCGGAGACGCGTGTCTTGCAGCATCGGGCTGTGATTTCGGCGCTTCAGTCGCAAATTAATTCTCATTTTCTATACAACACGCTCGAAACGATCAATTCCATGACTGTCATTGCGAAGCAGTCGCATATTGGGCATGTAGCGGTCAATCTCTCGAATATGCTGCGTTACACGTCCGATTTCAAAAATATGAAAGTCATTCTCAAAGAAGAGATTAAGCATTTGGAGAATTATTTGACGATTATGAAAGTCAGATTCAAAGATGAAGTCACGTATAGCATTGAGGTGCCAGAGGAGCATTTGCAAGCGATATGTACGAAAGCACTTTTGCAACCTCTAGTGGAAAACAGCATTAAGCATGGCAGAGAAACGACGGGGGAATCCGTACATATCTGTATTCGCGGGGAAGTCGTGCAGGCGGACAGGGGGGACAAGCTTCTCCTGACCGTTGCAGATAATGGACCAGGATTCTCGGCGGAGACGTTAGTCAGATTGACCCAGGAGCAAGCGGATTCACACGCCCACCAGTATCGGCACAATCAAGTCGGTCTATCGAATCTGATTTACCGTTTGCATATGTTTTATGCGGGGGAAGCTAAGATTACGTTCTTTAATGATCCTGTTGCTGGGGGAGCGGTTATTGAAGTCTTATTGCCATTACAAGATAGTTTGGATACGTAGAAAGGGGAGCGCGATCAGATGAACAGACTGATTATTGTGGACGATGAAGATCTTATTCGTGAAAGCCTGTCGATACAAGTGTCAGAAATGGAAGGAGTCACGGTATCCGGAACGCTCCCGAACGGCAAAAAAGCGCTGGATTGGCTCAAGGATCATTATGCAGATATTTGCATGACGGATGTTCGGATGCCGCTTGTGGATGGGCTGCAATTAATGAAAGAGATTAATCAGCAGTATCCTTGGATGATCTGCATTGTGATTTCAAGCTATGATGATTTCCAATATGCCAAAAAGAGTATTGAGCTTGGCGCCGTCGATTATGTGCTGAAGCCTACGGATAGCACCCTCTTGCAAGAGGCTGTCCAGAAGGCCAACGCCCGCATCCGCAGCAGCCGGCGTAATGAGGCCAATCAGCTTCTGCTGCATAAGCTGCCCGTCTATAAGCCGATGCTGGACAGCTGGCTGGAGATGGTGTTATCGGTCTATTTGCATGGGCAGCCGCTGATTATCGTAGATACGCTGGCGATGTTGGAGTCATGGGTGGAAGGACGTTATGAAATTCTGAATGAACTGTCCATGGCATGGACATCTCTTGTCATTGAAGAGTTGAAGAAACAGGACATCCATGTGAAGTATGAGGAAGGCGAGGACGTCGAACTTGGCGAGCATAACCTGAAGCACTCCGATGTGAGGCAGTATTTCCGATTGTGTGCGGTGAGAAGGCTGGAGCAAGCGGCGAATATTCTGATGGATCGCGCACGCAAGGCAAAGAACCTGCAGAAGGAGAGCGTCGTCGACCAAGTCAAACGGTATATCGAGGAGCATTATGCAGAGAATTGGGGTCTACAAGAGCTAGCGGATCATGTTGCGATGAGTCGTTCTTATTTAGCGAAGCTTTTCAAAGAGCAGGCGGGAATGACGATCTGGACATATTGCGTCAACGTTCGGATGCGTAAAGCACGAGATTTGCTGCTCACTTCGTCCTTGAAGAGCTACGAGATTGCCCTACAGGTCGGGTACGAAAACAGCATCCATTTCTCCCGTATCTTCAAACAATATCATGGCTTGAACCCGATGGAATATAAGGACCGGTTTGGAGGTGAATGAGGTACGGGGTGAGGGTGGAGTGTATGCGGGGGAGGCAAAACGTAAGGAGATCGGGTGCGGCGTAGGCAAAAAGCAAACGGATCGGACGCAGAGTAGGCAAAAGGTAAGTGGATCGAGCACAGAGCCAGCGCTTTTCCGCATTTGCATCGCATTGGTGCAGTAAATAACCTTTTTACCTCAGTGTGTTGAAAGCGATTTCAGTATAAATTTAGGGAGGTTGAACGTGGACCAAATTTGAAAAAAGAGGTGCATGCAGAATGATTTCACGCAGAAAGAAGGTTTATGGTGTAATTGGGTTAACGATTGCGATGTTGGTCAGCGTGGCTCCCCCAGCTTTAGCAGCAAGTACGGTGACGTTGTACAAAGACACGACGTATCAAACAATATGGGGATTCGGTGCTGCTGCCAATCACCCGGTGAATGAGTTGAAAACGAATTACAATGCAACCACGCAAGGACAAATTCTAGATAAACTATTCCGTACGGATGCTTCTAACGCAGGGTTGTCGATCGTCAGGATGGAGATCAACCCTTATACGGCTGCGCAAGATGCTGTGCAAACGACATTCATGCCTTCCTCAGGTGTGACCGATTGGAACACGGATCTGCATCAGAGATGGTTCGCCCAAGAGGCGAAGAACCGCGGGATGAATCAGTTCTATGCTGTGCCTTGGAGTCCCCCGGGCTGGATGAAGACGAACGGTTCGCCGAACAACGGCGGTCATCTGAGCACCTCGCAATACGATAATTTCGCAACTTATATGAAGACGTATGTGAATCAATATCGGAATGTATTCGGGTTCAATATCAAATGGGTCAGTGTGCAAAATGAACCCGATTTAGCTACGCCTTATGCGTCGACGCAGTATACGACAAGTGAATTGGATCAAGTATCTGCAAAGGTTGCTGATGCGGTTCACAGCTTGAATCAAGGCGTGTTGGTTGGTGCGCCAGAGGGCTCAAATCGAACTGCCTCGAACAATTACATGAACAGTTTCAGCGCGGCGACGAGGGCGAAGTTGGATTTTGTCCCGGTCCACGATTACAGTACGTATGTCGATGTGAACCATTATGGTAAACCGCTGATCGCGACGGAGGTTAGCAATTTCCAAATGGCCAATGATCCGAGCATCACGGATGGGTTGAAATGGGCGAACATGATTGCTGCTGATTTGAAGCGGGGCGAGAGAGGCTGGCTGTACTGGTGGGCAGTGAATCCGGCTGGGAGCACCTCAGGTGAAGGGCTCATTAATCTAGGGGCGAATAATGCGTACACAGTGAATAAAAGACTTTATGTTATGGGGCAATTTAGCCGGTACCTGCGTCCGGACGATACCCGCATTCTGGCATCCTCGAGCGATAGCAACCTTGTTGCGATAGGCGGGAAGAATGGGACGGGGCGCGCGTCTGTTGTGCTGATCAATAACAGTACGTCGGCGATAACGACGACGATTAGCGGTCTGACGTTGGCTAACGTCTCAGGAAGACGAACCAGCGCCACGGAGGATCTGGCCAAATTGACGGATATGGCTGTGACTGGCGGAGCGATTACGGTTACGCTGCCGGGTAAATCCGTGACGAGTTATGTGGAATACTAAGTAATCAGGCATGTTTATCCGTTGCTAGATATGGGTATCCTTTTACTAGAATAGTAGATTCTAGTGAGAGGTGGAGTTAGAACGATGACAACAGAAGCATCTAACGTCTTCAAACCAGTCATTCCTAGCAAAATTGCGGAATCCATGGAAAGTCTGCGCAAGGAAGGTTGGGCTGATGACGATTTCTTTAACTTCTCGCGCTATGATGAAGAATCTGCAGAGGCTCGTCTGTTATATCACTATTTCCGGAACAATCGTGTAACCTTTGCGGCAGCGGTCATCAATAGCTACAGCGTTGAGGAGATGCAGCAGTAATACCGACAATTGAACAGAGTGGCTGTCCCATAAGTAGAAGCTTCTACTATAGGACAGCTTTTTTGTTATCTGAAACGAAATCGAAAGGGAACGTAGATGCCTTATTGGGCCGAAATCGGACGAAAGGAGAGCCAGGGGGAACGTAAAGGCACTATGGGGTCCGTTTTCGCGATTGTTGACGTTTCTCAAAGAAATAAGATACAGTAGTTCCCTTTCGATGACGAGTTCACCTTTTTTAACGCAAATAGAGTACCCTTGTTCCCTTTCGTGGTAGGAATTAGGAGATACTCTTTTTTTTACTTCTTAAAAAGTTGATTTCGCTATTTCATAGTATAATAGTATGCAATAGTTTGAGTACCCAACAAAGTCACCAATAGCATGGAGGAATCACACGCATGTTTGTGAAAAAAAGCATGTTTACTCGCAATGGTAAGTCCTATGTCTACTATAAAATCGTCAGTACATATAAAGATGAGTTTGGTAAGAATAAGCATCGTGTAGTTAAGCATCTCGGTAAGCTCTCGGAAGAGGAGGTAACTGAGGTGCGCAAAGTGTTAAAGGAGCAGAGTCAACTGGGAGCTAGGAACGTTGTGGAGTCAGTTGAAATAGGTGCGCAGAGCGCGATTCGATTGCCGCAGGAAGTGCCGCAATTTATTTTACATGATGCTAAGTTGCTAATCTATGAACCTTTCGTGCAGAAGCAGTGGAACGTGACAGAGGTGGATATGCTGCTGCTCGTTCGCGAAGGGACAGGCGAGCTGTTTATGGATGGCAAAAAGGTAGTACTCAAGTACGGGACAGTCGTCTATGCGCCTTCTGGCAGCGGGATGTATGTCGTCAACACCAGCAGCATTCCACTGCAATTGGATCGGATTGCCTTCGATGTGATCATCAGAAGCGGTTCGCCTGCAGAGAAGGGCACTTATCTTCCCTATAGCGTACAACGGATGTTTCAAGAACCCATCCAACTGCAAACCCCTTACTGGGCGTTGCAAGTTTCTCAAGAGCTCGAGGATATGCAAGTTAGTAGCCAGCAGCAGGATGTGTTCAAAAGGCAAATTTTATTCTATACGATGATGAATATGATTCTTCAAAATACAGGTGAAGCACGTCCCCCGGAGGCGCACAATGTGATCGAGCATGCGGTCACGCTGATTCATAAGCATTATCGAGATGATTTGACACGTGATCAGATCGCAGAGCAGCTCGGTGTCAGCCCGGAGCATTTCTCACGATTGTTCAAGAAAGAAATGGGCATGGGATTTATCGACTATTTGCTTCAGTTTCGTATGGAGAGATCGCGTGAGCTGCTGCAGCTCTCGAGGGCTAATGTGCAAGAAATCGCTCAGCAAGTTGGCTTTCAGAGTCAATATTATTTTAGTCGTAAATTTAAGCAAATGGTGGGAGTCTCACCAAGCACGTACATGCAACAACCCAAAACGTATGTCACTCTGGATGCTTGGGTAACCTCAAGCTTATTGACGTTGGGTGTTGTTCCGCGTATCGGGTTCATTAATCCTTGGATGATGGCACATTATCAAGGCGTACTGAGTCAGGCTGAGTTTAAGCCGATTGAAGGCTTAGATGAACATGGTGCCGAGGAAGTAAAAGCACTGCGGCCAGATCTGATTTTCAGCAATGTACATAAACAGGATATAGCGTGGATTCGTACGTTAGGGCCTGTGGCTGATTTCAATTTAGAGAAAATGGATTGGCGGGCACAACTGCGATTTATTGCAGATGTAGTAGGGAGGCAGGAGGAGGCAGAGGCGTGGCTTCAAGCGCTTGATCAACGAATTGCTGCAGCCAGAGAGAAGTTCGGACGAATGATCGATCCCGAAGATACATTTCTTATCATGAAGATTGTTTCGGGTAAAATATATGTCTATGGCGACCTGCGAAGTTTGGGCGGTCCTATGCTCTATCAAGGCTTACAGCTGCCCCCTCCGCGTATCGTCAAGGAACGCATTATCGATGCTAAGCTGCTAAACCGTTATGTTTCACTTGCTGAGCTTAGCGAGTATTCAGCGGATCACATCTTTCTCGTTAATTACGAGTCCAATTGGCAAGAGGGAGCGGAGTCGTTTAAGGTGCATCCAAACTGGAAGAAGTTGGCTGCCGTGCGCAAAGATCAAGTGTATGATGTGAATCCGGATATCTTTTATGGATTTGATCCTCTTTCCCTGGAGCTCCAACTTCAGGAAATGACCCGGCGGCTTTCATCACATTTGTAAGTGAATATCGTCATGAATGTGTATGGACGGCATAACAAAGTCGTTGATATGATTCTAGTGAGAACTATTATCATTATCAAGAGGAGAGATATACAGCATGATTGCAAAGAAAACATGGTTATCCGCGGGGATGACAGCCCTGCTGTTCGTATTGAGTGCATGCGGCAGCAGTACAGATAAGGTGGAATCAGCTCCACCTACGGCGAAAGTCGAAGCGTCAGCTCCTGCTGCGCCGAAGACGGTTGTAGCAAAGACAGCCAAGGGAGAAGTAACGATTCCGGCAGAACCGAAGCGGGTCGCTGCAGCTTACTATCACGGTACGCTGACAGCGTTAGGCTTGACACCGATTGCTGCTAGTAAAGAATGGTGGATGGGAAGTCCGTTCCTCACGGAGCAAGAAGCGAAGATGACGGATATCGGCTCACCGGCTTCTCTTGAAAAGGTGACTTCGCTCGATCCAGATTTAATCGTTATAAATGGCTTCTCGGAAGATAACTACGATAAGTTTTCGAAGATTGCGCCAACGGTGTTCATCCCCTATACGGCTTACAAAAATGTTCGTGAAGAAGTGAAACTGCTCGGAGATACATTTGGCAGACAGAAAGAAGCGGAACAATGGTTAGCCAAATATGAGCAGAAAGCCAAAGAGAGTCGCGAGAAAATTAAAGGTTCGGTGAAAGAGGGGGAAACGGCTGTTATTATCAATGTCCGAGAGAAGAAGATATCCTTGCTCGGTGATAACTATGGTCGGGGCGGGGAAGTCATTTACAATATGCTGAAGCTGAAAGCTCCTGATTTCGTACAAAAGGAAGCCATTGACAGCGGCAAGCAGCTAGTCGAGATTCAGATGGAAACATTGCCAACCTATGCGAATACCGATCATATTTTTATCTGTATGAATATTGGTACGACGGATGAGCAGGTGAAGGCGATTCTGGATAGTCCGATTTGGAAGACACTCCCTGCTGTTAAAAACAATAAAGTACACATTCTGGACTACAAGACGTATCTTCATTACGATCCTATCTCCATTCTGGGACAAGCTGATCTGATTGCGGAGATGTTGGTCAAATAGTGAGTTAAACTATATATGTCATGTAATATAACGCAAAATGAATATGAATAACGAAAAAGAAGTTCATTTTAAAACTTGTGTTATAATACTTGACATAAATATATTACAGAAGTATACTCTAATTAACCGCACGACGATGTGCAACTAATATTCGAGGCAATGGCGCCTATCCTACCACAGGATAGGCGTTTTCTGTCTTTTTGAAAGGGTGAATACGATGATGAAACATATGAAAAACCTAGTTTTGTTTATCCAATGTCTGCCTGTTGCTTTGAGATGGTACTAGACTTATTATGTTAGGTTTCGTTGCATGCATGCCTCATCTTGTATAGTCAACTTTTAACGCAGTCGCTCGTCTAAGGGTGGCTGCGCTTAAAGGTTTTTTCTCATTTTTATCTAACCTTCATACATTGGGCAAACTTTCATGATAAGATGTTGGCAAAGCAATGTGAATAGGTTGCACGATGAAAATGGAAGGGAAGTCACGGAATGTCAGATGAACAATTAGCTGTATTAGATGTATATATTGAACAGGCCGGTTACGATGAGGTGCCGGATATTATTAAGGGGATTCATTTTACAGTGAGGCAAGGCGAGCTTGTGGGATTGCTAGGTCCGAACGGTGCCGGCAAAAGCACGACAATTAAGAGTCTTCTCGGTTTGTTGAAGGATTTTAAAGGCAAGATCTCTTTCATGGGTGAAAACAAAAGCTACGCGTATATTCCCGAGCATCCCATTCTGTATGATGAATTGACGTTGTGGGAACACATGGAGTTCGCGGCATCGGTATATGAGTTGGATCGAACCGTATTCTTAGAGCGTGCTGACGATCTTTTGCATCGGTTCCGGCTCTTGGATGAGAAGCATCAATTGCCTGGGAAATTTTCAAAAGGGATGCAGCAGAAGATTATGCTGATTCTTGGTTTTTTGAATAAACCTGATGTCTACATCGTGGACGAGCCCTTCATTGGGCTAGATCCGAAGGCGATTAAGGATTTCTTGGGGATGCTGGAAGAGGAGCGTCAGCGTGGAGCAGGCATTCTGATGAGTACCCACGTGCTAGATACAGCGGAGCGGATTTGCAGTTCATTTGTACTGCTTTCGGGTGGTAGATTGGTAGCGAACGGAACCCTGCAAGACATTCAAAAACAATGCGACATGCCGGATGCTACGTTATTCGACTGCTTCCATTCCTTACTATGAGAGGGGGCGAGAGTGGGTTGAACAGCAGCTTTCAGGTTTTTACACGCAGAGTACGTTCGGATTTAAAATTTCAGTATCGAGCATTACGCATGGCCGTGGATTGGGTCATCGCTATTTATTTCGTCATTCCTCTGCTGATCGTGGCGGGCTATCACTATTATGCGTGGTACATGACGCCTCCTACATGGTTAAGCGGGATATCCATACATACGGTGGCTACACTTTTTTATATTTTCACATGGTTAGGCACGTTGCGATACTTTGTTGAAGAAGGAGATCAGTTATTTCTCCGGCAAAATGAAGGCTGGTTTCGACATCTCATGCATCTCGGCTATCGGTATTCGGTGGTACTGCAAGGGGTTACGTCGTTGCTTGTTACGCTTCTCTTCCTACCACTATTAGTACCTGTTTATTCGTTTAGCATCGCGCAGGTCGTGTGTTATTGGCTGTTGACCTATGTGGTGAAGCTAAACATTGGCCTCATTCGGCAATTGCTAGCGCTGCGCTTCCAGCGGTTTCTGCTGTGGTTGCTGCGAATTGTCATTTTTGCAGGAGGCGTATTCGCCTTCCAATGGTTGGTCGTGGAGATCAGGGATCAACTTGTGTACGGTTGGCTTGTCATCTTGGTACTAATCGGCACATTCCTACTTCTAACACGGACGCGGCTGCGTGAAAAAGGCACCTTCTTTGCAGATGTTGCTCGCGAACGCGATGCTCGGATGCGGATCGTTTCTCTTATGTTAATCCGTGTAATGGAGCGTAAAAGAAAACCAACCCGTAGGTACCCTCTTCTGTTCAGCAGATCACAGCGTTTACTCAAAGGAAAGGGAGCTGGCACGGGTATTGCTGAGCTATTAGTGAAATCGTATTACCGTAATGGTTTGCAATGGCGGCAATCCATTCAGTTTGTGGTTGTCATCAGCGGAGCTCTATTTATTTTGCCAGGTGCGATTAAAATTCTCGTCTGGATCCTTGCGGCTGTCTTGCTGGTCTTCTGGCGCAAATCGTTCTGCAAGGATGAACTGACGGCGCCATTCCTATCTCTATTCCCGATTAAAGATACGATGAAACACCAAGCGATTCAGACAGCCATTCCGATCTTAGTGCTGCCAGCCATGATGGTCATTAGCTTAGTAGCAGGCATCTCGATGTTTACTTGGTGGGGACCGATTGTGATGATGGGAGCAGCAGTACCGCTGGCGTATGGAACTTCTTCGGTGTTTACAAGCTGGTATTGAGCGGCTTTCTATGCAAAGGAACTATGGGGGAGTCAGGATGTTCTGGCTGCTCCTTTTCTTTAGGAATAGAACTAGGGATTATAGCGGATGCTACCCAATAATTCCTCTAAAAGGAAATGAAAGAGAGGCAAGTTTTGATGGAACTTTTGTTGCCTTTATTCATAGTGGCAGCAGTAATCGTAACAGCTACACTGCTCAATAAGCGCTTTCCCCAAATCCCGTTGCCCTTTTACTTAATTGGTTTAGGCGCTTTGGTGTCATGGTTGCCGTTTGTTCCTACGGATTTCAACTTTGAACCAGAAGCTTTTATGGTCTGTCTTATCGCGCCTATTTTATTTGGAGATGGACGTGTCATCTCACGTAAAGAATTGCTGGAGTACCGCAAGCCCATTTTGCTTATGGCGTTATGGCTTGTCGTGTTTACCGTTATAGGTATTGGATATTTTATTCATTATCTAATTCCTGCGATGCCACTGCCTGTCGCATTCGCTCTAGCGGCTGTGATGTCTCCAACAGATGCCGTTGCAGTGAAATCGATGACAAGGGGGCGGACATTCCCCAAAGGATTAATGCCGATCTTAGAAGGGGAGTCGTTGTTAAACGACGCAGCAGGCTTAGTTTCCTTCAAAGTAGCTTTGGGGGTTGTGATGACAGGCGTCTTCTCGGTCAGATCAGCAACTTGGGAATTCCTGCTTGTCGCCATAGGTGGCATTATCGTTGGACTCGTACTAGGGGCAGTCTTGGTGAATTTCAGATTATTTTTACGAAGAAAAGGGCTGGAAGAAGTCAACTCGCTTGTCACTATTCAGTTGCTAACGCCGTTCGTGGTCTTTTTGATTGCTGAAGAAATCCATGTTTCAGGTATCTTAGCTGTAGTAGTTGCGGGGATTGTGCACGGGCTAGAACGTGACCGGTTACAGCAAACTACGACCAAACTGGAAATTATCTCGACCAACACATGGTCAGTGTTTAGCTTCATTTTGAATGGACTCGTATTTGCCTTGTTAGGCTTGTTGCTGCCGGAGGTCATTACAGGATTAGTGCATAGTGGTGAGGCTTCTATCTTGAAGGAGCTTGGATTAGCGGTTGCAATCTTCGCGGCATTATTTGCGGCTAGGTACATCTGGGTCTATCTTTTTCATGATGAGTTTATTCCTGCAAGTCAAAAGACGCCAGACTCGAATTCACGAACGAGCAGAAGGAGCTTTGCTCTAGCGGCTAGTTTTTGTGGTGTCCATGGTACGATCACGTTAGCAACGGCTTTATCGATCCCTTTTGAATTATCAGATGGGACGGCATTTCCTCTGCGCCATACGATTTTGTTTATTTCAGCCAGTGTAATCTTGATCAGTATGTTAGCAGCTACATTCGCAATGCCGTTTATTGGAAAGTCAGTTACCGCGGCAACGTCCGACCAAGCAGCATTGTCGTTGAAAGAAGCAAGTATTCAACTGGCTAAGAAAACGATTCAAGCGCTCAAATCGGAGAAAAATGAGGAAAACTACGATGCTACTCTCGCGGTTGTTCAGCAGCTAGAGGAGCAAATTCGGATGGACTGTTATGGGACTGTCAAGGTATCGGGGCCTTATATTCGTGAGCTTCAGCAAATTGGGCGAACTGCCGAAGCTGCTAGGCTAGCTGAGTTGATTGCGCAAGGTGTGATTTCGCCGCAGTTGCAGTCCGTATTTACTTTACTCCATCAGCCCCAGTCGGAATCGTTCTTCCTTGCAAGGTTGCAATACATGTGGGTTAGATTGAAGTTGAGTCTACTTAACCGCAAGATTCAGCAGCACCGAAGAGAAGGGATTCCTGAGAAATTCAGATCCGTCACCGAGATGTTCGAACAACTGCAATCGATTGAGAAACAGCTGCAAGAAGCAGCCGTTAAAGCCATTCGCAAACAGCAATCGCCGAAGCATCAGTTAGAGGCGTTGCTCGTTATCCAACACTACGCTCGCAGCCAGAAACACGACGGAAAGTGGTTAAGCGCGCATTCGGAAGCTGAATTCTTAGAACAACTGAAGATTGTTCAATTGCGAAGCGTACAGATGAAGCGGGATGGGATCCAAGAGCTGGAAGAGGCTAATCAAATCTCAAGCGGAACTGTTCTTGGATTATTGCAGGCGATCAATTATGAGGAAATGCTTATTTTGGACAATGGCGAGAAGTAACATAAATATGTCTTATAAGAAAGGGCCTTCCCCTAGTCACTAGGTGGAAAGCCCTTTTTTCTCATTTTATCGATCGCAGATCGGCAGAATAACCCTGGCTGTAACGGCAACGAGTGTTAATGAGAATGCCCCATCTCCATGGCCATTTGTTTCGTTAACATGATGGACCAATCGGATTCATTCCATGTGACATCCCAACCGAGAAGTTCAGTTATAAAACGTAGAGGAACTTGTGTACGTCCACCTTGCAGGAAGATCTGCGTACCGATTTCTTTACGCTGTCCATTCAATTCCATATAAGGCTTGCCGATCCAGAACGTGGCTGTATTTCCGCCTGTTTTGACCCAAGCAGTTTGCGTAGCTGCATCCCAAGTGACTTCGGCGCCAATGGCTTCACCTAAGTAACGTAATGGGATAAATGTGTTGCCGTCTTTCATGAATGGAGCCACATCCATCCAAGTTGTCGTGCCATTAATGGTAAGTGCACCACTTCCAATTTTCATCCAAATGCTAGTGGTAGGTGACGTTGGAGCGGCAGGCCCATGAAATTTCTCAGGGAATTGCGCGACGATCCCACCAGCAAGTGCGCTTGCTGTCATAAACATATGCGCATAAGCGGTACGTTCATCTGAGTATGTCTTAGCGTAGTCTTTGTTTACATAGGCATTAAAAGCTTGGAGCAAATGATCAATGTGCATTTTCAAGCCATCAGCAATCGCAGCTGTTTTGAAGTAGGTAGGATTCGCCATGTTGAAAAATTCGGCTTGCTCCATGCGATATTCTTCAAGCTCAGCAACTGCTTTAGTGCGGCCAGTTTCATCTTTCGCTGCTGTAGCTTTCACATAGTCTACGAAATAGCCAATGTGGGAAGACCAAATCGGTTTGAACGCTTCACCAGCAGATTGACCGTATACAGAAGCAATAGCTGCAGTTAAATCGTCGGTGTTCTTACCAAGTGCACCTGCAGCAGCAGCGAAATCGGGTGCGCCGTTGATCCCTTTTTGCATAGCGAGGACGGCTAGGGTTGCATGTTCGCCAAGCAGTTGCCCAAGGCCGGCACGAAGGTCAATACCTGGGGATTTCACAGTGGCAGCTGGGAATTTCTCTGGGAATTGAGCTTCAATGCCGCTAGCAAGTGCGGCTGCAGTCATAAACATATGGGCATAAGCGGTACGTGCGTCGGTGTAGGCCATATCGTAGTCTTTGTTCACATAGGCGTTGAAAGCGTCGAGCAGGTGGGTAATGTGCATTTTCAAACCATCAGCAATGGCTGTTTTATCAAAAAACGCAGGGTTCGCTTTGTTGAAAAATTCGGCTTGCTTCATCCGATAATCTTCAAGCTCAGCGATCGCTTTAAGTCGTCCAGCTTCGTCCTTGGCTACCGTTGCTTTCACGTAGTCCACGAAGTAACCGATGTGTGAGGACCAAATAGGCTTGAAGGCATCACCGGCAGGTTGACCATATACCGATGCAATCGCTGCAGATAAGTCATCGGTGTTCTTGCCAAGTGCGGCAGCGGCATCACCGAAATCAGCTGACCCGTCGTAACCTTTTTGCATGGCGATGATGGCGAGATAGGCGTGTTCTCCAAGTAATTGGCCTAGAGCTATCTGCAGATCGGGTGCTGGACCTGTTGTTTTAACCTCATGTGCGCTCGCTAGTGTTGGTAGTAATAAACTGAAACATAACAGTAGAATGGCAAATTTACTTTGTAAGCTTTTCATTCTCTTCACTCCCTTATTCAAAGTTGGTCCGCTTGTGAAAAGCGGTTATACTTAGTGCAACGAAAGAGATATAGAGTTGGATCACTCGGAGCCAAAAAAAGTTTTTCTATAGTGAACCTTCATAAAAATCCAACATGGGAATTCTTACGAAAGATTTATGAGGGAATGGCGAGGAAAGGGGACTATGGATTGAACGATACAGTGGACGATAGGCATTTGATGCAACTGATCTCACATAAAGACTCGGAAGCCCTCGAAACACTTTACGACCGATATGAACAGATAATCTATAACTTTGCTTACCGGATTGTTAAGGATGCGATGGCGGCCGAAGAAGTGATGCAGGAATTGTTCTTGCGGATTTGGAATCAAGCAGAGAATTATGATCATTCGCAGGGGAAGTTATCTTCTTGGATGTTTGCGATTACGCGCAATATTGCGATAGACCATCTTCGCAGACGCAGTTCAAGAACTGCGCACCAGACAGTCGACACGGACTATTTGAATCTCATTCGCGATAAGGAAACGACAGAGGACATCGTCGAGTTACGCATGATTGGGGAGCATGTGAAGGAAGCGCTGCAGGGGCTAAATGAGGATCAGCAACAGGTTGTTGATATGATTTACTATCAGGGATTCACGCAGCAGGAAGTAGCAGATCTCGCGTCGATCCCGCTTGGAACCGTCAAAAGCAGGGTCAGATTGGCCATGAAGCAACTACAGCAACGTTTAAGTCATTGGGGAAGGAGGGATCGGGTTCATGACGGACATTAGAAATCTACCATGTGAATTAGCTGAATTGTATGCGTTAGGGGCCTTACAGGGTGAGGAAAAGATGAGCTTTGAAGCTCACTTGAAGACATGCAGGGATTGTCAGGAAGTGGTGGAAGCGTCACGGCAGATCGTAGAACTTCTTCCTCTTGCATCGGAGCAGATGGAAGTGCCTTCAGGGATGAAGTCAAGAATTTTGACAAGGGTGCTGGCTTCAGAAATTGAATCGGAAATAGCGAAGCAAGCGGAAAGTGAAAGTCCGGCTATGGTTCGGGGGAATTTGATTACTCCAAGTAAGCAAGAAGGGGCAATTCCAATGCGTGGAAACCGTTCCTGGCGCTATGCCAGTCTAGGGTTGGCTGCCGCTGTGATCGGACTGACCCTGTATACAGGGCAGTTACGTCAAGACGTGAACCAATTGCAGCAGCAAATTGCTATCAGCACTGGGCCAGTGCAAGGGCTTAAAGTGAATGAAGCCGTCACGCTAAATCCAGCAACGAAGGACATCGTAGCCAAAGGATTAGCCACGATTGTCGTGGATAAGAGCGGTACTCATCTTGTTGTGCAAGCCGAGAATTTGCCAGAACTAAAAGGCACGGAAGCTTATCAAGTTTGGCTAATCAAAGGCGAGAATACGTTTAATGCCGGTACCTTCCTATCTCAAGATGGCAATGGGGCGTTATATTATTCGTTCAATCCACAGAATTACGATGCAGTGGCGATTACACTTGAACCAGATGCTGTAGGAGAAAATCCAAGAGGGAAAATCGTGCTTGCAGCACCGATAAAAAGAGGTTAAATAAAGGACGATACCCGCAAAGTCATTTGATGAAGCGGACTATCGTCCTTTTTCTTATGTGTCAGGCATTACTCCTCGTACTGGTGCAAGCACAAGCATATGCACATGCTTTAAGCACAGCTACAAGCATCGGTGCTACCCACAGGGGATCCTAGCGGCCAAGCAAATAACTGGATTTTCTGTGGCTAATTTAATCGAAATGGCGGCATTTTGCAAACTAACTGGATTTCCTCCCGTTATTTTAGGCCGATTTGGTCAAAGGAGACATTTCGAGCAAAATTAGATGTAGGAAATCCAGTTAAACTCCCCAAAGGCTGGTTTTACCCGGAAATAGATGTAGGAGATCCAGCTAATTCTGACAAGCGGAATTTGCCATGGCAATCTGAGGCTCCACTCTCCACTTGCGAAACGTTTACACGCTGATTCAACCAAATTGTGGTAGTATTATAAAATATAAGCATTTATTACTTCGTGGAGGTGCACAGGAATGCGTGCAACTAAAATACCGCAGATACTTTCAGTCATCGTATTGGCAGGTCTAATCACTTGGGCTGTTGTGAATGACGCCTCAAGCCGTAAAGTTATGAGTGTTCCTGAGTTTCAGGTGGATGATAAAACAGACAGATCCATGTGGTCTGCTTCTCCTGAACCGCTATTTGATAAAACCAATGAAAAGCTGAAGCCATTTATGGGGCTGATGTCGGGTTCAATTGCGCTTCAATATCATGGGCCGCAACAGAATTTTGCAGTCAGTTTCGATTATTGGAGTGATGGTGTGAAGAAGAATACGTCAGCGGGCACGAGCATGACCATGATGGAGAAGGACAAAGACGAGGAGGGGAATTACCATTTCGAAGGTGATTTTGTTTATTCGTTTAAGGATCGCCAAGACCCTAACGGTGTTGTCTATAGCGAGTTGGAATATGCAATCATCGGACGTAATGGTTACTATAGCTCGGCCGTCAGGGTAGATAAACCAGTGGGAATTGGACTAACAGGTGAAATGAAATTACAACAGAGCGTCAAAGTCCCGCAAGATGAAAGTATCGTGGTATGGGGTTTGCAAGGAACCGATAAGCAATCGATGCTTTCCTATTCGACCATAGCAGAAACGTTGAAAATTGCCAAATGGGCAATGACCGTTCGACTAGGTTTTATCGGCCCAGACGAGGAAATATAATCAGGAGTGATATGTATTATAGTGCAAATTTCTATGTGATTCAATGCATGTATTCTTATAGTAAATAACACTATGATAAGTTCATGAGTTCATATTATAGTGCAAAGATACTGGAGGGGTACTTATGCTGCATCCATTCATGGGAATCAAGGATTGGGATCGTATCGGCATGTCCGTAGAGGAATCGGCCAAAACCTTACAACGTATTGCTTATGTTGATCGTCAACTTATGCGGATTGAGGCTGCGCATATGGCGGCTAGACCCGAATATGAAATAAAAGGAGCGCTTGCGCGTTTGAGCTCGCAGGATGCGGAACATCACGATCAATTCCGCAATCGCATTAAGCAGCTGCGCATGAGCACGGTAGCATTCGATAAATGTCCAGATGCATCGCTGAACGAGCTTATGCAAACGGTGCTGAATTCAGCAACAACGTTGTGTTTGTTGACGGCGCTCTTTGATGTGGTGAAGCCTGCGCAAATTGCGGCCATACATGCCTATAAGGGCAAAGCACAGCCTCTCGTTGATGAACCTACGCTTCATATCATGAAGCATCAGCTCATCGACCGCGAGGAGCAAATGGACTGGGGACGCGAGGCGCTTCACTATCTGCTGCAATCCGCATCAGACGCGGAGAAGGAACAAGCGCAGCTCTGGAGAATGTATGTGGAACAGCTGCTTGCAGCAGCGGGCGGTGTGACAGGATGGGAGGAACGAGTTCCCGTAGATTCATCTGCTCGGATCATCACTGAACCATTCGCCATGCCGCAAATTAGTACACGAGATAGTCGCTTTACCCCACAGGTTGTGAAAATGCAAGGATTGGACCTCTCAGACGATGTGGAAGGTCGATTCATGACGATGATGCTGTCGAGGTTTTACGAGATGTCTCCAGCTGAAGGCGTAGCTTACGTTCATTTCACAACAGAGGGCAAACCATGGCATTTCTATCGCGATACCGCTAGACATATGTGGGATGAGGTTCGCCACAGCTGGTTCGGCGAGGCCGCGCTTCGTGCGAAGGGGTACGATGTGTATCAATTCCCGAGCTGGACGGGGTGGTACGATATGACGGCACAACTGTTCGAGGGCACAGAAGCTTATTCGCATTTGACGATTGCCATTGAGAAGGCAGCCATGAAGTATCCGCCAGGTAAGCGCGAGGAGTGGGAGTTCTGCCGCGATATCGCGAAGGATCCGCTTATGACGACATTTCAAGATTTTGACTGGGCAGATGAGGTTGTGCATGCAGGTTTTGGACAGCGTTGGATGATTGAAGATGTTCATGGCGGTGATGCGCGTGCGGCACAGGAAGAAGCGGAGCGAACCGTGAAGAAACGTGCTGTGTACATGGAGGCGCATGGTGATCTGAATAAAAATAAACCGGCGGGTAGCCTAGGAGGCTATTAATACGAATGATGGAAAAATTCGATATGACCAGGATCAATGATGGCTCTAATCGCCCCCCACGACTCGAAATTCATCAATCGATGTGGGCGATGATGGAGCTAGAAACTGAGCTTCCGCTAGAGGCAAAGCTTGAGCGTATTGCAGGCGCAGGCTTTACTGGCATTCTGGCGAGGGTACCGGAGATAAATGAAAGAGATGAGTGGAAACGCTTGCTCAATCAATACAGTCTGAGCTTTGGCTCACATTGTTTCCCGTTCAGCTCGAGTGACTTATCGGCACATATACAACATGCTGCAGATATGGATATGCTATATGTGAATGGGCAGGTGGCGGACTCTTTTGTGATAGATGAAGAGGCTATTGAGTTGCTAGGTGGACTCGTCGCTGTGTCGGCTGCGCATAGCATGCCATTTTATGCAGAGACGCATCGTGGCAAAATTACACAAGACTTGATCCGCACTGTGCAATACGCGCAAGCGTTGCCTAATCTTCGGTTTACGTTAGATATCTCCCACTATGTGCTGGCAGGGGAAATGACGGAGATGCAAGAGAAGGCCGAGCCTCTTCTTGATAAGGTGCTGCAACGAACGTCAGCGATTCATAGCCGTATTTCGTCGGGTGAGCAAATTCAAGTCGATGTTGGTTATTCAGATGCGATGCTGGCACGTTATGAGAAATGGTGGACCCAAGCGATGCGCTACTGGCTTCAAGGGGCTAAGCCTGGTGATGTGCTTCCTTTCGTCTGCGAGCTTGGTCCTGCACCTTATGCGATCAAAGGGCAAGGTGGTCGGGAGCTCTCCAGTCGGTGGGAGCAAGCCTTGATTTTGAAAAATGTGGCGCAAGCTTGCTGGAAACGTGCTACAGTAGAGTAAAAAAGCGAGGCTATCTTATGGAGCAAATCACGCTCAAGCAACTGGATTTTATTCGTCAATCTACCATCAAAGCGGTTGCAGGGCTATCGGAAAACACAATAGACCACATACCCGAAGGATTTAATAACAACATCCGGTGGAATTTGGGGCACATTATTTTCGTGCAAGAGAAGTTTGCTTTTCATTTTGTTGGCGAACCGTTACAAATTCCTGAGAACTTTGAGCGATTATTTGCAAAAGGAACCAGACCATCCGAATGGAACGAGGAACTTCCTACGCTTGATGAGTTACTTGTGTTGCTTGCTGAGCAACCAAAGCGGATTCAGCGTCTATTACGCGATCGTTTAGATGAAAGCGTGTCGAAGCCATTCACAACAGGCAGCGGTCTACTTCTAAGTACCATTGGGGAGTTCTTAAATTTCACAATGTATCACGAGGGCATGCATTTTAATACAATATCCATTTTAAAACGATTTGCAACGCAGCATCAGTCTTAGAAAACTATATGGGAAACCTCTTCGATAATGCTTATGAAGAGGTTTTTTTGTCGACTATGATATAATTGGGAAAGTAGGATGTTGGAGCAAGAAAGAGGAGATACGATGACAGATCATATGGCAAAACAAGATACAGGCTGGAACTTTGATAACAGTTATGCACGTCTGCCGCAAACCTTCTTTACAAAGGTTGATCCCACGCCTGGGCGCGCACCGAAGTTGGTTGTTTTGAATGAGCCCGTTGCCAAGGAGCTCGGGTTGAATGCTTCGGCATTGCGAAGCGAAGAGGGTGTGGCTACGCTGGCAGGCAACCATATTGCAGAAGGTTCGATACCGCTTGCGCAAGCTTATGCGGCACATCAATTCGGGCATTTTAACATGTTAGGGGATGGTCGTGCTATCCTGCTGGGCGAACAGATCACTCCCCAAGGGGAACGGGTGGATGTTCAGCTGAAAGGTTCGGGCAGAACGCCGTATTCCCGAAGAGGGGATGGCCGTGCTGCCCTTGGACCGATGCTGCGTGAATACATCATCAGCGAAGCGATGGTCGGACTTGGTATTCCTACGACGCGAAGTTTAGCTGTTGTAACAACAGGGGATGTTATTTACCGTGAAACGGAGCTGCCTGGTGCAGTGCTGACACGCATAGCGGCAAGTCATATTCGCGTTGGTACGTTTCAATATGCTGCTCAATATGGGTCGGTGGAGGATGTTCAGGCGCTTGCGGATTACACCATACAGAGACATTACCCAGAAGTTGATGCAAGTGAGAACGGGAGTGAGCAACGTTACCTTCACTTCCTTCAGGAAGTGATTAAGCGTCAAGCCAAGCTTATTACGAAATGGCAGCTTGTTGGCTTTATTCACGGCGTGATGAATACCGATAATATGGCGATTAGCGGAGAAACGATTGATTATGGTCCTTGTGCCTTCATGGATGGCTATGACCCAGCGACAGTGTTCAGCTCTATCGACACGCATGGTCGGTACGCCTATGGCAATCAACCGCGTATTGCGGTGTGGAATTTGGCTAGATTGGCAGAAACGCTGTTGCCGCTGCTGCATGCTGATGAGGAGCAAGCAATTAAGCTAGCCGAGGGTGCGCTGTCCGAATTTTCCGCGACCTATCAACAATCGTGGCTCACGGGTATGAGAGCGAAGCTAGGGATTTTTCATGAAGAGCAAGACGATCTTGCGCTGATCGAAGGATTGTTAAGTATGATGGAGAAGCATAGTGCGGATTATACGAATACGTTTTTAGCCTTGACGTTTAATAAAACAGAGGAATCAGACCTGTTCAGCGCCCCAGAATTTGCCCCTTGGCAGGAACAATGGCAGGCAAGACTGGGGAGGCAAAAGGAAGATCAAACGGCCTCACAGCAATTGATGCGCAGCGCTAATCCTGCGGTTATTCCACGCAATCATCGCGTAGAAGAAGCCTTAGAAGCCGCGGTCGAACACGGTGATTATAGCGTGATGGAGCGACTTCTTTCTGTGCTAGCGAATCCCTTCGCGCACGCACCGGAGCAGGTGGAGTATGCCGCGCTGCCGGAACCTTCGGCTTGTGCATATCAAACGTTTTGTGGGACTTGAGTACTTGAGTTTGGAAAGGAAGCCAACTGCCGATTGGGGTGGTTGGCTTTTTCGATGTTGGCTTACTCTATACTTGCTGGGGATGTTGGGACTGGCTAGCTCTCAGTTGGATAACTAACTGGATTTTCTCCATCTATTTGAGCTTGAATCCACCAATTTGACGAACTAGCTGTATTTTCTACAGTTAATATTCCACTTTTTCCCCGTTTCCTTAGATAGCGATTAAAATAGCTGGACTTTTTCCATCTAATCGCCGAAATCCAAGGAATTCGCCAAATTTAACTGTAGATTTTCCATCTAAACAGTGCACGGGCGTCCTAGTTCCTTGGAACATGCCTCGACGGATACCAACTTTGCCAACTGAGGCGGCTGGACGCACCTTCTGCGTTCTCCTCTTTCGATGCTGTGTCTCTTCCTCCGTTCCACTCTCCAACTGAGGCGGCTGGACTCACCCTCTGCGTTCTCCTCTTTCGATGCTGCGTCGCTTCCTCCATTCCCTCTCCAACAAATGCGGCTGGATTCACCATCTGCGTCCTCTTCTTTCGATGCTGCGTCGCTTCCTCCAACTCACCCTTCCCTTTTCGGGGTTATCGGGTAGGAGAATGAGACGGAGGCCACAAGTTACAAAATTTTCTAATAAAACTATTGACGTACACCAAGAATGCTGATAAATTAAAACCAAGTAATCTTATCAGAATAATTATGTATCGACCGGACCACCGGAGACACAAGCGAAACTTCCATGAAGGGGAAGTGCTGTGTCTCTTTTTTTGTATCCAATCGATGCACGCTGTAAACAAACTATATAAGAAATAAGGGGGGCTTTATGATGAAAAAAAATCTACTCACGAGTCTTGTATTATCCACGTTGTTAATTACGGTGCTAAGTGGTTGCGGAACGGCTTCTAAGTCGACAACGGGCGCAGCTGATACGAAAGCGCCAGCGGCTACAACAAAATCAGAGAAAAGTACGACACTACGCATCGGTTATCAGAAATACGGTACAGTAAACTTCTTGAAAGCGAACGGCGAGCTAGATAAAGCGCTTAAAGAAAAAGGCATCACCATTCAATGGACGGAGTTCCCAGGTGGTCCTCAGCTGCTAGAAGCGATGAATGTTGGCAGCATTGATTTGGGGCATACGGGAGAAGCGCCGCCGATTTTTGCACAGGCTGCAGGTACGCCGCTCGTTTACTTAGGGCATGAACCCGCAAGCCCTGCTAGTGAAGCGATTCTCATTCCTGAGAAATCCGAGATTAAATCGGTTGCTGAGCTGAAAGGCAAGAAAGTTGCCTTGAATAAAGGTTCCAACGTGCATTACCTGTTAGTGAAGCAGCTCGAAAAAGCTGGTTTGAAATATGAAGATATTCAAGTTGTTTTCCTACCACCAGCAGATGCGAGAGCAGCGTTTGAGAAAGGCAGCGTCGATGCTTGGGTCATCTGGGATCCGTTCTTCTCAGCGGCAGAAACGTCTGCCAAAGCAAAAATCTTAGCTGACGGCAAAGACACTGTAGCCAATCACGAATTTTATCTAGCAACACGTTCTTATGCAGAAAGCAATAAAGATACGGTCAAAGTTGTATTAGATCAATTGGCCAAAGTAGATGTCTGGTCCAAAGATCACCCGAAAGAGCTTGCCGAAACGTTGTCTCCGCAGCTAGGTATTGACGTACCTTCCCTGGAACGCGCGGCAAAACGCAGAACATACGGCATTTTGCCAATCGATGATGCTTTGATCAATGAACAACAGAAAATCGCTGATACCTTTTTCAAACTAGGACTGATTCCCAAAGAAATTAAAGTAAAAGATGCCGTATTGCCAGCTACGAAATAGGTTCGAGCTACTCATAAAGAATAAGGGAGACGATGAAGATGGAAGTATTCTGGTTCATTCCGACACACGGAGACAGCAGATACATTGGAACAACGAAAGGGGCGCGCGCAGTTGACTATGGCTACATGAAGCAGATTGCGCAAGCGGCAGATCAACTAGGCTATGGTGGCGTACTGTTGCCGACGGGTAGATCTTGCGAGGATGCATGGGTAGTCGCATCGTCCTTAATTCCCGTGACAGAGCGGCTGAAGTTTCTAGTCGCAGTCAGACCGGGCTTGATGTCGCCGACCCTTTCGGCCAGAATGGCTTCCACCTTCGATCGGTTATCGGATGGTCGATTATTGATTAACGTCGTCACAGGCGGGGATGCGAAGGAGCTTGAAGCGGAGGGACTTTTCCTGGAGCATGATGCTCGATACAATTTGACGGACGAATTCTTGCACATTTGGCGCAAAGAACTGGCCGGTGAACAAGTCGATTTCACAGGTGAACATTTGAAAGTCAAAGGTGGGAAGATTGTCTATCCGCCGATCCAAGCACCGTACCCGCCGATTTATTTCGGTGGCTCCTCACCAGCTGGGATTGAAGTAGCAGCAGATCATGTCGATGTGTACTTAACGTGGGGAGAGCCGCCAGCTCAAGTTGCTGAGAAAATTAAAACAGTTCGCGAAGCTGCAGCTAAACGCGGCCGCACGGTGAAGTTTGGGATTCGATTGCATGTCATCGTACGTGAAACCTCAGAGGAAGCTTGGGCAGATGCCAATCGCCTCATTTCCCATCTGGACGATGAGACCATTGCTTCTGCGCAGAAAATATTCGCAACTATGGACTCTGTTGGCCAACGCCGTATGGCAGAGCTGCACAAGGGTGATCGGACCAAGCTGGAAATTAGTCCTAATCTGTGGGCGGGCATCGGGCTTGTGCGCGGAGGTGCAGGGACAGCTTTGGTCGGTGATCCGGAGACGGTTGCGGCACGAATGAAAGAGTATGCGGACCTAGGTATTGAGACGTTTATTTTCTCGGGCTATCCGCACTTGGAAGAGGCTTATCGGACAGCGGAGCTGCTATTCCCGCATTTGCCATTGAACACGCAAAAGAAGCGTTCTTCTGAATCTGCGAATTACGTAAGTCCGTTTGGAGAACTCATCGCCAACACGGAGTTGCCGAAGCCAGCAAAGGGGGTTCGGTCCGATGACAACCAACCTGTCAAAGTCTCTGGTTAAAGGGCTGCTCCCGTGGGCGCTTCCGATTGTACTTATCGTTTTATGGCAGCTATTGGGGCAATTTGGGGTCATTTCCACCCGAATACTATCTACACCTTCAGCCGTATTCGCGGCTGGTGTCCATTTGGCAGAGAAAGGTACCCTATTTACGTATATTGGTGCCAGTTCCAAACGAGCATTCATCGGCTTTGCGATTGGTGGGAGTATCGGTTTTGCCCTAGGTTTAATTAATGGACTCTTTCCTATCCTTGAAAAGGTGACGGACACATCGGTACAAATGCTGCGGAATATTCCTCATCTAGCGATGATTCCGTTGGTTATCCTCTGGTTTGGTATTGGTGAAGAAGGCAAGCTCTTCTTAGTTGCATTAGGCGTGTTCTTTCCGATTTATTTAAATACATTCCACGGTATTCGGTCTGTCGATCCAGGTTTAATCGAAATGGGTCGTGTTTACGGGCTTCGCCATTTTCATCTCTTCCGCAAAATCATTATTCCGGGTGCGCTGCCCTCGATTTTGGTCGGGGTTCGTTTCTCACTAGGTATTATGTGGATAACTTTAATCGTGGCCGAAACGATTTCGTCCTCTTCAGGGATTGGCTACATGGCGATGAATGCTAGAGAATTTTTGCAAATGGATGTTGTTATTCTGAGTATTATCGTCTATGCCCTGCTAGGCAAAATATCCGACTATATAGCGAAGCTTCTGGAACATGCATGGCTGCAATGGCATCCTAATTTCTTGAAACCATAAAGGAGAGTGGGCACGATGGCGGAAAGTACTGGCATTCGATTACAAGTGAAGCAGGCTGCGAAGGTTTTTGGGCAAAAGCAAGTGCTGCAAGGTGTGGAGCTGGACGTAGCACCCGGTGAATTTATTGCGATTGTCGGGCGAAGCGGCTGCGGCAAAAGCACACTGCTGCGCTTAATCGCCGGGCTGGATAAGCCTTCGAGCGGCCAAATCGAGGTCGATGGCCAGACGCTCAAAGGCATCCATTCCGAAACACGTGTGTTGTTCCAGGATGCGCGTCTGCTTCCATGGAACCGCGTGCTCGCGAATGTTCAGGTTGGGGTGAGAGACGGCTCGCGGTGGAGAGCTGAGGAGGTTCTTGCGCAAGTAGGTCTTGCGGACAGAACGAATGAATGGCCGGGGGTTCTGTCTGGGGGGCAACGCCAACGCGTTGCACTGGCCCGTGCTTTGGCAGGGCAGCCTCGCCTGCTGCTGTTGGATGAGCCGCTCGGCGCGCTTGATGCGTTGACCCGCATCGAGATGCAGCAACTGATTGAGCGGTTGTGGTATCAGCAGAAGTTTACGGCGCTGCTCGTTACGCATGACGTTTCGGAAGCCGTTCAGCTGGCGGATCGTGTTATTCTAATCGAAGAGGGCCAGATCGCCCTCGATGTGAAAATCACGCTCCCACGGCCCCGCGTGCGGGACAGCGGGTTCGCCTATTTTGAACAGTTGATTCTGGATCGCATATTGGTGAAGGAGCAGAATCCTGCCCTAGGGGATATTACACCGAATAACAAATATGCGTATTCAATCTAACATTTGCAAACAAAAAGCACTTCATGGCAGTATGACTGCCTTTGAAGTGCTTTTCTGCATGTAACCCTATATTCAGCGGGCTGCTGGCGTATGTATGTCGGTCCCCGTATGGGGGCGTTTTTCAATCATAATCGTAAACAGGAGCAACCCCACAAGTCCAGCGACGATGAAAATGGGATACCATCCCTTGGCAAACGAGCCAGCTTCCATAATGGCCATCATTCCAATTGTAGGTAGAAGAGGCTGTCCGTAAGCTTTCCACCAATCAAGCGGAAATTTTTCATAATAGAAAAATCCAATCATCGCGAGCGCGGAGACAGCCCAACCTCCCGTATAAATCCAAACGGCCAAGACGGGACTCTCAGCTGCAATAAAGGGGACGATGGCAATGACGAAAATCCCAGCCACGATCATGACCCAGAAGTTCGCTTTCGTTTTGCCAATTCCCGCTAAGATGCTGCCGCCAAGCCGACCTACGGAGGAAAATAAGACGCCTAAAGCCATCAGTCGAATATAAGCAGCGGAATCCCCGGATGTAAAGCTCTCCCCGAATAGAAATCCGTTAATCTGATCGGGATATAAACAAATGAGCGCTGTCAGCGGATACAGAAAAATGTTGTTATACCGGACACAGCTCGTCCCACGGTGCTTGCTTTCTTTCATATCTTGCGCGCTTTCGGCCACGAATGGGAAGGTGACAATCATGAACGCCCATGTAATGATGCCGATGAAGCCTGTTATACGGAATCCATTCGATAAATAACCAACAGCGATAACCGAACTGGAACCAACCATCATGACCAGAAAAGGCTGCTGAAATGCTTTCGCGATATTACCCGCCCAGGAAGGCAAGCCGTATGCCATCATGCCCCGAACCTCTTGCATGGGGATGCCACCGAACCATTTCGGATTATGCACACGTTCAACTTTCCAGCCAATAAAAAGAGCCGTAAGGATCGCCCCTACGCTCATCCATAGCGAGATATTTTCGAGAAGGTTCAACGAACCAACGGGCAATAATACGCCGACAACGGTACCCGAAGTGGCAAGCGTAGTAGTAATGACCATGAAGAAGGCCTGAACACCGAAATCACGGTTTCCTGAGAAAGAAGCGACACCAATATTGATAAGGGAGTTGAAAACAAACATGATCGAGCTCAGGATCAGGGCACCTTTTAGCTCAGGTAAATGATAATAATTTGCTAGAATTGGTGCGAGTAGCGCGAGTAGGATCCCGAAAATAACGCCGAATAGTGAGCTCCCGAAAAAGGCTACGCGAAAATTGGTTTGTATCGCCTGGGCCGGCTTCCTAGAAAAGGTGTAGATCAAGGAGGAGTTGAATCCGACATTAAGAAACAAGGAGGCCATACCGAAAATTTGCAACAAGAGATTCACTTGCCCGAATTTGGTAGGATCGTCTAAGACACGAGCTAGAACGATGCTTCCCACGGTTTGGAGCATTTGGTTAATGAAGAGACCGAGCACAATGATGGACACATTTCGAAGCAAAAATCGCTGTGTATCCGTTAACATGAGATTCCGATTCAGCATGGGGGTAGCCCCTTTTCCCGTTTATAGGTTTTGTTATCCAAAGAGTAGCAGACCCCTACCAGGTTGACAACCGAAGGAATGGCAGATAAAGGGAGATAAATGGAGGTATTCGGAGATTATATGAGGTCTCGAATGGCTGAAAGATTAATACGGGGATTGCACATCCCCAAAAAACCACCCCTTATATACTTCCATGGTTATAACAACCAATGACTGTACGAAGGGGTGGTTTTCAATTATGGATTCAGATGAAGTAAATTAAATATGGCTTGCGCACTTTCTCCACGACTTAAGATTGCTGAAGGTGCAAATACATTTGCTTCACGCCCCGTAACCAAGCCTAATTGTGCAGCTTGATTAACAAATGGTTTAGCCCATTCCTGTACGTTCATGAAATCTGAGAACTTAGAGTCCCCGGTCAGTTCCTTAACAAGGGGGTGTTTAATCAGGTAGGCTCTCACTAGCATCTTCGCCATCTGCTCACGACTCACGGTACCATTTGGATTAAAAATAGTATCTGTCATGCCTGTAACGATCCCTGACCGTTGAGCAATAGCAACTTCACTAGCAAACCAATCAGAAGATTTCACATCCTGATAAGGAGTGGAAGATGCTTCTTTCAAGCCTAATGCCCTTACAAGAAGAGCAGTAAATTCGGCACGTGTTATGCTGCGCTCTGGACCAAAGGAATCATCGTCCACACCGTTTACAATAAGTTTACGGCTCAGATCATCCACTGCTGCGTACGCCCAATGTCCATTGGCAACATCATTGTAAGTCTTGTTGAATTCGAAAATGCCGTACGTGCTGAAGTGGGAGATACTTGCTGTAATTGAGCTCTTGTCGTTTGATAATTGTCCATCTACATAAGCGAGTTCGCCATTTTCAGTCACATAATAGACTCCTGCTTTGGATGCATCGATGCCCTGCGGAACTGCAAATGTGAAACGCATTGGATTGACAAATGTATTGATTTCCGTACTTGTCCCTTCAGAGCTCTGAACCGTTAACTTCAAGTGATAAACAGCAGCGGCATGAAGTTTAGCTCCATGTGCAATCCCGCCTTTATTCTCCAAGGATGTCAACTGATCCCCCGATACAGGGATAACGGAGAAGATAAGTTTAGACGTGCTGTCATTGCTCGGAACTACTTGTTCAGCTGCTGTTAATACGGAATTAGGTATGGTGATGGATAAGGCATTCAACTGAAGAACGAGATCTTTGCTGCCGCCAAGTAGACTAGCTGTATGCGCAGGCAATTGAATCGTTTCTACATTAGGTTTAACGGTAATCGTTACCTGTGTCTCATTCGTGCTTTGCAGCTCAGACACTTGAATTTCTTGGACATCAGTAGCTGGCGCAGACGGCAACACTGAACCTTGTCCTGGATTTGGCGTTGGATCTGGATCTGGTTCCGGTTCGGGCTGAACATAAGTAATTGTCTTACGCTCACTAGCTGGGCTTTCATTATGAAGCCGATCCACAGCTGTTACGATATATGAGTAGGTTTCGGAGGAAATCGCACTTGTATCCACAATACTCTGAGTTGTATTTGGCTGTTTCCTGACTTGCTTCAATATGGTAGCAGGATTGTTGATGTCAGGCGCATCTTCGCCTTGTGCTCGGTAGATAACATAGTACGCTGTGTCTGCCTGTGTATCTCGCCAATTTAAGTTAACACCCGTACGTACAGACTGAGCGGAAACCTCTTGCAGGGCATCAGGCGCAACTGCATCCAGCCAGCTCATTTTCGGCAATAAGGCAGGATAACGAAACAGTGAACTAGCAAGATTATCCCTCACGCCTAACGGATTATTAAGCACACTGCTTGCACCAAAGAGCATTGTACCTTTCACATCTGCAAAATTACGATTGTACTTAATTTGATTAGAAATCTGTTCAGGATCTTGCCAGTTCGGATCGATGTCTTCACCGACTTTATAAACGCCATTACCTGTATACAGATTGACGTTTCTTCCTTTTACTTGCTCTTTCCACCAATCGACCAACTTATCGTAAGCCGCAGGACCGTAGTTAATATACCAATATAACTGTGGGGTGACATAGTCAATCCAACCTTGTTGAATCCATTTGACGGTATCCGCATAAATCGTATCGTAGCTTTGCAATCCGTTCGTATCCGAACCATCCGGTGAAACGGACTTATTCTTCCAGATACCAAATGGGCTTATGCCAAATTGTACATAGGGTTTCTCTAGTTTTATTTCCTGTGATAATGCTTGGATGAGTGAATCGACATTATGTCTACGCCAGTCGCCCAAGGAGAGGCCAGTTCCATACTGAGCAAACTCAGCACTATCTGGATAATCCACGCCCGTCACTGGATATGGATAGAAGTAATCGTCAAAATGAACACCATCGATGTCATACTTTTTAACAACTTCCATCACGCTGTCGATAACATACTGTTTCACAGCTGGAATGCCGGGATTGTAACCAAGCTTTCCACCATAGTTGACTACCCACTCGGGGTGTAGTTTTGCTGGGCTGTTCGCGGCAAGTTTACTAGTGTCTTGATCATTCCTGATCCGATAAGGATTGAACCAAGCATGGAATTCCATATTCCGCTTGCGAGCCTCTTCAATCATGAACGCCAGGGGATCATAGCCTGGATCTTGGCCCTGTGTGCCGGTTAACCATTCCGACCATGGATTAAGCTCTGATGGATAAAGCGCATCTGAAGTCGGTCTTACCTGTGTAATAATGGCATTGATACCCGTAGCGGCTAGGCTGTCTAGTAGGTCTTTGAATGCTTGCCGCTGTTGCTCGGCATTGACGACGCCTTTCTTCGGCCAGTCAATATTCTCAACCGATGCTACCCATGCGGCTCTCATCTCTCTTTTTGGAGCGGACTGAACCTGATTGACAACCAGCGAATAGGTTGCAGTTTTAGTTCCTAATGTGGCCGTAATCAGCGTTACCCCGACATTAGATGCTGTAATAACACCGGATGCATCAATCGTTGCTACATTTGTTTTACTGCTCGTGAAGGTAACGCCTTGGGACACCAAGACAGGTGCTTGCGGTTGATCAAGCAAGTTATAGATGGCATTTACGTTGGCCTGAAGGGTAGACCCAATTGTAAGCGAATGCACATCAGCTAACTGAATTTTTGTAAGTACGGGTATGGGTTCAATAACGGTTACTAAGTAAGAAGCGGTTTGCCCACCGAACGTAGCTGTAATCGTTGAAGTACCCACGCTTAGTGCTTTTACTTTACCGGTGCTTTCCACAATAGCTACATCAGTATTAGAACTTGTCATATTCGCACCGCTAACAGATGTAACATCTAATTTAGCAGTTTGACCTGCAAAGGTAGCCCTTAACAGCACGGCATTCGTTCTACCTGCTTCCAACGTCGGTGAACCAAATAATTCAATGGCATCAACAACAGGTGGCGTATCGCTTACGGTTAGCTCATAAACAGCTGGCTGTGCATCTGCATAGAGAGCAACAATCGATGTTTTGCCTGACTTTAGAGCTGTTACTTGACCATTGCCATCTACAGAAGCGATATCTGGACGGCTGCTCAAATAAGTGACACCGCTAGTTGTAAGTTCAGGAGCTACACTATCTTTTTTCGTTATATAAGCTTGTGCTGTTCTCGTTTGTCCGATTTGCATCGGTGTAAGTCCCTGAATGTCTAAACCAAACGTTGTCGTATTCGTATAGAAGACGCTTAATTGGTCGTAGTAAATAACGCTTGCATTCTTTCTCGTATTATTCGTTTCAACCACGTAGAGATCCATAAATTTATGATTGCTCGGAATATCGACGGTGACATACCGCCATCCTTTCCAGTTGATACCTGTTGCAGTTGGAACGAAATCAATTGTGGCGACAGCACTCGTAGTTACATTCCTTAGTCGTGCACGAAGCCAATGCAGGGATTCATCTCCATAAACCCAGACACCAACCTTCAGAGGGTTATCTGTCATGGGACGATTTAAACTTCCAGTCGCTAAATCGTGTAAGCTCAGATACACTCCGAATGTACCGGGAGGACTCAATAACATGTTATATGAAAGCTTTGCTGAACTATTGCCGTAAAGTACCGGATCTGCTTGTCGATTGACAATACTCAAGACAGAAGATGAGGGGGGAGCTATAGGAGCTGTAGAAGTCGTTCTGTCCGCACTCAGCAGCGTTTTTCCATTTTTAGCTGTACTCTCGAAATCTTCAAAAACAGTAGACACTTTATTCCCTACTAGAACAAGGCTTGAAGTCGTAAGTCCATCATAAGTTGCATGCACATACCCGTGCGCGAAACCAGAAACAGCTGCTGGTGCGGTTAGTACCCCGCTAGATGAGATGGTGCCAATGCTGCTATCTGCTTGCCATGTCACCTGATCAGATGCAATGGGGACAGGAGTGCCAACTGAATCGTAAGCATTAAGCGTGTAAGTCTGAGTAGTACTGGGAGCAATCGTGAGCGAAGCAGCAGTAAGTTCTATTTTGCTGTACGTAGCGTTCGTAACACTTACTGAATTTGCGGTTGTAGGAAGAGGGCTCTCATTTTCGGAAGCGTTTACATTGAATCCTAAAAATGAACTCATTAATATGGCAAGGGCTAACATCATAGAAACTTGCCTTCTAAATCTATTAAAACTAAACATACATTTGCCTCCTTTATTGTGGTAGTTGTCGTGAACTAGTTACCATGATAATCAAAAATTATTATGTTTGCAATAAAATTTTAAATTATTAGTTTTTATTGAAGTTTTATTTCAAATAAATATATCCAAATATTCAATGCAAAAAAACACAAAAACCCGCATAGTAGCAGGCTTTTGTGTGAACATAATTACTTATGAATCCAAACTAATCCAGCAGAATTATCTTTGGCTTCACCGACGACTCGGAACTTTAATCCATATTTCGGCACTAGGCGTCCGGCATCTGGTATCAATGTATTCATATAGCTCTTGGCATCAGAGAATTCTTCGACGCCTTGCAGAGACTTATACGTATACTCACCACGGGTAGGGTTGTTGATGTACCAAGATGGTGTTTTGTCCAGCGAGAAGGCTGCATCTGCTACTTGATAACGCGTCGTTTGAGAGACAGAATCTTGTCCGTCTTTCTTGAAAATCATCGCATCAGCGTGCGAATCCACGACACCGAGGAAGCCTTGTCCAGGATGGATACCAGTCCAGTTATCCAAATAACTGTCATCTGCGTACCACACGAGAAGTCCTGTATTATATTTGACACCACGGCTAAAAGCTAAAGCTTTATCAGACCCTGCGTAGTTTCTCCACTCCAGATAGTAATAGTGTTTCTTAAATTCAATCCCGTTCGAGACGACAAAGCCGTCTAGTTTAAACTGGGAAGCTCCTTCGGCATCATCGGAGAACACAACTTGACCATTGACAGTTAATTTCGCATTATCCATTGCAAAACCATTCAATGCAAGCCCGCCATCCGTGACGTAGTCGAAGTGGAGAGTTACTTTTTTACCAGCAAAACGGCTTAAATCATAGGACTTGTCTACCCAAGCTCCGTTCGTGGTTTCAGCACGTGCATCGCCATTCGTGTCCGTATCACCAATGATATCGAGGGTAACTTGTTCGTTGTAGGTCGAAGCTGTAACGGTTAAGTAGTCATATTCGAACTCGACCTCATAAAGGGATTTAAAGTCAAATTTCGCCGTTTGTGCTTGCGATAAATCAAATTCAGGTGTGGAAAGCGTCGTATGAAGATTGTCGCCTTTTGTGCTGTAATAATACTTCGTCCCGAATGCTGGCTGGATGCCTGCCACTGCTTTATCCGGCAAAGTCACTTTGACGATACCTGGATTGTTGGACTTCGTTACACTCTGATCAATGATGGCGGCTTTACCTAATTTCGTAATGTCGGAAGAATCAATTTCAGTCACATTGGCCCAGTTGCCACCCATGGTTTTCTGGAAGAACTCTTTATTTTGAGGTGAAAAAGAACTAGGCGTTGTCCCAGCAATATTGCCGTTCCAACTGCCACCGCTCATGATGGACCAAGAGGCAATGGGCTCCCCTTGCCCGGAATACTGGGTATCATATTCATCTGGTAATCCTAAATCATGACCATATTCATGAGCAAAAACGCCAACAGCACCATCCTCAGGCTGGATCGTATAATCATAAGCAGCCATTTGGCCACCCCAATAATCTACACCTGCTGTTGTTCCTGGAATTGCATACACGCTACTAAGTGTCCAACGATGAGACCAGATGGCATTATCGCCTAACTGACCGCCGCCAGCTTCTTGGCCCGTACCCGCATGAATAATCATCAGATGATCGACTAGACCATCAGGTTCATTTTGATTGCCATCGCCATCTAAATCATATAAGTCAAACTTGTCATAGTCAGCTAATTTGAGGCCGGTAGCCACCGCAGCATTCAGTGCATCTTTTACTAGATCTCGAGGCCCTTTGGGGTTGAGATTATCATGACCTCCCGCAGGGTTGTCATCACCGTATTCTACGGCTTTGCCTGGAACGGTTAACCAATCGGAGACATAGCCATTTACCGTATAACTGCCACCGGATTGCTCTTCGTAGTATTGTTTGAAGGTTTTGATCTTAGAGCCATCGAATAAAGTGAAATCTTTATTGCCAAACATGAGCTTCTGATAGTGGTCACGATTAAAATCTTTGGCAAACATGAATCCAGGTTCTTGCTTGACATTGTTATGTTTAAAATCCGAGAATTCGGTCAAAAGAACAAGGACTTTATCCTCGCGCACGGGACCGTTGTAGGCATCTTGTTTAGCGGATGGAATGGGGATGCCACCCGGGAGACCATTCTTCAAATCGAGATGGCCTTTGTTTAATTGTGATAAAAGCTTGCCTTTTTGCTTTGTAATGAAATCCTTCGATCTTTTGTCGATCTCATTATTTTGCTTGTCCATTTTGGTTGTTGGAGCCAGTTTATTGTTCTTTGCAGCAACATACGATTTGACAGCTTTGCTGATTTGTTCAGGTGTAGCACTTTTACTTAATAGACCTCGGTCCATTAACCCTTTGGCCAAGCGGTCATCATCGATGATATTGAAATCGACCGGTGCTGCTTCGAGTGCTTCAGCGTGATCGGAATCTGCTGCAAACGCAGATGTCGCTGTTGTGAATGCAGCCGTTGAGAAAAGTCCTGCGGTTAAGCTTGTTGCTAGTAAAACTCTAGTCATCTTCGAGGTGTAGTTTTTCAATAGGAGACCTCCTGCAAAATAGAGTATGAAACTGAAAGACAAACCGATAACAAAATCAAAATCGAAATCGAAATCGAAATCGAAATCGAAAACAAAATCAATCTATGTATTTGACCAATGGTTATTTTAATTAAATACTAGATTCGACTAGTCTAGTAAGTGCTTATGGTCCTGCTTACATGGACCCACCCATATATTTCCTTATTCGACATGGGGTCTCTGATTTTGTCGTTTGATAGCGTCGTAGATGACAAAAAAGGAAACGCGGGCTTCCTCTCGAATTTGTATGGCTATGCGCATGAGAGGGATGTGGCAGCTGTGCGGCGAGGCGAGGAAAGAGCCGCGGCGCGACGAGGAAAGGGCACAGTAACGCCCTTTTTGGGCGTTACAGCTAGAGTCGCTCCGGCGCGCAGTAGAAATAAGGCCCATTTTGGGCCTTATAGTGCTCCCGCGGCTGGCACGCGGCGAGGAAAGAGCACAGTAACGCCCTTTTTGGGCGTTACTGCTAGGGGCGGCGCCGGGGCGCAGGAGAATAAGGCCCATTTTGGGCCTTACAGTGCTCCAGCGGCTGCCGCGAGGCGAGGAAAGAGCACAGTAACGCCCTTTTTGGGCGTTACAGCTAGGGCGGCGCCGGCGCGCAGGAGAATAAGGCCCTTTTCGGGCCTTATAGTGCTCCCGTGGCTGCCGCGCAACGAGGAAAGAGCACAGTAACGCCCTTTTTGGGCGTTACAGCTAGGGCGGCGCCGGCGCGCAGAAGAATAAGGCCCATTTCGGGCCTTACAGTGCTCCCGCAGCCGCGGCGCGACGCGGAAAGAGCACAGTAACGCCCTTTTTGGGCGTTACAGCTAGGGGCGGCGCCGGCGCGCAGGAGAATAAGGCCCATTTTGGGCCTTATAGTGCTCCCGCGGCTGCCGTGCGACGAGGAAAGAGCACAGTAACGCCCTTTTTGGGCGTTACAGCTAGGGTCGCGCCGGGGCGCAGGAGAATAAGGCCCATTTCGGGCCTTACAGTGCTCCCACGGCTGCCGCGCGGCGCGGAAAGAGCACAGTAACGCCCTTTTTGGGCGTTAACCATAAAAGGAGGGGTCCCCATGTTCACATGTAGATCAGCAACTATCGAGGATTTCGAGACTATTAGCTCCTTTCCGCGCAATGCAGAAGAGCTGTACTATATGTCACCTGTGCTGCAATACCCACTTACTTCTGAACAACTCGTGGAATCAACCAAGAGTAGATTAAAGCAAACGGTCGTGGTAGATGAGAAGGGGCAGATACTGGGGTATGCAAATATATATGGTGTAGAGGATAATAAACACTGTTGGCTTGGCAACGTTATTGTTTCTCCGGAAGCCAGAGGTACGGGAGCGGCCGAATCTTTAATCCGCACAATGATGGCAAAAGCAAAAGATGAGCTAAAGGTGCAAGAGCTGCATCTCGTTTGCCATAATGTGAACACAAGAGCATTGATATTTTACACTAAGCTAGGGTTTAAGCCCTATTTGGTAGAGAAAAAAACAAATCATACGGGACAAACCATAGCGGGTATACGGATGAAATTGACTGTTTCGGAGTAGTAAATCTATTGGAAGGCAGTGATCGCTTTGACAATCTCATTCATCGTAGCAATGGACAAGAATCGCGTTATTGGTAAAAATAATGATCTGCCGTGGCGACTCCCCAAAGAGTGGCAGTACGTAAAGAAAACGACGATGGGGCATTCAATCATTTTGGGGAGGAAGAATTTTGAGTCTATCGGCAAAGCGTTGCTTGGCAGACGGAACATCATTCTGACTAGAGATACGAGCTATTCTGCCAAGGGGTGCGAGGTCGCCCATTCCGTTAAAGAAGTCATAGCCATGTGCAGTGGAGAAGAAGAGATCTTCATTTTTGGCGGAGAGGAAATTTACCGTCTATTCCTACCCTATGCGGACAAGCTGTATATGACTAAGATCGATTATGAATTCGATGGAGATACCTACTTTCCAGAGGTTGACTATACGGAGTGGGATGAGATTTCCGCCCAACAGGGAATTACAGATGCAGAGAATCCGTATATCTATAATTTCTATGTGTATGCAAAAAGGGGGCAGTAACCGTGCAGGGCACGAGCGTCACTTTCGTTGAACAAATAAAGCCTGTATATCCCTTCATAAAAAGGAGACATACAGGCTTTTTCATTGTGCGCATAGCTTTTATTTAACTGAGAATAGCTTGGACATGTAATCCAACCCTTTAACTTGCCCCATGGCTAGAGGTCCCCAAATTTCGGTCTTTGCCGATGAAGATGTACTCCGGATTCAATTCACTAATGCCCTCCAGCGTAATTTCACCGACATTTTTCATCCTCTCAAAAGGTTTAAATTCGAGTCGTACTCTGCGGCGGATGATTTGGAGGTGAAAGCTTACAATAAGACATTCAGCTGAAAGCTCCGCTTAATCAATGAGAGTGCTGTCGAAACTGGTCAGGTCGGTTTCTATAAGCAAACGGTAAGAGTGAATGTGAGTTAAGACATTTCATGCATGCAGACTGCCTGACACGAAGGCGTGTTGGGTGGTTTTTTTATTGAGCTAACACCTTAATGCCCATGACAATATTCCAGATAAATACGACCAAATAGGCAAGCCCGGTTAGTATCAATGGTATGATGAACTGTGACATGTGACCGCCATTAACTATGCTGTTTAAACCCAATATCCAGGTAAGAATGAAGCCTGCGATGGGCAAGCAATGTGAGAGGAACGCCCATTTGGCGTGATGCTTAACCTCTCGGTCCGTAACAACGAAATAAATAACGATGGGCAAAAGAAAAGGAGCGAAAAATACGCTGAAATAGCTTAAAGCGGATAATATATGCCGGTTATCCATAAAAGCCTCCCATTTTCTAATTTGTTAGATAAGAAGTAATACGCCTCGTTTTAGGTATTTATTACAAGACTTCCTATGGGGGAAATAAACCCTACTCTACCATGAAAGCCGCTCTTAAGGTCTTCCGACCTTAGGAACGGCTTCTTTGTTTAGCTTATTTGGCAGAAAATAGTTTATTCATATAGTTCCAAGCTTTTGACTTTATCGTGCTGGCGAGAAGTCTGCGATACCTTTGAGAATAGCTTCGATTTGCTCTAACGCTGCTACGTCTAATTCAATATCCACAGCCTTCACGTTTTCTTCGATTTGCTCAGGTTTTGTCGCTCCAATCAGCGCGGAGCTTACGCCCGGCTGGCGAAGCACCCATGCGATCGCGAGCTGAGCGATCGAGATATCCAGTCCTTGAGCAACCTGTTCCAGCTCATGTACGGTCTGCAGTACACGGTCATTCAGATAGCTGTTGATGACACCATTTACGGAACTGTTCGCAGCACGACTATCGGCAGGAAGCGGCTGTCCCAGCTTATATTTGCCTGTCAGAATGCCCTGCGCAAGCGGGGAAAAGACGACCTGACCGAGCCCCTTAAGCTCGGATACGGGAAGTACCTCGCGCTCAATATAGCGCTCGAACATATTATAGATCGGCTGATTGGAAATCAGCGGACGTAGACGAAGACGCTCAGCGATGGCTGCGGCTTCGGTAATTTGAGCGCCGTTCCATTCGCTGACGGCGGGGTAGATAATCTTTCCTTGCGTGACCAAATCGTCGAGCGCGCGAAGCGTTTCTTCCAGCGGTGTGTGAATGTCATACCGATGGCAAAAATAGATGTCGATGTAGTCGACACCAAGTCGTTTCAAGCTGGCATCACATTGCTCCATAATGTGTTTGCGGGACAATCCGCGATCGTTCGGGCCATCGCCCATCGGGAAATAGACCTTCGTCGAGAGCACATAGCTCGAGCGATCGTACCCTTTCAGCGCTGCACCCATCGCTTTCTCGCCTTCGCCACGATTATAAGCATTCGCGGTATCGAAGAAATTAATGCCGCTGTCAAAAGCTTTCGCGATGCAAGCATCCGCGGCTTTTTGCTCGGCTGCAGTCCCGTAGGTAAGCCAGCTTCCTAAGGCGATTTCACTTACTTTTAACCCGCTGCGTCCCATATTTCGATATTTCATTTGCTATGATCATCCTCTCATTTACCATTGTGCTGTAAGTATAAGGGAGGCAGGGTTGGCCGACAAGAAGGCACTATTAGTTCACTTAGTTACGTGGAGTTAAGTAGTGGGGGGCGAAGTAACCCAACTCCAGTAGTAGTAACGCTGCTCAGTAACGCACCTCAGTCTCACTACAGTAGCTTTCCTTAGCCCTCCCCAGTATCTATCCTTCATCATGCCTCAAGCAGCTCCTTAGCAGCCAATAACTGGAAAACATACAGCTAATTTCGCCGCTCCCCCACCATTCCACCAATTAGATGTAAAACATGTCGTTAATTCGGTGGGTTTAGCTCGATATGGCACATATGGCCGAATTTAGATGTACTTTATACAGCTAATCCTGATTACCCGGCGAAATGAGCGAAATTAGCTGGAGAAAATCCAGTTATTTCTGCAGAGAGGCAATAGGTGGAGCAGTCACTTCAAACTCAGCTACTCAAATGACTAAGGTGGAGCTTTGGAGCTCGGATGGTGGAGATGGTGGAATGAGTGGAAATGATGGGAATGATGGAAATAGCGGAATGAGTGGGATGAAGAGAAGAGAAGAGAAGAGAAGTGAAGTGAAGTGAAGTGAAGTGAAGTGAAGTGAAGTGAAGTGAAGTGAAGTGTAGTGTAGTGTAGTGTAGTGTAGTGTAGTATAGTGAAGTGTAGCCCCCCCACCGAATAACTGGAAAACATACAGCTAATTTCGCCGATCACCCACCATTTCGCCAAATAGATGTAAAACATGTAGTTAATTCGGCTGAATGAGCTCGATATGGCACATATGGCCGAATTTAGATGTACGTTATCCAGTTCATCTTGATTACCTGGCGAAATGAGCGAATTTAGCTGGAGAAAATCCAGTTATTTCGTATGGCCAACCATCAAACGACGATTTGAGCTTTGAAAGATGAGGGTACCTCTAGTATACTTGGAAACGTTCCTGTAACAGGACGTAGAATGACTATAGTATTACTTGCGAGTAGGAGGAGAATTCATGTCACCACGGAACATCGAAAAAGATCTGCAATTGCGAGAAGAGCGCAAGAAACACATATTAAACTCGACGGTTCAGGTCACGGCAACCAAGGGAATTGGTGCTACCCATATGAATGATATTGCAGCAGCAGCAGGCATTAGCATCGGGAATCTATATCATTATTTTAAATCGAAGGAAGAGATCTTTGGCGAGTTGCTCTATGCGACACAGAGTGATTACGGACATCTCGTAACAGAGGTTTCGCAAATGAAAGGCAACGCGATCGAGAAACTGCGGTATATCTGCTCGACGTGGCTGGCGAATAGTAACAACTGGGCGTTCACAATTCTTATCCAAACAGCGCGAACAACAGAAAGTGTCCCGCTCGAAATTCGAAAAGCTGTTACGGAGCGGTTCACCAACAATCTGCAGCCTGTTGCTGCGATTATGAAGGAAGGCCAAGACGGCGGCATCATCATTGGCAAAGAAGACCCATTGGATCTGGCTTTTTATTTCGTTAGCTTAATTCAAGGATTAACGCTGCAAAGGGCACCTGGTCTTGAAATTAACATTACACCAAAGACCGAAAGTATAATCCGATTATTCCAAGTGGAATTAAGAAAATAAGTGTTGACAATACGTCCGCGTAGTTGTTAAGATATGGTTCATACAAACCGAATCGAAATTCGGTTTGTGGGATATAACAAAAAACGAATAACTACATAAGATCAATCGACCAGACCAACTGGAGATTCGACGTATGCTTTCTTAAGTGTCATTTAGAAGCGTTGAGTCTCTTTTTTGCATTTTAATACCGAGTAATATTATGTGAATAGTATGATAAGAGAGGTGTGATCATCGTGTCGACTCAAACGCTTACGATTTCCGGTTTGAATAAGCAGTTCGATACGCCGACTGGCCGTACAATTGCACTGAGTAATATTCAGTTGGAACTGCAACAGGGTGAATTTATTACCATCATCGGACCCAGTGGTTGCGGCAAAAGCACACTGCTCAAGATTATAGCTGGCTTGGATACAGCGTACAGCGGGACAGTGCTTCTCAACGGTAAACCGATTGACGGACCGAGCATCGAGAAGGGGGTTATTTTCCAAGAGCCGAGACTCTTTCCTTGGCTCACCGTGGAAAAGAACATTGCTGCGAATTACTCCTTGAAGGATCCTGTGATTAGAGGCAAGGTGGATGAGCTGATCGAGCTTGTGAGGTTGAAAGACTTCGCCAAAGCGTATCCCCGCGAATTATCTGGGGGCATGGCTCAGCGGGTAGCGATTGCAAGAGCATTGCTGCGGAACCCTGATGTGCTGCTGCTCGATGAGCCTTTTGGTGCACTGGATGCCTTTACGCGATCGCATATGCAAGAAGTGCTGCTCGACATTTGGCAGAAGAATCGCACAACGATGCTGTTCGTCACACACGATATCGATGAAGCGGTATTCCTAGCCAAGCGGGTAGTCATTATGAATGCGAGACCAGGGCATATCCGCAATATCGTGCAGAACGACTTACCTTTTCCACGTAAGAAAGCTAGTCATTCTTTTCAGGAGCTGCGACGTATTGTTCTCAGTGAGTTTGAGAAGGTTGAAGAACCCGTAAGCATAGATGGAGCGGGCATTTAATTACACAAATTATTGGGGGGTATTACTATGAAAAATATTCGTTTACTCATCGCCATACTGGTTGTCTTTACTATCGTTTTGAGTGGTTGCGCCAAACAAACGGAAAATAAGCCTGCCAATGCAACATCTACAGCGGCAGCAACGAATTATGAGGGGCTAACGGTAAAGCTTGGGGTGCAAGGCAGTGGAGGGCTGTTCGGAAAAGCTCGTGAGGAAAAGTGGTTTGAGACGGAATTTGAAAAGCTAGGCGTAAAGGTAGAATGGTCTGAATTCCAAAGCGGACCTCCGATGACGGAAGCGATGGCTTCCAATCGACTTGATTTTGCTGGACTTGGCAACATGCCGGTCGTTGCAGCGCAAGCCGCCGATATTCCATTCAAAATTATTTCTCAGATTCTAGATGGTAAGAAGAATGTGGCTCTCATCGTTCCGACGAACAGTCCGGTCAAAAAGCTTGAAGATCTTAAAGGCAAGAAAATCGCGGTTGCCAAAGGGAGTAACGCCTTCAACTTCTTATACCGCAGCTTAGAGCAAAGTGGGTTGAAAACATCGGAGGTTGAAGTCATTCAACTACAGCCAGATGAAGCTCAGCCTGCTTTTGAAAATGGCGGTGTAGATGCTTGGGCAACTTGGGATCCGTACATCACCTTGAATACGTTGAACGGTAAAGGCCGTGTTTTAGCAGATGGCGAGGCATTGGGCGTCCTATCACCTTCATTCAATATTGTACGCAAGCAATTTGCTGAGAAATATCCGGATCTGGTTACCCTTTACTTGAAAGTGTTGGAGAAAACACGCCTGTGGGAAAATGATAACAAAGACGAAGCTTTGAAACGATATGCAGCTGAACGCAAGGTTCCTGTGGAAGTCATTAAGGGAACATTCGAACGCTCCACAATGATCAATATCGCGACAAGCAAAGAAATTGCTGCTGAGTTGCAAAAGACGGCAGATTTCCAATTCGGTATCAAGTCGATCCGTAAACAAATCCAAGTCGCTGATATCATAGATAATCAGTATGTAGAGAAAGCACTTAAACAGATTGCTGATGAGAAAAAGAAATGAGGCGTTTCCTATGCTCTCAAATGAATCTCAGATCAAACAACACCTTCCTGTTTCTGTAGTCAGGAGTAGGAAGGTAAGAGGAGGGTACCGCCCGTCCATCAAAGTTGTTAATATCGCGCTGGGCATGCTGCTGCCAGTCGTTCTTCTTATCATCTGGTCAGTGGGAAGCGCACTCGGCATCTTGAATCCGATCTTGCTGCCATCGCCACTGACGATCGTTAAGGAATTTATCTCCATGACAGCTTCTGGTGAGCTCTTGCGTAATTTGCAAATCTCAGCTTGGCGAGCATTCGTCGGTTTTCTTATTGGCGGTGGACTTGGTTTTCTAATGGGCCTATGGGTGGGGTTCTCCTATCGAACCGAAAGGCTTCTCGATCCTTCCATACAAATGCTGCGCACACTGCCTCACCTTGCGCTTGCGCCATTATTTGTGCTTTGGTTCGGTTTTGGGGAGACGTCCAAAATACTGCTCATCGCGAAAGGGGCATTTTTCCCGCTCTACGTGAATACGTTCCTCGGTCTTCGGTCCGTAGAAGTTAAGCTAATCGAGGTTGCACGCGTTCTCCAATTTAGCAGATGGCAATTGATTACGAAGCTCATTGTGCCATCAGCGCTGCCTCATATCTTTCTAGGCATTCGCTTATCGCTAGGCATTGCTTGGCTAGGACTTGTTGTTGCCGAAATGATGGGCTCCAGCTCAGGTGTAGGTTATATGATCAATGATGCACGGTTTATGTCCATTACGTCTGTCGTATTTGTGGGAATTATCGTATTCGCTGCTGTAGGCAAGCTGACGGACTCCTTAGTTAAATGGTTAGAACATCGCTTATTGCGTTGGCGTGGAACGTTTAGAGGGGAAGGTGGACAATGAGCCAATTACCAGTCAGTACTCGGCCAACGCTGCGTCCATCAGGAAATCGCATACCTCCCTATTTGCACGGTTGGATCGTTCCGGTTATCGTCATGATCGCTTGGCAGGCAGCCGGGATGTATGGCTTAGTACCCGGGAGTCTATTGCCTACACCACTTGCGATCTTGAAACAGTTCATCGACTTGGCTGCGAGCGGCAAACTGTGGAGTAACTTAGAGATTAGTATGTATCGAGCTGCGCTTGGCTTTCTTCTAGGGGGAGGCATAGGGCTATTGCTCGGACTTTCCGCGGGGTTAGGTAAATTCGTGGAGCGGGTCATGGATCCTTCTCTTCAAATGTTAAGAACCGTCCCGTTATTGGCACTTATTCCGTTATTTATTTTATGGTTTGGCATTGGGGAGTTTTCTAAAGTGCTAATGATCGCATTGGGGGCATTTTTTCCCATCTACATTAATGCCTTTCAAGGTGTGAGAAGTGTCGATGAGAAGCTTTATGAAGTTTCCCGTGTTTTGCAATATTCCAAATATCAGCAAGTTACCAAGCTTATTTTGCCAGCAGCTTTACCTCATATTTTACTAGGTTTGCGGCTTTCACTTGGCATTTCATGGCTTGTACTCGTCGTAGCTGAGTTGATGGGAACGAGCGCGGGAATTGGTTATATGATCCAGGATGCCCGTACGTATTCGAAGACCGATGTCGTGTTTGTTGGCATTGTGATCTTTGCCCTTGTGGGTAAGCTATCCGACTCATCAGTACGCTTGCTCGAACGCAAATGGCTCACGTGGCGCGATACCTTCAAAGGATAAGCAAAAACTAGCGAACGAGAAAGAAGGAAGATAAGATGACAAAAAGAGATGAACAGCTACATCTAGGAGCCTTCATTTATTATACAGGACATCATAGTGCAGGTTGGCGTCATCCTGACTCTGGCGTGGAACAAATGTTCGATATTCAGCTCTATAAAAAGTTGGCACAAACAGCGGAGCGTGGAAAATTTGATATGATTTTCTTTGCTGATTTGCTGTATGTATATGGCGTTGAACAAGCCGCATCGGGTATGCTCGAACCGTTAACACTGTTGTCAGCGCTATCGCAAGCAACAGAGCGAATCGGCCTTACCGCAACGGTGTCGACGACATATAGTGAGCCCTACAACGTGGCGCGGAAATTTGCTTCGCTTGATTTCATCAGCGGTGGTAGAGCAGGCTGGAATATCGTGACTTCCCAGCAGGATATTGAAGCGCACAATTACGGGAAGGATAAGCATCCTGAACATGGACTTCGCTACGAAATGGCGCGTGAATTCGTTGACGTGGTCACGCAATTGTGGGATAGCTGGGCGGATGATGCGCTCGTTTTGAATCGAGAATCAGGCCAATTCGCTGACCCTGCGAAAATTACACCGATTGATTTCAAAGGACAATGGTATGCCTCCAAGGGCCCTCTCAATGTTCCACGTCCACCGCAAGGATATCCCGTGCTGATCCAAGCTGGATCCTCTGGGCCAGGGCAGGATTTTGCTGCTAGTATAGGCGAAGTCGTGTTCACGGCACAACAATCGCTGGCAGCTGCACAGGCTTTCTACAGTGAGGTTCATGCAAAGCTGGCGAAGTATGGCAGAACCGATCAGGAGATCCGCATTATGCCAGGACTTTCACCGATCCTTGGCGACACAGTGGAAGAGGCTCAGCGCAAATATCAGGAACTACAGGCCCTGATTCCGCCAGATGCGGCAGTTCGGATGCTATCTGGATTTCTAAGCTTCGATCTCTCTAGTTACCCCGTGGACGAGGAACTTCCTGAAATTCCAGATCCAGTGGAAGCCTCCAATGGGATGAAAAGCCGCATTCAACTCATCATGGATGTGGCGAGGAAAGAGAAGCTTTCTATTCTTGAACTTGGACGTCGTATGCTCGCAGCGCGAGGACACATGCAATTCGTAGGCACGCCAGAGCAGCTGGCGGATCTCATGGAACAGTGGTTCCATTCTTATGGGTGCGACGGCTTCAACATCATGCCGCCTGTTCTCCCGGATGATTTAACGGATTTCGTTGATAAGGTTATTCCTATTTTGAAGGCAAGAGGATTGTTTAGAAACGAGTACACGGGTTCCACCTTGCGAGAACATTTGGAGTTGGCAAGGCCAAGCGTGGGGCACTTTAAACAGACTGTTGCAACGAGTTAAACAGATAGAAATGGTAAGTCCTTCGATTCGTCGAGGGGCTTATTTTTATTTTGGAAATATTAAAAAAAGATAAGTGCCCTTAATTCACGGTATGCCTCTTTCGCGCCGCCTACGGTACACTTCATACATAACAACGACGATAGGGTGATGGAGAACATGAGCTATTCAGAGGTTAAGCCGACGCTAAGCAAGTCTCAAGAGCAATCGGCGAAAAAATCAGGGTTATTGACCTATTACAATCGCTACAAGGTGCTGTACCTGCTGTCGATTCCGGGCATTGTTTACTTTTTAATCTTCAAATATATCCCGCTGACGGGGTCCGTGATGGCCTTCCAGGACTACAGTATTTTCACGGGGATATGGAAAAGCGATTGGGTGGGCTTGGACAATTTCCGGCGCATGTTCGAGTACGCGGATTTCTGGCGCATTTTAAAAAACACAATGGCTATCGGCTTCTATACCTTGTTCTTCGCCTTCCCGATACCGATTCTATTGGCGTTAATGATGAACGAGCTGCGTAATCAGATTTTCAAGCGTTTCGTCCAGACGGCCGTCTACTTACCTCACTTTCTGTCTTGGGTGGTGGTTGGAGGCATTGTGATTGAAATCTTAAATCCGACAAGCGGGGTCATTAACTATATCGTGTCGCTGTTTGGACATGAACCCATTTATTTCATGGGTGAGGATTCCTTCATCCGGACCATTATCGTCAGTTCAAGCGTTTGGCGCGATGCGGGTTGGAGTACAATTATTTATTTGGCAGCGATGAGCGGGATTAATCCAGACTTGTACGAAGCAGCGCAAATTGACGGAGCATCACGTTGGAAACAAACATGGGCCATTACGATTCCGAGTATTTTAACGACGATTACGATCCTCTTTCTTTTGCAAATTGGTAATTTTCTGGATTTAGGTTTTGAACGCGTATTCGTGTTCTTGAATCCTTTGAATAATTCGCAGGGGGATATTTTGGATACGTACATTTATCGCGTGGGGCTCATTCAGCGTGAATACAGCTACACGACAGCCATTGGCCTATTTAAGTCGGCGATCGGTTTCGTGCTCATTGTAACAGCCAACATGTTCAGCAAAAAAGCAACCGGCGAGGGTTTATACTAACTTATCGAAGAAAGGAGGCTCCTAAATATGTCTAGCAGTAAGTCTGCGTTAAATAAACCAAGCCCTATATCCATATTGAATCCAATTGGGCTTATTCTGATCAGCTTAATTATGGTTTTGCCGATATTGAATATTATCGCACAGTCCTTCAGTGGACCTGTTGCACTCAGTGCGGGGAAGGTCGTGTTATGGCCTGTTCAGTTCACGGTGGATAACTACGTAACGGTACTGAAGCAAATCGCGATATGGCGTGCTTTTAGTGTAAGCGTAATTATTACGGTTTGCGGTACACTCATCAGTCTCATCATGACGGCAAGCTTAGCGTATCCGCTGTCTAGAAATGAATATCGAGAGCGCAAATATATTTTGCTGCTCGTCCTTATTACGATGATTTTTCATGCTCCGCTAATCCCGAATTACTTGCTGGTTCGTAATCTGGGACTGCTCGATAGCTTATGGGCGCTAATGCTGCCCGGGGCGATCAGTGCATTTAACTTGTTCGTGATGCGTTCCTTCTTCCTCTCCATCCCAGGTGAACTAATCGAGTCCGCACGGATTGACGGTGCTGGGGAGATTCGCACGATTTGGAGCATTATTTTGCCGCTTTCGAAGCCTGCAATGGCAACGATGAGTATCATTTATTCGGTGGCGTTGTGGAACAACTATTCGAATGCACTCTATTTTATTAACAATCGTGCGCTGTTCCCGCTTCAAGTGAAATTACGTGAATTTGTCGTAACCGATTCCTCCGATTTAGCCAATACGGCAGGGGATATTGCCAATTTATCACCCGAAGGACTGAAGATGGCCGTTATCGTCATTGCGACGATTCCGATCATGCTTGTGTACCCTTTCCTGCAAAAGCATTTCATCAAAGGGATGTTAATCGGTTCGATCAAATCGTAAACGTTGTATAATAAAGATCAACTGAGCTTAAAAAACACAATGTTCCAAGTTTTTCTTTCACGATAAGATGATCACGAATCAACAACATATCGATTAGGGGGATATACAATGAAAGCTTGGTTGAAAACGGGTCTCGTCTCAACGCTAATGGTGGCGGTTATCGCGGGTTGCTCCAATTCTTCAACGAGTACGACTGGAACGAGTGCAAGCCCAGCAAATCCAGCAAGCCCTGCAAGTTCCGCGAAAGCGCAAGCACCAGTGAAAATCTCCATCTCCTTAAGTGACTCCTTAAATAAATATGCACTCGGCAGCACCGACATCAACAATGATAAATGGGTGAAAAAGCTAGGCGAATTAACGAATACGCAGCTCGACCTTCGCCTTGTGCCCCATGCGGAATTCAAACCGAAGACAGCCTTGATGTTCGCCAGCACGGATCTGCCGGATGTCATGAACACGATTCAAGGGATGTTCCCGCAGGGGCCAGATATGAGCGGAGCGATCAAGGGGGGACTGTTCATGCCGCTGGATGATCTACTCAAAGAATATGGCAAAGATTTATTGAAAGCGATTCCCGAGCAAGCGTGGAACGAAGTAAAGTACAACGGGAAAATTTATGCCATTCCAGAATATTTGTCCAATGCAAGCCGTCGCTCCACTTTTATACGGAAGGATTTGTTGGATCAAACGGGGCTGCCGATTCCGAAGACGGTAGACGATTTCCTCAACGTCCTGCGGGCCATGAAGAAGAATGGTGTTGCTGAACCGTATGCCTTCCGGAAAGATTTTGTGTATTCCGATGTGATTTTCGGAGCGTATGACGTTATGCCGTACAGCACGATGTTCGAGAAAATTGGCGATCAGGTTGTACCGAAGTTTTTCAAAGTGGAAGCGATGCAGAAAGCACTGACTGTCTACAAAACGATGTACGATGAAGGCTTGATGGCGAAGGATTTCGCAAGTCTGGACGGTAACAAATGGACGAACAACATTAATGCGGGTAAATCCGGGGTATGGAATCACAACGCGAACTTGCTGATGAACTGGATCAGTACGACGAAGCCTGCAAATGCCAAATCGGAAGTAATCATTATTCCGTCCCCAGTCGGTGATGATGGCAAGGGCGGCATGATGAAATACAGCTACACAGGCGGATTGTCCTACATCAATAGTAAGGTCAGCAAGGAGAAAGCGATTGCGATTGTGAAAATGATGAACTACATGGTGACGGAAGCGGGCGATCGATTCTTTAACTTCGGTATTGAAGGCGACACGTACACGATGCAGGATAACAAAGTCGTTTATAAACAACCGACGACACCAGAAGGCTCCTTGGAAGAGCAGTTCCGCTCCGTTATGCTGAGACTTGTGGAAGATACAGCGCTGAATAGAACACTTTTAAATACAACGGAAGATGGTAAAAAGCTAATCACACAATTTGACACCATCGTTACAAAAGAAGGAAGAAACGGCATCTCCTTCGCACCGGAGCTTGCAACGACAGCGAAATTCACGGATGCGGGTCTGAAATTCTCCGATATGCCGCCAGTTATTTTAGATCATATGCTAAAAATGGTGTACGGCAAGGAACCGATCTCCGATTGGCCGAAAGCGCTGGAAGATTGGAAAGCCAAAGGTGGAAATGAAATCATCAAGGAAGCAACAGAGCGTTACAATAAAAAAGACGGCGTCGTGATGGGCGACTAAAAAATAGCTTGTGCATTGGGTGGAAAGCATTTATTCTCGGGTTGAGGATAAATGTTTTTTGCCATAAAGGGGGGCGGCTGGATGAAGCAAATTCTGATTGTAGACGACGAACCGCTTATTCTAAAAGGTATGGTTATTATGTTGAAGCAGCATTCACATAAATTTGATTCGATACGCACGGCTAGCAATGGCGTGAAGGCGCTGCAAATGATCGAAGAATCGATGCCGCAGCTGCTTTTTACGGATATTCGGATGCCGAAGATGGATGGACTCGAGCTGTGCAAGCAGGTGCATGAGAAATATCCGCTGATCCAAAAGGTCATTATTTCGGGTTATGGTGACTTCGAATATGCCCAGGCGGGTATGTCTTATGGGGTCAAAGAATACTTATTGAAACCGTTTACGCCAGTCAAAATCCATGATCTGCTGAACAAGCTGATTTCACAGAGCGGTCATGCGATGTTATCCATTTCCAAGTATGAGGATTGGATTGAAAAGATTGTAGAGGCCATCTGGACGCTGCGAATTGATGAGGTAGAAGCGCATCTGGAGGAATTGCGGATGTATTGCATGTCGGCTTCCTCCTCGGATTCCGACTTCATACAGCTGCTGCAGGATTGCCTGCCCATGCTCAAGAAGCGCTTATCCCTTCGCAGCTTTCACCCCAAAACGGAAGAAATGACCGTTACAACAGATATGATGGCTTACTTCCAGCAGCTTCATGAGCAAATTATGAAGATTATTGATGAACTGGCGCTGCAGCGAGGTGGTCAGGATCTCATGCAGAAAGCGAAGATTTACATGGATGCCAACATTACGAATAGTCTCTCCCTAGAGGACGTTGCTGAATATTTGGGCATAACGCCACCTTATTTGAGTTTGTTGTTCAAGAAGGTGTTCAAGGAAACCTTTGTGCAATATCGCATCACGAAACGAATTGAGCTGGCGAAGCGAATGCTGGAAATGCCGCATTACCGGACGAATGATATCGCTTATGAAATCGGCTACGAGAACTACCCGCATTTTTCCCGGATGTTCAAAAAAGTCACAGGACTCTCACCGCTTGAATATCGCCATATGATGGGGATCAAATGATGAAGCCGTCCTTAGCTCGCAGCATTTTCGCCTATGTGGCTGCCATTGTTCTAATTACCGTCATGTCAATCGGTTTCTCCTCTTACTTTATTTCGTCGAATAAACTGAAGGAACAAACGGAACAGCATTTGACGGAAATTGTATCGAACGCGGTCAATCATACGGATTTATATTTGAAAAATTATGAGCGCGCACATCTTTCGCTTTTTACCAATAGCTCGGTCAAAAAGTTCGTTGACGACCCGCCAACAGGCGATTACGAGTATTATCAGTTTACGGATAGTTTGATAGATAACGTCATCAATCCGCTTTTTATTAAGTCGCCGGAGATTATGACCGTCTACTTAGCTGATTATTTCGATCACTTGGTGTATTTTGAGAATCCTGCGCTGAAGCCAATTGTAGATCCGGTACCTGCGTTTACAATGGAGGAGCTGGACAAAGAAACCGATGCACAGGGCAATATGACGATAATTAGCAATAGTGTGTTCTCTGAAAGTAGTAACCAATTCATCACGTTGGCGCGCAAAATTCATGGTGAAGTGTTCAATGAGTTCAAGGGTATTTTGGCCATCGAGATTAAAGCGGATGAGTTCGCAACCTTGTGGAAGGGGATCAATTTGGGACCGAGCGGATTTTTTGCCATTGTCGATAATGAAGGGCGCATCGTGTATCATCCCGACAAGCAGCGAATCGGTACTACGGTAAACAAGGCGTTGATGGCGAAAATAGAAGGGAATGACTTGAAATCCTTCAAAGATTCCTCGTTTGGGGAAGAACGCCTGGTCGTTAGCTCGAAGTCGGCTTATACGGGCTGGAACCTCATGGTGTCGATTCCGACGGCGGATATTAATCGGCCACTATCGAGCATCCGTTACTCCTCCTTCTGGGTGGGGGGCATCACACTGTTGTTGGCTTTGCTGCTATCTTACAGATTCGGGAGAAATATTACGAAGCCGATTCAAATTTTGAAAAATGGCATGCGCCAAACGGAAAAAGGGAACTGGGTGAAAATCCCTCAGCTGCAAACGAATAATGAGCTGGATGAGTTGATCCAGCGCTATAATCTGATGGTCGTTTCCTTGTCTGAATTAATGGACACCTTGTACCGAACAGAGCTCAGCAAGAAAGACGCTGAATTGGAGCGACAGAAGGCCGAGCTGCAATCGTTGCAGCTGCAAATTAATCCGCATTTTCTATATAATACGTTGGAAAATATTATCGTCTACGCCGTCATTCAGCAATCCACGGAAATTACGGAAATCGTGGATGCCATCGCTACGATGTTTCGTTACTCTGTGCAGACACATATCGAAGAGACGGCCATCGTCAATGAGCTCAAGCATGTACTGAACTATATGACGATCATGAAGCACAGGGTGGGGCGAGAGTTCGAACTAGACGTAAGAATTCCGCCGGAATTCTTCTTGAAGAAGACAGCTCGGCTTACGCTTCAGCCGTTGATCGAAAATATTTTCCAGCACGGCTTCGCTGATGGGATCGAGGAGCATCACTACATTCGGCTGGATGCGTGGGCGCAGGACGATGATCTGATTATCGTCCTCGAGGATAACGGCGTCGGGATGACGCCGGAGCATCTCGCTTCTCTAAACAAGCAGCTGAGCGCCAATCAATTGGCGGAAGCGAAGCTGCATAAGGGCTCCGGCAACAGTGGCGGCATCGGCATGATGAACGTGCATCGCCGCATCCAACTGGTGTTCGGCGAGCAGTACGGCCTGAGCATCGCGAGCGAGCTCGGCGTTGGCACACGGATCTATATTCGGTTTCCGAATATAGGGACGTGAGGGGGGAGGCGGCATAAGCTCAGCACCCAGCACCCGAGCAATTCAACAACCCAGCAATAGAGCACCTCAAGACCTCAGCACCTCGACAACTCGGCACCCCAGCACCCCCACTCCCAAAGCCTTGCCCCCCATGGGAGCGGTTTTTTTTGCTGCGTCCTTCCACCAAGGGGAACGAGGGTGCGCTATTCCGGGTAAAACAGACTTTTTCTAGCCGGAAGGGAACAAGGATGCACTATTCCTCCAAAAACCATCATACTCACATGTAAATGAGGCAAATAGCGTACTGACGTTCCCCTCACCTTCGCACAAAGGCTGAATTCATGCAAATAGCGCACCCACGTTCCCTTACCTGTTTAAAAAAACACAATGCTGCTTAAATTCGATCATGTGTTTAGGCGGCGGACCTAACTATAATGGGTCTTAGCTCAATAAAAAGGATGGTGAATTTATAGTTATGAACACAATGATGGTTAGGAAACAGAAGCTTGTGAGTGGCATGTTATCCGTACTTTTGCTGTTATCCCTGTGTCTGGCCATCATCCCTACACCTGCAGCCTCAGCAGCAGGATTGCCGCTAACGGAGGATTTCGAAAGCTACGGCAACGCAACAACCGGCTATACCTCACCAGTTGGAAGCACTTCGACGAGCACCCAGCCATGGAAAACTGTCGTCGGCAGCAGCACGAATTGGTCCATGGACGAGGAAGCCGCATCCGGTGGAGCGACACAGAATCACTTTCTCAGACAGACGGATGTAACCACAGGTGTCACGTATGTAGTAACGAATGACCAGTGGGGAGCAGCAACACCAGCGATCCAGACAACCGACATCACGTTATCCGGTAAGCTCAAGGTGACTGGGGCGAACAGCACTTACGCTGGACTCGTCACCAGATACTCAGGCAGTGGAACGACGGCGACGTATTACCGTTTTACGATGAAGAAAAACTCATCCAGCTATCAATTTTATCTCGAAAAAGTGACAGGCAACACGAAAGTAAGCGTGCCGCAAACGGCAGGCACCCCGAATGCTAGCGGTGTTTCCGTAACGAACACGACGCTGAGCACATCTTTCGACAATCTAGGCTACTTGCCTATTAAGCTCCAATCGACTCAAAACTCGGATGGCAGCCTAACACTCCAAGGCTATTATGGCAGCACGCTCGTCCTCTCAGGAACAGACACGACCCCGTACACATCCGGTCAAGTCGGCGTGTACAGTTATGCTGGCGCGACAGCATTTGACGATATCCAAGTTGAACTCAAAACGGTCAAAGAAGACTTCGAAAGCTATGGCAATGCTACTAGCGGTTACACATCACCAGTTGGCAGCGCTTCCACCAGCACCCAGCCTTGGAAGACCGTCGTTGGCGGCAGCACAAGCTGGCAAATGGGGGAAGAGACCGCCGTAGTCGGACTCAATCACTTCCTCAAACAAACGGACACCACAACAGGTGTCACGTATGTCCTAACGAACGACCAGTGGGGAGCAACAACGCCAGCAATCCAGACTGGTGACCTCACGCTAACAGGTAAGTTGAAAGTGACTGGCGCGAACAGCACCTATGCCGGACTCGTCGCAAGATATTCCGGCAGCGGCACGACGGCGACGTATTACCGTTTTACGATGAAGAAGAACTCATCCAGTTATCAATTTTACCTCGAAAAAGTGACAGGCAACGCGAAAGTAAGCGTGCCCCAAACGGCAGGAACGCCGAACGCTAGCGGTGTCTCCGTCACGAACACGACACTGAGCACGTCCTTCGACAGTCTCGGCTACTTGCCTATGAAACTTCAAACGACGCAGAACACGGATGGCAGCTTGAAGCTCGAAGGCTATTACGGCAGCACGCTTGTCCTTTCAGGAACAGACACGACCCCGTATACAACGGGTCAAGTTGGTGTTTACAGCTATGCGGGTGCGACGGCTTTTGACGATATGACAGCAACGGCAACAAGTGGATCGACATCATCGCCGACAGCACCAAGCGCCCCAACGAGCGTAACGACTTCACTACCTAGCACTGGTGCAATTAACGTAGCGTGGACAGCATCAGCCACAGCAACTGGCTACAATGTGAAGATGGCGTCCAGTGGGAGTGGACCCTTCACGTCGGTGAACGGATCACCGATCACATCAACGAATTACACGGTGACTGGTTTAACGGTTGGTCAGACTTACTATTTCGTCGTTAGTGCTGTGAACACAGCGGGTGAAGGCTCGAACAGCTCTCCAGCAATATCAGCGATACCGCAAACCATTGCAAATCCGCCTGTCTCTGTAAGCAACTCAACCCAGCTCGCGCAAGCGATAAATGCAGCGAACCCAGGTGCTGTGATCGAGCTAGAGAATGGGAATTATGCTTCCTTCAGCATCACAGGCAAACATGGCGATGCCAGCAATCCCATCGTGATCAAAGCGAAGAATAAAGGGATGGCGGTTTTCAACGCAGGTCCGATCAAATTCACAGACAGCTCCTACATCACTATTCAAGATATGACGTTCGTTATGGACAGCACGGCCTCGAATTGGATTCGAATCACGGGCTGTAACCATATGCGAATAACGAACAATTATTTCTATTCACCAAGCTCAGCGACGGATGCAACGAAATCTAGCTGGGTGTACATCGATGGATGGAACTCACACCACAACCAAGTGGATCACAACTTGATGGAAAATAAAAAGGATCGCGGAAAGTTTATTCTCTTTGACGGGAATCGAGACACCGTAGCGGGTACGTACGAAATTACCCAGTACGATGTGGTGGAGTACAATATTTTCCGCAATACGCTGCCTCGTCAGGAAAATGAATCCGAAGGCATCCGCCTCGGAGTGACGGATTTGGTGCATTTGAATGCGTATGCGACGATTCAGTACAACATTTTCGACCATGTGGATAGTGACCCTGAATATGTCTCTGTCAAAAGCGGCGGCAATGTCATTCGCTACAACTATTTCATTGAATCCTTAGGTGAAGTGTCCCTTAGATCAGGAAACGGTTCTAGTGTCTATGGCAACATGTTTATTGGGAATGGTCGTGAAGTACTTCCAACCAACCCAGATAGCCGAACGTTAGGTACAGGCGGTGTGCGGGTTTACGGTCAGAATCACAAGGTGTATAACAATTATTTTCAAGGGCTGACAGGGACGGAATGGGATGCGACTATTGCCCTTACTACAGGTGATAACGATAATTTGACGCAGCCGATTCCAAGCAATAATCACTACATTGCCAAGAATATTATGATCGCAAACAACACACTCGTGGACAATAAAAGCGGTATTGAGCTGGGGTTTGTGCGATACGGCATGGCTCCGCAGAATCTAACTTTTGCCAATAATGTGGTGGTGGGAGGTCAGCAAGAGCTTATTAAAATCATGACGCCAATCCCAGGTTTAAGCTGGTCTGGCAATATCATGTTTCCACAGCAAGGTGTGCCCCTAATTACGGGAAATTCGGCTGCACTTACTGAATCAGAAGTGAAAGTTGCTTATCCGATGATGAAAGAGGCGGTGCTGAACTTGAGTCAGTCCGACTATGCATGGCTTTGGACCTCAAGTGAGTATAGTAGACTCAGATCTATTCCGTATAAAAAGCTTGCAGCTAACAGCCCAGCGATCAATAGCTCGGTTGGCAATTATGGCAGGGCGGCGCCCTGTCTTTCGTGACTGAAGACATAGAACACGAAGCAAGAGCCGGTGTTCCCGATGTCGGAGCAGATGAGTACACCCCTGATCTTCTGACGGATCTCACGGCACCAAGCTGGAGCTCAGGCACACCTTTATCGCTTGGTACGGTAAATCCGCGACAAGTAACGCTCAGCTGGACTGCGGCAAATGATGATACAAACATCGTTGGTTATCGCATTTATAAGAACGGCGTTCTGTACGATACTACTTTTGGGAATAAGACATCGTATACAGCAACTGGGCTTTTGCCGGGCACGTCGTACACGTTCAAAGTTGAAGCGATGGATCAGGCTAGTCGAACAACAGCAAGCAATACCATTACTGCGACTACACCAGCAATGACAGGCATTACGATCTCAGGAGTACCTGCGAGTATCGCGCTCGGTGGTGGTAAGAAGCAACTCCTAGTAACCGCTCATTTCGCAGATACATCAACGGAAGACGCCACTGGGGCAGGAGCTGCTTTTACAAGTAGTCAAGCAAGTGTTGTGTCGGTATCTGGCAATGGCGGTATTACCGGTGTTGCATTAGGGAGTGCAACTGTATCTGCAACGTATAACGGATTCACGTCTTCTGCTCTGACGATCACAGTTAAAACACCTTCACAAACAACGAAAGTTGTGGATGCAGATACGTACGTGGACAGTGTCACATCGACTAATGCCAATACGAACTACAGTACAACGACAACGATGCTTATTCAGACAGATGGCGGGAAGCAATCGGGTTACTTGAAAGCAGCCCTGCCGACCTTGTCAGGTACCGTCGATACGGTGCAGCTGAAATTGTATGTGGCGAGTGCGCAAGCAGGAGCCGATCTCCTGCTCCATGGGATTGCCACGGATAGTTGGGATCCAACGCTCATCACTGCGGCGAATCAGCCAGCAAGAGCATTTACCGATGTGGATGCAGGTGATCTTCCTGTGACTGCAGGCAGCTACGTGACGTTTGACGTAACGAAGTATGTCCAGACCCAAAGTGACGGTACACTTAGCTTCCGGTTAACGATGGTGTCGGACGATAATCCAGCGACGGTATATACCAGAGAATATACAGACATCAACAAGGCACCAACCCTTATTTTTACAACCATCACCCCTTAATTCAAACATAGAGAGAAAGCGTGGAGAGAAGAGATGCTGGAGAATTTGGCTTATCATAATACCGCGGAGTTGGAATCGAGAATATATCTACCTGGTCTTAGGTTGCAGCGGTTTCCCAAGAAGATTCGTGAATCGCTAACCGAAAAAGGCCGAACCAAAGCTGCCGAGTCTAGCGGCTGTGAAATTCGATTTGTGACAGAGGCTAAGAACATCAAGCTGACGATGGCTGCGCAAGAAAAGGATGGACGTGTACTCGTTTTCAGAGGCGATTTTTTCCATGCTGCATTTGACTTGAAGGCTGGTGTCGTCACGACTTTACAATTGGAAGCACCCGAAAGATTTGCTGAGGTACCGCCTGCGTTATTGGATAGTGTCGCATTCTCTTCCAAAGTGTGGCGTATCTATTGCGACAGGTTTACAGCGATCTTTTATGACATAGATGCTTATGGCTTTGCGATTAGGCCTCCTGATCGTCAGGAAATACCGAAGTTGACCATGCTCGCCTACGGTTCGTCGATTACACAAGGGGCTGGCGCGTTGAGTCATTATAACGGGTATGTCCAGCAGACGGCACGCCGTCTTGGTATGGATGTGTTGAATCTAGGACTCAGCGGGTCTTGCTATTGTGAGCCGGAGCTAGCGGACCATTTGGCGGAGCGGGAGGATTGGGATTTAGCCTATCTGGAACTGGGCGTCAATATGAGGGGGAGCGTGAGCACCGAGGAATTTCAGCATCGCGCGACTTATTTATTGGATGGGATCATCCGCAATCACCCTGCGAAACCAATCTTTGTGACAACGATCTATCCGAATCGGGCAACGTATTTTCAGGATACGGCACATCCGTTTAGCGTGGCTGAAAAGCAATTTAATGAGGTGTTAAAACGTTATGTTGAGAGTCGTCAGCATGCGAATGTGACCCTTTTAGACGGAGCGCAGATCATGAGTGATTTTACTTCTTTGACAAGTGATTTGATTCATCCCTCGGATTATGGACATAGTCGGATGGGGGAGCAATTGGCTGGGTTTTTACGACCTTCTGTGGATAAGTTGCGGGCTGCACAAGGTTGATCAATATATAAAAAGTTATTTTATAGGAGGCAGAAATCATATGAATGGACTTAATCTTACTGGGAAAATTGCACTTGTAACAGGGTCGAATGCGGGGATTGGACGGGCGATTGCTCAAGCTCTTGCTGCTAATGGGGCAAAGGTAGGCGTGAATTGTCTATCTAACATAGCTCAGGGCGAAGAAACGGTGGCGGCCATTCGTGCGGCTGGCGGAGAGGCAATTCTAGTTCAAGCAGATGTGACGGATCCCGAGCAAATTAACAGGCTTGTGAATGAGGTTGAGCAGGCTTTTGGCAGCCCTATCGATATTCTGGTGAATAACGCGGGCCATTTGGTACAGCGAGTGCCGAACGCAGAGATGACCGAGGATATGTATGAGCGCATTATGAATGTGAATTTAAAAAGCACGGTGTTTATGTGCAAAAGAGTGCTGCCCGGCATGAAAGGCAAAGGAGCCGGTCGCATTATTAATATGTCATCTGTCGCTGCCTATAATGGCGGTGGACCAGGATCTAGCATTTATGCGGCTAGCAAAGCTGCTGTGATGGCGTATTCGAAGGGGCTGGCGAAGGAAGTGGCGGCAAGTGGCATCACTGTAAATAACGTGTCACCAGGGTTCATTGGCAACACGATGTTCCACGCCACGTTTACGAGTGACGCTGCGCGTCAAGCGACTATCGGTGGCATTCCACTTGGGCGCGAAGGCACACCAGAGGATGTGGCTGGTGCAGTTCTGTATTTGGCATCAGAGCTTGCTGGCTACCTGACGGGAGAGACGATTGAGGTTAACGGCGGGATGATGATGCGATGAGCGATGCCGTTAAGGTGAGCGAGACGATTAGCGCGAAGGTGCAGCGCTTAGCTTGGGCGAGTGAGGTGGCGAACTCGCTGAAGGAAGAGATGGATGGGCTGCAGGCTAGCGGCAGCCTGAACATTCCACTGGAGCCAGGCGGCTGGTGGCACCAGTATGTATGTCCGCAGCACCATACGGAGCTGCTGTTCGATCCTTCCGTAGCCGATGCGACGGGGTTTCATTGTCCGCACGGCTGTGTGGTGGAGGGGGCCGAGTACCGAGGCGCCTGGCTGGTGTATAAGCATCAGCAGCTGGCGCGGGTCGCGCTGCAGGCTGCTGCGGTTTATGCGGGGCTGCGCGACTACGCCTATGCCGAGCTGAGCAAGCGGCTGATCGTGGCGTATGCGGCGCAGTTTCCGCTGTATCCTGTGCATCCTGATGCGCAGCCGTGGATGCTGAAAGGGCGCGCGTTTCATCAAGCACTGACGGAATCGATCTGGTCCACGACGCTGATTCGGGCGTATGTCTTGCTGTTGGATGAAGGAGTAGTTTTTAGCTCAGATGAGCAGCAAAAGGTAGATATATTCCTTCATCTGCTTGAAGAGAGTATGCGTGCGTATCGTGGTATTTTGATCCACGAGCGGGACAATGCGGAGAACAACTATACCGCTTGGTTGAACGCATCACTGGCTTGTGTGTATGCCGCCCGAGGGGAGCGGCATGAGCTTGAGGCATTAGTGGAAGCCGAGGGCGGCTTCCGGCATCATCTGTCGATCGGCGTGAAGCCCGATCAGCTGGAGTTCGAAGGCAGCACGTATTATCATGTTTTCGTGCTGCGGGCGTATTTGATCTTCGCTGAGATGGCGAAGCGATGCGAGAAGGATCTGTACGCGTGCGAGGGTTCGCTAGGGCAGTCCATGCGCGGCATGGTAGAGGCGCTAGCCGAGCTCGCCGATGACCGAGGCGTGCTGCCAGCGCTGCACGACGGACCGATGGAGCGGCTGCCTTACGCCCGCGAAATCGCGGAGGTAGCCGAGCTGGGGCTGAGCCACTATGCGGTGGAAGGCCTCGTGCCGATTCTGCGCGAGGCCTATCGGCAGATGGGCTCGGCGGATGGTTCGCGCTGCGGGCTTGAAGCGCTATTGTATGGCGAGACGGCATCCACAGCGATTAGTCTCGAGGCCCTTGTGAAGCCACGCGGGTCAAAGCTATGGCCTGCGACCGGTTTTGTCATCGGAAGACAGGCGGATAACCCTCTGTCTTTTCTTGTGGATTTTGGCGAACACGGTGGTGCCCATGGGCACCTTGATAAGCTGCACTTAACATTGATGCATAAGGATCAGACACTTACGCCAGATTTCGGCGTAGTTCCGTATGGATCCACGCTTCGTCCGTGGTTTGGTGAGACCGCCAGTCATAACACGGTTTCACTAGGCGGTAAATCGCAAGCTGAGCATACGGGGCGTTGTTTACGCTTTGAACAAACGGAAACGAGCACCTATGCTTGGCTGCAAAGTGATGCGGCATATCCTGACTGTAAGCTGGATCGTCATCTCCTTTTAACAAGCGACTGGTTGTTGGAGTGGTTCGATGTTACGCTCACAAATGAGGAGCCTCAGTCAATCGAGTGGTGGATGCATCCCGTAGTTGCGCCACAATCTAGGCAACTTGTAGATCTTTCTTTTGCAGATAAAGTCCAGTATCCACCTATTCACATTCAACCAAATTTACCAGAGTTGCCTATAGTAGGGCGTGTTCTACCAGAAGAATCGAATGTTAGCTTGACGTATTTGCTTTCATCGGACGGTGTCCAGATTCATCAAACGGCATTAATGCTTTCAAACCAAGAGCTGCTGACGGTTCGAACGCCGGGCCAATCCATCGATCCAAGCGTACCGCTGACTGCGTTGCTGCATCGCCAGATCGGTACGCATGCAAGTTTTATTCATGTGTATCGTGTTGGAACGGGAGCGACGCTAGGAAGCTACCTTGGGGGGAATCGATTAGCTATTACCGCAGAAGGTCGCACGACGACCGTTCAACTTTTACCAGAACATGGGCTGCTGATTGTTTAGCGGCTCTTTTTTTTGCTATGGAAGGCAAGTGTTGGTGAGATTTGACAGTGCTTTTGAGGAGTGGGTATGATGGGACTATAAAGGACGGTGATCCCAATGAATACGTTGCAAAATCCCCGGAAGCGGGAAGAACGGCATGTCATCAGTACGCTGGAAATTGTGAATGTGGGCACGGGGGAACGTCACATATTGGCCGAATTCGATGATTTAATTGAGGCGCCGAACTGGACAAGCGATGGTGAACGTCTTATCTACAATCGGAGAGGCAGGCTCTTTGCCTATGAAATTGCTACAGGTGAGAGTTCAGTGATTGAATCCGGGTATGCGGATTGGTGTAATAATGATCATGTACTGTCCCCGGATAATTCGCAGATTGCGGTTAGTCATCACACGGAGGAAGACGGTCAGTCACGTATTTACGTGCTTCCCCTAGCTGGCGGTCAGCCTACATTGATCACAGCGATGGCCCCTAGCTATCTGCATGGGTGGTCTCCGGATGGCCGTGAATTATCCTATTGCGCAGAACGGAATGGCGTGTACAATATTTATACGATTCCCGTTCAGGGTGGTGTGGAGCGACAGCTGACCGATGTTCCTGGACTTGACGACGGTCCTGAGTATTCGCCAGATGGTCAGCATATTTGGTTTAATTCCACACGATCCGGCTTGATGCAAGTGTGGCGAATGAACGTGGATGGCAGTGAGCAGACGCAAATGACAGATGAACCCAGTAATAATTGGTTCCCACACGTATCCCCGGACGGGAATACGGTTGCCTATATTGTTTATCGTAAGGGAGATGTCGAGCCTAATGCGCATCCTCCGAATAAAGAAGTGGAAATCCGATTAATGGCAAGTACGGGAGGTTCTTCTCGAACTTTAGTTTCGCTGTTTGGTGGACAAGGCACGATCAATGTGAACTCATGGTCACCGGATAGTCAGCAATTAGCGTTTGTTAGCTATAAATTGAAGTAGTAGATAGAACTATTAGAAACGGTAAGTCCTTCGATATGTCGAGGGGCTTATTTTTATTTTGCTTTTAAACATGCGGCTCATATAAAAAGCGTTCTGATACCCGCACTGCTCAGCGATGTCCTCGAGCGTTAGATCGGTGTCGACGAGTAGGGAGCGTACCTTTTGTAGTCGAAGTGTGGTGGCATAAGCAATGGGGGACAGCTTGTACACCTGCTGAAATCGTCTGGTTAATTGAGAAGCGCTGAGACCCAGCTCCTTCGCAAGGTCTTGTAATTGAAAGTGAGTTCCAAATGCATGCTGCTCGATATAAGCAAGGGCACGGTAGGTAATCGGGTCTGTTTTGTCCTGCTGGTAGGAAGGCATATGGTCTTGTTCTTTCTCAATTTGGAACAGAAGATCCGCGATTAAGTGGTTTGCGTAGGCTCTGTTTTTATCAGAAGGCTCATCGGATAGATGTCGCAAATAAGTGAAGGTAGACGTTAAACGCTGTATATCTCGGATCATAATTTTGCCATGGAAATAGGTGCGCTCTGAACTGAATTCTATGAAAATAAAGGAGAGAGGTGAGGTTACTTTACGCTTTAACAACGTGCCTGGCGGACAAATGACAAGCTCACCAACCGACACTTCTTGGAAATCATCCTCTGCGCTGGTACTTAGGTTGTAAGAAAATCCACCAGATTGGGGGGCAAGTAGGACCCAGTCCTTATACATATCTTCTTCCATCATAAAGCTATCCCTAATTCCGCTGCAATAGTATCGAATCATTTGGATAGGTGGCATCGTGATTCACCTTTCATTGTGAAGTGTCACTTGCAAAAAAGTATATGAAATATCATAAACCAGTGCATGTGCAATGTAAATAACTCGGAGTACTATTAGGTCATGGAAGCAAATACAAGCAACAAACAAAGGAGATTACACACATGAATAAAATTAACATTCTTACCACAGAACAGATCCAAAGCTATAATGAAAAAGGCTATCTTGTGCTGCGAAATGTGTTCAGCGAGCAAGAGGCTATCGTGCTTCAAGCGGAATGCGACAAGCTCCTCACGCTAGACGCGTACACGGCACCGAATAATGTGCGAGCAGGGCACAAAGGGTATGCAAACGGTGAAGTGAAAATCGAACGACTGGACCCGGTTCATGATATTTCTGCGGTATTCGCGGATTTGGTGAAGGATGAGCGGATTCTAACGCCGCTTCGTGACATTTATTTGGATGAGCCGCAGCTGTTCAAAGATAAACTGATCTTCAAGCTGCCAGGAGCAAACGGCTACAGTATGCATCAGGATGCAGCATGGTGGCAAGGCTTCCCTATCCAGGGGCTTATCAGTGTGATGGTTGCGATTGACGGAGCTACTGTTGTGAATGGCGGGCTGGAACTGTTCCCAGGGTATCACGAGCGTCTTCGCTCAACGGCAGGGGAGCTGCGGAATATGAACGCGCAGGAAATCGCAGAAATCGATCCTGGAACAGGTGAAATTGTTGAGACGAAGCCGGGTGACGTCATTATTTTTCACTCCTTCACACCGCACCAAAGTGGAACGAATACATCGGATAAAAGCCGCAAGCAGCTGTTCCTAACGTACGCACCAGCGAAGGATGGCGACCTGTACAAGGCGCACTATCAGCACTACAAGCGTTATGCTTTGAAGGGCAAAGATTTGAGTCAGTATTATTTCTTGTAGTCCTTGAACTAGTCACCGGGGAAACATGCACGCACATACAAGTGCGCGATCCACACGTAGACGATCTACACGTACAGGATCCAAACTTACGCGATCCAAACTTACGCTATCTAAACTTTCACGATCCAAACTTACGCGATCACACGTACACGATCGTTAGGTACGCAGGTATACGCTCCGTACGTACGACCCCACACGCACAATAGATGGAAAAAGTACAGCTAATTATCGAGAAAATCCAAATTGTATCCATTTAAATGGATAATATACAGCTAATTCTCGTGTTTGCGTGCGATATTCGAGTTCCTGTCGATTTTAGATGTATGTTTTCCAGTTATTTCAATAAAACGAGAGAATGGTGCTGAATTAGCTACAGGAAATCCAGTTATTTCAAATAGTACATCGAGGACTACCAGCTAAATTGCCGCGATATCTAGATATCAGCACTAGTCATTCAATAATATTTCCCTTATAATGACAAATAAGTGACGAAGAACGTCCCGTTCCATTCAATCGAGTGGATGCGGGGCGTTTTTCTGTTTATCTAGAAGGGGGATGAGAACAATGAATGTTGCAGAAGAGCATGAAACGTTTATTCGGACGCATTTGGACAACCGTAGTGGGGAGCGGCGCGGCAGATTGGAGAGAGGACATGGGCACGGGGAGGCGCTCTTTGCGAAACAAATTTGGTGGATTTTACGTGGGGACTTCGAGCATCTTCACCCTGAATATGAGGTGCTTGATTGGCGGGGGCGTTCCTACTTTGCGGATTTTGCGTGGTTGCCAGGCTTTGTGAAGCTGCTTATCGAAATAAAAGGCTACGCCTCGCACGTTCGTGATCTGGACAGGCAGAAATTTTGCAATGAATTGAATCGCGAAACGTTTCTTCATGCGATGGGTTATCAAGTCATTTCCTTCGCTTATGATGATGTTGAGCAAAGGCCGGAGCTGTGCATAGCCTTGCTGCGAATGGTGATGGCGAGATATCAAGCGAGTTCAACACCTGTTCTACGCGCCCACATGGCAGAAAAAGAAGTACTTCGTCTCGCTGTTCAGCGTGCAGAGCCGATTCGGCCGAAGGATGTGGAGCAGCATTTTGATATTGATCATCGAACAGCGGTCATGATGCTTAAGAAACTTTGCTCAAAAGGTCTGCTCACGCCTGCCTATAGTGGAAAGGGGCAGCGCATTGTTAAGTACACATTAGCCGGAAATGGCTTGCTCGCTAACATAGATTAATGGAAAATATACAGTTAAATTAGCGAGAAATCAGCGATTTATTGAATTAGATGGAAATTATGCAGCTAAATTAAGGGAAAACAACTGATAGTACCAAAAAGGCTGAGAATAGATGGAGTTTTGGACCTCTGTCAAGAAAGTAGACACCTAATAAGAGAAGTTAACTAACGCTTTTGTAGTAAAGTTCTTCAAATCGATCCGGCGAGACATAGCCCAAAGAACCATGGA
>NZ_JABMKY010000012.1 GCF_013204845.1 Paenibacillus qinlingensis
ATGAACTATTACAATCACGAGCGCATCAAGAAAAAACTAAAAGGCATGAGCCCGGTACAGTACCGAACTCATGCCTCACAGGCTGCATAACATAAATGTCTAACTTTTGGGGGTCAGTTCAGAACGATTGAACTTGTTCAGGACGGTCCTATCTACTTACTCCGTGTCACTACCTGCCGAAGCCGCTTCTCTCATGGCCGACAATGCTTCGTCCAAGGAATCTCCGCTTCCGCCGCTACCTTGCACGACGCCTGCCATTTCGGCACTGTATGCCCACCAACGAACACGCACATTGCCTTGCTCACCGGATTGTTGTACTTTCACGCCAATACGGAATGTGCCCTTCTGCGGGTAAGCAATCGTGCCGATTTTCACTTCAGGTGCATCCGACTCAAATTCGCTGCCTTTAAATACCTCCGAAGCCCCGCCATATACGCGGTCACCACTAGAAAGAATATCCGAGAATGCATCGCCGCTTCGCTCTTCTAAACTTGTGATGATCAACACATTCCCTTCTCCGAGTCCGTGTACAATCTCTCCTGAGTAGAAGCTCTTCATCGCACGCCCGAATGGAGATACAGCAATCTTCGTGAAGGGCTCAATTGGAATGTCGACATACCCGCTTACAATGCCGGCAATCCCGCTGCCACCGCCAGCTGGAATACCTAGATCAAATGACAGTTCGCTGATCAAAGGATTGTAATTGACGTTCAACTCTGGCATTTGCCCTGGAGCCAAGGTTTTCACTTTGGACTTCGTTACGAATTGACCGGACGTTTCTTCTCGATATTGGCTGGCTTGACCGAGTCGGTACATGACCGACGTATTGTAGACGTATTCACCGAACGGTACTTGCTCAACCGTTTCTATGACATAAGTCGGTCCGACTTGAATCAAACATATTTTGGCCAAATAAATGCACGGCTCCGATGGGGCTTCCAAGGATGCTTCCAAGGATTGCTTCACGAAATCCGACATTAACCGCTCTTTCACAGCTTCAGTCACGATGCTAATCTCACCAATGGACTGTGCTTGCAGCTCTAGCTGCCGATCATCCAGCTTCAAAGCCCCAGTTCCTGCTTTCACACCGACTATCGCTTTTACAGCAGCAGTACTATCGGCACGAAGCAGCACCTTCATTTCATATTCGCTTTCTTGCGCATCTTGCGGCTCTTGGAACACAATCGTCGTCCCGTTGATCGCCTCTAGGCGATGAGCATCAAGCTCATATTGGAAGGACAATCTGCCAGCTTTCAGTGTTTTCTCAAAACGCAGCGTCATCTCGAACAATTGTCCCGGATTCACATAGCGCGGTGTCGTTTGCAGGACGCGTACCTGCTTATCCTGATACAGGACAATCGTCTGATCTGACAACGAAGCCAGCGGCAATGATGCTGGGTCTGGCGCATCCTCACGGATAAACAGACGATAGCTTTCCAACACACGATTATAATCATTAATTTCGTCCGAACGGACGGAAGAGTTCGCTACGGCGTGTACGGGTTCTTTTTCCTTTTCATCATAGGCAATACAGAGGTACACGTTCTTAGCGTACTGATTATTACTGAACCCATCCATCATGGACAGCTTCATCGTCATCGGAGATGGCACAACAATCTCCCGTCCTAAAGCATCAATAGCGGCACCCATTTCGACCGAAACGGACTTCTCATCCACGGCTACGACCTGCAGGCCTGTTAGAACACCAGAACCATGCAGCAACCGATTCATCATGCGGCGTTTATCATTGAAATACTTTTGCTCGGACTCGAAATCTCTGACCGTTAGCAGCTTCCCATAGAAATACCGATTGCGTTCAAACGGGTAATAACGTGATTTTTTCATAGGGATACCCTCACCTTCTCTACCATTTATTATTCGATTTCGGAATCTAGTCCCAAGCGCGTATGTATATCCATCCGTTTATCACGATCCACATCAATCAGCACCGTATTGTAAGGCATCGATGAGCGCTGATCGAGGGTTAATAAAGTTGGCTCAGACAAGTACGTATTAATACCGAGGTAGGTATGCATATCCGCATACATCCAAGGCTGCAGCACAATCAATTTGCCTTCAGTATAAGCCGGTTTCTGATCTTCAATAATGTGCTCAATCACTAAGCGCTGTTCATCTGTACGCACACTTTCTGGCCTCAGCAGTACGCAGAAGGTATACGGATTGTCGCCATACAACTGGGTAAAAAGCTGCCTCAGCTCTGATGTTTCTTGCATTTGCTTAAATTGAAAATATTCTAATATAAATGGCTCAGCGCCCGTGTAAATATGGAGCATATGCATCAAGCCCTCGCGCGTACCCCGCAGCTTGTATAGCTCAGGTGCCCGCTTGATAAGCTCTCTCAGCTTCTTCTCACCCCAGGCCTCGTGCTCTGTAATCGCGAGCCAACCACCCAACCATTCCAAGTACGGACCCGACACCGCATCTGGATCAAAATGACCCGAAATCCGATCAATCCTATCCTCCATATCGTCAAAAAATGTACTAAACATCGCTAGGAACCGCTCCAAGAAAGGGCTATGTTCCTCATCCTGTTGATACATCGGCGGCAAATACGCGATGAGCGAGGTGCGAGGGTAATACACCCTCAACTTGCGAATAAACGGTGATTTCTGCTCACTGCCGATCAGCTCGATTTTGAACCAGAGATATCGGCCCTTCGCATTCATCAGCAGCGCATCCTTTGGATTCAGAATCGGCTCTGACCAGAGATCGCGCGTCGCTCTTAGCTTTTCTTTAACCGAGATATTCGGATCCGTGAAATAGCTAGTGAGATTTACGTAATCCCCATCAACCATTCCTTCACTTTCGTCTGAGGCATAATACGAAAACCGAACCTGCGTCTCCTCTGGGATATCGGCTTCCAACCGTATTTTGTGCCACGTCGTCTCCGTCTCTGTCGTATCGAGATCAGCAGAAAAGTACACAGCCTCTGGCAATTGCGTATCTTCCAGCAGCATCGTCCGTGCTCGAAGATCCAGCAAGCTAATCTGGCCGCTTATCCGATCAAACACATACAGGCGATTGCGCCCATCCAGCACTAATTTATCTGTGCGTCCCCGGAAGCCTGTTACCTTATCCAATGAGGTACCGTTGCCGCGATATTTTAAAATAAACCGCTCCGTCACACCCTCTTGCTGCGCGTAACCGCTATCCCCTATATAGAGATTATGATTCGTATCAATGGAAATGCCGGCAAATCGCCCCTCCTGCTCCAATTGGAAATGGAACGGCTCTCGCCCATCCTCGTGGAACACCGTCACCGACCTAAGCTGGTTATCCAGCAGGGCAACCGTGCCATCTGCCGCCGCAGTATAATAGCGATCTTGCAGCTTCGAAATCGCAATAGCCTCTGGCATTTGGTGTGCGTCATGTTCATACACACGTATCACTTCGCCTGCCGAATTCCACTGTATAATGCCAATCCGACCATCCTTGGGGACTTCGGGACTTCCATTCATACCAACCGCAATATCCAAAGGAACCGCTATAAATAGCGTATTCGCGGTTTGAAGCTTCGTATTCAGAGATAGGGGATATAAACTTAAACCTTCCCAATTTTGAACCGCCCACATGGTTTGACCATTCGAGATGGAGTAGAGGGCAAGCCTTCTCTCCGTGCTCTCACTGCTATCAGCAATCACAAGAAGATCTGACATCGATGCAAGCATCGCTTGTGAGCTGAATAACTCGTGACCATGACGAAACAATAACTCCCTATGTCGACTTTCATCATCATAAATCCACACATTCGCCGACTCATCCAGCAAAATCAACTTCCGCCCAGGAGCCACCGTCATATCGCGAATAGGAGGAATCCCTTCAAGCTCATCCGTGCGAACGATGCGATGAATGCTGTACTTCTCCGATTGCTGGATTGAAAAACCTTGCTCCAACATATGAACATTCGCATCAAAGCCTTCTTCCCAATCCATTCTTTTGTTTAGCGAAAAAAATGTTTGTCCATCCTGCATCGTTCGTCACCTCTTTTCTATAGCTGAACCCAAAACCTGCTGTGGTGTATTGTCCGTCGCCTCAAACAAATTAAATGGATTTTATGCTGCTAATTTTGCTGATTCTCCCCATCTGGGAGCAATAGCTGGATTTCCTACAGTTAAGTTCCGCCAATATTCACCAAACTACCGATTCGGATCAAATTAGCTGTACTTTTTCCATCTAATCGCTAAATCCAAGGCAATATGGCAAAATTAGCTGTATATTTTACATCTATTTGAAAGCTAGCTACTCAACTGAGCACTACTTCTACTTCTACTTCTACTTCTACTTCTACTTCTACTTCTACTTCTACTTCTACTTCTACTTCTACTTCTACTTAAACATATCCCAACCGCCAACCACACCAGCACTTACAAATCCGTCTGACTAATCGTCTCGATCTCATGATTGCCAGAGTAGACTAACGCATATGGCGGGATATGAATATCCCCAGCGCCATCCTTGTGGAAGCCTGTGCCTTCGGCATCAAGCCAAATGTCCTGTACATACACGACACCTTTGATGCGGGAAATAACGCCGTAAATATCTCCCTTATACACGGTCCGTCCAAAACGCCAACCTTCCGCGCCCTGCCCATGATCCATCGGCTGAAGCAGATTGCGGAGCTCGATCGCGATGCGCCGTTGCTCGTTCTTATACTTCGGCTCCATCACCACGACGGCGTGGACGGTGATCTTAATATACTCTGCTGGAATGACATGCAGCTCCGTTGTCAAAAGCCGATGACGATCCAGATGCATCTTGATCGTCTGCAAGAACCCCTTGCCAGCCTTCGGCTTGTCGCTCTCGCTGTAAGGCACGACCACCACGGTCATCTGCGCCGGCGCCGATACCCGTGGGAAGTCTCGCATCCCCGGCTTATACAGCGGGATGGCTTTCACCCGCGCGACGCGGAGACCCGGCGCCGCCTTCGCGAGCGCCTCGTAGTCCTCGGCGGTCACCGCGCGCGTTGGCGCAGCCAGCTCGCGCTGCACGCGCAGCTTCGCTTGCGCGAGCGTCTCTACCTCCAGGCCGCCACGCGCCGGAAACGGATTCGTTACGTTCACGCCTGGCGAAGCCGTGAACCCGGTCACGAGGCCGTCCTTCACGTTGCCTCGTACGCCCCCGCCCGCCTGCAAGACCAGGAACCGAATGTTCGGTTCCACGGACTTGCGCGGCACTAACCCCGCTTCGTTATTCCCGAAGCGGATCGTCCCTGCAACAGCGTCGTAGACGTAGTGGCGGTCCGTCGACTTCGAGTTATCGAAGTCATCCACGGCCGTCCAGTCGTCCCAGACGAAGCTGTCTTCCCCCCGCGGGCGGTAGCCGACCTGCAGCAGCATGCTGCTGGGCTTATACACGCGTCCGCGGCTGATCTCAAGGGTCTGTCCAGGCAGGCCCTTGCTGCCTCCCACATATCGGCTGTAGTCAAACTCAGCCGTATAGGCAACAAGCCGCACCCGCTGCGCACCCTGCGGCGGGATACTGCCATGCACCCCGTCGCCGAAACGAAGACGGGTTATCCTACGGGCCGAATCCTGCTGCAATTCACAGCAGAGTTCAGTTGGCCCGCAAGTACTTAAATCAGCGACCGTATGCCAGTCGCGCCAACGGCTCTGCTCGTCCAGTACTTGAATCGTGTGCAGGCCGTTATAAGCGAGATACGAGCTCAGCTCGAAGCTCTGATGTGGCTCTCCCGAAGAACTGAAAGCCGTCACCTCGCTAAAGGTTTCCTGCTCCACTGCCTTAACGGCATTGAGCGTAATCTTCTCAATTTTGGGAGCCAGCTCGTAGCCGTCCTCCTCCAGTGTACAGCAGAGCCAATAGCGGCCCCGGTCATCGGCCGGATACAAGGACATGGGCTTCATTTCCGAGGTAATGAAAAACTTAAACTCCCCACTTTGCGAGAGATGAACCGTGGTATCGCTCTTCGGCTCAATCGGCAGCCAACTCTCCGACTGTCCATCTCCGCCTGCTCCTGCGAATGACCAAGCAACTTTGGCAGATGAAATCATCGGTGCCAACTTTTCTGCATGATGGCTTACGGTCACAGGATAGCGGTCAAACAAATTAAAATAGATCGAAATCTCCGTATCCATTGGCAATGCCTGATCAAAACCGAGATACAGATGGGCTCCCTTGCGGGCATCAGCACCAAACGCATAGAAAGCAATTTTGGCCTGATTGTTTGACGTATAATCAGCAGCAGCCGTTTCCGTACGTACGAGCACCTTCTCCAAGGCAGCTGGAACTACCTGTACCGTACTCTGCGTCTCAAAACGCAGCTCCATCGCGGACAGCGGCGTCCCTTTAGGGAGCACAAGCTGCTGCGCAGCGCCAGTAAATGTCACATCGCAAACCGCGGACACCGCATCACGAGGACGAATCCCCAACAGTTTTAGAAACTTACGTTCACTGCGCTCCGTCACCCGATTTAAGTAATATTGCTGCATCTCTGTCATCCATGACATCAGCTCCAGCAGCGTAATCCCTGGATCATGCTCATTCTCATCTGTCCATTCTGGAAATAGTTTTGGAATCGACTTCCGCGCCTCCATCACCATTTGTTCGAACATCCGGTCATCTAAATTGGGAATTGGCAGCACTTGTGCTCACCTCCTTAAAGTTTTCTTTAGAAAACTAGCTTCGTAAGAGTACGCTTAAAGTTTTCTACTATAATACGTTCACAACCACCTTGTGCTTACCGCTCACAATAATGCTATGCGGCAACGATGGCAGACGATTCACATCCAACTCCACGCGCTCGCCGTCTTCGATTTTGTAGACGGTCATATACAGTTTTTCCACATGGCTGATCGCTCGAATTGATTTCAACAGCGCGTAAAAGACGGAAGGATGGATCTGTGCACCGATGGCCCAACCTTTATTATCAAAATTGCCCGTTAACGGGTCAAGGAATCGATTTAATTTCTCAATCGCCTGAATTTCCGTGAGAACGACCGTATCCATCCCCTCAACAGCGACAATAGCTGAAACCGATATTTCCATATACACGGGCTCAATAACCTGCAAACGTTCGGGGAAAGCAACCAAACTTGAGGCACGCCCCAGAATGAATCGTTCCACTTGTTTTTTTAGCTCAGGAAACGTTGAACTGCCTAGTTGGCCCTCTTTTGGCAAAATAACAAGCGTCATTGCTCCGATTTCTTTCTTCATATACGCATTCCGATTCGGAATACACGTCACCTTCGCGATGTTCGGATAGGCTTCTCTAGCCAACCACTCGTAGTCTTTAGAGGAAACAGCTCGGTTACGATGCTTCAACATCTCTGGTCCTCGCACTAACGCAGACTCCAGCTTCTCCGCTTGACAGCCGCCTGATGCGGGCTCAGGGTTATACACCTCACCCACAAAAGCTATCGAATCCTGCATCTGATTGATCTGACGAGCAGGGACATTGCCGATTTGGCCCATAGTAACTTGGTAGGTGACTTTCATTTGCTCTAGTCCGCCCTTCGGCGGGTGCATCCCATGAACACCATCCCCTACACGTATGCGTCCAAAAGTGTGGTCAATCACATAATGCCGATCTCGGTTACTCGATAACGTCAAATCGCGAACCGAGGTCCAACGAACCCATACCTGCAGAATATTGCCCTCTGAATCACGGCGAATGTCCATAAGTGGCGTTCCAGATAATTCATACTCGGAGATATCCTCTTCCGTCACGAACTCGGTCTCATCCACCCATACTTCCTCAGAAACGATTCCTTGTCTGCTGAGTTGGTATTCCGTTTCTTCCAGTCCTTTGACCTCAGGAACTTCACCTGTAATCGTCTCCTGCTGGAGGACATGAACCGTATTCATATACACACCTTGAATCGTCGGAATCTGTACATGTCCCGTCACATCATCATAGATATCATCCCGATTTGTAGCCCGAATCCAGTAACCTTCTTGACCGAATAGAGAGACGCCTGCAAAATCAGATGGACCCACGAACTGCACCGTACCGCTTTGCGTCAAGCCATTCGTTTCATCGATAACCTTGAGTGCCACCCACTCTGGCGGCGTACCTGGGAGCAAACCTGCTCGCAAATACTCCCACTCTAGCATAGGGACGTCATGCTCCGAGAATCGTTGTTGTTTAATCGAGACGAATATTGAAATAGGACCTTTCACAGGCGGTGTATCAAAAGAAAAACATAACGCTGGATGGCTTCCCTCCAAAGGCTGGAAGGGTTCAAATCCACCTGCCAATTGACGGCTATGCTTAGTCCGTTCTTCGAAAACGGTGCTATTATAGGACAGACAGCGATCTGCTTGATAAAGACGATCCTCATATTCATACGTCAGCGCTACGTCGTCAATCCAAGGTGATAAATATAAGGCCTGCGCGATATACGCATTTTCGATATGTAAAATCCGTGCTCGAATCCAGCGATTCTCATTCCCGTTCACATAAGTAGCCTGAAGATCAGGCGGACAGCGGAACTCAATCTCCTTGCGAACCTTTTGCTGTACAGGGTAGTAAAAGAGCTTCTCTGCATCCTTGCCCACATCAAGCCGCACCCACGTCGTACCATTCCAATATTCCCAAGCCACTTGAAGAACCGTCACATGCACAACAGGTGCTTTATCGAACTTGTTCTTCTTCATGACCATTTTCCAGTCAACTTGATCTGCGTTTTCCGCCCCAAAACGATGCTCAATCGCCTGCAGCCCGAAGCTCAACTTAATATCACCATTGGTTTTCGTAAACACTTCCTGACTGCCAATATAGAAGGAGCCATACAGAGCGAATTGATCACCAAATGGATAGAACCCCGAAGGATCCGCATCAATATCATTGTAAAACATCTGATCAGGGGGAATACCGCCCGTTTCAAGTGTATCTACATAGTCTGTTTTGAAAGAAATATGATCCATAGAAAGCCTGCTGTCAGCGAGCGTCGTACCACCAGATTGGAGTGGCTTTAATCGGCATTGAATCCAGCGACCGCTCTGGCCATTCACTTCTTTGAGAGCAAGCTCTTCACGGACACTTTTGAGCAAAATAATCCGATTGCCCTGCGCCTCAACGGCATCAAATGCTTTCCAACCATCAGCTGTTGCGTACAGCCATTCCGTAAGAGCTGGATCTGCCAGTTGGCTGGACATCCCGAACTCCTCAAAGCGTTTCGTCGAGTTCCGGAATTCGATCTCAATCCGTGCCGGATTGGTTACCGTGAAAAGGGAACTGTGCTCTAAGTACAAGGCATGCTCCTGCAAATTATCCCCATCCTGAAGACGAAACAACTTCTTCGGAAACGCATAACCGTGACGACTAGCAAGTAAGAAGTCATCCGTAACGCGGACAATGATATCCTGTTTGCGACTCGTCACATAAATGCTCGAGAGCACGGCCGGCGTCAACAATGCACTGCGTGCCGTTTCATATAGAATCGTATCGGCCTCTATTGCAGCGGCAATTTGCGTGCCAGCCGAAATAAACACAGATTCTTTCGTTCCTTCGTTTAATGCAAATGTCAGGTAGCTACTAGCCGGTCTTGCTGGAAGCAGCGTGACATCGAACATATTTAGAAATGAGATCAGGTTCTTCGTCGGTACGCGATTCAATCGCTTAATATTATCGTGAAACATATCCGCAAACATCAGGAATAAGGCTGAACCCGGATCCGGGTTCTCTGGTGTAAATCGCCACTCCGGCGTATAGTACGGCGCCATTTCCTTCATTTGGGCAATCAGATCAGGTATGTCTCTGGGATCAATTTTGGGAGGTTGCACAGCTCCACCTCCTCTCTGCACGTATCGTCATCGCTTCCGCATCCTCTTTCTATTTCGAACCTTCAAATAAATAAAACGGATAAACTTGGTTAAACAAGTTGTTCGTTGTACGTACCTGATAGGCAATATGAATCATGACTTTAGCGGGGTCATCTGCTTCTGGAATAGCTTTCACTTCAACCTCGTGAACCCTCGGCTCCCAGTTGCGAATGGCTTCTTCAATGTTCGTTTGCAGCAAATGAAGCGTCGTATCGTCGGTTAAACCGAAAATAAATTCCTGAACGCCGCATCCAAAAGAAGGACGCATAACACGTTCACCTTGCGTGGTGCCCAAAATGACGCGAATCGCTTCAGCGATGTCTTCCTCATACTCGGACATTCGGATTCTTCCTGTTGCAGGATCAACCTGAATCGGGAATTTCCATCCTCGTCCCAAAAATGCTTCCGACATCTCGCCACGCCCTCTCGCTAATTGATTTTGAATCTAGTTAATTTTCACCATACTACCTTTGATGTTAATGATTCCATCTGACTTTAGGTCCAGTGTTGCCCCTGCCTTTAGCGCCATGGTAGCAGATGCTTCTATGTTAATTTGCGTAGATTTAATTTTAATTTCCTTCGTACTCTCAATGCCAACCTCGCCCTTAGCGTTCAAGGTAATCTTAGAGGTTTGGCTGACGACCGAAATTTCATTCGCCGATCCGCCTTTGATCAGAATCTTATTGTTCCCACTGGAGTCAGTAATCGAAATGCTCTGATCCTTGTCCTTGAGTTCAATAATCTGGCCTTTTTTCGTTTTCAGCGTGATACTCTCGTCTCCGCTCTTATCATTGAATGACAGCTCATGACCTGATTTGGTTTTAATCATACGCAAATCATTCTTCTCTGCGGGTGTTGGCGGCATATTCTTCGGATTCCACAGCATTCCAATCACAAATGGCATCCGCAGCTCACCTAAATGGAAGGCAACCAGCACCTCATCCCCAACCTCCGGGATAAAAAGACTGCCCATTTCCTTACCACCCATTAACGTCGCGATACGGACCCAATCTGTCTCCGTTTCGGTTTCTTGCATCGGCAATTTAAGCTTCACACGTCCCATTTTATCAGGATCGGTGTTATTCGTAACCACTGCTACCATGACGCCGCCAATCTTCTGACTAGCAAAATCGGACATACCACCAATTGTTATATCGGGAGTTTTGAACATTAGACCGCATTCCCTCCCAGTTGAAACCGAGTTGTATAACCTTCATCGTCGAAAATGTGGGTCGCTCCCGTAATATAGTACGGTTGGTCGAACGTCTTACCAACACCACTCAGCTTGATATAGCGCCCGGCGCGAATCTCTGGAATCCCAATACATTCCCCGCTGCCGCTAACCAGCTTCATTGCACGGCGATTTAATATCGCATCTGCGTAACTTTTGGCTTCCTCCACAGAGGTAACATTCGTATACATATGCTCGATGAAATCACCTTTTGAACCTAAAATATCTTTGCCCGTTTTGCTGTTGGAACCGAGCTTCGCCACGCTTGCTGACTTGCCTTCGATAACTTTTAACTCTTTATTATCCCAAGCTCGTACGGTTACGCCCGTAATTTGCTCGGCTAAATTGTGATCTATCATTAAACTGCGGAGCGTCTTCCCCATTTCCAGCGTCATCACGGCTGTCATCGCCGTTAATGGCTTACGGAAATACAAATTTTTCCCCACAACGAAGAAATCATAGTTAACTAAATTCGCTAAATTTTGAATGAAGTGATAGTCATTGATCTGACTCTGTGATAGTGCCGGAAACACCGTTGTCGTGGCATCCACGTTTGTTTTGAAGCCATACGTTTTGGCGATTTCTTCAACGACCTCACTATATTTTTTCTTATTCCAAGAGCGCGACTTCGTCCCTTTCATCATGAGATAAGAAATATCCATCCCACGTACAACGAGACCAGGGGCACCGTCTTCTGGGAAATCTACCACAACGGACGTAATTTGTCCCGTAAACACAGGCGTAAATTTGTCTACATAACCTAAACCAATATCAATGGCTTTACCTAATGTGAAAGTAGATAGCCATTGGAATTCATTCTTCGTAACATCGTACGCATTCGCTATTCGAAACGAAAAAGAGTCTGCCGTGCCATCAATCGTTGTATCCACGCGTAGATTATCCAGTGCGATATCATCCGACAGCTTCGTGCCATCTACTTTAATATCGTAGTAAGGCGCGTAAAAATCACCATATTTTTTGGCCAGGTCGTCAAATGTAAAAGAGCTCGTATCCAGATCTAAGGCCATTGGCTTAATCCAACCTCGGAACTGAAATGCGGCGTCCCGTGGCTACTTTCATTGGATTATCGATCCCATTCGCTTTGGCGATTTCTCGCCACATCGTTGGATCCTCATACTCAGTGGCGGCTATCGTCCACAGTTGATCCCCTTGGTTCAGCATCTTCAATTTCGTTCGATCTGCCGAATGACGTGGAATTTGCTTCAGTTGATCTTTCTTGCTTAGCGTAGATTTAAATGTAACTTTCAGCTTAGCCCGAACAGGAACACCTGTATCCAGGAACATCGTAAAATGCTGATTTACACCGACGACAACTCCCTTAAAATCCAGTGAACCCCATACGAATCTGCATAGCGGCGGTGCATGGATCTCTTTCTCCACATCGAGGAGACCTGAAATCTTTGTCGTCAACTGACGAACGTCCGTCCCTTTCTCGTAAGTATCGAAAAAGAAATCCATGGTGAGTGTTGTCGTACCCCCGCTCACGAACTGAGCAATTGGCATGGACAGACCCGGCACTGTTTTCCAGTCGTAGTTATTGCTCGTGTCAATCGTATACTCACCTGGGTTAAACATGACTTGTACATTTTCTGTTTTACTGCCTTTATGTACAATAATCATTGCTTTCTTAAGCGCCATAGGAATCCGTCCTTTCTGCCGTAATCATTGATATCAGATCGAGTGTAGCTTGCTGGAGTTAGTCGGTTTTATCGACTAAGTTCACTACAATTACTGCTGGAGTGATTGAGTTAGTCGGTTTCATCGACTAACTTCACTACAATTGCCGATAGAGTGATTGAGTTAGCCGGTTTCATCGACTAAGTTCACTACAATTGCCGATAGAGTGATTGAGTTAGTCGGTTTCATCGACTAACTTCACTACAATTGCCGATAGAGTGATTGAGTTAGCCGGTTTCATCGACTAACTTCACTACAATTGCCGATAGAGTGATTGAGTTAGCCGGTTTCATCGACTAACTTCACTCCTTATGGAGAAATATAGTCCATTTACTATGTGCAATTTATATATAAAAGCTTATATTCCTCGACGTTGCCGTTCGAATTTCATCTTTTTCTCGATTTCTCGGTACACTTTGTCCGCGATTTTGGCGATATCCAGCTGTGGAAGCTGTTTAATCAGCTCTTGCAGCTGCTCTTCGCTTAATTCCGGCGGCGTCTGATCGACTGGTGCTGCTGGTGTTGGTTCAGAGTCTGCGCTCGCTTTGGTGCGCAGCCAGTCCATATCGAGCGGTGCATTCGCCAGTTGACTCGATGAAGCTTGTTTATGCTCCAGCATGCTGAGTGGAGAAGCGAGATGCTCTTGACTTGCTGATTGCAGGAGCACGTTCATCGCTGGCGTACCTTGATGGCTCGCGCCGATCGATGGCGGCTGCGTTCGCGACTGCATCGGCACGCTCATCGCTGGCGTGCCTTGGTGGCTCGCGCCGATCGACGGCGGCTGCGTTCGCGACTGCATCGGCACGCTCATCGCTGGCGTGCCTTGGTGGCTCGCGCCGATCGACGGCGGCTGCGTTCGCGACTGCATCGGCGCGCTCATCGCTGGCGCGCCTTGGTGGCTCGCGCCGATGGACGGCGGCTGCGTTCGCGACTGCATCAGCGCGCTCATCGCTGGCGCGCCTTGGTTGATGTCGGCTTGCATGCCGCCGCCGGGTCTGGCAAGCCGCTGCACCTGCGTGGGCAGCGGCTTGGTTAAGGCAGCAGCAGCCCAGCCTTGGCTGCTGCTGTTGGTGATGCTGGCGCTGCTTAGCGCGCCAGCTGTTGCTGCGGCTGCTCCGCCAGAGGCAGCCGCCTGCACGAGACTGCCCGTCCCCCGGGCGGGCAGTCGATGTTCCGCTGCGGCAGGCGAAGCCGCAGCCATTCCCGCAGGAGCAGCGCGAAGCGCTCCTGCGCTGCTCGCCAGCAGCGGCATGACACGCGGTGTCATGCTCGTGCTCTGGCGAGCTCTCGGCGCACGTGCGGCGCGCGCGACTGAGACCGTCTCTGCGGCCCGTGAAGCGGCCGCAGGCTCTAGGGCTTGCGCTTCTACCTGCGCGCTCACCATAGCCCTAATGGTTTGCTCCGCCGAATCCACTTGGAAGCCTTCCGCTTCCAAGCGGTTCTCCGAACCACGTGCTTCCCGCATAGGCGCGCGCTCACTGCCATCGACGATTGTGCGTCTCTGAAGATGTTCGGCTTGCGCCCCAGACCAGTTCACTGCTCCATGCTTTGGTGAGGCTTCACCATCAGCACCTTGCAATAATCCTTGCCTGATAGCCTGGGAAGATGCTTTATTGATCAATTGCCTAATTCTCGTCTCACTTGCCCGTTGAATCAGATTGCCAGTACCGATATTTCCTGTACCTGGTATCCGCTTCGAACTTTCCATCGTATTTTGACCAAGGATCTGGCGATTTGTTACATCAACAGATCGCTTAAGCGGAGATAAACTTGTTGTTCTTCCAGGAGTGCGTTGCACAGATAACTCTGAACCAACTGTTCTGTTTATCAGTCCTTCATTCTCACGTGTAGCAACTTGTCTCGCATTCTGCCTAATTTCGTTCTCAGATGATCTTTGCACGAAATTGCTACGCACTAATTCACCCGATGTGCGATGTGATTGAACATTGTCTAATTGATTAGCTCTTCTTACCTGAATGCCATTCGTAACGCCTAATGCACGTTGAACGAGCTCCCCAAGAACTGAGTTGCTTATGCCTCTAGCTTGCAGAGGATGTTCCATTCCGTTGTTCGGTTTGGATTGTCTGCTATTCTCACCAAAAGATGGCCGTTGTACAAACTCCCCACGTACAACCTCTCTTGCTGGCTGATTGCGTTGATTGTCTATCTCTCCATCCGTTCGGTTCAATTGAATCGGGGCAGCAGCATTAAAATTCTGTTCTTCGATATGTGCATCCAGCATTCCATTAGTAGAACTTATATTTTCACTGACCGAAGAAGTGCGTGCTCCTACTTCCCCTGCCACAGGTTCACTTGTTGGTTCCAAGCTGTCATCAAAATTCAGCTGTCTCTGGTCTTTCCGATCGGTATCAGCTAACCGCTGCACGTTTCCTGGATCTGCAATACGACTCATATCCAATGACTGCGCATCATCTGATCCGCTTGCTCGTCTTGTTACAGTGCCATTCTCGATTCGTCCGGCCCGAAGCGTAAGCTGACCTCTCGCCCATGCACCAGTTGAGCGCGAAATCGTTTCATCACCCTCGCTGCTTGTTGAAGATAATTGAGTGTGAGAGCTAAGGGTTGGTTTTCGAGATATGAACTCTCCTAAGTCAATTTTACGCTGAATACTAGCCTGCTGCTCTTTCACCTGATTCACACGGGATGGACGTCCAGCTCGTCTTACCATTTCAAGCGGTGTACGACTTACGGATTGAACTACCCCAACAACCGTTGTATCATTCGTTGGTTTACCCGTAGCATGTTCACTGACACTAGACTGTATGTCACTTGTTCCTTTAGCACTGTATGGCTTATTCTCCCTCGATGTTTCAGTTAAAAACAGACTGCGACTCTCTTGAACTAAACTAGCTGGTTGGCGAAAGCTGCGTTGACGCAGCTTCGGGCCGTCCGTCGCAATCTGGCTTGAATTCACGAAGATCATACTGCTTTGTGCTACTTTGGCTGCGATTTCAGCGGCTAAGGTTTGTCTGATAGTCGTCCTCTGAGAAACTGATCCTGCTTGATCCTCTCGTATACCAGGCGATTGTTGACCTGCCATCCTGTTGTTGGTTATTTGGGATGGGCGTAAACTAGTCCGCAATAGACGAACAACTTCTCTTTTTTCTATGTTTTTCTGCTCTATGGGTGTTGGAAGCAACGTTCCTATAGATCGAACGCTCGCTGCTGCAATTTTAGCTGCAATCTCAGTGGTTAACTTCCCAGCAGGACGATTCTCACTCACCACTAGTTTATTGCTATGACTCTGGTCTTCTTGCTTTATTGGTTCTTGTCTTGTATTAACGTCTTGCAAGCCTTGTGTAGTAGCAGAACGAAGTAATTCATCCCCCTTCATTTTGGGCTGCTCAGGAATTGCTCGTTGCAATTTACTTTCTGATATGTCCAGCTCTCGTTGGATAGGTAGGGTTCGGCTATCTACGCTTTGATTCTCCTGCTGACGGTGCAGCCGATTACTTCCAAGCTGTAACTCTCCGTTGAACGTTCGACTAGTATTCTTAGGAACTATAGCGGATTCCCTTAATCGCTGATCTCTAAACTTACTTATTGATCTACCCAACACATCTGTACCTAGATCAGGCTTTACTACGTTAAGTGACAATTGGGCAGAAGCCCTATTCGTTATGTCTTGCATTCGATCTTTGTTTAGACTATTTGTACTCCTAATGAAAGTATCATTATTAGAAGAGGGTTGTCTTTGTATGGTAACGAGCTGCTGCAACCAGCTCTCGTTGCTTTGAATTTTCTGAGCCTTTGAACGTCTATTTTCCATACGCGCAGGCTTCCTATACACCTGACTTGGATAAGCAGTCACAACCTCAACCTGTTTGGAAGCTAAACTTTCCTGCTCTGGCATTCCCACCGTCTCAGAATTAAATGTCGACTCAGCTATAGGTTGCACATCAGTTGGAGGAACTAAGTTCTCTGTGAATCCAACGATTGTTTCATGCGTTGTTTCTTTACTTGCCTCTTGGACATTACTATTTTTTCGTGGTCGTCCTCTTTTTCGCTTCTCAGGCTGGTCGATTGGTTGCAAAACTACAGGTTCTGCATAGCCCAAATCTTGCATTTGTTGTTCTTGCTTAGCTTGATGCTCTGCTTGCTCTTTTTGCTGTTGTTGCCGAAGGCGTGGTTCTTCTTGCTCAAGACTCACTTGAGACTCACGTTGTACGTCATGTTCATTGTTGTATTGCGCTGCTTGTAGTTCCGGCAATGCTTGTGGATTCTCTCTAATTTGTCGCTGATGGAATGCTTGTCGGTCCCGCTCATGCACTAAATTAGCAGCTTGCTCATTCTCTTGTGAAATCTGCGATTGAGCTTGTGCAAACTGTTGATGAGTCTCCTGATGCTCTAGCTCTTCTCGTTGTGTCCGTTGTTGCGTCAATTGCTGCTCTTGCAACTCTTCTCGTTGTACCCGTTGTTGCGTTTCTTGTCGCTCTTGCAACTCTTCTTGTTGTACCCGTTGTTGCGCCGCTTGCTGCTCTTGTAACTCTTCCCGTTGTACTCGTTGTTGCATCACTTGCTGCTCTTGCAACTCTTCTCGTTGCGCCTGTTGCTGCGTTCCCTGTTGTGCTTCTTGCTCTACTCTTTGTCTACTTTGTTGTGCTTCTTGTTGCTCTTGTGACTCTTCCCGTTGTACTCGCAGTTGAGCTTCTTGCTGCTCTTGTTGAATGCGCAGTTGTTCAATCACTGGCGACTGACTTGACACAGCGTCCTGTTGCTTTAATTCATCACGTTCTTGTTGTAATTTCTGGACTACTTCTATCAATGCCGCTTGCTCTTGCATCACTTGTGAAGATGGCTGTGACTGAGCAGTTTCCTGTTGATCACCTGCCTTACGCCAAATCTGTGTCGTGCTAGCGTCAATTCCTCTATTTCTAGAACGACTAGGACTAGATGAACTTGCGGAAGCATGCATAGATCTAGGTAAACGTGATGTTATGCTTGAAGCATTAATCGCCATTGGCTGTAAGCTGGAAGAAAGAAAGCCCTTCGCATTGGAAGCATTACTTCTACCTGTGCGTATTGCGTTTGCCGCTTGATCTCGTTCAGCGGGTTGTCGTTTGCTCGCTTGCGCATCTTGCCCTTCAGCATGTTTGCTTAGCAAACTGCGAATAAAACGAACTGTACTTGGCGATGACTCTTCCGAAAAAGGACCTTCACCCAGCTTTATCGACTTTCTAAATCCGATGGTTTGAGAATCAGTAGAGCTTGATCTTGGCACTTCAGAATCGCTCATGTTGTGCGAACTTTGCTGTGTCAACCCGCGATGACTCAGTGGCGTTTGCGTTACCTCCTGCAAGATTAACTTAGCCACATTGAAAAAGGATGGATTCGATTGCAGCCTATTTTGCCCTGTTAAACGGACATCAACTGCCTCATCGTCATTTCGTCCAAAACTCAACTTCCCAGCTTGGAACTGCTCAAGCCAAACGGAAGCACTTTGAATGGCTTCCACATGCTGAGCAACATTAGCATGATTCACCCTAGCCGTTGTATGTCCATCGTGCTCATTTGAACGGACTACACCGCTATCTTTATTGTCACGCAAAGCTTGTTTATATAATAAGTTAATTGTTTTCTGGCTAATATTCGTTGGTTGACCTGTATGTTGAACGCCATTCACCATAGGGCTCGGTTGATTTATCTTGCTGCTTGTAGAATGTGCTAGCATACCTATCGAAGCAACGAGCTGCCTCATCGAACGTTGCATAATCGGTGAGTTACGTTTATTAACGACGTTAATTGTTTCTTGTTTAGACTGTGTATGATTACGTTTAGCAGCATTAATTTGTTCTTGTTCCGCTAGGATTTGGGCTGCTAGTTCCTTTGCCTTCTTGCTTTTACGTCCCCTCTTCTTCTTGACAGGTACATCAACGGCTGATGGCATCTGTCCAGAGGAAACACTTTTTTCATCCTGATGACTTTCATCTATAAAGGCTTGCTTCGGTAATTGATATCCACTTTGTTTCACTAACTTCTGAATTTGCTGAATCGTTTGCTGTTTCGTGATGAGAGGTGCTGATTCTGGATGTTTCAAGCTTTGGAGCTGTAGCTGTAATTGCAGAATCCAAGCCCGATCACTCGGGTTCTTGATGGATGCTAATTCCTTATCTGTCAGCAAACCTTTCCCCTTAAAAATCAGGGCAAACATACCTAAATAATTATGACGATCCCATCCATACTTCCCCATAATGCCAGAGGCAAATTGCTTCGCCTGACGAGAAGTCTGACCGACAGTTGTAGTGCGTTTACCTTCAGCAAAGCGTAATGAACCCTTCTTCTTGTTCCCACGGGGTTTATGCGATTGTCGAGAGTTCATGAACAATCCCCCTAAAAGTTTTCGTCAGAAAACTGACTTCGTAAGCGTAAATCTTAAGCTTTGCTTTAGCAGTAACATCCTGCCATCATCTTATTTCTTAAAAATCGTCTTCAACCCCGCATGCACTAACTCGACCGACTCGATCGCCACATTGGCGTTGCCTGCATTGAGATCAGGTCCGTTCCATTTCACAGGAAATGCGCTTGTGAATTCCCAACGGCACATCTCTTTACCTTCGACGTTGTATAAAAGAATAGAGCCATTCTTACGACTAATTTTGCCTTGTGCAGCATTATTGTACCAATCCCACAACTCACTTGAGTTGCTGATACCTCTTTTGAGCACAATGTTCGGGTACTTCGTATGTTGAACCATGTAGTGAGGATGGGTGTTCAAGCCACCTTCCCAATACGGCTTTACTTCAATCTCCGACTTCATGCCTGTCACCTCGGAGAAACCTCCGACGATCAGTCCATCAAGCTCAACGAGAAAACGAAAGTTGCCGCCTACATTATGCAATTTGGATGGTTTAGCCATTGTTTGTTACTCACCTCTTACCGAAACACATCAAACGGATTGTCTGGCTGTTTTTTACCTTCTTCGTTCAAATTACGGTTGATACGGGAAATTTCCTCGCACCACGTACGGCGTTCACGGTGTTCCATGGACATAATTTCATCATGTGACCAATGAAAATAGTAAGCAATGAAGCCTACTTCTTCATATATTTTGTCAATGGGGTAGCCCGTTACGCCATCTCGTCCAAAAAAGACACGTCCACATCGAACTCGTGCTCACATTTCGGACAACTTGTATGAATTCTTGGCACGTCCATTTCGTTAATTTGGCGATAAAAGTTTTGCAAGAATGCCAAATCTGCTGTGAAGAACTTCTCAACGACACGTGTATCAATCGCACGCAAGTCCCCTAAATTTGTAATGACACGTGTAAGCAAAATAATCGTTAAATAGCCTGGGTTTTGCTGAACACGTTGGTCACGCATCGGTAAAATTTCATCCGCAGCTGTCGCTAAGCGCATAACACCTTTTTTGTGAAGCGTACCATTGTCATCTACATACCCTCTAGGGAGTTCGAATTCGTATTCTGTTTTGAAAGCCATGGTGTCATTACCTCCTTCGTGGTGAAAACAATAAAATCTTCTATTGGAACAAAAAGAAGAGTCAGGAACCGGAGGTATTCGCTCCGGCACCTACTCTAACTAAACATTACTTCGTACGTGTCATGCCTTCATGTGCAAGCTCTAAGCTCTCGATAGCAACTTCGTTCCCAGTCCCTTTGAAGCTTGGTGCTGAGTACTTGGATGGCCATGCTTCGATAACCTGCCAAGTAGCTACATCTCCGCCCTCTTCGTTGATCGCGATAATCGTGACCGTTTTGCGGGAGATTTTGCCTTGAATGGACTCTGACATCCAGTTGTACATATCCATGGAGTCTGTAACTCCCCATTTCAATGAGATGTTACCGTATTTAGCAAGACCCGGAAGCTTCCGAGGCGTGATGGTTTCGTTTCCTTCTCTGTATTCAATCACCGATAAGGAAGCATCAAATCCAGAAATTTCGCTGAATCCAGCTTGTTGAATACCTTCTACTTCAATTCTAAATCTAAAATTGCGGTATGGATCCCTACGTTCGCCAGCCATAATATACCCCTTTCCTAATATGCGTAATATCTAACGTTAGACTATTCTTCTCTTGTTTTCTGAGTAATACGGAAGATCACGAACTCGGCAGGTTTCACCGGAGCAACCCCGATTACGCAGATCAATCGACCATTATCGATATCATCCTGTGTCATTGTGCTGCGGCCAATGTTAATGTAGAACGCTTCAGAAGGACTTCCGCCCATCAAAGCACCATCTCTCCACACCCGCGTTAAGAACGCATCAATCGTCCGCTGTACACGCGCCCAAAGCTGTTCGTCATTCGGTTCGAAGACAACCCAGTTCGTGCCGTTCTTAATGGACTCTTCGATAAAGATGAACAAACGTCTAACGTTCACATATTTCCATAAACCGTTCGACGATGTTGTACGAGCACCCCATACACGAATACCTTGTCCTGCAAAATGACGGATCAAGTTAACGCCTTGCGGGTTCAGGATATCTTGCTCGCCTTTGTTATATTGGCAATCTAGGCCAACTGCACCGCGTACAACTTCATTCGCTGGCGCTTTTTGAACACCACGGGATTGGTCGGAACGGGAGTAGATACCGATGACGGAACCAGATGGCGGTATGTAAATGTTGCGTTTGTCTAATGGATCAAATACTTGCAACCATGGGTTGTACATCGCTGCATAAGAGCTGTCAAAGATGTTACGGTGCGTCATAACATCCGTTACCTTGGTTTTCTCGCGTGGAATATCGAGAACCGCGAAGCGGCTGCCCAAGTTTTCACAGTGCGCTACAAGGGATAATTGAACCGTAGGCTCAGTTACACCTGGAATCGCGATGATGGACACGACATCGTTATCAATGAAGGACTGAATCCCTGTACGTTTACCCGGACCACGGTCAACACCCATGTAAATATCAGGCGTTACATTCGCAATGGAACCGTTGCTGCCGCCAGACAAAGCGATTTGGAATTTGCCAACGGATTCGTTCTCGCCAGAAAGCACCTCGAAAGGAGCAATTGCGCCAAGATCTTGACCTTCAGTCAAATCCTTCACCGTAATAATGTTCGAGCGGGAAACAATTTTCTCGATGTGATTCGCTGCCGTGATGTTCAGGGATACCCGCTCATACGTCTCAGCTTCGTCACCGTAGAATACGTGAAGTGTAAATTCACTTGTTGTCAGTACTTTAGCAGGTAGCAATCCGCTATCAACAACATCGCCATCAAGAGCTTCAGACAATGAGATAATGTTATCTTGGGAAGCTACTACTTTGCTGTATTGCTTCACGCCTGCTGCTTCAAAAGCAACTACGTCGCCAACGTTAAAGCCAGCGTTGTTTTTAACGCGATATTGTGATTCGCTTAGCACTTCATAGATTTGCGTCTTAGCTTTGCTAGCTGGCACAACAACGATACGAACTTGGTTCCCCCATGTTCCAGGGTTCTTGGAAGCAATCTCTAGAATTGCTGATTCTTTATTCGTAGCCGCTTTGTTCGTTGCTACTTTCGCGTCAGTTGGCGCTACACGCATAACGAAACAGCGATTGCCTCCGTTTAAGTAGAAATGCTCTACCGCATAAGAAAGGAAACGATATTCGCCGAATTCATTCTCGGACAAGTAGCTACCGAATAAACGGTGGAAATCAGCTACGCTCGTAACCAGTTGAGGGACACCTTCAATTTCCCCTCTTTGCGCAAGCCCTATAAACCCGGCCGTACTTGTGCTTGCACCCTCAAGCGGTTGTGCTCCGCTGTCAAACTCTTCCACATAGACTCCAGGTGATAAATAGTCAGCCATTGTTCCCCAGTTCAGTCAGATGGCACTGCTTACTCATTAAATATGGCCAAAGACATGAAACCAGTTCTCTCCTTTCTGCTTGTCATTTTGTATAGAAGATGGACGTGTCCATTCTACTAATTAGGGTTACGCGAGATGTATCGTGCCTAGGTTAGTGGTTGTTCCTTCTACGACTGCGAGATCCTTGATCGTATGCTCGCTATCCGTCCCATACGTAATAACCAATTCGGTATGAAACGTCGGTATCCGATTGCCTCGAAAAGCAATGGCAACCTCTCCACGTTCCGTACTACGGGTTTCTTGAACGGGCAGCAGCATAGAGCCACGCGTATACGGCTTCGTCAATGGGTTCGCAAGTCGAAACCGTTTCTGGTGCTCCAGCACTTCGGAAATGCGGATGACTTCTTCCGCAGGTTGGGAACCTCTCCCTCGCAGCAGGTACACATCACCAACTACAATGCCTCCTGTAAATGACCCTAATGTCATTTCACTAGCACCTTTGTCGGCTTGATCAACCATCACGCGCGCGCGCGCGCAGTCCTCCGTCAGTACGGTCGACTGTAAGTGAGCATCGCGAATTGGAGAGCCAGCTGCGTTCTGAAGCATGAAGCGAATCAGTCCTGCCCCTTGAGAAAAAGGGTATGAAGGTAACGGTTTCATTTGAACAACTTCGATAAAATTGTGTGCGTTAACGGTGATGTTTGTGTGTTCCTGAAAATAGTACTCGCTATGTACCGATAGTCGGTATTCGCCGGGGGATAAGTCGTTAAATATATAGGAACCATTCGATTTACGAATTGCTTTCGAACGGGTGCCTTCTAGGTGAACTTTGGTCGTGTTGCCAAGAGGAGCTTGAGAGGTGAGTGCGTCAATCACACACACAACCAGGGAAACGCGGGATCTCAATTGTGAAATTCGAATCTGATCCACGGGTGAAATCCTCCTAACCTTGAATACGAAAATCGGTTTCCGAAACCCTTTTTGTTGTTCTGATGCGCGTTGAGTCAATATGTACAGGCCCCACTGTGTAAGCAACTGAGAGTCTGTAAGGGGTGTCTGAGAAATTCCACATGTTCATGAGGCTCTCACCTTTAAACGGATCCATGATAATACGAACTTCTTCATCTTGCTCAGCCAATGTACCCACTGTCATCGAACCTCGAAGGATCGAATGATCGTAGAATACTTGCATTGCTCTGCCTAGGATCCGATGCTCATCCAATGCTCTCGAAGAAAGTTCAGCTGGCGATTGTACCGTAACGATGTAACTTAAATCCACAACCATAGGAGGAAACTGAATCTCGTTCGTCCCTCTAGCTATCATATGCGTTTGTCGATTATTGCCGCTCTCACGAACATTATATAGATAGAGTGATAGATAGAAATCCCCTTTATCTACAGGTGATGCGAGCCCAATCATTTCTGGTTGCGGGATGGGATCTGGGGTCATGTTTTCTCTAAGTAGCTTGACTAAAGATGCACTTACATCAGCGATGACAGAATAATTGCCTATGAGTGTCACTTCCTGCCTCTAAATACCTATAAATCATGTGAAAAAGATGCTTAATCTGTCACTTTGTGTATCTTTTTCTATTATAAATGTAAACCGACAGGTTGACTATAGGATTCTTGTATTTATTTATGCTTTTGTCCCGAAAAATGACGATTTTTGACTGAAAATCGGCGTATATAACCGACAGAGGACAATCTCACACAAGTGTAAGATTGCCCTCTGTCTACTGATCTAGTAATCCTCCCACTCCTGCCGTGCGAGGATTTTACCCGATTTCTGCAACTCATGTCGAATGGATTTGATAATATGCCCCATGCGGATGGGTTCACCCGATTCAGCAGCCAAAAATGCAGAAGAAAGAACGACATTCTTGATGTTCCCTCCCGCAATCTCGTATCGCTGTGCAAGGTATTTGAAATCAACATCGTTGCTAAGCGGTGCAGCTGGCGGAAACATCGACTGCCATATTTTCTCCCGATATTCACTATCCGGGAATGGAAATTTAATGACATAATTGATCCGCCTCAAGAAGGCTTCATCAATATTATTTAATAGATTGGTAGCGAGCACAGTGATACCTTGGTACTCCTCCATTTTTTGGAGTAAATACGCTGTTTCAATATTCGCGTACTTATCATGTGAATCTTTCACTTCGGAGCGTTTTCCGAAAAGCGCATCCGTCTCATCGAAGAACAGAACCGCGTTACTCAGCTGCGCTTCTTCGAAGATTTCGTGCAGGTTCTTCTCGGTTTCACCGATGTATTTGCTAATCACCTGCGAGAGATCAACCTTATACAGCTCAAGCTGCAGGTCGCCGGCTACAACCTGTGCCGACATCGTCTTTCCTGTGCCTGGGGGACCGGCGAAGAGCATGCTGAGCCCTTTGCCGTAGGCCAGCTTCTTCTCGAAGCCCCAATCGTTGTACACAACGCCGCGATATTTCACTTGATTGCACGCGTTGCGGAGCTGATCCTTCTGCTCGGGTGGGAGGATGACATCCCCAAACCCATAGCGAGGCTCAATGCGCGTTGCTTTGCGCTCCAGCTTGTGCTGCACCTGCTGGTAGCACGCCTTATACAGCGCGTCGCTGCGCAGCGCGCCTGAAGTACCGGCCCCGGCAGCTGCTGCCTGCCAGGATGAGTACCCGCGCGCGAGCATGAGCGCGCGGCGTATTTGCCCCGGGGTGAAGCGGAATTTCCCACTCATCACCCGATAGTCCACATCCGCGCCGGCGCCGATCTCCTGCGCGAATGCCTGCCAAAGGCGCTCGCGCCCGCCTTCGTCAGGCACGGTAAGTTCATGCTCAAGGAGCAGCCGCTCCTTGGGCTTCCAGCTCAGTCGGTTGAACCGACCGGCTAAGAGAAATACCATGCCGCCATAGCCGTCGAGCAGCTCATGGAACCGACCGAGCCGCTGCTGCGCAGCCAAGTCCGGCTCTGCAGGGTAAAGCACCTCCAGCCGTGTGAAGCACAGGATGGCTTGATGAAGAATCGCTTCGCGAATCATAAGGCTAATCTGTTCATCGAAGCTCGACGCATGCAGCTGTACATCAGCGAGATCTACCAATAGCAGCGGCTTATGGAAGGAACGGCTGAGATGCTTCACCTGCAGTTTTTTGCCAGAACCGGCATTCCCCCAGAGATGGAAGGCAAGCCGTTTGCGTTCAGCTGCTGGCGCTTCGTACATATCCGCAATGAAGCCCCGTAATCGCTGTTGGAAGTCCTCCTGCACAAGCAAGGGGGAGATCTCATCATCCGGGTATATGATCTCCACAGCTGGCTTGAGTTTCGGGTCTAGCTCGCCTGAATCCAGCAGGAAGGTCACAATCCGTTTATCCAGCTGCAAGGGTCTAGATAGCAGCGTCTGTCCACTAACAACCAATGTGTCTGGGTGCAGCACATAGCGAGCCAGCCGACCGTCAGGTGCCATAAAGGTCGTACGCGCAGCCCTCATGTCCTCTGGACTCGTACAAGCAATTTGCAGCGCTAAGCTAATATTTGGCGTTTTGCTAGTTAAATCGTCCAGTAGAAAACCAAAAATCCGCTCATATTTCCGATCTAATTCCACGGCAAGCCCCAGCATGACAATGCGTTCTTCTACTGATGAGAAGCCGAAGACGGTGGATAGATAGGCTAATGGCAGGAATGTGCCCCCCTTGCGGCTTTCTGCAAGGCGACTCACAATCGCACTCTCTAGCTGTTCTATCATACTGAGTACGTCTTGCTCATCCTCATCAATCTCTTCTTCACTGCCAAATCCGCCAATAAGACGAATAAATTCATCCTCCGATACAAACATCCCGCGGAATGAATCTGTTTGTGGATCAGGTGTAAGCTTTTGACGGCGCTTATAGAGAAGCTCTAGCTTCTTATCTAGCAGTTCAAGCTCATCCTTATAATGTTCCCATGCATGCACATACCCTAGAGCTGTCATAGGCCTCCCCAATGACTATATATATTTTTTCAAAACGATTCGATTAACATCATTAATAGCTTGCCTAAAGAGGGGGTTATTCTTTACAATATCAGGATAAGGCACAAATCATTTCGACACCTACTGCCCTGAAAGGAAAGTGGCCACCTTCTGATGGAACAATTTCCAGCACATGATCCGACTTGGAATCGAAAACTCATTCTAACGTTATGGTGGATCCTCATCATTTATGAAGTAGCTGCTACGATTGCTCTAGGTTATGAAATTACCGAGCAGCCGTCGAATTGGTTCAATAGCTTTATGCGTTTTCAACTTCTCCCTACGACGTTGCAGCTTCTTCTTATGGGCCTAGGTTATTTGGCCATCCACTATTTGAAGAACTATAGTGAGTTTATCATGATCGTATGGACTATGACCATGGTTAGTATTTTCATCCTTTGTATTCCTGAAATGACGCACAGCTATGAGCTGCTTTGCATGCCGATTTTATTAGCCTCGATTTATTTTCATAAGAAATATGTTATTTTCGCCTTCAGTCTAGGTGTTGTCTATTTATTCATTCTATTCCTCATACCGATGATACAAGGACAAACAACAAACCCTTACGAAATTATCGTCTCTTTGACCACCTTGACCGCAACGTCTATGCTTTGTTTTGCCATTATGAGCCGTGGACTCGAACTGATTGCCAAGCTTAAACACTCTGTCATACGTGAGCAAGATCTGCTGATTCGTAACGTCATGATTGATCGTCTTTCCAAGGTCGATGCGCTTACCGAATTGTTCAATCATCGTTCTTTCCAAGAGCATACAGACCACCTCATTTCGCATATGCCTCATGATACACCACTGGAGCTTGCCTTAATGGACATCGATAATTTCAAACTTATTAATGATAATTATGGTCATTGGGTTGGGGATGTCGTGCTCAAAACGATCGGCTCCATTCTTAAAGAGGTGCTTGGACCAGATGATATGTCCTTTCGCTATGGCGGTGAGGAGTTTGCCGTATTATTCGTAGGGAAATCGCAACAAGATGTGCTTGCCATTTGCGAAGAAATCATGAAATCCGTACGTGATACGATCATTCCTGAAATGCCGGATCAAAGACTGACGATGAGTATTGGACTCGCGACCTATAATCGAAATACGATGAAAAAGGCATGGTTCCAGCTTGTCGACGAATGCTTGTACACCGCCAAACGCAACGGCAAAAACCGGATACATGTCCATGCTGCCGATATTCAAATGCCAATAGCTGAATAACCCTTACAACCAGGAGCAGAATGCTTCTGGTTTTTTCATATGGAATTGCCGTGGAAAAAAGTGTTAAGCCTTATACATGAATTGGTTGCATTAGGAAAACAATAATGAAAATCAAAATGAGGTGATAATCATGTGTCATTCCATAGCCATTCTGGCTGATGTTCACGAAGTCATGAAGCAATTCCGCGTAGATCGGCTCTTATCTTACAGTTCCAATCGGTATGAGGTCCGCCCAACTGAATCTGTATCTGCTGTGATGATCAATCGCAAGGGAGAGCGTATTTTAGATGAATTTCGCTGGGGGTTAATGCCTTTCTGGGCAAAGGATGCTGTATGCGGTGATCGCAATTCCATTTTCTCCAATATCGTGTTCGAGCGCATCGTCAAAAAACAACGTTGTGTCATCCCCTGCAGCAGTTTCTACGTGGGGCGAACGGAAGGTAAGGAGACGGAGTGGATTCGTTTCAAAATGCGGAGCGGCACGTTCGGCATTGCCGGACTGTACGACATTTGGCAAGCCCCTTCAGGGGGAGAGGAACTTCGCACGTGCATGATGCTTATGACGGAATCCAACTCTGTTGTCTCTCCGTACCACATAAACATGCCAGCTATTCTGGATGAGGAACAGATGGAGAAGTGGCTGCAGCCCGACCAGAAGGATAGTCGCCAGTTAAGATCCTATCTACAACCCATCGATGAGATGCGGATGGTCGCAAATATTCTTTCTTCCCCAGCTGAGAAGCTGGAAATAGGCTCCGATGTCAGTATTTTTGTATGAAAAAAGGACTTGCGCTTACGCGCAAGTCCTTTTACTTCCTCGGTACAGGCGGCAATGCGCCACCTTCCCCTACAATACGTACGCCTTCCGCACAAACACCATAAGGCTCCCAACGGCATGTCGCACAGAGATTGCTGATATCTGTGGGCTTTACTTCAAGAGCAACTTGACCGCAAATGCTGGACCAGGTCAGCTCCATCCCCACCTCCAAGCCAAGCTTGGCAACGATCTCTGCGTCTCGCTGATATACAGTCCGATTCTCACAATGCGCAACTTCATCCTTCGGAAATTCCGCACACAGATCGTCAGGTCCGAGCACAACGCGAATCATCGTCTCAGGCTCTGTGCGCAGCTGCTCATAGACCGTCGTCATATTTTCACAAAACGCTGGGGAATATCCCATTCCTCGGTAGCCTAACAAACAGAGCAGGTGATGTCCGCGAAGCCCAATCATACGTTGTTAACCTTGGGTACACGGTACAATCCGTATCCAGCCATCGCAATGACAGGTTCTTTATCCTCAATTAGACCATCCCCTTTGGCATGCAAGGCGACATCAATGAGCCATTTCGTGAAATCAGCCACTGGCATGGAAGCCATTTCTTCTAGGCTGTAAAAGCCTGCTGCATCTACCTCAACGCCATCCGGCTGAGGAATTCCGCTAATGTAAGTCATTTCGAAGGCTATGTACACATTATGAATGCTTCTTGGCAGATCGCGCACAGCAACCAGTCGTGAGACGGACGCCTCGACACCGGATTCTTCCAATACTTCTCGTACAATCGTCTCTTGAATCAATTCATGCTGCTCAATATAGCCACCAGGGTTCGTCCAGCGGCCTTTCCCAGGTTCTTGCGCTCTGCGCACAAGCAAAATCTTCTCATCCTTCATCACAAGCGCTCCGACACCGATGCTGTAGTTCCCCCAATGTACAAAACTACATTCTGGCGCTGTGCAGGCCCGTCTCTCCGTTCCATCCACATCACGCGTCTCCATGGCAGCTCCGCAGCTACTGCAAAATTTGACTTCCATCTGTCTCAGCTCCCTTGATCATTCATCGTCTAATCATCTATATGCAAGGATACTGCGAAAGATGGACAATAGGCAACCCTCTATTGCAACACAACAACCGCTCCTACTCTCGCGCCATCAATCTTGTTAGTATGACGACGGCTTGGGCTCGCGTTGCCGTACTGTTCGGCCCGAATAAATTATTGTCCAATCCATTGACGAGGCCCTGTTTTGCCGCTTCGGCGATATAGGCCAACGCCCAAGAAGGAATACTCGAATTGTCAGCAAATGAAGTTGATTGATTCATTTCTACAGTTAATCCCAACGATCTGACGATCAGCATGGTCATTTCCGCACGCGTCAGCGAACGGTTAGGACGGAAACTTCCATCCTCATAGCCGTTAATAATGCCCAGCTGAAGAGCCATTGAAATTGCCGGCCGTGCCCACAACCCGATGTCATCTACGTCGGCATAACCGGGCAAGCTCCCTGCTTCCGGTTGCTTCCATCCAAGGGACTTAGCCAACAACTGCACAAACTCAGCTCTTGTCACTTCGCGTTCTGGATGGAACGAGCCGTCTGGATAGCCAGCAACCCAACCTTGAGCTACTGCTCTGCGTATTTCTGCTTCCGCCCAATTTCCGGCAATATCATTTAGACCAGCAGGCTGTACAGGCAGTGCCTCGGTTGTAGTACGGTAAATGGTTATGGTATAAGTCTGCGACAGTCCACTTATGTGTGTTACCTGCAGCGCAACGGTGTTGTCTCCAGGATGTAATTCAATTTCCGCCTCCTCTTGGAGGTTCTTGCCTAGCAGGCTAACCTTGGCATCCATGTAAATTGTTTTTGCTGTAAAATGTATCTTCTTCGCGGCTGTTTTTGCCGTATACGAGCGTATGTCGCTTTTGAATGTTGGGCTTAGGACAAGTGTTTCCTCATCAGCTAGCAAGCTCAGGGAATCTAAATCTGCCGCATTAAATACGGGCTCGGTCGATTCGTTACTAACGCTTCGGATAATGTCCAAACGATATGACTTCTGCGTTATGCCATCTTGTGCTGTGACCACAATGGTTACGGTGTTTGAACCCGGGTTTAGTGCAATCGGACCGAAAGCACTACCAGTTGCCGCTGGGATGCCATTCATTATGAGCGTCGCATGGCTCTCGGTGGAGACAGGCGTCACGCTGATGGAAGAAACATTCGGCTCTACATTTACCGTATAGGCAAGCGTTTCGGCAGCAAACGTTTCATTCAATGCCCCCAAGCTTATTGTCAAAGCGCTTAGCGTAGCTTCGGATGATGGAGCTCGCGTGACGATGATGCTGTACGAGGTTGTCGTCGTGCCGTCCTGTGCTGTGACGAGCAGTGTAATGGTGTTCGCACCAACAGCAAGCGGGATCGGACCATAGACAGCGCCACTCACCGACGCTACATCATTAACCTTTAACGACGACAAACTATCTGTGACGGTCGGCGTCACGGTAATCTCAGTGACATCGTTCGCGACACTAGCCGTATAGGCGGTCCTGCCCGAAGTGAACGTTTCTTGGAAGGTTCCCGGACTTATTGTCAACGCGCTTAGCGTAGCTTCGGATGAAGGAGCCCGCGTGACGATGATGCTATACGAAGTCGTCGTTGTGCCGTCCTGTGCAGTGACGAGCAGTGTAATGGTGTTCGCACCGACAGCAAGCGGGATCGGACCATAGACTGCGCCACTCACCGACGCTACATCATTAACCTTTAACGACGACATACCGTCTGTGACGGTCGGTGTCACGTTCATCTCATAGACATTGTTCGCCACGTCTGCCGTATAGGTAGTTCTGCCGGAAGCGAATGTTTCGCGGAATGCTCCCGGACTTATTAGCAATGCACTTAGCGTAGCAATAGCTGAAGGTTCTCGCGTGACCATGATAGTGTAATCTTGCATTGTGGTACCGTCTTCGGCAGTGACGCTAACGGTAATTGTGTTCGGTCCCACAACAAGTGAAGAAACAGCGAACGGGCTCCCACTTGTAGCCTGCACGTTGTTTACTTTCAGTGTTGCACGACTGTTAGCAAAAGTTGGTGTGACATCTACCGATGTAACGTTATTGGCTACAGTAGCCGTATAGGCAAACGTTCCTGTATCGAACGTCTGATTGAGTGTTCCATTGCTAACGGTAAGCCCACTTAGCGCTGCATCCGTATATGGCGCACGGTTTACCTTGATCGTATAGGTCCGCTTTGCTCCGTTGATGGCCGTCACGACGACTGGAATCGTATTATAGCCTTTACTTAATGTAATGGAAGATGAGGCACTGCCACTGGTTACGCTCGTACCATTAACAGTAACACTAGCTGTAGTATCACTTAGTACTGGCGTAACCGTCGTTGTGGTAACGTTGCTCGCCACGCTGGCTGTGTAGTCTTGAGTGTTCGGCGAGAATGGCGACGGGTTAACTGTAACTCCGCTTGCTGTTAGCCCGGACAGCCGGTTGTCAGGCGACCCTAGCGACTGCTTCCATATGGTATTATAACTTTCGTATCCCACCATTTGGGCATAAGTGCTTAGATACAGCGCCCCCGTATAATCAAATCCGACATTAGCAGGAGCAATTGCGTTCGAGTTGCCTGTAAAATATACCGAGTTTTCGTTCAAACTTGAATCGAACCGGGTAACAAGGCTGCCAGCACTTCCATTGACCGCTACATACAAATAGCCGTCAGTATGCAAGCTGAAGCCTTTAGGAGCATTGATCGTACGAATCCATGTGCTCCCATCGGTCTTCAATTTGATGATTTTTCCAGCGCTATTGTTCCTATTGTTGCCGATGTATACGCCGGAACTGTCTGCAGCGATACCGAAAGGATTATCGATTGTCGCGTTTATGATCGGATCGGAGTCCAAATCGCCCGACCATATCTCTGGACTACTCGTTGAACTGAAGTCGTGCGCATCGAATTTGAGCACGCGATTATTATTCGTATCCGCGATGTACAGATCGTTGCCATACACAGCGATTCCCTGAGCATAATCTAGTCTGCCTACCGAAGGATTAACGCTACTGCCGTCCCATTTGATCATATTGCTGAACGTGTAAACACCGCTTGAAAAGGTAACATCAAATCGGTAAAGGTACCACTTATCCGTTACATAGATATGACCTGCCCCGTCCAACTTAATGGCTAGAGGCTCCATGAAGCTCCCAGAGGAGGCAGTTAACGTCCCTGCCGCTGTTCCGTTCGAATCGAATATTTTTACTGCGAAATTACTTTCATCGGTTACAAAAAAGTAGCCATTAACGGGATCGACATCCAGCCCGAATGGATCAAAACCGAGTGCCGCTGGATCGCCGGATCCACCTGCACCCATCCTCCAATCGGACGCAGCAAATACAGTCTGACTGTATATGGATATTGCCGTTAATATGATAGTTGTAAATAACACTGTTGCTAGAAAGGTCCGTACAATTTGCCGCCTGCCGGGCGAACTCCGAATGATGTCCATGAATATCTCTCCTCAAATGTTCAATTGGAATATCGCTCGTAAATGCTCGGTCGGTGCGGCAACTCTCGGACTGACTACCGAAATCGTTTACTAAACTGAAATTGAATATATTCCGTATAGTATATAATATGAGGAGCGCAAAGAATCCGTCAAGGAAATAGTTGTCATTTGAAGACGGATACGCTTACTAGCATGGTGCATCAAGACATTAACTTAACCAAGCCCTTGATATGTGCTATCGGGTCTGTGCCCCCAAATAAAAGCGAGAAGACGGCATACCCTTCGTTAAATGCAATCACTTGCATGGCAATCAGACGGACATCCTTATCAGGCGCGATCCAGCCCTGTACCTGCAAGGTGTTTACTAATGCTTCGATCCCCGCAATCCACTCGCGATATTTGTGTTTGAGCATGCTATGAATCTCCGGATCATGTTTGGTTTGCTGGTAGAAATCGATTAACACTACGATCCACTTGTCGAGACCTTTTAACATTTGCCCAAGGCGTGTAAGCGTAATTGAAAGAACTTCCTCAAGAGAAGTATCCTTAGGATTAAATTGTTTGGGAATTTCAGCCCATCCATCCGTTATTTGAATTTGATAATTAAGCACATGCATGAATAACATTTCTTTGCTTGTAAAATGACCATAAAACGCACCCTTCGTATGTCCCGTTCGTGCGACGATATCTCCGAGTGTTGTTGCCGCATATCCTTTTTCCGAAAAACACATCATCCCCGCCTCAACGAGCAACTGATAGGTAGCTTCTCTTTTCAACTGAAATTTATTTTTTGTCAAAGTGGCCGCCTCCTGTATCAGTATTTAAAAAGAATCCTTCTATTATTGCCCCAGTCATATTATAACAATGGAATACGGTTCAGTTAAGATATGAATTGACAAAAATATAAAAAGCCTCTCCACAACGGGAAAGGCTTCTTATCATTTATCACTATTGGATGACTACGAAATCTTATAAGTACCTGCGGATCAACTCAGCTAGTTCATCGGCAACGTGGCTAGTTCCTGAATCTAGTTGATTACGTTCGAATCGTACCCTCACAAACCTTTCATCCGTACCCGTCGCTTCGGCAAATAGGCCGGCAAGACCGCGCGCTTTGCGATCAATCTGCAGCAGCAAGTCAACACCGTCCTCGTCCGGGAAGAAAATAATTTCCAACTCATCCAGTTGGCCCCGGAATTGCATGGTGGGCACGAATTCGAATTCTTGAACGAAAGGCAAGCCGTTCTCTCTACCGATAGCTGGCGCATATTCACAAGTTACCTCGCGAAGTCGGAATCCAAGTTCATTGATTGCTTCCAGTACAATCTCAGAATGTGGATGTGGCCTTACTTGAAGCTGATCTTGATCCTTCGGATCAATCGCTTCTTTAATATCCAATCCTGTTTGTATCCACACAGGTGTTCTTCCTAAAGTTGCTGGCGTCATGTTGGGAAGCTGAAACGAGACTGGGAACTCATAGACCTGCTCTGCCTGGGCAGTAAATTCCCCGGTAAGCTGGAATTTGGCTACAGGAGCTTCTACTTGCATCTTTGTATCGTTCTGCTCCTTCAGATACCGCGTCATCACATAGGCATAAACGACACTGATTTGCTGATCGACGCGCCCCCCTTGAATCCGGACTACGCCGCTTATCATTTCCCCGGCATTCACTGTATCTTGATGGAGCATGAGATCAACTTGGGCCGCGCCGATCCCGACGCTCGCGAGCATTCGTTTGTATATAGACATGTGTAAATTGCCTCCTTATGATTCATATACTCCTGATACGAATTGAGGCCCCAGTGGTTTCACATGATGAAGACAAAATTGGATGCAACTGGATAATTGTTCCTTTTTCACTACCATGCTTAGGGGCTTGTAATTCCGTTTTGTGGTATCCTAATTACATCTATTCCTTTGACATAGTTGCCAGGTGCTCTTCTTTCGTCCAAGCTTCAAACACAAGCTCGCGTGAAGCATCCATAACACGGGGGATCACAATCTCCCGATCACCGACCTGTGCTGCGGTTTTTTTTGTTTCATTAAAGTGAATGATTTAATTTGAGGAGTGATACATGTGGAAGTTTTCGCAGAGTTTTTGGGACGTATCGATAATCAGAATCATCGGGATCGAACGGAAGAAGTTTTGACTTGGGTCTCTGAGAAGTTCCCCCATTTGGAGCCGAAAATCGCCTGGAATCAGCCTATGTTTACCGACCACGGCACATTCATTATCGGGTTTAGCGTAGCCAAACCTCATTTGGCTATTGCCCCTGAAAAGGTGGGGATTGTTCAGTTCGCTGATGACATTGTGCAAGCTGGCTACGATCACACCAAGGAATTGGTGCGTATCAAGTGGAATAGTCCGGTTGATTATTCACTACTCGAGAAAATGATCGCGTTTAATGTGGCGGATAAGGCTGATTGCTCAACTTTTTGGCGGAAATAGTACCATTCTATATTTACTAAGTGGCAGCTAAGATGGTCAAAGATGCGAATAGGCATCTTTTTTCGGGGCAAACGATGGAGTAACGACGAATTGATGCGAAAAGGCAACCTTTTGGAGCGAAAGATGCTATTCGGCCGAGTGAAGGCTGAAATTGTTGCCTTTTTGCATCTATTTCAGATAGCATGGTTAATTTGATATAAAAGGTTGTATTATTGCATTTCTCATGCGGCACAGCTGCATGTACGACGCGATTTGGGTGATTTAGAGGCTGTGTAGAACGGGGAGTACGGGTGATTCGGGATCTGAGGGACGGACCTCTGGGGCTCGCTATGGAGTCGGAGTCGAAATTAGAGAGTTAAAAATGGAAAAAAGCCCCCGCCACCTACATGGCTTGAGGCCCTTCCTTGTCGTGCGGTTCCTTCTCCGCCCTCTACTTAAACCAAAAACATCGCCACGATTGTTGTCACGGCTAGGCCGATGAGCACGGGCTTCAGATTCCGCCGCGCGAGCTCGAACGGACTCACACCGCAGATCGCTGCGGCCGGAATGAGCGCCCACGGGATCAAAGTCCCTCCGCCGACCCAGATGGCGGCTACTTGCCCTAGCGCAGTCAGCACAGCTGCGCCAGAACCAATGGCGGTCGCGAACAGCTGCGCGATGGAGCCCGCCAAGGAAATACCCGAGAAGCCGGAGCCATCGAGGCCTGTAATGGCGCCGACGATGGTTAGCGTCACGGCACCAATGGCTCCATTCAGCGGCACGACGCCTGCGAGTGCCACGCCTAGGTCGTTCACGATACCGTGTGAACCTTCTGGCAGTATTTTGCCGAATAGATCCGTAATCGCGGAGTCACCTAAATAGAAGAAGGCCGCAATCGGAATGACGGGACCGAAGACTTTGAAGCCGAATACAAAGCCTTCTATTAAATAGGAAGTGATCTTCTCCACGCCCGCATTTCGGTGAGCGATCAATGTGACTGCGATTAAGATAAACACCGCTGTTCCACCCACGAGAGCGGTTGCATCACCGCCTTGCAAATTCAAGACGAACATCGCAATGACATCTAAAGCGAATAACACGGGAATTGCAATGGCTAGACCCCGTTTCAAACGCTCCCCGATCAACACTTTGCTCTCTTCGTCAACAGGAACAAGCCCGCCACTTTCCTCTAACCGGCTATCGACGAGCCCGCTGCGCCATTTGCCGTTCTTCATATCACGCCGCATCAACCAGAAAGCTGTAATCGTCGTAACAAGTCCCATCACAATGACGAGCGGAATACTCGCTTCCATGACAGAAGCAACTGGCAAACCGGCTGCATCCGCTGTCAATTTGGGCGCTCCTTGAATAATGTAATCCCCAGATAGCGCAATCCCATGTCCGAAGAGGTTCATCGCCATCGCGGCGCCGAGTGCCGGCAAGCCAACGCGAACAGCAACGGGCAACAGCACAGCGCCAATTAGCGCAACCCCAGGTGAAGGCCAAAAAAACCAGGAAGTCACCATCATAATGATGCCGATACCCCAGAATGCGAGCGCGGGTGTTCTCAAAAATTTGGTCAGCGGCGCCACCATCGTTTCATTAATCCCCGTCCGAATTAAGACGCGGCTCATCGCCACGATAATGGAGATAATCATAATCGTCCCCATTAACTCTTTGGTTGCATAAATAAAGCTGTTAAACACACCTGATACAGAGCCGCTCAACGTCTCCGTTGCTAACAACCCTAATGTAAAAATACCCACCACACAAATCATCGTCGTATCTCTTCGTTTAACAAGAAGCGTAAGAATGAAACCAATGAACACTAAATAGACCCAATGAATCGGTAAAAGTTGAATATCCATCCTGCACCACACACCCTCTCAGCCCAAGCAGCAATTGGTGCTACATACTATGCTCGGCTAGGCGTAGGCGTTCGTCTAAATTCGGGCATTTCGTCACCTTGTGGTACAATAAAAAGAACTATTTTAACAAGGTAAGGGGATCATACACTCATGGCAAGGAATCAACGTTTACATACGGATGCAGATTTTCAGGAGGTTATTGACCGACAGGGTGTAGTTCGGATTTTTAAAGATGATCATATCGTCGACTCCAATGCCGTTGTTCTACGGTTCAGCGATACGACCGTGGTCGTACAAACGCGCGTCAGCGATTTGACCTATTATGATCGGGCAGCTTGTGAGTTTTTTGAGATGAAAAAAAGATAGGGTTCTGTTCATGAACAAAAAGAAGCCGCTGCACTGCGGCTCCCTGCCATTGTTTTACTTTTTATGATACAACTTCATTCTCCACATCAAATCATCTTCGGACATATACGACGTGCCGGCATGGATTCTATAAATCTCGTTACTTCCTTTGGTATTGATCCCTTCTTTGGTCGTAAAGAAAAGCTCAATTCCTAATTCCTTTCCTACCCCAATGACCGTTTCATTATAGGAACCAAAAGGAAAGGCAAGTAGACGATACTGTGGTCCTAACTCTTCCTCAATACGGTTTTCAGCTTTTAACAAATCTTGCTTAATTCTCTTACGATATTCATCGTCCGTTTCTAATCTCTTTTCATTTTCCAAATAAATGGGATTTGTAAGCATTGGCATAAGCGTATTGCCAGAACCCGCCTTAACTTTATCATGATGATCGTACGTATGAGAGTAAAAACTCATCCCATTCTGTTTCATTTCTCTCATTTGATCCCATGTTAAACGTGGTGCCTTAGGATGATCTATAGAATCAACGACGATAAATTTAGCAGCATGGAAACCAAAGTTAAGTAATTCAGGGTACGCGTGAGTATAGAACGATTCATAGCCATCGTCAAACGTGATTAAAACCGCATTTTGAGGAACCTGAGCCTCACTCTTCATGAAATGAAGAAAATGTTCCATCGAGATGACATTGTAATCTTCTTTCTTCAACCTTTGCAGGTGACTTTTGAATCTCTTGGGGGAAATGGTAATCCCGTTTTCTTTTTCATCAATGTGATGATAGGCCAGTACAATGACTTTGTCCGTATAATGAACCTTTTGTTTACTATAATCTGCTTGATCAAAAGCTAGCGCATTTACTTGACGCTGCCCTGGTTGTTGTTGCGTTTCGAGTTCTAGTTGTTGTACGACTGGCTTAACCTCTTGTTTGACTTCTTTTATGACAACTGGTTCTGCAAACTGTTCATAAGAGGGCGTACGCTGTTCTTCGCTTTTTACTTGTTCTGGACTAATCGTCTGCTCCAAAGACTTCGGAGAAGTTACAGGTATTACTAAATAAAGGCAAAATAAAAAGCTGGAAAACAAAAGAACAGTAAACGCCAAATTCGTTGGATTTTGCAAATTCAGTCTATTCATGCTGACAACAACCCCGTAGTTGAGATGATAATAAATTACGAAGATAGTATCATGAAAACGCTTTCTTGTAAACTATTTATTACACTACTTTCTCTTACGGTCCGGTTAAATCCATAGAGGCAAGCTGAACGAAGCGGAAGCCTAATTTACGCAGCTGCGGTATTGCTTTGATGACGCCCTCCGCTGTATCCTTCTCGGGATGATTCATGTGTGCGAGGACGATAGACCCATTCGTGGCCTTTGATATCGCGTTGTACACTTGCTCTGCGTTATAAGTCGCTCCCGCATCACCCAGCACGGAGTATCCCGCTAGATCAAATCCTAAATCATGCGCAACAGATACCGCGACCTCATCGTAAAATGCCGTTCCCGACCGGAAAAATAGGGGCCTTTTCCCCGTCAGCTTCTCTATCTGATCCGCATTGTCTTTCATTTCATGAATGACTTCTTTGATATTCTTCGTACCTGCAATACCGTAGGCTAACTTGCCTGTCACGGATAAGGGGCGGTGCTCGGTGCCATGATTTTCGATCTCAAACAAAGGGTTCGATGCCAATGCTCGAAAGATAGACGGATTCGCAGCCATCCATCTTGCATTGATGAATAACGTTGCTGGAATCTGCTCCTGAATCAAATACTTGATCAGCTTCTCATCATAACCGCTGCCTTCCTTCCCGCCGCAGGCATCAAAAGTAAGGGCTATCACTTGGTCCTTCGTATGTAATCGGGTTTTCACACCGGGGACACGTTCCCCCCACTTCGTAGGCACGACAGATGCATAACGAGCGATCAATGATTGTTCCACCGTCGCGAAAGCTCGGACTGACTCAGGTTCTTTTGCTGGCTCATTTGTTAAACTGCCTGAGGTTGAGTAGGACGATGTCGTCGGTTCAGGTGACGCTGTTGGGCTGCTCACAGGAGGTGCGGCTGATGGTGCAAGCGTAGGTGTTGGAGTTGCAGTTCCTGCAGGTACAGACGCAGTTGCAACCGCCGTTTCCACATCCTCAGCACGCTGCTCCACCCCACAACCTGCGAGCGCTAACATCGCACTCATGAAAAAAAGGAGGCACATCGTGCGCCCCCTCATTTATGTTTCCGCCAGTCTAATTTACTTTTCTCCAGCTGATAGGCAAAATCGTTCTCAAGACGCTTCTCTTCCGCTTTGCGAGCCGCTTCTACCTTAGCTCTCTCTGCGTCCTTCTTCGCTTGCTCTTCCGCTTTCATCGCGTCAGCCTGGGCTTTGAGCCCTTCCAGTATTTCCGGACGCAGCAGATCCTTCAGTGTTGCAGGTTTATCTTGCACGCTAGCCGCAGTTGGCGTCATTTTTGCTTTCTTTTTCACCATAATAAGGTCACCTCGTCTACAAGTTCTCCCTATTATTGTACACCTCTATTGATGTAAATGATACGGTACTGTTGCAACAACGATATCCTTATCGGCTTGAAGCTTCGATCGAATCCGTGCCGCAGATTGATTATGGAGCAGACGGTGCCACCATTTTTTCGGCATGAATTGCGGGAGAATAACCATGATCGACTGCTTCTCTGACACATGCGTATCGATGCGATCAATGAATTCAGCCAGCGGCTTCAGGATCGTTCTGTAACGTGATTTGAACACAACGAGTCGAACACCTGGATCCCAAATCTGCCACTTCTCCTGCATCGATTCTTCGTCCTCATCCGAGAAAGATACATAGAACGCAATAACGTTAGGTGAAAGCGATTTGGCATAGTTCAGGGTTTGCTCTACCGCTTTGTGAATCCCAGCCACAGGTACGATAATGACCGGCTCTTTGGTACACACACGGTCTTGTGTGATATCAATCCGCAGCTGTTTGGCTACGTCGTCGTAGTGATGACTGATTTTGGTAATGAGCCAGAGGAGAATCGGTGTAATGATAATGACAATCCAAGCGCCCTCGCTAAATTTGGTAACGGAGAAAATGATAAGAACCGCTAGGGAGACGATACCGCCCAGGCCGTTAATGATCAACTTCCCGATCCATCCAGCTACGCGCTCTTTGAGCCATTTACGAACCAGACCCGTCTGAGCAAGTGTAAAAGATAAAAATACGCCAATCGCATAAAGCGGAATAAGTGCATCGGTTTTACCTTTAAAGCCAATCAACAGCAGGCTGGCTAAAACGCCTAGCGTAATAATGCCATAGTGATACGAAAGCCGATCCCCACGGAAGGAAAACATGCGCGGGAAGTTTTTATCCTGAGCCATGATCGACGCCAAGATTGGAAATCCATTGAAGCTTGTATTCGCAGCCAGTACCAAGATTAGCATTGTCGCGATTTGCGTCGCGTAATACATAACGCCTCGGCCAAAGGCTTGCTCCGTCACCATCGAAAGAACCGAGGTATGACCGTTATGATCCGGTGCCACCCCATACCCTAAAGCAATCAACGTTACCCCACCGAAGACGATGGCCAGCAGGCCGCCTAAGGAGAGAAGTGTTCGTTTGGCATTTTTGACAGAAGGCGTTCTAAAATGCGGTACGGCATCGGAGATCGCTTCGATCCCCGTCACAGCTGAACAACCGGATGAGAACGCCTTGAGCAGTACGAATAACGTTAATGAGTTCGTCGATGCGCTTGGTGCGAATTCGATCGCATGCGTATTCATGGATCCTGTCAGTAAATCGAAAATCCCCTTACCCACTAACAATAGGATACAAAGAATGAAAAAATACGTTGGAATCGCGAATACGGTTCCTGATTCGGAAGTCCCTCGTAAATTCAGCCAGACCATCACCCAAACCAGTAAGATGGTCAGCGGAACAATGTAGGGGACAGCTGATGGAAAAGCAGAGGTAATCGCTGTGACACCAGCCGAAATCGAAACGGCCACGGTTAAGGTATAGTCAATTAGTAGAGATACACCCGTGAGGCGTCCCCACACCATGCCTAAATTTTCTTTCGTAACCATGTAAGCGCCGCCGCCCATCGGGTACGCTTCGATCACCTGTCTATAGCTCAACACGAGCAATAGAATCAACGCGATAATCGAAACCGCAATCGGCAACGAGAAGGCAAAAACAGCAACCCCTACTGTCGCGAGCTCTAACAGAATTTGCTCCGTCCCATACGATACGGATGATAAGGCATCTGACGACAAGATAGGGAGGGCTTTCCAGACAGGCATTTTCTCCGACTCAATCTCACTCGACTTTAGCGGCTTACCGAACACAATTTTTTTCAATGAATCACTTGTCATTTCGCCGTTGTTCCTCCATTTAAAGCTAATTTCACTCATCACACTTGGAAAATGGACGCAAAAAAACACAAGGATAGACCTTGTGTTTTGGACACATGTTCTCCTTTCTCACGATCGCTTACGAGGTTAGCTGCCGGGTTCGGGCCGCGAGAAATCTGCCCTAAAAGGTACTAGGATCCGTACCGTTATTCACCCCATGTTACTTGTGGTTCCCCCGCTTTTCTTAAAAGAAAATTAAGCGAAATATTCAACTGTTCAGGTACGTGTTGAATACTACTCTCTTCTACCAACATAGTAAAGGAGGGAAAAAACGTAAAAAGCTCTCTCCGACCTCTCGATTCCATCAATAATTCGCTTACAATTACCTGAATCGTTGATTATCTTCCATTCTCGTAGGTAATCGGGGTATTTTGAATAAACAGATTGGTTGCAATCCACAAAGTTAACCTTCCATGTGAGTTATGCACTGGATCAAAGGGATTTTTTCTTTAGGGCACTACCTCGTTGATGTGGTTGCCTGAGTTCCTTTTACCACTGCTGCACCCGAGTCAGTCGGTTTCATCGACTAACTTCACACCAATTGCCACTGCTGCACCCAAGTTAGTCGGTTTCACCGACTAACTTCACACCAATTGCCACTGCTGCGCCCTAGTTAGTCGGTTTCACCGACTAACTTCACGCCAATTGCCACTGCTGCGCCCGAGTTAGTCGGTTTCACCGACTAACTTCACACCAATTGCCGCTGCTGCACCCAAGTTAGTCGGTTTCACCGACTAACTTCACGCCAATTGCCACTGCTGCGCCCGAGTTAGTCGGTTTCACCGACTAACTTCACACCAATTGCCGCTGCTGCACCCGAGTTAGTCGGTTTCACCGACTAACTTCACACCAATTGCCGCTGCTGCGCCCGAGTTAGTCGGTTTCACCGACTAACTTCACACCAATTGCCGCTGCTGCACCAAAGTTAGTCGGTTTCACCGACTAACTTCACACCAATTGCCACTGCTGCGCCCTAGTTAGTCGGTTTCACCGACTAACTTCACGCCTCAGTTTCTACCATGCAAAAGGGCCACGGCCTTCTCAGTAAACATGAACTTATGGCTTCTAGCTAAACCACCACCAATGGGTAGAATGAATCCTTTCGCTTCTAACTTACGTACAATTTTTCCGCATGCCTCTCTTTTAAGCTGCAACCACTGGCTCACTTCCTTCAATTGAAATGGCTTATTACATAATAAAGCAAATCTCAGAACCTCCCGCTCATACACTGGTAGCTCGAGCATTCCAGCCCCCTGCGCATTGCCGAAACGGCCAATCCATTCGTACAGGTTTCTTTGGCAGAAACTCGCTTTTTTCTCTAACTGATCTCGGCTATACGGGAAATATGTGTACCCCAGCATCGCAACACTTCGCGCCCGTGCCCTTTCGAATGAGAACCGGTCCCTTGTAATTTTCTCAGCATGCGTAACAAAGCTTTCTTCCTCGAATACGATCCTCAGTTTGGGATGACATACGTCCCCATAAATCTTCACTCCCGACAAACTTATCATTTCAAATTCAAGTTCCAAACCTTCAACCGTCCCCAGTACGGGCAAAACTACCTCCTCCAAAAGTTTCTTCGTTCCCGTCAAATCCCTGCGCAGCATGTCCAGTCTCTGACCTTGTGCTTGTCGAACTTGCTCATTCCAAAAGATCTCATACTCCTTCTCAAACACGTCTACCGCCTCCTAAAAAAATAAAACGCCGCCAACTCCAACAAACAGGAGCTAGCGGCGTGTGCTTCACGCTTATATGATTGCATCCTCACAATACCAAATTCTCGAACACTTCGCAAAAAAACTTATATTTATTTCCATCAACAAATGTGCTAGGAGATAACCTGATGCTGAGCAACCGTGGAAGGCATAGTCCTTTTCCTTAGTAGTTAATCTACGGTCAATTCATTGACACACCCTACCCGTCATGATAAACTCTCACAAAATATATTATAGTTTGGATCGGAAGGTGTACAATGTCAGATACCGCAACCTCATCAGCTCAAGGAACAACGCAGGCTCAACCTGAGATGCCTAGCCGCTTACGAGAAACGCCTGTCTCTTGGTTGCTCTGTTTTACGATTGTACTTGTCATCATGAACACGATGATGTTCAATCTGGCTCTGCCCAAAATTTCCGTACAATTCGAACTTAGTCCCTCAACGGCGTCGTGGATTGTTACGGGGTATTCGATTATTTTCGCCATTGCATCGATCACCTACAGCCGTTTGTCCGACTTCGTGCCTATTCGCAGGCTGTACGTCATTGCCCTGCTCTCGCTCGGAGGCGCCTCCATTCTAGGGCTGTTCACGGACAGCTTCGGCCTATTGCTGTTTACTCGGTTGATTCAAGCATCCGGCGCAGGTGCGATTCCATCGTTGGGTATCGTACTCGTCACCCGCTACATTCCCTTGTCTCGTAGAGGCAGAGCCATGTCGCTCATCCTTTCCGCGGCTTCACTTGGCTTGGGATTAGGTCCCGTCGCTGGCGGATCCATCGTTCAGTATTTGGGTTGGCATTTCCTGTTCGTCATTACAGGGGTTACGCTGCTGCTTATTCCTATTTTCCTTATCCTGATTCCAAAAGAAAAACCAGCAAGCGGCTCGTTCGATTTCATCGGTGCTGTGCTGCTTGGGATTGGGACGACAGGGTTGCTGCTTTTCCTAACTTCCAAAAGCCTCGTTGCCCTCATAGCGGGCATACTTGCGATTGCCTTATTCGCTCTGCGGATTCGCCGAGCCTCTCAACCGTTCGTCTTGCCTGCACTCTTTGGCGACAGACCTTATATGGCGCTCAGCGCAATCGGCGTATCATCTTACATGATTAGCTTCGGCTTCTTGTTCCTTGCACCACAGATGCTTGCACGGGTTTTCGGCTTAGCTCCTCTTACCTCGGGACTGCTGCTTTTCCCAGGAGCACTCCTGGCCATGCTAGTGTCGAATCGTGTTGGACGTATCATTGACCGTTATGGGAACACAGCACTACTTCGTTACGTACCATGGTTGATGTTACTCTCTACGGTGCTACTGGCCCTGACAGCCAGCTTTTCCTACTACTGGATTGCTGCACTCTACATCTTGGTCAGCATAAGCTTCACAACACTTTCTAGCGCTGTATCCAATGAGCTCTCCAGGCAATTGCCGAAGGAACGCATCGGCTCCGGCATGGGCTTGTTCCAATTGCTGCAATTTTTCAGCGGTGCATTCGCCGTGGCTCTCTCAGGGAGCGCACTGGTCTGGCAGAAAGCCCTGCCGCTTGAGCGTGCTTTTGACAACCTCATCTGGGGGATGGCGGTCATTGCGATCCTCACCATAGGAAGCTCGATCCTATACAGAAATTATGCAAAAAAGCAGCGTCCCGACCTCGCCGCAACGGAGTCTGCCAAGAGCCCGGTTGTGGCTGCAACCGCGGCTGAATAAAAGCAAAAACGCGCACCGATATGTCACCGGTGCGCGTTTTCAATTATATCTCCATGCCATCCCACGCTACCGTAATCGGGCATGGGAATTGTTGCTCTTGAATCCAGCTAACTAAATCTGCATGTGTAGAGGTAAAGTGATTAATATGCGTAAGATAAATGCGAGAATTGGTATGCAAAGATCCTTGCTCTAACAGTTTGCGGAATAATTCCATACAGCTAAATGCGTCCAAATGTCCATTTGGTTGAAGGCCGCGGCCGGTGGTCAATCCAAATGTGCATTCACTAATCAACACATCCAATGAAGCATTCTCCAGCTCCTTGAACGTTTCCGGCAAGTACCAGCCAGAATCCACGCCGTAGTATATCTTCTGGCCATCCGGTTGCTGAATCAGATAATTCGCACAGTTCTCCCCCATATTGCCCAAATGATTCCCGCGAAGCGGCGTTACTTCCATGCCAGCAATAGTCACTGATTCGTTAAACGCCAGCTTATGAAAGGCCACTACGCCGCGAGCCTCCAAATCGGAAGTCATGCCTTTCATGATCGGCCGGTTTTGACGATAGAAATCGACGATGTCATAGGCTTGATCTGTAAAATAAAAATGCAGCGGTTCCTTCAAGCGTTCAATCGCCATATTTCGAACATTCATCATCATGTAGTTGAAATGATCTTCATGTGTATGCGTCACCAGTACATGCTGAAGCTTGGTAAAGTCGCCATATTCGATCGCTTGTTGAAAAGAATCTGCCCCTAAGTCAATACACATTCCCTCATTGATTCGGAACATCGAACGGCGGCGAATCTCTGCACCGCCTACCTCCCGTGCGTTGTTACACACGGAACAGGAGCAGAAGGGATTCGGTATGCCCTCTGCTGCACTTGTGCCGTAAAATCTCATCGTTAGTCCTCCTTCATGCTGATTACTTCTGATTCCAGCGGTCATAGGCTGCTTGATAGATCGCTAAATATTTATCCAGTTGCATTTTATTTAGCGTGCTTACATACTTATCCCACTCACTGAGCGGTTTAGCGCCAGTAATAAACTTAACAATATTCTCGTCTGCATAAGCTTCGATATCCGTTGCGTACGAGCTTAATTCGATATTCTCTTTTTCGGTAAAGGTAGGAATCATCAATTTTGCGTCAGGCACCAAGTTAGGACGAATGACATCTTTATTCGCAATCATTTCTGGAAGCACAGCAGCGCTTTGGTCAACCTTTTGCGTCACGCGCTGAGGGATTCCGCCACCTTGGAAAATTGTATACTCCGAGAGCGCTTCATCCACTGTGAGTCCGTTTGGATTTTTCGCAAATTCGTCCTTCAGCTTATAAAATCCATCACTGCCGATGGTATACGTAACACCTTCAATACCAAGTCGAGCCAGAGCCGTTCCTTCTTCGCTCAGGAAATAATCTCCCCAGCGCAGCGTTGCAGCGGGATTCGGGTTTTTGTTCGTAATCACGAATGAGCCTAAATCCCGAACTTTCGGGGAGATGCCCGTCCAATACACTTTGCCGTCGATGCCTTTTAGGACCGGGTTCTGCACGTAATTATTGCGATTTTTACCCATCCACAAATTGTTGTTTCCCTTCGCTACATAGCCAACACGCTCATCATCAACTTTCGCGATCTCCTGCTTCATATCCTGCGATAGAATTTCTTTATCGATTAGACCTTCCTGCCAGAGCTTATTAAAGAAGGTAATCATGTCTTTAAAGGTATTGTCCGTTGCGATATACCGAACTTTGCCCCCATTGTCTACATCCATAAAAGGTGCGATGATCCCGGAATTTCCTCCGAATCCCCAGCTGCCATAGAACGATCTAATAAATTGATCACCGTAGTTCTTATTGCCCTCTTTGTACCCTGAGATTGGAACTTCATCCGCTTTGCCATTCCCGTTAGGATCCTGCTCCTTAAAAGCTTTCAACACCTTATAAAACTCGTCCGTTGTTGTCGGCATTTGAAGTCCAAGCTTGTCCAGCCACTTCTTGTTGATCCACGAGGAAGAAATACGTCCATCTGCTTCACTAATGTTCGGAAGCGAATAAATATGACCGTCAGCCGAGGTAATCGATTTGCGGATACCGTCATTTTCTTTCATAAGCGCTGCCAGATTCGGTGCATAGCCAGCCTCAATCAAAGGATCCAACGGGATAATTTGACCCGCTGCTGCGTATGAAGTAATCAATTGCGGCGACAAATTCGCCCGCATAACAAAGTCCGGCAGATCATTGGAGGCAAACATCAGATTTCTGCGCTCATCAAAAGCGTTTTGCGGTACCGTATCCCATTTAATGACGACGTTCGATTTCGCTTCATAATTTTTCAAGCCTTTATGCTCGTTCCAATCCTTGACCAGCTCATATTTGGAGACCAAACCTTTCAATTGAACAGGCTCCTTTGCAATCGGCATACCTGTTTTATTGATATTCGCCTCTTTATTCGCTGCACCAGTTGCAACAGGCTCTGCACCTTTATCCTTATCGCTACAAGCGCTTAGTATTGGAATTGACGTTATCAGCATGGCAGCTGTCAGTAAGACTAATTTTCTTTTCATATTCGTTCGTCATCTCCTTGATTATTAATCATATTAACCTTTAAGAGCACCAATCATCATCCCTTTAACGAAATACTTCTGAAGGAAGGGATACAACATAAGAATCGGTCCGCTGGATACGATAATAACAGCATATTTGACACCTTCCGCAACGAGAAATTTGCTTGTATCCATTTCAATCGAATCCATCATCACGTTATCCGACTGGTTCATCACTAGAATTTCCCGCAGGAAGAGCTGCAGCGGATACAACGAACGCTCCTTCAAATAAATCATGGCCTCGAAATAGGAATTCCAATGATACACCGCATAAAATAACACAAGAACAGCCATGATCGGCGCACTCAGGGGCAGTACAATAGAGAAAAACGATCTGATATTACCGCTGCCATCCATGTACGCTGATTCATAGAGTTGCTCATCAATGTTGGTTTCCAAGAATGTACGAGCGACAATCATATTGTATACACTGATCGCTGTTGGCAATATTAATGCCCACATCGAATTATAAAGTCCCAAATTCTTAACAAGCAGGTACATCGGTATCATACCGCTGCTGAAAAACATCGTAATGGTGAAGAATATCATAAGCCCGCGACGCCATCGGAAATTTTTGCGTGACAACGGATAGGCCCCCATCATGGTCAATGAAATATTAACTAACGTTCCTACGGTTGTGTAAAGCAGTGTATTTCGATAACCAATCCATATCTCCGTATTCGTAAATACCCGTCGATAGGCTTCCACGTTGAATCCGCTCGGGATCAACCCGATTTTGCCGGCAATCACCAGTTTGGGATCACTGAATGAGGCACTAACGACATAGATCAGCGGGTAAAGCACAATTAACACAAGAATCCCGATAAATACATAAGTAATCGCCAGAAAGATCCGATCTCCGTTAGACTCTCGAATTTTGTGGGAAACGACCTCCATGTTCACCTCTCCTTTTAGAACAGACTGCTGCTGCTATATCGTTTGGCAATCTTGTTGGCGGCAAGCAGCAAAATGATGTTGATGACATTGTTAAAGAGACCCACAGCGGTTGAGAATCCATAATCCATATTGATCAAACCCGTCTTATAAGCGTAAGTGGAAATCACCTCTGAGGTTTCCATGTTCAAGCTATTTTGCATAAGAAGAATACGTTCGTAGCTGAGAGTCATCATTTTCCCCATGAGCAGAATAAATTGAATGACAATGACCGGCATAATACACGGCAGATTCACATGAATCATCCGCTTCCACCGACTAGCCCCATCGATTTGCGCAGACTCATGCAGTTGTGGATCTACAGCCGCTAACGCCGCGATAAAAATGATAGAATTCCATCCGCTATTCCGCCAGATGTCAGAACCGATATAGACACCAGGGAAGTAGTCAGGATTGGTCAAAAAAGGAATCGAATCGATTCCGATCATCCCCAGCAAATGATTCAAGTACCCATTTTCCCCACCGAGGAACAAATTAATAATACCGACAAAGACAACCGTCGAAATAAAGTACGGAGCATAAGTGATCGTCTGCAGCGTCTTCTTCAATCGCTCTTTTCTCATCTCATTGAACATGAGGGCGAGCATGATCGGAATAGGGAAACTGATCAGCGTTTTAAATAGATTAATAACCAGCGTGTTCTTCACAATGCGATAAAATTGGAATGAATTGAAAAGCCTTTCAAAGTTATCCAAACCAATCCAAGGACTACCCATGATGCCGTGGATGGGGTTGAAGCGTTTGAATGCGAGTTGTACACCATACATAGGTCCGTAGCAAAAAATTAGAAAGTAAAGGACAACAGGGATGACAAAAATTAGATAATCCCAATTGTTTCGCAGCCCAAACCTTTTATGGTTAGACCTAGGTAAGGGTGCATGTGCAGCCTTGGTCTTCGCAGTCATATAGCTGCCTCCTTCGTCGAACGATAGAAAAGTGGATATCCAGAATCGATTCGGCGCCTGAATCGGTTTCCTATGGCTCCGAGTATACGTAAGTTTGGAACCTCCGACAATGCTTGATAATCGGCTTTTCACAGCAAAAAATGGTTTCAGCCCCTAAACGGCACCCTGCATTTTTCTCAATACCTAGTCAATTTTCAGCTTTTTGCCCGCCATGAATTGATAACATAGCGCAAAATTTATATACTCGTAAGAAATCATGACCTATTCGACCAGGGGATGTGTTCAGTTTGCGGAAAGCGATTCAGTCCAAGCTCTATCGAAAATTTCTTCTCAGGCACCTTCTGATTCTAGCCGTAACCGGTCTATTATTCTTGGTGACCAATATCATTTCGCTATCAAATACCTATAATCGACTAATGGATAATACTCAACGATCTATGGCCAATACGACCAGTCTGCTGGATACGCGCATTTTGGACCTGCAAAAATTGACATTAACCTTGTCACGGGATACGAAATTGCTTCCCTATCAATTACAAGAATCATTACAATATCCGTATTTGATTGCCGATGAACTTGAAAAGCTAAAGGCTCTGTCTGCCGATCTCGACTCCATTGGCCTGTTCTATCGAAACACAGCCTACAGCTCGCTAAAAAACACGATTTTCACCGATACGGGCATTTATTCGCCTGAGAATTACAGCCGACTCGTCACCGATAGCCGAATCTCGCCAGAAATGCTGCAGGGCAAGCTGGAGAAACTGAAATCACCCATACTTCTGTCTTCACTGGCTAATGAAGATCATCCAGACGGCAAAGAACAAGTGCTGCTGCTCTTAGTTCCGCTTGACAGCACTCCTTTTTCGAGTGGCATTATGATCTACAAACTGAACTATCCGGCGTTGGTTAGTAATTTCCAGCAGACCATTGACAGCGGCAGCTCCCTGATTGCTTTTGACCAATCCAACATGCCTTTTCTCTATTTAAAAGGATCTTCCGATCTCACGTGGGGTGAACTTACGTCAGCGGCGCAAAATTCGAAAGCGCGAATCCCTGGCTATCTCTTCGTGCAGGAAACGTCGTCGAAACAGAACATTCATGTGGTGAACGCCATTCGTCGCAGTGACTATTTTCATGAGTATGATGTTGCGCTCACGATTTCACTAACCATATTTCTCATATCGCTTGCTTTAGGAATTGTGCTTTGCTTCAGCTCTGCCCGGAAAAGTTATCAACCGATCCAAGAGCTATCCAACCGTTTCCCTACCTTGCCATCGGACAAGCCGGCGGCAGGTAATAATGATGAATTAGACCAGTTGACTCGTTACATTGAGCAGATGAGAGATGAGAGCAACCATTTGTCCCATATGATGCACAATCAGGAGATTTTGACGAGAAACCAGTTGCTGCTTGCCTTATTAATGGGTAAGTTGAACGTTGACAATACGACGCAAGATAACCGAATTGCGCTTCATAAACTATTTGGTACACGAGAAATAAGCAGCGTACTTGTCATTATTTTTGATGATTACAATTCCAAGTTGAGCAAAGAGCCGCTTAGCGAGCAGTGGCTGATGAAACATACCATTTGCAATGTGTTGGAAAATTTATCGGGCGTCCATGGCTCGAATTATGCGCTTGATTTAGCCATTGATAATGGGATTGTCGGCATTGTTTCGTGGAATATCGAATTCGCGGAGCAGTGGGAGGCTCGCAGTCGCGCTTTTTCTGAGCAGATCATTGCGTTCATGCAAAGGCATTTTTCCCTTTCGTTGTCCTGTATGGTAGGAGAACCACAACCAACGAATGACCTGCATCAATCGTTCAGTTCGGCCACTTCACTTGCGGAGTATCGGATTTTTGCCGGTAAACAGTCTATCATCACCCCAACTGAATGGTCTCAGCAAAAAATGGAGAATACGACGATGGATAAGCAGCAAATTTCCGAATCTGCTGAAGCTCTCCATGCGGCGGTCTGCTCCAAGAGCTCCGAGCATCTGCAACTATTGATTCATGAGATGGAAGAACGTTTTACTCGGCTGGAGGACGCGCCTACATTCCGCCTAACGTTTCAACAAATTATTTTTACCTTGAACCAACTCGTCAATAATATTCCGCTGTCCCACCGCGAAGCAATCAAATATAAACTGGAATCCCTAGCCGAATTCCAATCCAAAACCGTTGCTGAGGCTTGCGCCAATCTGCTTGATGCGGCACGCAGCATACAAGACAGCTTAGGCGAAGATGCCAATAATAATCGCTTATATGCATCCATGTTAGAGCACGTTTCTCAGCATTATATGGACTATAATCTCAGTCTCTCCACCGTTGCTGAAGAGCTGTCCCTAACACCATCCTATGTCACACGCTATTTTAAAAACAAAAATGGTCTTCCTTTGATGCAATATGTCTCGAAAATCCGTATTGAGAAAGCCAAAGAGTTACTCGAAACCACTCATCTTTCCATTAAGGAAATTGTTGAGCAGGTTGGATTTGTGGATGAGAATAATTTTTCGCGAGCTTTTCGCAAACGTGAAGGCGTGTCTCCGAGTCAGTATCGATCCAATAGCTACAGTTAGTGGTACAAAGACTGAAAATCCCCTCCAAGTATACTTGAAGGGGATTTTACGTTATACGCGCGTTAATTAGGCACATGATAATTGCGGGTCGTGGACTTCTGCTTCCAGATCATTTTCTTCCAAATGAGCGGAATACCCCCAATAAGAAACAGGTAACGGGCATCGATCATTTTTTTGATCAATAGGGCCAATCGACCTTTCACTTTCTTTACTTTGAGTAAACCAACAGCTTCACCGCGGCCCAGGGTTGCTACCGTGCCTTTGAAATCATAGACAAATGGCCTCATCTCTTTGCCTCGAACCGTCAATATGAGATTCCTAGCTGCATTATAGCCCTGTTGAACAGCAATTTGTGCATTCGCGGGATATGGCGCGCCTTCGGGACTTGTCACAATAGAACAATCGCCGGTGATGAAAATCTCAGGGAATTGATAAGACCGTAAGCAACTATCCACTTTCACTCGGCCCCGTTGAACCTCGAAACCCGCCTCCTGCAGCAACGAATTGCCGCGTATTCCTCCAGACCAGACTACTGTACCTGCGCGAATGAACTCACCGTTGCTCAGAATAACCCCTTCCGATGTGCATTCTTTAATCGCGGTCGATAGCTTATACTGCACCCCTTTGCGACGCATTACTTCCATGCCGTATAGGATTAGATCCTCGGGTAAGCCAGGAGGCAGCGCCGATGGGGAAGCTTCCACATTATAAATCCGGACATCTGCCGGATCGACGTCATACGTTTTGCACAGAACAGGTATGCGATCCGCCAGTTCACCGACGAACTCCGTTCCCGTGAAACCCGCGCCGCCAACGACGAAGGTCAGATAATCCTTGCGCTTTGGAGCCATCTTGGACTTCGCGAACATATACTCAATGTGCTGCCGAATAAAGCGGACACTGTTAATGCTTTTGATCGACATGGCATATTCATGCATACCCGGGATCCCAAAGGTTTCCGTCTCACTCCCGAGTCCTACCACGAGATAGTCATAGTCAAGCGTAGCATTTTCCAACACAATCTTCTTATCACTAGGCAAAATTTCTCTTACCGTCGACTTCACGAATCGAATCTTCCGCTCATCGATCAAATCGGAAATGGTCACGCGTGCGTTATCATGATGATCCGTACCGGCAGCCGGCATGTGCAAATGCGTCGTAATAAAGTGATAGTCATGTTTGTTGACCAGGGTCACGTCCATCTCATTTCTTCTCATCTTCTTCTGCAGCCTTATCGCTGTGACAAGTCCGCCATAGCCTGCGCCTAGGATCACGATTCTGGGTTTGCTCATTGCCTCAACACTCCTCCATTTGTGAAATTAATCACATATATGCTTGTGAAAATTATCACAACTCCTCACAAGGTGAGCCGGTAACCGACTCTCTTCTAGTATATGCGCGAGTTCTGCAAATATCACTTCCGACTAACCTAATTATCTAGGATTGTACTCTACCTATATATGAAAAAGCCTATCGACAGGATCAGCGATAGACTTCTCTCTACTATTTCGTTTTCAAATCTTCAATAGAATCGATTGTCATATAGGCAGGTACAACTAGCCCCAATTTGGTCCCTTTTAAGTTTGGACCTAGATCTTCTAGCTTGGTCGCATACTTCCCGAAATAATCTTTATGTGTCGTCGGGAGCCATGCAGCTACAATCGCATCAGCACTTCCATCGGCAAGTCCAGCCCACATTGGACCCGCTTCAACTTGCAGCATCTCTACTTGATACCCGAGCTTCCCTTCCAATACAGTTTTTACAACATTCGTACTGGCAATCTCTGAATCCCAAGCTACATACGCTAATTTCAGCTTCTTACCTTGTTCTGGCGTAAGATCTTTCACCCAAGTATTCACATTACTTGCATGGGCGGCAACCCACTCTGCAGCTGCATCTTCGGGCTTCTTACCGTCAACCACAGCTGACATGACCACTGCCATATCCTCCGGCGTCCACTCAAATCGATCAAGCATCGCATATGCTGACGCTGCTGCTTCTTTCAAACCTTTGCGAGCAATCGTATGAATCTCTTCATCCTTACCAAATGCACCCTTAGGATCACTCAGATATTTCAAATCATATTTAGCGAACATCCAATGAGGTGTCCACCCCGTCACGATGATCGGTTCCTTCGCTTTATACGCTTTATCTAGCGCTGCCGCCATGGCTGCGCTAGAGCCTTCAACTAATTTCCAATCGGTAAGCGCATAGTCTTTCATCGCTTGATCCGTTTGCTTCATTAACCCTGCACCAGGATCAATACCGATAATTTGGTGTTTCACACTACTGCCTACACTAGATTCTGAAGCATTATCTTTCGAGCAGCCTGTCACGACAAGTAAACCGGTAAAGCTAGCGAATAGTAACGTCTTAGCAGCTTTCCTCATATCTCTAAACACTCCTTTTTCTCTTCATCCATAATTGTGTGATGCGATCAAGTAAAATAGCTAATACAACAATAGCCAATCCGGCTTCAAAGCCTTGACCGATTTTGATTTGAGTAACAGCCCTGTACACATCAGCCCCTACCCCCTGCGCCCCAATCATAGAAGCAATAACAACCATCGAGAGCGCAAGCATAATCGTTTGATTAATTCCCGCCATAATAGACGGCATCGCTAACGGAAATTGCAGCTTTACTAATTTCTGCATAGGGGTTGAACCGAAAGCATCTGCGGCTTCAACTAAATCTTCAGCAACCTGCCTTATACCTAAATTCGTCAATCGAATCGTCGGCGGTACAGCAAAAATAACGGATGCAATGACCCCAGGTACCACACCTAGTCCAAAAAAGGTAACGGCAGGGATTAAATAAACGAAAGCCGGCATCGTTTGCATGAAATCAAGCGCTGGTGTGATGATCCTTCGTGCTCGGTCGCTTTGGGCACACCATACACCTAAAGGAATGCCTATAAGAATGGAAATGACTGCTGACGTCATAACCAGTGCCAGTGTGTCCATCGTATGTTCCCATAAGCCAAGATTATCAACTAGCAACAATCCTACAGCAGCAAATAGCGCAAACGACCATTTGCCGAGATAGTAAGCAAGAATCGTAATCAAAACGATAAGTACCAGCGCTGGCGGGAAATGAAAAACGGCAGAAAATGCATTCACAACACCCTCTATGAGGAGCGATAAGAAGTCGAAGAGCCACGAAAGGTTAGCGCCTAACCCATCAACAACCTTCTCAACCCCATCATCCAATGGAACTTTCTTCATTCGTTATTCACGTCCTCTCTTGCCACAACGTTACCTGCAAGAGCCCCAAGAACATCGCCGCGAACAATCACACCCTGAATTTTCCCATCGTTATCCACGACTGCCACAGGATACTTGGCATTGCTGCACACTTCAAATAATTCATGCAGCAGTTGGTCCGGGCCGACAGTTGGCATATCTCGAATCACAATATCCTCAAGACTCTTCTCATAGCGAACAGCTCCCGAAGCATCCTCCGCCGTTATAACACCAATTAATTTCTTGCCTTTATCTACAATAAATAAATTAGATATTCCGCTTTGCCTCATGAGCTGCAGCGCCACACGCGGCCCTCGATCAAGGCCTATGGTCTCTGGCCGGCGCATAACCGTCGATGCGGTGAGTACCTTGGACAGATCAACATCCTCCACAAACCTTTCGACATACTTATTTGCGGGGTTCATCATAATTTCTTCCGGTTTGCCGATTTGGACAATAACACCGTCTTTCATTAGCGCAATGCGATCTCCAATACGAAGAGCCTCATCCAAATCATGTGTAATGAAAATAATGGTCTTCTTCATTTTATCCTGCAACTCTACGAGTTCATCTTGCATGTCCTTCCGAATCAGAGGGTCTAATGCGCTGAAAGCCTCATCCATCAGAAGGATATCCGGATCATTGGCCAAGGCCCGCGCAAGCCCCACCCGCTGCTGCATGCCGCCGCTTAATTGCGAAGGTTTGCTGTCTGCCCAAGCCTGCAAGCCTACCAAATTTAAGGACTCTAGGGCTTTCGCACGTCTTTTTGACTTATCCCATCCTTGAACCTCTAACCCATATTCCACATTCTCAACGACTGTTCGATGAGGAAATAAGGCAAACTTCTGAAACACCATTGAGATTTGTTCCCGTCTGACATTTCTAAGCTCCTCATCATTCATGCGAACGATGTCCTTACCGTGAATCGTGATACTTCCGCTCGTGGGCTCAATTAACCGATTCAGAAGTCGCACCAATGTTGATTTCCCACTACCTGAGAGACCCATAATTACAAATATTTCACCGGCTTCAACAGAGAAGCTAGCCTTATTGACACCTACCGTATGCTTCGTATCCTTATAAATTCTTTCTTTCGAATGTTTCTGCGAAAGCAACGGAAGAACAGATGCGGGATCGGGACCAAATATTTTCGTCACCTGATTAACTTCAATAACCGACATATGCTCACTCCTTTCTTTGGTTTGCATGTCATCCACTTCAATACTCTAACGAATAAACACCGCTTATGTCAACCTTAAATTCTGTACAAACAGTTCAAACAGAATAAACTGTACAAACTTGATTGTCATTTAGTATACTCTTTCTAGCAGCCATTTTTCTTTACTTTTTCAAAATAGTTTCTTACAATAACGATGTAAACCTAAAGGTAGGGTGAGAGATAATGAATCATATAGACGGCATCAGCTTAGAACAAGATCTCGTCATACAGAAGGCACGAAAACGAATCATTGAATCTATTGGAAACAACATGGATTTATATAGCGTTAGTCAATCTACCGGTCATCTGTACGGTTTACTTTTATTTCAAGAAAAGCCGATGACATTAGACGAAATGGGAAAAGCTATGGAAATGAGTAAAACCAGTATGAGCACAGGCGTGCGTACACTGGTTGATCTTAAAATGGTTAATAAAGTGTGGGAAAAAGGTTCCCGTAAGGACCTCTATGAGGTCGAATCCGACTGGTTTCAAACTTTCGCTGATTTCTTTGGCCTCAAGTGGCGAAAGGCTCTAGAAGTTAATTTGCTTGCGCTTACCAAATCCAAAAATGAGTTCCGAAAGCTGAACGAACAATTTCCTGACAGTCTCCCTTTACAAGCTGTTCTTAAACAGGATTTGGATAAAATAGATGCAGCCATTCATTATTACAAATGGCTTGATAGGCTTATCGATTCGTTCGAGTCGGGAGATATTTTCAAGCTGGTTCCCAAAGACTTACCCTCTGATGAATCATGAATGACGGACAACAAGAAAAACCTGAGCGATAGTTGGACCTATGTCCGACTGTCGTTCAGGTTTTTTGTGTTCCATTTCAATAAGGACAGTTAAAGAAATGCCATGTAATGATTACTCGCTGGCGTTCCTAGATTTGTCTTGCAAATTGCGTATCCGATAGCAGTTCATGCCTGCCACGCCAAGCTCCTCCAGCAAGCCAAAGTTAGCCCATGCGCCAACGACGGCACCAATGCCAGGGACGAGCTGGAGCATTTTGCGAAAATCAATTGTGTCCCGATACTCCTGCTGCAGCTGCAGCCAATTCACTTGCTTCATGTAATCAGCGGCAGGCGGGAACGTCTGCGAAATTGCAGGCCAATTCTTAATCGTATGGAGCAGATCCGGCTTCTTCTTCGAACTGGAGAACGCCAACTGAAACACATACAAGATGAATAATCTTTCTCTGTAATCCTTGGTGGAATACCCATAAATATGTGCTAATTCAAAAAGAAATTTCAGCTTAATCCCGATCAGAACCGGGAAATCGGCTAGGCCAAGTAAAATCCCACCAGCCCCTGCACCTGCACCCTCAGCGGCGGCGATTTTTTTGTAGAGGGACAGCAGTTCCTCAGCTTTGACATCGCGGTCCGCCATGGATACATCCTTCAGCGGATCAGTTGCAGGCATATAATTAATTCCGAACAAAGTCGTTTGTATAATCCCTTTTACCGTCGCGGTAATCGTAGTGTGGATCTTCTCGGGAATCACTTGATTGATGCGATTTTGAACAGATTTGGAGGCGCGCTCGATGAGGTTAGGTTTCTTTTGCAGACGAATTTCCCAACGCTTTAGTGTCCCCTTCATTTGCTGTTCATAGATTGTATACGGCTGTTCCATGGCTTCACCACCGTCGGTTAGATTCTTATATCTTCACTTCTTTTTCGGTGATTTCATCTGAGCTTTTTCACTATTTCTTGCCACTCGATACTGCACGATCCTGCTGATTAACGCTAGGGGCAGCGGTCGATCATGCGGAAATTGGACGGCCCCTTTGGACCTCGGATACTGCGCCAACTCCGCCTCAAATTCATCAATACCATTCGGTGTGGGATAAAAGCCAATATGATGTTTGAATGCCGCAAAATGCACCAAATTACCATGTAGGTCAAAGGTAGGCATTTGGTAGCTAATCTTCTCCGTTGCCTCTGGCGCCGACTCTTTAATGACTGATCTGATCGTTTGAAGTTTCTCCTGAAGCTCAGAGGGAAAAGTTGCTATGTAAGCGTCGATTGATTCGAAGGCTGTTTTGGTTTCTTTCATACAGGGAATCTCCTTTATGGGGATTGTTAGTTGTATTATACACGTTAGGTGGGTGAGAATTCATTAGAGAGACAAAAAGGGGCTAAAGCGACATCCGGAAATGTCTCTCTAATTGGCTTTCGGGAGCTTGTTTATGAAAGCTTTCAAGCTTTCTTCCCCGTTAATAAACAGCCTTTTCAGCAAGTAAGGGGACTGTTGATTGGTCGTGAAACCTTGGTCAATCGTAAACGCATAGCGAAGACCGTGATCTTTCAAAATCTTCAACGTAGTTTGGTTATATTCCCCATAGGGATAGCAAAAAACATCCGCTTGTGTGCCTAGCTTCTCCTCAATTAACTTTCTAGCTTCTGCAATCTCATACGCTTGTTGTTCCGCTGATAGCTTAGGTAGATGAGGATGTGTCATGCCATGCGGTTGGATGTCCCAACCGGCTTCTTGCAGCTGCTTGATCTGTTCCCAATTCAAATAACTGGGGTCCTCGACCATGCCAGGTGACATGAAAAGTGTAGCAGGGAAATTGTATTGGGCCAGAATCGGCATTGCCTCTTCCACATTATCCACATAGCCGTCATCAAAAGTAAGCAGTACAGGCTTATCGGGGGCCGTGAGCCCGTCCTCATTTTCAATTAGACTAATAAAAGTCGCCAAAGTGATGGGTGTGTATCCATGATCATGTAGATATTTCATCTGCGCCTTCAGCTTCAATGGAGAAATAACGACCACATTGCCAGGGTCTATCGTGACGCTATGGTAATTGAGGACAGGGATGCTGACTTTGGATGAGGTAGATGGAGTAACAACCCCGTTAGGCATGTAGGTGTCCACTGTAACGGATGGCGTCTGAGGTGAAGGTGCGACCACTTGGACGGGTGTTGGAATTATGTCCATCTGAATAGTTGGCGTCGGCGTTGGGATTGTGTCCACTTGTGCTGGGAGTGGCTGCTCGGGCTTGTCCAGTGGAAGGGATGAAACTTCAATAGGCACAGGGGCATAAACAGGAGTTTGAATTAATTCCTCGGCTTGGGCTTCTATGAGGATAGGGGCAGTTGAAGAATTAAGAGCACTGATGACGAAGAGAAAAAAAAGCGTAAACACACCCGCTAGTATCGTGTAAAATAGGAACCTCTTCCTTCGGACGTTCATAGCAAACCACCCATTTCTCAAGGAATCGTCTATCACTCTATTTGTAAGCAGTAATTGAGAGAAATATTCCTAGATTTCGATAAGGGGTGGGGGGATTGCAGGAGGAACGGAGAGCTTGGAGACCGGTCGAAGGAACGGGGAACTACTGAGAAGTACAAATTCCAACGGACATGAATGACGTTATTTGTGCCAAAATGGGCCTTCTCGGGAACTAACGGACACCCTAGCTGTTAAATAGCGCTAGCAAGGCAATAATTCGATGATTTTAGACATATAAGATCATCCGTGTCCGTTAGCCTAGATAAACAATAGAAAACAACCTAATAGCATCTGCTGTGTCCGTTAGCCTAGTTAAACAATTGAAAACAACCCAATAGCATCTGCTGTGTCCGTTAGCAGCCTGTTTGTTGGCTACTACTAGACCAATAGTGCTACTAGGTTGCTGATACTACTACTACGTAAATAGCAAAATTACCCAGGCAAGTAGCGCAATTACCACTAACATCGTGTCCGCTCTCTCCCACTCCAGCGTATTCTTCCGCAGCAGCAACGTTGTGCCATCGATTTGCTTCATCTCCATCGCGACGGTCATTTGCTCCGCTTTGTGGAACATCCCTAGTAAAAGTGGAACTACCAACGCAGGAATGTCACGCACACGAACACTACCTGGGCGGACGGAGGCTTTTCCCCGTGCTCGCACGATCATCGAGAATTGCTGCCACTCCCGCATGATGAGCGGGATGAAGCGAAAAACAAACGAAACCGCCAAGGAGAAGGATGCCACGGGCAGCTTCACTTTGTAGAAATATTTTAAAGCCCAGTTCAATCCCTGTACGAGCTGGCCATAGGGTGTCGACATCGCAAGCCAATAGCCGGCCAGCAAGACAACGAATAAGCGTACCAGCAGGAAGGTGGTGCTCCAGCCGTTGTCGACGGAGTAACCGAGCGGTGAGAGTTCAATCCCCGCCAGCGCGACGGAAAAGATCAGAAAAATCGCATAGGACGTCGCGATTTTGCGAATCCCGCGCAGCACACTGCGCGGGAGACCGACAAACGCGCAGCCGACAAGCGCTGCGGCCACCGCGAGGCTGCCCCACCCCTGCTGCCCCATCGTGCCGATGGCGAGCAGCAGGTAGAGCAGCCACTTCGCGCGCGGGTCCAGCCCCAGCCACCCCGCCTGCGGCGCGGGTGGCGCAGACGGCCCCGACAGCAGCGGCTTCGCCTGCTGCTGTTCTACCGCCACACTCGCTTCGCGTGTGGCCTCTACCGGCGCCGCTGCCGCAGCCGCCGGAGCACCAGCGCTGCCGGCTTCGCGCAGCGCAGCCAAGATCGCCGACGCGGCAAGCGCCGGCGAGAGCAGATCCGGCGCGATGGCGATGCCAACGCGCGCCAGCTCCACAGCGGCCTCCGCGCAGCTCGGGAGACCAACCCCGGCGCGCGCCAGCACCTCGGGCGCGCGGCAAAGCTGTTGCGGCGAGCCGTCGAAGACGAGCTCGCCATGGTCTAGAACGAGGACACGATCCGCTAGCGGAAAGAACGTGTCCAGATCGTGCGTGGCGACGACGAGTCCGCCACGACCCGCGCGCTCGCGCAGCATGCGCAGCAGCTCGCGCACGGCGGCCGCCTCAAGGCCGGCGGTTGGCTCATCCATGAGGAGCCAATCCGGCGTTGTGGCGAAGGTCGTCGCCAGCGCGAGCCGGCGCTGCTCCCCGCCGCTGAGCGCGAAAGGCGAACGATCCATGGCGAAGACGCCATGGGGATCGAGCGCGTGTGTCGCCTCGCGAATGCGGCGATCGCGCTCTTCTTTTTCGAATTTGTACGGCCTAAGCGAATAAGCAAATTCTTGACGTATGCTCCTGGCGAAAAGCTGCTGCTCAGGGAATTGAAACGTTAGCCCGAAGTGAAGCAATTGCTTAGAATCAGCCTTCATAGGTTTCAGCCAAATCGGCTGCTCATCCAATGTTATCGTTCCCGTTTGCGGCTTAAGGAGACCCGACATCACTTGCAGCAGCGTCGATTTCCCTGAACCCGCATGCCCGATAAGCAATGTCACAGAGCCCTCCTGCAGTGTAAAACTTATATCCTGGAGTAGTGTCACATCAGGTGAATCGGGAGCTGTTACTCCGACTTCCTTCAAAACTATGGACATGAGATCACCTCCGCCAACTCTTCCATGTTCAGGGGAAGAGGGTGTAAAGTGAGTCCTTGCTCTATTAGATGCATCGCCGTTTGAATTACAAAGGGAGGGTCAAAGCCAAGTTCCACACAAGGCGAAGCTTTCTCAAATTTCTTTAACTTCTCAGATTTCTCGTTTTTCTCCATTTTTTCGTATTCCCCATAAAAGAAACTCCTCGGCTCCCCATCAAAGGTAATCCTACCCGCTCCAAATCCGACGACACGGGTCGCATCCGCCACCTCTTCCAGCCGATGTGTTATCCATACAATCGTCGTTCCACGTTGATGTGCTTGGCGCACGGCATCCCGAACTTCTTTGCGAGAAGCTGGGTCCAGCATCGCCGTCGGTTCGTCCAACAGCAGAATCTCTGGATGGGCTGCAAGTGCGGCAGCGAGGTTTACCAACTGCTTCTGCCCTCCAGATAAGGTAGCCATCGTACGCTCCGGTGAAAGTGACAAGCCTACAGCAGCCAAAACTTCCGCATACCAACTTCCACGTTCCTGGGCCGTTAATTGCTGCGCTTGCGGTAAGAAGTCTAATTCCTCCGCGATCGTTTCACCTATGAATTGGGCCTCTGGCAATTGAAGCACGCCTCTTGTCGCCTGCGTCACATCGTTAGCCCTACGGTAAACTTGCCCTTCCGACAATGGGTTCAAGCCTAGCAGCACGCTAGCAAGTGTACTTTTCCCGCTCCCATTGGGTCCTACAACAGCGATCCACTCACCTCTATGAATGTCTAGCGAGACACCTGACCATACGCGACGCCCTTCTCCTGATTCCATTCGATAGACGATCGAAGCATTCTTTAATGTCATTAATTTCTCTCTTGTAGGCATATGTAAAAAAGTTCCTTTCACTTTTCTAGCAGTTGTGCTATCATCTGTATTGTCAACTTATTTGTAAACCATTTGGTTGACAATACATTAACAATACCAGAAACAGGAGTGATCAACAATATGAAACTTACACTACGTGGTGTTATTTTCAGCGCTTTATTTGCAGCTATTCTCGTGTTATTCAGCTTTTTCAAAATCTCAGTTGGCACAGAAGTACCCATTACCCTTCAAACATTAGCTGTTATGCTCGCTGGAGGGTTACTAGGCGCGCGCTACGGATTCCTAAGTATGGCCCTTGTCGTTGTGCTTACTGCAGTCGGTTTCCCACTCCTTCACGGCAGTGGCGGACTTGGCGTTGTGCTCGGACCTACTGGCGGCTTTATTATGATCTGGCCAATCTCTGCTATGCTTATTGGTTTTATTTTACCTCGGATTCGTTTAAATGGCATCATGGGTTACGTCGCTGCGTTTCTTGTTCTTGAAGTTTTCGGCTCACTAATTCTTTATTTAGCAGGTGTACCTTGGTTGATGTATAAGGTTCCTTCCTATACGTTAGAGAAAGCAATGGTTGCTGCATGCTATCCTTTCCTTGCAGGAGATGCGATTAAAGCCGTCGTTGCTGCGCTCATCATTGCACCCGTTCGCCAAGTATTCCCTCCACAGCGTCTTACAGGTTCATCTTCACATAGCGTTGTAAAGGCCGAGAATTCGCAAGATGCGTTGATTCACTAATTCACACTTAATCGCTTAGTACCTTACCTCATATTCGTCCAACAAAGAAGAGCCACCCTTCAAGTAGTTGATCTACTTGAGGATGGCTCTTCCAGTTGTTGACTAACTTTTATTTCTTCGTAAACCATTCGTTCAAAGCATCAATCGCAGTCTTCCCGCCTTTAGCGTCGAACTCTTGTGTAAATTTGTCGAACTCCGCCAAATCACGTTTACCCATAATAAATTTCATCGAATTCTCTTCAACATAATTACGTAATTCTGTGAATTTGGAATCGTACGCTTCAATAGATGGAGCAAAGTTCGTTTCCTCACGCGTTTTGTTGAACTTAAGCTGATGCGTGTAATAAGGCAACAAGCTCTTCGCTTTCAACCTTGCATCAATCCCGAAATCGGTATCTCCTAAGCCGTACATCGAACGCCAGCTAATTTTATCACTTTGCTCTTTGGTTTGCGTGTATTCTCCATTCGCCTCTGTATAATCCTCACCTTTAACACCGTAGTTAATCAGGATATCGGTTTCCGGCTTGTACAAGAAGTTCAGGTATTGAGCTGCACCTAGCTTGTTTTTAGCTTGCTTCGGAATGATAACATACTGCGTTGAAATGGAAGCATCTTGAATGCCCGATTGACCATTTTTGCCAACTGGAGGTGCAATAAACTGTACAGAACCGCCATCTTTCTTTTCCTGCAACGCTTTATCCACGTCAATGCCTGATGAGAAATACAACGTATTGAACACGGCTGTTCCGTTAATCAACTTAGCTTTGCTATCTTTGTTAACTGCAAATTCAGGATCCAATAATCCTTCGTCATACCATTTTTTAAGCGTTGTTATAAATTCCTTGTATTCCGGCTGCACCCAGGAGAATTTCAACTTCCCGTCTTTGACAACTGTGGGCGTGGATACACCAAAGGCAGCGGAGAAAGGGAAGAATCCATCAAAGAAAGATCCTGCACTTGAAGTCGCCATGGTTAGTGGCGCAATATTTTTCTTCTCTTTAATCGTCTTCATCGTTGAATAAAACTCATCGATTGTTGTTGGCGTATTCAAGTTTAATTCCTTCAAAATATCTGCACGCTCGAGAAGACCATTGCCTACCTTTAATGCATTGCGATATGGGATGGCATATATTTTTCCGTCATATCTTAAAGCATCCAAGGACTCTTTCGATGCCATCGAGGATAGATTCGGAATTTGCTTCGCAATCAAATCATCGAGAGGCTCAAGTGCACCTTGTTTGGCCAATTTAAAATAATCCGATTTGCCAGCAACCATCATCAGATCGGGCACATCGCCAGATGCAAAGATAATGGATATTTTTTGCGATGGGTTTTCATTCGGGAGCGACTCATATTGAATGTTAAACCCTGAGTTCTCTCTTAGTTTATTAATAATTTTGTTATTATTCATGGTGTCCGAACCTTTGAATTGCTCCATAACGCCATGATACAGTCGGGTGATTTTCAAATCCTTCAGTGCTTTCGCTTCCCCACCGCTTCCACTCGTTGCCGTTGCAGTCTTGTCTGTCCCAGCCTGGCCCGCATCCTTGTTTGTACTACACCCTGCCATGACTAGCATGCTTAGGATCACACTCATACTAATTGCTGCTGTTTTTCTAAAAACCATAAATTGAACCTCCCTATTTCATTATACATATGAAAGTTTGGATTGGGATGGATTATCCCTTAACCGCACCTAACATAACACCTTTGACAAAATACTTCTGGATGAAAGGATACACACAAAGGATTGGAAATACGACGCAGATAATGGCCGCAGCCGTGGTTGACTCTGGTGTGAGTTCACTTAGAATGTCCCCCGTCGTCATGTCTCCCGTCTTGGCATTCGTCACGATTTGCATCAGGAATACTTGCAGTGGCATGAGACCTCGATCGGTGATGTACATCATCGCTTGGAAGAAACTATTCCAGTAACCAACCGCATAAAACATGGAAATCGTAGCAATGGTTGGTATAGATAAAGGTAGATAGATCCAAGTAAGAACCCGTATATTGGAAGCCCCATCCATAATTGCCGACTCTTCCAAAGCCTCTGGCAGGCTCAGAAAGAAGTTGCGAACCAGGATTAAATTAAACGGTGCCAAGGCTAACGGCAGCATAATCGACCAGAGTGTATTCAATAACCCTAATTGTTTCACCACAAGGTAGGTAGGAATTAAACCCCCGCTGAAAAACATCGTGATGACAAAGAACAGCATAAGCCCTCTTTTTAAAGGAAACTGTCGTCTTGAGAGCGGGAATGCAGCCAATATGGTAACGGCCATACTTACCGCTGTTCCAACAACTGTAATGACCAGCGAATTCCAGAATGAGATGTAAAACTGTTTATACGAGAGTACGTATTCATATGAAGCAAAGTTGAACCCCTTCGGCCATAGCCAAATTTCTTTGGCTAACAGATACGTTTCACTGCTCAAGGACTTCGCAATAATATGGATAAAGGGTACAATGGTTGATATTGAGAGCAACGACAATAGGATGACATTCACATAACCGAATAGGGATTCTCCCCGAATACTTTTCATCACAAACCCTTCTTTCTCTGCCTTAGAAAATTCCTTCTTCCCCCATCTTCCTAGCAATAGCGTTAGCCACAATCAAGAGTACGCAGCCAATAACTGATTTGAATAAACCCGCTGCCGTTGTTAAACCGAATTGCATAGACCCTAGGCCTACTCGAAATACATACGTATCAATAATATCTGCCACATCATAGACGGTTGGGTTATACATAACCAGTACTTGTTCGAAACCTGCATCTAAGATATACCCGATTCGCAGCAAGAGAATGATAATAATAGTCGATTTCAAACCTGGCAGAGAAATATGCCAAATTTGTCTCATCCGATTCGCCCCATCGACAGTAGCTGCTTGGTACAACTCATCATTAATCCCCAGTAAAGCTGCTAGATAAATAATGGCTCCCCAACCCGCTTCCTTCCAGATATCCGAGCCAACGAGAATCCATCGGAATATCCTTTCATCTGACATGAAAAAGATCGGCTGAAATCCTAGCAATTCGATAATTCGATTGATAATTCCAGAGCTAGGAGACAACATATCAATAGCCAGACCGCCAATAATAACCCACGAAATAAAGTGAGGCAGATACGTAATGGTCTGAACCATTCGTTTGAACTTGACGAATTTGAGCTCATTCAGCAGCAGGGCTAGCACGATTGGAATAGGAAAGCCTATGAGCAGTTTCATCAAAGAAATCATGACGGTATTGCGTACTACCCTTGGGAATTCATCGAACGTGAATAACTCGCGAAAATATTGAAATCCCACCCAGTCACTGCCCCACACGCCTTGCATGAGATTGTAATCTTTAAAGGCAATGATGACGCCATACATCGGCATATATTTAAATAGAAAGATGAGAATGACTGCGGGCAATACCATAAGATACAGATCCCAATACTTTAGGAGTTTCACGACCCTCCCTTTTGTTACTGTCTTTTGACTACTTACGTGCATAGCATTTGTCTTCATCGTATGTGTTCTCCTTAGCTAACCAACTCTTCTCTATGTATTAATCATAGCTCTGTGGAAGATGAAAATGTAGACTAATCCTTCTACTTTAATGACCACAATTTCTACGTTTTTTCACGCAAAAAAAAGACACCAACAGCTCGTGTTGAATGTCTTTTTTCATCAAATAGCTTATCACTTGTTCATTTCACTCGGCTTGATTCCCCAATACTTCTGAAAGCTCCGTGAGAAGTAATTGCCATTCTTATATCCGACTCGTTCGGCTACTTCATACACTTTGCTCCCCGCTGCCAGCAGCTCCTTAGCCTTTTCCATCCGCAGTTTGAGCACGCTATCCGAGAAAGAGCTACCGGTCACCTCCTTAAAGATCCGGCTTGCATAGGCATAATTCATATACATCTTCTCAGCGACAAAATATAAACTTAGCTCTTCCTCATATAAATGGCGATCTACGAAAGCCAAAATTTCACTCACCGTAATATGTGTACTCGACTTTCGGCGCTCGCTAATCGATCGACTAATTCGCGCCATCATCCGATTCAGCCACTCCACGAGTTGCTCCTTAGCCAGCAACTGATTAAAGTTCATAAAATCTGTGTAATCCTCGGCAAGCGTTTCGCGTAAACTCCACCCGTGAGAATTAACAATTCGCGTCAGTAATGCCGTGATGCGAAGAAGCATCTCTTTTGCATCGGCAATGGGATGGCTCGGCGAGAAACCGACGTCCATTATCGTGCTGATGAGCTCTGACCTCTTGCTTTCATTACCCGTTTCCACAGCTATTTCAATGTCCTTCTCCAGATCATTCATATTCAACCATACTGTCTTCGAAGGCGCATCGTTTCGATATGGAATAACGGTTTCATTGCCCAGCACGATGCGTTCCTGCAGTGCCGTTCTACTCTGCTTATACGCTATAGGCAGCAAAGCCTGATCTTCCACACAAGTTCCAATGCCGGCGCTGGCTGTCAGCTTCAAACAGGATTTAACCGTGCTAAGCAGTCTGCCTAACTGTTGATTGACTTTGAGTTGAAATCCTGACACCTCTGTATTTGATGGGGCAAAGAAGATAATTGCCGTCAAACCGTCATCATCATGTAGAACGATACCGTCCATATCCTCCACGACATCCCGGGTGATATTAAAGAGAGAATACTGAATTAACGGCCGCTCCCCTGACTGGAAACGGACATCGGTTTCGGCAATCGGATCCATATCGAGCGCGACAGGTAAATAGATGTTGCCTGCTAGAGAGAAGCCGATCTCTTGACTGCGTTTCTCTAATTCCCAAGTAGACAAACGCCCGTTTAACCAATTTTTATAAAAAGATTGTTTAAGATGCGGCAGATGCTCTTTCCATCTCTGCTTCAGAAGCGCTATGTTATGAATGTCATTCAATTCCTGTTCACGAAGCTGCTTGGCTCTTAACACAGTTTCCAGCACAACCTCATTCTCTGCGGGCTTTACCAGATATTTAACAACACCATAATCGATGCTATCACGTGCATATTCAAAATGATCAAAGCCTGTTAAGATAATGACCTTCACATGAGGGTATTCAATCTTCAGCACCTTTGCAAGCTCAAGACCACTCATATCGGGCATATGAATATCTGTAATAACGATATCAATGAAGTCCTTTTCTACAGCCACGATGGCTTCCCTGCCGTTTCCCACAGCACCGGCAATTTCAATATCATAGTCTTCCCACGGAATCCCATAGGCAATTCGCTCTCTGACCTGGAATTCATCTTCAACGACGAGCAGCTTCATGATCTTCTTCCTCCCCCACTCGTATTGGAATGATTAAGGTGACCTTTGTTCCGAGTCCCTCTTCACTTTCAATCAGGACGTCCGCTTCTTCTCCATAATATAACTTCATTCTTGATTTCACATTTTTCATCCCAAAAAACTGACTCGATGGGCTTTCTTGCGGCACTCGGTAAAGCTTACTTGTAAGAATACTTAGCTCCAGTTGAATTTGCTTCAGCACGACGTCTGGCATTCCCATGCCTGTATCTTCTACATCAATAAATAAAAGATGTTGTTGAACCCTGGAGCGAATTCGCAGTTCGCCTTCAAACGGGCATTTCTCAAGTCCATGAATAATCGCGTTTTCTACAATGGGCTGCAGCAGCAGTTTAAGTACAGGGATGGCCTCAGAGCCTTTTTCTAGATCAATCTCAACTGAAAAGTGTGCAGTTCGCATCTGTTGAACACGAATGTAATACAGCAGATGCTGCATCGTTTCCTCTAGCGTAAAATGATTCCGTCCTTTTCCCAAACTAACTCTGAAAAATTTGGCCAAATTCAAGACCATTTCGCTGATTTCTTTCATTTTGTATTTGACGGCAACCGAATAGATAGAATCGAGCGTATTATAAAGAAAATGCGGATTAATTTGCGATTGCAGCAAGCTGAATTCTGACTTGGCTAAGCGCAGCTCCTTCTCATAATCCTCCTCGATCATAATTCTCTGAGACTCTGCCATCTGATTGAACCCGTTCATTACGAGTCCGAATTCATCTCTTCGATCATGCCTGATTTGATAGTTCAGATCTCCCTTGCCAATGAATTTGAAAGCGCCTGATAATTGACGCAAAGGTTTCAGAATTTGAATATACATCAGCCAAGCCGTCCACACGGCAAGTAGGATGCTAATTAGAATAATGAGGTAGGTAAACAATTGCAGGCGATGGGACAGCTTAAAAATTTCGGTCTTTGGCTGCTCTAATTGAATGGACCAAGAGCCGCTTGTTTCTTTCATCATGAACATGTCGGAAGCATCCGCTTGTTTTGCAGCAGCATTCGTCTCCAAGATCAGTCTGTTGTTATAAAATAAGGAGATGTTCATCCGCTCGGTCGTTTGGAGATGTTGAATAATCGTTTGGAGCGACGATTTGTTGACAGCAAATATTAAGATGTTCGGCTCTGGCGAATCTCTTAACACATCAAGCAATCTAATATAATAAATATTGGAGTCTTTCAAATAGAGATTCTGTTCCACGCTAGGATTTGAGTGCGGAATATAGATAACCAAAGTCCCAATCCCATTGACCACTTGCCTAAACCAGGCTTCTTCTTTTACCTTCGGCCATCTCATCGCACCCAGTTCCGTCGAAACGCCATTGCCGCTAGCCCCATGAACAATATAAGCCTCTTGAATGGCACCATTGATATTGGTAAGCGAACCCAACTGCTGCTGCACCATATGAATATCGTACAAATTATGAGGAGCAAGCGGATCTGCGATGTCTCTGAAAATACTTACAATGCTCGAATTAGAGCTAATTAGGAGCGTCTGTTGATCCATATTGTTAGCGATTTGTTCCATATAGGCAAGTGAGGTTAGGAGTGCGCCCTTCGTCCGGTCACTAATTTGCACATTCATAATCCCTTGCGAATAATTATTCGCAAACATACTGACACTGACAAGCGGAATGAGAATCAGCAAAAAAGTTAACGTAAGCTTGAGTTGTAAGGAAATTGAACCCTTTGTACTTTTCACGGTGCTTACTTCCTCCCTATGCCATTGCTTCTTTGTGCAGCTCTCCAACTTCCTGGAGGGCTGCCGTAATATTTGCTGAAAGCATGTGTGAAGGCATAAGCATCGGAATAACCAAGCAGCAAGGAAACCTCACTAATCATAAAATGCGAGGATAGCAGCTCGGCTGCCTTTTCCATTCGCAATCGATGCAAATACTGGAGGGGTGTTACCCCCATCTCCTCTGTAAACATCTTGGAGAAATAAGTACGATGAAGTGATAAGTAATCGGCAACATCTCGAACTGTAATGTGCTCCATATAATACGTGTCCATAAAAGCAACGCTTTTAGGAATCCAGTTTTCTTTGCCGGTCTGACTGTTGTCGGAGGGATCCGATGGAATCATAAGCCCAAAAGTGCGGTATAGGATGGAGCACAGCTCATTATGCCCTTTCATGTCGTAGTTGCGGGGAAGGAACAACTGGCGAAGCGTAGATTCAAGCTCCTTGGACATGACTCCGAACAGGTAAGGAGCGGCCTTGCTGAAGCCAGCGGCAGCAAATAGTTCTGGCACGTGCGGCCCGTCCATAGAGATCCAGGTCATCTGGAGAGCGCTCTCATTCGGAGCTAGTTGATAACGGTACGTACTCCCCGGCAACATCGCAAACACATCGCCCTTCGATAAAATAATGGGCTCTTTGTCGAAGGTGAACTCGACCTTCCCCTCCGTAATAAAATGCAAATTGTAGTACTCCAGAATTCGTAGACCTGAATGGTAGTTAGGCTTTGCGATATTTCGACCAAGGCGAAGGGGCCAGATGCCGCCTTTTTTGGCGAATTCGTCAGGGATGAACATCTGTGATTCATAAAATTCCTTTGCGGTTTCCTGCATGCCGATCACCCTCCTATCCGTTATCACTTCTATTGTAGCAAATGGTGAAGAGGAATGAACATGACGTAATGCGAAATAAAAACCTCTCCTTTGGGCATTGGCTTCTTGGCCCAATTGAGAGAGGTTTTTACTTTAGGACATATGAATGAAGATGAGGTCGTTCTCAATCGAGACACCGAATTTCTCTACCGTGACCTCATATGTTTTGGTGCGCATGGCCGCATCCGTGATCATGCAGCCTGTAGCAATATCAAATTCCCACTGATGCCAAGGGCAACGTACGATTTCACCTTCTCTGTCAAAGTGAAAATCACCTGGGCCTCCTGAAGTCACATAGGCCGTCACCAGCCCTTTGCATAGCTCTGCTCCTTGATGAGGACAAATATTGCGCAGGGCATGAAAGGCACCGCCAATATTATATACACCAACACTGCGCCCTCCAACCTCCACAATCTTATGCTGGCCTGGTGGAATTTCCCCTACTGTTCCCACTTGATGCTGTGTTCCTCGCTTCATTTGATCTCCTCCGTTTGGCGTGGAGGCAGACCATAAAGCTTCGCTGCATTCTGGTAGTAGATGTTATCCCATAGCTCAGACTCGAACTTGGGCAGCGCTTGGCTCGGTGAATCGTAATCCCAATGCGGGTAATCACTGCAGAACATCAATGTTTCTTTAGCATAGATGCTCTCTAACAAATGATCGAGGACCTCTCGGTTCGGCGTCTCCTCAAATGGCTGCGTCGTTACGCGGACGTGCTCACGGAAATATTCGCTTGGCTTCTTACGAACCCATGGGGTTTGTACGCGAAGTCCTTTCCATTCTTGGTCAAGCTTCCATAGGAATGGAGCTAACCAGAGTACGCCTGCCTCTTGCAGCACAACCTTCAGCGTAGGAAAACGCTCGAATACCCCGTCGAAGATGAAGCTGGCCAAATGCGCACCCATGACCGCAGGACGAGCACAACGCTGCTCAATGTAATGCGTCACGTATCCGGCTCCCGTGTGCGGGCCGTTAATCCCCTCTCCTTCTAATCCAACATGGATGGTGAAGGGGAGATTATGACGAACGCAAGCCTCATAGATCGGATCATAGTGCCGACTGCCGTAAGGAATCGTAGCTCCGCTGGAGACAACGACCTGAACCATGTCAGACCTGCCCCCAACGCGGTCAATCTCTTGTGCAGCAAGCTGTGGTGCCTGCTTCGCAATAAATACAGAGCCTCTCAGCCTGCTATCTCGCGCAAGCCAATGGTCAATGGTGTACTCGTTAATTGCCCGGCAATAGGCAGCTGCATAATCATAGTTCGGATTGGCATGAATGGCATAGCCTTCCCCCGTCAGAATGCCATACTCGACATTGTAGCGGTTCAAATGCTGCCTCTGCATCAAGGCTAGATCACTGCCGGCAGAGCCGCCGCCTTCGGGATAAGCGTCAGCCATTCGACCGCCAACGCCCCCATTAAAATGCATACCGCCTGGCAAAGCTGGTCCATATTGCTTAATGAGCTCTTGATACGCTCGCGGCAAATAGGGCTTAATGGCATCCAAACTCGTGCCTTGATGAATGTCGCAATCAATAATGGAACGTTTCAGCTTCGGACGCTGGTCTGATTGTAACTTTGTTTCGGAATTCGAAGTCTGCATCTCTTGTGCCCCTCCAACAGTTTACATTAGATAGCAGGATGTGAGGTCATAGCCGCCAACCATCCTGGCTTCTTGACTCTAATGTTACGTTTCTGGTGTCGAAACAACAATGCTGTCGTGTCTTGTATTTTTTGCGATTTTGTAAGGTGTATCGTATCGGTTATGGAATTGCTCTAACGTAAATATCATCAAAGTAGGCCTGCGCAATATGGGTGTACACACCAATTTTCCCTTGTGAAAACGTACTGTCAGTTACACTGATCTTGAGCGTTCCATTGACATAGGCCTTAAACAAATTCCCGTTCACTTCAAGCTTGAACTGATGCTGAACACCCGTACTTAGCGTAAGCGCCACAGTGCCAAGCGTGCTATCCGAGTCGTTGACAAGCTTTCTAAGCGTAAGCGTATGGGCGTGATCATCATAATACATGTAATAAAAGTTTTTGCTATCAACCAATCTGGCAATCAGCCCCATACGTCCGTATATACTGCTCCAGCTATTCGCTTTTACTTTTGCCTCGACGCTATAATTTTGCCATGATGTATCTCCTGCTGAGGCTTTGGACCCTCCATAGCCTAAATTGTCCGCATAATAAACTTGCGACCCTCCGTCTGATACGATGTTGAAGAGGCCGTAATGTTTCGTCCAAGCGCTGGTACCATTCTCAAAACCTTCATAAAAAATGATATCCGAAGTAGTCACCGATGCCGTACTGCTCGCAGCCGAATAGTTCCCAGATGGGTCAAATGCTTTCACTGCATAGTTGTATGTAGTTAGTGCCGACACAGCCGTATCTGAATACGTGTTCACATTCCCGTTCAATGTCGCAATTTCAGTGCCATTCCGGTACACTTTGTACCCGGAAACGCCAGCATTATCTGTCGATCTGTCCCAAGCGACACTCACCTTCGTTGAGAATGGAGAGACAGCCGTCACATTAGCTGGCGGTGTTGGAGCGGTCACATCGGTGCCAATGAGCGGCTCATACACCAACTCGAAGCCATATCCTTTGTCGGTTTCAAGCGGAACCGTAATTGTATCGCCAACTACACTGATCGGAATTTCCTGCAATCGTACACCATTCATTGTAAGTTTATAGGCTTTGTATGCGCTCGGTGTTTTGGTTGTCTGCAGCTTCACTTCCCCTGTGCCGTACTTCGCCAGCGTCGGTAAAGTTCCACGATAGAAATAGGTCACACTGCCAACCGTCTCTTCACGCTCTCCCGTTCCCGCGGCATCTGTCGTATAAATGATCAACATTCTGTCGCTTTCATCCAGCGGCTGATCGTCTAGGGAAGCTACGGATAAGGTTGCTTTCGGCAAATTCGCCTCCATGGTGATCGGGCCAAGCTCATAGCTGTTGTTGTTCATCGTTCCTGCAGCAGCTGCCACGTAAGGCGTGTTAATGAAGTAAGTATTTAAATTAAGGTCAAAAAGCAGCTCTCCCGTGTCAGAAACCAACTTGTTGGCATTCAAATTGGCAAGCATACTTGTTTTGAGGGCGGTATCATCAATTGCGTTGATGAACGTCTCTGCGACTTGCTTCATTGTCATACTGTTCGTAACCGTAATCTTGTTGGCTGCAGGAATATCACCGCTTGCAATCTGCGCATCTGTGAGGTCCGGCGTAATTTTATAGATCGCATAAGGCTCTCCCGGCTTATCGGCATAGACGGTTACCGTCTTGAACAGATGCGGGATGTACATGCGATTCTGCTCAGGAGATTCATTTTCCGTAGCAGAAGAATGGGTACTGACATACGTTTTGTCTCTCACAATAACAAATTTAGTATCCGCCGGCGTGAGATGAGCTTGCCGGAACACAAGCGTACCTTGGTATTCCGACATCGTAGCAATCGCATCCGTCAGGGAGTCAAATGAAGTCTCTCCGCCCTGTCGCGATGGATTTATGGCTTCACTAACACGGCTTACGTAATGAAAACGGTTCAGCATATCCCAACCTTGGTACGCACCAGCAGCAGCCGTCATCAAGCCAACATCGTCCCGTCCCTTGTTCGGAAACTCGTGATTGAATTCGGTTAAGGCAAAAGGCTTGTTATACAGCTGTCCTAGCGCAAGACCGGGAATATAATTTTTGAAAATAAACGAACCATACTGCGGCACATAATTTGCACTGGATGCTGGATCAAAGATCATGCTGTAGCGCGGATGTGTTAGCGGCTTGTAGGTGAAGGAGTCTTTTCTGCCATCAACAAGGCCATTATACAGATGTGTTTCATGAACATCTGCTTGCGTCCGCCAGTAATTTGCTAAGGAGTCATTGATGTAGTTAATACCGCCGATTGGTGCTTGAACCCCAATGGTGTCCTTGAGATAGGACTTCATGGCACCATAAGTAGCAAATTGCTTCTCTGTAAAGTACTCGGCCAGATCGTTCTTCATGCCCGAAGGCGCGCCCCAGAAAGTATCCGGGAACGTTGTAACAGTCGGACGGCCTTTGCCAACCAAGAACGTGTTAAAGTCATTCATCACCCAGGCGTTAAAATTCGGGTTCGAATAATTCGCATTGTAAAGAATGACTTCGTTCATCGGGGACACGCCCATGATTTGAGGCTCATCCTTCAAGGCAACTGTTGTATACGGATTCACATGATTAAACAATTGATAGGCAAAAGATTGCCAAATGGCTTGCCCATCCGGCAGAAGCGTGGCCAAGTATTTGGATGCAGTTGAACCATATACACTTTCACCTATGCTAGGTACATTTTTGAAATTTGCAAATGCTAAGATATCCAGATCGATATAAATGCCGCGTGCCTTTAGCAACGCATTAAAATAATCAAAATTATCCATCTTGGTTGGATTCAACGTTACCGTTGTGGACGTGAGTGGCTGCATGAGCCCTTTAGCCCAGTCATAGTTTTGATCGATGGACGAGTACCGCACCACATTGTAGCCCATCGCAGCAATTCGGTCGGCCATGATGACCATTTCATCCTTAGTTGGGTCTGTCCCGTAACTACCGTTCAAGTTCCCGCCATAGAATTTCACTTTCGTACCAGGCTCATTCTCAAAAAAATAATCGCCGTACACATCGATTTTCACCGACCCCTTAGAACCCGCTGGTGTATGATTCAGAATAGACAAATCCATGGCACTGCCAGGGACAACCGCCATCGTGGTATCCAGGGGCCGCCAATTACTGTCTGCCACAATCGTTGCTGCGCTAACTGCTGGAGCATGGCCTAAAGTTCCAACAAGTGGCAGTAGTACGGCTGTAATCATGAGTCCTGCAAGCTTTGGTATGATCTTTTTTCTCATCTTTCATTCCTCCTACTTTCGTTTGATACTTCCGTTAAAACCATAATGAAAGCGCTTTTTAAAATAGGGCTGCCTTCGTGGTTTCCACATCACTCCCCATGTATGTCGTGAAATGCTGGATGTAAAACACTGTGCCAGCCTAATATAAGGGATTTCCCATGGAACCAACAATGATCGTTTGTCTTACGGTTTTGTGATTTTGTAGGCTGTGGGCCGTTGGCGGTGCAAAACGTACGTCTACACGTCCCTCTGGGGCGGAAGTAGCTGGGTTAGCTGGATTTCTTATGCGTCCCAAGTTGCATGTTGAGTCAGCGAGATTTCCTATGCGTCCCAAGTTGGATGCTGAGTCAGAGTTTGCGGAATAACTGGATTTTCTACATCTATTTCAGGCTAAAATGAGCTTGTGGAGAGATTAACTGGATTTCCTACAGCTAATTTGGCTCAAAGTGTCCCGTTTGACGAATTTGGCCTGAAATAACGGGAGAAAATCCAGTTAATTGTCAAAATGGCGGGATTTCGCTTTAATTAGCTGCATAAAATCCAGTTATTTCCTTTGGCTTGGTGCCATGTCGGTTAATGTCGATGCCGGGGTTGGGGTTGGGGTTGGGGTTGGGGTTGGGGTTGGGGTTGGGGTTGGGGTTGGGGTTGGGGTTGGGGTTGGGGTTGGGGTTGGGGTTGGGGTTGGGGTTGGTGCTGGGGCTGGGGCTGGGGCTAGTGCTGCTGCTGCTGGTGTTGGTGTTGGTGTTGGTGTTGGTGTTGGTGTTGGTGTTGGTGTTGGCGTTGGGGTTGGGGTTGGGGTTGGGGTCGATGTTGGTGTTGGTGTTGGTGTTGGTGTTGGTGTTGGTGTTGGTGTTGGTGTTGGTGCTGGTTCGGGTGCTGGTGTTGGGGCTGGTGCTGGTGTTAGTGCTGGTGTTGGTGCTGGTTCGGGTGCTGGTGTTGGGGTTGGTGCTGGTGCTGGTGCTGGTGCTGGTGTTAGTGTTGGTGTTGGTGTTGGTGTTGGTCTTGATGTTGGTGTTGATGTTGGTGCTGGTGCTGGTGCTGGTTCGGGTCTTGGTGTTGGTGTTGGTCCATAACCACGCTGAAAACCACAAAAAAGACCGGCCGCGTGGCCAGTCTTTACATTCGTAAAGCTATTTTCCAGCGGCATACTCAGCTGAAATCTTCTTAAATACCTCATAACTGCGATTCGCACATTCCGAAATCGCGATCGGATGGAATCCTGTCACCTCGGCATATAACTTATCGTTAAGCGGCTCGACCCACGAGGCCGGAAGCTTGTCAGCCCCTAGCTTCGCACCCATAATCGATCCAACGGTAGCGCCGTTGCAGTCAGTGTCCCAACCACCTAGAACCGATGTCGTAACAGCTAACTCAAAATCGTCCTTAGCAAAGATCAGCGACGCAGCAACCAACGCTGCGTTATTGTTCGTATGAACACAATGATAGTGCTCGAACGCATTCCAAATCCGCTCGACTAAATCTAATTGATCAACCGCACTGCGTGCAATGTCCACAGCTTGCCGAATATCTTGAGCCAATCGGCTATTGCTAGGAATTTCGCTAAGTCCAATTTCCACAATGCGTTCATTATCAGTTTCGTTAAACGCCGCTGCAATCATGGCAGCCACGAACATTTCCCCGTAAATACCGTTCTTCACATGGGAAAAGGAGGCATCCCGCCATGCTAATTCAGCTGCAAGCTCTGGGTTACCCGCGGCACCGTAAGCAAAGCCATCGGCTCTGATTTGAGCGCCAATCCACTCCCGATACGGATTTAACCATGTTCGTACCCAGTCACTCTTCTGTGCCCAGTCCGCTGTTTTTTCACCTTGCATGTGAGAGGTTACTTGGGCGAAATTCAAATAAGATTGCGTTTCTGCTGTACATACTTGCTGATAGCTAAGGTATTTATGCCATAGCTTACCAATATCCCAACTATCGAAATTCAATCCTTTTTCCTCTAGAAGAATCAAACCTAACACGGTATAACGGATATCATCGTCGGTTTCCATAAACTGAATGTTTTCTTTCCAGCTTTTCTGGCACCAGTCATTCACTTTCAAATCATACTCGACTGACGCTCGTGAAGTCCCCGGGGTATATCCGCTAATTGGCCAAGCATCCGCGCCCTTGAACCATAGCTCTATATTCTTCCAGCCGTCTCTTCCACCACTGCCATACATAAATTGACCATTCTCAAACGGTTTACCTAATGCACACCCGATACTCCGGCCGAGCCACGCACCCTGGAATTGATTGCGCCATGCAGCTTCGGATTTGTCAGCCGGTAATTGCCTAGGCCCTTCAGGCCGTGTCGCACGAATGCCAGCCAAGTCGGAAGGCTCCTGATAAGGGAAGTCTGCACGAATTTCAAGCGCCATCAACTGCTGGTACACGGCCATTAGCTTCGCATCATCATCTTCCGCCGCGGCCCACTTGTCCAGAAATCCGCTGACATCGCAGCCCTCTTCTCCCCTTTGTACAATTTCTAAACGCACAATATCCTTTAATTTCTCCCAGCCAGCCATTGTTTAACCACCTTTATTGATTAGATTTTAAGCTGATTATACGAATTTGGCTTTAACGAATCTTCTCAATTTCTTTCACACTTCTCAAAATAACTGCTTCACGCCAAATTGTTTACGATATTCCTGAGGGGATAGTCCGGCATCCAAGCTAAAGGCTCGATAGAAGGAGGCCAAGCTCTGAAACCCACTGGAAAAGCTAATGTCTGCGATACTAGCTTGGCTCGTGACAAGCTGTTTCTTAGCTTCGCTAATCCGCAGCTGTGTCATATAAGCGATAAAGCTGATGCCTGTATGCTCCTTAAAAAGGCGGCTTGTCCGCGCAGTGCTCCAACCTAGATGCTCAGCAACATCCGTAAGTTGAAGGGGTTCTTGATACCGTTCCTTCACAAAAAGCATCACTTCTTTAATCTCGCGCTGCGAATTGGACATATGCTTCCATTGCTCATTGCTGAAGGCACTCCTGTAATGCCGAAGCAAAATAACACCCAACTCTAGCAATTTGCAACGCGAAATCGTGAGATAACCCTCCGCTTTCGCGTTAAGCTCCTCATAAATCTGTTGAATAAGGACGCCGATTTGCCCCGCAAGCGAAGTTCCAGCCCCAATATGATTCTCAAATCTCTCTGACCGATAGGCAAATGGCAGCAATAATTTTTCATCCTCTTCAAGGAAGAGGCTCGGATCAAAATTCAAAAAAATATATCGGCTTGGATCATGCTGCGCGGATTGAGCAATATGAAGCTCCGTATTATTAACAATAAAGACATCGCCTTTGCGAACTTCGTAAAGCTTATTTTCAAAAATAAATTGCCCTCGCCCTCCCAGGCAATAGCCAATTTCCAAGCTAGAATGAAAATGAAGAGGTTGTGGATACGGTTTTGGACACCACGAATACGCATTAATTGGAATGAGATTGTCATACTCTATCTTCTGCTTCAATGGGTTTCAATCCACCTTCGAAATTAAGTTAGTTCTATTTTACCATCAGCAAAAATGTTGTGGTACATAAAATGAACGTCACATTTTTACGAAATTGTAATGTCTCGCCCCTCATTTTTATGCGATTGTTATGCGCGAAGGCGTAAGCTTAGTCCTGTAGACAACAGCGCAACAAACAAATCCAATCCACTTGAGGAGTGTTTCTCGATGAAAAATAATAAAAAAGTTCTAGCCGCTCTTACGATTTCAGCAACTGTCGGACTATCCGCCATTCTTCCTTACCATGCCTTAGCAGCAAATCCATTCACGGATTCCGCAAATGTTACAGGAATCCAGACTGCAATTGAGCAATTAGCTGCGCAGCAGGTGCTGTCCGGTTACGAGAACAATACGTTCAAACCTGATCAAGCGGTCACACGCAGTGAGATTGCCAAAATGGTAGCCCTCTCCTTCCACGTAAACACGGCAGTGGATGCAGCGACAGCTAGTCCTTTTCAAGATGTGACATCCAAGGATTGGTACTATAATTACGCTATTTCCCTACAGGCACTAGGCGCTATGACTAGTGTGTCGGGCCAACAATTCGCCGGGGCGCAAACGATCTCTGCCGAGCAGTTGAGCAGCATCATTGCGACGGTGCTTCAAGTTGACGGTGCAACGATTCGTCAGTTGCCAAGCTACGCATCACTCAGCAGCCAAGTAACACGCGGTCAAGCTGCCTTGCTTCTCGTCGAAGCTCAGAAAGTAGCTCCTGTTCGTGTGACGAAGTTGGAGGTTTTGAATGGTATTTCCCTACAGGTGACCTTCTCAGCACCGATTCCGACGGCAGAATTAGAGCTGGAGCCAGCGTCCAAAAACTTTGTTTTCGACAATGGACTTGCCATCAATAACGTGCCGCGCTTAAAAACAGGCGCTGTATCCACGTACATTGTTCCAGTTCCAACACAGAAAGCAGGCACAACGTACTCACTGTCTTATAAAGGTCAACCTGCTGTAACATTCACAGCCAACACAGAGAAAATCCGTTTGGATTCCACAGCTCAGGTCGCCAATGATCTATTTGAAGTTGAATCCCATCTAACTGATGGTGTTGCGGATTATGGTTATGTCATCGCGGCGTACAGCAAAGGCCGTCCGGGTTCATTTATCGTTGACGAAAATAACCGATACAATGGCACGACTTACCAAATCCTATCTTCCATGCGGAATCGCCAAGTTCAAATCACCCCTGATGGCGGTGCAACAATGACAGCTAATTACTTGCCATTCACGCAAGCAACCGATGGTCGCCAAGCGCCTAAGTTCATTTTGCCTAACGGAGAAACCTTCAAACCTGGTGTGACTTACACCGTTTCCGCAGACTGGGCGACTTTGAAGAACCCTACTTTTACGGCCAAAGAAATCGCTCCGCTAGAGCTTCAATCTGTAGCAGCAGTAGATACGAAGACGATTGCAGTTACACTAACGCAAGATCCGAAAGATGAAATCTTCGTTTCACGCCGCGTAACCCTAACAGCTGCCGATGGTACAGTTCTAACGGCTGAATACAGCTTGACGACACGCAAAGGTGCCGTTGGCACGTTCACGCTTCTCAATAATGCTCAGTTGGTTCCAGATACAACGTACACAGTTGCGCCAGTGGGTGCATGGGCTACAGCAACAGGCGTCACTTTAAATTTGAAAAAGTAAGCAGCGATCATACAATCGAATAACGAAAAGATAAGGAAGACGACCTGTACTCAGGTTCTCTTCCTTACCTTTGTTTGCTAAACTTATCCACAGGTACTCTTTCCTTAGTTTATTTCACTCTAAATTTCCGAGGTGACCCCTATGATGTTTATGAAAAATAGTTCCCTATTCGCACGTTTAACACCGCTTGCGCTGTTTCTTGTCTTGATTGGCTGTAGCAGCCAACAGCCGAGCGCAGTGGGCACCATCACTCCCACGAAGACATCAACACCATCTCCAACTGCTGCAACACAAACGCCCACGCCAAGTTCCTTACCTGCGACTGCGAGCCCTTCGCCTTCATCGGGTACGACTACAACCCTCATGGTGACGCATTCAAAAAGTAACTACATGTCGTTCCTCGATCCCGCTTCTGGTCGGATGGAGAAACTAGTCGTAGGTAAGGCCCCTTTTGCCATCGCAGAGGGTCCGAATCATCGCGCTTATGTATCGACAGCCGAAGGGGTTGCCGTCATCGATACGAAGCTCCGTACACGGCTTGCTCTTATCCCTTATCAAGCTGATGTGGGTAAACCACGCTTTGGTGAATACCGTTCGGGCGGTATGGGAATCGCCGTGTCGCCAGACGGTAAATTCGTCTATGTCGGTGTGTATCTCGATGGAGGTAAGAGCCAACTTGAAATCCTGGATACCGAAAAGCTCGCAATGACGGGCCGAGTTCCTGTTGGCGTTCGACCTTTTGATGTTGTAAGCAGCCTCGACGGCCGCGAAGTCTACAGTATCGACCACGACGGCTACACGGTGACGGCTGTCGATCCTTTTACCCTCAAAGGTCGCACATTAGAGGCTGCTCCTTTCGGTAAAGGCGGCTTCGAGAAGCCGCACTACGCCGCCGTCCGTGCAGATGGCCGCCTACTTCTGCCTTACCAAGGCCGCGGCCTTGTGGTACTTGACCCGAAGAACGGAAGCTACACAACGGAACCCTTGACGGGGAACACCCATCAAGAGGGAGTTACGCTTACCCCCGACGGCAAGCAACTGCTGATCGTTGGCATCGGCTCGGCAGGCAGTGCGACGGGTAAGCCTAATTTGACTGTACTTGATGTGAATACCTATACAGAGAAGATTCTTCCGTTAAGTCGCATGCATCAAATGGTCGCCAGCAGTGCCGATGGGCATTATGCCTATCTGACGGGAGGCGTCACTTATGCTGATACCGGCTGGAATGGCATGACGGTAGTCGACCTGTCAGCAGGAACGACACGCGAATTCGAGCTGCCTGACTACCCGCTGGATGTACAGCTTATGACGAATAACTAGCATCAGCTGATATTTGCCCCCTTTGCGGCACACCAATTCCTCACAAAAAGCTATCCGCATTTACGGATAGCTTTTTTTATAGGAACATCCTTCAATTATTGATTTAAACGATACATGTTAGCCGGCTCCGCAAGAACATTGCGCGCATACGCCAAGAACTCGGTGAAATGCTCCGATTTATTATGACGATCGATCGCTTGCTCATCCCGCCACTCCTCAAGCATAGCAAAACTACCAGGTCTAGACACATTCTCATAAAGGTTGTAGCTGATGTTCCCCTCCTCGGCTTGCGTAGCCGTAAGCAGCAAATTAGCCTTATTCAGGAAGGTCTCGCGCTCCTCCACTTTCACTGTCATTTGTACTTGTAAAATAATCATGGTTATCTTCCTCCTATTTGAAATCAAATCCCTGCTTCTCAAGCATATCTCTTACTCGCGGATAATAGATCCGGTTGTATATGGATGACACGGTTTGTGACCAGTTCCTCGTTTCTTTTCCATTCGTACGTTTCTCCATATAGACAGAAACTTCATCGTCATATTGTTTAATTAAGCCCTTAAGTTCGGTATTATACGTTTCTTCGTGCCAAACAGCCGCTTGCGGAAGACGATGCTTCTTATCCGAGGTATCAACAGGGTGACCAACCACGAGACCGCTGACTGGGAACACATACTCAGGCAGACCTAGCAGCTCGATGAGCTCTAGAGGCTGTCTTCTCACTCCTCCTATCGGTACGATTCCAAGCCCTAACGATTCAGCCGTAGCTATCGCGTTACCCATCGCCAGACCTACATCTGTGGACCCTACGATAATGGACTCTGCACCATCCGTAACGACTAATTGCTCGCCGTTAAGCTCCGCGGCAATTTTAGCTCGATAAAAATCCGCACAAAATAGTAAAAAAACGGGAGCTTGCTCGATCCAAGACTGATTGCCGGCAAGCTCTGCAATTTTCGATTTCGTTTTCGGATTTCGAATGCTGATTACGGTGACTTGCTGTCCATTAATGGACGAAGCTGCTGCTTGTACTGATTCTATAATCATCCTCAAATCCTGATCGCTTACCGGTTGTTCGGTATAGTTTCGGATAGAGCGATGGTTGATGAGCGTATGATAGACATCATTCATTTAAATTAACCCCTTTAGTCATAATTTTGTTCAGTTGAATTTAGGGCGTATATGTTACACTCATTCTTATCCGCTGGGACGTTCTCGAGGTATTTAATACCTCTGATATCTGACATAGGCAATTAATGACACTAATATATAATTGATATTTGCAACTATTACGCAAAAGGCCACCTTCTTTCTAGGAGCTTCTAGGAAGAAGGTTCTTTCGTAAACGGAGTACTGCCCAATGCCGTATTCATGAGACTAAGCGTTTCAAATACTTGTTCATGCTTCTCTTCCGGAATACCCGCGAATACATTGCGCAAGTATACGTCCATGGATTCTGCGATGTGCAGCTGTTTCATCTCGCCATCCGAGGTCAACGACAATACGACATAACGCCGATCATTGGGATCGGGTAGTCTATTGACCAAATCTAGCTCAACGAGTTGCTGAACTTGTCTGCTAAGTGAGCTTGTATCCGTAACAAGCAGCCCGGCAAGATCATTAAGCGATAAGTTCGGTCGCTTGCCTAACTCGTATAGAATATGGCTCTGGATGACTGAGATGCCGCAGTCATGGGCGCCGTCTTTCTGTAATAGTCCAAACACTCTCACAAGCCGCTGGAAGGTTTCCCTTACGTTAATATAAGGAGAATTAGTAGTCATTGTCATCACCTGAATGAAGTATAACATACAATAGTTGATAATTACAACTAATATGGGCAGCCTCCGCCGGGAACCGGCGAAGCGAACCAAAAAGCTGCCTCTCCGTCATTAGATGAACTGGAACGTCACCGGTCACAACGCCTGTCTCACCTCAAGTTCATAATCCAGTTCGAACTGACAATTTTGAAAGCGGAACCATTACGAACTGGAATTTAAAATACGGTGACTGGAACGTTATAACGGATGGCAGTAAACGTCTAAATACGACGACAACTACCGGTGTTTCCATGGCAGTGTACAACGATGCCCCCTCCTCCAACTACAGTTGGGCAGACAGCTCTGTGCAAGGAACGATCAAGTTCAACGGCACGACAGGCAATTCCGGTCTCGTCGCGCGATATGTTGACGTTGTCGGTGCTGCTCCTACGAATTACTACTATTTAAGACTGAATGCAACCAATAATCGAATTGAACTTGTGAAAGTCGGCACGACGACGACCACTGTTCTTGCCTACTCCCCTGAAACGATTGTTTCTGGAACCGATTACAAGTTGAAATTTTATTTATATGGCTCCACATTGAAAGGATATCTGAATGGCGTGGAACGACTCTCTATAAGTGACGATGAGTTTACACTTGGCTCCGCAGGTATTCGAAGCGAAGATCAGGGGATCAGCGTCGATGACTTCATGGCTACCCGTATTATGTACAGTGACGATTTGGAATCTGGCAATGCTAGATAGATGGACGTTGGATACAGGCACTTGGTCTGTAGTGACAGATGGAACGAAAGTCCTGAAGAATACCTCCATCACCGCTGAAGCGCGTGGATTCGCAAGCAGTGCCTTGTATGCCAACGCCTTTGTCTCAGGCAACATCAAGCTGCTCACTAACACAGGCTACGCCAGCCTCATGGGTCGCTATACCGACAGCAACAACTTCTACATGCTGCGCCTTGATAAAGTGGCTGGCAAACTGGCGATCAGCAAAAAACAGAACGGTGTCGTGACAGATCTAGCGTCCTATCCGCTTACGATTAATATTAACCAATGGTATCGAATGGAGCTTCAAATGATTGGTAATCAATTGAAGGGTTACTTGAATGGCGAAGAGAAATTGAGCGCTACTGACAATGCTCCCCTTCCCGCAGGCAAGGTCGGCGTTCGCGCTTACACAGCCAGTTTCGAGGTCGATAATCTATTTGTAGAAGCAAGATAATTTTTTGAAGAAACGCTATTACGATTGCCTGCCGTCGAGTTAAGAAACTGCTGAGTAGCTAAAGTGGAAAAGGCTGTCCAACGTCCGTTCAGACTTTGAACTGCACCTCAATTGTTAGTTGTGTCTAACATTTGGGGTGCAGTTCACTTTTGAAACAGCCTCTTTTTTTAATAACGGATGAGTTAATAAACCTGCCTCCTGCTATCTAACTGGATTTTCTCCATCTTTTTGAAACGGATTTCTCGAATTTGAAAGATTAACTGTATTTCCAGTAGTTATATTCCTTCGATTTGCTCGATTCTTCATAAGACATACCTATTAAATGTATTTTTTCCATCTAATCCCGAAAATACGTCAGATTCGAGCAAATTAGCTGTAGTTTATACATCTAAACAAGAATCGGCAGTCACCTTACGTTCGCAAGCCACAAACCAAACTCAAATCAGCTACAATCCCCCTTCGCCATATAACCAACGCCAGGGTAGGTCACAATTAGCTCCTGCCCTTCGGCGTGGGCCTTCAGCTTCTGCCGAATTCGCGCGATGGTAACACGCAAATACTCGACCTCATCGCGGTACTCGCTTCCCCAGATCTCGCTCAACAACTGCTCATGCGTCATGACTTTGCCTTCATGCTGCAAGAGTAGAACGAACAGATTGTACTCTGTCTCCGTAAATTTCACTTCCGCTGTGCCTAGTCGTATTCGGCGCTGAGCTAAATTGACGTTAACAGGTCCAACGGTCAATTCACTTACCGTAGATGGCGCTGGCATGCGTCCATCCAAACGACGAAGCACGGCATTGACTCTGGCAAACAGCTCGTCCAACGAGAAGGGCTTGGTCAAATAATCATCTGCCCCGAGATTCAACCCCTGTACTTTATCCGCGCCATTGCTCCTTGCGGTTAGCATAATGACAGGCACACTAGAATAGGTACGCAGTCTGCGCAATACTTCGAAGCCATCCATCCCTGGCATCATTAGATCCAGCAAAATCAAATCCGGATCGACAGACTCCGCCTTCTCCAACGCCTCAGCCCCGCTTTGACAGGCCACCGTTTCAAAACCTAAAGACTTCAAATTCGCCGCTATAAAACGAATGATTTTGGGCTCATCGTCGACAATCATGATTTTCTTTGCGCTCATGCCAGCTCATCTCCCCCATTAAACCGCGGAATCGTAAGTAGGAATCGGCTTCCCTCACCCAGCTGGCTTTCAACCTGAATGGTTCCGCCATGGGCTTCCATAATTCCTTTGCAAATTGCCAACCCAAGCCCTGTGCCCCCAGTTTGACGACTGGACGATACGTCCACGCGATAGAAGCGATCGAATAATTTAGTCAAATGTTCCTCTGCAATGCCGATCCCATTATCCTGCACGTGAACGTAGACATACGTTTCATCCGCGTGCGTGGTCACCTTAATGATCGGTTCCCGCTCGTTATATCGAACCGCGTTGATGAACAAGTTCAAGAATACCTGCTCCATACGGAGCTTATCTGCAAAGACAAGCGGAATATCCGCAGGCAGCTCAACCTCGAACTGCAACCGATCCGCGCTGATATCTTCAGGCAGTCGATGTCTAGCACTTTCGATTACAGCGGCTAACTTCAACGGTTGTGGATGAATCCCCATCGCACCTGATTCGATTTTGGATATATCCAGCCACTCATCAATGAGATCTTGGATACGGCCTATGTCCTCATGGATGCCCTCAAGCAGCTCCAACTTAAAGTCCTCATCCCAGTGCGCGTCCCTGCGCAGTAAGGTTTCCACCCCACCGCGAATACTCGTAATGGGGGTTTTGAATTCATGCGATGCCAGGGAAATGAGATCGTTCTTCAACGCGTCGATTTCATGCTCCTTCGTTCTGTCACGCCACACATAACCGCGGCCAAATACCCGCCCCTCCCGCGCAACCTGAAACGCGGATACCATCATAAAGCGTGGCTTGCCTTGCACTGTTTTCACTGTTAAGGCGCTTTGTACCCTAGGCTCCGCCGTCAACTTACGCAACTGGAGCTCGTCCTGATCCTCAGGCAATAGCTCAGCAATTCGCTCAAATAAATCAGCCTCTGGCATATTGGATAATTCGCCCATTGGAATCGCGAAGCTTTCCGCCATCTGATGATTGGCATACAGCACGTTATGCTGCACATCAATCAGGACAATCGCATCAGACATGCTTTCTAAAACAGCATTCAACGTCGCGTGCTCGTCCTGCAATCGCTGGGTTCGCTCCTCCACGCGATGCTCAAGCTCGCTATTCAACTGCAGCAAGGCACGTTGGTTTTCCTTGATCTGCGCGGCCATGCGGAAAAAATGCTCGGCAAGCTGATGCAGCTCTGCGGGCGCTCCGCGCGGAACCGCTTTCTGGTCAGGCTGGGCGAACGAGCCTCCAGCTAGTCGCTGTGTATAGCCGACTAAAGCATGAATCGTGCCGTTTAATCTTTTGGCCAATAAACTGCCTAGCAGTAGGGTTAAAATGAGCGTGAATACGACCAACAGCAACGTGATCCGTAAAGATTCCGTGAATGCTGCGTTGACAGCGGCAGTCGATCTGCTTACCCATACGATGAGATTCAAGTCTGGGATCAGCTTATAGGTAATAAGTTCTCTATGTGACGAGGTGCTTAATGTGTAGGTGCCCTCGCCTTGTTTTAACATTTTGGCGTCTGCAACGACAGGCTCTTTCGATAAATCCGCCATGGATTCCGTTAGCGCCGCATTCGGATGGTAAATGGGCTTGCCAGCATGATCCAAAACGACAGGATATGTCTCTGTCCCATAATCATATTTCGTGACGAGCGTCTTGATTGGCGCTAGTTCAAGTACAGCCAACACGAACCCATCTACTTGCTTGTTGCCTTTATAGATCGGTACAGCAATCGCTATTGCCGGTTGGTTCAAGCTCTCAGGACCTTTAAATAATGAAGATATAATGGCTTTCTGCCCAGTCTTCACACGAGCCGTGTAGTCACGAGCGTTAACATCCGCACCAATCAGATTCGTTGACATCTGGTGTGTGGCTTTGATCATTCCTTTATCATCGATTACGTAAATGCCTGTGAATCCCGCCAGATTCTCTTGCAAGGACTGCAGCTTCAAAGTCAGGCTCTCCCGATTTCGAAAAGCCGCATCCGATGCCGAAATCGTAGCTGCCAAGGTTTCAACGGCATTGCGATGATAGGACATGTAAGCTTCAACCGCGTCTCCAAGGCGATACGTCGTTTGGCGCTGGTTTTGGTTCGTTTCCTGTGTGATATGCTTAATTTGCGAAACTTGGAAGCCGCCTAGAATCAGGATCGGAATCAAGGCCATTAGAGCAAATGTGATCGTTAAATGTGACCTCATGGAATAATGCTTCAATAGGAAATACCCCGCTCTCCAGCTCAAGCTTATGCTTGGCTTTCCAACTTATTTTACCACTGTCAAATTTGTAATGAAAATGAAATCTAACTTTCATGTTGTTTTAATGTAACTTGCCTATAATAAAGACCAACCCCCCTTTAAAATATAAACTTAGACCCACAGCCCGTTGCTGTGGGTCTCTTTTTTTGGCATACTAGTTAGACACTATACACCAAAGGGCGGCTATGTATGACAACACCTGAGCATGAATGGATGACGACCAAATTTCGCGGGATCAAGAATGTCATTTCCTCCTATTTAACACAGGTGCTGCCTGAGTTTCAGATATCACCGATCATGATGTACGTCTTAGAGTATCTGCGCAAGCATCCAGACTGCATCGCGGTGGATATTGCCAACGAATTCGGGCTAACCCGCGGAGCGATTACACAGCTATTGGATAAAATGGAAGAACAGGGACTCCTCGTCCGCAAACCCCATCCGACCAGTCGCCGCAGTCATCTTCTACAAATGACGGATAAAGGGAACGAACTCATAATCCACATCCTTGCTGCGTATAATACGAAAATCGAACAACTCTTCACTTCTTATACAGAAGAAGAGCTCGCTACATTGCAACAGCTATTAGCTAAAATGCCTGTTTAAAATCCCAACAAACGTTGGGATTTTTCATTTTCCAGTTGACGAATTCGGCATCCAGGTATATTGTTTAGTTTCTAAACAGTTAAACAAATAAACACATAAGGAGTTCATCATATGCATAAAATTATCGCGATTACGGGGGCATCCTCAGGTATCGGGCTTGCAACTGCCTTGAAGTTTGCCGAGCTTGGCTGGATCGTCTATGCAGGTACGCGCAATGTCGCTCGCGATCAAGAGCAGTATGCGAACGTCGCAAATCTTCATTTTATGGAAATGGAAGTAACGGAAGCCGCTTCTATGGAAAAAGCCTTTGGCGAGATTGAAAGCAAGCACGGTCATCTCGATGTGTTGCTTTGTAATGCAGGCTTCGGATTCCTCCGAGCGCTGGGTCAAGCTAGCTTCGAAGAGATTCAAGCCGTATTCGATACGAATGTTTACGGGGTCATGCATACGATTCGGGCTGGCCTTCCCTTGCTTCGCAAATCGGATTCCGCTCATCTTATCGCAACAACGAGTGTTGGCGGCTTGGTCGGTCAACCTTTCAATGAAATCTACTGCGCAGCCAAATTCGCTGTAGAGGGATTGCTTGAGAGCTTGGCTACTTACTATAAGCCTGCTTTTGGTATCGATGTCACACTGCTGGAGCCTGGCGCGATTGCGACGAATTTCAACGCTACGGTACTGGGGCACGTGCAGAAAACCGGCGGCATCTTGGAAGATGACTACAAACCAATCATAACCGAGTACTTGGACGCGTTCTCCAAACGCAATTCGGTGCCACAAACCTCAGAGTCTGTTGCAGACGTTGTCGTTAAACTCGTAACAGAGATGGATCCTAAACCGCTTCGTCTTCGTACTTCTGAACAAGCAGAGGCTTTCGTCCAGTACAAAGTGAGTCAAGATCCAACAGGTCTTGCTGGGATGTTGAATACGCGTAAGCTGCATTTAAATAGATAAGAAACAAACATTTGTGGGTTTCAAATGGGTTCATATCATAGGCATCAGTTCTAATACACACCACCACAGCGGCTTGGTCCCTGGGGTGGTGTTTTCGTGTAAACACATAATTTCCCACAATCTTACGATAGGATGTCCATAATCTTTCGGTACAGTAAGGGTGTAAGGGAAATCAATCATCCCTGCATGCTACATAAATCGAGAGGAGTTTTCACACTATGAAAACAACATGGAAAAAACGCGCCGTTCAAACGAGCCTGCTAGCTATTATGACAACCATCGCCTTCGGTGCAGTAAGTGCATCTGCGGCAGATACAACAAGTGAGACACAACCCACTTCCAAAACCGTACAAATGGTAAAGGCTGTTGGAGCAGTGCCAGCCCTTCACTTCCGCTCTTCGAGTGTAGGCTTGCTTAACCAACCTGCTCATGAGCGCAACTATTTGAAAATGCTTGCGACTACGTACGCACCGGATACTCTAGCTGATTGGAAGAAAGCACTCGATGATCGGAAGCAAGCAGAAGCGGATCTGCCACAACCTACTTTCATTGAGACAATAACCATTTCAAGTAAAGGCCTAACGAAGTCCGATGGAACAGCTCCAGAGCAGATCACCCGTCTTCTTCCAGTTGAGGATGGAGTTACGAGTGATATAATGATACCAAAGCCTGTAGAGTCTGAAAGCATGATAGCAAAGCCTGTAGAGTCTGAAAGCATGATACTTCAACAAAAACTAACAAAAGCGGTAGAAGCGGAAGATGCAGAAGCGATCCGTGCGATCTTGCCAGATTTATTGAAGGATTTTGTAAAGGGAACAGAAGACGTGCGTGAAATGTCTAAAAAAATCAAAGAGCAGCAAGCAAAGGAAGCTGAGAAAAAATAAACGGTAAGTAAGGTGGATTCGATCGCATATCCTGCGATTCGGTTCCACTTTTCCTCATGTTATAGAAGGCAAGGAAGGCGTGATACACGATGTATAGCATCTTTTTAGTAGAAGACGAAGAACATTTACGAGGCGTATTAGCAGCATATTTGGAGAAAGAGGGGTGGCAGGTGCGTTCGTTCCCCGATGGAACTTCAGCCAGAGATGTGATCTCGGAGCGGCCGGACTTGTGGGTCCTCGATATCATGCTGCCAGGGATCGATGGCTTCCAACTCATCCGAGAGATTAAAGCCGATCAACCCTCACAGCCAGTGATCTTCATCTCGGCCCGCGATGCCGATATCGATCGCATTATTGGTCTTGAGCTTGGGAGCGACGACTATTTGGCCAAGCCGTTTCTGCCACGTGAGCTAGTCATTCGCTGTCGCAAGCTGCTAGAGCGCGTATATGCGCGGCAAGTGAACAGCGTGCTGACAGCCTCCATGGAGCGCCGCGCACAGCTTACTACGCTGGCTTCCTACACGATTGACGAGCTCGCTCGCACCTTAAGCAATAGTGAAGGCACCACGCTCGATTTGACATCGAAGGAATACGAGTTGCTGCTCTACTTCGTGCAGCATCAGGGACACGTACTTGAACGCGAGCAGGTGCTGCGCGCGGTTTGGGGCATTGACTACTTCGGCACCGATCGTGTCGTTGATGATTTAGTACGCAGATTGCGCCGCAAGCTGCCAGACATGCGTTTAGAAACCGTATACGGATACGGGTATAGGATGGCTAAAGCATGAGTATTCGACTAGGCCAGTGGCCGCTCGCCCTGAAATTATGGGGGGCCTTCGCCGCATTAACCCTACTCATTTTCACACTGCTCGCGGTGTTATTGCCTTGGACGCTGAAAGGATTTTTCACCGAGCAGCTTTACAATATTTTGATGGATACCCAAAGTGGTCTACAAGTAGAAGCCATACAGCCTGCGACTCCCACTTTTGCTATACCACTATCTGTGCAGCCTTTAGACATGACGACGACTATTAAAGCTGCGCAATCCCATGGCAGTAGTGTCCTCGTTGTTCCTAACGGTGATGGCAGTAGTATCGTACAACTAGGAACTGAATCGGTTGTTTCTGTTCCCACTTTGACCAAAACCTCATCGCTTTCTGCTCAGATGACGGCTCCTCTTGAAAGCACACTGACCGGCCCTTCAATTCGGCATTTTACGATTAGTGGTACACAAGCAGCGGAGGCCGTAGCAGCTACAGCTGCTACTACGAAAACACTCCATTCCGCCGAGCCGTTCATCGCAGCCATGGAGAAAGATGCGCTATCCCAAATGCAGCCCGTCGCCAAGTATACACGCAGTATCGATAATAACAGTATCTTTTATGTCATCCGCAAAGAGTTCGTCCAAGGAGCACCCAACTTTATCGTCTCCTATGCTTGGGGCAACTACCGCAACGATCTTATCATGTCGATGTTCGGCAGACTCATGCTGCTGATGGTTGGCCTCATTGTCGTCAGCTGGATGCCATGTTTATTGCTTGCGCGCTATTTCACGCGTCCACTCGTTCAGATGGAACAGCATGTGGGACGTATGGCTGAACGCGATTGGCATGAGCCCATCGACACGGGCCGCCGCAAAGATGAGATAGGCCGCCTGGGCAAAGCCATTGAAGGGATGCGGCAGCGGCTTGTGAAACAAGATCGTGCGCAGCAATTCTTCCTGCAGCATACGTCGCACGAACTAAAAACACCGGTCATGGTGATACGCAGTTATGCGCAATCCATTCAAGACGGTGTTTTTCCAAAGGGCACGCTAAGTGCCAGTTTAGGTGTCATTATGCAAGAAGGCGAACGCCTAGAGAAGCGCATCCGCGATCTGTTATTACTAAACAAATTGAATTATTTTACGGCCAAAGAGAAGCCTTTCCATACTTTTGACATCAAAGCGGTCATCGAAGATGTTGTTGAACGGCTCCGCTATAAGCGTCCTGAGATTACCTGGGAGCTGAGCTTAGCTCCTCATACGCTCCTTGGAGATCAGGAACAGTGGAAGATCGCTTTGGAAAACATGCTCGATAATCAGCTTCGTTATGCCGAGACTTGTATTCGGATTCGGATGAGTGCTGCTCCTCATTTTGAAATTCAGATGAGTAACGACGGTCCGCTGCTCGATGAGACAATCGCGGATAATCTCTTTGAGCCTTTCCGCACCGGTGGCAAAGGACAGTTCGGACTTGGCTTAGCCATCGTGAAACAAATTATGGATCATCATGCAATGAACGTTGGGGCCAAGAATGAAAGCGATGGCGTCACGTTTACCATTTTACCTGCTGACGATACGGTTCGAGGCTCCGAGACATAGCACGAAATAGCAGAAATAAATAGCTGCATAAAGAATCGTCGTCGTGATAACCGGGATTAGGATTTCTCCGCTAATCAGCTGGATCGTCGTCAGCGCTTTGAGAACCATGATGCTGTGCAGGACGCCTAGTATGAGCGGCAGCATGAACACGAACAGGGTCTGTTTGGCAATCGTCGTCCTAATTTCTTTGCGGCTTACACCGATTTTGCGCAGCATCGCATAGCGCTCTTTATCTTCGTTGGCGTCCGTTAGCTGTTTGAAATAAATCATACATCCGGTCGCGGCTAGGAAGACAAGTCCTAGGAAGCCCAGCGTGAATATGTCCATGCCAGCGGACTCTAAGTTTTGGCGATATTGATAATAGAAAGAGGACAGCCCGTTCTGATCTGTTTTCAGCTTCATCATGGAGTTAGAGGTCAACTTCGTTGAGCCTTGATTCTTGACGACATACCCTTTGTACGTCACTTCTTCTGATCCTGGAAGCAGCTTGGCATACAGGGTGTCACTCACGATGAAGACGAGATCCGGGAAACTCCAAGGAAGCACTCTGCCTACGATACGCTGTTTCACCGTCAAGGTCTGACTCCCTGTCTGAGAGTTAAACGAAATCGTATTCCCAACCACCTCGTTATCGGTAAAAGTGGCATATCTCGGCTGAATGATGGCGACATCGTTGTCTTGCAGTTCAATCGATCCTTGTCGATTCAACACATCGGAAGTCTTATTGTACATCGAAGCCGAAAGGAGCTTAATCGGAACGGCTTTCGCATCATAACTCGATGGATGATAGTAGAAATTCGTCACGTCCGCTGTAACTCGGATAATCGGAACATCCAGCTTAGCTTCGATTGGATGTTCTTTATCCTGCTCCAACATAGCACTAACTTGCCCATCGAAGCTTGCTCCTTGTGAAATGTGCATATAGCTGAAAGGAGCTTCCTCTTCTGCATCCTTGGTGATCGTAAAATAGGCGCTTGAGCCTACCGTAACGGCACAAAGCGTTAAGGCACTGAGCAGGGCAATCATCGTGAACATCCGCGTATTCCCACGAATGCGGTAAATCAATTGCGCTGTGGAGATCATGTTCATACCTTTGTAGTAGCGAGACTTTGTCTTTTGGGCGATTTTCAAGATATAAATGAGCGCATACCGGAATAGCAGATACGTACCGCCGATCAAAGTGCCGAAGATAATAAGAAAGTTCCGTCCCATTTGGGCAGAAGTCGTCATAGGCTGGAACACGGTCCAATATCCAATAATTAATAACGCAACAGCCAAAACCGCTGAGAAAGCCGAAGGCTTCGGAACCTGTTCCCCTTCTTGCTCTGCCTTGAACAATTCCACGAGCTGAAAACGATAGATCAAACGATAGCTATGGATCGATGTGATCACGATAATGACAGCGAATACGATCAACGTGTTCACAATCGCCTCAGAGGAAATACTGAAACTGACTTCAACCGCTGAATCCAGCAATTTGAGGAACATCATCGCAAACAGCTTGGATAGTAAAGTCCCCAGCACAATCCCCACCGCAACGGCTCCAATGCCCATCATCATATTTTCATAAAATAACATGGTGCCAATCTTACGCTTCCTCACGCCGAGCAAGGCGTACAAGCCTACTTCTTTCTTTCGTTTTTTGGTGAAAAACGAGTTCGAATACCAGATAAACACCGCGACGAACAAGATGAGCACAATCGAAGCTTGTGTGAAAACAGACTTCATGCCCTCCCATTTCTGCATATTCGCCGCGATCTCCTCACTGTAACGTAAAGATACGAACGTATAGTAAATCACGACACTGAAAATCATCGAGATGAAATAGATCAAATAGTTTTTCAGATTACCGATGACATTTCTTCTAGCCAGACTAAATAAGGTCACTTGCCCCACCCCCTAGCACCGAGAGCACATCCATGACTTTGTTGAAAAACTCCTTGCGCGAAGACGTCCCCTTATTTAACTCCGTAAATAATTGACCATCTTTAATAAAGACAACGCGTGTACAATAACTAGCTGCAAATGCATCATGTGTTACGATGAGAATAGTCGATTTATCCTGCACGTTCAAGCTCTGCAAGCTTTCCAGAAGCTCTGTCGCAGACTTGGAATCCAAAGCTCCTGTCGGCTCATCTGCCAGTACGAGACTGGGGTTCGACACGATGGCGCGGCATGCGGCTGTTCGCTGCTTTTGCCCACCAGAAATTTGGTACGGGTACTTATCTAGCAAAGGATCGATGCCGAACTTCTTGCTGATTACCTCTACGCGGCGCTCCAATTCAGCCACCTTCATTCTTGCTAGGGCAAGCGGGAGAATGATGTTCTCTTTCACAGTCAACGTATCGAGCAAGTTGTAGTCTTGAAAAATAAAGCCCAGCTTGTCACGGCGAAAGTTCGCTAGCTCTGCCTCCTTCATCTTCATGAGACTAATCCCGTCGACAACGATTTCCCCCGAGGTTGGCTGGTCGATGGTGGCTAACAGGTTCAACAGCGTCGTTTTGCCTGATCCAGACGGTCCCATAATACCTACAAACTCACCTTGGGTAATGGTTAAATCGATATCTTTCAGCGCCGTAAATACATTGCCTTTGGTGCCGTATACTTTCTTCAACTGCTTAGCTTCAACGATCGTTTTCATATCGGTTATTCCTCCAATAACATGGTTTGCTTCCTGATACCTCTATCCTACTATCTCCGGGACCATGCAACCATCGAAGTAACTTACAACTCCTCCGCGTTACCTTACAATTTTGTCATGATTATGCTGCTAATGCTGGTGAAGTGGTATAATCGGCTCATCCGTCCCTTAAGGAGGCATCGATTGTCTGTGAAAATTATGATCGTGGAAGATGATAAAACAATACGGGATACGGTGGCTGAAGCGCTGGGCCGCTGGGGGTTTGAAACGATTATTATCGAGCAATTCGACGCCGTACTCACCGTTTATGTGAACGAAAATCCCCATCTCGTGCTGATGGATATTAATTTACCAGCGTTCGACGGATTCTATTGGTGCCGCCAAATCAGAGAAGTTTCGAATGTTCCGATTCTCTTCCTCTCATCTCGCAATACACCCATGGATATGGTCATGTCGATGAATATGGGTGGCGATGATTTTATTCAGAAACCTTTCTATACGGATGTCCTCGTTGCAAAAATTAATGCCCTGCTGCGCAGAACCTATTCCTATATGGAAACATCGGCTAATGTAATGGCCCATAATGGGGTTGTCCTGAATTTGAAGGATGGTGATATTGCTTGTGGGGATCAGAAAACAGAGCTTACCCGGAATGAATTCAAAATTCTCACTATCCTCATGCAACATCAAGGCGCTATTGTCAGCAGAGAGCAGATGATGCGCGGACTTTGGGAGGATGAAAGCTTCGTAGACGACAATACATTAACCGTTAATATTACCCGCCTGCGCAAAAAGCTTGCAGAACTTGGACGCGATGATTTCATCACAACCAAGAAAGGGCAAGGGTACATGATCCCATGAGCTTTTTCTCTTATTTGAAGGATAAACGATATTTCTTAGGGATGTACGCAGTAACGATGCTATTCATTTCAATGATTATGCTTGTCAGTGTAAAAGGGCAGGCCGCCCTCAATAATATCGCCTACACGAATGCAGGCTGTTTTCTATTCGCAGCCCTATATATAACCTTTGGCTACTTCTATCGGAAGTCCTTCTTCAAGGAACTAAATGAGTTTCTTGGCAAAAACCAACATCAAGATTGGGCCATAGCGGCGATGCCAGACCCTCAAACCAACGGGCAAGAGCTCTATCTACAGCTGTTAACTCAGTTGTCGAAAGATCAAGCGAATGAAACGAATCTCCTACAGTCAGAGATCCGTGGTCACCAGGAATTCATCCTCTCTTGGATTCATGAAGTGAAGCTGCCCATCGCAGCCAGTCGTCTCATCATGGAGAACCGTGCCGGCAAAACCGCGGAATACCTCGTAGACAAGCTCGAAGATGAGATGAGCAAAATCGATAGTTATGTCGAGCAAGCGCTCTACTACTCGCGTATCGACTCCTTTTCCAGAGATTATTTCATCTCGGAGTTGTCGCTGACCACCCTTGTGAAGGATAGTGTCAAGAAGGTAGCCAAACTGTTTATCGCCAAACGGATACGTCCCGACATGGAGTCGCTGACCCACAACGTGAACAGTGACAGCAAGTGGCTGGGCTACATCGTGAACCAGATCGTGGCGAATGCCTTGACCTACACCGACAATGGCGGCAGCATCACCTTCCGTTCTGAGGAAACAGGCTCCGAGAAGCGGTTAATTATTACAGATACAGGGATAGGGATTGATCCCGCTGATCTAGGTCGCGTGTTCGATAAAGGCTTCACAGGGAAAAACGGCCGAACACACAGCCGCTCCACTGGGATGGGACTCTACTTAGCCAAGCAAATGGCGCTGAAACTGGGTCATGATCTGTCAATTACCGGAGCGGTTGGCGAGGGGACTACGGTCACCATTCATTTCATGAAGATGCAGCATTACAATGATTTGCGTTGATGTTTATAAAAGGAGAAAGGCGAAAAGCCTCCGAACCTGAGTGTCAGGTTGGAGGCTTATTGTCATTGGACCTGGTATTGGCCACTGGATAAGGGAACGTCAGTGCGCTAATGGGTCCATAACGGGGTGCTTATCGTGTGAAGGGGAACGTCAGTGCACTATTTTACCTTTATTACCTATATTTCCTTCCAAAATAGCAGAATAGCGCACCCTCGTTCCCCTTCGAAGCCAAACAGATCAAAAATCATGAAAATAGCGTACCCTCGTTCCCTCTCCGGTTAGTTAACCCCATTAATGACCTACTAGAAGGAATAGGGTCGGGGAGGGTGACCCTCCTTCGCCCAAATCACATTTCTGTGGTATCTACAACAGACGGACTGTGTTACATAGAACGTGAAGCCTCTACCTGAGCTGCTGGTTGCTCGTGCTTTTTCAACAAAGACAAGAAAATAACCACGATCGCTACGGCACCCATGATGCCTAACGTCCACATCGGACTGCTCAAATTCAAGTTCTGACGGAAGTAGAACAAATCACGAAGTCCTTCGGCAGAGAAACGAAGCGGCAGCCAAGCGTACAGCCAGTCATGGCTGAATGATGGCAATAGTTCGGCTGGCAGAGAAAGCACCGGTGCGCCGAAGAAGAACACCAGCACGAATAGCGGCACTCCTTTTAAACCAAGCCAGCTCACGACGGCCGTTTGCAACAGGAAGAAGGCGAATCCGACCAAAGTAAGGAATAAGCCGATCTCCCAATAACTTGGGATGGATAACCCTAACCATTGGCCGGCTACCAATAGAATACTGACGGCAGATACCGCGGTAATGACGACACCACTGAGCAATTGAGAAACTTGGATGCCGAAGCGATGCGAGCGTGAGCCCGTTTGTGTTGCTTTACCAGCAGCCATGAAAAGCAATAAAGTCGTCACCATGGCTCCAAACCATGCAAGTTGGGTCAATACAACAGGTGCGTTACCATTGGCACTGTTCGCGCCAACCGCATTGATGTTCTTGCTCGTGACAACAATCGGCGATGCGAATGCTTTAGTTTGGTCCACGGTAAGGGTGCCGCCTTTTTGACTAACTTGCGCTAGCAGCTGCTCTCTAACCTGACCATTAACGCCATTAAGGATCTGAGTCAGAACACCGTTCGCCATCGTAGCCGCGGTATTATTCATCCCTTGATTCACGTATACCGTTACGGATGAAGCCTGTGGCTGAGGGGACAATAAGCTTGCTAGCTTATGGCTGAAGTCTGCTGGAATGACAATCGCAGCGTAGGCTTGCTCTCTGTCCATCGCATCGATGGCTTCTTGTTCACTGGCCATAGTCGTCCATTTGAGTGGAGAGACCGTATCTGCTTGCGCTGGAGCAGCGGTTATTTTCTCCTGAATGAGCTTGCCAAAATTCATTTCCTGGCCTGTTGGAAGCTTCTCACCCGTATCCATCTGAACTAGCAGCACGGGCAGATTCTTAGGCGTTGGATTCACCGTCGAACCTAGCTGCGCAATACCCAATAAAAGAATGACGAGGAAAACGGCAATAATAGCGATATACGGATGTTTCTGTTTAAAAAAATGATTCATTGTAAAGCCTCCTTTAATATATTCATTCAACGTTGTGTGAACGAAATTGCTAAAAAAGAAATCACTTTCTCCAAAGTGACACGGTGAAAGCGACCATTCTTTCTAAATAACTATCAACATCCGTCTCCAACATATTCACCGCTGTGAATTGTCCGAGAACGGCCATCATACCGACGGAAATAACTTGTTTGGCCGCTAAGCCAAAGTCCATCTCTCGGATTTCACCAGCCTCAGCTCTTCTCGCCAAAGCTTCCTTTAACGCTTGATGCCGTTGTAAAATCAACTGGGTCATGAAATTCTTATCCTCAGATAAAATATTATCCGAATCTCGCAGCATAATTTTCATAAAATCCGGGTCCCCAACAAGTGTGCCCACCAGTCTTGAGATAAACAGATATAACGCTTCTTCCAACGGCTGGCCTGGATGGATCCCTTTAATTAACTGATCCATCAGCTCCATGCGATCACGCTGAGCTTCATGGAAAATAGTCTCCAATATTTCTTGCTTGCCGCCTGGAAAATAGTGATACAACAAGCCATCTGTGATCCCGATATGCTTATTCATTGCGCGAATCGATGTCCCGTGATAGCCATGCTCGGCAAACAACTGCTTAGCACCAAGCAAGATTTGCTCTCTACGTTCAGCAGCCTGAAGATCGCGACTTGTTTTCGGCACTCTTTTCATAGTTATAATCTCACTCTCATCATTTCATTCAACGATCGTGTAATGAATTATAGACCACTTTTTTTGTAAAAGCAAGAGGTTGATGGCAGCTTCATCATCATCAAAAAAACGACAAGAAAACACCTCATAAACGAGCATAACTATCGTTCGAAATCTAGCTAACAATGATCCCGACTTCCAATGCTTTCTGGACTGCCTCTTCCTTGTTGCGTACTCCTAGCTTAATATAGGCCGAGGAGGCGTAGTTTCTGACCGTGCCGACCGATAAATACACCTTGGACGCTATCGTCTTGTACCCGAGCCCTTTGGCAACAAGCTGCAATATTTCTATTTCCCTGTAAGTCAGGTCATAGTCGTTATTGGCTTTCAGTTGCGTTGATTCGACGCTCTTATCGAGTTTCTCGAATATTTTATGGGACATTCCCTTATCGATTAATGTGCCTCCTCTGTGAATAAGCCGAATCGTATCTGCCAGCTCTAACGGTTCGGTTGATTTCAGCAGGAAGCCGTCCGCACCGCTGCGCAGTAAGTCCAATGCTTGCTCCGCATCCTGGAAAGTCGTGAAAATCAATACGCGGATCTGCGGCCATTGCTGCTTGATCATTTTGGTTGCCTCGGCTCCGTTCATGCGTGGCATATCCAAATCCATCAGCACTACGTGAGGCTGGAGGCGTCCGCACAGGTCGAGAGCCTGTTCGCCATCCTCTGCCGATCCGACTAATTTCAAGTCCTGGTACTTGTCGAGCAGCACCCGGAGACTTTCCCGAATAAAAGGTTGGTCGTCGACGATCAACAGCTGAATAAGGTCGTCCTCTATTTCCGCTTGTCGCGGCAACGAACAGGTAACAAGCATCCCGTCCCCTGGCTTCGTATAAACGGACACTTGACCTTGCAAATTCATGGCCCGCTCCCTCATCGCGTTCATGCCGAAGCCCTCCCGCCATTCTTCCATCCCTCTTCCGTTGTCATGCACCTCCAGCCTCGTATCTTGCTGCCCGAATTGCAAAGAAACGGTAATTTCCGTTGCCTGACCGTGACGAACCGCATTCGTAAGAGATTCTTGCAGGCAGCGCATGAACGCCATTTTCGCTTGTCGGGACATTTGGTACTCGTCTCCAAACACACGAAAGCTTACGTTGATCCGGGCATGCTCCTGAAATTCATCTCCAAGCTTTTGCAGAGACTGGACCAAGGAAAGAGACTGCTGTGGAGAATCCATTTGATGCAAGTAGCCCCTCACCTCCTCTATACTTTTACGGCCCAACTCAAGCAAGGAATCCAGCCTCTGTATACCCGCTTCAGTAGCAAGCTCGGAGCGCAACGCTTCCATTCCCATGATGATGGAAGTATAAGCATGACCGACAGTATCGTGAAGCTCTCTCGACAGCCTGTTTCGTTCTTCTGCCAGCGTAATACGCTCGATGTGGGACATATATTGCTCAAGCACCGCATTTTGCTTGCGGATCGTTTCATTTTGCCGATGATTGACGATCAATAAATGAAACGCGAATCCCATCACATAAGCAAATCCATAGTAGGTTACCATGAACCAATAGCTGTTAACTGGCGAAACGACATAAAAAATTCCGGGTATTACCAAGACTGCTGCCGGAGCCGTCCAATAATAAGACCGATGAGCGCTATTCGCTGCAATCAGAAAGGCTGATGCAAGAAATGAAGGGAAAGCTTCTGGAAACAACGAGGTTAAATGTACACACAACCCGCCAAATAGCAGTATTTCTGTGAATAAATAATATTTGTAGTTCAGCAGTAAGCAAACCCAGGGAATAGAGAAAGCGGCAATCTCCCAAAAAATAACGATCCAAAGAGGCAGCACTAGACCTTCCTGAAATCTAATCGTCGTGAGGACGAGCGAAACGCTAATAATAAGGCGAAGCCCCAGCATAATCCAGTCATACCAAAACCACTGTTTGACCATATCCAACAAATCATTCAACCCCTAAGCAACTTTCTGTTTGTTTCCTATAGTATTATAGACCAAACCTTCGTGTGGTACATAACTGGCTGTTTACGTTACTGCATCTGCACAAAGGCCGGAAACAAAACAGCTATCGGTCTAGCTGCTGAATCATGGTGCGCGTATAACCTCCGATTGTTGTCACCAACCGGTCACTTAACTTGACGCTTATTGCGGCAAGAACCGCTCCCAGACCCATGGTAAAGAGTGATTCCGCAAAAGTATCTACTTGCATGAAAATGACATTCAAATCGATGTATCGATACAAAAGTGGTGCCAATAGGAATGCAAGCGGTCCTAAATAGAGAACGGCTACGCTGATGAGACTGACGAGCCCGATCCCCAACTTCTGCATTAACCAAAAGACGGCGAACCAGTTGCGACGATCCGTAAGTTCTAATTTGGCATGAACCCAGACCGATGCATCCGTTGTTATTTTTTTGTTGTAAGGTTCCGTCGTAATATCTGTATAAATTTTCGTCTGCGTGCGCTCGAATTGGATGAAGGTTGTCGTAGTTCGCAATACGCGTGTAACTAGTGGAATGCCGATTACCGTAAATGAAAGACTTAAACTGAACGTCAGAGCTACCATATAAAAGCAAAAGTAAAACAAGCCTGTAACGAAAGTTAATAATAAAAAATAACCATTTTGGATGAAACCTGATTTCATAAGGTTCATCGCTCCTCTCCGTTTATTCTATCGTTGGCTTCTTCCATCAACCGCACCAGGTGGTGGTTGCCTACTGCTCCATACTAACCGTACAGCTGTCATACCCACCAGTGACAACATGTCATCTTTACTTTGTGACATGTTGGCGCTGACCGGTTCGTTAGCCAGCGCTGCTTGTCACATGAAATAGTGAAGATTTGTAACTAGCTTAAATGATACTGAGTTAGTGACAATTGAACTACTGAAGACGACCCCATATGCTTGTGTGCAGAAAGAGACGTACTTCAAAAAAATCCATGAGGTGAATTCAATGAACAAAAGAAGGAAAATTATTTACGGTGGAGTTTCCGTAATGCTAAGTGCATCGATTCTAACTGCAGGTTGCAGTACGAGACCAACTGATAAGTCGGATCAAATAGGAATAACCCAACCAGTTGAGACAGCTCAAATATCTCAAAATAGTGTTGCGAAATCACTTGAATCGCAGGCGAAGCAACTGAAGTCGTTAGATCCGAAACAACCATTGAATGATTTAAAACCGCTAAAAGACATGATAGGGAATGCAAATTTTGTTGGTTTAGGAGAGGCCACTCACGGAAGCTCGGAGATTTTTATGATGAAGCATCGCCTCGTGAAATATTTGGTCACTGAGCTGGGCTTTACTAATTTTGGTATTGAAGAGGATTGGGGTAACGGTTTAAAGCTAAACGAGTATATCCAAACGGGAAAAGGCGACCCAAGGGAGTTTTTGAAGCTGTTATACCCAACTGATGAGATCGTCGCTATGGTAGAATGGATGCGGGAATACAACTCTGATCCTGTAAATAAAAAGAAAATTCAATTCATCGGACTAGACTTAAAAATGCTGGATCAAAGTGTCTTCGATAAAGTGATCAATTACGTTAAGGAGCATCATCCTGATTTGCTGCCGGAAGTCGAGCAAAGCTACAAAGAGTTGTCATCGGTGGCAGGTAATCTACAGGAATATATGAAGCTGACTACTGAAGTGAAAGAAAAGCATATGACAAATGCGCAAAAAATAGTCAAGCTACTTGAAGACAAAACTAAGTCGATTAGTGAGATTGATTCACACGAGCTAGTTTGGGTGAAAGGGACGACTAAGGTGATAGAGAATTTTACGAAGATGGTGATTCCGGCTGACTATCCGAGCATGGTAAAGCTGCATGATCAGTATCTAGCCGAGCATGCAGTTTGGGCTCAAGAAAAACTTGGCGGCAAAACGATGGTTTGGGGGCACAATATTCACATAGCTAAAGGTGTTATCACTGAGAAGATGTATCCTAAAGTCGCCGGAGAGTTTCTGAAAGAACGTGTTGGCAATCAATATGTAGCAATTGGCTCCACCACCACGGAAGGTAAATTTACAGCATTCAGTGAAGATAAGATTGCAGCAGATACCATTCAGAAGAACGTGAGCAGTTCCAATCATATGTTTGGACAAGTTCATTACGATCAGTTCCTGTTAGATCTTCGAAAATTGAATGGAGATGCGCAGCAATGGGTAAAAGAAAAGCAGCCATTCTTGGATGGCATTGCAGTGATCATTCCTAACGAACCGCAATATTATGATGTTTCCCTTCAAGAGCAATTCGACATTATCTTTCATATTCAAAAAACGAGCCCTTCGCATATCAAGTAATATGAAGTAAAAAAGACGACCCATTAACTTGTTACCATATGGGTATAGTCTCATTTCAAACTCTAATTGCTTAATTTCGAGCGACTTTCTTGTCGCTATTATGTTTTGTAGTGATATTCTTGTCGTAAAAAGAACGACATGAATATCACTACAACCATAAAACCTTGATTATCAGGGTTCTTAGTAGGCATTTTCATCTCGTTAGATTAGTGACTATAATTAATTAATTATTGGTTTTGAAATCATAATGACAAATTACATTTATAACTATTTAGTTAGATAAGACAATTGTTTACATGAAAAAAATAAGAACTCAGCATGAATATGCAAAGGTCAATAATTGACCAAGTTCATTTTACCATCTTCCATTCGGTATACTCTGTTGCAATATTCAAGCATCCGCTCATCATGGGTAACCATGATCGCCGCTTTCTGACGTGACTTAACCTCTTGGGCGATAAGGCTGACCACTTCATGTGCCCGTTTGGTGTCCAAGCTTGCTGTCGGCTCATCGGCCAAAATGACGTTAGGTTTGTTAATTAAAGAGCGAGCGATGGCAGTACGCTGTTTCTCCCCCCCGGAGAGTTCTTCGGGAAAGCTCTTTAGCTTCGCACCGAGCCCCAGTTCTTCAAGTAACTTAATGGCGAATTTTTTATCTTCCGCTGTAACCTTCCCAGACATCTTCTTCACTAAAAGCAATTGATCAAGTACGTTTAAATAGGGAACCAAATTCGATGACTGCATAATAAACCCAATTTCCCTCAACCTAATGTTAGACAATTCTTTATCAGAAAGTTTAGAAATATTATGCCCATTCAAGTTGATTTCTCCTTCGGAAGCTTTGAGTAGTGCTCCCGCAATGGATAAGAATGTACTCTTACCAGACCCCGATGGTCCAACTACAGCCACAAACTCACCCGGCACAACGGAGATAGAGACATGATCGAGTGCAGCAATCCGATTGTTTCCTTCGGAATAATACTTTGTGATATTACTAAGCTGTAATCCTTTATTCATTATTCGACCCTCCCGAGCGCCTTCAGCGGATCTATTTTAATAATTCTGCGAACCGAAACTAATGAACTGAGCAATGCAATAACAAGAAGGATAATCGAATATCCAATAACTAGATTCGTTTCAAGCTTGAATGGCATAGCCTTTGGCATAATGGCAGCTGTCCCGTAAGTGAGCACAATACCGACAATAATACTGGTCAACGACAACACAAATACTTGGGATATGATCGCTTTGCTCAAGAATCCGTTCCTTGCACCGATCGCTTTCATAATGCCGAATTGGTTGGTCTTCTGTATGGTAATCACATAGAAAAATACGCCAAGAACGAATGCGGATATCGCCAAGAGAAAAGCTAGCATCATCAGAATTGAGCCGTTCTCTTCTTTATAACCTGGCATCCCTTGCACAGCTCCCGCACGAGTAACTGTATCCGTATTCGATAGCTTACTATTAATTAAGTTTGGATCAATATTAGTTCCTTGAAGCATAATAGCGTTCACAGGATCCGCAATTCCTTTACTGGAACCGGGTGCTGCGAAGGCAATTTTACGCCATTCAGATATGGGTGTAAACACGGCTGAAACGTGATTGTAGGTTTGATTTTCGACAAATCCGATAATAGTTAACGACTCTGTAGATCCGTCTAATTGAAAAATATCTCCAAGTTTAAACCCCTTATCCTTCATTGTCACATTCGCAACGACATTCTTCGGGTTTTCAGATGATAAAGGTTTCCCCTCGATGATGGTTGGCTCCAAGAAGCTTCCAGGGTTGATACCAATAATGGCGATGTCGACTTTATCTTCATTTTTGTTGCTTTGACCCTTAAGCGCTGTTGCCATCGAGCTCCCCATTGGTGAAGCAGCAGTTACATTTGGTAGTTTCTCTACATCTGCCACCAAATGATCAGACAGTAGTGATTTACTCATTGAAGACTGCGACCCTTGTTGGAAGACGACATAATCGGCCTGCATGTTCTTGAATACTGATGCAGCAAGCGTCGATAATCCATTACCCAAACCAGATAGGATGAACACCAACCAGGCGATCAGCACGAAAATGATCACGATCATTGAAAACCTCATTTTACTATGCATTAACTCTTTCATAGCCAAAAACATTCTATTTCCAACTCCTTACCCCAATTTATTTGACACCTGTGTCATATTCAATGAAACAAGATTTGTGTCATTAGCATTAAATCACGTAACTGACACTTGTGTCATATTTGATGAAACAAGATTTGTGTCATTAACAATTAAATCACATAACTGACACTTGTGTCAAAAATTAATTTAGACTACTTTTACTAACTCCTAGAGCCTCCGATCCATATTTGAAACAAGAGATTGCTCCATTGCTGCGCAGGGAGATTCATCATATTCGGGGTATTAAGCAGGTTAAAAAAAGTACTAATAAGGACAGGGAGTGGGATATCAGTTCTTAGGCTTTTCTCCTTTTGAGCCCGTTCGAATAAGCGTGTTAGTTGAACTTTGAGAATGGAATGCGCTTGCTCAACGAATAAAAGATCATTCAGAGCCTTTTCATGTTCTGTCTTAATTTTATGAGCATCTCCAAGGATTTGATGAAGATTAGATTCTTCTACATAAATGTCAAGCAACTGCTGTAGAGCTGCCAAAGTGTCCGTCTCATCAACTGATGAGGCATTTGTTAATACATTAGAAATCACTCGCTTCATACAAGCTGCGACTATTTCTTCTTTATTGGCGTAGTATTGGTAAATCGTGCTTCTGGCTCCAGGCAAATGCTGTGAGAGAAGTTTGAGATGAAATCCGTCGTAACCATATTCAAGTATTAATCTTTTTGTCATGTCAAGCAACTCTGTTTCAGTAAAGGATTGTTTTCTTCCCAAGCTGATTCGTCTCCTTTCCCGTCATGTAAGAATCATTTTATCAAAAAAATAGTAAAAGTAGCAATGGATTGCTTAGCTTATATTTTCGAAAAAATGTTGATAGACCACCCTAACATTCGAAAGACATGTCTGCCATTACTCTATACATCCAGAAAAAAGAGGACGGCATATGGAAAGACTAAACTGGAACCTTAGTCAAGGACACTTTGAAAAAAGAATGTTAAGCTGCACTTAAGAGATGATTCCTGTATTGAACAGGAGTCATCTTTTTTAATCCCCACTGATATCGTAATGATTATAGTAACGAATGTAGCGGTTAATTTCCCGTTGCACCTCGGCAAAATTTGTACATTGTTGGTTCTTAATATGATCTTTCATATGTCCGAAGAAGGACTCTTGCGGGCGTTGTCCCAGCAGTTACCACGTCGTGACATCGACTGCCCAAGGCCCTAGCTCTTCAATATTTTCTGGTAGGTGGGGCTCGTATAATGGGCCCCTTGATCGGAGTGAATGAAGGCATCTTGATGGAGCTTAAAGCGTCTCTGTCTCATTAATAATTCAATGGTTTCTGGAGCTAGCGGCAGATGGAGAGACTGAGAGAGGTTATGGGCTAGAAGCTCCCCTGTGGAAGCATCCAAAATGGTCGACAAATAAGCCGTTTGCGATTTACCGAACAGAAGATAGGTAATATCGGTGAGCAGCACAAGGCCTGGGATTTCTTTCTTAAAGTCCCTCTGCAACCTATTGGGGAGTGTACGGTGTTCTTGTGTTGCTTTGGCCATGAGTCGATACGGGTTAGGTTTCCGATGAGGACATACGAGGTCAAACTTTTTCATTAGCCTTCGAATACGCTTTAGGTTGTAACAGGTGTCATATTCATTTTCCAACGTCATCTTAATGGATCTGGAGCCCTTTTTGTAACCTCTTCGATCAAATGCTTTCTTGATGAGTGCACCTGCCTGCTCATCCGCTAGTGTACGCTCATGGCGCTTGTCAGCAGAGTTTAGATAGTTGTAATAGCCGGAGCGAGACACGTCAAGCAATTGGCAGAAGTAACGTGTCATTCGTCCCAAGCCTTGCCCAACAGCCTCTTGAATCAGTTTAAAACACTCACTTTGGTTTAGGTTTTCTCCGTTTGCTAACAGCCTCCTTTCGTTCCTGTCTGACTTTTTTACGTATTCTAGCTGAGCCTCCAAGAGCCTAATCTTCGCTTCTTGTCTAACAATAATCTCGTCAGGAGACAAAGCCATTTTTGAAGGGCGAAGTACGGCTTCTTTTCGCGAGTCTGCAAGTCCAATAATTCCGTCTTTTTCGTAGGCTTTCTTCCATCGATCTGCGCACTGTTCAATACGCTTCATTCCAAGGACCTCCACATGAAACCCACGATTCAAAAATCTCTCTTGGTGTCCTCTTTAACAGGTACTGATCAATGAACAAACGTTTGAATTCATCTGAATACGTAATTGATTTTTCACTGACTCGTAAGACATACGGGTTGTTCGTTAATTGCTCCCGTTCGATATTACTAAAATGTTTTTTACTCATAAGCTCGCCCCCACTGTTCACTCTAGTATACAAAAAGGTACCCATGCACTAAACACTTTTTTTAAAAGTGTCCAGTGCATGGGTACCAGTTTACTTCTCTCTGCTTATTTATTTTACCACTCAGCTACTGAGCCGTCTTTATGACGCCATACGGGATTTCTCCACCGATGACCAGTCTCGGACATTTTCCGAACGTATTCTTCATTAATCGTTATGCCAAGACCAGGACCATCAGGAATTGTAACATATCCGCCTTCATAGGAGAATACAGCAGGATCGACGATATAATCAAGCAAATCGTTACCTTTATTATAATGAATGCCAAGACTTTGTTCTTGAATAAAAGCATTGTAGGCTGTGGCATCTAACTGTAGGCATGCTGCTAGTGCAATTGGCCCTAACGGACAATGAGGTGCTAGAGCAACATCATAGGCTTCTGCCATCGAGGCAATTTTTTTACATTCGGTAATCCCTCCCGCATGAGACAGATCCGGTTGTATGATATCAACATAACCATCTTCAAGGAGCTTTTTGAAATCCCACCGAGAGAACATACGCTCGCCTGTAGCTATTGGGATATTAGTATGATGTGCAAGATCTCGTAAAGCTTCATTGTTTTCTGGTAAAACGGGCTCTTCTATAAACATGAGACGGAAAGGTTCTAACTCCTTGGCTAAAACTTTAGCCATTGGCTTGTGTACTCTGCCATGGAAATCTACACCGATCCCCAAATTCGGTCCAACTACGTCTCGGATCGCAGCGACCCGCGCAATGACCTGATCGATTTTCTCATACGAATCAATAAACTGTAGCTCTTCGGTGGCATTCATTTTGATGGCAGTAAATCCGGCTCTTACCTTCTCCATTGCATCTTGAGCTACGTCGCTCGGACGGTCACCCCCGATCCAAGAATACACCTTTATGGAATCCCTACATGCGCCACCTAGCAGCTGATAGATTGGAGCATTGTAGAATTTCCCTTTAATATCCCATAAAGCCTGGTCAATTCCAGCAATTGCGCTCATAAGAATAGGACCCCCCCGGTAAAAACCGGACCTATACATAACTTGCCAATGATCCTCAATACGCATAGGATCCTTACCAATTAAAAAGTCCATAAGTTCAGATACAGCAGCTTGCACAGTATGAGCTTTCCCCTCAACGATCGGTTCTCCCCATCCAACAATGCCTTCATCGGTTTCTATTTTCAAGAACAACCAGCGTGGTGGAACAATAAATGTCTCATAGCTTGTGATTTTCATTAGATTTACCTCTTTTCTTAGCTTCTTGTATTGGAATATTCATCCGATGACTTCGCCTTTCAAATGCCCATTCCCTATAAATTTAGCCCGAAACTTTACTAAAGTTCAAAATACATACTATCTATATTCGAATCATAGTATCTATTTTTCTCTTTGTCAATTCACATATTTTAATTTCTATACGTGTAAGTTACGTGTGTTTACAATATCTTCTGTGTTAGAATAACAGATAATAATTTGGAGGAAGGAGGCTACATCATGAAAAAAACAGTGTTTGAAACCACCATTAACGTATTTAAACAAAAAATTATGGATAAGGAATGGGCCCCGGGAGATCGGCTTCCTACCCTCCAGCAATTGGCCAATCATTTTTCTGTTAGCGTAACGACTGTCAGGGAGGCTCTTCGCACTTTAGAAAGTCAAGGGATGATTAGCATTGAACACGGACGTGGCATGTATGTTAGAAATGACCCGCTTTTACTCGAAGATCCGACGATGAAACTAGAAGAATTAGGTCATATTTCGCTTGTTACTGTGTTGGAAGCGAGATTATTAATAGAACCGGAATTAGCTGCATTATGCGCCCGATATGCCTCACAATCACAAGTAAAAAAGCTTCATGAATTAACCATACAACTAGATCAGGAGATGAAAGAGGGTGGATCTTACCTAGAGACAGACTTGGCATTTCACCAAGTGATTGTGGAAGGCGCGAAAAACCCTGTTCTTGGAAGAATGATGGAGGCCATTATGCCCCTTCTTAAAGACGGCAGGAAACAAACCAACACGATGCCCCACATGAGAACGAAAGCTTCGCACTATCATGCGTTAATTGCCATAGCTATTGAAGAGCGGCAATGTGAGAGGGCAAGAACCCTGATGCATGCCCATATTACCGACATGCTGGAGGCTTTGAGAAAATGATCGGTCGGAACCGTTTCTACGAGTTAACTGGATTTTCTACATCTATTTCCGGCTAAAACTAGCCTTTGGAGAGTTTAACTGGATTTCCTACATCTAATTTTGCTCGAAATGTCCCGTTTGACTAAATTGAGCTGAAATAACGGGAGGAATCCTGTTATTTTGCAAAACATCGTATTTTCGCTTGAATTAGCTACAGAAAATCCATTTATTGCGCGCGATGTGGCTTCGCATGACGGTTGTACTTGGTCAGGAGTCAGACACGTTGAAAAAGAGCATACCCCCATTCAATAGGAGGTATGCTCTATGCGATGCAATGATTCTACGCTTTAACCTTCGCTTTAATTTCTTCCAATGGCTTGTGGTTACCGTATTTCGGATACTCGCGCGTAGATGGCGCTGCCCACTGAACCGCATTGGAGATGACGCGGCGGATTTGCTCATTGTAGTACGTACGGTATGTTTCATGACCTGGACGGAAGTAGAAAATCTTCCCGTTCCCACGGTGGAAGGTACAACCGCTGCGGAATACTTCCCCGCCTTCGAACCAGGAAACCATGATAAGCTCATCCGGTTGCGGGATGTCAAAGTGCTCCCCATACATTTCCTCTGCCTCAAGATCAATGTACTCGCCAATGCCTTCCACGATCGGATGACCTGGAGCAACGACCCATAGACGCTCTTTTTCGTCGGCTTCACGCCATTTGAGATCACAGGATGTGCCCATTAGGGTTTTGAACACTTTGGAGAAGTGACCGGAATGCAGGACGATTAGGCCCATACCTGCCCACACACTCTTTTGAACACGAGCTACGATTTCATCTTGTACTTCATCATGTGCTTTATGCCCCCACCAAATGAGGACGTCCGTATTGTTCAAGACTTCTTCCGACAAACCATGCTCAGGATCGTCTAATGTTGCATAGGTGACTTGAACGGAACCCCTTAGACCCTCACCAATTGCCGTGTGAATCCCTTGTGGGTAGGCAGTACGTACGATTTCACTTTCTTTTTCATGACGAAATTCGTTCCAAACGGTTACATTTAATGGTTTACTCATCATTCTATGCCTCCAAGGTAGCGTATTCATTCTTACTTCTGAGTATAGGTTTTCCCAAGTACCTAGGAAAGGCCGAATTGTGCCTATTTCTTATTCAATAGTGTCATCTGCTATCCTGCAATGTTATACTAAATGGGACTAAATCTTATTCGAAATTGTCCAGCTTAGTGAGGTATCCCATGCCTATGAACTCTACTCTTAGTCCTACCAACTTAACTGAAATTAGAAATGAAGAAGTCGTGTACCAGAACCCGCTTCTTTTCTTAAAAATATGGGAAATCAAACATGACTATCCCCAATGCGGCTTACCTGATCCTTGGACATGGCATTGGCACAAGCAGGTCGAGTTTCTGGTGGTTTCCCAGGGTCAACTCGCCATCCAAACCAAGGATGCCTATACGGTGATGGAGGCAGGGGATGTCATTCTGCTTGGTTCCTCACAGCCGCATCGCACACATAAATACTCGGAAGAGCCCTTGCATCAAATTGTATTTCAAATTGATCTGACGCAGCATTTCGATCTGAGCACACTCGCTTATTTGCATTTATTTTCGGAGCTGACGCACTCGCTTGAGCCGTTTAATGAACTTTTCCGTTCAAATACGGGGGTTAGAGCAACCGCTTACCAACTTATCCGGCAAATTTATGAGGAGTCACAAACGCGTACCATCGGCTATGAACTAGCCATCGTTGCTGCCATTAAGCACCTCCTGCTGCTCCTGCTGCGCAACGATAAACGTGATCTTGCTGGGCTGACCGAGGATTCCGGTATCTCACGTTTGCGTCCAGCGCTGGATTATATCGACGAGCATTTGACAGAGCGAATTACGGTCGAAGATGTGTGCCGCATTCTGAATCTGAGTTATCATTACTTTATTAAGTATTTTAAAAAAGTGATGGGACTATCCTTTATTGATTATGTGAATTATAAACGTATCAAAAAAGCCGAGCGCCTCCTGCTCACAGGGGATCTCAGCATTATGGAAATTAGCTATGAAGTCGGCATTCAGAACATGGCTCAGTTCTATAAAATGTTCAAGCGATATAATCAATGCTCGCCTAAGGAATTCAAACAGCGGCTTCGGGATCACACGGATGTTCAGGATGAGCAGCCGGCCGCAGTACAAACAGAATAAAGAGCAGCGGTCCTCAGGGGAGGAATCCCGCTTGGCTGATGAAGACACGCTCCTGCGGAAAATGCCGCAGGAGCTCTTCGTGCACGCGCCGATACGCATCCCGACTGTACCAGTCGGTCAGCCCCAGCGCGTCATAGATAGCACGCACGCCGATGCGCCCCGTGCGCCCTCCCCCACTGCCATCGCCCATGAAATAATCGTCGATGCACACCCGATCCACGATGCCCGAGAGCCGCTCGGCGAAGCCGACCGAGCTGGGCAGCGCTGGCGCTATCGTGGCCTGCACCGGGATCCCGCGCGCGGCAAGCTCGCGGAGTGCCTCTAGCCGCGCCGCGATTGGTGGCGCGGATGGGGTGAACGCGCGGCGGATGTCCTCGCGGTCCGTCTCCACCGTCATGCTGACTCGGACGCGGTCGCCGAGCAGCTCAAGCAGGTCCGCATCCCGCGTCACGAGCGTGCTGCGGGTTTGCACGAACAAGAAGTCCGGCGGATGCTCGGACATCCCCTCGAGGAGCGCGCGGGTGAGCCGCTCCTTGTATTCGATCGGTTGATACGGGTCCGTCGCCGAGGAGAAGAAGATCGTGACGGGCCCTTTGCTTTTGGCCCTCGCCAGCTCCTTGGCGAGGAGCGCGGGCGCGTTCTCCTTTACATCAACCCAGCTGCCCCAAGCTTCGCTGCGGAACAAGGCCACGGGCATTTGTCGCACATAGCAGTACGAGCAAGCAAAGGCACAGCCCGTGTACGGATTTAAGGTATGCGAGTAACCTTCGAGGAAGCCGCTTGCTTTGGTCAGCAGCTGCTTCGATTGCTTGTGCTGCACGTTAACCATATCACTCCCCCTTTTATTTCCAGAACCACTTCTCATACACCCAGTAGGCTATGAACGAAAGGACGCCTAAGGAAATATTAAACCATCCGACAATGAAAGCCACCTTTTTCTCTTTGAACATGTTTGCCTTCGCATAAACTTTCACATCGAAGACTAGTACAAGCAACCCAGAGATCAACAGCAGCAAAACTGTGTAATAGTTAAAGGTAATCATTCGCCGAATCCTTTCCTAGTTGGTTTTCGTCCCAATTCGTCTAATTTTAACCTGCACCGTGACATCAAAGGACATCTCTTTATATTTCTCTTCCCAGGCTTTCTTTGTTTTGATTTCCTTGTTCCAGTAGGCCGGCCGCGTCGCTCGCACATATTCCCCGAAGCCGAAGATGTCACTTCCAGCCTTCTGTGTCTGCTGGATTAACTTACCAAATCCGGTCGTTGCGTCTTCTTGAATTTTCTCCCCCAATTTCTTCAAACTTTCCTTTGTAACGGGCACGTTCTCATTCGATTTCTCCGTCAAATCTCCTTCGATTTGGCATCTTATGATGGTATGTACGTTCCCATTTCTGATCGTGGTCGTTATTCTCGATTTCCGATGCGTGGTTTTGAACATAACCGTCGTTTTCCCGTTTGGCATTTCCTGAAGGACACTATAACCCCCTGGGTTGATTTGTTTCATCGCCATATAATGGCCGATTTGTAAAGCAGTTGAGGTACCGACCATTTTATCCTTTTTAAAATAGGCCATCCCGACAAGTTCAATATTCGATTCCTTCTTTAAATCCAAATAAGGAAGAGTCCCTTCCTGCCCTTTGGCCGAACTGGCACTGAAAAAGACACCCAAGAAAATGTTGGGCAGCTTCCCCATTTCTCTCGCATGTTCCAGGGTCGCTAGTAAATATAAAGTCGGAACACGCTCCAGTTGCGGAGTCGCCTTCATGATGTCAGCCGCATTTCCTTTCGATACGACCATCCAAACGGTTCTTCTTACTTGAGGTTGACGCCGAAAAAAGTCATTTTCATTCTCAATCCCTTTTTTAGCAATGGCTTCCGAAATCACAATCACCCGTAAATGGCCATAAAACAACCGATCTGCAAGTTGCTGCTGAAGATTCATTAAAGCATCCTCAATGGTATCGCCAATACTGCTAAGTACCCAGACCGGTTTCGCCGCCGAAGTACCGTCAGATCCGCCTCCCCCTGTTCCTAACGGAATGCGGCCGGGAATAGCAATTTGAACAGTGATTCGAATAAGTTCCTTATTCGTCTCTGAATCCTGGTTGAGAATATGTGTAGCATTGCTGGTTTCTTTCTCATCCCCCGGCTTCGCCTTATCAATGCCAATAGCCAGGACGACGGCTCTATCTTCGATTTCTAGGCGATCCCAGCAACCTGTAAGCAAAGGGGCAACCAACACGAAAACAAGAATCTGCTTAATCAGATTTTGCCACAAGTTGATCCCCCCGAGGTTTTTTCTTTCGAATCATTGCTACAACTAATAGGACAAATGGATAAGCAACTGTGAGAATTAGCCCCAAGCGGCCAACAGTTTCTATGATTTCATACATCTGCAACAGATTTTGCGAATACATGGCAATAACATAAATAAAAGGAACAAGAAAGAAGACGAACATTTTATGATCTTGGAGACGTAATAGCTGACTTAATAAATTAATGGCTAAATAAAAACTAGTCAACAATGTCGTAAATACCGCGGTGACCCATATCGCGAGAAATGCGCCATCTAAACGCTCCAGGACGTTGGCAGGCAATGAAGTCGTCTTGGCTAATTCCAACGTTGGCCAAATTAATTTTTTAATTTCCTCTGCTCCGAATACGCCTACTGTAGCAATCACGATAAGCACATATAATCCTCCTGATACGATCATGCCTACATACCCCGCAATCAAGGCTTTCTCCGGCCTTCGCATCGCAGGTATAACGATGGTCATGACAAAAGAGCCTTGAAATAAGGCTGCCATTGTAAAAATCCCCCCTAACATGCCGCTTGCCTCATTTCCCCATAGAGGCAATAGGTTGATTACTTGTGCATTTTTTAACGAGAGCACGACAATTAATAATCCCGGAAATACGATAATGGGGAAATAAAAATGGTGAAAATACGTAAAGGTCATCATGTCTGCGCGAGAAGAAACAGCCGCTAGCAGCAGCATGACGATCACTGTCACCTCTAGCGGTGTTTTGGTTAAGACGGAAGTAACAACAACTTCCCCGAATTCACGCGACGCCATTGCTGTAAGCATGCAAAAAAAAGCGATAATTAACACACTACATCCGCGCGCCGCCCATTTACCTATCAAATCTTCGCTATATTCAATAATCGACTGCGTGGGAAAACGCATACCGAGCTTCGTTAAAAGCCAAAGTCCTAATAAACCAATCAAAAAACCCAGCAGCGTTAGCAGTGGCGCCCCGGAATCAGCAGCTCTGACAGCAAATAGCGAGAGACTTAATACGCCCACCCCAATGATTGTGCTAATCAGTATGATCGCCGCTTGAATGGCTGTGATCTGGCGAGGATTCTCCATCGGTTACGTTCCTCCTTGTATGTCTGACTTCTTAGGGTTTAATGCGTTGTTCGGAGCTTCCTCACTCATTTCTTGCGTTATTTTCCCGATGCGGGTGTCATTCGGTGTGTGTAAAAGTGCCGGTCTCTTGGGCATGCTCCACAGCGGCAGACGAGCTAGCACATCCTTCATTCCTTGAAAATTACCTGGAACTAGCGGGCTCAAGTAAGGAACACCGAACGATTTTAAAGACAGCATATGATTGGCAATCAGAATTAACCCGATCATGACCCCATATAAGCCGAATATGCCAGATAAAATCACTAGTGGGAAGCGCAGCAACCTCAAGGCTAGGGCTGCATTGTAAGCTGGTGTTGCAAAAGAACCTATCGTCGTTAAGGCGATGATAACAACCGTGATTGGAGAGATGAATCCTGCCGCAACCGCTGCCTGCCCAACGACAAGCACACCAACAATCGAGAGCGCTCCACCAACCTGCTGCGGCAGTCGAAGTGTTGCTTCCCTAAGTACTTCCATGGATATCTCCATGATCAACACTTCGATAACAGATGGGAAAGGCACGCCCGCTCTCCCCCCAGCTACCGCTACAGCAAACTCAGTAGGGATTAACTCTGGATTGAACGAAATCAGTGCCACATATAACGATGGGAAAATCAGCGAGAAAATCAGGGCCACTAAGCGTGAAAGTCGTATGAAACTGACGAGAATAAATCTCTCTGAGTAGTCTTCGATCGTTTGATAAAATTGACTGAATACCGTAGGCAATATGAGGGCAAACGGAGATCCGTCTACAAGCAGGATAACTCTACCTTCCAACAGATTGGCGACCGCTTTATCCGGTCGTTCGGTGTTTTGAATTTGCGGGAACGGGGAGAAATGGTTATCTTCAATAAACTGTTCCAGATACCCAACATCCAGGACGCCATCGATATCAATCAACGATAGCCTTCTGAACACTTCCTCTACGAGTGCAGGGTTCACAATGCCATCAATGTAGCAGAGCGCCACTTTGGATTTAGTGATACGCCCTATTCGCATCGTTTTTATCCGTAAATCCGGCGTCGGGAGACGATAACGAAGCAGAGCCAAATTCGTACCCAATATTTCGATAAAACCTTCCCTCGCACCGCGGATCACCTGTTCAGTCTCTGGTTGCGTGATCGCTCGCTTGTCCACATGGCGTGTGCTGAAAATAAATGCATCGGTTACGCCATCAACTAATATAGCGGTTTTCCCTTCTACGATGGCTTGGATAATTTCATTCAGCACCGTTTCCGTTCTTCCCTCACACGCATAAAGCGTATCGTTCAGAAGAAACTCTTTCAAAGGGCGGTTTACTGCTTTTGCATAATCGTGTGAAGACGTTAAAATCAAAGGTTTTAAAATGTGATCGTTCAGATATTGTTTATCAACCAAATCAGGGAAAAACATTGCGACAGCAGGTCGATCCTCAAATATGCAAAACCGGCGGATGATGAAATCGTCATTATCACCGAGTAACTTTTGAACGAATGTAATCGTCGCTTCGAGTTGCGTGCTGACACTTGCCTCTTTATTGGCTTCCATCACCTGGTGAGCGGGTGAATTCTTTAGCGGTATCCTCCGAGGCTGCTGACTTTGGGATGTGTGTTTGGTCCGTAGCTTCTTCCAACTCCAAATGGTCACGCAATTCGCCCCCAGTACATACGCTCATGATGATTTCAGCTACCTATTCCCATTCATTTCCTTCCCCGTATTTTTATCTATATTTAGGATTCTATGCATGGGAGCAAAAACGGGAGTGAATTTATTGTTAATAACGGAGAATAGGAGCCGCTTACTGTCATTGATCCGTGACAATAAACGACTCCCTCATAATTGAAAAAACCATCACACATATACATGCATTGTCCTACTACCCTTGTCGCTCCAGTAGTAAGAGCTTCTCCTTATTCTCAAGCCCACCACGGTAACCCGTTAGCGCTCCATTCTTCCCTACAACGCGATGGCAAGGTACAACGATAAGCACAGGATTTGCACCGATGGCGGTGCCGACCGCTCTCACAGCACTGGATTTATCTAACGATTGGGCTACCTGTGAATAACTTACCGTTACACCATGCGCAATCTCATGCAACGCTCTCCACACCGACTGTTGAAACGCCGTCCCCCGTAAATCCAATGGCAATTCAAAACTTGTTCGTTTCCCGCTCAAATACTCATTCAACTGCTGCATGTAAGGCTTTAATCTATCCTCTTGCCGAATCCATCCGTTCGGTTGTCCAATTTTTCTCGCCCATTGGGTGAATTCTTGCCACGCTTCAACGTCAACGCCATCTCTAGCGTCACCTTTCTGAAACTGCAAATAACCCAACCCTACATCCGTTACTGCCATTACCAAATTACGATCCTGCAACCGAACCGCACCCCAATAGATCATATGGTTTACCGCACTTTCCGTAACTTCTCTCGCCATGTTGCAACCAACCTCCCAACTCGGTTATCGTTAATGAACGGGCTGTTGCCGGAACTCTGTCGGCGTAAGCCCGATTTTCTTCTGAAACAACGTCGCAAAATGGGCAGCATTCGCTATCCCCACCTGCGCCCCAATCAACTGAACGGCCAAGTCAGTGGTGATTAGGAGCTTTTTAGCAGCTTCCAGCCTAACCTCTTGGATATACATTAACGGCGTCACGCCAGCTATTCGTTTAAAAGTCCTCTGTAGATGGTACGTACTTGCATAAAAATGGTCCGAAAGCGTCGCTAACGACAACGGTTCGTCGAAGTGCTCTTCGATATGCGCCTTCATTTCTGCAACCCATGCCTCGTCGGGTAGCCTGACACCGTCAGGCCGACACCTTTTACAAGGACGGAAACTTGCTGCCATTGCCGCTTGTTGATGAGGAAAAATACGCACATGCTCGCGCTTCGGAAGCCTTGATTTGCAGGATGGCCGGCAGAAAATCCCTGTCGTCGCTACCGCATAATAAAACGTCCCATCATACGCTGCATCATTCGCTACAATCGCTTGCCAATACCGCTCCTGCATACCGGATTCCCCTCTCCTTGCGTTCCTTTTATAAGCTCAGTATACCCAATCACGCCTGTGGTTGTAAGGGTTCTGAGATGAGAAAGCAAGATTACAAAAGCCGCTCTCGGCGATAATGCATGTAACGACTTCCTACCGATAAGGAGAATGACGATGCCACACCTGCAAGCTTTTGACCCATCCAACCTGCAATGGGACGAACAATCAAGCACGCTTTCGCTTGTTCTGCCTGGGCCTTTTCGTTACGAACAAAATATCGGCTATTTAAGCCGTTCCACCAATGAGTGCCTATTCGTTGTGGATAACTCCAGCATCTATAAGCTGCTGCCCGTTGGGGATAACCTCGCACTTATCGCTGTCCACAGTGAGGATGATGAGGTGCTTCACATCCGAATTGTCCACTATAGTGGTATTCGTTTAACCGCTGCGGTTCGCGATGATATCGCTCGCTATGTGTGGGAGTGGTTTGATTTGGGGACGGATTTTACGCCATTCTATGAGATGGAGGATCCGATCCTGCGGCAAGTGACGGAGGAATTCCAAGGGCTGCGCCTAGTGGGGATTCCCGATTTATTTGAGGCGATGAGCTGGGGGATTATGGGTCAGCAGATTAATTTGACCTTTGCCTATACGCTCAAGCGGCGTCTAGTCGAAACCTTCGGCACCTCCCTAGATTGGGAGGGTCGAACGTATTGGGCGTTCCCAACGCCAGAGCGCATCGCTGCGCTTACGACTGAGGATCTCACCGCTTTACAATTCACGGGTAAAAAAGCAGAGTACCTCATTGGCGTTGCCAATCTCATGGCGGAAGGTACGTTGTCCAAGGCTGGGCTGCTTGCGATGGGCGATTTCCTCGCCATGGAAAAAGATCTGCTGCGCATTCGCGGCATCGGCCCCTGGACGGCCAACTATGTGTTGATGCGCTGCCTGCGCAACCCCGCCGCGTTCCCGTTGGCCGATGTCGGCCTGCATAACGCGCTGAAGCATGTGCTTGGCCTCGAGGCCAAGCCCTCGCTTGAAGAGATCCGCCAGCTCGCGGAGGGCTGGCGGGGCTGGGAAGCTTACGCCACGTTTTACTTGTGGCGGGTTTTGTATTAGCCGCGGCTGGGGGGCGCGGCGCGGACTGAATGGTGCGCAGCACGCAGCAGGAGCGCGGGGGCATGCGGCGCTTAGCGCTCCCCTTTCGCCGGGGCGCACCATCGCACCATTAAAGTTGATCGCCGTCAGTTGCGTCAACTTGTCGCCACCAGTCGGCACCCAAGTACCCCCGTCGCCGCTGACGCCCCCATACACGTTCACTCCGTCGCCGCTGAAATAACTGTATTTCATGTAGCTAAATTCGCCGAATTTCAGTTATAAATCCATTTAACTGTATTTCATGTAGCTAATTTCTCCGCATTTCACCCTTTTGAGCAAAACTGCTGATAATAACTACATGTTATCCAGTTAAATGTTTATTTCAGCGAAATCCATAAAAAATAGCTGTACTTTTTCCATCTAATGTTGGATGACTTGCACTGTTGGGGGAGTGAAGGAGGAAGTGATGGATTACTTACACTTTTGAGGAGCTAGGGGGGGACTTGTTTTATCCGGGATTGAGAACCAAGGTGCTGGATTACGTTGCAAGTTGGAGAGTGAGAGTGAGAATTGGGTGAAGTGTGGATTAGAGTAGATAAGCGTAGAGAAAAAGAAGATGAAGGGAGCGCCAGTAGCAGGCATAACAAATCCCCCTCGGAACTGGGAATTATGAGCAAGCTAATTTGTTCTGACGGGAATCACCAGTTAGCGCGTCTACGTAGTTCTATCGTGAATCAGTGGTTGGAGCAACTAAGTTGTTCCTTACGAGAATCAACGGTTACTAGTTAATACAGCTAATTAAATCCAACTGGAACTCACTAATTAACTCAACTCCCCCTCACTTTTGGGGCTCTACAGTCACATTTTCCTTCTGCTCCTCACCCGAACACTCAAAACATACTAACGATTTATCCGCCTGTACAACGCCATCCAGAAATCCCATTTTGCAATAGATGGGCCTTTCACATGTGCGACAATGACCGATGAGCTCTTCCATTATGGTAACTCCTCCTTCAAGCTTCTCTTCTCTTTCTTCCCCACATGATCTTCCTGTGAAAAACTTCTACGCCAACTAGCCGCTTCCCTCCATCGCACCCGACTTGGCGCGAAAAAGGTTGCCCTCGCTCGATGTTATCGAATGTGGCAACCTTTTGCTATCTCTATAAGTCGATCATGACTACGAATTATGTAGCCGAAGGCGCCTCTGACGGTGACGGCGGGGATGGCGGTGCAAATCTGTGCTCGCCACCACGTCCTGGCTTACCTTTGAATGAACCACCATCTCCACGTGGTTGTGGAACTGGGCGCTCTCCGCCGCCTTTTCGTTCGACGAAGTTTTTCAGTTCATCCGTCAGGCTGTCTTTGAGCTTAGCGATCAACTGATCCTCCGTTATACCTTTCGCAGCAGCGATCTCGGCAAGGGACTTCCCTGCTTTACGCTCAGTCGCCAGTTCCTCTTCGGTGAGGCCAAGGATAGCTGCGATTTCTTTCGGAGCAACCCCAAAACCGCCAGGCATAGGCATGCTAGGCATGTTGCCGCTGCGAGGCATTGGCTTTTTATCGAAATTCATCGCGTGGGGCTTCGCTTCTACGATTTTTTTCAAGCGATCGGCAAGCCCTGTTTTGAGCTTATCCGCCTGTTCTTGCTTGATTTTGCCCTCGCTTAGTGCTGTATCGATCTTCTTCGTTTCCGCTTCTGTCAGTTTAGCAAGCAACGCGTCTTCACTGAGATTAGCTTTCTCCTGCGCGATTTGAACCAAAGTTTTGCCCGCGTCGATTTCAGCTTTAAGAGCCGCTTTATCCATACCGAGGATCGAAGAAAAATCGATTACGCCTCCAATACCGCCGCCTTTACCATAATCAAACCCACCCCTTGGTGGAGCAGGATGCTTCTCAAGTCTATGTTTATCCTGAAACTTCTTAGGTACTGATGACGTTGTTGTGTCTGTGTCGTTAGCGAACGCTTGATTATGCTGAAGTACGAAGCCGCCACTGATTAATAATCCAGCTGCGAGTGTGCCAATAAGCCACGTTTTATGAATGCGCTTCATGCGTGTTAGCCACCTTTTTCACAAATTGGTCAATTCTTCTTTCAGTATAAACCTTAATTGTGAAAAATCCTTGAATTTTTTAAAATAAAGTGAGTCGCATCTACGCTTTTTCTCTCGTCAAGAAAACGAAACAGAGTACGCCGCCCAGCTCCATGACAGCGATGATTATGCCTAGGGGTACAGCTGTCTGACTACCGCCAAGACCAACAAGCGGTGCTACTAAACCGCCGATGACGAAGGTCATCAAACCGAGCAAGGCTGCCGCGCTGCCGGCAGTTTTGCCTTGATTTTGCAGCGCCAAGGAAGAAGTTGATACCGAAACTGGACCAATACAGGCCACGATAAGGAAGAACGCCGGCAATATCAATATGAGCCCTGCCCCGATAAGCGTTGCAACGAGCAACAACAGGCCTCCTAGAACAGCTATCACTAAGCCCCCAGCAAGCAAACGGTGATTGCTGACTTTGCCCGCAAGTCGTCCCGTAATTTGCCCGGCAAGGATGACGCCAGCCCCATTCACAGCGAAAATCACACTGAACATTTGGGGAGACACATCAAATATATCCTGCAAAACAAACGGCGATCCCGAAATATACGCGAACATCCCCGCGAAAACAAGCCCCTGCGTCAACGCATAGCCCATGAACAAACGGTCTGTGAGCAAACCGCGGAATATACGCAGGGTATTCGTAAGCCCGCCTTTGGAGCGACGTTCCGGCGGATGGGTCTCTTTTAGCCCAAGTATAACAATAATTAGCATCACAACGCCGATCAAGCTGAGCACAAGAAACACGCCGCGCCATGAGGTAAATTGCAGCAGCTGGCCGCCAATAATCGGAGCTAGGATGGGAGCCGAACCGTTCACGAGCATCAGCAGCGCAAAAAACTTCGTCAACGCCACGCCCTCATACATATCACGAACGATCGCTCGGGAAATGACGATCCCAGCAGCTCCCGCCATCCCCTGCACAAAGCGCAGGATCAGGAACGCCCAGATCGATGGAGCAACCATACAAAGTGCGGAGGCGATACCATAAATCAGGAGGCCGACCAACAGAGGCATACGTCTTCCGCGTACATCACTCACCGATCCAGCGATGAGCTGGCCTAGAGAGAGACCGAGCATGCAGGCAGTTAAGCTCATTTGTGCGAGGGAAGTTGTTGTATGGAGGTCACCCGCAATGACAGGCAGCGCCGGTAGGTACATATCGAGAGAAAGTGGCCCGAAGGAGGCCAGTAAACCGAGCACCAGCACCATCCATAATCGGCTGCCACTCGTTGTTTCTTTGGCTTGCGAAGCAATAGACATAATGGGATCACATACTTTCTTAATTATCCATTTAACCTACCATTGGGATAAGGGTTTTGTCTAGCTGGTTCATCAAGGAGGAAATACCTGCCACTTTTGGACCTTGCGGGAACGCGAAGGGGAACCTAGGTGCGCTATTTTTGATTAAAACGGCGCATTCGCTGGGGAGGGGAACGTAGGGGCGCTATTTGGTGCCATTTTTGCTTAAATCGCCCTTTTTCTTAGAAATAGCGCACTCTCGTTCCCCATCAGCCCCAAAAACGGGCAATTTCCCGAAAATAGCGTCCTCTCGTTCCCTTCGGGGTTGGGGTCGGGGTCGGGGTCGGGGTCGGGGTTGGGGTTGGGGTTGGGGTTGGGGTTGGGGTTGGGGTTGGGGTTGGGGTTGGGGTTCGGGTTCGGGTTCGGGTTGGGGTTGGGGTTGGGGTTGGGGTTGGGGTTGGGGTTGCGGTTCCGGTTGCCGTTGCCGTTGCCGCTCCCGCTCCCGTTCCCGTTCCCGTTCCCGTTGCCATTCCCATTTCCGTTCCCGTTGCCGTTGCCGTTCCGGTTCCCATTCCCGTTCCCGTTGGCGTTCCCGTTGCGGTTCCGGTTCGGGTTGAAACTCCCCTCATCCGAAACAAATAACAGCCCCTCTGGTCTAAGACCAGAAGGGCTATTTTCTCTGTACCGTTCAGTACCTCCGCTTACTTCGTAACCGTGACACTTACCACGTCACTCGAAGTCACGCCAGCTGCATTGAACAGCTCGACCCGATATTGATAAACCCCAATTGCGCGCCCAGCGATGGCTGTAACAGCACTTTGTGCACTTGGCGATGCGGCTTGCAAACTTTTCTCGTCAATGAGCACGTCATTTTCGTAGAGGCGATACCCTGTTGCATTAGTGCCCCACCACATGTTCATACTCACATTGTAGTTGCCATCCCCATCCCAATTGTTCTGTGATAGGACAGGCTTACCTGGGGATGCGTCTGTGATCGTTACAACGATAGGCTGACTAGTTGTCGTACCGAATAGATTAATAAGTTCACTGGTGTACGTGTACGTGCCGTTTGATTTGCCGGTTACATCCACTTTGGCAATTTGAGCCGCTGGGGAGGCATCGGAAAGTGTTTTAGTAGAAATAAGAACACCGTTCTCGTATAACTTGAAAGTCGAACCATTATTCCCCCACCACATGTTCATGGTGATCGTGTAGTTGCCATCTTTTAAACCGGAATATCCGGCATTGGAGCTTAAAACAGGCTGACCAGGAACTCCGATGGATAATGGCTTCTTAACTACGTTAAATGTCTGCGAGGCACTCGTCGTGTTCCCTGCAGCATCCGCTACAAGGTACGCCACCGTGTGTGCGCCTACAGCTAAACTGCCTGGGGCAATCGTTTGACCACTTGTAATGGCATGACCATCAAGGGTCAGAGATTGCTCTACAACTCCTGAAATAGCATCGTTGACAGCCAAATTTAAGATAACCGGATTCGTATCGGTCACATCTTTGACGGCATGACCCGACTCGGTAAGAGTCGCTGTTGGCGCTGTTTTATCCAGCTTTACTGCCAAGGACTTTGCCACTTCAACATTGCCCGCAGCATCCTTAGAGGAATAACTCAATGTTGTTGAGCCCTCAGAACTAATCGAGATTGGCGCTGTGTAAGCAACTGGCGTTCCACCATTGATGACATATTCAGTAGTCACCGCTCCCGCTTGATCATCAACTGCAGTTAACGTGACGGTAACGTCTTCCTTGAACCAACCTGCTGCATTCGGTGTACTGGAAAGGATAGCTGTTGTTACTGGCGCTGCGGTATCAGCAGCCACGCTGAAATCGCTCAAACCCCGTGGCTTCAATTGGAATACACCTTTGAAAATAGCGCCAACACCTTGAATCGTCACCTTTTGCCCAGCTGTGTAGGGGAAGGTGCTTAAGGATAAACCTGTTCGTGTATCGACACGAATGTGGTTGCTTACGCCATCTTTGATAGCGTCGAATTCAAAAGAGCCCGCTGGCGTTGCCGTGATGATGTTGCTAATCGTTACATCGTTAAGTGTGAGCAATTGCCCTTGGTTGTCCGCTGTCACAGCGGATACTAGGGTGGATGCTGGGAGCGCAGCGACGCCTGTTTTGGCAATCTCTACAGGATCAGCAAGCTCAAACTCGGTGTTGAATAGCGCTGTTGAAGCTGTTACTTTTACCGTATCCCCTTGGTGGAAGCCACTCAAGCTTTGGAATACATACACGCCGCCTGTTGCATCTTGTAAGTAGAAGGCTTGCCCGCCAAAAGCACCCGGCTCTGTCGTAACGACACCCTCAACTGTCACCAACGTACCTGCTGCTTTCGCACGTGCTTCGGAAATGTCGATCTTGGCAGGAATCGGATTCTCCTCTTCCGGCAAGTTTTCCGCAGGAACGTTTCCAAGCGTTACGGCTTCAGTTTTCAGATTCGTGCCGTTCAGGCGCAATCGGAGATTCGCTGGTGCGGTCGTTCCTGGAACTACGCGTACATTCAGGTCTTTCGTCGCGTGTCCGTTAATATCTGCGGTTACGCTAAACGTGGAGCTATACGCATACGCCGTTGGCCATGTGCCATCTGCATTTTGTACCTTGGCGATTTGTGATCCACCGCTGACTAGGTAAATGCCAAGGCTGAATCCCGTTACAGTTGTTGAAGGCGGTAAGTTATCCACAACGACTCTGATCGGGAAATCCACCGCATTCGGCAATACAGCTTGTTTCACGAAGCTGTATGTGGTGCTCGCCGTTGCCGCAGGGCCACCATAGGAGCCTGGTTTGAACGTGCTGCGGTCATACCATTTGTAGCCGGCGTTTGGTGCTGCCCACGGTTCTGGCTGTGGTTCCGTCGATGCCGCCGGAGCTTCGAACGGCAGCAAAGCCGTTGGCTGGTCCAGCTGCAAGCCGCTTACTTCAGCGAGGCTGGTATAGCTCTCTTTGGTCGAAAGCCAGTTCACCATGTTGACGAGCAGCTTGCCGTCGTCCACTTCTTTAAACCCATCGTACGTCGTCTTCTTCGCGCCAGTATCCTCACGCACATATTTCGGCGTTGCATCCTCGACCGGTGAGGAATCCCCGATGAAGGCCGCCTTCCCTGCGCCTGCTTTTGCAACAGCCACGTAAGGCCCTTCTGCCACTCCGCCGCCATTGTACACACCTTGATCAACCGCATTCGCCCAAGCTTCATTCGTTTGCGGCAAGTACACAATCCCCTTCGCCTTCGTTGGGTCAATAATGGCTAGCGTAGATCCTGCGTGCATCGCCACACTGGAGACACCTGTCGTAATCCCAAATGCTTGCGCAGGCGCAACGATGTTATTAGCATTAATATCGCCGAGGGCGTTATAGCGGAAACGCAGACCGAACTGTGTCGCCAGCCAGTCCGAACTTGCTACATCTTGCATCGCCGACGATGCTGACTCTTCCGCACTCATGCCTGCTGCTGGATTCGTCCAGGCTCCACGGCGATAGCCGTTGAATACCTCGGAGCCATCCCAGCGGTTTTTGTTCCGATCGGCATTGTAATGATCGCCGATGAAGAATATGCTGCCGCCCCCCGCCACGTATTGGGCTAGGGCGTTTTGCTCACTTGTTTTGTACGGAACATTGGACTCCGCTACCACGAACACATCATAACCGCTCAAATCGGCCAACGTGATTGGCGTCGTTTTGCGCAGTTCTTTGACATAATAACCATTATTCGCTAACGCATTGCCGAAATCCGAAAAAGCCCCATCAATGACCCAATCCGCTGCGCCAGCTGTCTGCTCATGTGTATTGTCAAAAAGCACTTTCTTCCCTGCATTTCCGTTAACAACTTTGGCTTCAATGAACGGCGCTGGATCTGTCGGTCCCTCCGCCATCACGGCCTGCCAGCTGCTTGTCGCCAGTACTTGGAACGGTATTGCTACTGTCAACGCCAACGTTGTCTTCCATAATCTCGTCTTCCATCCCTTGAGCTTACTCATTACAATTCCTCCTTAGCTTAGTGGCTGAGTCAAAATCTTTTCTACATAAGCGCTTGCTTATCGGACAGACAAGCTATCTAAGAACCATCTTATTTTACCATAGGATAATTGCGAAATTTGCTATTTTATTGTAAAGACATGGAAATTTGTGCAGGATACCAAATAACTAGATACTTTTCCAAAAGAGCTTAGATTCTGCCTACCCACCCGCTATTCTCATCTCCACTAAGCCTTCTGCCACCAATTAATCTCCTCCTCACCTTCCACCCTAATCGCATCTACTCTCGTCTTCACCTACTTGCCTCCATTTACCCTTACCCATTCTCATCACTCCTCCCACACCTGCCTCCATCTACTCTCATCACTCCTCCCCCCACCTAACCCTATCTACTCTCATACCACCTCTCCCGCCTATAGTTAGATGGAAATTCTCCAGTTATTTCAAGCAATTACCCCATTAAATTGGATTTAGATGGAAAAAGTACAGGTAATTCTGCCCGATTCAGTGAAAATGGCGAGAATGACCAAATTTAGCTGCATGTTTTCCAGTTAGTTCATCAAACACCTCGTAAATCATAAATTTAGATGGAGGTTTTCCAGTTATTCCGATGCGGGAGGAAGAGTCAGCCAACCCACATATCAGTTAATTAAAGTTTCCTTCACAAACTTCACTTGTCGCTGAGCAACATTGTTCATGAATATCACTTTCGTTTATTTGTAACCGCTTACATATTTTCGTACGATGAAGTGGAGACCCGATCTCAGAGCATTTGCGTCGTACAATTTCCCTACGTACTTCATACGTCACTCTAATTATACACTTCGCGTAGATCCTAACGTTTCACCAGCTCTGGATTCACAGTTCCGCGTGGTGCCAGGCTTAGCTAATGCATCTAGCGTTTCACTCGAATCGATCAATTTCCCAGGCTATTTTATCCGGAAAAATGCGAGTAATGGGATCGTCCTTGCGCAATTTGACGGCACGACGACCTTTAATCAGGATGCTACTTTCAACCTCGTAGCTGGATGGGCAGACAGCAGCAAGGTCTCGTTCCAATCCTATAGTGCGCCTACCTATTACATCCGCCATTATAATTACGTGCTGCGTGCGGAAGTCATCAACGCCTCTAGCACGGCAACGGTGAAAAGTGATGCGACGTTTACGCGTACAAATTACTAAAGTCGAAAAAAGAGATGACAGGGATGTCATCTCTTTTCTTTGTATATATGAGGATTAGTACAATCGTTGCAGCGCGTCAGGTGAAAAAGGTAGTAATTCATTAAAACGTCCGTCTCGCACTTTTTCAACCCACGCAGGGTCAACCAAGAGCGCGCGTCCAATGGCTACGAGGTCGAACTCGTTCTGCTCTAGGCGTACAAGCAACTCGTTGATGTCTGCCGTGCCTGCGCTCTTCCCTCTGAAGGAGCCCATGAATTCATCATCTAAACCAACGGATCCCACTGCAATCGTAGGTTTGCCCGTTAACTGCTTCACCCAGCCTGCAAAATTGAGATTAGATCCTTCGAACTCAGGTTCCCAGAACCTGCGGGTCGAACAGTGGAATATGTCTACGCCAGCTTCTACGAGTGGTGCAAGCAATTCTCCGAGCAACTCTGGCGTAGTGGCAAGTTTGGCCGTATACTCGGCCGATTTCCATTGCGACAGCCTAATGATAATCGGGAAATCAGGCCCTACTGCGCGGCGGCAAGCTTCAATGACTTCCACGGCAAATCGTGTGCGAGCCAACATACTGCCACCGTATTTATCCGTGCGCTGATTCGTTTTCTCCCATAGGAACTGATCGATCAAGTAACCGTGGGCGCCATGAAGCTCGATGCCGTCGAAGCCGATTCGTTTGGCATCCGCTGCCGCTTGTGCGAAAGCTTGCACGACTTGATCGATGTCCGCCTGCGTCATCGGCTCATTCACTTGTTCGCCCGTTAACGTAAGGCCTGACGGTCCAATCGATGGCGCCTCTGGGTGCGGAAGCGAACCGTTTTTGCGGGTCATCCCGACATGCCAGAGCTGCGGAACAATGCGCCCTCCCGCTTCATGCACAGCGTCAACCACGCGTTTCCAACCTGCGAGCGCTTCTTCGCCATGGATGTTAGGGATACTGGGATTGTCCGTTGCCGCTAGATGATTGATCAGCGTACCTTCGGTAATAATAAGACCAACGCCATTCTCGGCGCGGCGACGGTAATAATCCACCACGTCCTGTCCAGGTACGCCATTCGGTGAGAAGGCTCGCGTCATCGGTGCCATCACTACGCGATTCGCAAGATGGAGATTGCCTAGTGTAAAAGGTTGGAATAACGCTTCTACAGAATGAGATTGCGTCGTTTGATTGGTATCGGTAGTAGACATGGTCATTCCTCCGTTTCAATTGGGGGTAGGGTTTGTTTATGCTATGGGTTCCCCGCACTTATTGTTTTATTAATTCGATTGTTATCGAACAATAGAAATATAACATGCAGTATGGTAAAATGCAATCACTACGCTTTAACAAGGAGGAAGCATCATGAAAGTACTATTTCACCCAGACAAAGCGGATATGCATCTCTCATCCGTCCTCTATGCGTTAAGCGATCCCGTCCGATTATCGATCGTCTCCGACATCCATAAATTAGGGGAATGCACCTGCGGCGGCATTGAAGTGAGTGTTGTGAAATCAACATTGTCTCATCATGTGCGCACCATGCGTGAAGCTGGCGTTGTCCATGTCCGCGTGCAGGGGACTCAGCGCTTCTTGTCCTTACGAAGGGATGATTTAGAAGAAAGATTCCCTGGCTTACTCAATTCGATCCTCCATGCTTACGAAAACTCTCACGAACCTATCGAGAACCAAAATGAATGAGATGAGTCGCTTTCATTCACTGTGATTGGGCCTGCAAAAACGCATACGTAGTTATTCGTCCATTCGTAGGCAGAGACGCCTGAATATACTAAGTTGGATTACAGGAATGGCCCTGTAAACAATTGGTGATTCAAGATCGCTCAACCATACAGCGAAGGAGGTCCTCTATGAAAAAAGTTCTCCGACAGGTAATAAGAAAGGCGGCCAAAACGAACCGGAAACAAAAGCTGCTTAAGAGAAGTCGCAGGAAAATTGGAATCGCATTTCCACGAACGCGGAGAACAATAAAATTACGCAAGCGTCCTTTGCGAACTATAAAACTTCGCAAGCGCCTACTGCGAAAAGTTAAAAAACGCCTGCGTAGAAGCAGATCATTACGATCGACTCCCCAGGCCAAGCAGCCTCCTCCTTTAATAAACGTTCCTATCGTTTACGCACCACTGGATGTTCCGCACGCTCCGCTAATTGAGACGAAGCCCAAGCTTTCGGTCATTGTGCCAATTTTGAATGAGGAAAAGTATCTCCCGCTATTTCTAGCAAATGTGGCTTCCTATGCCGATGAAATTCTTATTGTGGACGGAGGAAGCACCGACGACAGTGTAAATATCATCAATCAGTGGAAAAACCGTGCGAATATTAGGCTATTCCATATTAAACAAACGGGATTACCCTATTCCGATGATTGGAACGAGTCTATCGTAAGGAATTTCCTAGTCGACCAAGCTATTGGAGATTGGATTATGGCGATCGATGCAGATGAGATCATGGATGATAGCTTCCGTGATGCCTTGCCCCGGCTTATGGCCCAGCAAGAAGCAGATGCTATCTCATTTCCGTGGGTGCAATTCTGGATGAATCCCCAAACCATTCGAATAAGTGCACCGAACGACGAACACTGGTCTGTCAACAAATGGTTCATGTGGCGCAATCATATAGGTATACGATACGACGATGCCAAGAATCACTGCAAAGTGCATCTGTTCGGACGTTACATGTGGGAAATTCCCAATAGAGCTGAGCCGATTTCAGCCTTCCATTACCATTATGCTTTCGGTTCCCAAGTTAAAGCGAATGATAACCGCCGCCGTGATGTCGATCAATACTTAGGGAAACCGGTAGATCGTATCGAATATGATATTGTGACGAAGCCTTTTACTGGGAAACACCCAGCTGTTATGGAACATTATTTTACTAAATAGGTGTGAAAAACAAATAAAAGTGACTGAAAGTCGAAACTTTCAGTCACTTTTTATCAAAATATAAGAATTTCCTGCATTATAAAGCCGACATCATACTCTCTAAAGCTTTGGATTTAGAGAAGTAAGTTTCCACGTACATCCTACTTTGTTCGGCCTTATGCGCTAATAGACTGTGATTGTGGTATAACTGGATGATTTGCTCAGCAAATGCATGAGGTGCATTCATAGGTTCAATAATCTGCCTAATATCCTGCAGTCCTTCTATCCCCGTGCTGGTCGTAACTAATGGCATCTGATGGCGCATAGCTTCCACTGTTTTACCCTTCACGCCTGCGCCGTACCGAAGTGGAACGACAGCAATTCTCGTATTTCCATACAGCTGTACAAGTTCTTGGTCTGGTATAAATCCGGTGACTGTAATTCGATCGGATTGTAAGCCAACTACAGCAGGCGGTGGGTTGGAGCCAGCGACGAACATGTGTATATCAGGAATCGCCTGTTGCACAATAGGCAGGATATCGCGACAAAACCACAAAATACCGTCAGTGTTAGGACTATGACCGAAGCCGCCAACAAACAGTAGACCATTGCGTTCACTCCATTGCTTTGTTGTCGGTATCGTATGGTCAAAGTAGTAAGCTGGAAGCAACACAGTCGTTTTATTTGGAAAATTACCTTCGATAATTCGTTTTTCTGAGTCGCTGCAGGTCAAAACGGTATCCGCTTTGCTGAACATGTCAAACTCCAACCTTTTAATGAACTCGGATGCTTGCAGCAGTTCACGATTGTTCTCCAATCCGAATCGCTTCAGTTCCCGGATATAATGCATGTCATGACCATAATACAGAATTTTCGCACGGGTATGGGTTTTAATTAGATCCATATAGTGATGTGCAGTGTTGGGCCGGTTCAACATAACATAATCAATGTAATCTTTGTGCCTAACAATCCAGTGCTCGTAATACCCACGGTCCTGTGGTCCGTGAAGAATCTCAATGCCGAGCTGTTCGAGTTCTGAGCCATAAGGCTCTGGTTTGATGAAGTTGTCTGGTAAAAATTTGACATTAAAGCCCATGTCCACAAAGAGTTTCAGATACATGAATGTCGTTCGGCTGCCCGCATCTTTATCGAAACTTGGAACACCGTAGTCAATAACTAGAATTGTTTTTTTATTCCTTGAGCGTTCCCTCGCCCAGAAGAGGTGCTCACCATAAGCAACTTGATCACGAAGCAACACGCCCGCCCATTTTTCCCTAAATTTCTGCTGGTTAATCACCTGATATCTCTTTATTCCTTTATTAGTGTCTGTACCGTGGGATACGCCCTCGTAGTGCACGACAACGGATTTGGGTTGGTAAATAACCTTGTACCCGTGTTGTCTTGCTTTGAATGCAATATCCACATCCTCGGAGTAAGCCGGTGCGAAATGTTGGTCAAATCCGCCTATTCTATGCCATACGTCTTTGCGAATCATGATTGATGCCCCTGAGATGTAATCCACTTCCTTGACATAGTTGTATTCATGTTTGTCCGGGTTATCTAATCGACCGAAATTAATAGCATACCCGTTGTTATAGACAATACCGCCAGCCTCCTGAAGTCTTCCATCTGGATATATCAACTTAGAGCCTACGATTCCAATAGTTGGATCTTTCTCCGGTAAAGACAATAGATGTGCCAACCAACCGGGAGTCACTACCGTATCGTTATTTAAGAATAATACATACTTTCCTCTGGACGTCGCTGCCCCATGATTACAATTATGAAGGAATCCTCTCTTCACCTTATTGCGGATGACAGTGATTCCTCTGACGAAATGACCAATACGTGCTGTTACGTCGTTTGAACGATCGTCCATCACGATGATCTCATAAGGAATTCCATGTGTGTTCTGAACGATAGACATCAAACATTTGTAAGTAAAACTCCATTTGTTGTAGACCGGAATAATAATGCTGACCAATGGCTGAGATGAGCTTGGTACCACCAGCTTATTCACGAGTCGTAATCCTTTACGGATCCGGCGAGGTCTCAAATGACGGATCTTGTTGCGTTGGTAGAGCTTCATAACTGACCGTTTTCTCCGATTCTTCCACCTTGCACGTACGGATTTCCCACGTTTGAGCACTAGTCGCCGACCTGGTTTATATCTACGTAGCTTACGCACGCGTATGGACCCCAATATCTTTCTCTTCGTTCTCCTAGCCTTTAGCTTCACCGGTACCCCTCCTAGGCGCAATTCATTATCACATAGCTATACTATTCCCTCCGTAAAAGGTCTGAATGGGACAAACGTTTATTTTCAAAAAGCACAAAGGGTGGAAAATATTCAACCCTGCACCATCCGTCCATACAAGTTGTCTTACTCCTACATATGCTGAATTGGTTATGAAGTATATTGGACAACATGGAACGGAGGTAGCACATGATCATTAGATCAAAAGCTCCTTTAAGATTGGGGCTAGCCGGAGGCGGAACAGATGTGTCGCCCTACTGCGACTTATTCGGAGGATGCGTATTGAATGCGACGATTGATTTATACGCCTATTGCACGATAGAGGTCATCGATGATGGTAACCTTACTTTTGTCGCTGCAGATCTTAATGAAGAATTCCATACAGTCGCTCTTCCAGAGTTGGAATTGGATGGTCGTCTAAGCTTGCATAAAGGCGTGTATAACCGGGTTATCAAACAATTTAGGCAGGACGAGCCTCTCTCATTTCGGATGACCACCTATTCTGATGCTCCAGCAGGATCCGGTCTTGGTTCATCATCCACGATGGTGGTCGCTATGCTAAAGGCTTTTGTAGAATGGCTTAATCTGCCGCTCGGGGAGTATGAAATTGCTCAACTTGCCTATGACATCGAGCGTATCGATGTCGGATGGGGTGGCGGGAAGCAGGATCAATACGCAGCTACCTTTGGTGGATTCAACTTTATTGAGTTTTACGACAATAATCGGGTTATTGTGAACCCACTTCGGGTAAAAAACTGGATTATCAGTGAATTGGAGAGCTCTATGATTTTATATTACACAGGAGCATCAAGGGAATCTGCCAAGATTATTGACGAACAAGTCCGTAATACACGCGATAACAAACCGTCAGCCCTCAAAGCAACCCATATCGTGAAAGCAGAGGCATATGCGATCAAGGAATGCATCCTAAAAGGAGAAATCAACAAGTTTGCTGAGCACTTGGGAAAATCCTGGAGTGCCAAAAAAAAGATGGCAGCCTCTATTACGAACGAACGAATTGACTTCATATACGATACAGCAATGAATGCCGGTGCACTAGCAGGCAAGGTATCCGGAGCAGGGGGAGGCGGATTTATGATGTTTATCGTGGATCCCGTCAAACGCATACAGGTTGTACAACGCTTGAACGAATTAGGAGGCAAGGTGTTTCAATTCCATTTTACAAAGAGCGGAACGCAAGGATGGAGGGTATAAGTGTGAAAACCTATATTAGCAGTGAAATTTTACGGGCAATGGAGATTAAACGGGCTATTGCAAAGGATAGAGATCTACTCCGTTTCATCGAGCAGGCAGCAAGAAAAATGATCGAGGTTTACCGAAATGGCAATAAAATAATGCTCGGCGGCAATGGAGGAAGTGCAGCCGATGCCCAGCATATTGCAGGCGAATTCGTCAGCCGTTTTTATTTCGACCGCCCTGGCCTGCCGTGCATCGCGCTTACGACGGATACCTCCATTCTTACTGCAATCGGAAACGACTACGGATATGAACAGTTGTTTGCACGACAAATTCAAGCTAACGGCCAAAGTGGAGACTTATTTATTGGCATCTCTACATCCGGTAACTCCCCCAATGTGATCAGAGGTTTAGAAATGTGCCGTGCTATGGGGATCACAACCATTGGTCTGACCGGTGAATTGGGAGGCCGCATGGCTGCCCTTTGCGATATCTGTATACGGATACCCTCCCAAGAAACCCCGAGAATTCAAGAAGCGCACATACTAATTGGCCATATTTTATGCGCAATCGTAGAAGAATCTATATTTGGTAAGGGATTTTAACCCTATGGAAGCCATCATTTTAGCTGGTGGACTAGGAACACGTTTGCGTGAGGTTATATGGGATTTGCCCAAACCAATGGCTCCGGTAGGGGGCAAACCATTTCTGCATTACATTCTTGAGCGATTGGAGATGCAAGGGGTTCGCAGGGTAATACTTGCGGTAGGCTACAAACATGCAACCATTAGCTCTTATTTTGGCCATCGTTTCGGAGCAATAGATATTGCCTATTCGGTGGAAGAAGAACCGCTAGGAACCGGAGGAGCGCTTAAGAAGGCGATGACTCAGATTTCCAGCGATCAGGTCCTTCTAGTAAATGGAGACACGTTGTTCCACGTCGATATCCCGCATTTGGTACAGGTTCATAATAACCGCGCTGCTGACCTCACGCTTTCGCTTAAGCCGATGAAACGCTTTGACCGATACGGTGCTGTTATCGTCAGTTCGGACTGTAAGGTGCTGAGCTTTCAAGAGAAACGAATGTGCGAATCCGGCTTGATCAATGGTGGTGTGTACGTAGCTCGTACCGATTTATGGGATCCGTTCGAGCTGCCAGTCCCATTTTCATTTGAGCAATTTCTAGGAGATTCTGGCGCACAGAAACTTAACATGTATGGCTTCCTAAGTGAAGGTTATTTTATCGATATTGGCATGCCGGAAGACTATGAGCGTGCGAAGTCTGAGCTTGGAACCGGAAGTGGGAACGGATGAGATCGAAGGCGCTTTTGCTCGACCGAGACGGTGTAATTAACGTTGATAAATCGTATGTTTACAAAGTAGAGGATTTCGAGTTTAGCAAGGATATATTTGAAGCACTCTTACGTTTTCAGCAGGCTGGGTTTTTACTCGTCATCGTGACTAACCAAGCGGGCATTGGGCGTGGATATTACACGGAGGAAGACTTTCGGACGTTAACGACATGGATGACGGAGCAATTCGAGGCACATGGAATCCTGATCACCAAAGTCTATTTTTGTCCCTATCACCCGGTACACGGCGTCGGTGAATACAAACAAGATGCATTCTGCCGAAAACCGAATCCGGGTATGATTTTACAAGCAAAACGGGAGTTCCAGCTGGATCTTGCCTCATCGGTGATCATAGGTGATAAAGAGAGTGACATCGAAGCAGGTTTGCGTGTTGGAGTCGGAACCACGATCTTGATCCGCAACGGTGAGGCAAGTACTGCTACAGCGGCTACGTTTACTGTGAAGCATGTAGGCGAGGCGGCTGAGCGTTTTTTCGAAACATGTAAATAAGCCATCACATGTGAAAAAAAACGCCGCCGTCCTTCAAGGACGAAGCGTTAATGGAGAAATACAAGAAAAGGGACTGTACTTGAGAAGTACGTCCCTTTTTGTATGCGGCAGCCGCGTTGGTGCTCCTCTCTCGTGCAGGGGGCAGCCGTGGACCAAACACTAGAGTAACTGTATTTTGTACAGCTAATCTCACGTTTTAATTCGTGTTACAGTGAATTAACTGGAAATAATCCATGTAATTTCAAGATTTCAAGAGAATACGGATGAAATTCGATGATTTAACTGCGTAAATTCCATCTAATCGTGAAATTAGGAGGAATTTGCGAGAATTAGCTGTATGTTCTCCATTTATCCAAGTGGGAAAGTCGAAATCAGATAAATTGAAGTGTGATTATACATGAAATAAGGGAAAGCTTCGCTGTGAGGATAACTAACTCCCCTTCGTCTGTCCCCGATACACATTGGGCACGAAGCCGGTATGCGCCTTGAACAGCTTGCCGAAGTAGTTCTTATTCTCGTAGCCGAGCATATCCGAGATTTGTTCCACGCTTTTATCCGTGATCTCCAGAAGCTCCTTTGCTTTCTCCATCTTCATCCGCGTCACGTACTCGATGAAGTTCTCGCCAGTCTCCCGCTTGAACAAGCGGCTCAAGTAGCTCGGGTGCAGATGCAGATGCGCCGCGGCATCTTCCAGTGATATTTTCGTATCGAGATGGTTGTACACGAACCGCTGACATTCGAGAATCTCGCGATTATGCGACTCCCGATACACTTGTCCCGCCCACTCGATGGCTTGCTGCAAATAATCCTTGAGCCACAACTCCATTTCGCGGATGGACGACAATTCGTGCACATCATGATGCAGCAACTCCGAGGAAAACGTCGATTGATAGTGCTGCAGCGACTTGAGGCGCATCCGCACATCGAGGATCATTTTGAGCAGCCAATCCTTCACTTCTAGGGGGCGGAAGCGGTTGTACTGGATGAAATCGACCCACTTCGAGACGAAGGCATCAATCCCTTCTGCACGCTCATCGAACACCACACCGCGAAATTCATCTAACGCCTGGGCATACTGAGCGAGCAGCTCCCCGCCATCCCCGAAACCTTCCCGCAGATGCTCAAGCTTGCTAACCGAGGACTCTGGCATATAGAATCGGATCGCCTTCGCCTCTACCATGCGAATTAATTGATCCTTCAACGCCCGTACATCCTTCACCGGAGTCCCGGTGATGAACGAGAAAGAGATTTTCGCATACTTCTGCAAGCATGCCTGCAACTGCCGAAGCGTCTGCTCCATCTTCTGGCTGTTGTTTACATGCAGCTCTGAGAAATGGGGAAATAACAACACAATTTCACCCGTACCGTAGGTGAACAAGGTCACTTCCTTTTGATCCACGAGCAGCTCTTCCACGATATTCTGAATCGTATATTCGAAGAGATCTGTCGACTGGAACCGACTATTCGCTTCTTTCACCCGATTGGCATAGCCGAATACAGGCAGGACTGCATGCTTATTCAGCTGAATACCGAAGTCACTTGCTTTAGCGCTCCACTCCGCAGCATCAAATAACGGTTCGTTCACAGTGCTTCGGATGAACTGGCGCTTGGACGCGCCGCGTTGCTGGGAGACTTCTTTCTCTAACTTGCGGCTCTTCGACTGCTGACGATTCTCCGCATCCAATTGCTCCTTTAGCCTGGTCAATACTTCCGTGATATTGCTGACATTCATCGTTTCCTTCAAAATATATTCACTCACCGAAAGCTTAACTGCCGCCTGCGCATAGTGAAATTCATCATGGCAAGAGAGAATCACAGCCTTCACGTTCGGATCCTCCTCCCGGAGGGACTTGATTAACTCTAGCCCATTGATCTCAGGCATCCCAATGTCGCTAATCAACACATCTATTTTGGTTCGCTGACCCGCCTTCAGTGCATCCAAGGGACTCGCATAAACGCCAGTCAATTGATAGCCGAGCTCTTCCCATTGGATCGTCGTTTTTAGAAATTCAAGAACCGGAATATCATCATCTACAATCATGACGGTGTACATAGGTCACACCTCCTTCTCTGGTTGCTGTGGAAAGAGCAGAATAATCTGAGTACCGTGTCCCAGACTGCTTTCAATACTGTAATCAAAATAATGACCATAAATCATCCGAAGCCGCTCAAACACATTATGTATACCAATCCCCGATAGGGAAGGACTGCTTCCTTCTTCCTCTACAGGCATTATTGGGGTGGCTTCTAAATGATTGCGAAGCGTGAGCAACCGCTCTGGCGTCATGCCAACACCGGAATCCTGGACCTCTACCTGCAGCCTGCCATCCTCAACAAGTCGGGAAATAATCGTTATTTCACCTGCTTTACTTTTAAGGCCATGAATATACGCATTCTCAATAAGCGGCTGCAGCAGGAAACGCGGAATTTGAACAAGAAGGGTGTCGGAAGCCGCTGATACTCGCAGGACAACCCGATCCCCGTGCCTCGAATTCAACAAACGAACATAGTGCTCGTTGATCCCAATCTCTTCATGGAGCGTTATGTATTCGTTATTGCGGTTGATGGTCATACGCAAAAGGGCAGACAATGAGCTAATCAGTTCTGCATTCTCTTCGTCGCCTTTCATCATGATCTTCAACCGAATGGAATTCAATACGTTAAAAAGAAAATGCGGATTAATCTGTGCCTGAAGCATCGCCAGTTCTGCCTTCCGCTTGAGCTCTTGCTCTCGCTTATTCTCGAAGAGCGTCAGCTCGATCCGATCGATCATGCGGTCAAATACATAGCCGAGCCGGCCGACTTCGTCACCGCCACTAATGTTAGATCGTTCACTCAATTGACCTGACTCGATTCGAACAACGGTTTGTACAAGCCTGGCGATAGGTTTCGTCAATGTACGGACCACATAGAGCAGCACAACGGCGAACAAGAGTAAAAAGAAGAGCTGGATAATGAAATCTGTCTCCCGGAACGACTCAATTTGTTGGGCCGCAGACTTGTATGGCGCCATACTGACGAGCTTCCAATTGGGCGAAATTTGATTACTCTGCATAATATACTCTTCACCTGCTACCTTGACAAAGGAGGAACCCTCTTCGGAAGGAAGCTTATCGAAATTAGCAAATTGCGTGCCAATCCGACTAGTGTCCTGATCAACCAAGATGCGGCCATTCTCATCAATAATGACCATCGTTTCATTTTCCTTATATTGTGCAAACAAGTTCTGAAGAACATTCAGCTCAAGTCCAACAATGACATAGCCATAGGTTGTACCATTCAATCCGAGTGGCTTAGCTGCTGCTAGTAAATACGGTTGCGTTGACTCACTATTGTAATTGTGTTCAGTTCCAATCCAATGTACATTATAACCCTTAATCTGATTAACTTCCTTCATCCACTCTTTTGCCAAAAAAGATTTCGGGTCGAAATTAATGGTCGTATAGGAAGCTACATATTGACCATTGGGAAGTAATAATGTCACATTCATATTCCCCAGCGGATTCATGACGGTTGAAATCCTTTTATTAATTGTAAGCTTAGCTTGAAAAATGTCCCCTATGGTCGTCGTATCATCCACATGGCCTAGGCTGAGGATAGGCTTTTGTAGCTCCTCATCAAATTGAATGAAATTCATCATATATACCATGTTCTTCAATTGTCCAGTTACAATCTGACTCGTGATACGCATCGATTGCCTTGCGTTGTCCGCCACTTGTGTACGAACCGCATCCCGTGTGAATAGATTCGAAACATTCATCGACACGATGGACGGTAACACCAGACAAATTAGAATCGTTAGTACTAATTTATTACGAAGAGATAATGTGCGAAACCATTGCAGCACTAACGTTTCCCGCCTTTTCCAATAAAATGGGAAAAAAGAGGGGCCGGGTGGCCTCCTCTTGCTTCCTATACACATTATACCAGTAAAGCTAGTCTAACCGTTACCGATTACTTGGCATTACTTTTTCTGATTTCTTCAATTTTAGCTTTGGATGTTGCAATTGTTTTCTCAAGATCTTGCTTACCTGTTAGGAACAACTCAACTTGCGTTGTGTATTCTTTCTCTTGTTGCAGCGCATACGTTGGAGGAACAACCAATTTTGTAGATTTGTTCACTTTCAAAGTAGATAGCAAAGAAGTTTTATCAATGAATTTAACTTGATCTGGCTTGCCGCTTGCAAGGATCGCTTCTACGTTTTTGTTAATATCTGCTTTTTTCCAACCGGAGAAGAACAAACCTTGTGTTTGGATACCTTCTGTTGTGTACCATTTCACGAAGTCGTAAGCAGCTTGTTTGTTTTTGGAGTTCGCAGCAACACCCATGAAGTCAGCGCCAACTTCAGTCAGACCGTTTGTATCTTTCGCATCATATTTCGGATACGGAGCAAATACCGTGTTGAACTTCGCGTTTAGTGCAAGCTCACCAACCATCCAGTTACCTGTTGCTAGCATAGCTGTTTTACCTGCGTAGAATACGTCACGGTAAGCCATTTTTTGCGAAACAACTTCAAAGTAAGGAACGGATGATTTATCCACGTTTTCCATTTGGTTACGTAGGTTCAAAGAGAAACGAACCTGTGGGTTATCAATATTTTCTGTACCATCGGATTTCACTAGGTACGGGTTATCCATGTTGTTGTTCAAAGCAAGAAGCGCATAGTCTTTCCAGTTATGGAAGTAGGAACCGTATTGTTTCGCTGCGCCTTCACCGGAAGTCATCTTCTTCGCGTATTCTGCGTAGTCATTCCATGTCCATTCTGTCGGAACTGGAAGCTTAGCAGCGTCTAATTTGTCTTTGTTCAAAAGAACGAACCATTCGATCATTTTACCAGGCAACGCATAGTATTTGCCGTTAACAATCGGATCAAGTTTATACTCGTCTTTAACGACGATGTTATCTTTTTTCAAATACTCATCTAGTGGCTCAAGAATCCCTGCACCCACACGTTGTGCAAAGTCAGAAGCACTGGAGTACATCACAACGTCCATTTGCTCGCCGGAAGCTGCTAGTAGATCAAGCTTTTTCATACCTTCTTGGGAATCGCCCTTCTCGGACATGCTCTCGTAAACGACTTTTACGTTCGGGTGAGTTGCATTATAGGCTTCAACTGTTTTGTTCCAGTTCCCTTGTGCTTCTGTGTACCAACCTTGTACTTTAATCGTAACAGGTGCTTTTGTTGATGAAGTTGCTGCACCGCCAGCCGTTTCTGCTGGTTTATCTTCACTTTTGCTTCCACAGCCTGCAAGCGCAGCACTGATCGCTAGAACACCACTTAAAACGAGTAAACTCTTTTTCATATAAACCCCTCCAAGAAGATATTTGTATATGCTGCGAATTACTGAAAACCTTTACATGACGAATCGTAACAAACTTAGTTCGAGTACACGAGGCAATATTTTAACCTCATGCACTCTTATTTTGACATCTTGCTTGTAACTGGTGTTTAACCTTTCACACCGCCCATGGAGATCCCTTCGATAACTTGCTTCTGTCCAATGATGAAAATGATCAACAAAGGCAAGATTGCAGAAACGGATGCGGCCATGATCAGGGAGTAGAACTCGCCATTTAAATCAGCAAAGGAATGAATCCCTAGCGGAAGCGTGAATAACGACTTGTCTCTTAGGAAAATCAATGGATTCTGGTAATCATTCCAAGTCCAGATAAAGCGCAGAATCGCATATGTTGCAATCGCCGGGCGTACAAGCGGTGTACAGATAGTCCAGAAAATGCGGGCATGACCAGCGCCATCAATCCTTGCAGATTCCATGTACTCATCATGAATACCTAGATAGAACTGACGGAGCATAAATGTACCTAGTACACTAAAAGATCCTAGAAGAATAAGTCCTAAATGTGTATCATACAGGTGCATGGAGCGGAGCAAAAGGAATTGTGGTACCAGAATTGCCTGACTCGGAACCATATAAATAATAAGAACGAGAACGAAGAGAATACTCGAGCCGCGGAACTTAATTTTAGAAAAGGCATAAGCCGCCATCGATGAAAATAGTACGGATAATGCGGTCGTGATGACAGCTACCTTAATGGAATTCCAGTAATACAAGGGGAATTTCGTCGTCCATACCGTTTTATAATTTTCAATCAGGCTAAAATGTTTAGGAATCCACTGTATCGGGAAAATGAATACATCGGCCTCTGGCTTCATGGAAGCTGAGATCATCCAAAGGAATGGCGTCATGAACAGGATGCCGAAGAGGGCCATTAATATCGTTATAATAATCTTTTTGAGACTTTTTTTGTTATCCATGTTTGAACCTCCATTCTATTTTAGTAGTTGACCCATTTACGTTGGCCGAACCATTGAATTAACGTAATCAAGAGAACGAGTACGAGAAGCACAATCGCCATTGCAGATGCATAGCCGGATTGCAGATTAACGAAAGCTGTTTCGTATAAGCGGTACACGACCACACTTGTTGAGTTAGCTGGTCCACCATTGGTCAATACGGAAATGACATCGAATACTTTGAACGTTCCAATAATGCCGGAAACGAGCAAGAAGAATGTTGTAGGTGACAGTAATGGCACGGTAATGCTATAAAATTGCTTCCATTTGGATGCACCGTCAATATCGGCTGCTTCATAAAGATCTTTCGGGATGGATTGAAGTCCCGCCATGAAAATAATCATGTTGTACCCAATGTTGATCCACACCATGAGTCCCATTACACAATACAAGGCATAATCAGGGTCAGCAAGCCATTTCGGTGGATTGGCAATGCCCCAGTCGATTAAGGTTTGGTTAATCGGTCCATATGTTGGGTGGAAAAGTACTTGGAATACTATCGCTACTGCAACAACACTTGAAATATAAGGAATGAAGTAAATAACTTTGAAAACACCTTTGAAATAAACCTGCTTATCAATCAGCACCGCTAAAACTAGTGAAACAATGAGTGTTAACGGAACAACGATCATCAAGATCATATTGTTTTTAAGTGAGAGTAGAAAGACACTATCATGAATTAGTTTAATAAAGTTGTCCAATCCGAGGAATTTCACCTTCGAAAACCCGGCAACAAAGTTCCAATCGGTAAAGCTCAAGAAGAAGGAAGCGATGATTGGAAATAACGTGAATACGAATAAGCCGATCACCATGGGACTAACAAAAAGATATCCGGCCAAATTCTCTCGAATTTGTTGTTTGGACTGTTTAGATTTCACTTTGGTTCTTGGGATACTACCTGCTTGCGATTGTATATGGTTAGCCATGAAATTCACCCCATGTCGTGTTTTCTATAGTCTACCTCGTGAGCGATTCATGGATAAGTCACAGAATTGACCCTTTCGAGTAATATTTTAACCTGCAGTGTCGATTTCTATTAAAAATGGAGCATGTAGTCGGCTTATTAGACGTGGAACCAATGTTACAGCTCACGGCAAAAAACCAGAAAGCCACGAGGCCCTCTGGTTCACATCCTTACTTATTCGCTTCATGCACCTTCAACAATTTCCCCTTGATGGTTGTGTTTCTCATGATTTTGAGCACCATCGGCCCTTTACCATTCAAAATGTCGACATACGACACATTATCCTGAATCGTGATGATGCCGATATCCTCCGCGGTGACACCTTCAATTTTAGCGAGGGTGCCGACGAAGTCGACAGCGCGAATCTTTTTCTTTTTGCCCCCGTTAAAATAGAGCTTCATGATGCCCTTGTTTAACTGGTCACTGCGATCCCGCTTGATGACAGGCGTAGCCTGCATCTTCTGATCGAAGGCAGCTTGCTTCGCGGCAACCTCCTCGGAATCCGGGGCATCCTTCCTTGGAATTTCGAAGCCTAGATAGCCCTCGATATCCGCAAGGAACTTGTCCTCGTGCGGCGTTACGAACGTAATCGCCTTCCCCGTCTTGCCTGCTCGACCTGTCCGGCCGATCCGGTGCACGTAGCTCTCCTTCTCCATGGGAAGATCGTAGTTGATGACATGCGTGATATCCTCCACATCGATCCCACGCGCCGCGACATCCGTAGCCACGAGGAATCGGAACTCTCCGCGCTTGAAGGCATTCATGACTAGGAATCGGTCATCCTGCACCATGCCGCCGTGGATTTTATCACACGGGAAATCCAACTGATCGAGCTGCGTGAACAGTTTATCGACATGCTCTTGTGTCCGGCAGAAAATAATGCAGTTGTCCGGATTCTCCATCACGAGCACGTTCTGAAGCAATGGCCACTTCTCGTTCTCCCGCACCGTGATGAGTGAGTGCTCGATTTGAACCTTCGCGGCTTCCGGCGTTTCGATCTCGATATCGATCGGCTTCCGCAGATACTGATGACACAGCTGCTCTACATCTTTCGGCAAGGTTGCCGAGAAGAGCATCGTCATCCGATCCGTCGGCAGCTCATCTATGATTGCGCCAACCTGCTCAATGAAGCCCATCCGCAGCATTTCGTCCGCCTCGTCGATGACCAGATATTTCAGGCGCTCTACGTCCAGCGTCCCTTTCTGAATATGATCTAGTACACGACCTGGTGTACCCACGACCACGTGACACTTCTGATGCAGCTCTATCTTCTGTTTGGCAAATGGCTGCTTCCCATACAAAGCTACCGCCTTAATCCGCTTGAAACGTCCAATGTTCGTCATATCTTGCTTCACTTGATCGGCAAGCTCCCGTGTTGGCGTCAGAATGAGTGCCTGCGGCCTGTTCTCTTCCCACTCTACCAGCTCGCAGATCGGTATGCCGAATGCCGCCGTTTTCCCGCTCCCCGTGCGAGATTTGACCGTCAGGTCCCGCTCCTGCAGTGCGATCGGAATTACCTTATGCTGCACATCTGTCGGCTGCGTGTAACCTAGTGTAGTTAGTGCGCGCGTAATATCCTCACTTAATAGATAATCATTAAAGCTTCTTGTCGTCACGATTTGACTCCCCTTCTTGTTGCTGTGGCTCTATTCTACTACATCTGGAGACGTAAAAGAAAAAACATGAGTGAAATACCCAACATTAGGAAATAGTAACAAAAACAATTCAAGGTGGTACGCTTCATGAAGAACTCCATCTTTACGTTCATGCAAAAATTACTGAAACAAAAGTACCAACCCGATACAGCTACAATCCGTGAAGACAATCTCATTCACACCTTGCCAGATCATCTGGAAGAGATGCTGTTCATAATCGGAGAAGGATTGGGCCATAGCACTGATCTCATAATTCGGAGATTGACGATTCCAACCAATCCCCCCTGTAAAGCTGCCATCATTTATATGGATGGACTTGCCAATGTCAAAGACATTTTGGACTCCCTCTTAGTCGATTTTCGATCTGGGGATATCCTTCTACCTCAATTAGATGACATACCACCGTTATCTCTCATCAAAGAATATTTATTAAAATCAGGTGAGATTACAGGGACAGCCGACTTTAATACACTCTATCATACAGTTTTATCTGGCGATACAGTCATCGTAGTGGATGGTTATAATGAAGGGATTTGCGCGAGCACACGTGAATGGAAAGATCGCGGGGTCACCGAACCCTCTTCTCAGACTGTTGTAAGGGGCCCTCGTGAGGGCTTTTCTGAATCATTGCGCACGAACACCGCCTTAGTTCGAAGGAAAATTAAAGATCCTCATCTATGGATGGAAACCAGACAGATTGGTCGCGTGACCCAAACCGATGTTGCCATCATGTATATCAAAGGGCTTGTAGATGATACCGTTGTAGTTGAAGTACGTACTCGCTTAGCACGGATCGATATTGATGGGATTCTCGAGAGTGGTTATATCGAAGAGCTTGTCCAAGATGAAGCCTATACGCCATTTCCTACCATATTTAATACAGAACGGCCGGATGTTGTTGCCGCAGCACTCCTAGAGGGACGAATCGCAATCTTGGTAGATGGCACACCATTTGTCCTCATTGTACCTGCCGTATTCACGCACTTTATGCAAGCAGCGGAGGATTCATACCAGAGAGCAGATATTAGTTCCTTAATCCGTCTTCTTCGTTATGTAGCACTGATGATTGCCTTACTGGCTCCTGCTTCCTATATTGCGGTAACGACCTTTCACCAAGAGATGATTCCAACAACACTTCTTATTAATATTGCCGCCCATCGGGAAGGGATCCCTTTTCCTGCATTTGTTGAAGCATTTCTCATGGAAGTTACATTTGAAATCCTGCGGGAAGCTGGCATCAGAATGCCTCGGGCCATCGGGCAAGCCGTATCCATTGTCGGTGCGCTTGTCATTGGACAAGCCGCCGTTGAGGCTGGATTAGTGGGTCCAGCGATGGTCATCATTGTCGCGATAACAGCCATCTCTACATTTATTATCCCTTCTTTTAACATGGGGATATCCATTCGAATGATCCGTTTTATCCTGATGATTTTCGCTGCTTCTCTTGGTCTATATGGGATACTCATAGGCATTATTGCCTTGGTGCTGCATTTATGCAGTTTGCGTTCTTTTGGCGTTCCTTACCTATCCCCATTCGCACCCTACAATCTCGGGGATCAGAAGGATAATGTCATTCGCCTCCCACATTGGGCCTTACTGAAACGTCCCAGCTACATAAGTCCTAACAATAGACAGAAACAAACAAATAATCCCCCGCACAAACCAGAATCCTAAGCGTGTTCAGCCAAATTCGGGGAAGGTGATTTACCAATGATGAAACGAGCTGTACTTATTATCCTCCTCTTGATGATTGTAACGGGTTGTTGGAACCGTAAGGAGCTTGATCAAATTTCCTTAGCAACAGCTATTGGCATCGATAAACAAGGGGATCATTATAATATTTCCGTCCAATTACTCAACTCTGATGAAATCACGTCATCGAAAGGTGTTGGCCAGCGCCAACCCGTTGTGACACTCCAGATTAGCAGTGGGAGTACGATTTTCGAGTCATTTCGCAAGTTGACAACGAGCTCACCACGTAAGATTCTATCCTCCCATTTACGTATCCTTGTCCTAGGAGAAGAGCTAGCTGGAGAGGGTATCTCCAAAGTGCTGGATATTTTGTCACGAGATCACGAACTGCGTTCAGACTTCAATATCTTATTAGCTAGAAATGCTACGGCTAATGATATCTTACAAGTGTTGACACCACTCGAGAAAATTCCAGCTAACAAGCTCTATACTTCTCTTGTCTCTTCCGAGAAAAATTGGGGAGTTACCACAAATGTTGACTTGCATCAACTTATTTACGATCTCGTCGATCCTGGTAAAGATCCCGTGCTTTCAAGTATTCATATCAAAGGGGACGTGGCGAAAGCGAAGTCCCGCGAAAATTTAAATTCTGTTCTTCCTCCTGCAACATTAGAGTATAAGAGCCTTGGTGTTTTTCATAAAGATCAGTTTGTTGGATGGTTAACGGACAGAGAAAGCAAAGGTTACAATTACGCTCTAGGAAACCTTCAAAGTACGGTCGTTGCGCTTCCGTGTCAAGCTGGTGGCAAAATGTCCATAGAATTAATGAGTACAAGGTCCAAACTCAGAGCAAGATTTGTAGATCAACAGCCTCAAGCCTTCGTCAATGTTCGAGTCGAGGCAAATATCGGAGAGGTAGCCTGTCAATTAAACTTAGATTCCACCTTTACGATACAGACCATCGAAGAACAGCTAAATGAAGAAATTAAGCAGTCCATCCTAGACGCCGTGTCTAAAGCAAAGTCTTACAAGGCAGATATTTTCGGATTCGGATCCGCCATTCATCGCGACAATTATAAGCAATGGAATCTCTTGAAAAATAACTGGGATCAAGCTTTTATTGATCTTCCTGTTCAAGTGACTGTGCAATCCAGAATCCGCCGTACAGGCTCAGTTGTTGAATCTTTTATAGATCAAATGGAGTGAATATGTATGATTTGGAGTCTTATTATTGTTCTTGTCTCACTTTGGACACTGAAAGTTCAGATTTCTCATTTAAGAGCAAAACAACAGCATCGAGAAATCTGGTTTTTTATTTTATTTCTTAGCATTTCCGCCCTAATGAGTATAGCTATTAGTTTAAACTTACCCCTGCTCAATCCATTAGATGTGATCTCTTACGTATTCAGACCCGTTGGGAAAATGGTCACAAACCTGCTCACGTAGCTGCAAGTCAAAGGAGTCAGCGATGTTAGAAAAAGAAAAAATCAGTCTTCGTCAATTTAAAATTTTAGTTTTACTATTCAGCTTGGGAAGCACGATCATCATCGTGCCTTCCGTTCTATCGGCTTTTGCCCATCAAGATGGCTGGTTATCTGCTGCTCTAGGTATCACAATAGGGGGAGCTGTGATAAGCCTCTATGTGAAGCTAGCTAATCGGTATCCGAATCAATCTTTCATGGCTTATAGCGAATTAATTCTAGGCAAATGGTTAGGTAAATGCATAAGCATCATCCTTTATTTATATATCCTTATCATCGCTTCATTGGTTCTTCGTAATGTTGGTGACTTTATTACAACCATCATCATGCCAGAGACACCGATCCAAGTAATTCATTTTGCCTTCTTGCTAATCATTATGCTCGGAGCAGGGTTGGGCCTAGAAGTGATTGCCCGCGCTGGGGAGGTTTTCCTGCCTTGGGTTCTGTTGTGCATTGGTGTGCTGGTTGGCTTTCTGATTCCACAGATTAAAGTTGAACGCTTACCACCTATACTTGAAATAAGTACCAAAGCTATTATTCACGGAAGCTTGTCGGTTCTCTCTATTCCCTATTTGGAAATGATCGTCTTTCTTATGATCTACCCTGCTATTCACACAAATTTGAAAAAAGGCAAAGGATTTATTCAAGCAGGCTTTATGGGAGGCATGATCATTTTTTCCATAACCCTGTTATGTATCGTTGTACTGGGCTGGGACTTCACCGCACGCCATACTTTTCCCAGTTACACCTTAGCTAAGAAAATCCACATCGGCGGATTCATCCAACGCATCGAAGTATTGGTCGCCATCATTTGGTTTGTCACCATCTATTTCAAACTCGTCATTTGCTTCTACAGCTCACTGGTTGGATTGCAGCAGATCCTGGGCTTGCGTACCTATCGTCCTTTCATCGTGCCAAGTGCGCTTATCCTGTTTGCGTTGTCCTTCCTCGTGTACCCCAATATCATCTATTTTCGAGATTTCGCTTCCAATATATGGCCTCCATTTGCCCTAACCATTGGGCTGTTCCTTCCTTTAGGTTTGTTGATCGTTTCATTTCTTAGACCTGTAAGCAGATTGAACAAATAAATAGAGGGATCGTTGTCGTTTCATCCTGCAATATGACAAAATCGTCACTTTAGATCGCGGTATATCGATGGTTGACAAGTCCCTTAATCGGTATAGTAAGGTGGAGAAGGAGGGCGAAACCATGGCTACAATTATTCAAACCAAAAATCTATCCAAATCATATGGCAAAACACAAGTCTTAAAAAATATTGATTTAACGATTAATCAAGGGGAATTCACGGCTATTATGGGGCCATCTGGCTCAGGGAAGACAACATTGATGAATACCCTTTCCACGATTGACAGCTTTACCGGCGGGGAGGTTTGGATCGAAGGGAAATCACTGTTAGATTTGAAAAAGAAAGCCTTACGCGAATTTCGCCAGAAACGTATGGGGTTTATATTTCAAGATTTCAACCTACTCGATACGTTAACAGTGAAAGAAAATATCCTGCTGCCACTCTCCCTACAACGAACACCTGTCGCGGAAATGGAGCAGCGATTAGCCAACATAATAGAAGCTTTAAACATGGAATCGATCCTATCCCAATACCCATCTGAAATATCTGGTGGTCAGAAGCAGCGTACGGCCGCAGCGCGAGCGATTATCACCAATCCAGCGATTGTGTTTGCCGATGAACCGACGGGCTCACTTGATTCCCGATCTGCTACCCAGCTGCTAGAACAAATACAATTGCTCAATCAAACGTTTAAGGCAACGGTTCTGATGATTACCCACGATTCGTATGCTGCAAGCTACTGCCAGCGTGTCATATTTCTGCGTGACGGCAAAATCGTCAATGAAATGTTTAAAGGCGAACAAACCGAGAAGGAATTCTTCGATCGCATCCTAACGATTCAAAGTGCCATAGGGGGCGACCGGCGATGAGCTTGCTCGATTTATCATGGCGCAACTTGAAACGAAGTTTTCGGCTGTATGCGATCTATTTCATTTCCATGCTGATCGGCGTTATCATTCATTTTACGTTTTCTGCTTTAATGTTTAATGCCGATATCTTAGCAGCCATTGAACAAAAACGAAATTACCAACTCGGTCTATCCATTACATCTCTTGTCATCTTCCTGTTCATCATTTTCTTTATCCTGTATGCGAATTCGTTTTTTATGAAACAACGCAAAAAGGAATTTGGCATGTATTTACTGTACGGCATGAGCGAGCGGCAAATTACCTTCATGGTCTTTCTCGAGACCTGTTTTCTTAGTGTGATTTCTGTCGTCAGCGGGATTGTGATTGGCGGGCTGCTATCCAAATTCTTCGGCATGCTGCTCATGAATCTAATGCAATACGATGATGTAATTTCTTTCTCCTTCCCGATTGAGGCAGTCGGATCAACCCTGCTATTATTCGTTATTCTCATCGGCATCATTAGCGCGCAGTGTTACCTGAGTGTACGCCGAGTACAATTGGTGGAATTATTTCATGCCGTGGCCAAAAGGGACAAGCCGCTTACATTCTCCCCCTGGCTTGCGTTGCTATCCATCTTGTTATTAGGCGCAGCCTATTTTCTCATTAGTCAAAAAGGCGATTCGGTTTTCTGGAAAGATTACCTCTTGGCCAGCATGCTTACCGTGACTGTTGGAATCATCGGTGGGACGTACTTATTCTTTCGTCAATTTCTCGGTTGGGTATTGGAGAAGATTAGCAACGGGAAAACATATATGGAGGGCAATAAGGTGTTGTGGATTTCCTCGCTGCGTTTCTCCATTCGTGGAAATACGTTAAATCTTACCTTCATTTCACTATTCAGTACGGTCGTCATCTTCTTGGTCGGGTTCGTTGCGATAAACTATACCGTTCAAATTTTCTCGGCTGGAAAAGAATTTCCAAACCATATTGCCTTTGCATCGCAGGATCCTAACACGCAAAAAGAAATTGAACAAGTGATTGAAGAAGATCATCGCATTACGGGGCATGAAAGAATCGAAGCACTATCTGCAGAGCCGGTTACAGACAGTGGAACCGCTACTGGGAGTGTCAACGGAGACAATTTTCAAGATAGCTACCTGCTGTTCTCAGCTTCACATTATAATAATGTCGTCCGTATGCGCGGTGACAAAGAACAAGTGAATTTGCAGAATCAAGAAGCGGTAACTCTTTTACAAGGAGCTAGACCCAAACTCTTTTCAGCAAACAACACTGAGAAATTCACAGTAAACCTGAATCAAGAAATAACATTCCATCTTGTTGAACAAAAAGACTATGCCTTGCTTAGTAAGGCTACCAATGCAAGTGGCGACATAGGTTTGAAACCGTCCGTCGTGATTATTTCGGATGAAGCCTTCAAAAGGCTACAGCCAGGGGAAGTCCTTACCTCGTTCGACATCTATCAAATCGACGATGCCAAACATTCGAATGCTTTATCACACAAGGTTCATGATATGGTTTCAAGAACGCCAGGGACGTACTACGCTGCATTCATTGATCTCTATTCCATTGATGTAGAAACTTCATCCTTGCTGCTATTCTCAGCTGCTTTTCTCGCTGCCATCGCCGTATTCGCCATGGGAAGCATCATCTATTTCAAACAATTGCGAGAAGCGACGGAAGAACAGCGACACTATGCAATTTTACGAAAACTTGGCGTCGATGAACATCAACTGAAATGGGTCATTCGCAAACAATTGCTGTTTGTGTTCTTGCCGCCGCTCCTCTTGGGCATGCTACATAGCTGGTTTATTACGTATTATCCAACCTTGCATGAGGTAAGAAACTTCCCGCAGCTCACATCCATTATTTCTGCCATCTTGATCCTGTATGTTGTCATCTACTTCCTGTTCTATGTCTCCTCCACGAGCGTGTACTATCGAATCGTAAACGAAAAAACGCAATGAGCTGATCATTGCGTTTTTTGCTGCACATTGATGTAAGGATCTTCATCTTTCGGAAAATGAAGGATGCATTGCGTATAGACGCCAACTTCAGACGTACACGTAATATAATGACCTAGCTTATTGGATAATTGCTGAGCCAAATATAAGCCCATTCCTGTCGACAACGCAAATGTTCTTCCCGTTTCTCCCGTAAACCCGCGATTGAAAATTCGTGGAAGATCTTGTTGGCTTATGCCAATTCCGTTGTCCCGAATGAACAATTGCTTTTCTTGCGGTGTTTCGCAGGTAGAAATGGTAATCTCGCCGCCATTTTCTGTATACTTCAAACTATTCGTTACGAGCTGATTCACGATAAACAGCAGCCATTTCGGATCACTTTGAACCACAAGCGTTTCTGCTTGCAAATGAATGCGGATTTTTTTGGAGAAAAACGTTTTCGCATGTGCCTTCACGATTTCTTTGGAAATCTGGATAACATCACTATGCTGAATCGCGTAATCCTGATTAAAACTATCCAACTTGGCGTAATAGAGTGCTTGATCCACGTAATTCTCAATCTTCGCAATCTCTTCCCTTAAACTATTCGCGTCCATATCCGTTTGCTGCAGCAACCGAAGCACTGCGATTGGAGTTTTGATTTCATGGAACCACGAGACGATAAAGTCATAATGCTCCCGTTGCCTCTCCTGAACGCGATTCATTTCATGAATATGCTGCTTTCGGAGTTCCTCGATGTGTTGCTGGGCAAACTCGCCTTCCAGCGAGAGGCTCTCATAATCCTCACTTTTCATTTGGCGGATCACACGTACGTTTTGCTGGTAGCGGATTATGATATAACCAAGCAACACCACCAACGAAAGGATGAAGGCATAGAAGAAAGTTCCCCATGATATGCCGCCATTGCTATCCGTAAGGAGCACCGCAGCCGCGATCAGGAACCCCACCAGATACAGATAAATATAAGACTTTTCATAGGCGAGATAGCGCAGAAAGGTCATTCGATCAGATACCCCATTCCTTTCCGGGTGACAATGAAGTCCTCCAGTCCAAGCGCAGCGATTTTCCTTCGCATCCGGTTCACGTTCACGGTCAATGTGTTATCGTCCACGAACTGGTCTTCATTCCATAGTGCTTGCATAAAGTCCTCACGGGAAATAATTTTCCCAATATTGCGCATGATGAGTTGTAAAAGGATGAATTCATTCCGGCTTAACTCCGTTACTTGCCCCTGATATTCAATGGTAGAATTCGTTACATGTAATTTCAAACCTCGATGTGTGAATCGAAGGCTCTCTTCTTCCTGATACGTATATTTCCGGCGGATGAGCGCACTGATTTTGGCGACCAGAATATCCAAATCAAATGGTTTCTGGATAAAATCATCCCCACCCATATTAATCGCCATGATGATATCCATATTCTGATTTCTAGATGACAGAAATATGATCGGTACTTTGGACACTGCACGTATTTGCTGACACCAATAGAATCCATCAAACACCGGAAGATTAATATCTAATAGAATGAGGTGTGGTTCTGTCTGCTTAAATTCCGTGATAACCTGGTCAAAGTGGGTCACTTCCACCACATCATACTGCCACTTTTTCAACATGTCCGCGACAATCCGCCTAATCTTCACATCGTCTTCAATCATCATGATTCGATACATGAAATACCTCTTTATTTTAAGAGTGCGAGCATCCTTATTTTAGCATAAACGTTCAAGACGAATCGCATACAGGGATATCAACCTACTGAAGAACATTTCATGTTATTAACCTTTATAGCTTTTTGCGCATGACATACCAACTGTCCGTTTGATCTGGATAAAATTTATGTTCGATTGCCTCGTACTCCAACCGCTCGTACAGCCGAATATTCTCTGGAATAGACAGTCGCACACCGACCCTCGTTTCCTTGAACCCTTGTGCACGCGCCTTGTTTTCCACGAAATGTAATAGCGCTTTGCAGACACCCCTTCCCCGAAACTCAGGAAGTACGGATACCCTGCCTATATACATATAGTCGGATGCTGGTTCATACCTTGCTGACCCAACCAACCTGTCGCCTTCATGTGCGAGTGCTGCTCCACCGCCGACGTGAAAGGTATGGATGGTACGTTCTACCGTTTCCAATAGCGCACCTGAGGGTGGATTGAGCTTACCGTCGTATTCTTGAAAGGATTTTATCATGACTTGAAAAATAAGTTCCGATTCATCAATGGCTGCTTCTCTGATAGGTAGAGTCATCGTTGATTAGCTCCTTATAGAGAGTTAAATAACAGGTGGTTGTTTCACATAAAACGCGGCTCCTTACCGATTCATGTTCCTTACATAATCAGGCGTTCTACGCATAAAGCGCTCCGCATCATGCTCAAAGTTATATTGCTCATACAACTCATGTGCATCCTTCGTTCCCAATAAACCCATAAGATCTTTATACTCATCCGAGGTGACTATGCTTTCAACTAATTTTTTGCCGATGCCCATGCCTCTGTAATCTTCATCAATAAATACATCGCATAAATAAAACATGGTCGCATGATCCGTTATTACTCTTGCGTAGCCTACTTGTTTGCGCCCCTCATACACGCCATAGCATACGGAGTTCTCGATGGAGCGTAACGTTCTTTCTTCCGGACGCTTATTCGCCCAATAGCTTCGTGCCAGGAAACCTTTAATTACATCAAAGTCTAGCCGTTCTTTGTTATCACTGATGACAAATTGGTTCCAAGTAATCTCCATCGTTTCTACTCCTCTACTTCTATTTGTGTTAACTACCATACTATCTCAGATCTCCACGCTCGTCATCTCAGAAAAGTCCTGCAAACTTGTGCACGAAATGTCGGATAGCCATCAGCAATTACTGCTATTCTATGAATAGAGGAGGTCGGAATCATGGATTTGCTTAAAAATATGAACAGAGCTCTCAAGTATGTCGAAGACAACCTGACAGAGACAATTGACACGAATGAAGTAGCTCGGATAGCCTTATGCTCCGAATATCATTTCAAGCGTATGTTTTCCTTTCTCGCGGGCATCCCGCTATCCGAGTATATCCGCCGCAGAAGGCTAAGCCTTGCTGCTTTTGAGCTCAGAGACAGCCATATCAAAGTCATTGATATCGCCATCAAATACGGGTATAACTCACCGGATTCATTCACACGATCTTTTCAAAATTTACACGGCATTACACCGTCAGAAGCCAGACTGAATGGGCAATCATTGAAAGCCTATCCGCCTATGACCTTCCAAATCACGATTCAAGGGGGAAATGAAATGAATTATCGTATTGAGGAAAAAGAGGCATTTCATATTGTTGGTATCCATAAACGAGTGCCCATTATCTTTAACGGTGTTAATCCTGAAATAGCCGCGATGTGGCAAAGCTTGAACATGGACTTAATTAACACCCTTAAACAACTCTCCAATGTCGAGCCCATTGGTCTGGTAAGTGCCTCCACCAACTTCTCCGAGGGCCGCATGGAGGAAAAAGGAGAGCTTGACCACTATATTGGCGTCGCTACAACGAATTCATGTCCCGACAATCTCACACAACTCGACGTTTCTGCCTCGACGTGGGCGGTTTTCGAAGCCATCGGACCGTTCCCCGAAACGTTGCAAAATATATGGGGACGCATCTACTCCGAGTGGTTTCCTTCCTCTGGCTATGAACAAGTCGCTGGACCGGAAATGCTGTGGAACGCAGATAAGGATACAACTTCACCAACGTTCCGGAGTGAAATCTGGATACCCGTGAAGCGAAATCAGAGTAGCTAAAGCCCCTTGCGGCCGACGGCCTTGTAACTCTCTTGCGCACATTTTTTGTGCGCTAGCGTGCGGCCGACGGCTTCGTTCCTCTCTTGCGCACATTTTTTGTGCGCTAGCGGGCGGCTGACAGCCGTGCACCTCTCTTGCGCACATTTTTTGTGCGCTAGCGTACGGCTGACGGCCTCGCACCTCTCTTGCGCACATTTTTTGTGCGCTAGCGTGCGGCCGACGGCTTCGCTCCCCTCTTGCGCACATTTTTTGTGCGCTAGCGTACGGCTGACGGCCTCGCACCTCTCTTGCGCACATTTTTTGTGCGCTAGCGGGCGGCTGACGGCTTCGCACCCCTCTTGCGCACATTTTTTGTGCGCTAGCGGGCGGCCGACGGCTTCGTTCCTATCTTGCGCACATTTTTTGTGCGCTAGCGTGCGGCCGACGGCTTCGCTCCTCTCTTGCGCACATATTTTGTGCGCTAGCGTGCGGCCGACGGCTTCGCTCCTCTCTTGCGCACATTTTTTGTGCGCTAGCGTGCGGCCGACGGCTTCGGATCCTCTCCTGCGCACATTTTTTGTGCGCTAGCGGGCGGCTGACGGCTTCGGATCCTCTCCTGTGCACATTTTTTGTGCGCTAGCGGGCGGCCGACTGCATCGCTCCTCTCTTGCGCACATTTTTTGTGCGCTAGCGTGCGGCTGACGGCCTCGCTCCTCTCTTGCGCACATTTTTTGTGCGCTAGCGTGCGGCTGACGGCTTCGGATCCCTCTTGCGCACATTTTTTGTGCGCTAGCGTGCGGCCGACGGCTTCGGATCCTCTCTTGCGCACATTTTTTGTGCGCTAGCGTGCGGACGACGGCTTCGGATCCTCTCTTGCGCACATTTTTTGTGCGCTAGCGTGCGGCCGACGGCATCGCTCCCCTCTTGCGCACATTTTTTGTGCGCTAGCGGGCGGCCGACGGCATCCCTCTAACTCTTTGAATCTTAATTAATAAAGCTCCCTAATCCTGCAAAAGTGCAGGAATTAGGGAGCTTTTTGGCTTAATCACGAGCTTTCTTGCCGCTTAATCCGCTAAACGCGTGTAACCCTTCCATATACTTGGCTAGGGATCCTTTGTATGATGGCAATGATTCCTTTGCATTAGGGCTTCTCTGTATTAATGATGGTGCGCCATATGCGCAAAGTACTTATCTATTCTACGATCATCTTTGATCGTAGGACACGTGTAGCAATAATTATCGTCGCCCGGCATGAGGAAGTGCAGACAGCATTTCGAGCGGATCATAATCTTGTCCTCGTCAACTCCCGGTATATCTACGCAGCGAAATGCACCCGTTAACGGGTTCGCCCTGCCCCCGAACACCCGGATGGCATCCGCCTCCTGTACTAAATAGCGGAAATTATCCTCGATGTACGCTTTCTCCGAGGCAGTTTCAGCTGCTGTGCGCCATTCATCTCGATAATACATTAAATTATAAGAAATCGTTGCCCACAACGTTTTGTCATCGATCCCGCTCCAGTCCACGATTTGCTTCACAAAGGGAAAAGCATGATCCATAAATAGGTGGCGAGCATAACTTTCTCTTTCCACAGCATAAGGGCCACTTCCCGCCCAATTCTCCAGCGAGTCTGGAAACAGCAGACGGTAGTACAGATGTTTGTTTTTGAGCGAAATCGCAACATTACTAGGAGCTACATTCAAACAACGTCCATAGCGTACCCAAGCGTCCCATGCACCTGTAATGAAATGACTGTACCGCTTAACGAACAAAGAACTCGCTACTTTACGATTGGGGGCGCCAATTTGCTGAGCAAACTGTTCTAGCAGCTCTGCGATCCCTTTCTCGTCGTCCAGCCTATATTCCCTGATAAGCTCTGAGCTCTCTGAGGAATCGAGTAGTAAATGATAGTGTTTAAGCGAAGTTACGATGTCGTTGCTCATGTTCAGCCATCCTCCAGAATTATTCAATACCGACTTAGTCTCTACACCGAGTGTAATCGATTCAGCCGTTGATGCAGCCAGCCGATCTCCTCTTTGAGCACACGCATAGGATCTGCGCCAAACCACTCCACAGACGCGAACTTACCGCTCTGACTAATTCGATCTATAATCGGGCGATAATTTACCGCTCCCTTTTCCAATGATACCATACCTTTACGACTGCCGTTCGCTGCATACACTTGATGAGGTTGGAACACGCTGCAGTGGGCCAGTGAACTCACATTTTTCAGATGAAAATAGGCTACCCAAGGCGCCAGCAACTCGTAACTTTCTAATGGATCATCACCGGCTTCCCACATATGAAGAAAGTCCAAGTTCAACCTAACGGCTTCATGGTTAACCTCCATCATTAGTCTATAAGCAGCCCCCTTATGATCGGCCAACGTTCCAGGGTGTGTTTCCACAAGCAATTCGATGCCCTGATTCATACACAGGTCTCCAAGAATTCGTAATTGACGGACCGTCTCTTCGAACTCCACCGTGTCTACCTCTCTGCTCCCACGCATGCCTGCAAAAGTACGAATTTTGCTGGTTCCAAGCCAATCCGCGATAACTAGCAATTCCTTGCACTTGGCAATCGTATCTACGAAATTAACTTGAGTGCCCACATCCAGATAGTCGCTGATCATCGAAACAGTCAAACCAGCCCCCTCAAGATTTGCTTTCTCCGAGCCATCCCTTTCCTTATATAAGTGACCGGCATGAGCTCCCCATACCTCTAGCCCATCGAAGCCTTCCTTTCGGGCGAACTGGACCAGTTCCTCGAATGAAATCAACGTGTGACGAAAGGTAATGGTGCAGAGCGAGCATCGTAGTCTAGACAGTTCTGACATCAAATAGTCCCCCCTTTCACATTTGCATACTGAGCCGCAGACCATAAGGTTAACTCACGTTCCAATTCAGCCTTAATGCCTCGTTCAATGGCTTCTGCCTTATCCAATGTTTCCAAAATGGAGGCAAGCTGCTTCGTACTTCCTGTAAGCGACATTTTAACAGCCTGGAATTGTAGAGTCGTAAAGGCTTGAACCAAATCACGGATTTGCTGCGCCCAGTACTCATAATTATCCCTAGGCAGTTGCAGTTCATCATGAAAAAACATCAGGGCATAGTCATACCCGTATTTGCGTATCACAATGACATAGAGATGCTTAAGGGCATCTCCTAGAGAGGCAATCTTGGCCGAGTCCTCTGTTAGCCCTGCGACAAGCGTCCGAAGTCCAGTAACCAACTCATTCTTATCGAGATGAAAGGCATCATAAAAGAAAGCGACGACTTTCTCCGGCGTTGGCGGTTGAATGGCCAGAGCATCCATATAAAATCCGTCAGGGTAAGCATTTTGAACAAAAGCTTGAAGCAACTGCTCGCGGCTAACAGTCCCCTCCCATTTCATATCCGCATCCAGCATGAACCATTCATCTTCACGTTCGGTTGCCGAAACAATCACATAATGAGGGAACGGATTCATGTTAAACTTATTTTCCCGTTCTGGCATCAGGGACATGTCAATTTGAACAACGACGTGGCGATGACGAGGTGCTTGCTCAACAAGCTCGACTAGTTTGGCCGCATTCGTTGCCGTATCTTGAAGAGAGTCGTGCCATTGCACGGCCTGAATACCAAACAAACGTTCGTACCACTCCATTAATCGCGTAGGTTTAAATGAGTCTGAATAATAGGATAAGCCCGATTCATGCCATCCAAACTGCTCTTCCCATACGTTGAAATAAAAAGGGCGATAATCGACGTTGCTATGTCTTTTGACCACTTCGCACATGCAGCTGAGCACACAATGAACCTTGATGCGTTGATCTTTCCAACCGAACATGACCGTGCCTCCTTCCTTCACTTCCCTAGTTCCTCAGCTATACCGACTGGAGTCAATCTATCCATGAAATCAAGCAGCGTTCCTACGGTGCCAAACACTCGCGGATCGACTTCTTCCTCCGGAATGCTTAGGCAAAATTCAACCTCAATCCAGACCAGCAGCTGCATCATCATGACAGAATCGATGCGAAGATCCTCGTTCAATCTGTGCGATTCTTCTAGGATAGGCAGCTGTGTCAGCAGCAACTTGGTTGACATAATGGTGTGCAGCTTTTCAATACGTTGTCCCCTTGTCATTAGCTTAATTCTGCCTCCTCTAGCAATTTACGACTAATTTTCCCTGTTGCATTTCGTGGGAGCTTCGTCACGCATACAACTTTGGATGGCACTTTGTAGGGAGGCAATTTCTGAATACACCACTCTCGGATGGTTTCCGACTTTATCTCAGGATCTGCCACGACCATGCAGCAAACAATTTCTCCCATGACGGGGTGGCTGCCACGGTAGACGACACACTCCCCAATACCTGGCAACTGGGAGATTACGTTCTCTACTTCAAGGGGGTATACTTTTAAGCCCGATACGTTGATCACGTCGTCAGCTCTAGATAAAAGATGTAACACTTCTTGATCTTGATAGGCAAGATCACCGGTATAGATCACCTGATTCTGAATAGCAATGACTAACTCCTTTGGCACATCGGGTGATGATCCTGTTTCCACAAGTTGAATGTGCCCTAGCAGCTTGCCAATATCTGCACTGTGGCGAAGAGAACGATTCATACTAATACATCCAGCTTCCGAGCAGCCATACTGCTGAAGTAAGCCACCAAACGCCATTGGAGTCAGCCTATCAATCAAACCTTGGGGCATCGGAGCGCCAGAACTCATGAATTGGTAAAAACGAATATCCGACGGAAACGAAGTCAGAACATGCAGCGTCATAGGGACGCCATAAACGATATGTTTCGGTGTGTCCCGCAGCAGAGCGAGCGTCAGCTTAGGATTGGTATAAGCGGCTACATGAGGTACAACTTGACGCTCCATAGCGGAAAGCACACCACTGATAAGGCCGTAAGAATGACTCACGGGGGAAATTACGATCGGTGTGATCGAACTATCCAATTCAATTGCTGCATTATATGCGGTAATTTCAACCTCAATAGCCGACCAGCTTCTGCTAATCAATTTTGGCTTGCCTGTTGTGCCCGAACTGAACATACAGATGGAAGGCTCCTGCACGGGGACGATATCTGCTTCACTTTGAGGAATAGGCAGGTACCCGTCCTCCACGGATTGGTACACAAGACCGATGCAACCAGCTTCTTGGCTGAGCGTCTTCGCCGTTTCTAGCGGTGTCTCTCCGTGAAGCAGCAGTGCTGATACACCTAACTCCTTCAGATAAAGCACAAGCGGAATCAACTCTGCAGCATTCGCGATGCATAGTCCAATCCTTTTACCCGATTTCCAAGCTTCCCGTGTGTGTGGTAAAAGTCCCCATGCTTTCCAGCGAGCCTCTAGATCATCCCGGCCGAAATACGTTTGATTATAGGCAAACAATTTCTTATTCAAAGACGAATCTCCTCTCTGTTTGTACGGTACGAATTGGGAAGGAAGGCAGACAATGGATTCGGCACTTCATGCGACAACCCTTTGGTTTGCAGGGCAAGCCGCTTATGCGTTAACTGCTCGACACGCGTTGTCGGGGCAAATAAATCCAACGTGTCAAAGCGCTCCTGGAGATGCGCATCTCGTTCGATATGGCGATGAATGCAAGCAGCCGTCATTTGCCAGAACTGCCCCTCATCAAAGCCGTAACGATCGTGCAGCATCATCGCCAGCTCCCCCAAATTAACAAAGAATAACGCACCTAGGGTCAAATAACGCAACGGTGCTATATCCTCCACTTCGAAGTTCGCCCGTTCCTCCTTCAACGCATATCGTTCATGAACTAGTGTTAAATCTGGACACAACTCTGGTCTGCTCAGGAAGGAGCGATTATACAGGACATCCTCATGGAAATCCTTTAATGCCAATCGCTCAGGCAAGCCGTCTCGATGCACCATCACCATATTTTGCGCATGTGATTCTGTCGCCACGCCATGAACAGCAGCCAAATGGAGAACAGGCAGCACACACCGCTCAAGCAGTCGGTTCAACCAAGCCTCGATACCATAAGTTTGCAGCCAAGGCTGGATGAAAGGAGTCCCGTCCCGTTCCAACGTGCAAAGTGCATAGAAAGGGACGGATTCCTCGCCAGCTCGTAAATACCCGTGCAAGCTTTCTCGCCAAATGCAGCCGATAGCTGCGTACAATGGGGATGGCGTGCTCCCTTGTGGGTCATACGAAAGGGCAGCAATTTCCCGCAGTAAAATAAGCTTCGCTTCATCCTTTAAATAAGGATCTTCGTCTACCAATGTTTGCAGCCAGGACGATAAGACTGGCGCCGTAACCGTATAGTGCGGGAGCAATTGACGGGAACTTGATGTATTCAGTAAATTCATGGAAAGTTTGACATATGTTTTCTGCGGTGCTGTTCGGTTAGATAGCGTTCGAATAGACTGCTGAGCGCGATACACGTCCTTCGAAGGCGATAGCAGCATCATGCGCTTCTTGTTAAGCTCTTCTGCATAAGCAGGTGCTATAATCCGGCGCCACTGCCAGGGATGTACGGGCACGAACGCATACCCCCCAGGGTCCCAACCTTCACTTTGCAGGAATTCGCGAAAAGACTCCACTTCTTCATTTCCCAACTCTTCACGCAGTATGCCGTCAAATGTAAGATGGGGCAGTACAGCGATCCGACTCTCCACTTTGCTTACTGCTAGCCATAAAGGCTTCACATCTTGAGCAAATTCAGGACCATACGTGAGATGATCCCCGTAGTCGAACCCGATCCGAGACTTATAACTTGGGTGATAACGATGTCCATCCATCACGGCCGATTCCAGCTCTTCACCGCTCAGTTGATGCAGATTGGTATCTCCCAGCATACGAACATACTGCGCCATCGTATCTTTGAGGAGCGTGTGTTCCAGTTCTTCTGTGAACGAGCCCAACTTGTTACGATCCGTCCCCGACACATTCAGAACTTCCTGAATAAATAATCGCAGCGAGAACGCCTCTGCCTCACCATCGCTTCCAAGTCGAATAAGCGGAGTGTCTTCCTGCAATCGAATGCGGCCAAATGTCAGCTTTCGTTTCCCTAGACACCAGTATGTAACCGCCCGACCTTCGGTATCCTGACCCTGCAGACCGAATCGTGTAGCATCTCCAGCTGGTTCCGAAAGCGGTACGACGATTTCTTCATAAATGACCGATTCCACCAATTGTCGAAAAATTCTTCTACGCACTTGTACGCAGCTCTCGGATTTCAGAGCTTCAAGCGCTATGAGGTCTTGCTGCCATGTACTTGCCATGTGGTTGCCTCCTTCGGTGTGCTATAGATATTGGACCATTTAAACAGCATGCCATTCACAACACACAGCAAAGCGGCTGCCAATAGCGGCGCATTCAATCCAACTTGGATTGACAGAAACGATGAAATTAGCGGTGATAATAACTCTCCTGCAGTCTGAAAAGATACCATGACACTGAAAGCTATTGCCGCTGATGCTCCTTGTTCCCGCTGGAACAAAATGACATCAAGCACGGCCATTGTGATAGCTAGAAACATACCATACAGCATACGGCCTGCAATCAATCCGCCTATACTCTCCGTCATTCCTTGTGTAATCAAGCCGATAGCCATGGCTCCAACGCCAACCATATACGCGATGGGCAGCCTCCCTGGTTTGGCTATACTGCGAAGAAACGGCAGTAGAATGAGCGCACAGACATGAGGGAGAAGAAACAGCATACCCGCTAGTTCTATGGATAAGCCAAAATCCTTTTCCACATATGGGGTAAAAAAGGGTCTGACAACTTGATTCGCGATCGTTAATGTAAGAAACAATAGTCCCAGCATCACAATCGTTCGATCATGGAGCAAGTTGCGTAACACCCCTTTTGAACCTCCAGATTTACGTCGATCTTCCTTCTTTGCAGCACTATTCCATCCCCAAAGAACCACAACGCATACGCACAATTGAATGACATCGGCAGCTGCTGCCCCATAAAACAACGTTAGTGGATGTTCCATCTGAAGCATATGAGCACCCACCAACGCAGCGATCAGAACCGCTGTATGATGAACGGCATGAAACTTTGCCGCAGATCCCGCTTGAGCTCCTTTATCGCTAAGTTCCATAATAATTGGATAAATCAACATATAACTGCTTTTAAAAATGAGCAAACAAATCGTCAGAATGAGGAATTCTGTCGCACTATCCGCCTGCGCCAGCAACGCTGTCGATACGGCCGTTCCTGCCTGACCGATGAGCAGCAGCCGCTTAGCTTCCCATTTGCGGGTCAGCCAGCCCCATAATGGCGAGAAGAGAACGACTGTTAGCCGGCAGACAAACAAATATAAACCCGTGTAACTGTAGTCCTCGATTCCGAAAACCTGGTGGAAAAACTGCGGATAATAAGGTGATAGCAGCACTTCTGTAAACAGTCCTAGAAACATGCAGCCAAGAAGGGCAGCCTGCATGCCTGTTCGCGATCTACGACTGAGCGCTTGTGGACTCAGTATCTTCATCGGTTAACCCCGAATTGTTGAAATACATTTCTACTCCTAATCGGATAAACCTCACGCTGGGTTAACTGCTTAATGATCACGCTATTCCGGTGAGCGCCTAGACCAAGATCAGGTGCACCGACACCATGCGTATGGAGTTCCCCATTTTGAATAAAAATCTGGTTCTCCCCGCCGGCTCGCAACTTCAGTGAATAATTCTCAGCGATGTCCAAGCGTCCTTTCGCGTCTCGATAAATAAAGGGCTCCAATGGACTTAAGCAAGCCGGTTCGGCATGCTCGTAGCCCGTCGCCAGTATGACGATCTCGCTGGTATGCTCAAATGCAGCATCCTGCTGCAATTGTCGGCAATGCAGTTGGAAGCCATTATTGCCTCGGTCTGAAGTCGGAAGCAGCCCCTCCACTTCGGTTAGGGACAACAGTCTAACACCTGGCCCTTCCTGCCCGCCGACTCCGGCCTCGTACAATGTATCGTATATATCTGCAATGGTGTACGCGCTAATCCCTTTATACAGTAAGCCCTGCCCTGCCCTGATGCTATCCTTGCGTTCGGGAGCAAGATCATAGAAGTACTTCGTATATTCAGGAGAAAAATGTTCAAGCCCGAGCTTGGAATACTCCATCGGGAAGAAGCCTGATGAACGTGTAAACCAATCCAAGCGATACCCATTTTCACTCTGTGCTCTTAGCAAATCCAACACAACTTCGGCCGCACTTTGTCCAGAACCCACGACCGTGATCGACTGCGCTTTCAAGCATCGTTCCCGATTCGTTAAATAATCGGCTGAGTGAAAAACATTCGGCCCGCTTACGTGCTGAAACCGTTTCGGAATATGTGGTCTGCTCCCAACACCTAGTACCAAGTTACGGGCAACATAGGTTTTTGTTTGCTCTGTCTGAAGCTCTTTCGCCTCCACGACAAAATGGGAACTCGATTCCCCTTCTTCCAAATGGATTCCGCTCACTTCGTAGCCAAAACGGCAGGAGGCTAATCGCTCTGCCGCCCATTTGCAATAATGGTTATATTCCTTACGAGGAATTTGGAACTTCTCTAGAAAGTAAAAGTGATACAATCTGCCATGCTCATGCAAATAATTTAGAAAGCTGAGCGGATGTGTCGGATCAGCCATCGTCACCAAGTCCGCGAAGAAAGGAACTTGCAGTGTCGTCCCCTCAATTAACATACCTGGATGCCAATCGAACTGTGGCTTTCGTTCCAAGAATTGCGCCTTCAACTCGGGCACGCGCGTAAGCAGCGCAGCAAGACCGAGATTGAAAGGACCGACTCCGACGCCCAGCACATCCCATTCATCTGAATGATTCGGAACAACTTGCCTAGCCAATAGGAATCTCCCTCGTTTCTCTATCTATCACTTCAAAAGCTTCTCGCTCACACAGCATCAACGCTGCCTTCTTATCCGGAAGCTGCACTTCCTGCTCAAAACGGAAGCCGCATTTTTCGAAAATATGATGCATCTTCGCATTGCGAATGTCTGGCTCGGCCACGACTCGCTTGGTATCTGAATGCATAAACTGCACACGTATGAGAGCTTTCAACAACGGAAATGCATAACCCTTACCAAGATAGCTTGGCGGACCAATCAGCAGATGTACCCCTTGATCATCCGGAGCTGCCTCATAATAGGGTTCAATGACATCAGACTCCACCCAATAGGATTCAAAATAACTCATCGGCTCCCCATCCAGCTCCCCGATGCAAAGTGTCTGATGCGGATCTGCCAAGAAACGCTCCAAGTGGCTACGATAGGCATCCAGAGAAATGTTCAGTTGCCAGAAGGGAACGACATGCGGCTCCTGCTGCCAACTATGCAGCATCAACAAATCGCGCTCCAGGTCGACCGGACGAAACGAAATCGTCCTGCCAATCGTTGGATCTTCGTAGGTTACCAGAGCAGATTCTTCAAAAATCTGTTTTAAATTGCGATTCATATGACCCGACACTTTCGCTACACCTCCAGAACTAGCGGATTGTCCACGAGGACATAGACCGACTGGTTTTCGAGAGAACCAACTAACTCATCCATATCGTAAAGTCGAGTGAGCAAATTTGCCTTACACGGGATCTTGGCTTCCGTCAACAAGCTTTGTAGGAAAATCGAAGGCTCTCTGTTCAACGGAAGGAATTCAACCAACACAGAACGCAACTCACGCAGCAGATCACGTTCATCAGCAAGTCCCGCTGTACCGAAACCATTAATTAAACCGAATAAATGATTAAAAATGACATAATAGCGAAAACGCTCATCGGCAATCGCATCATCGCAAAACGTGTGGCTCCTATCTCCAATACCAGGTAACTCATTGTTCAAGTGTTCTTTCATGGAATTACAGAAATAATAACCCTGATTATCCCGATAATAATAACGGTTTGGATACCCGTTGTTCAGCTGGACAACACTGTTCTGCTGATGAGCTTCCAGCGCGATGCCATGCGTGACATACAGCCAAATCATTGGCTTCAGTGAGATATTCAAATATAGGCGGAACCAATCTAAACTTACCGCTGAGGTTGAGCGAGCCTCCTGCTTAGCCAATCGGTGAATAATCGCGCTTAGACGCGATTCAGAGCCAGGCAACGGATCCTGCACGAGAGAAGCAACCAGTGTAGCTTGCCCAGCCTGTTTCCCTTGAAAAGGATTTTCGCGTAGAACGACTTCGAATCCAGACTCTTCTTGCCCTTCCAAAGCAATCGACACATAGGCAGGATCCTTCACAATAGCAAACGCTGGATATCGCTTGGATACCTCGCCGACTTTGGTTTGCAGCATACGGGACACCTCAACGCCCCGTTCCAATTCTTTAAATAAATTTACACGTACCGAGTTGGTAATTCGCACAGGGACGGACCCTTTTGGCATAAAGGGCGACTCCGGATGGTACATCGTGCGGAACGATGAAGTTGCCGAATAATAACGCCCTATTGGACCTACATCTTGAAGCAAACCCGCTTCGAGCAGCTTCTGAACAGCCGGTTTCGCTAGTACTTCCTCCGCCTGCAAAGGATGCAGTGGAATCAATGTGTATTCATCGCTCTCTGTGTAGGGTGTCTGAATATCCGCGCGACGGAGATCCGATTTAATCCACTCCGTTGCTGTCGTATGCGCAAGTGCAGAATCCTCACGTACGATACTGTGATGTGCACGGAAATAATGCAGTTGGAACTGCCCTTTCAACTCAGGGGAAAATACCGATTGCATGCTGGCTGGAACCCCGTCCCGACATTTCGGTGTAGGATGGAGCAAATGTCCGAACAACAAGGATTGCTCTGCGGTAATAAAGTCGCCATCAAAGCCATACAACTGGTCCCGATCTCCGTCACGGGCAGCAACAAACTGCTCGATGCTGGCACAACTTTCTTCGATTCGCTGCAACAAATCCTCTGTGCGTTCCGGCGAGTCCACTTTGACGATATGACCTAATTCAAGAACTAGTCTCCGTGCGAACACCAACTCATCTTCGCCAGTTCCTTCATGCTCCGTGCTTCCCTTCCAGTGCAAGGGGAACTGAAACAAATGTCTGCCTGTCAGAGATTTATATTTGACGGAAACGATGATACTGCCTCCTTGACTGACCAAAGGCACTTCCAACACCCACGTACCTTCAACTTCATGCCACTCTCCCAATCCAGTTTCCCTGAGAAAGCTGTTAAGCAAGCTTTGCAGCGTAGCTCTAGCTGCCGTCCGATACGAGTCTCCCCCCTTATCCTCAAAAGTTTGTATGTTTTCCAGTAATCCATCCTGGATCATGATTGAACTCCCCTCAGAGCATGCTGCTCGATCACATATTGTTGTTCTAATTCCATACCCATGCGTACGACATGAGCTAAAATATCAGCAGTATCCTGCGGTGTCGTTAACGGATTGAGCAGCGTAAACTTCAGACATGCCTTCTCCTTCGCTCTCGTTCGGGCAATAACGGCAATACCACTCGCAAGTAGACGATCTCGAATACGGTGATTTAACTCATCCACCCGAGAGGAGTCGATCTCCCTGGAAGGTACATAACGGAAAACGACAGCATTTAAAGTCGGGTCCGCCAACAGTTCGAGTGCTTTTGCTTGCCGTATTTGTTCTGCTGTATCCAAGGCTAGCTGCAACGTGTAATCAATCATGGCCGCGAACCTTTCACGACCCAGGTGCTGCAGTGACATGTACAGCTTCAGCGCATCAAACCTGCGCGTTGTCTGAATGGACTTGCCCACAAGATTGGGCACCCCTGCCTGATCGTCTTCTTGCGGATTTAAATAGTCGGCGTTCAACCGTAAATAACGATAGTGCACCGAATCCCGCAATAAGAACGCTCCGCAGCTGATCGGTTGATAAAATAATTTATGGAAATCGACAGTAATCGAATCCGCTAAGGCAATTCCCTCTAGCAAGCTGGCGTGCTTATCGCTTAGAGCAAGCGCACCTCCATAAGCTGCGTCTATGTGAAACCAAATGCCGTGTTTGCGGGCAAGAACAGCAAGCTCAGGCAGAGGATCGATACTGCCGAAGTCCGTTGTTCCAGCTGTCCCCACTAAGGCAAACGGAAGTAATCCATCTTGAAGCAAACGGTTGATTGTATGTTCAAGAACATGACATTGCATTCGCCCTAGCGAATCTACAGGGATCGTGATAACCGCATGTTGGCCCAAACCTAACAGAGCCGCCGATTGCTTGACTGTAAAATGAGCCGCTTCCGAGCATAGAATTCGCAGGCGGTCTCCCTGTGGAGGTAAGCCCCACTGTTGCACATTCCAGTTCCATTTCGTATAAGCATAATGATCCCTCGCCAGCAGTAGACCCATGAAGTTGGACTGCGTTCCCCCGCTGGTGAATACCCCATCGCTAGTGCCCTTGTTATAACCGAACAGCTCACATAACCAGCCAATCATTTCTTCCTCCAGCATGGTTGCCGACATGCTCTGATCCCAAGAATCCATGGACTGGTTCATCGTTGCCAGTATGGTCTCCGCCATAAGTGAAGCTTGAAGCGGCGGGCAATGAAGATGCGCTACACACGCAGGATGATTCACAACTGCTGCATGTTTCACCACAGTGGTGCCGATGAAATGAAGCAATTCCTCCATGTCCACGCCCTGCTCGGGACAAACCTGCCGATTGCGAAATGCCGCTGCCAAATCAAGTGGCGCAGCCCCGCTGTAAGGCTTCTCTAATGCTGCGAAATCGCGAATGAGCACCTCGACTGTTGCCTGCATATGCTTACGAAAGAGCGCTTGGCTCTCCACCGTGGTGTTCAAGAAGTCGGATGCGAATTCCCTGTTCAACCGAGCACCCCCTGAAGGCTTAACGACTGACGTTCTGCTGCCATGACGGACTCATGGAAAATTTCAGCAATCCGATCAATCTCTTGTTCAGTTACATTGAGCGGCGGCAGGAACCGAACAACACTGCCATGACGTCCGCCAAGTTCTAGAATGAGGCCACGTTTTAGACATTGCTGTTGAATTTCACGAGCGAGCTCTGGATTAGCTGGAAAGCTGCCAATTCGGTCAGCATCCCGTTCGGTATCCACAATCTCAGCACCGATCATTAAGCCTCTGCCTCTGACTTGACCAATGCATGTCACAGCCGACTTGGTTTGCTCTAAGTGCTTGCAGAGTCGTTCACCAACGATTGCCGCATGTTCAACTAGCCGTTCTTCCCGAATGATTCGCAGTGTTGCTGCACCAGCTGCCATCGCTAACTGATTGCCACGGAATGTGCCTGCATGTGCTCCAGGCTCCCATTTATCCAGTTCTTCACGATAGACGATGACCGACAATGGCAGACCTCCGCCGATAGCTTTGGAGATAACGATCACATCAGGAATTATGCCCGCATGTTCGAACGCGAACATCCGGCCCGTTCTGCCTATTCCGGTCTGCACTTCGTCAATAATTAAAGGAATTTCCCGTTCTTTCGTCATTCTACGAATTTCCCTGGCCCATGCATGAGGTGCTGGAATAACACCGCCCTCCCCCTGCACTAACTCCATAATCATGCCTGCCGGTGACAGCACGCCACTTTCTGGATCGTCTAACAAGTGTTCAATATAGCGGCTGCCAATTTGATGCCCTTGCTCTCCACCAATGCCAAATGGACAGCGATAGTCATACGGATATGGCAAAAATTGCGTACCTGGCAACAATCCGCCCACATGCCGTTTCGGACCCAGATTACCCGTCAAGCTAAGCGCACCGCTGGTCATCCCATGATATCCTCCATGGAAAGACATCATCCCGCTTCTTCCCGTTGCCGTCTTGACCAGCTTCATCGCTGCTTCTACGGCATCGGCTCCTGTAGGTCCACAAAATTGAATACGGGCGTTTTTGGCAAATTCAACTGGCAGTATATCAAAGAGTTCGTCTACAAAATTCTCTTTAACCGGCGTAGTCAGATCTAGCGTGTGCAACGGCAGACCTGTCGTTAAGACTTCTTTCATCGCTTCGATTACGACCGGGTGATTGTGGCCTAAGGCAAGTGTTCCTGCTCCTGCAAGACAATCGTAATAGGTTCGGCCATCTGCATCTTTTACCTGAATACCTCTGGCCTCTGTAATAGCAATAGGGATTTTTCGAGGATACGTTCGTGCATTAGATTCCCTCCTCCTCTGACTTTCAAGATATTTCGCATTGCCCTTCATAAATTGATTGTTCCTCCTTTGGGAAAATGATCATGAAATGACTCTTGCTCCATTCTGGCGAAGAGGGTTGGTAATAATTTACACAACTCACCGCCATTGTAAATGATAATCATTATCAATGCAACCCTATATTTTTCTCTTTTTTATTGACCTTTGACCGAACATAATGAGTAGTCATACGGAGAGTGACCTTACACTGACGATTTGTGGATACCTTTCTGCATTGGACAAACAGGTAAAAACTCTCCCCATACAAACCTATTTCCCCCCGTGTTCTTCCCCTCAAGAACTAACAAAAAATTGGTAGTTGACAATTATATTTCCTTGATTTAACATTTATTAGTGATAATGATTCCCATTATCAGATTAAAACCAGTTCTGAAACAAGCTGACTGTTATAAAGCTGATGCCACAATTTGAAATACTTAGCGAAAAAGCCCGATATCTCTTCACGCCTAAGCGCTAGATATCGAGCTTTTTTTAGAAAATAGAACGAATTCTTGCCATTGCCATCCGAAACAGTTCCAGACGAAAAGAAATGGGAATGCATTGCTATGCCATGCTGTCCTTAACTTACGTTCTTCGCAAAAAGCGAACAGCACGACTGACCAGTGCAGGAAGCACCGAAACATGTCCTTCCCCTTCAAACTCGTAAAAGTCCACATGAAGCATCTCTCTTGGAAAAAGCGCTAGGCGCTCATAAAGCTCTCTTGCATTCTCACTCATGTTACTTGGATGCTCCCGCTCCAGTTCTGCGGTGGTGATGAGCAGCTTGTGGTTCGCCTGTCTGAAGCCGAGATTAGCCGTGTATTGATCTTCTTGTTCCTTCAGCATGACCTTGTTCCAGTGAATCGAAGGGCTGCCAGCTATATAGGTCTGGTACGTTTGAGGCTGCGTGAACAGCGTTTGCAGAACGAAAAGCCCACCCAGTGAATGACCAAAGATTGCTTGTTGCTTCGTATTTATCGGGTAATCGCGTTCGATGCGTGGTTTAAGTTCCTGCTCAATAAATGCTCGGAAAGCATCTGCGCCTCCAAGCTGTGGCAGGACAGCATCTTTGTTGCGTACAGGTAAAGCGTCCAGCACTTCTTGAGGCGTTGGCATCGTAAAATCATAAAACCGCGAGGAATCGAACGGCTCATTCGTCGGATAACCGATTCCTACCACGACTGCTGGGTAGACGCCTGTCTTTTCTGGGACTCGTGATTGTACACGCAGCGCTTCAACCATCGTGGCAAAAAGCGCATTCGCATCCAGCAAATAGATAACTGGAAATCCTTCAGGCGGTGCTTCTTGCGCCGGCTTGAATACATAAATTTGATAGGGCTGCTCTCGTGTAGCGCTATGAATAAGATATTGCTCGGTGTTCGGTAATGTAAAAGACTGACGGACAACTTCACCCGAAGTTGTAGGGGTCTTGATGGATGAATCGGCTAAACGGGTCATTAGGTTTCCTCTCTTCTCCTCTCGTTTCAGGGGGAACGATCAGGCTGGATCTAGTTTGGTTATGGAGCAACTATCGAAACATACATTGATAATCATTCTCATTGTTGATTATAGAGTATGGTAAACACATCGACCATGAACAATATCCACATAATGGAATGGACAATGTTCAGGTTAAATCAACAGGGCAGGTTGATGGAGATGGTGGGATTGAGATGGATTGGGATGGATTGCCCAGCTGCTTTCCAGTGAAGGAATTGGGTTAATCAATCGGAATCTATGAACGGCATGTTGATTTAGCAATCTAGAAGTGCTGAATTCCTCTTAAAGTGCGTTGAGACGTTCTGTTGGTGGGAGGCAATGAGTTTAAGTAGCTTGTTTGGCGTTTGACATGTTCCCCACTCCCTGCGAAGTATTAACTGTAAAAACTCCAGTTGTTATCTCTGGAATCTCTGGATCTTCCTGTTTAACTGGATTTCCTACATCTATTTCTACCGATTTGGCCAATATTCGCGATTTTCGCCCAAATTAGCTACATGAAATCCAGCTATTTGTTATAAAGTGTATTTTTACGCCACATTAACTGGAGGAAATCCATCTAATCCACTCAGAGTCTATAAACGCCCAGTCTTTTTTAACAATCAAAAGGTGCTTAATTCCTCTTGAGGTGTGTTCAAAAGCTATGTAGATGGGGATGAGAGGTTCATGTAGCTTGTTTGTCATTGGTGAGTATAAGGTGCGTTGGAACGCTGTGTTGGTGAGAGGCAAGGAATTTAAGTAGCTTGTTTGTCATTGGTGAGTATAAGCTGTGTTGGTGGGAGACAAAGAGTTTAAAGTAGCTTGTTTAGCGTTGGTGAATATAAGGTGCGTTGGAACGCTGTGTTGGTGGAGAAAGGTGAATCAAGAAGATTGTTTGGCGTTAATCCCCCCCACCCTGTCGGAGGAGTAACTGTAAAACCTCCAGTTAAATTCTTTAAAATCCCTCAATATTGAGATTTAACTGGATTTCCTACATCTATTTCTGTCGATTTGATCAATATCCGCAATTTCGGCCCAAATTAGCTACATGAAATCCAGCTATTTGTTAGAAAGTGTGATTTTCCACCACATTAACTGTAGGAAATCCATCTAATCCACTCAGAGGGGAATACGACAGGCTATTTGCCCGCCTCTAGGTTAGCCAGCACAGCCAATCCTTGCTCCGTTCTGCTCTACCTCCCTTGCTCATTCTGCTCTGCCTTGCCTTACACTTCCCTGTCTTGCTCGACCTGACCTACTTTGCCTTCCTTCCCTGCTCTGCTCTGCTCTGCTCTGCCCTTCCCTGCCCGCCCCAAACAACACAAAGCCGCCCCCTCCCAGGGGCGGCCACGAATCTCTATCGGCGATGCTTATTCCGATAGAGCAGCCAAACGAAGTACGGCACGCCAATAATGGCGATGACGACGCCGACGGGCATCTCAACCGGCGCGAACGCCATTTTGGCGATGAAATCGGAGATCATCACCAAAAGCGCGCCGACTATCGCGCTGACGGGCAGCAGCCGACGATGCGTTATGCCGACGAGTCGGCGAGCGATATGCGGCGCCATGAGGCCGATAAACCCGATGCCGCCGGAGACGGATACGCAGGCACTGACGATACCGATGCTGCTCAGCAGCAGAATCGCTTTCTCTTTGTCCACGGCTGCGCCCAGCCCGCGGACGCTCTCTTCATTCAGCTGGAACACATCCAGCACAAGGGATCGCCAGATCAGAACTGGCGTCAATACCAGCAACCATGGCAGCATGGAGAGGATATACTTCCAGTTCGCGCTATAGATGCTGCCGGATACCCAGACGGCAGCCATCTCGAAATCTTTGGCATTCATTTTGAGCGTAATGAACACCGTCACTGCCGATAAGCCCGATGCAATCGCGATTCCTGTCAGCAGAAGCCGCTGCGAATCTAGCCTTCCGTTCTTTTGAGAGAAGACATAGATTAGAAGCGCTGCGCCCAGGCCACCTACTAAGCCAACAAGAGGCATGGCCAGAATGGCCCCCCAGCTCGTTCCTTTCACCTTCCCTTGAAAGAAGAACAGGAAGATGACCATCGCCATCCCCGCTCCCGCGTTGATACCCAGGATGCCGGGATCGGCCAAGTTATTCCTAGTCAAGCTCTGCACGACCGTTCCTGCCATCCCTAACCCCATTCCCACCAACATAGCAATGACGATGCGTGGAAGTCGGAACTCCAAAATCACAAGATCATAATCATGCTGCGGATCAATTCGCAATAGGGTCTTACATACATCCTTCAACGTAATATCGAAGGCCTCGTTCGTCAGAGACATATACGCCGTCAATAACAAGAGGCTAATCCCGATAACGACTTGCAACGCGTAACGTCGATCACTCCTTTTATCGATTGCTCTCCCCTCCTCGCGTACGGATGAGATAGAGGAAGAACGGAACACCGAGTATAGCGGTAACGACGCCAATCGGCATCTCGAATGGATAGTTGAGGTAACGGCTCAACACATCACACAGCCCTAAGAATACAGCACCGATCACAGCCGAACATGGGACAATCCATTTGTAATCAATACCCGTTAGAAAACGAGTAATATGAGGTACAAGTAGACCGACGAATCCAATTTTACCTGCAATAGCCACGGAAATACCTGTCAGCAAAACGACACTTAATGTCGTTAACAGTTTAACTTGCAACGTTTTCTGCCCTAGCGATACAGCGATTTCGTCTCCTAATGAGAAAATCGTTACCGACTTGGACATCCAAATCGCGAGCCCCAAGCCTACGACAGCAAAAGGAACCGCCAGCATAATCAGCTGCGGGTCTAATTGATGCAGACGTGCGTTGTACCAGAAGCTAATATTTTGCGAAACTTGGAAATACATCGCGATCGCCGCAGACACACTACTGAGAAATGTCCCTATTAACGTTCCCAGAATCGCTAATCGCACAGGTGACAATCCCCCCGGCAATAGTGAAGCTAGCCCGAATACAATAACGATGCTTAACGCCGAGCCCGCAAAAGAGGCCATAATCATAGCCATCATCGAGGAATACGGTGCAATGACCATACAAACGGTTACCGCAAAGGCTGAGCCATCGGATATGCCCATGATTGAAGGGGATGCCAGATAATTCCTGGTCATCCCCTGCATGAGAGCGCCCGACACCGCCAGGAAAGCGCCGACGAGCAGCGCCCCAATAACCCTGGGTAGTCTAGCATGCCTAATAATCTGATGATCGACATTGCCCGGATCAAAGTGCACAAAGGCCTCAACGATACGGCTCATATCAATGCTTTTCGCCCCATAGGTAATGGACAGCACGATCGTAAAAACGATCGCGAAAGGTGCTGCCAACAAGATGAGGGTTGGTGCGGGAACTCTCCATTTCATAGCGCTACACTCACTTTGCCCCAACTATTTTAGAGCCATTAATCGCTTCTAGGAATTTAATTTTGCTGTAAGCTGTACCACCTTGTAAAAGTGGATCTACAAGATTGGTATATAATTGGCCATTTTTAACGGCATTAATGTTTTTGAAAATAGGGTTGTTTTTCAAGTCTTCAAACACTTTCGGTGTATCCTTGTTCTCTTCCTCAGAGAATTCAACGATTAAGTAATCTGGGTTCATTTCGGAAAGCTTCTCAAGAGAAATATTGGCCTGTGCTTTCGCTGCTTTTACTTCTGCTGGAACCGTTGCACCTAACTCGGCATAGATGGATGGATTGAAGAATACATCCTCCGGATAGATGAATAAGCTGCCTGAACGAACGCGAAGCGCCAATACCTTTTTGTCTTTGAAAATAGGACCGATCTTCGTTTTCAAAGCTGCCGAATCCGATTTGTACTTATCTAGCACTTGCTTCGCTTTATCTTGTTTACCTGTCAATTCACCAAGTAACGTCAAGTTATTCTCCCAATCTGTTGCGATGTGGGATACTGGAATCGTTGGCCCGATTTTTGAAATTTTCTCGATCGTTTCGGCAGGGAATTTCGTACTCATAAGGATAACATCTGGTTTCAGCTTCAAAATCGTTTCGAGGTTCGGCTGCGTTTTCTCGCCTACGCCCTCTGCTTTATCCGTAATTGGTGCGAATACTGCTGGGAATTTGCCACCAACCGTTAGTGCACCAACTGGTTTCACGTCTAGAAGCAAGGCATCTTCCAATGACTCAAGCGCACCCGTAATAACGAGTTTATCCGCTTTCGCAGGAACTGTGTACTCTTTACCAACGTATTTGATGACTCTTGGTCCTGATGGCGTTGCTGCGGGAGCAGCTGTTGGTGCAACTGTAGCAGTTGGAGCTGTTGTACCTGCTGCTGCAGGAGCCGTTTCTGTTTTTCCCCCGCCACATGCCGTCAATCCTAATAGAACCAATGTCGTAATACCGATTGTTGCTAACTTTTTCATTTTTCTTAAATCCCCTCTCTATCCGCTACGAATGATAATCATTCTCATTAAATTATAAAAGAAGTTGCCCATGTCGAACATGGACAATATACGGAAGTTCTCATGTACGATTGTCACATAAATGCTCACGAAGGTCTTCAACCATACGCTCCATGGCATAAGCAGAGTACTCTCGCCACGGATCTGAGGAGATAAGGTGAAGGCGATTTCTGCGCACAACCTTCAAATCCTGCCACAAGGCAGACGTTTTGATTCGCTCCCAGTGCTGCAAAGTCTCTGATTCCTGCCGTATATTCAGAAGCAGATGATCCGCATCGAGATGAGCCAACTCTTCGAGCGTCAAGCTTCGGTTATTCGCATACTGCTCTGCCCCTGAAGGCGACTGCAACCCCATATCTCGGAAGACATCTCGCATTCCACGTGTCGGGTATAGGAAGAAGCTATCGCCCAACAAGCTGGCAATCAATACATTGTCATTCTGAAGCACTTCGTGCAATCGCTCTCGTACTAATTTAACTTGGCGGTTATATCCTTCCATCCACACAACGGCTTCATCTAAAGCACCCACAATTTGCGCCGTGGCGTGCAATTGCTCCTGCCAGCTTTTATCATACAGAGGTACAATATGAACGGGGGCAATTTGCGACAAACGCTCCTTCTCCTTGGTTGCCAACTGGTCCGTGGTAATAATGAAATCCACCTGACTGTGCTCCAATGCTTCCACGTTCGTTTCCCAATCCTCATTAAACCGGTAGCCACTTAAGTGCAACGGGATATCTGTGCGATATTTATTATAGTAGTAGGAACTCCATTTGGGGTGTAGAGGGGCGGCGTAAGGCATGATCTTGAGCGCAAGCAATTGTCCGAGCACCGTCGAGGAATAGGCAACGATTCTTTGGCGGCGATTTTTCAAATAAACCGTCGGTGAAACACCAACCTCTTTCTTAAACATGCGGCTAAAATAAAACTCATCATTGTAGCCCACTTGGTAGGCGACATCCTTCAAACGCACATCGGTTTGCAGCATAAGCTGCTTCGCCATATTGACTCTCACTTCCGTTAAATAGTCGATGGCGGTTTTACCATACGTTTTTTTGAATAAACTCACATAATATTTCGGACTAATTTCGGCCATGCGCGCAAGCTGCTCAATCGTCATACCTTCTCGAAAATGGGCTTCGATATAGCTCTTGGTACGATCCATAGCAGCGCGTGAGTCCGATTTGGGATCCTGACGAATGTGCGTCATCACCCAATAGATCAGTTCTAGAAATAGCGGCTGTGCTCGAAATCGCTCCAGGGCGCTTTCACTTCGGCTGCTTAGACAAAGCTGCTCACACAACTGAGTCAGTGCACTCTCAATATGTACGGGCAACTCACCAACAAGCGGGAAATTCACCCCAACGTCCGAAGTATCATTCTGGATATCAAAAGCGATGAAATACATCTCCGACTTCTGTCCATCGCAAAGGCCAACCGTTTGGCCAGGCACTACGACATGTACCGTATCTGGTTGCATGCGATAGGTTTGCAAATCTATTCTCAAATGGCCTTCGCCTTGCTTGACAACCACCATGCAATAAGAAGAAATAAACTGCTGCGCTAATTCCCCTTCTTGAATGAGCTGCGCAGTACGAAATTTAAGCCATGTATGATCAAGGCAAAGGAACGTGTCTTCATCTTTAGTAAACACTTCAGACAAGATAGCAGGCTCCTCTCTATTTTTGAAAATGAGAATCATTATCAATTTAAAATTTAGCACACAAAGCAAAGGCCTGTCAACGAGTGACAGACCTTCTTGTTCTTAAATTATGCTTTGCATCCAAGCTCTCCAGCCTCGATGTTTACCTAAGTGGTGCGGCTGCGAAGCGTTGTATCGCTTGCTGCAATTGCTCAAAGGCTGGGGGATTCTCAGCGAGCTGCTTGTTCGACCTTACAGCTTGCAAAACATGGTGCAACAGGCTTTCTGGCATATCTACATCACCCGTATTCGCTGTCAATGCAACAATCAGCTTCAATTCCGGAATACCGAAGATACGTCGACCGCCTGAACCCGAAGCATAGAAAATCTCCACTTCCTTGCGGCTTCCCTTATTCAAACCTTTGGCAAGGGATTTGGTCCACCAATAATAGCCATATGAACCTTGCGTACCATTACTATAATTTAAAGTAATTCGCTTCATTAATGATGTGCGAATCCAAGATTGCGGAATAATGGACTTTCCTTCCCACTTTCCTTCATTCAGATAAAGCAAGCCTATCTTCGCCATATCTTCCAGTGATAAAGCCAATGCCCACGCGCCAATGGTAATGCCATTGTGATCATGATTCCAGTTCACATTCGTTATACCAAGCGGTTCGAATAACCGAGACTTCGCATATTCAAACATGGACATACCTGTTACTTTCCCTAGTACTGCCGAGAGTACATGCGCATCGCCGTTCGAATAGTTAAACACTTCACCAGGTTCATGATGGGCTGGACGGTTTAGAATATACGCTACCCAATCCGATGCATGCATCATCTCATTCGATGATTGTTCCTGATCATTATCCCATGAAAGTCCTGAAGTCATGCTAAGCAGATGCTTCAATCGAATCTTTGATTTTAAAGGATCGTTTTCTAACTCAGGAAAAAATGTTGCTAGACGCTGTTCTGGACTTTTTAGCTTACCTTCTTCTAATGCAATCCCAATTAAGGCGGATGTCACACTTTTGGTAACTGATTTCATATCTTGCGGGATTCCAGATTGAATCCCTTCTTTACTAGCATCCGCTACCCATACACCATTCCGAATAACGGCTATACTGTGCACGCCATGATCAAGAAAAACGTCAAAAGTCTTAGCTAACGTAGCCGAGTATAATCCTTGTGCCTCAGGCGTTGATGTTGGCCAACCATGTGCGGGCCATTGAGCCGATGGGTGAGATGTTGCTTCCATACTACTTCGTAGTGGACTAATCGCATTTGTTAACACAAGATCAATCCTTCCAGTTTGTTTTACCCCTTTTTCCCTGTAATATACCGAAAAAGTGTGAAGCAAATGTGGTGTGAATCTTAAGAAAACCTTAATTTAGCTGAAAGTTTCCTGAAATTCTGTGTTGTAAACGCTCTTATGTTACAATTTAATGAAATGTTACTCACACCGTTAGCTTCGGAGGTTACCTATGCGCAAATTAATTTTCTTCATCGGTCCTGCAGGTGCAGGCAAAACAACACTGGCAAAGGCTTGGGTCCGCCGACATGGCGGAGCCTTCTTAGATATGGACACGTTGCTGCGCCCCGCGGCAGAAGCAATCATGACACTTGCTGGGCAAGACCCCAGCGATCGGGATTCGCCATTTTATAAGGAACACTGCCGCGATTTGGGATATCGCATCACGATGGATGCGGCGCTTGAACAGCTTACACTTGATCAGGATGCTATCGTGATCGGGCCTTTTACGAAGGAGCAGGGGGATCCGCTGTGGTTGGAAGGAGAGCTAGCTCGTATCGGAGCTTCCATACAGGATGTCAGCGTTAAGGTGATTTATGCGTATTTACCAAGTGAGGACGTTTATAAGGAGCGTATTCGCTTAAGAGGGTCAGCGTTGGATGTTTGGAAGCTGGACAATTGGCCTCAATTCCGTTCCTCGCTGCAGCGCAAAGAAGTTACTTGGCGGATGAAACCGTCATCGCTCCTGTATTGGGATAACTCGGAGCCTTTATCGGATGCTAGGGAAGCGGAGTTAGCTGCTTTTATCTTAGCTTGAGGCTTGATTAGGAAGTAGACAACTAAGTTGAAAAGTGCAAAATGGGCTGTCTCCAGGTTCTAAATTGACCTTTGGAGACAGCCCTTTTGAGCATGTTCTATGCATTTTATGAAATTTTAAAATCCTGATTCCAGATAATCGTCATGGAGATCGAAAGTAGGAATATCCTTCTCCTGATTCGGATCTATGACTGATACGCCATCCGTTGTCGTTACATGCCAATCTTCGTTAGAGCTGAGAACTTCAGTTAAGAAAGCATCAATATCCATAGCTTGTAATTCCTTCCTTCATGTACTTCAAGGGTGTAGCCCTATTATTGGTGATGAAGGGTATGTTTATTCAAATCATTGGTATTCAAGATATGATGTTTTAATATCAAGGCTACAGCATCACTCGGTACTACAACAGAATAGTACTTATTTCTTCCATCATATACTGTTATCCTACATGTATACACATTTGCCCGAAATTTACCACTGAACTAAAGGGAGGTTGCTTCTTTGGACATTCATCATCGATTTGAGAACCTAGAAAAGAGAGTCATCGAGCTCGAGAAAGAACTCGCACTGCTAAAGCAAAGCAAAGTAAGTCATCCGGGTCCTGCTCCTGCTCCTGCTCCTGCTCCTACTTCAAATTCCAATTCCAATTCCAATTCCAATCCCAATCGCACTCCCGCTCCTGTTCACGTTCCGCTCACTGCACCACCTAAACAGGAAGTCATTAAAACAGACACCGACTGGGAGCACCTCATTGCCAGGGTATGGCTGCCGAGGATTTTTATGTTCGTACTTCTCATCGGTATCGTATGGGGATTCAAAGCGGCGGTTGACAACGGACTCCTCACAGAACAGATGCGCTGTGCGATTGGCTACGTGGTCGGTGGTTGCTTCGTCTTCCTCGGTTTCAAACAACACAAGGCTAACCGTCCACTGCTGGCACAGGCATTATTAGGCGGTTCCATCGGATTGTTCATGCTAACCACCTTTGCTTGCCATCAGTTGTATGAACTCATCGGGGCACCTCTTGCGTTCACCCTGAATGTAATATGGGTAGGCTTAGGTTTATGGTTTTCACACAAATTAAAATCACAATCCTTAGCCATAATAGCAAGTGCAGCAGGTGTTTTGACACCTTTCTTATTAAACAGTAACAACCCTTCTTCCCTATTTTTCGTTAGTTACGAGACGTTGTTATTTGTAAGTTTTATGTTGTATGCGATACGCAATCAATTTGTTGGTTTATTTTACACTTCGTTCGGTCTGCTGCCGCTTGCATTGTTCCTTTTTGGTCTTGGTGCACACGGGGATACAAAGTTAGCGGCCATGGGAATGTTAGCCCAACAAGTAGCTTTGCTAGCGACGATCTTTTTGAAAAGCCCCACAATGAATCATCAACTTCGATTGCTCATTCCGAGTTTTGCATTCACCGCCATTTGGTTTAAAGTGGCTTATACCGATACACAATTCAACGTTGCCATGGTTGCCACTTGTATAGGCTATGCCTTAATTTCCTACTGGTTCGGTAAGAAGGCACAAGAGAAGTTACCCTATACGATGACAATAGCATCCTATGCCTTACTTTTCTACTCGGCCAACTACTTCAGCGACGATGCATTACCTGGCTTCTTATTGGTTGAGGGAATGATTGCGCTGTTACTAGGTTTTATCGTGAAATCAGTATTACAGAAAATCAACGGAATCATCATCTATGCACTCGCTTTTGCAACGGCATTGGGTACAATCACTGAAGGTATGAGCAGCATCATGTCGGTTGTCATGTTAATATGGCTGCTGCTATTAGCAACCCTAGCGGGTATGATTGCCATAGTATCGCATTTCGGGGTCGGTACCAATACGAAGAAAACCTTAATCATCCTTAAGTATGGACTTGGCTTCCTATTCTTGTGTTTTCTAACGGAAGTAACACAAACGTTGACACGCGATTTCAGTGTGAATAGCCAACATCTGTGTGTCTCGACGGTGTGGGTCCTCTACGCGATTAGTGTGATTGCCTATGGACTCAAGAAGGAAGTCAAACAAATAAGACTCACCGGATTAGCATTATTATTCCTAACTCTAATGAAAGTCATCTTCATGGATTTGCCCAATGTCTCCCTGGCAATCAAAGCAATTATGTTCATTGGGCTTGGTTTCATCGGCCTATTGTTATCTCGCTTCTTCTACAAGAAATCATCCAGCACGTGAATACTTCCCTAAAGTTGCACAAAAGGCGTTCACTCCATAGAGTGGACGCCTTTGCTCTTTTATTCGCGTGTAGAATGTGTATGAAATGGCCCCGCTGGCAAGCCAAGTCCATTTACTAAATTGGCCTCCGTGTAATTCGCCCAGGCATATCTCACCTGAGTTGGCTTCGTGATCTCTGGATGCCACACTTCGACGGTATTACCAACGATGTTCGCTTCCGAGGTTAGGAATTGACCTTCCTCCGCGGCAATTTGGAATCCGATGAGTTGCTCACTCCCCCCAGCAAGTCCTAATCCCCCATCTGTGTGATCAAAATGAAGCACAATCCGCCCACCTTCGATGTGCAGCTCATGGTACACAGGGCCAGAGCTCGTAAGCTCTTTCCCATAGACATGCTCCAAGGCTGTTAGGGCAAGGCGCTGCCCGACGGTCCGCTTATCTCGCGGATGAATATCATCCCGCTCCCCACAATCTATGGTGATAGCCATGCCCGTATGTGGGACGCGCTTATTCACGATCGCTTGGGACTCGCGCAGCAACGGCCATGTTTCACCGTCGGGTTTACCATCCGAACAGAAGGATGTCAATTGGACGAAGTGGAAGGGAAGCTTATCGTTGTGCCAGAGTGAGCGCCAATTATGGATGAGTCCTGTCAGCAGCTTATCGTACATTTCCGCACGGCCTGCATCACTTTCACCTTGATAGAATAGGAACCCCTTTAGACCGTAAGGTACGATTTTGAGCAGCATGGTCTCGTAGAGACCACAAGGTCTCATCGGATTATGAGGATTCATTGGTGGAGGCCACGGATAACCCCCTAGTTCCTCGGGCGAAGCTCCTTCTGCTTTTCGTTTCTCATAATCCGCTGTGGCTTGATTATAAGCTCGTTGAACACTCTCAAAGGCCACCCAATCGAAATCCTTCATCTCTTCTGCAAATGTATCAAGATACACCTCCAGTTCAGGGTGTTGATGAATCGTCGACTCACTTACCCAACATGCCGCCGAGGTGCCTCCCCAGTTGCAGCCAATAATGCCAACAGGTACCCCTTCCGAGGCATGAATATGTTGGGCAAAATGGTACGCAACCGCTGAGAAATCCGGTACATGCTCAGGCAGCGCCTTATTCCAGGAAGCGATCATCGACGTTTCGACTGCGGGATCTTCCCATTCCACTTTGGGAACTTCGAAGTAACGAATGAGAGGGAAATTCGCTTCCGCGATGTCCGCCTGCGCGTGACTCGTATCTCGCACTTTCCACTCCATATTGGATTGTCCTCCAGCTAGCCAAACATCGCCAAAATAGACATCTCCAACAGAGGCAAGTTGCCGTCCCTCGGAACTGACCGTTAAGATATGTGGACCTCCCGCTTCGAATGCAGGCAGTATCGCCTGCCATTTGCCGCCTGTGATGGTGGTCTGTACCTGATGTCCTTGGCACTCCAAGATTAGCTGCATCCCATCAGGGCCTGTTCCCCAGACAGGATTTTCTTGATTTCGTTGCAAAATCATTCCTTCGGAGAAGATTGCATGTAGCTGAAAGCGGTTGCTCATTTCCACACCTCGTCATCTAAAATTGGATAATTATAGCTTGTATCTCTTTCTCATGATACACTATTTCGTAGACGAAGAACGTCCTTTTAGCCGAGTAGGCGGAGGGCGTTTTTTTGTTTTTCTTAAAGGAGGCGACGATTGCACGATGTCATTTGAACCTGCCCACACAACATTTATGGAAGATCACCTAGCTCGCCGTGCTGGAGAACGCAAGGGACGTTTGCTCCGCGGACATAACTATGCAGAGAAACTATTTCTCCAGCAGGTGTGGTGGCCTTTATTCGAAAGCTTCGACAATCTGCATCCCGAGTATGAGATTTATGACTGGAATCGAAAATCTCAATTCCTCGATTTCGCCTACCTCAGCCCTAGTGGACGTTTCGGGATAGAATGCGATGGTTTCCAGAGTCATATCAGAGAGATGGATCGCGAAAAGTTCAGCTATGCGCTGAATCGCGACACCTTTCTTACTGGGATGGGGTGGAGAATGATCCATTTCTCCTTCGACGATATCCAGAACCGTCCCGAAGTATGCCAAATGCTGCTGCAGTTAGTGATTGGTCCCCACCTCATTCGATCATCAACTGCAGCAACGCTGACTCCGGATGAAAAAGAAGTTCTTCGGCTAGCCTTCAACCTGAGCCGACCTATTCGCCCGAAGGACATCATTAGCCGATACGAGGTTAACTTTCGTACAGCTCGTAAATGGCTTACTGGTCTTGTTGCGAAAGGCGTGCTGCGCAAGAAAGAGGGTGGCGGTGCCTATGCGCGATACTATGAGTTAAGCGATGGCGCTTGGCAGAGGTTGTTGCGCTGACGTGAAACCATGACAAAACCAGAGCTAGAACAAGTGCTAGAACAAGTGCTAGAGCTAGAGCCGTCACACTCTCAGTAAGTTGCATTATGTGCAACATGATTGCAGGAAACAGCTGATTTCGCCAATAATGTTGCATTTCATGCAACATTATTGGCTGTTTTGGGCTGAATTGAGGCTTTCCGCCTCGTAATGTTGTATCAAATACAACATCAGGACAATTTAGCCCTGAAAACCCGTATCATGTTGTACAGTATACAACATGATTCGAGTCCCTCTACAAACATCCAATAAAAACTCATAATCAAGTTGTTTAAATAACCTGTAGGTTATACAATAGAAACAAATATGCCTACAAAGTTGAGGTTCCCCTATGCAAATTGAGGTTTCATCCAAAAACATGCCCTTCCTGGAATGCTTCTCATCGGAAACTCGCGTGAAGATGATTGAACTTCTTGGCGAAGCGCCATTAAATATTAAACAGCTCTCCCAGCGACTAGAGATTTCGTCGGCCATCGTGACGAAGCATATTCAGAAGCTGGAGCAAGCTGGCATCGTGCGTTCGGAGAACGTAGTCGGCGTGCGCGGCACACAGAAGATTTGTTACCTACAGCTTGAACAAGCCACGCTTCAGTTTAAGTCGAAGAAGCCCTATGAGCATCCGACAACGACGGTTGCGATTCCCATCGGCCAGTACGCCTCATTCGACGTGAACCCGACGTGCGGCTTGGCCTCACCGACACAGTTGATCGGCGTGCTGGATGATCCCCGGTACTTTGCAGATCCGCAGCATGTACAAGCAGGTATTCTTTGGTTCGGCAGCGGCTACGTGGAGTACCGTATCCCGAATTTTTTCCACAGCAACCAAAAGCTTCGCACGCTAGAGATTTCTTTTGAAATCTGCTCGGAAGCACCTGGCTTTAACGAGAATTGGCCTTCGGATATATCTTTTTCGATCAACGATAAGCCACTTGGTCAGTGGACATGTCCTGGTGATTTCGGTAAACACAGGGGCGTGCTCTCCCCCGACTGGTGGGGAAATGGCAACACACAGCATGGTCTGCTCAAAATTATTACCGTGAATCCACAGGGTTCTTTTCTAGATGGCACGCAAATCTCAGCGACCACTATTCACGACTTGAATATCTTATTCTCCCAAGATATTCATTTCCGTATTGCCTCCTTAGAAACGTCAGTGAATTGTGGTGGCGTAACGCTATTTGGCAAACAATTCGGCAACTATGCCCAAGATATTATTGTGACGATGCAAGAAGATAAATAGCAAACAAATAACCCTATCCCCCACCTCAAAAAGAGGGAGGAAATAGGGTTATTTGAACCTCTATTCTAAACATTCGCATAGGAAAATTGTAAGCCATCCTGAATCGGAAGATAATGATGCTCCGTTTCCAAAATCGCATCTACTGTGCGCAGCACATCCGGTTGACGATGACTCATCTGTGCATTCTTTTTGAGCTTGAGCAATACGGATTGGTTCGCGATGACCTCTAACAGCTGGCTTTTCATCTCAGCTGCGTTCTTCACTTCGACAGCTGCACCGATTCCAACGAGATAGGCAGCATTGGCCTGCTCTTGGCCTGGAATTGGCTTGTACAGCATCATCGGCAGATCCAGCGCAAGCGCTTCGGAAACGGTGAGTCCGCCTGGCTTCGTCACGATTAGATCGGACAGCGCCATCAGCTCATGCACATGATCGACGAACCCCGTCACCATCACATGATGGTGCGTATTCGAGCCACCCAGCTCCTCTTCCAAATGCTGTTTCAGCTTCTCATTGCGACCACAGACGAAAACAAATTGCACGGGTGCCTTCAGGTCATCCGACTGCAGCACAGATTTAAACGACTTCCCAATTAGCCCATGGCCGCCGCCCATTACAAGAACAGTTGGCATGTCGCGATGCAAGCCATATTTATCACGAAGCTCCTCACGATTGTAGGTTTGTGTGAATGGCATTCGAAGCGGTATCCCCGTCACAACGATACGCTGTTCAGGAATCGCATACCGCAGGAGCGCCTGCTTCACATGCTCCGCCCCAACTAGATACTTATCCGTCCCCGGATGAATCCAGTAGCTATGATCGGTGTAATCGGTGATGACCGTCACGGTCGGCACGATCGTAAGGCCGTTACATTTTAGATAAGACATCGCTGCCGCAGCACCTGGGAACGTACACACAACTTCCGTGGGCGCTTCCTCTTCTAACAAATCCAGCATCCGATCGGTGCTGAATGACTTCATTCTTTTGAACAAATGGGATAATGCGGTATCATGTCTGGTCTTGTGATATAGAAAACCGTACACGGACGGCAAGCTTTTCACCCATTGCATATAACAGTATTTACCGAACCCATGCAGATACGGATGCGTCCACGCCAAATAATCGACGACCTTCACTTCCATATCCGGTCTATACATACGCACCGCTTCAAGAATAGCTTGTGCTGCTTTATTGTGCCCATCGCCAAGACTGCCCGTCAGTATCAAAAGCTTTCCTTTGCTTCTCATTGCTTCAGTCCCCTTTCGAGCTTATCCTGCCGCGCACTAGCAGCGGTCGATCCTGTTAACCACGTTCTTCTACTTCTCTCCACTACATAGACGACTCCTTCAGCCACAAGCACTGCACCCACAATATCCATTAGCACATGCTGCTTAACGAACAATGTCGATACAATAATCAAAATGGACATACCCGCCGCTATCATTTTGTATCGCAGGGCAATCGGTACCGATCGAAGATAGCTTCTCATCATCAGATAGGCCGTTAGCACGTGTGTACTTGGAAAACAGTTAAAAGGTTGATCCGACCGATATACCCACTGGACCGTCTGCAGAAGCCAATCACTTCCACTAATATCCGGTCGCGGTACTGTCGTCTGATATATAGCATAGACGCTATAACACAAAAGCAAACCTATAATAAATTCTACGAGTGTCTGAAAATAATTCGAGCGATCTCTATAGGCTAAATAGAGGAATCCTACGGCAAGAAAGACATACCAGAATAAGTATGGAACTACGAAGCCCTTGATAAAAGGTATCTGTCGATCGAGATCCGTCATTAAACTGTACGCTGTTCCGTTATCTTGATTTAATTGTATATAAATGAGTCCTACTAACGGGATCATAAGTAGTCCGCTGCACGCCAGCAAGTAGGACACCCAAGCTTTTGTTCTCATGCCAAATCCTCGCTCTCCTCTACGTTATCTCTATCATAAAGGAGTATAGCCATTTACTAAACGCACCAAGGTACTGTCTTTCCTTAGCCAAAAGTCGTGAAAAAACCTAGACCAAAGGCGGAGTTGTCCACGTCCTTAGGTGCATACAAGGTGAGAGTTGATGAGGCATATAAAACAATTGTTACTGTTACAATATTATTACAGCAATGTTACAACATCATACAGCATACCAAATCACAAGCGGAAAAGCACCTTCTAGAGCATCTCGGCAGAATCCTGCTTATTGTTGGCGTTGGAATATGGACTAGCGTTATGTTCAAAAACCTATCCAACTCTCCACCTGTGGATAATATTTTCTGTGGATATGTGTATAAGATATTGAATTTATTATGCACAGCATGGGTTTGTGGACATGTTGATACTGTGGGTAATTTTGTGGATAAGTGCGTATAAGGTGGATTTACATGGAAAATTTGAGGGCAAAAAGAGGGAGGAAGGCGGTTAGATCGATCGAGAAGTATGAAGAGTGAGCGCGGGGAGTGAAGCGAGCTGAGTGAATGATGATAAAGGCTGGCGGGGTTGGACGATTGGAAGTAGAGCGCGAGCGTGTGGCATGGTAGATAGAGGATGACGGCTAGCAGCATGTAGATGGTTGAGTGACGCTGGTGGCGTCGTCACCAGATTAATTAACTGGGTTTTCTCCAGTTAACTTCAGGAATTTTCATTAAAATGGAGCATTAGATGGAAAATCTCCAGTTAAATCTGACCTTCCACGGCAAAAGGGGGAGAGATCGCCAAATTAGCTGTAGAAAATCCATCTAAATTGTGTTTCCGACGATTTACAGCGATTTTAGATGGAGGAAATCCATCTATTTGCGTATCTCCCCCTCCGCATCCACCATCAGCGTCAACCGACGCATTCAACAGCCGCGAACAACGACCTATTTTAAAAACTGATCCGTTGATCCCGTCGCCACAAAATCCTGCAACTTCAACAGCTTTTTCTTCCCCATGTTGCCTTTTATCGTGTGTGAGGTGGGCTTCTCAGCCTTCGGATCGTCAACGATTCTTTTGACATAATCACCTGTAAGCAGGTTATAGTCTTCTTCGTCACCTGTCGTTTCGGTCATCGTCCCCGAATAGAAGGATCCCACCGTGGCACCGATCAGGTACCAGTCCTCATTTTGAAATCTGAAACGGTAATTCCCGTACCATCTATCGTTACTTCCTCCATAAAAACTCACAACAAGGGAGCCTCTATCGATGAAAATATCAGCTAACGGATCGCCCCATACCCCGCCTTCATCGGCTTTCAGAATCGCCTTATCTGCCATGATCGAGCGTGTGTAGGTGCCATCTTTATGTCCAAAAGCAATCAAAAGTGCCCTTTCAGGAGCTTGATCCCCTCCGATTTTCAGCTTTTCGACAACCATGGCGACGTCTTGGATACCATCTTTATTCAAGTCACCTTCCACTCGCACAGGGCCGCTCTGCCGGATAAGCTGATGCCAACCTTCGGGCATAAGGACAGCCGGATTTTTAGCCTCGCTCACCTTGGGGGCTACTTCTTCCTTTTGCACACGAATAGAAGCCGTTGGCTCTTCTGTCGCAGTGCTCGGAACGGCTGTTGTAAGCTCATCTGCTTGGCACGCGGACAACCCTATCGTGAAAGCTACTACCATGAAATAATAGGGAAATTTCAACCGCATCCCCTCCTTTCGACGCATCGCTTAGCGCGAGTCTTATTATTCACGAAATGTGCGAAATCCTATCACTAACCCAATGATAGCTAGTATAAGTCCTACTACAGCTGTTCCATACGGGTACGCCAATGGGAAAATAAGAGATGGCCAACCAAGCAAGATGTCACTCTGATATCCCACGGCAGAAGGTGAAGTAGACGTCAGATTGATCATATTTACCCTTTTTGGAACCTCACCCAGCTCATCAAATGTGAATCGATCTTCTTCAACCTGACCACCACTATCAACACTTAGAATTCGCCATGATAAGTTGTGATCCGAGGTAAATGCAGTTCCAGAGATCCGTTGAATAACCACGAACTTCTCCCTTTCATTCTCCTCGACTGTCAAAACCCCAAAATATCCGTGGTACCGATTGTCATCCAAGAAATTCGGCCTTACCAAGACAGGCCCCTCCACAGTCCAATCCTTGTGATTGATTGTTATTTTCAAATTCGATTGTTCACGACTGGATTCATTAAATACGCCCGATTGGAATTGATCTGCAATTTCAATCGTCTGCCCCTCCCACTTGTATACTCTAGTGTAGGTAAGTCGTGTCGCATCTTCGCGTTGATTCATGTCCGTGTACTCTGCAATTGTATGAATAGCTTTATTGTCGTTGCTATCAGCCATATAATTCTCAACTGTAATGCGATCTACTGGAATGGGTGCGCCTCTCCCAAGAATCTCTACTTTCCCTAATTTCATGAAATTTACATAGATATGATCAAATGTAAAGTCACGGTTAACACGGCTTCCGATAATCATCTCTTGCCCTATCAAGAACAATGGCTGTGCCGAGAGCAACAGGAGCATTGCCCCCATAAGTAACGGGATTAACTTTATTAATTTCATGAGTTCGCCTCCAAACTTCAAGAAAGTTTATTCATTACCCCCTTTATGTTACACCTTTTTCAGAAACTTTTTGCCCCTACTTTACGTCTAATATTTGAAATATTTACCACATTGGTGATGGGAAGTGGTTGCGAAATGAATTGGCGAGCAAGTTGGATGGTAACGTTGTTAGTGGTAACACTAGCGGGACTCTTTGGTAAACCTGCAGGAACCTCGGCGGAATTCATGGCTCAGGGGCCCTATCCCCCTGATGGATTACGTATTCCTGGAACGATAGAGCTGTTGTCGGATACAGCTTACTATCCTGCGGCAGATACGCCTGCTGATCAGCCCGAGGGATGGTTTTCTCCACAAAACGTCAATGTCATCGAGACGAATGGCGCTTGGTCTATTGGCGCAGGAACTTGGAAAATTGAGACGATGTTCGGCCCTCGTTGGATTCGTCCAAATCCGTGGGAAATTGATATTGCTCCACCCGATCACATTTTGCTAACCTCAGACACACCGCTTTATAGCAAAATGAGCGAACGAGGCGGTTCGGTAGCAGCCCTTGCACCTCAAGAAGTGAAGGTTGTCCGTGCGGAGAAGCAGTGGTTCTATACGAACGACCCGTCCAGTAAAACATGGATTCAGATTCATACGTCATGGATGGGAGACTTGTGGGCGCACATCCCGGTGAAGCAGATTGGCACCGTTCAAGACGTCAGCAAACACGTCTATTATCAAGGTATATACGGCAGTAAGGAGTTGTTGCCCCTTTTACAATCCGCGCAGACTTCGATGGAATCTGCATCTGCTGGGGAAACACGAATCCTCCAAGAGTATACAACGATTTATGACCGTTACTTCTTGGTAGAAACCGAGGTGGGTCCCCTGTGGACTTTGCAAGCAGGTGTGACCATCGTCCCTTCCGATGAAACACTAAACCTGACTACTGAGATTCCATTATTCACTGGCCCTTCGAACAAAGAAACTGCCGTCCTCTCAGGGGAGAAGGTCACTGCCTTCGAAAAAATTACCCAACCGTTATGGACTGGCAGAGGTCCTTATGAGATTTGGCATTTCTCAACTTGGTACCATGTCCACACGTCAAAAGGAACAGGATGGATTAATCTCTTATACGGGGAGCCCGCGGACGCGGTGAACGTTCATTGGAAGGTATCCATTCGTGGTGACCGTGAGTTAATGCGTTATCCTGATGTGCACTATACCTCTTCTGTCCTTTTGCTGCGGAATCAGGATGTGGAGGTTTCCGCGGTATGGAGTCTGCCAAACGGCACCACCTTGCTCAAGGCCAGTAAAGAAGGACATACCGGGTGGATCCCTTTACAATCCTGGAACCAAGACAGATTCTGGGACCTCGATACGGGTACTGAGCTGCAGATTGAAACCCAATACCCACAACAGGTTATTTTTAAGCTGGATAGCCAAGGTGCTCTAAAGTGGAACGAAGATGTTGACGCAGGATTTGTAAAAGAAGGCGTGGATGTCCTGAAGCTGAAGGTTCTAGCTGAGCAGTTGGGGTACGAGCAAGCGGATGTAGAAGGAGCGAAGGAAGCCGTTCGGTTTACGAAAGGCGATTATGGCTTCGTTTTGCATAAGGGGGGCCAGAATGCTGAGATTTATTGGAAGGGTATTTTAACAAATAAAATTACACTTAGCAGCGCACCGACTCGATCGAGTGGCGATGGCGAATTATACTTGGAACAGCCCGCTGTTAAACAGTTATTCGGCCTTTCCCCCATTCCTTGGTACGAGGGGCACGCTTATTATGAAGGAAGCTACAAAGTCGAGCTCGGAAAGCTCCCTGAGAAGTTAACAGGAACAACGGTTAAACTGAATGCTTTCCTTTACGATACACAAGTACAATGGACTCAGAAAAATCTCAAAGACGCCATCCAGCCACGGCTATCTTTGGAGGAGAATAATGATCTTGGCGGCAAGGATGCCTTATCATCGATCGCGGTTGCACCCGCCAGTAAAACCGTTACCGCTGACACGGTCACGCCATTGTACCACTTGAGTACTTCAAGAACCCTGACTTCTGGCCCCCACGACTTGAAGATCATACTTCGTGTAGGTGAGCGAATCGTCTGGATGCAGCCTTGGCATGTGGTAATGGAGTAGTTGATGGACAGGAATAAACGAAAAAGAAGCCTCGGAAGAGGCTTCTTTTTTTTGACTTCCTATGTGCCTTAGTCGCCGTTTCAAGCAAATAAAACTCCCTCTAACTCCCTGTGACTTCGTCCAGTCTACCTTCAAATGATTCCACAGATCTCTCTTCGCCATACAATTCATTCAAATGGTTGAGATGCGACATTCCCCAGTCATTCATAGCCTGCAAAACGGTAGACATGCCTTTGCCATGTTCTGTGATAGAATATTCAACTTTGGGTGGAATTTGGTGATAGATCTTACGATGAACAATATCGTGATACTCGAGCTCCCTTAATTGTTGGGTTAGCATTTTTTTCGTTATATCGGGAATCGCTTTTTGAAGTTCACTAAATCTCATCGTGCCATTCGAGAAAAGGTGAAACAAAACGATGGGCTTCCATTTGCCTACAAGAATCTCTAGGACGGTTTCAAATTTACAATGGGGTTCCTCCATGTTGAATTTCCTCCTCATTTTCATATAGGTATCTTTTAGTATACTAGGTATATTTGGAGTAACTACTTCTCAGTATCGCTCCTAGGGATTATTATACGACTATACACTTACTTAATTCAAGGAGGTAATTTTATTTTATGAATATCGCATTGTGGATCGTACAGGGAATTTTAGCATTAGCGTTTATTATGGCAGGCTCAATGAAATCTTTTCAGTATGAGAAAGCCAAAGCGGGGATGCCCTGGGTCAAAGAATCATCAAAAGGCTTGGTAATGTTCATCGGGGTATCCGAACTACTTGGAGGATTAGGTTTGATTGTCCCTTATGCCACAGGAATCGCCCCTATTTTGACACCAATTGCCGCTATTGCACTAGGTTTAATTATGGTACTTGCAGCCATCTTTCACGCAAAGAGAAATGAAAACTCAGGTATTGGAATGAACATCCTTTTCTTGGCGATATTACTATTTGTAGCAATCGGACGTTGGTAAGTTGCCTACAGCACAACACAATGACGAGTAGGAGGTTTCACTATGCTTTCCCCAGTCTTCTTGCCTCACGGCTCACCCTATACCATTTTTGAAAAATCTGAATTTACTGCGTTCCTGAACCGATTTGGCCAGGAGAACCGTCCAAAAGCCATCGTCATCTTCTCGGCCCACTTCGAAAGTGACATAACGACCATTGCCGCGACAGACGATGTGCATGACATGGAATATGATTATTACGGGTTTCCTTCCTCTTATTATCAAGTTCAATATCCCGCTAGAGGCTCAACGATCGTTGCTTCTATGGTAGAAGAGCGCCTGCGTCAGCATAACATTCCGGTTCAAAGGAAATATCGCGGCTTGGACCACGGTGTATTCCCTATCATGATGCACGCATATCCGGAAGCCGATATTCCTATCGTTCCCGTTTCGGTCAACCCCTTCTTGCCTGCGAGACAACAGATTGCGATCGGTGAAGCACTGCAGGGGCTTGAGGAAGATGGCATTCTCGTCATCGGGAGCGGATTTCTAACGCATAACTTTAATGAAATTGACCGTGATAAGGAAGCTCCACCTCGCGCATGGGCCGTGCAGTTCAGAGATTGGATTCGGGAGAAGGTGCTTGCCAGAGATATCGAAGCCTTAAGCCAATACGAAACGCTTGCCCCGCATGCCGCCCTAGGCGTCCCACGTCCCGAGCATTTCGTGCCTTTGCTCATTGCACTCGGCAGCGGAAGTCCTGGACGAGAGATCCAAGTGTTGCACGACACTATCGAACATGGTTCATTAAGCACACTGTCCTTCAAATTTTAATGAACAAGAAAAACGCCTCTTCCAGCCGTGGACCAAACCCTAGAGTAACTGTATTTTGTACAGCTAATTTCACGTCTAATTCGTGTTTCAGTGATTTAACTGGAATTTATGCATGTAATTTCAAGATTTCAACAGAATACGGATGAAATCCGATGATTTAACTACATGAATTCCATCTAATCGTGAATTTTGGAGTAATTTACGAGAATTAACTGTATGTATTCCATTTAGCCGGGTAAGAAAGCCGAAATCATATAAAGTGAAGTATGATTTTACATGAAATAGAGGAAACAAAAAAAGACACTTCGATTAGAAGTGTCTTTTTCATTGCAAGATTCATATGATTATTGAGCTTGTACGATCTCTCTACCCTTATATGAACCGCAGTTTTTGCAAACATGATGCGCTTTTTTAAGTTCAGCACATTGTTCACACTTCACCATTCCTGGCACAGCCAGTTTAAAGTGAGTACGGCGCTTATCGCGACGTGTTTTGGACGTTCTCCGTTGAGGAACTGCCATAGTCAAAACACCTCCAGTTACTTTACTAAACAACAAGAGATATCATAGCCTTCTCGAAGCCGTTTGTCAATGCTAGAACCCATCTTTTAACTTAGCCAATAGCGTATACTTACCATTTTCTTCTTGCCCTAATCATTAGCAGCCCTGCTCCAATAACTAGGATGACGGCTACTTGCACGAATTCAAGCAGATGATACCGAACCAACCGATGATAGATCGCTTTGAGCAAAGACCATTTATTCGTATACGCCATCGTATCCATCTTGCCTTTTAAACTCACATTCTCTATCGGCTCCACGCCTTGCCCCATCTTACTCAGTTCCGAAGTAGCATTGGTAAGCTTTTTCGTTAATGAACAAGAGCTTGTTTGCAGCATATTCCCCTTAAAATCATAGTCATAAGCAAAAACAAGATAGGATTCGCCCTGCCCAAACGTATAGCCACACGAAGGTTCACCCAAGTTGGTGAGAACAATGGCCTGCGTCTCATTCATCCCTTTCCACGATTTCTCTACATCGAAATGAACGGCGATTTTATGATCGAGAATGCCATTGATATCTAGAACCTTGGGTTCGATGGCAAGTACTTTACCAGAAAACACAGCCTTAGATTGTTCCACAGCCTTTATCGGATCTGTTTGCAGGGCACAGCTGCAAGCATAACTTTTACCCGGCAAGACAAGGCTCGTAACAATTAATATACATACAACAGATATAGCCATCACAACTCTATTCACAAGCTTCGTCCTTCCATTGGAAATCTTCTAAACTAACAGACGTGGATTTCCAAATAATGTTTCACTCACAGGACTAGAACAGAAAAAATCCTCCTACCCCGAAGGGCAGCAGGACAATGGTTACTTCTTAACCGCTGAAATCAATAGAAAAATGGGACGGCGCGTCTCGTCTTTCATATCGGGATACTTCTCCAAAGCTTCTGGCGTCGGTTGAGGCTCGGCAATCTTCGTAATCAGGAATCCCGCTTCAATTAACGCATTCATATAGGAAGCGATCGTGCGATGATATTTGACTACATCATGATCTAGAAACCTCGCTACCCGCTGCCCCTCGTTCTGGTAATCGTCGACAGGCCAGTGCATACGCTCGCCTCCAGAACCATAGTGCCAGTCTTGCGCAGCGCGTGCGGTAAAGATCGGATGCTCCACAGAGAGGACGAAGGTGCCTCCAGCGGCCAGACAATGCTGCACCTTACGGCAAACCGCATCGAATTGCTCAACGTAGTGAAGAGCCAGTGAGGAGATGATAACGTCAAACTCGCCTGCTGCGAAGTCGATATCTTCAATCGCCACTCTCTGATACGTGATACCTGAATCGCTATGATTCGCACTGGCATATGCCAGCATTTTCTCCGAAAGATCTACACCGACAACGGACGCAGCCCCTTGCTCGCGGGCGTACTTGCAATGCCAACCGTAACCGCATCCAAGATCAAGAACACGTTTGCCTTGAAGCGCAGGCAGCATCGTGCGAAGTACAGGCCATTCCCCAGCGGCATTGAGGCCGCCAATGGAACGAGGCATTTCGCTATATTTTTCATAAAATCCTAGCTCATCGTATTTATTCTGTTTCATGGCTCCCAGAACTCCTCATTTGAATTTATGGTATGATTTATATGGCAACATCCATTTAGCTCTGTTAACCAGTTTACAATACAATGAGTTCCGAACTCAAAGAATGACCAGAAGTGGGTGATTTCTCTTGTTTAAAATCTTACTTATTGAAGATGATGCAACTTTGTTCGCAGAAATCAAAGAGCGCTTGGCTCAATGGTCCTACGAGGTTCATGGCATCGCTGATTTCAATAAAGTAGTTGAGACCTTTATTCAACTAAAGCCTGATCTCGTCATCATTGATATTCAACTGCCGAAATTCGATGGATTTCATTGGTGCCGCATGATTCGAACGCATTCCAACGTTCCCATCGTCTTCCTCTCTTCGCGCGACCATCCGACGGATATGGTGATGTCTATGCAGCTTGGCGCAGACGACTTTATCCAAAAGCCCTTTCATTTTGACGTGCTGATCGCAAAAATCCATGCTATTCTTCGCCGTGTGTATAACTACAATACGGAGCAAATCAAGCTCAAAACATGGTGCGGTGCTACGATCGATTTCGAGAAAAATATCGTGAGTCATGAGTCCGGGTCGATTGAACTGACCAAGAACGAAATCTACATATTAAAGCTCCTCATCGAGCATAAGAATACGATTGTCAGCCGGGAAGACATCATCAACAGCTTATGGAATGACCAGCGTTTTGTAAGTGATAATACCTTGACGGTGAACGTAAATCGGCTTAGAAAGAAGCTGGACGAGCTGGATTTAGGAAAGTTTATTGAAACAAAGGTCGGGCAAGGCTACATTGCAACGGAAGAGACCCCTCAATATGATTAAAGTGTATCTCAAAGAGCGAATAAGTTGGCTAGGGATGTTCCTCTTGGGTCAAGTCCTTTTGTTGCTTATTGCCTATCTTGACCACTCGATTCCACTCCAATCCGTTCTATATATTGTTTTCTTATCTACGATGCTCTTCGTAATCTTTCTGATCTTTCGTTATCACAAAGAAACGGCTTTTATCAAGCGGTTAAATGACTGGGAAACCAGCCTTGATGTATCCGGTTTTGCTGACGCAGCAAGTCCATTTGAGAAGATCATGGAAGCAGCACTGGTCAATCAAACCGAGCAGCTTCACCAGACTGCATCGCGGCAGCAAATTGCGTTGGAACAAGAGAAAGACGAACTGCTAGCTTGGATCCATGAAGTGAAGACACCTCTCACAGCCATGCATTTGATGATTGAACGTTTGGATAACGATAAGGCGAAAGCCTCCATCACCTTTGAATGGCTGCGCATTCATCATCTTCTAGACCAACAGCTTCATCAGCTGCGACTTCCCTCTATTGACAATGATCTCTACATTGAAAAAGTACAGATCGAAGATCTCCTCTATATGGAGATTAAATCGCTGCAATCTTGGTGCATTCAAAAGGGAATCGGTTTCGACGTCCAGTTAGATGCGACGGAGACGGTCCTTAGCGATGCGAAATGGCTTGCTTTCATCCTGCGCCAGCTCCTAACCAATGCCGTCAAATACAGCGACAGCTTCTCGCCCGATATTGTCGTGAATAGTTTGTTCGCACAGGAGCGTACCATCCTTCAAGTAACGGACTTTGGACGCGGCATTGATGCCAAGGATCTTCCCCGTATCTTCGATAAGGGCTTTACCTCCACGACCTGGCATCAGGACAGCGCCGCGACGGGCATGGGCCTATATCTGGCTCGCAAAGCAGCTGACACGCTGCACATCCAGATCACTGTGAATTCGGAGGTTGGCGTGGGAACTACGTTCACCCTCGCTTTTCCACAGCCCAACGAACTCGTGCGGATAACAGGCATGTGACAATAATGTCACATGCTTTTCTACTTTGTTCGTCCAATCGAAGGATAAATGCGGCCTAGCTTTTTATAATAAAGCTAATCGTATAAAGGAGTGTGTGATTCATGTCTATCTTACAAGCCGTTAAAATTCATAAAAGCTTCGGCAATAAACATAACAAGCAAGAGGTACTTCGGGGTCTTGATATATCGATCGAAAAAGGGGAATTCGTCAGCATCATGGGCCCTTCAGGTTCAGGGAAAACAACGCTGCTCAACGTGCTCTCTTCCATTGATAAGGTGAGTCATGGCTCCATTCAGATTAACAAGGCAGAAACGACCAGCATGAAAGAAAAACAATTGGCAGAGTTTCGGAAAAATCATCTCGGCTTTATTTTTCAGGATTATAATTTGCTGGATACACTGACTGTGAAAGAAAATATCCTGCTTCCGTTATCCATAACGAAGATGTCTAAGGTTGAAGCTAATCAGAGGTTTCATGACCTTGCTTCTGAGCTCGGCATTTATGAGTTGAAGGATAAGTATCCGAACGAAATATCCGGCGGGCAGAAACAACGAACGTCCGCTGCTAGAGCGTTTATCCATGATCCTGATATTATTTTCGCGGATGAACCTACCGGTGCGCTCGATTCCAAATCTGCCTCCGATTTGCTGAATAAACTCAGTGAAATGAATGTAAGTCGCCAAGCGAGCATTGTGATGGTCACGCATGACCCCGTTGCAGCCAGCTACAGCTCCAGAGTAATATTCATTAAAGACGGGCAGATTTACTCCCAAATCTATAAAGGGCAAGAAACGAGACAAGCCTTCTTTCAAGATATTATGAAGACCCAAGGCGTGCTTGGCGGTGTGCACAATGAGTATTAATCAGCTCATCTTCCAGAACTTGAAGGCTAATATCAAGCATTACTACTTGTATGTGTTCGCTTTAATGTTTAGCGTTGCGCTCTATTTCGCTTTTGTCACGTTACAGTTTGATCCTGCTTTAGACGCGACCAAGGGGACTATTAAAGGCGCCGCTGCGCTGAAATCTGCATCCTTTCTGCTTATCGCCATTGTTGCTATCTTCAATTTATATGCGAATAACATTTTTGTGAAAAGACGGAGTAAAGAAATCGGCCTTCTGCAACTCATCGGCATGACGAAGGGGAAAATTTTTCGCATCCTAAGTACCGAGAATTTCATTCTCTACTTCGGTTCGCTGATCGTTGGGGCGTTTATCGGCTTCTCCGTGTCAAAGCTCATACTGATGGTATTATTACAAATCACAGGGGTAAAAGCTAACGCTACTCTCCACTTTTCAGTTCAAGCGTTTATCCAGACCATCGTTGTTTTCAGTGCCGTTTACGTATTAATTCTGCTGGTCAATTATTTCTTTATTCGGAGGCAGACGATTCTCTCGTTATTCCATGTCGCAACCTCCACCGAAGCTAAAGTGAAGCAAATGTCGAACAAGGAAGCGATTCTTGGATTCGTTGGGCTTTTTCTCGTTTTGTTAGGCTACTATGTATCCTCCAAACTGTTTTCAGGAAGCATTACGACAGCACCAGGATTACTGAGCAGTATGCTATTAATTCTTGCCTCGGTGATCATCGGTACTTATTTGTTCTACAAAGGGTCTGTCCGTTTGATAATGAATGGGATCCGTAAGAGGAAAAACGGCTATTTGAACGTACAAGAGGTACTTTCCCTCGCATCCATCATGTATCGGATGAAATCCAACGCGTTACTTTTGATGGTGATTACGACGGTATCTGCCCTAGCTATTGGATTACTGTCCTTGAGCTACATTACGTACTATTCGGTTGAAAAGACCGCCGAAAGGAATATACCCAATCACTTTGGTGTGACGGAACGTCACTATGCGGAGAGCTTCACGAAAGCTTTAGATGCGGGTGGCATTAAACACCGAGATACAACAATTGAGGTCATTCAAATCAAGGCTGATCTTGGCCAAGTCATGGAATCGAAAAGTGAACTTTATATGAATCAAGATGTCAATCGGATGGCCGTTATTAGCGATACCGCTGCAGGCATCGATTTGACTGCTGACCAAACCTTTTTTACCGGGGCTAACGATGAAATGCAAAAATTTCTTAACTTCAAACCGAACAGCCAAGCCCAGCTAATCACTCTAAATAACACCTTTCCGCTAACGTATACCGGCATCGAGGAACAATCCTTCATTTCAAGGCGCTTCTCGATGAGCAGCCTGCCTGTTGCCGTCGTTGACGTATCGGTCTTTCAGCGATTAAAGCAAGATCTAGACCCTCACATTCAAGGAACATCATCGCTATATTTCGGTTTTGATATCGTGAATGCGAAGGAACTCGAGAAGGCCAATCAACTTTTTCACGAAGTCAAATGGGATGATCGAGCATCTTATGATTCGCGCCAAGATATGGCTAGTGAATCCAAAAATCGCATGGGCTTGATCATGTTCATCGTCGGTTTCCTAGGACTCACCTTCTTGATCACTTCTGGCTGTATTCTTTATTTCAAGCAAATGGATGAGAGCGAAGATGAGAAGTCATCGTATACCATTCTACGAAAGCTCGGTTTTACCCAAAGCGATCTGCTAAAGGGAATTCAGGTTAAACAACTGTTCAATTTCGGGATCCCCTTAATTGTTGGGCTGGTTCATAGTTACTTCGCAATCCAGTCAGGATGGTTCTTCTTCGGAACCGAGCTGTGGACGCCGATGATGATCGTGATGGGGCTGTACACGGCACTCTACTCCGTCTTCGGGGTTCTATCGGTTCAGCATTATCGGAAGGTGATTAAGAGGGCGTTGTAAGTATCTGTCCAAATGAAATAAAACTTACATCCTTAAGGCTGCTCCAAGTAGATTCATCTACTTGAGGGCGGCCTTTCTCTATTTCGTCATATAGACGCGTGGAGGGGTAGCGAAAGGGAACGTGAGTGCGCTATTCAGAGTCTGAACAGGTGTTTCTACCTTTAAAGGGAACCACAGTGCGCTAACTACCCAATTATCCGCCTTTCTAAGAATTTATCTGACAAATAGGATACTGACGTTCTCCTTAATGACCATTTCGCTCCTTTAATTGCTAATAGAGCATCCTAGTTCCCCTTATCCCTGAAACTCAACAAAAAGAGGCCCGCAGAAACTACTGCGGACCCCTTCCTTAATAGCTGCGAGCTACGTTACCTTACTCACAATTTTCAAAACTGCGTCGCGTGTCAATTTGCTTCCACCAGCAGAAAGCAGATTAAGCGTCGCATGCGCGAGCGCCAACGGTACCTTACAGAACTTCAATGCTGGACCTTGCTTCAGGTCTGCGATATAAGCATCGGCAAGCTGTAGATTACGGCGCGTGTACTGCTGCATTTCCTTGAAGCCCCAGCCTTCCGGGAAGAAGCTAACGCCACGTTTCGCGTCTTCTGCTTGGTTTCGAAGGATATTAACCGCCTGCAACCCTCTTCCGAAGGCAATGGCCTTATCACGATCTGATTGCGTGCCGTCATTCCACTGCCACAGCTCAGACAGCATTTCGCCAACCATACCAGCCACACTGTATGTATATCCATCCAAATCTTCTTCCGTACGGATGCTCCACCCTTTTTGGACCCATTCCGACATTTGGAGTGACATTTTCGCAATGTATTTCTCAATAATTGGTCTCGCCGAAGACGGACAAAGATGCAGCCATTCAGCAAGTCGCAGAGAAACTTCTGGAAGTTCTTGCGCCGTATAAGGTGACAATAATTTCTGGATGGCATCCATAATATCCGATGACTGGAATGCTCCGTGCACACCAGCTAACAGCTCTATTTTCAAAGCATCCACCAGATTCTCATGATCTTCGATTTCATCTATAGCCCGCATGCACAGATAGGCAGATGCTACCGCTTCTTTCAGACCTGCATCCAAGCTGCTAATCGGTATATAAAAGGTGCGGCTCGTTTGTTTCAACATGGTCATTGCATCTTTCACAGTATCGGTACTAATGGTAATTACCTCCAAGTATAAACTTACCTTTAACTTATATAATGTTACCTCATGATAACATACTTTATTATTGTTAATCCAAGCTCAACCACCAATAGTTTCAGAATCTGAGCTTTATTACACAAAAGTGTCAAATTTTCAGAGAGGAGTCATCGCCAATTTCAATATATTGGGAACGATGCAAGTAATGACCCCCTTTTTTGGATATTATGTCCAAATTGTGAGAGGAATAAAATATTGTATTCAAAATTCAGCTCTAAGCCAAGATCAGTGCTTGACTATCTAGCTACAACAATATACTAATCCATTCAACATGAAGACCGCTACTATCGCTTACTCAGGGTACACGTCGGATTGATCGCCGGTCTTTGCTATATTTTCGCGCAGTTTACTCGGTGATGCTGCGTAATGCTTGCTGAAAGCCCGGGTGAAGGAATACAAATCGGGATAACCAAGCGTCATTGCGATCTCCGTGACTGTATGCGTTGTTTGCTGCAGAAGCTGAAGTGCTCTCTCCATGCGGAGCTTTTGCAAATATTGGATGGGCGTCATTCCGGTCTGCTCGGCGAATATTTTGGAGAAATATGCCCGGTGAACCGAAATATACGCCGCGACGTCTTGCACGTTGATATTTTCGGTGTAATGCATATTCATGTACTCTATGCTTCGGGGAATCCAGCCGGCAGGTCCTGTATCGGATTTGTCGGTGCTTTTTTGCGGAATCATAAGTCCGAATATACGGTAGATAGCCGCAATCAATTCGACTTGTCTCCGGCTGCCGTTATCTTCCTGTTGACTAAACAGATGAACAAGCGACGTCTCGAGCTCTTTACCGATCACACCTTCGACATAAGGGACAGATGGGCGGAAGCCGGCTTTTTCGAGCAGCAGTGGAGTTTGCCCGCCATTAATGGAAACCCAAATCATTTCCAAAGGCTGGTCGGACGGAGTAATGAAATGACGGTATATGACGCCCGGATATGCACAAAAAACATCGCCCTTAGCCAGCTCGATCTGTTCTTCTCCGTAGAGATGACGAATGTTTCCGTTCATAACAAAATGCAATGCGTAATAATCAATCATCCTCTGTGGGAAACGATGCTCCGGACCTGCTTTGATGCGTCCCATTCGGACTGGCCATAAGCCGCCGTTCAAGGCCAACTCGTCTACAACATAATTGCGTGATTCCTCATACTTGTCAGAATGCTGCCTCTTGCCCATTAATTCATCCGCACCTCCTGAAACCGGTCTTTTGAAAGTGGGCTAAATTATAGCATTGACCTTACAAAATGACAAATTACAATTACGAAATACCATTTTCGACCGGGCAGTCCTAGTTTTATGATTGATATGTAAAAACATGCACCCGCAAAATGTGCCGAAACAAAAAAAGGGGATGAAAACATGAGTATCTTAGGAGCATCGGCCAACAAGACAAAAGTACGCAAAGGCATTGGAGTTATTGATTGCGATATCCATCATACTTTTAAGGACATCAAGCAGCTGTTCCCTTACTTACCGCGAAAATACAAGGAGCGTATTGAACTGTGGGGATCGAATTTTGGCGGTGGGCCGGGTACGATGAACGGAGGCAGTGTCGGAAAAAGAGCCGATTCCTTTCCTCCAAGCGGCGGTCCTGCCGGTTCGGATCTTGATTTCATGATCGAGCAGCTTTTGGAACCTTTCGACATCCGCTATGGAATTTTGACCGGCGAATTTATAGCGTCCACAAACACTGCCGATACGTATTACTCGGCCGCATTGTGTTCCGCTTTCAACGATTATACGATTGAACATTGGCTCGACAAGGAGCCCCGGTTCAGAGGCTCCATCTACCTGCCGATTCACGATGTAGCCGCATCGGTTCGGGAAATCGAACGGCTCGGCTCCCATCCCGGAATGGTTCAGGCTTATGTTCCATCGGGCTCTGCCCATCCTTACGGAAATAAAATGTTTCATCCGATATATGAGGCTTGTTTGAAGCATGGAATCAATTTCACCATGCATGTAGGAGCTATCGGCGATGCGATGAACGCACCCGCTACGAATGTCGGCTATCCATCTTACTATATTGAATATCGCGCTGCCCGTACGCAAGCTTACATGGCCCATATGGCCAGCTTTATTTTCGAAGGTGTATTTGAGATATTCCCGGAGTTGCAGGTGGCATTTATAGAAGGAGGCGTCTTTTGGGTCGCTCCTTACTTGTGGCGGCTCGACCAGGATTGGAAGGCACTGCGCGAGCAGACTCCTTGGGTGAAGAGAAAGCCTAGCGAATATTTTCTTACCAACATGTACATCGGCTCCCAGCCGATTGAGGAAGCCCCGAACCGTCAAGCCTTCGATACGTTGTTCGAGGCTATGCACGCCAAGGACAAGCTGCTCTTCTGCAGCGATTACCCGCATTGGGATTTCGACTCGCCAAAGCTCGTTTTCCCAAAAATGGACAAAGAAACAACAAATAATGTGTTTTACTATAATGCTGCCAAATACTATGGCCTGCCTATGCCGGACAAAACGGAGGAATAACGATGGCGCACCATTATTTAGGAACAGTTGATGAATTCAAGGAGGATGCACCGAAAATTGTTGATGTTCAAGGGCGGAGCGTAGGAATTTATAAATTATCCGGAAAGCTTCATGCAATTCTTAATTATTGCCCTCATCAGGGAGCCCATCTTTGCAAAGGGCCGGTTACTTCATGGGTCACATCGCCTCTGCCTGGGCAATTTATTTACGAACAAGAAGGGGAAATCGTCCGTTGTCCCTGGCACCATTGGGAATTTGACATTAAAACCGGCGGTCTTGTTGTAGATAATAAAGTCCGCACAAAAACCTATGAGGTTGTAGTAGAAACGTTTGATTTGTCGGTCGAGAAGGGAAAAGTATTCATCGATATGTAGCAGTATCAACGATATCTTATGCCCGAACGGTCAGTCATCTTTCCCTCTCGATAAAAAAGGCTGCCGATTCACTCTAATCGGCAGCCTGCTTTTACTTATTATCGCTCGTACGAGCATCTAACATATAGTCGACCCGATCCTCACAAGATGTAACGTTATCGGTCGCAGCGTACGATACACTCGATATAACAGTGACGATTCCACCCGTTCATTGTTTCACGATTGGTTCTACACTTATGCGGTATAATCCATCTTTACCTTGAACAGGCATGGCATTTTTCTCCCCATTGGGCGCCTCCCATATCACCCATTTATTTCCAGAAAGATCATATTTAACAATCCTATCCTCCAGCCTTGCAAATAAATCCGTGCCGCTAGTAAAGGTAAAGCTGTCCTCTGGCGGGTTCGTCATTTCTTTCGCGGCTTTGCCGGGTTGCCATATTGCCCATCCTGAGGCTTGCAGTTGGAACTCCCCTTTTTCATATTGCTGTAGGTACGCACCTTGTTTTGTGACGAGCCGAGCAATTCCTTTGGCGGTAAACTTTTCCCCTGCTTGATTAACGTAATCCGTGTAGGGAACACCATCTTGTATTCGTGTCCAATAGGTGCCCTCCGGCAGAGGGGTTATGGTCATATCCAAATCGGAGTATTTGGCAACCAGTACACTTGTTGTGTAGGCAGGCATTCTTTGGGGCATGGTATCTCCTGAGGCATATGTCAATCGTGCCAATTGACTCGTTTCATGCCGGTTCTCATAGGCCAATACATGAAGCAGCTTTCTCGTCGTATCATAGGCAGCGTAATTGATATTATCATTCTCATCAGGATCAGCTTTGTGTAGAATACGTTTCTCACCTTTCTCAATATTGTAGACAAACACGCCGTAGTAGGACGCATAAATGAGTGTTTTTGCATCTATCCATTGAATGGGCTGCTGATCAGGTTCAATCGTGGAGTAGAACACATTCTCTATGACAATAGGGTCCTTCCCCTTTTGCTCCAAAATATACGAATAGCCCGTTCCGTCCCCGTCTCCCATAGACCCGCCAAGTCGAACAATCCCGACATAGGTTTGTTTATCTTCTGAAATAACCAATTGATCGTATAAAGAATCCCTCGGGCCCCCACCAGCCAACTCGCCTGAATCCGCATAGCGCCATACATACCTCGGCATTTGTTGAACCCAGACTCCCTGGAGACTACCACCCAAGCGATTGCCGCTTACATCCACCAAGTTATCCATTCGCAGATATTGCTCTTTCATTCGATGCTCTCCGGCTCCCATATTGTCTAGTTGGACCAAGAGGTGTTTGGGATCTATCCATTTAGCTGCTACAGGCACACCTTCTATCGTCGTAGGCAGGTCATTTCGCATCTCATTCGAAAAAACTAGTTCTACCGAGCTTTCCCCCTCGGGGATACGCAGTCGTGGTCCATATTCCTGTGCCATTACCAAAAGGTGAGGTACATCGTGACCTGCAGGTGAACTAAAAGTAAAGCTCACAGGTTCTTTTCGCATGAACGTCATGGCAGGCAGATCCCCTACGCGCAGGATGAACGGTTCATTTGCATGATGGAATTGAACCCTCACCTGATTGATTGGATCGTTACTTTCTACAATCTCCCAATCCGCATTGCCCTCAACCCTAATCTGCTTAATCAGCAGCTGTCGTTCTTCTTCGCTCATGTTCGCAAAAGTTGCATTTACACTCACATCCTCTAGATGATACACAACTTGGAAAGGTTCCTGAGGGACATCCGTAGCCTTCCATTGTTGGAATACCCTCCCCTCAGAACTATTGTGTTCACCGAAAGTAAGGCTTTGCAGCTTAGTCCGAGTCATGGATCCAACCGTTGCGACGGGCGCAGTTGTAGGAATCGCCGCTGTTTCCTGAATGGTTGCTTGTGGCGATACGGATACGGCTGAACCCTGGGTATTACTTTCACACGCATTCAGCAGCAGCATGACGAATAATAGTGATCCCAAACCACATAATCTGACCATCGCATACACCACACCAATCCTTGTTCAATTTTATAATATTTCCCATATTTTGTTAGACGCACAGCACTGACGAAAAGTTCCCATCGAAACCGCTACTACGGAACGGAAAAGCAAAAAAAGCTACTTTGAAGTAGCTGATTTTTCTCATTTGTGCCCCGCGGCATGGTTAGATATAAAGCTTAAGGTAAACAATGTACAGGAGTGAAAAATCTGAGGGAGTTGAAGCCATGTTTAAACGAATGGATGAAATTTCGATTGAGATTCCTGACATTGAGAAACCTGACCCTAATGCCGCAGCAGCTGTACAGGAATTGTTAGGTGGCAAATTCGGTGAGATGTCCACTTTGAACAATTACTTGTATCAATCTTTTAATTTCCGTTCTAAGGAGAAACTGAGACCCTTTTACGATTTGATAATGAGTATTACGGCCGAAGAACTTGGCCATGTGGAGTTGGTTTCCCATGCAATTAATAAATGCTTAAGAGGCTCTACAAGCTACAAAGAGCCCGACCAGACACCACTGGATGTTGTCAAAGACGCTCGTCTTTCCTATCACTTTCTTGCAGGAGCGCAAGGGGCCATGCCGGTTGATTCTATGGGCAACCCATGGACAGGTGCGAATGTGTTTAACAGCGGCAACTTGGTAGAGGATTTACTGCATAATTTCTTCTTAGAATGCGGCGCACGCACCCATAAAATGAAAGTGTACGAAATGACCGACCACCCTGCAGCACGGGCTGTAATTGGCTACCTGCTTGTTCGTGGAGGCGTTCATGTTGTTGCCTACGCCAAAGCGTTGGAAGTAGCAACTGGGGTCAATGTCACCAAATTAGTCCCCATTCCTTCCTTAAGCAACAAGTCGTTTAATGAGACCAGAAAGTATGAGGAGAAAGGCGTTCATACTAAGCTTTACACATGGAGCGACAGCGACTTCACTACAATTGGCCAGATTTGGAAAGGTACGCATCCCGAAGATGGCTCTGCCTTAGAAGTCATCCCGGGTACGCCTCAAGGATACCCCATTGCTGAAGCGCCGGCGGTCGATGAGGAGTTTGCTCCTGGCATCTCGCCTGAAGACTTCCAACAAATCGCAGCGAGACTTAAAATGGCTGGAAATATCAACGCATAACTCCTATCAGTCTGATGATCCTTATGTATGTAGGGATCATTTTTTTATCCAAACTTTCTCATAGGCAGCCCTTACTCTGTAATCGGCTTCAAATCACTGAACTTCAGCAATACTTCTCTACTCGTATCGAGATAGATAACCCTAATGTCTAATTCCTCGTCGTTAATCTCGAAAGCAAGAATCATACATTTCCGCCCTCGATTCTTAGTCTTTCTAGGATTATCTGGTGCCACAACGTAGGAGCCTCCAAGACTCAAACTTACCGTTTCGCTCATAGTATTCTGCTACCCTCTCATGTTGTTTTAGGATCCTGCTATCAACCTAATCTTCTTACCTTTTCCTCGATTATACATTGATTAGTCTCATCCCACACAACCGAAATTTCAAAAGTTCCCGCCTCAAAAAATAAAGGAAACCTCCGCTTAAACCAATCTTGCATCGGCATCTGTAACGCATCGTCTATATCTACCCAGGCTAACTCGCCTTCAGGTGGATCGGTTAGCAACTCCCCAGTAAATGTCCGAGTGAGATAATTAAACACCATATATCTATAGTTTTTCTCGGGAACTAAATATTCGTCGACGCCCTTGTATATAAGGTCTTCCGGTTTCACCACGAGTCCCGTTTCCTCCCACAATTCTCGGACGGTTCCCTCCGTGAAACTCTCCGCCAAGTCCACCTTACCGCCTGGGCCAAGATATCCGGGAAACCCTTTGGACTCGGGACGATTGATCAGAAGCACTTTGTTCCCATCTTGGACTAAGCACATTGTATACATGCCACATTCAACTTTGCTCACTTAGGCAAATCCCCCTACTTTTCCAATCACTCAAAAGGACTCTCCAACAAAATAACCTCATTCGTCCCCGGATTTAACTCTACTCGTCCACCTAATGGCAGAATCAATTTCGGGTCGGTATGCCCAAAGTCAAAATCAACAACAATCGGTACATGACCAGCCCCAAACTCTTTTGCAATAATAGTCACTAGGATCTCTCTAAGTTCTGCATTCTCAGCTACACTATAATCCTTCGCTCTCCCAAATATGACGCCTTTAACACGTGAAAAGATGCCCTGCATCCCATAATTTCTCAGCATATAACCTACTTGCATGGGTGAAGGCTTCTCTTCCGATGTTTCGAAAAATAAGACCCTATCCTGCCAGCAATCATCCTTGGGCCAATAGATCGTCGATTTCATAAACTCTAGGACTTCGATACATCCACCCCACAAATACCCTTGCTCAATCGCTTCCCCCTGAATAAACGTCCACCCATTCTCATTCGCAACAAACGGCTGACACTCACCCAAGGTTTCCAGATGACTCCAGTCTTTATAGCCGTTCGTCCACTCTTGATATGGCGTATAACGATATGGGAACTGCTCTTCAAACCATATTGCTTTGAGATGCTCGCTATAGGCTTTAGGTAGACTACTTAATTGCGCGATCCCTGCCATAATAGATGGGCCATAGAAGGTTACCATCCCCCAATTATTTAAGTACGTTAAGAATGTCGTCGCATCTGAAAAACCCATGATAAACTTAGGATGACTCATGATCAAGTCCTTATTTAAAAAGGGTAAAATCCTCACCGATTCATATCCACCAATTGAAGTGATGATGCCATCAATTTCTTCATTTTCAAAACAATCGTTTATATCCTGAGCACGCAACTGTGGATTCTTATACAGTTCCTCCGGTGACATCCTGGCTGATGGCATTTCAACAACCTCTAGGCCAAAGACCTCCCCCAGGTGCTTCAAGCCCATCTCATAGATGTCCGGGAATAAATAAGGCAGCCCATTGGATGGTGAAATAATGGCTATCTTGGATCCTGACTTTAATCGTTTGGGTTTGATCATGTTAAGCCTCCTATCAACAACTGCCAGACACTTTCAAAGTCCTCATCCATACTCCCCATTCCCCATTCTAGGGCATGCGATGGATGATGAAAACGCGAAGTAGCCAAGAATATGGCTCTGGCAAGCGATTCCGATTCACCTGGCTTCAACTCTTTACTCGCCATCCCCTGCTTAATGATCTGTTCCAGCTGCTTTATTAAACAATACATATGGGTGCTAATCATTTCAACTTCAATCTCTGTAACATTGGCGTACATTGCAAACATTTCCGCATCTTCAGCTGCAAATTTCCGCTTGGTTTGAATCAGCGTGTCTAGCCACAAATGCAAACGCTCAATGGCACTGCCGCCAGTCTCACTGGCAATAGCCTCCAGAGGCGTCACGATGCTCGTATGCAACCAACGGGATGTCACCGCTTCCCGCAGCGCAGCTTTACTTTCAAAATGCCGATACAACGTCCCATGACTCACTTGCAGCACCTTAGCTATGTCCACTACGGATGTTTTGTCCGGTCCATATCGCCGAAGCACTTGCTCCGCTGCATCCAAAATCTCGTCCTTCGATAACGGCAACTCATTCTTCGTCATTTTATACAAAACCGCCGTTCACACGCAGCGTTTGTCCCGTTACCCACTGGGACTCCTCGCTTGCCAAGAACAGCACAACCCGCGAAATATCTTCCGCTTCTCCTAGTCTGCCGAACGAATTCATGTTAGCGATCGCTTTGATTTGTTCCTCTGATTTCCCCACTGTGAATAATTCGGTATTCACTGGACCTGGTGCAACGGCATTAATCGTAATCCCCTTAGGTCCTAACTCTTTGGCCAGCTGACGCGTGAACTGTTCAACAGCCCCTTTCGTACCCGCATAGGAGCTATACCCCGGAAACATTTGCCCATTAACTGACGTAGAGAAATTGATAATCCGACCATTCTCCTTCATATGCAGCGCCGCTTGCTGAATCGCAAAGAATGTCCCTTTCACATTAATGTTAAACTGCCTATCGAAATCCTCCTCGGTAATCGAGAGAATCGGCTTCGTAATCATAATCCCCGCATTATTGACCAAAATATCAACCTGTCCATACGCCTCCAACGTCTTCTGGAACAAAAGCTCCACTTCCGCCACTTGGCTAATATCCGCCCCAATCGCGATAGCTTCCCCGCCTCGTTGCTTAATGCCGTTAACGACTTCTTCTGCTTTACCTGGACTGCTCGCGTAATTCACGATAACCTTAGCCCCGTGCAGCGCAAGCTCCTCTGCGATCTTCTGACCGATCCCTCTCGATGCACCTGTAACCAAAGCTACTTTACCCGATAATTTCCGCTCCATGCATAATCCCGCCTTTTCGATGTAATGAGAAGGTAGAGTAGCCTTCCCCAAACCTTATTACCTTTATTATAAAATCACGAATGACAAAAATCAAATAATGTCATTTGTTCTTTGTCATTTGTGATTTTAGTAAAGCGATATAACCTCCCGCGCCCGGGGATGCCAATAACCTAAAAGTTCCAATTCACCTGCAACTTATCCCAATCCTCCTCCGTCATTCATGTCATACAGATTATAAATAAGGGTGGGCTACAGATGATCCTAATGCGTTATGCCATACTCACTGTAATAGGCACTTCATTAATCCTTGTAGGATGCTCTAAGAGTGAGGTCACACCACCGGAAAAATCAACGACACCAGTGGTTTCAACTCCTAAGGAAGTCAGCCTCCCAGTCATGCAGGGCATCGCAACGGTAGACAATGGAGTCAAAGAGACGAAAGTAACCTATACATTCACAAATCAGTCTAAAAAAACGATTACTGTCATTGGTGGCGCAAAATATACCCTTTTGAAGGATCATACCGTATTCGAACAAGGCGCCGTTGCGATCAAGGATTACTTGGACTTGGAGCCAGGGCATTCCTATACAGATTCGAAAACCTTTACGAATTTACCTCAAGGAGATTATCTCATCGAAGTCACGTGGAACAAAACGAAGGCGACGGCAACATTTAAGCGCAGCTAAATGTAACCTGTGAAACGCATAGAGGCGCTTGATTTCAGGACTCCCATCCTCTACATCAAGCACCTCTATTTCAATCGTATTCCCCTGTTCACTCCGCTATCCATGTTTCTCCATGCTTCAACAAGCGCAGCAGGCTTGCGTCTAAATCTCTCCGCTGCCAGTCCGCCAGCAATCGATCCAATGCCTCTTTGGGCGTATCGTCAGCAAGACGGAATGCCCCGTAGTGCATCGGGATAAACTGCTTTGCCCCCACATCAAGGAACGCCTGCACCGCTTCCTCTGGGGAAACGTGCTGCATCCCCATGAACCACTCCGGCTCGTAGGCGCCAATCGGCATCAGCGCGTAGCCAATACCCGGAAATTTCGCTCCGATCTCCCGAAAGCCTTCGAAGTACCCGCTGTCTCCAGCGAAGTAGATCGCAGGAGGAACCTGCGTCCCTTCCGACACCGCGCTGCGCTTTACAAGCCATCCTCCCCATAGCGAGGTATTGGTATCGGTTAACGTACGTCTCGTCCAATGCTGCGCAGGAACGAAATGAAACTCTAGCTGGCCAATAGTCTGACTCCCCCACCACGGCAATTCGTACACTGTGCTGAACCCCAGCTTCCGCAGCTTAGAACCAAGTCCTTCGGGCACCAGCACGTATGGCGTGCCTCGCAGCTTTTTCAACGAACCTACATGCAAGTGATCGTAATGCGCGTGTGACAGCAAGATCACATCGACAGGCGGGATCTCTTCTATAGATAAACCTGGCGCCTCGAGCCTCGGAGTAAAGCCCATTCGAGTAGCCCAGACCGGATCAGTTACTATCGTCATACCACCGACTTGCAGCAAGAAGGTTGAATGTCCGATCCAAGTAATCGTAACTTCATGCTGATTATTTCTGAGCAGTTCCTGCTGCTTGTGGTCTGCCTGCCCGATTCGGTAGGATACGTCTTTCACTTTCCCCTTCCGCTCTTTCTGCCAGCGACGTACTTCTTTCCAGGTTTTCGTCTTCGCATTCGGATCCAAGTTGCTATATCGCTGCCGCGCCATACGCTCATCCCCATTCATCTTCTTACAATCTATATCTGTTCTAACCCCGCTTTAGCGGATGCAAACTCCCTTTAAATACTGGGTCAGGCTCTCGATATTCTTACGGATATGTCGGTTGTTCCCTTCAAGCTTGCTCATCATAATGCCGCCTTCCATAACAGAAAGCGTGAAAGTAGCCAATGCCTCGATATCGAGATCTGCTTTAAATTCACCACTTTGAACACCTTCAGCAATAATCTCATTCATGTTCTGCAACGTGCTCTTCAGTCCCCGCTGAGCTCGTTCTCGTAAAATAGGATGACTATCATCGCTCTCAGTAGCTAAGTTAAGCAGCGGACAACCTCCGATAAAAGGCGGGGTTTCCACGACATTTTCATACACGCGCAAATAAGCTAACAACTTGCCACTGGCCGTCCCTTCCACACGAATGGCATCGTTCATTTTCTCACTAACTACACCACCTGCATAGTCATAGGCCTCTAGAGCAATCTCATCTTTACTGGCAAAATGGCGGTAAATGCCGCCCTTCTTAATGCCTGTCAGCTCCGTAATATCCGATAAGGATGAGCCTGCATATCCCTTCTGGTTAAACAGTTCCGCGGCCTGAGCGATAATATGCTTGCGAGTTCGTTCACCTTTTTGCATAGTAACCCTCCCTTACACGCGTAGAATCCTATCTTTTAGTATATCAAAAGAGAGCAAGACATTAAAATGTAGCTCCCACGCAAACATATGTCATATTTATTTACATGTAAATTTACATAATCACAATCAGCCTGCCTATTTTAATGAAAAACACAATCCACCTACCAGATCATTGACTATTTCAAGCGAACAGACCTATAATCCAGTTAACAAATTTAATTTACGTCATATTATCTAACATTAAAGAGGTGCAAGGTATGGAGTCTGATTTGATCATCCGATGCTTCTCCAACCCCCACTTCGGCACCTTAATGGATGTCGGCATTCGGGAAGGGAAAATTATATACCTTCAAAAGCATCTCCCTGGCAACCCTAACGCTCTAAGTGCTGGTCAGCTTATTGAAGCCAACGGGCGAATTCTACTCCCCGGTTTAATAGAACCACATATTCATCTGGATAAAGCCTTTCTACTAAATAGCATGACGAAGGACGCCTGCTCTATCGAGCAAGCCATCGCCTCCACCTTGGAGCTTAAACGCTCTTTCACTTCAACGGATATCGCGGCCCGTTCGATCCAAGTGATCCAACAAGCCATTGCCCACGGTGTGACCCACATGCGGTGTCATGTGGAGATTGATCCTATCGTCGGCCTCATCGGCCTCGAAGTGATGCTAGCGCTGAAGGAACAATACATCAACCAGATCACCCTGCAAATTGTCGCCTTCCCCCAAGAAGGCATTGCCAAGCAGCCTGGAACTGAAGAACTGCTCACCCAAGCCCTACGACTTGGCGCCGATGTTGTCGGTGGAATTACGTATCAGGATGCAGATTTACAAGCGCATCTCCGTACCGTTTTTAACTTAGCCAAAGCCTTCAATAAACCCTTGGACTTGCACGTCGATTTCTCCGATGACCCGTCCATGTTAGCTATCCTCAGCATCATTCGCATGACGCAAGAATATGGGATGCAAGGTCGCGTAAGCGTTGGGCACCTCACTTCACTCGGTTCACTCCCTTATGAAGAGGCCCAAATCATCTGCACAGCCATTGCTGCGAACGGCATCCACGTCATGTCATTGCCAGCAACTGACCTCTTTTTGAATGGACGCGGTGACGATCACCGTCACAGACGGGGGCTTACCCCAGTTGCCCTTCTTTTGGAGCAAGGAGCTAATGTTATCTATGGAAGCAATAATATCCAGAATCCTTTTACACCTTTCGGCACTGCAGATCCACTGGACACAGGCATGCTCCTCGCTCATACCACGTATATGGGCTCTAAACAGGATGTTGTCACGCTGATCGAGATGGCGACAACCCGTGCGGCGAAGGCATTAGAGCTTGCGAATTACGGCCTGCACATCGGAGCGGATGCTGATCTCGTCCTATTCGAGTCAACTAATCTGCGCAGTGCTTTCTATGAACGAGTACCCAGAAGCTATGTCTGGAAGCGCGGGCAACTGGTAGCTTCGACTGTGAAGCAGACGACCTTTTACAATCAACAAGTAAGCTCCTAATGAGGGAAAGGCGGGGGATAAGATGCACCTGACCGTTGAAGAAGCGTTAACCATTTATCCTTTGTCACGTGCCAAATTAGTTGCTGGCGAGAAAGGCTTGTCACGCATTTTACGATCCGTTAATGTCATGGACGCCCCTGATGCTGGCGATTGGATCAAATCCGGTGAGATGCTGTTTACAACCGCTTTTGTCATGAAAGATCATTTGGATATGGCTCTTTCCACCTTACGAATGTTGGATGAGCGAGGCGGAGCAGGACTAGGAATCAAAGTAGGCCGATATTGGGATCAAATTCCACAGGAGCTATACGATGAAGCTAATCGACTCCAAATGCCAATCCTAGAATTGCCTTTCGAATTCACCTTTTCCGACCAGATGGATGCGCTATTCAACGCCGAACACACCAAGACGACCAAGAAACTGCAGACTGTCCTAGAAAAACAAAAACAACTCATGCAATTCGCCCTGCGGAATAAGGAATCCTCCGATATTTTTCATATGATCTCAGGTATTCTAGGGCAGCCTATCGCCGTATTTGGGCAAGGTGGCAATGTGCTTTTTCACAACACTTCCTGGTCGGAGGAGATCATCCTTCACCAATGGCCTTGGACCAAATCGCCGCAATGGGAAGGCTTCGGAGACACCAGATGCTTCCGCATCCCACTAGTGGATTCACTAGGCTGCACGGGTTTCCTCAAGGTGTATGTGAATTCCCCGTTGATGTTGAAGGAAGAGGAAGCTTTGTTCCATCAAGCCGCCGAAATCTTAACCTATCATCTCGGTCTCGATATTCAAAAAGGTAAAGACCCCTCGCGCCAACATGCGCTTAGTCAGGTGTTTACGGACTTTTTCCAGCGGGAGCTTTCCTTTCACGATTTCATGAAAACCTGCAAAAGCTACCATCTCAACGTCATGTCCACCACCTACCAATGCGTGCTTACAACGATCCCGTCGGAGCAACCTGGTGCAACTAGGCTCCTAAATGAGGTTCGACAGTTGCTAATCTATCATCCGCAGTTGCAGCATTATGAATCCGAACACTTCTACTTAGCTGAAGGATTACTCTCGATCTTCGCTCTTCCGGAGGCACAAACTTTTCATAAAAAGGATTTCCTATCTTCTCTGAATTCCTGCTTGTCCCATCTAACTACCAAAACCTCCGCCTCTGGTCTGCATTGTTGGGTCAGTCGCGTGAAAGCTCAACCCGAACTCATCTACAATGCATTCAACGAATGCTTGGAAACACACCATGCTGCTGAGCGGCTGTGCATGAGTCAAACTGTCTTGCATCATGATTCCATCGAGCTTTTCTCTCTCTTCCAACATCTATCCAAGGAAGCCATGCACAGTTACTATGACTACGTTTTGGAACCCATCTACGGCAAGAACAAGCAGGTCGACCCTGAGCTCGCATTAACCTTGGAGGTTTATTTTGAGTATGATGGATCCATTAATGAAACAAGTCGCTATCTCTTCGTTCATCGCAATACAGTTTCTTACCGGTTAGAGAAAATTGCAGATTTATTGCAAATGGATTTTAAAAAGATGAGTGATCTCCTGCGCTTGAAGCTAGCTTTTCTCTTTCGGAATTATTTGAAATAGCAGCAATCATCTAGAAAATAGGCATACAACGCTTACCTGCTGCGAAAGGAGTTATCTTGGTGGAACAATGGATAAGTAACGTTCTTGTAAACGGCGCCCTACATAATCTGCTAGTGAAGCAAGGCAATATCGCCGAGATTGTACCTGCTTCTAATCGTGAAGAAATTTCCTCATGGGATGCACAAGGAATGCTCATGGTACCTACATTCAAAGACTATCACGTGCATCTGGATAAGGCATTCCCTGATGATCAGTGGATCTCAAGGCACCAAGTTGCTTCCTTATATGATCAATTTCAAATGGAGAAAGATCTTCTTGCTCCTCTCAAAAATGGCCAAAAGGAACGAGCTCGAGGCATTTTACAGGGGATGCTGGCCTTCGGAACGACCTGTCTCCGCGTTCACGTCGACATTGACCCGGAAATCGGTTTATCCCATCTCGCTATGGTTCGGGAGCTCCAGGAGGAATTCTTAGGGGCATTAACTATCGAAATTGTGGCCTTCCCGCAACAAGGACTAATCCGTTCACAATCGATTAACCTCATTAAACAAGCCCTTCAGGAGGGTGCCACAATTGTCGGCGGGGTGGATCCTGCTGGCGTTGACCGCGATATCGAGGCTAGCTTACACGCCATCTTCGAAATGAGCGTCGCTCATGACGCCGAAGTCGATATTCACTTGCATGATCCTGGACATCTAGGACTCTTCACCTTGGAGCGCATCATGGACTACACCGAGCATACGGGTAAAATGGGAAAAGTCGCCGTTAGCCACGCCTACTGCTTAGGTGAGGTATCCGAGAGCGAATCCCTTACGATAGCAAAACGCTTGGCCGAACTAGATATCGCCATTATCACCAGCGTGCCGATCGATTCCGCGATGCCTCGCGTGGCGCAATTAAGAGCTGAAGGCGTGCGAGTTTACCTCGGCTCCGATCATACCGGGCTGGATGCGTGGACACCCTTCGGTTTCACCGATCAGCTCATGCGGGCCCGAAGAATGGCGGATATGTACCGCTGGAATGACGATGAGCGCCTACGTTCCGTTTATCAGCACCTAGGTTCTACCGCAGGGATATTCCAAATCGGCGATCCTGCCGACTTCATCCTCCTAACTGCGGTAAATGCCGAGCATGCCGCAGCGTCTGTCCCTCCGCGCGAGATCGTTAGTGTTCGTGGTGTTCCTGTTGCTGGCAGACAGCTGCAGAACGCTTGGAAGATATAGATAACATGACCATACACATTTAAAGGGAATGGGGAGATTTCGAATGACATTACTGGGGAAAACAAAGGTAGGTACAGCCGCAATTGCAACAGTCCTTCTACTCTCTGCTTGTGGAACGAGTACGTCAACAACATCAGGATCACCTGCAGCATCTACCGCCGCGTCCAGCTCCAAAGCGCCAGACAAAGTAACTCAAGCAATGAGCTGGTTTGCTCAACCAGAAATGGGTGGACACTACGCTGCGCAGTTGGCGAAAATCTATGAGAAAGCTGGCATCGATATCACGCTTCAACAAGGTGGACCTCAAGTTTCCAACGTTCAGCTCGTTGCAGGTGGCAAAGTGCAATTCGCCATGGCCAATGCCGATGAAGTGGTCCTTGCCCGCAAGGAAGGTATCCCCGTCAAAGTTATCTATGCCAATCTGCAAACCAATCCTCAAAACCTGATCTTCCATAAGGACTCCGGCATCAAGAAAATCGAAGACCTCAACGGTCGCAAAGTGTACACAGCCGTCGGCTTTCCGTTCTGGCAGTATATTAGCTACAAATACAAGCTCGACAAAGTACAAATCCAGAACTACACAGGCTCCCTAGCAGGCTTCTCCGCCGATAAGGACTCCATCACCCAAGGTTTCGCTACCAACGAGCCATACGTGCTGAAAAAACAAGGCGTCAACGTCGACTGGTTCCTGAACGCGGACCTTGGCTACAACCCTTACGGCAACGTCGTTATTGCCACAGATGACTTTATCAAGAAAAATCCCGACTTGATTAAGCGCTATATCAAAGCCACCAGCGAAGGCTGGGACTATTACTACGCGCACGGCGACGAAGTCAACAATGCCCTTAACGGCGTTAACAAAGATTACGACGTCGATCACCTGAAGGATGCGCAAGCGGTTGCCAAAGATTTCATTTTCGGCGGCGATGCCAAAGCCCACGGTGTCGGTTACATGTCCGACGAACGTTGGAAAACACTCGTTAGCCAAATGAAAGAAGCCGGCATGATCAAGGAGGATATCCCGGTGAAGGATTTGTATACGAATGAGTTTTTGCCGGTGAAGTAAAAGTGAATAGCACCTGCCTATGCAATGAAAAAGACCACCCGAGGGTGGTCTTTTTTTTGTAAGCGGGCGGCGGGAATACTCCAAATTTCGATTATAAAGCTTCCTGCGGAAGCAACTAGTGGTATATTTGGACGCTCGTCCTATGTGAGTACAATCAATGAAGCTGCACGGACGGTCGAACCCTTGGTTCAATTCCCTAGCTAAAAAACAAAGAAGCCACCCGAAGGTGGCTCTTGTTTTAAGCGGGCGGCGGGAATACTCCAAATTCCGATTATAAAGCTTCCTACGGAAGCAACTAGTGGTATATTTGGACGCTCGTCCTACGTGAGTACAATCAATGAAGCTGCACGGACGGTCGAACCCTTAGTTCAATTCCCTAGCTTAAAAACAAAGAAGCCACCCGAAGGTGGCTCTTGTTTTAAGCGGGCGGCGGGAATCGAACCCGCGCGATCAGCTTGGAAGGCTGAAGTTCTACCATTAAACTACGCCCGCGTAGTTTGTTGTTTAAGCAAAGATGGCGCGCCCTGAGAGATTCGAACTCCCGACCTTTTGATTCGTAGTCAAATACTCTATCCAGCTGAGCTAAGGGCGCATCTATGAGGTTAATAATGCCGAAGACCAGACTTGAACTGGTACGGTAGTCACCTACCGCAGGATTTTAAGTCCTGTGCGTCTGCCGATTCCGCCACTCCGGCTTATATATAAAGGCGCTACCCAGATTCGAACTGGGGGTAAAGCTTTTGCAGAGCTCTGCCTTACCACTTGGCTATAGCGCCGAAATCTTGTTCTCAACCAAATTAAATGGTGGAGGCTGACGGGATCGAACCGCCGACCCTCTGCTTGTAAGGCAGATGCTCTCCCAGCTGAGCTAAGCCTCCATGGGATAAATCTTTGTGTGGGAATTAATGGTGACCCGTAGGGGACTCGAACCCCTGTTACCTCCGTGAAAGGGAGGTGTCTTAACCACTTGACCAACGGGCCTTGAAAGAATGGCTCCCCGAACAGGACTCGAACCTGTGACAACTCGATTAACAGTCGAGTGCTCTACCAACTGAGCTATCAGGGAATAATGGTGGAGCCAAGCGGGATCGAACCGCTGACCTCCTGCTTGCAAGGCAGGCGCTCTCCCAGCTGAGCTATGGCCCCAGACAAAAAAAATACCCCAAAGGGTAACTGCTTGGCAACGTTCTACTCTCCCAGAACCCTGCGGTTCAAGTACCATCGACGCTGGAAGGCTTAACGGTCGTGTTCGAGATGGGAACGCGTGGATCCCTTCCGCCATCATCACCAAACAG
>NZ_JABMKY010000013.1 GCF_013204845.1 Paenibacillus qinlingensis
GTTTGCACTGCTCAGAGACTCCAGCTGCTCGCCATTTGTAATATCCGCTCTTGGAGACCTTTAACACTTTGCACATCTTCTCCAATCGAAACTCGGAGCGGTGATCTTCAATGAACTTAAATCTCAGTTCTTTTCTTTGCTGAAGATGTGCATGGCCTTTTTTAGAATCGCGATCTCCTCCTTCAGATCTTCGATTTCCCGTTTCTGGTCATCAATGAGCTGAGACTGCTCGCGGAGGTTTTCCACTTTGTTCACAGGTTCATGATCAAACTCCCGATATTTCCCCAACCAGTTACGAAGGGTACCAGGATTGATATTCAACTCATCCGCGATATGCTCTAGGGATTTAGTCTGTTCTTGCACATACTTTACAGCTTCACGTTTAAAAGTTTCATTATATCGTTGTCTTGATTCGCTCATGGATAGACACCTCTTAGTTCATAGTTAAGATTATTATTACTCCTACACTAAGAGACGTCCACTTTTAATTCTAAGTGCATATATACAGCTAATTAGCTACGTTTTTGCAAATAGGATCGGATGAGGCCAAATTAACTACCTATTTTCCATCTAAATTGAATTTAACAATGGATTTCTCAAGAATAGCTGTAGAATTTCCAGTTATTTCATTTGCGACGACCAGCGCCGACTTAGGAATCGGAAGTTTGCACTGTAGATCCCCATAGTTCCCTCTAGAACATCAATAAAAAGCCCCACGAGTTAATCTCGCGGGGCCCATATGTGTATGAATTAATGGTTTGGTGTGAGTAGTTTATCTGCTAAAGATTGTTTAAGCTTCTTCATTGCATCGGTCTCAAGTTTGTTGCTTTGGGCGAATTTGGTTCCAGTTAATGCAAGCGCTTCCTTGACTGTCATTTCAACACGAATAATTTCTTCGCCATGCGGAATTTGTAACATTTTCATCACTCCTATGTCAGCTTTTAAAAGCGAAAACCTTGATTCTACGCACTTTTAATATAACACATCATGTAAGGTTAAACAAGAGCAAAGCGAGCCTATTTTTAAAATAATTAAGGGGGCTTGTCCGAGAAAATGAACACAGCAACGCCAACAATCAGAGTGGGAAACCATCACCATCCATCTACATCAAAGCATAAAAAGAACCGATCTCAACCATGAAGCACATGGCGATATCGGTTCTTTCAATGGCACTATTTTAACGGTAACAACGTAATTCCACGATTTCTGCATGTGCAGAGCCATTCGTTGATGCCACAACGACACGCAGACGGTTCGTTGATACGGCGCTGTCTAACACATGAACATGGTGCCTTGTATGATTGTTAGTTGCCTCAACAACTGTTGTCCACGATTCCCCAACCCATGCTTGCACTGAATAATCTTTAACGAGTTCTGGAATAATTTCGAATTCGGTCCGATGATGATGCAAGTTAATTAAATCCTCGTTCACGTCATCATTGAACGTTAGATGCACTTCCCCAATGCTATGAGTTCCCGTCCAGCTAGCTTCGAGCCATTCCTCAGCACCATTGCCTCCAGCGGAAGACCACAGATGTGGACTACCGTAAGGCCGTTTGTGGCCGTCAGCAGCTTTCTCAGCCGCATAAGCGGATGTTGGCGAGAGAAGTCGGAAGCAGATTGGCTTCCGTTTAAAGTTATACGGACTCCAGTCGATCACAGGTTGATCAGGTTGCATGTCCCCGAAGTCTGCTGTACTTGTCGTGACCGCATTATTCTTAAAGGACAGTACGCCAGATTGCGGGCGATCGGATAGATGTACAGCTAGAGCAGGGTTGCTTTTGAGCACGATGAACGCGTTCTGAGCGTGTGTTGGCTCCCAATTCAGCGCTGCTGTAACCCACTGCTTAGTCCCCTCAGCTACAGGCACGACAACGGTCGCTATGAGTGTTTGAGGGACGTAATTCTGCGGCTTGCCTGTGTCCCACAGTTCGACAGTAAGCTCTGTAGCAGCAGTCGCATCGACTAATAGCTCTAAGCCATTAATAAACGGATCTACGGGCACTAGAAGCGCTGCCGGCGTCTCCAAAGGATAAACACCAGCCGACTGCTCCAAAGCCAGCTCTGTCAGCGTGCTGGAGGCCGTCAGCGTCGCGCTGCGCACAAGATCTCCCTCGTCGTTATTCACTACGCCGAGAATCGACGCATCCTGCCGCAGCAGCGTCTGCTGCAGCTCGTTCAAGTGCTCGCTATGCAGCTCGCGTGGTGAGATCCCTTTGGCTGCGCACAGGGCTGCGCCTGTGCCCGCAGCTTCGCCAATTACAGCACATGTCGCCATGACACGTGTTGTGCCGAAAGCAACGTGGGACGCGCTGATATTGCGTCCAGCCATGAGCATATTCGACACGTTGGTCGAATAGAGGGAACGGAACGGGATATGATAGGAACCATCCATATGCATATGTTTAGAGCCGCTTTCCGTCGAATACATGCCTTGCGGCGGGTGCAAATCAATCGACCAGCCGCCGAAGGCAACGCGGTCCTCGAAGAACTCTTGGGCAATCACGTCATTTTGATTCAGGACGTAGTCCCCGACGAAACGGCGGTATTCCCGTTTCCCTGGAATCGATCCAATCCATTCCAATGTTAAATTGGCGCTGTCAAATTTCCCTGAGTTTTTGATATAATCCCAAATCCCATAGATAACGGAGGAAAGCTCATCACGAATTCGCTCATTATCATGAACAGTGTCATGTTCTCCGCCCCATTCAATCCACCAGTAAGCGCACCCATTATCGCCGCTGCGAATGACTCGCTTCATAGGGATAGACGTTTGTGTAATATCTTTAGCAAAACTTGGTGCTATATATTTAACTGGGCGGCCAGCATCTTTGGTGTAGAAAAGAAGTGTGCTTCCGAGCGTGATATCATCGGGGATAAGAGGTGCCCATTCCTCGTTTAATTCATGCCTAGCTTCGCGGCCAATACGGAATTTAGCGCCTGCTAGGAAGCCGACTAGACCATCTCCTGTACAATCGAGGAAAACACGACTTTCGAAACGGATTCTTCGCTCCGAGCCCATCATCCAACCTGTGACAGCTTGAATGGTGCGATTATCATCGTCACCTGAGGCATCGACCTCGTGCACATCTGTGTTTAAGAATAAAGTAATATTTGGCTCCGCTTTCACTTTTTCAAGGACAATTAAATCCCAGATGTAAGGGTTGCCATCAATATTGCGATATTGGTTTTCTACAAAAAGTTCACCCATAATACCGGTTTCGCGGGCATTGCGGTGGACACCATGTGAAGTGGCACCACACACCCATACACGTATTTCACTGCTGGCATTTCCGCCAAGTACCGGACGATTTTGAACGAGAGAAACAGTTTGACCTAATCGTGCTGCAGCAACTGCTGCACAAACGCCTGCCAAGCCACCGCCAACGACTGTGATATCAGATGTAACGATTTCATGCTTCATAATGAGCACCTCACTAGTTTTAGAATATCCATGCTTTCATTTTAAAATAGGTGATATCCTTTTAACATACAGTGAGTTACAATTAGCATATACTTTATTTCATCGAATGGAGAGTAGGATATGGCCTATCGCGATCCAGCCTTGAAACTCTTATCTCATGTGTACTGGCATCAGAAAAAAGAGTTTATGTTTGAGCGTGATGACTACCCATGTTGGACGTTGTTTGCGGTGGAGGAAGGGGGCTTCTTCTATGAAATTCGTACGGAGCAAGGTGAGGCTAAATTCGGAGACCTGGTGCTGTGCCCCCCTCGAACCGTGTTTCGTAGAAAAACGATCGAGCCGCTGACGTTTCATTTTATACAGTTTATTGGGGAGCCCCATATGGAACAGGAAGCTAGTTGGAAGGGAAAGCTGTCCGTCCAAGATCTGCCGCGCCTGACGTCTAGTTATCGCTATTTGCGATCTATGCAAGGGTGGGATGAAGAGAGCACTCAGCATAAGCTGCATCTTGTGAATGATCTCTTCCGAATGGTACAAATGGAGAACCTTATCAAGGAAGGCTCACCTGCTACTATTATAGATGGAGATATGGACCAAGCACGGGGCTTTCTGACCGACCATGCGTTTGGCAATCTATCGATGCTGGAAGTAGCCACCTCATTGGGACTGACGCCTGTTCAATTTACCCGCAGATTTCGGAAAGCCTTTGCCCAAACACCAACCGAATTTATTAATGACTTGCGTCTTACGCGTGCGAAACATCTTTTGGAAAATACGACATTCACGCTGGACATGATCGCGGCCCAATGTGGTTATGAGAATGGCTTTTACTTGAGCCGTGTGTTTACGCAAAAAATCGGCAAAGCTCCCTCCTTGTATCGCAGTATGCATCGAGTATAGTACAAAAGCACAACCCCCCAGATCTTCAATAGAAGACTGGGGGGTTGTGTGCTAAAGGCTAATTGCCCGTATACGGCAGTTTTCCTTCGGTATATTCGTTCTCCGGCTTACGGATCCAACGCTGTAAATATCCTTGCGTATGCAAGGCTTTGATCAGAATGATCAGTACTGGTGAGAGGATCACCCCAGCTACCCCAAATAGGGAAAGAGAGATAATCATGAACGCTAAGGTAGTAAATGCCGATACCCCTAAGGATTCACCTGTGATTTTGGGTTCCATAATTTGTCTGACGAGAATCACGACTAGAAGCAGTGAACTTAGCCAGATTGCCAGCGTTGTATTACCAACGATAAATAAGTATATAATCCACGGGATGAATAGTGTGGAAACACCAAGCAATGGAAGGACATCAAAAATCGCTGACAATAGGGCGATAGAGAAGGCATTATTCACATTCAGTACGAGCAAGGCAATAAAGACAACGATGAACGTTAATGTGATGAGCTTGGCTTGTGCTTTTATGTAAGAAACGATCCCCTTCACGACATTTTCCTTAAGAAAAAAGAAGGCGGATTTAAAGGTGTTCGGTGTTTGCTCACTTGCAATACGTTTCCAAGATTCAATTTCGATGCTTAAGAAGTATGCGAGAATAATGCCGACGATGAAATTGAACATGAACGTGGAGAAAGAGGTCAGGGAGGCGACTAAGCCTGATAAAAAGGCGACAAGGAATGTAGACGCTTTGCCAGCAAATTGACCAGCATAATCTTTGGCCTTACCAGTCACATCATCGGGCAGGGCTTGGAATCGATCATTTAACTCCGCAATGCGATGAATAATCTGCTCGTTGAAAACCGCTGCGTAGTCATCGATTTTATCCACAAGACTCATGATTTGACTGGTGAAGATGACGACTGCCCCAGCCAACGCACCTAGGATGATCAAGACGAAAACCAAGGTTGAAAGGGCGGAGGCAAGCGATTTACGCATGCCTTTGCGATTCAAAAACCGAGCCAAAGGCTCGATCATCATGAAAATAATCAAGGCCAAGAAGATTGGCGTGGCGATAGCGTACAAATAACTGAATAACAGCATGAATAAGTAGACGGTTAATACGATGAGCCCTATGTCGAATACCGTTCGCCAATATTTCTTGTAAAAAGAAAGCATCCCTGTTCCCCCAGATCGTTATTGTTCAGTTAAAATAATCGGTCCGTTACTAGTGATCGCAATCGTGTGCTCGTATTGTGCAGAGAGACTGCCATCGTATGTTCTAGCTGTCCAACCGTCTTGGTCGACTTTGGAGTGATATTTACCAACATTCAACATGGGTTCAATGGTGAAAACCATGCCTTCCTTGATGCGCGGCCCTTTGCCAGCCGGTCCATAATGCGGCACTTGAGGCTCTTCATGCATCTCGGAGCCGATTCCGTGACCGATGAAATCTCTAACAACCGAGAAGCCATGCGACTCCGCATAAACTTGAATAGCGTTAGCGACATCGCCGATCCGATTACCAACGACTGCTTTTTCAATACCTTTATATAAGGACTCCTTGGTAACTTGCAAGAGTTTCTCAGCAACAGGCGAAATCGTACCAACCGCGTAAGACCAAGCGGAATCTGCTAACCACCCATCGACCCGAACGACCATGTCAATCGTAACAATGTCACCATCATTGAGCGGCTCTTTCTTTGGGAAGCCATGACAGATGACGTCATTTACCGAAGCACAGGTTGCATAGGGATAGCCGTGATACCCTTTTTGCTCAGGTGTAGCGCCATGTTTGGCCAGAAAGCCTTCGACAAATTGATCGATTTCCCATGAAGTAATGCCTGGGCGAATCATTTTGGCGATTTCTTTATGGCAATCCGCAAGAATTCGGCCTGCTTTCCCCATGGCTTCAATCTGTTCTTTCGTTTTAATAGTAATCATCAAGTTTCTCTCCTCTTCAGCTAGCTTCCCTAATTGTTCATTATGTCCATTTTGCTGACCAAAGCTTCATCTCTCTAATAATTTGATGCAGATCCTGCCCTTTTGGTGTCAAGGTATACTCAACTGTAACAGGAACTGTAGGGAACGCCATGCGCTCGAGAACCCCGTGTTCTTCCAGATGGCGCAAAATATCCGTAAGGGATTTGGGACTAATGCCCGTAATTTGACGCTGCAGCTCTCCGAAACGTTTCGTTCCACAGAATAATTCGCGAAGAACAAGAAAGGCCCATTTCCCACCAATAACCTCCAAGGTTCGCTCGACGGAACACTCGATTTCTTTGGGGATTTTGGGAACATAGTTGCTTAGTGGAGCGACTTTTTCATTTTCAAGAGTGGACATGAGATCGCTTCCTTTCATCAAAATCGTGTAGGGTACTTACTTTAAGGTTAGTAAGTTAACATTTTGTAATAAGGGATTAATACTCATACTACTATGTATTTTAAAGTTCCTTATGGAATTTGGCAATAGAAGGGTAGAATAGGACAAGGTTGATTTCATGCTCTAGATTCTTTACAATAGAGTTAAAATTAAAATTTATTGTTTCAGGAGATGTGTACATATGAATGTCAAAATTTCTCGTAATGCAGCAAAAGTACTTCAATTGGAGCTTGATAAAGAAGAAAACCAAGGTTTGTTGGTTCGCGTACAAGTGACGCATAAGCATGGTGATCATGCTCACTATGGTTTGGGTCTTGATGATAAAACGGAAAATGATGTTGTTGTAAACACAGACAAAGGAATTGATGTTTTGTTGGATCAATCAGAGCCGCTTCTAGACGGTATTCGTATTGACTACTTCTACACACCAGAAGAAGGCTTCATGATTACTAACCCAAGTAAGGGGAACCACGGAGACCACTAATGCGGAATGATATTCGCATTTGTGATAAATGCAAACACATGAAGGTGAAATCAGCGCTTGCCAAAATAAGTGCAATTGCACCGGATACGGAAGTCAAAGTTGCGTGCAAATCGTATTGCGGTCCATGTTCGAGATTCGCATTCATCTTTATTAATGGCCGCTACATTACGGGCGCAACAGAAGACGAAGCCATCGAAAAAGCAAAAAAATATGTGAAATGATTAAAAAAGCATCCGTCCAATAAGGACAGGATGCTTTTTTTTGGCTTATATAAGCTGTGAAATTAGGCATGCACGGCTGATTTTTCTAACAGCTTACGAATTTCATGATCGATCTTATGCGGTTTCGTAGTCGGTGAGAAGCGCTTGATCACATTGCCGTTTCCATCGACAAGGAATTTGGTGAAATTCCACTTGATGCCAGATCCGAATAGGCCAGATGCCTTGCTTTTCAAATAACGATACAAAGGATGGGCATCAGCGCCATTCACATCAATCTTGGCAAATAACGGGAAATTAACACCGAAATTAAGCTGGCACGCTTGTTCAACTTGTTTGTTATCGCCAGGCTCTTGATCCCTGAATTGATTGCAGGGAAAACCTAGGACACTAAAGCCTTGATCTTTATAGGTGTCGTGTAACTTCTGAAGTCCTTCGAATTGAGGAGCTAACCCGCATTTGGTTGCTGTATTTACAATAAGCAGGACTTGGTTCTTGTAATCGCTAAGAGATTTGTCCTCACCGCGAATCGTCTTCACTTGAAATTGATGTACACTCATAGTGACACTACCTTCCGCTACTAATATTTCTCACAATTTAATTGTACACAATTTTAATTCGGAAGGAAAGTTATTTTTTTGCCAAATCTTCTAATGCACCTGTTATCCAAGGGAAACGCCACTCAAAACCATGCTCTTGCAAGACACGCGGAATGACCTTCTGACCTTCCAGAAGGAGAACAGAAAGTTCGCCGAAAATTAACTTCATCATAAATGCGGGAACGGGGAAGAGATTAGGTCTATGCATAGCAGTCGCAATCTCTTGCCCCAATTGTTTATTCGTTACAGGGTTTGGTGCTGTGGCGTTTACAGGACCCACAATCGCGTCATTTTGAACGCAAAAATCAAGCATTCTCACCATATCATCGATGTGAATCCACGAGTGCCATTGCTTGCCACTGCCCACGGTGCCGCCTACACCAAACTTATATGGAAGTGCCATCTTAGGGAACGCACCTTCTTTATTATCCAACACAAGCCCAACCCGCACCTTCACGATACGTGTGCCTTGAATCAGATCAGCTGCAGCTTCCCATTGCTTGACTACGTTGGCTAGGAAGTCTGTTTCTCGATAAGGACTTCTCTCGTCAAACGTATCCGTCTCCGAAATACCGTAATACGACATGCCAGAAGCATTCACAACGACTTTAGGCTTTGGATTCATTTTGGCGACTAGCTTGGCTACATGATCAGCCGCTTGCAATCGGGATTGTACAATTCGCGTCTTAGCCGCTTGCGTCCATCGTTGACTGATGGATTCACCTGCCAAATTTACGATGGCATCAAGACCTGCAAGAGATTCCGTATTCTGCTCTAACTGATCCCATGTTATCGTTCTGACCCGTGGTATCTGCTTGGAAGATGAGCGTGAAATATTAATGAGTTCGTGACCTTGTCCCAACCAGTATGAGATTAATCGTTTTCCTATAAATCCGCTGCCGCCTGTGATCGCTATTTTCATATGCAAGCACCTCCATATCGTTATTATAAATTCTCTACCCAATAAATACCATCTGAGACATGGAAAGTTAGAGTAAACTTCTTAGTCTGAAATGACGACACAATTCGCTATTTTCGTGTATAATTGGATTTTGGTTATTAATTAACCAAAGGGTAATTCGTGTGTCAGCGAGAGGAGTCATCGTCTATGAATCGTATGCGTCAATTTCTTCAAGCCTATCATCCTATCGTACATACGCTTATCTTAGGTACGGTCATGGCTCGGGCTGCTTCTTCCATGAGTTTACCGTTCCTAGCTATCTATTTGGCGAAGCACTCCGATATGAGTCCAGGCGTCATAGGTATTGTCATTGGAATGGGGGCGTTAGCTGGAACGTTTGGCGGTTTTATCGGTGGCACCTTGTCGGATCGATTTGGGCGTCGAATCATTATGCTCGCGGCACTGTTCGGGTGGAGCTTTGTCTTCCTAGGCTTTGGAGTCGTCAAACTTCCCGTGTTGTTTATGCTGCTCAATATGCTGAATGGACTTTGTCGTTCTTTTTATGAACCCGTATCACAGGCCTTAATGGCAGATCTAACAGAGCCCTCCAAAAGGCGACAGGTATTCTCTCTTCGGTACATGGCGATTAACGTCGGTGTAGCTGTTGGTCCATTACTGGGAGCTTTCTTTGCGACAATGAACGGAGCCTTACCATTTCTGCTCACAGGAATCATTTATGGAATTTATGGCCTTACACTTTACGCCCTTCTTATTAAGTTTGGGATTAAGAAAATTGAGGGTGAGAAGAAATCAATTGTTACTTTCCGTTCTGCGATAGATGTTATTCGTAAAGATATGACCTTTCGTTTGTACATTATCGGGGGGATTATCGGAGCCATTGGCTATTCACAGGTAATGGTTACGTTGTCGCAGTACTTGCAAAGGGATTGGGCTGATGGGGTCAAAATGTTTGCCATTCTCATGAGCGCCAATGCCATTGTCGTCATTGCGATGCAGATCCCTTTGGGGAGATGGGCGGAAAAGTATTCACCTCTAACGGCAATTGTTGTTGGCAACTTCATGTTCGCATTAGGAGATATCGGATTTGCCTTTTCACACACGCTGCCATGGATGATTATTTCGATGGGGATCTTTACATTTGGTGAAATTCTAAACTATCCAGCCGCGAACATGTTGATTGATAAGCTAGCTCCAGAACACATGCGCGGAACGTACTATGGTGCTCAAACGTTAACGAACATCGGTCACTTTATGGGACCATGGATTGGCGGCTTTTTATTAGTATCTTATGGCGGCAGCACACTCTTTCTTGTGATCGCTATTTTGTCCTTGATTGGCTCAATTTTCTATTGGAGAGGCACAAAACGTCGAAATGTTGCGAATATAACGTCGAAAATGCAAATATTATGATGAATTTCGTAAAAATAGTTCCTCCGAACTATTCGATTTCAAATCGTCATCCCTTATCCTTGAGAGTATAGCAAGGAATAGTAGGAAGCTACATCTAACAGGATTGTGCACGTCATCTCGACAAAGGCAAAGCTGGCGAAAGCCAGTGACGCAAAGCTACAGGGGCCTTACTTCTCCTGCAAAGGACAAGCAGCCAGCCAGCCGCCGAACGATTGGGAATTCACTTTCGAACCCCTCTAGTCGGTTCACTACGGTGGGGTTTTTTCTCTGTCATAGCGAAGCAAATGAATCAAATGGAATGACACGCACAAAGGAGGCCCTAGCGGCATGAAATCAGAAGTAAAATTGCAGGATGAACAAAAAGCAACATCGTTATGCGGTAACCATGTTGCTCGTTTGGTGCCATCCACGGATGGTCCTAAGCTTATGATTAATCGAGAAGAGTATGCATTGAACGAAGCGTGTTGGGATGTTGAAATGTTTCACGGGAGAAACAATAGCATTCTGATTTTTTACTGGAAAGGTGAAGTAAAGCTTTCTGTGAAAATGCCCCCTATGGCTCAAATTGAAGGGTTTGTCACAAGACTTTTGCAATGTCTATCATCCAAATTGAGAGCGGTTCAACCTATCTAGGTGAATCGCTCTTTTTTTTGAAATCGCTCATTGTCACCAATCAACACTAGCTGATATAATATACCAATACAATTCGTAGTTCTTAAGGACTATATTAAAGGAGATGCATGGCATGAGATTGATCACACGTTCCGATTTCGATGGCTTAGTATGCGCGATGCTCTTCAAACAATTAAACATGGTGGATGAAATGAAATTTGTCCATCCCAAAGATATGCAAGATGGCTTAATTGAGGTTACCGAGAATGATATTTTAGCTAATGTGCCCTATGTCGCAGGATGCGGTTTATGGTTCGATCACCATTCTAGTGAACTCACACGGATGGGGGAATCCGTAACGTTCAAAGGTGAAACACGGCTGGCTCCAAGCGCTGCGCGAGTTGTCTATGATTACTACGGTGGAAAAGAAACCTTTGGCGATATCGACGATATTATGTTGGGTGTAGATAAAGCGGACTCCGCGCAATTTAGCAAAGAGGATATTTTGAATCCGAGCGGTTGGGATTTGCTTTCGTTTATCATGGACGCTCGAACGGGGTTAGGTCGTTATCGGGATTATCGCATCAGCAACTATCAGTTGATGGAGGATCTAGTCGAGCATTGTGCAACGAAATCCGTTGACGAGATCATGGAATTGCCCGATGTCAAAGAGCGTGTAGCTCGTTATTTTGAACTAGATGCGCTTTACCGGGATATGCTGCAAACCTATACTCGGGTAGAAGGAAATGTCATTATTACTGACCTTCGCAACGTGGAGACGATCTATCCAGGGAATCGTTTCATGGTATATGCGCTCTATCCGGAGCAAAATATTTCCATTTGGATAGTTGACGGTCGAAACAAACAAAACTGCGTATTCGCTTGTGGGCATAGCATTGTCAATCGCACCGCACAAACAAACATTGGTGATTTGATGCTCCAAAATGGTGGTGGCGGGCATCAAGCTGCTGGGACTTGCCAAGTGGACTATGCGCAAGCTGACGAGGTTCTGCACAAAATCGTTGAAACGATGCAAGCAGCAGGTTAAAATAAGTGGACAAGCCGCAGCGGGGGAGCAGCCCAGCGTGCGGTTTTTCTTTGTGAGGAGGTCATATTCAATGGATTTAAAACAGATGCATCACGTTGCGATTATTTGTTCCAATTACGAACTATCGAAGCATTTCTATGTTCATTTACTCGGGCTCACCGTCATTCACGAAACCTACCGCGCTGAAAGAGACTCGTACAAATTGGATTTGCGAATCGGGGATACCGCGCAGGAAATTGAATTGTTTTCTTTTCCGAATCCACCACTGCGTGTAAATCAACCAGAAGCTAGGGGACTGCGTCACCTGGCCTTCGTTGTTGCCGATATGGAGCAAAGTGTACAAGAGTTAGAAGGCAAAGGAATTCCAGTTGAGCCAGTGCGAATTGATCCGATTACGGGGAATCTGTACACGTTTTTCGTGGATCCCGATGGACTGCCGTTGGAGTTGGTGGAGATTGTTGGATAGGTGAAATTCTGAGCGGGCTGAAGTAGATCGGACTATTGACTTATAAATGGTAGAGCGATTAGTCACCTTGATGCATAACGGACACCAGCGCCGTTATTGTTCTGTAATTCGTTACTTTTTGAACCTAACGGACAGGAGAGCTCCTAGTTGCTCATTTTGAATCAAGTTTTCATTCAAAAAGGACGAATAGCCGCGTTGGTGTCCGTTAAAATTCTGAAGTGGTGATGATCCCACGAATAAGGGCTTCTGTGTCCGTTACAACGGAGCGGGAAACGGGAAGGATCAGCTCTCCGTATGTGTAATCCCAAAATAGCGGCAGCGAAGACATAAAGTCTCGCTGCCGCTGTTTCATTTATCTGTATGCTATGTGAGTTATCAGCGCGGAGGCAAAGGGCCTAGATACTGGAACAAATTACATTCGATCCGACCGTTAAACAGCTTACGCTTCTTATCAGCGCGGCGGTTCATATAATGCTCGAGCTGGGTGCTCGGGCTTAGGATGAACAGGCTCCACGACGGCATCGGCCGCGTGAGTGCGCCGAGCTCGCGAAGCGCCAGCTCGACATCTGGTGCTTCACCAAGTCGCTCGCCATACGGCGGGTTGGTGATCAAGCAGCCATAGTCGCCGCGTGGGCGCGCTTTGGCGATGGGTTCAACCTTCAGCTGGAACTGCTTCGTCAGTCCAGCTGCCTTGGCGGCCGCCTCTGCCACTTCGATGGCAGCAGGATCAATATCGCTGCCGACGATGTGCAGCGGCACGTTGTCTTTCACCGCGTCGAAGGCTTCGTCGCGGGCTTTGTCCCACAGCTTGCGGGGAATGTTCCCCCAAGCTTCACTAGGGAAGCTGCGCCGCAGGCCTGGCGCGATGTTCCAGCCGATCATTGCGGCTTCGATCGGGATGGTACCCGACCCGCAGAACGGGTCGTAGAGCGGCCGGTCGACGTTCCAGCGGCTTAGCAGGATCATTGCAGCCGCCATCGTTTCCTTTAGCGGCGCTTCAGTCACGAGCTTACGATAGCCCCGCTTATGAAGGCTCGGGCCGGTCGTGTCGATGGTTAACGTCGCGATATCGTTCAGAAGCGCGACTTCAATGACGTAGCGCGCTCCGTTCTCGGGGAACCACTCGGTGCCATAGCGCTGCTTGAGCTTCTCAACGACAGCTTTCTTAGCGATTCCTTGGCAAGCGGGAACGCTCGATAATTGCGACTTATGGGATCGCCCCTCGACAGGGAATTCGGCATCGTTCGGGATCCAGTCTGGCCAAGCGAGAGCTTTGGTGCCTTCGAAAAGCTCGTCGAAGGTTGTTGCTTTGAATTGCCCCATGAGTACGAGGACGCGATCTGCTGTACGCAGCCAAAGGTTCGTACGACAGATGGCCAATTCGTCACCAAAGAAACGAACGCGTCCATTCTCGACGGTCAATTCCTCATAGCCGAGATCACGGATTTCGCGGGCAACGATAGCCTCTAGTCCCATCGGACAAGTGGCGATTAGTTCAATTTTTTGTGGCATAGGTATAGTCCTTCCATCCGGGTTGTACAACGCTCAGAAAACTCATACAATTAACAAGTATAGGACAAATAGGTTACACTTACAAACGGGTAATGCAAACTACCTACCTATGATGCGAATTTAGGAGGACAAATACATGGAAACGATCACTGCAGAAAGCTATATGGAAGGTCTATATGAAGACGATGCCGTACTAACACGGGTGAAGGAAGTTATTGTTGCTCACAACATGCCTGAGATCTCTATCGCTCCAGGATATGGCAGATTGTTAACGATGCTGGTTACGATGATAGGTGCGAAGCGAGTGTTGGAAATTGGAGCATTAGGCGGATATAGTGGCATTTGCTTAGCAAGAGGGTTAAAAGAGGGCGGCAAGCTCATTTCTTTAGAGCTGAAACAAGATTTCGCGGATGTGGCGAAGCGCAACGTGACCGACGCAGGTCTTGGGGATTTCGTTGAGTATCGGATAGGCGAAGCACTTCATCACTTGAATGAACTGCTGGAGCGGGGCGAGCGATTTGATTTCTTCTTTATTGATGCGGATAAAGTGAATTATCCGAACTATTTGGAGCTCGCAATTAAGCTGGCTAATCCTGGTGCAATCATTGCTGGAGATAACACGCTGATGCGAGGCAAAGTTGTCGATGAGAAGCAAACGAAGGCATCCGTACAAGCGATGCGAACGTTTAATCAGCGGATTGCGACAGATGAGCGGCTGGAAAGCACCATTCTTCCAGCGTATGATGGTTTGGCATTAGCTCGGGTGAAATAGAGCAACTGAGCAAAAAAGAGCGATTCGCTGCTAGCAGCTGATCGCTCTTTCATGTGTTAAGACGCTTTATCTTTCGTATGTATATCAGAATCGATCCTTTTCGTATCTTTTATTTGTGGTTGAATTTGTGTTAATGGTGCCTGAGGTTGCTTGGTTGGTGCGAGGTGAGTCGTTGTACGTTGCTTCTTGAAGCTCATCGTGCTAAGGCTGTTCCAATAGATAAACAAACATTCGGCACAAACGATAATCAATATGATTTTACGCCAATTTAGCTTCATTTAGATAAGCCTCACTTTCCATCATGCACCTATATTAGCATATAGTGGAATTAATTTCCATGAGTTTTCATCCAAGGGTAAAATCATTCCCTATTCGCAAGGCCTGTCGATACATGGAAAACCTCCATCTAATTTTCGGAATATATGATGAAAGTATGAATTAAATGGAAAAAGTACATATAAATGTCCCGTTTTCAGAGGAAATCAAAGAAAGAGCCCAAATTAGCTGCCTAAAATCCAGTTATTTGTGCAAATGGGTGTTTTAGACTGATAATAACTGGAGATTTTCCATTTATCTTGTTAGGAGGGGGGTGATAGGAGTAGGCGGGAGCACAAATTCAAACGTCCAAATGCACCAGTCCTGTCGTAATCTCCAACTCGTATCTATGACTTTCAGGCATTTGCATGTCGTATGCCATCTGGACAGCTCGCTTAATATCATAGGGCACCCGCACGAATTGCAGCGTAACCCCGGCCTGAACCGCAGGATCCGTTTCGCCCTCGATCACGCAGTAGCACGCCTGAGGTATACCGTCGTAGGGAACGCCAATACTGCCCACGTTGAACAGCATCAACCCGCTGCGCTCCTGAGTTTTTGCATGCTGCTCTGTCAGGCTCGCATTCCGCCCAACTGCGTTCGCCCGCTGCTCTCCCAGAGTTGCAATCGGCTTTCCTAGCTCCGCACTTTGCTCCTCATCACTCGCACGCCGAGCCTCTAAGCCAGCCCTCAGCTCCCCCCTCTCTGAAGGATTGCTCAACGTCAACATATAAGGGATATGTATATCCCCGTATCCAACGATATCCGGCTCATCACCACCGACAGGGAACCCGGTCATCTCTGTATTTTCAAACATTGCTAGCCGCTCTATCTTGGAAGCTTCCCGTTTCAATCGATGAAAGACACTCTGAGCCGATGCGTGGAACAAGCGAATATGTTTCCCGCTAAGCATCACGTCGATGGAGAAGGGAAGCTGCTTCAAATAGGCTAGCCTCTCATCACCAAGCGATTGTTGCTGCCACAAGCCAGCAGGAAGCTCCTGCGGCATCGTAATGCCGAGATCCCAGTTGCCTTGCACAACGGCTTCACAAGTCAATTTAATGAGGTCGACAACCTCAGATGAGCTTGGTCCTTTGCCAACAAGATCACCTAGGCAGATGATACGTGTAAGGCCTCTACGCTTAATATCGTGAAGCACTGCTTCCAAAGCTGGAAGGTTTCCATGAATATCGGAAATAATAGCGATTTTCTCCAAACGATCCGTGTCCTTTCTTCTCTTATGTAATGCTTCTGTTATACCACAAGGTAGGCATTCCTGAAAATGTGAGTCTCTTCCTATTACCCAACGATGTCGACATCTGTTATAATTTGTAGGGGGAAAGGGGAATGTTTGAATTGGAATCCAGACAAGAACGTCACGGTAAATCGAAAAAAGAATCAAATCCGAGCAAAAAGCCTTCACTTAAAGTTTTAGGTGTCTTCACAGTTGCAGCGATTGCTTGTTTTGCCATTGGAATCGGGGCTTCTTATTTGTCCTCCAATTATAATAATGGGGAAGAAGAGGGATCGGCTTCAACACCAATGGCTGTTATTTCACCTAAACCATCGACCTCCACTACGAATGGAAATTCGACCGTGCAGGTAAGTCCCAAAGCTTCTGCCGTCGTTACCCCGACACCAACACCATCAGCGAATGCAGCAGCGGTACAGCAAGTAGGAACTGGCGCGCAAGTGAAGTTAACTTTTGTGGGTGATGTGATTATGGCCTCCAAAGTGGAAGATATTCTTAAGCAAAAAGGCTATGATTACCCGTACACGAATGTAAAAGATTTCTTAACCAAAGCTGATTTTACAATTGCAAATTTGGAATCGCCCATAACGACTAGAGGCAGTGTTCAGAACAAAGAGTACGTATATCGTTCAGCGCCTGAAGCATTGCCCCCGCTTAAACAAGCAGGTGTTGATATTGTCAACCTAGCCAATAACCACATTATGGATTATGGATCTGAAGGATTATTAGATACGATGAAAGCACTGGATCAAGAGGGCATTAAGCGAGTGGGAGCCGGCAAGGATAACTTAGAAGCCTACCAACCAACCATCGTGGAAAAAGATGGCATGAAGATTGCTGTTTTTGGTTTCAGCCGTGTTGTTCCAGAAGCTTCTTGGAAAGCTGCACCTGGTCATCCTGGCGTTGCCGAAACATATAACTATAAGCCGCCTGTTGAAGCTATTGAGAAAGCCAAAGCAACCGCAGATCTCGTTGTCGTTGTGGCTCATTGGGGCGTAGAGCGCGATGACAATCCGGATAAAAATCAGAAGGAGCTCGCACATCGATACATTGATGCAGGAGCAGATCTCGTTATCGGTGGACATCCGCATGTCCTTCAAGGCTTTGAACAATACAAAGGCAAATGGATTGCCTATAGTTTAGGGAACTTCATCTTTACGACGAATGATACACCCAAAACGTGGGAGACCGTCATCTTGGAAGCGGCTTGTAAGAAGGACAAGTCTTGCAATATTCATTTAGTGCCAATTTTGACGAAATTAGCCTTGCCTACTCCAATGAATGAGGAAGATGGTGCCAAGCTATTTCAACGATTAAGCAAAATTTCAATAGGTGCCACGGTGGATGCACAAGGCAATGTGAATAAGAAATAGAAGAGGTGTTCATCTCACATGACAGCAACGATCCGAAATATATATTGCGTTGGACGGAACTATCGCGCCCATGCAGCAGAACTTGGGAATGACGTCCCTGATCAACCGATGATTTTCACAAAGCCTACTCATGCGTTAGCACATATGGATGGAGGCGCTCTGTCTCTCCCTAGTGATCAAGGTGAGATTCACTATGAAGCTGAACTCGTCTTACATATTTCGAAGCCGTACACGGAAGGCATACAAGTCGATGAGATCGTCGATCAATACGCACTAGGGATTGATTTCACACTTCGTGATGTGCAGAGCGTGATTAAGAAAAAGGGGCAGCCCTGGCTGCCTGCCAAAGGCTTCCTGAAGTCAGCGCCAATCACAACTTTCCGTCCATTTCCTGGGGCATCTGAGTTGGCGAAATCGAACTTTCAACTTCGTCAGAATGGGCAAGTTGTTCAGGATGGGAACATATCTCATATGATTTTCGATCTTCAGACCATCATCGATTACATTGCGAAGCATTATGGATTAGGTCCAGGTGACATCATTTTCACGGGGACGCCTGAAGGCGTCGGCCCTGTCCAAGATGGCGACCGATTAGAGTTGCACTGGGGCGAAGAATCATTTGGAGCTTTTTCCATTCAGTTATAGCATAAAAGGGCAAACTCTAAGGTCAAGTCGACCTCTGAGAATTGCCCTTTTTTATTGGTATTCTATGTATTCGTTTCAAATGGATTGGCTAGAGCAGCATCCGAATATTGCTCTCTTACACGGAGAATAGCAGGTAATTGTTTGAAAAAGGCATCAACCACATCAGGGTCGAAATGCTCTCCGCGTTCCTCCTGAAACAATTGGAGAATACGATCGAGCTCCCAAGCCTTCTTGTAGACACGATCACTGCCAAGGGCATCGAAAACATCAGCTATAGCTGTTATACGCCCGTAAATATGAATCGCTTCACCTTTAATGCCGCGCGGGTATCCTCGTCCATTCCATTTCTCATGGTGTTCATAAGCAACAACCGCGGCGGTTTTGAGAATATGGCGGGGCGAATTTCGAAGCAGATTATAGCCGATTAGCGTATGGTTTTGCATGAGTTTGAACTCGTCCTCAGTCAGCTTGCCTGGCTTATTGAGAACCGAATCGGGGATAGCTACCTTGCCGATATCATGCATAGGTGATGCAATCTTCAACAGTTCAGCCTCATCTTGACTCATACCTAACTCAAGTGCTAGTAAATACGAATACTCGGCAACACGCTTCACGTGATTACCTGTTTCCTTAGAACGACTTTCACCAATTTCCCCCATCCGAAAAATGATTTCTTTCTGGGTTTCCTCAATTTCCATCGTGAGGAGAGCAGACTCTAAGGATTTTCCGGCGTAGGAGGAGGCCAAAGTCAAATATTCCATATCTTTATCGGAGAATTGTTCACACGCTGTTAGCTTATTAATCGCTTGATAAGCCCCCATAATCTCGCCTTGGCTATTCCGGAAGGGGATGACCATCAAGGCTTTGGTGCGATAACCCGTTTGTTGATCCGTGCGGAGGGCACCATTTTGCAGATAAGATTTATATTCCTCATTGGTATAAGCATCATGAATGAAGACAGCTTGATCATTCGTCACAGCGTAGCCTACAAGGCCAGCAGAACTTGGAATCCGAATTTCATCAAGACCATGAGCCACTTTAGACCATAGCTCATTCTTTTGTGTATCGAGCAGCCAGACGGTACAACGATCAGAGACAATCATCTCGCGACCCATATCCGCCATTAGCATAAGTACGTTATCAAGAAGCCGTTCGTTCGCAATCTTGGAAGCATAGTCGAAAATGACACGCAGCATTTCTTCGGGTTCTAGGTCTCTTTTGTAAGTGGAATTGGTAGTGAAGTGATCTTGCTCCATGTCAGCCTCCTATCGCTTATCACTTTTATAGTATCATAGAATAGGTTATTTATGGTTAACAATTTGCAGAAATAACCGAAAAATGTCGAATTAATTTTACAAAAATGCAATAAAAAGGGACGAAGTCGAATGTGATACAATATACATAATTAAATTGGGTGCAGAAACGAAATGAAAGGGAGAGTCCTATTTATGCTGTTTATGCCGGTACTCTACGGATTCATAGGAAGTGTGTTGATTGCAGGTGCTGCCTACTGGAAGAAATCTTTATCTATGACGGGGGGGATAGCTGCGGTGCTGCTAGGAACGACGATGTATGCGTGTGGGAGTCTAGCATGGTTCGGAACACTAATCGCATTCTTCATTTCTTCTAGTTTGCTATCGAAACTCAAACATCAGCGCAAGGCCGCAGCAGAGAGTGGCTATGCCAAAGGTGGACGGCGTGATGCAGGTCAAGTTGCTGCCAATGGAGGACTTGGTTTGTTGCTTTGTATCGGAAATGCCATCTGGCCAGATCCTGTCTGGTGGTATATCTATTTAGGTGTTATGGCAACTGTGAATGCCGATACGTGGGCAACCGAAATTGGCGGGTTAAGCAAGTCGATTCCTAGGTCTATCGTGAATGGGAAGCCGGTTGCAGCGGGTACTTCAGGTGGAATTACGGGGCTAGGATTGTTTGCTTCCTTGCTTGGTGGGGCGTTTATTGGACTTGTTGGAGGCATTTACCATCTTGGGGAGTCACATGAGGCGAATAGCTTTATTGTTGTTCTGGTCTTGCTGGGGGCGATAGCTGGATTAAGCGGATCTCTTGTGGATTCCTGGCTCGGGGCTACCTTGCAGGTGATGTTTTATTGTGACGTTTGCGGCAAAACGATTGAAAAACAGGAACATTGCTCTCAGAAAGCTAGGCAAATTCGTGGTCTGCGAGGGATGAGTAATGATGTGGTAAACGCATCTTCCTCATTAATCGGAGGGGTAATATGCTTCTACTTAAGCACCTTACCTCTCTAATGGTTGTTCGTCAGTAATACGTTATACTTCTATACACTTGGCTCGTTCTGTTCTATGTCGGAAACCTTGGTGGATACAGCGGGTGGAAGTTGCGCATCGTGAAGTTGTTTCTCTAATTGTTTAACTTTACGCTGGAGCTTATATTGACGTACCATGCCGAAGAGACCAACAATGAGACCACCTAATAAGGTTGAGGTTAAAATGACGAGAATTAGAGGTGTGGACGTCGTGGTGAACATGAAGTTTACCTGTACCGGCTCTACATTGACGACAGCGAAAACAGCTGTGATTAGAGCAAACACTAAAGCACTGATTAAGATCCATTGCATCTTCATATAGCCATCTTCCTCTCTTGTTTAAGAAAAAGGTTGAAAGCTAATGCTTTCAACCTTTTGGTGTTTCCTGCTATCCGCCTTCGTTACCAACCGGAAGGCGGAGGTAATCTCGGAATCGTTTACTTCGTTAGCTCTTCCATTTGGTCCAGCAACGAGCTGAATACGCTCATGGCTTGCTTAATCGGCTCAGGTGAAGACATATCCACACCGGCCTTCTTGAGAATGTTCAGCGAGTAGTCACTGCCGCCGCTTTTGAGGAAGCCGAGGTAGCGGTCAACTGCTGGCTGACCTTCATCCAAAATCTGTTTCGCGAATGAAGTAGCAGCAGAGAAGCCTGTCGCATATTTATAAACATAGAAGCTGTTATAGAAGTGAGGAATCCGAGCCCATTCCATCTCGATATCTTGATCTACAACCATGTCGTTGCCATGGTACAGTTTATTCAAGCCATAGTAGATTTCGCTGAATTCTTGTGGTGTTAGGGATTCGCCTTCTTCTGCTTTCTCATGCGTGATCATTTCGAACTCAGCAAACATCGTTTGACGGAATACTGTCGTACGGAACTGATCAGCGTAGTAAGTGAGCAAGTACATTTTTTCCTTCGGATCCGTTACACGTTTCAACAGATAATCCATCAGAAGGGCCTCATTTAAAGTTGAAGCAACTTCAGCTAAGAAAATGGTGTATTGTGCATAACGATACTCTTGGTTCTCATCCGACAAATAGGAATGAATGGCATGACCCATCTCATGCGTTAATGTAAACATGCTGTTCAAATTGTCTTTATGGTTCAACAATACGTACGGATGTGTGCCGTAAGCACCCCAGCTATAAGCACCATTGCGCTTATTTTTGTTCTCGTATACATCGATCCAGTGGCTGTCGAAGCCGTCTTGAAGAATTTTCAAGTAATTTTCGCCTAGTGGTGCCAAGCTTTTCTTGATTTCTTCTTTGGCTTGCTGATACGTAATATCCATTTTGAACTCTTCAACGAGCGGTGCAAACAGGTCATACATATGTAATTCATCGACCTTGAGCAGCTTTTTACGGAGTTTGAGATACCGTTGCAACTGAGGCAAGGATTCGTGAATGGTGGAAATTAAGTTCGTATATACTTCTTTCTTGATATTGTCACCGAAGAGTGTCGATTCAAGGACAGAAGGGTAATGACGTGCTTTGGCATAGAAAATGTTTTTGTTAATATTCGCGCTTAGTGTAGCACCAATCGTATTCCGATTATTGCGGTACGTTTCATAAACCGCTTTGAACGCATTCTTTCGAACCTCTGGGTCACGGCTCTCTAGGAACTGAATATAGCTGCCGTGGGTTAGTTCAACTTCCTCACCCTTTTCATTCTTCACCTTCGGAAATTTCAAGTCTGCATTGTTCAGCATGCCGAAAATCGTACTTGGCGCCCCGGCCATCGTGCCTGCTTGAGCAAGAAGTGCTTCTTGTTCCTTAGACAACGTATGTGGCTTCTGGCGGATCATTTCTTCAAGTGTATCTTTATAAAAAGATAAGGAAGAATCACTTACGAGCTGCTGAAGCTTTTCGTCCGAAAGGCTTAAAATTTCAGGAGATATGAAGGAAGCTGCTTCCCCAACTTCAACACTGAGTTTTTTTGCTTTTTCGGATAAAGCCTGGTACACAGGTTCAGCTGTATCTTCATGATGCTTCATGTTGGCGTAGACATATAATCGTTCCATTTTCACAGAAAGCTCATCTTCCAATTGGAAAATTTGCTTCACGGAAGCCGCATCGTTAAGTTTTCCTTGGAAGGCACTGACTTTGCTAAGCGAGCCCTTCACCTCTTGAAATTCTTGATCCCAAGCCTTCTGATCGGCAAATAAATCCTCCAATTGCCAACGGTGCTCGGCCGGTACTTGCTTGCGTTCCAATAATTGAGTCATCGGAGCCCTCCTGTCCTTGTTTTGAGATTGGGGTAAGCTGGAATCCTTTGCGTGTAAATCAGCTATGGGGATGGAGCTAAGTAGAATTCCCATGACAGCTGTTACATAAAGAAGTCGCATTGCGGTCACGCTCCCGGCATATTCCCATGTGGGATGTTCTAACTGAAATCCCAATCCATGGTTTTCACCTAGTATGACCGATTGCCTGTTCAATTATTATTATACAAAACAAACGACTCTGCCGTCCATGATGGACGCATGCGTATGGAAGTATTTTCAAGTTCCTGCTCGAAAGAAGCTAAGCAAGATCAGAACGAAGGATATGGAAACCATAACAATCGCCAGCAAAGCCAGATAGCGCTTCATTTGTGCTGGTAGGCTGTCTTTTTTCATAATCAAAATAATCGCCAGGCAAAAGGATACAATTATAAATGTGAGTATAGATCCAGAATCGGTCATCGAAAATCATCCTTTTTCCTTTAGAGTATGATACTTGTTCCATATCATACTAATTTTCGCTACGCACGGTCAAACTCCTTTTTCAACCGGCATGCTGCATAGAATCTTGGGTCGTGTCATCATCTTCCTCTTTCACCAGTATGAACTTGCCGCGAGAATCCATTTTGACTGTGAAGCGATCCTCAGGAGAAATTTGTGCTTCTTCACTAAGTTCTTTGGGAAGTGTTAACTGTCCGCTATCCCCGACACTTACTTGATAGCCAATCATCTTCGACCATTTACCTGCGCCAAGCACGAGGATGACGAGTAAGCCAATGAATAACCATTTCCCTAACGGGTTGGATTCGAAGAAAGGGGCAAGGAATTTTTCGCCAGTAATCATCTTTCCTGCAGTAAGTGCAAGTACGCCAGCTCCGATATAAATAATCGAAGGATACTTCTCAATCCATTTAATGAATAAAGTACTTCCCCAGACCACGATAGGAACACTGATCAGTAGGCCAATAATCACAAGTAGGAAATTCCCATGTGCCGCGCCAGCAACCGCGATGACATTATCTAAACCCATGACCGCATCAGCGATGATAATGGTCCGAATGGCAGCCCACATACTGTCTTTCACTTGCATCGTTTCATGATTTTTCTTTTCGCTCAGAAGCTTATACGAAATCCACAACAGCAAGATCCCACCGATAAGCAGCAGACCAGGTATTTTGAGCAGCGTTACAACGACTAGTGTTGCAAATGCACGAATCACAATCGCGCCAACCGTGCCCCAGAGAATGACTTTCTTTTGTGTTTCTTTTTTCAAATTACGTGCTGCCATCCCAATCACGATCGCGTTATCACCAGCAAGTACCAGGTCAATCAGAATAATGCTTAGCAGAGAGACGAAAAAGCCCGTTGACAACCAATCCATACGCGAACACACTCCTTCAAGGTTTTTTGATGCAAAAAGAGCCCAGCACCTTTTGTATGGTGAAGGCTCTAATTCATCAAAAAAGACCTTCACCAATGAACATGGCAAAGGTCTTGCTAACAACGTTGTCGTTGCCAATAAAGCCGGGACCTGATGAGGATCCGAATTGACGACTTTACTGTATCAGCTACTCCCCTTTGGAGTGTTACTATGAGATTATACGTTTATTGTATGCGATGCGTTTCAAAATAGTCCTCTTTTTTTAAACGTTTTTAAAAGCATCCATAATAGCTTGCAATTCTTCTTCTGAGCCATCGAATTTATCCGGGGCAAAGCGCTCGCTAGCCCAGTGCAGCATGGCAGGTCGTCCAATAAAAGTATGGCACTCTTCACCCCATTGGTCGGAAATCTCGGTTAAGACAATTTTGGTGCCTTGAACCTCGACATTGAGCATGTTCCATTTATCTTTTTTATAAATCGTATGTCTTTTGAAGGGTTGATGCGACATGGCTTTTTTCCTCGTTTCTGTAATAAGCTTATAGATGTAAACAATCGTATCATAAAATGCCGCCATTTCCAAACAAGTGGACTGTTTTTTTCGTTATTTTCTTGTTGCGCAGGGGAATCACGCGTGATAGAATTCTCCTAATCCTTTCCAGAGGGAAGGGGTTATGAGCCGAGTTGAGGAGAGATGAGCATGGAACAGAAGCAAGTTTATGAGCAAATTGGGGTTGCAATGACCTCGAGATCGTATGTGGAATACGAGAAAATGTTTATGTTGCAGACGGCAGGCCTGATTGGCAAACGAGTACTGGATGTCGCTGGTGGCGCTTCTTCATTTACGTCAGACGCCAGGCAGCTTGGTATCCACGCAGAGTCGGTCGATCCGTTGTATGCAAAGTCCCCAGGTGCCATTGCTGAGCATGGCAGGCAGGAGATTGAGATTGTTGCAGCGAAAATGGCGAAGCTAACCGATGTGTACGACTGGACATTTTACGGGTCTGTCGAGCAGCATCGAGCAGGACGCATTCATGCGCTGGAGCGTTTCGTAGAGGACTTCTCAAGCGCGGAGGGATCAGCCAGATATCATACAGCTGCTTTGCCTTCTTTACCATTCGAAGCGGAGAGTTTTGATCTCGTGATGTGCAGTCATTTTCTTTTTCTGTATGAAGAGCAGTTTGATTATGCGTTTCATGTAGAAGCTGTTCGTGAGCTCCTTCGTGTTTGTAAGCCAGGCGGCGAGGTAAGAATATACCCGCTGTTGAATTTCCGAACAGAGGAATATTGTCGTCTCCAGGATCTCATCAACGAGTTCGAGTTAGCTGGATTTACTCTCCAAAAGCGAGAAGCTAGTCTACCTTTTCTACCGAATTCTCATCAATTTTTAAGCATAAAAAAGTAGCCCTCTGCATAGTGGAAAACCTTGGTACATCAACAAATTTCAGCTTATCCACCTCGGAATTTCCGTTGATTTTTCACCACTCAAATGGTATAATTTCCTTATTCGCCATAGATGGCGATATTTTTAGGAGGTTGTTCATTTGAAGGGTACAGTGAAATGGTTTAACGCAGAAAAAGGGTACGGTTTTATTTCTGTTGATGGAGGCGACGATGTATTCGTTCACTTCTCCGCAATTCAGGGCGAAGGATTCAAAACATTAGAAGAAGGCCAATCCGTTGAGTTTGATATTACTCAAGGTAACCGTGGTCCTCAAGCAGCTAACGTCACCAAATTATAAGACTCTGGGATTCCCTACTTATAAATAGTGTCATAGCACAAGCAATAAAGACAGTTCTCGAGTTCACTCGAGGCTGTCTTTTTTGTTTGTTTTGCTGTCCAATTTCATCGTGGCGGGTATAAGCCATGCCAGAGAATGTCGATAATTTGCGTAGCGGCTTCCCCCTCTTGAGGAAACATTTTATTTCCGTCGCCGTCTGTCGCATGCCCCATCATGAGGAGAGAGGTATAGGCACGTGCGATCACACGTGGATTGACTGGACCGATTTCTCCGGAGTCAATCGAATTCTGGAATTCGGTTTCGAGCGCATCCAATATGCCTTGTTCGGATTTGCGCATGGCTTTCATTTGCTCCTCGGAAAGTGTGGCCTCCATCTTGCGCATGAACGAATGCAGGTCGAAATCGACCGCTTTCAGATGTCCTTCGGTAATGCCGAGAAGCCTTTCGCGAAGTGGAGCAGGCTCGCTTAAACGTTTAATGGTGACACGTCTTACGTTATCCATCAGTTGAATCATGGAGGCTGTAAGCAGGTCAGACTTGGAAGGGAAATAGTAATACACAGATGCTTTTGTAACCTGGCATTCTTTGGCGATATCGTCCATGGAGACGGACTCGAAGCCCCGGGACAAGAATAAGGGAATAGCCGTCATTAAAATTTTCTGATTAAGAGGCATGTCTCCCTGGGAGACACGTGGTCTGCCGAGAGCCTTTGATTTTTTTTCCATAAGTGTCACTCCTGAGAGGGTTCTAAATAAAACTTGATTAATTAACTATATAGTATATATAATTAATTCTGTTGCAAGATTAATTATATCACTATTTCATTTACAAGGAGAGAGGCTACGTCATGCATGAAAATCCTTTTTTCAGTAAACTAGGCGGTATTGTTGCGGGTCGCCGCAGCAAATGGGTAACATTGGCCGTTTGGATTTTACTTACAGGCATTTTATCTGTCTTTCTACCTAACGTCAATTCACAAGAGAATAATGCTGCTAGGCAACTGCCAACCGATTCCTGGTCGCTCGAAGCAGCGGCGTTGATGAAAGAACAATTCCCAAGTAATGAGGGTGTGCCAGCGCTCGTTGTTTGGTATCGGGGATCTGGACTGACAGATCAAGATTTAGCAGCTGTTCAAAAGGTTACGAAACAGCTCACGGATACGCCGTTAGCTGCTCAGAAGGGATTGCCCCCTTTGCATCAGATGCCTGCACCTGCACTGAAAAGTATGGTATCCAAAGACGGCAAAATACTGGTCCTGCCGATTTCGTTTAACGAAGGGACGGAAACAGAAGTCCTCCAGGAAGGTATGAAGAAGCTAGAGGAGTTAACCGTAAGTCAATTAGGCAGTGACCCTTTTGAAGCTCCAATTGAGGCGGACGGTTTGCATGCGCGAATAACAGGCCCAGTAGGCATTCAGACGGATGCAACAGCATTATTCAAGGGAGCGGATTTTACGCTGTTGTTAGCAACGGTACTTCTCGTACTCTTTCTTCTCATTTTACTTTATCGTTCACCGATCCTGGCTATTATTCCACTGGTTGGCGTAGGATTTGCTTATGGCGTTATTTCTCCTATTCTTGGATTCATGGCCAAGCAAGGTTGGATCACGATAGACGCGCAGTCGATCTCCATTATGACAGTCCTATTGTTTGGTGCAGGAACGGATTATTGTCTCTTCTTCGTGGCTCGCTACCGACAGGCACTATTGGTTGAGAAAGACAAATATTCCGCACTTCGTGTTTCATTCGGTGGCTCAACAGGCGCAATCGGGATGAGTGGACTCACCGTAATTGTGTCCTTACTAGGCTTACTATTTGCTCATTATGGTTCCAATCATCGGTTCGCGATACCGTTTAGTGTAGCAATTTTCATTATGGCCATTGCGAGTCTAACACTTGTCCCAGCACTTCTTGCCATTATTGGACGCGTGTCTTTCTACCCATTCATTCCTTTAACAGCAGAAATGAGAGCGGAGAAAGAAGCACGCAAAGGGAAACGCATTCGCGAGCAGAAGCCTGTTGGTGCCATGAATGCTGCACTTGGGCGAGTGGTCACGGAAAGACCCAAAAGTGTGCTTGCTATTTCATTAATCATTCTTATTGCCTTGGCAGCTTTTGCACCGCAAATTAAGTTTACGTATAATATTTTGGAATCGTTCCCTTCCACGATGGCGTCACGTGAAGGATTTAGCTTGTTATCAGAACATGTTTCACCGGGATCACTGGCACCAGTTAAAGTGATCGTCAATACCGAAGGAAAGACGGCAGATGTTCAAGGAGCCCTTGCTAAGCTACCTTATGTGGAATCGGTTGGTAAACCAGAGGATAGTAAGAAAGACGCCAATTATAAGGCTTATGAGTTGATTTTTAAGCAAGATCCATACGACTTGGAAGTCATCAATCATATTCCTGAGATTCGAAGCACATTGGAACAGAAGCTAATTGAAGCAGGTTTACCGAACCCGCAGGTTTGGGTTGGCGGCGAGACTGCTACCCAGTATGACACCAAAACGGTCGTAGAGCGGGATACGAAAATAGTTATCCCAGTAGTTATAACCGTTATCGCGATCCTCTTACTCGTGTATTTGCGATCCATTGTTGCAACTGTTTATCTGATTGCAACAGTACTGCTTTCCTATTACTCGGCGTTGGGTGCGGGGTGGCTCATCTTGCACTATTTCATGGATACAGCCGCAATCCAAGGCTTGATACCGTTGTATGCATTCGTATTCCTTGTAGCGTTAGGCGAGGATTATAATATTTTCATGATTTCGAGTATTTGGCAGGAAAGAAATCGCTTGAAACTGAAGGATGCGATACGTTTAGGCGTAAGCTCAACGAGTAGTGTTATCACTTCAGCAGGATTGATTCTAGCTGGTACCTTTGCGGTTCTAGCTTCACTGCCGATTCAAGTGCTTGTGCAGTTTGGTGTTATTTGTGCCGTCGGTGTTATCTTGGATACTTTCATTGTTAGGCCTTTCCTTGTCCCTTCCATCACGATGCTGCTTGGGGATGCGGTGTTCTGGCCAAGTAAAGTGAAGCGGGCGCCACTTGCGTCTGGTTCTAAGAATTAAGAATGACAAAAGGAGCTATCCGCAATTGCGGACAGTTCCTTTTTAAGTGCATTCCAACTTATTATGAGGTGCTGGGGCTAAGCGGTCGCTAGCTCGATTTAAATGTGATGATTGACATGCTGGTTACAAATTGAGTTGGGGAGGAGTAGTGTGGTCAGTTGAGTAGCTGTCTTTTCAAATAAATGTAAAAGGTGCAGTTAATTTTATCGATTTACCTGGGATTTAATGCGTAGATGGAAAAAGTACATCTAATTTGAAGGAGATTGGCCGTTTAATGGATTATGGCAGTTATTAACTGTAGGTAATCCATTTACTTCTCCCAAATGGCGAGAATCAGCAAAGATAACAACATAAAATCCATTTAATTTGTTTGTGGCGGTGGAGTAAGGTTTGATTGTAGCAGGAAATAGTCACATGGAGGAGTGTTAAAGCAGATTAGTGAGTTGGTTAGATGATAAAAACCCGTTAGCATCTGCCAAATCGGATGCTAACGGGTTTAGTTTGGCTAACTAAGGTCACTTATCGCCGAGGGATTTAGTCGATGATTTCAAGAATATCGTCAATTTCTTTACGTGCCATTTTCCCTGGTTTATCCTTCGGATAACCAAGGGAAATGACCATGTTAATTTGATACTCTGCTGGTATCTCCAGGTAAGCTCGGATTTGATCCTGTGCCAACAAGACAGGGCCCGTCATTGGGCAGGTAGCGAGACCTCTAGCGTGTGCAGCAAGCATCAGGTTCTGTGAGGCTAAGCAAGAGCTCTTGATGCCTTCTTCCGCCCAAACATGATCATCAACCAATTGAATGGGGTCAAAGATGCGATCGCGGAATTTGGATTCATAAGGTGTCGCCAAACAAATGATAAGAACAGGTGCGTCCGAGAAAGCTGTTGCATAAGGTCCGAAGGATCTCACCAGCATGCGTGCTTCTCTCGACAGCCCTTTCTCCTCGGCAGCCGCGGCACGTAGATGCAGCTGGTCCCAAGTCAATTGCTCAATATGTTTGATCTTCTCTGTATTTCGAATGGCGATAAATTTCCATGTTTGTGAGTTTGTATCGCTGGGAGCATAACGGGCACAGTCGATGATTTCACGAATATCTTCTACTGCGACTTCTTGCTCGGTAAAGTTGCGAATGCTGCGTCGTTCAAGAACGATGGTTTTGAAATCCTCATACATCATAATAAATGTGTACCTACCTTTGCTGCTCATAATGTTCATCTTGGATTAATACTTGGTACTAAGACTATATCCTTATTATAGGGGAGATCTACAAGGAGCACAACTGTCGTTACTTCCACTATGCTCAAGCTATAAGGAAGTAAGCATTCTTTTATCATCGACTAGGAAGGGCATCCTCATTCTTTTGAAACAGATACGTGCACAGAAAACCTATGGCTGACGTTATCGACAAGCACGCTGCAATCATATAAACAGTACTTCCGCCAGCTTCGTTATAGATCCAGCCACCTGCTGTGCCGCTTATCAAACCGGCTATGCTTGACCATGCGACAGCGAAAATAGCTTGACCTGAAGATCGGTACTCATCTGGAATGATTTGACTCAAATAACGATTCGCTGTGAAGAGGAAAACACCGAAAGTTAAACTATGCAGAAGCTGAATGCCGATGACCCAAATGGGATCTTGGATGAAACTCATCATGACGAAGCGGAAGGCGTAAATCACACCAGCAAAGGCAAGTAAGGGCAATTCTTTAAAGCGATGGCCGTGCTTGCTTAAATAAAAGAATACCGGAATCTCGCTGAGTGCAGATGTCATCCACGCATAACCGATGAGTGAATCTGATGCGCCGAGCTGACGCATATAGAGGGCTAAGAAACCGTCATTGAATCGATGTGAAACTGACATGATGATAACAAGCATAAGGAACCAGATGAATTTTTTGGAACGGATAATGTTCACCATGCCGCCAAAAGCCATCTTTTTGCCGCCCGAGCGCGTATCTTTCAGCAGAAAAAGAATGATTAATGTACAGCCTATCGTGATAAAAAGCAACAGAGGTGTAAGTCCTGTTCCATATGCTCGTAAGAGTAGACCGAAGCCTCCAGCTGAAAGTGCGAAGCCAATGGAGCCATAGACGCGGAAGGAGGCATAACTTTTCCCGCTAGATCGAATATGCAGCATGACTTGACTGTCATTTAAGGAGTTCACTGGCTGCTGGAAGAAGAAAAACGCTGCCAAACAGACGTAGAGCAGAGAAAACCAGCCTGCAGTAGAAACTAAGATAGCAGTGACGAGTTGACCGAGGATCAGAATAATCATGATCTTCTTGACAGTTTGGAACCGGTCGCTCAGGAACCCCCATAGTAGGTTAGTTGCAATGCCAATTAATGGTCCAATGGCGTAAAGTAAGCCGATTTGGATTTTAGAATAACCTTTATAATCGAAATAAAGCGGGAAAAAAGTCACAACAATCCCCATCGTCATAAAAAAAGAAAAAGTAAACATTTTAAGCAATCGATCATTTCTATCAATCGCATTTGAATTTGCCAAGCGTAATCATCACCATTTCGTTACATATTTTCTTGAGGTTGATTAGGTTGTTCTACATCATTTGTACGTTTGAGCACATAGATGACAACAAGCAGTTCAGCCAACATTCCTACCGATTGTGCTAACGCGCCAATCATTCCGTTCCATTCTGGAACCGTTGCAATGGCAACGAATAATGTGAATACCGTAATAGTAGCATTCGCAGATTGCGAGAAAACCATGATTTTTGTTTGGCCGCGCAGCATAATAATCCCATTCATATAATCGAGCCACGGGAATACAATCGTCATGATCATGAAAATACGCATGGCACTCAGGCTGGCTTGCCTAAGCTCCGCATTTACACCCATGACATGTGTCATAAACCAAGGGCCGATCGGCGTATAAGCGAGTATGGCTATTAATGCTCCAGGAATGAAGCTGAGAATGAGAATGAATTTTTTGACTCGCACAGCATCTTTGCGATAGAAGTTTAAGACGATTTGATGTATGTATGAGAAGAAACTCATCACTAACTGTGTTAAGGATCCAGCGATCGCAAAGGAAGAGATGGCTAGATGGATATGTGTTGTTTTGCCTAACATGGCATTAATAGAGGGTCCAATAATTACCGCGATAACAGATGAATATAACAACGGTTTATAAAAGCTGAAAATTTGCCCCTTCGTCTCAATCGGATGATTAGGCGCTTTCTCCGGAATAACATGTTTGAGTAAGCTTGTACCCTCCCAAATGGCAACAGCTGCTTCAATAACCATGCCGACAAGGAAGATAATGGCACCTACTTTACCGCTAGAGACACTATCCGTAGTAATGAAATATAAAGATAAGAAATACATCGCGATAATCCGTACGCCCATACCGATGGTGAGCCATTTGGTACGCATATTGAAAATGATAATCCCGTGAAATAAACAACGCAGGCCAGAGAAGATGCTGACGTACATGAGGATACGGTAAACACTTAATGTAGCAGCTAGCATTTCACGTTCTACGCCGAAAAAGTAAAGAAACACCCATTCTCCAACCGGTGTGTAACAGAGTATGAGGCCTAGCAGGATGATACAGGCAAATACATATGAGCTGACAACGCCCATGGCGCGGAATGAAATCCGATCTCTGACGAGTGCCGAGCAGGCTTGTCGTAGCAATACAACGGGTCTTTCAGTCAGTCCTAGTAGACTTAGGGGAATAGCATAGCTTGCGATGACGACCTCGGGATTATCAGCCCTAGCCAAGGTGCTGTTAATAATAACATGCGAGAGAGTTACAAGCGTTGCAGAAAGTCCGAGGGGGAGGAAAAAGGAGATGAGCTGTTTCCATGTGATGGCTTCCTTTAATGTCTTAGCATTCATCCAAATCGCACTCCTTCGCGTTTTGCAAAACATTTCTTAAGTATATCAGAAAATGAAATGGGGATGACATACAATTTTAACTGGAAACCGAAGGTTTGAAGTGATACATTTAAAGGTAGAATGTTTCTTGAACAAGACTGACAGTTTTGCCTGCAAGGAGGTACACAGGAATGAACAGCTATTTTCAGTATGATGAGAGACTCGGCATTGAGATTCCCGTTTTGGAATTGGAGTGGGATATGTATGATGCTGCTGTTCGCATAAATCTTTTATTACAGTGGGAACAAATACGAGGCGTTATTCCGGATCGAATTATGAAATTGGAAGCACAAATCATTGAAAAGCAAAATAAGCTCGATAAGGAAGACGATTTTGTAACCTCCTGCCGTTTGAATTCCGATATTGCTGACTTAGCTTCAATCATAAATGATCTTCATCTCTGGTTCCGAACTAATCAGGATTTGGAATCAAAAACCCACCATTAATGGTTGTCAATGAAGGGAGAATGACTGCATGCATAGCAATAAGGATGGGAATAACTGGCTGGGAACGATAGCGAAACCACTTCTGGAGCATCTCCCTGCGCTTTATCCAATTGAAGAGTGGGATGTCGCAATGGATGCGCGGATCGAAGGTCTCTCTACATCGTTGATTACGGAAGGTAGTCCTGAGCAGCTCCCCTATGGGTTAGCGATTAAAGCGGGCCTATTTCTTCTCAATGAAAGCCTTGATAAATCTCATGATATCTCGCAGGAAATTACGAATCCAACCGGAAGTTATTGGCATGCCCTTATGCATCGGATGGAAGGCGACTATAGCAATGCGAAATACTGGTTTAATGATGTTGGTCATCATCCTATTTTTTCTAATCTAATCCAATTTGTAAGAGATAATCTATCGCTCAAAGACTTCATGGAATTGGAAAATGAAGCACTTCGACATAAGCTTGAAGTACTTGTAACATCGCCAGTTTGGAATCCATACGTATTTATTGATGTGATTGAAATTCAGGTATCGCTTGTTCAGAATCCTACAGTTGATAGTTGGTTACGCCACATACAGCGATCTGAAATGCAATTATTACTTCAATTCTGCTATGAACAAAGTTGTGGAGGAAGTTTACTTGAAGCAATTGGACAAAAGTAGAATAAGGAGCCATGCGAAAGTTCCGCAAGGGCCCATTCGATTAATGATCAGTGTATATCGTTATATTTTACCCGGTGTCAATGAACAATTGAGCATCTGGAAAAGTAAAGCGGCGAGTATTCCCGATGAAGAGCTTCGAACCCAAGCGCTAGCAAGCATTGCAACGAAGCAATTTCATTGTCAAGGAGGAGCTGTGTATGCAGCTGCTCATTTATCGATGCGTCATGTGCTTATTCCACTGATCGTCGCATTTCAGTCGATCAGTGACTACTTGGATAATTTGTGTGATCGAAGTACGTCGCTAGATCCTAAGGATTTTCGGCAATTGCACCAATCCATGCTTGATGCAGTTGATCCTACGAAGCCATTGCATGATTATTATGCGTTCAGAGATGAGAAAGAAGACGGCGGTTATTTACAAGATCTTGTTCAGCAATGCCAGACTTCAATAAGCCAGATGCCATCGTATTTGAAAGTGGCTGACCAGGTCAAAGAGTTTGTTGGCTTATACTGTGATTTGCAGGTGTACAAGCATATTCGCAAGGATTTACGCGAGCCGCAGCTGCATCAATGGTGGGATAATCATCACCATAAGTATCGCCAGATTGATTGGAATGAGTTTGCTGCTGCTACGGGTTCAACGTTAGGCATGTTCATGTTATTTCTGGCTGCGTGTGATCCGAATTTGACGGACAAGCAGGTGCAATCCATTCGAGAAGCATACTTTCCTTATGTCTGTGGACTTCATATCTTGCTTGATTATTTAATTGACCAGGAAGAAGATATTGTAGGTGGAGACCTGAATTTCTGTACCTACTACGATTCGTTAGATACCACAGTAGAGCGAATCGCTTTCATTGTCCAAGAGGCGAGAAGTAAAATTTTGTTCTTGGAACATCCGAGATTTCATCGTATGATAATCGAAGGTTTGCTTGCTCTCTATTTATCTGACCCTAAGGTCAACAGCCAACACCAAGTGAAGAAAATTTCAAAGCGTCTGATGAAAAACAGTCCTTTAACCAGGCTTTTTTTCTGGATAAATAGCATGTACATCCGTACGACATCATGAATATCATTCACAAGAATTATGAGGGAGGAAATTTAATATGTCAGCAGTAAAATCAATTGCCGTGTTAACCAGTGGAGGAGATTCTCAGGGTATGAATGCAGCGGTTCGAGCGGTTGTTCGAAGTGCATTATACCATGGGCTAGAAGTGTATGCCGTTCAGCGCGGATATCAAGGTCTTATTAACGATGATATTCGTAAAATGGACTTGCGTAGCGTAGGTGACATCATTCAGCGTGGAGGAACGATTCTTCAAACGGCTCGTTGTAAAGAATTTATGACACCTGAAGGACAACAAATCGGTGCAGACAACCTGCGTAGACGTGGAATTGACGGCCTAGTTGTTATTGGTGGAGATGGTTCCTATCAAGGAGCGAACAAGCTTAGCAAGTTGGGTATCAAAACGATGGGCCTGCCGGGTACGATCGACAATGACATTCCATTCACTGATTTTACTATTGGATTCGATACAGCCGTAAGTATTGTTGTGGATGCAATTAATAAGCTGCGGGATACCATGACATCTCATGAACGTTCATCCGTTGTGGAAGTTATGGGACGTCATTGTGGTGAAATTGCCCTGTATGCGGGACTTGCCAGCGGTGCTGAAACTATTATTGTGCCAGAGGTAGATGTGGATGTTACTGAAGTTGCTAATCGGATGAAGGATAACTTCAACCATGGCAAGCGTCACAGTATTATCCTTGTAGCTGAAGGAGCAGGAACGGGTGAAGGAATTGCGAAGCAAATCACGGAAACGAACGGGATTGAGCCTCGTGTGACTGTTCTTGGTCATATTCAACGTGGTGGTGCGCCAACTCATAATGACCGCATCTTGGCAAGTCGTCTAGGCGATTTTGCTGTTCGCAAACTAATGGAGGGTGATTCTTCCAAAGCTTGTGGTATCATCAAAGGTGAGCTAGTGGCAACGGATATCGATCTTGTTGTGAACACGAAACGTAGTTTTAACATGGAGCTTTATGAATTGGCAAGCCGTTTGTCTCAATAAGCCTAATTGTGTACAGAGGTATTGATCTTCATTTGCATTTCGGCTATAATTGCGAACAACGTATAAATCGACATCATGTCTATGAAGAGCTTCCAACTCGGAGACGTTCATGATCGGAAGGATGTAAGGTCCTTCTCTAAATAAACCGGCACCGCCCGTTATCGCGGAACCAAGCGGATGATGACCATTCATGTCATCATCAAGTTGGGTGGCACCGCGAGCAGAACGCTCCTCGTCCCAATCGGACTGAGGGCGTTTTTTGTCTTTTTCACATATACGAAGAGGAAGCGGTGACGGATTATGCTGGATGTCAAATGGATTCGAAACAACCAAGATCAAGTGAAAGCAGCAGCGATTCAAAAAGGTGTAGAATGCCACGTTGAGGAACTGCTCGTAGTTGATGAGAGGAAAAGGGACTTGCAGGGCCAAGTCGAGCTGCTGCGAGCAGATCGCAATCGTGCTTCGGAGCAAATTGCGTCGCTAATGACGCAGAGGAAAATTACCGAAGCAGAAGGCTTGAAGGAGCAAGTTCGTGGCTGGAATCAGAGCTTAACACGACTAGAAGCGGAATTGAACGCGTATGAACAGAAGTTCATGGATCTTATGCTGAAAATACCGAATCTAGCCTCGCCGGATACACCAATAGGGGCGAACGATCAAGAAAACGTAGAGCTGAAGGTCGTTGGGGATAAGCCGACTTTTAACTTCGAGATGAGGGATCACCTTCAGCTTGGGGAAGCGTTGAACATAATCGATGTTGTTCGGGGTGTGAAGATCGCGGGCAGCCGCAACTATTATCTCAAAGGAATGGGGCTTTATTTGCACAGGGCTGTCCAACAACTGGCCATTGACTTGCTAACGGATCGTGGGTTCACGGTCATGGATGTGCCACTCATGGTACGGGAGGAAACACTGCTGAATGCGGCTTTCTTTCCTGCAGGCAAAGATCAAACATATGAGCTTCCTGAGGACAACACATGGTTAGTGGGTACTTCGGAAGGTCCGTTGATTTCGTACTATGCAGGAGAGATTATCGATCTATCGGAGGGACCAATCCAGCTAGCGGCCGTTTCGAATTGCTTCAGGAAAGAAGCGGGCTCAGCGGGCAGAGATGTACGGGGCTTATATCGCGTTCATCAATTTGCGAAAGTAGAGCAAGTGATTCTCTGCGAAAATAATGCGGATGAGGCAGATCGCATGCTGCAGGCGATCACACAAAATGCCGAGGATTTACTTGCATGTCTAGAACTGCCGTATCGCGTTGTAGCGGTGTGTTCGGGGGATATGGGGGCCAAAAACTACAAGCAATTTGACATTGAAACCTGGATGCCTAGCCGCGGGGCATATGGTGAAACGCATTCGTCGTCGAGCTTGCTGGACTTCCAAGCTCGACGCAGTAATTTGCGTTATCGGGATCAAGAAGGTGTATTGCGTTATTGCTACACACTGAACAATACCGCCGTTGCATCGCCGCGGATCCTTATACCACTGCTTGAAAATCACCAACAGGGGGATGGCTCGATCTATATTCCCCCTGCATTGCGTCCATACATGCGCGGACTGGAAGAGATTCGCGCATAATCATAGAAAGCCCCTTATCCTAAGTGATTCGCTAGGATAAGGGGCTATTTGTTGAAAGTGGCGGATTTGCTTTGGCTAAGATTTTCGGTGCTTACTTGCTTCCGAGCTTCTGAGCCCCCGAATACCCGAACTCTCGAATACCTGAACTCTCGAATGCTTGAAATCTCGTATGCCTGAACACCCGAATACCTGAGCCCCCGAATACCCGAACTCTCGAATACCTGAGCTCCCGAATACCTGAGCTCCCGAATACCTGAACACCGCAAACTCCCGAATTCTTCTGTTCCAGCTCACTAATTTATTCGCTAAAGGACATAGAGGACGCTATTTGGCTTATATATGCCCCTTTAAAACTCTAACGGTCACAGTGGATGCTATTCAGTAGAATTAGCTCTTTATTCGAGTTGAAATCGCACAATAACGTCAATCATGTCCGTTAGATTAACAAACATCCTTTTTGTGTAGAAATAACGATCATCGTGTCCGTTAGAGTTCGTATGTGCATCTGGCTATCAAATTAATAACCCTCTGACAAGTCCACAACGTTGATCATTTCTCCGCCATCCAACATCGCACGTAAATTGTGATAGAAGATGGTGGATACGCGATCTGTATAATGCTCAGAAGATCCAGCAATATGAGGGGTTAGGATGACATTTTTCATGCCCCAAAGAGGGGAAGTAGCAGGTAGCGGTTCTTGCTCAAAAACATCTAACGCAGCGCCAGCAAGTTTGCCCTCCTGCAAAGCTTGAATCAAAGCATGTTCATCCAGGACATCGCCGCGAGCTAGATTTATGAAAAAGGCACTCGGTTTCATAAGCGCCAGATGCTCTTTTTGCAAGAAGCCCCGTGTTTTCACTGTACTTGGAAGCAGGACGACAATGAAATCGCTTTGTGATAATAGCAATTGTAGGCCATCTTCACCGTGAACGGTTTTATCGAAGGCGGCTTGTGGTACTCCCGACCGATTCAAGCCGATGACTGACATATCAAACGCTTTGGCTTTGCGAGCAACTGCTTCACCGATGGCTCCAGCCCCGATAATACCAATCGTTTTACCATGCAATTCACCAAAGCGAACTTGATTGTCCCACACGTGCTGCTGCTGATTATCATGAAGCAAATTAGCTTTCCGAACCCATTGCAGCATGAGACTCAGCGCGAATTCACTCATTTGAATGGTGTGAACACCTCTGGCATTCGTAACAATCACTTGACGTTGATCGAGCTCTGCCAGAGGCAATTTATCAACGCCTGCGGATAAGGTTTGCACCCATTTCAACTTAGGGGCGCGACTGACGATATCAGGCTGTAAACGACCTGCTGAGATGATCACATCAGCATCAGGGAGAACGTCTCCAGCATCCTTAGAAGAGGCAAACCAATGAAACTGGATGCGTTCTTTCAAGTCTGGAGGGATTTGCTCTTGCATAGAAGTTAGATTCATGCCTGTTACAGCTACTATTTTCAGCATATCTTCACATCCCTTTTATAAATTCGAAATGACTACTACCATGATAAATGAAATGGAAACCGAAAGTAAACTCGGACCGCATGCAAAAATACCCGGAACGCATATATATGCGCTCAGGGTACTGACATAATGGCGACTAATAATTGACGTTAGCGGTGTAATTATTGTTGGCATTCCATAATAAATACTCATTAACGCCGTTATCCTTCAAAGCTCGAATCTGTTCATCTAATTCATGTTTGCCGTATTTAATATAGCCTGGTACCCAGGAAGCAGTAAAATCTTGTATCCAAGGGCGGATAACCGGCTTCCAGCCTTTCTTATCAATGGCTTCAAGCTTCTTATTGGTATCCTTGGAAGCACCATTGATTGTGGCGTAAGGTGCAGCATCAGGTACTTTGGAGCCGAACCAACCCGTACTGTAATGGCTTGGATAAATCATTGGAGCAATGACATCGACATTCTGTGAGATTTTCTCGAAATCTTGACCGATACCTTCTGCAGCCGGAACAGACGCTGCATATCCGAAAATGTCGACAGAGACGCGAACACCCAGTGGAGATAATTGCTCTCTCGCATATTTCACGAAAGAAGAGACCGCATCAATCCGTGAACGCTCATCTTTGGTATATTTGAGAATGTCTGATCGTTTCTCGAAGCCTTCTGGAAAGCGAACGTAATCAAACTGAATTTCTTTGAATCCTGCTTTGACAGCTTCTTTGGCAACGGCGATATTGTAGTCCCATACCTCTTTGCTGTATGGATTGACAAAGCTGTCAGCAGGTTTTTTCCCGTTATCCCATAGTGTGCCGTCTGGATTAACAAAAGACAATTCCGGTTTTTTCTTAGCAAGGATGGTGTCTTTGAAAACGACAATACGAGCAATAGGATAAATGCTATGTTCTTGTAGTGTTGTCATGAGTCCTGGCATATTGCCAATGATTTTCTGAGTAGTTCCCATTGCATCGAGCTCGGGATTTCCTGTTTCCCAAGTAATGTAACCCCAGTCATCTTTCACGTCGATAACCATCGCATTCAAATCGGTATCATCAAGTAATTTTACAAGCGTATTGAGTCGTGAACCGCCTGCACTGTGAGCAGTGGAGTAGATCCCTTTAACGACAGGAGCATCTTTCTGTGGATCTACCTTGTTAACAGGTGCGAGTGGATCCGTTGCATCCGTAGGTGTCGCAGGTGTGACGGGTTGAACGATAGCAACAGCGTTCTTCGCATCTAGCGAAGCTTGCACAAGCTGTTCAAAGCTTGCATCGGGGTTTGCGGCCGTAACATTGCCCCAGATAAGGGCAAGTGAGGCGAGTAATATTTCCATGATGTATAAGTCCACTCCAATCCTTGTTTCTAGCTTTCATTATAAGCCAAGCGGGAAACTACGCACAGAGGAAATTTGTAGGCTTTTGTAGAAGCTTGTATGAGTCATTTGGCACATGTGGTACACAGTCTTAAGTAGGAAAAAACAAAAACACCTAGAAGCTTGGCCTCCAGGTGCTTGGACTTACTTATTTGATTCACTATTGGATACTTCAGGGTTAATTTCTTTCCTTGTAGTCGTAGGTTGATCATCCGCTGATGAGTTGCCGCCGTTTCCATTTGTTGCATCTTTGAACTCGCGGAACATTTTGCCGAAACCTCGACCAAGCTCAGGCAGTTTATTAGGCCCAAATAAAAGCAGGGCAACGATCGCAATTAGAATGATGTGCCAAGGAGATAAAGCTCCCATTCCAGACACCTCCAGTAAAATTTATGTTACTTTATTATATCATGGACTTATCATAACCTATATAGCCTATTTATTACAATTTTAATAACAGTATATGCCTAAGAGATCCAAAAAAAGACACCCTCAATGGTACAGGGTGTCCTTATGATGTTCCGAAATGCTAAATTGAATAATTTCCATGACATCTTCCGCTGCGAGTGCCTCTATACCGAACCGTAGCACGATCTCGGATTCCAACTCATTGCTGGTTAAAGAGGGATACAACTCGGGCGTTAATTTCATTACAATCCTGGATAATTTGACTGTCTCCACAAGCATCACCCTTCCAATCAGAAGATTAGAATAAGAACTACGCCTGAACCTACCATCGATGAAAACCAGAACTATATGAAATTATATTCATTATAACACAATTCAAAATGGAATAAAGGGGCAGTTGGCTTATTTATCATTTGGGCTTTCGAAATTCCCCGACAACACCGACCGTTTCCACAATATTCACGAACGCTTTCGGATCAATCTCTTTAATAATTCGCTTTAATTCCACGAGTTCATATCGCGTCGTAACCGTCATCAACATATCATGCTGCTGCTTCGTATACGCACCTTCCGTTTTAATGAGAGTAACCCCTCTTGGGATCATGAGCAGCTTATTAATAATGGCATCCTTATGCTTCGTTACAATGAACGCGGTTACTTTAACATGGCGGATATGTATCATATCAACAGTTTTCCCGCTAATGAAAATTGCTAACATTGAAAATAATGCTAGGTCCCAGTTATCTTTAAAATAGCCTAGTGCGACGATAACAATACCGTTCATCGAGGATAAGATGGTGCCAAGAGGGAAATCGTATTTCCGGGTTAAAATCAGGCCGACAATGTCGAAACCGCCGCTGGATCCGCCGATGCGAAGTGTGATTCCGCTGCCAATACCAATAAGGACACCGCCAAAAACAGCGCCTAGCATGGAATCTTTGGCTACGAAGTTCATGGGAATAATTTGCATCATCCAAGTGGTTAAGACGACAGATGCAACGCTGATCATGATGAAACGTTTACCAATGGAGACGAGTCCCCAAATCATGAGTGGCATGTTAAACAACAAATAAAGAAATCCGATATTATAATCTGTAAAATAACCAATAATCATGGCAATACCCGAAACTCCACCGCTAAGCAGCTGATGGGGAATGAGAAACATATTGAAGCCAACTGCGACAAGCAGTGCGCCAACTAGAATGATTAGGACATCTAGCGCCTTTTTCAAAACAAATCACCTCTAAAATAGTATGCAGCATATTGCAAGTATAATTCATTCTTATAAAACTGCAATCATTATTTAGACGATGGTTAATTAATGTGGGAGACGCAAAAAAAGCTGTGTCCAAGAGATGGACAACAGCTTCTAGGTGAGAATTATCGGCGCTTGAAGGAGCCGGTTTTCTTAGTCGTACTTGGCTTGCTTGTACTCGGTTTAGTTGTAGATGGCTTCGTTACTTTATTAGTAGTCGAACCATCATTTTTACGTGCCGTTGAGGAGCTTCCAGAGCTTGGATTAGCTGCACCACTCGTGAATCCACCCGTTCGATCGGACGTAGTAGGCTTCGTCTCTTTGGTGGAGCCGGTAGCCGGTGTTGTTGGTGTACCTGCCTTGTAAGTCGGCGTCTTTGTGTAGCCGCGGTAGTCATAAGATGATCCTCTGTTGTTATTCCAGCCGCCACCGAAAATAGATTGAATCAGCGAGGCCGTTAAATAACCTTGTAAGAAGGAGGAGTCATAATGGCTCTTGGCATATTCAATGCTATCGAGCTGAACTAATGTATTGTTACTATCACTCGGATCTTTCTGGATGTTGATAACCTTGTCCTTATAAATAAGGAACATCTGATCCTCGGATTCTTTACTCTTCTCTTGGGGTTTTTCTTTGGCAGCCAGTTCATTGGCAACTGTTGGCACGTTCTTGTCTTCAACAGCGTAAACTTTGGACATTGTAGTTCCCTTGCCATCAACGCTTACTAACGGATATTCATCCTTGATATAACGTCCGGCATCTGCGCCACATGCGGTAAGAAGAGCGATAATTAGTATGAAGGAAAGCCATGAAGTCCATCTCTTCATTGTCTGGTAGTCCTCCTTTCAGGGTGTTTCCGAAACATGCTTTCATGATAACATAGCTTGGTCGTCATCAGTGTCGATTTCAAAAATTTCTTAAACATTTCTCAAAAATTTAATTTGATTGCCAGGTGTCCGCTCGCCTTCTAGTGCAACGAACTTACCATCCTGCCATTGAAGGAAGAAGAAGCGCTGGTCCGGTCCGAAATATCGCCAGAAGATAATATCATCGCCGCTGCGAAAATCGGTGTTGCCTTCAGTCTGTGAGACGTCGTTGCGATGAAATTCCAAATCGAAAGTGACATCGCCGTCTAGCTCTAATCGGGTGGGCACATCATTAGGATCATCTAGAGCTCCTTCAATGAAGCTGCATAAGAAGCAATCATAAGTTCTGCCTTTTTCCACAATCAAGCACTGAATATTTTTACCGCTTTGTAGATAATAAGCATAGCGATGTGGAGCGAATCCGCGGTCAAAATAAGTGACCTTACCTGAGATGACATATTCCTCTAAGTCTACATTGACGATATCGCCGACCTTTGCGACTTCTAGGGGATTGCCGAGGGATGCTGTCGCAGGTGGTTGCTCCTTATTGCTTCGTAGAATGTTGCTGACACGTTTAAAAATGGACATAGAAACTCTCCTCTGTACGATTCCGTTTTATTGTTCTCCCCTTTAATACGAGTTGCTTATTCATTCGGTTTCGTTCGAATCGTTAAAAGTAGCCACTGGCAATGTGTGTATCACCTGTGCTATAATATTTTAGATGTTCTTAAGGGCGGCCAGTTGGATCATGGAAGATGACGAATCGAAAGTGTATTCCACCAAGAAACTATAGAGACGGATAGGAAGTCGTACTTAAGGGTAAAAAAGATACAAGGCATTAGCCTGCCCTGTACAAAAGGAGATTGAATTTATTTGAAAACATTTCAGGAGTTTGGTTTAGACGCATCGGTACTACGTGCGATTACGGAAATGGGCTTTGAAGAGTCCACACCAATTCAAGAGAAAACAATACCATTGGCCATGGAAGGCCGTGATTTGATCGGGCAAGCACAAACAGGAACTGGGAAAACGGCAGCATTTGGTATTCCACTAGTTAACAAAATCAATGTAAAAGAAGAACGTATTTCGGCTTTAATCATGTGTCCAACACGGGAACTTGCCATTCAGGTTGCGGAAGAGATTGAAAAACTCGGTCGTTTCAAAGGCATTCGTTCTTTGCCAATTTACGGTGGACAGGATATCGTCAAACAAATCCGTGCTTTGAAAAAGAAACCACAAATCATTATTGGGACACCAGGACGTCTTCTTGACCATATTAACCGCAAAACAATCAAGCTTGATGATGTTCAAACGGTTATTTTGGATGAAGCGGATGAAATGCTTGATATGGGCTTCATGGATGATATCCAATCTATTCTTAAACTAGTTCCAGCAGAACGCCACACGATGTTGTTCTCTGCAACGATGCCGACGAACATTCAGAAATTGGCACAACAATTCCTTACAAATCCAGAACACGTTTCGGTAATCCCGAAACAAGTGAGCGCTCCTCTGATTGAGCAAGCTTACATTGAATTGCATGAGAAACAAAAATTCGAAGCTCTTAGCCGTTTAATCGATATGGAAGCACCAGACCTAGCAATTATCTTCGGACGCACGAAGCGTCGGGTAGATGAGTTGGCAGAAGCTCTTCAAAAAAGAGGTTATGCTGCTGAAGGACTTCATGGTGACTTGTCCCAAAATCAACGTGATAACGTAATGAGAAAATTCCGTGATGGCAGTATTGATGTTCTAGTAGCAACTGACGTTGCTGCGCGTGGACTTGATGTATCTGGTGTTACTCACGTTATCAACTTTGACCTTCCGCAAGATCCAGAGAGCTACGTTCACCGTATCGGCCGTACAGGTCGTGCAGGTAAAGAAGGTACTGCTTGGACTTTCGTAACGCCACGAGAAATCGATCACCTTCACTTTATTGAGAAGGTTACACGCCATAAAATTAACAAAAAACCTTTACCTAGCGTCGCTGAAGCGGTAGAAGGTAAACAAAAAATGACAGCTGAGCGTATTTTGGATATGCTTCAAAAAGAAGAGCATTCCGAATTTAAAGGCCTAGCTATTCAAATGCTTGAGCAATACGATTCCGTTAACTTACTTGCAGCAGCGATGAAGCTTCTTACAGGTGACAAGAAAGATCTTAATATCGAATTGACACCAGAAGATCCGATTCGTGCAAGAAAGAAAAAATTCGATGTTCGCAGCTCAGGTAGACGTGTTGGCGGCGGATACGGTTCAGGATCAGGTTCAAGCGATCGTCGTCAAGGTGGCGGCGGCTACGGTGGATCAGGTTCAGGATCAGGCAATTCCTCCAGTGGCGGCTCACGTTACCCGCGTAAGGATAGCAGAGATTACGGTTCAAACAGAGAAGGCGGAAGCAGCTCAACTTCAAGAAACCGCGAATACGGAAGCAACAACTCCGGAAATCGTGATCGTTCCAGAGCACCGCGCAAAAGTGAAGATACACTTGTAAATAAATAAGATATAGCAACGAAAAGGCGGAGATCCTAGGATCTCCGCCTTTTCTTAACTTGTATATAGATTAAAGAACGAATGAGCTAGTGATGATGACTAACAAGATAAAAAGCACCAAAATAGCACCTGCGGATGTTCCAACTGGATAAGACATAGTATCTACCTCCTGAAGAATGATTTGGGGGTGATGCGACTAGACAATTCTATATTATGTAAAAGAACCTATAACGACTAGACGGCTACCTATATGATGAAAAATAGGCTATAATTAAGAACATATACAAAAAAGACATGCTATGGTCATGTCAGCAGTTAACAACGTAGAAAGTTTCCTGAAGGAAACGCTAAGGAGGAAGCAGTTTTGGAGTTTAAGGGAGTTATGGGAGGACTGTACAGAATATCGGAGTGGATTATGCGGTTATCCGTTATTAATTTACTTTGGATGCTTTGCTCGATTCCGGTATTCTTTTTCCTCTTTATGGGGTTAGTGAGTCAAACGCCGGACGCTTTGAAAGCTACGCTGCCGATTCTTGCAGTTTTGGCACCGTTTACTTTATTTCCTGCGACAACCGCTATGTTTGCGGTAGCTAGGAAATGGGTGACCGGAGAAGAAGATGTTCCCTTGTTAAAAACATTTTTCCGTGGATACAAAGAAAACTATTTGCAAAGCATGCTTGGTGGTATATTTTTTGTACTAATCTTCGTAATTATTGCAGTGAACTATTTCTTCTATTTGAAACAAGGCAGTTCGTTGAAGGTACTAGCCGTTCTCTTTATTGCTTTTACCGTGATCATGATTATTGCTTTGTTTAATTTCTTCTCTATCATCGTTCATTTGCACATGAAGATTTTTCAAATTGTCAAAAATTCAATTTTAATTACAATTGGTAACCCGATCAATTCGATTGTTTTGCTCATTTGTAATGGTGTTATTGTTTATATTTGCCTAACGAAATTCAATTTCTTCTTAGTAGTGTTCTTCATGGGCGCTATTGTAGCAACGTTCTCCTTCTGGCAGTTTAACCGTAGCTTTACGAAGCTTCAGACGAAACAACAGGAACTGGAAGAGAAGGAACAACAGCGACTTGCTGAAGCCGAAGCGGCTGAAGAAGGAAATGATGCTGCGAGTGAGGGAGTCATTAATGAATCTCCGATTAGCTTGCATAAAAAAGAAGATAATGACAAGAATAGAGATTAATCCTACCAGTTGATTATCAGCGCGGTTGGATCTATAATAAGAACACAGAAGAAATCTGCGATGCTCGTAACGGTTTTAAGTTGTTTTAAACCAATGACTGTTTCTAGGGAGACCTATATTGATGTGTGGCTGACATGCCCTCGAAAGGGGACCTCAAATACACGTCTGCGGACACCCACCTGCGAGAGCGGGTTTGAAGCACGGAAACCGGACGGCATAGGCGGGTTTCTTCGAATAAAAAAGAGGTTGAACAGGGATATCACCTGCTCAACCTTTTTTTTGCGTTCTTACCGTTTCTTATTGTAGCTCAGCAAGATCCGTCAACTGATGGAATGTACTTTGAAGTGTCGGATATAGACTGCGGTAGATTTTATAATAAGCTTCATATTTCTGCTGGTTGGCCACATTTGGTTCTACGCGATCTGTGACTTTAATCCAATCCTCACATAATTTCGTAATATCGATTTGCCTTACGCCGGATGCTGCCATGATGGCTGCACCGTACGCCGGGCCATCCGTCGAATTAACCGTTACGACTGGAATTCCGAAAATGTCGGCAATCATTTGGCGCCAGAAAGGACTTCTAGCTCCGCCACCGTTAACTCGAAGCTCCGTTACTTCGATCCCGGATTCACGAATTAACTCCATGGAATCACGAAGTCCAAAGGTGATACCTTCAAGAACTGCGCGGGTTAAATGAGCTTTCTCGTGTCTTAAATTAAGCCCAATGAAGGCACCGCGTGCTTTCGGATCGGGATGAGGTGTACGTTCTCCAGACAAATAAGGAAGGAACAATAAGCCTTCACTGCCAAGCGGCGCTGTTGCAGCTTCTGCTGTCAGTATTTCGTACACATCTTTGCCTTCCTGCTCAGCGCGTGCAAACTCTTCACTGGCAAAGTGATTACGCCACCACTGGAACGAGCCGCCTGCTGCGAGCATGACACCCATGCGGTGCCATTTGCCTGGCACGCCGTGGCAGAAAGAATGAAGTCGATACGCTTCATCCACTTGGTAGGTGTCGTCATGGACGAAGACGACACCAGAAGTGCCAAGCGCGACCGAGGCGATGCCTTGGCGGACGACGCCAACACCAACGGCGCCGCAGGCTTGGTCGCCGCCGCCGACAACGATCGGCGTGCCTGGTGCTAGGCCTGTGAGCGCCGCTGCCTCAGGCAGCAGGTGTCCGGCAATGTCGCCGGACTCATAGAGAGGCGGCAGCCACTCGAGCGGGATCTCTAACCGCTCCGCAACGGTTTGCGACCAGCTGCGATGGGCTACATCGAGCAGCAGCGTGCCGCTGGCGTCGGCCATGTCCATGCCGAACGCACCCGTCAGGCGCAGCCTGACGTAGTCCTTCGGCAGCAGCAGATGCCGAACGCGGGCGTAGTGCTCCGGCTCATGCTGCCGGAGCCATAGGAGCTTGGGCGCGGTGAAGCCGGTCAGCGCCCGATTGCCTGTGAGGCGACCGAGTTCGGCTTCGCCGACGGTCGCTTCGATGTAGGCGCACTGCTCCGCGGTGCGCTGATCGCACCAGAGCAGCGCAGGTCGGATGACCTGCTGCGCCTCGTCAAGGAAGACTGAGCCGTGCATCTGGCCGGAGAAGCCAATACCTGCGACTTCATCGCCTGATACACCGGTGCTAGCTAAGAGCCCTTGGATGCCTGCGATGGTGGCGTTCCACCAATCTTCAGGATGTTGCTCAGCCCAACCTGGGTGTGGTTGCTGCAACGGATATTGGGCAGAATGTGAGCCGATAACTGTACCGGTTTCATCCACTAGAATACATTTGATGGCAGAAGTGCCTAAATCTAAACCCATAAAGTAAGTCATGAGATCACCCTTTATAATGAAGTATGGTTAGTGCTTTGATATTCTTTGTTTGTTTATTGAATATACAAAGATAACATATTCAATGTATTCGCCCATGCTTTCAAATATCCTTCTTTTCCAGTCGATTATTCCTATGAATTTTTGCTGAGAAGGGTATCCTTAAAAGAATGGATCGCTCTCACTTACGAAAGTGGTAAAACTTGTCTCAAAACTTTCCCTAGGGAAAAACAATTTCGTAGGAACATAAATGTTTACCTGTAGCATAAGATGGGGTTATGTAGTATACTACATATAAAAGTTTCCCTAGAACAACATTATTGGTCTTGTGAAAGAAGGGTTATGTTATGGATATTGCTAAAAAAGAACCTGTTCAGGATCCCATCGGGTGGCGTAAAGATTCCTCAACGCCAAGTCTACCTGAAGTTCATCATAGTATGAAAGTACCTAAGAAGGCGGGTTTTTTTAGAAAGTTACTAGCCTTTGTGGGGCCAGGATATCTGGTAGCTGTCGGTTATATGGATCCCGGAAACTGGGCAACTGATTTAGCAGGGGGCTCGCAATTCGGATATACGCTGCTTTCCGTTATTTTAATTTCTAATCTTATGGCGATTCTCTTGCAAGCTTTATCGGGTCGACTTGGCATTGTGACTGGTAGAGATTTGGCGCAAGCGTGCCGTGATCATTATAGTAAGCCAGTTTCTTATGTTCTTTGGTTTTTGTGTGAGCTTGCGATCGCTGCCTGTGATCTGGCAGAGGTCATTGGTGCCGCGATTGCGTTGCAGTTACTGTTCGGGTTGCCGCTCATTTATGGTGTGATTCTGACGGCATTGGATGTTATTCTGGTGCTCATGCTTCAGAAAAAAGGCTTTCGTTACATTGAAGCAATGGTTATTAGCTTAATTGCACTTATTATGGTTTGTTTTATAATGGAGCTTATTTTCTCTCAGCCTGAATTTGCAGCAGTTGCTGCAGGATTCATTCCAACAACTGAAATTGTAACGAATCCAGCCATGTTATATATTGCCCTAGGTATTCTAGGAGCGACGGTTATGCCGCATAATTTATATTTGCACTCATCCATCGTTCAGACGCGTAAAATTGAACCTACAATTGAAGCTAAACGCGAAGCAATCAAATTCTCGACTATTGATACGACGATTGCTTTGATGTTAGCGTTATTCGTAAACGCGGCGATTCTCATTCTTTCGGCGGCAGCTTTTCACTCCGCGGGGAAAGAAGTTGCGGAAATTCAAGATGCGTATCATCTCCTTGGGCCTATGTTGGGTACAGGTGCAGCCAGTATTTTGTTCGCCGTTGCACTCCTAGCATCTGGTCAGAACTCAACACTTACGGGTACACTGGCCGGACAGATCGTTATGGAAGGTTTTCTGAACATCCGATTAACACCTTGGCTGCGCCGGTTGATTACTCGGTTGATTGCCATCATACCTGCAGTTATCGTGATTGGTATCTACGGAGAAAGCGGAGCAACGGATCTACTCATTCTCAGTCAGGTTATTTTGTCCCTGCAATTATCTTTTGCGGTGATCCCACTAGTTACGTTCACTTCCGATCGTAAAAAGATGGGCGTGCTCGTGATCCCGAAATGGATGGCAGTATTGAGTTGGTTTGTAGCTATTTTAATCGCAGGATTGAACGCTTATCTGCTGTATACTACTTTTTTTGGATAAAAAGGAATAGATAGGAATAGATTGGAATGAATCGGGGGAGAGATCCCTCGATTTTTCATTTACCTCTTTTTCTAAAGCCTAATCAATGGTATTATAGAGAATAGTGTTGAAATGGCAAGTGGTCTACATGCACTTCATTGAAGGGGGAAAGGGCTTTTGCTAAAGAGAACTTTAATCGGATTAGTACGTAGTCATGAAACGACAGGGGAAAAAGCTAGAGATCCTTTACTTAAAACTAGATATTTTAAGCTGCCGAAGGAGCAAGTTTGGGAAGAGGTAACGGCTGTATTGAAGAAAACGCCAGGTTACAAGCTATTACATGAGGTCCCGAACGTAGGAGAAATCCTTGCTGAGCGCAAAACGGTAACTGGAAGAACCCAAGACGTAACGCTGACTTTATTTGCAATTAATCCTGTGAAAACGGCTGTTGATATTTATTCGGCTTCACGTGGTTCAATGGGCGATCTTGGATCCAATTATCGTACGATATTAGACATTTATAAACAATTAGATCGTAAGCTTGCTTCATATAAAATTGATGGATAACAAAAACAGCAGGGAAGCTTGGCCTCCTTGCTGTTTTATTTGTGTGGATTAAACTAATTTTTTAACAGCTTCTACAGCTGCTTCATAGTTCGGGTGAGCTGTCATTTCGCCAAGGTACTCCACGTATTGAACAGTGTCATTAGCGTCGATTACGAAAATAGAGCGCATATCCAATTGAATTTCTTTGATCAATACGCCATAAGCTTCGCCAAAGGATTTTGTTTTGTAATCGGATAGTGTAATCACTTTGTCGATACCTGCAGCGCCGCACCAGCGAGCTTGTGCGAAAGGAAGATCAACGCTGATTGTAAGAACGGCAACATTGTCACCTAGGCCAGCTGCTTCTTCATTGAAACGACGTGTTTGTGCATCACAAACGCCTGTATCTAAGGAAGGAACTACGGAGATCAATTTCACTTTACCTGCGTAATCAGCAAGTGATACTTGCGTCATCAAATCTTTGTTAACTTTGAAATCAGGTGCTTTGTCACCTACTTTAATTTCGGGTCCTACCAAAGTGATAGGATTGCTTTTCAGGGTAGCAACACCAGTACGTTCTTGTGCCATTGAATGATTTCCTCCTTTATTATCCATGCTAAATAACAACTTACTTATTATAAGCTTTTTGCGGATAAGTTGTCCAATCGTTGCTATCGAGCTATAATCGGAGTCAAAGAACGCGTTTTGTTTCTTCATTAAGTAGATAAGTCAGGGGATTTACTCACGTGGAATTAAGACAATTGCAATACTTTGTGAAAGTTGCTAGGAAGCAGCATGTGACACAGGCGGCGGAAGAACTGCATGTAGCGCAGTCTGCAGTTAGTCGGCAAATTCATTTGCTGGAAGAGGAACTCGGTGTTGATTTATTTGTGCAAAAGGGGCGTAATTTACATCTGACCTCTGTGGGGCATTTATTTCTAAGTCGAGTAGAAGGAATTCTTACGGATTTGGAACGTGCGGTAGGTGAGATCCATGAGTTTCTTGATCCAGAGGCTGGGGAGATTCGAATTGGTTTCCCTCATAGCCTGGTTATCAATTTACTTCCTGCTGTTGTTGCAGCATTTAAAAAAAATCATCCCAATGTGAAGTTTCGACTGCGTCAGGGTACATACACTTCGTTAATTCGTGATGTTTCGAGAGGGGAAATCGATCTCGCATTTATTTCACCCTTTCCTAAATCCCATGAGCATGTGACAGGTGAGATATTATTGACAGAAGAGCTGTATGCTATCATCCCCTCCAATCATATTTTGGCAGACTATACGTCAATTCGCCTTGAGCAGTTGAAGAATGAATCATTCGTTATGTTCAGTGAAGAATATACGCTTCGAACAATTGTGATGGACGCGTGCCAGAAGGCAGGCTTCGTTCCTAAGATTGAGTTTGAAGGGGAAGAGACGGATACGATTCGTGGACTTGTTGCCGCGGGTATGGGGGTCAGCTTGCTTCCGGCGATGGCTTTATTGGAAAGCGGGCAAACACAGCCAGTCAAGATACGAGTTACAGATCCTCAGGTTACGAGGACGGTTGGTTTGATTTGTCGCAAGGATGTGAAGCTGCCGTTGGTGGCTGAAGTGTTTCGTCGTTTCTTATATGATTATTTTAAATGAGAAAAGCTCTCCCGTCAGGTCTACATGAACCTGGGTGGGAGAGCTTTTGTGTTTAATCGTCGTTATTTCGACCATTGAAAATCATAATGTACTTCAGAAGCTCGAGTACGGAGATCAAAGCCGCAGCTACATAGGTTAAAGCTGCTGCATTCAAAACCTTAGCTACACCGCGTTCTTCTTCATTAGATATGAAACCTTGAGCCACCATCTCATCACGTGCTCTTGAGCTAGCGTTAAACTCGACTGGTAACGTTACTAATTGGAAAGCTACGGCTGCTGCGAAGAAAATGATACCGACACCCAAGAGCCAGGGGATCTGCTGGAAGAAGAATCCCGCTAGGATCAAGATAGGAGCCACACCGGAAGCGAAATTAACAACAGGGAACATCTTGTGTCTAGCGACGAGCATTGGGTAATGTACTTGATGCTGAATAGCATGACCTACTTCGTGACAGGCAACAGATACAGCTGAGATGGAGCTTTGGTAGTAGACGGGCTCCGACAAACGTACGGTTCGAGCCATTGGATCGTAGTGGTCTGTTAATGTCCCAGGCACAGCTTCAACAGGTACATCGTAAAGGCCGTTAGCATCTAACATTCGTCTTGCGGCTTCGGCGCCAGTCATGTGTGAGCGGACAGGTACGCTGGACCATTTGTTAAAGGTTCCTCGCACTCGGAATGAAGCCCACAAAGACAGGCCGAAAGCAATGATAATTAGAAAATCCATCGGGTGAAAAAACATAGGGCATTCCTCCGTATTTCAATTATGAGAACGGATTTTTACCTAAAAGGACAATAAGTGCTTCGATGCAAGCGGCAGTCGGTTGTGTCAGAATATGATACAGCTTCTTCAACTGTTTAGGCTTCAATTGCTGAACAAGTGGACTGAGTTCCTTGGCTTCCTTCATTAATTGTTCTAGATGTAATTGAAGGGATGTAAGCTTATCTGTCACAGTATCATCGGAGGACACTTTACTCCATTGTTGTAAGTTGACTTTGATTTCCTCTAAGGTATATTTCTCGTTCTTCATTGATTCAATACGCCTCAGTCGGTGCAAAGTTTCATCGCTGTACAGACGATAGTTCGTATCGGATCTTCTTTCAGGTTCAATCAAGCTCAGCTTGGTGTAGTAATCAATGGTACGAGGGCTGACATCAGCAAGCTTAGCGAGCTCTCCAATTTTATAAAGCTTCTCATTCCCCATGCTAAATTCACCTCTACTCCAATGGTTTGAAATTCTTTCTTCTATATAAACATGATACCTGATATTAAACCGTACAGTCAAACGTGATGCTTCAGAAAGCTGACATTGGATTTTAGTGTAAAAATGGTGTTTTGTGAACACATATGAGCCGAAACACGAATTATGCTTGTTTCATGTCAGGTTATTTTTCGCTTTTTTCAATATTTTAACGAAAATCCTATTGTCAAACCCAAATAACCTGTATATAATGACATTAAGAGTTTCATTACATGTTACTTAATCTAACATTAAAGGAAGTGGTCGTATGGTTAAGAAATTGTTGTTAGCTTTCGGCGTTATGTCATTACTGTTCCCTACACTCGCATTTGCAGCGGATGAGGCGACAGCACCACAACTACAGAGTGCAATTGATGCAGTATGGGTAATGTTAGCAGCAATCTTAGTCATCTTCATGCAAGCTGGTTTTGCACTTTTAGAAGCGGGGTCAACTAGAATGAAAAATGCCGGTCACGTAGCCGGTAAAACGATTTTAACTTTCGGAATATGTGCCATTGCATTCTGGGCTGTAGGATTTGGTTTCGCCTTCGGTGATGGAAATGCATTCTTCGGAGAAACGGGCTTCTTCGTAACAGGTTTAGAAGATCAAGCTGCAGCAGCATTCGGATCTCTTTCCTTCTCTGATGTGCCAATCGGTATCAAATTCTTGTTCCAACTAGCATTCGCTGGTGTATCCCTTGCCATTGCATGGGGCGGTTTTGCAGAAAGAGCGAAACTTCCGGTTTACTTCATTTTCGGAATTCTTTACACAGTTATTATCTATCCAATCGTAGCGCACTGGGTATGGGGCGGCGGCTGGTTGAGCAAATTGGGTATGCAAGATTTCGCAGGTTCAACTGTCGTTCATTTACAAGGTGCAACAGCAGCGTTAGTAGCAACTATCTTGCTTAAACCACGTATTGGCAAATATAATAAAGATAAAACACCGAACTTGATTCCAGGTCATAACCAAGTATTGTCTGTTCTAGGTGTTATCATCCTTTGGATCGGTTGGTTCGGATTCAACCCAGGTAGTACGCTAAGTGCAATGGGTGACGGCTTCTTCGGTTATATCGCATTGACAACGAATATGGCTGCTGCGGCAGGAGCTGTAGCTGCGTTGATTATCTCTTGGATGTACTTCGGTAAAGCAGATATTCCTAGCATGTTGAACGGTGTTCTGGCTGCGCTTGTTGCCATCACTGCTGCATGTGCTTTCGTAGATGCTTGGGCTGCAATCGTGATTGGTGCAGTAGCGGGTATCGTAACATTCTTCACCGCACAATGGTTCGAAAGAGCTGGAATCGACGATCCGATCTATGCTTTCTCCGTACATGGTATCGCTGGTATCTGGGGTACACTTTCCACTGGTTTGTTCGCAACACCTGAGCTTTCAGCTAAAGTAGGTGTTGGTGGTGCAGGTTTATTCTACGGCGGTGGTTTCCACCAATTAGGAGTTCAAGCGCTTGGTCTTGCTGGAGCTTTGGCATTCGTACTTGTTCTTTCCTTCATTATCCTAGGTATTCTTAAAGCTACAATTGGTCTTCGTGTTACAGAAGAAGAAGAAATTATTGGTCTGGATCTTTCCGAGCATGGTTCATACGGATATCCTGAACAAATGAAAAAAGCAGCTCAAAACGGAGTTTCCGTTTAATAACACTTATACTTTCTACTAGAGCAAAGGGGATGCAACATGAATCATCTCTCAATGGAACGGATCCTGGAACGCATTTATCTCTCGGAGCAATTCGAAGAGATGCGAATAACCAGAGATCAGGTGCATGAGATGTTTCGGGAGCATCTCCTTTTTCCCTATTCACCTGAATTGGGGCAGCAAATCAATCAAGTACATGATGCATTGATTCAAAGAACAACACAGATAGCTGAACATTTACTAGAAGATGAAGGTTACGGAAAGCCGCCTGTTGCGTATGCTTTTATCTTATTGGGCAGTGGTGGCAGAAGAGAACAGACACTGTGGAGTGATCAAGACAACGGACTCATTTATGGTGATAGTGAAACGCATTCGCAAGAAGAATTAGATCTTTATTTTGACAAGCTTGCCTCGTATATCATTCATGGGTTGGATGTGTTGGGTTATCCGCCTTGTGAAGGGAATGTCATATCCAGCAATCCGCAATGGCGCAAGTCACTGCAAGGGTATATGGAGATGATGACCGGCTGGTTTATGGAACCCGATTGGGAAAATGTGCGCTACCTGCTCATTCTGGCGGATATGCGTTGCATGTATGGTTCAGAGCTATTAGTAACGAAGCTGAAACAATCGTTTCTTGACTATGTTCAGGTGCATCCAGGACTCTTGAAATATTTATTGTCGAACACATTACATCACAAAATGTCGTTGGGTATCTTTAGTCATATAATTACAGAGCGATACGGTGAGGATGCAGGTGGATTTGACATTAAATATGGCGCTTATATTCCGATCGTCAATGGGGTTCGGCTGCTTGCTATTCAAGCAGGAATTCTAGCTACTTCTACAATTGAACGAATTAAACAGTTAAAGGCAAAGGGGATTGTATCCGAAGAGCTAGCCAATGATTGGGAACTGGCTTTTTCTATCGCTTTGAAGCTAAGAGATAGTACACCATTCCAGTTAGATGAAGAGAAATATACGACAAGAGGAAAACTTACGGCAGATCAACTTAACAAAGAGATTCGTATGCAATTAAAGCAGTGTTTACGGACGGGAATTCAGTTGCAGAAGTATGTTGGTAAGTCCATAGGCTCACACATAGAGAGAGAAAAGGGTTAGATTATCGGAATCGGAAATCACGTTTCATTGGTAGGGAGAGGTGACTCGGGTGAAGGATATGCGTCCGGCAGGTCGTATGTGGCATTTATATAAGATGGGCGGTTTAACACCAGCTTTAACCTCGATGTTTGATGCGCAAAGTGCGCAACAAATGGCTTTTATTCGGTCGATGCTAAAAGAGCAACGAAAAGATTCTTTGTTTGAAATTCCATTGCACGCCATGGAAATCGTGGTGTTTGATCTTGAAACTACCGGCTTCTCTCCTTATAATGGAGACGAAATTATTTCCTTCGGTGCTGTCTCTGTTATCGGTGGTGAAGTACAGACACAAGATACCTTCTATAAAATGGTGAATCCCAAGCGTAAAATTCCAGATGAAATCGTTAAGTTAACCGGTATTACGAACGAAATGGCTGGCGATGCACCTGACTTAATCGGTGTTTTAAGTGATTTTTTAGAATTTGTACAGCAGAAAATCTTAGTGGCTCATGCCATTGGACATGATAAAAGTTTTCTGAACTCAGCCTTGTGGCGTACGTCCAAAGTGAGCCTATCCCATCGCGTTTTGGATATTATGATGATCGCAAAATGGCTGATGCCCAAACGAAAAAATCTAGGTTTAGATTCACTCTTGCATGCGTATGGCATTCCGGTTACAGGGAGACATCACGCACTTGAGGATGCTCTCATGACAGCGCAATTATGGTCAAGATTTATGGAAGAAATAAGAGCAAGAGATGTAGATACACTAGGTGATTTATATGCATTGTTAAGCCATCATTGACCGATGACAAACGAAAGTTTGTGATATGCGGTAGTGGTGGTTTTTTTTAGGGAATAGACTTGGAGGTTGGGACGCTCTTTGTGTTGCAGGGAAAGGATCCAGTAGGTTGGGATGGTATGCCAGAGTGTTGAAAGGTCTTCGGCAGAGGGAATGGATGCAGCAGTAGGGTGTGAATGGAAAATGCCGACGATCCTACGACGTTTATCTATTAGATAGGGGAGTATGTCGCTGGGAAGGATGGCAAACTGCTGTGTAGGATCTGCCGCGTAATTGTGAAGAGGGATAAATGTATGGATTTGCAGCTCATCTGACGGTGTTAAAGAGGCTTCCTGTGTCAGGATGCCACATGCTTCATTGGGAAGTGAGCGCATACTGTGAGAGACCATTTCGTCATATAATTGTCTAGATAAATGGATACTCACTTGTACTCACTCCCTCAGATTGCTTGGACATGAGGCTAGTATATCATGTTTGTTCTTGCAATTCTGCTTTAGGCTTAATGAGGAAAAATACCAAAGCTAACATGATAAGTGATAATGATGCGACCGTGATAAATAGTGTCTTATGAGAAATGCTCATGAGCCAACCGAAAAGTGGAGGGCCAAAGGCAACTCCGATAAAACGCAAACTATTATAGAGGGAAGTAATCATCCCCCGTTGCTCGCGCTCTACCGATCCGGTAATGAGCGTATTTAGGCATGGAAGCAGGAGTCCTGTCCCTATCCCGCTGAGCGATAATAAGCCAATGAAGACATAGAGGTTCCCATTTAAAAATGTAGCCAAGGTGAGGGATATAACCATGGTCATAAGTCCGATATTCATGAGCCAACGCATGAGTTTGCCGTTTTGCTTGATTTTCGCCCCTGTGGTATAGGAAGTTATGACGAGGCAGAGCAAGGGGATCGCTAGGACAAGACCTTTGCGTACGCCTTCGATGCTATAGGGCTTCTCTTCCAAAATCTGTGAGAGGTAGAATAGTACGCCGAATAATATAAATAAGGTGATCGAACCAGCGATGAAGGCGGGGATTAGCCAATGGCCTTTGCTTTTGAGAATTGTTTTGATTTGCTTCAAATACAGCTTAAGGGGTTCAGCTTCCTTCTCTTTAGCAGGTTCTTTGATCATAAAAATCACAGCGAGCAAGGCTAGCAAACAAAAAAGTGGAAAAGCAAAAAATGGCGCAAACCAACTGATTAGCGCTAATAGAGAACCGAGTATTGGGCTTACGACTTTGCCGATTCCGTTGGAGGCTTCAATTAGTCCGAGTGCTTTGCTGGCTTTGGGGCCCTTGTAAATATCGCCGACAAGCGCCATGGCAATAGGGGCTGTACCTGCGGCTCCAAGGCCTTGTATGGCTCTAGAAGCTATAAGTATAGGGTAAGAGTTCCAGACAGCGCCAAGCCCTGCCAGGACGCCGGCAGCGCCGTACACGATAAGCGAGGGGATAATAACAGACTTACGTGTGAAACGATCAGACAAATAACCGGATATTGGGATGATGAGGCCTGCAGTCAATGAGAATAATGTGATGATAAGTGAACTTTGAAAGCGTGAGATACTCATTTTCTCTTGCAAGTCCGGTAGGATCGGGACAAGCATAGAATTGCCAAGGACGAGCACCAAAGGAATAGAGGCAAGTGCAAGATATTGCCAAACGCTGCCTTTTTCGCTTGAATCCGTCTTTTTATTATGGATAGAATCCTCTTCTTCGTGCTCGTAAATTCTCATTTTATCAAGCGGGTTTTTACCCCGCGTTTTCACGGCTGCTTGTTTCATTTCAGTGGTTCCTTTCATCGCAAAGAGTACGTTTACTTTTCCCTAATAGGATGAAAGCATACTTCGGGATTGTGATGTTGGAATTTTCGCTAATTTGGAGATAATATAGAGGGAGTGGAGGTTGATACTGTGAAGAAGAATCTCATCGTGATTGCTTTCGTCGTTCTATTGGCGGGCTTTGCGATTTATCAGAATGTAAAGAATGAAGATAAGCAAACCCTAATGCCGAGTGAGCAAGCGGCGAAGGTTAATTTTTTAGCGCCTTCGTTTACTTTACAAGGGTTGGATGGGAAGGATTATTCGGTAGGAGGACCTCGTGAAAAGCCGATGTTTGTGAACTTCTGGGCGTCATGGTGTGGTCCTTGCGAGGAAGAAGCGCCTGATCTGGTGAATTTGTATAAAAAATATGAGGGGAAATTTGATCTTTATGCGGTGAATGTGACGCCAGGGGATAAAATGGATAATATTAAAAAATTCGTTGACACCTATCAGTATCCGTTCCCTGTGCTGCTTGATAAACAAGGGTCAAATGCCGATACTTACAATGTTATCGCTATTCCTACCAGCTTTCTTATTGACAAAAATGGTGTGATCAGGGAAATCATTCATGTGCTTTCCCCGAAGGAGCTCGACAAGAAGATGGCGAGTCTTCTGAAGGAAGAATGAAAAAAAGCTGCAAGAGAGCAATTTGCGCTCTTGCAGCTTTTTCATATGAGTATTAATGATTCACTAGACCTAAACGTTCTTGTTGTTCTTTGTTAGCCGGCTCCACGCGTTTTCTGCTGATGAGGGCATAACGTAAGCTATCAACAAGGGCATACCAACTAGCTTCGATAATGTTACTAGATACACCGAGTGTGTTCCATGTCGTGTTAAAATCAGTTGATTCCATAAGCACGCGAACTTTACCTGCTGTTGCATCTTTCTCATCTAGTACGCGAACTTTATAATCTGAAAGATGAACATTCTTAATGTCTGGATAATATTGAATAAGAGCTTTCCGTAAGGCATTATCAAGTGCATTGACAGGGCCATTACCTTCAGCCGCGGTATAGATGGTTTCACCATGCACTTTCACCTTGACGATAGCTTCTGAGACAACAGCGTGATTGGCTGTTTTCTCTACAAGCATCTTAAATGATTCTAAGGTGAAAATTTCTTCAAGACCTTCAAAGGCTTCCCGCAACAGGAGTTCAAGCGTAGCGTCTGCACCTTCAAATTGATAGCCTTGGTGTTCCATGTCTTTGATTTTCTCAATAATTTCTTTGGTTTTCTGATGCTCTTTGTTGAAATCTAAGTTAAGTTCTTGTGCCTTGACCAGTACGTTGCTTTGGCCTGCAAGCTCGGAAACAAGCACGCGTTGTTTATTTCCTACATACTCAGGTTTCGTATGCTCATACGTACTTGCGTCCTTGAGAATGGCTGAAACGTGAATCCCGCCTTTGTGAGCGAATGCCGCATTACCAACGTAAGGTTGGTTAACAGGCATATGCATGTTGGCTATTTCACTAATATATCTCGAAATGGATGTGAGTGACTTCAATTGATCCGGTGAGATAACATCATAACCCAGTTTCAATTGTAAGTTAGGAATAATCGAGCTTAGATTAGCGTTTCCACAACGCTCCCCGTAGCCATTAATAGTCCCTTGGACTTGTCTAGCGCCAGCTTGTACCGCAGCTAAAGAGTTTGCAACACCTAACTCGCAATCATTGTGGGCGTGTATACCTACTGGCGTAGATACATGTTGCGTTACTGTCGTCACGATAGCCGTAATTTCATTAGGTAAAGAACCGCCGTTCGTATCACAGAGTGTAATCCAATCCGCGCCGGCGTCTTGAGCCTTCTTAATTGTTTGCAGTGCATAGTCTGGGTTATTCTTGAAGCCATCGAAGAAATGTTCGGCATCATAAATGACTTCCATACCGCTGCTTTTCAAAAAGAGAACGGAGTCATAAATCATGTTCAAGTTCTCTTCAAGTGTTGTTTGAATAGCAGTCGTTACATGAAAGTCCCATGACTTACCGAAAATCGTAGCGACTTGTGCGCCGGATTCTACGAGTCTATTGAGGTTAATGTCGTCTGCGGCAAGCGAGTCTTTCCGTCTTGTGCTTCCAAAAGCGGTGATTTTGGCGTTCGTGAAAGTCATCGTACGTGCCCGCTCAAAGAATTCAATGTCTTTGCTGTTGCTGCCCGGCCATCCGCCTTCAATATAATGAACCCCTAGCTCATCGAGCTTACGGGCAATTTTGATTTTATCCTCAACGGATAGGGAGATACCTTCTCCTTGGGTTCCGTCTCGTAGGGTGGTGTCGAAGATTTTGACTGATGTTGGCATTGGGTTCCTCCTTCAAAAGCTAGCAAAGTGACTTCGGTGTAATTGATGTGAGTAGTTTCGCTTGCTTTAAAGCGCTAATGTATAATTTACGATTATAACATAAATGTACAGGTAAAGACATCATAACGTAAAATCGCGTCTGCTTGAATAATTATTTTTTTGACATCTCAGGTTGGTTATGTTTCACTCGAGTAGACGGCTCTGAAATCTGATTCAATCATACTGGGAGGTAGTGAATATGGTGTCCGTAGAGCATCATTATCCCAAGCAAGGCAGAGTCATTTTACATATTGATATGAATGCATTCTATTGTTCGGTTCATGAAGCTGTAGAGCCTGACTTATATAAAGGGAAGCCTCTTGCTGTTGCTGGGAGTGTGGAGCTGCGCAAGGGAATTGTCGTTACTTCATCATATGCAGCGCGCAAGCTAGGGATCAAGACAGGTATGCAAGTTAGGCAAGCGTTGAAAATTTGTCCGGATCTTATTTTAATCAAGCCTGACTTTGATCTCTATCGAAATTTCTCGAGACGGTTTATGCAGATAGTCTATGGATATTCACCGATGGTAGAATCTATGTCTATTGATGAATGTTTTGTAGATATTACAGGTTCCAAACAGTTCGGAACGCCACTTGACATCGCAAATAGTATTCAAAGAAGAATCCTGCAAGAGTTGAAATTACCATGTTCGATTGGTGTCGCACCGAATAAGTTGCTAGCTAAAATGGGATCTGATATGAAGAAGCCTAATGGAATTACGGTATTGCGGCTTCGTGATGTGCCCACCGTTTTCTGGGATAAGCCGTGTCAGTATTTATATGGTATTGGAAAAAAAACAGCGGAGAAGCTAACGAGGCTTGGTATCCTTACTTTAGGGCAATTGGCTATTGCGGATGACGCCTTGTTAAGTAAGCACTTCGGTATTATGGGTGCGCATTTGAAGCGCTCAGCTAATGGAATTGATCCCTCGGTTGTGAATCCAGAGCAAGAGCAGAGCAAGTCCATTGGGCACACGACGACTTTGCCGCGTGATTATACAGATCGGATTGAGATTCATCGTGTGCTGCTGAATTTGGCGGATCAAGTAGCGAGGAGGCTTCGTAAGCAGGAACTCATGACTTCGACCATTCAGATTACGATTCGAGATCCTGAGATGAGGACCATTACGAGATCTCTTACCTTGCCAACACCGACGGAGCATATGGATGATATTTATCGGACTTCCTGTCAATTGTATGATACGCAATGGGAAGACGGGGATCCTGTTCGGCTTCTCGGGATCACCCTGCAGAATCTAATAGCCAAGGAAGAATCCTACGTGCAACTTGATTTATTTGATTATGAGAAACAGCCGCGCAGGGAGAACCTGAATCGAGTGATGGATGGTTTGCGTGATAAATTTGGAGAAGGTGTGATTCTTACAGCAGGGATGATGAGTGACGACCCGTCTTCCTTGATTCGTAATCACAAAGTAAGAGGGACGTCCTTGCAAATGGATCATTTGCGAAATAATCCTCTTCATAAAGAACCAGGAGAGTGAGGGACATGGCTCATTGTTTGGGCTTTGCGGGATATTCCAATAGTGGGAAAACAACGTTAATTGCTAAACTTATCGTTGAAATGAAACGTCGCGGCTATCAGATTGCGGTAATGAAACATGATGCCCATGGACATTATAAGGAAGCGCAAGGTGCTGACTCCACCATTTTTGTCGAGACAGGTGCCGACGTCGTGGTTACACTTTCTCCGAATGGGGTACACATTTATGAGGAGAGGGAAGCCCCGAGTCTGGAAGAGCAGTTAGCAGCGTACGCCCATCTTGATTATATTTTTATTGAAGGGTTCAAGAGGGAAAAGCATCCAAAGATTGGGGTTTATCGTACAATAGAGCAAAAAGAATTACTTAAAGGATTGGCGGCCAGCCTAATTGCAGTAGCGACAGATCTGAATTTTCCAGAAGAGGATTTCGCGCTTCCGCAGTTCAATTTGAATGATATCCGTGGAATTGTAGACTTTATTGAGCAGTATTTCATGAATTGTCAATTTTAAGGTTTGAACTTTGTCCGTATTTATATTATATTTTACAATGAGGATAATTAGAGGAGGAGTAGAAAACATGGCTAAGTATACATTTGTTGATAAAGATACGTGCATCGCTTGCGGCGCTTGCGGAGCTACAGCTCCAGATATCTATGATTACGATGATGAAGGTTTGGCAGAAGTAATTTTTGAGGGCGATGGAAACAAAGGGGTTACTGAAATTCCTGATGATCTATTTGATGATCTACAAGATGCTCAAGATGGCTGCCCAACAGACTCCATTAAAGTTGCGGATTCACCTTTTAGCTAATCATAATTACTAAATCATTTTGTGGAAATACCGCGGAATGTCGAAAGAGCTCGTTTCCTGAGAGGGAACGGGCTCTTTTTTTGATGAAATAAAGTGAAATTTGTAACAATTTATTGCCAATTCTCAGCTAGCATCTTACAATGAAACTAGTAAACTCGGGGAGGATTATATGGGTAAGAAGAAATGGATTAAGACTTTAGTAGTAGGACTCTTGTTAATGGTGTTCTCGACATATTTCTACACAGTGAACTCTAGCGGTTTATTTTATTTTGTCGAAGGTCCTCTCCAAGATATTTTGCGTGGCGCCAAGTCGGTGGATGAGCGTCAGCCGGATGATCGTATTAAAATTGTTAAAATCGATGAAAAATCCCTTTCTGCCATCGGGAAGTTTCCGTGGGATCGAAGTACATATGCGCAAGTCATAGAGAAGTTAGAACAATCAGGAGCAGCTGCTATCGGAATAGACGTAGTGCTTGCTGAACCATCAAAGAATCCTGCAGACGATAAAGCGTTAGCTGATGTGCTAGCGAAGTATTCCAATATTATTTTGCCAGTACAAATTAATTATCCCTCCAAGCAACAGTCAGCAGGCGAACTAGTTCCTGAGAGAATTGATTATCCCTCCACAACCCTAACAACCAAAAGAGATCAAATGGCCCATATCAATGTATTTGTTGATAAGGATGGCAAAGCTCGTAAGTTGCCTGTCGGTTTGCCTGATGAGAAAGGTGCTTACATACCCGCATTCAGTGTAGCTCTTGCGAATTTAGTTTTGGATGACAATGAAAAGGTAAAGCGTGATTCAGTAACTGGAGAATGGAAACGTGGCAAAGAAGTTGTACCGACGAACGATAGAAATCAAGTAACGACAGAGTTCTTCACGCAGCCTAGACAAAAGGTTGATGCCACGACAGGTTATGAGTTGCTATCCTTTGTTGATGTGCTTAATAGTACAAAAGCACTGCCGCTTAAGGGGAGCATTGTGCTTGTAGGTCCATTTGTTACGGCCATGCAGGATGAATACCCAACCCCAATTTCCTCGGTTAAAATGTTCGGGATTGAAATTCATGCCAATATGATTCAAACCCTATTAGAGAGTGTTTTCTTTAAAGATGTATCGAAATCGGCTGGGATTGCTATTATTTTGCTTATATCATTGTTGGCTATCTTTTTATTCGAAAAGTTCAATGGGAAGACTGCGCTGTTCATTTTCCTAGGCATCTTCGTAGTTTATGGGATAGTGTGGCTAGGATTCTATAGTATCGGTTCTACCTTCTTGCCGCTGGTGTATCCACAATTTGCACTAGTAACGATCTACGTATGGTCATTGGTTAGTCATTATTTAGAAGAACGAAAAGAACGGAATCGGGTTACTGGTATTTTCGGTCGATTCGTCTCCAAAACCGTTGTGGACGAGCTACTACAGTCAGGCGAAGATGTGAAGCTTGGTGGAAGCCGTAAGGATATTTCATTGATATTTGTTGATATTCGTGGATTTACACCGATGTCGGAGCGACTAGAGCCTGAGCAGGTTATTCAGGTGTTAAACGAATATCTGGATGTCTGTACAAAAGCTATCTTTAAGTTCAACGGTACTCTAGATAAATTCATTGGTGATGGTGTTATGGCGATGTTTGGCGCACCAATTGAATATGACAATCACCCTGAAATGGCTGTACGTGCTGCGATTGAGATGAAGTCTCAAGCAGATATTCTTGAGCAGAAACTGATTAAGAATTATGGTATCGGTGTGAAGTTCGGATTAGGTATAAATAGTGGTCCTGCGGTTGTCGGTAACATCGGATCTGAGGATCTAAGGTTGGATTATACAGCCATTGGAGACACGGTTAACCTATCAGCACGATTAGAATCTAATGCGAAGCCAGGTCAAATTTTGATTAGTGAACAGACGTACGAACGTGTCAAAGGTCTATTTGAGATCGAATCCATCGGTGAAATTAAAGTAAAAGGGAAAGAAAAACCCGTTGCTGTTTATGAAGTTATGGGGCATAAGAAATAGAATTGCTGGGAGGCATGCGGAGTGGGAAAGACAAAGAAATCATTTATCTCAATGTTATTAAGTTTTAGCTTAGTGTTCAGTTTAGTATCTGTGCTGTTGGTGAAACCGGTGGATGCCAAAACGGTCCGGGTCGCCATTATTTCAGCATTATCTGGAGACGTCACGATTAAAAAAGGTGGCGGATCCAAAACGTATGATGCCTATGAGAGTATGAGTTTAAACCAAGGCGATACCGTTTATACAGGAGACAGCTCCTCAGTAACGCTTAACTTAGCAAGTGGAGACGCAGATGTCACATTAGGTGACAATGCCGAGCTTAACGTATCAGACCTTAATTCTGCAAATGGGAATAAGAAATCCAAACTGAAAGTTTGGGCAGGTTCCATGTGGGTCAAAGTTAAATCTCTAGCCGGCGCAGATGATGAATTTGAAGTAGAAACACCGACGGCGGTAATGGGAGTACGTGGAACACAATTCTTCGTTTCCGTTGATCCTGTTTCTGGAAAGACGAAAATGGCTGTAGGATCTGGAAGAGTGTCCGCTTCGACGGTAACGTCCAATTCGGATGAGACACAATCTACAACGATTACATACGTGAACCCAACACAAGAAATTTCCTTGGATTCAAGAGATGAAACCAAGGATCTGGACTTGAAAGTGGAATTCTTCGATTTAGAGGATTTTATTAAAAATGCTTCGCCGGAAATTATTGGAGAATTAATCCGCAACAAAGCAGAAATAGATAAAGAAAACGATGAGTTTATTGCGACAAAGCAAAAGAAAATTGCAGATGGAACGCTTACGAATGATAAGAATTCTTTGAGTATTAAAGATCAGTCTGAGCTTGATAGAGTAAAACAAAACTTAGACAATCTAATTGGTAACGTTGCTAAACAAGCTATTGCGAGCAGTAAGATAGATCAAAAAACGGTAGATGCGATTATTGCTGAGGCTAATAAAAAAATCGATTCACCTGATAAAAAGTTGGATTTATCTAAAGTTAAGCCGCTAGATAAAACGGCAGGTGTGGATCCTGAATTAGAGAAGAAGAAGCAAGAAGAGCTTAAGAAGCTAGAAGAAGCCAAGTTGAAAAGTAAGCTGGAGAAGGAAAAGGCAGAAGCTGCTGCTAAGCAAAAGCTTGCTGACGCTTTGAAAAAGCTAGAGGATGAGAAGAAGAAAATTGCTGAAGCGAAGTTAGCTGCAGAAGCGAAGGCCAAGGCTGAGGCGGAAGCCAAACTGAAGGCTGGTATGACAGAGAAAGAGAAGCAGGAATTTGAGGCGAATAAGCAAGGAACGACCACGCCGACTACACCAACGCAACCAGCTTCAGGTGACAATAGTAACAGTGGTGGTGACACCAGCCCACCTGCGCCAACGCCAGTTGTAAGTCTCGAAGTTGCAGATAAAGTTGATGTGTCAATTGGAGAGGTTGCAACACGTACTAGTTTTAATCTCAATATCAATATGACTGATTTCATCAATACGTATGGTAAGGACATCTATGGTGTTGAAATCCATTTACTGTATGGTTTCAATGCGTTTTATAATTATCATTCAGAAGTTCCGTTTACTGCCAATTCAACGATATTTACTAATCCACTTACAAGTGCTGATTATATCAAAGCCTATGAATCACAAGGTCCACAAAACGAACTTCTATATGCGGTGACCAATTTTGGAAGTGTGCCCAATATTTCATTTACAGGAACGAAAAAGCTAGTCAGTATCCCAATGGAAACTTATGGGGCTACGACTATCAGTGTTGGTAAAATTGTGATTGTTCGCAAAGCAACGAACAATCAAGTTGAAAAGATTGATGTTCCAATTACAAGCATTCAATCGAAGACGGTAGGCACTGGGACACCTATGCCAAATATCGATTTTCCACCTGTATAGGATTCGAACTCATTAAGTTTATCAGTTGAATTAAAGGAGATTCCAATGAAACCCTTAAAACACATATTAGTTTCAAGCGTAATTGCTGCTACGTTGATAGGAGGTTCGTCTGTACTGGCTGCTGGCTTAGATGCGGATGGTTTGAAGTCTAGCACTGGGCAAATTCTATCAGATGTGACCACCCTTGCTGGAATTGGTGAATTCGAAGATATAGACGGCGCTGCCTTACAGGCAGCTTTCCGTGCACCTGGAAGTGTGGTACAACTTGCTGACGGAAGTATCCTCATTGCGGATACACGCAACCATGTGATTCGTAAATTGAAAGATGGTCAAGTGACCACATATGCAGGACCTGCTCTTGCTGTTGTGAAAAATGCACAAGGCTTCCCCACTGGAGGACTGCTTGACGGGAAAGCGTCTGAAGCTTTCTTTAACGAGCCGACGGGTCTAGCTCTAGATGCCAAAGGCAATGTGTATGTGGCGGATGCTGGAAATCATGCAATTCGCAAAATTGATGTGAATGGAACTGTTTCCACACTTGCAGGAAACGGTGTGCCAGGAAGTAAAGATGGTAAGGGATCAGAAGCAAGCTTCAATCATCCAAGTGATATCGCAGTTACTTCTGACGGCACCGTATATGTGGCTGACTCACTCAATCATGCCATTCGTAAAATCACTACAGATGGTCGCGTTACGACTCTCACTGCACCTGTTACACGCGTTATTCAGGTACGCCCAGGTGAAGCGTCATTCGCGGGCGAATATCACGACGGCAGCCTTTCTACGGCGACATTTAATGAGCCGTCTGGACTTGCGTTCGATGGCAAAGGTAATCTTTACGTAAGCGATACAGGGAATCAGCGTATCCGTTATATTGATTTTGCAACAGGGAATGTATCGACAATAGCTGGATCAACGCCAACTGTTAGTGGTTCTGCAATCTATGGGAAGAATGAGTTATATGCAGCAGGTGATTATGCAGATGGTGATGCTTTGAAAGCGAAGTTTGACTTCCCGAAGGGACTGACTGTGACTTCGGAGGGAGGTTTGCTCATCGCGGATAGCCTGAATCACTCGGTACGATATCTGTTGAATGGTCAAGTAACTACGATAACAGGTACGCCTCAAACAGGGGAAGAAGATGGCGTTGAGCAATCCGCAGCGTTCTATAATCCTTCCGATGTACTGGTAACAACACAAGGTAATTTGGTTGTAGCCGATGCATCCAATAACAAAATACGCAAAATTACACCTTATCAATTACCAGAGACGGTTTCGAATGATGGACAAGTGAAGGTGGTTAGCGGCAACAAGCTCATTTCCTTCGATGCTCAACCTGAAATTCAAGATGGTCGTACAATGGTGCCGGTTCGTGCAATAAGTGAAACGTTTGGTTATAAAGTGACTTATGTTGAACGGGCAGGTAAATCAATCGTGCAGCTCTCCAAAGGTGATGTGACCGTAGAATTAACCATTGGTGATAAGGGGATTTCACGCAAGGTAACAGGTCAGCCAGATGTGAAAGTAGATACAGATGCGGCTCCATATGTGAAGCAGGATCGTACTTATGTTCCTATTCGTTTCTTCGCCGAACAGATTGGTCTAGATGTACAGTGGGATGCAGCCCATCAAACAGCTATTTTACGTACGAAATCTTTCGTGAAGTAAGATTGGAATAGAAAAGGCTTGGTGAGGTTAACTCCTCGTCCAAGCCTTTTTGTTTTGGGCTTCAACTTTTGGCTATTTTTGCCGATAACAATCGAAGAGTAGTGTATCGTGGATTGGAGGCTGCAGAATTGAAGTCGAAACATCAGAATGATCAGTTGGAACGATTTTTTCAGCGTAATCCCATAGAGGACCCCTTATATCTTAAGAAATATGTCAAAGAACATCCTGATCATAAAATGGGATGGTATTTACTGGGTAAAGAGTACACTGCTCAGGGTAAAACAGGCAAGGCTGCCTATTGTTTTGCACAAGCGGGTGAAATATATGAAGCATTTGAGCAACAAAAAATAGTGTTGGAGGGACCTTTACCGATAGCGAAGGCAGCTCAGATGGAGGTCAAAAATACAGTCAACATGAAACGTCGCTCTAGCGGTCGTTGGCCAAGGCTAGTTCTCCTTATTTTGTTGCTACTACTGACGCTTCCAACGGGTATGGATGTGGCAAAGTCGGATACGAATGGCAGTGAACTGAAAGTCGAGCCCACGATTACGGAGGGAATCGTAAGTTCGAGCGGTCAGGAAGATATACAAGCGCTGAAGCTTTATTTCTCTGAGGGAGATTGGGCGAAAAAACTCCAAGAGATTTTACTTCCTTCTGCTAAAAGCATCGGAGTGTCTGTTATCATGGAAGCTCCGAAAAGCAAAGATGAGCATTGGAAAGAATGGAATCGCTCAGTGCGTCCGCTTCTGAGTATTGAAAATTCGGGGACGAGTGGCGGCGAGTCTGTTTTGAAATATTATCAGGCGCAAATATGCAATTGTCAGGTAACGGATAGTTCAAGCCTGCTTCCTGTGATTGCTTCGTGGATGCATGAGCGAGAAGAAGCGATCATTGTGCAGAGTGCGATTCAGGCTTACCAGAGTAAGACAGGCGTTCTTCCGGACAAGCCTGAACAAATAACGAAGCCTTACCCAGATAATCTATTGCCAGGCCTGACGCCACAAATGAAAGAAGTGTTTCCAGAGGCGCTACAAAGGGTTAAGGAGCCCGCGAAAGAGAAGTTAAATCAACCATCTACACAACCGCCGCAGAAAGAAGGGAGTGCCATTAGCGGTACTCCTGCTCCAACAAATCCTGTGAGTCAAAGTGCGAGTAGTGCGCAATCAAAAGCGTCTGCACTTCCCTTGACAGAGCCGCTCAGGGTTATAATTGATACGGATCAACATCAGTTGGCGGTTGTTAGCGGGGATTACATTCTAAGACGATATCCAGTTGGACTGGGAGGCGCTAAGACGCCGCAAGGTGACTTTATCATTAGCGAAAAAGTTCGTAATCCAAACGGGAAATCGAATGGTGAGTTTGGCAGCCGCGGCATGACTTTGTCAGATACGCTTTATGCGATCCATGGTACGAATAAGCCTTCGAGCATTGGAAAAGATGAATCGCACGGGTGTATACGTATGCTCCAAGCGGATGTAGAAGAACTGTACAATATCGTTCCTCAGCAAACGAAAGTAACGATTGGGAAAGGGGTATTGCCGCCTGCTGAACCAGGTAGTGGGATTGGAGCGGGGAGGGGAATCCCTGCGCAAGCGATCGGCCTGCCTTTGGAAACGAAAGATAGTAACCCTGGGAAGCGGTACAAATGGTTGGATTGACACACAGCAGTGTTAATGATTGGCAACTGAATTACTCAATTGTTTTTAAAAAAAAGGAGAGAGTAAGAAATAATCTTGCCCTCTCCTTTTATGTATTAAATTACACTTGACAAGAAAACGGAAAGCGATTACAATTCAAAATGTGAAGTTTTCAATCACTTTATTGGAATCATTTGTTCAAAATGAGCAGTAAAGTCATAATTAAAATGACAACTAAGAAAATTGATCCTGTCCAGTAAATCGCTTTCATATTAACTTCATTTTTGTGTTTGCGCGAAACAGCAACTGGTTTACGTTTGGCCATAAGAATCACCTTTTCCATTAGGATTAAACGAGATGTTTCTATCATATCATAAGAATACGCTTTCAATGAATAATTAATAATGAACGAATTCTTTTAAAAAGTGTATTGACGTCCATGTCATTTTATTGTAAGATTTAATCACACGGAACACCTAAAACAATTGAATATGTCAGTTTTGATAACATGTTACCGCAAGGGCATTAGTTATTAGAAGAAATGCAAGTCTTCTTCTATAACTATGCCCTTTTTATTTTGCCAATAAATGAATCATGAAAGGGGTTGATAGTACAAACTAAGACGAAGTTTAACTATCGGGTACACGCTTCACCAATAAATAATTAGATGAATTAAAAAAAGGGAGAAGATGATCACATGAACATGAAAAAATGGTCAACAATTGGTTTGGCAACGTCTATGGCACTTGTAGCTGCAGGTTGCGGTAAATCCACGCCAGCAGAAACAACAAAACCAGCAGCATCTGTGGCTCCAACAACGGCAGCATCCGCAGCTCCTACTGCAGCAGCTTCAACTAAACTTACTGGTGATTTTGAAATCCAATACTTTGTTGGCGGATACGGCGACAAATGGTGGAAAAAAGTTATTGCTGATTTCCAAGCGAAAAACCCTGATTTGAAAATTAAAGAAAGTGCGGGACCAAAAATCAACGAGCAAATGAAACCCCGTTGGATCGCTGGTAACCCACCTGATTTCGTATACATCGATGGACCTGAGTTGTTCGACCGCCAAATGGTTACAGACGGACAATTGGAAGATCTGACGGACTGGATCAAAGACGCTAAAAACGTTGATGGCGAGAAAATTATTGATTTACTTTCTCAAAAGCCACAACAATTTGATGGTAAAACGTACAACATTCCTTTCGTCATGAGCTCATGGGGTATTTTCTATGATAAAGCTCTTTTCAAAGACAAAGGTTGGGCTGAGCCGAAAGACTTCGAAGAATTCTTGGCTGTAAGTGAAAAAATTAAAGGTGCTGGCATCATTCCATTCATCCACACTGGTAAATTTCCTTACTACATCAACGGTGGCGTATTGCTTCCAGCAATCGTATCTGCAAACAACAATGACTACAAATTGCTGCAAGATATGTCCACAAACAATCTAGAGGCTTGGAAAAATCCTGCCATCATCAAAGGTCTAAATAAAATCGTTCAAATGCGTGATAAAGGCTACATCGACAAAGCATCTGTTCAAATCAACCACACGGATTCTCAATCCTTGTTCCTACAACACAAAGACGCATTCATCCCGAACGGTCTGTGGTTACCAAACGAAATGGCGAAAGACGTTCCAGGTAGCTTTGACTTCGGATTCATTCCATCCATCACGCAAGATAAAGGTGGAAAAGTCGTAGCTAACACGTCCACAGCTACGTTCGGAATAGCGAAAAAAGCGAAAAACAAAGAGGCTGCAAAAGCATTCATGCAATTCGTATTCTCCCAAACACAAGCTTCCCAATGGGCTGAGCTAAGTGGTGCTCCTTCTAATGTAAAAGGTGACATTTCTTCTTCCAAAGCTCCTAACTTCGTTAAGGATGCTGCGAAATTCTTGGCTTCCCCTGATACAGTTGTAGTTCCTACAGTTTCCTTCGCTGCTGACGTTGACAAAGCCATGCAGGATGCAACAGTTGCTTTGACAATCGGAACAATTACACCTGAACAATGGGTAACTCGTGTATCCGAAGTTGTGGCAAAACAAAAGAAATAGGAACTGAATGAAGCAGTGCGGAGAACAACAAGGGCATAGCTGCCCAAGGCGTTCTCCGCAATTTATATGATAGGACGGTGAGGATAGAATGAAGACCAACGCGAAAATGCTAAAACGGAATTTATTCATCGCTTCATTCATCATTCCGACTTTTCTATTCTTCTGCGTATTTACGATATATCCCGTTATACAGGCGTTACAGAAGTCTTTCTATGATTGGTCAGGCATGTCTGAAAATAGCGAGTTTGTTGGTTTAGATAACTTCGTTGAGCTTTTCAAAGATCCGATTGTACTTAGAGCCATTGGAAATGATTATTTCCTTGTCGTTGGTAAAGTGATTGGGATTATGATTCTGGCGACTTTCTTCGCTGTAGCATTAACAAGATTTAACTTGAGGGGTACTGGTTTCTTTCGAGCCATCTTCTTTATCCCGAATGTCATTTCAGTCGTTGTAGTCGGTGTACTCTGGAATTTCATTTACAATCCGCAAATCGGTTTCTTGAATGCTTTCTTGTCTCTATTTACCGAGGAAAAAGTTGATATTACTTGGCTAGGATTTCCTCAGCATACGATCTGGATGCTTTTACCCCCTACAATTTGGGCAGGGATCGGCTTCTACATGATCCTAATGATTGCTGCAATTGTGAATATTCCTGCTTCTTACTATGAGGCAGCTAATATAGACGGAGCTGGTCAATGGTCACAATTCCGCCATATCACCATGCCGCTCATTTGGGAGCAAATTAAGGTCTCCATCGTTAACATCGTTATTACTACACTCAACGGATCTTTCGTTATTATTCAGCTCATGACTAATGGCGGACAACCCGATAATACGACGCAAGTTATGGGTTCTTATCTGTATCGGATGGCTTTTCAACAGTATCATTTCGGTTATGGAGCAGCCATTGGTGTCATGATTCTGATCGTGTCACTTATCACAACACTGATCTTACAACGTATCATGCGCCAAGAAACCATCGAAATGCACTAAGTCATCATAGACAAAGATACTGAGGGAGGGAAACCATCGTATGGCTATCAAAAATCCATTAGCGAAAATGTTAGTTTGGATCATTCTGATCATATGGAGTGTAGCCGTGCTCTATCCACTCTTGTGGACATTGCTAGATGCGCTCAAAAATAATGAACAATTTTTCTTGAATGCCCCATGGGCATTGCCTAAATTCCCATTACTTTGGTCGAACTTCTCGTATGTGTGGAGTAAATACAATTTCAGCACATACTTCCTGAACTCCGTTGTGGTGACGGTAGGAAGTACACTTCTGGGCATGATCCTTGCAGCGATGACGGCTTATATTTTGGCGAGATATGATTTTAAAGGGAACAAAGTTCTTCTAACGATCTATATTTCTTCGATGATGATTCCGTTCGCACTTGCTCTGATTCCATTGTTCTTCTTGTTGAATGATTTGCACCTTATTAATACTTGGCTGGGGCTAATCCTAGTCTACGCGGCACTTAACTTGCCATTCGGGATTTTCTTGCTTGTTGGGTTCTACAAATCGCTTCCTAAAGAAATTGAAGAAGCTGCGATTATTGATGGCACTTCTCACTATGGCACATTCTTCCGGGTTATGTTACCATTGTCACAGCCAGGTTTGATCACGGTTATGATTACTAACATGCTGAATAACTGGAATGAATACTTCCTAGGGGTTGTTCTAACGAATGAACCAACTAAGTACACGCTTCCAATTGGTTTGGCTGTTATGCAAGCTGAAATGCAATATCGTGTAGAATGGGGTCCGTTATTTGCAGGATTGCTAATCACAACATTACCGACTTTGATCGTGTATATGATATTTCAACGCCAGATTGCAAGTGGGATTACGGCAGGAGCTGTGAAATAACTGTATATGGCAATACATAGAAAAAACACCTTAACCTAGAGGAATTTATCCTTTCGGGAGGGTGTTCTTTCTACTATAATGGGGATAGGTAAAAGCAAACAAGGAACGGCCAAAACTTGTGGGCTTATAGGTGAATCTAATGAGTGTAATGTATGCATTTCAGAAGATGGGGAGATCACTAATGATTCCTATTGCGGTGCTGCCGGCAGCATCCATTCTTCTTCGAATTGGTAAAATGTCTTTTCATGATCCTTTCCTTGTTCATGTGGCTCAAATTTTCGAGCTAGGTGGAAGCGCAATTTTTGATAATTTGCCACTCATTTTCGCAATAGGAATTGCGATTGGATTAACTTCGGGAGAAGGCATTGCTGCTTTAGCGGCTGCCGTTGGATATCTGGTCTTTGATAATGTCCTTAAACATTTTCAAATGGTTTCAGGCAGCTCAGAGCCATTGGATACAGGCGTGCTAGGTGGGATGATGGTGGGGATGCTTTCTGCTACATTCTTCAATCGATTTAGTCATATTCAATTACCGAAGTCTCTTGGATTTTTTGGCGGAAAACGCTTTGTTCCACTCGTGACATCCCTTGTTATGGTTTTCATTGGTGTAGTAGTTGGGCTCATCTGGCCTCCTGTACAGCGAGGAATAAGTGAAATAGGATTATGGATTGTAGATAACGGAAACATTGGGGTTTTCATTTACGGCGTCATTAATCGCTTACTCATTCCTACAGGTCTGCATCATGTTATTAATAATATCGCTTGGTTTCAAATAGGGAATTTCGTTACACCAGCAGGCAAAATGGTACATGGGGATATTTCACGCTTCTTCGCAGGAGATCCCACAGCAGGGATGTTTATGACAGGATTCTACCCAGTTATCATGTTTGGCTTGCCAGCAGCCGCACTTGCTGTCGTGAGAAGCACTTCTTCATCTACAAGGAAATTTGTAGCTCCAGTCATGTTGACTGCTGCACTGACAAGTTTCCTAACAGGCATTACAGAGCCAATCGAATTTGCGTTTATGTTCGTAGCCCCTGTTCTTTATGTGATTCATGCCGTTCTTACAGGCTTCTCGATGCTCATTATGAATATACTTCAAGTGAAAATGGGTTTTGGCTTCTCTTCGGGCTCTATTGATTTCGTGTTGAACTGGCACTTGGCGACGAATCCCTATTGGATTTTACTCATTGGAACTGTGTATTTCATTCTATATTTTATAACCTTTAGAGTGTATCTACACTTCTTTCCGATAAAAGTAATAAGTAAGGATGACATTGAGCAACATGTTGAGGTAGAAGCTACTGATGAGAAACCATCACTGGTAGATCGCCCAACACGTATTCTCAACAACATTGGCGGAGCTTCTAATATTATTTCCATTGATGCTTGTATTACACGCCTGCGCCTTCTCGTGAAAGATGAAGTACTTGTACAAGATAATGAACTGAAGGAATTAGGTGCCATAGGTGTTATCCGGCTAGGAAAAGGCAACGTTCATGTTGTTTTTGGGACAGAGTCGGAACAAATTCGTGAGAGCATTAAACCTTTGCTAGGTACAAAATGAGAAAAAATCAGGACAAGCCTAAGAACGCGGAGGTGTCTTATGATTGATCGGACGATCATACATGTTCTATCGCATAACGTGGTGATGGCGCATTTAAGCTCAGGGAAAAATTCCATTGCATTTGGTAAGGGAATTGGATTCAAGAAAACACCAGGTATGATGATTGGTGAAGGTGAAATCACACAAGAGTTCCTTTTGCATACATCAGAAGTACTCAAAAACTATGAACAAATTCTCAATGCCGTCGATGTGAAAATCATCGGGATCACCGAAGAAGTAATTGCGTACGCACAAAGCATGCTGGAAGGCGATTTCTCTGAAACGATCCATGCATCGCTGGTAGATCATATTAACTTCGCAGTTGAGCGGCAGAAGCGCGGAATCTTCATTACGAATCCATTTGCCTATGAAATTGGATACATGTACCCTGAGGAATATAAAGTTGCTAAGAAAGCTGTTGAATTCTTGAATGAACATTTGGATGTGAAATTACCTGAGGATGAGGTTGCTTTCTTGACGATGCATTTCAACAGTGCCCGTAAGAAAGAGCAAGCATCCGATTCTCTAGCGGTTGTCAGAGTGGTCTCTCAGACGATTGAATCTGCAAAGGAACTTGGTTTTAATTTCGATGATTCGTTCTCAACACTTCGGTTTATCTCTCATTTAAAAGGAGTAATTGAACGGGTTAAGCAAAAGAAAACTCTTCAAAACTCACTTCTCTCCAAAATTAAAGAAGAATACGGCGACACCTATGTAAAAGCAAAGGTTTTATCGTTAATGTTAAGTGATTCACTACAATTAGAAGTGCCTGACGATGAGACAGGATACTTAACGATGCATTTAGAACGCTTGCTGCAACGTACAGAAGTTTAGGTGAAAAAAATAAGCTAGAGCATTCCCTTGCAGCCTTTGTGGAGCAGGGATTTTTTGTGTGAATACGTGGTTTGAGGTCTTAAGTGGATTGCATATTTCTACAATGTCAGCTAAACTGACTGTTAGAGTACTTAGAGAGAACGGAGTGCATAGGACATGCTGTATAAGAAATTAGCTAAGCCCGTTTTGTTTCGAATGGATCCGGAAAAAGCGCATCATTTAATCATCGACGGCCTCAGTGCTGTTGGGAATTTACCAGGGAGCAAGCAATTGCTTAAATCCATGTATGGGGTCCCAGAATCACCGCAATTAACACAGGAGTTATGGGGATTGCACTTCGGTAATCCAGTCGGTCTTGCTGCAGGGCTAGATAAGAACGCGAAAGCAGTAAAAGGATTTTCACAAATGGGGTTTGGATTTATGGAAGTCGGTACGATTACCCCTAAACCACAATCAGGTAATGAGCTCCCCCGTTTGTTCCGTCTTCCTGAAGACAAAGCACTCATTAACCGCATGGGATTCAATAATGTAGGCACAGCTGAGATGGCACACAACCTAGAAAAAACAGGGAAACATGTGATTCCAGTTGCTGTAAACATAGGGAAAAATAAATCAACGCCAAACGAGCAGGCAGAAGAGGATTATCGTGCTTGTATTGTAGCGTTATATACATATGGAGATTTCTTTGTTGTTAACATAAGCTCACCAAATACACCTGATTTGCGTAATTTACAACATGGCGATGAATTGAAACGCTTGTTATCTACGGTTCGGGATGAAATGCAAGTGCAGCATAAGAAGCACGGTGGTGCCGCGAAACCGGTTCTTGTCAAAATTGCGCCAGATCTAACGGATGATGAGCTTGTTCTTACTGTACAAATCATTAAGGAAAGCGGAGTATCTGGGATCATCGCAACGAATACCACGCTAAGCAGAGAAGGCTTACGACATGCTAATCGCGAGCAAGCTGGCGGATTAAGCGGATTGCCATTAACGAAGCGCTCTACAGATGTTATTCGACGTGTGTATCAATTAACGGATGGCAAGTTACCGATTATTGGGGCTGGTGGGATTTTCACCGCGCAAGATGCGTATGACAAAATCCGGGCTGGTGCAAGTCTTGTTGAAGTATACACCGCATTAATTTATGAGGGACCTGGTCTACTTGGGCATATAAATAAAGGGCTTCAAGAGCTGTTAAAGAAGGATGGTTTCACACATATTTCCCAGGCAATAGGCGTAGATTCGCACTAACTTCATTCAGAATGGAGGATACATGGATGGATGGACGAGACTGGAAGAAGTTTCTACTGCCTTATGAACAAGCGGTAGAGGAATTGAAAGTAAAGTTCAAAACATTACGTGGCGAACTTAAAAGTCGTGAAGAGTACGCACCGATTGAATTTGTAACAGGACGTGTAAAAAAAATATCAAGCGTGTTAGAGAAAGCGAAGCGTTTGAGCGTACCGATGGATCAGTTAGAGTCTGGCATTGAAGATATCGCTGGCATTCGCATCATGTGCCAATTCGTAGAAGATACCGAAGTGCTTGCTGAACTTATCCGCAGCAGACAAGATATGAGTGTTGTGTATGAGAAGGATTACATTACGAATAAAAAGCCGAGCGGATACCGAAGTTTTCATATTATCATCGAATATCCCGTTCAAACTGCTCTCGGTATGAAGAAAATATTAGCAGAAGTGCAAATTCGGACGCTGGCAATGAACTTCTGGGCGACGATTGAACATTCCTTGAATTATAAATATAAAGAGCAATTACCTGATGTGGTTCGGGCGCGGTTGAGTAAAGCGGCGGAAGCTGCTTATCTACTGGATCAGGAAATGTCTAGTATTCGTGGTGAGATTATGGCCTCTCAGCGGATGTTTGAGGATAACTCCAATCTAGTCAACCGTGTGCTTAGCAACATCCAAGAACTATATTTCTACCATCGTGTACGAGAAGCCGCTCAATTCCAATTACGATTCAATGAGATTTGGGAAACAGAAGAAGGACTTAGTGATTTATCTGCCGATATTGAGGCTGCCATTTCGAGAGCCAAAAAAGGAGAAAATAACTAATCCATGAGCGAATATGACCGATTGTATGTCGCTTTTCTGTACTATTTTAACGATCAGCGGGATTATTTCGAGTGTCATGAAGTGATGGAGGAGCTTTGGCTGGAAGAAGGCCGAAATCCGTTATACCAAGGTCTGCTGCAAATTGCAGTAGGCCTTTATCATCATGGGAATGGCAATCCGAGCGGTTCTATTAAACTGTTTAGTGCGGGGTTAGATAAGCTGGCACCTTATCCTGTTCATACGCTAGGGATTGATCTAGGTTTATTAGTGAAGGATAGTGAGGTTTATCTGAGGAAGTTGTTGCGATTGAAAGAGGAACCGTTTCTTCCTTATGATTTGGATATTAGGATTCTGGATGAAGAGCTAGAGGATCTCCTGGAAGATTTGAGGTTGGATCCACCAGTAAGCAGTGAGCATGATTGAAATGAGAAAGGACTTCTCACCAATGGGTGAAGAAGTCCTTTTTGTAGGTTTAGATATTTAATGGCATTAACCTTTATACTTTTGGAAAAAGGATTTGAATACTTCAGGTGTATTGCCGACTGTAGATCCAGCCTCGGGAACCCCGCCAACAATGCGATCTACTTCTACCCCATTTTTGTAATATACTAAGGTAGGTGTGGATTCAATCTTGTACTTGTTCCAGCCATCTTTGAACTCTTCCAAATTAAATTGCTTCACGTCTAGACCTAATTGTTGCTGTAGAGGAACTAGTACAGGTGTTGTCACTTTGCAATGAGGGCAAGTTGACGCATAATAGTACTGGAAGAATGTCTCTTTGTTCTTCAATCTGGCATCTAAATCTGCAGGCAAAATCAAGTTCTGGTAGTTAGGATCGTTCAACTGTTTCACAGTCTCTGGATTGAGCTTGGATGCGGCAACACCATAGGGATTACCAGCATTCGCTTTATCCGAAGATTTGGTAGATTGCTGATTAACGAAGTATAAACCACCGAATAAAATGACAACTATGCCTAAATAAATAAGCAACTTCTTCATGTATGCACCTCTTTAAAATGTTTACTTTCTACTATCTTCTATAAAAAGTATAGCATATCCTGTAGGATTTCGTAAAAATATTGGCTGTTTCGTGACAACTCAGCTATAATACCGTTACACTATACCATGGAAACACAAATTGTCTGATCATATGGGATTTTATATAGAAAGCGAAGATGTGGAATGGCGAAGCAGCTACCGCCCCTTTTTAGGGAGAAAATGATTGATTTACTAGGTGAAGAGGAGTTTGAGCGGTTTCTTGCTTCTTATGATGAACCGCGAGTTTATGGATTAAGGGTAAATACGGGGAAGGTAGAGCGTGCGGAATTTTTGGAGAAGAGTCCATTTCATTTGACGGCTATACCTTGGGTTTCGGATGGTTTTTATTATCAAGAAGGGGAACGCCCAGGTAAGCATCCGTATTACCATGCAGGACTTTACTATATCCAAGAGCCGAGTGCGATGGCGCCAGTTGAGCTTCTTGAGGTAAAACCTGGGGAGCGTGTCCTTGATTTGTGCGCAGCCCCAGGTGGGAAGTCGACACAGATCGCCGCGAAGCTGCAGGGTGAAGGTGTGCTAGTTGTCAATGATATTCATTCAGATCGGGTTAAAGCACTGGTTAAAAATCTCGAGCTGCTCGGCGTGCGAAATGCCGTTGTTTTGAATGAAAAACCGGAGCGGATGTTAACTGCTTTCCAAGGATATTTTGATAAAATTTTGATTGATGCGCCTTGTTCAGGTGAAGGCATGTTCCGCAAGGAAGAAGAAATGATGGGACAATGGGAGCGCCACTCTGTTCAGGAATTTGCTGCGATGCAGAGGGAACTGTTAGCGCAAGCTGCTGTGATGTTGGCTCCTGGAGGCAGGATTGTGTACTCAACCTGTACGTTCTCACCGGAGGAGAATGAGGCGCAAATAGCGGAGTTTCTGGACAAGCATCCTGCGTTTGATGTCGTTCCTATTGAGGGATTCAGTCCTGGGCGGCCGGATTGGTTGAGAGAACCTTGGTGTGAGGCGGACGGATACTCGGAGAGAGCGAAGGGAGCCGTAGCGGGGACGGCGAGGTTGTGGCCGCATAAGTTGCGGGGTGAGGGGCATTTTTTGGCGGTTTTGGGTAGTGTGGGAGTAGGGGCGAGTGCGGGGGCGAGTACGGGTGCAAGTGCGAGTGCGAGTGCGAGTGCAAATGCAAGTGCAAGTGCGAGGGAAGGTGCGAGTGCAAATGCAAGTGCGAGTGACAGAGCGAGGGAAGGTGCGGGGGGTGCCGACTTTGTGGCGGCAGCTGGGAAGCGTAGCAGCCGTCCCGCGCTACGCGGGAAGGGCCGTGCTGAGGCACCGCCTAGCACGGGGGTGAGCTTGGAGCCGCTGGAGGCGTTCTCCGGTGAGCTGCTGCGCAGCGAGCCGTTCGCCCTGAGGCGGCTTGTCTGTTACGGCGAGCACGCGTATGCGTCGCCGGCGGGCTTGCCTGAGCTGCACGGACTGAAAGTCGTGCGGCCGGGCTGGTACATCGGCGCGCTGCACCGCGGCCGATTTGAACCGTCCCATGCGCTAGCCATGGGACTGCGTTTGCGCGAGGCCAAGCGAGCGCTGAGCTTGGCTTCGAGCGACGAGCGAGCCCTTCGGTACCTGAAGGGCGAGACGCTCGAAGTCGCGGAGAGCGAGATTCTCCGCGATCCGGAAGAGACCAAGGCAGCCAAAGGCTACTGCCTGGTCTGCATTGACGACCATCCCGTTGGCTGGGGCAAGTGGCTTGACGGGATGCTGAAGAACGAATACCCGCCCGGTTGGAGGTGGACCTAACGGTCATGAAACAAACACAACGACTCGATAAAATACTCGCCCATGTGGGCGTTGGCACACGTTCTGAACTTAAGCGCCTCGCCAAAGAAGGTGCAATATATGTTAACGGTGTGAAGGTCAAAGACAGCGGTATGCAAGTGAATCCTGATAAGGACAACATTACCGTGAATGGAGAAGTCGTCACTTACCGTGAGTTTGTTTATCTGATGATGAACAAACCGCAAGGGGTTGTCTCGGCAACCGAAGATAATCGGGATCGTACGGTTGTGGATCTTTTGGACGAGGAATATGCTCCGTTCGAAGTGTTCCCAGTAGGTAGATTGGACAAGGATACCGAAGGCTTTCTTTTGCTCACAAATGATGGCAAACTGGCCCATAACCTGCTCTCACCTCGCAAGCACGTTCCGAAGACCTATTACGCTAAAGTTGAGTGGGAAGTTAACGAAGCGGATCGGGAGGCTTTTAGCCAAGGTGTAACCTTAGATGATGGCTATGTGACGTTACCTGGTGATTTGAAGATTTTACAGGTCGGAAATGAAGCTGCTGGGATCCCTTCTGAGATCGAACTAACGATTATGGAGGGTAAGTTTCATCAAGTGAAACGGATGTTCCAAGCAGTTGGCAAGCAAGTCGTTTTTTTAAAAAGAATTTCGATGGGGCCGCTGGGATTAGATCCTGGTCTGGGTTTAGGTCAAGTCAGAGAATTAAGCCCCGAAGAGCTCTCTGCTTTACGGAATGCAAACGAGAATCAAAATTAACTATACAAAAATACTAAATTATGGTATTTTCTTAATAATGAAATTAATTTGTGCGGAAGAACCGCCTAGTTATTGCTGATTTTTAGCAATGCTAGGCGGTTTTGCTTTTTTTTGGTGGAAATATGTCGAAAATAGGTAGACATTTACAATTATGAAATGAGATACTACCAATAATTGGGTATACACAATAGGGGGAGTTCAATTTGAAAAAAACATGTATTCTGCTATCAACTGTATTTTTATTCACTGCTTGTCAATCTTCGACTTCAGCCGCAGATGCACTAATACCAACTCCGAGCCTAGTCACTGCGATAAAATTAAAGGACGTTTCAGATCACTGGGCTATGGCTGCAATAGAAGGCGCTATGAAAAAAGGATATATTGACGGATATGAGGACTCTACATTTAAACCTGAAAAAAATGTTTCTCGCGCTGAGTTTGTGAAAATGGTTGTAACCGCGATTAAGGAACCTCTAAAAAGTGTTTCATCAGGATCGGATTGGTCTTCTCCATATGTAACAGCTGCTATAAACAAAGGTATTCTTAGAGAATCGGATTTCTCGATTGATAAATTAAATGATCCGATTACTCGGTTGGAAATGTCGCGTATTTCATTGCGGGCTACTGATGTAACTTTACAAAACAAAGCGATTCAAATTGACAATGATTCAGTTATGTATAACGCAGCGAAAATAGGACTTATCCAAGGCTTAGCAAAAGGAGCATTAGAGCCAGCTAACTCGACTACACGTGCACAATCAGTAACCATCATTGAACGTATTCTTAAAGTGAATCAAGGTGGCTCTCTAGAAATTGATAAGTATGCCGTTGGAAATGCTGAACTGGAATTGAAACACACGAATATATTTACGGTTATGCCACATGTTTTTGGAGGGGAACAGATCGAAAAGTGGAATCTTGCTAATCTTACACTAGAGACTGGTGATGGATTGTATAAGGGAACGATGGATCAGATTGTTGCAATAGATTTAGAAGATCCGAACGATCCCAATTTAGGGCTATTGGGGGATATAAGTAAGCTCAAATGGCATAACGGCATGACTGTTAAGACTAGTAAGTTTGTAAAAGATGGATACATGAATAGCTATGTTCTTTATTTTAAGGGGCATGTAGATTACAACAATGATACTACTATATATAAAAACACATCTACGCTCCCCAAATTTGGGTTATATGGTTTTGAAAATGGTGATCCTCAAGCGATGATAGATGGAGAACTAAATACTCCTACACATTTGTTTATTAATAAATTAGGGGACGTGCCCGCAATCATTATCTCTAAAAATAAGAGTGTTCTGAGTTCCTATGCAGGTATATCAATTAGCGCCCCTGCAATACCACCAGCACCTAACTACAACAAAAAAATATTTTACAGTTTAATTCCCAAAAAATAAGACGCTCACTAGAAACGGAGGCGATCTCTGTTGCCGACTAAAATAAAGCATATTAGTATTTGTCTAATTATAATAATCGCAATGCAAATTATACCACTTAATTATCTGGAATTTAGTTGGCTATTTGCAAACGCTTCTGCTGCTGATGAAACAAGAAATATGACATACACTGGAAATTATCAAGCTGGCTATCAGGCTATATATAGTGATGCAAAAAGTACAACTACAAACCCTTTTTCTGTAACTGCACCTGTCGGAAAAGTAATCAAGGAAATTGGTTTTTATATGAACGGGGACACACAACCTGTTATGAAAATTGATTCTGCTGTAGGTTTATCTAGTTGGAGTACAGTAGGGATAAATTTAACAGGAGACCCTGTCGTTGTCGAGTCCATCGGCAATGATTCAGCACAAGGATATTTCGCTTGGTATCGCTATGCTCCTGGCACTTCAGGTAAAACTCTGGATTGGTATCAAGATGGTGCACTTGGCTGTTCAGATCACTCAGGGCGAGACTACACTGAAAATGTTAATGGATCTATGATGCCTAAAAGTCCAAATTGCTTGGGGGCAGGTTTATCTCTAACAGCGAATAGGCAAGTAGGTTACACGACAGTTAGTGGAACTCCTATACCTTCATCAGTGGTCAATGCATCTGATATAACTGCAACAGCACAAATCTTTACAGACGCAAGTGTTTCTGGACCAGCGGGTGTTGATGACGGTGTAACTGTTGCATCTAAAACACATTATATTGAAACAAAAGGTATTACTTCAGACAGATACGAAGTATTTTATACTCAAGATTTAAACTACGAATCCGACTATACCAAACAACTCGGACTTCCCGGCGCAAAAGTCATGGTTTACTACGCGGCCTTTAAAGTCAATTTAAAATCCAAAACCTACAAATACCCAGACCACATTAAAATCACTTATGAAACCGCAACTGGCCCACCTAATTTGGGTAACGTTATCCTTGATGAAGAAGGGCAATGCATTGAGGTAAACAAATCAACAAATTTTCACTTTTCATTTACAAATACAGGTGGAACAAATGTTACAACTTCCTTCAACGTAAAAGTCTTAATAGACGGCATTGTACTCAACACCTTTAACTACACAGGTATAAACGCAGGCGAGAAAAAGACTGGTAACTTCACCAAATCCTTCTCAGGAACTTCCCCTTATGGAATATCTATCCTCATTAATCCTATAACAGGTGAATCGAACACCTCTGACAACACTAAAACCATTACAATCACTCCCCAATCTACCTGCTCCATACCCCCTTCTAAAGAAGAAATTACAGCCAAGTTTAAAATCGAAAAACCCTCAATTGAATTCGGGAGTTACAACGGTGTTATGGCCGATGGCATTTCTGTTACCGGTGGTGATGGTTGTGCAATTCAAAATGTTATCTATACGGTTTCACAAAATGGAAACTCAAAGGTCTATTCAAATACTGGCGCTTTTTCATTCAATGTTGGTGGCTTACCACCAGATCCTGGTTGGATGACAATCGGAACTGTCAGTGTCTCACTTAAAGTCACGTCCACGTGTGGTGGGGAAGCTAATGCAGTGCCAAAGACTTTCCAGGTTATTTCACCAGCATCTTGCGTAGGATCTAATAGCCCACCGGTCGTACGTGTTGGTTGGTTCCAAGCTTATGATGGTGGAAGCATTGTACCTGAGAGTATGTTTGCTGTAGATGAACGTGTTTGGCTGCGAGTCATTCAAAAATCAGCTATGATTCCTGGGGATCATGACGAACCTTATGATCCTGATGGAGATCCTTATTTTCTTACCTGGGATTTCCCAGGGAGCTCGAGTTCATGGGTACGACAACTGGGAACCGATTATGATTTATGGGATCATGAACCAAATGGATGGACATACAATTTCAATGCAAATGTTCTTGGTACACATAGTATCAAGGTAACGGCAACGGATAAATGTGGTAATCAGTCACAAACTTCGGCAACCATGAGCGTTGTACCTCCGAATCCAGTCCCCATCATTACATTACCGCCTAAAGTAGTCGAAGGCAGATTATTTACGCCAGATATTAGCTGTACTAATAGTTACAGTCCGTATAAATTTAGGACAATATCGAATTGTGACTGGCACGGAACTAAACTGCCTATATATCCAGCTTTCGGTGATTACAACATTCAACTGGATGTAACAGATAGCGCAGGATTGCGGTCCCTTGATACAGCGCATTCTAGGCTGAACGTCTTAGAAGACTTACTACCTGTGGCACAACTAGACTATAACGATATTGGGATACGAAATGTTTCCATGTCTTTCCAAGACAAATCATATAGCCCCGATAGTGATCCAATTTCGGAGCACACAGTTACTTTAGCCTGCGACAACAACAATAATGGCTCTTTAGCAGATGACACATTAATTAATATGACCCCTGATGGCAATGGAAACTTTACATACACACCAACTCAAGTAGCGAAGACTTGTAATATTCACATTCATCTAAAAGAAGGTCTTGGTCTAATGAAATCAACGGATAAAGATTTTCCATTCGAAGTAATCAACCAAATGCCCGAAGTTGATTTCTCAGCTTTTGGTGTACAACCTGAACCAGCGAACATAATGTCCGTTACGCCAACAGCTAATACATTGGTTAATTCGGCAACATGGGCAGCCTCTTCAATAACAAGGACTTCGGCACCAAAACTATATAATTATAATTCTGGCGACAACTCGATTAGTACGAAGAATATGACAAATTACGAGCCGTATAAGTCAATAACTAGTTCCAATGTAGTAACAAAATGGTTTAGCACATACAAGGGTTATTGTCATGATTGTGGTAATACAGGAAAATTAGATGGTTACTATGCTGCTTTTAACAAAGAAAATAGAATTGCCAAACATCTTTGGAAATCAGCGCAAAATGGCGATGCCATCTACTTTTATAATGAAGACAATCCTCAAATGCCCTATGGATCGACGCACAGTGCCGCGCCACAAATTAATAACAATGGCGGTTGGGGAGAGCCGGTAATACCAAAACTTAATTCGGCTATCAAGACGGAATATAATTCGGATATGATATTTCAAAGACAGGGTGGATATAATTCATACTGGCAAAATAGTGCTTATAATGAGATTATAACCAGAATTTCTGACATCTTGAATTTTACGAAGAACGATACGAACCAGTTGGTAACTCCCGCATATACGGGCACCAAAACGTTAACATGTGGAAGTGCATGGTCTGATTCTCCCACTTGTCCACCACCAGAACCAACTACATATCCAACCATGTTTACCGGACCGAATCCTGATATTACAAATGCGGTGAGTCTTATGGACTCGGTGGATTACTGGCATGATTGGGACGGTTATATAGTTCCGCGCGGAACCACTCAGTTTAGTTCGCCTTTCAATAGGGACTCAGGTGGCAATGTCTACAAGAATAAGTGCGACTACGGAACATATGACAATTACGCACATTCGTGCAGCCTTGTAAAATATAACAGCGGTGGCGTTGTCATGTGGGAATATACACCTACCCTAGCTTCTTGGACATATAATCGGACAGGTATCAGCATAGATTACTTCTCTGATAATGAGTCTAAGATGGTTATTAAATACGGCGCTGTAAGAGTAGTTTTAAATGCAAATACAGGTACTGTTGCGATAGATCTAGTAGGCGGCGGGAATCCCGCAGATCCCCACAATAATTTAATTTACTACTTAGGAGTTTTTAATAATCGTATTGCTTATATCAAACAGACGGTAGAGAGCGGTTATTACACCACGGTTGGTAAGAATGGTTTTTGGGATTTGATGTTCTACGATCTAGGATCGGGACAAACGACAACAATAGATCGAGTGAAAACTTACCAATATTTAATTTATTATTGGCCAGATGACGGCGACATCACATATAGAAGTCCAACTCCAAAAGCTACAATATCCTCAGACGGAAAATTGATAATAGGTAACGGCGAAACGAACATATTAGCCTACGATATGACTACGGGTGTCAAAGAAGTGGATATACCAACAGGATTGGCTTTTTCGAATTTCTCCGATTCAGGAAATGGAAGTAACACATATGGTATAAAAAGCATTAACTTGACAGAGGACGGCACAATCAAAGTTGTGTATCAAGGAAATGCAGATTACGGAGGTACTCAGAGTAGGTATGAATGGATTTTGTCTGTGAAAACAGACGTAAACAACATAACTGGAAATAGTAGTTACGGTTTTCTTTCTAACAATGATGCTAGTCTGTATAACGGTGATATCAGTATGAGAACCAAATTTAATTATAATACTTATAGCGATAGCGTCACAGCAGGCATCGGTTTTAGAGTGCAAAATAACAAAAACATGTACAGAGTAGAAATGACACCGAATCTCATCAAGTTGACCAAAATAGTTAATGGTATTTCATCTACGATTATGAGCAAAAATTATAATTCGAAGCTCGGGGTGTACACGGATATCAAAGCCAAGGTAAGAGCTAATCACATTATCGTCTACGCAGCTGGAATTCCAATCATTGATACTTACGATGATACTTTTGCGGTTGCAGGATCTTACGGCCTTTACTCAGAATCCCCGTACGTAGAGTTAAAAGATTTCAATGCTATGATTTACGAGAGTAGTGATACGGCAGTTGCCAATCAAGCCATTGTAAATATGCCAATTACCTATAGTACAAGTTATCTTGATCCAGAGAACGATCCTGCTATTCCTAATCTAGCCCTATGGAAATTTACGAATATGGAACCGTATAAATTTCTAAATGCTGGGGATGGTGCTTCCGATCCTGTAGGAACTAACAGCTATAATGGCATTGTTATTCAATCGCCAAGTCCTAGTATTTCAAAGGTGGGGGTATTCAAAGTTGAATTCCAAGAACCGGACGACCCTGCACCCGCTGGATTCAAATATCCATCGTCTGTGTTTGCCATGTTTCAGAAAATGTCCGATCCTGCAACTCATTCCATCCTTGTTCACAGAAGACCAATAGAACAATTTACGATTGCTGAGAATGCAGATCATACGATTCAATGGACGGAAACAGGTTACGATCCCGATCGCTGGCTTAGCGCGGCAAATTATTCAACAGAAGCGACAGGGAGAAATTATCAGACCACCAGAGGTATTTTCAACAATAGGTACAGCTATACAACGCCAAGTGGCGTAACTCAACTAGGAAAGCTCACAAGGCCTACTGAAACTGGGCTATATACCGTCAGAGCTGCGGTGGCCGATGAATATGGAGCTTGGTCAGATTGGGTTGAACAAACAATCAACATTACGATTCCGTTGCCGAATCAACTGCCAGCAGCTCTACTTACTTTTCCAAATGGAACGCAAGCAAGTCCTAGTTATGTGAACACATTAACACCTACAAATACTTGGAATCAAACGGATCCAGATCCAGGTACAACGTTTGCCGCTTTCCAAGTCGTAATAAAAGATGAATTAGGAAATGTTGTAGTTGACAGTGGTATTAAGCCACAAGGAACTAGCTCAACTACCCAAGAATGGATTACATCACAAACACTAGCGCAAGGACAGAAGTACCAAGTTCAGGTAAGGGTTTCCGATGGAATAGCTTGGTCGCCTTGGTCGAACGTTGGGTGGATGATTACAAACCGTCAACCAACAGCAATTATGTTGGAACCCAATGGGACTCAAGCTTCGCCAACACGATTTAGTACGTTGCGGCCAACGCTGAAATGGAATCAAACAGATCCGGATCCAGGTACTACATTTACGTACTTTCAAATTCAAATCACGAATGAAACCAACGATACTTTGATTGTAGACTCAGGCCAATATTATCAAGGCTCATCGTCATTAATCGGAAGTTGGACAGTAAACACTGATCTACCGGTAGGTCATAAATTAAGAGTTCGTGTAAGGGTGTTCGATGGGGTAATTTGGTCAGATTACTCACCACAAACTTGGTTATATATCAATCGACCTCCTATTGCCAATTTTGACTGGGCTCCTAAGCCAGTATGGGAAGGAGATGAGGTGCAGAGCACCAATACTTCGACTGACCCTGATGGCGATGCGCTTTCATACTTATGGACCTTTCAGGGACCAGATGGGGTTACTAAGCCTTTTACAACTACAAATTTCATGGAAAAGTTCTCTCAGCCTGGTAATTACAAAGTTACACTCACCGCTACAGATGGTTTTCTTACATCGACGGTAGTCAAAACGATCACTGCGATGCCTTTGACAATAAATTCTGTTGTTACTTACACGGACAATTGGTTGATTGTGCATAATCAGAAAGGGCACCAAACACAAGTAAATCCAAAACAATTTTATTCAGGGGAGATATTTGTTGTAAAAAGTCAGAGCGCATCCGCCTCGGTTGACGAGGTCCTCGCTTGGATCGATACGATTAGTTTGGATGGTCATACCTTATATGTTTTTGAAAAGTTGAAACCACAATCCAGTGATACTACCCTGTTTCGTGGTGAATTATTTGATAGCCAATTCCAATCTCTAACGGAAGGATTACCCTTAGGCGCACAAACGATTCATTTTCAGATTAGATATAGTAATGGTGTTGTGAAAAAGGAAGATATTCCTATCGAAATCATTGGGAATGCTCAGCAATCGGTTGGTGTTCATCGGGTGCAATAACGAAGTTAGATCTTGGGAAGTCGTTGTTGTTATTGTAAAAACGATGAACTGATTTTGTACCTATGGTACAATTAGTCGATAAGAAAAGAGCGAGGAGCGAATACCTTGAACTATCGATTAATCGCACTAGATGTAGATGGGACACTACTTAACGATCATCACGAATTATCGGATCAAACGATTGAAACGATACAAGAGGTTCATGATCAAGGCTGTCATATTGTCCTTTGTACGGGGAGAGCACCGGCAAGTACGTTGCCGATCCTTGAGCAGTTGGGCTTAGAAGGAACGATGATCACGCATAATGGAGCGGTAACCGTTCATGCCGATGAGCGAGGACAGTCGTTGGTGAATGAGTTCTCTTTTGAAATTAGCGAAATCGAAAGTATGTTGGCTTATGCTCGCCGTGAAGGGATTCATTTCGATGTGTGTACAGCATTTAATATGTATATTGAACGTGCCGGTGAGTATGAGAAGATGATGTATCAGAAGTTTCTCATCAATCCTAAACTTGTTACATCTGTTTCCGAGCTCGGCGTGCCGATTGTTAAATTTACACTTTTTGCTCAACCTGAGGTGTTGGATCGTGTTCAAGTGGAGTGGGAGAAGCAGAAGCTCTATGGGAATTTGAGGATGATTCGCAGTGGAGATTTGTTCATTGATGTGATGAATCCGATTGCCAATAAGGGTAACGCGTTGAAGGCATTGGCAGCTACATTAAACGTTGAAGCGCAAGAAATTATGGCCATCGGTAACTACTATAATGATCTGGAAATGATGAATTTTGCAGGGTTAGGGATTGCAGTAGAGAACTCGCCGATCGATGTGAAAGAAGCCGCGGATGCCGTGACTTCTTCCAATAATGATGAGGGCGTACATGAAGCGATTCGAAAGTACTGTTTTTAAATAAGAAATCGGTCGAAAACCTCGTTTTTTGAGGTTTTTTGTCGTTTTAGGGGTTTTTAGTGCATATTTCGTATGATAGAATGAGAGAAAGACTAATAGATGATGGTGGTGTAATAATGAAGAAAAAACTTATTTCGAAGAAGAAGTTGATAGGGACGATTGCCAGTACAGCAGTTTTGGCTGCTCCGTTGGTACTAGCTCCTTCACAGTACAGTTATGCGACTCCTATAGGAACTCCTCCCCCAGTAAATCTAGACAAAATACATACGATTGTTTTGCCGAAAAATGGCGTGAAGTACTTTGATTTTCAAGCATTATATCAAGCAGAAAACATTCATATCACAACGAGTGGGTCGGAGAATGTAAAGGCTGGTTTTTCATTTTGGGATGAAGGAATTTATGAAGTAAGGGCTTTAGACATTGGTGATGCAACATTTACTGTATCTGGGATCGGACATTCTGATGAACAGGAAGGATATGTAAATTTTACGGATACGTTTAAAGTTATCGTTGTTGCTAATACAGCGAATCCGGATGCTTACAAATTTGACATTGTGAAGGCTTTTGATTTACTCATACAACCGACACAAAGCAAGGACAATACGATTGCTATCCTTCAAAATATTGCCCCAGAAACCGTGGAAAACACAGAACCATTTTCTTACAATACTGATAACACCCCTCCTTATCCAATTATACCAACGTCTCCATCCGTTCTTCAGGCTGAGGTTGGGGTCCCCATTGATTCGTGGTCCATTAAGTATCAGATTGGTAGTTATTTCAGTGATGATTATAGTATTTTATGTTATGGAGAAGAAGAAGGAGAAGAAGAAGGAGAAGAAGGCGGTGAGTTTACACGTAGTTGTCTCTCACTAGTCTCTGTTGAAAGCAATGCGAGTATTAATGTTACACCAATTTATGAAGGTGAAGCACTTGTAGACCAAGAAGTTGTGCCTGTTACAGAAGGAACTGCTTACCTAGATGTAGTTGTTACGGATCATGAGGGGGGATTTACGAAAGGACATATTCCTATTCACGTCAACCCGTATGTAGCAGCTCCGCAATTTAAACCAACGAGTGTAGTTGGAAATCATTTTAGAATGCCAGACGTTTCTCCTACCCTTTACTTGTCAAATGACGCGGAAATTGACCTCAATGAGATTTTCTATAGTGAGGGAGATTTAGATTATTCGGTTTCTGTCGAGTATGGTTTATACACACCACATACGGCCACACTTTATCTGGACAATGATGCGAGTCAGATTACATGGACCAAGTTAAATGAGTTGTTAACCCAACAGATGGATACACAAGATACTGTACGGAATATTAGAGGGATTACTGCTGAGATTTCAGGTAAAGAAACGAATCTTGATGTTTATATTCAGCATACAACGATAGATCCATTCCCTGCTACGATTGATATGTACCAAAGCAACAGTGCAGGAACTAGTTCGTATACTTTGAACTATAAGAGTGATAAAGGATTTAATGGAAATAAAATGCTAGTTAATCTGAGTGATATTCAGAATAATAATCCTACTTCGGTCACGGCATATGTCTATCAAAATGATAATCTCAAATTTGATTTTGCAAATGAAATTAACCCTAATATTTCGAAGGTAAAAGTTTATGCGCACGATTCCATACCTGGTAATTTGTATCTAGATGATTTTAATTTTAGACTAGTCTCTCCAGCACTAACGCCTTTGGCAAACTCTAACATTCCAACAGTTCACATAAAACGTTTATATCCAGAAGTGTCTGATACATATTGGGAGAATAGAGCAGGTGAACTCGGAAGTTTCATAACTTCAGAACGAATACAGGATGTTTTTCTAGAATATTGGAAAGATCAACCTACCCAAGTCGTGACCGTTACCGGCGTATTCCGATATGAAGCAGCGCAGGGCTCTCAAGTGCTTCTGAATATCGATCCTTTTAATGGTGCTAAAGTATTCCAAGTACCGTTCATTAAACCATATGTCCAGCCATAACCACATCATCTCTCTCATCCAGTCAAACAAACCCCAAGAAGCTGAAACGGAGCTCCTCCAAGCCATCGGCCGCAAGCCTCTCGAAGCGCAGCTTTGGGTATTGCTCGGTGAAACGCTGCTCCTACAGCAACAAGCTGGCGCCGCGAAGCGGGTTTTCGACCGGGCGTGGCTGCTAGACCCGCAGGCGAAATGGGTGAATCACATCTACAAGGCGATGCAGGAGGTGCCGCTTGGCGAGCCGAGACCAGACATCGAGGATCTCTTGTATGTTCCCAAGGTGACGGTGACCGCGGCGATTCTTTCGCATAACGAAGCTGCGAACATCGCAAAGTGTATCGTTGCCCTGCAAGGAGCTGTCGATGAAATCCTGCTTGTGGATTCATCGACAGACGATACACGCAGGATAGCAATGCAGTATCCGAAGGTAAGGGTTGTTCCGATCGTGTGGGAAGATAACTTTGGCGCCGCGCGTAACATAGGTCTTCAACATGTGACGACAGATTGGGTTATATGGATCGATGCCGATGAGGTTTTGATACCAGAAGATGTCAATGCCATTCGCGAGGCTGCTAGTGTGTTTAACCAATCGGAAATCATCCCAGCTCTGCATGTCTGGCATTTGAATCGCATAAACGGAACCGTTCAACATGATTTCTCTCAAGTGCGAATGTTTCCTGCACAAAGAGGACTTCGGTACTATGGTCGCATCCATGAGCAAATTGCTACGGACAAAGGGGTCTATCAGCTCGATACATATCGAAGAGCTGTAAAAATTCGACTGGATCATAACGGGTATGATCCAGTTGTTATTCAAAGCAAAGGAAAGCTAGAGCGGAATCTTCGTTTGCTTAAGCTTATGATCGAAGAAGAGCCTGAGAATCCAGGTCACAGGTTATTTTACGGTCGGGAATCACTTGGACTCGGGCTAGAGGAGCAAGCGGTAGCAGCCCTACTTGAAGCCGAGCGCTTAGGCATCCAAACCCCTCTATTCGGCCGGATGGCGGAGATCTATCGACTTCTCATTCAAATCATGATACAGCGCAAAAACTTCGCGGAAGCAGAAGCTTATTGCCACAAAGCGTTGGCGCATTCACCTGATTTCCCTGATGTTCATTATTTGCTCGCGCAAGTAAGAATGAGACAAGCAGATGAACTGCTGCGATTAGCAGAAGCGAGTATTAAGCAGTCTTTGACCAGTTTGCCTAATTACCGCGGCAGTGTTAGCGCAGATTACCATATTGGCGAGTGGAAGGCAGCCACGTCACTCGGTGAGTTAGCCATGCGTTCGGGGAAGCTTGCAAGGGCGAAGCAGATTTTCTCGCAGCTCAAGGGAAAACCGGGTGCAACGGAGATCTTAACGTCTAAACTAAATGCCATTGAAATAGAACGACAACGGCTAAACCAGGTCGAACAACAACCTAAAAAATAAAGACGATCACCATGCCTCATTGGGCTGGTGACCGTCTTTTTGCTTTTAGCTCATCGATTAAATAACAAATGCGCTAGTGATGATAACAAGAAGGATAAAAAGTACGAGAATTGCAGCTGATGAAGTTCCTACTGCTGACATGGACATTCCCTCCTTTCGTGGTGAGTGATATAAGATAAGATATGTAAGTGGGGGCAGAAGTGTATAGACGAATATCCTGATTACTCATATTTTGGTCGATAATGGGCATGCTACAGAAGAATGACACAAGATCTGTAGAGGAGGCGACGAAGTCGTGGCCGATATTATGCTAAGACCCGACCTGAAAACAGCAGGCGGTGAAGTCTGCGATATTATGTACAATGGGGAGTTTGTCGGTACGTTAACGCTAGTCTACAGGGAATCGGATCGTCTCAAAGGCGCGATTCATCTGGAGCAACAATCCATCACGATTGTAAATAAGCAAGCGGTTTATGATTTTGCTCAGTCCTATATTCAGGATGTGATTGATGCGCTTGGAATTGCCCAGTGCGAGGTTACGGTGAGCTATAGTGATTATGATTTTGTCATTGTGACGGAGCATGCCGTCGAGCCGTCGACGTATCAAGAGGATTACATATCGAGTGTAGATCTTCTGCATGATGATGGATTAGATTACTCATGGCTCCGGGAAGATATTAGCTTAGATGATGGGGAGTCAGAACGGTCTTCGGAACAGCTGGAAATGCTGGAAGAACGGAAGAAAGAACAGGGGTACGAACTCGTCATTGTAAATGAAAACAGAAGTAGTGTCGAATATCACGTGTATGATAAGGACGCCGAGTTGATCGCAGAAGCAATTCTGCATATCTATGGATCCGAAGTGATCGGGGATATTACGTGGAAATTCGATCCTTTTGATGAAGAGATGGATATAGTCACTGAACTCATAGTGGCAGATTTCAATGAAGAACAAACAGATTCGTTCGTGTTCCACATGAGTTTTAATGGAGAAACCGTTGATACGGTGGAATTAACGCATATTGATATGCTGGATTTGGTGGATGACATTCAATCCGAAGATGATATGTGGATACCAACCAGAGATGACTATTCCATCGTTCTGGTTAGAGATGATTTGGATACGTTATCTTACGAGATTTATCAGCAATCCTATGGTGGCCTACCGATTGGAACCGCAACGGTGGATATCAGCTCGCGGCAGCTTACAGGATTTATTGATTTTCGTGAGCCCGGAGATTCGGATGATCGAGAGTTGATTGCCACCTTGTTGTTAGATGAGTTAGATAAAGAGAAGGAATACGAGACCTTTAATTTATCGATGCTCTACCGGAACAAACTCATCGACGAAATTATGTTCGAAACCGAACAATTTCACTAAGTGATGCGCACAAAAAAAAGGCATGATCTCTCATCCTAACATGAGAGGCATGCCTTTTCTATATTTATTTATTTGTTATTAGAAGGAGTTAGACACTGTGATTTGATCCAATGAAAAGCGACCAGCTGCACGTGCCGGTGTAGCAGCCAAACCAACGCTGATTAACATAACAGGTACATAACGTGCTGGAACATTGAAAGCTTCTACAAATTTAGCAGCGTCATAACCACCCATAGGGCAAGTGTCATAGCCAAGTGCTTTTGCTGCAAGCATCAAGTTCATTGCTGCCAAGGAACCATTGCGAATCGCTTCATCACGAGCAACTTGTGGGTATTGGTATACGCCTTCGATTTGTGCAACTAGCGTATCCATCACAGCTTGTGGAAGGAAACCGCCAGCTACCGCTGGACCGAAAACATCTTGTGCATTTTTGTTCGCTTCAAGATCACCAAGAACCGCGATAACAACAGAGCTTTCTACGATTTGTTTTTGACCGTAAGCGATTGGAAGCAATTTCTCTTTTTGTGCTTGGTCGTCGATGACAAGAAGCTTCCAGTGTTGCAGATTCCAAGCAGATGGTGCCAAGGAAGCAGAAGTTAAGATTTGATCAAGATCTGCTTTAGGAATAGTGTGACCAGCTTGGTATGCTTTAACGGAATGACGGTCTTCGATTACTTTCAAAACTTCATTTTGTACTTGAGTGCTCATTACGGATCCCTCCAAGGATAGTATAATTTCTATATATTGTTGTTCAGCCATCGAAAATCATGCTTGTAAGTTGTTAGTATTCGATTGAAGAACTGTAAACAACTTTGTAACAAATTACTGTAATCATAAATGTTATAGTTGTGATTGTCAAGAGAGTCTTTCCCGTTGTCGTAAAATGTTGGATAATGGAAAAAGAAAGGGGTTGTTCCTCTTGAAATTAACACAAAAAGAGTTGAATCACCTTGTTTTTTTGAGCGAAGTCGTATTGACGGGGAAAAAGAAGAGCCTTATGGACGAAACTCTGCAATGCTTACTTTATATAGTGAAATCACTTGAAGAAGTAGAGCTTCCTGATTCTGTAGTTGGACAAATTGATCAGCTGACTGCTTTAATTGAAGCTGACTTGCGTGATGAGAATGAACGCATGCAAGAGATCCGCGGACACTTAGATTGGAAGCCAAAGAAAGAGCGAAATTCTTCCATGCCTTCCTAGCAAGGTGACAAACTGGCTATTTATGATATAATGTAGAGTACTGTTTTTTTTGAATATATGAGGTGATAATAATGAGCTATGAAATCCCAAGAAATGTGCAAGAATTGGGGCGTGACATCCAAGAGAACCAATTGAAATATCACCATAAATCCGTTTTGATTTCCAAAGAATTTACGTTTGACAGTGCGCATCATCTGCATTGTTATGAGGGAAAATGTAAAAGTCTGCATGGCCACACTTATAAGCTGCAAGTGATTATGCGGGGAAAAGTGGATAGCCGAGGGATCGCAATTGATTTTGGAGATATCAAACGAATTACGAAAGAACGTGTGATTGATCGCTTGGATCATCGCTATCTGAACGACGTATTGCCGCCAATGAACACGACAGCTGAGAATATGGTGGTTTGGATTTATGAAGAAATTCATCAAGCATTGCTAGATGAGAATTTATATCCAGCCATTTCATTGGACGAGATTCGCCTATGGGAAACGCCGACTAGCTATGCAGCCATCACACGCTCGATGATGGAGGAGGATCTGTAATGCGAGACATCCGCCTTCCCATGGTCGAGATCTTCGAGACGGTTGAAGGGGAGGGAACCCGTGCCGGGTTCCCGACGATCTTCGTCCGTCTTTTTGGTTGCAACCTGCGCTGCACATGGTGTGACACCACGTACAGCTACCCGCCTGCGGAAGCCGAGAACGTCATGACCATTGCTGAAATCATCAGCAAAGTTCAGACGTTCCGCTCCCGGCATATTTGCCTGACAGGCGGTGAGCCGCTCCTGTACGGCGACAAATCACTCGCGTTGATCGAGGCGCTCGCCGAGCTGGAGCAGGTCGACGACCTGCACATCGAGACGAACGGTGCGATTGACCTTGCTCCATTTATCGCACAGGTATCCTCTCCGAAGGTGCGCTATGTGATGGACTTCAAGCTGCCTGATTCCGGTGAAATGGATCAGATGATATACAGCAATTTCGAACTGCTGCGCGAGCAAGATGAACTGAAGTTCGTGATCGGAAGCGATCTCGACTTCCGTACAGCAGTTAACGTACTTCAAGAGTATCCGACGAAGGCGCTTCCGATGTTCAGTCCCGTCTGGGAAACGATGCCGCCGCGCAAGCTGGTAGATCTAATGCTGGCCGAAGGGTTATCGAAGGTGAAGCTGAACATGCAGTTGCATAAGATTATTTGGGACCCAGCGATGCGAGGCGTCTAGCCAGCAGGCATTGTACACGATGTGTACAGTGCCATTTTCTAATTTTAATAAAGATTCTAATAAAGAGGTGCTTAACATGAGTGAAAACACAAAAAGAGCCGTCATTATTCTCAGCGGCGGATTAGATAGTACAACTTGTATGGGACTAGCGAAGGAAGCGGGCTATGACTTGTTTCCGATTTCTTTTGACTATGGACAGCGTCACAAGATTGAAATCGAGAATGCCAAGCAAGTTGCTGAGCATTACGGGGTTGCAGCGCGTCACAAAATCATCAAATTGGATTTCCTGCGTGATTTCGGTGGCAGTGCACTTACAGATGATTCGATTGATGTACCCAATGTGATGGACGGGGCTGAGGTAGAAGAAATTCCTGTAACCTATGTACCTGGACGTAATCTATTATTTCTTTCCATTGCAACCTCATACGCTGAAGTCACAGGCTCCCAGGCAATTTACATCGGTGTGAATGCGTTAGATTACAGTGGTTATCCGGATTGTCGACCTGAATTCATCCACAAAGTAGAAGAGGTTATAGCGCTAGCTACTAAGGTTGGAGTCGAAGGTAAGGGGATTACGATTGAAACACCACTGATTTCCTGGACAAAAGCGAAGATCGTAGAAGAAGGTTTGAAAATCGGTGTTCCTTATGAACTGACAACATCTTGTTACAATGGAAAAGCAGAAGCTTGTGGCGAATGTGACAGCTGCCGATTGCGTTTGAAAGGCTTTGAAGAAGCGGGCTCTAAGGATCCGATCGCTTATTTACCGTAGCTGCATGGTTGGAGAAAGGCGGTGCCTGGATGACTCGTATTATGGTTGTTGATGATGACGCTGATATCCGAGAGTTGATTCGCGTTTATTTGGCAGGGGAAGGCTTAACGGTTGTGCAAGCCAGCAATGGTCAAGAGGCGCTATCTCTGATGGAATCTGTTCCTGCTGAATTAGTCGTGCTCGATGTTATGATGCCGTTGATGGATGGCTGGGAACTGTGCCGTGAATTGCGATCTCATTACCCAGAACTCCCTTTGTTGATGGTGACCGCGAAGAGTGAGTCTGTTCATAAGGTGAAGGGCTTCCAGCTCGGTACCGACGATTACTTAGTAAAGCCGTTTGATCCCGTAGAGTTAGTCATGAGAGTCAAAGCGCTGTTAAAGCGATATCGGATTCATTCTTCACAAGTCATTCTTATTGGTGGTGTGACCATTGATCGTACAACGTATGAAGTGCGTTATCAAGATCAGCGGGTTACATTGCCGTTGAAGGAATTTGAACTTCTGTATAAGTTCGCTAGTCATGCAGGTCAAATCTTTACGCGTACTCAGCTGATTGAACAAATCTGGGGCATGGATTATGAAGGCGATGAACGCACGGTGGATGTGCACATCAAACGCTTGCGAGAACGTTTCGAGTCCTTCACGGAAGCTTTTCAAATTACAACGATTCGGGGTCTAGGGTACAGGCTTGAGGTGAAGGTATGATCAAATCGCTTTATTTGCGCGTGGTTTTAACCTTTCTTGCCATTGTATTGACCAGCGTGCTTGTCGCGTTTCCTTTGGCTATGTACTTTTTTACGAATATGATCTCAACACAATTTCAATCCGAGATGTTAGCCGTTGGACGTCAAATTGTCTCGTTAAGCAATGAAGTGCAACCAAAGAACCTCTATTCCTTTGTAGCTGGGAGCAATCGACTGAACGAAAATTATTTGTTCACCCTATTTGATTCCAGCGGCACTACACTAGGGCAGCTTCCTGTGGATGCCAAAGGGAGGCCGCGGATACAATCGTCTGAGGTTGCTGATGTGTTGAAGGGGAATATCTACAAAAGCCTGGATTACACGGCTCCATTACGCGGGATTAATGGTATTAAAGTCGGCGTGCCGCTGATCGTTGGTGATCAGAGCTACGCGTTATTCATACATACCAACATCACAGATGCTGCACGCAGCCAACTTCAAACCTTGATCGTATCTGTTCTTGCCATCGTCCTCCTTGTGGGGAGCATACTTATTCTCATCGCTTCGCGTTATCTAGTGAATCCATTGAAGAAGCTAACCCTAGCGACAGAGAAGCTGGCTCGGGGTAATTTCAATGTGAATGTAAGTGTGAATAATAAGGATGAATTAGGCAAACTCGCAGAGAGCTTCAACCATATGGCTGACGAGCTTAAGCAGTTGGAACAGATGCGTCAGGATTTTGTTTCAAACGTGTCACATGAGATTCAATCCCCACTGACCTCGATTCGCGGCTTCTCCAAAGCGTTAAGAGAGTCGGATATCGCTGAAAATGATCGAGTTAAGTATTTGGAGATCATTGAACGTGAGAGTGAACGCCTGTCTCGACTAAGTGAAAATTTACTGAAGCTGGCATCTTTGGAATCTGAGCATCATCCGTTTCATCCTACGATCTATGATTTGGACGAGCAGTTGCGTCGTATTGTTGTTTTCTATGAACCTCAATGGTCGATGAAAGAGTTGGATATGGACCTGTCTCTGCCTCGTGTGAAAATTTTTGCGGATAGTGACCAATTAAGTCAAGTTTGGATGAATGTGATCGGTAATGCGATCAAATTCACAGCTACAGGTGGACATATTTATATCAAGCTTGTTCCACTGCGAGACCGGGTTCAAATATGGATTCAGGATAATGGGATTGGAATTCCAATCGAAGAACAAGGTCGTATTTTTGACCGTTTCTATAAGGTAGATCAAGCTAGACAGCGCGATAGCGGCAGCGGTCTAGGACTTGCCATTGTGAGGAAAATCATTGATATGCACGATGGATCGATTGAAGTACAAAGCGAAGTGGGCAAAGGGACGTTATTTCTTATCGTGTTACCGACAACGCACTCACCAACTAAAAAGAGTTGAACAAGAAACTTGGGATTGTTCACCAAGTTTTTTTGTTTTGTTCATATTGAGTTCATATTGAACCTGTATTCTTGATCTCACAATCATTAGTTGAGGGGAGTACAGGAATGAATCGACTCACACAGTTTTCGATGAAAAACGTTTCCGCGTTATTCATCATCATGATCATGCTTTTTGTAGGCGGCTTGTATTCAGCAACACAGCTCAAGGAAGAGAACATGCCGAACGTTTCCTTCCCAGTTGTGGCCGTTACAACGACCTACACGGGCGCTCCGAAAGACGTTATGGATGAAGTTACCGTACCCATTGAGAAGAAGTTGGCGAATCTAGAAGATTTGGATTCCATGCAATCCACTTCAAGTGATAATTTCTCTATGGTTATTGTTTTCTTCAAGCAAAATGTCGATATCGACAAAAAGAAGCAAGCCGTACAGGACGCCTTATCAACGGTTTCCTTACCAGCTACAGCAGCTGCGCCTAAAGCTTCTACCTTCGGTGCGGCATCCTTCCCTTCCAATTATTTAGTCGCTTATGCGAACGAGGGAGTCAGCCAAACAGAGCTGGATAAAACGTTCAAAGATACGATTAAACCAGGACTTGAAGGTATCAAAGGGATCGACCATATGGACATTATCGGTGCCAGAGATACCTCGCTTGATATCGAGCTAGATGCAGCAGCGCTAGATGTATACGGTTTATCACCAGGCATGGTGAGTAATGCCATTAATACAGCCGCGACGAAAACTCCGATCGGTTCGGTTGATATCGATGGGAATAGTAAAATGACCCGGGTTACCGGCAACTTGTCCAGTCTGTTTGATCTACAAAAAGTAGAGATAACAACGCCAACGGGTGCCATTGTTACCTTGGATCAAGTGTCCAAAGTAAAAGCCATTACGGAGTCCGATTTCAACGGACGCTTGGATGGTAAGCCAGCGATTGGAATGATTTTATATAAAGCTGGCAGTGCGAACGCGGTTGAGTTCTCAGATGAAATTGAGAAGAACATTACGGATTGGAAAACTACGTTACCGAACATTACGTTCAAAAGCACCTTTGACAGTGCCGATCAAATTAAAGAATCCATCTCAGGACTTGTCCGTGAAGGGATTGTCGGTGCGGTTCTTGCCTCACTTATGATTCTGGTCTTCTTACGCAATGTACGAATGACGCTTATCGTTCTCGTCTCGATTCCGCTCTCCATTTTGATCACCTTATTATTAATGTCGCAATTAGATCTCACGCTTAATACGATGACACTTGGTGGGATATTTATCGCGGTAGGACGGGTTGTCGATGACTCGATTGTTGTTATTGAAAACATCTATGCGTCCTTGGAAAAAGCGCAGGAGCGTAAAGAGTCCGTTATTGCTTTAGCAACGAAACAAGTTTCAATGGCGATTACGTCATCTACCTTAGCTACAGTTGGGGTATTTGCCCCACTTGCTTTGGTAACTGGGGTTGTAGGTGGATTCTTCCGACCTTTCGCTTTAACCATTGCTTGTGCACTTCTTTCTTCCTTAATCGTAGCCTTAACGGTTATTCCGATGCTTTCTAAATTACTTGTGTTGCGCAGCAAACCAGGTAAAGTGCAGCATGATGAATCTGCACCAACGAAGTTGACGATGTTTTATGAAAAAGCGCTCACGTGGAGTTTGAAAAATAAAATTAAAACATTGTTAGTCGCCTTAGTCCTGCTCGTTGGTACGATGGTTGGTACGATTCCGTTCTTATCGGTAGCCTTTTTACCTGCGTCAGCTGCATCGCATATCATGTATTTCCAATTAAAATTGCCATACTCTACGTCATTTGATGCAACAGATAGCAAAACGAGAGAAATTGAAACGGTCTTATTAGACCTGAAGGATTCAAAAGGCGAGCCCGTATTTAAATTTGTTGAAGCGCTTGTTGGTTACGCAGGGAATGATGATGAGCAAACGCCGTATGCGTCTCAAATTTTCCTTGAAGTAAATGACAACGTGGATCCTGAACAAGTGAAGGATCAAACGACAGCTTATATATTATCGGAGCTGCCAAATGGTTCTGAAGTTGAGCCAAAATCGATGGAAGGTGACTTCGGCGTATCGAGTACGGACTTCGCCTATACTCTCCAAGGTAATGATCAGCTTCAATTAGAGAAAGCCGCTAAAATGGTGAAAGAGAAATTAAACACTTTCCCTGAGCTTGCCGAAGTTGAAGATAATTTGAGTGATGCCAAAACAGAAATTGAAATTGCCGTTGATCAGAAGAAAGCTAGAGCCTATGGCTTAAGCGCTGCATCCGTTCGAGATGCGGCACGCACCTGGATTTCAAAGCAGAATCTAGGCGATATGAAATTCGATAATATTGTATATACAACTACGGTTTCATTGGAAAAAACGGACAAAGATTCCCTTGAGAAGTTGGGCAATATTCCGTTAACGGCTCAGAATGGCTCGACCATTCTTTTGAAAGAAGTCGCAAAAATCAATGAAACGAAAGGCGCTGCCTCCCTAGCAAGAGAGAATCAGTCGCAGCTTGTGAAAGTTTCTGCCAAAATCAATTCAGACAATAAAACTGCCGTAAGTGCGAAGCTAAGTACGGCTTTGAAAGAGCTAGAACTTCCAGAGGGTGTTACACCACAAATTACAGGCGTATCCGAAGATGTTAACGAAAGCTTTACCCAGTTATTTGTTGCCATGGCTGCTGCGATCTTCGTCGTCTATTTGATCATGGTATTGGCGTTCGGGAATGCAAGTGCACCATTTGCAATTCTGTTCTCGCTTCCTCTAGCTGTTATTGGAGGGCTTTTAGGACTCGTCATTGCAAATGAACCATTAACCGTAACTTCCATGATCGGATTCCTCATGTTGATTGGTATCGTTGTTACGAATGCGATCGTATTGATTGACCGTGCACAACAGTTGCGCGAAGAGGGTTATACCGTTCGTCATGCGCTTATTGAAGCAGGAAAAATCAGACTTCGTCCTATTATCATGACAGCCGGGGCAACCATTATGGCGTTAGTGCCATTAGCACTCGGGATTTCTGCAGAAGGCGGATTGATCGGTAAAGGACTTGGGGTTGTTGTTATTGGTGGTTTGATTACTTCGACGCTCTTGACGCTAGTCGTTGTACCTATTATTTACGAGTTGATTGAAAGTATGAAAAACCGCATTAGCAACATGTTTAATCGGAAAAAAGGCAAAGAAAAAATGACAACGAGTTCGTTAGAGGTATAAGGAGGCACATCGATGATTAACGAAGGTTCACGAAGAGGGCATAGCAAATATCGCTGGATGGGGGTCATTACGCTGTTAACCGCAGCGACGGTATTGGCGACAGCCTGCTCTGCACCAGGGGCTAAGGATGCAGCAACCGTACAGTTAACGCCTAAAGCGGTCAAAACGGAAGCGATCAAGCTTCAGAAAATAAGTAATCCGATTGAACAGGTGGCAGATCTTATAGCCGGAACAACGCTTGATGTGATGGCTAAGGCGAATGGTGAAGTTACCGAAGTTCTGAAGAAACGAGGCGAATATGTGACGAAAGGCGATGTCCTTTTCGTTATTGATAATAAGGATGCCTTATCTAGTAAACGGAAGAGCGAGCTTCAAGTGAAGAGTGCGGCGGATTCCTTGCAGCAAGCTAGAGATAATAAAGTAAATACTCGCAAAGATTTGGCTGATAACGTAGCTCGTTCCCAAACAGCTTTGAATAACGCTCAGCAGGATTACAACAAAATCAGAAATGACTTTGAAGCAGGTGTTGCTGTACAGCGTCAAGTAGATCAAGTTAAACAAGCATTGGATAATGCTCAAATGAGCTTAGATGGTGCACAAAGTAAGCTCTCTGCTTTCGATAATACGGATTCCATCTCAAGTATTGAGACGCAAGCAGAGTCCGCACGTCTATCATTGGAGGACGCTACTCGCTCTTTGGAGAATTTCGAAGTGAAAGCTCCTGGCAGCGGTATTCTGACAGATTTCAATGTCGTGGTTGGTCAAACAGCGTCAGCGGCGGCAGGAAAAGTTGGTCAGGTCCAGCAGATCGATCCTATCAAAATCAAAACGGAGCTATCTGAAACGAACTACCAGCTTGTGAAAAACAAGAAGGAGCTCGTGTACTATAACCCGAATACGCCTGACAAGAAAGGGACAGCTAAGATTAGCTACTTAGCGCCAATCATGAGTGCAGCAACCAAAACCTATACGTTGGAATTGGAAGTTCCGAATCCAGATCGTACGATTCAACCAGGAGGACGTTATCAAGTCCAATTGACAACAGAGACCGAGGAGAAAGTTGCAGTTGTACCTACACTTAGTATCATTCGTGAAGAATCCGATACCTTCGTATTCGTTCAACAAGGTGACCAATATTCGAAACGGAAAGTGAAGCTTGGACGCATTAACGGCGAGTTCCAAGAAGTGCTGGAAGGCGTAAAAGAAGGCGAGCAGCTGGTCATCACGGGACAGAACACGTTGAAAGACGGTCAAAAGGTGACAAGCCCAGCCCCATCCGCACAACCGACTGCATCACCTGCTGCCAAATAGCATCATTGAAATTCATATTAAGGGAGACGTTATAGATGAAAAAAAGACCATGGAAATCCAGTCTAACAGCCATTATGCTGGGAGCAATGATCGTTCAAGGAGGTACCGCAGCTTGGGCTGCGGAGCCTTCCACGCCAACTGTTGTCGCACCAACTGTGAATTATGGTTTAACGAAGGATATTCGCGCTGCTATCAAAAGCGTAGCTGAAACACCGACAGCGACTGGCTCACAGCTTGCTGTGACAGTTCGCTTGTACAATGGTGGCACGGCTCAAAATCGCGTTCCAGAGCATGAGCTTCGCGTGCAAACTTCGAGCGGGATTTCTTACACGCTGAAACCAAGTGCAAGTAATAAAGCTTCCTTGCAACCGAAGGAAATTGCAGAGCTTGTCTATTTCGCATCCATTGACTCCAAGGAAATCGGTAAGATTGAAGGGCTTTCGTTCGTGAATGTCGATTTGTATGCTTATCCGAAAGTTGAGACAACGCTGCTTTCAATGCCAACCACTCAAGTATGGTATGGTGGTACGGGGAGTGCTGCGCTGGAAAGCATTGCTAGTGCAGGGTGGGGGCAAGATTTCACTATTTCTGGTGTGAATTCAGGTCTTACGTATAAGACTGTGGAATCTTCCTTGCAAAATACAGCTACAGGTCGAGTAGCCCTTGTGACAGTCCTTGTAAACAATCCGGGTGGGGGTCGTGAGACGGTACCTGCTTTCCGTGTCGATGCGCAATCGGAGTCGAAAAACTATGAAGGAAAACGAACAGAAGTGGCTCCAGTTGTCTTGGCAGCAGGAGAAACGACTTACATCCACTACGCAATTCCAGTGGAAAGCGGTGTGACGTTAACGAATGTGGTCGTGCTATCGACGGATACGTTTGTACCGAAAGACGGCGGTCAACCATCTGAATTGGCAACAGCTAAGTTGGCGATCAACTGGCCGGTAGATGGGGCGAGTGCAGCAGCAGAAGCGTATACGATCGGCAAACCGATTTCTTTCAATGCACAAACCAAAGTGATTGATAAAGCGACGGAAGTATCCTTAATGGAGCTGCACTTGCATGAGAACCCGGGTGAAGGCTACAAGACTGCAGTCGCGAAATTTAAATTAACGAACACAAGCACAACACCAACCGCAACACCAGCATTCTTGACGGAGCTAACAAGTAAGCTAGGAGCTTCCTACCAAGGTGTTCGTCAAACGAATGTGACTAGCATGTTGAATCCCGGACTCAGCTATGTGGTCAGCTATTCTTATATTGTTCCACAATCGGAAGATAGTGAAAGCTTTGCTCTGAAAATATTAGACGCACAGGCTGCAGCACCGTTTACGACGACGATTGCTGCTCTGCAAACGGACCTACAGAAGGAAACGACGGATAATATTATCTCCTTGTACCCGATTGATGTAACGTTCAAAGACATATCCGTCAGTATGCAATATGCTCAGGGGACATACAGCTATAAGGTGAAATTGGATCTAAGTATTTCTCAAGCTCCAAATGTTGTAGTTGATAACAATTTCTCCAAATTAAGATTTGAGATCGTTGATAGTTTAGGACGTGTTGTAGGTTCTAAAGACGCATCTTTTAATGGGCCTAATAAGTTAATTAGTGGCAGTCAAATCATTGATGCAACAGGTGCCAATTTGGATCAATTTAGCTCTCCATTCACGATTAATGTCTATGAAGCCATTGATACACCAACGGGAGTTGCTAAACGTTTAATCAAAGTAATGAAATAATTGCGTAAGCAACGTACAGAAAAAGCAGCCTGTTAGTAGAGTACATCTACTGGCGGGCTGCTTTCTTTTGTTAGTATCCGTTTAACGCTGCACCCTTGCTTTCACGGATTTCGCATAATCCGATGGGGACATGCCGACGGTTTTCTTAAAATCCCTTGAAAAATAATGAATGCTTGTATAGCCAAGTAAACTAGCAATTTCTGTTATGTTATAAGGTCCTTCGCGCATATAGGTTTTGGCTTGCTCGATTTTGAGGGATTTGAAGGCTTCCATAATGCCCATCCCCTTCTGGGATTGAAAGAGCTCCTTCATACGACTTTTGCCCAGATGAAAGGTCTGGCAGAGGTCATCAAGGGTAAATGAATCTGCAAGATGCTCACTCAAATAGGCCATAATCTGACCGACTAGCCCGACCTCAGCTTTTTCCTTTTGCAAGGAGGATTGTTTCAATTTCTGAGCTTCCTGAACGTTTCCACGAGCTGCTTGCTTACGGATGAGCGTGATAAGGAGGATTTCTAAATAAGCTTTGATAAGCTGCTCACTAGCAAATGACGCTTCTTCGTTTCTTTCTAACAAATGAACGGAAGGCGAATCGAAGGGAGGGAGAAACGCATGAAATCCCTCTTGGGTGATGATTGAAAGCATATTGCGTTCGCGATCGCCTAACGGTACGACTTTATTAGCTAGCTGAGACATGGCCTCAGAATGGCAGGCGAAGGCGATGACGATGAGATTAGGCGGCTTATGTGCATGTCTGACATGAACGGTATGAAACTCCTCAGGCTTGTGGAAAATCATATTCCCCTGCTGGAGGGTATGGATGACATCATCGGCGCGCACCTCGACTTCACCTTTGTCCACGTAGAGAATTTCCCAGAAGTCGTGCTGTTCACCATCAAATACAAAGCCTTTGGCATATTCAAAATAGTGAAAGGAAATGAGCGCTTCGATTGAAAGTGATTCCTGTAAATAAATTCTTGGGAAATCCATGCTGTCCGTCCTCTCTAGGGGATTTTCTTCCCGATTACAGCCATTTTACCATATTCAAATTAGCTAGAGTGCAAATAATTCGGCTTAATAGATAAATCCAATGGGACATCACTCTTTTATAATAAAGGAAAGAAGCGGAGGCGATTATCAATGAAAAAAGGGATTAATATTTGGTCATTTCCAGGCTCCATGAGCGTGAAAGATTGCATTACGACTGCGAAAAAAGCCGGCTTTGATGGCATTGAGTTAGCTTTGAACGAAACAGGTGAGCTTAGTCTGGAAAGCACGGAAAGCGAAGTGCGTGCGTACCGCCAGCATGCTGACGATACAGGGATTGAGGTAAGCAGCTTAGCAACAGGCTTATTCTGGTCCTATTCCTTGACAAGCAGTGCCCCGCAAACGCGCCAGAAAGCGAAGGACATTGTGAAGAAGCAGCTTGAGCACGCCGCGGCACTTGGTGTTGATACGATTTTGGTTGTGCCTGGTGCAGTAGGTGTTGATTTCATACCTGATTCTGAAGTGGTTCCGTATGACCAAGCTTATGACTACTCCTTAGAAGCGATTCAGGAGCTTTCGGCGGTTGCCGAGTCCTTGAAGGTTTCGATTGGGATTGAAAATGTGTGGAACAAATTTTTACTATCACCGCTGGAAATGCGGGATTTTATTGATAAAGTTAACTCCCCATATGTAGGTGCGTATTTCGATGTAGGAAACGTGATCTTCTCTGGGTATCCGGAGCACTGGATTTCTATTTTGAGCCATCGCATCAAAAAAGTACATTTCAAAGACTATCGCCGCGCAGCTGGCGGTTTACATGGTTTCGTTGACCTGCTTGCAGGCGATGTGAATTATCCGGAAGTAGTGAAGGCCCTTCAAACCATCGGGTACGAAGATTATGTGATCGCTGAAATGATCCCTGGCTATACGCATCACGGTGAGCAAATTGTTTACAACACATCAGGCGCTATGGATGCTATTCTAGGGAGGAAATAATCATGCTAAGAATCGGATTAGTTGGACTAGGCTTCATGGGAAGAACACATTTGGAGAATTATGTACGCTTGGAAGCAGAAGGTGTTGCGATTAAAGTTGTCGCGTTATGTGATATTGACCCGGTTAAACTAGAAGGCAACGCAGTTGCTGGCAATATTGATACAGGTGATTCGGCGATCGATTTCAACCTCTATGCGAAATATACAAGTGTGTCCGAGATGATTGAGAAAGAACAACTGGATTACGTGGATCTAGCTCTCCCGACATACCTGCACCGTGATATTACGATAGAATGTCTAAATAAAGGGCTGCACGTGCTGTGTGAGAAGCCAATGGCTTCAAATCCGCAAGAGTGTGCAGAGATGATTGAAGCTGCTGAAGCGAATGGTAAGCAGTTGATGATTGGACAGTGTCTGCGCTTTTGGCCAGCCTATGTATACTTGAAAGAAGCTGTAGAGAATGGGACTTACGGTAATGTAACAAGTGGTTATTTCTACCGCGGCGGCGCTACGCCGACTTGGGGACCATGGCTAATCGACAAAGAGAAGAGCGGCGGCGCTTTGCTCGATATGCATGTTCATGATATTGATATGGTCAATTGGCTGTTCGGAAAACCCGGATCTGTCTCCTGCTTAGCACGTAACGTAGTTCCAGGCAGTGGCTATGATGTCGTGTCCACGAATTATTTGTACGGGGATGGCAAAGTTATCAATGCGCAAGCCGACTGGACACTGGAAGGTGACTATGGCTTTGACATGCAGTACCGCGTTAATTTCGAAAAAGCGAACATTATTTTTGGCGCGAACGGCCTAAAAGTAAATCCGAATGATGCGCCTGGGTTTAACCCAGAGCTTTCACCAGAGATGGGCTACTACTTGGAGCTGAAATACTTCGTGGAGACGCTCCTATCAGGGGAGTCGATTACAACAGCAACACCTGCAAGTACACGGGAAACGATTGAAATTGCTGTCGCTGAGATCACATCTGCAGACAAGCAAGGTGCTTGGGTAGAAGTGAAATAAAGGACTTTGAAAATCGAGATTTATGAGACAATAATTTTGATATCGTTAAAATATAAGGTTATTAACGCGTGAAGCACACGCCGCTAGCTCTCTTTTTGGAGCTAGCGGCGTTTTTATTTTTTTAGGAGGCGATTAAGTGTTTGAGAAGGAATATTCAATCTTTTGGAAGGAACAAATGCAAAGTGCAAGTGGGCAGCGGCTTGAGATGTTGGGCAGAGATTTGACTGGAACGAAGAAACTATTGGAGGGTGTGCTGTTACCGGTATTGGGGACACTCGATGGTTTGGTGCTTGAATATGAGATGTTGAGTTTGTCAGGGGCCAAAATATATGGTGACGTGTGTCACCCCTTGCTGCGGATCGTGTTCGAGGAGGATAGCTTCGTTACTCACGCCGAGAAAATCACGAGAGACCGCTTTTCATTTGAGAGGGCGCGAGCACGTTCAGTTGCGATACTTGGGTACACTTACTTCCCGTATAGTCGCGATGAACTAGAGAAAAAAACGAGTTTCTGCCAAAGAAACTTATACGAATTGATTGGCCGTATTGGAAATGTAGAAGGTGCAGGGTTGAACCAGCTGCCTGTATATGAGCGGGAAGTTTTGAGATTCGCGTTGCTATGTAATAACCCTTTTCTATTGACGGATGTTTGTAGGTGGCTTCAATTAAAGAGAGAGACTTGCCGCAAAATAATGCGAGAGTTGGAATACAAACGTTTGGTGCACGCAATCGGCGGAGGTTCTATGAGATGTCATAAATTTATGATTACTGAAAAGGCTATTGCTCTTTTGCATCGTAATTAATAATTCGGTTTGAGGTGAGTTAGTCGAAGAAATCGACTAACTCACACCCGGAAGCGCCTCGTGAGAAGAAGTTAGTCGAAGAAATCGACTAACTCGCACCCGGAAGCGCCCCGCGAGAAGGAGTTAGTCGAAGAAATCGACTAACTCGCACCAGAAGCGCCCCGCGAGAAGGAGTTAGTCGAAGAAATCGACTAACTCGCACCAGAAGAGCCTCGCGAGAAGTAGTTAGTCGAAGAAATCGACTAACTCGCGCTCGGAAGCGCCCCGCGAGAAGGAGTTAGTCGAAGAAATCGACTAACTCGCGCCCGGAAGCGCCTCGCGAGAAGGAGTTAGTCGAAGAAATCGACTAACTCGCACCCGGAAGCGCCCCCTCTAGGAGTTAGTCGAAGAAATCGACTAACTCCTAGAGGGAGGATACAGCAAGTCTGAGTGTTAATTATTTGTATTTGACTGCAATCGCTTTCGTATTCTATGCTAATTGCATTTGTAATAACTAGAGGTGAAGACGAATGAAAGACATAGATTCAACAGCATCGTGGCAAAAACTCCGTCTATTCGCAGTCACTTGGCCGATTTTTATTGACTCTGTTTTACGCATGATGTTAGGTACTGCGGATGTTTTCATGTTAAGCCGAATTTCCGATGAAGTAACGGGAGCCGTGGGTTTAGCGAATGAAATCATCGTGTTCTGTATTTTGATGTTTGGTTTTGTAGGTATTGGAACGAGTGTGGCTGTTGCACAGCATCTCGGAGCAGGCAAGGTGAAGGAAGCAAGTCGGATTTCTGCCTTAGCCATTACGATTAATTTGATTTTTGGCATTCTGGTGAGTATCGCGTTAGTCGTGTTTGGTGAGCCGTTGATGCATCTGATGCATTTGGATCCTCAGCAAATTGCGATCGCCAAGAAATACTTAACGATCATCTCCGCATTTATTTGGATTGAAGCATTGTCGTATGCGATTTCTTCTGTACTACGCTCTAATGGTCAGACCCGAGACGTGATGTTCGTTACGTTGGGGGTTAATGTGATTCACATTGTAGGTAACAGTCTCCTGATTTTCGGAAATCTGGGTTTCCCTGAATGGGGGGTTACGGGCGCGGCTGTTTCAACGGTTGTAAGTCGACTTCTTGGACTTATTGTTCTTGTGGTCATCTTGTACCGTCGCTTACAGGTTCCCATTCTACTCAAGCATTATGTGACATTCAAGTCGAAGATTGTGAAGCAAATTCTTAGTATTGGATTACCTTCTGCTGGAGAGCATATTTCATGGCAGTCCCAATATTTGATGATTTTCAGCTTTATTAATATTATCGGGGCCACAGCGCTAAGTGCGCATGTGTACGTGATGAATGTAACCAATTATTTCATGGCCTTGGGCATGGCAATTGGCATGGGGACCGAAATTATTATTGGCCATATGGTGGGTGCAGGGGCTTTCCAAGCAGCTTATCATAAGTTGATCCGAAGCTTGAAAATTACTTTTGTTCTAACATTCGTTATCGTGGGCATTACATCGATTTTCCGTAGGGAACTGCTTGGACTATTTACAGATAATCCCGATATTATTGCTATGGGATCGACCATTCTACTTCTTTCTATCATTCTAGAACCCGGTAGAACTTTTAACTTGGTTGTCATTAATTCCTTACGTGCTGCTGGAGATGCTAGATTCCCTGTGATGATGGGGGTCGTCTCGATGTGGGGGATTGCTGTTCCATTAGCCTACTATCTGGGTATTCATATGGAGATGGGTTTACTGGGTGTATGGATTGCTTTTACAGTTGATGAGTGGGTGAGAGGCTTGCTGATGTATCTGCGTTGGCGGAGCCGTGTGTGGCAAAGTAAATCACTAGTTAAACCAAGCGGTGAGGCATTGGCCCAAACAGCTTAATGGTAAATGAAGAAGCCTAGAACTCTTGATGAGAGAGTGCTAGGCTTCTTTCGTATTATGAAAAAGATGACAAGAAGGTTGTGGCTGGCGGCTGGTAATCATACTATATTCAGTTTCTTGTAAAAGTATTGGATGTTTGCAGGAAATCATAGAAAACGTGCTAGTGTACCCCTGTATAGATGTGGATCGCATCTCTTAGAAACTCTGCCGTACCTGGTTGCTTCACATCATAGTAGGCTTTGAAACGTTCATCATCCACATACATTTGGGCAAGCCCAGCATGCGCTTCTTTACTGTATTCACTCCAATAGGACATGAGCCATTGTTTGTGCAAATCAGCGGCTTTTTGTGCAAGTTCACTTGCAGGATCTCCTAGCTTGAAAGCCTCAGCTAAGGTATCGGCTACTTCCCCCGCTAATCGAGTCACCTCTTCGTGCTGTTCTTGCGTCATATTGTGTAGTTTTTGATTGCTCTTATTCACTTGGTCATCGCCGTATTTCTCACGAATCTCTTTCCCGTATTTCTTCTCGTTATCATCAATTAACTTTTGTTTGAAACCTTCAAATTTCTCTTTATTCGACATGGTAAGTCTCCCTTCTTTGGAAGCAATGGTTTGTTCAACATTGGCAATGAGAATATCCAATTGTCTCCGCTTGTCGAGAAGTTGTTCTCGATGGTCCATCAGTGCACGGGTTCCGTCATAAGTTGGGGACGACATGATTTCTTTAATTTGCTCCAGAGAAATGCCCAGCTCCCGATAAAATAAAATCTGCTGCAGTCGATCCACCTCATTTTGCCCATAGATGCGATATCCAGATGAGTTGATTCTTGCCGGCATAAGAAGTTCAATCTCATCATAGTAGCGTAGTGTACGGGTGCTGATTCCAGCCAACTTCCCCAAGTGCTGTACCGTGTATTCCATCTGCTCACCTCCTGACAACTTAACTGTAAAGGTTTACGTAGCGTGAATGTCAATACCTTTTTTTATCTTGTGGGATGACCAAGAGCCCTTGAGCCCTGAGGGCAGAAGGGTGTCTTGTGAAAATGGGAATGAGAGCGTGCAGCGCAGTGATAGCCGCCACCAGGTGATAACAACAGCCCATAGTATAGCTTGTCCATTCGTAAAATATACAGTTAAGACAGGTCCATCACTGCGAATAGAAGACCTTCTTTTTCGATGACGTCAAAGGGTTGAAGCCTTGCGTTAGGAACATTGTGGCAACGGCCTGTGTGCACTTCAAAGGTCCAGCCATGCAGCGGACATTCCAATTCACCATTCTCAAGTTCGACCGCATAACCAGCGTGGGGGCATCGGCTAGAGAGCAACGTGTAGACACCATCCGCTTCCGTAAGGAAAAATCGCTTGCCATTCACTTTCACTTCGGACGGGTTTGCAGTAAACTGTTCCTTAGAACCAATTAGGATTTCAGTCATGGGGATGCTCCTTTTCACAAGGGGATATATATCTTCATTTATTTTATTATAATCCAAACGACAGCAAAGATCTCTAAGCAGATGGCAAAAACAAAGGAGCACGATCCACATGAGTACACTTTCTCCATTAGCAGCAGCCTTTCGCGAAACCTCGTATCCAGTAGGTGGGCACGGCCGCAGAAATATTCAAATTTTAAAAGAAGCCTTGGATGGGCTGGACGGCAAGCTTGAGAGTGATATATATGGAACCGGTGAAAGTATCGAGAGCTTCCAGGCGGAAATGGCCGCGTATCTTGGCAAAGAGAAGGCTGTGTTCTTCCCCAGCGGGACGATGGCACAGCAGATTGCTCTACGTATTTGGTGTGATGAGAAGGGAATCCGCAAGGTTGCGTATCATCCGCTAAGTCATTTGGAAATTCATGAAGAGGATGGCTTGAAGGAGCTGCACCAGATTGAATCGATTTTGCTGGGTGAGAAGGATCGCTTGATTCGATTGGATGAGATTCTTGAGCTAAAAGAGGAAATTGCATGTCTATTGATTGAGTTGCCTCAGCGAGAAATTGGTGGTGTATTGCCTCCGTATGAAGAGCTCGTAGCGATTTCGGCACATTGTCGTGCGAAGGGAATCAAGTTGCAGTTGGATGGTGCGAGGTTATACGAGGTGCTGCCATACTACCAGAAGTCTGCGGCAGAGCTGTGTGCGCTTTTCGATAGTGTGTACATCTCTTTCTACAAAGGAATCGGTGGGATAGCAGGTGCGATTCTGGCTGGCGATGAGGCGTTTACGGCGAAATCGAAGGTTTGGAAAAGGCGGCATGGCGGCGATTTGATCTCTCTATATCCTTATTACCTCAGTGCAAGCTACTATTTCAAACAACGTGAGCCAAAGATGGGGCAATATTATGAGGAAGCGCGGGAGCTTGCTGCACGTTATAATAACTGTCAGCACGTGACTACCTTGCCGCGGGTACCGGTTACGAATATGTTCCACGTTCATATCTCGATGCCAAAAGAGAAGCTGGAGCCGATCCTAATTGGGTTGTATGCGGAGACAAGCGTAGGGTTGATACATTATCTGCGTGAATCAAGTGAGGGGATTTGTTCGTTCGAAGTAAGCATTGGGGATGCATTCGGACAAATTCCAAAGGATCTGCTGAAGTTGACGTTTGATCGGTTGGACGCAGGGTTGCGGAAGGGATAGCAAGCCGATCTATCTATGAAGTGTAACTCATAGCGCACTGTTGTTCTGCTTGGTTTGATGAAGCGGAACAACAGTGCGCTATTTGCTGTTAAGGAACGCTGATTTGAGGCAATCGTAACTTTGTACTCCACGTGGGTAGAGCGGTGTTACTGAATAGGCGTAAATCGTAACATTTGTCACCTTAATCCGTCAGATTGTAGGTGTTGATGCTCGAGAAGAATCGGTATACTTCAAAAAGTAAGCCCTTACATTTTATTGCGGATCTATCTCATGGTCAGGAGGAGGGACACCTAGCAAAGACCGCCAGGTAATCAAATGGTCGTTATTACTTACACTATTGGAGGGAAATGATATGTTCAAAAAGAGCTTAGCTTTGATACTCAGTCTGGCCAGTATTATGATGATATTCGGCATACTTCCGGCATTTGCTGCAAATGGGCCGATAACTTGGGGGTCTTCAGTCACTATTGCGAATATCAACACATTTACAGATGCCGGAACGGATGCACGTGGCATTAGTCCAGGTACTTTCGGCTCGGAATACCCGCGAATGATCAAGCTTGCCAATGGGAACTGGTTAGCGGTTGCAGCTATATATGATAATAACGGTTATACCAAAGTATCCTGGGGTGGTACGCGATTGCAGGTATTCCTCAGCACAGATAATTGCCGTACGTGGACTTTAGCGGCGACGTTATGGGAAGATGGACGTGATCTGGATAACGGACAATTCGCGCAGCTGGCGAACGGTGATATTTTGTTGGCGATGAGATCAGTGCGTTGGCAGGAATCTTACCAGTTAAAAGTGTACAAAAGTACGAATGGTGGCACAAATTGGAGCTATCTAAGCACCATCGATGAGAAAACGGGTGCTCCTGGTACACTGGGCAATCCAGATAAAGGCGTATACGAGCCGCATATGCAAATTTTGAGCGACGGCACGCTGGCTGTCATGTATGCGAACGAAAAGCATGTGACGGAGAGTCCATCGTATAGTCAAATTATTTCGGAGAAGCTTTCTACGAACGGCGGCGCAAGCTGGGGAAGTGAGATTTATGTTGCTTGGGATCCAAGCAATGCAGCAGCACGGCCTGGTATGCCGGTATGGCAAAAAATGAACAATGGCCAGTATATGGTGACCTTTGAGGTTTGTGGTACGCAAAGCTGTAATGTGTTTATAAAGAAAAGCAGTGATGGCAAAACGTGGGCAAGCGGTATCGGCACGCAAGTACCAAGTCAACAAGGTGGTCCTTATCTGCTTTCACTGACAGATGGGAGGATCTTACTGACCTCCAATGCCAATGTGCTTTCCATTTCCAATGATTACGGCAATTCCTGGTATACCAATGATACGACAGCTTTTGGCAACTCGTTCTGGTCCGCTATGTATCAAACAACTTCGAACGAAATTGCATTTATCGACTCGGTTAACCGAACTGGCGGTGGTCATAATGTCCAGGTGAAGTTCGGCACGTTGTTGAGCACGTATTCGAATGATTTTGCCTCCAATGATTCGGGGTGGGCTCGTTATGGAGGAACTTGGACAATTAGCGGGGGAACCTACAATGTAACTTCAGCGAGCGGAGATAAATCGATACTTACTCCGTATCCGTCCAAGCGAAACTATACCCTTGAAGGAGATATTAAGCTTAACAACGCGGGACAAGGCAGTCTTATTTTTAATGTGACGAATCCAGCGACGGGAACAGACAGTTTGAATGGGTACGCAGCGGGTATTGATTCGGCGGGGCAAGTGTGGTTAGGTCGTTTTAACAATAACTGGACGCAACTGGGGCTTGTCAGCACAACGATCAGCACGAACACCTGGTATCACATGAAGATCGTAGTCAATGAAGGAAATATTAAGGTGTACGTAGGCGATATGGCTACGCCAAAAATTAATTTTACCGATACAACATTTGTAAGTGGGACGATCGGGGTCCGTGGTGGCTTCGGGAATAGTGTGAGTTTTGACAATATATCTCTGAACTAACTTGTTTACAACTAATCTATTGAAAAAAAAGAGCCCAAGGGCTCTTTTTTGATAGATATAAAGTATTAGTTATGAGGTAAGAGCAGCAGAGGGAACTCGTTGTGAGGCAAGGTTAGTTTTTATTTTTAATGCGTTATGGACAGGAGAGCCGTTATTTGATGAGAAAAGTAGGGAGTCCAAATGTAATGGCCGCCACGACCGTTATTCAGTCTCTTGCCACATATGTTGGCACGTAAATCAGTTAATAACGCCTCTGGTGACCATTATAAATCAAAACTGCCTCATTTTCAGAGAATAGCGGCTGTCACGTCCGTTAAAAATTTGGCTAAGTTTCTCGAAGGGTGGCGCAGCCGTTTACAACAGGGAATGGATCCTAAGCGTTAACTCGTAACCAAATCTTTTAGTTCCTGTACGACATAGGCTTGACCACCATTTAAAGCTTCGACAAGATTCTTGGCAGCAAGCTCAGCCATGTCATTACGAGTTCTTGCAGTGGCCGAACCGATATGAGGTAAAGTGACCACATTCGGCATGGCTAACAACGGATTATCCACAGGAGTTGGCTCGATATCGAAAACATCCAGACCGGCTCCGCGAATTTTTCCTTGCTGAAGCGCCTTAATCAGCGCTTGCTCGTCTACGGTTGCTCCCCGGGAGGCATTGATGAAGATGGCAGATGACTTCATCTGGTTAAACTGCTCCTCCCCAATCATATGTTTCGTCTCAGGAGTTAGAGGCGTCATCACAACGATGTAGTCGGATTCACGTAGCAACTCATCCAGCTCGCAGAAGCGGGCATTAAAGCGCTCGTCTACTTCTTTTTTGGGACCGCGACTATGATATAGCAGGTTCATATCGAAGCCGAACACAGCCCGCTGAGCAATCGCTTCGCCAATCCGTCCCATGCCGATGATTCCGAGTGTTGAATGATGAACATCCACACCGAATAATTCGGTACCGCTTGTTCCCTTTTGCCAATTCCCCTGTTTCACATAAGCGTCCAATTCTGCGATTCTTCGCCCTGCACTGAGCATCAACGCAAGTACGAGATCGGCTACGGTACTGTCCAGTACGTAAGGTGTATGTGTACCAATTACACCATGGGATCTCATTGCATCTATATCAAAATGATTGTACCCGACTGAAGAGGTACTCGCTACGCGAAGCTTTGGTGCACGACTTAACAGCTCCTCGTCAATCGTTCCTCCCAAGATTCCCTCCGCATCTGAGATTTTGTCCAAGATGACATTTCGAGGCATACTGCCTTCCTGATTCCAGAACGTACAATCACCATGGAGATTCAAATAATCTTGAACGGCTTCCGGTAATTTGTGGGTAACGAGTATTTTGGGCTTGGTCGACATGAGTATTCCTCCTTGAGTTTCTTAATTGAGTATAAGTGCTGGGATCACGTTTTATTTGAATGGCGGCTTACGCTTCCGACGAGGCACTTTACTTCTTTTTTGAACAAAGATGATCTGACAGTCAAAGCAGTCTTTATGTAGTCTGTTATATTATAGCTAAACTTATCGGAATATTATATTTAATTCTACTAGAGAGCTAGAGATGTAGAATTCTTTTTGCAAAAGAAGGTTCGATGTCTACTCCAATCGTAACATGTGGCTATAGATTTGAGTAGATAGAGTTAGTCAGAGGAAAGGCTGGAGGATGAAATGGTTAATGTCGAGTAACCCAGAAGAAATAACTGGAATTCCTCCATCTAAATGGGTCACTTCTGGCCTCAATTACGGAATAACTGGATTTCCTCCAGCTAATTTCTTCGAATTTCGAGGATGTGGGGAGTTCTGAGGGAATTAACTGTATATTTTCCATTTATATTTAAATAATTGCGATTTTCACACGAAATAGCTGTATGTTTTCCAGTTAACCTGGTTGCGCAAGCTCAGGAGACGAAAGGGAGCACCTTGAAGTAGTGTAAGCAACCAACCCAACCCAACCCAACCCAACCCAACCCAACCCAACCCAACCCAACCCAACCCAACCCAACCCAACCCAACCCAACCCAACCCAACCCAACCCAACCCAACCCCTCAATCTAGCCCAGTCCCCACCAATTCAATCACGCCTCCGTACGATTCACCCCTCCAATCGTAACATCGTCACCATCAATCCTTCACACATCCTGATGATATCTTACGTTTGTTCCCTAAAGTTGACGGTTTTATCGGTTTAGACGCGGAGCGATTCCCTGTAAAGTTAGAACCAAGGAAAGCCCTTACATCAGATTGAAAGGGCTTTCGAAACTAACATAAACCGAATGAGAGAGGGTTGTTCATCCCAATGAAAAAGAAATTAACAAGTGTACTTACCGCAAGTATTGCGCTTGCTATGGTAGCGACAGGCTGCTCGAGCACAAAAGAAAGCGATACCAAAACAGCTGCTGCGACAACGGCTCCAGCGACTACGAAAGCCGCAGAGACAACCAAATCAGCGAGTCCCGTAGAGATCACTTTCTGGAATATGTTCGGCGGTGGCGAAGGCGATTTCGTAGATCAAATCGTCAAAGGATATAACGATTCCCAGAAGGAAGTCATCGTGAAACAGCTTCGCTTAGAATCGAATGAGTACTATGCGAAGCTTAGCACGGCACTTTCCTCATCCAAAGGCCCAGATGTTGCAGTCGCCCACGTGGATCGGATATCTCCCTTCGTCAAAGCGAAGCAAATTCTACCTCTGGATGGGCTTGCCAGCAAGGTTGGTTTTGATCTGAAACAAGTCTCAGATTCCAACATCAAAAGCGTGAGCTATGACGGAAAGCCGTACGCCGTACCGTTAGATACACATTTCCATATGTTCTATTACAACAAGGATTTGCTCAAGAAAGCCGAGCTGCTGAATGATGATGGCACACCGAAACTGGGTGATTTAACGCCAGATGGCTTTAAGAAAACACTTGCGCAAATTCAAGCGAAGGTACCTGGTGTGCAGGCGCTTGCCGTGAATACACCCTATTTCCAAGAGCCCTTCCTGAATTTGTACTATGAAGCAGGCGGCGATATTTTGAATGGGGATATGACGAAATCCGCGATCAACAATGAGAAAGCATTGAATGTCCTTAAGTTTTACATGGATTTGTACAAAAACAAATACAGTGATCTCAATGATAAAACGCCTTGGGATTCCTTCCACAGCGGGAAAGCTGCCCTATGGTTCGGTGGTGTGTGGGAAGCGGGACTACTGCTTAACGATAAAGCTTTGAACATTGGTGCGATGACGCTGCCTGCGATCTTCGGCAGCCAAACACACTGGGGAAGCTCCCATTTGCTCGTCGTGCCGTCCTATGTAACAACAGAGAAGCAAGAAGCTTCAGCGAAATTCATGAAGTACTTCTCTGAGATTGGTGGCAAAACGTGGGGCCAAGCCGGACACGTACCCGCCAACAGCGCAGTAACGACAAGCGATGAGTACAAAAAGCTGCCTTATCGTAATTTCTTTATCGAAGCTCAGAAGACGGTGAAATTTGCACCGAAAACAGATAAATACACAACGATTATCACGACGGTTTCAGAGTCCTTACAGAACATCCTATTCGGTAAGCAATCTCCGGAGGACGGTTTGAAAACCATGGATAAGCAAATCAATGATATTTTGACCAATTAATCGTCCGCTTGAATCGGGTGAAGCTCTCGTGAAAGCTATCGAAGCTACACCCGATCTTATATAGAAAGAAACAAGGAGAAGAGCCAATGGAGACAAAAGTAAGTGAGCGAGATCGGACATGGGTCCTCCGCGAACGTAAACCGTTACGCATCGTTTTGGAAATGAAAGCATTGTTGTATCTGCTGCCGTTTCTGATCCCTTTTGCCATTTTCTATCTGTGGCCCGTTGGGCGAGGAGCTTGGATGAGCTTGCACGTATGGGGCATTCAGGGGATGCAGAAATATGTTGGCTTAGCGAATTATAAAAAGATTTTTAGTGATTCGAATTTCTATCTGTATGTATGGCACTCGATTTATTTTGTCCTTATCTGTACACCGACAATCATCGTTCTCGGCCTCATTTTGGCGCTGCTGATTAATCAGAACCTCCGCTTTCGAACGCTCATTCGTTCCATGTTTTTCCTGCCTTATGTACTATCCGTTTCGGTCATTAGTTTCATATGGCTGCGACTTTTCGACTCGAAGTATGGCCCGATTAACGCATTCTTGCACCTCATTGGTGTACCTGGTGACATTCACTGGCTGACGGATAAACATTTCGCTTGGTGGGCCATTACCCTAACAACCGATTGGTGGTCAGTAGGTTTCGTGATGGTACTGTTCCTAGCTGGTTTGCAAGAAATTCCTACGGATCATTATGAAGCTGCGAAAATAGATGGCGCTGGCGCTTGGAAGCAATTCATTCATATTACGCTACCAGGTTTGTCTAGAGTCATGCAAATACAAGTATTTTATCAAATTATCTCGTGTTTAAAATTGTTTGGGCAAGTACAGATCATGACAGGCGGAGGTCCAGGGGACTCCACGAATACCATGATTCGCTACATTTATGTCACGGGGTTCAAAAAGGACATGTTCGGGCTTGCTTCGGCTCAATCCATCGTATTCTGCGTCATCATGCTGCTCCTCGCCGTTGTACAGTTTAAATTAACAGACAGAAAAGATTGACGGAGGTTGAACATGAAAGGAATCGCAATTAACATCATCGCCGTGATCCTGGCTCTCTTATTTATGTTTCCATTAATTTGGATGCTGCTTGTGTCGTTGAAACCGGATGGCGTCAATGTCTCTGGACTAAGTGATTGGGTGAATCTCTCGGATTTACACTTTCATAATTATACGAAGGTGATCAAAGATTCGCAGATCCTGAGATGGACGTGGAACAGCGCTGTTATCGGTGTACTGACAACGATTATTTCACTCATCTTCAGCTCATTGGCGGCATTCTCCTTTTCGAAACTGCCTTTCAAGTCCAGAGGTTTGTTCTATTTGGTTATCGTTTCTGGTTTGTTAATTCCTACGGAAGCGATTCTGATCCCCTTATACGAAACGACGCTGCATCTGAAGCTGATTGATAACATGTGGGCGATTATTCTGCCCGGGCTCACGAATCCAATTGGCATTCTGCTCTTGAAGCAGTTCATGGACGGTGTCCCCAAGGATTATATCGAAGCAGCACAAATCGACGGATGTAGAAATTTTGGTTTATGGTATCGGATCTGTCTCCCGCTTACTAGATCTGCTATGTTCTCTGTCGGGATTTTCTACTTTATTTTATCGTGGAACAATTTCTTGTGGCCGTATCTTTCCATTACCTCGCAAGAGAACATGATCTTATCAGCAGGACTACCGACATTTTTGTCGAATAATACGATGTCCTTAAATCTGATTATGGCGGCAAGTGCCATTGCGGCAATTCCAACGATTTTGGTGTTTGCTGTCCTCCAGCGTCAAATTGTGCAAGGGGTGGCCATGTCTGGGATTAAAGGTTAAAAGGTCTATATCTACCAGTTCGATTCTCTTCCCAGAAAGGGTTGCTACAACAATGGCCCAAGCATCAGAGGTTGCGACGCGACAACGCCACAAACGAATTCCTTCATGGATGTATACATGGACGAGCAGCATTCGCTATAAGTGGATGCTGTTGCTGTTCCTTTTTTCGCTAACACCCCTGCTTGCCCTGGGGTTTATTTCATATTCGATATCAAAGTCTACGATTAACAATAAAGTAACGGAATACTCGGAGCAGTTATTGAAGCAAACAGCGGAGAATATCGACACAAGACTTGGCATTTACAAAGATATGATGATGCAGGTCGTTAATAACAATGACATTGTCACGATGCTGCGGACGTTGGATCGCACAGATCCAGGGCAATATGATCTAGATAGTCTATCTCTGACTACGAAACTATCGACCATTATTGCGATTAATCAGGATATACAGTCGATTTCGTTTCTTTCACCGGGTCATTTTATCAAAGGGATATATAGATGGAACGATCGGTCTATCGAGAAGGTATCTCCCTTCCTGCAGACCTTGGAGGATGGAAGCAACTTTCGGTGGTTTTCCACGCGGTTGGGAACTTATGTCGATAGCCTAAACACGCAAAACGTTCACGTCTTCTCACTGGCCAAGCAAATATACAAAATGTCGGACGATAGTCCCGTTGGGATCATTGCCGTACTGGACATCCGCGAGGATGTACTGAAAGAAATCGGTGCTCGGACGACGAAGAGTAATATGGATATAGAAAGCTTTGTTATTGATGGTTCAGGACACATCATCTCTTACCCAGACAGTCGTGTATTGGGGAAAAGTGTGAAAGAAGTGCTGGGTGAAGACGGCTACACAGAAATGTTTCGTGGGGCCGCAGACGAATCCGTGTTTCCACTGAAATATCAAGGCGAAAGATTGATTGTCAATTATAAAAAGCTGCACACCAACGACTGGATCGTCGTTAATGTCATTTCAGAGGCTTCCCTATATAAAGATTCGAATCGTTTGCTGCAAATTATTTTAGTGATCGCTTTCATATGTATCTTATTCTCCATCTTGACGGCAATCTTGCTAGCAAATTCAATCTCCAAGCCGATTCTCAAAATGATTCGGCTGATGCGCCAAGTCATGTCAGGTGACCTGACCGTCCGTTTCAAAGCAAAGCGTCGCAATGATGAATTTGATATTTTGGGCGAAAATTTTAACTATATGGTTACTCGGATTGATGGTCTCTTGGAGACCGTATATGAGGAACAGAATCATAAGCGCGTAGCGGAATTGAAGGCGTTACAAGCGCAAATTAATCCGCATTTCCTGTATAATACACTGGATATTATTAAGTGGACTGCACTCTTGCAGAAAGCTAACCACGCGGCTGAGATGGTCAGTCTCTTATCCCGCTTGTTGCGGATTAGCTTAGGTAAAGGCGAAGAGACAGTAACAATAGAAGAAGAAATCGAGCATGTGCAGTGTTATCTGGGCATTCAAAAATTCCGATTTAATTTTAATATTGAGACATTCGTTCATTTGGATGAGGAAGTTCGTACGTATCGTACGCCAAAGCTGATTCTACAACCCATTGTAGAGAATGCGATCCTTCATGCTTTTACAGATAGAGAAACAGGCGAAATTCATATTCGGTGCGGCATCCATCCAGAAGGTGGAGTACGCTTCGAGGTCGTGGATAATGGGCGTGGTATGGATGCAAGCCTTGTTCAAATTCTTAATCGGCATGAGGCTCCCTCGGTTGATAAAGTAAGTGGGATTGGCTTAGCGAACGTGGATGAGCGTATTAAACTCATTTGTGGGAAGCCCTATGGCTTAGATATTCAAAGTGAACCTGGAGCGGGTACACAAATTCGTATCAGACTGCCAGAAATGAAGTAGGTGAAGAGCATGTTTCGAGTTGTGATAGTGGAAGATGAATATATTGTGAGGTTCGGAATTCGCTCGATGATTGAATGGGATAAGCTTGGCTTGACGGTTAGCGGTGAAGCAGCGAATGGGCAAGAAGCGTTGGCGTTGATCCGCGAGAACCCACCTGATATTCTCATCACAGATATCAAAATGCCCGTTATGGATGGCATCACGTTAATTACGGAAGTACGTAAATCTTATCCTCATATGAAAATAGTCATTCTTAGCAATTTGGAGGATTTCCAGTATGCGAAAGAAGCGATTCGTAATGGGGTTTCCGAATATATGATTAAATCGGATATGATGCCACGTGATCTGGAGGAAACACTGCTGCGAGTCAGGGATTCAATCGTAGCGGCATCACCAGCAAGTGAGCAGACGCATTCAGTGAGTGAGGTAGAGCCTCTCGTCAAAGAAAAACGGATGCTGGAGCTCCTTGAAGAAATGAACCCTGTACGCACTAGGCAAATCGTAGAAAGCTTGAGGCTCTCCGACGATAAGCTACCGTTGTACGTGCTTCATCTTGTAAAGAATGAGTGGTCGCAAAGTGTGGAGGAGGGGCAAGCACTGATACGCAAGGCATTTGCGGAAGTGACGACGACTGCCTGGGCCGCTGCCTATGAGGCTTTCCCTGATCGGCAAGGGGAAATGAATATACTTCTTTTTGCGGTGAAAATGACGGCCATGGGCTTGGCTGAGTTGAAGACAGGGGTACAGTCTGTGCTTCTCTATCTCAATGAGCATTGTGACATGTCCTGCACAGTAGGGGTTAGTATGAGCACGTCGAATTGGTCTGGGCTGCATCAAGCCTACGAGCAAGCGAAAGCCGCCGCGAAATATAAAATGTTCATAGGATCTGAACGAGCCATTCTCTATGGCATTGATTATGTGCCCTTACAAAATCAGATGGCCGACAATATTAAAGTGAGCACAACGCATATTCATGCGATGGTGTATGCTTTTCAAACGAAAGAGCTGCAGGCGTATTTGGAGGATATTTTCGAACAGCTTACGGCTCGCAAAGATTACGATCTCGTGGAAATTATTTCGCTGGAGCTGCTAATTTTACTCACGACGCTATGGTCAGAGGTGGCAAGTGATCAGCAAAGCATCCTCCAATTAAAGAAACAGTACTATGAGCAATTATCCAAACTAGAAACGATTCAAATGAGTAAAGCTTGGTTCCTACAAGCATTTGAGGAACTCGTTCGCCATATGATCGGTGTGTATCATAGTGATCGCAACGGCATTATTAAGGCGGCGCAATATATCGGGCAGTACTATCAACAAGAGATTTCGCTGCAATCGATTAGCTCTCTGGTGCACTTAAGTAAAAATTATTTTGCTAACCTGTTCAAAAAAGAAATGGGCGAAAGCTTCCTGGAGTATTTGACGAGGATTCGTATTGAGAAAGCGATGACCTTATTAACAAGTGAGCTCAAGACAGCGGATATTGGCCATTTGGTAGGCATTCCAGACCCGAAATATTTCTCGAAAGTATTTAAGAAAATAACAGGTCAATCCCCATCGGAATATCGTGTTCGAGCCAAAGAAGACAAATCATCGTAGTCTTCTTATCCTTGATTGCAAACGCTTACCGAGGACTTGTTAGTTGTCAGTCATGAGGAGGAAGGGGGGGATCGGATTGTTAGATAAAAAAAAGATCAAACGGGGCATCAGAGTCGGATGTATATGGACGCTCACTATCGTGCTTACGGGATGCTCCATTCTGTCCAATCATCAGAAGCAAGGTGTTGAGAACAAAGTAGCGAGCATAGCAGCGCCCGTGGAAATTTCGTTCTGGAATCCATTCGGCGGTGGTGAAGGGGAGTTCGTGGAGCGTATTGTTCAAAATTTCAATACTTCACAGAAGGCTGTCTACGTGAAGCAGCTTCGCTTGGAATCGAACGAATATTATGTGAAATTAAGCACGGCGCTTTCTTCGGGGAAAGGCCCGGATGTAGCTGTTGCTCATGTTGATCGGATGTCACCGTTCGTAAAGGCGAAGCAAATCATGCCATTGGACGATTTGGCGAGTGAGGTTGGATTTGATTTTAAGGACTTAGAGGAGAGCAATGTTCGAAGTGTGAGCTTCATGAACAAGCCCTATGCGTTACCGCTAGACACACATTTTCACATGTTGTATTACAATAAAGCGATTTTGAAAAAAGCAGGTTTATTGAATGACGATGAAACACCTAACTTGGCGGTCTCATCGCCAGATGCATTTATTCAAATGCTGCATCAGATCGAAGCTAAAGTGCCGAATATAGAGCCACTGGCTATCAATACGCCTTATTTTCAAGAGCCATTCCTGAATATGTATTATCAAGCAGGCGGCGAATTATTGGATGATAGCAAGGTTAAGATTAGCATCCATAATGACAAATCCATTCGTGTATTGAAATTTTATCAACAGATCTATGCAAGCAAGCTTTCCGATGTGAACGATAAGACCCCGTGGGATACGTTTCACAACGGCAAGGCTGCACTATGGATGGGCGGTGTTTGGGAAGCAGGCTATCATTTAAGTGAAGCTTCCCTTCCGGCAGGGATCATGCCGCTTCCAGCTCTATTCGGCAGTTCGATGCAATGGGGGAGTTCACATACACTGGTGATTCCTAGTTATGTAACGAAGGATAAACAACGTGCGGCTATGGCATTCATGTCTTATTTCTCTAAGGTAGGTTCCATGTTATGGGGCCAAGCCGGGCATGTACCCGCCAATCGAGCAGTCCTTCAAAGCGATGCCTATAAGCAATTGCCTTATCGAAAGCTGTTTATCGAAGCGCAACATCATGTTAAATTTGCACCACAAACGGATAAATATGCGACGATGTTTACAACACTGTCCGAAGAGCTCCAAAGTATCGTAATGGGTGGCATGGAACCAGAAGAAGGACTCGTACAACTAGAAAAGAAAATGAATAGCGTGTTGGCCAATTAGGCTGTATAAATGTCCCTTTTCGGAACTTTTCGAGAGGGGATATTTGTTTGTTTTGGAACAATTTTCATTCACGGAAGCACCTATGATAAAATCAACTTATTAAGGCAAAGGAGCTGAAATAAGTGAACATTATTTTCCACGGACAAAGTTGTGTCGAAATTCGTTTGAAGCATCACACACTGATTATAGACCCTTTCATTACCGGTAATCCGCAAGCAACCGTCAAAGCGGAAGACATCAAGGCAGATTACATCCTTGTTACTCATGGACATGGGGATCATGTTGGGGATACGTTATCTATTGCAGAGCGCAATGATGCAACTGTAATTGCTCCTAATGATCTAGCCAGATATCTGGGCTTCGAAGGGGCAAAAACACACGGGATGGGAATCGGCGGGGCCTTTGAGTTTCCTTTTGGTAAAGTGAAATTGACGTTAGCGTTTCACGATTCTTCCTATAATCCGCCAGGCACGAAGGACAACATATATACGGGGATGGCGAGTGGATTCTTGCTAATGGTCGAAGGGAAAACCATCTATCATGCTGGGGATACGGGTCTATTTAAAGATATGAAGCTGATTGGCAAAATGAATGATATTGATCTGGCCTTTCTGCCGATTGGGGATAACTACACGATGGGGCCGGAAGATGCGGTGATCGCTGCGAAATATTTGAAAGCTGATACTGTTGTCCCAATGCACTATAACACGTTCCCTGTGATTGAGCAGGATCCGAATGCATTTGTTGCAAGCCTGGAAGAAGAAGGCATCATAGGCTTAGTGATGGCACCAGGACAAGAAATCAAGCTGTAAACCAAAGTGTGGATCCATCACGAGGAGGGTTCACTTTCGGTGTTTTTGTTTAATTGACGCTCTTTCCAGAATAGGACGGTAAGCATGCGCTCCACCCATTCCTTATCTTCAGGTGTTAAAATAATACCATCGAACATGAGCTCATTTTCACGAAGAAAACGCCGCAGATTAACCGGATTGCTTTCAAACTGTTGGTTTGCTTGAGAGGATTCAAGATAACCAGCAATATCCATCAGCTCCGAGTAAGAGGTGTTAAGCCCCTCAGATAGTTTCATCAAGACGTCGGGAGAAGGAATTCCGCGGTTGCCATTCTCGAGCTGTGAGATGTATGCCGCGGAAACACCAGAGCGATCAGCTAGCTCACGGATTGTGAAGCCTTTCATTTTGCGCATATCTCTTAATTTATCGTAAAAGTACATAGCTGTTCATCCTCACTCCGAAAGTAAACATTAGTAAACGTTATAATACTATCAGTTTACTATAGTAATTACAACGATGAGTTTATGCGCAACTTATGAATTAGGAAGATCAAGGGAAATAAAGATCGTTAGTGAATGTTTACTTCTGAAATGCAGTATAACAGCCAACCACCTCGCGACTAACCATCGTAGGGTGGTTTTCAGTTTGTCCGCCGCTGTATCGTTATCAAAACAAATACAACAAAGAGTGACAGCAATTCAACCCGAAGTTGTCTAGCGTGCATCGATCAGGCGGCAATAAAGGAAAAAGCATCCATGAGCCATAGTAAAAATACGTCAGGATTTGTAAAGATAAATCATTAATTTTCAATCCTATAGGCGATACAATAAGTGCATGCAAACACACTAGCAACAAAAAGAAAGCGCATTCGAAGATGCGTTTGTCAAACAAAGATGAGAAAGCAGGAGATGATTATGAGCGCTGTTCAAGAGCAGGCAGGATTGGGCATTCGTACCCCAAGTAAGAAATCCCGCCTCCTCCCCAAGTTAATGAAGCAAAAGTTTCTATTCTTATTGTTAATGCCTGGTATGGTATACTTTCTAGTTTTTAAGTACGGCCCCATGTATGGCATTCTGATTGCTTTCAAGGATTATAGTCCGCAAGATGGCGTATTTGCCAGTCCGTGGGTTGGATTTAAGTATTTTCGCGAGATGCTCGAAATGAAATACTTCTGGACGGTTACGGCAAATACGTTGAAAATCAGCATCCTGAAAATTGCCATAGGATTCCCGGCGCCGATTATCTTTGCTTTATTGCTAAACGAGCTAGTCTCCAATAAATTTAGGAGAATTGTGCAAACGATTTCATATCTTCCACATTTCCTTTCGTGGGTTATTGTCGCGGGTCTGATCTTCCAACTCGTTTCGCCTAGCTACGGACTGTATGGCTTAATTTGCGAAGCATTTGGCTGGCAGCCTCGGATTCTACTAGGAAACGGTCAATCGTTCCTCCAAATACTCCTGTTTTCTAACGTGTGGAAGGAAATCGGCTACGGCAGTATCATTTATTTAGCCGCGATTGCCGGCATTAATTCGGACATGTACGAATCGGCTGTCATTGATGGAGCAGGGCGATTCAAACAGTGCTGGTATATCACGATTCCAAGTATTTTGCCAACGATTTGTATGCTCTTTGTCCTAGGGCTTGGCGGTATTCTCGACGGTGGATTCGACCAAATTTTTAACTTATACAATTCCATGGTGATGCCAACTGCGGATATTATTGATACGTTTGTCTATCGGGTAGGCTTAGTTGATATGCAATATAGCTTCTCCACAGCTGTTGGCATTGCGAAAAGTATCATTGCGCTCATCCTTGTATTGTTCTCAAATTGGATTGTAGGCAAGCTTTCGAACTACACAGTTTTCTGACAGAAAGGAAAGAGCGTACACATGAAAAAAAGCGTAGGCGAAAGGGTATTCAATGTTGTTAATGTCGGGATCATGTTATTCATATGTGTAACGATTGTGTTCCCGTTTGTACAGCAGTTCGTTATTTCAATAAGCCCTCCGGATGAATCGAGCAAAATCGGGCTCCATATGTTTACGGGAAATCCAACGGTTGATGCCTACAAGCAGATCTTTGCAACTGGTTCTTTACTTGAATCCTACTACTGGACGATACTGCGCACGGTCTTGGGTACCGTTCTAACGGTTGTCGTATCGGCGATGCTTGCCTACCCGCTATCCAAACGGTATTTGCTTGGCAGAAAAATGTGGATGGGCCTCATTATATTTACGATGTTCTTCGGTGGCGGGTTAATTCCGACGTATTTGCTGATCAAGGAGCTGCATATGCTCAATACGGTCTGGTCTTTGGTCATTCCTGGGTTATGCAGTGCTTATACAATTGTCATTATTAGGAATTTCTTCACATCACTACCTGTTGAAGTTGAAGAGAGCGCATACATGGATGGTGCGAACGACTTTTCTATCTTTTTCACAATCGTATTGCCGCTTTCTACCCCCATCATTGCAACTGTGACGTTGTGGTCGATGGTTGGTCAATGGAATTCCTGGTTTGATGCCATGATCTATATCTCGAATGGTGAAATTAAAGTATTGCAAATTATTTTAAGAGATGTGCTTAATAATGCACAAGATGCTGCTTTGGCTAATGTCATGGGAATTGAAAATGTCGACATGTCCGGTCAGCGATATACCGCTGAATCTGTAAAAGCAGCTATCCTGCTCGTCACCACGATCCCGATTATTATGGTATATCCCTTCTTGCAGAAATATTTTGTGAAGGGAATTATGATTGGTGCTGTGAAAGGTTAATATTGGTTTCAAAGGCTAGTCCAAATAAATGATGTACGTAAAGGGGAAATTGTCGATGAAATTTGTCAAAAGTGTTTCTGCATCACTGGTTTTGACCACGGCTGCTGTTGCTGTTCTTGCGGGTTGTTCAACATCGAGCACAGGCACAGACACCAAGAAAGAGAAGACGGAAAGGCCAACTATTAATATCTTTACGACACGAATTCAGCCGAATCCTAATTCGGAAGTCATTCGACAGCTGAATGAAAAGCTTGGAGTTGACTTGAAAATTACGGCTGTGCCCGATGCAGACTATGACACCAAGCTGAACTTGTTCGTTGCTTCTGGTGAGATGCCGGATGTCTACGGCGGCTATATTACAAGCAGCAAAGCACTGTTTGACTCGGCAGCCAATTTGACGGAGGACGAAGTTAAGCAATACGCTCCCAACATTTATGCATCATTCGTCAGCAGAGCGGGCAATCAAAAAAGTCACATTCTCGATCTCTGGTCCAGAGATGGCAAGCTCAAAGGTTTTAACAACGGAGCTTTGGGCAACTCTCTACCATATGGCGTTGCTATCCGTTCTGACATTTTGAAAGAACTTGGGGTTAGTACGCCCAAAACAATTGCCGATTGGGAAATTGTTTTGAAAAAGTATAAGGAAAAATATCCGAACAATTACCCAATCACGGTTCAAAACGGCGGAGAAGCCCAAGCTATGTATTATTTCCTTTCCGCATATGGTGTGCGGCGCGATGCATGGATCTATAAGGATAACCAGATTCAATATGCACCATTTATGCCTGGGATGAGAGAAGCGCTGATTCAGCTTAACAAATGGTATAAGGCTGGCTACATCAATCCGGAGTACTACACGATGTACCAAAATACATCTGCACCAGCTGATGAGTTTGTCAATAACAACGCACTTTTTTATCAATATTACAATACGACGCTCCAAATCAATCCGCCTTTTGATGAAGGAAGTATTGGTGCGAAGCTAACAGCGAAATATCCGAATGCCAAGCTGGATTGGGCGCCATTCCCAACGCTGGGAGACGGCAGCAAGGGTATTGTCGCTAATGCGCCGATGTTTACTAACATTGTCTTCTTCAACAAAAAGTTAGAGAAAGATCGGGATAAGCTGCATAAAATCATGACAGCGTGGGATAAAATTTTCAGCGATCCGGAGCTGTTTACACTTGCCAAGTATGGCTTGAAAGATACGAACTATACCCTTGTTAATGGCGCTCCTGTAATCAAACAGGAATTCTCGACGAATGATGCGAAAGCCAAAGAAGGCTTCGGCTGGCCGTTTAATGGCGCTTTTGATGCGACGGACGACGTGAATGCGAAAGTGCTTCCTACTTTTGTTAAAGAAAACAGACAGAAGTTGTTGTTTGATGACAGCGGATTGTACAGCAAGAAAAATGTGGATTACCTTGTGACCACTGATAAGCCGACGGTTGAAGGGCCAATCACTTCTGAATCTGGTGAAACGCTGGATGGTAAAAATCAAACATACGCGACGCAATGGAACACCATGTTCACATCTGTCATCGTTGGCGAGAAATCGATTAAAGATTATGACACGTTCATAGCAGATTGGAAAAAACAACTTGGCGATGAGTTAGTGAAGAACGCTAACCGATTGTATAACAAGAAGTAAGGAGAACGTTGAACGCTATGCTGAATGACAAACAAACAGAACGAATGCTGGGCAAGCTCAAGCGTTTTGAAAAAACGATCGAGCCGTACATGTTCACGAAAGTAGATACACTTAACGTAGGCATTTACAGAACGCCGGAAAGGCTCCATCGCATACCGGAGAGCTCGTTGTTCGTTCAGGCAAGCCCAGGCGAGGTCTGGGGCGGCGAGGGCCAGTACTGCTGGCTGAAAGGAAGCTACACAGTCAAGTCAGAACTGGAACAACAAACCTTGTTTCTGAAACCGCATGTCGGAGGCCACGAGACACTGTTATGGGTTAACGGAGCACCTTATGGGACGTTTACATTAAGCCATGGCAATCATTACTGCGATTTACTTAAGTCGGCAGTTCGTGGCGGCGAAGTTATTGAGATTGCGCTGGAGTCGTACGCGGGGCATTTTTCAGCGGCGAGCCAGCCTTTGGCCGAATCTCCGCGCTCCGACTTTATGCACAAGTATGAGGCGGTGGACATTTGTGTGAAAAACCATAAAATAGCCGACTTTTACTTCGACCTGAAAACCTTTAACCAAATGGCAGGCGCATTGGATAAGAACAGTTTTGTCCGTGCGAATATCATCAGGACATTAACACACATTCATGAGGTTCTCTATTATTCTCCGGATAATATTGAGCCGGAACTGTTTGAAGAAGCTGTTGAGCGAGCTAGTCTGCTGATCAAACCGTTGTACGAGTATAAGAATACGTCTCTGGCTCCGATTGCCGCAGTCATTGGTCACTCTCATATGGATACGGCATGGCGTTGGACGATTGATGAGACTGTTAAAAAGTGCGCGCGCACTTATGCGAATCAGCTTAGCCTAATGGAGCAGTATCCGGAGTATAAGTTTGTTCAAAGTTCCGCTTATCACGGGAAAATGATGCTGGAACATTATCCAGCTTTGTTTGAGAGAATCAAAGCTGCGGTCAAAGCCGGTCGGTATGAACCGAATGGTGCGGTTTGGATCGAATGCGACGGCAATTTGGTTGGCGGGGAAATGATGCTGCGGCAGTTCGTCTGGGGGCAGCGATTCACGCAGGAGCATTTTGACTATACGTCGAACTGCTTCTGGCTGCCGGATACGTTCGGATACAGTCCATCCATCCCACAGATCATGAAGGGGTGCGGAGTTGACTACTTCTTGACGACCAAGATGTCGTGGAACGATACGAATAAATTTCCGTACGACACCTTTTATTGGCAAGGGCTGGATGGAACGAGAGTGTTGTCGCACTTGAACAAAACGCATCTGTGGCCGGATCCAGAAACTTGTATTGACTCCGTCATGGACGGACATCGCTCCAAGGATGCCATAACGGACAAAACGGTTTCCAATATGCGCCTGCTAGCCTACGGGTATGGTGATGGCGGCGGCGGCCCGCAATTTGAAATGATTGAAATGGCGCGGAGAAGCAGTGATTTGGAAGGCTGTCCTAGAGTGGAGACAATGTTCGTTGGCGATTTCATGCAGAGACTGGAGCAGTCGTTGACGAACCCACCCGTATATGCAGGTGAGCTGTATCTTGAGCTTCACAGGGGCACGTTAACCAATCAGCATACAATCAAACGCAACAATCGTTTGTCCGAGATTCGCGTGCATGATTTGGAATATTTTACGGTGAGAGATGCGGTCAACCGAGATGAGATATGCCGAGATACCGAGATTAAGCCTCTCGTAGAGACATTGCTAATTAATCAATTTCATGATGTTTTGCCAGGAACGTCGATTCCGGACGTGCATGACCGCAGTATCTTGGAAACGACACACCTTATTCAGCAAGCGGATAAGCTGATCCGAAACGTCGTGCCTGTCCAACCATCGGTCAATAAAGTCTCGATTATGAACACCTTATCCTTTGATCGCAGCGATACGATTTATGTAGAGGCTATCGATGGCTGCGTGATCCAAGGAGATTACGCACAGCAGCGAGTAACCGATCTGTGGGGGTGCAAGCAGCTTGCAGTCGCGGGTGTCACAATAAAGGCTTTATCGTCTGAGGTGCTGGAGCAGGTGGAAGGCGAACCAAGTCAAGCCTCTTGCTTCCATTACGAGAACAATACGCTGGATACGCCATTTTACAAAGTGGTTTTTAACGAGAAGAAGTATCTCGCATCGTTGATCGATAAGAGTTTAAACAGGGAGCTTAGAGGGCAAGGTTATGCGTTGAATACGCTGCTGATGGCAGAGGATGTCCCGACCGCTTGGGACAGTTGGGATATTGATGCAGATGTTGAACTGAAGTTCAAGGACAGCGCCGAGCTGCTCTCGAGCGAAATCGTATCCGAAGGACTCGTGGAATTTAGAATTCGCAATCACTATAAACTGACTGCCAAATCGAGCTTGCTGCAGGATGTCATTTTCTATGGTAATAGTAAGCAAGTGAAGTTCGAGACGCTGATGAATTGGCAAGATGATCACCGATTGTTAAAGACGGTCTTCGATACGAGTGTTTTTGCGGATTTTGCGAGGCAAGAGCTGCAATTCGGGTATATCAAGCGTCCAACGACACGCAATACGGATATTGAAAAAGCAAAATTCGAAGTATGCAATCATAAATATACCGATTTGTCGGAAAACAAGTACGGTGTCGCGATGTTAAACGATTGCAAATATGGTATATCCGTTCACCAATCTCAGTTAGGGCTGACGCTTCATAAAGGTGGTTGCCGACCGGATTACAGGGGAGACAAAGGCGAGCACAGCTGTTCATACGCCTTCCTGCCGCATCATAGCGGTTTCGATGCAGATTCCGTCATCAAGCCTGCCTATGCGTTCAATTATAAACCAATCATCTTGCCTGGCGTATGCAGCCTCGATTCATTCATTCGCGTAAGCGAGCCTAATGTAATCATTGAAGCAATCAAGCCATGTGAAGATAACGAGAAGGCTTATATCGTTAGGTTGTACGAAGCAGAGGGGACCTATACGAATTCGACGCTGGCGTTTGCGGATGATATGAGCCAAGCGACGCTCACCAATATGCTGGAGGAAGATATAGAGCCGTTAGAAGCGAAGAACGAGATCGTACTTAGCTTTAAGCCTTTTGAAATTAAAACAATGAAGATTAGCTACTCCGAGTAAAGCAGCAATTAAAAATAAATCTGCCGAAAATATATGGCAGATTTATTTTTTTAACCTATTTGCAAGTAGCTCTGTTTATCTTTGTTCCCGGCCGTCCATAAATTGTTTTGGACTTTTCCCAGTCATTTTTTTGAATGTTCGGCTGAAATGTTCAGGGGAGGTATAACCCACTTTTTCGCATATTTCATAAATTTTCAGGTTGGATGACTTTATAAATTCAATCGCTTTGGTGATACGAGTGTGCGCCAGGTAATTGGTAAATGTGGTATCCCCTTTTTCTGAGAACAGACGACTGAGATAACTGCTGTTGATATTTAACTTGTTGGCCACGGATTGCAGGTTAATATCGGACATATAATTTTCTTCCACGTAATGCTTAACCTGGTTGATCATTGAATTCTCACCATTATGGGCCTTCACGATGGAAATCGCGGAGGACAGCCATTTATTCAGCGAATCCAAATCACCATAGAATTTTAAGTGATCTTCATACGTTTTGCTTAGCTCGCGCAATTCGCCGTAAAGCCCGTTTTGCAACGCAAAATCCATGAGAATGAAATGATACTTCATGTAAAGCTCTTTGATCGCCCGAATATGACTGGCACTCACGAATTGTGGGGTAATGCTTATCTTCTGAATGTCCGGTTTGCGTTTGTCAAAAAGGATGGCACTCAACTGGTCCTTTAAAATGGAAATTTGTTGTCGGCTATCGATTGTCAGCGGTGGTGTCTCTTCGAATTGTGCCGAATATGGAATGATTGAACCGTTGCCTGCAACAAAGCAATAATCAACGGACAGCCTCGCCTCATGAAGGAGCTGCGGCAGCGAGGAAAAATCGCAAGAAACACGACTTACACCGAGGTTGATACGGAATCCATTTGGACGAAAAGTGCCAATGGCATGTCTTACATGTTGCATGATGCAACTCTCGGATTCCTGCCTGGCATAGAGCGTAAGAATTAAATATTCAAATGGTGATGTCTGAATAATTTCGACGTGCGCCTGACTGCTAAAGGCGAGAATCTCTTCGTCAGGAGAGAGGCACATCGCGATCGTCTCCTTCATGGTTGCCTCAGGTGTGGCGGCATGTGCATCAAGTTTATTCAATCGCAATAGAAGTAAGGTTACGCGCTTTTTTTCCTGATTGCACAGCAATTCCTGCAAGGTGTCGAGATCGCTTGCCTTAATATTCTCCGCTGCCAGCCGGCTTAATAACGTCTCTTTCATCAAATCTTTGCTGGAGATGGCGGCTAATTGTGGGCGATCGTTTAACCGCAGATTGGATAAGGTGTGGTTAATATGCTCTTCTGTCATTTCCGATTTCAATAAATAATCTTTAGCACCTAGCAAGAAGGCTTCTTTGACCAAATGAAACTCGTTAAAGGCGCTAATGACAAGAAAGGTGATGTTGGGTCTAATGACTAATGACTCTTTGATCAGCTGTAAACCGTCCATGATCGGCATTCTCAAGTCCGTAATGACCAAGTCGATGTGCGTATCATCCTTAATCCGCTCATAGGCATCTTGCCCATTGTAGAACTCGCCTACCAAATTTAAAGACAAGTGATCCCATTGAATCATGGTCTTAAGCATTTGTCTGACATAAGGCTCGTCGTCGACAATAATGGCATTCATCGATAGCTTGCACCTCCTTCGCCGATAAAGTGAGCGTCCGCATCTTCCATATTATTGAGTATCGGTAAAATGATATACACGTTGGTGAAAGAACTTGCCACACTCTCGATTTCGATGCCGTAAGGTTCTCCGTACTGGAGCCGGATTCTTTTGTGGATGTTCACAAAGCCGATTCGCAGGGAATCCGAGGTAGTTGTCGGTTGATGATCGAGCAAGTTGTCCTTGATGGAGCGTGATATTCCAATTCCGTTATCGTGAACAGAGAGAACGAGGGTCGTATTATTTTTAAGATAAGAGGATAAAATGATGCTTGCTTTGGCGCCCGTATTCAAATTGTGATTCAAGCCGTGCATGATGGAATTTTCCACGATAGGCTGCAAAATCATATGCGGCACCAGCAAATGCGAGGTATATTCCTCAATCTGATATTCAACATGCAACTGGTTATCATACCTCAACTGCTGCAAACGGATATAGTCTTGAATATTCTGCATCTCTTCTCTCAAAGCTATCACATTGCTGGGATGACTAAGTGTATTACGAAGCAATCGACTTAATGTGACTAGCATATGGGCTGTCGTTTCATCCTTATGTTTCATTGCTGAAAAACGAATGGAGTTAATCGTGTTGTATAAAAAATGGGGATTGATTTGATATTTAAGCATATCGATCTCGGATTTACGTTTCTGGTGTTCGATTTCAATCGTATGCCGAAATAAGTTGTCGATGCGCTCCACCATTTGATTGAATCCGCTTGCAATTTGGCTGATTTCGTTTTTGGAATTAGGCGCGACGGCCATTTTAATATTCATTTCTCCGACCTTTTTCATGGCATTGGCCAGTCGCTTAATCGGGAGCAGTATCTCTTTCGAAATAAAAAAAGAAAACAGAATCATAAGCATCAGTAAGGCTACGACAAGAATGATAGAAAAGAGAATAATTGCTGAAGAAGCTTCGGTGACATGTTTCGATGAGGACAGTTGGACGATACGCCAATTGGTCACATTCGACTTGTTCAGTAAAACAAAAAAGTTATCGAGATACGAGATATTATCCAAGCTCTGATTAGGTGGAAGCTGCTGTGTCATGGATGCAATACGATGATCGCTAATCGGGAGAAGATGGTCGTTTCCGGCAATCACCGTATTGTCGGTATCCAATACGCGAATGATGCTGTCGGAGAATCGGAGCTGGTTGCTTAGAAGATCATTCATCGTTTGCTGTTTGACCAGCAGAATAATTTGGCACAGGCTCTCAGATGGATTATTTCCCATAATATTATAAATGTTTTTGGTGATGATTGAATATTTCCCTTCGAATACGCCGAAAGGGGTGAGTTGATTGCTGAACCAGCGCATATTAGGGCTAGCTTCGGTGCTGGCAATGATCGGATTGTTCTTGAAGTCAGTGGTAACGGAAACGAAGGACTTGTAGCTGTACACGACGCGTCCGTCAATGACAACCATGGCGGCGGAAACGACATCGTCGGTTGCAAACAAGCTTTTGATTTGAGGGTCAAGGCTCATCGTTCCGGTATATTTGGCATGCTGGATATCCCCGTGCTTGATGTCGCTTAACCCTGAGAGAACGAAACTATAGAAAGTGGTTGAATTCGACAAGATGTCCATATACTTTTGAAACCTTGTATAGAGATCATCAAGGGAAGCCTGGCTTTGACGTATATCAAACGAAATCGTATTAACAAGCTCTTTTTGAGCGTTAGTTTTAATGTTGTAGTAAGAATAATAGGAAAGTGCGAGAAGCGGGATGACGGAAAGAAACAAATAGTAGATGAAAATTGATATTGAATTTTCGCTTTAATCGGAATCACCTCCATGGTAATCAATGATGTTATATATGAATATACAACATATAAATTAATAGAACATGAATGTTGTAATGCACGTAAGAAGGCATCGAAGGTATCGAAGGCGTCCTATCTCTGGTGATAACGCGCTAGGATCGAGCGGGATTCGGACTTGTCGTCGAGTCGCGGACAACGAGATCGCTTGTGAGCCCCATGTTGCGACGTTCTTGACTGGGGTTCTGGATCAAGGAGAGCACCAGTTTCGCGGCTTCGCTGCCTATCAGCTTCTCGTTCTGATTGACATAGGTTAGCGGAACTTCCGATAGTTCGGACTTTTCATAGTCGTCGAAGCAGACAACCGATAGATCCCTCGGAACGTTGAGACCTAAGTCTCGGGCAGCTTTCATGGCGAACAGGCCGATCGTTGAAGTCGTCGTTACGATGGCGGAAACGTCCGGATTGTCCAGGATATACTGCTTGATTTGGTCATAGACCGGCAAACCGCTGTTCGGAATTAGGCGCAGTCGATAGTCGATGAACAGTCCGGCATCGCTCAAAGCCTGCTCGTATCCGCGGAGCCGATCTTCAATGCTCGTTGTGCCGGTGATCGAGGTGCTGATGAAGCTGATCTTGGTATGACCGAGACTTGTCAAATGTTTGGTAGCATCGTACGCGCCGGCAAAATTATCGGAGCTTACACAGTTGGCGTCAAGTCCGCGCAAATACCGATCTACGATGACAAGCGGATAATTGCCCAGGGTTAACTTCAGGATTTCATTATTAAAAGTTTCGCCCTCCACAGGGTAAATAATAATACCTTTCATCCCGAGTTGGGTAAGTTCTTTCAGTTGTTTAATTTCCAAATCCTGCCTATCGTGGGTCAGTCGAAAGATGAGGTGATAACCATGCGCAGCCAGTTCCTGTTCAATGCCGGTCATTAAGTTGGCGGTAAACAGATTGTCAAGACGAGGCATAAGGAAGGCTACACATGAACCCATGGTTTCCTTAGGCTCGTATGCCAGAAATGGCGGAGATGCGTTGTCGGCGATATAGGAGCCTTTGCCTTGAATGCGGTAGATCAGGCCTTGTTCCACGATATCGGCCATCGCGTTTTTAACCGTAATGCGGCTGACGTCGAACTGTTCGGCAAGCTCATTCTCCGAGGGCAGCTTGTCACCGGGCTGCCAGATGCCTTGCTGAATTTGGTTCATAATGTAAGTTTTTAATTGAATGTACATGGGAATCCTTGCCGGTGTGCTAGACATACATTTCATTTCCCCTTGTATTAAGAATATAACAAATATACAACTTATTTATATATTCGTAAAGGAGTGCAAGTTATGCTACACAAACACGCACGTTGTGTCACATTCAGACTGGAATCAGAAATAGTATATGCCCTTTGCAGCAGAAATCGTAACAATAGGAGGAAGAGTGAACAATGGTAGAGATGAACAAGAAGCCCCATCCGTATTTATATTTTGATCGGGCGTGGGTAGAGCGGTTCCGACTACAGCTTCAGCAGAATGCAGATCTGGCACGGGAATGGCATACCTATGTGGCTAAGGCTGATCGGATGCTGGGAGAATCCTTTACCGATGAAGCACAGGCGGACGGAGAAGATTCTCAGCATGGTCGCTATGGACCGCCCAGCGAGCAAGTTGCGAAGATGGGGACGATCCTTGGCCTTGTGTATCAAGTAACGGGGGAGCGGCACTATGGTGAGAAGCTGCGAGAAGCGCTACTTCATTATAGTACCTATCAGAAATGGTACGGGAAAGGTCTGCTTCGAAACGATCCATCGTGGCATTCGGAGTTGAATACGTCTCGCTTTTGCCACGGGTATGCCGTCGGCTACGACTGCATTTACGATTTGCTTAGTGATGAAGAGCGCGGTACCGTTCGTCGGGGGTTTCTGGAGCTTGGTGTACTGCCTACGCTGAAGGATTGGGTTTTTGCTGACACACGTATCCATACGCTCGATTCCATGGGTCATAATTGGTGGGCAGTAATGATCGGACTTGCGGGTGTTGGCGTCCTCTCCGTTATGAACGAGGAAGGGGATGCGAACGCATGGCTTGGTGAGATTGTTCGCATTTTTCCGGAATATTTCCTATACAAAGGAAGTGTGTTGGGTAATAAAAGTTTGAATTACGACGAAGCCGGAGCCTTCTATGAAAGTCTGAATTATGCCGATTACGGGTTGTATGAATATCTAGTATTTCGGTTGGCCTATCAAACCTCGTTCGGGCATACGGATTTCTCCGACATTCCTGTGCTGTCCAAGGCAGGAGACTTCTTCTTGCATACGACATATCCAGCTTCCGAGCGGCCACTAACCGTTAATTTTGGTGACGGCGATTTCTACACAGGTGCCGTTCAGGCGGCGAAGATGCTGTTGGCGAATGGGCTTGAAGATCCAAGGTTACGTTGGTATCTGAAAGAATGGCAGGCGGAGTATGGGTTTTATGATTTTATTCAGCACGAACGTATTTGGCAGGGGAGCTCCAACCCTCCGTCTGAAGCCGAGACTTCGGTTATCTATGGAGATATCGGTTGGGTAGCAATGCGCGACAGTTGGGAGAAAGATCGTACGCTGCTGGCGGTGAAGTCCGGCTTTTCTTGGAATCATGCACATGCGGATGCGGGTTCATTTGTTCTGTATCATAAAGGGCGGGCGCTCTTGATCGACTCCGGTAATTGCTCGTACGAAAGACCGGAATATCTCAACTACTACGTGCAGAGCGAAGCGCATAATGTGGTGCTCTTTAACGGCGAGGGGCAGCTGAGGTCGGATGTGCCTCGGGGCGTGAAGGAGCCTGGACAAGTGTACCATCTGGTGGATCATGCCGGCATTCGTTATGTATACGCGGACGCAACGGGCCCGATGTCTCGGCATTTCTCGAGGAATTTCCGTCATTTCCTCTGGGTTGACGATGTCATCGTTATCATTGACGATGTGCGGGCGCATGAAAAAGGTAATCTGCAATGGCTGATGCATTTCGAAGGGGAAATCGATGTCGCGGAGAATCGCTCCGTGCGTGTAACGAACGGCGATGCCAGTGTCATCGTTAAGCATCTATTTCCGCAAGACCTGGTTATTCAGCAAAAAGAGGGCCTAGCGGATCATGCTCCGGATACAATAACGACGTATTTGTCATTTGAAACTAGCGAATCGGTTGCTGAGGCTAAATTTATTACCGCTGTGATACCGGTAGAGTCGGGGCAGCCGCTCCCAAACGTGACTGCTCTGGAGGGACACGAAATGATTGGTGTACGCATTCTGTCAGACGGTAAGCAGACGGATGTGTACTTGAACCTTCGGGCTGATGGCCGGATCATGCATCAAAATTGCATTCGTAAGTTGAATGGCTGGGAAACGGATGCCTACCTTGTTGCGGTAACCCGACCTGAAGGTACTGAAGAAGAGGACTGGACGAACGTCGAGCGCTGCTTCATCGGGTATGGAAGCGTTCTCCGCCATAGTGGACATACGTTATTCGCTTCGATGTCCAGAGCGACAGCTTGTTTGGAGCTAAGCCCAGCGGAGGTTTCTGTCGCGCTGCGTGGCCAGCCATACCTTCGCGCCGAGGTGCGGCCAGCGGTTATGCCGCAGCGAGTTACAACGGAAGGAGATGCAGTGTTGATCTCCGATGACAACGGAGTTATCGTCATTTCTCAAAAGACAATAATGCCATCAAGGCGTCCTGGTTGATTGTCTACTACTTTAACGGCCTACTCATAATAAATTGCGTCATGCGATGGAGGGCGACTGCTGCCTCTATTCGTAGGTTCCGCATATTATCAAGGAATGTTTGCAACGGGCAGTTTAGGAACAATGGCAGATGACACAACCTCACGTATCGTAGAAAAAAAGGCATTCGGAACCCCACCGAGCATTGCCTTTTTTTCGCATTGCTATTCCGTACAGTGGTAACTTTGATTACTAATGTAAACTTTTATTGTTGCATTAGTGAATAAATGCGGTATACTTCAAATAGGACGAAGTGAGGATGGGGGACTGACATTCAACGCCGATGCATATTCAAATTAAAGCCAAAACAGATGCATTCATCAAGGCAAGGGTCAAGAAAGGCTATTCGCAACGAGAGCTGGCACGGCATTCTGGCCTGAGCCATGCGTACATAAGTTTACTTGAACGATCGATTAAATCAGTGGGTCCATCAACGGCTAAGCGATTAAGCGAAGTACTGGAAATGGAGTTAGAGGAGCTTTTTCAAATCAACATTGCTTGAAATTCGAAGACCGATGCCTCGTAGTTAGGGAGCGTCGGTTTTATTTTTTTTGTTTAAATACGTCACTTAATATAGATTGCAACCGAATATATGTAATAAATACATTTTTTAGTATTTTTAGTTAAGAGGAGGAGGAGATGCTTTTCATTGTAGTTGTCAATGCAGTCGGATAACAAATCGAATAAGGAGATGTGCGAATATGAAAAAAGGCGCTTCATGGAGGAAGTTAATATTAGCAGGCACACTTTCATTCAACTTATTCATTGGTTGGAACACAGGGCATACTGCTGCCGATGGACTAGCTCCAGAGACATTGTGGGCAAAAAATTTCGACACAGGTTTTGTACTCTCAGAAGTACAGGAAAAGTCAGGGAATGGGTATGTCGTGATGGGAACTTCTGACGAGGACAACATCTATGTAGCTAATATTGATGAGCAAGGAAATCAGCAGTGGTCAAAAGTATTTCAAGTGCAGGCAAAAAATTCATCTGGTGTTGAAAAAAAGGTAACGGTTTCTTCTATTCGCCATCTAGATGATGGGGGATATATACTAGGAGGAACTGTCCCAGGATTTTACTTCCGCTATAATGACTATGTCATTGCCAAAACAGATGAGAACGGAGTCATTCAGTGGACACAGGTAGTTGACTCTGGTGCCTACGGTCACTTTAATATGATTCGAGAAGCAAAAGACGGCGGCTATATAAATGCTATTTTTACGGAGAGTCTAAACATAGGATCGTTCCATACGGCAGTTCAAAAAAGGGATCGTAGTGGTAAAGAAGAGTGGACGACTGTTTTAGGTGCAGGCGGACCGGATAGTCCGCATGTAGAAGCACGTACGATCGAGGAAATAGCACATGGTGGCTATATTGTCAGCGGGACCAAAGGTAATAATGTTTCCATTTGGAAGTTGAATGCTTCGGGTAAAATTGATTGGGAAAAGACATATGGGTGCAATACGGGCCATGTTATTCAAACAACTGACGGTGGTTATGTAATCGTTGGTTCTCGTTCAGAAGACGAAACTATTCTGATAAAAACCGATGCCATGGGTGAAGAAAGCTGGACGAAAACGCTTCATGGAGGACAACCGGTCTCCCTAACGGATACCAGTGATGGCGGCTATTTAATAGGGCAGTCTCAACTAGTTACCAAAACCAATGCTACTGCGTCTATTCAATGGTCAAAGCCCGTTAGTGGTCTGACAAAGGCAATTTCAATGAAGAGCGGAGGGACTTTGATCCTATCTTCCCCAGACACGCTCATGAAACTGGCAGTGTATTCGCCCCCCACACAAACAGGGCTGAAGCTTGATTCAGAAGATTATAGTCTGAGTGTAGGACAAACATTAGATACTGTTCTTACATCAGTCTATGGGGATCAACAGAGCAATGTCAGCCGCTATGGTAGCTACTCAACAGCTGATCCTTCTATATTATCCGTAGATAGTCAAGGGAATATTACGGGTCATAAATATGGGCAAACGGTATTAACAGCAACGTATAAGGGATTACAAACTACGGCAAATGTGTATGTCTACGGTAAATGAGATTGATTCTATTACTCGACTAGCACAAATGAACTAATTTCTCTGCATCAATTCGAAAACAGATGCCCCCGTAAAGGGGAGCATCTGTTTTGTTTTACTTTGGATAGAGACGATTATTTCACTGTCTTGTTATAAGCACCAATTTTTTCTGTGATACTCTTAGCAGCGTTATCCAGTGCTTCTTTTGGCGCCTTTTTGCCAGTCAGAGCCTCTTCGATGGCTGTTTCGACAATTTGACGGGCTTCTGGGAATACACCCATAACCGCACCTTGAGTTGCTGTGTTGGCTTTTGTTTTGTGCAATTGATCAATTGCGGTTTGGAATTGCGGGAATTTCGTTAGATTATCTTTGATAATTTGTTCATCATAGGCTTTTTTCGTAATTGGGAAGTAGCCTGTGTTTACGTTCCACCATGCTTGTGTTTGCGGATTCGTTAGAAATTTAATAAATTCCCATGCACCTTTTTGCTCAGCTTCCGACTTATTGTTCAAGATGTAAAGACTCGCTCCGCCTACAACGACGCCGCCTTCTTTGGCATCCGATGGTTTCGGAAGAGGGCCTGTACCTACTTGGAATTTGCCTTCAGCGCCGCTGACAATACCGCGAAGGGAAGCTGTAGAATCCAATGTCATGGCGATTTGGCCAGCTAAGAAAGCTTTTTTCGTATCATCTGTTTTACGGCCAAGGTTGGCGGATGTTTTGCTGTCGACCATCTCTTTCCACCATGTGAGCGTTTTGACACCAGCTTCATTATTAACCAAAGCTTCTGTTGCAGCAGCGGTACGTCCATTCCCGTTATTAAGGAATTCGACACCTTGGTTCGCGAAGAATTGCTCCATAAACCAGCCGTAGATGGCAAAGGAAGAACCGGATTTCCCATCTTTACTTAGTGCCTTCGCGGCTGTCGTAATTTCTTCGTATGTGGTTGGCGGTTTCTCTGGATCAAGTCCAGCAGCTTTGAACATATCTTTGTTGTAATACAAGATAGGGTTCGACGTATTGAATGGCATGGAATTTAGTTTGCCATCGACTTTATAATAATTCAGAATGTTCTCTTCAAGCTGGGAAAGATCAAATTTATCCCCATCAACAAACTTTTGAACAGGTGTAATGGCTTTAGAATCGATCATGAAGCGGGAGCCGATTTCGTAAACCTGAATGAGGGAGGGGCCGCTTTTGGTATCCATCGATGCTTTCATTTTGTTGATGCTCTCATCGTAAGTACCTTGGAATACAGCTTCAACCTGTACATTCTTCTGTGACCCATTGAAATCTGCGACTAATTTATCGACAGCTTTGCCAAGCTCTCCACTCATGGAATGCCACCAGATCACTTTAACGGGTTCAGTCGGTTTCTTAACATCTCCCGCTGCCGTACTAGTTGCAGGTTTACTTTCTGTCGTACTGCCTGTAGTCGTTGTTTCTGCTTTGCCGCATGCACTAGTTAACAGCACCATAATTGCCGTCATAGCAAGAATGGAACTTCTTGTTTTCAATGATTTCATGTTCTATTTCTCTCCCTTTTGTTTCATCTAAAATATATGGAAATCTGCTTCAGCATAGTAACTGAACAGCATGGCCATCAAGGATGGACTAACCTTTCACAGCGCCAGCGGTAAGTCCGCGAACGAGCTGTTTTAAACCGAGAATGAGTAATAAGAGGGATGGCAGCAAGACGATGGTTACACCTGCCAGGACCAGATTCCATACGGTTAATTCTTCGAATTGCAGCATTGCGATACCAATCTGCACGGTGCGCATGGCTTCGCTATTGGTGATGAGCAGAGGCCATAGGTACATGTTCCACGCGTTCAAAAAGGCATAAACAGCTAGCGTTGCCAAGGCTGGGCGTCCCAGTGGAAGCACGATTCGCAGGAACATGCGGAAGTGGCCGCATCCATCGATTCGTGCCGCTTCGAACAGCTCTTTGGGCAGTTGTAAGAAGAATTGCCGCAGGAGGAAGGTTCCGAAGGCAGTCGCTAGAAAAGGAACGGTCAGCCCTTGCATGCTATCGAGCCAGTCCCACTTTTTAATGGTCAAATAATTAGGAATAATAGTGACTTCCCACGGAATCATCATGGTCGCCATGAAGAGCGCAAAGATGAAGGCCTTACCCTTAAAGCGAATATTCGTGAAGGCATAGGCAGCCATGCTCGATGTTATGAGCTGCCCCAGCGTAATAACAATCGAGACAATAAGGCTATTGGATACAAATTTGGCAATAGGCACAAGCTTGAAGACGGCGATTATGCTGCCCATGTAGAAGCTGCTAGGCAAGAATCGAGGCGGATAGGCGGATGCTTCCTCGGGCGTCATCAAAGCGGATGAGAACGTATAGAAAATGGGATATAGGACAAGTGCGGCACAGATGATCAATAGGGTATAGACGAAGGTATTTTGCAAACGAGTCATCATTGATAGTGCACCTTCTTTTCAAATACTTTAAACTGAATGACCGTGAAAATAAGGATAATGGTGAAGAGGACAAGCGCTTGCGCGCTGCCTGTTCCGAATCGGAAGTTAATAAAGGCATCCTGATATAAGGTGTATACAAGGACATCTGTGGAGTTGACAGGACCACCTTTGGTCAAGATATGAATTTGTCCGAAGGACTGAAAAGCACCGATGATAGACACGATTGTAACGAAAAATACTGTTGGTGAAAGTAAAGGCAAGACGATTTGGATAAAGGTGCGAATGGGACCAGATCCATCGATTTTGGCACTATCATAGATTTCATCTGGAACGCCTTGAAGGCCGCTGAGTAGAACGATGTAAGTGAAACCGAGATTCATCCACACCGTCATCATGGAGACGGAAAGTAGTGCCCATCTAGGGTCCGTCAACCAAGCAACAGGTTCTAATCCGACTAGTTGCAGCAAGTAATTCAACATGCCGACACTCGGGTGAAAGAGCATCATCCAGATTACGGCGGAAGTCCCTACCGACAATACGACAGGCAGGGAGAAGATGAATTGAAAGATGCGCATGCCTTTGAGCTGATTATGTGTCAAAGCCGCAAGCATCAATGCAATCACGATTACCGTAGGAACAGTTAGCAGTGTAAAGAGGCCAGTAACTCCTAAACTTTGATAGAATCGTTCTGAGGTGAAAATAGCCGTGAAATTATCGAAGCCTACAAAGGAAGCCACCCTGCCTCGCGGATCGGTTTCGTGTAAACTGAGATAGAAGGTTTGTATCAAGGGGTAGAACAAAAAGACAGCGAATAGCAAAAGTGAGGGAGTTAAGAAAACATAACCAAGGATTGTCTCCGACCAATTAGGACTGAGTAATGCCTTGCGTGGATATGCTGCATGTGTCTTCGTGTTTATTTTACTTGTGTGAGGTAAATCTCTTTCTATAGCATTCATTGCAAGCTCCTCCATGACCCGTTATTCGACTAGCACTTATGTGTATTAGATTAACCGTCGTTTATTTGACCAATGTTAAATTCAAGTGAATGTTTTGTATATTTTTAGAAACCTTTACAAAATTCATAGAAATACTTACTGGGCAAAATCGACTTTATTCAACTATAATTTGAGCATATTTAATAGCTTATCTATGTAGGAGAGTGAATCATGAATAGACAGAAACCGATCGTAATTGGACATCGCGGAGCATCTGGTGAAGCCCCGGAAAATACAATAGCTTCTTTCGCATTAGCATTAGAACAAGGGGCAGAAGGGATTGAACTCGATGTTCAGATAACGAATGACGGAGAGATCGTCGTTTGTCATGATCTAACGTTGGATCGTACGACGAATGGCTCCGGACTTATTTGTGAGAAGAGCTGGGAAGAATTGAAATCGCTGGATGCTGGATTCTGGTTCTCGGAAGCTTTCACGGGCGAGCGAATTCCTCATCTGCGTCAAGTATATGATCTTATACCACGAGGACATCTTATCAATGTGGAAATCAAACACGCTTACGAGGGAAGAATGGAGAAGGCGCTGTTGGCATTTATAGAAGAAATGGGTAGATGGGAAGACACAGTGATTTCTTCCTTCGATCACAAAGTGATTCACAGGATCAAACAAGCGCAGCCTCAAGCGAAAGTAGGGCTGCTGTATGCAGCCAACTTAATAGATCACGCGGCATATGCGAGTCAATTGGGGGTAGATGTGTATTCCTTGCATCCGTATCATCACGGCATTGGACAAGAAGATATAATTGCTGCCGCGGCGGCGGGATTAGCCATTTATCCGTATACAGTCAATGAGGTTGCAGACTATAAAAGGTTGATTGCTGCTGGTGTTACGGGAATCATTACCGATTATCCGGCACGATTGCGGAATCTGCTTGACTAACTTAGCCAGAGGTTGAGATAAAAAAACCAGTAAACTTTGAGTTTACTGGTTTTTTCGTGTTCAATGCATTGTATTTTTCGTGGTTTTAACAACAATAATATGTTAAATTTCATTATTTATTTATTGCAAAACGATAAATTATGTGATAAATTCAAATCAAATTTAAATGATAAGTGAGGGGCTTTTTTATGGAACGTGGATCAACACTCTTTTTAAAGATAGCTGTTATTCTTATGGGAATCCCAGTGCTTGCTTTGTGCATATTTGCAGTGCCTGAGATTGCGAATTTTGCAGTAGAATTATATCCAGATCATACGTATTTGAAATATCTCTTTATTAGCGATTTGTATGCCTCGGCGATACCTTTTTATATTGCTCTGTACCAAACCTTTAAGCTTTTAGGTTATATTGACAAGAACAAAGCTTTCTCGGAATTATCTGTTCGTGTCTTAAAGACAATTAAACTCTGTGCAATCACAATCAGCGGCTTATATGTGTTAGGGCTGCCACTGTTTTATCTCCTTGCGGAAAGAGACGATGCCCCAGGTATAATAGTAATCGGAATGGTCATGGTTTTTGCTTCTATGGTGATTGCCGTTTTTGCTGCTGTTCTCCAGAAGCTTTTAAAAGAGGCTATTGATATAAAATCTGAAAATGATTTGACGGTCTGAGGTGAATAACATGGCGATAATTATTAATATTGATGTGATGTTGGCGAAGAGAAAAATGAGCGTAACTGAGCTTGCGGAGAGAGTTGGAATCACAATGGCTAATCTTTCTATACTGAAAAATGGGAAGGCCAAAGCAATTCGATTATCAACGTTAGAGGCGATTTGTAAGGCTTTGGATTGTCAACCCGGTGATGTTCTAGAATATCGTGAGGACGGTACGCCTGAGTAGAGGAGGAATAGCCATGAATAGTACCAATCTGATTATTGATAATATCGGGGACCCCCAAGAGCTGGAGAGAATGTTTAGAGAAGAACCGGAGGCATTTAAAAAGTCATTCACATACGCGTGGGAACAGAATCCGGATTCACAGGTACTTGGCGTGTGGTACCAAAGGTTGTATTTCAAGGAAAAGATACATACCGAGAAAGCTTCCTTATTTCAAAAAGATTTCATATCCATGGGGATATTAGCCATTCTGGCCGGGATCACGACAAGAATTCTTTTTCATTTTGCCGATGATAATACGATAGCCCCAATTAATATTGTACTCGCTATTCTTCTCTTCATTGCGACCTATTTTGTAACCAATAATGTTCCGAATAAAAAGATTCGTTACACCCTTGCATTATCTTTCCTCGTCTCCGGGGTATTTCTGAATCTGTTGCCAGTAGAGTGGACCGACAGTATCATTCTGGCTTATATACACCTTCCCATATTTTTATGGGTAGTCGTAGGGCTTGCATTTACAGGAAATGAATATGGCAGAGGCAGCTCACGATTAGCCTATCTTAAATTTAATGGAGAACTCGCTATACTTTACGCCTGTATGGCCATTAGCGGAATGCTGCTAACAGGTTTAACAATGCAGTTATTTAAATTTGTAGGCATGGATATATCTGAATTTTATTTCGAAAATGTCGTTATATTTGGTGCTGCCGCGCTCGCTATTGTGGCTGTATACCTCGTATCTAGAAACCTTAAGCTTGCTAAAAATATAGCCCCTTATATTGCCAAAATTTTTAGTCCGCTTGTTCTGGTAACCTTGTTGGCCTATCTCATAACGGTAATTGTGGTCGGAAAAAATCCATTCTTGGACCGAGATTTCCTCTTGTCTTTTAACGGAGTACTTCTTGCTGTATTGGCCGTCACCATATTCTCTATAACCGAAAGCGGCAAAGAAGAGAAGAAGAACATTTCGGATTATATTAATTTTGCTCTGATTGTCCTTGCTCTGGTCATCGACAGTGTGGCTTTATCCGCTATTGTGTTCAGGCTTTCTTCTTACGGGATATCCCCTAACAGACTAGCAGTTCTAGGCGTAAACATCCTGATTTGGGCCAATCTCATTTGGATTATGCTTTCCTATCTGCGATTTCTACAAAACAAAACGGGACCGTCGGCTATCCAGGATACCGTTACGAAGTATTTGCCAATCTACGGACTATGGGCAGCATTCGTTTCCTTTACGTTTCCTTTGTTTTTTAATTAATGCTAGGGAAGAATTGAATAGGATTGTTAGAGCAGGCTGCCGGTAGATCCGTGGCCTGTTTTTTAATTCAATGGAATTGGTTGGTATTTCCGATTATTCTACATTTTGCAACAAACTCGGAAAGGAGTATAAGTTGATTTTGTCGAATATTTTTATATCCAGCTAGGAAAGAAATTATTAAATTTACAGCTAAGAGGTGAACGTGAGTGCCATACGTACCGACTGATCAAGATACCTTGTATTATGAATTTCATCAAGTGAGCGGCAGCGATCAGCCGGTAGAAACGATAGTTATGATCCACAGCTTGGGAACCAATCTGAGTATTTGGAACTGGATGATACCTTATCTTCAATCCCGCTACAATATTCTCGTTTATGATGTTAGAGGTCACGGCAGCAGTCGACAGAACGACGCGGAAGTCATCACATGGCGATTGCTTTGCGACGACTTGGCCGGCCTTCTTGCGTATAAACAAATTGATCGATTTCATCTCGTCGGTCACGGGATGGGGGGTTACATCGGACTGGAATTTGTTCGGGAATATCCGGCAAGGGTGCTATCGCTTTGTTTGCTTTCCGTACCTCTTTATTATCCGGTTAAGGTAATGCCGATTTTGTCAGGCGATCGGCAACAAGTCATTCGAGAGACTAACTCGATCATGCCTGTTGCTGAACGCTTGCTGAGTGCGGCTTGCCATCTTGTTACACCGAGCAAACAAGCGTTATTATATGAAGCATATAGCCAAGTTTCCTACCAACACTATATTCAAATTAGAGATTTGATTACAGCCTACATCTCTGCACAAGAGATTAGAGGTGTTGAGCTTCCTGTGCTTTTTTTGGGTGGGGAATACGATAGGCTTTTCCCTCCGAGTGTGCTTGCGTTAGGGACAATTTTGCTTCAGAACTACCGTTTTTTAGTCGTATCCGACGCTGCTAATGCCCTTCAACTGGATCAACCGGTTGTTGTAGCGAACTGGATCGACGAGCATATTCGAAAAGCGGGCGATTCTCCCGACGTTCGTGTGGTAGAGAAGTTGTCCGCGCATATGCAAAATCAAATCAAAGATTTTGTGGAACAGGTTCGCCAGCAGCATGAAACTTCCACTGCATTGGAAGTCGAAGTCATGGGCACGTTTCGAGTAACGGTCAACCGACAAATTGTTTTAGGGGAATGGAATCAGCGATACGCCAAAAGATTGCTCGTCTATTTGGTGTTCCACCCTTCCGTCACCCGAGAGCAGCTATGCGATGCTTTGTGGCCGGAAGCGGAATTGTCCAGCGCGAAGAACAGGCTTCGCGTATCGCTTAGCTATTTGAAAAGCTTGCTGGATAAGCACGTGGACGTAGCTAACCCTCTCCTCGTTGCGGACCGAGAGTACGTTTATTTGCGCGGCAACATCAAGTGCGATTTGTTGGATCTGCTGGAAAAGCTGCAAACGACCATCGATGAGCCGGATAGGGAACGGAAAGTACTGCTCAGCCGGGAAATTCTAGAGAAAACTGCGTACCCTTTCGCCATGGGTATCTTCGACAATTGGTTGCTTGCATGTGTTGAGAAGGTGGAACATAAACTGGAAGAGCTTGCTCGCTGGACGGCGGACTACTTTCGACATAATAATGATTTGCGGCAGTCAGAAAGGTATATGAAATTCGTTGACCGATTTATATAAGTTGTATGCGAACACATATAAGTAAGTAGCCCTCGATTTCAAGTGAAATCGGGGGTTTTTCGTTGTGCGAGGCTCGCTCTCCCAGATTAATGATAGCGTAACGGTCGTTTTGATAGAATGTTTGGAGCTAATGAGAGATTAGGAGATTGTTACGGTATAGGGGAGATGGGTTAGATGATGCAAAGGATAAAGCACAATCGGAACAAAGGTGTATATGGTATGTGTTTGAAAAGTATTCTGGTAATTGCAATTGTCGTGCAGTTGTTTGGCTTTACGGGCATTCATTCGGCGCGAGCGGGTAATATGTGGTCGAACTTGGGAACGGGACTTAGCAGCTCGTACGTACGTTCGATTGCAATATCAGGTACAGACTTATATGCAAGTGGGAATTTCACAACAGCGGGCGGTAATCCGGCAAATCATATAGCGAAATGGAACGGAAGTCAGTGGTCCAACCTGGGTACAGGCCTTAATAGCTTTGTCTTTGCGGTAGCCACATCGGGATCTGATGTATATGCAGGTGGAATTTTTAGCACAGCAGGCGGCAACTCGGCTAATACGATAGCGAAGTGGAACGGGAGCAATTGGTCCAGCCTGGGCACGGGTACTAACGGTACTGTATATGCGATAGCTGTGTCGGGTACAGATGTATACGTAGCCGGGAGTTTCACTACAGCGGGCGGTATTACTGCCAATAATATAGCGAAATGGGACGGAACCAGATGGTCCAGCCTGAGCACGGGCTTTAGCAATGCTGTATATGCACTAGCGGTGTCAGGTTCGAATGTTTACGCAGCAGGGAGTTTTAGTACAGCCGGCGGCACATCGGCTGTTCGTATAGCGAAGTGGAACGGGACTAGTTGGTCTAATTTAGGCACGGGCTTGAACGGAGATGCATATGCGCTAACTGTATCGGGCAGCAACGTATACGTAGGTGGCAATTTCAGTACAGCGGGAGGCAGTACGGCAAATCGCATTGCGAAATGGGACGGAAGTAGTTGGTCTAGTCTTGGCGCGGGTCTGGATAACACAGTAAGTGCAATAGCGGTATCGGGAAACACCGTATATGCAGGTGGTGGATTCGCAACAGCAGGCGGCGGATCGGCAAATCGCATCGCGAAATGGGATGGCAGCACCTGGTCAAGCTTGGGTGGTGGTTTAAACAACCCTGTTAATGCAATTACCGTATCGGGAAGCACCTTATATGCAGGAGGATCTTTCACTACAGCAGGCGGTAACTCGGCTAACCTTATAGCAAAATGGGGTGATGCTGCTACGATTACTTATAACAGCAATGGAGGTTCGCCCGTGAGCAGCCAGAGTGTAGCTTACGGAGATATAGCAACCGAACCGACTCTTCCGCCAACGAAGGCAGGATATACGTTTGCAGGCTGGTTCAGCGATAGCGGATTGAACATAGCATACGATTTCGCAGCATCCGTTAAAGCAGATTTGACACTTCATGCGAAGTGGACCGTCATGACAGCAACACCTGTGATAACCGGCACCGTACGTGCAGGAGATACGAGCGTAACGGGTACGGCAGCAGCCGAAGCGAGTATCATACTTAGCGTAAATGGAATACCGGCGACACCGACAACCGCAACAGGCGGTAACTGGATTGTTCCCGGTCTGACACTAGCCTCAGGCGATCTGATTAGCGTAACTGCACAGTCAGCAGGTGAGACCGTAAGTGATGCTGCAACGACAACCGTAGCGCCTGCGGCTGCAAACATCACAGCATTTGATGCTATTGGAGAAGTAGCAGCAGGGACGGCGGGAACAGCAACTTATGCCAATGCAGGTGAAGTATCAGTAGCGTTGTTGGCAAGTCATGCGAATGTAACGGCAGATGGCGGCGTGATTACGGTGCCGGTAATGGGATGGGTGGATACGGATAGCTACAATTCAGCTGTTGCGGGTAGATATACATTTACGGCAACGTTAGGGAGTTTGCCGGCTAACACAACGAATACAAGTGGGTTAACAGCGACAGTTGAAGTAGTCGTGGCGCCAGTGATTACCAACATCACAGTATTTGATGCTATTGGGGATGTATCAGCAGGGATGGTAGGAACAGTTGATTATGCAAATGCAGGTGAAGTATCGGCAGCGTTGTTGGCAAGTCATTCGACAGTAACGGCTGAGGGCGGCGCGATTACGGTACCGGTAACGGGATGGTTGGATACGGATAGCTATAATCCGGCAGTAGCAGGCAACTATACATTCACGGCAACGTTAGGAAGTTTGCCGGCGAATACAACCAAAACAACTGGGTTAACAGCGACTGTTGAAGTGGTCGTGTCGCCAGTGATTTCCAACATCACAGCATTTGATGCTATTGGGGATGTAGCAGTAGGGACGGCGAGTGCAGCAACTTATGCAAACGCAGGAGAAGTATCGACAGCGTTGTTAGCAAGCCATGCTACTGTAACCGCAAACGGCGGAACGATCATGGTGCCGGTAACGGCATGGTTAGATACGGATGGATATAATTCAGCAGTAGCAGGCAGCTATACATTTACGGCAACGCTAGGAAGCCTGCCAGCCAACACAACCAATACGGACAACTTAACAGCGAAAGTTGAAGTTGTCATATCCCCAGTGATTACCAATATCACAGCATTTGATGCTATTGGGGATGTAGCAGCGGGGATGGCGGGTGCAGCAACTTATGCAAATGCAGGTGAAGTATCAGCAGCGTTGTTGGCAAGTCATTCGACAGCAACGGCTGAGGGCGGCGCGATTACGGTGCCGGTAACGGGATGGTTGGATACGGACAGTTATAATCCAACAGTAGCGGGTAGTTATACATTCACGGCAACGTTAGGAAGTTTGCCGTCAAACAAAACCAATACGGACAACTTAACAGCGAAAGTTGAAGTAGTTGTGTCGCCAGTGATTACGAACATTACTGTCTTTGATGTCATTGGAGATGTAGCAGCGGGGACGGCTGGTGCAGCAACCTACGCAAACGCAGCTGAAGTAACAGCCGCGTTGTTAGCAAGCCATGCGACAGTAACGGCAGATGGCAGTGCGATTACTGTACCGGTAACGGGATGGATGGATAGGGATAGCTACAATTCAGCAGTAGCGGGTAGTTATACATTTACGGCAACGTTAGGGAGTTTGCCGGCTAACACAACCAATTCAACGGGGTTAACGGCGACAGTTGAAGTAGTTGTGTCACCAGTGATTACCAACATCACAGCATTTGATGCTATTGGGGATGTAGCAGCGGGGAGGGCGGGTGCAGCAACCTACGCAAACGAAAGTGAAGTAACAGCCGCGTTGTTAGCAAGCCATGCTACAGTAACCGCAAACGGCGGTACAATTACGGTGCCGGTAACGGGATGGTTAGATACTGATGGATATAATCCATCAGTAGCAGGCAGCTATACATTCACGGCAACGTTAGGAAGTTTGCCAGCCAACACAACCAATACGGACAACTTAACAGCGAAAGTTGAAGTTGTCATGTCACCAGTGATTACCAACATCACAGCATTTGATGCTATTGGAGATGTAGCAGCGGGGACGGCTGGTGCAGCAACCTACGCAAACGCAGGTGAAGTAACAGCCGCGTTGTTAGCAAGCCAAGCTACTGTAACCGCAAACGGCGGTACGATCACGGTTCCGGTAACGGGATGGTTGGATACGGACAGTTATAGCCCAGCAGTTGCGGGTAGCTATACATTCACGGCAACGTTAGGAAGTTTGCCGTCAAACACAACCAATACAGGCGGCTTAACGGCGACAGTTGAAGTAGTTGTGTCACCAGTGATTACGAACATTAGTGTCTTTGATGCTGTTGGAGATGTAGCAGCAGGTACAGCGGGTTCAGCCATCTATGCTAATGCAAGTGAAGTAACAGCGGCGTTGTTAGCAAGCCATGCAACTGTAACCGCAGAAGGCGGCGCGATTACGGTACCGGTAACGGCATGGTTGGATACGGATAGCTACAATTCAGCAGTAGCGGGTAGCTATACATTTACGGCAACGTTAGGAAGTTTGCCGTCAAACATAACCAATACAGGCGGCTTAACGGCGACAGTTGAAGTAGTTGTGTCACCAGTGATTACCAATATCGCAGCATTTGACGCAATTGGGGATATTTCTGCAGGTGCGGCGGGCACAGCCACCTATGCAAACGCAGGAGAAGTATCGGTAGCGTTGTTAGCAAGCCATGCTACTGTAACGGCAAGCGGCGGTTCGATTATGGTGCCAGTAACGGGATGGATGGATACGGATAGCTACAATTCAGCAGTAGCGGGTAGCTATACATTTACGGCAACGTTAGGGAGTTTGCCGGCTAACACAACGAATACAAGTGGGTTAACAGCGACAGTTGAAGTTGTCATGTCACCAGTGATTACCAATATCACAGCATTTGATGCTATTGGGGATGTAGCAGCGGGGAGGGCGGGTGCAGCAACCTACGCAAACGCAGGTGAAGTGGAAACATCGTTGTTAGCAAGCCATGCTACAGTAACCGCAAACGGCGGTACGATTACAGTGCCAGTAACGGGATGGATGGATAAAGACAGCTATAATCCAGCAGTAGCAGGCAGTTATACATTCACGGCAACGTTAGGAAGTTTGCCGGCGAATACAACTAATACAGGCGGCTTAACGGTGACAGTTGAAGTAGTTGTGTCGCCAGTGATTACGAACATTACTGTCTTTGATGTTATTGGGGATGTAGCAGCCGGGGCTGCGGGAGCGGCCATATATGCCAACGCAGGTGAAGTGGCATCATCGTTGTTAGCAAGCCATGCGACTGTAACCGCAAACGGCAGCACCATCACGGTGCCGGTAACGGCATGGTTAGTTACGGACAGTTATAACCCAGCAGTTGCGGGTAGTTATACATTCACGGCAACGTTAGGAAGTTTGCCGGCTAACACAACAAATACAGGCGGCTTAACAGCGACGGTAGAGGTTGTCGTTGCACCAGTGATTACCAACATCACAGCATTTGATGGTATTGGGGAAATAGCAGCGGGGACGGCGGGTGTAGCAACCTACGCAAACGCAGGTGAAGTGGCAACAGCGTTGTTAGCGAACCGTACAACAGTAACCGCAAACGGCGGCACCATCACGGTGCTGGTAACGGCATGGTTAAATACAGACAACTACAACCCGTCAGTAGCAGGCAGCTATACATTCACAGCAGCGCTAGGAAGCCTGCCAGCTAACACAACTAATACGCATAACTTAACAGCGACAGTCGAAGTCGTTGTAGCAACACCTCCACTTTCGCAAACTGGCGGCGGTGAAGGGAGTGGAAATACAGCAACACCTATAATCGACAACACAGTAACCTCAACAGATGGTACATTAACGCTCCCTGTTGGTAAAAGAGGTATTGTTAGCTTGGAAGATGAGGTAATTGTCTCAATTCCGACCGAGGCTACAGACAAAGAGCTACGATTAACGATAGTTAAAGTGTTAGATACACAGCCGCTGCTGACGAATAAAAAAGTTCTAGCGAGTCCGATTTTTGAAATTTCGAAAAACTTCACTGAGAACTTTAGTAAACCGGTCACACTAACTTTTACATTCGATAAGGCAAAATTGAGTAGTGAACAAACGGTAGCTGTATGTTATTTTGATGAAGTGAAGAAAGAGTGGGTCGAAGTTCCTGGCGGTAAGATCAACGGAAATCACATTGTTGTAGAAGTCAATCACTTTACAAAATATGGGGTGTTTATTGTGGAGGAAGTGGCAATGGTGCCAACGAATCCAACTATAAACATAAGCGATATTGCTGGACACTGGGCAGAAGCAAACATCAAGCAAGCAATAAGTAGTGGAATCGTCGATGGTTATCCGGAAGGAAGGTTTGCGCCAGATCAGACAGTAACGCGTGAAGAATTTGCCGTGATGCTGATGAATACGTTGAAAATGCAAGGTGAAGGAGCAACACTGACTTTCAAAGATGCAGCGATGATTAGATCTTGGGCGCAGCAAGCAGTTGCGCATGCTGTACAATCAGGGATTATTCAAGGTTATGAGGATGGCACATTCCGTCCGGACGTAGAAATTATACGCACGGAGATGGCAATGATGATAGCAAAAGCGATGGGTGAGCAATCATTAGCGGAGAGTATGACAACAGGCTTCACCGATGATATGAATATTCCTGCATGGGCGAAAGCAAGTGTCGCTTACGTGAAACAAACAGGTGTAATGCAAGGAAAAGGCGATGACCAATTTGCCCCTCAAGACTATGCAACAAGAGCTGAGGCCGTAACGGTACTGTTGAAAATGTTAGCGAATAGCGAATAAGAGTAAGTAAGATGCCGAATTTGACATAGCTTGAAAATATGAAACCGATGCTCTTTGAGGAGCATCGGTTTTGTTATGCTTCGTCTTATTATATTTTATTTAATTTTATTTTATTGGACTTTTTTCACACGAAGTCATAATCGTTTTACCTGTTCGTATTACCAAAATATGACTAACATATGACTATGCTCACCTGTTTTTATCAAGTTGAAAAGCTATAATAAATCCTGATCGAGAAAACATAGAATTGTCAATTTTAGTATATTTATTGTCAATTAATCCCAAGTATGATGAAAGAGTGAGTAGTAAGAATGTAAGGACTAAAGCTGGTGATAGGGGAGAAGTGAGAATGTCCAAGTTAACTGAGTTTTCAATGAAAAATGTGGCAGCGATTTTCATCGTCATGCTGCTGTTGGTTGTAGGAGGAACCTATTCTACTACCACATTAAAGGTAGAAAGTATGCCTGACATTACATTTCCGGTTGTCATTATTAGCACGACTTACGTAGCACCTCCGAAGGATGTTCTTGATGAAATTACGAAGCCATTAGAGAAGGCCGTTGCCGGGTTGGATGGACTCAAAACCCTAAGCTCTGGATCACAAGACAATTACTCACAGATTATCTTGGAATTAGACCAAGATAAGAAACCAGAAGATGTTAAGAAAGATGTGGAGAGCTTGATTTCGAATGTTAAGCTGCCACAAGGCTCTGAGAAGCCTAAAGTGTTAACAGCTGGTTTTGCTTCAGATCCTGTCTATTATTTGGCGGTTTACGGTGAGGCAGGGATGAATCAAACTGAGCTGGATAAAGCCTACAAAGATACAATTCTTCCGGGTTTTAATGGGCTCAAGGGAATCGACCATGTAGACTCTGTAGGTAATCAGGATGCTGTTCTTACTATTAAGCTTGATGCGCCTGCGATAAACAATTATGGTTTAACACCATCTGATGTTTCAAGCTTGATTAAAGCCTCATTGGTATCTAGCCCGGCAGGTACGGTAGATTTCAATGGAAACACGCAAATGGTTCGAGTCAAAGGTGAAATGGATACGATTTATAACTTGGATAATTTGAAAATCACAACAAGTACAGGCGACACATTGCTTCTCAAACAAATTGCCAAAGTTGAAGCAATCAGCGAGTCCAAGTTCATTGCAAGATTAGATGATCTGCCAGCCATCGGCGTATTGCTGTACAAAACGAAGGCCGCGAACGCTGTTGAATTTGCAGATAGTGCTGATAAGTTGATGACAGACTGGGGCCAAACGCTGCCAGGCGTGAAATTCCACAAAATCTACAATTCGGCCAACGATATTAAAGATTCCATCCACGGAATGGTGCAAGAAGGTGGTTTAGGTGCCATACTTGCTTCCTTAATGATTTTGCTTTTCCTGCGTAATGCTCGTATGACAATCATTGTACTCGTGTCAATTCCTCTTTCGATTCTTGTAACCTTATTATTTATGGGCCCGCTAGGCATTTCTTTAAATATCATGACATTAGGTGGAATGGCCATTGCAGTCGGGCGTGTAGTGGACGATAGTATCGTCGTTATTGAGAATATTTATAGTCAGCTTCAGAAAGCGCAAGATCGCAATGAATCTGTTATTAAATTAGCAACAAAACAGGTTTCAAGTGCAATTACCTCTTCAACCATTACAACAGTTGGTGTATTTGGTCCTATTGGATTCGTAAGTGGGGTTGTTGGTGAAGTATTCCGTCCTTTTGCCATAACACTTGTTGTAGCTTTAATGTCATCATTACTCGTTGCTTTAACCGTAATTCCGATGCTAGCGAAGATTATGGTGCTTAAAAGCAAGAAACTTACAAGTCACGACGAGAATCACGTTGGGCCTATGGGAGTGAAATATAAGAAAGCACTTATCTGGTCGTTAAATAACCGTATCAAGACACTATTGCTAGCTGGCGTTGCCCTTGTTATCTCGATCATCATTACAGTACCTAATTTAGCTGTGGCTTTTATGCCGGATAGTGAAGCCGTCAAACAAGGTGTTATTGAGATTAAAATGCCGCGAGAAACATCCATTGAGATGATGAATGAGATGTCCAAGGAACTTGAAAAAGATTTGAAATTACACACTGACAAAGCAGGCCAACCTGCATTCAAGTACATCGAATCACTGGTTGGATATAACCAAAGCAGCGATCGCTATGCGTATCGAGCAATGATGTTCTTCGAGCTAACAGCTGAAACCGATGCGACTGAGGGTGTCAAAACGTATAAGGAAGACATGTTGAAACTGATGCCAGACGGATCAGATGTGAATATTACACTGTTTACAGGAGGACCTCCTACGGCAACAGGAGCTGACTTCTCATATTCCCTTAAAGGGGATGACCAGCTTTACCTGAAGCAAGCTTCCCAGTTGGTCAAAGATAAAATGAAGGAATTCCCTGAGTTGAATGACATTAAAGACAGCTTGAGTGATTCCAAAACGGAAGTCGAGATTGTCGTAAATCAAAACAAAGCACGATTGTATGGTCTCTCAAGTGCTCAAATTTTGCAAGCAGTCAACGCCTGGATATCAGAAGAGAAGTTAGGTGACTTGAAATTTAATAACATCACTTACGCCACGAAAGTGATGTTGAATCCAATGTACAAAAACTCCGTGGATAAATTGGGTACTTTCTTAATCAAGACGCCTACTGGCCAAACCATACAGTTAAATGAAGTAGCTCGTGTCGAACAGATTGAGGCACCAAACAGCATTAGTCGCGAAGATCAAGAACAAATCGTGAGTGTAAGAGCCAAAATTGATGCTACGGATAAAGGCGGCGTCAGCAAGAAAATTACGGAAGAACTGGCTAAGTTAGAACTGCCTTCTGGCGTCACCCGTGAAGTAAAGGGTGTATCCGACGATATTCAAAAAAGTTTTATGCAAATGTTTATGGCCATTATTGCCTCTATCTTCATTGTGTACATCGTCATGGTTATCGCCTTTGGTAACGCCAGGGCACCACTTGCTATTCTGTTTTCACTGCCGCTAGCAGCTATTGGAGGCCTCTTAGGACTACTAATAACGGGCGAATCGATCAATGTAACGTCACTCATCGGCTTTCTCATGCTGATCGGTATCGTTGTAACCAATGCGATTGTACTTGTAGACCGCGTGCAGCAGCTGAGAGAGCAAGATTATTCTATTCGTGACTCACTAATAGAAGCGGGAATTACGAGGTTAAGACCTATTATCATGACGGCAGGAGCAACAATACTTGCGCTGATGCCTTTAGGACTCGGATTATCCAAAGGAACGATCATTTCCAAAGGTTTGGCCGTTGTAGTTATTGGCGGTCTTACAACTTCTACGCTGCTTACGCTCGTAATCGTGCCTATTATGTATGAGATTCTATTTAAGAAAAGAGAAGGCGGCTTCTTCCGTAGAAAACGAAAGTTGACTACCAATCCATCAGAACAAGTAGCATCTGCACGTTAATCATCTATATCGGGGAAAAGGGGAAAATGAATATGAAACGTCAGCTGTTTATGATCAAACAGAGCACCAAGATATTCGGTGTCCTCGCGCTAAGCGCGGCGATTGCCGTAGGATGTTCCGCATCACCAGCAGTAAGCCCTGCAGCAACAACTGCTGCCCAGCAAGGGGATAAAGTTGTAAAAACGGCAAAAATCACGAAGCAAAAGATCGGTGAACCAGTAGAGCAAGTGGGTGATGTCGTATCATCCGTTCAATTAGATATCATCGCCAAGTCTGGTGGTGAAGTCATTGAAATCCTGAAAAAACGTGGAGATATGGTTGAAAAGGGTGATGTGCTTTTACGATTGGATCCGACAGATGTGCTGATACAAAAGGATTTGAATGCAGTGAGTATCAAAGGAGCACAGGCTGGACTAATGGAGGCAAAGCAGAAGACTTCGAACGGGATTGAAGATGCCAAAGATGGTGTTTCTAAATTGGAAACCGCCGTTAGTGATCTAGAGAAAGCCTACAACACGGCTCGTAATGAATATGATCTAGGAACAGCTACCAAATCTCAATTAGAGAAGGCGGAAACGGCGCTTAATAATACAAAGAAAGATTTAGCCAGCGCACGTAGATCACTAAAGACATTACAAGAGACGAATTCGTTGGCACAAGTGGAGTCCAGTTTGGAATCAGCGCAAGTAAACGCCAAGAATATCGAGAGGTCCCTCAGCAATCTTGAAGTAAAAGCACCTGCCTCTGGTAGGCTGACAGATCTTAATGTTACAGTCGGTCAGACCCTAGCGCCAGGTGGTCGCGTAGGGGAAGTTCAGCAGACAAACCCAGTTAAAATCAAATCTCAACTTAGCGAAGAGTCAGCTAATCTTGTAAGAGGTAAGAGTGAATTGACTTTCTACATTCCTGGCGTAACGACGAAAGCCGGAGCCAAAGTAACCTATTTATCGGATGTTATTAATGGACAATCCAAAGCTTATGATTTGGAATTGGAAGTTCCGAACCCGGATGGCAAGCTGAAACCAGGATCTAAGGCACAAGTGGAACTAACCAAAGATGATGAACAAAACGTGCCTGTCATTCCAAGCCTTAGCATTGTTCGCGAAGGTGGTAATAACTTTGTATATGTCGTAAGTGGCGATAAGGTACAGAAGCGTAAACTTGAACTTGGTCGATTGAATGAGACGAATCAGGAAGTTATTTCTGGGGTCAAAGAAGGAGAGCTTCTGGTCATTTCCGGACAACATCAACTGAAAGATCAAGACACGGTCAAAGTGAGCAACTAACCTAATTTTTTGAAGGAGGAGAAATAAGTGAATATGAAGATGAAAAGATCTCTGGCTACTCTCGTTCTATCAGCTGTACTTTTATCTGCGGCATCTTTGCCTGCTTGGGCTGCAGATGGTCAGAACTTGGAAGCACTAACTGCCACAAGTACCAATGTTAGCTACGCGCTTTCAAATAAAATTGAAATTGAAATCAAAAGTATGCTAAATGAGCACGAATCGGATCGGGCGAAGTTAGGCACAGTCATTCGAATGAGAAATACAAGTGATAAAATTACGCGTGTACCTGACTTTGAGCTGCGGGTTATGATGGCAGATGGTATCGAATATACCCTGCAGCCTAGTGCCAAAAATCCGAAATCTATTCAGCCCAAGAGTCAGTTGGAGCTCAGCTACTTGTCGATAGTTGATCGCAGTGACGATGTTGATCTAACGAGCCTCAACTTTATAGATGTGAATATGGACGTGTATCCGAAGGAAGAAACAACACTGCTTACTATCCCTGTTGCTGCTGGTATGGTATGGAACGGCAGTGACAGTACAATAATAAATTCATCCGCGATTCTAAAATGGGGAGAAGCATTTACTTTACCTTCTTTGCGCTCGCCACTTGGCTTCATTCCTGTAGACATTCATAAAGAAATTACAGTCAAAGGCGTTTCTACGGTTGTTCAAATTCAAGTTGTAAATCCAACGAAAGAGCGTCAGACAGTACCTAATTTTGGAATCGATGGAAAGTCAGAAAGCAAGGTTTATTCCGGTAGTCGTGCCGAATCTGCGGTTACGCTTGATCCAGGTGAGAAGAAATATATCCATATCGTCATTCCAACAGACTTGGATACGGAATTCACCAGCTTGAATGTGGCGACACCGGAGAGTTTTGCCGTTGCGACGGGTGATGGTAAGTTCCTTGAAGATACTTATCGGGTAGGTCGTGTCAATATTCTTCTCCCAACAGGAGCTGCGACGCAGGGAGTCATCCCTGCCCCGGAATATACGTTAGGTACGCCAGTTAGACTAGATTCAACGAATAAATTCGTTCCGTCCAATGTCGATGTTTCTTTGGTTGAATTACACGTAACAAGTAATGAAGACGATGGATTCAATACCGCAGTAGCCAAGTTTAAATTGACGAACAACAGTGATCGTCCGATCCCAATTCCGGCGATTCAAACGGAGCTTGTTAGTATAGACGGTTATGCTTACGGGGGAAGAAGGCAAGAAGCTACAGCACTAAGTGTTGTTCCTAATGCTTCCTATGTGGTTAGCTATTCCTATGCACTTCCTGCTTCTGAGACGGGGGAAGGTTTGAAAATGAATCTCTACAGCCAACAATTCAATGGAGGATTATCGTATAAATCACTTCTTGCCACGGCAAAGGTACCTGTTCAGAAGAATGATGCGACGAGTAAAATACTAAACGTGTTCCCCTATGAAATTACGATCAAAGATTGGACGATTTCAGCTATTTACCAAGCCAATATGAGCTATGATTATAAGCTAAAGCTTGATTTGAGCATAAAGCCAGATAAGAAGGTTACGGTTGATAAGTTTAACAGTAAGCTCTCATTCGAATTATTCGATAATGTCGGAAATCCAGTTGGAAAAGCCGTTGAATCCTTATCAGGTGAAGGCCGTTTGTACAATGGCACCAACACAATAGATTTAAATGCGAGATCCAATCAACTTGATTTCCCGATTCAGGTCAAAGTATTTGAGATTTTCACGAATGAATATGGTGAATCCGTAAAGCGGCTGTTGACCACTTTCAAACAATAGTTAGATGGATAAGACCGATGTCTCCTTAACTTGGGAACATCGGTTTTGTTTTGTTTTGGCTCTGTAACTAAAAAATTAGCGGGAATGCGATTAATGTTGTTATAATATCGTTTAAGGCTCGGTCACTTATGAATAAAGGGGTAAATGAGATGCTATCCTGGATTCGAAATGTAATTATGATTAATCGCAGTTTCAGGGTGAAGCTTATTCTCAGTTTATCCATTATTATTTTATTGGCATTCTGCTTGACCGGATATTTAACGTATCGCTACAACTTAACCCTGTTCGAGGAAGAGATCTCTAAGCAATTTACCAGTACGAATGAAGAAGCGTTAGCGAAGCTGGACCTTAAGGTGCAAGAAGTTGTTCGTATTTCACAAACTATTGTATTTAATCCATCAATTGAAAAGTTGATTTCACGCATTAACTTAAATGAAAGCTCCGATGCCTTTGATCGTTATTATGATAAGAAGCAAATCGAAGATCAGATCTACCAACTCAAATCAGATGCACCCTATATTACAGGAATGTACTTATATGACTTAAATGGGAATCCATCGTATTTCAGCTATACGACTTCTGCCATTAATGCTCCTGATGAGAATGTATTCAAAGTGATTCGTTCCAAAATTAGCGACACCTCGGGCGATCTCGTGTGGATTAGCGTGCCAATAGCATCGTCTATTGAGCCAAGCGGCTATAGAAATACGATCATTGTTGCAAGGTTTATGAAAAATAGTAGTTTGACGACGTATGGTGTACTCGTTATGGCTTTCGACGAATCCTTCTTCTCAGGCTCTCTCAAGGAGTTAACGAAGGCAGGCCAGGGGCAAGTGTATTTGTTTAATAAGAATAGAGAACTGTTATTTACGAATTCGCCCGTTTATTTTGATCAATTATCGGTGCTTCAAAATATGAACCAAACGCAATTAATGGAGCATCATTTGTATGTCCAAGGAGAATCTGAAGTTACCAATTTCAAGCTCGTTAGTGGAACTTCATTAACTGAGATTCAATCTAGAAGTCGCGATTTGTTCAAAATGATTGTGTATTCTGGTTTGGTTAGTATCCTGCTTGCTAGTGTTCTCATTGTACTTTCTACAGGGAATTTACTCCGACCGCTCAAGGATTTAATGCTAGGACTCCGTAAGGTTCGCTCGGGTGACTTCGATGCACGAATTGAAATACGAACGCATGACGAGTTAGCCTATATGGGCGAAAGCTTTAATGCAATGGCCGAACAAGTAGGACGGCTAATTAAAGAAGTATATCTAACGCAATTAAGTGAGAAAGAAGCTGAGCTTAAAGCTTTGCAAGCGCAATTAAATCCTCATTTTCTGCACAATATGTTCAATGAAATTTATTGGAAGCTCTACCTGCAAGATGAAACCGAGACTGCCGCGTTGATTGCCGCCATTTCGGAGATGCTCAAATATTCCTTGATGCCAGTTCGAACGTTGACGACGGTAAAAGAAGAATTCCAGCAGATTCGTAACTATTTGAAGATACAGAAGGAACTGTTCGAAACGGATTTGGAAACCATCATACAAGTAGACGAGGATGTCATGGACGTTCAGGTGATGCGTTCACTGCTTCAACCGTTAGTTGAAAATGTATTCATGCATGCTTTTCGCAACATGGTTTCACATAAAGTATTGATCATCAAGGCAAGCAGCCGCGACGACTTCCTGGAGATTGATGTTACCGATAATGGGTGTGGCATGGATGAGAAGGCTATTTCGCAAATATTGGGAGTTCAGGGGACTTCCTTGCCTCATCGTACAGATGGACGAGAAAGTTTAGGCGTACGAAGTGTTGTGAGAAGGATTGAGTTGGTGTATGGGTCGCCATTCCGTATGGAAATTGCTAGCGTCGTAGGAAGTGGAACCAACATGCGGCTTATTTTGCCTCTTCTAACGAATGATGAAAGGAGAACACTGGAATGAGAAGCGGAAGAGTGTTGATCGTCGAAGATCAGTTGAATTTTAGAAAAGGGCTAGTCAAGATGCTGCAAGGTGGAGAACTGGGCTGGCAAGTGGTCGGCGAAGCGGGCAATGGGCAGGATGCCTTGGTACTGCTTGATGAGCTTAAGCCTGATTTGGTCTTAACGGATATTCGAATGCCCATCATGGATGGTATAGAATTCGTAGGACATCTGCGGAAGAATTATCCAGAGATGATCGTAATTATTTTGACAGGATACAAAAATTTCGAATACGCACAAGCTGCTGTAAGGCTGGGAGCGTTAGATATTCTGATCAAGCCGTGCACGGAAGACGACGTTCGTCAGATCATGAACAAAGCGTCAGAACGGTTCTATGAGAAATATGCGCATCAGCAGAAACAACTCTTGCAAAGACAATTGCAACAAGATCAAGAGCTTCGAGCGGTAGTTCTGGACCTCCCTTATGAAATCGGCACATTACCTGGCTTGAATCAAGCACTGTCCGGTAAAGAATTGTGGTTATTACATATGAATAATGAGGACATGGCGAATAAATCGAATGGTAAGAGAGACATGAGCTTGCTGCAATTTGCCTTCTCGAACATTGTGGAAGAGCTTGTGAAAGGAGCGGGTCTGGAAGCCCGCCTCTTATTGGTGGAGCATGACACATTCCTCTTAGTGGCTGGCTTGCATCAGGTAGAGGAAACTTTGCAAAGCAGTATTCCAACGGCCTCCTTTGAATATTTGAAAATACGCACAAGTATGGTTTCAATGGGGATAGCGCCTCCCGTAACTGACTTGGCACAATTGTATCTGGTCACGAAAGAGGCTGTCTCAGACCCCATTAAACTTCCTTCAATAAGCGGAAGTGAAGCGGGATCAGGCATCATGCTCTCCCTTAATCAGGCGAGAGTCAGGGAGATGGAAGTTCAGCTTATGTCAGCCATTCTAGTTGGACAAGAGGACAGTCTTCACGTGCTGCTCAATCGTGTGATACAGGAGTTGAGCCTCACATCACCTGAGGAGATGCGACTTGGTGCGTTGTCTTTGTCTATTGCAATGCACGGGACAATCCAGAAACAGTTTGATCCAGACGATCAGAATGCGCTGGCTAGGCTGCCGAACGAAATGCCGCAGATCCAGTGGACCTCGAAGGAGGTGTTGGATTGGGCAGCGCAGCAAGTGAAGCAATTCTTGCTCCAATTCAATCAATGGCAAGCGTCCAAAAGCGATAATGTGGTTGAACGTGCCATTAAATATATTGAAGAACACTACAATGAGGAATGCCGATTGACGGACGTGGCTTCTCATATTCATTTAAATCCAAGTTACTTCAGCGTTGTTTTCAAAAAAACAACGGGAGAGAGTTTTACACGATTCGTTACCAGGGTCCGTATGGATAAAGCGGCTTTGCTTCTGAGGAATACGGATATGAAAATATTTGAAATTGCTTGCGCCATCGGGTTTGATGAACCGAATTATTTTACGAATGTATTTAAGCAGCAGTTTCTTATGTCGCCTAAGGAGTACAGAAGTAGTAAGTAAGCATCAAGTGCATGACTTGCGTAGAAATCTCGGGGGGATTGTTGGATGGCTAGTCGGCAAGAAGTAGCAGAACGTGCAGGTGTCTCCGTTGCCGTAGTTTCTTACGTGCTGAACGGCAAGAACAACGTCAAGATGGAAACTCGGGAGAGAGTTCTGGCAGCTATGAAAGAGTTGGGATATGAACCTAACCTTCTGGCGCGAAGTTTAAAAACGAAGAAGACGGGTCAATTGGCTGTACTCGTGAACTATCTGGGGAATCCGTTCGAAGCAGGTTTATTATTACATATTGAATCCGCTGCGAGAGAAGAAGCATTTCTAGTATTTTTCCAGAGCTATACGCCGGATACCGAAGAGCAATTGATATCATCGTTGCGCGGGCGAGTGGATGGGATTATCCTGCTTGGTCAGGAGCTGATGGCAGCGACATACGACCGGATTTTGGAATGGGAAGTCCCTATCTTGTCTGTGACCCAAAGCCCGAATGCCCAAGATCGGGGAATACCCTATATGGATGTAGATTGGTCAGTTCTTTACAAGCAGGCTATTCAACATCTGAAGGACAATGGGCATACAAGCATCGGGTACATGACCGATACAGAGTCCTCCTCCTATCATGTGAAGAGGCTGCAATATTTTCAACAAGCCATGTTGGCAGAGGGATTGGAGCTGCAAGAAAAAGCTTTGCTAAGCGGTGGGGGCCGATTAGAGAATGCATCTGAAGACTTTCAAAAGTTTGTGGATAAACATCCCTCAGGACTGCCTTTTAGCGCGATCATCTGCACTAATGATTTGATGGCTGCAGGTATTCTGGATGTTTGTAAGAAGAATGGCATTCAGATTCCGGAGCAGCTTGCGATTCTTGGTTCGGAGAATATTTTGATGACGACGCTTACCGAGCCCCAATTGAGTGTTATTCATTATCCAAGGGACGAGGTTGGGAGACTTGCCATGGAAATGATGAAGGAATTAATGGAGAAGCGACCAGTGGCTGCGCGAACACTTACTGGACACCTTGTGATTCGCGGCTCGAGTTAGAATTAAACAGCTCCCATTATGTATCCGAAAGGTCCTATCACATCAGCACTAAAAAAAGCATTGCGAGTCTAATAAAAATGCTGTATGATCGGATTAAGCGCTTAACCCATCCTGGGGCGAGCGCTTAAAGATTAGAAGATTAAGCGCTTAACCTCTGAATGGAAGGGAGATTTACATGCGTACAATTCGACTTACAATGGCACAAGCATTACTTCGCTTTCTAGATCAGCAATACATATCCATCGATGGACAGGAGACTAAATTTGTTCAAGGTGTCATGGGGATATTCGGACATGGCAATGTAACTGGGATTGGAGAAGCATTGGAGTACAGTGCAGGTGACCTTACGTATATACAAGGCAAGAATGAGCAAGGAATGGTCCACGCTGCAACCGCTTACGCGAAGCAAAAGAACCGCAAACAAATTTACGCCTGCACTACCTCCATTGGGCCAGGTGCACTCAATATGGTAACGGCTGCGGCAACTGCTACCGTCAACCGCATTCCGGTACTACTGCTGCCGGGAGATAATTTTGCTTCGAGACAGCCGGATCCCGTATTGCAGCAGCTTGAGGTCACGAACGATTATACGGTATCTGCGACCGACGCATTCAAGTCAGTGAGCAAATACTGGGATCGAATCGTTCGTCCTGAGCAGTTGATGAGCGCTGCTACCCAAGCGATGCGGGTGTTAACGGATCCTGCGGAAACAGGAGCGGTGACCTTAGCGCTTCCCCAAGATGTGCAGGCGGAAGCCTATGATTATCCGGAAGCTTTTTTCGATAAGAAAGTTCATTATATCGATCGTCGTCCAGCGGCTCAGGAAGCTGTTGGGCGAGCGGCAGCAGTGATCTTAGGTAAGAAGCGTCCGCTAATTATTGCTGGCGGCGGTGTGCTCTATGCGGAAGCAACGAAGGAGCTGGCAGAGTTTGCCGAAGCGTTCGGCATTCCCGTTGCGGAAACGCAAGCTGGGAAAAGCTCGCTGCCTTGGAATCATGCGCTGCATGTCGGCGCGATTGGCGTGACTGGAGCACTCGCTGCGAACAAGCTAGCGAAACAAGCAGATGTCATTATCGGTGTGGGGACGCGGTATTCCGACTTTACTACAGCATCCAAATCCGCTTTTGAGCAGGACGATGTGCAATTTATTAATATCAATATCAGCGGCTTCGATTCTTCGAAGTTAGGCGGGCTTTCGATTACGGCTGATGCGAAGGAAGCACTTCACTTGCTGCGCGGAGCCCTGACATTCCTTGATTATTCAAGCAACTACGAGACGGATTACATAGCAACTTTGAAAGACGAATGGGATCGTGAAGTGGATCGTTTGTACCAAGCAGAGTGTGCAGAAGGCTTTGCTCAGACACACGCGCTTGGTGTGATCAATGAAACAATTGACACTTCCTCGGTTGTTGTTTGCGCAGCGGGAAGTTTACCTGGCGATTTACACCGTTTATGGCGTTCAAATGAGCCCAAAACGTACCATATGGAATACGGCTTCTCTTGTATGGGATATGAAGTAAGCGGCGCCTTCGGCGCAGCTTTGGCGGAACCGGGGCGTGAGGTGTATGCGATCGTCGGAGATGGCAGTTACTTAATGCTTCATTCGGAATTAGTGACGAGCTTGCAAGAAGGTCAGAAATTCACGATCCTACTGTTCGATAACCATGGCTTCCAATGCATTCATAATCTGCAGCGCAGTCAAGGCAGCGAAGGCTTCGGGAATGAATTCCGATATCGGGAAACGGGGACGCGTAAGCTCACAGGAAACTATATGCCGATTGACTTCGCAGCACATGCGCGCAGTTTGGGAGCAAAGTCATACAAGGCGACTAATCCCGAAGAGCTTAAAGCAGCGCTGCTGCAAGCGAAAGCAGAAACAGTGACAACCTTGATTGAAATCCCTGTCGTACCTGGTACAAACACAGGCGGCTATGAGTCATGGTGGAACGTTGGCGTACCTGAAGTTTCGGAGAGTGCTAAAGTATTGGCAGCCCATGAAGAGATGAAGAAAAACATACAAGCGGCTAAAACCATTTAACTAAAAAGAGGTGACCTAACGATGGAGGAACTACCGTTTAAGCTAGGCATACATCCGATTAATTGGGTGGGGGAGGACGTCAAGGAACATGGCGCTGATACCACATTTGAACAGATCGTAGATGAGATCCAGAAGCTGGGATTGACGGGAACGGAGATGGGGCGCAAATATCCGACCGATATCAACGTGTTGAAGAAAGAACTATCAGACCGAGGTATCGGGCTTGTATCCCAGTGGAAATCAGTCTTGTTCTCGGATCCCGCTTATAGAGAAGAAGAATTGGAAGCTTACCGCAAGCATGTGCTATTTCTGAAAGAAATGGGCAGCACGGTAATCTCTACAGCAGAAGTCGGGGGTTCTCTCCATTTTGATCCGCGTCGTACGCCGAATGAGAAAGAAGTTCTTCGCCTCGATGAAGCAGGCTGGCAGAGTTTAGCGGAAGGGTTAAACCGTGCGGGAGCTATTGCAGCTGAACATGGGCTGAAGCTAACTTATCACCATCACGGTGGGACGGTCGTTGAATCACCGGAAGAGATCGATCGCTTAATGGAGCTAACCGATCCTTCGTTAGTCTACCTACTGTTTGATACAGGGCACACCTACTACGGTGGTGGAGATCCATTGACTGTATTGCGCAAACATTACAACCGAATTGCCTATATCCATTTGAAAGATATTCGACAAGCAGTACTTGATGAAGCGCGTGCGGAGCAGGTCGATTTCGTAACTTGTATTCGCAAAGGTGTGTTTACCGTACCAGGGGATGGCTGCCTTGATTTTGCACCGATTTTCAAAGAGTTATTGGGTCGTGAATACACCGGATGGGCGATGCTCGAAGGCGAGCAAGACCCTGCAACCCATAATGCTTACGAATATGCAAAAAACGCACTGAACTATATAAATTCCTTATTAATTAAAGAAAGTAGGTAATCCGATTATGGCCTATGTGACGTTTCCAGAAGCAAAAGAGCTTGATTTCGTAGCTATCGGCAGATTATGTATCGACTTAAACGCGAACGAAATTCACCGTCCAATGGAAGAGACGATGACATTCACGAAATATGTTGGCGGATCACCGGCCAATATTACGATCGGCATGTCCCGATTAGGAATGAAGACGGCTTTTATCGGCAAAATCGCGAATGACCAAATGGGCCGCTTCATTGCTACCTATTTAGAGAACAACGCGATTGATACTAGCAATGTTGTAACAGATCGTACGGGAGCTGTGACGGGGTTAGCTTTTACAGAAATCAAAAGCCCGACGGATTGCAGTATCCTGATGTATCGCGATAATGTAGCTGATTTGAAACTAACACCTGATGAAGTTCAGGAATCCCTGATCGCAAGGGCGAAAGTATTGCTGATATCCGGTACTGCTCTAGCTCAAAGTCCATCACGCGAAGCGGTGTTTCAAGCACTGAATTATGCGAAGAAGCATGGGGCGATCATCGTGTTTGATCTGGATTATCGTCCCTACACATGGACATCTCCTGAAGAGACGGCTGTGTACTATAATCTAGCTGCTGAGAAATGCGACATCATTCTCGGTACGCGCGAAGAGTTCGATATGATGGAGAAATTTGAGCATAATCCGGAAAAGGATGACCACATCACGGCTGCCAAATGGTTCGATTATTCGGCGAAGATTGTCATTATCAAGCATGGCAAAGACGGTTCTATCGCTTACACACGGGATGGTGTCGGTCATCGCGCGAAGAGCTTCCCAGCTAAAGTAGTTAAGACTTTCGGTGCTGGTGATTCATATGCAGCAGGCTTTATCTATGGGGTTATGCAAGGTTGGACGCTGGAGAAAAGTATGGAATACGGAAGCGCAGCTGCGTGTATCGTTATTTCTAGCCATAGCTGTTCAGATGCAATGCCAACTGCTGCGGCAGTGGATGATTATATTGAACGTTGCAATCGCGGAGAAATCACAGCCTCATAACGACTTATCAATCTAAAGGAGCGAAATCGCAATGACACATACATTAAAAAACTGGATTGGCGGCGAATGGGTCGCATCATCCGCAACACAAACAGAAGCTGTATATAATCCCGCAACAGAAGAGATTCTTGCCTATATTCCCATTTCCACTAAAGAAGAAGTAGACCAAGCGGTTCGTAATTCGCAAGAAGCTTTCCAATCATGGAGCCGTACACCTGTGCCGAAGAGAGCTAGAGTCTTATTCAAATACCAACAGCTTCTCGTTGATCACTGGGAAGAGCTCGCACGCATCGTGACGAAAGAAAACGGTAAAAGCTATTCCGAGGCGTATGGTGAAGTACTTCGCGGCATTGAATGTGTGGAGTTCGCTGCTGGCGCACCTACCCTGATGATGGGCAAACAGTTGCCAGACATTGCTTCCAACCTGGAGTCAGGAATGTACCGTTATCCAATCGGAGTAATTGGCGGCATCACGCCATTCAACTTCCCGATGATGGTACCATGCTGGATGTTCCCACTTGCGATCGCATGCGGCAATACGTTCGTCTTGAAGCCGTCGGAGCGTACGCCGCATTTGGCTAATCGCCTTGCCGAATTGTTCCACGAAGCTGGATTGCCAGCAGGTGTGCTGAACATCGTTCATGGCGCGCATGATGTCGTGAATGGACTTCTAGAGCACAAAGATATTAAAGCCATTTCGTTCGTTGGCTCTCAACCGGTAGCTGAGTATGTATACAAAACGGCTGCCGCCAACGGGAAACGTGTTCAAGCACTTGCTGGCGCGAAAAATCACTCTATCGTCATGCCGGATGCGAACTTATCCATTGCGGTGAAGGAAATTACGAATGCGGCTTTCGGTTCAGCAGGCGAGCGTTGTATGGCTTGTTCCGTAGTGGTCGCAGTTGGCGACGTAGCGGATACGCTAGTAAGCAAGCTGCTTGAAGCGGCAGATGCGATTACGATTGGCAACGGAAATGATGAAGGTGTGTTCTTAGGTCCTGTTATTCGCGGCTCGCACAAGGAACGTACATTGAAATATATTGAAATCGGTGGAAATGAAGGCGCGATTATGGTTCGTGATGGTCGTAAAGACGCCGCTGTTTCCGAAGCGGGCTACTTCGTAGGACCGACAATCTTCGATCAAGTGCAATGCGAGATGAAAATTTGGGAAGACGAAATTTTTGCTCCTGTGCTTTCCATCGTTCGTGTAGCAACACTTGAAGAAGCGATTGAGCTTTCCAACCGCTCAGAGTTCGCAAATGGCGCATGCTTATTTACGCAAGATGGCAGCAATGTACGCCAATTCCGTGAAAACATTGAAGCGGGGATGCTTGGTATTAATCTTGGCGTACCTGCCCCAATGGCATTCTTCCCATTCTCTGGCTGGAAAAAATCCTTCTACGGCGATTTGCATGCCAACGGTACGGATGGCGTGGAATTCTATACGCGTAAAAAGATGGTAACCGCTCGCTGGTAACAGCGAGTTTCCGACAGAAAGGAGCGATTGGTATGGCACTCGTCTCGATGAAAGAGATGCTGCAGACGGCGTTAGAAGGTAAATATGCCGTTGGGCAATTTAATTTAAATAATCTTGAATTCACACAAGCGATTTTACAAGCGGCGCAACTCGAACAGGCGCCCGTGATTCTTGGAGTAAGTGAGGCTTACATTCCCTATATGGGTGGACTGCCGTGTATCGCAGGCATGGTGAAAGCCTTGATCGAGCACTATGGCATTACAGTGCCGGTAGCTCTTCATTTGGATCATGGCAGCTCGTATGAAGTGTGTATTAAAGCGATTCACGCTGGTTTTACCTCGGTGATGATCGATGCTTCTCATCATTCGCTCGAGCATAACATCGAAGTTACGCGTCAAGTGACGCAAGCTGCGCACGTGCTTGGTGTTTCTGTAGAGTCTGAGTTAGGTCGGATTACAGGACGCGAAGATGACTTAGTAGTAGATGATGCTGACGGGATGTATGCGGTGGCTGCAGATTGCGTAACAATGGTTCAGGAAACAGGCATCGATTGCTTGGCACCTGCACTGGGATCGGTACATGGTCCTTATCGCGGACAACCAAAGCTTGGATTTGAACGAATGGCTGAAATTAAGGAGCTGACAGGTGTACCCCTTGTGCTTCATGGGGGAAGCGGTCTGCCAGATGACGAAATTCGCCAAGCCATTGCTTGTGGTACAGCCAAAATTAACGTCAATACAGATAATCAGATCGCTTGTACAGCAACAATTCGTACGTTTTTGAATGATCATCCGGATGCTTATGATCCTAGGAATTATCTAATTCCAGCTCGCGAAGCCATCCTTGCATCCGTGAGGTCCAAGATTCAACTATTCGGCAGTTCAGGTAAAGCGGGAGGCATATAGGATGAAAAAGATTAGAATCGGTATTATCGGCGCTGGCCGTATTGGTAAAATCCACGCAGACAATTTATTGCGGAACTCGCAAGTTGAGATTGTAGCAGTAAGCGATCTGTTTGCAGGTCCTGAGCTCGAAGCATGGGCAGCAGACCGCAACATTTCCATCGTAACCAAGGATAGCAACGAACTTATTTCTCATCCAGATATCGATGCCATATTCATTTGCTCATCCACGGATACGCATGTTCCGTTGATTGCACAGGCCGCGCGTGCGGGTAAACATATTTTCTGTGAAAAACCGATCTCGATGGATATCACGAAAACAGTATCAGCCATTGATGAAGTGAAAAAAGCTGGCGTGAAACTGCAAATTGGATTTAATCGCCGTTTTGATCATAATTTCAAGCGTGTGCAAGAAGTCGTACAAGGCGGGGGGATCGGCGATCCTCATATCATTAAAATTACTTCCCGTGATCCGAATCCGCCTCATATTGATTACGTCAAAGTTTCTGGCGGTATCTTCATGGATATGATGATTCATGATTTTGATATGGCTCGATTCGTTTCAGGCAGCGAGGTTGAAGAAGTGTATGCGGTTGGGAATGTCCTGATCAACCCGGATTTTGCCCAACATGGCGATGTGGATACAGCGGTTGTGACCCTTCGTTTTGCGAATGGCGCTCTCGGTGTCATTGATAACAGTCGTCAAGCGGTATATGGCTATGACCAACGTGTTGAAGTGTTTGGCTCTAAGGGCAGTGTCGTCGTTGCGAATGATCATCCGAATACAGCTGTGATCTCCACAGCAGATTCGATTGTGAGTGATAAGCCGCTGCATTTTTTCCTTGAGCGTTATCAAGCAGCTTATATAGAAGAAACGCAAATGTTTATTGATGCGATTTTGAATGATAAGAGTGTGCCTGTCAGTGGCGATGACGGTGTTCAAGCCGAACGGATTGCGCTTGCTGCGAAGCTATCTTCCCGTTTGGGCAGACCCGTGAAAGTGAGTGAAGCCTTGGAGTTGCTCCAAGAATCCGCGGTATCATAAGAAGGTGAGGGAGACGTTACGATGTCCAAATTAATTGTAACACCTGCATCTGCTCCGAATGAAGAAGGCAGTCTTTTACAAGTGACGCCGGAATCGGCAGGATGGCAGTATGTTGGCTTCGAAGTTGTCCAGCTGGCCGAAGGGGAAACTTTGCGACGTGAAACCGCTGATCAAGAGGTATGCCTTGTATTGTTGAGCGGCAAAGCGGATGTAAGCACAAAGGAAGAACAATGGCTTGGGATCGGTCAGCGTATGAGCGTATTTGAGCAAATTCCTCCTTATTCCGTTTATGTGACTAGCAACGATAGTTATGAAGTGACGGCGTTAACCTCCTTGCAGATCGCTGTTTGCTCAGCGCCTGGCGCGGGAAATCATCGTTCACGATTAATTGCTCCTGCGCAAGTAGGCGTTGAAACCCGCGGGTATGGGAATATCGAGCGTTACATTCATAATATTTTACCTGAGAGCGAGCCTGCGGATAGTTTGCTTGTAGTGGAAGTTTTCACTCCGAATGGCCATTGGTCCAGTTATCCGCCGCATAAGCATGATCGAGATGCGCTTCCGGATGAGTCCTTCTTGGAAGAAACGTATTATTTCCGAGTTCAGCCGGAGCAAGGCTTTGCGATTCAACGGGTATACACGGATGATCGTTCACTAGATGAGACGTTAATTGTTAAAAACGGAGAAGCCGTGCTAGTTCCGCGTGGTTATCATCCTGTATCTGCGCCCCCGGGCTATGATGTGTATTACTTGAATGTCATGGCTGGACCTACGCGGATATGGAAATTTCATAATGACCCCGACCATGCCTGGATCATGACGAAGCCGAGCGAATCGTAAGGCGGTTGCAAGTTCTGGAAAGCCCCGTCATAATGGGGGAATAACTGTATTCTTCAAGAAAAATGGGGTAGTACGATGAAGGCAACCATTTACGATGTGGCTAGGGAAGCCGGTGTTTCCATTGCAGCGGTTTCGCAAGTCATGAACGGTAAAGGGAAAATAAGCGAAGAACGGCGCACTGAAATTCTGAAAGTGATGGAAAAGCTCAATTACCAGCCTAGTGTCATTGCCTCTGCACTTACGGGGAAGAAGACCTATACGTTAGGCCTGCTTGTCCCTGATATCTCTAATCCCTTCTTTGCTGAAATCGCAAGGGCTGTTGAAGACCAAGGTCATAATCTGGGATATAGTCTCGTTATCTGCTCCACGGATAATAAAGACGAACGCGTAGAACGTTATCTGAACTTGCTTCAGCAAAAAAGTGTCGATGGGATGATTATTGGGACCGGGATGGACAATAAGGAAATGCTTACACCACTCATGGAGCGTTCGATTCCCGTTGTCATGATTGCACGGGAGATGCCCGATTTGGCTGTACATACCGTTGTTGTTGACGATTTCGTTGGTGGCACGTTATCTGCTAAGCACCTCTTGGAGCTTGGTCATACTCGGATGGCGATCCTTGCCGAACACACCAAGGTTACGAGTAGTCGTGAACGGGTAAAAGGTTTCGTGACCACGCTTGCGGAAGCAGGTATCGCGCTCCCCGAAGCGAGGGTTCGTAATTGTAGGTATACCGTAGAAGACGGCAAACGCGAGGCGATTGAACTTCTAGAGAAACCTGCCGCCGAGAGGCCGACTGCGCTTTTCTGCTGTAATGATATGCTTGCGATTGGTGCCTTGCAGGCTGCGAAACAATTAAAATTACGTGTCCCTGAAGATATTTCCGTGATCGGGTTCGATAATACGATTCTGGCTTCAGTAACGGATCCACCGCTTACAACAATTGCACAGCCGATTGAGCCTATGGGCAAGCAAGTTGTCGATCTGCTTATTCTAGAATTGAAGAAGAAATCACAAGTCAAGCAGCGCATCGTTATGCCTCCAGAACTCATCATCAGGCAATCTACAGCAGCTCCGGCAAAATGATCGTAGAAGGAAGCGATGACTGCTTTCCCTTAGGGGAAGGCAGTTTTTCATATCTTAGTACAATGAATATTTATAATAAAAGTAAATTTAGTTAATAAAAGTAAATTGAAAGGTGGAGGAGAAATGAAAATTTTATTTCAAAGTCCCGCTAAGGAATGGACTGAAGCGCTGCCAATTGGCAACGGTCGAATAGGTGCCATGATTTTCGGCGGAATCGAAGTAGAAAAAATGCAATTAAACGAAGATACACTCTGGTCTGGTGGGCCTAAAAATGGTAATAATCCTCGTGCCAAGGAAGTGCTGCCGGAGGTTCGTCGTCTCTTGGCGGAAGGTAGATATGCGGATGCTGACCGAATGTGTAAGGAGATGTTAGGGCCGTATACGCAATCCTATTTGCCGTTTGGCGATCTCACACTTGCATTTGAGCATGGAAACATCGCGCATTCGTATCGTCGAGAGCTGGATTTACAGGAAGGCGTATCTCGCGTCGAGTACCAGATCGGCAACGTTTTGTATACGCGAGAGATGCTTGCTTCAAATCCCAGTCAGGTTATTGCTATTCGTTTGCAGTCTAGCCAAGCCGGATCGCTACATTTTACCGCGCGTCTAGATAGCCTATTGCGTGCTAGTATGATCCATGAGAATGGTCAATGGATCATTCGTGGGAAGGCGCCGGTGCAGGTGGCGCCAAGCTATTATAGTGTTGACCATCCGATTGTATACGAAGATCAAGAGGACGGAGAGGCGATGACTTTCGTAGGCCGACTCGCGATTGTTTTGGATGAAGGTTACGTGCATGGAGACCAAGCAGGTTTGCATGTTCGTGGAGCTACGAATGTGACGCTTTACTTCAGTGCGGCAACAAGTTTTAATGGTTTTAATCGCTCCCCGGGGAGAGAAGGTAAGGATCCACTAGCGATCACAGAAGCATATCTCGCAGAGGCGATGCAGCATTCTTATGCGGAGCTTCGAGATGCTCATGTCAACGACTATCGCAGCTTGTTTGATAGAGTCAACATTCAACTTGGGAAGACGATCAGTCCTGCAGATATGCCGACAGACCAACGGATTTCTGAGTTTGGGGCTCAGGATCCGGGCTTAATAGAACTATTATTTCAGTATGGCCGATATTTGATGATCGCCAGTTCACGCGAGGGGACGCAGCCCGCTAACCTGCAAGGCATTTGGAATAAGGAGACAAGACCGCCGTGGAGCAGTAATTATACATTGAACATCAATACGGAGATGAACTATTGGCTCGCAGAAACTTGCAACCTACCTGAATGCCATCAACCGCTGCTCGATTTTATTGGGAATTTATCGGTTAACGGGAAGAGTACAGCAGAGATCAATTACGGTGTCCGTGGATGGACAGCGCATCACAACTCAGACATTTGGGCTCAGAGTGCACCTGTAGGCGATTATGGACATGGCGACCCGGTTTGGGCTTACTGGCCAATGGGCGGTGTTTGGCTTTGTCAGCATCTCTGGGAGCATTACGCCTTTGGCAGAGATAGCACGTATCTAAGTGAGAAAGCATATCCAATCATGAAGGAGGCTGCTCTGTTTTGTTTGGATTGGCTCATTGAGGATCAGGAAGGATATCTTATCACAGCCCCTTCCACATCCCCGGAACATAAATTTGTTAGTAGTGACGGTGAGAAAGCAGCTGTAAGCGTAGCTTCGACGATGGACTTATCATTGATCTGGGATTTGTTTACGAATTGCCTCGAGGCTGCTGAAGTACTGCATGTCGATGAGGATTTCAGATCCGAACTCATGTTGGCGAGAAGTAAGCTATTCCCGTTGAGAATTGGACAGTACGGCCAACTTCAGGAATGGTATAGCGATTTCGAGGAGGAGGACATGAATCACCGTCACGTCTCACACTTGTTCGGAGTATATCCTGGACGTCAAATTAATGAGGAAGCTACGCCTGATTTATTTGCTGCGGCACGAACATCATTAAATAGACGCGGAGACGAGGGGACGGGCTGGAGTCTCGGTTGGAAAGTAGGCTTATGGGCCCGTTTCCAAGATGGTAATCGCGCGGAACGGCTTATCAATAACATGTTGCAGCTCGTGAAGCCGGACAAGTGGAAATCACAGAAGGGCGGTGTTTATGCCAATATGTTTGGTGCGCATCCGCCATTCCAAATCGATGGCAATTTTGCTGCAACTGCTGGCATATCGGAATTGTTGCTGCAGTCTCATAAAGGGGTTCTCCATTTGCTGCCAGCGCTTCCTGAAACGTGGATTTCCGGTTCTATTAACGGGTTGCGGGCGCGTGGAGGGTTCACGGTCAATTTGCGCTGGGAGAGCGGCAGTCTGAGCGAAGCGATGATCGAATCATTGAACGGCGAACCGTGTACGATGTATTCTCGCATACCGGTCCTGGTGTTGGATGAGGAGGGGCGACCAGTTACTTCTAATTCATTGGAATATTCAGGATGCATGACGTTTGCTACATTTGCTGGATCTAGGTACAGGATCGTACCTCAATCGGTTTCCAACGATTGAGATAATTGCAAGAATTGAAGCAGTTTGTCTGAGGTTTACATACTTGAGGCAAAGGCGAACTCCCCCTGCGAGGTATGGGGAAGTTCGCCTTTTGTGTGCTTGTCAGTCCTCGTAAAAAAAGAAGAAAAAAGCGAGTAATGACCCAATGAATTTATAGTTTCTTCTATAATATTTTAAGGGTTTTTCCTATAAAAACTTATATCATAGGGTTATAAGATTAAAGTAAAGGAGTGAAGCAAACATGAATGGGAATATTATTAAAACTCCTGACATCCAGATGACTCAAAGTGAGTTAAGTGCCATGCGACTAAAACGACGAAGAAGACTGAAGCAGAACATTCCTTTGTTTATCATGCTGGTTCCTGTTATTGCTTACTATATTTTATTCAAATACTGGCCTATGGGTGGACTTGTTATCGCTTTCAAGAATTATAATTTTGCAGATGGAATTTTGGGAAGTCCTTGGGTGGGACTGAAAAATTTTCATTTATTATTCTCTAGTTCTAATACACTCCAAATTATTTGGAATACGTTTTGGTTAAGTTTCCTGAGCTTGGTATTTGGATTTCCGATGCCAATCTTTCTAGCTATTTTATTAAATGAAGTGAGACGCTCGTGGTTTAAAAGATGGGTGCAAACGATCATCTACTTACCGCATTTCTTCTCGTGGGTTATTGTTTCCGGCATCGTGTTGTCTCTATTCGCAACGGATTATGGTTCAATCAATAAGGTGCTCGGCCTCTTTGGAATTGAACCGATAACTTTCCTGTATGAGTCCAAGTCTTGGCTAACCATATTTGTTGGTTCTGGAATTTGGAAAGAAATGGGTTTTAACACCATCATTTATCTAGCAGCGCTTACGACCATTGATCCATCTTTATATGAATCTGCAGCTATGGATGGAGCTGCGAAATGGCGGCAAATGTGGCATGTAACAATCCCAGGCATTCGTCACACAATTATCTTATTGCTCATTTTAGCCATGGGTAAGGTTATGGAAGTAGGCTTCGATCAAGTCTACAACTTACAGAACGCTGGAGTTTCCGAAGTGTCTGAAGTCATAAGTACGTATATTTATAAAATTGGCTTAGGCAATGCACAGTTTAGTTTAACAACAGCCATGGGATTTTTTGAATCCATCATTAGTTGCAGTCTTGTACTTATAGCTAATCGGATCGCTAAGAAATATGATCAAGCACTCTTCTAGCATCCTGTATACATCAAGTTCAACATCCGTGGAAGGAGGATTAGTATGAAAGCGACAAACGGCGAAAAAATTTTTTATGCCATCAATTATTTAGTACTCGGATTAATCGCCTTAACTTGTATTCTGCCATTTATTCATATCATAGCTCTATCTCTAAGTGAGCGATCCGCTGTTGAATCAGGTCATGTCTTCTTCTGGCCAGTGGGTTTAGAGTTAACAGCTTATAAAATTTTCTTCATCGCCAGCCCTGCTTGGAGTGCTTTTAAAAATAGTGTGGTTATTACAGTGGTCGGTGTGGTGTTAAGTTTATTGGGTACTATACTAGCTGCTTATCCTTTGTCTAGATCCTATCTGATTGGAAGACGCTATCTAGTTCTGGGTATGGTGTTCACCATGCTCTTCTCGGGTGGATTAATTCCCACATATCTCGTGATCAAGAACATGCACCTTATTGACTCCTATTGGGCTTTATGGCTGTCTGGATTCATCAGCACCTATAACATGCTTCTTATGAAAAGCTATTTCGAGAATATTCCCTATGAAGTACAGGAAGCTGCACGGATTGATGGCTGTAATGATACTTCACTGCTCATTCGGATCATATTACCGCTCTCACTTCCCATGTTGGCTACACTTGCGTTATTCTATGGGATTGGCTTCTGGAATTCGTTTATGAACGTGCTCATGTATATCAATAAAAGTGAGATGTTGAACTTAACTGTAGTGGTCCAAGGGATGTTGCAGAAAAATGATTTATTGAACTCCCCTTCCCTCAATTTGGAGGAACAGCAAACGGTTGCGACAGAGATGGTGAAATCTGTAGGGGTTGTTGTCATGGTTGTACCTATGCTGTTAGTATATCCATTCTTGCAAAAGTATTTTGTCAAGGGAGTTATGTTAGGATCAGTTAAAGGTTAGCAACGAAGGTATTCCCGTTTAACAAAACGATAATATAATCTTGTAGGGGGAACGTGCATATGGAAAACAAGAAACTATGGCTTGGAATGACAGTAGGGGTTGTAGCTTTAGGGGCAACATTAGCGGGCTGCAGCAGTGACAAGAAAGAAGAAGCAACACCAACGTCAGCAGAAGCGACTAAGTCTGCAGCAGTGACGCCAGCAAAACGTGGAGATGTTACAGTTTCCATGTACGATCGCGGTGGCGTTCCGGCATCGGAAGGCACCTATGAAGAAAATCGCTGGACCAAGTTTATTAACCAAAAGGGACCAGCCAATGTAAAATTCGTTCCAATTCTTCGAAGCGACTCTACGAAAAAATTAAACGTCCTGTTTGCTTCCGGTTCGGCTCCAGATATTGTCAACGAGTATAATACACCGTTTAGAGGCAGTTTGTATGACCAAAAACAATTGATGCCGATCGACAACATTTTGCAATATATGCCAGAATATCAAAAGCTACTAGAGAAGTATCCTCAGCTGAAGAAAGCAGGAACAAAACAAGATGGCAAGATTTACGAAATTGGTAAGGTTAAGGAAGCGACTCCAGCGCATATTCTTTATATTCGTACCGATTGGTTGAAAAAGTTGAATTTGCAAATGCCGACAACGACAGATGAACTATATAACGTAGCGAAAGCATTTGTTGATCAAGACCCAGATGGTAATGGTAAGAAAGATACGTACGGCATGAACATGAGTACGTATTCAGAGCAAGCAATTAATGAAATTTTCGGTGAGAGTTCTTCAAAGACGTTGCTGGCATGGGATATAAAGGACGGCAAAGTTGTTCGTGCATGGGACAAAGAATTAGCTTCCCTGACATTCAAGAAGAAACTTTATGATGGCGGAATTATCGACAAAGATTACATTAACGATAAAGATGGCAATAAAGCGAAGCAAGACTTCCTTAACGGAAAGATCGGGATTTTTGTACAGTTCTCTGGCAGCGTAGGTGGTCTTGACTTACCTACATTGAAGAAAAATGTACCTGGCGTTGAAATTACACCATTAGGTTATCCGAAATCACCTATGGGCACATTTACTGGTGCGATCGATAATCCAGTTCAAATGACAACGGTTGTGAACGCGAAAGCGAAGGATCCTGAAGCAGTTGGCCGCTATCTTGACTTTATGATGCAGACCGACAATGCTCGGAAGACGATCTACGGGGATGAAGGAGTCCACTGGAAGAAGGCTGCAAATGGCTGTCCTCAAGTTATTGATGCAGATAAGTCCAAAAATGAAGTTGCTTACGCATTAGACTATTCCATGTTCTACTCAGCTGGCATAGACAAATGTAACTATACGTTGAGTGGGCTTAGCAACCCAGATGTGCTGCCTGATCAAAAAATCAACATGGAAATGTATAAAGTGATCCAAGGTATTTACTTCGATCCATCAAGAGAATATCCAGGAATCACACTAGGCGATCATATGCCGGTATATCCAGCAGATCTTCAAGTTATCAATACAACAATTTTGAAAGAAAAAGATGATCTTTTCGTTAAAGCTATCCTTAGTGGTACTAAGTACACGCCAGAACAAGCGATTAAAGATTCACAAGCAGCTTGGGATAAAGCAGACGGCAAGAAACTCGAAGAGTTCATGAATAAATGGTATGCAGAAAATAAAAACACAGCGTTCTTGGCTAAGGATGCTATGGCCATCATCAAACAACAGATGGAATTTGTGAAGTAAACGTTTCTTAGAAGAGCTGGATATCGATAGAAGGCGCCTGTATGTGCAGGTCTCTCATCGATGTCCAGCATCTTCTTTAAATAGGCAGATATTAGCTTTACATCATGGGGGTAGCCAATAGTGAACAAAGTGAAAGTAGCCATCATCGGTTGTGGCGGTATTGCAATGGGGAAGCATTTACCCAGTTTGAGCAAAATTGAGCAAGCTGAAGTTATCGGATTCTTTGATATTTTTCCCGCAAGTGCTCATAAGGCTGCTGAGAAATTCGGCGCACCTGGAGCCAGAGTCTATGAGGATTACCGCGAATTACTCGCAGATCCAACGATTGATGTCGTTCATATTTGTACGCCGAATGATTCACATGCGGAAATCTCGATTGCTGCATTGGAAGCAGGCAAGCATGTGATGTGTGAGAAACCGATGGCCAAAACATCAGCTGATGCACGCCGTATGGTGGAAGCAGCGAAACGAACAGGTAAGAAATTAACAATTGGTTATAACAATCGTTTCCGTGCTGACAGTCAATATTTGAAACGAGTTATTGAAGATGGGGATTTAGGCGAAATTTATTATGCCAAAGCTCATGCTGTTCGCAGACGTGGTGTTCCCACTTGGGGTGTATTCTTGGATGAAGAGAAGCAAGGCGGCGGGCCGCTGATTGATATTGGTACACATGCGCTCGATTTAACGCTTTGGTTAATGAATAACTATGAACCTAAGGTGGTGCTGGGCACCGCTTATCATAAACTTTCACGTAAGGAAAATGCGGCAAATTCTTGGGGGCCTTGGGATCCAGAGAAGTTCAAGGTTGAGGATTCAGCTTTTGCTATGATCGTTATGAAAAATGGTGCAACGATTATGGTGGAAGCGAGCTGGGCGCTCAACACACTGGATACGAAGGAAGCGAAATGTACACTTTGCGGTACAGATGGCGGTGCCGATATGCAGGATGGCTTACGTATTAATGGTGAAAATCATAGTCGTCTCTACGTGAACCAAATGCAATTCGAAGCAAAAGGCGCAGATTTCTATGAAGGTAAGAAAGAAACGATGCAAGATAAAGAAATCCGGTTATGGATTAATGCCATCATCAACGATACAGAGCCTGTCGTTACACCGGAACAATCCTACGTTGTTTCTGAGATTCTTGAAGCGATTTATGAATCAAATCGAACGGGGAAAGCTGTCTATTTTGACTAATACATCGAAAGAGAGGCAGTCGAACTATGATTAAAGTAGCGATGTTGAGCTTCTGGCACGTCCATGCCAAAGATTATGCACGTCTAGCAGCCGAACATGCGGATACCGAAATTGTTGCTGTATGGGATGAAATCCAGGAGCGAGGCAGAGGGAAAGCCGAGGAACTCGGTGTTGCTTTTTACGGAAACTTGGATGAGCTGCTGAGAAATCCTGACATTGATGCAGTCATTGTGGGTACGCCAACGAATCGACATCATGAGATTATTATCGCAGCTGCCAGAGCAGGTAAGCACATATTCACGGAAAAAGTTGTAGCTACGACCACCAAAGAATGCAAAGAAATACTTGCCGTGGTTGAGGAAACCGGAATCAAACTAACCGTATCCTTACCGCGTCTCTACATGGGTTTTGCACAAGCTGCGTTAACGTGTATCCGCGAAGGCCTCCTAGGTACGATTACTACTGTGCGCATTCGACTTGCACATAATGGTGCACTGCGAACAGAGAATCATCCAGACGGTGCACTTCCATCTCATTTCTTCAACTTGGAGCAGTGCGGTGGGGGAGCCCTGATGGACCTGGGGTGTCATCCGATGTACTTAGCTCGACTGTTTCTGGGATTACCGGAAAGCGTTAGTGCAAGCTTCGGTTATATCACGAATCGTGAAGTCGAAGATAGTGCCGTAGTCACCTTACGTTATCCAAGCGGTGCGCTGGGCATTGTAGAAGCGGGATTTGTTAACAGCTATTCGCAATTCGATATGGAGATTCAAGGAACAGAAGGTAATCTTATGTATGCCCGAACTGATGATAAATTACGCATCCGAAGCACCAAAATGTCAGGTCAAGCCTCCACAGGATGGCAAGAGGTGACGAATTTACCTAAACTGCCTACAGCCTTTGAGCAATGGGTTTCCCATATGCAGCAAGGAACGACGGCAACAGAGAATATTGCGTTTGCCTTTGATTTGACTCGATTAATGGAAGCCTCGACTTTGTCTGCGCGCTATGGTGCTGTCATGGAGCTGAATGACCTTTCAGAATAAAACCGTATCTCTAAGGAAAGGCCAGAGCATACCCTTCGTAGCAGTAAGGGAATTCTGACCTTTCTTTCATACTCATACACGAAGAACAATTAGGAGGAAGAGACATGATCGATAAAGGGGAATATTCGTTTTCAACCTGTTGGAACATCAAGAAGCACAAGGTAGGACGTGGCATGATTGAGGAAATTAAAGAGCTGGGCTTTCGTAATGTCGAGCTAAACTATAACGTTACGGAAGAAATGATGACAACGATTGAGCCGATGATTGAAAAGGGTGAGATCGGTATATCTAGTGTGCACAATGTATTTCCGTTCATCAATGATAAGGATTATGATACGGATTCCGTCATGCTGGGCTTTGATGATGAAGCGAAGCGTAAACGTTCAGTAGAGTTGCTAATCCGTTCTATGGAATATGCCCATCGATATGGGGCCAAAGCTGTGGTCGTGCATCCAGGTGAAGTGCCTTTTGACTATAACATTGATGTGGATTTGAAAAAGCTTTATCGAGATCACGGCAAGAATTCACTGGAGTATCAGAACTTGTGGAGCGTCATGATTGAAAGACGTGATCGGTTGAGTCCTCTGTATACGCAAAGAATTCAAGAAAGTTTGGAAATTGTAAGCGAGCATGCGGCTCGAAAAGGCTGGAATGTCGCGATCGGCATTGAAACTCGCTCCAGATCGTATCAGATGCCTTCCTTGATGGAAGCCAAAACGATTTGCGACAACCTGACAGGCAGTCCTGTGTACTTATGGTACGATATCGGCCATGCGATGATGATGGACCGTATGGGCTTATACGATAATCTCAAAGAGCTGCAAGAAGTTAAGAAATACATTTATGGTGTACACATCCATGAAACGTTGGAACTTGCTGATCACTGGTGTCCTTATGTCCACAGCAAGGACCTGCACTATTTTGACCATTTCCTTGAAGCTATTGATTATGCCAAAGTGAAAGTATATGAACTCAAAGCGCTGTGCGAGCCGAATGAAATTCATGAGAGTCACAACCTCATCACCAGTAAAATTGCAGCGAAGAAAGGGTAAGGTGACCAACGTGGATGCTATTTATAATCGCTTAGTTAGCTTAAATGATGAACTAACAGAAGCTACGCTTCTGGGTCAGATTCTTGATCTGCAATCCAAATATTACGGAGGCATTGTGGATGAAACGGGCATTGCCCGAGCTAATCACATGAGTACACCGCGTATGATTGCTGGCTGGGCGTCTGCTTTGGTAAATCCGGATTCTCGTTATTATCAGGATGAATTTCTTTTGAATGCCTTGGACAAAGCGGCCACGTTCATGCTGAACAGACAACATGCGGATGGTACAGTTTCACTTGGCTCAACGAATTATAATTCTCCCCCCGATACGGCGTTCGTAGTCGGAGGCGTAACACAGATCTACCAATTGCTTAACAAGCACGACTGGGCTGAACTTGAGCCTGTGACAGATAAGCTGAAGCTCTTCTTGGAGCGCACGATACCAGCCATGCTGACTGGTGGTTGTCATACACCGAATCATCGTTGGGTGCTTACCGCAGCTCTTTCGTTGTTGCATGAGATTTTCCCGCAACCCGAGCTTCTGGCACGAGCCGAAGATTGGTTAGCTGAAGGATTAGATATAACCGAAGATGGGGAATGGACAGAACGCAGTAACGGGATCTATAACGCAGTTAGTAACATTGCCCTTTATCATACGGGGCGTTTGATGAACCGCCCTGAGCTCATCGCATGTGTGCGAAGTAATCTTCGGATGATGATGTACTTAATTCATCCGTCGGGCGAAGTGGTAACAGATTACTCTGGTCGTCAGGATTTCGGCCAGACCGCTACGATGGCGAACTACTTTCCGATTTATCGCTTAATGGCGGCGTATGATCAGGATCCGACCTTTGCGGCAATGGCTGATTATGCAGGATCCTTCATCACAGGCTTCCACGAAGGCGTGAATAACCATCCTCTGATGAATATACTCGTATACCCAGAGGCAGATATTTCTCAGTTGGAACGAGCACCGCTCCTTGATCGATATGTGAAAATGATAAATGCCGAGCATCCGATGAAGGAACATTTGCAGCAAATCGATGGTGTTGGCCATCATATGCACATTCAGCATAGCAGCATGCATCTCTCTTTCGGAGCTCCGTTGGTTCGGATCCGTGATCTGGATCAAAGTGTCACGATTATGACGCAGACTCCGTCGTTTTTCTCACTGCGCAAAGGGAAAGCAAGGCTCCTCGGTGTTAAACTTGCTACTTCGTTCTCGCCAGGCATTGTGAAGTTCACGAATCTGACGACGAGCGAAGCTGGGTACAAGCTGGATACAGTGTTGGAAAAAGGTTATAACGGGCCAATTCCGCGTCCTTTGCTGCCTGCAGGAACTGAGGGCTCAACACTCAGCCCTTGGTATTTGCTGCCGCATCAGCATCGGCCGATGACCCATGTGCAGAAGCTTGAATTGCAAGCAGAAATCACTTCTGGAGATTCGGAATGGACGATCCATGTATCGTCTGATGAACGTGAGGATGTCTTCACGCAGTTGACCTTTATTTTTGGAAATGAAGGTACGGTGAGTGGTGATGATCTGCTAGCAGGGGAAGAAGGGAAGTACTTCTTGCGAAGCGGTTCTATGAAGTACGAAGCAGACGGAGATGTGATTGAAATTTCTTCGGGTGCCTATGAGCATATCCTGCCTAGTGTTCGTGAAGATCAACATCCATCTGGATGCCAGTATGTCCATGTCAACTTGGTTACGCCTTATGATCGGACATTCAAGATCCGTTTACTTTAGAAAGGAAGTTCGTTATGACGACCTATTTCAATGAACAAGAGAGTATACAAACTCGTGTAGGAAATGACCATAAACAAACATTGAAAGTGCTGGCTGATCGCTACATTGGTGCGAATCCACCTGTACCCTTCGCATTTCGTGCCTTCAGTCGAGAGGGCGTTTTGCAAAATGAAAAAGGGATGTTTGATCTCGATCTGGGCCGTAGATTTCCTGAGGCAAAACCGGGTCAATTCTCCTATGCCTATGCCTTAGTGTGGAGTGATGGCGAACGCAATTTGGATGTATTGTTCAATTGCTTGGGTCCGATTCAGTTTTATTTCAATGATGAGCTGACGTATCGTTCAACGGTCATTGACGAGATTAAACCGGATGCCACTGTGAAGTTAAATCTGGACTTCGTCAAAGGCTGGAATCGTCTTTTTATCAAAGCGAAGCATACGGCTGCGGGTTTCGGCTGTTTATTCGGTTCCGATGAGGCAAAGGTACGCATTCTGAACGTACTAGCTCCGTTTGCAGAACGTAAAGGACAAGCGGGTTGGGTGTTTTCTGCGCCAGTGGACAACGATATTTTCGAGGGTCGCTCCTTACCGGATGCGATGTCCTCAGAGAAGAATAATGGGTTACGTTGGCTTCCCGTTCGTGAATGGGATGAGAATGAGCTCTCAATACCTGTCTGCGAGCGATTATTTGGGAGGCAGCTTGGTAAACAGGCTTATGCTTGGACGCAGCTGAACAATGTAAAACGGGGGAGAGAAACCTGCGTAATCAAGGGTATTTCTACTGGAGCGCTTACTGTTTGGCTGGAAGGCAAGGTAGTGGTAGATCTTACGGAGGCAGGCAACTTTGATGTCGAGGTGCCGCTTTCTTATGGTCAACATCAGCTTCTCATTCGGAGTGTTTGTGGTAATAAGGGTTGGGATTTCGCGCTTGATGCTTCCATCGGTGATGAGGCTGTTCCTTTCGGTTTACCGAAGCAAGTTCATGGTGCTGCTGGCCCTTGGTTGTATCTAGGTCCTCTGTCTGCGAATGTCCCTTTATCTTATGAGGATTTGGTACAGACAGATCGTGTGTATTCGCTCGATGTGAATGCCGAAGAGAAAACCTATTGGCGCGTAGATCGTCCTGACACATGGATTCGCCCCTATTATGAGAATGCGATGTTGAGCAATAAATGGACAGTTGGCAATGTGACCAATTATGGACGATGGGATTACCCGCTCGGCGTTACGATATATGGGCTGTTGCAAACAGGACGCTTATTAGAGCGATCAGACATTACCCAGTATGCCCTGGATCATGTTCAAAGCTGTACAGACATGTTCGCTTATTCGCTATGGGATCGTGAACAGTACGGGTTCCCAGCGATCAATCAACAATTGGTTATGATGAAAATGTTGGACAACTGCGGTTCCTTTGGCTCCGCCATGTTGGAGGCGTATCAGGAAGATAAGGATCAGGGCTTCATGACCATTGCCAATCGAGTCGCAGATTTCATTCTATATAGCTTAGAACGTAAGGAAGACGGGGCTTTTTATCGGATTTGTGCAGATGAGTATTCGGAAAATACGATGTGGGCAGATGATCTTTACATGAGCACACCGTTTCTGTGCCGTTACGCTCGGATCACAGGCGTATCGGATGCGCTTGATGAAGCCGCGAAGCAATTCTTGCTCTTCCGCAAGTACTTGTATATGCCGGAGGAACGCATAATGTCGCATGTGTTTGATTTTAAATATGGTATGGCGACGGGAATCCCATGGGGCCGTGGCAATGGTTGGACACTCTTTTCGTTAACAGAGGTGTTGGAAGCATTGCCAGCTTCACATGAAGCACGACTTGCGCTTGTGGAATTCTTTAATGAGCTATGCGGTGGATATGCGGATCTCCAAGCGGATAGCGGCCTATGGCACCAGGTATTGAACGATACAGATGCGTATGAAGAAGCTTCGTGTACAGCGATGTTCGCTTATTCTTTTGCTCGTGGTGTTCGCTTTGGTTGGCTCAAGGAGCCTCAGCGGTTCATTGAAGCGGCATTAAAGGCGTGGGATGGTCTGACCTGTTTTGCGATTGATGCGCAAGGCAATGTGCACGGTGTATGCAGTGGATCGAGATATGCGTTTACAGCTGACTATTATAAAAAGGATCTCCTTACTGTCAAAAATGACAATCACGGCGTAGGCATTATGATGCTTGCTGGATCGGAAGTTGTGAAGTTGAACCAATGGCTGGCAGATCCGCTTGAGGCTGCGCAATGATAGATCCTACCGATAGTGTTTGGCAAATTAGTCATTTGGATTTAGTTATTCGCATGGTGTTAGCGGTCCTTCTAGGCGGTTTGATCGGTCTGGAAAGGGAATGGAACAATCATGCGGCAGGCTTTCGAACGCATATTCTAGTTTGCTTGGGTTCGGCGACTATTATGCTGCTATCGATCTATGGATTCTCTGAATTTGTGAATGAACCGAATGTTCGGATTGATCCATCTAGGTTGGCTGCACAGGTTGTCAGCGGTATCGGGTTTCTAGGTGCTGGCGCTATTTTGCGAAACGGCAATGTCATTAAAGGCTTGACGACCGCTGCATCTGTGTGGCTGGTTGCGGCCATTGGTTTAAGCGTCGGGGCAGGCTTTATTACGGGGGCACTGGTTTGTACCTTTTTGGTCCTCATCAGTCTATATGTCTTGAATAAGTTGGAGAAGCATATCATCAGGCACCGACGTACGCATGAAGTCGAAATTACGATTAATGAGCATCCCGGCTTCCTCAGCTCGTTAACCGCTCGTTTCGGGGAACAGGGCATACAAGTGATTCATCTCAAGATGATGCCTGAGAGTGCCCCTTCACCTCTAGTAGGGAAAGGATCTGATGGAGAAAACCCAGTCATGCATTTGGTTTTTAGCTTGCGTTGTCCGAAGCATGAGAAATTGATTGCGGCCTATGAGCAAATATGTGCACTGGATATCGTTGTCAGCATGGAAGCCTCCAACTTCGTCTTTCATAAACAAGTGGCTTAGGGAAATGATGAGCTTGCGAAAATAAGGAGTATGAGACTACGTGTACGAGTGGGCAGGTAATAAGTGATTGGTAATAAGTACAGGAGAAGCCAAGAGATGGACAGCCATCTCTTGGCTATTTATGATTTCGCAGGGCATTAGTCCGATATTTCCGAACTAAAACGATGACTACGAGTAAAAAAGTACCATTAGTCCGATTCTGTCGAACTAATTAGCTGTTTTGCTCGTGTGAAGGTTGTTTGAGGCGTTTTAGTTGGGCTTTTTCGGACTAATTTAAGTTTAGTTATGGGGAAAGTGTGATTAATTCGATAATATCGGACTAATAGGTGTGCCGGAGGAGAGAGTGTCCGAATTAAGTCGATTTAATCGACTTACGCGAGCCTGAAAGCGCCGCCCGAAGGCTGTTAGTCGAAACAATTGACGCACGCGAGCCCATCCAGCTATCTCTCCCATCATATTTACTTAAAATCAGATTGGATTAAACTGAGTGAAACGATCGGATTAAAGGAATTAAATTCGCGTGAATACCGTTGGTTAATTTTCGGATCTCCCTGTAAACTCAAATTGTTTATTCCATTTTGGAGTTAAGTGGGGTATAATTGAGTTACCATACAAATGGGCTAAAGGAGGAATCCATATGCGAAAGCATCACTTACATCTTTGTTTGGATATATTCTGGACATTTCTCAAGATCGGACCTTCCACGTTTGGCGGGGGTTATGCAATGATTCCCGTTATTGAAAGGGAAGTGGTAGAAAAGCGAGAATGGATCAAACAAGACGAGATATCCAATATCATATCCATAGCAGGTTCTGCGCCTGGCGGGATCGGTATTAATGCATCGGCATTTATTGGCTATCGAATGGCGGGTATACCTGGTGCAGCGGCAGCCGTCATCGGCATCGCTTTACCAACATTTCTAATTGCGTTAACACTTAGCATTTTCTTGGTTTTCATGCAGGCCGATCCGAAAGTCGTGGCCGCGTTCAAAGGCATTCATGGAGCAATCATTGGACTCATCGTGTTAGCGGCATACAATATGGCTCGTTCGGCCATTTTTGATAAAACTACGTTAGTTACAGCGATCGGCACGGTAGCTATTCTGTTGCTGCTTCCTATCAATCCGCTCTTCATGATTCTCATCGGCTTGTTTATTGGTTTCATTTTTGTCAAAGTGAAAGAAACGTTCGGTTTCCAAATTAGCTTAGAAAAAGGTAAAGAACCTGTACACACCTCCTACAATGGCTACACCTACTACGATTATTATATCGCGGATGGGATATGAGAAAGGTGGCGATGTAGATGGTGTTATGGGAGCTTTTTATTACCTTTTTGAAAATAGGATTCATGTCATTCGGCGGCGGCTATGCGATGATCCCGATCATTCAGCATGAGGTAGAGCAGCATAATTGGATGACAACAGAGCATTTTGCTCAGAGTGTGGCTGCGGCAGGGATGGCGCCTGGGCCGATTGCAACGAATACAGCAACAATCATTGGTTACAAAGCAGATGGCATACTTGGTGCTATTATTGCAACGATTGGTATAGTATTACCCTCTCTGATTATTGTCATTATTATTTCTTCATTCTTTTATAAAATAGTTCAAAGTCGAGCAGTGCATACGACCTTTTATGGGTTGAGACCGATTGTAACAGGATTAATCGTCTATGCAGCCATTCATTTTGGTTTCCCGGACCGAACACAACAACTATTTTCGTGGGAAGTACTCATCACTATTGGCATCGCGGCGGGCGTGTTTATCGTTGTCCATAAGTACAAATGGCATCCACTTGCAACCATTGTATTGTCGGCACTCGTCGGAATTGCTATATTTAGTTAATAGCAGGCAACTGATAGAAAGAAAGTGAGAGGACGACAGTTATGGAAACGAATAAACCAACTTGCTGTTCAGCCAGCCGTGCGTCATCCGATCAACCATCGGCACATTCGGAAGCGTTCATTTCAGTTGAGATACCAGATGCAGCTGGCCCAATTGGCAAAGAAGGTATGGCGCTCATTCCTAGTGGGAAATTTTTAATGGGAACGGATGACCGTGAAGGTTTCCCTGCGGATGGCGAAGGGCCGGTACGCGAGATTAACGTAAAGTCCTTCTACATAGACACTTGTGCGGTAACGAATGCTGATTTTAAGCAATTTGTTGATGCGACGAATTACAAAACAGAGGCTGAATCCTTTGGCTGGTCATTTGTTTTTCATTTATTTGTGTCCGAAGCAACGGCAGCACATGTGCAGAATAAAGTACAGCAAACCCCATGGTGGTGGGTGGTTGAGGGTGCAGATTGGCTGCATCCCGAAGGTCCTGACTCCCATGTAGAAGATCGCTGGGATCACCCGGTTATCCATGTTTCATGGAGCGATGCGATGGCTTATTGCAAATGGGCAGGCAAACGACTGCCATCAGAAGCCGAATGGGAATTTGCCGCTCGTGGTGGACTAGTCCAGAAGCGATATCCTTGGGGAGACGAGCTTAAGCCAGGCGGAAAACATATGTGTAACATTTGGCAAGGGAAGTTTCCTGACAAAAACAATCAAAGTGACGGCTACGCTGGCACGGCACCTGTCAAAGCATTCGAGCCAAATGCATATGGCTTGTATAACGTGGCAGGCAACGTGTGGGAGTGGTGCTCCGACTGGTTCAGCCCGAACTATCACGTGAAGGGCAAAAGGGACAACCCTGTCGGCCCTCCCTCCGGAGACACGCGAGTACTTCGTGGCGGCTCATACCTGTGCCACCGTTCATACTGCAATCGCTATCGTGTTGCAGCACGCAGTAAAAATACGCCTGACAGCTCAACAGGCAACATCGGTTTTCGATGCGCGGCGGATGCCAAGTAGTAGAACTGAAAAGCCACCTTCTCCATTGCGGAATAGGTGGCTTTTTGCCGTGTGTGTGCGGTGGTGAGGATGGGGAAAGATTAACTGTAAAAAGTACATCTAATATCCTGAGAAATCGATTGGAATTTGAATTTGATAGAAAAAGTACATCTATTTTATACAAAAATACTGATTTTACAGAATTACCTTGAAATCAGATGCATATTTTCCATTTATTTCAATGAAATCAGCTAATTTGGCGGAAATAGATGGAGTTTTTCCATCTATTTGAGCGGTAGGCGGTGAAGTGATTGGTTGAGTGTTAAGCGAGCTGATGGCCGAAATAGATGGAGTATTTCCATCTATTCGAGCGGTAGGCGGTGAAGTGATTGGTTGAGTGTTAAGCGAGCTGATGGCCGAAATAGATGGAGTATTTCCATCTATTCGAGCGGTTGGCGCTGAAGTGATCGGTTGAGTGTTAAGCGAGCTGACGTCCGAAATAGATGGAGTATTTCCATCTATTCGAGCGGTTGGCGCTGAAGTGAACGGTCGAGTACTATGCGTCACGCCTCCCCCCGACTTCTTCGATTCGCCAGCAGCAAGAAGCCGAATGAAATGGCAATGATCGCACCGGCCCAGCACCAAGCGAGCGTGTGATTGCCCGCCTCGACCGCGATGTAGATGGCGGTGGGCAAGGTCTGGGTGCGATGCGGAATATTGCCCGCGATCATCAAAGTGGCGCCGAATTCGCCGAGTCCACGTGCGAAGCCGAGAATGTACGCCGAGCGGACCGAGCGCCACGCAAGTGGCAGGGTGATGTACCATAGCACCTGCCACTCGTTAGCTCCCGCGGATCGCGCGGCGTTCTCCAGGTCGGCCTTGACCGAGGCGAAGCCGGTCTTCATCGTTTGATAAACAAGGGGGAAAGCGACGACGATCGAAGCGATCACGGCCGCCCCCCAAGTAAAAATAATCGATTGGTGGAACAGAGTGTCCATCACTGTGCCGATCCAACTCTTCTTGCCGAGCATCACAAGCAGGATAAATCCAACTACCGTTGGCGGCAGCACCAACGGTAGCATAAAGGCAGTCTCGATCAAGGACTTCCCGCGGAAGTTCCGCCGAGTCATTTGCCATGCCGCATATCCGCCAAGCAACAGCACGAAGATGCTGGCAACCAAAGCGACTTTCAAGGATAGCAAGATGGGTGAAGCAAACTCACTCCATGTAATATTGTCCATCCTATTGAGGAATTGTGAAGCCGAATTTTACGAATACATCCTGCGCTTCTTTACTCTTCAAATAAGTGTAAAATTCAGTTGCTTCTTTGCTATGTTTGCTTGCTTTGACAATCCCAGCAGGATATTCGATCGGTTTGTATGATTTGGGATCAACCGTGAGGGCAACTTTTACCTTCGTAGACGTTAACGCATCAGTTTTATATACGAAGCCTGCTTCCGCATTACCTGATTCCACATACGTGAGGACCTGACGGACATCTTTGCCTTGCACGATTTTGGCTTGCAGCGGGTCCCAGAGCTTCACGTTCGTTAAGGCTTCTTTGGCATAGCTTCCAGCAGGAACCGTCTGAGGTTCGCCGACAGCGATATGTGTGACACCAGCAGCAGAGAGATCATCAAGCTTTTGCACATTCAATTTGCTATCTGCAGGAACGACGACCACCAAGCCATTCAGCAGCAAATTGCTTTGCTGTGATGCATCGATCAACGATTTATCGACGAGTTCTTTCATGTTTTTGCTTGCTGCAGATAGGAAGACATCAGCTGGAGCGCCTTGTTCGATTTGCTGCTGAAGAGCGCCGGAAGCACCGAAATTATACTGAAGCTTAATGTGCGTATGTTTCTTCTCGTAGTTGGTTTGAATTTCTTTCATGGCATCCGTTAAGCTTGCTGCCGCTGAAATGGTGAGTTCGACATTGGACTGTTCCACTTGCTTGGAGCATCCTGTTGCTACGGTACAAACGATAATCAAAAGAAATAACATAGAACGGAACATAAGATTTTTTAGCATAGTAACCCCTCCATAAATAATTATCTATCTATTTAAATATAAATAGTATGATTTAGATATAAATGATTATAGTTGAACATTGGAAATACGTAAACAACTAAAGTTTGAATTACCAAGGTCTTGCGCTTATGATAGAGGGAGACATTGCATACGGAGGAAAATGATGACAAGCGACATATCCTATACAACGGAAGACATCTCTAAACTTTTGAAAATCTCCAAGCTAACGGTCTACGATTTGATCAAAAAAGGGGATCTTCCCGCATATCGAGTTGGCAAGCAAATGCGTGTAGATGCAGCGGATCTTGAAGCTTATAAAGTGCGGGCCAAAAGCGGCCGAGGACATGCGATTGCTTTCAAGACCGAGCCCATAGAAATTGTTCCAAGTTCGCAGGATGTCACAATAAAGACTGTGTCCCAGCCTACAGTAGTCATTACCGGGCAGGATGTTAGTTTAGATATTTTGGCGAAACATTTGGAGAAAAAAGCTCCGCAGATCAGACCACTCCGCTCCTACGTTGGCAGCTTGGATAGTCTAATTGCGATGTATAAAGGTGAATCAGACATTGTCAGTACGCATTTATTAGACGGTGACACCGGTGAATATAACATTCCCTATATACGGAAATTACTGATCGGATCTTCCTATGTCGTTATCAATCTTGTCTCTCGGTCAGCAGGCTTATATGTTCAAAAGGGGAACCCCAAACAACTTCGCGGTTGGGCGGATCTCCAGCAACCCCACCTGCTGCTTGCCAATCGGGAGAAGGGCTCCGGAGCTCGCGTTCTTTTGGATGAACAGCTTAGGCTTCACGGCATCCCGTGGCAACAGATACAGGGGTACGAACAAGAAGAATCTAACCATATGGGTGTCGCGGGCAAAGTAGCACTTGGTGAAGCCGATTTCGGCGTAGGGATAGAGAAAGCGGCGTATATGGTCGGGGGTGTTGATTTTATCCCACTGATTCAGGAGCGTGTTGATCTTGTCATGCTCAAGAAACCGGGAAATCTAGCCTGGATTGAAGCTGCTAAACAGGTACTGCAATCCGAGGCATTTCATCATGAGCTTCGTCCGATTCAAGGCTATGATATCTCGCTAACGGGTCAAGTTTTATTCGAAACATAAGGGGGACATGACGTGGCCAAAAAACTAGGCATCACCTTGTTAATTCTATCGACACTCGCTTTTTTAAGTGCTTTTACCATTCCATTTTTCGTACATACGGGAGGCGGTATGGCCAAGTGGATTGCGGGGCTGCTTATTTTCAGTGAGGTTACCTTCTGGACGGGCGGCATTTTATTAGGCAAAGAGGTTGCCAAGAAATACAGGAGCTATCTCAATCCGAAAAATTGGAAACGGAAGAACGTGCCAGATCATTCAGATCAGGCGTCCGTCAAACAAGACGACATATGAAAACGAGGCTGTCCCCAAAGTCATTCTAGACTTTGGGAAACAGCCTCGTTTTTTTCGTTAATGACCGATGGGGAATCAACCTGCTTCCCACAATCTAACTGGATTTTCTCCATCTATTTGAAGCAGATTTCTCGATTTTGAAAGATTAACTGTATTTCCTGTAGTTAAATTCCATCGATTTGTTGAAAACTTCAAATTTCATATAAATTATATGTAATTTTTCCATCTAATCAGAAAAAAAGGTTAAATTCGAAGAAATTAACTGTAGTTTATACATCTAAAAAAGAAGTAGCAGTCACCTTGGGTTTGCAAAGCACAAACTAAACCAACTTCAAACCAGCCATGGGGTCAGCCCCTTTTATTCTTTCGCTAACGAACTTCATGAAGCAGACGATACGGCACTTTTCAGCTCCTTGCGGAAAATCTCGACAAGACTCTCTGTAGCTAAGCTGAAGGTACTGGCATTCATTTTGCGCAGCAGGCCTGTGACTAAACCGGAATCGAGATCATCAATCGCTTTAAGTACAGTACCCTGCGGTGTTGGCGTTGCAGAAATGACAGGAACAACCGCGATGCCGAAATCGGCTTGGACATAGTATTTGAGCGCGGCCATATTGCCGATCTCCATACCGGAGTAGGGACTGCCGCCATTTTCGAGCAAAGCATTCTCTAGCTTTTGACGATAAGGGCATTGCGAGTTGGTGATAAGTAAGTGCTCGTGCTGTAAATCACGTAGACGAATAGATGGTTTCGATGCTAACCAATGGGTTTCCGGGACGAGCAGTGCGAGTCTTTCCATGAAAAAAGGCTCGAAGGAATGGTCCAATCCCGTATTGGGCGTGGAGCAAATAGCCATATCGATGCTCCCCTCATGAAGCATCTGACCAAGGACTGTCGTGTTGCCAATGTGAATGCTAATCTTCACTTTGGGATGCTGACGCAGGAAGGGGCCAAGCAGCTGCGGCAGCCGATAACTAGCTGTGGGTTCCATGACGCCAAGCCGAATGATTCCTGCATCCCCTTTGACGAGTTCATCCATCGAAGCTTGTAGATAATCATAATCTTTCAGCAACAGATCGGCATTCTGATGAAACAATCTGCCTGCCTCCGTAAGAGTCAGTTTTTTCCCGCGTTCTAACAGCTTAACCCCCAGATCGCTTTCGAGCTTTTGTATATGCATGGTTACGGTCGATTGGCCGTATTGCAGTTCCTCGGCTGCACGCTGAAAGCTACCGAGCCTGATGATGGTCTGAAAGGTTTTGATATTTCGAATATCCATAGGAACCCTCGTCCTCTCCTAAGATTTGGTTCATGATTTGTGAAGTATACGATCGGAATTTCCAATTTTACAAACTCTTACAACTATCATAACATGAATTCTTATTAATCCAAGTGTTTTACTTGTATATTCATAAAAAATGAATCAAGCGTTCATCTTTTTGAATTGTACAAGAGAAAGATCCTGTTTTATGATAAATACCATTAAGTGCATCGGAATAATCAAATATAATCAAACGGAGGCTGATTCGAATGGCAAAGGGTAAGAAAATCAAACTAGGTGCAATGATTCATGGTGTAGGCGGAGGTTGGGAAGATTGGAAACATCCTGAAGCCATCACGGATGCAAGTACGAATTTTCAATTTTATAAACATCAAGCGCAAACAGCGGAAGCTGGGAAATTTGATTTTGCTTTCATTGCGGATAGTGTTCATATCACGGAAAAATCAAGTCCTCATTACCTAAATCGTTTCGAACCGCTTACGATTCTCTCCGCACTTGCAGCCGTCACGAAACGGATTGGCCTTGTTGCTACTGTAACCGTCAGCTATAGCGAGCCTTTCACTGTGGCTAGGCAATTCGCATCACTGGATTTGATTAGCAAAGGGCGCGCTGGTTGGAACGTAGTCACTTCTTGGTTATCGGGCAGCGCCAACAATTACAGCAAGGATGAGCATCCACCACATGAAAAGCGTTACCGCATTGCGCAAGAGCATGTGGATGTGGTGAAGGGCTTATGGGATTCTTGGGAGGACGATGCGTTCACGCGGAATAAGGAGACAGGTCAGTTTTTTGACCCGGAGAAGCTCCATACTTTGAATCATAAAGGTGAGTTTTTCTCCGTACAGGGTCCACTGAACATTGCCCGTTCGAAGCAAGGGCAGCCTGTTATTTTCCAAGCAGGAACGTCTGAGGATGGTCGCAACTTTGCTTCTAAGAATGCAGACGCGATCTTCGTTGGGCATGAGAATATTGACGAAGCCAAGGCGTATTATGCGGATATTAAACGCAGAGCAGTATCCTTCGGTCGTAACGCTGACGATGTCTCGATCCTCCCTGGGATTCGACCAATCATTGGCCGCACGGAAGAAGAAGCAGAGCGTAAGTACCTCGAAACGGTCAATCTTGTTTCTATCGACAAAGCGATTATCGCATTAGGTCGTCCTTTCAATGATTTTGACTTTAGCGTATACCCGTTAGATGAACCATTCCCGGACCTTGGGGATTTGGGAGCTAACAGCCAACAAGGCGGTTCGGCGAAGATCAAACGTTTGGCGAAAGAACACAACCTGACATTGCGCCAAGTGGCTCTTCGTTTTGCAACACCAAAAGGGAATTTCGTGGGTACACCGGAGAAGATCGCGGATACGATTCAGCAATGGGTGGAAGAAGGAGCGTCTGACGGGTTCATTATTGGCGTGGGGATACCGGGAGCGCTGCAGGATTTCGTTGAGTTGGTCGTGCCTATTTTACAAGAACGCGGCTTATATCGAACGGAATATGAACATGACACACTACGTGGTCATTTAGGATTGGAAGTACCGGTTAACCGGAATAGCAAAGCCAAAGTGCTGAACTCATAAGGGGGAGAAAGATATGTCCAAACAAAGAAAACTTAAACTCGGAGCCACCATCACAGGCGTTGGTACTTCCAAATATACATGGCGAAATCCAGAAATTCCGGGGGATGCCAGTGTTGATTTTGATTATTATGCCGGGCAAGCGTTGCAAGCAGAGGAAGGCAAGTTTGATTTTGTTTTTATCGTGGATAGCACCTATATTACGGAAAAATCAGCACCGCATTATTTAAACAGGCTAGAGCCATTAACGGTTTTATCGGCGCTCGGAGCTGTTACCTCGAAGATTGGTCTGGTGGGGACGCTAACTGCGTCCTTCACGCAACCATTCACTGTGGCAAGACAGTTTGCTTCGCTGGATCATATCAGTAGCGGGCGTGCAGGATGGAATGTCGTGACGACGGGGCTTGAAGGTGCTGCTCGCAATTACAGCAGGGATGAGCACTATGCCCATGATGAGCGCTATCGGATCGCGGAGGAGCATTTGGAAGTTGTACGCGGTCTATGGGATTCGTGGGAAGATGATGCATTCACGAGAGATCAAACAACGGGCGAGTTCTTCGATCCGAGCAAGCTGCATGCGTTGAATCATAAAGGCAAGCATTTCTCCGTGCAGGGGCCATTAAATATTGCCCGTTCCCAGCAAGGTCAGCCTGTGATTTTCCAAGCAGGCGGGTCGGATGATGGCCGTAATTTGGCAGCGAAGAGTGCAAATGCCATTTTTACAGGACACGAATCGATCAAAGAAGCGAAAGCTTTTTATCAAGATATTAAAGCACGTGCAGCTGCTTATGGCAGGGCGAGCGAAGAAATCCTTGTGTTCCCAGGCATTAGTCCAATCATTGGACGGACGGTAGAAGAAGCAGAGAGCAAATATCAGGCAATTGCAGGGTTAGTGACGTTGGAGGATGCGCTTGATCAGCTCGGTCGTCCATTTACCTACCACGATTTCAAACAATATCCGTTGGATGAACCTTTCCCGGATCTTGGCGATCTTGGCAGCAATAGCTACCGCAGTTCGACAGATCGGATTAAACGAATTGCGAAGGAAGAGAATTTGACGCTTCGTCAAACGGCACTGCGATTTGCAACGCCAAGAAGCTCCTTCGTCGGTACGCCTGAACAAATCGCAGATACCGTTCAACAATGGTTTGAAGAAGGCGCAGCGGATGGTTTTATTATTCATACGGGCATACCTAGTGTGCTGAAAGATTTCGTGGAACTCGTTGTTCCGATTCTTCAGGAGCGCGGTATTTATCGGAAAGAGTACGAAAGTGATACGTTAAGAGGCAACTTAGGGCTTGAAATCCCAGTAAACCGCTATACAAAAGAGAGAATAGCTCAAGCTTAAGCTTAGAGGGAGAGAAAGATATGAAAAAGAGAATTGGATCTATCGTCAGCGGTTTACTCATTACGGCTTTCATCGTTACAGGCTGTGGGGAAGCTTCGAAAGCCGGCAAGGAAAGTGCATCGCCAGAAACAGGAACGGTGACGCCAGGCGGTGAGCTTGTGTGGGCACTTGCAGGTACGGTGACATCGGATAGCTTGGATGCGCACAAAGCGGGCTTCGCGCCAACGACTAGAGTTATGCGCTCTATTTATGACAGCTTAGTTGTGGAGCTTCCTGATCACACAATTAAGCCGTGGTTAGCGACATCTTGGGAGCTTTCCTCGGATAAAAAGAGTTACACGTTCCACCTGCGCAAAGATGTGAAATTTCATGATGGCACGCCGTTTAATGCGGAAGCTGTGAAATTTAATTTTGATCGGATTATCGATCCAGCGACCAAAGCGTCCATTGCATTGAACGAGCTTGGCTCGTATCAATCAACGGAAGTCATCGATGAATTCACCGTGAAGGTGAATTTCAAGACGACCTTTGCGCCGTTTCTGAGCAACGCAGCCAAAGTCGATTTAGGCTTCGTTTCTCCGACAGCCGTGAAGAAGTATGGCGATGCTTTCCCGCAAAACCCAGTGGGAACCGGACCTTTTAAACTGAAGAAAATCACACCTAGCTCACAAGTTGAGCTTGAGAAAAATCCGGACTACAACTGGGGACCTTCCAATGCCAAGCATCAAGGTCCTGCGTACTTAGATAAATTAACGGTAAAATACGTGGAAGAAGAAGCCACTCGCGTCAGTGTTCTCCAAAGCAAACAGGTCCAGGTGGCGGACATTATTCCTCCGCAGAATCTTGTGGCGTTGAAGGCGGATCGTAATTTTAATGTACAGGAAACAGAGCTCCTGCAGGCCAACTATACACTCTATTTAAATATTCAGAAAGCACCTTGGAATGATCTGAAAATACGTCAAGCATTTCGCTCGGCCTTGGATATCGATTCGGCTGTGAAGACGATATACTTAGGCACCTCAAAACAAGGCTGGTCGCCGCTTTCACCAGAGCAGTTTGCCTATTCACCGAGTAGGGAGAACGCTTATAAGGTAGATGCAGCCAAGTCTAATCAAACGCTGGAAGAAGCGGGGTGGATTAAGGGAGCAGATGGCTACCGTTCTAAGGACGGCAAACGACTCACGGTTGAAGTGATTGATACACAAGGAAATCGTGAGAAGCGGCTTGATTTAATCGCCATATTCACCCAGCAGTTGAAGCAAGTAGGAATCGAGCTGAAAGTCATTTCCTTGCCTACAGGTACATACACGGATCGCCGTAATAAAGGGGAATATGACCTGATCGCAGGCAGTCAATTCTCAGGTGATCCCGATGTGCTCAGACAACTTTACTCGACCAAAGGCCCATCTAAGGCCAATAATATTGCCAAAACGAATGATCCTAAATTAGATGAGTTTTTGGAACAGGGCTACTTGGAGACGGATCCTGAGAAGCGGAAGACGATTTATAAGAACGCACAAGAATACATTATTGATAATGTCTACGGGATTCCGGCTTATGTCTTCAACTACTCTGTTGCTTCCACGAAAGAAGTGAAGGGAATTACGTTCGATTCGCCTGCTTGGCCCGTATTCTACGATGCTTGGATTCAAAAATAAGATCACGAGGGGGAGTCACGGATGGTGAAGTATATCTTGAACAGGCTCATCGTCTCCATTCCAGTCATTCTAGGTTCGTTGACGCTTGTATTCTTAATCATTCACTGGCTTCCTGGTGATCCGGCCGAGATGATTGCAGGTGAGGATGCCTCGCCTGAGCGTATCGACTATTTAAGAAAGCAATTTGGCTTAGATCAGCCGCTTTGGCAGCAATATGCGGAGTATTTGTGGAGGAGTATTCGGGGAGATTTCGGGCATTCTTTCGCTAATAGTCAACCTGTCATAGATCGATTGTTAGCTCAGCTGCCCGCAACACTTTCTCTAGCTTTATTGAGCACTATTTTTGCCATCATCGTCGGCTTCATTCTAGGTGTGTTATCCGCTGTTTATAAAAATCGGGTACTGGACTATATCGTGCGTGTCATTAGTTTGTTAGGCGTCTCCATGCCCAAGTTTTGGCTCGGCATTCTGCTTATTCTTGTCTTTTCGGTGCATTTCCAGCTCTTGCCCGCGATTGGGAATGGCAGCTTCAAACAGTTGATTCTACCGTCGTTCGCTTTAGGAGTGACAGGTGCGGGGATGTTAACACGAATGGTGCGTAATAGCGTGTTGGAGGTCATTCATGAACCTTTTGTCGTGACACTGCGGGCGAAGGGGCTATCCGAAAAAATCGTGCTATATAAGCACGTTCTGCGGAATGCGTTGTTGCCTGCGGTTACGATTCTTGGTTTGTTAGTTGGAGAGATGCTCTCGGGAGCTGTTGTGACGGAGACTGTTTTTTCCAGGCAAGGCTTAGGGAAGTTAGTGGTAGACGCAATCAATCAGAAAGATATTCCGGTGATTCAGGCGGCAATTCTGATTACAGGACTTTTTAATATTTTGGTCAACTTGATGGTGGATGTGTCCTATTCCTATGTGGATCCGCGTGTCCGTAAGTCAGGATAATGATGAAAGGAGTTGGCGCTTATGCTGTTTAACACGGTAACAACAGAAAGGCTGCTAAGGAAGAGGCAAGAGCTTTTAAGTTTCCGTTTTCGGTTCAAAAAGCTTAATTTATCAAAGGCACTGCTAAGCCTTTCGCTATTTATTTTAGCTTTTCTGATCTTGTGTGCCATCGTTCCCTCCTGGATTGCTCCTTACTCGCCAACGGAAATGCTGACGGATCAACTCTTGAAATCACCAAGTTGGTCGCATCCGCTTGGAACGGACCAATTCGGTCGTGATGTATGGACACTCGTCATCTATGGCAGCAGACAATCGCTCATTATGGGGGTCGTGTCCGTCGTGATTGGCGGTTGTATTGGGACACTCTTCGGACTTATTGCAGGGTATTGGGGCGGAGTTGTCGATTCGTTATTCATGCGTTTCAATGATATTTTGATGACGATACCGGGGATTCTGTTGGCGATCGCGATCTCGGTTGCCCTCGGACCAAGCTTTTTTAACGTGATATTGGCCATTAGTGTGGCTACGATACCTGGAAAAGCAAGAGTCGTGCGCAGCCAAGTAATCTCGATTCGTAATCGGCCTTTCATTGATGCTGCGCGTGCTGTGGGGACTTCGCATCTCGAAATCATGCTCCGTCATATTTTGCCGAATTGCTTCTCTCCATTGCTCGTCATGATGACGATCGGTGTCGGGAGCTCCATTCTAGTAGGTACAGGTCTAAGCTTCCTTGGGCTTGGTGTGGTGAAGGAAATCCCAGATTGGGGTTATATGCTCTCCCAAGGACGCAGCTATATGACGGTAGCTTGGTGGGTAGCTACATTCCCAGGGCTGGCCATTACTTTGCTGGTCATTGTGGTTAATCTCATTGGTGATGAAATTCGTGATCGCATGGATCCAAAGAAATCGAGGGCATAGCGTATGAAACCATTACTCGAAATAGATGCATTGTCCGTTGATTTTCAAACAGCCAGCGGTTCACTCAATGCGATCAACAATATTAATTTGCAGATCGGAACAGGAGAAATTGTGTGTTTGGTCGGGGAGTCAGGGAGTGGAAAGACGATTACCTCTTTGTCGATTATGCGTCTGATTAACTATGATGGCGGCTATATTTCACATGGGGATATCAAGCTCGATGGGCAAAGTTTAGTGGGACTGTCACAGAAGGAAATCAGCGATATGCGTGGGAAGAAAATCGCAATGATCTTCCAAGAGCCGATGACCGCACTGGATCCTATCTTCACAATTGGAAGTCAGATCATCGAAGTCATTGTTCGTCATGAGCGAATTTCGAAGCTGGGAGCAAAGGAAAAGGCAATATCCTTACTGCGCAGAGTGGGCATTCCCGAACCGGAAATAAGGATGGGGCAATATCCCTATGAGCTTTCAGGAGGCATGCGCCAAAGGGCGATGATCGCCATGGCACTAGCTTGCGGACCTGAACTGCTTATTGCTGATGAACCTACAACAGCGCTGGATGTAACGATCCAAGCGCAAATCTTGAGCTTGCTTCGTGAGCTGAAAGATGAATTCCAGATGTCGATTCTATTAATTACGCACGATCTCGGAATTGCAGCTGAAATGGCTGACCGCGTCGTGGTTATGTATGCGGGCAAAGTTGTTGAGCAATCTCCTGTACATCAGTTGTTTGAAAATCCAGCCCATCCTTATACCCAAGGGCTTCTCCATTCCATTGTCACACTGGATAATGTACGTGGTTTGAAGCTGTATACGATCAAAGGTACGATTCCCAGCTTGTCTAATTTACCGACTGGCTGCCGTTTCCATCCCCGTTGCCCCTACGCAACGGATCGTTGTTTGAGTGAAGATCCGCCACTGCAAGAACTTCACGGCCGTGAGGTTGCGTGTTGGAATGCAGAGCGGATTGATCATTTGGCAGCCGAGTTTTTCGGGGATGCGGTCACGACCGCGCCTGTCGAAATCAACGATGGGCTTCGTGATGATGCATGGTCCCTAGCGTCGGAGACTCCATTACTCCAAGTGAAGAATGTAAAGAAATATTTCCCAATTCGTCAAGGGTGGTTTGGGCGAGGCCGTGCCTCGATTAAAGCAGTTGATGATGTGTCTTTTGACATTCGCAAAGGGGAAACTTTCGGCCTTGTCGGAGAATCCGGATGCGGGAAATCCACGTTAGGCCGGGTACTTCTTCAGCTGGAGAAAGCGACGGCGGGCAGTATTCATTTTGAAGGTAGAGATCTCATTCAATCAGGCTCTCAGGGGTGGAAGAAAACAAGGCGGGACATGCAAATTGTGTTTCAGGATCCGTATGGCTCGATTAATCCCCGCTGGAGTGTGGGAGATATCATTGGAGAACCTTTCTGGGTGCACGAGTCTTTACGTGGGTCTGCCAAAAGAGCAAAAGTAGAATCCGTTATGGAGCTTGTGGGATTGAATCCGTCCTGGTACGATCGGTTGCCGCATGAATTCTCAGGCGGGCAGCGCCAACGTATTGGAATTGCTCGCGCGATTGCACTGAATCCGAAATTTATTCTAGCTGATGAAGCCGTTTCTGCCTTAGATGTTTCTGTCCAGTCGCAGATCGTTAATCTGATGCAAGATATTCAGCAACGTATGAATTTAACATATTTGTTCATTGCACATGGCCTTAATATTGTTCGCTACATTTCGGATCGAATTGGTGTCATGTACTTAGGGAAGCTAGTTGAAATTGCACCGACCGATGAGCTGTTTAGACATCCTGCACATCACTATACGAAGGCGCTTTTGTCGGCCATTCCAGTGCCCGATCCCAAACGGAAGCGCAGCTTCGTGCCCTTGGAGGGTGAAATGCCATCACCTGCGAGGCCGCCATCCGGCTGCCGTTTTCATACGCGCTGCCCAGCTGCGACAGCACTGTGCCGTGAAGTTGTGCCTGAATTAGCGACGATTGGGCCCGGTCATTATGCGGCTTGTCATTATCCCTTGTAAGAATGGGAGTTTACTAGAACAACCTCTTGAAAGAAGGAGTGGGGTATGTGCCATCCAAATCCAAATTAATATCCATCCAAGAAGCGGTTGCACAGATTCCGGATGGTACGAAGCTTGCCGTTAGCGGCAATATGGAGATGTCTCCGATGGCCCTTATTCGTGAAATCATTCGCGCCAAGAGGCGCGAGTTATATCTAGTTTGTGCGGGGGCTGCGGCAGTGAATGCTGATCTACTGATCGGAGCTGGCGTGGTCTCGACCGTTGAATTCTCACAGATTTCGATGGGGGAGTATGGATTTGGCTTGAACTTCCGGCGCAAATTCGAACAAGGAGCAATTGTCGGATTAGAGCATGCTTGTCCGACGCTAACAGCAGCAATTGGGGCAGGTGCTTCAGGTATCCCCTTCACACCAGTGCGAGGGCTGCTCGGTACGGATTATATGCAAATTAGACCGGATTTTCATGAGATCTACAATCCATACAATTCGGAGGAGAGTATTGCCATTGTGCCCGCGATACGACCAGACGTAGCGATATTTCATGGCTATAAGGCAGATACGCTTGGCAATGTGATTGCTCATTCATCACAGAACAATCGACTGCTTGCGCAAGCTTCCGTGAAGGCATTTGCTTCGGTGGAAGAGATCGTGTCCCCCGATGAGCTTCTTCGTGAAGCTAACCATGGCGTAGCGTTCATCCCATCGCTGTTTCTAAGCGGTGTCATTCATGCACGTGGAGGTGCTATACCAACAGCTTGTCCAGGTTACTATGAGGTTGATGATGAGGAAATTTCCATTTATATGGAAGCTTCTAAATCGGATGCTACTGTTGAGGTGTATGTGAAGAGCTTAATTAACACGTAGTGGGGGAGGTATCGTATGAGTCGTATGGAGCAGGCTAGGTTGTCTTCGTATTCCATGGAGGAAGCGATGATTTGTTACTTGGCAAGAGAGCTGCGCAATCACGAGGTTATCGGAGTTGGGAATAACTCACCTATCCCTGCTGCGGCTGCATTGCTTGCCAAAGCGAGGCATGCGAAGCAAGCCTCTGTTTACATTCTCGGGCAGTGTGATTGGCCTTTTCAAGGAACGAAAGAGTTCTTTGATCTCATGCAGCGAGGCGAAATGGATGTATTCTTTCTAAGTGGTGCTCAAATCGACAGCTACGGACGTATCAATCTGCATGCAATCGGCGACTATGGAAAGCCGAAGGTGAGACTACCTGGAGGCGCTGGCTCAGGGGTTGTTTATTTTACATGCAAACGCATCTTTCTATTTAAAACGGATCATGGACTTAAAGGATTCCCTGAAACGCTCGATTTCGTTACATCAATACCTTCTTCGGAGAAAGGCATCTATCATCAAAATGGATTAGTTGGTGTGTATACACCCCTAGGCGTCATGAAACCGACTGGACCCGAGCGCAGATTAAGGCTAGCTGCCACCGTTCCAGGTGTGAAGCCAGCTGAGGTACAGGGGAGGACAGGTTTTGATCTAGGTTTGAACAAAGATGATGACTCATCGATTCCAATCCTCAAAGCCCCTTCAACTATCGAGTTAGCAATACTTCGTTATGAGGTAAGTCATGAATTACGGCGCATATATCCGTTGTTTGCGAAGCAGCATTTCGGTGCTTATATGAAAAGTGCAGCAGTTCAATTATAGAAAGAGGGATGGATATGAGCGAAAATAAACCCTTTCATCAGTTGGAAGTGGATATTTCAGACATACTGGCTAGTCATCAGGATTATCGTACCATTATTGATCACGTGCGGCCCCATTTACAGCATTTGCTGACGAATGATGACTTGCTTCCCGCGGAGTTGCAAGTGCCACTGCCGAATAAATACGCACAATATTTGCTGTATAGACCGCAAAACGAGTCCTTTGCTGTCATCGCTTTCGTCTGGGGCGCGGGACAAGTTGCACCTGTTCACGATCATCTGGTATGGGGACTTGTTGGTGTATACCGCGGCTCTGTTGTGGAGAAACGCTATCGTCGTGAGGATCACGGCGAATCTGCGGAACCACGTTACACGATTCGTGAGGTATCAGAGGTGACAGCTTCGCAAGGTGACATCTCCTTTGTGTATCCACCAGATTATGATATTCATGGCGTTGCGAATCCATTTGATGAGGCAGCCATTACGATCCATATTTATGGGACGGATATCGGAAAACAACCTAGGCATATCCATGATATAGCCACTGGGAATGCTCGAGATGTTATTACGAAGCATGATAATATAAGTCCCATTTTTAGCTAAATACCTGGAATTATCTCTTACTACCAAACAAAGAGGAGCGGAGAACATATGAGCAAGAACAACCACGGCCCTCTTGCAGGCATCAAAGTTATTGAATTTGGTCAAATAGCGGCAGGCCCCTTCGCGGGTATGTTGTTCGCAGATCTAGGCGCAGATGTGGTCAAGGTAGAGCGGCCTGATGTGGGCGATAGTATGCGAGAATGGCCGCCATTTATTACGAACGAAGAAGGTGAGCACTATAGCTCCAATTTCAGCTCACTAAATCGTAATAAGCGGAGCATAGCGATTGATTTTAAAGCTCCTGCGGATCTTGAACGATTGCGTGAGTTATGTGCACAAGCCGATGTCATTGTCGAAAATTATCGGCCAGGTGTATTGGCAAAATTCGGGCTTAGCTATGAGCGATTAGTGGAAACGAATCCGAAGCTCGTGTATTGTTCCATTTCTGGCTATGGGCAAAAGGGTGCTTACGCACAAAAAGGCGCTTTCGATGTGACCATTCAAGCGATTAGCGGATTGATGAGTGTGACGGGGGAAGAGGATGGCGCGCCGGTCAAATGCGGGGTTCCCGTGGCTGATTTTGTAGCAGGGCTCTATGGTGCTTATACCGTCGTTGCGGCGATTCATCAAGCATCTCGAACCGGAAAAGGGAGTTACATTGACTGCTCCATGTTAGCGAGTGTGCTTGGGATATCCGCATTGCAGACAAGCGAGTATTACGGCAACGGGGTAGCACCGAAGCGTCTAGGCAGCGCGCATCCACGCAATGCACCGTATCAAGGTTATCACGGCAGTGATAAGCCATTCGTGATTGCGGCTGGCAACGAGAAGCTGTGGCGCGAGGTGGTGGATGCCGTGGAGCTGCCGGGGCTAGCGGACGATCCGCGGTTTCAGAATCAGACGCTGCGCGCGAAGCATCAGAAGGAGCTGGCTCTACTTCTCCAAGAAGCATTCAGCCTGAAAACGGCTGCCCAATGGCTGGATATTTTTGATGGACGAGGTGTACCCTGTGCGCCAATCAACACGTTTGAGGATATTTTGCATGATCCTGCGGTGAAGGAAAGTGGCTTGATTCACGAGTTAACACTTCCGAATCATACGCAAACTACAACGGTAGGCTATCCCGTTAAGCTAACGGACTACGAGTTTCAAATTTATCGCAAGCCGCCGCTCAAAGGTGAGCACACAGAAGAAATTTTTCAAGAATGGGGTGTTTAGATCGTGAGTGAGACAACCAGGCTTCATATTGATATTTACCTTGCGACTTCGGAATTAATCAAACAACGCATAAACCAGCTTTCTCCTGAACAGTTGGAATGGAAGCCTGCACCGGAGAAATGGAGCATTAAAGAAGTCGTAGCTCATCTCGTGGATGCCAGCTTCGTGCACGCTATCCGTATTCGTAAAATTGTTGCAGAAAACGGCAAAGAGTTTCTCCTGTATGATCAAGATGCATGGGTTGCAAGCTCGCGAGCAAACCAGACGGAGCTGAGTGACATTTTGCTTGCGTTTGATGCCATACTTGCCTATAATGCGCTATTCTACGGGCGTTTGACAGAAGAACAGTGGGAACGCAAGGGGAATAATAACGGCAAAGAAATCTCCATCGCTGATCTGTTCCAAGGTTTCATTCGTCACGTGCAAACGCATTTGCTGCAAATTGGGCGTAATTTGGATGCTTTAGGTGTGAAGTAAAGGTTGGTTAATAACGTGTAAAATACCGATAGGAATACCGATACGAAGACCAATAAGAATACCGATAGAGGCATTTTCTGGGACAACAGAGAGGTGCCTTTTTTCTTTTGCACGCATTTCGGTTATACTAACAGGTGCAGAAGAGAAAGGGGCGGTACAATGTTTACAATTACAACCTACACCGTAGAATTGGTTAGAGATCCTTTTGGGATTTTGACGGGGCAACGCTATGAATTTATCATCGATATCGAAGTTGAGGAAGATGATGAGCTATATTCCGAGAGCGGCCTATATATCCGAGCTATCTACAATGTGACCGAAGAAACATCAGCACTTATGAAATACGAGTTGTACGAGAAAACGACCGAACTTTATCTGGATTTCGACCTTGAGGACGATGAAGTGTCAGTCGTGGAAGCGTTCTGTAAGGAACATTACTCGGAAGGTAATGAATAAGAGGAGCGATAGATGCTCTTCTTTTTTTTGTTTTCTTACTACTCGCCATCTTCAATACCACTAGCACCACCAGCAATCATAACTGAGCCAGTACCATACAATTACAAATCAGAGACTTGAGACTACAGATTACACACTACAGACTACAGATTACACACTACAGACTACAGATTACAGATTACACACTACACACTACATACTACAGACTACAGATTACACACTACACACTACATACTACAGACTACAGATTACACACTACACACTACATACTACAGACTACAGACTACAGACTACAGACTACAGACTACAGACTACAGACTACAGACTACACACTACAGACTAGAGACTACACACTACAGATTGCATAACCATAACCATAACCATAACCATAACGACCATCAACGGCAAAGTGTAGAGCACAAACCACAACCCACAATCACACAACCCACTGACCGCTGAGCGTAGACCAACTCGAACCCTGAACCCTGAACCCTGAACCCTGAACCCTTCAGATTACCGACCGTCCACTAACTGCTACGAGAGCATTGAAAGGGTCAAATTTTAACTAGTTAAGTGCTCCAAATGTATAGCTGTATTTTCTACAGTTAATTCTGTTGGATTTCGCATCATTTCCCGATTAGATGGATTTTCTGTTGTTAATTTAAGGTTTTTTTATCGATATGAGCTTATTTGGTGAAATTAACTACATATTTTCCATTTAAATTAAATTAATTGCGTTATTCGCCTAAATTAGATGTAGATTTTCCAGTTATTTTTTATTTCGTGTGATAACTAATTCCACCAACCCAACCCCATCTAGCCCAACACGCAAAAAAACCTGCACAACGGCAGGTTTTTCAATTACGCATACGTCTATAGCAGCTGGAGTTTCACTTACCCTTGTAGAATAGTCTCAATGCTGCTAAGCACATCATCTGTCAAACGAATGCCGCTTGCGTTGCAGTTCTCAACGACCTGCTCTGGACGGCTTGCACCGACGAGTGCGCTGGATACGTTGTTTTGACGCAAGATCCAAGCGATCGCCAGTTGGGATACCTTAATGCCTAGTTCATCGGCAATACTGGATAGTTGGGCAACTTTATGTAAAGAAGCTTCGTTCAGCTGCTTTTCATCCCAGTTTTTGCTGCTAGCCCGGCTATCGGCGGCGATTGGCTGGCCAGCACGGTATTTGCCAGTCAGGAGACCCTGTGCAAGAGGGGAGAATACCACTTGACCGAACCCCTTCGTTTCACCAAGCGGAATGATATCTTTTTCAATGTAGCGATTGAACATATTGTACACGGGTTGATTCACGATTAGCTTATCGAGCAATAACTTATCAGCAAGCGCATAAGCCTCGACTATTTGAGCTGGAGTCCACTCACTAACGCCGATATAAAGCACTTTTCCTTGGGTAACTAAATCGTCAAGCGCTCGCAAAGTTTCTTCCAACGGTGTTTCGGTGTCAAAACGGTGACAGTAATAAATGTCAATATAGTCCGCATTCAAGCGTCGTAGGCTAGCTTCTGCTTGCTCTTTAATGTGCTTACGGGAGAGTCCACGGTCATTAGGACCTTCGCCCATTTTACCAAAAACTTTCGTTGCTAAAACGTAGGATTCCCGAGGATATGCGGATAGGACTTTACCCATGACCTGCTCGGCTTCACCGCGTTCATACACATTGGCTGTATCGAAAAAGTTAACACCCAGATCGTATGCTTGCTCAATGGAACGCACTGCAGGGTCTTCCCCTACATAGCCGCCATAAGTAAGCCAACTACCTAGACTGATTTCACTTACTTTGAGTCCACTATTGCCAAGTTTCCGATATTGCATGCTGAAATGCCTCCTGCTCTAATATGGAATGTGTACGCATCGCGCATTGCGTATGTACATTCCTATTATAAAGAATTCAGGAGAGATACGTAAGGACTGAAGAGAAGGTAAGTAACTCACCTCCAGGTGGTGATGCTGGAGAATTACGGCAAAGCGAACAATTACTTCTTCGCGGTAGATACAGTAGGAAGCTCCACTATGAACGAACTGCCTTTTCCCAATTGGCTTTTTACAGCTATCGTGCCACCGCATGCTTTCACAATTTGCTTGGCGATGGCAAGCCCGAGACCGTGCCCGCCCAACTGCCGTGAGCGTGATTTGTCCGGCCGATAAAAACGCTCAAAGATGCGCGGCAGCTCGTCTTCCGCTATCCCAATTCCTGTATCGCATATCTCGATGAGGAGCGTGTTTTGTAAATGTTCTGCCGGATTGGCAACCGTTAAGGTCACTTTGCCTCCGGGCATCGTGTATTTGATCGCATTTTCCATCATTATCACGATGATTTGAACGATTTTATCCTCATCTTGAAAAACGATTAACTCGGATGAGACATTCAGGATCAGATCCACCTGTTGGTTCTCTGCGATTTGACGAAGACGGCGAACTGTTTGTGCAGCCGTTTCTGCGATGTCAAACCATGTTCTGTTCATCAGCATCTCCCCGGTATCGCTACGAGCGAGCAGCAGCAAGTCACTAGCTAATCGGTTCATGCGATGAATCTCCTCTTTAATCCCCTCGAAAACCCATTCTTCATCGGGGCTCTTCACAGTGCTTTCCTCCATCTCAAGCGTCTCGACTGAAGCCAGTAGTACACTGAGTGGCGTACGTAGCTCATGGGAAGCATCAGCCACGAATTGTTGCTGGCGCTCGTAAGCTTCGCGCACGGGAACCATAGCTTGTCGTGACATCCAATTGCTGAATAAGATAACCAGCGCAAGGAACAAGAACGTAATTCCGAGTAGCGCAGCCAGTAGCCAGGTGAATAATTGCGATTGAAAGGCTACATCTTTGCCTGCGAAAAGGGTAGCTACGAGCTGACCATCGCGATAAAGTGATCGTTGCCCAATCAAATAAGTGATATGCTGCTGTGCAATTTGAGATTGCCTAGGAACCACCAAGGGTCCTTCATAGATTTGGAGCTGAACCTTTTGAAGGGATTGCTCGCCTAACGACCCATTTCGTATCTGTGCTAGTACCTGATCGCTAAGCTCTTTTTGTATCTCCGCGCCGATTAAAGGGGAGCCTGTCCGGTCTATGAGATAGTAAAATGCCTGGTCGGTACTCAATTCAAATGGACGCTGACCAGGCTTATTGAATTTTCCTTCGCTTATTTCCGTGAACAAAGGCCCCTGAAGCGCAGTTATCTCAGCGTCCAGCAGTTTATTCAGTTTATCTTCCTGATTATGCCAGATGAGAACAAATAACAGGGAGTAAATGATGATGCTAAAGAAGAGCAACAACAGGCTCATTAGTGCGCTGTACTGCAGCGTAAGCTTGGATTGTGTACGGCTGAACACATCGTGCCCCAGCAGGCGCTTTCGAAGATTCGGTAGCCTAAGCTTCAATTTTATAGCCAACCCCCCATACATTCTGAATCCAGTTCGAATTCGGGTCGATTTGCTCAAGCTTTCTACGGAGCAGCTTAATCGTAGCATCAATCGTTTTAATGGTGACTTCCGTCTCTTGGCTCCAGATTCGGTCCAAAATAACCTCACGGGACAACACATGCCCTCGGTTCTGTAGGAGCAAATCTAATAACTGAAACTCCCGGTGCGATAGTTGCAGCCGATCATCTCCTTTAGCTACGATCTGGCTCGTCCGATGCAGTTCCAACCCTCCAAAGTGGTAGATCTCTTCCAGCATAGGCGTAAAGCTTCGCCGTCCCAATGCTCTTATTCTTGCCAACAACTCTTCAATTTCAAAAGGTTTAATCAAATAATCATCCGCTCCCGCGTCTAGTCCCTTAATTCGGTCCTGCACCGAGTCTCTGGCGGTGAGTATTAAGATAGCTCCGGAATAGCCTTCCAGACGCAGTTGCTGACAAACGGATTTACCATCTAGATTCGGCAACATCCAATCGAGGATCAGGACATCATAGCTGGAAACGCTGGCATAATCATAGGCCGTTTCACCGTCCGTAACCCAATCCACGGTATGTCCGCCTTTTTTCCTAAGCATATTGGAGGTCAATTTTCCCAGACGTTGTTCATCTTCCGCTAACAATATTTTCACGAGTTCTGTTCGCTCCCGTTCAATTGAATTTCATTGAAGTAAGTATATCAATGTAGCAATAAATAGTGAAAAAAGAGTGAAATGAAGGTGCTCGTATTTTACCTCTTTTTTCATTCATTCCGCTTATAGTTGGAATCAGCAACACACCACATTCCCGAAAGGATGATTGAAACATGATGAACAAACCGAATTTCTCCTACACGAAAAAGGCCAAATGGTTGGCCAGCACATTGAGCATGACTTGCTTATTGAGCGGAAGTACGCTAGTCTCGTCCATTGCCATGGCTGCTTCCTCCGACGCTGCCGTACAACCGCAGACGGTTGTAACAACGACATATGGTACACCTGACTCGTTGCCGACACCGCCAGCTCCTGGATTGTTGCCAACACCGCCAGCTCCTGGATTGTTGCCAACACCACCTGCTCCTGGCTTACTAGCTCCACCTCCAGGACTGCCCCCGATTGCTATAGGGCTGGACCGTGATGCGATCCTAGCTATATTGAATTTGAGTGAATCCCAACTACGAGAGGCATTAGAGTCGGGACAATCTCTATATGAGATTGCAACATCTCAGGGCGTCATTACGCAGAAACTCGTTGATCTTGCTGCAACTGCTTTGTCAGAGCAACTAGATCGAGAGCTGAAAGATGGCCGTATTTCCTCTGAGCAATATCAATCTCGCTTACAAGAAGTAAATGAGCACGCAGAAGCTATCTTGAAGCGTACACATCCCAAGCCACCAGTTCCGGGGGCTGATCCTAAGCTTCCAGTAGGTTTGGTGCCGGCGCTGGGTCCTGGTCTGGATCAACTGAATGCGGATACGCTGCTGTCCTTTCTAGGCATTTCCTCCGACAAGCTTTCGGATGAATTGAGAAATGGCCAATCGTTAGCTGAAATAGCGGCTGTGCAAGGCGTCGATGCCCAGAAGCTGATTGATTTGGTGGCTCAAGCTTTGACTAACCAACTTGATCAGGAATTAAGTGAGAAAATGCTGTGGAAAGACGAATATGAAAATCGCAAGCAGGACATCTCCAAACGTGCGGCAGACGCTATCCAGCATAAGCATCCGCAACCGCCAGTCCCTGCTCAATAATCGCAAATTAGACCGTCAGGAATGAACTGACCCCCAAAAGTTAGACATTTATGTTATGCAGCCTGTGAGGCATGAGTTCGGTACTGTACCGGGCTCATGCCTTTTAGTTTTTTCTTGATGCGCTCGTGATTGTAATAGTTC
>NZ_JABMKY010000014.1 GCF_013204845.1 Paenibacillus qinlingensis
TTAAATCCGATGAACACTCCGAACAAAAGGCATTTCAGGAAAGCGAGTATTTCAAGGAGAAATCTAAGGAACGCTACAAGATTGAAGCGAAGAACAGTGAACTCAAACACGGGCACGGGTACGATGTCGCCACATCCTCGGGTCTGCTTGCCATGCAATTGCAAGGTGCAATGACCATTTTCGCAGTAAATCTGAAGCGGATCTTAAAGTTAGCGGATTAAAAATACCGAATGAAACAGCGGTCTTAGGAGTAAAAAGAAGACATCCGACCCCAAAGAGGGAACGGATGTCTTCTTTTTTGATACGTAAAGGCCACTGAAAAATGCGTAAGTTTTTCAGTGGCCTCGGGGTATCCTGCGCTGCTTTTTTGTTGGTTGGAAGGGGCACTCGCGGCAGCGCGGGGCAGAAACACAACGCCCAAAACATTGCATTGTCACCATCCATCAATAGCGTACACTTTTGCGCGCATCGATGCCAGCAGCAATTAGATGTAAAAAGTACAGCTAAATCAGCTGATTCCGCGGTAAAAATAAGATTAACTGGATTTCCTACAGCTAATTTCAGCGTTTCGAACTCATCCAGCTTGAAGCCGCCAAATTAGCTACATGTTTTCCAGTTAAATCATGTTTCGGCGAGAAAAAGGCAGGATTAGCTGTAGTTTTTCCAGTTATTCGTTGCCGCGGGGCGTGGAGCTTACGTTAGGGGCAGGGACATTGATATTCAGCTCTGGTGCTGGTGCTGGTGCTGGTGCTGGTGCTGGTGCTGGTGCTGGTGCTGGTGCTGGTGCTGGTGCTGGTGCTGGTGCTGGTGCTGGTGCTGGTGCTGGTGCTGACTAAGTATGCGTTCGAACCAATTAGTTGAGTAGCTAAATTTGTTGGTGTTAATTGGTGCGTGTTAGATGTTTGGCGTCAGCTAAGCACTTACTTCACGCCATGCAAAGCATCCAAAGCAGCCTGCTCGTCTGCGACGAAGAAGAATTGCTTGCCATGATTGCATTCGTAGATGAAATCGCGGAGGCTTTTGCTGTCATATTGATCGAATTCGCCGATTACGGCCATCTTTATCTGATAGTTCGTGTATTTCTGGAGAACATCACCTGCTAGCTTTGTTTTCAGCTCAAAAAAATCCTCCGTCAAATTCCACTGATTAATAATAAACTTATTGCAACCTGTCAAGTATTGGATCGATGCCATCAAATCTAGCGCATCTTGCTCATTGCTGATGAGAATGTCCGTGCTCTCCACGATAGCTACTTGGGAATCGCCCTTCTGATTGATCGATGTATTCATGTCATTTCTACCTCTTTCTCCATAAGTTAATCAACTAGGACCTCTTCGTCCCGTTTATTCAGCACATTTTCCTCCAGAACAACGAATTTATCTCCGTATTCTTTGATGATATGTGTTTCTCCCCAATTGCAGAGCGAATCCAAGATTGGTTTCAGGCTTGCACCATACTCGCTGAGCGCGTACTCCACTTTAGGCGGCACTTGATTGTACACGATCCGATCCACGATCCCATCGTCTTCGAGCTCTCTAAGCTGTTGTGTCAGCATTTTCTGAGTGATTCTAGGCATCAATCGCTTGAGGTCACTCGTTCTCCGTTTGCCATGAGTCAAATGGCAGAGAATGACGCATTTCCACTTCCCGCCAATCACTTCCAGCGTGGCTTCTACAGAGATGTTGTACAGTTTTTTTGCCATCTGATGATTTCCCTCCATCCCTTGCTATAGGCACTGAAAAGTACCTACCGTACTAAAAAGTACGTACTGGTCAATCTAACTATTATGTCTGATAATAGCACTTACCGGCCGGGACATACAAGTTTGGAGTGATAGCTATGAAACAAGAAACCAAAGGAAATACACTAGCGCTGCTTGCCCTTGCAGTTAGCGCCTTCGCCATTGGCACAACCGAGTTTATCAGTGTCGGACTGCTTCCGCTCATTGCTGAAGACCTTCATATATCCATCACAGGTGCAGGCCTAACCGTTACGTTATATGCGTTAGGGGTTACTTTAGGAGCCCCGATCTTAACTTCACTAACCTCGACCGTCTCACGCAAAACGCTGCTGCTCTGGATTATGCTCGTGTTCATCGCGGGTAATCTATTGGCTGCCACAGCAAGTGGCATCGTTGTGCTGTTGATCGCCCGCGTCATATCTTCCCTGGCGCACGGTATCTTCATGTCGATTGGTTCGACCATCGCCGCCGATCTCGTGCCCGAGAACCGCAGAGCCAGCGCCATTGCGCTGATGTTCTCGGGACTTACCGTCGCCACCGTAACTGGTGTGCCGATCGGAACTTATCTCGGTCAGCAGCTTGGCTGGCGCGCTGCGTTCTTCGCCATTGTCGCCGTTGGCGTGGTGGCCCTAATCGCAAACCTGATCTTGGTGTCCTCCGATTTACGCAAAGGAATCCGGACACCGCTTGGTACACAGCTGAAGCTAGTCACTAATGGCCGACTGCTGCTTGCATTCTCCATTACAGCCTTAGGCTATGGCGGCACATTCGTGGTATTCACGTATTTATCTCCATTGTTACATGAGATTACAGGATTTGCAGAACATACAGTAGCGCTAATACTACTCCTATATGGAGTTGCCATTGCGATCGGCAATATCATTGGAGGTCGCGCCGCGAACCGTAACGCAAGCAAAGCCTTGCTCATCATGTTTCTTTTACAATCTGTCGTACTGTTTCTCTTTATGTTCACAGCGCCATTTAAAGCTGCAGGCTTAATCACCATCTTTTTCATGGGATTGCTTGCATTCATGAATGTCCCTGGCTTGCAAATCTACGTCGTACAGCTTGCGGAACGATTCGCCCCAGAGGCCAAAGATGTCGCATCTGCCTTTAACATTGCGGCTTTCAACGCTGGTATTGCCGGAGGAGCATTCCTCGGTGGCATCATTACCGATTCCATCGGCCTCATCCATACCACATGGGTAGGCGGAGCGATGGTTTTCGGTGCCGTCATTCTCACGGTTTGGAGTCGCAAGCTTGAAAAATCAGATCAAAGAAAAACATCACAACCAACACAGGCAACTATTTTAGGAGGAATACCACAATGACAACTCATTCGCACAACACTATGCATAACAACCTACAAGCTATAACTACTCTTCATAACGGCGTAACTATGCCATGGCTAGGGCTCGGCGTATTTAAGGTAGAGGACGGCCCAGAGGTCGTGCAAGCCGTGAAATCAGCCATGAAACTCGGCTATCGCAGCATCGATACCGCGGCTATCTATGGCAATGAGGCCAGCGTAGGCCAAGGGATTCGCGAAGGCATGGCGGAGCATGGTCTAACAAGAGATCAACTTTTCGTAACTTCAAAAGTCTGGAATGCCGATCTCGGCTATGAGTCCACGATTGCTGCCTATGAAGCGAGCTTGGAGAAACTGGGCTTGGACTATCTCGATCTTTACCTCATTCATTGGCCTGTTCAAGGTAAATATGTAGAGGCGTGGCGCGCGCTTGAGACGCTCTACAAAGAAGGACGCGTTAAAGCAATCGGCGTGAGCAACTTCCAAATTCATCATTTGGAGGATGTAATGGGGTCTGGATCAATTAAACCAATGGTCAACCAAGTGGAGCTTCATCCTCTTCTCGCTCAAACGGACTTGCATGATTTCTGCAAAAAGCATGGCATCCAGTTGGAAGCTTGGTCACCGCTCATGCAGGGTCAGCTTTTAGAAAATCCCGTGCTCAGCGAGATCGCTGCTCAATATGGTAAATCCATCGCACAAGTCATCCTACGTTGGGATCTCCAGCGCGGTATCGTTACCATTCCTAAATCGACCAAAGAACATCGCATCTTGGAAAATGGTTCGATCTTTGATTTCGAGCTCACGAACGAGGATATGGCGGCGATCAGTGGGATGAATCAGAATCTGCGTGTCGGCCCGGATCCAGATAATTTTGACTTTTAAGCCATGTAAGATGATGAAACTATCGCGTAAATTTGCAAGCCCTCGCTCCTTCTTCGGAAGGTGATTGAGGGCTTTTTACTAGGAATAATTTCCCTCCTATTGGTAAAAGTTACTTGTAACTGCTGCTAGGAGGATGCTTAACGACATGAGCAAAGACAAAATTGATCCGAATCATGTATCTGATCCAACCAATATGACTCTAACGAACCGCCAAGGCCATCCGATATCGGATAACCAGAACATCCGCACAATTGGCAATCGCGGGCCGTCAACACTCGAGAATTACCATTACATCGAGAAGATTTCCCATTTTGATCGGGAGCGAATTCCAGAGCGTGTGGTGCATGCGCGCGGCGCTGGGGCCCACGGGTATTTTGAGGCGTATGGGACGGTCGGCGACGAGCCGGTCTCTACGTATACGCGGGCTAAGCTATTTCAAGAGAAGGGGAAGCGTACCCCTGTGTTTGTTCGGTTCTCGACCGTGATACATGGTACATACTCGCCAGAAACATTGCGGGATCCGCGCGGCTTCGCGACGAAATTTTATACCGAGGATGGCAATTGGGACTTAGTCGGCAATAATTTAAAAATCTTTTTCATCCGCGATCCATTGAAATTCCCAGACATGGTGCACGCGTTCAAGCCAGACCCGGTCACAAACCTGCAGAACCCGGAGAAAATGTTCGACTTCGTCTCGAATTCGCCGGAAGCGACGCACATGATTACTTTCCTCTTCTCGCCATGGGGCATTCCAGCCAACTATCGGCAGATGCAGGGTTCTGGCGTCAATACGTACAAATGGGTCAATCAGAACGGGGATGCCGTGCTTGTGAAATACCATTGGGAGCCGTTGAAGCAAGGGATGAAGAACCTGAAACAGTCAGAAGCCGAGGCGATCCAGGGCAAAAACATCAGCCATGCCACGCAGGACCTCTATGAAGCAATTGCGCGGGAGGATTATCCGGAGTGGGAGCTTTGTGTGCAGATTTTGAGTGACGACGAGCACCCTGAACTCGATTTCGATCCGCTCGATCCGACGAAGTTGTGGGATCATGAGAAGATACCTTTCCGTAAAGTTGGCAAAATGGTACTAGATCGCAATCCGGAGAACTATTTCGCTGAGGTAGAGCAGGTCGCTTTCGGGACGGGGGTTCTCGTCGATGGCCTCGATTTCTCGGACGATAAGCTGCTGCAGGGGCGGACCTTCTCTTACTCGGATACACAGCGCTATCGTGTGGGAACGAACTACCTCCAGCTGCCGATCAATGCGCCGAAGTCGCCAGTTGCCACGAACCAGCGGGATGGGCAGATGACGCTGATGGTGGACAAAGCTCCCGGGCAAAACCCGCATGTCAACTACGAGCCCTCTTCGCTCGGCGGGTTGCAGGAAGCGGCGCCTTCGGGTAAAGAGCATCAGCCGATGTATAATGATCGCTTAGTTCGCGAGAAGATAAGCCGCACTAATGATTTTGGGCAGGCTGGCGATACGTACCGCAAGTTCGAGGATTGGGAGCGCGATGAGTTGATCGCGAATTTGGTGGATGCTTTGAAGATCTGTAAGCCTGTGATACAGGCGAACATGATCAGCTATTTCGAGCAGGCCGATCCGGATTACGGACGGCGTGTGTCTGAGGGTCTCGCTCAAGCGAAGATTGAGCTGGAGCACTTGGGTTCAGCCGCCGCAAAGGCTGGAGCTGAATTGGCGGAGTCCGCTGGGCAGCGGACGGACGGTTATTAAAGAGGAAGGCACCCGGAATGGGTGCCTTCTTGGGTTGTGGGAGGCTCCGAGTTGTGTGCGAAGTGGGAACATGGCACCCAGTGCTATGCCCTACCCAACCCGCTCCTCCTGCATCCTATCCTTATACCATCGCACGGTATGCCTGATAGCTTCCTCATGCGGAGTCGTCGTTTGCGGGCCAAAGACCGCCTCAAATTTGCTGTGATCCACGATGAAGGGATGTTCAAACTCGTAGAGAACCTCTTTGAGCTCCCTCAACATGGGATGAAAGAGTCCGATCATCGTCACCATACCTCGAGATAATGCGCTAATTTTGCTTGCTGTACCTAGTTCATCGAAAATCAACTCGAGCATCTGCCGGGTTGTGTGCGTCTTCGCGCTTGGTAGATGCCAGACCTCACCCAGCGCACGTTCCTCATGACCAAGCGTCACGAGGCCTCTGGCGAAGTCGTCAATGTACGTGTAGGTATGCGGAACATCCAAGTTACCTAACAAACCTACAGGCTTGCCGCTCAAGGCGAAGCCAAAGACGCGCTCCCCTAGGGAGGACTGCTTAACCCCAGGCCCATAGAAATCCGATGCGCGGCCAATCGCCACGCGGACCTTCCCCGATTGATGCGCTAGCAGCAACTCCTCCGCCATCTGGGCGCGTGTTTGCCCTTTTTTGCCAGTAGCTAGGTGTGGTAGGTTCTCAGTCAGAGGTTGATTTGCTTGGCCATACATATACAGGTTGTCACCATAGATCAGCTTCGCACCAGCGGCAGCAGCACCTGCCATAATCCCTCGGGTAAGGCCGGGGAATTGGGTCGGCCAGTTCGTATAGCCCGGATGAGCACAGTGATAGACCACAGCAGCATCCTTACACAGCGCCACTGCATCAGCAAGTTGGGAAGCATCCCCTTTGGCTACTTCCACCGCTGCCGTCTCAGACAATCTCCCACTGCGATTTACCATGCGTATACGTTCAACCCCGCGCCGCTTTAACTCCCGCATGACCGCCATCCCTAGTGGCCCCGTTCCAACAATCACATGCACTTGATTACTCATTCATCATGCCCCCTCGTTTTCGATACCCTAACGATATTGTCTACCGTAACGAGAGAGTCAAGAGATATCTACAAATTGTTGGACCGTTTATTGTTTTATTGGGATATAGGCACTTGAAGTTCCACGACTACATTGTTGTAATCGTGAAGATGGTTTTCTCTTCCGAATAGGTGCAGCTCCCGAACCGGGCCGGTTTGTGCATAGCCATTTGCTCCAAGCCATGTAAAAAGCGCCAGAATCCCCTCGCCAACACCCATGAAAGGCCCTTTGTAAATAAGGCTTGCTACCATGGGCTCAGCTGGAATTTCATATACGGTGAGGGGGCTAGTTGGGCGTAGGCGGGCTAATGAATCAAAGCTAAATCCCACTTCAATGTCGAAATTCTCCTCGATAAACTCCGTCATATGATACAGAACGTACTCTTGCTGCATATGCCCGATCCATGCCTGACCCCCCAGCCCTTCTTCAAGCTCCTCGAACATCTGACAGCGGTAGACGGGCATATCCTGTACGCGAGGTACGATTCGGCGAAGCCCGGCTATATAGAGCGCTGGTACCTGCTTAATCCCAACCTCATACGCAGGTTTCTCACCCAGTCGTTCTAGTTGGTGCAATCTAGACTCAATACGCGCCATTTGTTGTGCAGCTTCCTCTATTTGATTCGCTAGCTCCGCTTTCTTCTTGTGCATCATTTGCTTCATGTCGTCCATGGTGATTGCTTGATCGATCATCGTCACGATCTCATCTAACGAAAACCCCGTCTCTTTCAGCACCACGATATGATGAATTCGAGTTAGCTGCTCATACGTGTAATACCGATAGCTGGTCGCGTTATCGATATAAGCAGGCTTTAATAAGCCGCGCTCATCGTAATGGCGAAGGGTGCGTATGGTCACCTGTGCAATTTTGGAAAAGAGTCCGATTCTAATCAAATTCGACATCGTTATCCGCCTTTCAAATCCATGTCCTTATATATCCATTATACGGATTCCACTTCAAATAAGGTGAGTAAGTTACCGATTGCCACATCCGATCTCAATTTTAAGCAAATCCTCAGTCCACCTTCAGCGTTTCCTCAATTTGGTATGTCACAGTCGCCTGTGGGCTTCCCAACATGTCCAAACTGAACCTAGAAAGGAGGCTCAAAACATCATGTCGATATCCATAGCCTCAACGACATCCACTAGCAGTTCGTATTCCTTCACTTCCAGCTCAACGGATTCAGCTGCCCTTGAAAAACAAAAAGCCAAGCTGCAAGCCGAACTAACGAAGGAACAGCAGAGCAAGGACGATCAAAAGACGAAAGAGCGTAAGGTACAGCTCATCCAGCAACAGATCCAGCAAATTGATCAGCAGATCGCGCAGATGAGCTCGAAATCCAACAGCAGCAGCGGTAGCTCTAGCCAACACGATTCCGGCGCTAGGAACTCGAACAACCCTTCCGGCCCGAACAGCGCTGCCAGCAAAAAAGTGAACACGAATCCCAACGGAACGTTGGATATTCTGATTTAGATAAACGCCTCCGCCGTCCTTCAAGGACGGGAGCGTTTATGGAGAATACACAAAAAGGGACTGTACTTGAGAAGTACGTCCCTTTTTGTATACGGCAGCATCCTTGAACCCATTCTTGCTGGCATCCTCCGGCCGAACAAAAGATTAACTGTAATTTATACAGCTAATTTCAACTCTTATTCGTCTTTCAGTAAAATAACTGGAAATTATCCATCTAATTTGAAGAATTCGAGAGGAAATTGATGAAAACGGGTGATTTAACTACATATTTTACATCTAATCGTTGATTTCGGAAGAATTCGCAAGATTTAACTGTATGTTTTCCATTTAGTCGGATCGGCGCGGTGGGCAGGGGCAGCGAACGGTGGGCGGGAAATCACGTGAAGTGTGATTTCCTAGGCGCACATATTGGGTAAGCATCGCTGACCCAAACCCCATAACATATAAAAAGGCACCCTCAGGGTGCCTCTTCTTTTACGCAAGAATCGCTTTCTTCGCAGACTCTAGCGCTCCTATGACCTTGTCGCACCACACATCGAATTCCGGATCTTCCCGCTGCAGCTCAGGGTTAGCCAAAATCGTAGCAATCGTCCGTTTTACCCCTTGATCAAATCGCGTTGTAGCCACGAATTCAGGCACAAGCCGCTTCAACTTCGCGTTGTCGAAAACAACGGAGTTCGCTTTATCTCCAAGCAAGCCTCCACGGTAGTCTTGAGCACTGCTAGCATCGAGGAATTCAGACGCCACATGCACCGCGTGAAGCTTCACGCCAAGCGCATCAGCGATCGCTTCGTAAATCTGATTCCACGTCAATGTCTCATCGGATGTGATATGAACAGATTCCCCAATGGCATGAAGATTGCCCATGAGTCCAATGAACCCTTTGGCAAAATCACTGTTGTGGGTCATCGTCCATAAGGATGTTCCGTCGCCGTGGATGATCACAGGCTTATTCGCCAGCATGCGCTTAGCTACCTGCCAGCTCCCCTTTGTACCATGTACACCAAGAGGGATGGAGCGCTCATCGTACGTATGACTCGGTCTAATAATTGTAATCGGGAATCCTTGTTCCCTATACTGCTTCACTAAGTACTCTTCACAAGCGATTTTGTTTCTGGAGTAAGCCCATAAGGGGTTGGATAATGGCGTTCCTTCCGTGATTCGGTAATCAGATAAAGGTGTCTGATACGCAGAAGCCGAGCTGATAAAGATGAACTGCTTCGTTTTGCCTTGAAAAAGTCGGTAATCCCGCTCCAGCTGGGACGGCTCGAATGCGATAAAATCCGCGACAACATCAAACGATAAGTCCGCGATCAGCTTTGCCACGCGCTCCTCGTCGTTAATGTCCGCTTGCAGGATACGTGCACCTTCTGGTAAGTCCGCATTGCGCGTCCCTCTGTTCAACAAATATAGTTCACAACCTGCGGCTAGCAATTGTCTCGTAATCGCCGAGCTGATAGTGCCGGTGCCGCCAATAAATAATGCCTTCATGATTTCGCCTCCGTTATCCCCATATTCAAGTATGTATTACTTATGTATTACGCCTGATTCGTCAGAACTGCGTCTGTTAACTGCTTATACTTCACATACCAACCATTCCACATATCCTTACGTGAGGGAATCGTTCTACCCGCTAGTAACGCCTCAATCACATCTAAACACACGTGCCACCCAGCCAAATCTCTTGGCGTGTGTTCCGTTATTTGATGTAAGTACTCACTGAACACGAGATGACATCCACCGTCTGACTCCGCATGAAGTTCGAAACGAACGCGATCCTTATCCCATGTAAAAGCCAACACCTGGTCTTGGCTAAACTCCAGAATGTCCATAGGAATAACTGTCCCGTCAGGCATATTGAACTTTATCACTCCGCCTTCACGGAGTTCGCCCACCTCTAACTCGGGAAACCACTGCGTGAGCTTGTCATTTTCCGTCAACCATGACCAGACTTCCTTCACATCATGCTGCCAATGACGCTCATAACGAGCCAAATATCCTCCTTGAGCGGATTGCAGATCAGCTATCATATGATGCCTCCTCCATTTTGTCCTATCAAAAAGTACAACCGAGTGTCCTAGCTTCATCTTACCTGTAGATGCGGGTTTAAATCAAGAAATAGCACCAAATGGAGGAGTTCCTTCGCATGCATAGCAAAAAAGCCGAGGTTAGGGCCCCGGCCTTTCTGTTCATGCTTTTATGCTTTTTTCGCGGACCATAGGGACTCGATTTCTTCCAGTGATCTGCCCTTCGTTTCAGGCACAACTCGCATGGTGAAGACGAACGTCACCAAGGAAAGGATGCCGAAGATCCAGAAGGTTATCGCTGGACCAGCAGAGCTAAGCAGTGGAGGGAACGTCTGCGAGACGACATAATCTGCGATCCACAGTGCCATCGATGCGATAGCTGTTGCTTTGCCGCGAATACGATTCGGGAAAATTTCGGACATGATCACCCATACAACAGGCCCTAAGGACACCGCGAAGGAAGCTACGTAAAGTAGGATAAAGACGAGTACAAGATTACCTGATGTGTGACCCGTGTGGAACGCGATGCCAATCACCGCCAAGCAGATCGTCATGGAAGCCGAACCGACCAGCAGCAGTACCTTCCTGCCCACTTTATCGATGAGCCATATCGCAAGGATTGTGAAGAGAAAGTTGATTAATCCGACTAGAATTGTCTGCGTCAGCGCGGCATTCGTGCCTGTGCCCGTTTGTTTGAAAATCTCAGGCGCATAGTACATAACGGCGTTGATGCCCGTCACTTGCTGGAGAATGGCCAAACCCACACCGACGATTAACGCAAGCCGCAGTGCCGGGCTGAACAGTTGGCGAATGGAGCCATTTTCTTGTTTAAAAGATTCCTTGATCTCCATTACTTCTTTTTTGGCTAGTTCTTCCCCATGAATGCGCAGCAAGATTGGAAGTGACTCGGCAGCTCTTCCTTGCTTGATTAACCATCTTGGGCTTTCGGGTACGAAGAATAGCAGTACTAAGAATATTAAGCCAGGAAATGCCCCGAAACCGAACATCCAACGCCAGCCCGACGCAATATTCCAGGCCTCATCGGAATGATTCGCAATGCTGGTATTGATGAAATACACGAGGAATATCCCTGTCACCGTAGCAAATTGGTTCAATGCCACCAGTCGGCCGCGATATTTCGCAGGTGCGATTTCCGCGTTATACAGCGGGCAAAGCGTTGAGGTGATCCCAATGCCAAGTCCGCCAATGATACGGGCAATAATATACCCCGTAAACGTATCAGGGATTGCAGAGCCGATAGAGCCAATGATAAACAGCAGTGCAGCTGCAATGAGCACCCTTTTCCGACCGAAACGATCACTTAGGATACCAGATGCCGCTGCACCTACGATGCACCCAATAATTAAACTGGAAACCGCCCAGCCTACCTCCACTTCACTAAGCGTAAAGCGCTCTTTCATGAAACCAACAGCACCTGATACGACGGCTGTATCGAAGCCGAACAAAAGCCCGCCGAGCGCAGCAACGATGGAGACGAGTGTGACGAATTTTATGCTAACATGTTGACTTGAATTGTCTATTTGTGCACTCATAATGATGGTCCCTTCTGACGTCTACCGCATCTTCATGCGAGTCTTTGATCTTACCTTTTGTGTGAAGCGAGACTCATTATAGCATGGGTTTTCTGACAGCTGGGGAACCTTTCCCTGCACTAATTTGTGATATACCAGCATAAAAATAATCCGTCTCAGACTCACGCCTCTCCCAGGCCTCCGGCTAGCATAATCTTGTCTGGAAATAGCAAAATAGTCCTTGCCCAGCATGGAATATTTTTCCTTATAGCCCCGTGCGGTACTCCGTCGGGGTAACACCTGTCACCTTTTTGAACACGCGGCTGAAATAATTCGGATCCTTATATCCGACCAAATAGCAAACTTCCTTCAGGCTAAAATGACCCTCGCTAATAAGCTCCTTGGCCCTCTCAATGCGCAGCCGTGTCACATAATCGATGAAAGTCTCGCCAGTTTGCTGTTTGAACACTTTGCTAAAATAGTGGGGATTCAAGTGAACAAGCTCAGCAACATCCTCGAGTGAAATGTCCTCCTGAAGCTTCTCATGAATGTAAGTCAGCGCACGATCTAGCACCGTCCATGTTTGCTGTTCACGCTCCTCGCGGATTCGCCGAATGGCTAACTCTACGTAAGTGCGCTCCGATGTATTGTCGGCGGTACGCGGTTCGGCCAAGCCTCGCTGCCCTTCCGCAGGGAGCCCTTTCAGTTCCTCGAAGGACCGCGCGTTGCCCCACTTTTTATCATACGTCGCTGCAAATACGGCTTCAAAGTAGGACGTGCGGATTCCCTCTAACTCATATCGAATCGAACCGATGCCGATATTGACGTCAATGCCGCGTGCCTGACGCAGATGTTCCACGAGCTTCGCGCCTAAGGATGCAGCTTCTTCCCGCAGAACCTCAGCAGTCAACGGAGCACGGTCCACGAGAAAGATGGCCATATGCCAATGCACCATCGAGCTAACGACACATCCGACGCGATTCTTGAGATAACCTTTTGTGAAAGTTTTGACGGTTTCGTAGATTTTCTTCTTCGTGGTGCCCACTTCCTTATCGGATATAGGCCCAAGCTCTGGCAGAGCAAGGACTAGTGCACATCCCTGTTCCGTGGATATCTCCAAAATATCCGCCAAATACCCGGCATCCGTTTCATTCACAGGATCGGACATAATGACTAGCGCCATTTCCGTCTCAGCCAGTGGAAGCAGCTGAAAATAGTTATCCCGCATCGCGAGCTCACCCTCCCGCTTCCGCCCTTCTTGCTCAATTTCCGCAACTAAGCGCTGTAGGAGCTCAACAATCTGATCCCGTTTGGCAGGTTTGACTAGATAGTCCTTGACCCCTAAAGAAAGGGCTTCTCTGGCATACTCGAATTGCTCGTAGGCGGTCACTAGCACCATTTTCGTCTGAGGATGTCCCGCTTTGATTTCTCTCAATGCTTCCAACCCCTGAATACCCGGCATTCGGATGTCCATGAGGATGATGTGGGGGCGGTGCTCGTCCGCTTGTTGAATCGCAATGCGGCCATTCTCCGCATGAATGACCTCGAATGTATCTGGCATCATGCGGCCCACGATCCATTCGATGCCTTCTCTCTCTAACGCTTCATCATCGGCGATCAGTAAACGATACATCTCCAACCCCCTTTCCTTCGGCCGGCAGCCGCAAGACGACCTTCGTCCCTCGGCCAGGATCACTTTCAATGCGCACGAGATCCTTTTGGCCATAAAATAAAGCTAATCGTTTGAACACATTTCGTGTTCCTAAACCTGTGGACTGGCCATTGGCGCGGGAAACCTGAGGTTCCCCGTCCACATCCAGCAGCGCTTCGCGAATCTCCGCGCTCATCCCCACCCCATTGTCCGAGATCGCGACTAGCGTTTCGTCGTCTCCTTGTGTAATCGTGAGCTGTATGACAGCTCCTGCCTCCATCCCCTCTATACCGTGCACGAACACATTTTCGAGAATAGGCTGCAGCGTCAGCATCGGTACGGGAACGTCCAGTCCGCCCTCATCAATCTCCATCACAAACTGAATGCGATTGCGGAACCGAGCTTGCTGAATGGTAAAATATTGTTTGGCATGCTCTACCTCATCCCTAAGCCGCACAGGTCGATCTAGCTTTCGCAAATTATAGCGGAGCAAATTCGACATCGTGACCGTCAAATCACTCGTTTGCTCAGCACCCTCCAATAGGGCAAGCTTGGACAACACATTCAAGGAATTGAAGAGAAAGTGCGGGTTCATTTGATTTTGCAACACCTCGAGCTCCATTTCTTTCAACTGCTTGTCCTTCTCCAATCCTTCCGTTTCCTTCACAATAAGCGCTTTGAGATTATCCTGCATATGTCCAAACGCTCGTGCTAAGACGCCAAACTCATGGTCTTCCGGCAATGGAGGGATCGGAGCATGCAGATCACCGTCCGACATTCGCTGCGCCACGTGTGCTAGCTGTCTGATTGGGCGCGAGATACCGAGTGAAATGCGATAGGCCAGCACGATACTGATCAAGGTAGTAAGGATGAAAATAACGACACCCCAGTGATTCATCCCCTCCGTTTGGATCAGAATTTGCCGATAGAGCGGCTGATAGTAGCTCAACTCCAAATCAATCAGTTGGTAGCCTTCCTCCTGTATGAAAGTCGCTGTCCGTTCTGCTTCTTCATAAAAGGCCGTATACGCTAGCGGATCTGGACTGCTGGTTGCTTGGATCACGCCTGCTTCTTGTGTCATGAAGGTATAGACCATATGGGTATAGCTGCGGAACGTGAGGTCGGTCGCTGGAATCGTGTTTTGTGAAGCTATTTTCTGCTGCAATACCTCCAACGCCTCCTTCTGGCGTAAAAAGGCCAACCTGCTGTCCTCGCTTCGGTCCACGATGTATCCGTTCATAGCACGAAGATTGTCCTGCGTTTGCCCGGCAATTTGTTTGTACAATAATACCCGATTGAGCATAACATTATAGCTTTCCTGTACGGATCTGCCACTATGAAAGATGAAATAAGCCACGGCGTTATTCAAAATAAACAGCGCAGGCAGCACGATAAACAACATGCGACGTATATTCACGGGGAACTCGCAGGCGTTAGCGTCGTCGCATCGAGGATGTACGTGCCTGTAACCTCCTGCGGAGGTAATGCGCTACCTAGGAAATGAGAAGCTAGTAGCTGTACGGCTAGCGAACCGATTTCATACGGTTGCTGCACAATGGAAGCCTTGATGCTTCCTTGGCTGATTCCCTGCTTCGTCGCTGCCACATCATCGAAGCCGAACACGAGCGTGCCATCCCGATGCGCTGCTTTCACCCCTTCCGCGATGCCTGCCGCGTCTAAAGAGCTGAAGCCCACCATCGTCTGTATGGCGGGATATTGCTTGAGCATCGCCTCCGCCTGTTTGGCCGCCTGAATCCGAGATATATGCGATGAGCGAATATCTATAATTTCAAAATGCGGCATATCCGCAATACCATCGCGGAATCCCTCTAAACGCTGCTGTTGATTCTCCGCCTGCTCACTTCCAATAATGACACCGATTCGCCCCTTGCCGGTTGCGGCTCCCGCTACGAGTTCCCCCATCCGTCTACCGGCTTCCCGATTATCCGTGCCCACATAGGTCAATCTTCGGCTGTTCGGTTCATCGGCATCTAACGTAATCACTGGAATGCCTTGATCGATCGCTTTGCTGATCAACAGATCATACTGCGGCTCCTTGATCCCTTGCACAAGAAGGGCATCGGGCTTAGCTGCTATCGACTTCTCCAGCAGACTCATCTGCTCCTCTGGATTGATACGAATTGGACCCAAGTAATCAATCTTCATACCACGGCTTGCTGCGGCTTCGCTCGCGCCCTTCTCCACCGTTCGCCAGAATGGGTTGTCCAACTCTTGCGCGATGAGCACAATGTGTTTGAACAGCGGCTTCTCAGCCTCGCTATGTGGCTCCATCTGTCCCACTAGCTGTCCAATATGCATCGTGGATATGAGAAATTGCAGCATCACATAGCAAAAAACAAGAAATAAGCCCAGCAGGCCGAACGTCCAGCCTTTATTCCGCATTCGCACGGTGTCACCTCCTGATCAGCGCATTCGTCCGTTACCGTACCGCTAGGAGGAACGCTTTTTGATTAGTATGAACCCAGCGGGGGATGCACATGCAATGTTTACCACGGGGAGGAACGTTGAGGGCTAGCTTGTGAAGATGATTAGCTGGAAAACCTCCAGCTATTTTCGCCCTTGTAGCCTCGAATGGATGATTAGATGGATTTCATACAGGTAATTCCTTTGTTTTTGGCTCAAATGGAGCATATGGCATCGAATTAGCTGTAGGTTTTCCAGTAAATCGGAGAAATGGGCTGAATTCAGCGGAAATAGCTGTATGTTTTCCAGTAAATTGCGTTTGGGGAGCGCTCCAAGCGTGTAGCGAGAATGTTGATCCACTTCGAAAGACTTTCGTAAGGTTTAGGAAAGAGTCTTGCATGATGTGTCTAGTAAGATAAGCGTATGAAACTTATTGGAGGTAACGCATATGAACAAGTTGAACATACAACCCGTTGTCGAAGTACGTAATCTGACGAAGCGGATTCGACATAAGAACATCGTGGATCAGATTAGTTTTGAACTTTTTCCTGGCGAAGTATTCGGCTTCCTCGGGCCCAATGGCGCAGGAAAAACAACGACCATCCGCATGATGGTCGGCCTCATCGGCATGAGCGACGGTGATGTCGCGATTAACGGCCTCAGCATTCGCACAAGCTTCCGGGAAGCGATTCGACACGTTGGTGCGATTATCGAGAATCCCGAGCTCTACAAGCATCTCACCGGGATGCAAAATCTAAAGCAATTCGCTCGCATGGATGGCAATATCCCGCAGAGCCGCATCGACCAGATCGTGCACCTCGTCGGGCTCACCGCCCGTATCCACGATAAGGTGAAGACGTACTCGCTCGGCATGCGCCAGCGGCTAGGAATCGCCCAGGCCCTGCTCCACGAGCCCGCCGTGCTCATCCTCGATGAGCCGACCAACGGTCTCGACCCGGCAGGCATCCGTGAAATGCGCCAGCTCGTCCGCAAGCTAGCCGCTGAAGAGGGCATCGCAGTGATGGTGTCCTCTCATCTGCTCGCGGAAATGGAGCAAATGTGCGACCGCTTCGGCGTCGTGACCGAAGGACAATTGCGTACGACCTTTGCGCTGGCAGATTTTCAGACGCAGACGAACACACAAACACTCGAAGAAAAATATATCGAGCTTACGGAGGTTGCCCACTATGCTTAACTTCACCAAACTCGTCAAAATGAAGGTATTAAAATCTTCACCAAAATCGGAACCTGGGTCATGATTGCCTTCATTCCGATACTTGTTATTGCGGTAGCCCTGCTTTGTAAATATGCAGACCAAGATGAGCTTGCCGTGAACAATGTGTGGGAGTTCTTAGATTTGTGCCTTTCCGCCATTCCCAATCTCATGGATATTGTCACACTGTTTACGATTATCGTTGCCGCGGGCATTGTTGCCTCCGAGTTCTCCGGCGGTACGATTAAATTACTGCTGATCCGCCCCTTCAGCCGCTCAACGATCTTACTTTCCAAGTTCGCGACCGTACTATTGTTCGGGTTGGGTCTTATGCTGTTGCTTTTATTCACCACTATTCTTATGGGTGGCATGTTTTTCGGATTTGGCGGCGCTTCTGAGCTTCATGATGGGGCTGCATTCACAAATGCCGTTTATTCTTGGAAGGCTATCGGCTACAGCGGCATCGAAATGATCGTTATGGTCACACTGGCCTTCATGTTCTCTTCTGTGTTTCGTGCAAGCTCCATGGCCATCGGGATTTCCTTGTTTTTCTTACTAACCAGCGGTCAGTTAGCCTATGTTCTCAAGCCTTTTGAATGGTCCAAATTTCTGATTTTCGCCAACACGAATTTGTTGAGTTATGTGGACGGCAGGCCGCTAATGAGCAGTATGTCCTTATCTTTTTCATTAGTGATGTTGGCCTGTTATCAACTGCTATTCCTCGCTCTGTCTTGGTATGTGTTCGCGAAGCGCGACGTTTCGATATAAACCGCATCTGTTTCATTATGAGTGGACAAAGCAGTATACTTGAAGCATATGACATAAAGGTGGAACTAATATGCCTAATCACATTTTGCTTGTAGAAGATGACCCGGCAATTGCTGAAATGGTCCTGGGCCATTTAACCAAAGAGAGTCTCACCGTTCGACATGCCCCTGATGGGGAGGCGGCGCTGCGGCTCTTTGCCGAGGAAGCTTTTGATATGATTCTGCTGGATCTGATGCTGCCTGGCGTCGATGGCATGGAGGTACTGCGCAGAGTGCGGAGCGGAAGTACGGTGCCTGTTCTCATTTTGTCCGCGAAGGATAGTGATGTTGAGAAAGCATTGGGTCTCGGCTTTGGGGCAGATGACTATTTGGCGAAGCCATTCTCCCTTATTGAGTTGTCAGCACGTGTAAAAGCCATTTTGCGGCGGGCCTCGCAATATGCCAGTCCTTCTGCACCAGCTGCTGAGCAAGCCCTGTTGCGTATTCATGAGCTGACGCTTCATCCCGATGAGCATCTCGTGACCAAAAACGACTCGCCCCTCAACCTCACGGCCAAGGAGCTTCTGATCTTAAAGCTGTTAATGTCTCATCCCAAACGCGCCTTCTCCAAGGAACAAATCTATCGCTCGGTATGGAATGACGCTTATTATGACGATGTGAATGCGATTCAGGTCCATATTTCCCGCTTACGAGAAAAGATTGAGGACGATCCTGCACACCCGCGGTACATCAAGACCGTATGGGGGATTGGTTACAAAATGGGGGATTTCTGATATGGACATCGTGTGGCCCATCCTGTGTATCCTTCTTGGGATCATAATCTTCATTCAATTGAAGATCAGAATCGACCAATCGCGTCATCTTCGTTATTTGCAAACGAAACTGACCGATATTCTCGATCAGGAATCCTCAGAGAAAGTTCATATCCATACCAATTCTACCCAGCTCCAGCGCTTACTCATTGCCATAAACCGACTCCTCGATGCCAATCGCAAAGTGGAAGCCGACTATACCCGCATGGAAAATGCGATCAAGAAAATGGTTGCGAACATGTCCCATGACTTAAAAACACCGCTTACGGTTGTGCTGGGTCTGACAGAGACCCTTGCACATGATCTAACGGCCAGCGAAGAGGAGCGGAAGCGACTCTCCCTCAAGGTTCACGAGAGAACGCTCGATATTTTGAATCTGACGAATCAATTTTTCGATCTGGCACGACTGGAATCCGGCGATCGCCCCCTCCCTTTATCCAAAATTAATCTGAGCGAGGCCTGCCGGAACGGCATTCTTTTCTACTACGAAATGATTGAGTCACAGGGACTGGAAGTTGAAGTAACGATTCCAGAGAAGCCGATCTATGCCTATGGTAATTCGGAAGCAATCGGACGAGTGCTGCAAAATCTACTCTCCAACGCCATTCGTTATGGAAACGACGGGGGCATGATTGGCATCACGCTGCGACAGGATGAGACTAACGTCTATATCGATGTGTGGGATCAAGGTAAGGGGATTCATGAGCGCGATCGCTTGAATGTCTTCGAGCGGCTTTACACGCTGGAGGATTCCAGAAACCAGGCCTATCAGGGCAGCGGCTTAGGTCTCACGATTACGAAGCGGTTAGTTGAACTCATGGAAGGGAGTATTTCCCTGCATAGTATTCCCCATGTGAAAACCGTATTTACGGTCCGTTTTCCCATTATCCGCTTTTGAAAGGAATCCCATGTGATGAGCTTTATTCTGCAAACGAAACAATTGTCTAAACGGTACAAAAAAGCCGATGTTGTCTCCGGTGTCAACATGCGCGTGCGTCGTGGCGAAATCTACGGTTTCCTCGGCCCGAATGGTGCTGGCAAAACAACGGTCATGCGTATGCTTACGAATCTCATCCCACCAACTAGCGGAGAAATTGAATTATTCGGGGCTCCACTAACCCCCCACTCTTACGAAACCATGAAACGGATGGGCAGCATCATTGAGTATCCGATCTTCTATGACCATCTGACTGCACGCGCTAATTTGGAGCTGCACTGCGAATATATGGGCTACTATGATAAAAATGCTATCCGCGAAACACTGGATCTCGTTGGACTACCCGACATTGGCAATAAGCCCGTGAAGGATTTCTCACTAGGTATGAAGCAGCGTCTTGGCATTGGCCGGGCCATCTGCACGAAGCCCGAACTGCTCATCCTCGATGAGCCTGTGAATGGCATGGATCCATCGGGGATTCGTGAAATCCGCGATCTATTTCGCATGTTAAGCAAGGAATTTGGCATGACATTGCTCATATCTAGCCATATTTTACAGGAAATTGAGCAATTGGCCGATACGATTGGTGTCATCAACCATGGCAAGCTGCTCGAAGAGGTCTCCATGGAACAGGTTCGTGGAAGACATAACGAATATACAGAGATTGTCGTGACCGATGTACCGCGTGCTGTACTTGTCCTGGAGGATAAGCTTGCTATCGTTAATTATAAAATCATGGACCACAGCGCCATACGAATCTATGATTCCCGCCTTGCACCTGTAGAGCTGAATCGCCTACTCGTGCAGCATGAGATAGGCGTCGAGGCGCTGAACAAAAAGACCCGCTCGCTCGAAGACTATTTCCTCGGGGTCATCGAAGGAGGCAGCCGTAATGCTTTGGAAGCTCATTAAGCTGGAACTGAAGAAAACGAAGTGGCGAGGGCTATTGTTTGGCGCCGTAATCACCAATCTCCTAGTAGCACTATGGGTCATTGGCAGCGACGTGCCGAATAATGAAGTGCGAACCTATGACCGCGTTTTCCAGAGTATTATGAACTACTCCGGCATTACCTTTATCATTTTCGCTTCCGTCCTCATGTCCCGAATGATCATTGACGAGTACCGGAATAAAACGATTACTCTCCTCTTCGCTTACCCCGTGCCTCGAAATATGATTTTCTTGGCCAAGTTGATCATTATCGGAGCTTGGACCTTCGCCACAGAGTTATTTAACAATATTTTCGTGGTGATCTCACTCCTGATTGCCAATTCACATTTTCATTACATGACCGATACGCTGACGCATGATCGGCTGATGGCAGAGGCGATTCGCATGGTCATCTTCGCCTTCACCTGTGCAAGTGTGTCCTTAATCCCACTGTACTTCGGCATGTTTCGGAAGACGATGCCTGCTTTGATCGTGAGCGCATTCGTTCTCGCTAACTCTTCGATGGTGATTGTCAATAACCTCTCTGTCGAAGATGGTTATGGTGTCTTTATGCTAGCAGCCCTGGTATGCTTCACGATCGGGATCCTTATGGCCTACGCGGGTGTGCGTAGGAGTCAATTGTAGGGAGCTGTGCCACGATTCCTCCTAACACAAAAGGCTGGGCCTCCGTAGAATGATCTACGTGCGGCCCAGCCTTCTATTCGTTGTTAGTTAATATGATCTGCCTTAGCTTCTACATAGCTTTCGCTACCATCTGCTTTACGTGTAGATACGTGAGAATGTGTCGCTTCCTCGACTTGCCCGAAGCCCCACGACTGCTTAGTCACATCCGGGAAAGATGGTGTGGCATTATCAAGTGTTCCACGGAAAAGCAGCTGGTTAATCAATGTGACTGCTTCAAGTCGAATAATAGGACTATTCGGTTTGAAACTGCCATCCTCATACCCATTCACTAGCGCATTACGGAATAATCCTTCAATCGCAGCGGCGGACCAGCGTCCTTGCGCATCCGCAAAATGCGGCGTGATTGGGCGAGAAACTTCTAGTTTCAAGAACCGCGTCATCACAACTGCGAGTTCTTCACGTGACACAGCTATATCTGGGCGGAATGTGCCATCATCATATCCAGTAAAGATACCTTGTGTGGTTACAATGTGAATATAACCACTCGCCCAATGGCTCGTTGGAACATCCTTCGCCTGCGCCTTCTGATTCGTTTCTCCACCATTAACTAGTCGCGCAATAATAGCTGCAAGTTCTGCACGCGATAGCGTTTTGCTAGGTTTGAACTGTCCATCAGGGAAGCCAAGAATGAATCTCGTATGATCTAAGTGCTCTCCACGAGTAGAGAATAGCAATAACTGTAGGGATGTTTGCGCCGTGTCAGGATCAAGCAGATCTTTATCAGCGGACTTCCCTGCAACTTTAATTTTCACCAATACTTCGGACTCTTTAATCGCTGGGTATTTCACTTGAACATTAAATGCGCCTTGATCCCCAACTTTTAAATCTCCAACATTCCACACCACAATATGGCCATTCACTACTCCGCCGGCTGCATTCGTAACGACTGCACCCTCTGGGAGTGTTAATGTAACGGTGGCGTTATTCGCCTTTGAAGTACCATCGTTCTTGTATTCTACTTTGACAAATCCTGTACTGTTCTCTTCCTGTCTGCTCTGCGTTATGGATGCATTCACAATCACATTCGGCTTGCCTGTCTCAGGTTTTACATAAACACTGCCAGAGGATGAGGATGTATCCGCTGGAATTGGCGTCATCGCAATATCATGACGTACGATCGTATATTCCACCGAAATAGTCGGACTTGTATAAGTCAGATAACCAGGTGCTGTTACGACCAGATAATAATCGCTTGTCGGGTAAACCATGTATGCGTACTGCCCGCCATCCTTACTTGTTTGCGGATTCGCATTATCATTCGGAGCGAAGCCGGGAATCCCTGGAAGTACAACCTGTGTATTCGGTACGATATGATTGGTCACGTTTCTCGGTGTATTCGCATAGTAGAGAATAACATGTGCGCCATCAATCAAAGCGTGCGTTTCTGCATTGGTAATGTCCCCGTAAGGATCAATTAACTCGTCCAAAATGTTCAATTCACCATCAGAGGAAACCTTCACTGTAGGCAATGTGCCTGTATTATCAAGCACATTAATAATAATTTCCTTGTCAGCACCATGATTTTCTTCATCTGGAATCATATAAACAATGGCAAGTTCGTACACCTTGTCTCTTGTCAGACCCGGGACGTTAAAAACACCCTGATTAGTTAAAGCGAATGAGCTTGCACCGTCTACCGTAACGTAAGTATTGGTAACGGGATCCCTTAGTTTAATGCGGATCTGTCTAGCATAATTTTGATCATCTACGTTGTTCTCATCTATCGTTTTCTTCTGTCCATTCGTTTGTTGCGTCACTAGGATACCCGTTAGTGTTTTATTGGATTCAAACACCTCACTACCATTACCCGTGACAGCACCAACATCAACTTTTTGCTTGAAGGAGAAATCCTTGGTCTCATTCCCTATTTGAACAGACTTAACAACCTCGATGTCGTACTGTACGTCACCTCTAGGAACAGCAATGCTGTAGCTACCGTTCTCATCTGTCACGGCTTCTGCAGCGAAATCGATCGTGCCATCACCGTTAAAATCCTTTGTCACTTTGACACGTGTACCAGGGACAATAGAGCGCACGCCATCTTTCGTTGTGGCAATAATACCAGATATGGAAGCTGGTTCAAAAGTAACGATAATTTGCTCCTGTGCATAAATTTCGCGGGCTTCATCGTTCGCAGTTGCTGTTACTGGAATATTCTGCGAAAGGATCCCTTCAATTTTAACAGATTGGTATTGGATTGTTGCTTTGCCATTTACATCCGTGAGCACAATTGGCGAGCCAATAAATGTGCCAAATTCAGCCGTGAAAGTCACCGGCACGCCTTGGAGCGGATTGCCATCCTTATCTGTCAGAACCGCTGAAAGCGTTGATTTTGTATGGCCATCTCCAACAATGGAGCTAGGGTTTGCTTTTAGTTTAAGAATATATTTTACAAGTTCAAAATCTGCTGTAACTGTCGTTTGACCTGCAACTGTCGGAAGCGCATCAATAATTCGGTTCCTTGCTGCATAACCATCCTTCTCTACGACAACGCGATAGTGTGCGGTCGGTACATCCGTAAACTGATAGTGCCCGTTCACATCGGTGTCAATCGAACCTTTTAGAATTGTGCCCGTAGGGTCGTAAAGTGACACTTTACCACCTACGATAGGCGCATGCGTATCGCGGTCTGTGACCGTCCCAGCGATCGTTACCGCACTCACAACTTCAAACTGGTTGTTCGCCAGTTTCGCTTCCGGCTCTGCCGGTAAATCAAGACCATTCTTCTTGGAAACAAAGATTGCGTTATGGGTGCCTGAAGTTACCGTTGAAGGTAAACGATATGTGACTGCTTCCCACAACTTATAACCATCCGTATTGAAGCTCGTCGGATTCGCTAATACGAGCGTTACTTTATCGTTGAGGGCAAAATCAAATGTAGCTTCCACCGAGGTGGCTTCTAAGGCTGTAATTGCAGACAACTTTAATGGACTATTTGGTGCCACGACCCATTTCGATGAGGATTCTAAGACGCTTCGCCCACCTACCCAGCCTTCAAGTAATGTGACATTCAGTGTCACCGTTGCTGGTTCAGAATCGACACGACCATCATTTACTTTATAACTAAAACTATCCGGACCGTTATACCCCGCTGTCGGTGTATAGGTAAATCCGTTCCCATCGAGTGTTAGCGTTCCATGGGTTGGCTGGGTAACGATAATATACGTTAACTGGTTACCATCCGCATCATGCCCTCCCAGCGTTTTAATCAGCGAGGTACCAGCTTCAACGGAATAGGTTGCGCTTGTTGCCGTTGGGGCATTGTTAGCTGGAGTTACGGTAAGTGTCACCGTTGCTGGTGCAGAGTCCACACGACCATCATTTACCTTATAACTAAAACTATCTGGACCGCTATATCCTGCTGTCGGTGTATAAGTATAACCGTTCCCATCGAGCGATAGTGTTCCATGGGTTGGCTGGGTAACGACACTATACGTTAACTGGTCGCCATCCGCATCATATCCTCCAAGCGTTCCGGTCAGCGCGGTACCAGCTTCAACGGAATAGGTTGCGCTCGTTGCCGTTGGGACCGTGTTCTCTGGGGTTACCGTCAATGTCACGGTTGCTGGTGCAGAATCTGTAGAACCGTCATTCACTTTATAACTAAAACTATCTGGACCGCTATATCCCGCTGTCGGTGTATAAGTATAACCGTTCCCATCAAGCGTTAGAGTTCCATGGGTTGGCTGAGTAACGACACTATAAGTTAATGGGTCGCCATCCGCATCATATCCTCCAAGCGTTCCGGTCAGCACATGATTAGCTTCAACAGAATAGGTTGCACTCGTTGCCGTTGGGACCGTGTTAGCTCGTGTCACGGTAAGTGTCACTGTTGCTGGTGCAGAATCTACTTGACCATCATTCACTTTATAACTAAAACTATCCGGACCGCTATATCCTGCTGTCGGTGTATAAGTATAACCGTTCCCATCAAGCGTTAGAGTTCCATGGGTTGGCTGAGTAACGACACTATAAGTTAAAGAATCGCCATCTCCATCATAGCCTCCCAACGTTCCTGTCAGCACATGATTAGCTTCAACGGAATATGTTGCGCTCGTTGCCGTTGGAACCGTGTTACCTAATGTTACGGTAAGTGTCACGGTTGCAGGGTCGGAATCGAGAAGTCCATCATTCGCTTTAAATGTAAAGCTGTCAGAACCTGTATAACCTGCTGTCGGTGTATAGGTGTAGCCTCCATTGGTTTGCATCACGACTGAACCATGGGTAGGTTGTGTAACAACCGTATACGTTAACGCTTGTCCCTCAGCATCCGTTGCACTCACTGTACCACTGACCGGGATGCCCACTTGCGTTGCATTGTTGCTGCCCGAAGCCACTGGTTTCGTGTTGGTTCGGATCGTCGTATCCGTTGCCGTCGTTGCAGGATTACCAAAGCTATCCGTTACATCCGCATTGACGGTAATGGTACCGTAGGCATACGATGACAAGTCCAATGGCAACGTGTAAGTACCAGTGTTAGTAACCGTTGTTGTGTAATAGCCTACTTTATTTGACGAATCTTTAACTGTAAGTGTAACGGTCCTACCGTTTCCGGCTGTTGTAGATCCAGATACTTGTACAGCTGATACTTCGCTAGGTGATAATTTGCCATCTCCGCCATCATCGATGCTCAGGCTAATCGTGGGAGCAGCGGTATTGCTAGTCGTTTTATCTGTTGTAAAAGTTCCGCCCTTAGCACCAAAATTAATGGAGAACTGTCTGTTAGATACTGTACCAATATTGCCTATGACAACATTCATTGTGCTAATTGGTGCGGTATAGTTAAGAATGACTGAAGCGGTGTTCTCAAATTCTCTACCATCCAAAGAAGTACTAATTCCTGTAAATCTTGTTCTGCCACCAGTACTAGCACTGACTGTTAATCCTGTTGGATTATTGACCGTGTAGCTGGCGAAACCACTTAATTCTACAAATTCCTTTTGCGTAGAGCTATTACCGTCAATATCAATTACAGTCACAAAAAAGTTCTTGAGCTGGATAGAATTTCCTGAACTATGCTCGAAAAAATCGAACTTCAGGGTCAAGCTTCCAGTGCCCTCACTTGTCGTAACGTTAGGATTCAAGCGATTATTTAGCACACCTGTATCTGGACTATCCAGAACATTGCTAGCAAGTGAGGCTCCATTCTTTTCCTCAATCGTTACCTTCGCATCAATCTGCACACCACCCACTGTAATGACATTCGTGTACAGATACACGGCCCCTTGCGCGCCATCCGTGCCTGAAACTTTAGTTGGTGTTCCAAAGTTCATTGCATTACTGTTAATGTCGACCACATTGGTTGTTACCGCTGCCTCTGCAGCAGGGACGAACATTCCTGCCAGAAAAATTAGTAAAACAAACAGCACTCCTAATTTTTTATAACTCCTACTTCCAACTTTAAACATCTTTCTGAACGCTCCTCTCACTATTAAATTCAAATTTATATAAATAGATCTCAAGACCTAAAAAACGAAAAGAAAACGATGGTGATCCTTGTCGAAGAATAGTTCTTTATAACTATACAACAATGTTTATAGGAATATCTAGAAAAATTATTTAAATGATTACGCGGGATTTCCCACTAAATATTGACTGCATGATGTCCATCTCACTGCTCAAACTAGGACAAACAACCATATTTATCAGTTTGACAGTACTTTATTTGTGCTTCTATAATAGTTCGTATACGAATTATTCGCCCACGAAATTTAATTGAAGGAATGAATGAACATGGACGATCAGCAGCAACAGCGTACACTCGAAATCATTCACTCCGCACGAGAGGTCAAACAAGCCTTTCATCAGGTGATGAGTAAAGCTTACCAGCATTTGAATATCACACCGATTCAATCATTCGTCCTTCGCAAGCTGAGTGAGAAACCTGGCATAACGCTATCGGAGTTAGCCGAATACATTCAATTGGGCAAAAGCACGACGAGCGGCATTATCGATCGCATGGTCAGAGATCAACTGGTATCCCGCGAACAATCCAGCACAGACCGCCGGTCAGTCATCCTTAAGCTGCTAGACAAGGGCGAACTGTTGCTTCAGCGTGTCCGAGAAAACCAAGTGGAGCGTATGTCCCCGCTTTTACAAATGTCCGACGATGAAATCGACAGTTTGCTTCGTATTCATCAAAAAATTGTGCGCATCCTGAACCAAGAACTGGAGGAAGATTCTACGTATGAGTAATGCAGTTACGAACACCCTACGAAGAGGCCCGATTGTCGCATCCTTGCTGATCGCGGCGTTTGTTGCCCTATTAGCTCAAACCTTATTGAATGTTGCCTTGCCGAGCATGATGAAGGACTTAAATGTCAATGAAAACACCATTCAATGGTTGATCAATGGTTATATGCTTGTGAACGGTGTTCTCGTTCCTGTCAGCGCATTTTTAATCTCTCGCTTTACAACCCGAAACCTGTTCTTATTAGCAGCTGGGTTTTTCGCACTTGGTACGATTATTTGTGCCTTCGCTCCAGGCTTCAGCCTTCTGTTAACTGGGCGGCTCGTTCAAGCCGTGGGGGCAGGTATTCTCATGCCTCTGATGAGTATTGTATTCCTGACGATTTTCCCCGTTGCAGAACGTGGGAAAGCCATGGGGCTTATGGGCCTTGCGATGATTTGTGCACCTGCAATCGGCCCTACGCTGTCTGGCTGGGTAGTTGAGCATCATTCTTGGCGCGTTCTGTTTTATATCATCCTGCCATTATCTTTAATTGCTTTCATCTTTGGCGCTGTTTCTATGAAAAATGTCATCAAAACATCTACGCCTAAATTTGATGTGCTGGGTGTTATCTTCTCCACACTTGGCTTTGGCGGTTTGTTATACGGATTTAGTGATGCTGGATCTGATGGCTGGGGCAGCACAACTGTCGTGACTTGCTTGATCGTCGGTACAATTTCCTTAATTCTGTTCGTGTGGCGGGAACTTACTGCTGAGAAGCCTCTTCTAGAGCTTCGCGTTTTCAAGTACAGCATGTTTTCCTTAACTACTGTCATTAATGTCATTATTACGATGGCGATGTTTTCTGCTATGGTCTTGCTGCCGATCTTCTTGCAAAATATCCGTGGATTCTCACCATTGGATTCTGGGCTACTACTTCTGCCGGGTGCCATTCTGATGGGCATTATGTCCCCTGTGACGGGTATTATTTTCGACAAAATCGGAGGACGCTGGCTCGCAGTCATCGGTTTGACGATTACAACGATTACAACTTACGAATTCAGTCACCTTACTGTTGATTCTACGTATTCCCATCTCATGCTGATCTACACGCTTCGAATGTTCGGGATGTCCATGCTGATGATGCCTATTCAAACAGCGGGCTTGAATCAACTGCCAAGACGTTTGAACGCGCATGGTTCGGCAATGTCCCAGACACTGCGGAATGTCGCGGGTGCGCTAGGTACAGCGTTGCTGGTTACAATTATGACGAACACAGCAACTTCTCGCGCGAAAGACCTTGTTGTATCAGGCAAAATCGATCCAAAAGACGCGGCAGCTATGGCCGACGTTACGCATCATGCCACGGTATATGGGATCAATTTCTCCTTCGAAATCGCAACGTGGATGACGCTAATTGCGCTAGTGCTTGCCTTCTTTATCAGGAAGACTTCACCGACCGAGGAACCTACTGTTGAGAAAGTAGCGTAACGAAGCGAGGTTTCTAGCCAAATAGAACGACAAAAAGGTCATCTGCGAAGATGACCTTTTTGTCTATGTCTGATTAGTTAATGAATTGCGCGTATTGCAGCAATCTCTTCAGCATAACAACCGCTTGTGCACGGCTAGCATTTGCTGATGGAACGAATGTGCTATCCGTCATACCGGAGATAATTCCCGCTTTCACGGATTGTGAAACGGACGTCTTCGCCCAATTACTGATTTGTGAGTTATCATTAAATTTGTTCAATAATTCCGCTTGGCCTTCAACTGTTTTACCAGCTGCGCTTAATGCTTTCGCCACCATAACCGCCATTTGCTCACGCGTGATCGGCGCGTTAGGTTGGAAAGAACCATCTTCAAAACCGCTCACTAGCTTAGCCTCCACAGCAGCACCAACGGCACCTGCGTACCAATCCGCCGCACCCACATCATTGAATGAGGCTGCTCCTGCATTTGACGTCAGAGCCAACGCACGTACGAGCAATGTTGCAAATTCAGCGCGAGTGATATTCGCTTCCGGAGCAAATCCTGTATCGGTTGCACCACTAACGACCAGCTTGGAAGCCAGCAATTCGATGTCCGACTTTGCCCAATGCCCTTTGATATCATCAAAGGATTTGAACGATGTAATCACGGCATAAATACTGTTTCCGTTTCTTTTGATATTCGCATCTGTTGTTCCATCCGAATTCACCGTTAACACGGTAGGTACGAAAGAAATTTCCCCCGTAATTGGATCATACAGGACACCCGTTGCATTTTCAGGCTTAATTGTTCCTGAATACACAATTTGTCTCTCTACGTAGACGCTGCCAAAGTTGTTCACATCGACTTTTTTATTGTTACTTTCAGCTGTAATACTGAAATCAACAGAATGCCCTAACGAGGTAGCGCCTTCTTCTGCCGCACTCTCTTGAATCTTCTTCTCAATGTCCGTCCCCATTACCGAAATATTAAGGTGAAGAATCACACTTGAACTGTCGGTACCTAGGGATTTAGCAAGGTTTGCAAGATCTAGCACGGATAGAGGAAGTAAATAAGATTCCTTACCGGAATAAATGCGGATTAGAGCATCAGGCGCACTCTTCAAGCCTTCTAAAAGTACAGAAGCTGGAATATCAATCGTTGTCTTACCGTTTGCTTCAACCGCACCGATTTTGATCGCGATAATTTGCTTGTCTTCAGTCTTACCTTGATTTTTAAGCTGCACAAACGCATCGCCTAAAAATTTGTTATCAATCGTCACGGTTGTCGTAGACTTCCCGTCAGGACCTGTCACTTTGTTCGATTTAATGGCATCGGAATGGATTTCGACATTGTTAGGAGTTACCGTGTTGCTGGCAACTGGGCCACCACCGCCTCCGCCTCCGCCAACAACGACTGGTGGCGCTTTAACAATAAATTCTTCGGTATCTACCGTATCTCCATATCCCGCAACCACTTTATATGTGCCTGCCAGTTCGCCGGTTCCCACAATGAACGAGTCGGTGAAAGTGCCATTCGTCACCTTAGGCGTATCGAAGAAGAACACACTTCCCGTTGGACCAATCACCTTCAAGATAACTTCCGCATTCACGGATGTACCAGAAATCGTTACTGTTCCGCCTAGGGTTATCGCTGTAATTGGCGCGATGGTGACTTGTGACACTGGGTTTGCGAGTGCAGATATAGGCGCTATGGCTGTACTTGCGAGTGCTATGGATAGAGCTATCGATGAGCTCAGAATCAGCTTTAAGGGTTTCACTGTTTTAATTCCTCACTTTCTGTAACTGTTGAAACTGCCCGAGAGGGCAGTTTCAATGTGGTTATATTTACTATGGCAAATTAATGGGGTTACTCACATAATCAAATTCCAAATCCGAAATTTGCGTAGCCAAGTTAGCTCCAACGCTTAACGGACTATTGCTGTATTCACTAACAATGAAAGCACGTACTGTGTAATTCGGGTTGGTCGCAAAGTCAGCTACGTTAAAGTTGGCTTTAAACGTCCCTTTTTCACCGAAAAACTCGGATTCTGCAGCAACAATACTGCTTGCCGTTTGACCATTCATTAATTGGAAAATCACGTTCAATGGACCATGTGATCGATTGCTAGCAATCTTAACTGTTGCTGTAATTCCGCTAGTTTTGTCCAGAGCAACTGGTGTTATAAAATAGGCATCTTTACTTTTAATTGCTAGCATAGTGTCATTGGTACTTCTATCATCATAACCATCCGAATATACGTACACATTGTATTCAACTCTTTCATCAAATACACCTTGATGAATCGTCAGTTTCCCTGCACTCACCGTATATTCACTAGGTAGTAATGCTCTGGATACGTAGTAGCAATTATTAACAACTTCTTCGATTACCACTTTCTGAATCTTACTTCTCCAAGCGGCATTGTCATCGAAAGTCAGAACAGTCGGTACATCGCTGAACAAAGATCCCACTAAATTTGGCGTAACATAGGCACTAGTCGTATCGATTGTCTCTGTTTCCACAACGGTTGTAATAACATTGCCAAATGTATCTTTGAGGTTATTTGCTGCAATTTTTATTACAAGGTTACCTTGAATAACCTTATCGAAATAGATAAATAATGAACCCTCTAGAATTGACACGCCATCATTGGCACCAAGAGCAGAGAAGGTATTACCTCCATCTGTTGAATACGTCAAAGCAGCTTTTAATTGGGAAATTGTTGTGTTTGTCGTGATACTTTGACTAAAATTCATCTCAAGTGTGTGGCTAGTTCTAAGAAAATGACCACTGTATTGCGGTTGGCTGAAACCATTTGGTGTTAATTCATCCAATGGGATTTCATCTGTAAGGACATTGTTATTCTCATTGGTAATTGCATTCTCAGGAAAGTCAATTTTAATATACTGGTCAACAAAAGGGTTATCAAAATGAAGTACAACTTTATTATCAGTAAAAGTGACTGTGGTCGATAACGGTATTGATGTTACAACCCCATTCAGATATAGAATACTGTCCGACAATAGATTCCCCGTATACAAAGAATTGCGTTTTACATTTTTGTCGAAATTGAATGTCCAATCATGATTCAGATTATCAATCACCGAATACATGTATTGCGGCGGTGTCGTTGTCGTTACATCAATGAAATTCGTTATAATATCGTTGTTCAGATGATTACCAGCGTTATCCCATAGAACGCTAGCGGGTATTTTTATTTTATTCTGCGATCCAACGAGCGGCGTATTTAGTGTGATCACTACGGTTTTATCGACGATTGCAACCGTTCCATCAAACCAATTATAATTAGATCCATTTCTACTAAGCTGAATATAGTTTGCTAGATTTCCAGTAGATGTTATGCCAACATTGTGCTCATAGACATTCTCATTAAAAGCCAATGTAACCACGTTACGATCCGCATTTACGCTAAAACCTTGGTACACAGGACCATCATGATCACCAACATTAATATCACCTGAGACGATATCGCTATCTACTAGGAGACCACTAATATTTTTCAGCGTATTAGCTGCAATCTTCACCTGATATTTGCCTGGCGTCAACGAATCGAAGAAATGAACGAGAAGATACGTACAACGTCCGTTATTCTCAATAGTAACGGTATCATTCGGAGCTAATGCTGTATACGTATTATACCCACCATTATCTCTTGAAATGGTTACAGCCGCTTTTAAAGCATCTGTGTTCCCCGTACTAAATGCATCCTGTGAAAGATATAACTTCAATTCTGAATTCGTTATGACATCTCCATCGTATAAGGCATTTCGCTCAAATTCGATCGGATTTGCATTCAATCGGATACATAGATCTCTTGGGTTTGTCTTTAAATTTCCACCAACAAATTGCAATGACTCTTCTGCAATTCGAATCGTTGTCTTTCCATCTATCCCCTCAGGGAAGTGGATTGTCAATGTATTCCCAGTTAATTCAACTTCATTTAAAGCAGTTAAAGGCGTGTATGAACCACGACCTATTTTATAATCGATAGTTTCATATACAAATTCCGTTACGGATTGAACATTCCCATTGAATGTCACCGTGACATCCTTACGATCACTGCTAATCGCTGTGCTAATATAGCTTGGAGTACTTAAATCATGTGCAGCAAATACTGTGCTGATGATATCGGAGGTCTGCCCTCCAAAAGCACCATTTTTAATTCGAATTTGGTTTTTATCTCCAACTAAATCAGAGTGTAAGTTTAAGGTTACCGTATTCTCATTAACTGTTGCATAACAAAAATCATCAAAAAAGTAACCATCATATGTTCCTTTTAACTCGATCTTGTCCGACCAACCGTCTTCTTGTGACACAGCCCTATTGAATTGTAGCACTACCTGTGAATTGTCATCACTGGCAATTGTGCTCACCAAGGCAAGTTCTGTCTCTACATCGGCATACGCCGTACCCGCAAAACTCGCACTAAACGGCGAAATGACCACCGCTAAAACTAGCAGAAAAGATAATAATCTTCCCCAAACTAGCTTCCTAAACCCCTGATTCTTCTTTAACATGGAACAACCTCACTCCTATCAATTTTTGTCGAAACTCTATTTCTACTGGCAATTATAGACTTTACTCCCATAAATAAAATGTAACTAAAGTTATAGTTATTAAAATAAATGTCGAAAAACCCATACTTATGGCAGGTATGGGCGCTTTATTTCTATGTAGTTGGACCTATCAAGGTAGCATTCTCAACTCTTTCATTCTAGCGACCGTTTGTACGCGTCGTTTGATGCCTAACTTCCCATATAAACGATTGATGTGTCCTTTTACCGTACCTTCCGTGAGTCCGAACCGTTTGGCAATTTCCATATTAGACAACCCATCTATGATGGCTAATGCGATATCTAGTTCTCGATTCGTCAGTGGATCGATTAGAGATTCGGATGAAGTAACCATCCTATCTATGTCTGGAACTATCTCCGCACGAGCCCGCTCCACAGTTTTAAACAATCTCTCCTGTACAACAGGCTTCACGATGTAATCGAAGGCATAGACATCAAAGGCAGATAAGGCGTATTCCTTGTGAGAGGTAATGAACACGATTTTGGTTGCTCGCCCACTAGCCCGCACACGCTCGGCAAACTCCAAGCCATTTTCCCGCGGCATACTAATATCTACGAAAACCATATCCACCTCGTGCGTGGTTAGGTAAGCGTAAGCTTCCTTCGCATTTAAAAAACAACCCACAACTTCGATGTCTGACATTTTGGCGAGCATCCGCTTCATGATGAGATGCATGGCCTTCTCGTCGTCAATCAGGATGACTTTCATCTCTCTCGCCCTCCCTCATGAATTGCTAGTTTTGTTGACGCCTCAGGCCGTGTTGGCATGGTGAAATAAAACGTAGTTCCTTCCAAGGGTACACTCTCAAACCAGATTTCCCCACCGTTTAAGTGCACGAACTCCTTGCATAGGGTAAGCCCAAGTCCGACGCCTCGTTCTCCAGCGGTTCCCATTGATGAAGCTGGATAGGCCTCTTTCAACAACGTACTTGCCTGATCGGATGTCATACCTGCCCCTGTATCGCTCACCGAAACAACGACGATATCTGCTTTGTAGGCTACTCTTAACCGGATCGTGCCACCGATAGCCGTAAACTTAATGGCATTCGACAACAGATTACGGATAATTAGCTCAAGCATTTCTTTATCTGCATACACAAATGTATCCATAGGAATGTCATTGATCATCACCAATTGCTTACTCTCACTGCGGATCTGCATCATGCGTAGGTTTGTCTGTACGGTGTGGGCCAAGTCTCGCTCAACTGGGTTGAAAATCATGCCACCCCTCTGACTCCGAAACCAGTCTAGTAAACTCTCTACCAACGTAAACGTATTCTGAATCTGTTGGCTCATTTCAAATACAATCTCTTCATAATCCCCCTCGACATCCTGTAAATCGTCTTCCATAATTTCTACTAAATTGATAAGAACAGCTAATGGATCACGAATATCATGCGCCACGACGTTAAACATTTTGTCCTTGAAGGTATTGAGTTCGCTTAATTGCCTAGCATTATCGCGCAGAATCTCTTCAGAACGCACCATTTCTGAGACATCGCTTAACAAGAGCATTTTACCGGCAGGCTTGTGTGCATGATCATGAATATAGGACATGTGGACATTATAAAATCGCTGATCAGCCTTACTCGAAATTTGGATTTTACTTTCTATTGTTGGACCTTGTAATACCCTTTCAAGCAACACCGGGTATTGAGAGAAGACCTGAACAGCAGGTTGCCCGATCCAACTCGGATCAATACCAGCAATGACACGCTTAGTGGATTGGTTAAAGCTAGTTAGTATGTTATCCAGATCAAACACCATAACCGCATCCTGCATGGATGCGAACACCTTTTGCAGCGCTAGGGGAGCTATTCTTAACATATTGAATTGATAAATACCCCATAGGAAGAAAACACCCGAGAAAATAAATCCGAACGGTGAAATATCAATTGGCATATAAATAATGCCGCTTAAGTAAATCAGAGTAAAGCCGTACGGACCCCATGACCCAATAATCATAAACGCGATTTGTTTCTTCATTCGAGGTGTTGCTTTACGGAACATTTGGATCAACATTCCCATACCGACTACGAAGAATGAATACGAGTAAGCAACATGCAGTTTGTATAAAGGTCCTTTTTCCATGATAACGAGGGGGAATCCTTCGGAGTAATCTAATGTCATGCTTGAATAAAATAAATGATGCCACTCATTCGTATTATGGGAAATAAATGTGATCATCGGTACAATCATGAGAAGAGCAACAACCCATTTTCTTACAAATTTTTGTCGACCCGTGTACTGTAGAACGAGTAAAAACCACAGGATGGTGCCAAATGGAATCCCGATATATTCAATGCGCAGCCAGAACTGTATTTGCTCTATCGATGTACTAACGACTTCGAAAGCGTAGCCAAAGGTATAAAACGCACCCGTTAACACACCTAAACCATAGCTGATGGCAATGGGAAGTTCTCTTCTTTTCCAACAAAGGTAGGCAATGACCAATGAACAGCAGGTCGCGGCAATCAGGAGTACGGATAAATACGCATTATAACTCATTGCTCTAGCCTCCATATAGGAATCATCTTTCCTTCCGCTTGCTCTATGTTATCAAACTTACCATGATATTTGTTGATTATTGGCGAAATAATCTATCCTGTTAACTTATTACCTTTTTGAGTACATTCGAAGCGAAAAAATAGGTACTAAGCACCATATTTAATATGAAGTAGGATTCTGTAGAAATCTATCGAATTTTATTAAGGAAAGCAAATTTTACTAGAAGAAAGCAAATGTTTACTAATAGAAGCTTCATGGAGGATTCATTGTGGATAATGTAGTCATCACGGGTTTTGGTATCAAAGCCCCTCATATTGATAACAAGATGCAGTTCAAGACGGTCTTGGAACACGGGATATGCACGCATCGCGTGATAAAGAGTCAAATAAACGATCTAAACTTCGTTTGCGGCGTTATTGATAACGACTTCAAAATCGTTCGAGGCAAAAATCTGAAGCGATATCCACGGATGGCTCGATTTGCTATGGCAGCCGCTGATGATGCGATGGAGATGGCCAGTATTGACGATAGAGGTTCTCTGCGTATTGCCGTAATTTTGGGAACATCCGCAGCGGGTATTTCTGAAATGGAAGAATATTCTGCAGGCGGGGCTGTATATGAGAAATTGCCTATTCATAGTGTAGCATTAGCTAATGCGCACAGTTTATCTGCAGCGGTGGCTCATCATTTGGACATAAGGGGGCAAGTTTATACAATAACTACAGGCTGTACATCAAGCTCGGACGCAATCTCCATGGGCAAACTCCTCCTAGAAAGTGGAATGGCGGATGTTTGCGTGGTGGGTGGTTCCGATGCTGCCATTACGAATTGGACGATGAAAGGTTTTTTGAAAATCCAAGGTATCACGCCCGATGTTGATATTATGGAAACTGGCGTTCCTTTTTCCAATGCTCATCAAGGATTTGTATTAGCTGAAGGCGCAGGTGTTCTAATTCTAGAACGTGAGAAAGAAGCTAAAGCAAGAGGCGCGTCCCTATATGGTGCTATCAAAGGGGTTGCCTCGTACAATGAAGGCACTTCCATTCTGCAAAGCGACGAAACAGGACAAAATATGTTACAAGCCCTTCGAACCGCTGTAGGCGAACATATTCCGACCTATTTGAACAGCCAGGCTCTCGGTTTGAAAGTGAATGACCGAGTCGAAAGTATCATTCATGGCACCTTATTTAGTCCATCTGTTCCGATCACTTCGATTAAAGGGATGACAGGTCACACGCTTGGGTCTATGGGTGTCATACAAGTCATCTCTTCCCTTATTAGCATGGAATACGGTTTTATACCTCCGACGATTAAAACCAGTGCCGAAGGATTCGAGAATCTGCCCATCGTGCTTGAAACTCGGTATCAGAACATCCAGAGTGTGGCTATTACCACACATGGATACGGAGGCAACAACACTTGTTTATTTGTCACCAAGATTGACTGAGAGGTGATTTTATGTTTTTGCTATTGCTATTGATCATTACATTTATTCCGCTTTTCGTTGGACTAACCATCTTATTTATGTTTGAGAAAACCAAGATGGCTAGAGCCATATTCTTATTTTTATTTTTTGCTTCCATGTGGGAGTTAGACACCGCTGTTTTATATGCCCACCATGTGCTGTCTGAATCGACTGTTGAATTTTTATTTCGTCTATTCCGTTTTGGGCCTATTATGCTTACACCAGCTTTGATCTATGTAGCATATAGCATGGCGAGCGAAGTTGAGGAGAGCCAGAAATCCCGGTGGCTTCGCGTAGCAGTGAGCAAAACCATGGTGATATTTGTATTTGCCTGGAGCCTATTCGTCTATTTGATCGGATGGACCAAGCTAGGGATCGAGGATCTTTATCTGGTCAAGTTGGACAGCCTTACTGACTTCATGTTTCCAACGAACGGACCTTGGGGTGGGATTTTCCATCTCAATGTTGTGTTGCTTATTATCAGCTTGTTATTCTCATTCGTTGTCAGCCTTAAAATAACGGAAAAAGATAAACGTACTTTCTTACTTGTCTTCACGTCTGTCATAGCTGTTGGTTATAGCATTGGTATTCTGAATTTATTTGAAAAATACAGATTATATCCAAGCGCTATTGCTGTTATGCTTTTCGCGATTACGACATTCATTGCCTTTACTCGCATGCATACAAAAATCGTGAAATACATGGCTTATCATGATGCGCTGACGGGCCTGCCGAACCAACGATTGTTCAAAAATCGACTTAATCTTGCACTAGACGCTGCAAAGAAGAACAATAGCAGCATTGCCGTTCTCTATATGGATCTGGATCGATTCAAGCTTATTAACGATACGCTGGGACATAATGTCGGCGATGTGCTGCTGCAGAATGTCGCTGTGCGAATCACGGAATGTTTGAGCAAACAGGCTACCATTTCGCGGCAAGGCGGCGATGAATTTACGATTATTCTGTCGGGCCTTACCCAGGAAGAACTTGAACATGCCATTCACGATATTTTATATGCCTTCAGTAAGCCATTTACTCTACAAGAGTATCAGTTATATGTCACACCTAGCATCGGCATCAGCTTATATCCATCTTGCGGTGATAACGCGGATCTCTTAATTAAGAATGCGGATACGGCGATGTACCGTGCCAAAGATAAAGGAAAAAACACTTATCAATTCTTTAACGAAACGATGGGCATTCAAATTCATCAAAAGCTTAGTATGGAGAATGCTCTGCGCAAAGCTTTGGAAGAAAATCAATTCGTTGTACATTATCAACCCAAGGTTGATGTACTCACAGGGAAAATTACGGGAGCTGAGGCCTTAATTCGTTGGCAGCACCCTGAACTGGGGTTCATTGCTCCTTCGGAGTTCATCCCTCTGGCAGAAGAAACCGGACTTATCGTTCCTATCGGTCAATGGGTACTTCACACCGCTTGTAAGCAATTCAAAGCGTGGCAAACCCAAGAAATGCTACACATGTCGGTTGCCGTTAATCTGTCGATGTTGCAATTAAGACAGGAAAATTTCATTGAAATGGTGGAGCAAGTGTTGGATGAAACCGGACTCGCACCGCAGGATCTGGAGTTCGAGATCACGGAAAGTAACGCCATGAACAACGTCGATCTTTTCATACAGAAATTAATCGCCTTGAAGAAGTTAGGGGTCGGCATTTCCATTGATGATTTTGGGACAGGCTACTCCTCATTTGGCTATTTAAAACAATTGCCTATTGATACCCTAAAGATCGACAGGTCTTTTATTAACGACATCACGAATTCGGAAGAAGACGCAGCGATCGTGCAGGCGATTATTGCTATGGCCCATATTCTAAAGTTGAAAGTCGTAGCTGAAGGCGTTGAAACAGCCAGTCAACTCACGTTGTTAGAGCAATTTCAGTGCAACGCTGTACAGGGCTACTATTTGAGTCGACCATTAGCCGCTGATGCTTATGTGAAAATGCTTAGAAGCCAAGTTGTATGTTGAAGTAGACAACCCGTCCCGCAAAAAAAAGGCTGTTAGGTAACGTAGATACTTCTACACGACCTAACAGCCTCTTCTATTTACAAACCAATTACGCCGCCACATCTCGCTTTGTGAATACTAGCCAAGCCACTACATTGAAAGTGAAGAAATAGATGCTCAATACGATAATCGAGAATTGAAGCGTCATCCCCGTCTGATACGGGCGACCGCTCAAATACTGAGACAGATCAATATTAGCAAATAGCAAATATTTACTCCAATCGTAAGGCTGCAAGAGCTCCAAGAAAATCGCTCCCGCAAATAAAGCAAAGATGGAGAAGCCAATCGCCATAATACTGCTGCGGAAAGCAGAAGAAATCATGAAGGCCATGGTGACGAAAATTATCGTAGACACACCATTGAGCAGATAAGTTTTCCATAGGTTAGCAACCATGCTTTTCTCTACAACCTGCCCGGCTGCATCGGTCGTTACTAGGGGTAGGTCAATCAACCCAAACTTATATAGAATCCCGTTTATTAGAATAGACACAACGAACAGAATAATTAACAAGAACAAACCAAAAGCAATCATGGATAAATATTTGGACACTAGAATTTTCGTTCGATTCGCAGGTCGAATCAAGAGTAACTTGATGGTCCCTGTCGTGAATTCACCAGCCAAGCTGTCCCCTGCAACAATAACGGTGAACAAGGTGATTAAGATAATTAAGTGCGCCGAATCGTTAATTCCGCTCCACATGGTCCCCCCTTCCGGGTGAATATTATGCTCGAGATGGTAATCGTATCTAGCAATCTGCTTTTCGATGCTTGCTTTGCTCTCAGCACTCCGTTTCGGCTCCTTCATCGCATCTGAGAGCTCCTGCTTCTGCTCGATCACGTGATCCCGCCAAGCATCGACCTCGCCCGATTTATCATCATAATACCAATCCATGAAACTGCCTAAGAAAACGGCGCCAATCATGATGGCGACCATGATCCATGTACGTACACGACGGTAGAGTTTCATATTTTCGTTCAGAAACAAATTAACCAACTTGCTCACCTCCTGTCATTTCCAAGAACCGATCTTCGAGGGATTGTCGCAGTACCTGGACACCATAGATTCGGATATCTCTGCGCATCAGATCTGCCAAGATATCAGGAATACAATCTCTCTCTGTCACAACCTCTACGCCTTGTGGAACGATCTTTACATTTTTCACACCTGTCCTACCAACAATAGCTGAGTGTACCAGCTCCGCAGGTGTAGCTTCGATCAAGTAAGTTTGCGTCCCATCCTGCGAATCTGCCATGAAATCTTGAATCGTCTTCACATCAACTAGTTTGCCTTGTTGAAGAATGGCAACACGATCACACATCAGCTCCATCTCGCTCAGCAAATGACTGGAAACAATCACGGTGATGCCTTCCGATCGCGTCAGATAACGCAGGTAATCACGCAGTTCACGTATCCCTGCAGGGTCTAGGCCATTCGTCGGCTCATCCAGAATGAGCAGTGACGGCCTATGCAGCAACGCCTGAGCGACACCTAGTCGCTGGCGCATACCGAGCGAATACTTTTTCACCTTGTCATGTATCCGCGTCTCCAACTTTACCAGCTTGACCACTTCGTCAATGCGTTCCTTCGTAACTCCGGGAACCATGCGCGCATAATGAATAAGGTTATGATAGCCACTTAAATACTTATACATTTCCGGATTCTCAACAATTGCTCCCACATGGCGAATGGCTTGCTCAAAGTCATGCTTAATGTTCTTCCCTTTAATCACAATTTCGCCCTGCGTGATAGCCATTAATCCAACCATCATACGGATCGTTGTCGTCTTCCCTGCACCATTGGGCCCGAGGAATCCGAAGATCTCACCTTGCGGCACGTCAAACGTTAGATTATCAATAATGGTTGTTCGCCCGATACGCTTCGTAACCCCGCGCAGACTTACAATAGGTTCACTGCTCATGGATAAGCCTCCTTCTCGATTTAGTTAACTTGGAAAATGATATCGCCTGAGGCCACCTTGGCCTCTATTTTTCTTGTCCCTTTGCCTAAGACACCGTTCATGCGGGTTCCAATTTCGTTGTCGGTCCCCTTTTGGATAGGTAAAGGAAGTAAGGATTGAATGCGTCCCTCACTCACCGCAGCATCCAACGTATACCCCTCATCTTTGGACAAAATGAATGTCAGATTACCGCCCTTGTTCGACACTACTTGCATGTCTCCCTGGATATGGTCCAATTTCATATTGGAACCATGTCCTACAACGGATACAGCACCTTTTATTTCCCGAAAGTGCACGGATCCGTATTTCGCATTTCCTGTAACTTCCCCAGTAATGTCTGTTAGACCGGTATCACCTGATTGATGATCGAGGACCAGATTACCTTGCATACGATCCATATTAGCATTACTAGATCGGTTCACCAATTCCACATTTCCCTTAATGTCGGCCATGTATAGACTTCCATAGGAGGATTTCACTTTGAGATCTCCCTTTACATTGACAATTTCCATGAGCCCACTGGTAGATGTAGCCGTAACATTCCCGTTAATCCCGCTGATTCGCACAGCGCCATCTTCATTCTCAATCGTCGACTTCATCATTTCGGGGATAGCAAGTACATAATCGATAGATACATATTCGGGAGCAATGGCCTTTCCATTCGCTGTCGTAACAAACATGAGTTGTCCATTCTGGAGTTCTTGTTCGACCTTAATAGCGTCTCGCCTGCGATTAGCCACCTCTGTATTCGCGGCAGTTACTGTCACCGTAGCCTGTAACCGAATCGTAGACGTCTCCGAACGTTGTACGGATATTTTGCCTTTTTGACTTGTTAGCAGTACTTCCTTGATCTCTGGCTTGTTCATTTCTGATTGAAGCTGCGCGGTTGCCGTTACAGCTCGCCTCTCGTCGATATAGGTCTCTGTCTTCTCTTCATTGACGAATTGCTCGACGAACGCTTGAAAAACATCTTCCTTACGGATGAACACATCCAGAATGGAGAGTAGGAACAGCATCACAACGGAGATGAGAAGAACACTTCTTTTTTGCCGGAACGACATCCTCATACCTCCACTTCTTTCTCGAAAATGAAACCATTCAGCGCTATTAACCCTATACAGAGTAAGCCGAGGACAATAAAAGGTCCCGAATGCAAGAAAGCCATATCTGAATCCTTATGTCCAATCACGATCTCAGGTGTCCAGACCAGCAGGTTCGATAGCAGCGGGCTGATAAGCAGTGACAGCCAGATGATGCCAAAAAATGCGCTAACCATCACAAACCATTTGAATTTTGCTACGAGCTGCCCGCATAGGAACGTGAACTGCACGACAATTAATAAGAACAACATAACGAAAAGGCAGATCCAGTAGAGATTGAGCACTAGACTCATAAGGCTGGGCCCTAGCTCGGACCAATCCTCGCTTGTGCTTACTTCCTCCCACATCACACGGAGTAACAAGCTCGCAAAGCTTGCTGCAATCACGATGGACGTTGCAATTAGCAAGGATAGCACTGCCGCTAGCTTGGCCGCTAACACCTTCCACCCCCGAATAGGCAAGGAAAGGAGGAGGTAAATCGAGTTCGTTCTCCACTCCGCATGGAGTTGATAGTAGCCCGTTCCTATCGCTAAGGCGACTAAGAATAAGTAAGGTATAATGAGTGCCAATACCATCCTCGCATCCATTTGGAAATCAGCGCTTTTGTACAAAACAATTACGTGCAGCGCAACCACACCCACTGTGAAAAAACCGAATAAGGGGGAAATACTTTTTATTTCTTTCTTAAATAGGTTCCAGAGTGCCATCTACCCGTACACCTTCTCCCAAATGTTCTCTAACGAGCAGCCGTACGTCTCGCGCAAATTCTCCGTTGAGTCGAATATCGTAACCTGCCCATTCTGTAGAAAAATAACGTCATCAAACATAGGCTCAGATTCATTCACCGAATGGGTGGAAAGCACAATCGTCTGCTCATCCGATTGGAACTCGCTGATGATGGAGCGAATAATCTTCGCTCGCGACGACGGGTCAATACCAGAGAACGGCTCGTCCAGCAAGATCAGCGGCACTTTCCGGGATAACGCTGCAATTAATTTCAAGCGCGCCCGCATCCCTTTGGACAGATTCCGAACCTTCTGGTTCTCATCCAGATCCATTTTGACAACCATTTCCGCCGCTCTGTCTGCCTGCCAATCCTTGTAGAACCCCGAGATAAATTGCAGCGTCTCCTTCACCGTCATCCACCCATATAGATGATCAATCTCAGGTAAATAAGCCACATGCTGCTTATTATGAACATCCGGCTTCCTCCCACCTACGAGAATCGTACCCGAAGTTGGATAGATGAGACCGGCCATCATCTTGAGCAATGTCGATTTGCCACTCCCGTTCGGCCCCAGTAAGCCGACAATCGTCCCCTTCTTAACCTGAAGGTCGATGCCTTTTATGGCTTGCTTTAATAAATACTTCTTCTGAATGCCTTTGAGCTCAATCATGTACGGATTCTCTTCGCTCGACACGGTCTATCCCTCCTTACGTTCCATATGTAAAGTATCGCGGAGCATATCCGCCATTTCGTCCGCTTTAATGCCCAAACCGCGCATTTCTTCAATGAATTGATGAACCGCAGCCTGCGCCATTTCAGAACGAATCGATAGAAGCATCTCCGGATCATTCTTGATAAAAGTACCCTGCCCACGCAACGTCTCCGTCAAACCCACCCGCTCCATCTCTTGGTAAGCCCTCATCACCGTATTAGGATTCACTTGTGATATTTGTGCCCGTTCCTTGTGGGACGGGATTTTATCACCTGGGGATAGCTCACCCCTAGCCAATGCTTTCTTAACCTCATCGACCATCTGCAAATAAATCGGTTTCGGGCTATTAAAATTAAGTTGCACCGTCCTACCCTCCTCTTCACCGCAAACCAGTGCACTATTGAACTAGTGCACTATAAGAATATTTGCATACTTATAAATTGTCAATGGCTTTTTCTGCACAGGGGGAACGGGTGGGTACGTAAGCTTAATCTTGGAGAAGGGGACTAGGGGGCGCTAGTGACCGTGAAATATGGGAAAAAGACATCCCAGGGAATAGGGAACGTGGGTGTCTTTTTTGTTCGAAAATTGCGAAAAGTGCCCTCCAGGGGAACGTGAGTGTCCTATTTCCTCGAAAATTGCGAAAAACATCAAAAATCGCTCACTTAGCGCACTCTCGTTCCTCTCGACGCAAAGAACAGCCGATTTTGGCGTATTAGCGCATCTAGGTTCCCTTTCATCTGGTTGCAACCTCAATTGAGCGGGAACTTGAACGGTGACGGTATGACGTGAGGTCAGCGGTGGCATTTCGGACGAGATGCTGCTGGTGTGGGCGAGATGCTGTGGACATGGTGGAGAGAGGGGTGTTTGCAGTCGCAGTGGGGCAACACGGGCAACGGCAGAGTAGGTGCAGCAATGCGGGCTTGTGGGCCAACTTGCACCGGCAAACTGTGGGTAGGCAGGCTTTTCGGTGGCGGCGAGGCTGCGTAGAGTGTTGGAGTGATCACCCTCTCCACTTCCTCTCCCTCCTCTCAAAAATGCAAAAATACAACTTTTTCCACTAATTTACGGTGGAAATTAGTAAATGCGCGCAAATAGGCAACCTTTTTAACGTATTTCATAATAATCTCCTAAATTCGCTGAGAATTGATGCCTTTTTGCATCAATTTCAAATAACGGAAGAGAATCCCGTTCGAAAAGTGCTCTTTTGCATTTTTGACAGGGAGGGGGGACTCGAGGACTCGAGGACTTTTAAGATTTGAAAATCATCAAAAACCTTACTCCATCAGTCATTACATTTGTCGCCTCCACTTCCTTGCTGCTCCATACTCCCCCTACTACTTCTCTTTACTCCATACTCCCCTACTGCTTCTCATTACTCCATACTCTTCTACTACTTCTCTTTACTCCGTACTCCTCTACTACTTCTCATTACTACATACTCCCCTACTACTTCTATTTACTCCAAACTACCCTACTGCTTCTCATTACTCCATACTCTTCTACTACTTCTCATTACTCCAAACTACCCTACTGCTTCTCATTACTCCATACTCTTCTACTACTTCTCATTACTCCAAACTACCCTACTGCTTCTCTTTACTCCAAACTACCCTACTGCTTCTCATTACTCCATACTCTTCTACTACTTCTCTTTACTCCATACTCTTCTACTACTTCTCTTTACTCCATACTCTTCTACTACTCCAACTTACTCCAAGCTCCCCTACTACTTCTCTTTACTCCGTACTCCTCTACTACTTCTCTTCACTCCACTTTTCCAACATTCTTCTCTTTATCCTAACTACTTCTCACTACTCAAATTGAGGAATCCGCGGAGAGGTTACCCCAATATGAGCCCAAACATGCGAAATGAACGCTGCTCATTCCTCTTAAAATGAGTGCATTTCCAGTTATGGTACTTCCTATGAAACAATTAAACTAACACAAAAAGCTGCCCTCACATAGATAATCTACGTGAGAGCAGCTTCATAAACATGTACAATTCGTTCGATTTACTGTGCTGTTCGCTGTGGGCGCTGTCCACCACCTTGTGGTGGCATGCCGCCTCCACCTCCGCCTTGTCTACCACCGCCAGGACCGCCCATCATCCCGCTTCTAGCTTCGGTTACACCCGTTTCGGACAACCACGTGATCAAGGTAGCTGTCTTGAAGTCGACAACTTTCGTCCCGCCTTGATAGGTACCACCTTCAAACAGCCCTTTCGTCGCGGTGCCGGTTGAAGATCCGCCCGAGCTAAGCGTGTACGAAGCGTCTTGCTTCAGGTTCGGTGAGCTGACGAACACCGACTGATAGTTCTTCGCTGGCGCAAACGTAATAATGGTGTTGCCTGCGCTATCTTCGAGATGAACCAGCGCACCCGCTTGCTGGGTCTTGGTGTACGTCATCAAGACGCCGGCTTGCGTCGACTTGTCGGACGTGGCTTGCACCATGCCGGAGCTTCCCGCGGCAACCAGGAAACCGCCTGTCATGACGAATGTGCCGTCATAGTCAAGTGAGCCGTTGTTGTTCTCGATCGGCCCGTTGACCACCACCGTACCACCACTCATCGTGATGGAGCCGTTCGAGTCCAACCCGTCGCCTTTCGAGTCGACGGATAAGAAGCCGCCGGTAATCGTCAGCATATTGCTCGAATTCGCGCCGGATGCGCCCGGTGCACCTCCTGGTGCACCGCCAGGCCCTCCAGCAGGAGCTGCCCCGGCCTGGCCAGCTCCTGCTCCTGCACCGCCAGCGCCTGCCTTCGGAGCAGCGCCACCCTCAGCGGACTCAGCGTCGCCGCTGGAGATGTTCACACCGTCGTCCGTAGAAACGACATTGGTTTTACCCCCCGAGATCAGAACCGCTGGCGCCTCGATCCCTTCATTGCTTTGCGTGATGTCGATGGTACCACCGGCGATAGCAAGTGATACCTCGGCGTGTATGCCATCATCGCCAGCATTAATGTGAAGATCTCCACCACTCACATCAAGGCCGCCGCTACTGTGCAACGCATCCTCGCCGGATTTGATTGTAAATGTTCCACCAGCCAGGCTGATATACCCTTCCTCACCCTCTTTATCGTTTGAAGTTTTAATGCCATGTCCACCTGCATCAATCGTCAAGGTACCTGCTTGGATAGCGACCAAGTCGCGCCCCATCACGCCATCATCAACAGCCTTAACATCCAGCGTGCCTCCGGTGATTTTGAGCTTATCCTTGCTGGTAATCCCGTTGTTGTAGTTCCCTTTCACGACTAACTTCCCAAATCCATTAATCGTCAGATCGTCCTTACTGAAGATCGCCGAGTTCGGCTCATCAGTCGTAGCATCCGGATACACATACTTCGTCCCATCAGAAACGATGTTCTCCGTCCCTTCTTGTAAGGAGATAATCGCCTTACCCGCTTCTTCGATGAAAATCGCGGAAGACGTGCTGTTCGTAATCTCCACGCCGTTTAAAACTAAACGAACTACACCCTTATCCTTCACATTCACTGTTATTTGACCATCTGTTAATTTTCCGCTCAAGACATACGTTCCAGCCTTCGTGATCGCAATCTTACCGTCCTTCACCGCTGCGCCCTGACCCTCAATCGTTGCACCAGTACCTGTTAACGAGATCTTTGTCGGATTGGTAGACGCCCAGTCTGTATAAGCATCGTCCGCCGTATACTCCACCTTCTGGATGATATCTGTAGTCACTGCTTTTCCGCTTACAGCAACAGCAGCCGCAGCCGTTCCCGTCGTTGTTGTAGCCGGTGTAGCCTCCGTAGAAGTCGAAGCTAGATCCGTCGTTTCATTGCATGCTGCTAACACAACAGCGCATAATAGTAGGACACCTGCGCCTTTCATATTCAATGGTTTTTTCATAGAAATCTCTTCCTCTCTCATTTGCATTATTTTTAAAATTCAGCCGCTGTAGGGCTCATTGTTAATGTGATATCTAAGTTCCCATTTCGGCATCTAATAGCGTCTAGGAACTCTTTCTGACTCGTCAAATGATCAATCGTCACGACGTAAACTAACTCATATAAGCTGCCTAACTCAGTTGTACGTACTTTTTTCAACTCATAGGCAATGTCGAACATATTGAACACTTCAGCAAACGCTTCTTCATACCCCAGACTCTCGGGAATCGTCACTTTCAATAGCTTCTGTGCTGCCTTCTTAGCACCAAAATTAGTCACTTTCAGGACAAACATCAATGCGCAAAGGATAAGTGTAAAAAGTACCGCATAACCAAACGATCCTACGCCGCAGGCAAGTCCTGCCGCCATTGTGAACAAGACGAAGGCAATATCCTTCGGATCTCCAGGCGCGCTTCGGAATCGAATAATGGAGAAGGCCCCTGCAAGGCTGAACGCTCTAGCGATGTTACTGCCGATTAATAGAATAATAATGGCTACAATAACTGGCAGAACAATCATGGTTAACGTGAAGCTTTGTGTGTAGTTGGTTTGTGTTTTCATATAAGTAACGCTGATCAAGGCGCCTAGTACAATGGCAGTAATAATGGTTAATAAAGCATTCATGAGCGTTAATTCTGTGCCTGCTGTGACTTGTGCAAAAATCGAATCGATCATACTTGAATCCTCTCCCCCGTTAGTTGTTCATTTCGCATTTTTTTGTATTCGTTGCCGTACTTTGAGAAGCTCGTTCGAAACATGTCATGCTCCGACAGCATCTTCGACAACCAGAGCGGGATCGTTTTCTCCGCCTTCACTTCCATGAGCCATTGCCCGCGGTCCATCAGCTGATCTCCATGATCGCCACTTTCGAGCTTGAGATCATACCGTCTGGAACGGATATTCGTGTCAAAGGTGATCCGCAAATCTCGATTATTTTTGCAAAACATCGCAATCCGGTCATACGCCAGATATACCTTCGGCTCCAGATCATATCGGCCTAAGAAATATTTAATCTCTTGGATCACTTGCTTGTTCATATATGGCTGCAACTCAGGCTCTACCTTCGTTCGTACAAAGTCGTACGACTCGTTCAGCTTCAGCGCTGTTCTTCTTTTATTCACAAGGCCGAACACCTTCTTCTTCAGCTCTAGATACACCTTCGCATCTGCGTTTGGCACCCCGTACGCTCTTATTCGCAGCTTCTCTCGATATTTCGGCTTCGCCAACGAATTTCGAATTAATGAATCATGCTCGGTATCAAAGTAGATGTTACTGATCGAGTAGAATTGTTCATTCTTGTTGTAGGCGTCCATTTCCATATATTCGAGCAGTCGATTATAGATCGTGTAAAAGGCTTTCGTATCCATCAGATACTTATTTTCATACCGATTAAATACTTCAATCGCCATTGTGATGCGCCTCCTTCTTGTTCATGCTGCGTATTGCTCGCCGCTTCCATGACTGTATCTTAGCCCCCCAACCTTTAGTGAAACTTAAATGCGAGATGGATTATGTTTTTTTCGTAAATCTGCACATGGAGTGCTACTATTAAGGTTGATTAAAGGTTCGCAGGCCTATAATGAAGCCATGCCATTGCAGAGCATCTTGAGGCACTAAGGGGGAAACGACCATGAGAATTCTAATCGTGGAAGACGAAGTACATTTAGCTGAAGCTTTAACTCAAATTTTGAAAAAACACCATTACTCCGTTGACGCTGTTCACGATGGACAGTCCGGACTGGATAATGCGTTAAGCGGTATATATGATCTTCTATTGCTCGATATCATGCTGCCCGAAATGGACGGGATCACGATCCTTAAGACACTGCGTGCCAAAGGGATTTCAACACCTGTGATTCTGCTTACAGCCAAGGGAGAAATTTCAGATAAAATCGCGGGATTGGATTACGGTGCCGATGATTATGTCGCCAAACCGTTCTCAACCGAAGAGCTCTTAGCTCGGATACGCGCAGCGTTAAGACGCAAGGGCGAGGTCGTGCCGGAAGATGCTTTGAAGTTCGGGGACATCGAATTGCATACAGGAAACCTTAAGCTCACTTGTAAGGGGAAGGAATTGAAACTGATTTTAAAAGAAAGCGAGCTCCTGGAGCTGTTAATGACGAGAAAGCAGGCCGTAACATCGAAGGAACAGATCATCGAGAAGCTATGGGGCTTCGATTCTGAGGTGGAGCATAACAACGTGGAAGTTTACATCTCTTTTTTACGCAAAAAACTAACTTTCCTGCACGCGGCTGTCCGTATCTCGACCCTTAGAGGCGTCGGATATGTGCTGGAGGAGGTGACCTCTTAATGTTTAACAAGCTTCGCAACCGATTTCTGATCGTAAATCTAGTCATCATATCCTGCATCATGGTCTTGTCTTTCGCGACGATTTATTTCATTACCTATCAGAATGTGAAGGCTGACATCGATATGGAACTGCATGGTGTAGCTAATTTCAATCTCAAACCTGACGGGAAAAAGGGGAATATGAAACTCGGACCTGATGGCGGGCATCACCCGCAAGAACCTCAGGGGTACAATGATTCACCACCCGAGCGATCGGTTTCCTTCGTGCTGCAAGCGGATTCCCAGTGGAACATCACATCGACGAATTCCCGTTTTGATATGGATACCGTGTTCTACGAAACTGCGATTAAAGAAGCTTCCTTGGGCAGGTCGGATATCGGCCAGTTCACGCTGGATGGCAATCAATGGGCGTATATGGTGCAAAAGAATGACACCGGGTATAGCGTCGTTTATCTCGACGTTACGGCTCAGAAGACCATTCTGACGAATCTCGTCTATACCTTCTCGCTCGTCGGCTTGGTGATGCTGATCGTCATCTTCTTTACGAGCCGTTATTTTGCGAATCGTTCCATCGCGCCGGTCCGCGAGGCCTTTCAGAAGCAGAAACAATTCATCGCGGATGCTTCCCACGAGCTGAAAACACCGCTAGCCGTCATCAATACTAATGCGGATGTGCTCTTAGCGAATAGCGAAGATACCATCGAAAGCCAATCGAAATGGCTGCATCGCATCAAATCGGAGACGGAACGCATGAAGACCCTTACCAACGATCTCCTCTATCTGACGGAAATGGATGATACTAGGGCGGGAATCTTGTACAGCGAATTTAACGTGAGTGAATCTGTGGAGAGTGTTCTCCTCACGATGGAAGCCGTCGTGTTCGAGAAGGATATTACGCTGGATTACGAGATTCAGCCCGACCTCACCTTGCATGGCAATAGTGAACAAATCAAGCAAGTTGTCATGATTCTTATGGACAATGCGATCAAATACACGCCACCGAAGGGGGCTATTACGCTCAGCTTCAAGAAGCATCATAGCGATACGCTTCTCACTGTGACCAATACCGGCGAAGGCATCTCGCCTGAGCATGTGGAGCGGATCTTCGACCGCTTCTACCGCGCGGATACATCGCGTTCACGCAAGCATGGCGGCTACGGGCTTGGATTAGCCATAGCCAAGTCCATTGTGGAGCAGCATAAGGGCAAAATTCATGCAAAAAGTGTGCAGCAGGAGACCACGTCGTTTTATGTGCAGCTCCCTTCATAGCAGTTTTTCTAAGAGCTAAGCGGCTTGATGCGTTTAGCTCTTTTGTGTTTTTTGCGTATACCTCTTTGCTGTAAGACCCAAAAAGGGCCTTATCCTGCGGCTATTCGGCCCTGACCACTATAGTAGCGCCCTTTTTGGGCGCTACACCTGCCTCTAACCCGCCGCAGCTCCGGCTCGCGGGGCTGTAAGACCCAAAAAGGGCCTTACCCTGCGGCTATTCGGCCCTGACCACTACAGTAGCGCCCTTTTTGGGCGCTACACCTGCCCCTAAACCGCCGCAGCTCCGGCTCGCGGGGCTGTAAGACCCAAAAAGGGCCTTACCCTGCGGCTATTCGGCCCTGACCACTACAGTAGCGCACTTTTTGGGCGCTACACCTGCCCCTAAACCGCCGCAGCTCCGGCTCGCGGGGCTGTAAGACCCAAAAAGGGCCTTACCCTGCGGCTACTTGGCCCTGAGCACTACAGTAGCGCCCAAAAAGGGCGCTATTCCTCACTCCACCCCGCCGCACCCCCGGCGGGCTTACCCTTTTCGGAGAGCCACATTTCATTCACGTATTTACATGTTGTAATCCTTGTGTAGAATGGATACACAAGGAACATGCTCATAAGTAGTGAATGAGGTAAGCAAAATGCGACCGGAAAGGAAGGAACTTTTCCTATGAATATTTTAATTATTGAAGACGATTCCAGCATCCAAATGCTGCTCAAATTAAGCCTTGAAGTAGAGGGGTTTCATCCTGTTGTAGCTGGCACTGTCGCTTCTAGTCTTGAGATACTCGCCTCAGAGCCTATCGATTTCATCTTGCTGGATCTGATGCTGCCTGATCAGTCAGGTTTTGAGCTCCTGAAGACACTCCAACAAATTCATAAAGAAATACCTGTGATTGTACTCACGGCCAAGAATGAAATGAATGATAAAATACTAGGCTTCCAGCTGGGAGCCGACGATTATTTAACTAAACCGTTTGAGACACGTGAACTTATTATGCGGATTCGCGCTGTCATGCGCCGTGTAACATCGGATACAACCGCACAAACTGCTGAGGTCCTTCAAGTTGGCATGATCGAAATTGATAGAAATGAACGATCCTTCAAGCTGGCTGGCAAACCTATTAAAACGACAAGCAAAGAGTTCGATTTCCTCTGGCTGCTGTGCAAAAATCCTAAGAAAGTTTTTTCCGAGAGCACATTCTGGACCAATCAAGATTGATGGCCAGCTCGTCAACGATCTGCCCCCCTATAAGCGCGGAACACCGATGGTATTCCAGGAATACGCCCTATTCCCGCACATGACGGTATTCGATAATGTCGCTTACGGGCTGGATATTCAAAAGCGCCCTGAGGCAGAAATACAGGATCGCGTGAAGTCCGCGATGGCGAAAGTGAAACTGACCGGACTTGAGGAGCGGTATCCGCATGAAATGTCCGGAGGACAACAACAACGGGTCGCTATGGCGCGTGCCCTCGTCATGAACTCACCGATCATTCTGCTCGACGAGCCGCTAAGTAATTTGGACGCGAAGCTCCGCGAAGAAGTCCGTGTCGAGCTGCGCACCATTCAACAAGAGCTTGGTTTAACGGTTATCTACGTCACCCATGACCAACTAGAAGCCTTATCGATGTCCGATCACATCGTTGTTTTCAACAAGGGAGCGATTGATCAGTACGGCACTCCGCATGAGATTTATTACAAGCCTCGTACGCCTTACGTCGCCGACTTTATCGGGACAACGAACTTCGTTGATGCCGTTGTACTTAACTCTGCCAATGGCAAAGCCACTGTGGAATACGGCACGAGTAAACGTACGGCAAGCGTAACGATTGATGAAGCTGTGACGACAGGTGAGAAAGTGCTGCTCAGTATTCGTCCTGAGTCCATGCGTATCAATGCTACCAGTGCCAGCGAATTTGTGGTGAGCGGCTTCGTGAAATCTTCCATGTTCCTCGGCGAGAAGGAACGATACTTCATTTTAGATGATGATATGAAAGAATGGATTGTCGATGCATACGATATCGGTTTGACAAGATATCAGGGGAATGTCACGATTAGTGCAGCCGATGATAAAATTCATTTAATTAAACTAAGTTAGTTGGACATATCAAATAGCAGGAAGTTAAAAAGGGAAACTTTGGTTTCCTTTTTTGGCTGTTCAGAAGGGAGTTTCGCCATGTGGAAAAAAGGATTACTCGTACTCATAATCGGTATCGGAGTGTATCTTGGATATCTCGTCTTCGGGGAAAAGAAGAGTAACCAGCCTCTTAAGGTGTACGTCATCTTCCAGGAGGATGCTGGGAAAATTCTGCTTGAGACGTTCAAGGAAAAAACAGACCAACCGTATGATATCATCCGGATGTCCAGTGGCGAAGCGAGCTACCACCTGCTGACGCTGGGGAAGACGGGTATTGATGTCGTGCTCGGTGGCCCTGCCGATCTGCACGAGCAGCTCAAAAACAAGAGTAAATCGCTTCGCTACTCATCTGCTTCCGCTAGCAGCATCCCTACCAAGTACAAAGATGCGGATGGTTATTGGACTGGCATTTACATGGGGGCACTGGCCATTGGCGTTAACCAAACCATCTGGCAGCAGGATCCACAGCTGGCGAATCTCCCGCTGCCACAGCGGTACGAGGATCTGCTGCGCCCTGAGCTTAAGGGCAAGATCGAGATTCCCGACCCCGAGACGTCGGGGACAGGCTACACGCTGCTCGCATCGGTTGCTCAGCAGCGCGGAGATAGCGCAGCAATTGATCTCATGCAAGCATTGAAGAAGCAAAGCGCCTCCATGACATTCGCCGGCAACACAAGCGCACAGCATTTAGCTGAAGGCGAAGTGGCAGCAGCCGTCTCCTTCCTAAGCGACCAGCTGCGTTTTAAAAACTCGGGCTATAACATAAGTTCGTTTATTCCACCACAAGCAGGCTGGGAGATTGGTGCTGTCTCTATCCTTAAGGGAGGCAACAATCCTGCTGCAGCCAAACAGCTTGTTGATTTCATGCTCTCCAAAGAGGTTCAAACCGATTATATGAACACGGCTTTTTCCTTCCCGGTAGCGCCCAATATTCCTGTGAATCCGCTTCTTACACCAGTGAAGCTAGAGAATCTCCTTGCTACGTACCGCTTTGATTTAGCTGCTCAGTTGCATGAAAAATTGCTAAACCAATGGCGGGGAGCTTCGGAGTAGTACTCTTGATATTTATGTAAAAATTTGTCGTTTCATGTTATCATCTTAACGTAACACTATATGGAAAAGGTGGACGGATGATGAATTATATGGAGACATTGCACCGCCGCAACAAACTGCTTGTGAATATTATTTGGGGTATGCTGGTTCTGGGCATAGCCGTTGATTTCCTGACTGCTGCAGGTATGGATTCGATCATCGTCCTTCTCGTTGTCGGCACATTGACTAGCGGATTGGCAACCGTTCTTACGTACAAACGTTGGCTTACCGCCTACATCATGTATATTATATCCGCCATTATCACCCTACTGACATGGTTACTCATACTGACGGGTCCCATCTTCACAACCTATCTCCTCGTCTACGTGAATTTAGCTATTATGACGTTGTATGGCAGCTCGCGCGCTATTGCATTCTCCGGCTTCATGGGGGTGGTTCTAACAGCCTACTTCTTCATAAGCCCCTATAAAACTGAGATTTTCGGCGACAACGATATGGTCAATATGTACATGTACCTTGCGTTAATCGCTGTGCCATTATTCGTATCTACGAAATTCAGTGAGAAATTGCAAAAGGATATCTTTTCTGAGCGGGAGCAAGCCGTTCTAGAGAAAAACAAATCCGTCGATTTGGTTAATCTCGTCTCCTCATCCCTAGTCTCACTTACTCAGTTCAGCTCGGATCTCAGGCAGAATGCGACAGCAACGGGGTCTATTTCTAGAGAAGTCACCTTAGCTTTCGGGGAAATTACCGCAAGCACTGAAACGCAAACGTCCAGCATTAGTGATATCAGCGAATCCATTCGTCATATCGAGCAATCCGTCACTTCCTTGGCTGACCGCTCAACGGAAATGAGAGATCTGTCTGTAAGTTCCGCCCAACTGACCAAGGTTGGGAGTGAAGAAGCCGAATCCTTGGAGACACAGATGAAAAGCGCCCACGAAACCATGGATTCTTCCGTTCAGTTGATGAACGATCTGGACAGTCAGAATTCGCGGATCAGTGATATTGTTGCAACAATTAAGCATATTTCCACGCAGACGAATTTGCTTGCGCTGAACGCAGCCATTGAAGCCGCACGTGCAGGTGAACACGGTCGAGGATTCGGTGTTGTTTCTCACGAGATTCGTAAATTGGCCGAAACCTCGCAGCAATCTACCGAGCAGATCGAGCAAATTCTCGAGGATATTCGCTCGAAGACAACGCAAGCCGCCGCGCAAGTCTTACACGGGCAGCAATCCGTAGCGAATGGCAGTGACGCCGCGCAGAAAGTTGTACAAGTCATGCATGCACTAGCGACCGATGCGGGCCACCTGGAAAGTCAGTCCGCACACGTGGAACAATCCGCGGAGAGTCTCCACCAACAGTACACGCGAATTACGGACCAGATCGTCACGATTGCTGGTATTACCGAAGAAAACATGGCGTCCATCCAAGAGATGTCCGCAAGTATGACGACACAAGACAGCCGAATTCGTGACATCTTGGAGAGTTTCCTTCAGCTCGACAAACTCACTTCCGATCTCAATCGGATGACCAAGGGTTAAACTTAAAAAGGTCCACGCCTCTGAAAGTAGAGGTATGGACCTTTTTCGATATTTAGGGTTATGTCATGCGTGATGGGGCAGCCTGCTTTATTTGCCGCCCTTGTTGCTGCTCTGGTCCTGTGTACGTGTGGTTGTATTTTTTCTGGATTGCCCTTGCTGTTTATGACCTGACATGCTGCTCACGCTCCTTGAAATAGAGATTTTAGGTAGTGCGAGTTTATTATGAGCAGTCCGCTGAATTTGATACGACCAAAAAATAAAAGCCTTACAACCGATTTGAATCGTTCGAAGGCTACTTGGCCCTCTACTTGAAAGAATAACTGGATTTTCCGTATCTAAATTCAGCTTTTTTTCCATTTTTGTACGAATACACGGATTTCCTCACGTTAATTTCCACCGATTCCTCTATATCGTACGATTAGAACTAAGTTAGATGTAGTCGGAATGGGTGAATAGTCCCGCCTACCTCTTCAACTGATGAATCGTAGCCGTAATGCCCTCCTCGAAGCTAATGGCTGGGACAGGCCCTATCCAACGTTCGTACTTCTCAGCACTAAGGCGAAGCGGCTCCGTCGTTAAATACAGCATCTCCACGACTTCTTTCATGACGGGAACGAATAATCCCATCAAGGAAAGGCCAATTCTCCCTAGGGAGAGCACAGGTTTGGAAGTGCCGCTAGCACGGCGAGCGATGCGCACAATTTCATGGCCAGCAATCGTTCCCCCACCGGGAATGTTCCACTCTTGACCAAAGGCATGCTCATTCAACGCAAGTTCCACAAGCATTTTAGCCGCATCTGGCAAATACACGTACTCACGTGGCACTTGCATGTTCCCGATGAAGAAACTCATCTTGTCAGCTGCGATGGCTTCTAAAGTAGAACCTAGATACGAGGCTTGATTGGCCGTTGGGCCATAATAATCGGGTAGACGGGCAATCAATGGGCGTGCTTGCTTCCATCGCTTGTCGAAAACCATCTGTTCAAATTGCAGCCTAATTTGTCCTTTACGCGTGTGTGGCTGTTTGGGGTGATTCTCTGTAACTACGTCCATTTGTCTTCTTCCATAGGGATAGATACCATCGACTGCGACCACTTTGAGACTCAATCGGTCAGCTGCCTGCATAATAGCTTCCCCCAGCGGAAGCAGCCGCTTAGCCATCTCATGATAAGGAACGTTTGCGCAATGGAACAGGACATCGGCATCTACGGCCGCGGCTGCCACATCATCTGCCAAGAAGGCATCCCCTACGGCAAGTGTCAGATGTGCTGGCTGGCCCATCCGAGCAGCGAATTGCTCTAGCTTCGCGGGCGAACGCCCGAATGCAATGACAGGAATCCCTCTATTCACTAATTCCTCCGTGACAGCAGCACCAGTTCCGCCAGTTGCTCCAATAACAATTGCTTTTTTCATATCAGCATCTCCTCTGTATTGTAATTGATCAATCACTAACCTAATGTTGTCACTATACCAAATAGTTAGTGATTGATCAATAACTAAATGTTTCGGCTTTGCAGCCTCTTAACTCTTCATCAGCTCTGGTAGGCCCAATGCCATAGAAATATTGCAAAGCATGCCCCGCGCAAGAAAGAGCAGCGTCCTCTCCTCCGAATTCGGAATCGCATTCTTCTGAAAGGCTTCGAGCACAATGCTTCGAATCTCTCGAAAACCAGCCTGCATCGCCTCGCGGATCGGTTCCTCCTGCATGGTTTGAGCCTGCATCTGAAGCAGCATCTCCGGCTTGTGAGCAGTCAGAATTTCCTCATAGGCAGCAATCAGCTCCTGCTCCAATCCACTCGGTGAAGCAGTGGCGATGACTTGGCAGAAGGATTCTGCAATTCTTGCCCAAGAGGCTTCCAGTGCCGCGAGCATCAACGCTTCTTTGGTTGCAAAAAAGCGGAACACATACGGCTGTGAAATGCCTGCTCGCTGCGCTACCTGCGCTGTTGTCGTGCGATAATAGCCTGTTTCCGCAAAAACCTCAATTGCGGCCGATATAATGTCAGTTCGGCGATTGACCGAAATGGTGTCGTCTTTTGCCATGTGAAAAGCTCCCCTCACCTGTAATGAGTGATTAATCAATCATAAACGTAGTGTAACAAGAAACAAACAAAAGCGCCACCCGAATGGATAGCGCCCTCTGCTTTAACGAACCTTTATTAGTGCTAGTGCGTTTGCCCCTGCTCGCTCAAATCCTCTGTAGAGGAAATCTCGCATGCCTGATTGGCCGCAGCTTCAAACTCTGCCTCATTGCTCGATCCCAGCTTATCACCATACTGATCAAGCCTACCTGGCTTCCCTGCTGGGCCGTCATTATCCGGCTTATTATTTCTTCCGCTCACATGATCACCTCTTAGCGTTAATGGTTCGATTGCCTAGACGCGTTGGTCTTGGCATACGCTTTAGTGTGTCTCATTTGGCACTAAACCATCCTCGCTCAGTTCGCGATTTGCTGCCATTGGGGGTATTCATCCAAGTAGCCATTTTGACTCAACTCTCGTAACGAATTGCGAATGCTAAGCTCATCCTCGCCCGATTGACTCGTCAATTCCAGCAAGTCATGTAACTCAATATGCGGGTTCTCTTTGCAAAAGATAAGTAAACCCTTAGCCGCCCATGAGAGGCGGTCATCTTGGAAATCTCCAACCATCCGGCGGAACAGTTTGTGCGGAAGGATTTTAAGATTGACGAGATCTTGCAGTGCCTTCATCGTCTGCTTGTCTGTCATTCTCGCAAGAATCCCGATCTCCGAAAGGCCAGGGAAATTGGACTCCGAGCCAAAACTTTTCAAAATAATATAGACCATTTGAGAGTAAAGATCTAACCCTGGTTGACGAAAAATATCATCCGATAGCGCAAAACTCCGTGTCCCTTCGTTCGTTTCTCCATTAGACATGTCGATGTCCTCCTTTTCATTATGATTGGAGTTCACCCCACCCAGTTACATCCTACATAAGCTTGCCGGCATTCCGACCAGCTTGCCGAAATATATCTTCTAAACTAAAGTTCTTCTGTCTGTTAGAAACCGGGATATCCACAGATTCCTGGTGTTCTATGGGTGCGGTAAAGAAATGATCATCCTCTACGAATGATTCAATTGCATGATTTGGGTTCTCTTCACCAACCAACGTTGCTAGCGATTGTTCACGAAGAATATGTGTTGTCAAAATCTCCATAATGCCATGACTAAACATGCCTTCTGCTTTCAATTGGTTCATATACGCAATGACCTCTGGCGGTGTTTCTGTCGGAATGTATAGGGTTACATCCTTACCCGGACTCACCAAAACAGTCGATCTCCGTTTCTTCAATCCGCTCCGCTCCCAGCCTCAGTTTCCTTCTCGATTTCCCTGCTTGCCGCAGCTTCATTGTTCGTATGTTTCAAGGCATGCTCCAGCAAAAAGAAAGTACCGCGCACATTACGGAATTGACTGTACTCTGACTTATCAAATCGGATCGGCAAGCCTAACTCGGCATTTAATTTCTCGATCCAAGGTTGAAGTACGATGGCACCGCCACCGATAAACCAGAACTCATTCGCATAGCGAACATGTTTCCAAGAGTTGCGGGCGTATTTCAACACCTTTTCGGCTAAAATTCGCATGTGACGGTTTACGAGGTTCGTCATGTCAAAAGCGACTTTACCCTCAGCGTAAATTTCATACTCCTTGTTGACTAGCATGATTGTCAGTTCCGCTGTGCTTGAGATTAACTCTTCTCCTTGGGCGTTGATTTCATTCCTTATGCTTTCCAACGCATCGTTTAAGTAGATTTTAGCCCCCGTTGAATGCCTTTGATCCAGATCAAGCCCTGGTCTGAAGAAAGCAATGTCCATATCGACACCACCAACATCTGCAATCCCGAAGCCCTTATGTGACAGCTGCGACTTGGATGTAGCCTCCATATCATAGACGCCTGATACATCATCAATACTAATATCCGATGGCAGCATAAACTCCATTTCTACCGTTACACCTTTAAATATCGGTGTCGTAACAAACGTAATGGAATGAACGCCTCCTGTAATCTTCTGTGCAAATTCTTCGCTAAATTTCGTAATTTCTCTAATTGGCAGTCCTGTTCCTAGCTGCACCGTAGCTTTAATGCGATTCTTACCGCGTTTAATCGCATCCTCATGTTTCGTAGCAATAGCATATGCCGCAGCGGTTAAGAGCGTAACCATTGTTTCGGGCCGCTGGGCCTTCTTTTGTACCGCTTTATCTCCTACAATTTCATGAACAATGCCTTCATCACCGATAGCCAAGTTCCCAACATAGACATGACGATATTGCTCTGTATCAATCGCTGGCGATGTGATTTGCACATCTAAGAAATCCAGGGGATCCCCTTGTTCCATCAGCAAAAATCGCTCCCCAAAAGGTTGTGCCACAACGTTAGGGAAAATAAAATTGTTGTTCAAATCGTCATAAATGCCTTTAATATGACTGCTGCCGTTATCAATGGATAAGTGAATAGTTGTGGTAAGAATATCATGTTTTGCCATGTCTATTTCCTCTCCCAACCTTAATAGATACTATAAATAGATTCGGTTGCTAGAGGTGATTTAAGACGGTTACTAGGAATTTTTAACAATTTTGTTTTGGGGAGGAAATGAAGTTTAACATGTAAAGTTTGGAGCTTAAAGTTCAAAATTTAACGTTTAAACTTTAAACTTTAGTGTTTAAATCTTAGACTTTGAACTTTATGCAAATGTGCTAACAGTCACTCACTCGCCTATCCGTCTGACTTAAAGTTTTCCATTTAAGATTCACTAAAGGTTGCTGCAATAAGATAGTTTTATGAACCCCGACAGGAGTGATCATCATCATCCGCCATCGAAAGAAAACCAAAATTATCACCATTATAGCTATATGCCTGCTTATCATCGCTGCGATTCTCTATTGGTTTGCTAATCGTTATTTATTCGAGCACGTGGAGGTTGTCGTCTCCCCGAATAACGTTGTAACGCAAGATGAAACCGCCAAACCACTAACGACGAAAGCGCAATACGATGACTGGAATTATAAGGACGATAACCAATCGATTCATATCGAGCAGGTGCAAACAGGCTCCGGATCCAGTGCAATCACCTATTTCGTCGCTGACGTGACTTTCAATAATTCGACTAACCTGCTAACAGCTTTCGCTAAAAACGCCTTCGGCACAAACATCATCGAAAACACTTCGACGATCGCGGCCAGCAACAATGCCCTATTTGCGATTAATGGCGATTATTATGGCTTTCGCAACGACGGCGTCATCATCCGAGGCGGCACCGTCTACCGCGATGATCCAGCTCGTGATGGCTTAGCCCTGCTCAAGAATGGCACGCTACTGCCATATAACGAAGAAGAAAAATCTTCACAAGATTTGCTCGCTGAGGGGACTACGAATACCTTTTCTTTCGGTCCTACCCTCGTCAAAGATGGCGAGATCGCCGGAGATTTCTCCGCCGTGCAAATAGACAAAAACTTCGGAAACCGTTCGATTCAAGATGCTAATCCGCGCACCGGCATTGGTATGATCTCGCCGAATCACTTCTTGTTTATCGTGGTCGACGGGCGCTCAGCCAACTATAGCCGTGGCATGACGTTAACTGAATTCGCAAATCTATTCCATGAACTTGGGGCTACCGAAGCTTATAATCTCGATGGCGGCGGCTCTTCCACGATGTACTTCATGGGCAGAGTCGTGAATAACCCGCTTGGCAAAGGCAATGAACGAGGCGTAAGCGACATTATCTATATTCCTAAATCTTAAACAAGGAGGACTGATACCATGACCATCCTTATCCCCTCCTATGAGCCGGACGAAAGGTTAATTTCTCTTATCTATAAACTAAAAGAAGTTAGCGACGCTGCGATCCTTGTCGTTGACGATGGCAGCGGTGAAGATTACCGCCCTATTTTTGATTCGGCGAAGCAAGCAGGTTGCACCGTGCTAACGCATAAGATGAACCAAGGCAAAGGAAGCGCATTGAAAACGGGCTTTGATTATGTGAGACAGCACGGTGGAAGTGATGGCGTTGTCTGCGCCGACAGTGATGGACAGCATCTGCCGGAAGATATTCTAAGACTCACGCAAGCCGTTCGCGAGCACCGTAATCATATCGTACTGGGCAGCAGACAATTCACGGGCAAAGTCCCCATGCGCAGCCGTATCGGGAATTCGGCGACGAGGATGGTTTACGCATTGGCGACGGGAAAGCCCATACAAGATACGCAAACTGGCCTGCGGGGCTATTCCTCTGAAATGTTGGATTGGCTATGCCAAATTCCAGGAAATCGCTTTGAGTATGAAATGAATATGCTTCTCGAAGCTCCTAATGTGGGATACGACTTGGTTGAGGTTCCGATCGACACCGTCTATTTGGACGATAATAAATCATCTCATTTTCGCCCTTTGGCCGATTCCGCCAGAGTTTACTTTCCTTTTCTAAAATTCTGTGCGTCCTCGGGATTCGCAGCAATCATGGATTTCATTCTGCTGCTCGTGCTGCAATGGATGACCTCCGATTTGCTCTTATCCATCATGGGATCACGACTAGTCAGTTCCATGATCAATTACACAATGAATCGCAAATTTGTTTTCGCCAAAAGGAACGGAGCGGCTATCGGCAAATCATTGCCCCGGTATTTCTCTCTCGTTATCCTTATCATGTTATTGAATTATGGTAGCATGTACCTCTTTCACGAAAACATTGGCATACCTCTTATAGCTGCAAAGCTCATAACGGAAACCCTCTTATTTTCATTCAGCTATTGGGCACAGCGAAAGATCGTATATTAACGCGCAAAGAGCCACTTCCATTATGGAAGTGGCTTTTATCTCATCGTTCAAATCGGAACCATCCGAAATCAAATTGACTTCCCGGAAGAAACATGAAGGTCACTAATATTATATAGCAAGAAAGACCCTTGAAAGAGAATTTACTCGTTCAACTTTCTTCTTTTTGACTATCAATTAAATGACCTCCCTTGGTACATAGGACATCGTTTTTGCAAACTTTTTATTGACAACCTACTGACTAGGATATAAATTAATATGATACTGATAATCATTATCAAATAGTAAACAAATAAAATTAAGAATAAGGATGGGTCTACACAATGAATAAAACACCAAAAACCGCATTAAAAACACTAACTATTTCGGCTGCGCTTATGATCGCACTCGTTGGTTGTTCTTCAGGCAAGCAATCCAGTTCAACACCAGCACCAACGCCGGCCGTGAGTGCCGCCCCGACAGCTGCTGCAACTGCTGCCCCAGATGCTACGAAATACCCGATCGTGATCAAGCATGCTTTTGGCGAAACGACGATTCCAAGCAAGCCGAAACGAGTGGCTACGATTCAATGGGCTAACCATGATGTTGTACTTGCGCTAGGCGTTGTACCTGTTGGTTTCTCAGCGGCAAATTACGGCGTTCAGGATAAAAGCGGACTTCTGCCTTGGACAGCGAAAAAGCTTAAGGAACTTAACGTAGATAAACCTAATGTTTTCCAAGATACAGATGGACTTAATTTTGAAGCTATTTCAGCATCCAAGCCGGATGTCATTCTTGCTGCTTATTCTGGAATCACGCAAAAAGACTACGAAACGCTTAGCAAAATCGCTCCGGTTGTCGCTTATGAAAAAAGCCCTTGGGTAACGACATGGCGTGAACAAGTCCTGTTTAATGCAACAGGGATGGGGATGAAAGCCGAAGGCGAGAAACTGATTAAGGACACCGAAGAGCTGATTAAGAAAAAAGCAAGCGAGTATCCACAGTTGAAAGGCAAAAAAGTTGCATTCACTAACTTCTCAGCCAAAGATTTATCCAAAATTAATATCTATACAGCTGCTGACCCACGCGGCGCTTTCTTGATTGAGCTAGGTATGGTTTATTCGGAAGGTGTTACGAAAAAGATTACGGACCCTACCGCTTACAACTTGAAATTAAGCTCTGAAAATGCTGACGCTCTTAACGATGCGGATATCTTAGTCGGGTATGGAGATGACGCCTTATTGCAAGCTGTTAAAGCAGATCCTATTCTTGGTAAAATTCCAGCTGTTCAAAAAGGTGCTGTAGTGCTGATCGGTAACGGTACACCTCTTGCGGCTTCTGGTAACCCTAACCCACTTTCAATTTCTTATACGATTGATGAATACTTGAAATTAATCGCAGGAGCTATTAAGTAGATCCATGAATCGTTCATCGGTTTCAGACAGCACGCCACTAAACTCGCATATTCCGAAGCATTTTATGATCGTTCTACTAATCTGTCTGGTCTTGCTCGTCGTTTGCGTAATTGCATCCCTGGCCTTTGGCTCTCGATCGGTGAGATTACAAGATGTACTAGACGGTTTATTTCACCCGAATGTCGACTCCTACGGGGCAAGCATAGTTCAAAAACGGTTCTCACGAACCGTTTTTGGTTTGTTTTGCGGGGCAGCACTCGGTGTTTCTGGCGCGCTTATGCAAGCGGTCACCCGGAACCCGATTGCTGATCCGAGTATACTTGGGGTTAACACAGGCGCATCGTTATTCGTCGTCTGTGGTATTGCCTTCTTGAACATCACGACGGCTAATCAATATATTTGGTTGGCTTTAGCTGGAGCCGCAATTACTGCGATTTTCGTATTTGGAATCGGCTCAATGGGGCGTGGCGGTGCCACGCCCATTAAGCTTCTATTGGCTGGTGCTGCCACAAGTGCCGCCCTATCTTCGTTAGTCAGTGCGATCATGGTGCCACGCTCTTATGTCATGGATCAATTCAGGTTTTGGTCAGTTGGTAGCGTAGGCTCGGCTACTTGGGACGCTGTCGCTATCTTTACCCCGTTTCTGATCATCGGCATATTGATCGGCATTATTTCTGGCCCCGCACTCAATGCGTTAGCACTGGGAGACGAGCTCGCGACAGGGCTAGGCATTCGAACAGGTACATTACGTTTTATTGCAGCTTTTGCAGGGGTTATTTTGTGCGGCGCAACGACTGCTCTCGCAGGGCCCATCGGCTTTATTGGGCTCATCTCGACTCATGTCATTCGCCTCATACTTGGTCCCGACTTGCGCTTTGTTATTCCGATGTCAGCCCTCTCAGGAGCCGTCATTCTGACGATATCCGATGTCATCGGCCGGCTTGTCGGCAGCCCTGGAGAGCTCGAAGTCGGTGTCGTTACTGCATTTATTGGCGCCCCCATACTAATCATTCTAGCGATGAAATCGAAAGTGCGTTCATTATGACAAATACATCTATTGCATTTATTATGGCGGGAAGACGTCGAAGACACCGCCGATGGCTGCTTGTTACCAGCATACTTGCCTTACTCTCCTGCGCCCTTTGCTGTGCGATGCTTTTAATGGGAACCACTTATTACCCCGTTAAAGATGTCATCCGTGTGCTAATGGGGGAACAGGTCCAAGGTGCATCCTTTGCAATAAATACCGTACGTTTACCGAGGATGTTAGCAGGACTATTTGCCGGATTTGCTTTCGGTATTGCCGGGAACACCTTCCAGACGATGTTACGTAACCCCCTCGCTAACCCGAATGTCATCGGGATTACCGCTGGCTCAAGCGCGGCAGCTGTTTTTTGCATACTCATCCTTCACGCTAGCACCACCGTTGTTTCCGTTGCTTCTGTGATTGCCGGACTTGCTACTGTGCTGTTCATTTATTTATTATCCAGGGGAAAAACATTCTCGATCGGGCGATTAATCCTCATCGGCATAGGCATTCAAGCCATGCTAGACTCTGTCATATCCTATCTGCTACTAGTAGGCGCACAGCAAGATATCCCAGCAGCGTTCAGATGGCTTACCGGCAGTCTCAATGGCGTCCAATTGTATGAGCTTCCGCCACTGGTCATAACGGTTCTGATCTTCTCGCCTCTCATTGTCGTGCTCGGCAAACATTTGAGTCTATTAGAGCTTGGCGAACAATCGGCCACTACACTCGGTGTAAACACAGACATGACAAGAATTGCACTCATTGTGAGTGCCGTCTTCTTGGTTGCTCTTGCTACGGCAACAACGGGTCCAATCGCCTTTGTCGCTTTCCTTTCGGGACCGATCGCAAAAAGATTAGTCGGGGTTGGTTTCTCAAACGCAATTCCGGCGGGTCTAGTTGGCGTTAGTTTAGTTTTAGCATCAGACCTCATCGGGCAATTCGCTTTCGAAACCAGATTCCCTGTGGGCATCATAACTGGAATACTCGGAGCACCGTATCTGATCTTCTTGCTAATCCGAATGAATCGAAAGGGAGATTTATAATGAAGCCGACGCATCATTTTCAAGCTCAACAAACCGTTGCTGGTTATGATAATAAAACGATTATCCAAGGCGTCAGCCTGGTTATACCCAGTAATAAAATAAGCGTTATTATTGGCGCGAACGCGTGTGGGAAGTCTACGCTTCTGAAAACACTGTCAAGGCTTATAAAGCCGGAATCTGGAAGCATCACCCTCGATGGAAAGCAAATCGATAAGATACCGCCGAAACAATTGGCTCGCGTTTTAGGACTGCTGCCGCAATCTCCGATTGTACCGGAAGGCATCTCCGTCGCCGATTTAGTCGGACGCGGAAGATTTCCACATCAAGCGTTATTTAGTGGTTGGACCAAGAAAGATTATGAAGCGGTAGCCGAAGCCATGGAAATTATGAAAATTACTGAACTTGCCAACGCTAACATTGACGAGCTTTCAGGTGGTCAAAGGCAACGTGTTTGGATTGCGATGGCGCTAGCACAACAAACCGACATTTTATTTCTGGATGAACCAACTACCTTCCTAGATATCACTTATCAGGTTGAGATCCTTGACCTCCTCACCGATCTTAACCGGAAACACGGAACTACGATTGTCATGGTTCTTCATGATATTAATTTGTCGGCACGATATGCAGACCATATTTTTGCGCTTTATCAAGGTAAGCTTGTCTCTGAGGGCGAGCCCTCGAAGGTAATCACTAGCACATTAGTCAAAGATATTTTCGGCCTTGATTGCGCGGTCATTGAAGACCCCGTCTCAGGTTCTCCTTTGGTCATACCAAAGGGGCGCTATCATGTTAATCAAGCGTAGTTTCTTAGCCGGATATAAAGTAGGTAAAGAAAAACCCACCCCGTCTGCTAACGGGAGTGGGTTTTTCTTATCTCTCAAAAACGATATTAATCAAAATGTTCTGTTTAATCTGCTACTCTATGAATTTGACTTAATAGACTCTTCACATCGTCACTATTAAAGACTCCATCTCTATTAACATCTATATGCCATTCTGGACGACTAGCGATTGCAGCTATATCTTCGATAGTAATCTGATCATCCACTATTACATCTACTGACTTAAACGTAATGATTTGCCTGTCTAGGATCGCATTGTTTAATTTAAATAGAGTTGTCCACAATGCTCCACGCTGTATGTCTACAGAAACTGCTGTTGCATTTCGCTGTATAGGTGAGGAGAGCATGAGTTTAATTGTTCGATAACTCCAATCACTGTAATCAAAGTAAGCTTCTGTAACTATCATTTCTTCATCATCTGCACGAATGTGAAAGAGATTCGTTTCCAATGTATAGTTAATATCCAACGGGGACGCTACTTTGATCGTGACTTCATTTCCCGCTCCATTGCTAAAGGCAGACTCCACTGATAGATCTGTTAGCATCGCTTCCTGCTCATGTAGAGCCGTTTCTGCTTGGACTAAGTGATCTAAACGGGTCACTAAAGCTTTCTGAGTCTCTGTAAGAGCTTCGAAAGCGGCACGCGCTGCTTGAATAGCTTCACTATCTGATAATTTGACAGCATCTCGATTAGGTAAATTGTCGATAGCTACTACAACGGGCGCTGCGGCTTGTGTATCGGCTGTTGTTGAATTAAGGAACATTTCCAGCTCAACAAAACCGGTAGAAGCACTACCATTATTCATAGTTATCTTGATTTGGTTTGTTGAGATGAGATTAAAGTTAACCGTATTCAAGGTGTTTACCTTGGTAGCTCCATCCTTATTACTAGTACCCGTGGGAGTTAAAGGAGCTTTAACTTGATTCGGCAGGTCAATCCACTGGTTATTCATCCAATATTGCACATTATAACTGGATGGGAGCTTGACACCTCCGCCATCGTTAAAGAGGTATAACTTGATTTGGTTAAGTATTTTAGACTCGCCTAAGTCATAAATTACCGAATCGGATGCATTGCCTCCGTAATTGGTCCATCTATCGTGCGCACCATCGGAGTAGTCGAATAAACCATTTACCGTCCTCTGTCCATCGTCTTCACCATGTCCACAACAAGTATACGAGGCAGTCACCTGGGGATAACCCGTCATACTCGAATATAAGGCCAGATTAATCTCTTCATTCGAGGCCAGTAAGGTAATCGACACAGGATATGCTTCGCTAAGGTTACCTGCAGCATCTCTGACCCTAACATAGATGGTCTTCATTCCCGCGCCTGACGGTAACGTATATGGTTTGAACGAATTGAATGATTCCCATTCAGACCAGTTTTCATTGTCATCTGAGAATTGCATGTCTCTAACGTCCGTAGATTGGCCCGTCATTTCCAGCTTAACCACATTTGAATAGGTTGCTTGTACACTTCCTTTAATTTTAGCCTGTACGCTTGGTGGCGTTGTATCAATATTAATGATTCCTACTACAGTCTCCGATGAGTTGCCTGCCGTATCCACGGCATACGCCGAAATCGTTCGATTAGACGTCAAAACGAAGGGGCCATTGTATATGGCAGGATTATCTCCCCACATCTGATATCTCTCATCTACCGTATCTGACGGATAGCTAATGCTCACAGTTACTTCATGCGTTGGTCCTGTCTCCGATAACGTAATAACTGGCTTCTCGGGTGCAACCGTGTCGATTACAAGGTCCTTAACAGCGCCTAGCGCGGGTAATACAGTTGAAAGATTGGCAGGTGAGGCATTCGAAGAATCCGTGATCGTGCCGTCATTTAACGTAAGGGCATTTCCGTTTGACCAGTCCAAATCGGTTGAATTTTCACCAGATTGGGGAGCATAATTAAATACAAGTGTGTCTGTGCCACTTCCTGATGCATAATTGGCTGTTCCTCCGCTATTCAGCGCGATAGATGGAACACCCTCTACCGTTACTGCCCCATTAAACTTCACTGAAATCATAATGGTAGTGCCAGCTTTATAGGAACCATCAGGTGTTGTCGATTCTACCGACATAATCTGCGGTATTGTAATCGCGTTGGAACTGTGTGGTATCTTAAGTAGCAAACCAACTACTACGCATGCAACTAGAAGGGCCTTACCTCGATATTTCTTCAACGTACTCACCTTACTCCCTGTCCAAATTTACCCAAATTATAACATGAAGACACCTAAGGGAATAGGTCTTTATTCCTATGACATATTTCTCATTCGGCGGACGCTCTGCGGGGTTAAAACACAAGCTTTATTTGCGCTTACCAAATTAATCCAACAAGTGCAATTCTCTGGCGGCCTTAATCGCTTGTCCGCGTCTCTTCACTTGAAGTTTGTGCTCTCCCTCTTCTAGCCGCCGCCATCTAGTTCAATAAGTTCCTCTTCGTTTATCATTGTTTCTGTTAGACAGAGAGGTTTTAAATTTAACTCTGGCGCTCTTCTCCGTATAATTTATTCATATGCTCAATATGAGCTGCACCCCAATCGTTCAATGGCTGTAGGACCTTACTTAAGCCCTTACCGTAATCGGAAATTGAATATTCGACTTTCGGAGGTACTTGGTTATACACCTCACGATGTACGATATCGTTATACGCGAGTTCTCTTAATTGTTGGGTCAGCATCTTTTTATTGATATCAGGTATCGCTTTTTGAAGCTCGCTGAATCTCATGGTGCCATTTGAAATAAGCTGCAGTAGAATAACAGGCTTCCATTTTCCTACTAAAATATCCAGTGCCGATTCAAATTTACAATACTCTTTCATAGAAACCCCCTGCGTTCCTTTGTTAGGTAACTTTTTATTTACTCTGTTTAGAATTAGTGCCTACTTCCTTAATTGAATACTTGCGTTTATTATACCTGTAGAGATGTCGAAAAGTAATAAGGAGGTACACCATTCATGAATATCGCACTATGGATCATTCAAGGTCTTGCAGCAATAGGTTTTATCTATTCTGGCTGGTTGAAGGCATTTCAGTATGAACAAGCGAAGTCTTCTTGGGGTTGGGTAAAAGACGTTCCAAAAGCGTTCGTTGTCTTTATCGGAATCGTTGAATTAATAGGGGCAATTGGACTTATTCTGCCTCAGGTGACGAATATTGCACCTATTCTGACACCAATTGCTGCAACTGGACTTGCCGCAATCGTTCTTCTTGGCGCCTTATTCCATATTTCACGCAAGGAATATCGGGAAATCGGCGTGAACATTGTGTTCTTCGCGTTAGCTGCATTTATTGCAATCTGTCGGTTGTAAGCCGGCGTACACCTATAGAAAAACCTCTATCCACATGTGGATAGAGGTTTTCTTGCTTCTATTCGTTGTTGATAAGTGTCCACACTCCAGCCTTGCCTGGGATCTCTCCTTTGGTCCACCACTTCGCTTGGTAGGTATGCCCTGCATACACGACTTTATCGCCTCCATTGTATGCTTTCACATTGTTCCAAGTTGGCGCAGCATCTTTGGCAACAGCTTTCCAAACATCGGAGGTATCAGGCTGCTCACCTTTTGTCCACCAGCCTGCTGTATATGCAATGCCGTTAAAAGTGACTTTGTCACCAGCCAAATAGATCTTGGCGTTATCCCAAGCCGCGACCGTTCCCGGTTCAGGCGTAACCACGACAGACTTCGTCGTAACGGTCAGCGCAGCGCTTGCTGTAGAACGGTTATTAGCCGCATCGACGGCAATAACCGTGTAGGCGTACGCAGTAGAAGCGTTCAAGCCACTATCTGAATACGTTCTTAAAGCCGTTGTGCCAATTAACTTGGCATCTCGATATACCTCGTATTTCGTGACCCCAATATTGTCACTGGCAGCCGCCCAATTCAGGGTAGCAGTCGATTCTGTCACGTTACTGGAGGTTAATCCTGTAGGTCGTGTGGGCGCCTGTGTATCCGGCACTGGTACTACCACCGCAGGCAATGTGCTTGCTGATACAGGCGTGCTAGAACCCGAACGATTGCCCTTGTTATCCACTGCTACCAACGTATACGTAAACGTGGTGTTCGCTGGCAAACCGCTGTCGGTATATTCAATTTGTGTCGTTGTACCAATTACATTGCCGTTTCGACTAACTTCATATTGCTTAATCCCTGCTGAGCCCGTTGAAGCCGTCCATTGCAACGTTATGCTGCTGTCCGTATGTGTAGAGCACCAAGCGCTTGCTGGGAAGTTTGGCAGCACAAATGGTGGCTCTGGGTCTGGCGTCGTCGTTCCGCCTTGTGTTAAGTTCACGTCAATCGCCTGGTAAAAGGCATTACCCGTGTCGCCGATCTCCCACACACCTAGAATGATATAATAACCAGTCCGGTCTGTCGGCACATTGCATGTATGTGTAACTGTCATATCAGGCTTCATATTGCCGCCGTCAACTGTGCAGAAAGGCTTCGATTCCAGTTGATCGCGGGTAAGCGGCTTATTAGGATCCCAGCCAACTTTCGTTATGTAGTACTTCCATTCCTTCGTCAAATGATTTGCTGTGAACTTCCAAGTGAACGAATTTTCGCCACCCTTCATCTCAACCTTCTTCCAGCGGTCGGACGTTTGGGCATCCAATTCAAAATACTTGCCCGCTCCCGCAATCTGACCGTCCGCCGGTCCTGACGCTGGGAATCCCCCTTTGCCTTCCACACTTTGTGGTTCATACTGAATAGCGCCGCAGGCTTTGTTTGCCCCTTGTTGGCACAGCAGCGACCGGCTAGTTGGCGATTCTATGTAGCCATGAGCAGAAGCTTTACCTGAAAAGGCAAATGTGCAAACCAGCGCTGCTACCATGAATCCAAGTAAAAGGGCCAGCTTCAATAGGCGGGAATCTACAGTTCGTTTCTCCCATACGGATTGTTGTGTTATGACCATGTCGATTCTCCTCGCATTTTGTAATAGGATTATAGTTTCCAATGTTAACCAGTTAGTAAGCATTTAGCCAGTCTCCAAAGTCCTAGGGGGATAATGAGTCCGCTATCCTATCATTTTGATCTACCTGCTCCCACGATCCAAGCATTATCTATGCCAATGGTCACTCCTACCCTTCGGGAGATAGCGAGGACAAAAGAAAAGAGACCGTCAACGATCAACGATCTCTTTCGTATGAGTTTTCTAGGATTTGTAACGGTAGTTGCGTTAATAACTAATTCTAACCGTTCGTGTTTGGTCCTCATAATCTACCTTAGCGCCAAGCACTTCAGATAACAGTCTCACTGGGATAATCGTAGAATCGTTGTCCAAAATGGCTGGAGAATCTGTCGCAACTTCCACACCATTTAGCGCATAAGCATTTTTGGTCGTAAAGAGGGTAATGATTCTGCCCTGTTTCGTGTATATCGCTGCCTTCTGTTTATCGTCCCATTCTACGGATGCCCCGAGCGCTCCTGCTAAATCTCTGATCCAAAGGTAGGAGCTTCCCTCTTTAATGATGGGCTTTTGTTTCATCGGAACCTTAATATCATCCAAGATGAATTTAGTATCCGCTAGTCCAAAAGACACCACATGCTGTACCTTAGCAGGTTCGCTCATTTTCTTCAAATACTGTGTAGAATCACTATGCAATTTACTTTTCCCTAAATTCACAATAGGTTCGGTACGAAAACTCCACTTCTTCTCATACATTTTGGGCTGATTATCTTCAATGACTGACAATTTAACGTATGCCGTGTAAACGGTATCTGGAGAGAGTGGCTTGGTCGGAATCAACATAACCTCGGTCTGCAGATGATCATCGTCTTTCGGCGTATTCAGCAATAGATCAAGCTCCTTGCCTGTACTGTCCGTCAGCTTGGATTCTATTAATTTCACATCTCTAACAAACCTTCCTGATAGTTGCGCCATGATGGGATAACCGACAGGGTACTTGGTACCAGCATGGTTTCGTATCGGGTCTGGTGATTCATGACCATCAAAACCAATTGGAACATAGGGATCACCCGGAGCCGGAGAAACGACTAATCGCGAGTTCCATTCATTCGTTAATCCAAATTCAATAACCGTATAATCGCCTTGTTTATCAAGACCAATTTCGATGGCATCAAGCGTTAAGAACGGCGTACGGTGATACGGAGCATCGAAAAGGCCATCGATCGCTTGTGTAATCGTTGCTAGCGAGCTTCCATTGTATGACACATCTTCCGAGAAATTACCCGCATACGACGCGTACATACCGCGCTCATACAGCTTACTTCCGATATAGCCAGGGAGCTTGCTACTTTCTTCGTGCATAGATACACCAGATTCACTGACCTTGTTCGTTTCTAAATATTGGGCATGAAGTTTTGCAGCATATGTTAGGTTTTTATTGAAAGTAAGGGGGTTCAACCCATGCATAACCCTATAATCATTTATTGCCTTAATGCCTTCTAATTGCTGGGCCGTAGGTGCCCCAGGCAGATCAGAAACAGCTTTTTCGTCTACACGAAATGTCCAGCTCTTCTCAAGCGGCAAGTAGCCATCATCTTTTAGCTCCAATACAATATTAACAGTATGCTCTCCCGCTTTTAAATCCGTCGTTGGCGTATAAGACAGGATCATTCTACCAATGTCCCATTGCGCATCTACTTTGACTTGATCGATTTTCATCGTATAACTTTTGAACTCTGGAGTAATATCACTTTTGACAAATTCAAACACGATCGTTGGCTTCATCAATCCAACTTTTCCTTGCGGATACCAATAGGAAGAATAAGATGCCGCCTCCACTTGTGGCTGAGCTAAGAATAATCCTGAAACTGCGATAAAGAGTCCGAGCAGCACTTTTAAAAGCTTATTTCCGTATACCATGGATGCGTTCCCCCTATATAAATCTACCAGATATTAACATTCTGTATTTTTCGACTCGTTTCCTTCTTTTTTGCAAAATAAAGGTAGATATCTCACATGCACTGTGAAATATCTACCTTTATTGGCATGCATGTTGAAAATCTAATATTGCCCTTTAATTACAAAAAACGAACCCCGAATCGTTCCAGCTAGTTTTGACTTCTGTCTAGCAAACTTAAACTTTGTTTCTAACTCCTTGGGAATTTCCATCCCCTCGGAAAGCTTAAAACCAACGGCCCGCTTCTTTGGATCATCAACCGTATACATAACATTAACGCTAAGACCATCCTCATAGAAGACGTAGGTAAACTGGATATTTTCCACTTGAAAACGCGACGTTTCTAACGGTTTGGCCGCGAAGGCAATATCACGTTCTTTCAAAATGAGGTTCACATAATCAAGGTTCTCTTGACTCTCGCTAGCGGGTACAACCGTAAATTCATGCTCATATTTGTTCATAAAGTATCGGGCTTCATTCGCACGTAAACCAGCAAGCGCCTCTACGACAGGTGAAGACTCTAAACCAACCGTAGACACATGTTTAAAATCAACGATATACGACATGTCCATCCCTCGTTTTCTCTTACTATTTCCTATTATTATACCAAAAATGGATTTAATATAAACGTTTACGATTGGTGAAAATTTACTCACATCATAGTTTGTGTCACATTTAAGATAATGCTCTCCGCGCTGTAACGATTACTTTTGAGAAGCAAGAATAAACATGGATGCATCTTGTCCCATGAATATGTTATTTCCCTGATAAAACGTTTTCGATTGCATATTCCTGTAACCTATCTTAGTCATAACGTCAGTTAGCTTTTCTTGATTGAAACCGTTATGAACCATATCGGAAACTACTTTTTCGTTTTTATCAAAGTCCACGATTAGCAAATGTCCACCATCATTGAGCACATCGAATAATCTGGATAAAACGAATTCAACATCCGGAATATGGAGTAGAACCTGCGCCATAAAAATATAATCCGCATGCAAATCCGATAAATCTTCCTTTTCAAAATCAAAACATAATGTATCTGCATTCTGAATATGTAAATCAGACATTTTCTGCTTGAGTTGGTTAATCATGTTTGGTGAAGTGTCCAGAAACAGCACCGAGTTAAACTCGCTTAACAAATTCATACCGACAAGACCGGTTCCACACCCGAAATCAATCGCATTCTTACTCTTTGCGTCAATGACATATTCACGAATAGCATCCGATGATACCTTGGCAATTTGAATTCTTTCAGGCGTGTCATACACATTAGCTATCATTTCAAACTTATCCGTATTTCCCACTATTATCTCTCCTATCTTAATGGTACACATACAAAAGGAGCTGGCCGCGGCAAGCTCCTGCAATTATACCATTTTACATGCCCTTCTTGTGCAACTCACCTGAAGGTCGCGCCCATCTGCGGTATTTCCGGTAACCTCTCCGTACGAGGTGTAGCAAGAACTCCGGTAATGGTATCCTGCGCAGCCATGGGAAATAGAAGCGATTGTAGGCGCGCTTTAAATCGTCCCACATCGAGCAATTGTCTTCTTTTAAGAAGTCCGATACGTCGACGACCAAGCCTCGACCGTTGTTTTGCATCACATTTTTGCCATGTACATCATGCGGCGTCAGTCCTCGGCTAACTGCGTACTTCAGCGCTTCATCGATATCGTTCAGTACTTGACGCTTAATCGGGATGCCGCGCAACAAACTTTGATACAGCGTTACACCAGTTAATCGACGCAGTGCAAGATACGTATCACCCGCATACAGGCATTCGGAATAAGCTGGGTGCTTGCCCAGCCGTCGATATATTTCTTTCTCATCCTCAATGCCCGGCCGCCCAGGTGCGTACACCTTTACTACCATATCGGGATAGCTTGGATGCATCAGCACAGCCGCATAATTACCCGCTCCAACTAGCTGCCACGGCTCAGGGACACGATACACGACGATTGGGTCATAAGGCCGCTCACTGGCAATCTGTAAATTGGGAAGCAACTGTGCTTCAATTACTTCGATCCAGTGTTTCTGCACGCACCTGTCACCCCCATCTATTATTTGGTGGTATTATATAAAAATATGAAACAATATGCCAGAAAAATTATTTGTACATGACCTCACTCTCCCCATGCCTTCAACGCCCGATCAGTCCATATAGCATAAGCTTATACAATTCACCGACTTTTGCCCTATATTCGGAAGCAGTTCCCCATTGACTCTGCATGCCACCCACGGCCTGTAGAAACGCCAACACCGTCTCTGTAGAAATAGAGGCATCGATCGCCCCTTCCTCCCTGCCGCTTTCAATGAATGCGCCTAGTATATCCATTCGAATCTCGCCCGCGCTTTTGCTAAATAATTCGACAAATACCTGATCGTCTATCGCTTCCTTCGAGAAATAGTGCTCCATTAGTTTATTCGGCATCTCGGCACAAAGCGCCACGGCCTGCATCAACTTCTCTTTGAAGCCAATGCCCTCGCTCAGCAAACGTTCCACTGCTTCTGTCGTTTCCCGCAATAGAATTCGGGCACATTCCTTAACCAATCCCTCTTTGCTTCCAAAATAGTTGTAAATCGACACAGACGACACTCCCGAGGTGGCTGCCAACTCATTAATGCTGACATTCGTATAACCTTTCTCTCGGAAAAGCTCGAGCGCCGATTGAATAATCGCCTCTTTCTTCTGATTCGTTCTGATTTCATATTTGTTCACACGGATACCCCTTTTAAGAATGATACATGTATTATCTCACAAATTCATAAGTTTTTAAACTTAATGGAATATATTTAAAAACTTATTGACTTACTGCGACGCCTCAAGATATATTAGTTTTTAAATACATGCATTAAAATTTAAAAACTATTCGAGGAGCCTACCTATGAAAATATTAATGTTTGGTCGCGGCGTCATTTCTGCACAGTATGGATGGGCATTTGAAAAAGCGGGGCACGAAGTGGAATTTTATGTCCGACCAGGGCGTAAAGAGCAATTCGGTCCTTTTATCGATCTAGATATACTGGATGGCCGCACAAGCTTCAAAGGCGTTCCTGTTAAGGAACGATGGCCGATTCGAATGCGTGAGGAGCTTACCTCTGATCATGACTATGATCTGATCGTGCTTAGCGTCAACCATAATCAGTTTCAGGATGTAGGGAAAGTCATTGGCCCACATGTAGGAAAGGCTACCATCCTACTTTTCAATAATGTCTGGAAAGATCTACCTATCTTTGCTAAAGGACTGCCAATGGAGCAGATCATATGGGGCTTCCCTGGTGGTGGCGGGGGGTTTAGCAGCCATAATAAGTTAGAAGGCGGTTTTATGAAATCCATCTATTTGCAAACCGAAGCAACGGCGGCATCTGTAACGAGGCATCAACGTGTCGTGGCGCTTTTCCGACAGGCGGGATTTTCTTTTTCCTGGCAAAAAGATATACGCGTCTGGTACTGGTTCCACTTCATCCTGAATGCAGGAATGGCAGCGCAAGCGTTGAAAGAAGGCAGCTATAGCAACCTGTATCAGTCTCCGAAAAAGGTCGCAAATGCGATATTGCTCATGCGGGAGATGCTTCCGTTGATCGCAGCCAAGGGCGGCAAACTCGGTCTAGGCAGTTCGCTAGCGATGCGACTCCCCGCGGGGTTGAGCGGTTATGCCGCGTTCAAATTATTAAAAGGCAACTCCGTGCCCGCGGCCATCATGGACAGAATGGAGCGCACAGCCTATATCTCACGCGAATCGTTCGCTCACTTCCCTAACGACGTTCTGGCAGAAGCCCGTAAGCTCGGCGTTCCGCTCCCTCGGCTTGAGGCTATGGCGCACTATTTTTAACTAAGCAAGCTCTACACAACAGGCTAACGATTCGGTGCCACGGCACTTCGAAAAAGTCAAAAAAAAAGAGGCTGTCCCAAAAGAAAACACTGACAAAAGGGAACGAGGATACGCTATTTATGGAGTAATGAACAAATTGGTCATCGAAGGGGAACGACAGTGCCTTATATAGCAAAATTACGCCAAAAATCACGAAAATAAGGCGAATAGCGTATCTACGGTCCCCTTTCGAGTCAATTTCACCCGACACCGGGTAAATAGCGCATCTACGTTCCCTTTTGAACAATGTTATGCACCTCAGATTTCGGGTGCCACAGTGGATTTGAATTAGGGTTGCCCATCGATGATTAACGAAAAGAGGCTGTCCCAAAGGTCTAAATTCACCTACGAGACAGCCTCACTCTAATTTTATTTTTTCAAAGCACGATCATACGCTTTTTTGTAAATGTCCACCATTTTATCAACGCCTAGCGCTTTCATGTCGCTCACATATTTCGGCCAATCTTCCAGACTGCGCTCACCAACAATGAACTTGGAAATATTCTCATCGCGTTTCTTCATAATTGTATCCCCGGAAAGTGAGAGGGTTTCCATCTCTGCGCTTGTAAATGCTGGGCGAGGCTGCTGCAGACTATCATATTTCGGCGCTTCTTGATAAGCCTTCTGCAGCTCGGGCGAAGACAGGGAAAGATGAGCATCATAATCGAACCACGCATAGGTACCGTCTGTAGAAATACCCGTCTTCTTTCTCATGTCCGCTACATCCGCATATTTCTCAATAAACTGCTTCTTGCCATTCTCCGTTTTATAAGTGACGCCTTCTTTCCCCCAGCTGGCCAGCGTTTTGCCTTCCTCACTGTAGAAGAAATCCATGAACTTCATAATCTCTTTGATTTTTTTCGAAGATGTTGCGATCATGAAGCCTTCGTCCAAATATTGCGTGAACGCATTTTTGGCAGGCGCACCTGCAAATCCGGTCGGCGCTCCCATGAAAGCCAGATTAAATTCCGGTTTATCCTTGCGCAATGCCGAGTTAAAGAAGTCAATCCGTCCGATGTAATCAATGGTGACGAACCCTCGCTCCGTAGACATGAGGTCCTGCCACAGCTTCGTATCTGCCGACAAGAAATCAGGAGGAATGAGGCCTTCTTTATAAAATTTATTTAAATACACAATCATTTGCTTGTAGTTGTCTTCCAGCGGACCATAGCGCCATTCTTTTTTGTCAAAGTCATAGTACACGTCCGAACCGGTGCCAAAGGCTGGAGCAAAATTCAAGAGACGTTGCAAGCCGTTTCGGAATGAAAGTGGATAGCTCTTCGGATACGCTTCTTTTATTTTCTTAAGCGCTGCATACAATTCATCCCACGTTTTTGGCTCGGAAATCCCCAGCTTCTTAAAAACATCATCGCGATACATCCAAATCATGCGATTCGTTTCCCCGATTCCCGCATTCGGGAACATATACATTTTTCCATCTGATGAAATCGTGTTTTGCGTATCGACGGGATACTTTTCCATCCACTTCTTCAAATTCGGCATCTCGTTTACGTAATCCAAAATATTGACTAGCGCACCTTGCTGTCCGTACTTATCCGCCAGCTTTTTGTCCTGCGTCATCATCATATCCGGCAAATTGCCCGAAGCAATTGTAACGCTAAGCGCGTCATCCAGCTTCCCGGACGGCAGCTGCACATTCAAGGAGACGCCTGTTTTCTCTTCGATTAATTTCCAGGAAATATTATCTTTATTATAAGGCCAGCTTGGATTCGAATAATTGAGCACGTTAAAGGTTTGTTTGACCACTTGCGCAGGAGCTGAAGCTGTTGTCCCCGTACTGGCAGAAGGCGCTGCCGTCGATGTCTCGTTCGTACTTGTTGAACAACCGGCGATTGCCGTCATAGATAGTCCCAAAGCTAAACACATTGACAACCCTTTTACTGTTTTATTCATAGAACCCATCTCCCTTTTCATTTGTTTAGACCCACAGCCTTGTTATTACTGAATATGAACTAACCTTTCACCGAGCCGATCATCACCCCCTTGACGAAGTATTTTTGCAGAAACGGATACACAAGGAGGATCGGTACGGTGGAAACAAGGATTGTTGTAAATTTCAAGGCATCATCAACGACCAAATTATCGCCGCCTACGCTGGATACGTTAGCTGAGTTGATCTGCCCCTGCAAGACGATATTGCGTAGAACAACTTGCAGTGGGAACATATCTTGATTGCGCAGGTAGAGTAAGGCGGAATAAAAGTTATTCCAGATACCAACGGCATAGAAAAGCCCGATAGTGGCAAGCACCGCTTTGGAAAGTGGCAGCACGAGCCGAAAGAAAATACCGATATCGGTCAATCCGTCAATTTTACCCGATTCCTCTAACTCTTTGGGCATTGCCGAGAAAAAAGTTCGCATCACGATGAGATTCCACGTACTGACGGCCGTAGGCAGCACCATGGACCACAGGCTATCTACCAAACCGTAGCTTTTGACCACCAGAAAAGTTGGAATCATACCGCCGCTGAAAAACATCGTAAACACAATGAGCAGTGTAAACAGCTTGTGATGCGGCAGCTCCTTCTTGGAGATCGCGAATGCACCCATGGATGTCATAATTAGCGAGACCAAGGTCCCGACTAGTACATATCGAATGGTATTGATATAGGCGGAGGAAATACGCGGATCGTGTAAGACGATTTTGTACATTTCCACGTTAAATCCTTTTGGCCAGAGCGTAATCTCGCCTTTTAAAATGTGCGTACTATCGCTGAACGAGACCGCCAACATATAAACAAAGGGGTACAGCGTTGCAGCAACAACCCCAAACAGTATAAGGATGATCAGTAGGTCAGCCACGCCAAATTTTGTTTTCATCAAGCCTACCTCCTTTCTACCACAAGCTGGTCTCGCCGACTCTACGGCTGATCCAATTGGCCGAATATATGAACACTAAACTGACGATCCCTGTAAAGAAATCAATGGCTGTCGCATAGCTGTAATTGCCCTGACCGATCCCTGTCCGGTACACATAAGTGCTAATAATATCGGCCGTTTCATAGATGGCAGGATTATAGAGCAGAAACACTTTTTCGAAACCAATATCGAGGACATGCCCGACATTCAGAATGAAGACGATGACGATAGCCGGCGCAATGCCAGGGAGCGTGACATTCGCTATTTTCCTCCATCTGCCTGCCCCATCCATTTCTGCCGCTTCATACAACTGAGGATCAATCGACGTCAAAGCTGCCAGATAAATGATGGTCTCCCAGCCGACATGCTGCCAGATTTCCGAAATCACATAGACCGAGCGGAACATCCCGGGCATCACCATGAAGTTAATCGGCTCAAAGCCGAAAACTTGAATCAGGTGGTTGACGATACCACTGGAGGGCGAAAGGAACATGAGTACCATGCTCGCTGCCACGACATTAGATATAAAATGGGGCAAATAACTGACCGTTTGTACGAATCGTTTGAAGAATGCGTGCCTCGCTTCATTCAGGAGCAACGCCAATAGAATTGGTGCAAGAAAGCCAAAGATTAGCCTGTAAATCCCGAGCATAAACGTGTTGTAGATGAGCTTAAAGAAGTCGGGATTTTCCCAAAACAGCTTATAATACTTGAATCCGACCCATTCACTTGCCCAGACGCCCTTAAACAAATTGTAATTTTTTAAAGAAATGACCAAGCCAAACATAGGAACGTACTTAAAAAGTAAATAAAACAGCAAGGTAGGCAGGAAGAGGAGAAATAAGTATTTCCCTCGTTTCCACTGCTTCAGATAGGTACTTCTTTTCGACCGGAGATTCGCTTGCGAAACAGATGTCTGTGTCGTGGCGGCCGATGGGTGCGTACGCAATAGTCATCTCTCCTTTTTCTCAATGTGGGTTGCCCCCTTGGTTATGAAGGCTCTGTATCGACAAGCCCATCGTATCGGAAAAACACCATATCGACTATCCACTTCCTTATCGACTCATTCGCAAATTTCTGAAAATCCAGAATAATAATAAGAATCATAAAAATTCATATAAGGAATTGTAAATTTTTTTCTCACACCATGAATTTCACCATGCTATAATTTCCACATACTACAGGCTAGCGAAAGGAGACGACAATGCAAACCACCTATGTCCCTAGAAAAAGATACAGCAGTTCCTTGTTCTACCGACTATTGATCAGTTTCATTATCATCATTTTGCTGCTCGTATCCTTTAATGTGGCCTCTTTTACCTTCTTTCGAAGCAGCATTCGCGAAGAAATTATTAAGAACAGTTCTCTGAACCTCGACACAACCGTAGCCAGCTATGAAAAAAACATTTCGTTAATTAAAAGCCTGCTTGTCAGCTTATACTTCAACACCCATACTGAAGCGCTTAAAAATAATCCGCAGAAGCTCGACTTTTATGTTTCAAGTCAGGTTCAACGCGAACTGCAAAATGTCTTAGCGAACAATCAACTTTCTTTATATAACATCATCTATTACTTCCCGAACCGCGACTTTGTTATCGATAAAGATGGGTCCCGAGATGCGCAAATGATGTTCAGCAAATTTTATACGTCCCCCACCTATCCAGAGCAGTTCTGGTCAACGGAAACCGGAAAATCTTCGCTCTCCTTCCGGGTGTATCCTTCTGCGGAATTCCAAGAACGTACAAGCTTCTCTACTAGAAGCTTTGGGAAGTTTAATCCCGTTCTTTTCAAAAGCGCCGCAACAGACGGCTTCGCCATTATAGCCTTGCTAGACAGCGATCAAATGTTTGAGGCCTTCAGCCATTTTCAAGCAGATTCCGGCTTCTACATTCTGGATGACGCTGGGGGCACAACGTACGCCGTATCCAGTCGGAAGGATCCACTGCAATTGAAGCCGCATACGGGCAGCTCCGGTTACTATTTGGAAGGCACTAATTATTATTTCTACAAGCAAGGGGCGGTGACCGGTAACACCTATGTGCTGATCGTGCCTTTTGCTACGATTTCCGAACAGTTTTTCAAACTGAATGTTTTTATGGTTGGACTGATATTGCTTTCCATTATCATCGGAGTCGGCATTTCAATTGTTTTTGCCAAACGGTTTAACAACCCGCTCACCACCATCATCAGTTCCATTCAACAGATAGAAGGTCACCAAAGTGCTCCCTTTGTCAGTCCCATTCGCGAGTTCAATGTCATTAGCCAGAAGCTGCATGATTTATTTCTGACCAATGAAACGATTAACCGGGACTTACTGAGCAAGAATTCCCTGCTCAAGCACTACGCCTACTTAAATAAGGTGAAAATGATTCACACCGATATTGAGGACGCGAAAATATCCATTGATTCCGACAAACCCTATGTCATCGTTCTCTACCAGCTCATGTATATCGATAACCAGTTAGCCGCCATGGACATGGATCCTAATCGCGCCTCGTATTACATTAAGGAATTCGTTCAATCGCAGTTTATTCAGGCCTACAAAGATGCCTTGACCTTTCAAATTGAGAAGGATCAAATTCTGACGATTATTTTTACAAACGATTCCGAGCTTTCCGTATTAGACAATCTACTGCTTGATATTAAAAAAATATTTGAGCTGGATGCTTCCTATTGCTCCGTCACCATTGCCGTGAGTCCTGTCCATGACAATGCGTTTATTTTCAACGAAGCTTTTGAGAACACGCTGCTGTTAGCTAAACAACGGAAGCTTGGGGAAGGTGTTCAAATTATTCGCGACAAAGAGATTCTCCCCCCAGATCTCTGGTTCTCACCGGCTAATATGAAAGAATTTACGGCTAATTTGAATTCCGGTAACCACGCGATCACCATTCCTATCGTTACAAAAACGTTAGAGCTCGCCGTCAAACGAGGCGCTTCCTACGCGCAAATCCATGACCTTGCCAAGGAAATCGTCAACCTGATTATTAAAACGCTCTATTCCAGCCATAATCCGATCTCCTTGCTGGATGATAAGAGGAGCCCGGCGGATATTCTCAGGAATTGCCGCACACTTGAACAATTCCAGCAGTTTTTCAAGGAAATCCTGACACAGTCCGCCTCCGATATTCGTCAGAAGAAAGAAGCGACCGACCACATTACCAGTTTCGTAACGAACTACGTTAATGAGCATTTCGGCAGCGATCTATCGCTAGACTTGTTAGCGGATAAGCTCAACATTACAGGTGCTTATTTATCGACCTATTTTAAGGAAAAGACCGAGATTAATTTCAGCGATTACGTCAATACGGTGCGTATGAATAAAGCAATGGAGCTACTGGAGAAGACGGATCTCAAAATTCAGGACGTCTCAACGCTTGTCGGCTATTACACGATTGCTTCCTTCAACCGCATGTTTAAAAAGCATACTGGCATTACGCCGAGCGAGTTCAGACGCGCTCGTATGAACTAAAAAAAGGACGACCCTGACCGAATCGCTTCGGAGGATCGTCCTTTTCACTTTCTAAGCTGCTATGTAGCTTAGTTGGTCATCGAGCTGTAATGCGCAGCCAGCTGGGTAGGCGTCAGCTCATAATCGTACACGGCAACTTTGCCGATCGCACCTTGGAAGTACGATGCGAAATCTCGCGTGGCGATCCGCATCGGAGCCGTGCCGTTTCCGGGTACGATGCTGTAGTCAGACAGTTTGTCTTGGTCGCGCAGGACACCGTTTTTAAATACCTTGGTGTAACCCGTTGTGTATGTGGAGCTCGTATTTACGGTATTAATCACCAAGGTGTAGTGAATCCATTGACCTGCGGTCAACGTATCCTGGAAGTAGGAACCTGCCCCAAGGCCGCCGCTTAAATTAAACGAATACCCGCTGATGCGGTTTGGACGGTTTTCGGTGTTGGTCTGATTGTACATTCTAGCCACCCAAGAATGCTGTCCAGACGTCCCTTTGCCCATCCAATGCACATAGCCGCTGCTCTCATAGTTCGTAAATTGCAGCGTATCCGGCCGCATCCAAGCTTCGACGGTCAAGATGCCTGTGCGCGTAACCTCCAGATAATCGTTGTCAGGGATCGTAAAGTATTGATTCGTTCCATTGAATACCGGGGCTGCATCCCCATTCGGCATCGTCGTGTCGGTCGGGCTTCCGGTGAACGTACCGTTCATACCGTTCCCCGATTGATCCGACGTTACCGCGGAGGATAAGGGCCAATATCCAACGGGGTTATCAGCCAGTACGGCCGTGTCGTAGGTGGATGTTGCCTGTACGGCTGAAGAAAAATTGAAGCAGGCGGAAAGCAGAATAGCCGTCATCATCGTTGCTGTAAGCTTGGACATTCGGAGTGAAAAAGGGTTTCTCATTGTCAATCGTCTCCTCTCCTATTGGCAAATCACTTGCTTGGTCGCACCTGCGCTAGTTATACCCGTTTCGCTTAACTCGGTCGTCAGCCGTTCCACTCCCCCCTTCTCCGTCGTTATTTTCATCTTATCGGGAAGGGGCTTATTACAAAATGGCATCGTTTTGGGAAGATGATGAAATCTTAATCCAGCCAAACAATTCGTCATAATCGATAAATATGTGAAGCATGGGTGCTCATGTCAAACCTTATTAATCGTATAGAAAAAAGCGTCCATTGCCCCTGTGATCCACTCGGCCTTCGATAACCCGAGAAACGAGGAAAGGACGCCCAATTGGACGTCCTTTCCCCGGGTAATCAAGGCCTGCCGCGATCGAATAGGTCTTCTTCGGTTGGCCTTCTTCGTGATTTTCCTGAGTCTTCACCAAGGAGACCTGTAACTGTCCGATCACACTGTAAAATAGTGTCCCTGCTCAAGGTCCTGCATAAGCGAGACTTGGACTGGACGCCACTCTAGAAGAGCCTGTGTATCTACGCTCGACCTAGGGATATCGAGTGCCGCAAGAGTGCCCAGGAAGCCGAAGTGCGCATTCGCGTCTTCACGTGAAATACTCACCACTGGCAGGTTGAGTTGCTTACCAATGACACCTGCGATGTCGCGAAATGGTACGCCTTCATCGTCCACACCGTCCAGGCGTGATCCTGCCGGGGCTGACTCCAGCGCCAAGCGGAACAAAGACGCTGCATCTAAACGATGTACAGCCGGCCAGCGATTAGTTCCGTCGCCGATATAAGCGGACACACCTTTTTCCCGCGCGATTTGGATCAATCTCGGCACAAATCCCTTATCACCTTCGTCGTGTACGGTTGGTGCTAGCGAAACGATCGATGTGCGCACGCCTTGCTGCCCGAACGCAATCGCGGCATTCTCTGACGCTTCGCCATTGGCGTGAGCCGTTATCACGAAAGGCTTGCCTGAGCCTTTCAGCGCTTCGCCCATCGTTTCGATGGCACGAAGATCGGTCCTAAGCGCACCAGCGAAATCCGCGAAGTTATGCTCAAACGCCAGGTGAATGACGCCGTCTGCAGCGGCTGCTCCACTGCGCAGGCTCTCGAGGTCGTCAAGCGACCCGACATGCACATGGGCCCCTGCTTGCTCTAATTTTGCAGCACCACGATCTGAGCGAGTTAAGCCGACCACCTGATGACCAGCTTGGATAAGTTCATGAACGACAGCGGAACCAATATATCCTGTTGCTCCTGTTACGAAAATACGCATCCTATATTCCTCCTAAGCCTTTTTGAAAAACCACAACTCTAATGTAAACTATAGAGTGAACTCTAAGGCAAGCGTTCAGAAGGAGGCATTCTCAATGAAAATACAGGAACTAGCTGAAAAAATAGGATTATCGGTCCACACCATTCGTTACTATGAGAAGGAAGGATTACTAGATGAGCGACATGTCCAGAGGGAAAAAAATAACTACCGCACCTATTCGGACGAAGCGATCGAGCGTTTAAAACTCATTAAAAAGTTCCAGGGCATCGGTTGTTCACTTATTGAACTGAAGGATATTTTACAGGATCACGATACAAACACACGTACCAATCAGCAAGTCATCGAATGGATTTTACAGAAAATAAACGAGATCGAACGTAAGAAAGAGGAATTTGATCGGATGCTAGAAACACTTAACTTTATGTTAACGTACCGAGTAACACTAGAGACCGACCCGGAGAAAGCTCGTTCGTTATTAGCGGCAGCCAAGTTAAACAGCGGTAAGTGAGTGCGCTTTATCCTACTTCCTGCTTGTTGAATGAGATCGATCCTCGGCATTCAAGTATATCGGCAGCAACACCTCATCAACCAATAAACGTAAGTAGGAATCGGTCAACTTGCCACCTTGAATCATAAATTCATATCTCATCATGTTAAAAGGTATCTGTAACTGCATAGGCGTGAAATCATCCGTTATTTCTCCGCGCTTCTGTGCGAATTCCCCAATCTTTTGTATGATTTGCACGTTTTTTTCGTGCGCATGAAGCAAGACTTCCTTCCAACTTTCCTGGTTTCGACTCAGTTCCAACAAGACAGTACCGATCAGTTCGGGGCCAATCGCATCCAAGAAACGTTGATACACATGTACAGCCGCGAGTAGATCTGCGCGCAAGCTTCCATGATCTTCAATGAGATCAAGTAACGTAGACTCCCCGAACACTTGTGATATGCGATAATGCGCCATGGCATGTAGTAGATGCATTTGGCTTTCATACTGACGATATAAGACCGTGCGACTTGTTTGCGCCTTTTTTGCGACATTTTGGAATGTCATTTCTGGATAGCCAGACGTTTGAAAAATCTCAAATGCTGCTTCCAATATGGCGCTTTCAAGCTCTTTCCCTCGTTTTCTTATACTTGGCATTTCAAAACTCCTCATCAATTCTATGTAATCAGTATAGCATGAATTTAAGATACATATTGTACCTTGCAACTTCTTTCAAAGCGATGTATAGTTCAATATGTAAATAAGGTTCAAATTGTACCTTATATAGAGAGGAGCTCGTATCATGGCTACAAAAGAAGATGAAAAAATACCCCGACCCTTGTTAACTATGGCATTTGTACTTGTCCTTGGTGCGATTGCCCCCATGTTGGATGGAACCATGGTGAACATCGCACTGAATGATTTTGCCAAGGCTTTCGGTGCCTCACTTGATAACATTCAATGGATCGTGACAGGCTATGTATTAGCTACAGGAATAGCTGTTCCCTTTTCGGGATGGCTTATTCAGCGATTTGATGGAAAAAAGGTGTATATCGCCGCTCAGATCGTTTTTCTGATTGGTTCGGTTACCTCAGGACTTTCATGGAATTTAGCTAGTATGATTGCTTTCCGGCTTATTCAAGGCTTTAGCGCAGGTTTGATCATGCCACTGTTAACAACGCTTCTAATACAAGCAGCCGGCCAAAAAGTACTTGGTCGATTAATGTCTATTGTAGGTCTCCCCATGGTTCTAGGGCCAATTCTGGGACCCGTCATTGGCGGAGTCCTTGTCGATTATCTTTCATGGCATTGGATCTTCTTCATCAATGTTCCAGTCGTGTTCATAACGCTATACTTTATTCATAAAAAGCTGCCCAGCTTCCCCCCCGCCAACCAACAAGCAAAGCTTGATTGGCTAGGGATCTTATTGCTCGGTGGTATTTCGGTTAGTTTTATTTACGGTATCACTGCAGCAGCGGAGATGGCGGGTTTTACTAATACGAAAACCATAACGTTCATCCTTATTGGTGCCTTGTTAACCATCTTTTACATGATGTACGCACTTCGGAATGAGAAAACAGTCATTATGCCCTTAAACTTATTTAAGTTTAGAAGCTTTAGCGCATCCTTCTGCGGTTTATTCCTAGCTGGGATCGGCACAATGGGTCCAATGCTACTGCTGCCGCTATTATTTCAGAATGTGCGCAATGACTCCATCATCGTAGCTTCATTATCTTTAATCCCTCAGGGGGTCGGCATGTTGCTTGTAAGGCCCCTAATCGGGAAAATGATTGATCGCATCGGTGCCAAGATTGTTGTCATCATCTCAATCGTAATTTCTTTAGTCGGAACAATTCCTTTTATTGGATTCGATCAAAATACGAGTTATTGGATGATTGCGATTGTACTCCTTATTCGCGGCATCGGCGTTGGCGGCGTAGCAATCCCATTAATGAGTGATGCCTATACAGGTTTAGCCAAGACGCAAATTCCACAAGCCAGTATCGCCACCCGCATTGTTCAAAATATCGGCGGCGCCTTCGGTTCAGCCGTATTAGCAACCATTGTCGTCAATCAGTTGAAAGTTGCGACTCCGGATGTTTCCCATTTGGCATCTGCCTATCAAGCCGGTTTCTTAACAGCGAGCATCCTCATGGTCATCATGATCGTTCCTTCCCTATTCTTAACCAGTAAGGTGGGCTCCAAGGTTGCTGCGAAGCAGTAAAGTGACTAATCTAATTACGGCTATCTCAAAAGAAAATGGCGTACGGCCTCATTTCTGGGATCGTACGCCATTTGATGGCCCTGTATTTAGTAAGCAGCTGTTCATTCCTCGAAGTATTTATGTCTAATACAGAAATATGCCGGCCTTTCTCCTTTTTGTTCCACTAGTGTGAAGTCGAGTAACTCTTTAACTATTTTCCTTATTGTTACTGCAGACTTTTCAAATATTTCAGTTAAGTCACTCACTGTCAGGCCACTACTAGAATCAAAGAAATGATTTTGGGCCAAAACGAACATAATATCTTTATGATTTTTCGTTAAACCCTGTAACTTTGGCTCACCGTCTAACTTTTTCAATGCCAAATTTAGCAACAGACTTTTTTCTTTCAATTCTGTATTCATCTGCTTAAGAGCTTCAATAATAATTTCTAGAAACGTTTCAATAAAACTATTCATTTCCCCTCTGCTTCTAATACTATTAGAAATTTCAAAAGCCTCAAGGTATTTAGTTTTATACTTATTACACCCTCTCGATAACGATAATGTAGAGATATTTCCTAGATCCTTTGACAAGTACATACTACTAATAAATCTAGAAGTCCTTCCGTTTCCGTCATAAAAAGGATGTATGTAACCAAAATAATAATGGCTTACTGCCACTTTTATTAAATTAGGTATGTCAGAATCATTATTTATGAAGTTTAATAATCTCTCGGTCAGACTTATTATTTCTGATTCTGGTGTAATTCCTTGATGAACAACCTTACCACTACCTGATTTTTTCAAAATATAAGTAGTTTCTTTTCTAAAAATCTCCCCATCAGGAAGTTCCTGCGAGTCAATTTCTCCTTGAGTAATATCATCATATATTTTTCTAATATCTTTTGAGGTTTGAGGAAACTCAAAATCGTCGAGCAGACGGAAGTATGATTTTATCATACTCTCGAATCTCTTCTTTGACTTTTTGTTAAATATTACGTCCTTAGTGCTTCTAACGATTTGTTCTCTACTACTTCTTATTCCCTCTAACTGGTTTGTATTATACAATTCCTCCGAGATGCACTCGATAATAAATTGTTTCTGTGCTACTTTCGGCAGATTTCCAAAGGTAGTGTTAAAATCTCTCGAAATTATGCAAAGATCACTAATCATCCTAATCATTTTGTTTGTCGGTACATAATATAATTCATAATAAGTAGACTGATCCATAGGTTTGATATGCATTCCAAACCTCACGGTAGAATGATAGTTAAATCTCTCCTCATAAACTTTATTAAATTCACTAGCACTAGTTTCATGGAAGACCTTATGTACATGTCTCATCTAACTCACCGCCGATTTACTATTTACAAGTAATATTTACACATTAAATCGGTGCTGTCTAGTCCTATGTATAAAAATATGTTATTTTTTACACATAGATTCTACTTATTAGATAGAATTAATCCAATACTTTTATATTTGCACCACAAATACAACGTCCATTCCCATTCATCTTAACTGTCACATCTCTCTTGCACGAAGGACATACAACCTTCATCTTTAACACCTCTGAATTAAAAGTGTTATTAGTCTTAACATAAGAAGAAATCTATATACCCCAAATAATAGCTCTCCCCACATAGGGGAATTTACTTTATACATATGCATGATTGTGGAAATTATTTATAAGAAGCTACTTGCGGATTAGTTCCAAACATGTAAAAGTTTCAATAAAAGTACAAAAGGACTGCCTCTCGGCAGTCCTTTACACGGTTATATTTATTCAAAACCACAATTTGTCCATATCTTATCACACTTGAAACCTTAATATTGTCCTTTAATCACAAAGAATGAACCTCGAATTGTTCCAGCCAGCTTCGACTTCTGTCTAGCAAACTTAAACTTCTTCTCTTCCAATTCCTTAGGTACTTCCATTCCCTCAGAGAGCTTGAAACCAACAGCCCTCTTCTTAGGGTCATCAACCGTATACATGACATTGATTCCAAGACCATCCTCATAAAAGACGTAGGTATATTGGATGTTTTCCACTTGAAAACGCGATGTTTCTAACGGTTTGGCTGCAAACGCAATACCACGTTCTTCTTTCAGAACTCGGTTCGCATACGCAAGGGCCTCCTGGCTTTCGCCAGCGGGTACAACCGTAAATTCATGCTTGTATTTATTCATAAAGTAACGGGCTTCATTAGCTCGTAGACCTGCAAGCGCTTCTGCTACTGGTGAAGATTCTAAACCTACCATAGATACATTTTTAAAATCAACAATCTGAGACACGCTCATCCCTCCCATGACCTCGCTTATTTCCCAACAACAGGAATCCAAACTTCACCATAGACGAGGCCGTCACGCTGCCCCATCTCAACCGTTGCATTTGGCCCGCCAACATAGGCGAAATTTTGGGCTTCTGGCAGAACTTGACCAAAGGCAATGCCAGTGAGCCTATTACTCAACTCTTCCGCCGTCTTCCCTTCGCCTTTAACGACGAGGTATTGTCCCTTAGGGAATTGAATAACTCTGTGTTCTTCCGGAACCGATGCTCCTGTCATAACGCCAGCATAATACATCATCTTGTGATTCACCGCTTCGTTCACAGCAAAAATGTAATCGTTCGTGGCAATCGCCTTTAAAGTGTCAAGCCTTCCATCTTGCTCTACGGCCCGCCAAAAGTTTTCTTTCTCCTTGTTGATACCAACATAATCCGTGTAATTGCTCTTCAGCTCCGTACCAATACCTAGAACGATAAAGCTGTCTTTTTCCTCAAGGGCATACATTGCCATGATCAATTCTCCTTTTTATATATGAATTTTACCTTTATTTTACACTAGATCCTACACGCATTAAAGTTTGCGGCTATTCGGGCGAAGTGCCCAAGAAGCGATGCCAAGAGCAGCATAGAAAAGCGGAAGAATAATATGAAATCCGTAATCCCCATAATCGTTAGCGAACGCATGAGATAAAGCCGCACCCGTCATTAGAAAAAAGATACCGCTATAACCCCATTCCTTGAGCCGCGGGAAACCTGGCATTACGATCGCAATGACGCCAAGTAATTTCCAAGCTCCGAGAATATTCGTGATATACAACGGGAAACCAATATCGGTCACTAAATCAACATTCCCCCCATATCGCATTAGCTGCCCGATACCGCTTAGTGCAATCGAGAATGCAAGGATGATGGTGACGCTCCAATAAACGGTTATCCTTCCAATAGGCCGGGATGCTACTTTCGCCATTTTCTCATTACCTAGGATCGTACTCATATTCATTCCTCCTCTATTCTTATTACTTCTTAATAACTGGAATCCACATTTCTCCAGATACAAACCCGTTATGATGTCCCATCTCCACTGTTGCATTAGGACCGCCAACATAGGCAAAATCGTCCGCTGCCGGCAACACTTGACCAAAAGCAATGCCCGTAAGCATACTGCTCAATTCATTCGCCGTCTTCCCTTCACCTGTAATAACGAGGTATTGTCCCTTAGGGAATTGAATCACCCTGTGTTCTTGCGATGTCGATGCACCTGTCATAACGCCCGCATAATACATCCGCTTGTGATTTACCGCCTCGTTCACTGCAAAGATATAATTGTTCGTAGCGACTGCCTTTAAAGCGTCTAACCTTCCATCTTGCTCGACTTCCCGCCAGAAGTTTTCTTTCTCCTTGTTCATGCCCACATAGTCCGTGTAATCACTCTTCAACTCTGTTCCAATTCCAAGAACGATAAAGCTTTCTTTTTCCTCAAGCGTATACTTTGTCATCGTCTAAGCTCCTTTTCTATTGATTGCATATTTGTGTTTTCACTTCATACGTTTATAATAACTATTAATCATGTCAAAATATGATACTGTTTAGGGGGCCCGATGCGAAAAGTCGAACGCATTAATATCATCATGCGGTATATTAACAACCGCGCCCATTTTACCATTTCTGAAATCATGCAGGAATTTCATATTTCTCGTTCTACAGCTATCCGCGATATCAGAGAAATTGAGACCATGGGAATGCCGCTTGTCGCTGAAGTTGGGAGAGACGGGGGCTATTTTGTTATGAAAAATTCCGTTCTTCCGACTGTCCGCTTTACCGATAATGAGATTAAAGCGCTTTTTATCGCCTTCATGGCCACAAGAAATCTGCAGCTCCCCTATCTCAAGAGTCGTCAATCTTTAGCTGAAAAACTACTTGGACTTATCTCGGCAAATCAACAAGATGATCTTGTATTGTTAAATCAAATCTTGCTGTTTGAAGGAACCAACCCTCATAATCCCGACTTGCTCGATCTATCAGATATCCCTCTTCCTATGTTAGAACAGCTCATCCAACTCATTCTATCGGACAGCTACTTAGTCGTTTCCGTCGAGGAAGGCAGCATAATAAGGTCTTATTCCATTTATGTATTGCACTTATATCGGGAGAAAAGCTCTTGGCAAATTGAAGGCTTTGACCTAGAGGAAGAGAAGAGACGAATTATTCCTGTCGACAATCTCACCGATGTTACACCCTACTCTGGGAAAAAAAGAACAACTAAGAAGAAGATTATAGAACTATTAAGCAAGCAGGAAAAAGCCATTAACCTTGTTCTTGAACTAGGTCCAAAGGCGATAGCTCAGTACAAAAAGTATCATCCGTTAGACATTTCAATTTCATATACGAATCCTTATCAGAGTACGGCTATTTTAAAAACGTTCATTAATGTTCATCATTCGGAGGAATTGAGCGAAATCGCAAATTGGCTGCTTTTCTTAGGTGGGGATATGAAGATTAGGGAAGTGCCGAAAGAAGTTGTGGAAGGTTTACAGGAGCGACTGTCCGTTTATAGGGAATAAATAAAATGATCTCGCTAGGTGCTCTTTGCGTCAACCCCTCCATCATTTATACTAATAATGAAGAAGACGCATCATAGAAGGAGCTGACACTCGTTATGGAGCATTCAGGACTTCCTGTTCTCAAAAACATGTCAATGTACACAGAAGCTGGGCACAACGAGGGCTTTCACTATCATCGGGACGCCTATAGTTTATTATTTATACATGCACGTTCCGTTATACTTACGATTAACAACCACACACATAAGTTTGAGGGGATCGGTTGTGTAAACCTACCGCCTCGTACGTCCATTCATATACAAAGTGAGGATCTACTAGAGAACCTTCCATCATCGACCGAGCAGCTTCGTTTCTATGCCTGCAACTACGAATGGATCTGCGAGGATTCGTCCACAGACGCTTCGTTCATGCCAATGCTGGCAAAACTGAGCCATTCGGTTCTGCTAGATCAAGTGTCCTCCCTATACGATTCCTACGAAAATCGGCTGTATAACAGCCTATCACAGCGTCTCCCTCTACAGGCTCAATTCCTTTCCCTATTCGCTGATGCATGCTGGGCACTCGAACAGCCCGATTCTCTTTCTTTTACTCAGCCGCTGGATGGTATTAGTCAGGTTATTTCTTATTTGCATACGCATTATGAGCGCAAAATTAAACGAGAAGATGTAGTATGCCTATCCGGTTTAAGCCTTCGACAATTCACCTTAAGCTTTAAGCAGCGCACGGGTACTACTTTTACCGAGTATCTTAATCGTATACGCATCGACAAGGTCAAGACTATTTTATTGCAAACCCCGCAATCGTTAAACGAAGTTGCCCGCGAAGTGGGTTATGCCGATGAGTTCTATTTAAGCCGTAAATTCAAGCAAGTCACAGGGGTATCCCCCACCATCTATTTACGTAAACCGCATACCATTGCATCCCTAGACCATGCCTTTACCCTGGACTTGCTCTCGCTTGGCGTTAAGCCTACTGCAGCCATTACAGATACTTGGGTGAATGATCAGTTTCAGCAATTGCAAGGCTCACGTTCGTTTCAACCGCTCTATTGGGAAACCGAGCATGCGAGACGGCTGCAGGTACTTCAGAACGTCAAGCCTGATATCATTTTGCTGCCTCTAATAGAAGGCGATGAATACGAACAAATGGAACACTATCACCAATCTGGGCTGGTTATACAGATTCCGTGGCGCGGTGTGACTTGGAAACAGCACTTTATGAATGTTGCCCAGATAACGGGTACGGAGCAACACGCACGCGACTGGTTGGATTCTTTCGATCATCGAGCAGGACAAGTACGGGAAGCCTTGTGTCGACTACTAGGTCCGCACGCGACAGTTGCCATCATTAATGTGCGAAGCAATCGATCACTCATCTATGCTTACGGGTACATGGGGGCTGATTTACTTTATGACATTTTGCAGTTGACTCGCCCTCGCGTTGTTGCTTCTATGTACGCTCAAGGGTTAGAGCACCCTGAGTTTTCTATCCCTGATTTAACCCGTTACGATGCCGATCATTACTTTGTATCCATTGAGAATAATCAAGCAGCCAAGCAACGTGCAGTAACCATGATGAGAAGCCCCGAGTGGCTTGCCTTAACTGCTGGGAAGCAACAATGTGTATATCCCGTGGAGATGACCAAATGGTACGGATACGGGCCCGCTGCATTAGATGCCCAACTAAATGATGTCATCCATTACCTTCTGCCCAATTATCCAAAGAAACAGAGAATAATCTGACATGTACATAGATGAATGATCTTGTTATCATTGTAAATGAGAATGAGAATCATTATATATGGGAGGGCACTAGGTAATGGGTAGAAAGAGAATCATGTTAATTTGTTTCATCATCATCATGATGGTTGGGGGGACTGTCGCTTGCAGTAATGCGAAGGAATCCGGCAGTGCCGCGGGAACACCAACGGCCACTAATCAAGCAGTAGACGCTACGAAAGAAACGGGTAAGCCGAGTACAGAAGCGAAAACTCGATCCTATAAACATATGTCAGGTACTTCTGAAATTCCTGTCAAACCAGAACGTGTAGTCACTGACTGGTACTATGGCCAACTCGTTGCCCTCGGGCTTAAGCCTGTTGGGACAGATGATTATGTACTTAAGAATCATCCGTTCATTAAGAAAGACGGCACGGAGAGCATTGGGCAATCACTGGAGAAGATCGTTGAGTTGCAGCCCGATCTCATTATTTCCTGGGGAGCTTCGAAATACGATAATTTCTCCAAAATCGCTCCAACTGTTCCGTTAGAACTAAGTGGCGGACCTAAGGATTCTGTACGCATCTTCGGAGACATTCTGGGGCGTAAAGCTGAAGCGGAACAATGGATTACGCAATTTGATGCGAAAGTAGAAACAGCTCGTAAGAAGGTTTCCAGTAAAATTAACAAGGATGAAACATTCACCATCTTCAACATTTGGAAAAATAAACTTCGCGTATATGGGTTCGTTAACATGGGCGGCTACGCGTTGTATGAAGGTCTGCAAGTGACACCTGCTCCTAATGTAGATAAAGAATTCCGTAATGCCAAAGAGTGGTATCGTGAGATCTCTTACGAAGTGCTTCCGGAATTTGCAGGCGATCACATTATCTTGACGACCTATGACCCTGACGGTACTTCGACTGTTCTCAAAGAGCTGGAGAGCAGCCCTCTCTGGAAAAATCTAAAAGCGGTCAAAAACGGAAACGTCCACGTAGTTAACTATAACTACTTGTATAACGATGATCCGATTGCCGTCGAGAATCAAATCGATATCTTGGCTGATGCCATTCTGGCTGGCAGATAGCTTGTAATGCTGTAATCTGAATACAGACCCACTTCTATCCGTTCGTATACGGTTGTAAAGTGGGTCTTTTGGCGTGTCGATGGATTTGTAAAATTTTGTCGGCAAACTAAAGGGTTATATACGATTTTGTCGAATTGATAGGCATACATGAAAATACTGGGTTATTCCTACGAGGTGCACAAATGAAGCGTTTTCACTTAATCTTGTTACTACTCACATTTGGCGGCGCTGCCTTCTTGGCATTGCTCTTGTATCCCTATATAGCTTCATCGGAGGATTCCGCCAATACTCCAATAACCACCTGGAGAGTACAATGGATTCCAGTTGGAGCTCCAGAAGACGCCCCACCTGACATGGACGGAGAGTGGCTGTCTGCCAGGGCAGAAGACCCGTTTAATACGATTCCCAAAGGGAAGGTCGGCGCATGGATTCACCTGACTGTCCCTCCGACGTCCAACTTATCCAAACCTGGCCTATATATTGAACGCTTGTTCGCAATGGACATAACAGTTTATGAGAACGGCAAGCCCGTCTATCAGGTCGATCGTAGCTTTGACTTCGAGCGCACCCTTCTCCAACTGCCGCTTGACCATACTGAGATAGCCAGCGATCTCTATCTGCGGCTCACAGCAAAGGAACGGGCAGGCATCAGCAGTGATATCCATCTTGGCGAGCTTCCCGAAATATCCCAGCAAGTCATCCGCAAGGAACTTCCTGACCTGTTGCTAGGGGGAGGCTTCATTTTCCTGTCGCTCCTAATGTTTCTCTGCTCTTGGTACTTGAACCGGGCCCAACGCAGTACCGCCCTGGCGCTTACCTTATTCGTCATGTGCAGCGGCATTCTAATCATGGCCTACTCAGATATACCCTACTACTATTTTCCTGAGCTTGGGCACATTTTTGTATTTATATTTGATACGTCTATTTACATTTTGTTTCCAGCCTTGCTGTACTTCGTCACCCACATATTCGAAGGCCGGTATCCATGGATCAAGCGGGTATTCCGCTGGCTTGTCGTCTACTATATGATTAACTTCTGCGTTATGGTAGGGTATAAGATTATTGGAACTCCCTTGTATTCTCTTTACGGATTTCTAACCTTCTGGCTGGGTGCACCGCTCATTATCGGACAATTGATTCTCATTAGCTTCCTCGCCTTTCGGAACGCCATGCAGAATCCCAATTCCCTGATCCTCTCTTTGGGAATATTGAGCCTTGCCCTTTGCGGTGTAACAGATCTCTTGCTGATGTACGCGATAGATACCCCCCATATATTCAGTTTATGGAAACTTGGCATCATCATTCTGATTGCCTCTTTGGTAATGATCCTAAACCGCCGCATTGCATTTGACTATGCCCGGCTCCTATCCTACTCCAAAGAATTGGAACTTTACAATCACCAACTGCAGCGGACGGAGAAAATGCAGATCATTAGCGAACTAGCCGCATCCATTGCCCATGAGGTGCGCAATCCGCTTCAAGTCACAAGAGGTTTCTTGCAGCTGCTCTCGGGAAAATCAATGGAGCACGACAAGTCCTACTTTTCCTTGGCCATTCAGGAGCTGGATCGGGCATCAGGCATTATAACGGACTTCCTAACCTTTGCGAAACCAGAGCTGGATACATTGGTAGAGCTAAATTTGCAGCAGGAGCTAGCACAGATCGAAACGATGATGACGCCGCTGGTCTTGCTGAACAATGGGGAGCTGGAGGTCCACGTGCCCGAACCCCAAATTATTTTGGGCAACTCATCCAAGTTCAAGCAGGCATTGATCAACATCATCAAGAATAGCATCGAATCCCTTCACGAAGAAGGTCACATTACCATCACCGCTTGGGACGATGGAAGAACCGCTGTCATCCGCATTGCAGACAACGGCGAAGGCATGGAGCCGGAGCAGATCGCGAAACTAGGAGAACCATACTTCTCAACGAAAACCAAAGGAACTGGCCTAGGCCTGATGGTTACCTTCCGTATCATTGAAGTGATGGAGGGCACCTTGGAATTCCATAGTGAAAAAGGAAAAGGAACCGAAGCCATCGTCCGGTTCCCTCTCGTTTCCAACCCTAGGTCCAAGTATACTGCACCTCATTAGATTTCAATTGATCCACTTCCTCCGGTTGCGGGGGAATGACCAACGCATAATGAGCTGGTGTTTCTGCCAGCACACTCAACTCAATATCTTCAGGAACTTCAATTCCGAAATCCTGTTTCAGCGCACTACGGGGATCTGCCAACAAGCGTGCCTTGAAATCCGCGTCTTCCCAAGCTTTCTTAATGATCTTCACTTTCAATGTATCCATGGACATGACAACACAACCCTTCAAAATATTAGGATATCTGCATTCTCATAATACCACGGAACTAGATCTTTTGTACCATTATTAACCATTAATCGACAAATAAATTTTAAATCCGCCACCATTCAACAAAACATCGTAGTAATCTCTGATCTTGTTAGCCTTGCGCTGAAAGTTTTCAGCGATAGAGGGTACTCTTTGGAATTAGCGAAAAAGGAAAGGAACCGAGGCCATCGCCCGGTTCCTCTCGTTTCCAACCCTAGTTCCAAGTAGCCATCTGTGGTTGTAACCCAGTAGCTGTCAAACCATCCAATTCTTCTGGTTTCGGTGGAATTATAAGCGCGTACTTAGTAGGTGTTACCGCCATCACTTGCAGCTCAATACCTTCAGGAATACTGTGTCCAAAGTCCTGCTCCAACGCACTACGGGGATCTGCCAGCAAACGTGCCTTAAAATCCTCGTCCTCCCAAGCTTTCTTGATGATATTCACTTTCAACGTATCCATGGTCATGACAACACTACCTTTCAAATATTAGGATATAATGCATCTTCATATTACCAATCCTAGTTCCAAGAAAGCATCTGCGGTTGTCCCTCAGTAGCTGTCAAGCCATCTAACTCCTCCGGTTTAGGGGGAATGATTAGCGCATACTTAGTGGGTGTTACCGCCATCACATGTAGCTCAATACCTTCAGGAATATGATGTCCGAAGTCCTGCTCCAACGCACTACGGGGATCTGCCAGCAAACGCGCCTTGAAATCTGCGTCCTCCCAAGCTTTCTTGATGATATTCACTTTCAACGTATCGATGGACATGACAACACAACCCTCCCAAATATTGGAATAATTTACATCTTCATAATGCCTTAGAACTAAATATGTTGTACCCAGGAACCGAAGCCATCGTCTGGTTCCCTCTCGTTTCCAACCCTAGCTCCAAGCAATCATCTGTGGTTGTACCCCAGTAGCTTTCAATCCATCCAATTCTTCCGGCTTCGGAGGAATAATCAGCGCATACTTAGTAGGTGTTACCGCCATCACTTGCAACTCAATACCTTCAGGAATACTGTGTCCGAAGTCCTGCTCCAACGCACTACGGGGATCTGCCAGCAAACGTGCCTTAAAATCCTCGTCCTCCCAAGCTTTCTTGATGATATTCACTTTCAACGTATCCATGGACATGACAACACAACCTTCCCAAATATTAGGATAATTTGCATCTTCATAATACCATAGAAATAGACATGTTGTACCATTATTAACCATTTACCGTCAGATAAACTGAAAATCCACCATCATTTAACAAACTATCGTAACGATCTCTGATCTCGTTTGCCTTGCTCTGCAAGCTTTGAGCGATGGAGGATGTGAAAATCTGGAGTGATGCAGGAGCATCCTTCATAGCGCTCAGTTGATCCGCATAACTGCTTGCAAGGGCCGCAAATTCTCCTAAGGCCATCTCACGATAAATACTACGTTTCACCATACTCTCATCCAAAACTTCGCCTGCCTCTAGCTGAAGGTTCTCCCGCAACAAGACTAGGAAAGCGTTGCAGGAGGCTGTCGGTAAATCCTCCAGCCAATCTGTCCAATCATCGGAGAGTTGGAGTACCGCAAGAGCCAAATCGATGGCTGTTTCCATAACCCGAATCTCTTGGGCCCGTCCGGCTTGGAGCAACAATGCCGCGGCGCACAGCTTCACTGGGGCAGCCTTGCGGGCCAACCTGCCAGGATCCCGCGGGTCCATAGGCTCGTCCACCTCACGGTACATAGCATCTGCCCATTCCGCCAAATAGCGATTATAACAAGCCCACAGTTGAGAGTCTCCTGAGAAACACCGCTGATAAGCCTCCAAGAACCGTTGATTCAAAAGCGTGCTTAGGGCCAGCGAACGCCGAACCTCCCTCTTCTCATCCATGACATCGTCCAAGAGAAAGAAGGACACCATCCCGTACAAATTCCCCACCGCTAATTCGCGACACAGCTCGATCGGACTCCCCAAGGTCTCTCCAACCCAATATGGGAGCAGGTAGCTGATCATATTAGGTCCCTCGTTGTCCTTCCTGTTCAAAGGATGGCACTTGCCCAGAAGCGCCAAAGCTTGCTCCTTCAATTCCTCCGGTAGCATCTGCAATTGAGCCGAGGCTTCCCCGAAGATCCGGACAATCTCTTCGCTATATTGATCTATTAATCGGTTCATGTCTGGGAATCAATTCCTTTCTTATTGTGAAAATGGTTTATCTAGGCTGGGTCGCATATTTTCCATAATTATACTTCTGATCCATCTAGGCGTAAACCTTGCGTCATTTATGATACGGTTCACCACGCTATCTCTAACCGGCGAATTGGGCTCAACGGTTACTTCGAAGTCAAAATATTAATTTTGCAAATTCAAACATAATTGAAAAGCGAAAGCGTAATTGCTAAACGCAAAAAAGCCCCTTAACAGGGCTAATCCTACGCTATTTTGCTATAAAAGCAGTAACGATTTTTCCCGTTCGACTTGGCCTCGTACATCGCTTGATCCGCCTGATGCAGAATTGTCTTAGCATCCATATCGGCCTCATTACCCAATGCGATCCCTATGCTGCCGGAGATGGTCACTGGGTAGCCCTTGATTTCTTTAATTTGCCGTACGGCAGCAATAACACTATTGGCTAACTGATCCAAATTAACATAATGCTCGACCCGTTCCACCAGGATTACAAATTCATCTCCGGCCCAACGGGCTGCAATGCACTGCTCGTCGGTACACCGTTTGAGCACGGCGGACACTTCCTGCAAGAGTCTGTCGCCAATTTCATGCCCCAGCGTATCGTTCACTTGTTTGAACCCGTCCAGATCCAGGAACAGCACCGCATAAGGGGCCTCTCCCGTTTCCTGTAAGGACACTCGGCGTTCAAGCCACTCCCCAATATACCGACGGTTTGGCAGTCCGGTCAATTCATCATTGTGTGCCTTATGTACGGTTTCAGTGCGGTTTCCAAAGGCGATCAAGTGCCCATAGAATGTCGTGGTTTCCTCATCCCTGATTGGAGTGACATGACACTCATAATAGTACGTCTCTCCATCCGACGCCCGGTGGGTAACGAATTCCCGGAAGGCAGCCTGCGTTTTCTCAAAATAAATGAGCATCTCTTCGGTAAGCACGCCTCCATTTAACAGCCTCATTCCCTGAAAATAAGTTATTAAGGAATCCCCTGTAGACAAAGCTCGTCCAAACAGTTCCTCAAACCTCCCATTGGTAAACACAACCACTCCCCGATTGTCGCACATCGTAACCGCTTCATGGCTCGATGCCATCATACGTTCAATAATCTTGTTTTGCTCCGAAATCTTACGTTCCTTCTTCAGGCTTTGGTCATATAGCCCCGTCATCTTCACGTACATTTGAATAAATTCATAAATGATTGCGGCAAGCACGATATTTGAGAAAATAAACGTATCGAATTTGGACACATACCATCCCAGGCTGAATCGGTTGCCGCCACACAAGACGATCCCCACGTCCAATACATTTGCAAGCAATGCGACGCAGAACCAGGACGAAGTCACCGTGCTTGCCCGGGTCAGTCTGTAGTAGAATGCGAAGGCTGCACAGCTAAGTACCATAATTGGCAGAGCAAAGCCAAACGTAAATAACCTCGACACAAGGCCGAAGTTCATCAAATGAGGCAGCCGATTTTCAAAAACGACCGAACTATATACGATGCAAGCCACGATGCAGGCAACTCCCACACCTAGTAGAACGGTTCCCCGCAGGGCTTGTTTTTCGCTCCATCGAACTTCTTTGAACCAACGTTCCATGACGGTATAGACCAATATGGCCAAAGGGAATCCGGCGTGCCAGAAGACATACAAATACTCGGCCGTCTGATTGCCCGGACGATAGTATGTCGGCGGAAAATACCCCGGAAATAGTAGTAGATAGGCCAATGTCATCAGAGAAGTGTACGCATATCCTGCGCACAGGACCAAGATCTGTGGGGAGCGGTGAATGCGAAACTGATTGTAGAACACGAAGATGGTCATCCACTCAAAACAGATCACCGTGCCTAACAAAGTCGGTAGGAATGTATTGCTTTTAGGTAAATCCAATCGAGCAAACGGAACGCACATCAACGTAATAATGGCAATGATCAGGCCAATGACAAAAGCGGACCGCCGCTGCAAACGGTTGGACGGCATTGTAAAGAGGGTATAGGCCGGAATTTCGTCATGCTTCGACATAACACACCTCCATGAATTGAATGGTCTACAAAACATTTCATTTTCGCTCTCTAAAAGCGAAGATTTCTATTATTTTCAACATATTTCTTCGTCATCGATAAGTATAACACGCAAATTAAGTCCTATCCTATAGCGATTTAACTCAATTAGTCTATACCAGCACACCGAGTTCGCTGAATACAAATATGATTTGTAATTTCATGCCACGGTTAATGCTCATAGTTGCACCGGGTCTGAAAATTAGCCTTACCCTCTAGCACATTCGTTAAGAATGTTTTGGATGCTTCCAATTTGGCCTCTAGCTCCTGGATATATGCAATTTTCTCCGTAACCAATACTTTCTTCTCGATATCGGAACTCTCATTAATGAGTAAAATTAATTCCTGAATAGTAAAACCTAAGGTAAGCAGCATTCTTACATCCTGCAAATATTCAACCACCTCTTTATCGTATACGCGATAGTTATTTTCATCCCTCGACAACAACTGCTCCGGAATCAATTGTTTGCGTTCATAGAATCGCAAGGTGGATATGGGCAGCCCTGTCAGCTTAGAAACCTCATTTGCTTTCATAACCGTCCCCCTTCATATACTACTAATAATTTATACTTGCTATGAACCAAGGTTCATAGTTCATACTAAACAACATGATAACCAATGACATCACAACTGTCAAAACAATTGGTGACATCCAAAGGAGAGATTACATGCTGGAACATATTCAAAATAACGATTTTGTCAACATTATTACCGGCCGTCGTTCCGTACGACTATATGATGAGAACATTCCCATTCCAAAAGAAGAATTGCAAGCTATCATTCAAGAAGCAAGTCTAGCACCTTCATCTGCGAATATACAGCCTTGGCGTGTCATCGTCGTTCACTCCCCTGAAGGGAAAAACAAACTTCGGCCTCTTGTGCAATTCAATACGCAACAAAATGATACATCAGCAGCGATGCTCGTTATTGTGGGCGATACTCAGAGTGAATTATATGTAGAAGAGATTTATAATTCTGCTGTGGAACAAGGAAAAATGCCTAAAGAAGTACGCGACAAGCAGGTCACACAAATTATGAGCATGTTTCCTCACATACCTAGGGATTTAAAGATCGAAATTGCCAAAATTGATGCAAGCTTATTTGCCATGCAACTGATGCTAGTAGCCCGTGCGCATGGGTATGACACCAATCCTATGGCAGGCTTTGAACGTGATCAGGTTATTCGTACATTTGATCTGGACGACGAACGTTATGTACCGGTCATGATCCTTTCCATCGGGAAAGCAAAAGAAGAGGGTCATGAATCTGTGCGTTTGCCTAGTGAGCGAATTACCTTTTGGCGGTAATACCAATTCACATTCCCCATTGAACAGAAAAAGTCGGACCGCTAACCGGCCCGACTTTCCTCAATAGCTTTACAACTCGTACCCTGCTTGCGAATTTCTTGCGCGAATGGCTTCTTCTGTTCGTGGAACAAGAAATTCTACAAATAGTGCCGCGTTTGCTTGCACTTCCTCGATGAAAGGACGGAAACTCTTGTTGTATGATTGGAATGCAAGTTCATAATCACCATCGCATTTTTGGAAAGCATCCGCCAACGCGGCCGCACCATCTATGGCGAGTGATCCACCCATGCCAGCAGCCGGTGAGGCGCAGTATCCAGCATCCCCGACAAGTGCTACCCTGCCTTTTGTCCACGATGGCATTTTCATTTGGCACAGCTTGTCAAAGTAAAAAGTCTTCGAGTTCATTACTTCTTCCAGCAATTCCGGTGTCCACCAGCCTAGTCCGGCAAACTGATTCCTAATGATAGTCCGCTGCCCTTCTTCGTTTCGGTAGTCGTAAGGAATTTCCTTCTCCGATGAGAAGCAGAGAACAATATCCGTTTTATTGTTGTAGGAGTTCAACATGACCGCTTTGCCCGGCTCATTGTACATCTGTGTCGTATTCTCCCGAATCAACAACTTATCCACGATCGTGATAGAGAAATAAGTTTCAAGAAATTGCGAGTATTCAGCTTCCTCCCCAAAGTATAATTTCCTGACAGCCGAATGAATACCATCACAACCGAATACCAGGTCATACGAGCCCTTTTGGCCCCCTTTGAAAGCTACGTCGACGCCGTTACTTTCTTCCTTTAATGAAACGATGCTATCGCCGAAAATAAACTCCACATCATCCTTGACAGCATCGAACATGAGATTGAGCAATACATCTCGCTCGATTTCATATTCATCTTCTGCGAGATCCACGCGTAATTCCACTTTTTCGGTGACATCATCTGAATTTTTGAATTCCGTTAATTCCATATTTATTTTGTTAGACTTAATTTGGTCGAGCAGCCCCATACGTTTCACAATGTCGACGGTATTTTCGCGGATATTTACAGGTGTTCCGCCTTTTTTGAGACCTTCGGCGATCTCAACAACTGTCACATTGTAGCCCGACTGATTCATCCAATAGGCAGTTGAGATACCGGCGAAACTCGCTCCACTCACTAGAACATTTTTCTTCATATTCGTTCCCCCTGTAATCCATTCCATGTTTAATGGTGTGATTACAGAATAAAATAACCTTATAAACTGAATATAAACAATTATACCGATGGTCCACCTGCATTAATCAGTGGAATAGAATTATTTCTTCTCTGTCACAAAATAAAGGACGGCTGCGACCGGAAAAGCTATGCCAATCCATAACACGGCGCTCCAGCCTCCTGTCGCATATGCCCATCCACCAATTGCGGATCCGATGGCACCGCCAAAAAAGAAGATAGCCATAAAAAGGCCATTCAGCCGACTGCGAATTTCTGGACTCAGTGAGAAGAGCGCACGCTGTCCTAGCACAAGATTTGCGGATACGCCAGCATCCAATAAAATAGCTGAAACGACGAGAATAACGATTCCAGTAATGGAACCCGTGCGGATCATGAGCGGTATCAACATCGAAATGATGACAGTGCCGAGTGCAATCCCTGTTGCGGGTTTAGTCCAGCCTCGGTCCGCCAACCTTCCAGCCGCAGGCGCAGCTATAGCCCCCGCAACCCCTACAAGCGCGAACAGCGCAATATCTATCTGTGAAAAATGAAAGACCGGCCCGGATAACAATAACGGAACTGTTGTCCAAAATAAGCTGAAAGTAGCAAAAACAAATGCATGGTAAGCAGCCCGGCGGCGTAAGATCGGAGTTGTGCGCAGCAAGCCCCACATCGATCCGAGCAGAGCGGTATATCGTGTAGCCGTTGTGGGCTTTCTTTCAGGCAGCACCTTTGACAATACGATCGCCAAAATAATAATCGCTGCGGCAGACAAAGCGAATACAGCATGCCAGCCCAGCAAGTCGGCCACGACGCTAGACAACGGGCGCGAGAGCATAATGCCAAGCAACAAACCGCTCATGACATTGCCGACAACACGACCGCGTGAAGAATCCGATGCAAGGTATGAAGCAAAAGGCACGAGCACCTGCGCCGCGACTGACCCTATTCCGATGACAAACGATGCTGCCAAGAATGGCACAGCTTGCTTCGATACTGCCGTAACCGCAAGAGCAACACCTGTAAGAACTAAAGATGCGACAACCAACCTTCGATTTTCAACGATATCTCCCAAAGGCACAATAAATAACAACCCGACTACATAACCTATCTGTGTTAACGTCACGATTAAGCCAGAACTGCTTGCAGACAGCCCGATGGAAGAGCTGATGACCCCAACCAAAGGCTGCGCATAGTAAAGATTAGCTACAATGACACCGCATGCGGCAGCCAGAAGCAGGATCAGCCATGAGGGGATATTTTTCTCGTTCGTTTGTTTTTTTAAAGTAGTCATTTTAGACAGCTCCTTATATAAAAATATAATGTTCTACAGACAATACATTCATGTTTGCATATCAACTCCAATTCTATCCTTTCTCATCTATCTTTAAATACTGAACGTATAGTTTACTAAATGCATAACAAATAATATACTGAACGTATAGTTTTGTAAATAGGTAATTGCAACTTTATTTCTTAATAATAATTGGTATACTGGACGTATAGTTTATTTAAATGATATGTATGGATGAAAGAGGATGATGACGATGAATGGAAAAAGAGGCAGGCCGCGGAATATGGAATCTCAAAAGTCTATCCTTTCCGCATCATACGAATTATTGCTGGAAAATGGCTTTCAATCTGTCACAGTGGATAAAATTGCTGATCGTGCCCAAGTTAGCAAAGCCACGATATATAAATGGTGGCCTAACAAGGCTGCCGTGGTTATGGATGGTTTTATGCATGCCGCCACGGACAGACTACCCATCCCTGATACAGGTACAACATTTAATGATATTCTCATTCACGCCACAAATTTAACGGGATTTTTGACAAGCCGCGAGGGAGTAATTATTACACAGTTATTAGGCGAAGGGCAGTTTGATTCAGGATTGGCGGAGGCTTATCGTGCTCGGTTTTTCCGTCCCCGCCGACTGGAGGCCAGAGGTCTTTTGGAACAAGGGGTTCAACGCGGGGAATTGAAAAATAATCTCGACATTGGCATATGCATTGATCTCATTTACGGGCCGATTTTCTATCGTTTGCTGGTGACAGGCGAAACCTTAGACAAAGCTTATGTGGAGAGTTTAGTAAAAAACGCATTTGAAGGAATCCGTTATTAATCGAACCAAAAAGCCCTAGCTCATCGAGCAAGGGCTTTTTCGAACCACCTAACACGGTGTTATCATTTAAAGTAACTTAATCAGCTCTTCTAGCTCTTCAACCAATACTTTTGCAAGTTCAAAATTGGTATCTTTTAAAGCCAATTCTATTTTCATTTCAACAGATTTTTTATTTTGTTCCTTTTCTAGATAGTCTCTATCGAAATGGCTCGCATAAATCATCTGTCTAAATTTTCGCATACTCATTTTTCTAATCGTCTTATCTTCAATGATTAACACATAATCCATCCCATTTACAACAGAGTAGAAATCATGAGAAATCATGAGAATCGCACCTTTGTAGTCTTCAATGGCTTTCTCTAGAGCTATTTGTGTATAGGTATCCAAATGACTTGTCGGTTCATCAAGAAGCAATACGTTTGCTTTACTGGCAGAAACTTTAGCCAATTGAAGCATATTCTTTTCTCCACCGGATAAAGAGGCTATCTTTTGATTAACGATCTCTCCTTCAAAGCCATAGTTCGAAATATATGATCTAACCTCATCATACGTTTTAAATCCAGCATCGATGAATTCTTCTAGTATTGTATTAGAATCCTTTAGCACTTCACCTTGATTCTGAGATAAATAAGCCACTTTAACATCAGTACTTATTTCAATTGAAGCATGATTATTTGTAAAGATATCTCGAAGTAAAGTCGTTTTCCCGGTACCGTTTGGACCAATAATGGCTACTTTATCCGTAGAATTTATCTCAAAATTAACATTGTCTAAAAGCAACTCATCAAAAGTAACACTGTAATTATTTACATTTACAACAATGGTGTCTTCCATCTCATTTTCAATACCAAAACTAATTGTAGGTTGCTTAATATCAACAAATGGTGCCTTAATTCTACGCGCTTCCAATCTCTCTTGAAATCTAACTCTAGCTTTTAACGCTCTACCCCTAGATGCTTCTGAATTATATGTTGCGATAGCTCTAAGATTATCAATAATGTTATCGTATCTCTCAATTTCTTCTTGTTCAGCGACTGCGATTTCTTGCAACTCAATTTTTGTCTGAAGTAAGGAGAAGTTGTATTCGATATATCGCCCATCAAACTCTTGGATCTCCCTATTTTCTAGGTGTAGAATTTTGTTGAAACAGTGATTCAATAGATATCGGTTGTGCGTAACAACTAGCAGCATTCCTTTGTGAGAATTAATCAGATTTTTAAGCGCATTTAGGTTTTCAAAGTCTAAAAATACATCGGGTTCATCCATAATCATTAAATCTGGACTACTAAGCATTTCCTTCATCACTTGAATCAGTTTGAATTCCCCGCCACTCAGGTCGGATACCCTTAGATCTTTTAGCTTCATGAGGTTTGCTAGATTTAGTTTCTTATTAATGTTACTTTCAAAATCAGCCCCACCGATTGTATCAAATGTGTCTAACGCTACTTGATACTTTTCTAATAACGCATCCAAATCCGATGATGTTTCCATCTCCGTACAAATAGCTGTTATTTCATCTTGTACCTTAATAAATTCTTCCCCTATATATTCAAAAACGGTAGTTTCTTTCGTTTTGTCAAATTGTGGGAATTGACTTACATGCCTAATATTGCAATTCGGGTCTATTTCTAACTTGCCCTCAAACAAATATCTTTCTGGATCCATCAATATATCGATCAATGTACTTTTCCCACTGCCACTTGTTCCTATAAAAGCGCAATGTTGTGCCTCTTCAAGCGTAAATGAAATGTTGTTATATAGTTCTTTTTGCGGAAATGAGAAGGATAAGTTTTCAACTTTTATCATAGTATTACCTTTCTTTATAACTAAAATGGGGACTATTTATTAGAGATAATGCAAATTATAGATTATGAGTTTACCGTTGTAAGAGTAACACTGTTTTCAACCAACTTCAATGGGGTCAAGTTTCCATACTACCAGGGCATGTCCTTAGTTGATGCTCTTATAGGTTTAATCTCATGATCTACACGAAAGGCTGACGATTCGGTGCCACCACACTCGAAAAGTCAGCCTTTTTTTGATTTACCTTGTTCAATTAACCGGCACGTTATCATAATCCCCAAATCGCATCTCGTCAAGAGATAATGTGCAAATGAGCGACATAGCGGGAGATCCCCCCTTATGCTTTCTAAATTAGAATTAAATTGCGAGTATGCAGGGCGATATCGCTTTTTCCAATTCATCCGGTGTCACGTAAAATATTATTCAGATTGTTGGGTAATAAGGAAAGGAGAACTGCATGAATAGCCTAGACAAAATCAGATTTTTGCTCTTATACGACAAACCGCCCGCGTCAACTTGTTACGGGTATCTGGAGCTGAATCGGGATGGCAATATGATCGCGCTCTACAATAGTTTCGGCGAGGAAATCGACATGTTTGGCGGACATGAATTTGTCAGGGTACGGGCGCTTGGCAAATTCGATGATGAAGAGGGCGACAATTTTTACTCCTTATTGGAAAGTGATGGTGTAGGATGACCTGCACGACAGGCAGGTGAAGATTCAGTGTCAAGACACTACGGTGGCATACAGCCTATTCTCTGGAGGTAGAAGATGAGCAAACGGGTTCAAGAGGCAAGCGAAATAAAAAAAGGGCCGATGTTAACCACTCTCCTCATCGGTGCATTTGTTGCATTTCTTAACGAAAATTTGCTTGCCAATGCGCTTCCTGGATTGATGCGAGAATTCAATGTTGCTGCCGCGACCATACAGTGGTTATCGACCGGCTATATGCTCGTGATCGGCGTACTGGTGCCAGTGACCGCGTTGCTACAGCAGTGGTTCACGACTCGCCGGATGTTTATGTCCGCGATGGCTTTGTTTTTAGCAGGTACCTGCTTATGTGCAGTATCTCCTGGATTCGAAGTCTTGCTGATAGGCAGGGTCGTTCAAGCTTGCGGGACAGGATTATTAATTCCGTTGATGATGAATACGATTCTTACCCTTTATCCACCCGAACGCAGGGGGGCCGCCATGGGTCTCATGGGGCTTGTCATCATGGTCGCCCCTATCATCGGGCCAGCTTTGTCAGGGTTAGTTATCGATACCTTACACTGGCGATGGCTATTCTACATGGTGATTCCTGTCGCATTGTTTTCAATTATTTATGCATTCATTTACTTAAAAAATGTTACAGAAATAACCAAGCCCAGGGTAGATCTTCTATCCATTGTTATGTCAACCGTCGGGTTTGGTTGTGTCACCTACGGTTTCAGTCAAACTGGTGTCTGGGCCGGTTCTTCGAGTTACAGTTGGATTGCCATAGGCGGCCTCTTTGTGCTCTTGCTTATTTGGCGGCAGCTCAAGATTAAAGAGCCTCTAATTGATCTTTCCGTATTCCGGTATCCTGCTTTCTCTTTGGTAGCGGTATTGGTGGTCGTGCTGATGATGGTTTTATTCGCCACCACGACATTGTTGCCAATCTATATGCAAGATGTGATGCAGTTGACAGCATTCGCTACAGGTTTACTTCTGATGCCAGGCTGCTTTTTAAACGCAATGATGATGCCTGTGACAGGAAAATTATTTGATAAATTCGGGCCGAGATTCGTCATAATGCCCGGACTAGTCATGATCGTCTTATCGCTGTGGCTGTTTGCCGGTATCGACAGCGATACAACCCGAGGCTCCGTTCTGTTCGATCATGTCCTCCTATTCTTAGGCATATCGTTTGTCGTCATGCCGGCTCAGACGGCAGGAATGAATCAACTTCCGCATCACCTGGTCCCCCATGGCACAGCCATATACAATACGCTCCAACAGATTGCTGGAGGCATTGGCATCGCTTTGTTCGTCGGCATCATGTCGTCCGGAGCCAATCATTATCTTCACCAATCGCTCGATCCCGCTGCGTTTCACAATAAAACACAAAGTATCGTTGCCGGTTTGCAAACGGTCTTTCGGATTGAATTTATTCTCGTAATACCTGTTTTGATACTGGGGTGGTTTATAAATGGTCGTCTTTATGCCGATTTTTCTGAAAAGGAAAAAGCCAAAAACTTGTTGCCTTAGGAGCTTGAAACGCATATAGCTATTGAACATACCCCGACAAGCAGAGAATCGGACCTAGAATCAACTTGATTCCACCGCGATGACTGAAGCAGCAAGTTTTAAAAATATTCTATCTCCACACTTTGCTCAAGCATCGCTCTGGCAATGATCAGAAAGTCCTTCCGTCCGATTTCAAAATGACCGTAGCGAAAGGAATATCCCCAATTTCGGTTCCCTCTCGTAAAGCTAAGCTGTTCTAATAGATCTCTAATCTTTACTTCCCGGCATGATATATAGTTAATATTTCTGCGGAATGGCACAAACGATTCGGACATCTGAAACTCGTAGACTTGATCATCAGCCACTTCCCCGAACGCTGTGAACGCCTGAAGTGGTTCCCCTATCGTCATTTCTGTGCGCGGGGAATAGTAGATCAACCAATCGCCTTGACGCATCTTACGTAAATACGCTGACTTGCCGTGACAGAGCTGGGCGAATCCGCCCAGTTCTCCACCTTTCACATGGGATGCGGACACGACACCAATCCAGAAGCGGCTTTGTTCACTTATATCATCTAATTTCATAACTTGAAATTCCTTCTTTTAAGCGGCCCAACTGTAGAAGATGATGACGGTAGTGCATTTCAACAAGTAGAAACCATTCTTCCGCACACAGTCCACCGAATCGCGGATGGGATACTGTATTTTGTTTAGACGCTTTATCAAGAGTGGGTTCAATCTCCTGCATCCTCTGGATGACAGTGTGTAACCCTTGAATGAGTTGCTCTTTGCTTTCCGGCTGCTCTGGCGTATATTGGGCAGAAGGCGGAACGTGAATTCGGATAGGTGGGAAACTCCCTTGAGCAAATACAGCCCCACCATCCACGGTTTTTTCCTCTCTAGATACCGAGGGATCTTGGCTTGCCATCAGGCATTGGTCCACATTACGAAGCTGCATATAAAGAGCTGAGCTAATGAGATGTTGAACCATCTGTCCGATTGACCACTCATTGTCACTTGGCTTTTGCTTTAACTGCTCCAGACTGAATTTATCCAACTCATGAATATAATGGGCCGCAGTTTCCTCGAATCGTTGTAATGCTTCTTTTGTTATGCTCATCATTCAACAGCTCCTTCGTCATCTTTATCTAAATATACAAAAACGCTACTGACACCATTATGTCAGTAGCGTTTTAGCATTTTTTCCACTTCGTTCCTAACCCTCAGTCGGAAGAATTCCGGCTCCAGCACAACCACTTCGCCTCCCCAGCCGAGCACCCACTGCAGTAACTCCTCAGGCTGACGAACGCGAAAGGTGACCAGGAGCCCTTCGGGATGATCCTCCATAGTCTCCATATAGAAGTTGTTCGATTCCCTTACCTTATCGGCAATATCAGATTGGACCTGGATACGCACACGGACGTTGCGATCATCTGGGGGCTGATATACATCCAAATGAAAATCTGATGGCAGTTGAAAACTATCCTCCAGATCAATAAGCTCATTCATCCGGGACAACCGGAAATGACGGATGTCTTGCCGTAAGTCGCAACGTGCGATGAGTACCCATGACTCATGAAGAATCACAAGTCCGTAAGGAGCAACTGTACGAATACTGTGACGGTTCCCATCGGCTTCGGCAATTCTTTTGGAATAACGGAATCTTATTTTTCTTTCCTCCAATATTGCTTGACGAATCGCTTCCATATAAGCCTTCTCTTGTATTCGTGCTACATCTTCAGCAGAAGCACGCAAACGAAAGCTCTTGCGAATCCGTGATGCCTCACTGCGGATCGGTTCTGGTAGGATGGCTTCAATCTTACCTCGTGAAGTCCGAGACTTGTTGGCATAGTCGGCATCAAACCACTTCTCGATAAAATCACTCCCGATGAGTAAAGTCACTGCTTCTTCCACCGTAAAACTGACTGGCGGAAGGAAATATCCATCCATTAAGGAGTATCCCTGTCCTGGCGCCCCGATCACGGGTACGCCGGCTTCACTCAAGGCCTGAATATCCCTGTAGATGGTTCTCACGCTTGTTTCAAATGTAGCAGCCAAATCCTCTGCTCGTAACACTTCGTTACGTTGCAACTCAAGCACTATGGCTAACAAACGATCTGTTTTGTTCATACTGCCGCACCTTTCCCCAAAAAAATATTTTATACTATACTTGCTGCTATCATGCTTCTTGAAAGGGAAAATCGGGATCATCTCGACCACCGCAAAAACTTGCCGTTATTTATGATACGGTTCACCTTAACATTACTAACCATTTAGGGTAAACGCAACAATCTTGAATCCGCCTTTCGGAGAAATAGAAAAGCACCCAATTGGGTGCCATTCTATGACCTTATTTCTGAAGGGCTATCGCTTTAAAAATGACGACAGCGGCCTCTGCGCGAGTGGTATTGATTTTTGCTCTAAAAGTACCATCCTCATAACCGTTAATTAACCCGTTTTCGGCTGCAGAAGCTATAGCTTCCGTTGCCCAACTGGAAACAGCCGAATTGTCCAAAAAGCTGACGGACTTACTTGAAAAATCCAGCCTCAACGCGCGGAATACAATCACTGCCATTTGCTCACGAGTAATCAGATCGTTCGGACGGAAGGTATGATCTTCAAAACCGGAAACAATCCCCAAAGCTGCGGCCGTACTGATCGAATCCTTAGCCCAATGATCGGTTGTATCGTTAAAGCCGCTGCTATCCGGTGCTGTCAACCTGAGAGCCTTTACCAAGATGGAGACGAACTCAGCTCTTGTAATAGAGTCATTCGGTTTAAAGACCATATCCGGGTATCCGTTGATTGCCCCTGTTTGAAACAAATCTCGAATGCTGACTTCCGCCCAGTGGCCCTTGATATCGGTCAAGTTCGTTTCGCTTATCGACGGTAAGGGGGGCTGAACTCGTTCTGAAACGAGCACAGCGAACTTCCCGAAATGGGTGACAGAGCCGGATACGGTGCCGCTATCTTGATCGACCTTCGCATTGTCCAGTACTACCCATTTGTTTGTTTGTTCATTCAGCCAGTAGACTGCTGCATTACTCTTATTGAAGTCTAGCTTCGACTTGTCGAAAGCAAGTACTATCGTAACCGGCTTTATAAATTCGCCATTGCTGTTTTTCTTTATATCGTAAACATCCCCAAGCCACTGAAGGGAAACATCTTTAGGCAATTTTGAGATGTCGGCCAATTTATCCACGGTTACTTGAATGGTTTTGTCCGTAGCCCCTTCTGGAATGGAAAACTTAACGTTGCCAAGAGTGAACTCGGCACTGGAGTATGCGCCTATCGTAAAACGATCGGACGGAGCACTTCCTCCGCCACCGCCAGCAGTAGGAGGTGTATCCGGTGTAGTCGTAACTGGCGTATAGACCACAAATTTCGTGAAGTGCTTCGTCCAAATGACAATATCGCTGCCAACGGTGATCTTTGCCTCACCACCGGTTGCAATTTCACTGTCTGCCGCAGCTTGGGTGTCAGCTGAAATCGTGCTTGTAATTGGCATAAACACGTCGCCGATTACAAACCCGACCAATTTCCCCCCCATGTTCGGGATTAACAAACGCACCGCATGATCGAAGGTTAATGATACGTCAGAGGAGCCTACTTCAATGACGGCGTTCACGTCTGCATTATTGACCGATACGCTGCTAGTGCTCTGTACGGCCGGCAGTTTAATTGTCCCGTCCCAACTCGCGGGAGCCGTAATTTTCGTTCCTTCCGGGATTACAACGCTCACATTGCCTAATGAAGTAGCCGCTTTAACGTCTACCAGCGGCAGAGTCGCTTCTTTGTTTGACCCCACCGCTACCGGCGTGACGGCAACATTGGCATCCGCTATGCCTAAGGGAACTTCAATGGATACGGGTGTGCCCGGCGTTAACAGTATCGGTGTTGCAGAATGAACCGTCTGGACTGCCGCTCTTTGCACGACCAGTTTATATGTTCTTGTTGTCGTGCCATCCTGTGCAGTTACTGCCACCGTGATCGTGTTGCTTCCCACGCTCAGGCTGATCACTTCCGAAACGGTTCCGCTCTCCACGGCCTTACCGTTCACCGTCACTGCAGCCTTGTTATCCTCCGCCGTCGGTATAACCTTCAGGCTACTGACGCCATTTGCCATGCTCGCCGTATAACTCATCGTTCCCGACGCAAATGCCGGGCTCAAGCCTCCGTTCGACAGACTAAGCGCGCTCAGGTTCGCGTTGTTGCTCTCCGGAATCGCCGTCCATTTCGCATACAGCGTCATATTGCCGCTCACCGTATCCGTGCCGAAGCTCCATTGCGTCGTATAGCTTGCTTCACCGTACCAGCCCTCGAACGTATGCCCCACTCTCGTCGGGTCCGTCGGCTTCGCGATCTTCGCTCCGGCGCTTACTCCGGTTGCTGCCGCTACCGCGCTGCCTCCTTGCGTGTCGTATGTCACCGTGTACGTCGCTGCCGGAATCGCCGTCCATTTCGCAAACAGCGTCATATTGCCGCTCACCGTATCCGTGCCGAAGCTCCATTGCGTCGTATAGCTTGCTTCACCGTACCAGCCCTCAAACGTATGCCCCGCTCTCGTCGGGTCCGTTGGCTTCGCGAGCTTCGCTCCAGCGCTTAAGCCGGTTGCGCTCGCCACCTCGCTGCCTCCTTGCGTGTCGTATGTCACCGTGTACGTCGCTGCCGGAATCGCCGTCCACTTCGCATACAGCGTCATATTGCCCAATACCGCATTGAACCTAGGGTCCCATGGCGTTGCATAACTTGTGTCGTTGTACCAGCCTTCAAACGTGTACCCCTCTTTCTCGGGTACGTACGGCTGGGCAGTAACATCTCCATAGCTCACTAACACGGGGATGCCGGCTCTGCCATCCTGATAATCGAACGTTACTGTGTACTTGGTGAGCTCCCATTCGTCAAAGAGGGAGAGATCGTCGCTCACCGTATCGGTTTCGAAGTTCCACGTTTTCCCTCCACGGATATGCCAGCCCTTGAAGGTATAGTGTTCAAACGTCAGATCAGCCGGCTTTTCGAGCTTCGAGCCCGCAAAAACTTTATATGTGTTCGAGTATCCGCCGTATTCCGAGATGTAAGTGACTTCGAACATTCTCGTCCATTTCGCGTATATAGAAGTAAAACCCATCACCGTATCGGTATCGAAATCCCATGGTGTTTCAAGGCTCGCTTCCTTATACCAGCCGTTGAAATAAACCCCTTTGGATCTACTAATTGGATTCGGCGGCTTCGCGATCTTCGCTCCGCGGCTTACATGGAGCAATCGGGTCTCGAGATCACCTTCAAAGTAGCCGCTTCCTATTTCGAATGTGACCGAATACGTGCTATCCTTCCACTTCGCATACAATGTCGTATTGCCGCTGAGCGTATCGGTCTCCACGTTCCACGGCGTCTCAAGACTTGCTTCCTTGTACCAGCCGTCGAATTCGTACTCACCCTCTTTATAAGGGCCTGCCGGCATCGGGATCTTGGCTCCCGGATATAGACCAGTAATACTGTCCACTTCGATGCCTCCGCGCACGTCGAAAGTAACCGTGTAGCCCGGCTCAGAGAACCAACCCGCATACAACGTCATATCTTTGTTCACCGGATTGGCCGCAAAGTCCCACTGCGTCGTCAGGCTTGCATCCCGATACCATCCGGTGAAGATGTAGCCCGATTTGGTCGGGGTTGTCGGAGCCGGAATCGTTCCCAAATAGGTCAATTTATCCGGAACAGCACTTCCTCCTTGCGTGTCAAAGGTGACCGTGTACACCGCTACCCACTTTGCATAGAGCGTGGTGTCGGCATTTACCGTGTCCGCAGCAAAATTCCATTGTGTCGCATAGCTCGGTTCTTTATACCAACCTTCAAGATAGTGGCCCTCCCGAGTTAGAATGGGAATGCGAATCTTCTCCCCGGGGCCGACGCCGGTCAAGCTCGCAAACGCAGGGCCTCCCTTCGAATCGAAGGATACGGTGTAACTCTGACCCTCCGTCCACTTTGCATACAGCGTCATACTCTTGTTCACAATATCCGTCTCGAAGTACCATGGCGTTACATAGCTCGCTTCGCTGTACCAGCCCGCGAAGGTGTAGCCCTCTCTGACCGGAGAGACCGGAGCGCTGATTGGTCCCTTCGTGACGCCGGTTAGATATGCGATCGTGCCGCTGCCTCCCTGCGCTTCGAAGACGATTGTGTAGGCTTGAACCCACTTCGCGTACAGCGTGAGGTCCGATTCAACTGTATCCGTGTCGAAATGCCATTGCTTGCTGTAACTCGAATCGGCATACCACCCCAAGAAAAAGTGGCCCTCACGGGTCGTAATCGGCTCGCTAATCGTGGTGCCCGGCATGACGTCCGTCAAGCCCGTGACCGGACTGCCTCCCTGCGAATTGAAGGTTACCGTAGCCGCCGGCCTCGTTACTGTCAACGTGTAGGATCCCTGCGTCATTCCGTCTTCCGCCGTTACCAGGATCATAATCGTGTTGCTTCCCACATTCAAAGCAATCGGTCTCGATGCGCCGCCGTTTGGCGACGTTTCTCCGTTTACCTTGATTGTTGCCAATTTACTTCGCGTCGTCGGCGTAACCGAAATACTGCACACGCCGCTCGTTACGCTTGCTGTGAATTTCGAATTATCTGTCGAATCCCTCACAATTGTGCCACTGGATATCGTCAAAGCGTTCAAATAAGCATCGGATGCGGCCAATCGTTTGACCTTAACCATGTAGGATCTCGTTGTCGTACCGTCTTGAGCCGTCACCTTCACCGTTATCGTGTTCGTACCCAAACTCAGATCGACGGGATTATCCCTGCCGCTTGTCACAGGTATCTCGTTTATCGTCACCGTGGCCGCGCTATCCGACAAATCCGGCTTCACAATGAGCCTGTTCATGTCGGTCACAGAGCCGATGTCGTAATTCGGCAGACTCGAGTTGAAACCTAAACCGAACGGTCTCTTGTCTTCTGTAGTTACGTTCAAAAAACTCAGTTTCGCGTCGCTGCCCTGAAGCCCCGCCCGGGTTACCGTTAAGGTGTAGTTTTTCTGTGTAACACCTTCTTCTGCCGTGACCAGTATGGAAATCGTGTTGACGCCCACAAGCAGAGCAATCGCTTCCGAAGCGTTGCCGCTGGCCACTCCCGCACTGTTTACCTGGATCGTCGCTTTGCTGTCCTGTGCCGTAGGCGTAACCGTGATTTCACTCACGTCGTTCGCAACGTCTGCATAGTAACTCGAAAATAACGCGTCCGACTTATCTTCGTAAGCCGTTCCGCCGGATATCGTCAATCCGCTCAGAAAGAAATTTCCGCTCTTTCCGTCCTCGGCAGAAGCATAAGAGGTAAGTAATCCCGTTAGCATACACAAAACCGTAAATAAATAAAAACTGCGCTTCATCATGAAGTCTCAACACTCCTCTTACAATTGTTAGTGAACGGAATTGCTACTGTCTTCCATTATAAAAGATAGCCTAACCGATTTGACCCGCCCTTTCGGGTAGGTTAGCTCTACTAAATCGGGTAGGTTCTTTCTCGCTGCATGGGTCACCGAACACAACAAGAGACAGTACCCTTTGGGCACTGTCTCTTGTGTAACTGCTCGTTTGTACTTTCTAGCGCGTTAAGACCTCTATCGCCTCAAACCGGATGCCGGCGCTGCTTGCCTCGTTGAATCGCCTGCGCTCGATTATGTACCCCTAACTTTCGATAAACATTCTTTACATGGAACTTTGCCGTGTCGAGGGTAATATTCAGTTGAGCGGCAATCTCCTTATAGATTAATCCCTCCGTGAGCAAAACAAGTACCTGCTCTTCCTTCTCAGTCAGCGCCTCATCCGACAAATACTTATTGGACTGACCATTGCCCGCAGCTTCAAGAAGCAGACGAATATATGTCAAGTGCGATGGCGGCATCGCAGCTTCTTGCCGGTCGTTCAGAAGATCGGCAAGCATTTCAATCATCAGCGGACCCTCGTCGAGGAAACTGCGAATATAGCCCGCCGGTTCCGAGAGCTGCAAGGCGCTTTGCAAGGGAGCAATTGCCTCTTTGGGACGATTGGATTGCCAAAGCACCATACTCTGCACAATCTTCAGCTTGATTCGGCCCCGCAAACGATTTTCCTTGTCCGCCAGACGTTCCAGTTGTTCGAGCAATTGCTGTGCGTCCTCCGTCCGGTCGTTCGCTGCGAGAACTTTTGCTAGAACCAGATACTCCTCGAAATGGCGGTCCGAGACCTCATCCGAAGGCGACATCTCGCTTTTCTCCAGCCTTTCGTATGCTTCCCGAAGCTGCCCCTGATGCAGTAAAAGTCGGGCTTGCTCTGCATTGATTCTCTTCCAAATCACTTGCTGATCGGGTGAATCGACGCTCAAGCCGAGCTGACCAAGCCATTCGACCGCTTGACTTCCTCTTCCCTGCGCCTGTTGAAGCCATGATGAGACAAGACCGAGCTGAATCCAAATCCATACGTTGGTCCGCAGATCCTCTCGACTCATCGCTTGTCCGAGATACGACTCTGCCTCTTCCAACCGGTTCCACTCGTACAGAAGCAGGGTATAGGACAAATACAGGTAGCCGATATGCGGATAGCTTCTCTTCTTCTCCCATGCCTTAATCCACTTCAGCAGAAATTGTTCCACCTCGTGAAGATTGTCGGTCAGCGAGAGAAGATCCATAAACCCTTCATGCCCCTGATACCGCTTGCTAGATACCATCTGGAAACTGCTCCCTTCCGGCAAATACAGCTCCGACAGCTCAAAATAGCGTGAAGTCAACGGCAAGTTCTGCTGCAAATAGGAGAAAATTCCTCCCAAGTAATAGAGATTGCCGATCAACTGATTCCATTCGGGCTCAGGAATAAAGGCTTTCATGGCTTGAAATCGCGTTTCCGCTTGTTCGGTCTTGTGCAGCCCTCGACTCCATTCTCCATCCATCAATAATTTAGAGATATAGAACAATTCGAACGTCGGCTTGTGCGCGTAGCTACTCTCCGGCAGGGACGCAATCCATCTTAAAAGCATATTGCCCTTCAATAGCAGGAGATCCGGCATAATTCGTTCGATGAGCTGAACGGCGTCCTCTGACTGCTGCGCCTGAGTGTAATGCTCCACCGCCTCTTCGTAGAGCCCTTCAGCCTCATGCCAAATCGCAGCCCGATGATGAGATTTTTTCCACAGCTCCGGGTGTTCCTTGGTGCTCAGTTGCTGCAGAAACTCGGCTAAAAGATGGTGATACCGGAACCAATCGCGCTGTTCGTCCAGCGGAATAAGAAACAAATTCAACTGTTCCAACCGTTCCAGTTGGCCCTGACTGTCGGCTTGTCCTGTTACTGCTGCACACAACTCCCCATTCATGCGGCTCAGAACGGAGGTGGCGAGCAGGAATCCCTGCAAGGATTCCGGCAAGTCCCCGAATACTTCTTCTAGTAAATAATCGGAGATTTGGCGCTGTCTGCCGTTAAACTGACGAATAGTATCTGCGATATTGCGGCTCCGTTTCAACGTGATGGCTGCAAGTTGCAGTCCGCTCACCCAACCTTCCGTTTGTTGAAATAAGACGACGACTTGCTGCTTCGTTAGCGATAAGTCCGTCGTCTCCCGGAAGAAAACAACCCCCTCCTCCAGCTCGAATCGCATGTCCTCGATGCGAATGACATGGATCTCGCCTTTGGCAAGAAGCCTGGTCGTGGGAAAAGGCAACTCGGTACGACTTGCGATATAGAGATGGACATGCGAAGGCAAATGCTGCAGCATATATCGGATCGATTCGTTGACAGGTGCATTCTCAATTACATGGTAGTCGTCCAGAATCAGAACGAATTCACCGTCAATCGTGCTAAGTTCATTTAAAAGCGCCGAAATGGCGGAATCAATGGAAGCCGCCGACTCCTGTTCGAGCAAAAAACCTATCGATTCACCGAACCGCGGCAGCCTTTCTCGTATGGACGCCACAATACAGCTCCAGAACGCGCTCCAATCGTTATCGTACTTATCCAACGAGACCCAGGCAACTAGAGCGCCGCTTTGCCGCGCCCATTCGCTTAATGCTGTCGTTTTGCCGTAGCCGGCTTGGGCGGACAGCAACGTCAGCTTGACCTCCATGCCTTCCTCCAACTTTCGCGTCATCAGCGGCCTTTCGATCCGTGCTTTTCTCGCAGGGGGAATAAGAAATTTTGTACTTCTAATCATAGTTAGTCCTCCGCAAGCTGTTTAAATCCATTTATATATTCGGTATTCGATTTATTAAGACATTTATCCTTTTTATTCTTTAAATGATAATCGAAAATTCGCCCTTTTTATTAAGGCTATTGAAGCTCCCATCAAGATACTTCATACCCATCGCGCACATCTAGAAAATATTGTATATTTAAAGTAAACATTTTAAGAAGCAAGAATGCTTCTTTGGAAGAGGTTGCAAATATGGGTGATTTCAAGAGCGTGTACTGCAAAGGATGCTGGCAACAAATGAAAGTGCCGATCTTTATTCGCAGCCCGATATCTTTTCCTTTTCGCCTAATGGGAATAAAGCCCAGTCGAATGCATCCAAATCTATGCACAATTTGTGAATCTATGTTTACAAGGGTTAAGAAAAACAAACAGATCGAAATCCCAGCCACCGTCATGTTTGCCGACTTGAGGGGGTATACCCGTCTATCAGAACATGCCGATCCAGCTGACATTGCACGGTTGTTAGAGAAATTTTATGATGAATGCGCCCCGGCAATTTGGAAGAGAGATGGCATTATTAATAAAATGATCGGTGACGCGGTGCTTTCTATATTTAATTTCCCCTTGGAGCGGCACGATCACGTCCATCAGGCTGTCATGGCCGGCATAGAGATCCAAAGGAAATGTAGAGATATGCAATCCGAATTTTCAGCTATATCAGGCGTGGACTCCCCGGTCAAGATCGGAATTGGCATCCATACAGGTACGGCCTCTATAGGCGAATTTGGCACAGCTTATAAGGATTTCACGATTATTGGGTCTGTTGTCAATAAAGCTTCCCGAATTCAAGGCGCAGCCCAAAACGGGGAAATCTTGATATCAGACGATGCCTATCACTGCATCAAAGCCGATTATCCACATTTGGAACCCCAAACTTATAACTTGAAGGGTATTGACCAACCCGTTATTGCCTACGCTGTTCCGTTGTAATGTAACCCAGTCGGTAACAGCCCTTTAGCTACTCCAACCCCCGAGGAACATCATCTCCACCCCGAAAACTTATACCTTTAATGTATACGTTTACAACGAACCTCTGGCAACCAGCATATATCCGGCCCCCCGAATCGTTACGATTCGCTCAGGATTGGCAGGGTCAGCCTCAATTTTTTTGCGTAAATTACTGATATGTACGGCGACCGTTCTCGTATCCTCCAGACTTTCCGTACCCCAGACGAGCTGAAACAACGCATCGGCGGTAACGACACGATTAACGTTTTGTGCCATATAGGACAGTAGACTAAACTCTTTTTTCGATAAAAAGATGGTTTCACTATTCATATTGACGGACTGTGCGTAGTAATCCAGCGTCAAACCCGGTAACTCCAGCAGTTGTTCCCTTCTACCCGTCGATACTCTGCGAAGATGAGCCTTGATCTTGGCCATGAGTACTCCCGGACTGAACGGCTTGGTCACATAATCGTCGCCGCCATAGGATAACGCACTGATTTTGACCTCGTCCTCCTCACGGCTGCTCAGAAACACGATTGGCGCATTCGTGTAGCTGCGTGCGTTCCTGCACCAGTCAATGCCATTCTCATTAGCCAGCAGGACATCCAGTACAATTAAATCCGGCTTGAACGATGCAAGCAGCTTCATGGCTTCTGTCCCACTGTGGCAATAGGAGGATATGAAGCCCTCCCTCTCGCAATAAACCTGAACAATCTCGCATATATGGGGATCATCATCGACAATCATTATTTTGTGAGTGTTTGCCACGCCGTCACCTTCCTTCATTTATATAGTACAAGGAAGCGATATATAGAATATCGACCCTGTCTTGCGTTGCTCTCCGCTCGAACCGTCCCTCCATCCGCTTGTACGACAGGATGCGCGATACGTAAGTTGATTGCTTAATGATAACATCATTAAAGGAGAATATGCCCTGAAAATTTGTGCGGGGCGTTGAACATGAACATCACGATGAGGTCATTATGTTCCTACGCAAATTATAGCTGGCAGTGCGGTCACCGCCGGAATCCGTGATGTCAACTTCCACTCCCGTTTTGTTGCCTTCTTCATACTTATTCTTCCCTTATCGTAGCTGGAAATAGGAAAAATGATGTCAATTTTTCTCCTTCTATACTAGCAGGCTGCTGGGACAACTTGTGAAAGTATAAAGAAAACTTTAAGTTCGCGATTACAACATACTTCTGCTAAGAAGCTGGCGAAAGAATAAAAAATAGGTTAACAGCCTCAAGTAAAGACTACCCCACACTCGAACCTGGCTTTCTACTAACGCACTTCTGGCAACCTGCCAATATTCTGTCCCCCGAATCCTTATAATTCTCTCGGGATTGCTTTATTTACAATACAAGGCAGCGTTACATAGAATATCGCCCCCGTCTTGCCGTCGCTCTCCGCTCGAACCGTCCCTCTATGTGCTTGTACGATTTCCCTGCAAATCGCCAGTCCGAGCCCGCTGCCCTCGACCCCCGTCTCCGCGTCCGGTCGATCATACCTGTAATTGCGATCGAAGATTTGCTCGAGCTGCTCCGGAGGAATACCTATGCCAGAATCTTGTACGCTAATGATCGCATAGCGGGTGTCATTCACCTGGTCCACAGCTAGTGCAATACGCACCAGCCCGCCCTCGGAGGTGAACTTCATCGAGTTCGACACTAGATTAAACAACGCCTGCTCTAATCTTTGCGCATCCATCTCGATAACAGGCAAATTCGCTCGTTGATCTTCCGCATCCCCGATATCCAGCGTGAAATGGAGCCCTGCGTCATGTACAACCAACTCGTATTGTTCATAGAATCGGCTCAAAAAGTGAATCACACCAACCTGCTCCATGCGGTACGAGACTTGTCCCGTCTCCAAATGCGACAAGAAGCTCAACTCCTCGATCATGCGGTTAATCCTTATCGTGTTATCCCGAATATACTTCAGGTACTGTTCATTACGTTCCGGCTTGACCCTATCCTGCACGGCTTCCACATAACCAAGCATGCTGGACAGCGGCATACGCAGATCATGCGTAATATAGGCAAGGAGCTTCTTCCTCCCTTGCTCGGATTGAAGCAATCGGTCATACGAAGCGCGGAGACCATCGTGAGCTGCGGATAAGTCCTGCGTGCGTTCCTGCACGGTCCGTTCCAGATTCGTATTCAATTCGGTCAGCTTGTCGTTAGCGTCCAGCAGCTCGCGCGCAATCCTCTCCTCGTTCGATGCCGCCCTGGTAAACCTCAAAGAAAGCAGAATCATCTGTGCAATCGTAAACACCAACAGACCAAGCGGAGATGTATCTTCAATTCGTGACCATCCGTTGTAATATAAAAAATCGTTGATAACCGTAACCAAAGTAACCACCGACACCAGCAGGAAGACCAGCGCTCCCTCCATACGCCGCACAGCTGCTTGAACCAGCCCAACCATCAGATAAACCATATGCAGAACAACGATCACACCGATCGCCAGTAACAATTTTGAATAGATAAGTGCAGGGGTCACCACAACAACTAGACAAAGTGCGCCGGTTGCGATCCGGGTTCCAAGGCGAAACCATTTCGACACATAATTCGGGAACATGCAATCAAAGTACATTGTGATGATATAACCACTGATGCAAAGAATCAGATATTCGATCTTAAGCTGCAATTCCCATGGAAATTGAGGAAACAATTGTGTAAACATGAGCTCACCGACCACCAAGGATCGGATACCGAACATCACGGTAAACATACCAAAATATAACGGCGCCCTGTCCTTGCGTCGCTGCACGAACAAAAGCAGATTGTACACGCCAATCACTAACAGGCTTGCAGTTATGAAGATCTCTGCTGCAACTTCCCGATGTGTCCGGACCGTTAATACGTCACTGCCGCCCAATTCTATATCCGCGGTGATGCCGCCTCGCTTATGATGGAAGTTAGCGACTTGCATAACCAGCTCTACGGTGTCATTCTTGGGCTGGAAGAACAGCAACTTCGTTGCTAGATGCGGTGTCACGCTGCTCTTGTCCGGACCAACCACACCGACTTCTTCCAAAAGCTCTCCGTTAACCCACAATTTATAAGAATTAAAGATGGTCGGCAGCCGCATAGCAAGTCGCTCGTCCCGATCCTGCTCGCTAAGCTCAATAACCAGACGAAATGTTGCAAAGCCCGTACCGTTCAGCTTCTGACCATCTAATCGATAGCCTAGCCAGGAGCCCGGGATGTTGATCCAGCGGTCACTATATCCGTCCCTTGCTAAGCGATTCTGTATGTCCTCCGGCGACAATAGCTCTTGCCAGTAGAATGCCCATTCCCCTTGTAACTTTAGTGGATTCTTACTGACATGAACCTGCGTTAAATCCAGAATGCCCTCTTCACTTTGAATCTTAGGGGAGTCCGGTACAGAGATGACGGCATAGCTTGCAACCAAACCAACAACAACGGCAGCAGCTATATAAAGCAAGATCGTACGAGACCCGGTTCGGAGAATATCCCTCATGATGCACACAACCCCAATCTACAAGAGCGCAATAAGTAAGTTAATTATCTAAATAATAACATCATTAAAGGGAAATGTACGCCTCAATCAGCGTTTGTCCTGGAAATGGGTGTTCTTAATCAATGCCCCGATCTCCCTTCGCTAAGTTATTGCCCATGCCGGGCTAACAGCAGAACAGCCTACTCCGATGGGAGTAGGCTGCTTTGCTGGTCTGTACTATTGAAGGTTACTGCGAGGCCGGATTATACTTCTTCACGGTCACTTTACCTTCGTTTACGGAATCTGTATAGATCACATAAATGTTGTCTTTGCTGTCTATGGCGAGCTGAATCCATTTAGCCTCCCCTGCGGAGAAGCCGGCATTGCTTACGGGGCTCCAACTACTGCCCCCGTACTTCATCACGGTCACCTTGTTGCCCCTTGCAGCATCTTGATAAGCAACATGAGGAGTGCCGTTGCTGTCGAAGGCGATGGTTGTGCTCATTGCCATCGAACCTGCCGAGAATCCGGCATTGCCTACCGTTTCCCAAGCGTTGCCCGTATATTTCATCACGCTCAGAATGGAACCGCTATTGTAGACCACATAAGGTACGCCATTAGGATCGAGCGCAAACGACGCGTTTCCATCCCCTCTCGCCGGGAAGCGGGAATTGCCGACAGTCTCCCAGGCGCCATTCATGTATTTCACCACAGTGATATAAGCAGACCCGCCGTCAAAATACTCATAGAGCACATACGGAGTATTGTTGCGATCAACCGCCATGACGGGATAATCACCAGACTCATAGAACGCCTGGCCGCCGCTTACGCTCACCCAATTAGTGCCGTTATATTTCACCACCATTGCACGATCAGAGAAGCTGTTTGCACTATAAGAAATATAAGGCGTGTCATTGCTGTCGAACGCAATGGATGAGTTGAGGCCGTTAGCAGATCCTGTCGTGCCTACGGCTTCCCAAGTGGCACCGTTATATTTCTTCACAACCCTAAAATAATCGCTATCGCTACTAAGATAATCCACGTAAAGATTGTCATGGCCGTCAATGGCGAGCGTCATTGTCGTCCCATACCCGAAGTCGGTTACATCGCCAATGGTCTTCCACTCGCCTCCCTCGTATTTCATCACGAATAGATTGCTAGCGAACGAATAAGCAGCATAAGGAGTGCCGTCGCTGCCGAATACGAGGTTCAGCCACGAATTTCCAAACATCTCGGAAGCCTTATTCATCGCGTCTCCTACGGATCGCCATGCCGACATCGTCCACTGCGCGTACAGCGTGATGTCTGCCGTCACCGGTGATGCAAAGTCGTAGGCATTCGTCCCGGCTAGGTCAGTGTACCAACCTTCGAACGAATAACCGTCCCACGTCGGTGCGGCAGGTGCCGCAGCCGTGCCGTCAGGATTTACCGTCTGGCTGTCCACGGCCGAGCCGCCGTTACTGTTAAAGCTCACCGTGTAGCTGCTAGACATCCACTTCGCGTACAACGTGACGTTAGCCGTCACCGGTGTCATGAAGTTATAGGCTTCATTCAGACCGTTGTCGCTGTACCAACCGCCGAACGTATAACCTTCTTTCGTCGGTGCGGCAGGTGTCGTAGCCGTGCCGTTATAATTCACTGGCAGACTATTCACCGTCGACCCGCCGTTACTATCGAAGCTCACCGTGTAGCTAGCCGTCCACTTCGCGTACAAGGTCATGTTAGCCGTCACCGGTGTCGTGAAGACGTAGGCATTCGTCCCAGCGAGGTCACTGTACCAGCCGCTGAACACAAAGCCCTGCCGCGTCGGTGCGTCAGGCGCCGCAGACATGCCGCTATAATTCACTGGCTGGCTACTCACCGCCGATCCGCCGTTACTGTTGAAGCTCACCGTGTAGCTGTTGATCGTCCACTTCGCGTACAGCGTGATATTACCCGTCACCGCTACCGTGAAGCCGTAGGTACTCGTCAAGTTGCTATCGCTGTACCAACCATTGAACGTATAACCTACCCGTGTCGGTGCGTTAGGTGCCGCGGCCACGGCGCCTTCGTCCACCGTTTGGTCAGCCACTGCCGTGCCGCCGTTGCTGACGAAGCTTACCGTGTAGCTGTTTTTGATGTCGATCGTCCACTTCGCGTACAACGTGATATCAGCAGTAACTACCGCTGTTGTGAAGTCGTAGGCGGTCGTCAAATTGCTGTCGCCGTACCAACCGCCGAACACGAAGCCTTCCTTCGTCGGTGCGCCAGGCGCCGTAGCCTTGGCGCCTTCGTTCACCGTTTGGTCAGCCACTGCCGTACCGCCGTCACTGCTGAAGCTAACCGTGTAGCTGTTCATCCACTTCGCGTACAACGTGATGTCAGCAGTCACCGGTGTCGTGAAGTCGTAAGCGATCGTCAGAGCGCTGTCGCTGTACCAACCGCCGAACACATAACCGTTCTTCGTCGGTTCAACCGGTTTGTTGGCCTGGTAGCCGTAACCCACCGACTGGTTAGCCGCTTCTTCCGACCCGCCGTCGCTGTTGAAGCTTACCGTGTAGCCGTTAAGCGTCCACTGAGCGGTGAACTTGACATTCTGCGCGGGCATCGTTGAAGGTGGGGCGGGCGACCATCCGGCGAATGCATGCCCCTGCCAATCCGGAGCTCCAAGGTATAACCCCGTCGTTGCTCCAAACGGTACGTCAACTACCTTTGTAGCCGTGTCAGAGCCATTGTAATCGATCGTCATTGCGTAAGTATTGCGCTTGTAGTACAACTTCAGAACCGTTGTACCGTCGCTCGCTATTTTGGCCGCCAGCACAGTTCCCGGAACGCTGGCGTCGAGCTTAAAGCCCGCATAGATTCTAGGCGTGACACTTATCAGATTCGCCTCAGTATCGGTTGGACCGCGATACGATTCCGTACCCGCAACCGTGTAGGTGTTGCTCGCTATATTCTGTTGCAAATAGATGACTTTGTAAGTCGTGTCGGCTCTGGCTGTCCACTTTGCCGTATACGTGGTGTCTGAAGTCGGCATGGCGCTTGGTACATCCGGCGTCCAACCGGCGAACGTATATCCCGGTCTTGTCGGCACGGGTATATGAGCGGCGATGTTCTTGCCGAATTGTTCTGTTACGGTGCTTCTAGGAGCGCCCGCATAGCCCAAATCGAAGGTCATGGTTCGATTTGTCGGATAGTAATCCATCTTAACGACCTTCGAGCCGTCTCCCTTGATAGACACACCGCTTACCGTACCGTCCGCATAGCCTTGGTTCTTGAACCTATCCGAGGTTATCCGAATCTCCGTACCGGTTGTTCCAGTCCGTATTTCCGTATACGCAGGCGAAGTCGATGTCCTGGTGTTCGGGTCTATCAAATAATGCTGAACCGTATAAGGCGTATTGTTGTTCGCGATCCAGTGCGCGTACAGATAGAGATCCTCTGCAGGCATTTGACTCGGAATCGTCGTCTTCGTGCCGCCGGAAGCAGCCTTATACCAGCCGTCGAACGTGTATCCCGGATATACCGGGGTTGTCACGTTGATCGCCGCGTTGTAAGCGGCAGCGACGACCTTGGTCACTCCGCCGTTCTGCGGATCCAATTGGAGGGTATAATCACCCGCTCTGGCGAGCCAAGTCAACGGAATCGTGCGCTTGAGTGGAGCGGACGTGAACGACAGCGGCGCGCTCTTCCAGGTAATGACCAAGTTGCCAGTACTTACCGGAATGCTCTTGTTCACCACTTCGATCTTCTGGGTACTCGCGTTATACCTGAAATTCGCCTGGTCCACTTTAATATCGAATTTCGAGGTGTTATACGCCTGGGTACCCGTATCGCCTTTCTTCAAATTAAACGTACTCATCATCAGCAACGACTCCGGCACGGCGATAGATGTCGCGGAGCCCGCTAACGTCAATCCGAGCTTGTCATCCTGCGGATAGGCGAAGTCGTCGATCATATTTTCTGACCCTACCGTGTAAAGCGGCCATGTGTTCTCGTACACCGGTGCGCTGACCGAAAACTCCCCATCTAACACATCAGCGCCTACTGCAATCTCCAGATAGATACCAAGCTCTAGATATAGAGCGCCGGAAGACATCGTGGACTGCACCTTGTTCACATTTTTCGTCTGATAGTAGAAGTATCCCCACAAATTCACGTAAGCGCCGGGTTCTGCGGACAGTCCGATGCTATCCCACTCGACTTTTCCAACCCCCGCTTTAACCGACATATTAACGCCCGCCCGCAATCCGAGTGTACCCATGACATAGAATGTAAACTGGTAGTCGCCGTCGCCCGGCAAGCTAAAGTTGCTGTTATTGCTTGTGAAACTAATCAAGCCCAGGGTAAGCGAGTAGCGCTTGGCAGTCTTATAGCTGAAATCGATCCCCATCGTCAGGTTCGCATTGGCACTGACAACGAACTCTGCCGTAAATTCGACTTCAACGAGACCGGCAGCCACTGTCTTGCTCCTCGATACGAGTTCCCTCTTGATTAGTGGAACCCAATCCGTCTCGTTTTCCAGCATCTTCTGATACTGTTTCTTCAGTTTCGCCGCGTCTACTCCTGTATCTTGCACACCCTCGATTAACGCCTTAATCTCTTTCGCAATGTCATACACCTGACCCAGATGGCCGGCGTCCTTCTCTCCCGCCCAGTTTCCCAGCGCCTTGGGCAAGTTACCCTTTTCGACGGTAGCGATCTCCGCCGTGATGTTGATGCTGGTGTAACTATAAGCGTCCAGGTTCGCGGTGACCACATAATCATCGATGTGGTACCAGTAAGGGATCTTCTTACCTAAAATTTCGAAATAGTCCGTATGATCTCGAATCGACCCGTCCACTCCTAGATCCAGGCTCATCTCCTCAAGGAATGTACCGGTCATATGGATGACGAGGTAGCTATCTTCATTAATCGTAACGACAATATCGGCTCCCACTTGCAGCGTAGCGCTGACACCGGAGGTTCGGCCGGCAATGTTCTTCAGCGTCGTGCCGAGCGAAGCGACGACGGTTAGATTCTTCACGCTGACTTTGCTCGGGCCGACTGAAGCCGATAGAATACCGACCTCCGACCTTGCCTTGACTTCATTCGTCTTCAAGGCCAGGGCGGACAGATAGTTCGCCGCCTCATCGACGAATCCGCTGGCTATCGCTTGCCGCTGAATTTGATCTTCGATCTCCGCGATATCCTCATTCGACAACAGCAGGTCGCCGTCAAGTGCTTGCTTCTGATAGATATCGAAGACATGCTTCATGTCTTCGACTGTGGCATCAGTATACGTAATGACGTCCATCTCCGCCGCAGGCGTAATCGACGTGATGCGCCCATAACCGATTACCTTAGAACCTTCTTGGGCAAATTCACCCTCATAGAAGCCGATAAAATCACCCACATCGACGGTGGTGAGTTCACTGAGGCCGAATGGTGCATACAGACTGTCGCTATAGTTCATCGCGATGTGCTCTACCGTGATGGAATGGTTGTCGGGCTCTTCATCCGTGTCCGCATCTACACTCACTGGCAGAACATCCGGCTTGAACAATACTTGCTTGGCATCCGCGTGATCATAGGTGTAGGTGCTTCCGTCAATCGCCGTGATCTGTACATAGGCGACATCGCCGTCGTCGGCACCGGTTGTTGCTACCGTGCGCAGATCGGGACGAACCCCTTCATAGATGGCGACGACATCGCCAACTTGAATTACGGTACTGTCGGTATACGCGAAAGTTCCGCTGCCCGCATTCGCCGCGGCGAGACCCTCTTCGCTGTCGCCCATCGTCGTCGAGATCACCGAAATCGCGGGCGAATCCACATCCTCGCCGTCCAGCATCATATCCGCGACATCCGCGAAGGGCAGATAGATCATGTTCGGATTGAACGGGATATTCATGACTTCTTGTTTGGCGACGCTAAAAACATAGATTCTCGTCGTCGCGTCTTGACCTCGGAAGACCAGGTTGTCGTCCGCCAACGTAACTTGATAGGTATTGCCTTCCGCGAACTTGCCGCCTTCGGCTGCGGATGCTACCGTGAAGAGACCGTTCGCTTTGGTGACGGTAATGCCCGCGGAATCAAGATTCGTGGCAGCGTGGAACGTCATACCCGCTTGTACCTCAGATGCCGTCAGGTTACCGGATGCATCGTTTACGGCGATGGTGAAGTCCGGCGCGACATTCAGTACCGAGTAGCTGGGCGTGCTCTGTATGGCATCACTCACGTTATCCATATACTTCGCATACAGCTTGGTATCGGCGGCAACGGTACTGCCATCCGCGAAGATGAGCGAATAAGCGCTGTCCCTAAACCATCCTTGAAAAATATACCCTTCTTTTGCCGGGGCAGGCAGATTACTCAGCGCTTCCCCTTGCCGTACCGTCTTGGCAGCTATCTCCGTGCCTCCGTCGCTATCGAACGTAAGCGTATAGGTAGGGGCATTAGGGTCAATGCCGCCCCCATTGTTGCCGCTGTTGCCACCGCTATTATTGCCGCTGTCGCCGCCGGTTCCGGTGTTGCCACCATTATTTCCGCCGCCGTTTTCGCCAGATCCAGACGTCGGCAGATCCGTGTTGTTCGTCTCGCCGCTATCCTTACCGGATGTCGGCGATGGTGTCGGCGCCACGGTCGCTTGATTCTGATTTTTCCACATCTCCACAACCGCGTTGCTGCGCATGAAGAGAACAGCCGCTTCTGCACGAGACGCTTGGGCATGCGGGTTGAAATTGCCATTTGCACCCCCAGCAAACAAGCCTGCTTGCCACAGCTTAACGACCGAGTCAGCCGCCCAAGGAGAAACAACGGCGAGATCGGCCGGCTCTGTGGTTACGCGATTGCTAGTTTGATAGGGAATCTGATAGCTTTCAAAATACCGCAAAGTCATCGTCGCTATCTGCTCTCTGGATACGGTGGCATCCGGAGAAAAGTTCCGGTCGTCCGTGCCGACGGTAATCCCTTGCGTAGCCGCCCACTCCACATATGGCGCATACCAGATACCCATCTGCACATCGGCAAAGGTCGAGGTTACATATTTACTTATATCCACGCCCGCCATTCGTCCAAGCGCCGTCACATACATGGCACGCGTCATCGTTCCCTTGGGCGAGAAAGTGCCGCCGCCCGTTCCGCTGAATAGACCATTCTTCTGGACATAGTTGACCTCATCGTAAAACCAGTCCGTTGGACTAACATCTTGGAACCCGCTTGGTTCGGCCGCTTCCGCCTGCTGCGCCGGTAGTATGCCCGCCACCATGCTGATGACCAGCATCCAGATCAAGACCAACCTTTTCGGTTTTGATTGACGCTTTCTTGTTGTCATATTTTAACCTCCACAGCTCATTTTTTTTCGCTAAAATTCTACCAATATTTCATTGAGTTTATCACGATAGATTAGCCCATTTATGGAATGTAAAGAAAACTTTAGGTCGCGTTTGCAACGCACTTCTGGCAACCAGCATCTATCCGGCCCCCGAATTGCGACGATTTCCTCATCTGTGTAATGCGGATTCCCAAGAATCTAGCAAACGGAAGAATCCATGCCGAAATATAGCGGTCAAAATCGTGACACCGCAAAGCTCTCAAGCGGGAAAATGTGATCTTTAGGTTTAATAGGGTGACAGCTCGCTATGTTCGTATTCCATAATAAATAGGCTGCTCATCAAGTTATGCGGGAAGCGACGGCTTTGCCGAAGCATCGAGCGCGAACTTAAAGTTTTCTTTATGTTTCATGAATGGGTTAATCTACCATGATAAAATACAACGAGAAAATCGGTATTATTTGTCATATTTTAAGAGGAACACGCATGAAACGACGAATGGCCTGTTTTGTATGCCGGATATATTAGCGGCTATAGCGATGGCACGATGAGAACGAACAATAAGATCACACGCCAGGAAGCGGCTGTGATGCTTGCCAAGCTGCTAAAGTTGGACACGTCCACGGGTTCCGATCTGAGCAAATTTACTGACTCCGCTCAAATCCCCGTTTGGAGCAAACCTATGAATTGCGCATTCGTTGCTAATGGGATATATGGCGGTTATAACAACGGTACGATTGGATTCGATAATGCCTTGACACGTGCGGAGACGTTCGTCATGCTGGATCGCGCGCTGAGTGTCAAGGTCGCAGTCGCCTATGATCAAGCAGGCGTATATGGACCTGCAACTGGTCATGAGACGATCGTTGGCGACTTACATATTAACGCAAGTGGAGTAGCATTAAGGAACGTGACGATCAAAGGCAATCTAACGTTCGGCGAAGGGATTGGCGAAGGCGAAGCGATGATTCTGGACGTTAAAGTAGATGGAGTTACTTTCGTTCGCGGTGGAGGCTTGCATTCTGTCTATATCGTAGAATCGGATCTTGGCGAGGTTGAAGTGAATAAGCCATCCGGCGATATTAGAGTCGCAATAGACGATCAGAGTAAGATAAATCATATTATGATGTACACCAATACGACAATAACATCTACAACTGCAGCAGAAGCGAATGCAGCAGTATTATCAAAAAACGCTATGAAGCGAGAAGTAAACGTATTAGCATTTTCACCAAGTGCAGCAGGTTCAGGTGCAGCAGCTGGATCAACTCCAGCTATTCTTATAGGTAAACCAGCTATAATCACTGCTTCTGTTGCAGCAATACCTGCAGTTGGGGTACCTCAGGCGGTTTCAATTCAAGTTAACGTAGATACACTTAATGTTGCAAGCGACCATTCCCAAACGAGTGTAACAGGCAACATCGATAACCTTACTGTTACCGCAGACGATACAATCGTCACGACAAATGGTAATATAAGTAAAGCTACTATTTCCGGGAATAACAACTCAATTGTGAATCAAGGTACGATCGGGACCTTAACCACTACCCCTGGATCGTCGAACAATACGGTGAGTATAGTCTACGATAACGGCACTACGAAGGACGTTGGATTAGTAGGTGGTTCCACCCTCACAGACGTTAACTCCACGAATCCTGCTGTAACGATTACTCCTGATTCTACGACGACGGTAGAGATTCTCGCGACACCGACAGCCGATCCTGCTAGCGGAAATATCGCGATAGGTACGCTAGTATCGCTTAGCGCAACGGGTGGTGCAAAAATCTACTTTACATTAGATGGCAGCGTACCCACCACGTCCAGCACGCCGTATTCGGGACCGCTAATCATAATGAGCAGTAGAACAATCAAAGCTATCGCCGTTAAGGATGGCTCGACGAATAGCTCGGTTGCGAGCTTTGAATATACGGTCGTGAGTCAAATCGTTTTGCCAGACTCCATTTCACCTTTGACTCAAGGAGAATCCTATACCGGCAGCGTAGCGAAGCTATCTGGAGGAACGGGAGCCATTACTTATGCAGTGACGAGTGGAGTACTGCCTGCGGGGCTGACTTTGAATCCAAGCACGGGAGCGATTACCGGAATTCCAAACGATAGCGGTTCGTACACCTTTACGATCAGTGCGACGGATTCGGCATGGCTTCAGGATACAGGAACAAAGCAATATACGGGTACTATCGCGCCTGCATTAACGTCTGCATTAGATTTGATCAATGAAGCATCAGAATCGGGTGTATGGACGGATGTTAATGCTGATACGTTTGCCAACGCAGGCGTAACGGGGGTCACGTCGTCTAACCTAGCAGCTGTCAAGGATGCGCTGGACGACGACGATAATGCACCTTGGACGGTTGCAGAACTTCAAGACATTGTTGATGAAGTTATTAATAAACTTACAAAGCAAGCGGCGTTGAACACGATAAATATGGCTGCGTCTGCGACTGACTGGATCGGCGTTACTACTGACACGTTTGCCACTGCAGGTGTGACTGGGGTTGATTCTTCTAACCTTTCAGCTGTCACTGCTGCTCTGAACGTGAATGGCTCAACTGCCAGATCCCTTGCTCAGATCCAAGCCGTTGTCGATAATGTCGATACGCCGCTAGCTCTTGATTTGATCGACAATGCATCACAATCCGACAATTGGAGCAGCGTCACGGTAGAAACGTTTGAAGCTGCCGGAATGATCGGCGTTACAGAAGAAAACGTAATTAGTATCACAATCGCACTTGGGTATGGCTACACTGGGTATTTGTCTTCTAGCGCTCTTCAAAATGCAATCAACTTAATCCTATCTGCGATTGGCGTTGCACTTAGCGATATCAACGACGCAGCGGAATCTGGAGATTGGGGTCTGATTTCCGAGGACCAACTCAATATGATCGGTGTGAGAGAAGTCAATGCATCGAATGTAACGCAAATCGTCAACATTCTTAAAGCTCAAATAGGGCACGTTTGGACCGTAGCAGAGCTTCAAGCCAGTATCAAAGGCATTCTAGGGCAATAAGAGTAATAGGAAACTGAACTACACGAATCGATGCTAATCTAAACCATCCTAAGAAAAACCGTCGGGGAGAAATTTATTTCCCTGACGGTTCTTTATTTTTGTGCTAACGGACAGTTTGTATCAGACAAAAATGTCCAATAGCGCCCGGCGAAAAAGACACTCTCGCTTGAGTGCCTTTTCACTTTCCCGATTCTATTAACAAAACTTCAACTAGGAATCCGCCAGTTGCTTTTACATAGAATGTTTATCTATGAGAATGTTGTGGGGATTCCATGTCAAAACCGACTATGTGGCATCCTTCTGTTCTAGCCATCTCAAAATCGTTTGATTTGTTTCCTGCGGCTTTTCCTCCTGGATCCAATGACCGCAATCCAAATTGACCACTTCCACATTCGGCACGAACTTTGTAAGGTTTTCGGACTTCGCAATCACATCTCGGTCGCCGTAGATCATGAGGGTCGGCTGCTGGATGATTGGGTTCACTTTCGCCAATAAGCGCCAGTTGCGGTCAAGATTCCTGTACCAATTTATGCTGCCCGTGAACCCTGATGTTTCAAAAGCGGAGACGTAAACGGCCAGCTCGCTTTCGCTCATTACGGGCTCACCGAGCGGTGTTTCTGCTCTGGCGAGGTTGATCAACGCCATACCTGGCTCAGGTGCTCTGAGAGGTTCGTTCTTCCGGTACAGGTTACGAAGAAACCTGTATGTATTGTCTTCGAATACGGCGTCCGCGACGCCTGGCTGTCGATTGAAATGGACGAAGTAGAAATCGCCGCCAAGTATTTCTTCCATGAACTCGATCCAGGGTTTTTCTCCGCGCTCTTGGTAAGGCAAGCTCAGATTTATCACTTTATTGACGCGGTTGGGATGCAACAAGGTCAGTCCCCAAACGACGAATGCACCCCAGTCATGACCTACAAAGGTAGCGTCCTCGTATCCATAGTAATCAAGAAGCGCGATGAGATCACCCGACAAGTGTTCAATGTCATAGTCTGTTACTTCGGTCGGACGGGATGAGTTGCCGTAACCCCGCTGGTTGGGAACGATGACATGGTAGCCCGCTGCAGCAAGTGCATCCATCTGATGGCGCCAAGAAAAGGCATGCTCTGGCCAGCCGTGGCAGAGTACAATAGGTTTGCCTGCGTTTTCTCGGCCTGCTTCAAACACTTCAAGTTCTACACCGTTAACTGAAATAAGGGTGGGCTTGGGAAAATCGATTGGATTAAACATTAAATTAAAACCTCCTTCTTGTGATACCTGTAGTATACTGGATAAAAGGTGACATCAATTTGTCACCTTTCTGAAATTAAGTTCAAATTAAGAGGGCAATTATGAACAAAGTGGAGAGACTCATTTCGATTATCATGGTATTGCTGAGGAAAGAAATTGTTTCTACAACGAAATTCTCACAACTATTCAATGTCTCCAAAAGAACGATCCTTCGAGATATGGAAACATTGAACTTATCGAACATCCCGATCTACTCTGTCAATGGCGTCAAAGGCGGATACGGCATAATGGACGAATACAAGGTCGATAAACGCCTTCTAAGCAGCTCCGATTTACAGAATATATTGGCTGCGCTCGGCGGATTGGAACAACTCCTCTTTACTGAGGATGTGGAAAGAACGATACAAAAAATAGAGGCAATGGTTAGTCCATTGTCTCTGAATCGTTCCATTCAACTGTCATTTTATGATTGGGAAGGTCGGTCCGAGATTCTTGAAACCGTAAAGACATGTCAAGAATCCATATCCAAGAAAAGGCTGGTTTCATTTGATTATACAGATAAAGACGGGGTTGTAACGGATAGAATCGTTGAGCCCTATGAGCTGCATTTTAGCGAATCGAGTTGGTACTTGAAAGGATTCTGTTTACATCGACAGGGATCTCGAACATTCAAGTTATCCCGAATCGATCATATTACTATGAATGAACGCGCGTTTCATCCTAGAGAAGATTGGTCTGAGCAAGGACACGAAGCAAGTTATCTACCGCAATTCGTCACGATTAAGGCATGGATATCGCCCAGCATAAAAGATCAAATCATCGAAAGGTATGGTAGAAAAAGTATTGAAGACCATGGTTCTGGACTTTTGTTAGCAACCATATTTGTCCCTCAAAATTATATGGGATTTCAACTTTTAGCAAGCTTCGGCACTCATCTAAAAGTTGTAGAGCCCAAAACCTACGTTGAAGACTTTCGAAATTATTTATCTAAAATGATGGAGAACTATCCTGATTAAGGTCTCGTCTCGGCTATATGACCGGTTCCACATGAGATGGGTCTTTACGACGGTTCTTCATAGATTTAGCATTGAAGTTTTAACCTTCAACTCAACTTCTTGGCGTCACTTATGATACGGTTCACCGTGTCATCTATAGAAAGAAATTAAAAAGGCCGCCCAGAAGGTGATGCCCATACTTCATCTGGCAACTTAAAAAGCCTATCCAAGACTCAAAATAAAAAAAATCCTTAAAACAATTACACCAAAATAATTGTTTTAAGGATTTTTCGTTCCTTTAATCTAGAAATAGCTGTTACCCTATTTTCCAGACGACCTTTCGGAAGGGTCTTTCATATGAAAGTCATTTTATCGTCTTTAACAAATTATATTGGGATAGATGTCGTTAACTTCAATATTATTTATGTTACTTTGATATTTATGCTCTCCAACCTAATTCTTTATATAATCTTTTAATCTGCTGGATAAAGCTATCTTCTTCTCTTCCTTTTGCACTTATCTCATCATTTGTAGTTGTTGCCCATCTAAATATCTGTTCAATACTGCCATAACTTCTTTTAAACGCTTTTGCAAGTTTTAATGAGTTTTCTTTTGTTGGTGCAAAAGAAAGCACGATTCTTAACTCCTCATCTGTCCATGGCTTTCCCTTATTTGAAGTATCAAAATCTTCTTCCTCTTCGAGTTTAAATATTAAACTCCTTGTGTATTTTATGAGCTCTTTCTTTTCTAATCTATCAACATCTGAATTTAGCAAATTGATCAATGCTTCTTTGAATTCTTTTTTCTTCATTACTCTTCTCCTCTGAAGGAATCTTTTTAATTTTTTCCTCCAAGCTAAATGGTTAGATGATACGGATTAGCTAAACTGATTATGCTTCTATACCCTGCATTATCTATATTTAAGAAGTCGGTGCTGAGGGTGGTGTGCTCGAGGTGTTCCCTTTGTTTTTGGACCTCTTTCCCCGCTTTTTTAATTTCTTTTTGTTTTTCTTCTCTTTTTTAATCTGCTTTTCAATTAATTCCCGAACACGATACATTTTATATTCAATGTCATCCACGCTATTTAATTTGTCGTCCAAGCTTCTATCAATTCTAACAATATGATCTAGGTATAACTTCTTTATTTCACTATCTTGTTCGTCTTTTAACATTTCTAATATCTTTAGCTTAGTCTGATTATGTCCTTCAACAATTTTCATTCCAATTGAAAGAGCATTTTGAATTTCCTTATTTAATTCTGAATCCATAAAAATCACCCCATCTTAATAGTACAAAACAACCATGGGAACCACAACAATATTTAGCACTAGTGCTCTTGTATCCCGAGTTTCAAAATTTCACCGTCACTTATGATACTGTCCCCCGATTAATCTAATCGCCTTATACACCTGCTCCAGAAGAGCACATGCATTAGTTCGTGCGGCAGTTGATGCGGCCGAATTTTCAATCACTTTCTCGGTGCGGGAAACTAGTGCCGCGAACAGTCCGAGCGAGCTGTACACCCATTACGTTAAGTGGTGCGGATGTGTCCGGCTGATCCCGCTTCATTGCAACTGAAATGCCTCTTCGAATCCCTTCTAACTTCTGCCGCACCGAGGGTCGAATGGCCTGAGAATGGTGTTATAGGATGTCGGTGAATGCGGGGTTAAGCGAAGTTACTTTCTTTCCAGCTTTAGTTCTTTAATCTGATATTCTAAATCACACAATACGGTTACTGTTTTCTCAATAATTCCGTAAATCTTAAATTCGCATGTAATTTCACTTTCTTGTTTATAAAAATCGATTAGAACGAGGTCTTTATGATCTTCAACTATTCTGTCAGCAATACTTCTTCTAAGTCGTTTAAATTTCATACTGTCTACAAACGTAGCTTTGATATGTTCAAGCTCAGAGCCAAACCTGCTTGTCAAAAGTCCCTTTAGGATGTCCCAAGTTATTCCAGAAGTAACTGACCCACTAATAAACAATAAAATTTCTTCAAATCCTCCAGATGCCCCACCGTCAAACCGAGATTGCTGATGCCGAATTGTCTTAGCGATCACATTTTGAGAAGATAAAAGTTGCCTTAAATCGTCTGCTACTCCCCAACCTCCACCTTCGCGTGCTTTAATTACGAAGCCGTCCTCGTCCACTATCTTATCTAGTATTTCAAAATTATTATGGCTTGTGATTGTATCCAAATGCTCCAAATCCTGAAAAAACAATTCACATTTCTCTATTACTTTGTTGATAATTTGTTTGTTATCTTCACTCAAATCTATTTCGTGGAAAATTAAGTTTGTTTGGATATAATATTTATCGCCTACTACGTTGGTGTTAAAGTTTAACCAGTCCCCCTTAGCTTGAATAATTTCTATATGTAAATCATTAATTTTTCCCTCAGTTACCAGCGCGTTTGCTATTTCATAACTTTTTAGATGTGTAATGTCGGTCTTATAGTCATCAGTATTCCAGTCCATTTTTTCTAAATACAGTTCAAAATATAAATTGGACATATTAGCTCCTCCAAAGCTTAAAAAGTAATTTCACCTAACGTCTCTCGCATTCACTAACCTCCGGAGGAGGTTGTCCGCGGCGCCAGTTTCATCGAGAATAACTTCTGTTGACCGAGGGACGTCGGGCCCGGTGCGTGAATATGGCGAAATGCAATTTCTACCCACTTTTTCGCCGTCACTTATGATACGGTTCCCCCCGATTTATCCGCATCGCGCGATAAATCTGCTCCACCAGCACCAGCCGCATCAGCTGGTGCGGCAGCGTCATGCGGCCAAAGCTCAGCCGCATATCCGCACGGCGCAGCAGCTCGCTCGAGAGCCCGAGCGAGCCGCCTATAACAAAAGCCACCTGGCTCCGCCCATAGGTGGCCAACTTATCGAGCGAGCTCGCCAGCTGCTCGCTCGTCCACATCTCGCCGTCGATGGCCAGCGCCACGACGTACACATCTGCGCCGAGCTTGCCTAGCAATCGCTCGCCCTCTTTCGCTCGCACCTGCTGCTCCTCAGCAGGACTCATGTTCTCGGGTGCCTTCTCATCCGGCACCTCAATCATTTGCATCTTGGCATAAGGGCCAAGACGCTTGACGTACTCCGCGATCCCGTCCACGAGATAGCGCTCTTTTAATTTCCCAACGGTCAGTATCTGTATATGCATAACGTACCCCTTCTTTTATCACAATCTTTATCAATTCATTCTTTCTCATTCAATCAATCATTCATTCTTTCTCTCTCACATAATCATCCATTCCCCCCATCATACCATTCGATGTATATACGCACCAATAGCACCCCTCCACGCCAAAAAGCCCAGAGTTATACCAACTCCAGGCTCCCTACTCATTCTCACTTAATTGACCATGATTGCATACGAAACTCTATTTGGCTGTAACCCCGCCATCGACAGGCAATTCAACACCTGTAATATAAGCTGACTCATCAGAAGCAAGGAATAATACGGCTTCGGCTACTTCAGACGCGCGCCCGACTCTCGGCAGTGCAGTCTGAGACAAGAACCATTGCAGCATCTGCTTATTATTTACAAATTCAGAGCTCATCGGCGTTTCGATAAACCCAGGATGAACCGAATTGACGCGGATATGATCCTTGCCGAAATCCACAGCAGCCGCTTTGCTTAACATGCGGACGCCACCTTTGGAAGCTGTGTACGCACCTGCTCCGCTGCTGCCAGTTAGTCCCGCGATAGAGGAAATATTAACGATGGATCCACCCTTATTCGCTTGCATATGTGGGATAACGTGCTTCATGCCAAGGAACGTGCTCGTCAGGTTAATGCTCATGACTTTATTCCATTGTTCAATCGTCGTATCCAGCAAACCAACTGCAAGGGAAATACCCGCATTATTGACTAAGACGTCTACTTTGCCGTAAGTTGCAACAGCTCCCTCGACCACTTTGATCCATTCTTCTTCAGAAACAACATTATGAGCATAAGCTGTGGCTTGACCTCCGGCAGCTTCAATATCCTTCACAACAGCTTGTACCGCGGCTTCGTTAATGTCCGTTGCTACTACCATTGCCCCTTCTTTGGCAAATAAAAGTGCTTCTTCACGCCCCATACCACTGCCTGCTCCAGTAATGATGGCAACTTTATTAGTAAGACGAGTCATTGCGATCTCTCCTTTTATGAAAATAAAATTTTTAAATTAATACATAAATGATAGTGTAACTATCACTACAACACTTATTATATTACCATGGTATGATGAACTCAACTTCCACTTGCTGAAAGAATACCCAGTCGATATAATACTTGTATTGAAATACCTAAGTTGAAAGGTTAATAACCCTCATGGATCCGAAAGCAAGATACGAGAAAGAACGGTTTGACGGCAAGCAGCAACGACTATATCTGATTCTCGACGCAGCTGAGCGTGTATTTACGCTGAAGGGAATCGAAAAAACCACCATGCAGGATATCGCCAGTGACGCGAATATCGGCATCGCAACTTTATTTCGGTATTTTCCCAAAAAAGAAAAACTGATCGTTGCCGTAGCAACCAAATTGCTTGAACCGATGCTTCATCGTTTTCAATATGTCGCTGACCAACCCCTGTCTTGTCTTGAAAAGCTTGAACGTTTATTCGATTCCTTTATCGAAGATCAGAACGATTCGAGCATCAAATTCATGGTGGATTTTGAAAGCTACGCATCCCACTCGCTGGAGCCATTGGAAGGTATTCTCGACTTCAATGCCTTGAACCGTAAGATTTCACGTGAGTATGGCAGGATTATTCAAAATGGCATCGAAGACGGCTCAATTCGATCCGACCTTCCGGTTAAGGAGACCTTGACTACGATCATTAACACGTTCGGTCTCTTTTCCAAAAAACTGTCACTGCAGAAAAACATTCTCCTGCTGGAGTCTGATCTGGACAACGAGCAGCAGTTGACTATACTCAAGAACATTCTGATTGATTACCTGAAAGCTCGATAAACAGAACAAAAGAGCCAGTTTCCTCCATAGAGGAACTTGGCTCTTTCTTTTAGTTCGAAACGATTAATTTCGGTTCCGTCTGCCAGAAACGCTCAAGGGCCATGACCACTACAGTGGCAACTAACAGCCCGTTACCAAACGCATACTGCATCACTACAGGAAGCTCAGGTAGAGGTGAAGCCGCAATGAGGGTGAAGCCGGCACCGACGAGAATTCCGATTCCCAGAATCGTCAGCTGGCGCTGTGTTTGGACGACGCGCGATAAGGAGGAGAATGAGTTACTGGTCATCTGCACGAAAGTCGCTAACGAGACCGCACTAGCTACGGAGGTAGGCAGCTGAGCAAGGAAATGAACGATCGAAGGGACAAGAGCAATTACCGAGAGCGCCAAGCAGGCGATGATGAACGGCATTCTTCTCGTTTGCCCCGTCATTCTGATAAAACTCGCCGTAACCGGAAGCGAAACGACACCGACAGCGGAAAATAAAGCCGAAAGTCCGTGAGAAACGCCTGCAATTAGGCTAGCCCGGTTGTAGACATTCTTGCCAGGAAGCTCCTTCCTCGGGACGGCCTGCTGAGCCGCTGTAATAGCTGCAACAAGATTTGAAACAAGGATCAGTGTAAATAGCGCGGCTGTTAAAGCCATGCCTGGATTCAACTGGGGGAATCCCCATGCCCATATATCGGGAAGTTTAATCCATGCACCGGAGGCCGAACCAGCACTAGAAACCCCTCCGACGGCCAATGCTTGAAGCACCCAACCGCCAGTAATCCCTAGCAGTACGGCATAGTTACGCGTCCATCCTTTCCCTTTTACATTCAGGAACACCACGCCGCCGAATACCGCTAACGAGATCAGAATCGTTCCATAATCTACAGCCCCTTGCCCTGCTTTCAAGCCGAACATGCCTTTCAGAAACACACCACTCAGCTGCAAAGACAAGATGAACAAGAATAAATTCGTCACGAGTGGTGTAAATAGATTAAGGAGTTTATAAAAGAGGCCTGTTATCCCCAGTAAAAACAACAGCACACCGGCCATGAGCAGCCCGCCTTCTAGAACCTGCAGGGCTTCTTTGGCCGTGTGACCTTGGTTCGCGGAGATACCGGCCATCATGACAAACACGCTTACCCATGAACCCGCTGGACCATCCACGATCGGAAACCGATGCCCAAGTACTGCTTGCAGCATGGAACTGAGTCCGACTACGAAAAATGTACGCTGCATCAACGAGGCAATTTCGTCCTGAGACAAATGAAACAGACCACCAATTACGATAGGAAGTGCCACGGAACTAGCGGTCATAAAAATAAACCATTGTAGAACATGTAAATACGGATTGGAATGATACTTTCGAAGCATAAAGGCTCCCCCTTTTCTGTCGGCTTCTATGGTATCATATCGATAAGTATACGAAAAATATCTATATCCTTTGGTTTTCATACTTTTATCGTTTGGAAAGGAATCGTCACTACGATGGATATTCGCCAACTTCGCTATTTCATCGCAATCGCTGAAGAGAAGCAAATTACGGCTGCCGCCCAAAGATTGCACATGACGCAGCCCCCGCTAGGACAACAGTTGAAGCTCATGGAGCAAGAGCTAGGCGTCGAGCTTATTCTACGAACAGGTAAAGTCATCGAACTGACCGAAGCCGGACAGGCCTTATATAAGCACGCCCTACATTTAACGAAGCTTATAGAGGAAGCAGAGAATGATGTAAAAGAGATCGGCAAGGGTACGCGCGGCAATTTACGAATAGGCGTTAATACGCTGTCCTCGGCCCAACTGCCGCAATTGCTGCGTATTTTTAAAACCCGCTACCCTGAGGTTACATATAAAATACAACAGAATGAATCCGCGCAGCTGCTCCGGCTGATTCGAGAACATACCATCGAGCTTGCTATCATCCGGCTTCCGATGGAATTAAATGATTTTGAGGTCATCCAGCTGCAATCTGAACCTTTTTATTTCGTTACAGCTAAGTCCTTCGCGTCGGAATCACAGGCCTTCACTTACGCTGATATTCAACGTTATCCGCTCATTTTGCCTAGTACAGAAGGGCTTGGGCTGTATCATAGTATCATCGATCAATTCACCGAACGCGGCTTGCAGCCTAACGTGATCGGGGAATGTTCCGATATGGTCACGCTATTGGACTGGGTATCCTCTGGGGATGCAACAACGATTGTGCCAGAATCTATTGTTAAATTGCATTGCGAATATGCGTTCCAAGCTTATGCGATCGCAGACAGTCCGCTCAAATTAGCAACTGGATTAATATGGTTGAAGGATCGTCATGTATCCAAAGCAGCCCAGCATTTTATCGAGCTTATGCAAGAAAGCAAATAACATTAGCGTGTTAATCTGGGGCGGATCCGACTTCCCCGCTCGCCATTTCTTCCATGTGGTAAGCTGGAATTACCCCAAAACTTTTATATTTTGCAACAAGAAAAGGGACTGTACTTGAGAAGTACGTCCCTTTTTGTATGCGGCAGCCATGTTGGCGCTCCTCTCTCGTGCAGGGATGCGAGCAGCCGTGAACCAAACACTAGAGTTACTGTATTTTGTACAGTTAATTTCAATTGTAATTCGTGTTTCAGTGATTTAACTGGAAATTGTCCATGTAATTTCAAGATATCAAGAGAGTACGATTGAAATCCGATGATTTAACCACATAAATTCCATCTAATCGTGGAATTTGGAGGAATTTGCGAGAATTAACTGTATGTTTTCCATTTATCCGGGTGGGAAAGCCGAAATCAGATAAGGTGAAGTTTCATGATACATGAAATGCGGGGAAAGCTTCGCTTACCCAAACCCAAAGCTTATCAATTCGACAAAGAAAAAAAGAGGCCCTCAGGCCTCCCTCATACGATTAGAAAACGTGATAATGACTGGCAATGCTCGCAGTGCTCAGGCGGTGCCCAGTGGGCGAAGTGTGTTTTCTGCAAATCCACAACGTCTGGCGCTTCCTCGTATTCATCAACAAATTCATCTATGGCTATTTCCACATGATCTTTACAAACGACATGCATGTTTAGTACCTCTCATCCGCTGGCGCTCTGTAGATTTCTATTCTATCACTTGATCTTGATCTTAATCTTCCACTTACACTTCCACTACTTATCCGTCGCCTCAACCAGCGTCAGCACCGTCGTCAGCTTCTTCCCGCCGCGATAGTACACCACGTTGATCTTATCGCCGATTTTCTTTTCATTGTAAAGGTATTTCCTCAGCCCTATCGTACTCTCAATCTTGCGATCATCCAACTGCACGATAACATCCTGCGCCTTCAGCCCCGCTTCCTTCGCAGGTCCAGAGACGTCGAAGACGATAACTCCAGTTTTGACATCTGCAGGCAGCTTTAATACATCCGTCCCCTTAAAAGCTTGCAGCTCCTGCGTAGACACACCAATCAAAGGTCGTTTTACCTTGTGATCCTTGATGAGACTATCAATAATCGGTGTCACACTATTAATCGGAATTGCGAAACCCAATCCTTCAACGCCAGTGTCCGAAATCTTCATCGAATTGATGCCGATCACTTTGCCTTCGATATTGACCAGCGGTCCCCCGCTGTTACCTTGGTTAATCGCGGCATCCGTTTGGATGACGTCCATTTCCCAGTCATAATCGGTGCCTTCACGTGAAAGCGAAACAGGTATCGTCCGCTTCGGCGAAGAAACGATGCCTTGCGTCACGGTTGGCGAGAAGCCAAGGCCTAACGGATTGCCTACAGCAATCGCCATTTCACCCGCTCTTAGCTTATCGGAGTCGCCAAACTCAGCAAGTATTTTCACATCTTTGCCATCCGCTTCTAATACAGCCAAATCAGTAATCCGATCGCGGCCAACCAACGTAGCTTTGCGATGCTCACCTTCGAAGTTCACGATTTCGAACTGGTTCCCGTTCTCCACAACATGGCTATTCGTCACAATGCGAACTTTATCACCGCTTCGTGCGAACATAACACCTGATCCAATGCCAATGCCCGTTTCCTGCCCCGCATCGTCCTTCTTCGAAGAGATGACACTGACCACGGCTGGTTTTATTTTGTCCGTTGCCGCTACAACCGAGTCATTGCTGTTCATCGGATGAACATCTGCTTTGGCCACCACAGGAACCGCAAGTGTGTTTCCTGACGAGCTACTTCCTCCAATAGCGTGGACGATTCCTACCACGATGAGCATACCTATTGCCCCAATGAATCCTGCGATGAGGGCTACATACCGTCTTCGACCAGCGAAGCTTGTGAAACTCGTGAAATTCCCTGTCCCTTTGGGACGCCACACTGGCTCGCGCCTTCTGGACCTTTTGGTCGAATAAAAATCATCATCAAACAAACTCATTTCAGGTCCCTCCTCGCTGACGGGGTTTGAAGCTCACTCGCCTTGCTTTATTTCAATCCATTAACGCTCCTATCCATGTAGGATGGAGTTGTCGTTTATTTCAAATAATAGGAATGTTTCGCTCGCTTCTTGCCTACAATAATAGTAAACCAAATCTCTCACCGAATTACTAGAGTATAAGCAAACTTTTTCCACATAAGAAAGTATAAGTTTTCGGTTCCCGAAAATTGCTTTCTTATTGGCGATAAAACTTACCTCTAAACGCGGTCGCTCATCTTCGAGTGGCTTCGATAGAAGTTTTCTCACTAGACCTTATTTAAAGGAGAATGCCACTATGAACCGTATTCCATCCCATTTTGAAGAAATTAATATGATCGGTAAGCTTGCTGACCTGAAGGAAAGCCACTATCACCAGTCGCTCGTCCTCTCATCTCTCATTCAGGTCTTGATTGATAAAGGTCTTATCACGGCGCAAGAAATCCAGCTCAAGTCCCAGGAAATCGATGCTGCACTTACTCCGAATCCAATACATCCCATTTCGTAGAACGGTCAAAATACGTATCCATCAGCCGCAGCTGTTTCGCCTCAGGCGCTCGCTCTTGTACTATATTATTCACGGTTAGCCTGGCCAAATCCATTAAGTTATGATCACGGCTAAGGTGCGCCATATAGACAGATTTCGTCTTATTCGTCATGATATCACAGAGCGCTTCCCCTGCGGCTTCGTTGGATAAATGTCCCTTGTCTCCGAGAATGCGTCGCTTAATGCTCCATGGGTAATGCCCCACGCGCAGCATGTCCACATCATGGTTCGTCTCAAGAACCAAGGCATCCGAATCCGAGATCTTCTCCTTCACCTTTTCGCTCATATATCCTAGATCCGTTACAACACTTAACTTCTGTTCGCCTTCATAAAAAACGTACCCAACCGGCTCCGCTGCATCATGCGAAATCCCGAAGGATTCCACCTTCAATGAGCCGAACTCCTCTACGCCGCCCGTGTCCATCACACGCTTGTTGCCTTCGGCGATTACGCCAATTTGGCGATCCAGCTCCACCCACGTCTTCTCATTAGCGTAAATCGGCACATCATATTTCCGAGCAAACGCACCGAGTCCCTTAATATGATCAGAATGCTCGTGCGTGACGAGAATACCGTCAATACTACTCGCGGCGAGTTCACGCTCCTTCATTAACAACTCCATCTTCTTCGCACTGAAGCCTACATCAATCAGCAGCTTAACCTCACCGTTATCGACAACCGTTGCATTCCCCGTTGAACCACTTGATAACACCGTAAATCGAATTCCCATCTTCCCTACTCCTCTATGCCTACCTGTGTGCCAGTTGGTTATTCCTTGCTACTGTTACTTCTTCGGCGTGTTCTTTGCACCTGGGGCTGGAGAAGCAGTGGATGCCTCTCCATCACCTCTCAGGCCAAATGGGGTAAGCGCAGCCCCCTTCTCCACCGCACCATTGAAGGCTTGTAAATAGTAAATATCTCCGTTATCAATCGTTATCCGCCAGTGTGGATACATCGGCTGTGTTTGCGAGTTATAAGGTTGTCCGTGATACCCCAAGCGAACCTCGGTAATAATGGAACCATCGCTTAAATAATTGTCCACTAGGCTGCGGACCGCTAATTGAGCCGAAATCATCTTCTGTTCCGTCTGTTCTACCTCTGATTCTACTTCAACGAAAGCTTGACGGTAACTGGTAATTTCTCCATTTTTCTCATTTAACTCAACCATCACATCAAAGAGAGGAATCTTGGCATATAATTGCGAGAATACATAGATTCCTTCTCGACTAATCGCGGAGTCCAGCTGATACATCGTGAAGTTTGGAATCTCCGACAGCGACTGAACTTCTTTGCTAGCGCCTTTACCGAGCAGCGCACTCATGTAAATTGGGGTTTTGAGCGTTTTCTCCTCACCCGGCTTAATACTATCATCATATTTCACAGTGATGACTTTCAACTTAGGTGTATCCGTTGGAAGCTCGTCCGTAAGCCGAATATTTTTATTCCGGAGCGCCCGGTTCAAGTCTTCCACTGTACTAGATGGATCTAGTGAGATGCCTATCTGATTGGAACGATTGGTGGACCACAGCTGGAAGCCGAGAATCATATTCAACAGTAAAAATGAAGCGATCAAAATCGTCTTAGCCCTACTCCAATTCATAATCTCACCAACCCTTCACTCTCATCCTATCTATTCAATAAAATCATAGGTCCCATCGCGTAATTCCAGCGCCCATGCACTCGTTAAGGTTAACGTCTTGTCTGAAATAACGGGACGGTACGCTGGGAAAATTGAAACGATACTAGAGCGGCGTTGATAGTACTGTAAACGTTGTTCTATGGCTTCGCCGGACATCAACTCATTCTCTTTGCGTTGTCCCGACTTCAGGTCGGGAATCACCATGGATCGTTCGAATCCTGAGATAATACCTTTCTGTACTTGCATATTCATCGTTCCAAAGCCTTCTGGTTGTGCAGTTACAATCGGAAGCGATTCATAATACTGGCGAAATATGAAGGTTTGGTTGTCTAGCTGTTTCTCAGGGGTGCGAGCTACCATATACCGCCCATCCCATCCGATATGCTGATTAATAAATTTGATGCCAGCCATTAAATCATCCAACACCTCGGTTTTACTAGCCACTGGTGCTACGGGGTCGAAATACGTCACCCACCGTTGGTCTCGATTCAGTTGGAAGCCGCGCTTACTATCCGTGTAGATCTCGGACCCGTCCCGTTCTTTCAAATAACGCGTAATGCCGGGGTCTACGAACAAGCTTTGCTTCAATTGATCTGCCGTAAGCTGGGTATACGTGAACGTAAAGCTAGGTACATGCAAGGACTTCAACGGTAGATAATAATCGCCGCCATTCATTGCTTTGTATAAATTGCTTGGCTCTCCATAGGCTACGAAATTCTCCACGTCTTTGCTCGTGAAATCCGCCCCAATGACTTCATACCCCACTCCTGGCGAATCTGTGAAAAAGAACGCACGAACCTCATCATTCGTCCCCTTGGAGTAGATCCATATCTTCGTAATTTTGTCGTTTTCAACGGGGATTTCACCTTCGATTCGGAACAATTGCTGCAGAATCGAGAACGGAATGCCTTCCCGGAATCGAATCTCTACACCAAGCTGTTTCGTCCGAACTTCTTCCCAGTTCACATTGACGAGATACATCGACGTCTTGCGGAATCCTTTGAAACTACGCTGCTTAATATTATCGAGCAATCTGGTGTAGTAGTAATTGCTGGGATACAAAACGGAATGTTGCTGATTCCCTAAATGAATGATCAGTTGATCTGGAAATAGCATGTCAGATAGCTCCGCTTGCTTACCGAGTGTCTCTGTCTGTACGTAGTTGCTTTGCCTAATCGGCTCAATCTTCGGAGGGCTGTAAGAAGCTAGAATAAAGCTCTGATACAAGCTTGTTCCAATCAATAGAACGAGCAGGACTGATTTCAGGCTCTCTATCATACTTCACCCTCCTCTTCCTGCCTAATCGGCAACGTAAATACGACGCGCGTCCCTTGTCCCAGCTCTGACTCTAATGCAATCGTTCCACCATGCGCTTTCACTATTTCCCGGGCAATGGACAGACCTAAGCCTGTCCCTCCCATGTTGCGAGAGCGTGCTTTATCTACGCGATAGAAACGGTCGAAAATCCGAGAAAGGTCCTTCTTCGGAATGCCCATCCCGTTATCTTGCACGGATATTTCCAGCATCTCTTTGTCAATTTTGCGAGCTTCCAAGCGAATCGTACCTTCATCGCCGGTATATTTAATCGCATTGGATACCAAATTATCGAGTACTTGATCAATTTTATCCCGATCAAGCAGTAAACTGGTTACGCCATGTTCCACGTGTAACATAATTTGAATTTTCCGTTGCTGCAGCTGAAAAGAAAACCGGTCCGCGACCTCCTCCAGCATCTCGCTGACGAGCGTCGAGGACTTGCTCATCATCGACTGCTTCGAATCCAGTCGCGATAGATGCAGGAGATCCGTCACCAAGCGGATCATCCGCTCGGTTTCGCTGCGTGTCACGCTGATGAAGCGTGAGGCGAGCTGTGGCTCCTCGATCGCTCCGTCATCGAGCGCCTCGAGGTAACTCTTGATCGTCGTCAGCGGCGTGCGCAACTCATGAGAGACGTTCGCTACGAACTCTCGTCTGGCTTGTTCCAGCTTCTCCTGGTCCGTTACGTCCTGCAGCACCGCAATGATCCCGTGCTGACCCTCGCCACGCCTGTGAATAGGCGTAAACGTAATACGAACCGATAGCTGTTCATCCTCGTCGTCAGGCAGCTGAATATCCAGCAGTGTCGTATTTACTTGCCCAGTGACCAATCCGCGGATCGTGTCAATCGGAATCCCGATAACTTCGGATATATCCAATCCAAGCGTCGTTTCCTCTTCCACTTGCAGGATCTGCTTCGCCCGGCGATTCAAGACAATCACATGTCCTCTATCGTCCGTAGCGATAACGCCGTCATTCATATTCGTCAGAATGGAAGCAAGCTTCTCCTTCTCTTCTTCATTGAGCGAGAGCGCCTCTTTCAGTCGATTCATCATGAAATTAAAAGTCTGCCCCAGCTGTCCGATCTCGTCGGTCCCTTGTATGATGACCTGTTGATCAAAATTCCCTTCCGCTACAGCTGTTGCCTGCTTCGTAATCTCTTTAATAGGGTTCGTAATCGTGCTCGTTAAGAGGACGCCCAATAAAGCAGTCAACCCTAGAGCAATTAGCGTCGCCGAAATGAGGATTCGGTTAATGGAACGAATCGTCTTGTACACATCTTCCATCGAGGCGATGATATACACCGCGCCTAAGACACGAGCCCCGCTGCCGACTGGCTTCGCAATAATGACCTTCCGATACCCATCCTCGTCCGTGAAGATCCGCTGATTATCCTTAATCCCTTGCAAGGCCCGAATGACTTCCGGCTGTGTATTCTTTTGCTTCAAATGACTCGCAACCGACGTGGAGATCACATTACCGTTTGCATCAATGATTTGAATCTCCGCATTATTTATAGAAAAAAGATTGCTCACGAATTCATTTAAATCCGCGTAAGTTTTCTTACCCTCGGTCGCATTCTTGCTCTCCTGATCCCCCGTCAAATACGATTCAACGAAGCCAGCAAGCAGCGTGACCTGACTATTGCGGGATGCTAGGAAATCATTTTTAAAATATGTTTCTACCGTCTTATAGAAATACACCCCAATGAGCTGCATCGCGATCAGAATCAGCAGAACATAAATAATAATTAGCTTCGCTTGAATCGATTGAAAGAAGCGGATGCCCTTCATGTTTAGAAGCCTCCGGCTTTCGGACTGCGCATCAAATAGCCGAGACCCCTGCGCGTCATGATGTATTCCGGACGACTTGGATCCGTCTCCAGCTTCTCGCGCAAGCGGCGAATCGTCACATCGACGGTCCGTACGTCGCCGAAATATTCAAAGCCCCACACCGCTTGCAGCAGGTGTTCACGAGTCATCACTTTGCCTGAGTTTTTGGCCAAATATTGAATGAGCTCGAACTCCCGATGTGTCAGATCAAGGGGCGTTCCGTCCTTGTAGACCATGTACATGTCGTTATCGATAAAAAGCGCATGAATGCGCATCCCATTCCGCTGCGCCTCCGGCTCGTTCGGTGCCGTTTGCACCTTCGTCTGTCTGCGCAGATGCGCCTTCACACGAGCCAGCAGCTCCCGGGTGCCGAATGGCTTCGTCACATAGTCGTCTGCGCCCATCTCTAAGCCCAGAACCTTGTCCAGCTCAGTATCCTTCGCTGTCAGCATAATAATCGGCGTATTGAGCTTAGAACGCACCTCACGGCATACGTCCATGCCATCCTTCACAGGCAGCATGAGATCAAGCAAGATCAGATCTGGCTGCTCCGAGAACGCAAGCTCTACAGCGCTTCCACCATCGTACGCACAGATGACCTGATAACCCTCTTTCTCCAAGTTAAACTTCAAGATATCTGCAATTGGTTGTTCGTCATCGACCACGAGAATTTTCCCAAACATGTGACCACCGCCTACTATAAAGTAACTGACGCGGACACGCCTGATCGCGTGCAACCGTCAGAGTTAGATCTGTCTTTTCAGCCAGTTATTTCCTACATACTCTTCTTCATTTTAACATACATTGATTGAAAAAGAGACAAGGCCCCCGAGTTGTCCGGATCGACCTTGCCTCTAACTTTACTTAACGATTCAAATATTTCAAAGGATTTTCCAAGTTGCCACTGCTGTGTACTTCAAAATGCAAATGCACACCAGTAGAGTCGCCTGTACTTCCCATAATGCCAATCTTTTCACCTTTTTCAACGATAGCGCCTGACTTCGTAGTAATTTGGCTTAAATGTCCATAAAGTGTTTCATATCCGTTTAAATGGTTAATTATAATATAATTGCCGTAATCTGACTTGTAACCTGTCTCGATGACTTTACCATTATCTGCTGCCATAATATTTCTGTTACCTGTGATGTCGATGCCCTTATGTAACTTGCCCCAACGATAACCGAATGTACTTGAGATACTAGGTGAAATGACAGGCCATGCGAACTTCCCTGTACCTTCACCCTTGATGACTTTTGTCCCTTTTTTCACCTTAGCGGTGACAGGTTGATCAATAATTTCTTCATTCACGACTTGCTCTTCGGTCATTAAACCATCGACCTTCGTCACTTGAATGGTTACTTTCTTAAGCCCATTCTTTCCTGGCGAAATCGGTTGGACGACGCCTAAGCGCATCGAATCGTCTTTCACATACTCGGTATCGTATTGAATCTCTTGATTCTTTACGATTTTCTCCGTCGTTTTCACAGAAAGTGTTGGCTTCAGCACGGTAACGTCCAATTGATTCCCGATCTTAAGCTTATCATCTTGAATACCTGGGTTATTATCATAAATAAATTGCTTGGTGATGCCTAATTTTTTCGCAATGCAAGAAACACAGTCACCTTCCACAACGGTGTACTTCGCTGGTGCAACATTGCCAGTTTGCAAGGTCTTCACGACATCCTCTGGCTTTGCTAACTCCGTTGGATCGATAGGAACTTCCTCTTTATCGATCTTTTGAACGAATTCCACCTTTTCAAGCTCGGATGGTGCTGTTGAGATATCCTCACCTAGACCGGCAGATAAGGCAGCTACTTTTTCGCTATTTTTCGCTTTGGGTGTAAATGGTTCGCTGACTTGATTCAGAATCTGATCGGCTGTTACCTGATCCTTAACAATCGCTACCGTCTTGCCATCCACTTTCAGTGCCACACCCACAGGTTGCGGTATGAGCAATTGATTCAAGGAGGAAATAACAGCAGAATCGTCCGTTTTCATATTGTAAGCCCTTTCAGACGTGTAGGTGATACCGTCTGTTTTGAGCACGACATGAACTTCTGGAAAATCCTTCTGAACATCTAACGGTTTGTTCTTCTTATATTCTTCAATAATCTTATTATCACTTACGATACCCACTTCTTGATTGTTCAGCATCACATGATACACTTCATCCATGCCCGCTTCTACATACTCGTGTCCGGTAAACGTAATCACTCCCGTAAGTGCAATAACACCTACGCCTACTGCAAGAGACCATTTATGTCGTTTGATTACCGTTAGTGTCGTGGATGTCTGAACATCGACTGGCTGAACGTCCTCTAGCTGCTTGTCTGATAATGATTCATTTCCGGTCAAGCTTTCTCGCTTAGGCGTGAATCTCTTAACGAGATCCATGACAAAACGCATTCCCCTGAAACCTGTCATGATCTTCTCCCTTTGAACGGTTTTGCATCCCTAGAGTAAAAACTCGTAGATACATAAATAAACCTTGATTAGACATAATATCCATTATGTTGTCTTTCTTTTGTTAAATTTAACACACTTTCCGTGCCTATTTCAACAAAATACTCAATCACCATGTGATAGATTCGTGTCCACCACCAAAAGAAGTCGCTAAAAGTCTATTTTTTTGTTCGAAATCCCAACTGATTTGCCTGCAAGTTAAGAGAATTGACGAAAAGGCATGAAACTTAGAAGGGAAGCTACGGATATAAATCCATTGGTCAGCAACTTCCCCTGAGCCTAGTACTTATTTAATATAGCTGTTAATTGTGAAAGCTCTTTGTCACTTAAATATTTTTTAAGTGTTGCATTTACTTCATCAAGTTCTTGCGTAGTAATCCCATCTTCCAGGATCGCGGATAGTGTCTGCACCTCGGTCTGCGGCAACTTAGCGACGACAAGTGAGAAAATTTTCATTTTATCATCGCTCGAGAGGGCTTCTTTCTTTTTCGCAAAATCCTCTGTGGACATGACAAGCTCCTTCTTCTCGCTCTCCTCCGTTCGAGCGCTTCCCATCACGGCTATCGCATCGTCATGATTTGCAGTCGATGTGTCTACACCGCTTGACGAACTAATTCCGCCTACAGGTTGTTGATCATTCGGATTTGGACTTGAACTCGGGCTTGGAAACGCCCCTGACGGGTTGGGACTAGGAGTTGGCGAAGGCTTCGTCGTTGGGGTTTCTCCTGACGCAGCCGTCTTCCCCCCGTCTTTCCCCTTAACTATATTCAGCTCGCCCGCCAATCTTGACGCAAATTCACCAAATTGAATCTTTTTACCCATCGCTGGTAGCTGATATTGTCGAAATATATCCTCCACGTACATGTTCACCACGTACCATGTTGTAAACATCGTAATTGATGTAATAAGGACGGTACTTATGACGATTTTACTTAACCAAGTTAATAGTTTCATACGCTTTCTATCACTCCTAACATTGCTCACAGTAGATATGCTTCTCCTCCCAGTATGGACGAAAACCCTGCCATTATATCCCTGTAGGCAAAAAGAAAAATCCCCTAAGCTGCGAATGCAGCCTAGAGGATTATTTAGCTTATCTATGAATTAAGCGTAGATAGGACGAACCAAATTCGTTTGCTCACGGTTACGACCTACGGAGAAGATCGCGATTGGGATGCCTGTAAGCTGAGATACGCGCTCTACATAGTGTCTTGCGTTCTCTGGCAAATCACTCAACGTACGAGCTTCAGAGACATCTTCTGTCCAGCCTGGAAGCTCTTCGTATACCGCTTCGCACTCGGAGATAGCTTTCAAGCTCGCTGGGTAGTGCTCAATCAACTCACCGCGGTACATGTATCCTGTGCAAATTTTGACCGTCTCTAGACCTGTCAGAACGTCGATGGAGTTCAAGGACAAGCCCGTGATGCCGCTCACGCGTCTTGCGTGACGCACGACAACACTGTCGAACCAGCCAACACGACGAGGACGACCTGTTACCGTACCGTACTCGAAACCTTTTTCACGAATCCAAGCGCCGATTTCATTATCCAATTCCGTTGGGAAAGGACCGTCGCCGACACGTGTTGTATAAGCTTTCGCAACACCGATGATGTTGTGAATCTTCGTCGGGCCTACGCCTGAACCGATACACACACCGCCAGCTGTTGGGTTGGAAGAAGTAACATACGGGTATGTCCCTTGGTCGATATCCAACATAACGCCTTGTGCGCCTTCGAACAACACTCTGCGGCCTTGATCGATATATTCGTTAAGAATTACGGACGTATCTTTCACGTATGGACGAATGATTTCTGCATATGCCAGGTATTCTTTAAGGATTGGCTCCACATCAAGACCTGTCGAACCGTAAACTTGCTCGATCAACACGTTTTTCTCAGCAACGATACGACGAAGCTTCAATTCGAACTCTTCAGCGTCCATCAAATCCGCGATACGAATACCGTTACGTGCTGCTTTATCCATATAACAAGGGCCGATCCCTTTGCGGGTCGTACCGATTTTGCTATCACCTTTGCGATCTTCTTCCAGACCGTCAAGCAACAAATGATACGGCATAATGACATGCGCGCGATCACTGATATTCAGGTTCGTTGTTGTAAAACCATTATCATGAATGTAATTAATTTCTTCAATGAGTGCAGCCGGATTAATAACCATCCCATTCCCGATCACACAAGCTTTATCTCTGTAAAAAATACCGGAAGGAATCATCGTTAGCTTGTACTTTTTCCCGCTAATAATGATCGTATGGCCTGCATTGTTACCACCTTGGTAACGCGCAACAACCTCAGCAGATTCCGCTAAGAAATCCGTGATTTTACCTTTCCCTTCATCTCCCCATTGCGTACCGACAACAACAACCGTTGACATATGCACTTACCTCCGTACGGTGACAAGTCACCCATAATGAGCCTGTTATGGCTGTAAGACCACAGAGGAAAGTTGGACTTCATTAAAGCGCTAAAGCGTTCAGCGTCCATTGCACTTTCCCTCTGGCGATTCTGGTGATGCAACTACCTCTATTCACTGCTACGCGCGGCAACAGACAAGAGAGCTAACTCTCACTTACTCACCGCAAAGGAAAATCTGGTCTCTTTCGGCAGTGATCTGCAGGAAGGAAACCCACCCTTCGGCATGAAAAAACGACCTTATTTCGAGTTACCTGCCTTAAGCCGGTTAGTCGATCAAGGTTTTTTCACCGTCTTTAGTTTAGCAGTCCCCCATGCCAAAGTCAATGAAAAACGAACGATTATAGGGGTGCCTGTATAATTGTTCGGAAATTACGCAAACTATTTCGTTGCTGCCGCTTAAAGAAGGAAAACCTCTGGCTTTGCCAATTTCATATACAATCTGTTCCCCATAAGATTCCTCTTGAGGGCATTTTTTATGTCTGCTGCTGGAGAAAAAGCACGCACTTTCTGGATCTCGCGCTGGAAGTGTGTTTAGCATCAGTTAGACCTTAGCTGTAACGACGTTGTTTTTCTTGCTTATAGTGTGTGTAACAGAGCATTTAGGCTTAGACATTCAGCTGTAACGATGTTTTTCATCATTATTACATCGCTTTCGCAGATTCCGCCCACAACCAACTCCTCCCAACTCCCTCTACATCATCCGTCTCACACTCCAACTAACACGCTGCTCAGCATTAAATGGAAATACTACAGTTATTATCGAGAAATGTTGCTGAAAAGAGGATTTAGCTGGATAACAGGTTGTTATTTCCAGCGGTTTCGCTCAAAAGAGTGAAATGCTAAGGAATTAGCTACATGACTTACAGTTAAATGGACTAAGCACTGAAATTCTCCAGATTTAGCTACATAAAATACAGTTATTTCTGTGGCGTCATGGGTGTAGACGGGTGTACACGGGTGTACACGGTCTTCCACAGGGGAGCACCTGCCCCATCTACAAACAAAAAAACAGCCGTCAATACTGCCCGGCTGCTGCTTCTTGATGACTGCGATCCATATTCACGAATTTATTGAATTGTTTCAGGAAGGCCAGCTCGACAGTGCCTACGGGACCATTCCGCTGTTTGGCAATAATAATCTCGATAATGTTCTTCTTCTCGGATTCCTTATCGTAGTAATCGTCCCGGTAGAGGAACGCTACGATGTCGGCATCTTGCTCAATGGAACCCGATTCCCGAAGGTCAGACATCATCGGACGCTTGTCCTGCCGCTGCTCAACGCCCCGGCTCAGCTGCGAGAGCGCAATGACCGGTACATTCAGCTCACGGGCAATCTGCTTCAACGTACGAGAGATCTCAGAGACCTCCTGCTGACGGTTGTCTCCGCCTTTACCACCACGGCCGGCAATCAGCTGCAAGTAGTCGATGAGAATCATACCGAGCCCTTTTTCTTGCTGCAACCGACGGCACTTCGCCCGGATATCCGCAACCGTAATCGTCGGGGTATCATCGATAAAAATATTCGCTTCCGACAAAGCTCCGATCGCCATCGTCAGTTTCTCCCAGTCGTCGCCTTCGAGATAACCTGTCCGCATGCGGTTCGCATCGACGTTAGCCTCGGCGCAGACCATACGTTGTACGAGCTGTGCGGCACCCATCTCGAGCGAGAAGATGGCGACGGTCTCTTTGGCTCGGACGCCGACATTCTGCGCCACGTTCAGGGCAAAGGCAGTCTTTCCTACAGATGGCCGCGCCGCTAGAATAATTAAGTCTGAGCGTTGGAAGCCAGACGTCATCTTGTCTAGGTCAAGGAATCCAGACGGGATTCCTGTTGACCCGCCTTTGTTCGAGTAGAGCGACTCGACCTTCTCGAACACTTCCATGAGAACGTCGCGAATGACGACGAAACCGCTGGAACTCCGGCGCTGCGAAATCTCGAGGATCTTCGCCTCCGCCTCGCTGAGCATCGCCCCAACATCATCCTCATTGGCATAGCCATTGGTTACGATCTGGGTCGCTGTCCGAATTAATCGGCGAAGCATCGACTTCTCTTCGACGATCGCCGCGTAATAATCGATATTGGCAGCGGTTGGTACGGCGTTCGCCAGCTCAGATAAGTACGTTACGCCGCCGATCTCCTCAAGCTGCTGCTTGTTTTGAAGAAGTGCTGTAAGTGTAATGAGATCAACAGGTTCTTGATCTTCCGCCAGCTCAACAATCGCCTCGAATATTCGCTGATGAGCGCCGCGATAGAAATCATCGCTAGATATCCGCTCCATCGCGGTAATCAACGCATCCGCGTTAATTAAAATCGCACCTAAGACGGCTTGCTCAGCTTCTATATTTTGAGGCGGAACACGATCCACAAACATATTATCTCCGTTGCTCATGCTACTGTGCCCGCCTTTCATTTTCACATTAATAGTTTTTTACTAGATTGTGTCTACAAGAGAGAAGAGCCCCAGACTGGGACTCTCATTCTTTACTTCTTGTTATTTAAATGGCTCTATTCTATGGCCTTAAGCTTACTTCTCTTCCGTTACTTGAACGTTCAAACTTGCCGTTACTTCCGCATGCAGCTTAACCGGAACTTTCGTTACACCTAGGGTACGAATCGGCTCTTCCAGCACAATTTTACGCTTGTCGATCACGATTTTATACTGCTTCTCAAGTACTTCTGCAATCTGCTTACTAGGAATAGCTCCGAACAAACGACCACCTTCGCCAGACTTCGCTTTAATTTGAACGGTCATTTCACTAAGCTTCTCGCCTAACGCCTGTGCATCTGCCTTCTCTTGATCCTTGCGGCGTTGCTCGGCTTTCTTTTGATTATCTAACACTTTGACTGTGCCCTGAGTAGCTGGAGCTGCAAGTCCTTGTGCGATTAGGAAATTCTGTGCGTACCCTTCGGATACTTCCTTCACTTCGCCCTTCTTACCTTGGCCTTTAACGTCTTTGAGTAAAATTACTTTCATTCGAAAAGTCCCTCCTCTTCCTGCATATCGGCTAGTACTTGTTTTAAGCGGTTCGTTGCTTCTTCTAATGTGCAATCTGTTTGCGTCGCTGCATTCGTTAAATGCCCGCCGCCGCCCAGACGCTCCATCACAACTTGGACGTTCATTTGGCCAAGCGATCTCGCGCTGATCCCAATTAATCCATCCGGTCGTTCGGCAATTACGAAGGAAGCCATAATATTCGTCATATTTAACAATGTATCAGCAACTTGCGCGATCATCAACTGAGAATATTTACGTGATGGCTCAGCGACTGCCAAAGCCACGTGTTCATAGATAGTTTCTGTGTGCTTAATAATCTCGGAACGCTCAATATAAGAATCCAAATCTTCCTTCAATAACTTCTGAATGAGAGCTGAATCTGCCCCATTGCGTCGCAGGTACGACGCGGCTTCGAAGGTTCTAGCACCTGTCCGAAGACTGAAACTCTTCGTATCTACAACAATCCCTGCAAGCAGCATCGTGGCCTCTAGAACCTCCATCGATAGCTTCTCGTTGATATACTGCAGCAGCTCGGTCACTAGCTCACACGTAGAGGACGCGTACGGCTCCATATAGACGAGTGTAGCGTCATGGATGAACTCCTCACTCCTACGATGGTGATCGACCACGACGACCCTGTGTGTCAGCTGTAGCAGCTTAGGCTCAGCGACCATGGATGCCTTGTGTGTATCCACAACAACGGCAAGTGTTCGCTGCGTCGTAATCTGCATGCCCTGCTCAGGCGTAATGAACCAACGATGCAGCCGTTCATCTGCAGAAATCGTCTCCATCACCTTCTGGATCGCAGGATTCACGCCCTCCAGCACAATATAGCCTTCTTTGCCGACGACTTGGACAGCCTTGAGCACGCCAATCGCAGCGCCGATGGAATCCATATCTGCAAAGCGATGGCCCATGATGATGACCTTGTCACTATCTTTCATGAGATCGCGCAGCGCATGTGAGATCACCCGAGCTCTAACCCGCGTACGTTTCTCGACTGCGTTCGTTCTCCCACCGTAGAAAGACAGACGCTGTCCGACCTTCACCGTTACCTGATCACCACCGCGGCCGAGCGACATGTCCAGCCCCATTTGTGCCATTTGACCAAGTTCAGTGAGCTGTTCAGCTCCTGACGCAATCCCGATACTAAGAGTTAAAGGCAGCTTGTTCTCAATCGTGAGATCGCGAACATCGTCTAGAAGTTCAAAGCGTGTTTGCTCTAATTGACGCAACGCTTTCTGATCCATCAGGATTAGGAAGCGATCTGAGGATGTCCGGCGTAAATATAGCTGATTCTTCTGAGCCCATTCGGTAATTTCACCAGTGACCTTGGCCAGCATAAGGCTGCGCGCCTGATCATCTAATCCTTGGGTCGCTTCTTCCAAATTATCCATCATCACGATGCCAATCGCCGTTTTACTATCTTCGTATTTCTTCGCCAGCAGGGCTTGCTCCGTAATCTCACGCAGATAGAGGAGTCTCTCCTCCGGTTTGGACCAGACTTGATAAATAAATTGGCCAACTTTCAGCTCCAGCGTTTCGGCCTTGTCTTTCTTATTCTTGAGATCGGGGAAATAATCAAAGAGCGACTCACCAATGACCGAGTCTTGCCCTAGCATTTTCGCTACAAAAGGATTGTGCCACTCTATGCGTTTCTCTTCATTATATAAAATAATGCCGATGGGCAGCCCGCTCATGACTTCATTGCCGGCTTTCTTCACCCGATGGGTTATCGTACCGACGTACGTATTCAATTCTCGACGAAAAGCTGTCTCCGCTTGCAGCGTAAAATACGCCATTACTCCGCAGAGTAAGAAAGCCGTTAGGCCCAGCCACCATTTGAACATATAGATAATGGCTGTCAAGGCGATGAGCAGAACGAACATCCACACAATATGTTGACCGTGCCACCGCTTCAAAAGGAACTTCGGCATTCGAACTAGCTCCTAATCCTATAAATTTTTCTTGAACCGTTCACGGATTGGAAACGCAACATCAAATACCCCTAACAAGCTATACACAATAAAGAGTGGCGGCATAAAGATCAGAATGATAATGGCCACAATGGGCAGAATCGGTTTCCATTTATTCGCATGCGCCACAAAGAACAGAAAGCCTATCGCTTGAACTGCGAATACGAGCATCAATAGCGGCATCGCATTCATCAGCAGTGTTGAAATGAGTGATCTTGCATCGGGCTTTGAGAATAAATCTAAAACAAAAGCCACTAAATAGATCCAGACAAGTGATCTTTGCAGTTTCCATTCTCTCATCGGGCGTAGACCAGGGATACCTTCTCCTGTTTTGTTCAAGAACCACCGCGTTACACCATGTGTCACAAAAGTAATGAACAACGCCACAAAAATCAAATACAACGGTATCACTTGCACGATGAATCCAACGTACCAGTCCTGATCTTTAGGTAAAATATCCTGAATGCTACTCGGCATCGTTGCAATACTATCTATCATGAATTGCTTGAACTTAGTAACCGGGTCAAGACCTAAAGCAAAGCCCAGAAGCAGGCTTAATAACGACTCTGCCAAGACGGTAACGATACCCGCAGTTAATACGGATCTTGCTGCCGCTTTACGTTTGTACAAGTTCCCCATCACTAACACAGGGGGTAGTATGAACAACGCAATTGTTATTAAATAGAGACCTATCCACTGGGTAAGTATGTAGATAACGAGCAGACTGAGTACATAACTAATGACGAAACGCTTCGTACTTGTTTTGACGTATAACATAAGAACTGGTACTAACAAAAAACTACATGTAAAAATAATAAATGGTGTCATCAGCGATAGCAATGAAATAATCATAACAACGCTCCAAATGACACTCTGCCAACTTCGATTCCCCAACCGGGCTCACCTCTTACGTAAATGTTCTTCGAGCGATGAAATGTCGCCGTACCAGTCCTCAAGTTGATGGCCCTCTTGGCGGTGCTTCTTCATTTTCTCAACAATAGCTTCGTCCAAACTGCGATAAGAAATCCCCAGTCTTCGGCCTAAAATATAACCGCTCGAAATCAAACTGGCTAATCCATCGACCATCTTTACATGACTACCTTCCCACATGCCTTTGAGCAAGTGAGCTACATGATCTACGACTTCTGTTTTGAGCCACTCAATGACTTTGGCCCGTCTGGCTAGGTCAACTTCTTTATCCCTATTCAGCAACCGTCATCACTCCTCATCTCAGCAGAAACGATATTGATCAATTATACCACAAAAAGGTACTAGAAAAGAAAGCCTCTAATCGCGCTCTCTGATGCCGTAAAAAAAGACAGCTGATCTAGACAGCTGCCCTGTTTGGGAATTGTATTCTTTTAGGAAAAATAGCATGGAAATGGGGATCCAAATTACTCCCTCAATTTGTTATTAATTGCTCCTTCAGTGCTTGGATCTGCTCTTCCGATATTCCAATCGTTAGTAGATACCGCTCTGCATTGCCGTACCGAAGTTCCAAGTGAGATAACAGATCCGACATATAAACGGGATCACACCCTAGGAAGCTTTCATATATGTCATCGGGTACATTCGCGGGTTTCCCCTTACGCAGTTCATCCATAATTGGCGTAATACAGGCATTCGTTAGCACATAGTCTTCCAAAATTGTTCCATGTGGAACATTTGCAAGGTCTAACAATAGGGCTGAAACGACACCAGTCCGGTCTTTACCTGCCGCGCAATGGAAGAGACTTCCGTGCATACTTCCCTCTGCTAATAAACTGAAAACACGCAACAGCTCGACCTTTGAAGTTTCAATCAAATTTATATATAAATCGCCCAAACTACGAATTTGTGTAAGACTCGAAGTTGCCGGATTGATCAAACTTACATTGTGATAGCTCACTTGTTCGGAATCTGCGAACACGTTTTTCTTTTCCTCAAGCTCATGCGCATTTCGCAAATCAATAATTGTCCGTACACCTCTATTTACCAAATCTTGTTGGCTATCCGTACTAAGTATGTGCAAGCCATCCGCTCGAAATAATACACCCCAACGCGTCATCCGCCCGTCCTTCGTCTTATAGCCTCCAAGATCACGCAAGTTATATGCGCCTTCAACTTGTAGAACGCGTTGCTCATTAGCCATATGTGTCGTCATGAGTATTCATCCGCCTTTATTCAAATTTTGTATAGATAGCGCATAACGAGCTAGTAACCTTATCAAATATCGAATTGCTTCAATTGCTGATGCAAGATCTCATTCACTTCATAAATGGCTTCTTTTGCATCCTGAATGTTCCCTTGAAGAAGAGACTCATAAATGCGAGAGTTGATCCTTCTCCCTTGTCTCGGATTGGATAGCGACTGCGGATTCATTGTTCGATAAGAAACAACTTTGCACATATATTTACCTTTTATTTGCTCCAGAATCTGCATCATGTTCTGATTGTGAACTGTGGTTAGAATCGTCTCTATAAACAACAACGAACTTTCATAATAGAGCCAGTGGTCACCGTCGTCTGCCGCTTGAATTTGACGATCCAAATGGCCTCGTAACGACGCCAAGTCAAAAGAAAGTCCTCGTTTATCAGCAATATCGAGCGCATAAATCTGCATAGAAACTAACACCTCAAACATATCGCAAAACTCTTTGAACGAAATATTTTTAACAAAAACGCCCCTGCCCCGTATTGATTCTACGAAACCTTCTTGCTCTAATAAAGAGATAGCCGCCCGTATCGGCGTTCGACTCATGTTCAGTTGATCTGCCAATTCATTCTCTGATAAAAGGGTACCAGGTAAATAATTCGCATGAATAATGTGATTTCGAATTTCTTGATAGGCTTTCTTTTCTAGCGATGGCTTAGCCACGCTTTTCGTTTGAAGCAGATGCCCTTGCTGTGTGAATAATGAACTCATTAACGTAAACCGCCTTTGACGAACGAATCGATAATTTGACGCTGAAGCATAAAATAAAGCAATAAAATCGGCAAGCTTGCCAGGGTTGTCGCCGCCATCATCGGTCCCCACAGATTAGCATCTGTGGACATAAACGACTGCAACCCGATTTGGAGTGTCGCATGTTCTGGTTTGTTCGTGACCAGCAACGGCCAGAAGTAGTCGTTCCAAGAGGAAATAAATAATAGCACACCTATAGAGGCAATGGAGGCACGTAGATTCGGGAAAATCGTCCGCCACAGCACGCTCCAGTCCGATGCACCGTCCAAATGAGCGGCTTCAATTAACGTTCGCGGAAACGATTTGAACGTGTTGTACAGCTGGAGCACCGCGAATGCGGATACGATGTTAGGGATGATTAACCCCATCAAGGAATTCCGTAGCCCCCAACCACTAATGACTACATAGTTAGGAATCATGATGACCTGAAACGGAACCAGCCATGTCAATGAAATTAATCCATAGAGGAAACCTTTTCCACGGAAATCCCAACGCGTGAACGCATAAGCCGCCAGAATGCTTGTGAGCAATTGGGCTGCTGTTTGACTAATAGCAACAATAATTGAATTCGTCATCATACGAGCCATAGGAATGGCATGCCATGCCTGCACGTAGTTATCGAGCGTCCAGTGCGTTGGAAGCAGTGACGTGGAGTACACTTCACCTGCTGGTTTAAAGGATGTGTTTAACATCCAGTAGAATGGGAAAATAGCAAGAAAGCTTAGCAATATCAACACAGTATGTTTACCGACGGTTGCGCTGCGGGATCCATTCAATCGCGGATTCTTCATGCTGATCCTCCTTCAATTATCGTAAAACGAGACCTTTTTTGAGAGTTTCATGAAGGCCAATGAAATAAGTCCAGAACCAATAAACACACATACAGCGGCCGCTGAGCTCCAACCTACGGAGAACGTTTTGAACCCGTACGTCCATAGCAAGTAATAGATGTTTGTTGTTGAATTTAATGGTCCTCCCTGCGTCAATACATTGACATATGAGAAGCTCCATTCTGCAGCAAATAACGTACTTAGCATCGCCATAAACATAATCGTAGGTGACAAAAGCGGTAGCAGCACGTGCCAAATAATTTGCCAACGATTCGCCCGATCGATTCTAGCGGCTTCGATATAATCTTTGTTGATCCCCGTCATCGCTGCCGAGAAAATCAGGGTACTGAAGCTGAGCAGCTTCCAACCCGTGATGAACGTTATCGACCAGATCGCCCACCTTTCGTCGGAGAAGAAACGTATCGGTTCCTGGATATGCAGCACAGCCTGCAACGGTTTATTGAGAATGCCGCCCATCGGATTCATAATCCAGTTCCACACGGCCGATACCGCAACAGGTGCCATGATCATAGGTACGAAAATTAACGCACGATACGCATTGCGAGTGCGTTGCCCGATGTTGTCCGTGGAAATCGCAATAAGCAGCGGTAAAAGCAGCGAAAATGGCATAACGCCCACCGTGTAAAACAAGGTGTTCAATAGGGCTCTACTCATCTCAGGCAGTGTAATTAGCTTCTCGAAGTTATCCAATCCCATGAATTCCTTCGGTGATGTAGGCAGCATGTTCCACTCGTAGAAACTGAGCTGAAAGGTCTCGATTAAAGGACGATAGATCCAGAAACCAATCGAAATCATAACCGGCAACAAATATAAATAAGGAATTAACTTTTTATAGGGGAACGGTTTATTTACCTTCTGCACCGACTTCGGACGAGCCTTAGAAATCGTCCTCGTAATGGCGTTGCTATTCATGGTATCCCTCCTGAATGTCTAGAACGGTCACTCAGTGATCATCGACTGACCGATTCATGGTTGAAGACAGAAGGATGTAACCACCTCCTGTCTTCACGCCACTTATGGCATTAGTGATTGTGCACGTTTCTGGGCATCTTGCATAATGGATGTGCTATCACCTGAACCTTGAATCGATTTCTGCACACCTTCGAGCAAGATCGTCTCAATTTGGCTCCATTTGGAACCTGGATAGGATACCCAAGGCTGCAAGCGAGTAAGCTGCTCTAGATTCGGCTTCACCAGCGGATTGGCTGCCACCCAGTCCTTCAAATACTTCGGATCATCAACAATTGCTGGGCGAAGCGGCAAGTAACCGATTTTGGACGTAATGATTGTATAGCCCCGCTCACTTGTAACAAACTTGAGGAATTCCCACGCTGCTTGCTGTTTCGCTTTATCATCAGATAACACGAACAAGGCACTACCTGAGTTTACCGGTGTAGTAGGTTTACTTCCGAAAGATGGCATTTGTACGGCTTTCAGGTCCCAGCCTCCAGCTTTTGAAGCGCTGAGCAATGCGCTCTGTAAAGCGCTTGTATACAGCAGCATCCCAACCTTCGATTCGCTAAATGCTTGAATCACTTCTGTGTCGTTCATCTTGTCGCTTGCGCCACTTTGAACGAGATCCTGCCACATCTTAATCGCACCAATCGCTGCGGGCTCACCGAACTGGATCGTTTTACGATCATCCGATAGAACCTTGCCACCGTTGCTGCCGATCAATGCCTGGACAATCCAGTCCGCTCCGGCAGAACCGCCCAAATGAACACCAGAAGCTTTCGTTTTAGCAGCAATCTGCAGCGCATAGGTCTTCACTTCCTCCCACGTTTTCGGAGGGTTTTCTGGATCAAGACCCGCATCCTTGAATAGCTTTGCGTTATAGAATAGGACCGGTGTACTGAATGTAAAAGGAAGTCCGTAAGTTTTGCCTTTCAATTGTCCTAATTTTAGTCCATTTGGCGAGAAGCCTTCGAAGTTCTTCTTCAGCTCATCAGCAGGCACAATATCTTCCAATGCCTTCGCATTATAGTTTTGAACGGCATAATCCAAGCCATCGAATACGAGCTGTGCAACGTCAGGTCGCGAACCCGCCGCGATATCTGCCTGTACCTTCGTATTAATTTCCGTGGATGTAACCGGAATCGCATCGATTTTGATGTTCGGATGCGCTGCCTCGAATTCCGTAATCAGCTGCTGAGTGCCTTCCTTTTGACTAGCGATCGCTAAGTTGTAGCTATAGAAAGAAATCGTAACCGGCCCAGTTGATGCACTCTCCTTGCCGTTTCCACATGCAGCTGTTACCAGTACAGTTAATGAAAGCAACATCATGATCTTTGTTTTGGCTCGTGACATGTCACAGCTCCTTCTTATTATCGATCTATAGGTAGGATTAGGCCTCAGCATGAATCTTGGATACATTCAGTTCATAGAGTAAGCGCTGCTCGCCAGGCAGGGTCATGGGTTGTACGCTCATTTGTCCGTTCTTCACCGTGATCAAGTTGTAACCGGATCGATCGATGAATCGCATGTTCGTCGAAGCTGACGGATCTAGACCGAAAGCAAGTCCATCTGCAGCTGCGCACAAAATGCCATTTAACGTACCGACATTATGATAATGAATGTGCCCCGACAATAAGCCAATCACGTCGCTGCCATCGATGACTCTCGCCAAATCCTGCGGATTTTCCAATAGATGATCATCCATCAATACCGTAGGTGTCTTCACAACTGGATGATGGTGCACAATAATCGTTCCGGATGGTGCCGGCTCAGCCAGCACTTGCTTAAGCCATGCGAGCTGCACGTCATCTAGTCTACCACCATGGGTACCTGGTACTTGTGTATTTAACATCACGATACGGAGGCCATCGGCCATGAAGCTATAATAATAGGACTCGTTCGATGGCTCTTCCTCTAGGAAACCTTCGCGAAATGGCTCGCGGAAATCATGATTGCCTAACGCGACATGTATTGGAATGCCGAGAAGTGCTTCTTCTTCGTCCAGTAGCTTTCTAAGAAAACGATAGTCTTCCAAATCCCCATCATGTGTCAAATCACCGCTAATCACCACAAATGATGATTTCGTCTCCAATGAGCGAATGTCAGTACAAGCAGCGCGCAACTTATCTGACATGTCGAGGCCGAACAATGGTTTCTTTCCAGGTGCGCTAATATGTATGTCTGTTAAATGAATGAAGAAAATCGGTTCCTTCGTCGCCATTGTTATACACTCTCCCCGTGAACGTGTTGATGAGGCTGATACGCTGTCAAGTCATTGATACCATCAAGATGGATAACTCGGTATGTAGGAATGCCTCCGCGCATAGTTACCCATAACACGACATTCTCGTCACTTGGATTCGTTCCATCCCCATGTGCAAGACCACCGGTTCTACCTAGCTGAATGAACTCCGCATTACCTTTTCGAGAATACTCCATCGCATGCAAATGCCCAGCAAAAATGGTATAGGAGCGCTTCCCTAGCATTTGAATCAGCTCTTGGTATTCTTCGCTATCTGATTTCCAAGCTGGCTTATGCATGTTGACGAACGTCCATTTCGCATCTGCATTGTTGGCCAATACGCGTCTAAAGTAAGCAAGTTGCTCCTCACCAAGACTCACTTTTATCTTGCCAAAACCTTGTAGTTCCTCAGGTGAAAGTTGCCCTTTCAGTTCATCAACAAAAGCACTCATGTGTTCTTTGGCGCGTTCAGGTTCGCGTTTCACGTCCGCTGTTATCCGTTTGATAAGGTCGATAAATGCATCCGAGAACTCATCCGGTGTATGCTCCGTATTTAAAGAAAGGAAGAGTGTATCCCCTACACGAAACGCGTAGTAGTCCAAGCCTCTGCGCTCGCGCCATACCTCTGCCATCGTTAGATTGCCATAGTCGTGATTGCCGATGACCGGAAAGAAAGGTAAACCCATCGCTGCAATTTTGCCGTCAATGTCATCCCATTCTTGATGGGTGTCCGCGGCGTTGTTCCAATACCCTTCAATCAAATCACCAACCGCTAAGACAAAATCAGGCTTCAAATCCTTCACCATGTCCAGCGCCTTCTCAAAAACCCCCTCCGTCGCCATCCCGCAACGGTCCCCCATCACAACAAACGAAAAGTCTTCTCCCAGTTGACTAGGCATGCTCCCAAACCAAGGGCGTTTCTCTGTGGCCACTAGCTGATCCTCAAAGATCGTTACGTTCTTCTTTTCATCAAGCTGTACAGTTTGCATGGTTCCTATCTCCCTTCTATTGGTGAAAGCTTGTTCTTATCCTCAGTATGCAGGTTGTATGTAAGCAGAATATTAGCTTGATTTATAGTTATTATTAATCTAGATGTCCTCGGGTCTGGTTGCGGCTAAAGAAAGCAAACACAAAAAAGCGAGCCCGCAGGGGCTCGCCTTAAATAAAAAGAGCAACCGGTTGCCCGATTGCTCTTTATTCCGAAACCTATTCCGTTGTGTAAGGAAGCAACGCGATTGTACGGGAACGCTTGATAGCGATCGTCAAAGCACGTTGGTACTTAGCGGAAGTTCCAGTTACACGTCTAGGAAGAATCTTCCCGCGCTCACTGATGAACTTTTTAAGAGTCTCGATATCTTTATAATCAATATGCTTGATTTTGTTTACAGTGAAGTAACAAACCTTACGGCGTTTGCCTTTACCGCCTTTGCCACGAGGAGCAAATTTGCGATCAGCACGATCATCACCATTGTTGTCTCTTTTTTGGAAAGCCATTGTGTCTCTTCAGTCCTTTCTACGTTTAAAATGGCAAATCATCATCGGAAATATCGATCGGTTTTCCGTCATCTATGAAAGGATCCTGCTGCTCGCGCGATCCACCGCCACGATTGCTGCTTCCGCCGCCGCTATAGCCGCCTGCATTTGCATTAGAGGATCCGCCCTCTTCGCGATTCCCGCCGCCGCTAGATTCAAGGAAACGTACATTGTCGGCAATAATTTCGGTCACGTAAACACGTTTTCCTTCATTGTTGTCGTAGTTACGCACTTGAATGCGTCCTTCAACTGCTGTTAAACGACCTTTACGCAAGTAATTCGCGCATGTTTCGGCAAGCTGCCTCCACGTGACGATATTGATAAAGTCCGCTTCACGTTCTTTCGAGCCACCGCTCGTGAAAGGACGGTCTACAGCAAGTGTGAATTGGGTAACTGCTACCCCAGCTGGTGTATAACGAAGTTCTGGATCTCTGGTCAATCGACCGATAAGAATGACACGGTTCAACATGGAATAACCCTCCTGACGAAAATACTGGCATTGATTAAGCTACGTCGTTTACGATTAAGTGACGAATAACTTCGTCCGAAATCTTAAGTACGCGATCAAGTTCAGTTACAACAGCAGGTTCTGCGTTGAAGTGTACAAGCACGTAGTGCCCGTCACGGAACTTCTTGATCTCATACGCAAGACGGCGTTTACCCATCAGGTCATGTTTGGAGATTTCTCCCCCACCGTTCGAGATGATGCCTTGAAATTTTTCTACCGTAGATTGAACAACTTCTTGCTCAACGTCAGTACGAATGATGTACATCAATTCATATTTGCGCATGTATTTCACCTCCTTTTGGACTAAGCGGCTCCTATTCTAACTTGCTAGGCAAGCGAAGGAGCAAGGAGCGAGGATTCTTATTCAAAACTCGCACCTGAATACTATAGCAAATCATGCGGCAAATTACAAGTTTTTATCACAAGCTTCGCACAGGTGGAAGCTGGAAGCCCAGCAGGTACATGCTTCCCTTTCTTGCGGGCATGCTAACTATGATTGTTATTCTTACAAAGAGGTGATTCAATCGTGGGTGAATGGACACATTTTAATGAAGGCGATCATGTTCCTAACGACGGTGAATATATGGAAATTGGCGAGAATGCCTTCCATATGGGGATTAACAATCCCAAGACTGTTACCCTTCGTAAAGGGGACACCTTTCCGGCAACAAGCAATCATAATCGCAAATGGCACAAAAAAGGCGGCAAGCGAATGTAGTTCTTCTATATGAAAAGAAAGGAACACCTCTCAGTTTAATGAGAAGTGTTCCTTTCTTTCACCTTTACCTGTATCCTCTACTTCTGAAACACACGCTTCTCTGAAATCTTCCCATCGTTAAAATAGACGATTTCCGCATAATACCCTGCTTGATTAGAGATCGCAAATTCATAGGTTCGTTTACCATTTTCCTCTTTCACGAGTTTCCCCTTGGATCCCGTCTGCTTAACCAGATCATCGTAGGTACTCGTCAAGGTGATTTTCTCAATTTGCTCCTTCGTTATCGTTGAAGGTGTCTCTGCTGTTCCACCACCTGTTCCACCACCGGTAGTTCCCTTTGGTGTACTCGTAGGCGTCGCTGTCACAGCCCCTCCAGTGGTCGTCCCACTAGGCGTCGCAGAAGCCCCTCCTGAGGGCTGTACCGTCACTCCCGCTGATGGACTAACAGTCGACGAATCATCCTTCTTAGAGCAGCCTGAGGCCACCACAGTAAGTATTGCAAGGGCCAGTATCCATTTCTTCATTTATCTCGTCCTCCTATGTAGCTGTTTTCCATGACCTAACTGTTAGGTTGCTTCGGATCTTTAGTTTTTATCCCTCTCTTTCATATAAACCAATACCATGATGTCGAAACACGGCAATAAAAAAGCCGCCCATATCCCCGAAGGATATAAACGGCTTTCATCTGATTGTTCTAGTACGGAAAGAGTGGGAGTCGAACCCACGCACGCCTCGCGACGCCTAACTGATTTCGAGTCACATTCTTCCGTATATTATATTATAAACCCGCTGTATACAACGATTTGCTTACGATCACATATCGGACTGATTCCGTTACTTCTACGCTTATTGAGTTTGTTTCTACTATTATAATACCATATTCGCGCGATATGATTCAACGAATGGAAATAACCCCCGAGTAAATTTTATTTTGCGGTATGTTCGCGGGCCTGCTGGCGGGGTATTGGCGTATGGCCTTGGGGGGTCACGGAGTATGCATACGGTATTCATACGCGTACCTAGCTGATTGTTAATCATATCGATGTGCTTTCATTCGTAGATGTGGCGGAGATCCCTTACGCGGCGTGACTTTCGAGGGTACGTGTGGATATCTTTTTCATACGGATATTTATGCACCCGTATGCATTAACGCGAATAGCCCGTCGTTACGCGGTTCTTCATTTAGCGCCAGGCGATCGGTATGCAGCGTTTATGCACGCCCCCCCCGAGTTACAGGCGCACGTCCATCCGGAGCCTCCACCCGGTAAATCTCGCTAATTCACATAGAATCACAACGTACTGAGTCGCGTTTCTGTGCATTATTGCGCATATCTCCGTTAAACAAAAAATAGCGCCAGCACAACGTTTTTAGGCGTTATACTGGCGCTTAGTTTATTGCACGCTTATCCGTTCATCATCGCGTCTAAATCAGCGATATCTTGACGAATTTCATCGTCTGTCTTACGTTTTGGTGCGTCAGATTCGCGTGAATCCTTAATTTCGGTAACATTCGTGAGCAAACTATGGCGACGGTAGAATAAATCGAGTGCCTTTACGCTACCAGCCTTAATCAATCGCATAACAGACGCGTTCGCCACTGGCCTCATCGCGCTAAACTGTATGTCTGATATGTAATTCAGATACTCTCCGAACTCCTCTTTATCTTTCCATTCGTAAAGTGTCCGCCTGCTAACGCCTACCTCCTCCGCGATTTGCTGCATCGTCTTCTTTTCTACGCCTTCAACGATACCGGCCCATTCGTTCTCCGCCATTAAATCAGCCGCTTTCCGCTGTTGAGCGGTAATTTGCGCCTCTAATACGCTCCTTCGCTTACCCATACGTATCCCCTCCGTCTAAATTTCGTGTTTTATCGTCTCATAGTGCGCCCAAGCTGCGGTTAATTCTGCTTCGAACGCTTCTGTATCCGCTTTAAGGCGTTCAATCTCAGCTTCAGCTAGTGTTATCTGGTTCGAATAGCTAACGTTTATGGTCGAGTTGTAAGCGTCATCGATCGGATCATGACCGCGCATCATCTTTATCGAGAAATGTAGCAAACGCAACACTTCTCCTACGTGAATAGCTTCGATATTACCGCTCTCTATCGCGCTATTAACTTCGTCCATTTGGCGGAGTATCCTATTTACCATACCTGCGTACAGTCCCGTTTCGAATCCAACCGACATACGTAATAATTCCGCAGTCTTTCGATACTCTACGAGCTTCGACATATCAATTGAAATTAGGCGTCCCTCCGCGATGATACCGGCATACTTGATTGCGATTGGTTCAAACGGTTTCAGCCGCTCAGCTAGTATGATCGATAACGGTAGCGGTACGAAATCCTCCGGAGGCTCCGCTGATTGACCGTTTTCTAAGCGTGCTTTCGTTAGTCGCTCTCTCAACTCTTCGGTTCGCTTGCGTATATCATCTAGAGTTTCCGTCATCTCGTCATCCCCCTTTGCTGCCATGCCTGCGTTGCGATGGCCTTCGCGATTGCGTCAATATCGGATTCATTGCGGATATTAAACGTGTTTCCGGTTACCGTGACGTTTCCGCCTGAGCCGCCTCTGTTAGCTCGGTAGTCATCTGCAGAAGCCTTATCGAGGACCATTTCATCGCGGTGAAGGAGTGCGGGCATACGATTATAACCTACCCTGCTCAGACCTCCGGCGTATCCGCTAGGTTCCGGTGATTTGATCCCGAAGAATCTTCCGAGTCCTCCGTTAACCTTGGTTAGCCCATCGTCGCCGAGAATTGCTTTCGGAATACCGAGAATCTTATTCCAAGCGTTATTTAACTGCTTCATTCCTGGGACGGTAGTCATCTTAGCTGTGAAATCAGTCGCAAACTCGGGAATTCCGCTATTATTAAATGCATCGCGAGCCTGATTCGAGTAACCCTGTGCAGCAATAGTTGCAGCGACTATTGCTTTACCTTGAATAGGAACAGGTGCTGCGGTTCCAGCTACAAGTCCTGACAGCAATGGGTGTTTTGTCAGCATCCCATCCAGGCCTTGGATTACTCCCTCACCTATTGCGCTACCCAGTTTAATTCCTGCGTCTGCTAGAGGGCCTGCTAGTACTCCGAGCTTTTCACCAAGAAAAGAGGTTATTTTCTCTGCGGTACTCTCGATAGAAGTCTTCCCACCGGTTGCATACCATTTTTGATACGCTTTATCTATCTCTTCAAAAGCGAAGTCAATCTTAGCGGAGAACGACATATCTCGGAAAGCTTGGTTATTCTTGAATGTGTCGTTAATCCACTTCGAAGCTTTTGTGGTAGCCGTCTCCATAGCAGCCGTAATCTGCGGAGTCTTATTGTTCACGTAATCACCTAGCGCATTAAACGTCGTCTTAATTGCAGGCAGTAACGGTTTGACAGCTTTTATCTGCAACGTTTCCAGTGCTCCTTTAAACTGCTCGATCGCACCTTTACCGTTGTTCATCTTCTCCGTAGCGACTTGGAGCGCAGTTACGTTGCTCATTTCGTCATAGAATTTCTTAACGCCATCAGCGCCCTCTTCGTAAAGAATATTACCGGCTCGTATTGCATCCGTTCCAAACATCGCCTCTAATGCCGCTTGACGCTGCATCTCATTCATTTTTCCGAGTGACTTGCGCAATGTTTCCGCAACGTTAGCGAGTGACTCAATCTTCCCGCTCGCCGTGAAAAACTTATTACCGGCGCCCTTCGTCGTGATACCGAGTTTATCGAATAGTGCGATTTGTTCTTTCGTACCAGGCTGCAAGTTTTGGAGCATCGTTTTCAGCGACGTACCGGCATCGGAGCCCTTGAATCCGTTATTAGCGAATAATCCCATCGCCGCATTCGTATCTTTGAACGTCATACCGAATCCTGCCGCAACTGCGGATACAGCCGCCAGTGACGTACGCAAATCCTCGACACCTGTTGCAGAGGCATTTGCAGTCCCGGCGAGAATATTCGATGCTTCAGCGGCAGATATCCCGTCCTTCTTATATGCGTTAAGAGCTGTCGACATAATCTCAGCTGCGTTCGCTAGTTCTATTCCGCCCGCTGTCGCGAGATTAAGGGCCGCTTCAAGTCCGCCAGTCTGCACTGTTGCCGGCGTTAAACCTGCTTTAAGCAACTCTTCTATACCGGCCGCAGCTTGAAGCGCGGAGTATTTCGTTTTACTTCCCATGGTGAGTGCGAGCTCTTCCATTTGTGCCATTTGAGCTGTACTGGCGCCGGTTAAAGCTTTAATCGTCGACATTTCTGCTTCGAAATCGAGCGCTTTACTGAACGATTTTGTCGCTATCGCAGCGGTTCCAAGCCCCGCCGTTAATGCGCCAACCGCCGCACTTACTCTGGTGATTTTCGCCCCGAGGCTAGCCATTTTTCCGATTGCTTTTGTCGCAGTTGGCGTCATATTATCGATTAATCGTAGACGCGCTATTAAATCAAATGCGATAGGTCATCTCCCCTTTCCGATCGGTAGCGCTTCACACGCGCTTACTAGGTTTTGAAAAGCCCGCGCCATTAGATCGATCTGCTTGCGAGCATGGCGTGGTACTGGCTTGCCTGGCACGTACTGTGCGAACGTCTTATCGGTTTCTGTTAGCTCCAATAGCACGCGGTCCATGCGGAAGGCTAGACGTGATAATTGCGGGATCCCTGACGTTCGGAACTCGCCAGCAATACTCTGATACTGCGCGTGGTCATCCGGATGCCTCGTTTCAAACCGGAAGTCTCCGAGCTCGCATCGCTCCGTTATTTGCGCAATAATTTCGTTAATACGACCGGCCTTCTCAATGAGCTCCCATTGATGGTCGGTTAACTCCGTGTTATTTTTCAATTTGATCACCTCTCCGTTTAAATAAAAGAAGCCAGCGGTAACCCGCCGACTCCTCACGTTTCTATTCGTATCTGGCGCCTGTTTGATCACGCTTGTTAAATGACGCGATAATCCTCGCCTTATGCTTCACGTAGGCCGCCGCATCGATCGGCTGTTTACTAGACTCCGCTTTTAAATAAAGCGAGCTGAGTGCGCCTAGATTCGGTCTCATACCGCGAATATCGAGCGTCGTTCCATCCGGATACGTCCACGTTGCCGCTTCTAGATCAACGCCCGCTGACAATGCTACCACTATCTCATCTTGATCAATCGTTGTTACCGCGTTACTTGTAGATACTCTCATACTCATCCTCTTTTCGGTTATTGTCTAATAGTTCTTGGTGACTGCATCGACATCGTTGGTCGCGAATTTTGCGGGCTCGCTTTAGGTATACGGGCAATAGGGTCCTCGAAAATAAACCCTGTCTCCTCAGGGATAACAGGCGCATCTTCGTCCGGATTATTCGCAAAATACTCATCCGGTCGATTTACGAACGATGAAATCCGCGGACCGAAGTTCTGTCCGATTGCAGTCTCGATTGCAAGGTTAAACGTCCGCGTTTGCAGTAGCTCCTCACTTACCCCCAGAAGTTCAATCGCCTCTTGCGCTTCCTCAGATAATGTCGACGTTTTCACTCCCTCGAACAAACCTAGAAGCTGTTGCCTATACGATCCCGCATCCGATCCGGCTGCTTGGAGAATCGGTGTAACTAAATCCGTAAATATATCTCTTACTCGCGTTGCAAATGCCGGCTCGTCGATCGACTGAATGAACGCAGCCAGCTTGTCTTTAGCGGTTTTAGGATTCGCAAGTAAAATTTCCGTTCTCAATTCAGTAAGGCATTTTTCGAATCGCTCCTGTTTCTCTGCGTCCACCTTCGGGACCTTAGCATGAATTAATCGCTCAGCTAACTGCTTAGCTTGTAATAGGGATTCGGTGTATTCTCGTTTCTGTGAGCGCAATGATAACAAGAGTTCGCGTGCCTTTACTTTGCCAAAGTAGTCCGATACCTCTGCTGCTTCATCTGAAGAATACTTGCGTTTTATTTGCGCCTTTTTCACGACGTAGTCGTCTTGGAATTGGCGATATTTGTATGTAGACGTCTGCTTAACCTCTTGCGCTTTTTCGATTAATGATACAATTTCTTGTACTTTACTCATGGTTTGGTTCCCCCTAGTTTTGTGTAATTTTAATGAATATCGGAAATGTTTACAGCGATCTCGCGACCGCTACGTTCATCAATTCGCAGTTTAAATCGAAGTTTATCGCCTCTTACAACGCGATCAATTCCTGCCTGTTGTAACTCTGTTGCGTGGATAAAGGCGTCCTTTTCACGTCCTGGGACTTTCGCGAATCCAAAACCACGGTCAAAGTAGTAGTGTACAACGGTCCCCGTAATCTTTTCCTCGCCTGGTGTCGGTTTAGGCTTCGGTTTTTCAACTTCTATCTTACGATCGTAATCTGCGAATGGGACTAACCAATCAAGTTCCTCGCCAGTACCCGTACCGCCACGCCATGTGTTTGATCTCATCGTAATTCCTCCTCTAACGTGTCCGTGATTGCTTCTAATTCTTCTTGAAGTCGCGTAATCTCCGCTTTAATAGCGCTTTGTTGTTCTTTCAGATGCTCTTGCAACGTAATCTTCATAGAAAATCCTCCCGTTTCATTGGTTTAGTTTTAGAATCGTTAACTAGCGTTGATAGCAGCACTTTTGCGCGAGCCTCCGTGCAGTCATCCCCGACGCGATAAAACAGCGCACGTTCATCGGAAGTGATAACGCAGGCCAGTTTCGTCTTCGTGCCGGGGTAATATTGGCCGCCATCGCACAGCATAATCGAAGCTACCTCCGCTTTACGTTTAGGCATTGGCTAACCTCCCCGTTATTTCCGTGCATATTTGGTACGCTTTTGGCATCGTATGCCTTAAAGCGCGACAAAGAGGCCCCGAAGGTGTTTATACCTTCCGTGCTTTGAACCGCTTATATTGCGGCGAATCAGCGTAAAACGTCCACTTCGAACAGATTACGCGCCGAGCGTTTTCGTTCGGATGGGATTCGGTACTGTAGCGCAACTAACTCGCCATCTCGGTAATATCGCGCCATAATTTCAAAATGGTATGAGCGTTTGATCTTCGCCATTACTGCGTGATCCTCTGTATATCCTGCGAGGTTGTCCCCGTCCAGTCGCCATAACTTATTGCCCACGATAATCACCGCCAAACTGGACGAACGTGTCTTTCCGGATCGGGTACGCCTCGGGCCACTCTCCGTGTTTAACGGCTTCTAGAAGCAAGAAATAAATGGCTCCGCGAATCTCGAATTTAGGAATATTGCGATTCGTTTTAGGTGAGTACTCGTAACAGAACATAGTGCTGAATCGCTCGATCAGCGCAAAAAACTTCCCAGGTTCCATACGCGAAATATATTCGAGTTTGTTTGCTTCCCTCTTTATGAAACGTAATATTAGGTTCAGAAACTCCTGGGATTCTGGCGAGTCAATAATAAACACGTCTAACTTGATTGCTCGTTTGGTTTCTGAATATCTGACGTATGTATATCCCTTATCATCGTGATAAAACATTTCCCCTCTTCCTCATTGCGATTGCTGCGGTCTACATTCGACTAATTTTCGCCCGCGTGAAGCCCGACCGTTTAACGTCCGGAAGTAAGACGTATTTATCACAGCGCCAGTTTAGCGGAAGCCTTCGCTGCTGCGATCGCTTCAAGTATGTCCGCGCTCATTCCGAAACGTTGCGCAACTATAACCCGCAACTTATCTGAAACATTAAGGTAGCCTGACTCTGCCGACGCTACGCATGACTTCGAGATGCCGAGCGCAGCCGCGAATTGCGATTGCGTCATACCGTGGTAGATACGAATTGCTCTCAATGCTTCTCTGTTCATATCACAAATCTCCTTTCTGTTTTTGAATAGTCACATTTCAGCACAAAAAATTAGATGGCCGAAGCATCTCGCCTCTGCCTTCTTCCCACCTACGTATAGTAATACGCCAAACTAGGACACTTTTTTAGTCATCACCCTCAGCGCCCTCCCTAAACTGTCCTCGCGTAACTTCAATTTACGGGCAATGTAGCGTACTTTAATCCTTATCCTACCGTTTAAATCCGTTACATAATCGGCTAAATCGAAGCCTGACGCCATATCCGCCAATATTACCGCATCTATTGACTCGACTAACGCAGCCTGCCGCCTGGATAATCTCCCTCTTTTCGCTGTCCCGATACCAAATATAGCGTAATCGACAGTGTAAAAATGCTTATCTACATACCGTGTCTTACCACCTCTCCGGACTCGCCGCTTATCGGCGAATTGCTGGCGGACGTAAGCCGTCTTAGTTACGCGATTGATATAGCGGACTATCTCTCTCGGAGTCCTCGCAGAGTCGACGTGTAATAGTGCGTAAACTAGCGCCTCCTCAATATCGGACCAGTGTTCCGCGATAATGACCGCCGCCGCTTTGGCTCTTTCGGACTGCGCCTGCCCGTTCAGCACCTTATACGCCTGCCACAAGTCCCAGTAGGCGTCTCCGTAGTATCGGTAAAGGTACGGCGCGTGTTGGGCGTAATTCTCTAAAGTACAATCGCGACTATACAAACGGTTGTATACTCCAACGTAATAATCGAACGTCGAGCGCGGGCTATCCTCTGCATGCCCACCTGTATCCGGCATTCCGTACTTTATCGTTGATAATCGGCCGCTGATTAGGCGTAGACATCGAAGCGCGATATAGTTTACGTCAGGTAGATCGCGCACCCCGCGGCTGAGATAATCATAAGACATGGCCGTTTTGATATCGTCGAGAATAGCGCGGTTCCCGTCCGTCTGGTATGCTTGGATCGCTTCGTTTATTAACGTTACCAACACGTCTCCCCTCCCCTAAATTTCGTATTTACTCCACGCTATCAGCAGCGAGCGCATGCGACTTGACGGTAAATATAAGCGGATAGGCTGTCCAACACGAATACGCGAGCGCCATATCCACTGTAAGAGGTCGGATACCGCCAGTAGGTCCTGGTCAACGCTGATGCCGCGATCTTCAAAAAATACTCGCTCAATTGGGCTCAAAAATTGATTGAATATATAAGCGAGTGCCCACCGATCCTTAAACTCGTTCGTTGCGCGGATATTTACAGGAACAAACGACTTCGCATAACCTCTCCCTCTCAAGTCGTTTTGACAATCCTTTAAAGTTGTCCAAAGGATTTCCTCCCCCTTAGCTTTGCAGATATTTCGGAAATAGTTATAAGTGTTTCGTTGTATACGTCCTAGTGTGTCGGCATCATAATTGCGTAATCTCTTTGAACTTAAAGCGTAATAGGTGTCGCCGTACTCGTTTAGGGGACCATCATAAACGTCGATCAAACACATTACTTCCTCGCGTTTCTCTTGCCTTCTATCATACTCAACTAGCTCATAATCGCCGTCTTTGCGCCTAGTTACCGACTTGTACTCATATACCATCCCGTGGAGATCGTAATAATAGCGCTGAACCTGTGCTGCGAACAAATAAGTCATGACGATAACCTCATCGAACGCTTGAAATACACGAGGAGGAAACGCCCATAAAAAGAAATTGTCGCGGTGAACGAAAAGGTTTCCGGCTTTGGCGAGCAGCTTAATATCGTCGAAGCGCCCGTCTGTATAGTCGTCGCTAATCCAATAAACACGCGTGTCACGCACCTCTATACGCCCGGAGTCAATCAGCGTTCTGATATCCGATGCGCTGATAGGAGCCCGATCGATCACGTCCATCACCTCATCAAGTAACAACGTATAGCCTGCGTCTGTAAGCAGCTCTATCAACTCATCGTCCGCGGATTGAAATAAGCTGTGCGTGGCTACGATATTCCGTTCCGTCGCGATTAACTCCTTGAGACTCCGTAATTTCCGCCCTTCACTATTAGCGTTATTTGGTTCGCTGAATCTCCGATTTGTAACCGTGGCTATCACGCGTTGTACTTCGTCAAGGTATGGCGTTATGTATATGAACTTCTGGTCCGCTGGCGCTTCGTTAACGTGCTGTAACGCCCATGACGTTTTACCGCTACCCATAATCGAATCTACAACCGTTATCTTCATACCATCCGAGCCTCCTCTTATTTGTAGATAGCGCTACTCCTTCCGCTAATTACGTCTGACTCCGATCTAGCACGTCTATATATCCTCTCTATAGGAAATCGCGATAAAAGCCCGTAGTGGCGCGGGTTTTCAGCTACGTTTAGCACGTTTGATGTGCTAACATTATCAAAACGTTCGTTCGCGTTGATTCAGATTGAATCCTCGGGAACTAATGTGACTGCCGCGGCCGAAGATCGGCCTTGCCCCTTCCGCGTAAAGAACACGCGTCAGGGATGGTGTTAGTAAATATATAAATATAATTTCATCGCGGAGATTTGAGGACGGCAAGCCGGACTCAAGCAAGGGGGCGGTTTATTGCCCCCGCGCTAGGTTCCTACATTGCTTTTATGTACAATCAAGGTAGGTTCGCGCATTTTTACGTAAAACTTAATCTCGTTCTATACTAATACTTACGCAGTAACTTTCGTTCTCGCACATTTATTACGACGCCGTCCGGAAGATTTCCGTACAGTTGACTGTATCCACCTTATGTGACTTTCGCGCACATTTTTTCGAAAAAAGTTTTGAAACGTTGAAACAAAGCGAATGTACGTTCGTATTATTAGGTATAAGAAACGCGCAGACGATTTTACGGTCGCCTACGCGTTATAATTAAACCGACGCAATGCCTATGAGCGTTAGCGCGCTCCACATTCTAATGTAAACAGGGGCAGAAGATTCCGGCGTGGCGATTCCACACAGTTAGCGCTATGTAGACACCGGTAAAACAACGGAGTTGGCGTACGAGCATTTGGCGCTGCTCCTCCAGCAAGTACGGTTAACAGACGTTGGCGCGCGAGTTAACCAAGGCATACATTACGTATAATTGCGAGTTGATCCGGTGTTTCAAACGCTCGAATCGTTGAAACACCGGTGTAGCCGTTCTCACTTTGCTTAACGCGTTGTAGAAGCACGGCAGCAGATTCGTTATTGTAAACCAATGCTACAGCATCACACACGATTACGGCGGTATTCCCGTCGACAGTAATCAAATAAATCACCCCCTTTCCGGCCATTTTCGGAAAAAGAAAGACGCTTATCAGGCGTCAGGAACGAGATTTAGCTCAATATCGTATTCGGTTTCGATAAGTTCATGCGTAACAAAGTCGTAGGCGGAGCGCCCCTTTAACATCGCGACAATCTCCGGAATAACGGTTTCATCGCGATCGGTACGGCCGATTAAAAGGAATGCACCAATTTGACGGTATAAGTCCGGCTTGTCCAGCACTTCAACTCGGATAACCCAAACGTTACCGCCATCTTCGCGATCAATGAAAAACACGGTGTTTTCTGAGGTAAGGACGCCAGGAACTGGTCTATATTCACCTTGGTCAAAAGGTCCAATTTCAGCAATAACTTTTTTCATTAGTTAGCGACCCCCTACGATAATAATTGGCGAATGACTTCCGAAATCGTAAACGCAAGCAGCTTCGCGAGTGCCCGTCCACTAATGCGGCGACGGCGGCCTGGTGGCGGCGGGTAAAGAGATGCTCTAACGTAAGTCATACAGCGACATCTCCTTTCGCGAGAGATACGATGAAGCCGAGTGCGGCTGCAATGGATGGCGCTACTTCTACGGCACCTAACACAGCGTCACGTCCTACGCCTGTTATCGCGCAAAAATATCCGCGTTGAAGCGAAATAGTCTGACGATCGGTAGCGTTTAACATAGTTGCGTGAATAGTTCCGGACAAAGAGTGCATAATGAATTGGATATGTACGTTATTCATAATTTTTGAAACCTCCTCGAATTGTTATCGTATAGTGTTTAACTTCTGTCGTTTAACATTAGTTTATACGCCCTAACGTTAAACGTCAAGAAGTAATTTCCAGTTGATAAGTATTACGTTATAATCGGGAGGTGAGGAGTTGATGGAGTTGGCAATTCGGATTAAGTTAAACGAAGTTCTTGAAGCCACGAAGATCGATAAAGAAATAACAAAGAACGCACTCGCCCGTGAAGCTAAAGTACGTCCTAATCTTATTTATGATTTATGTGAAGGTAAGACAAAGCGTATTGAGCTAGAAACGTTAAGCACCATAATAGATACATTGCAGGAATTGACGGGTAATACATACTCCCTTGGCGATGTTCTTGAATATGTCTCCGATAAGAAATAGACCGTGCCCTCACTAGAGGAACGCGGTTTTTATTTTTATATCCATATTAAATTATTAAACTGCCATTCATGGTTCCTACCGAGCACCATTTGTATTCGATGAGCATAAAATTGTTGCGGACGATAAAAACTCGGTGACTCTAGCCTCTTTATCACATTAGTTGGCAAATCAAACCTTGCGGCGAATTGATCCTGCGTCATACTAGTACATAATGCACATCCCCCAAAGAAATTAAAAATCTAACTCAAGTTCCGATTCGGCTATCTTTAATTGATTTAAAATGAATTCTTGGCTACTTCTAGTATCTTCTTCAATTACATCTTCCTCAAGTGAGATCTCCCGCCTCGATATAATCTCATAAACATACCAGTGAACCGCTAAATTGTAATAAATATATTTTCGGAAGTTTAGTTTCACTGTGTCCCCCGATGAATAATTAAGATCCGTGCAATCATTTAGAAATCTCTTATCTACTTTACCGTTTCTATGGACAATGAGATTCCTAAGGCTGATTAACTCAAGGATTACCTTTCTCACATGTTCATTAATTTGCCCACCGTACCCAATTGAATCGAGAAGTGATTCGAATTTACCGACACCTCTCTTTAAGTTTGATTTTGTTTCGTGTTTTATTAAATCAAGAATGTACTCTGATCTATCTTCTTTTGTAAGTCCTGAAAATTCTATGATCGGAACTTTTACTTTTTTTAACACCTCTATTTCCGTCAAATTTATTTCATTTTCGATTATATAAAAAGCAAATTCATCCACAAAAGTCTCTAAGAGTGAGCAGAGTTTAATTATAATTAACCTGTAAGAATAATCATTTCCATTTCTAATTTGTCCCGTTGCAAAATCATGATACCTTGCTATATGATACAAATCTTGCTCTTTAGAGACGTTTGGCATTGGTCTATCATCTCTAAAGTAACTATCATGCTCAAACATTCCGTGATCTGAAATCATGCTAAAGTAACCTAAATACTCAAGCTCACTTAGCATTTCTGTGAATAAATTTGTTTCTTGAGAATCCTTATTATATTTATCTATTATACCCACCGTCCTTTTCACTCAAATTATATCAAAAATTTGTTGTTCATTCCGCTATTAAATGATAATATTCGGGTAAATCCGCCGGAAGCAACGGTAAAAATACGATAACTTCCGGAGGTATTGAATGATTAAAAATCTAACGACCAGCGTCGATCTCTTTACAGCCGCCTTATCGCAGACTACCGTTACTATTAGCATTGATGGAAACTTGGAATACGCAGGCATCATACGTGAGTATTGCGATAACTATGTGAAGGTAAATGACGTTTTTTATTTGCAAAGTAAGTACGAGTTTAGCGTAGTTACGCGTTCCTAACATTAATATAGCGCCAAGTTTAACGGATGAGATTCCGCTAGGCTTGGCGTTTTTTACATAAAATTAACGAACGAAATACTTATATTACATTATTTTACTGGAAATGTTTAGACAGATTATGTCGAATAATGTAATATTCACTAAGTAACTTAAAATTAGTAAAAGGTGGTAGTTATTTTGAAAAGCGATAAAAAAGTATTAAAAGGCCTTAGTTTGGTAGTATTTATGTTATTTTTGACTCTTTCTTTATCTGTCACAGCAAATGCAGCTACCGATTATTCAGGCGGTTTGCTGGATAACAAGCCAACAACGTCAGGAGCAGGTTTTGCCACTTACTATTCTACTTACGGAGTTCAAACGGATAATAACGAAGCTACCACGGCTTCGTACTCCGCATATGGTGGAAACGTCGACTCAGCTTGGTATGTATTTTCTCAACCACAATCAATTGGATCTTTCCGAGTAAATGCTTTAAATAAAAAAGTCGGGATTTATTTCTTCGATTCTACTGGAGCTCTTATTCAAAGCATGACTACGGGGCTTGTTTCTGATGGTTCGTTAAATACAATTCCAACGGTAAAAAACGTAACGAAAGTAGGATTTAGGAATCTAGAAACATCAATAATTTACATAAATGAATTTAATGTTTATGCAGCACAACCGGTAGCGAATTCGCCAATAAATCTAGAAGCAGTCCCTTCAAACTCATCAATCAATCTCAACTGGACCGCTGTCACCGGAGCAACGTCCTACAACGTCAAACGCGCAACAACCGCTGGCGGACCGTACACAACGATTGCAACAAGTGTTACAGGAGCTACGTACACGGATAATTCAGTTACTAACGGTACTACATACTATTACGTTGTCACAGCGGTAAATGCCGGCGGTGAGAGCGGAAACTCTAACGAATCATCCGCAACTCCAACCGCACCAGTAACACCACCGCCTTCTGGCCGTGCCTTACTCGTCATCACGCTAGTTAACGGACTCGAAAAAGAATACGATTTACCTATGGCGGACGTAAACGCGTTCATCAACTGGTACAACGGTCGCGCTGATGGAACCGGATCAGAAGTTTACACGTTTAACAAAACGTACAACCTCGCGAAGTTTGTCAGCCGCAAAGATTACATCGCGTTCAGCAAAATCGAAACGTTCGAAGTTAACGAATATAATCCGAATTAACTGAAATAGCGCAAGTGTACCGGAATTTTTCCGATGCACTTGCGCTATTTTGTTGTTCGTCTCAATGATATAGATAACACGTGTAATAGCACGTATTTAATTATTGACACGTATTATTATACGTGCTATAATTAATTCATAGCAAAGGAGTTGACGCGATGGCGAGTAGCAGAGAATTAATAGCGATGATCGAACGCGATGGATGGATCGAAGTAAATCAAGTCGGAAGTCATAAGCAATATAAGCATCCGACCAAAAAGGGACGCGTCACTATCCCCCATCCGAACAAAGACATACCGATTAAAACTGTACATAGCATCCTGAAGCAGGCGGGGCTTAAATAGCCCCTATGCTTAGGATTATATATAAAATAAAAATAACTAAAACACACATCCTGTATTGTAATTCAACACATAAAGGAGGTAAACAATGAATAAAGACCGCTACGTTTTCCCCGCGATTTTTGATTATGCTGACGACGGTATTACCGTAACATTTCCTGACCTGCCTGGCGCCATCACTTGCGGTGATACAGACAGCGAAGCTTTACGAATGGCGAAGGAGTGTTTAGCGTTGCATCTCTACGGAATGGAACGCGATAACGATGATATTCCGGAACCATCCGCGGCTAAAGCGCTTCGTAACGTCGCCAATAGCACGAATGAGGTTATCGTACTTATCGAAGTTTGGATGCCGCCATTCCGCGATGAAATGGCGAATAAAGCCGTCAAGAAAACGCTGACTATCCCGAAATGGCTCGATGATATAGCCGCAGAAAATAACGTAAACTATTCGCACGTTCTCCAAGACGCATTGAAAACGCATCTCGGCGTAAGCGATCGAAAAAATATAAAGTAAAAATAATATACGACGAAGAACCTACCGTTTAATTGCGGTAGGTTCTAAGCGTTTGTAGCCCCTAATTAGACGCGATTCACCTTCGGATGAGTAAATACCCTACGACCGCCTCAATCGCGCTAATTTGACGGCAAAAAGCGCAGTCATCTCTTGAAGAAGCTGCGCTTAACGTGTTACTGTGACATCTTGTACTTCACTAACTGCTTTTCCGGACATCCGAAATAATACAAAGGATAGTACCGCAAATATTAACATAATCCAGCTAAGAAATGCGCCAGTTAGCAGCGATATTACAAGCGCGATTACAAACATGAGTCCTGCTCTCATCGGCTCTCTAAATGATAACGCTCCACCGAAGATATAAAGTAACATTACGATAGCACTGGCTACACCTGCGAGTGTATACGATAAACTATTCAACTCTTGCCCCAAGGTGTAACGACTGTAAGCATACAACCCTAATAGAAGCGCAAGGAATAGCGCAGAAACTCCCGTTGCAATACGCATGAATTACAATCTCCTTTTTTTCGCGTAATTTTCCATAATTATACTACATACTAAATGAGCCCGCCATAGTTTCGTGTAAACGCAGAAAAAGCGCCACCCTACCGCGATTAGGCGATAAGATGGCGCTATTTTTACTGTGTTGGTAAATCGGCTGCTCTACGCAATTCATTCGCGAGCCAGTGAATATATGCCCGCTGTTCGGCGTCCTCAGTCGCATGCCATGCTGGGGATTATCGCGTAAATATTCTCAGTTGATGATTAAACATACTTTGAAATATAATTGCATTAGCAAAGTGGGAAATGATAGAAATCACAGCATACCACCCCTATCATTAATTGCAAAATTTTATGTTATAATATGTCTAGTAAAGTGATAGGGTATGAAAGGGGGTCTAGCTCGACTCTTGACTACATTCCAATTGCTAACACTTATGATATCTTTTGCTGCACTTATTGTTACTTCTTTTGGCGTAATTATTGCTCTACTAAACGTTGTACAAAACAAAAAATAGCCCAACCTCAGCCCGAGATAAGAAGCTACTTTTTAACAACCAAATCACTTTGCTACAACGACCGAGGTTTCGCAGGCCTCGGTTTTGTTGTGTATAATTTCATTTTACTTTTATAACACACAAAAGTAAATATTATTATTGACTTTTATGCGTCACACATACATTCATGTCGACTTGTATTACGCTAATTCCGCCTTAAAACTTTCCCCAACGGACTAAACCGCTTATGTTGTTCCGCTAGATCCTCTCCGCTAACCTGCACGTATTTTCGCGTTGTAGCTATGTCTGCGTGCCCCATCATCTTCATTAAACTAAACACGTCCATTCCGTTGATTGCGGCCATAGTAGCAAAGTTATGTCTCAGCACATGCGGCGATACTCTCTTCTCTATTTTCGCTTTTTCCGCGTAGTTTACAAACGATTTCTGCAACGTCTTCTCGCTCAATTGTTCACCATAATTCGTATTGAAAACGAACCGACTCTCGAAGTGCTCTTCAGACTCTGCAATAAGTTGTCGTAATAGTCGAATCGTCTCAATGGAAAGAGGTAAGATTCGAGATTTACGATTCTATTTTTGATTGCCGGTAGGATGATCTGCTTTTTAACAAAATCTATCTCAGACTTCTCAAGCGAGCATATCTCATTCAAACGCATACCAGAATCCAAAATTAATATTAACGCGATATAGTCCCTCCATTGAGCATATGACTTCTGGTCCGGAGCTCTTAACAACCGTTTTAGCTCGTCTTCTGTCAGTGGCTCAACTGTATCGACGTCCTGGCGCATTAGGGACAGGTTTAGAGCGGGATTACGGTCTATAACCTCCTCTGAGTAGAGAATATTAAAGAACGTCCTTAGAACGCGAATACGGACGTTTACGGAGGACGCAGCTAACCCCACCTTATCCTTACTAAATTCAGATTTAAACGGATGCCCCTCATAATAACCTTTTTCTTTTGCACACCAAAGAACGTAATCGCGCATTACTGTCGCGGTAACGTCCTGTACCGATACTTCTCCGTACTTCGCGTTAACCCATTCGATAAAATAATCCATATTCTCAATATAGCCGCGAAGAGTACGTTCCTTTAGATTATTCGCGCGTTTAATCTTCATTACGTAATCTACCGCTTCTTTCAACGTATAACTCGGTAGATTAACGTCAGGCAGCGGCTGCCGATCGAACAACTGCTTACGCCCCTCACGTTTGTCATTACGATTACCAATTCGCATAACGAAAAAACCTCCTACGCATTATTTGCGTAGAAGGTTAACGAGTCAGTTAGGTGTAAGCGAATCAGTTAGCGACTAAAACGAGTTAATCGAACTGCTTACGTTACACATATCGTACTGAAAACGTTGATACAGCGGGCTTTTGAAACGGTACGGAAAGAGTGGGAGTCGAACCCACGCACGCCTCGCGACGCCTAACTGATTTCGAGTCAGCCCCCTTGGACCACTTGGGTACCTTTCCAAGAAAATGAGAACAGGACTTATTGTATCAAAAAAGTCTGTCTCTCGCAAGTGTTTTACTATTTTTTATGAAAAGTTTAGTTCGTCTCTTCGTCTGTCACCGCATTGCTGCGTAATATTTTTTTGAGCTTGCTCTCAAACTTCGTTCTTGGGACGAGGACGCTGTGCTTACATCCTACACACTTGATCCGAATGTCCATCCCCATTCGAATAATTTCCATTTCATTTGTACCGCATGGATGGGGCTTTTTCATCTGTACAACATCGCCAAGTTGGTATTCCTTCTTTTCCATCTTAGTTCCCCTCCACCTTTTCTTGTTTAATGCCATGGGTATCTAAATATTTTTTAATCTCTGCATTTAAAATCCGGCTGACTTCCCCTTGTTTGTTCGGCTTACATTCCGCAATAACTCGTATCTTCAAATCCGTGTTTCCAATCATTTGCACACCAAGCACTTGTGGCGCTTTAACGATACTCTCTGTGCGCTCATGCACTTCAGCGACAACTTCATTTAATAAGACCATCGCACGATCGATATCAGCGTCATACGCGATAGATACATCGACAATAGCAATAGAATTATAAGTGGAAAAGTTGGTCACTTGTTTAATGTTTCCGTTAGGGATGATATGAACCTCACCGGTCCAGCTTTTGATCCGAGTCACGCGAATGCCAATTTCCTCAACAGTCCCTTTGAACTGGTCAATTTGAATAACATCGCCAACGCCGAATTGATCTTCGAAAATAATAAAGAACCCTGTAATAACATCCTTCACCAAACTCTGTGCTCCGAAACCTATCGCCAATCCAAGAACACCTGCACCCGCTAATAATGGACCTAGATTCAATCCTACTTGCCCAAGAATCAACATAATAGCCACTAGATTTACTGTATATGCGATAAGATTATGTACAAGAATAGAAATGGTATTCGATCTTCGTCTATCAATTTTGAGCGGTGACTTCTCTCTCGCAATGACCATATGAGCAATTGTTTTATCCGCAATTTTGATGATAACTCTAGCAATGACATAAATGAGTACGATTTTGAGAGTGATCCAGAATATGGAGGCAATGATTTCAGGTTTACTGATATGTTCCCGAATCCAATGCATCAAATCTTCGAAATATTGTGTTTCGTAATTCACTAGTAAGCCTCCTTACTTTTCTACTATGGTACCATATCCATCTTCTTTTTTAAAATAAATGCCTCTAATCTCGACGTTCTCGCTCTCTATTATCTCTTGAACTCGCACAAGATCTGCTCCTGGAAATTCAATAGAAAGAGCGCATCCTGCTGTAATCTCTTTTGGCGTAGGCCTTATATCGATCTCAATATCCGCATATTCTAGCAGCATCTCAGCTCTCAGTGCTTGTTGAGTAGAATCGAAAGCTAGCAACATAATAGAAAATTCCAGAGAAAGCTCTCCTCTCTACGTATAAATGTACCTCTCTCTCCATATACTAGTAAAAAAGATTTACTACTTTGGAGGGATATCATGAAATTCCATTTCGGATTCGACGGCGATAAAACCCCAGTGCAAGAACCTTTGAAAATTCAACATACCGATTCCAATACACCTCATCTTCTCGCCAAGCATTTGCAAGCGATTTTCAGTAAACTACCAACCTATCAACCTATCGTCGTCATTTGTGTTGGAACGGATCGCTCTACAGGTGATGCTCTCGGACCACTCGTTGGCTCTCATTTAAATCGTACGACCACACTCCGCAATCTTCATTTATTCGGCACCCTGGATGAACCTGTCCATGCTATGAATTTGGCCGAAACAGTTGAAACCATCCACAAGCAATTTCAGAATCCTTTCATCGTCGCTGTTGATGCTTGTTTAGGGCAAGTTGCCAGTGTCGGCTGCATTCAAGTCGCGCATGGACCACTTAAGCCAGGTGCTGGTGTCAATAAAGATCTGCCTCCCGTTGGTGATATTCATGTAACTGGTATCGTGAATGTGGGCGGCTTCATGGAATACTTCGTCTTGCAAAATACACGGCTTAGCCTCGTCATGAATATGGCTACCGTCATTGGCGATGCCCTCTACGCTTCGATCAGACGGACGCAATCTTTTGCACCGAGTGCTACGACTGCTTTAAAGTTTGAGTAAGTGTTTCCTTCTCTTCTGGACTTAACGTGTAACTGGATTGCCCCTTTGCGATCGGCTTCGCATATACATACATTTGCTCTCGACTATGTATTCCCGTAATGATCACACCATCCTGCTCTTCGTTCAGCATCGCCAACGAGAAACTGAGATCACTACCACCTTCATTAAAGGCATTGTAGCGACGAACTTTGATGTTCGATGTCATCTTCTTCATGGACTGATGAATACCAGATATTTGGGCCGAAGCCTTAACGGATTCGGCCTTTTGCTCATTCAAGGCGTTCTGCATATCAATAAGTAATTGTTCCATATTCTCAGCGCTTGTACCATTGATCATCCGAGTATATCGTTTCCGCAAGGATGACAATCGAATCGAAATAATGATAACCATAACCAATAAAACAAGAATGAATGCGAAACAAACTAACATCACATATTCTGCATTCAAGCCAAACAGTTCCCCCATGCCTTATCCCTCTTTCTACTTCGCATATTGCGCTTGAATCTCTTTGACAGCTTCAATGAGTGCTGTTACTTCTTCGTCCGTCGTAAAATAACCGATACTGGACCGCACGGCTCCCTTGGCCAAAGTCCCGGCCACTTCATGTGCTAGCGGTGTACAATGATAACCTGACCGCACAGCAATTTGAAATGACTGATCAAGGATAAAAGCAACTTCCGATGAATCCACATCTTGAATGTTAAAGGAAACGATTCCTGTTTTATTTTGTCCAAGCTTTGGCCCCAGAATCGTAACTCCTTCAATTCCCAGTAGCCCTTCCATTAATTGCTGGGTATGTGCCCATTCTTTCGCATGAATCTTGTCCACGGTTTCCGCTAGGACGAACTTCACACCTTCATTCAACCCAGCGATGCCTGGCGTGTTCTGAGTCCCTGCTTCATAACGATCAGGCCGTACTGTTGGCTGGTGGATGGCCTCCGACTGACTACCCGTCCCACCATGCAGCAACGGCTCCAAATCGATATCCGGATGGATGTATAGCCCACCCGTTCCTTGAGGCCCCAGGAGCCCCTTGTGGCCCGGGAAGGCCAGTATGTCGATATTCATATCTGCGACATGAATAGGCAGTATACCGGCGCTCTGAGCCGCGTCTACAAGCAGTTTCGCGCCGCGACTTCTGCAGATCTCCCCAATCTCTCCAATTGGCATAATGGTGCCAAGTAGATTGGAACTGTGATTTACAACGACAAGTGTTGTATTCGCGCGAAATGCTTCTTTCAAATCTTTTAATTGCACATTCCCCTGCTCATCGTGTTGCAAATAGGTAAGCTCAACGCCTACAGAGGCTTTTAAATATTCTAGCGGCCTTCTCACCGAGTTGTGTTCAACATTGGTACAGATCACATGATCGCCAGGCTTTACAAAACCCTTGATTGCCTGGTTTAGTGCATGTGTCGTATTTAATGCAAATGAAATATCGTTTGGGTTTCTCACACCGAATAATTTAGCTAGATTCTTTCTCGTCTCGAACAACGTACGGCTTGCCTTCACAGCCATCTGATGGCTGCCTCTTCCAGGATTAGCTGCATACTCCTGCATGCATTGCATCATCGCGTCCAACACCGCAGGCGGCTTCGGCCACGAGGATGCGGCTTGATCGAAATACATAACGTCTTTCATATGTCCGTCCCCTTTCGAGAAATCCCTACCCGACAATATACCTAGAAAATATCTTTTCAATTATAAATGGTCAAAAATATAGCATACCCTAGTTTGTTCCTTCTGTTCGAAAGAAAAACATAGGTATGCTAGCAATTTCTAAGAGATTTTACCTTGCAATAATTCTAGCAGTCGGTTGAGATCGTCTTTTGAATAGTAGAGCAACTCGATCTTTCCTTTATCCTGCTGACTCTTAATTTTCACGGATGTCCGATAAATGTCTCGCAATTGCTCTTCTGCTTGATTAATATACGGATCTCTATTTTTTTCTTTTTGCTTTGCCTTTTCCTTTTCAGGGCCAGGTGGTTCTTCTAACATCTTGATTGCTTCTTCAAGTTCTCTAACACTCCATTGTTTAGAGATCGTTGATTCTGCAAGTTCTTTCTTAATCTTATCGTCCTTCACACCAACAATTGCTCTCGCGTGCCCCATGGATAATGTTCCACGTGAAACATATTGTTTGATCGATTCGGGAAGGGAAAGCAATCTTAGGAAATTGGCAATATGGGATCTACTCTTACCAACCTTCGCTGAAAGCTCCTCTTGTGTTAGAGAGAATTGATCAATGATACCTTGGTAGGCAAATGCGATCTCAAGCGCATTAAGATCCTCACGCTGCACGTTCTCAATCAAGGCGATTTCCATGACCTGCTGATCGGATAGAATTCTTTCAACAGCTGGAATAGTTGGTGTTCCTGCAACTTGTGATGCACGGAAACGACGTTCACCCGCAATGATCTCGTAGCCCTTAAGTACCTTCCGAACAATGATTGGCTGAATGACGCCATGTTCCTTGATCGACTCTGAAAGTTCCTTAATGCTATCTTCATTAAAATGCTTTCTAGGCTGATACGGATTGGCTCTTAATTGAGCCAGTGGAATCTGAATGACTTTATCGCTCTCATCAATATGCAAGGACGTAATTAGTGCGTCTAATCCTTTACCTAAACCTTTAGAGAGGCCTTTGGTCATACTGAGATCACTTCCTTAGCAAGTTCTAAATAAACTTCCGCGCCCTTTGATCTAGGATCATACGTAATAATGGATTGCCCATGACTCGGCGCTTCACTCAAACGTACATTACGAGGAATAATCGTTTGATAAACCTTTGTTTGGAAGTACTTTTTAACTTCTTCAATAACTTGAATACCTAAGTTCGTCCTTGCATCAAACATCGTCAATAACACGCCTTCAATTTGAAGTCCTGTATTTAAATGCTTTTGCACCAAGCGCACTGTATTCAGAAGTTGGCTTAAACCTTCTAATGCGTAGTATTCACATTGAATAGGAATGATTACGGAATCCGCGGCAGTTAAAGAATTGATCGTTAAAAGGCCAAGTGATGGAGGGCAATCTATCAAAATATAATCATATAAGTGTTTGACAAGTTGAAGTGACTTCTTTAATCGAACTTCTCTTGAAATGGTTGGAACCAATTCAATCTCTGCACCAGCCAATTGAATCGTAGCCGGAACAATTTTAAGATTCGGTACATTTGTTTCCACTGTTGCATCTTTTGGATGTACGTCATTAATCAATACATCATAAATGCAATTTGTAACATCAGCTTTATTCACACCAATACCACTTGTTGTGTTCCCTTGAGGGTCAATATCAACCAAAAGAACGCGTTTACCAAGCGAAGCTAATGAAGCGCCTAGATTCACAGAAGTCGTCGTCTTGCCGACGCCACCCTTCTGATTCGTTATTGCAATAATTTTAGACAAAACCATTTCACCTCTATCGCTTATGTTCCATAATGCTATTTAACAAGCAGTAGTACTATCTTACCATATCTATCAATCAGTTACCTTATGAATATTTGATAGATTCGTGCCATTAGATGCAAAAAAAACGGCTTGCGCCGTTTTTAGGTAGCAGGAATGCCTAAATTATCGCTTAGGAATCTTAATTATAATTTCGTAATGGTCCTCATGATCTTGTTCTGAGGTATTAATATGTAATCCCGAGCTTGATACCATCTCTACGGATTGACGAATCGTATTGAGAGCAAGTCGAACATCCTTCGTAAAGGAAACACGACGTGACTTCTTAATCTTCGCCGCTTCCTTCAGGAAACTTATTTTGATTTCCGTTTGTTTCACGTTTAATTCTTTAGTTATAATCTCTTCTAGCAATTTGACCTGTTGCTCTTCTTGATCTAAAGCTAATAGAGCCCGTGCGTGACGTTCTGTAATCTTACGTTCCATCAATGCCATTTTAACAGGTTCGCATAATTGTAATAAACGAATTTTATTGGCGATTGTGGATTGGCTTTTGCCCAGTCGTTGTGCAAGACTTTCCTGTGTGAGATCATGCATTTCAATCAGTTGATGGTAAGCTGCAGCCTCTTCTATTGCAGTAAGTCCTTCACGCTGCAGATTTTCAATAAGCGCAATGGATGCCGCTTGTGAATCATTAAAGTCCCGAACAATAGCTGGAATTGTATCAAGCCCTAATTTTTTCACCGCACGCAAACGTCGTTCGCCTGCAATCAACTCAAATGTATTATTTTTGACTCGAACAACGATGGGTTGAATAATACCATGTGTTCGAATGGTTTGGCATAGTTCATCAATACGATCATCATCGAATAAAGTTCTTGGCTGATAGGGACTAGGAATAATACTATTTACGGGTATGTTTTTGACCTCATCCGTCGTTGAACGATCTGCAAGGCCAAATAGCTTCGATATTTGTTCTTTCATAGGAAAACTTACCACCAACTCTTCCCGTAGTTTAAGCGATCAGTACAGTTACAATAAACGGATACAACGCCCTGTACAAGGTAAAAAGATCTTTTCGCCATTCCGAGACGATGTCATTCATGCTGTCTGATTCTAGTAAATTTAATCTATCAATTGCGAATATCCAACCACAACATCACAAATAAAAGGTAAGGCGAAGCCAGCTTATGACCGGCTTTCACCTTATATAGATATTCTCCATCGAAGGCCATAATCCTTCTATTCAACAGATAAGCTGACAAATGTTTCACGTGAAACATTTGTGTTATTTGAAGAGTGGTTCCTTTAAAGGGATCCCAGCTTTTCTAGGATATTTAGCTGGCGTAGCAGCTGTCTTCTGAATCTCAACAAAATGCCTAACGGATTCTTCAATAGGCAAAATCATTCGATTAACCTTCGTTACTTTCCCTCGCAGCTCTACTAAACTAAAGGAAGAGTCTTTAATCTCATCGTCAACATCGGAACCCTTCATCGCAATGAAAGTTCCTCCACTCTTCGCAAATGGAAGACAGAACTCATTTAGTACTTGCAATTTTGCAACAGCTCTAGCTGTTACGAGATCAAAGTGGTCGCGATAACGAGATAATCTAGCAATATCCTCTGCCCTACCGTGTACACAGTCCATATTCGTCAGACCAAGCTGAGAGACAATTTCTTTTAAAAATAGAATACGTTTATTCAGAGAATCAACAATAGTAACTTGAAGATGAGGAAATGCAATTTTAAGAGGTATGCTTGGGAATCCCGCGCCTGACCCGATATCAGCAAGAGATGTAACCTTCCCCATGTCATAATTGAAAGCTACAGAAAGAGAATCATAAAAATGTTTGAGATAAACTTGATCTCTCACTGTAATACCTGTTAAATTCATTTTCTCGTTCCACTCTACGAGTGTCTTATAGTACTGCTCAAACTGCTCTAATTGATGCGTAGAAAGAGTGATATTTTCTTGGGCTAATAACTCTGTGAATTGTTGCTGTGTAGCATCCATATCTTTAACCTCTAGCCGCTATGACTCTGTTGTAATGTTCGAGATAAACAAGCAAGATAGAAATATCCGAAGGTGTAACCCCACTAATCCGAGATGCTTGCCCAATCGATATAGGGCGAATTTTTGCGAGCTTCTGTTTGGCTTCGGTAGCTATCCCATGAATATCACTGTATTCAATATCATCTGGAATCTTTTTCTTTTCCATTTTGCGCAGGCGATCAACTTGATTGCTTTGCTTTTCAATATAACCAGCATATTTCACTTGAATGCCTACTTGCTCCTTCATATCTTCATCTAAGTTAAAAGGAGACATCGTCATTTGTTCAATATGTTTATATTCAATCTCAGGACGACGCAACAAGGAAATTGCAGGAACCGAATTCGTCAATTCCACACTTTCCAAGCTTCGAAGCAATTCCTGAACATGAGGCTCTGGCTTTACCTTCACTTCAGATATACGTTCAATTTCTTGTTCTACCAACGATTTTTTATTCAAAAACTTCGCATAGCGCTCTTCAGATATCAACCCAATTTCATGACCAATTGGTGTCAAACGAAGATCTGCATTGTCATGACGAAGCAACAAGCGATATTCTGCACGTGATGTAAGCAAGCGGTACGGCTCACTAGTTCCTTTTGTCACGAGATCATCAATGAGAACTCCGATATAGCCTTCCGAACGATCCAGAACAATAGCTTCTTTCTCTTGTACTTTACGCGCTGCATTAATCCCTGCCATAACACCTTGACCGGCAGCCTCTTCGTATCCAGAAGTCCCATTAATCTGACCAGCTGTAAATAACCCACTAACCAGCTTCGTTTCTAATGATGGTTTTAATTGTGTTGGTACTACCGCATCATATTCGATGGCATAACCCGTACGCATCATTTCTACTTTTTCTAGACCAGGAATAGAACGCAGGATACCCAACTGGACATCTTCCGGCATACTTGTAGAGAGACCTTGTACATAATACTCTGAAGTACTGTGACCTTCTGGCTCTAGGAAGATTTGATGCTTTGCCTTATCAGCGAAACGAACGATTTTATCTTCAATAGAAGGACAATATCTTGGTCCAGTCCCTTCGATAGCACCTGAGAACATCGGAGCGCGATGGAGGTTATCATTAATAATTTGATGAGTTTCAGCAGATGTATAAGTTAACCAGCAAGGCAATTGTTGATTATGATTAGAACCATACTCCGTTTCGAAAGAGAAAAACTTCGGTTGCTCATCACCAGGCTGAATTTCTGTTTTACTAAAATCAATCGTATCTCCATGAACACGCGGAGGCGTACCTGTCTTGAAACGAACTAGATCGAACCCTAACTTGCGCAAGGACTCGGATAATTTAACGGATGGCTGCTGATTATTAGGCCCACTCTCGTACATCAGTTCGCCCATGATGACTTTACCGCGCAAATACGTCCCCGTTGTCAAAACAACAGATTTTGCGTAATACTCCGCACCAGTTTTTGTAATCAGACCTTTACAAACACCGTTCTCAACGATAAGCTCTTCGGCCATCCCTTGACGCAAAGTCAAATTAGCCGTAGCTTCAATCGTTTCTTTCATTTTGTGCTGATAAGAAAATTTATCCGCTTGAGCGCGCAGTGCATGAACAGCGGGGCCCTTACCTGTATTCAACATACGGAGTTGAATATACGTTTTATCAATATTGCGCCCCATCTCACCACCAAGTGCGTCGATCTCACGAACAACGTGTCCTTTCGCTGGACCACCGATGGATGGGTTACAAGGCATGAAAGCAACCATGTCTAGATTGATCGTTAATAGCAACGTATTACAACCCATGCGAGCTGAAGCTAAGGCTGCCTCACAACCTGCATGACCAGCACCGATAACGATAACGTCATAATTCCCTGCATGATATCCCATAGAAACGTCCCTCCCTCTTTTATGAAAACGCAAATGCTGTCGATTTTCATTTTCCTAAGCAGAATTGTGTAAAAATTTGATCGATTAAGGACTCACCTACAGAATCGCCGATAATCTCCCCTAACTGCTCCCAAGCAGCTCGGATATCAATTTGAATCATATCAATCGGAACATATTGCTCATTGGCATCCAATGCATCCTGCAAGGAACGCTTGGCCTGCTTCAACAAGGAAATATGGCGAACATTACTCACATATGTTAAATCACTAGATTCGAGCTTTCCTTCAAAGAAAATCGCCGCGATCGCTTTTTCCAAATCCTCAATACCTTTATTCTCAATCAGGGACAGTTCTACAATACGTTCTTGTGGGAAATAACTAAGCACCTGATCCACATCTAATTTGCGATCCAAATCAATCTTATTCAGAATAACGATCGTTTGTTTATCCGCCAGCTGCTTCATTAATGCAATCTCGTCGAGTTGAAGCTCATCATTACTATTCAGTACTAGTAAAATGAGATCAGCCTCAGCTAAGGCAGTCTTTGATCGCTCCACACCAATCTGTTCGACAATATCCGAAGTCTCGCGAATACCAGCCGTATCAAGCAGCTTCAGCGGAATACCGCCAATATTAACGAACTCCTCTATGACATCCCGCGTGGTTCCTGGAATATCAGTAACAATTGCTCGATTCTGTTGAGCTAATTCATTTAACAAAGATGACTTCCCAACATTAGGTTTGCCGACAATTGCCGTCTCAATGCCTTCGCGCAAAATTTTGCCTTGCTCTGCGGTCACCAATAAACGATCAATATCCAACATGACCGTATCACACTTCGTTTTGATGAACACATTTGTCATTTCCTCTACATCATGTTCTGGGTAGTCAATATTCACCTCAACATGAGCCATTAACTCCACCAGAATGTAGCGCAAATGCTTAATCTGTTTGGATAAATTACCTTCCACTTGCTTCAAAGCTACTTTGAAGGCTCGATCCGATTTAGCTCGAATTAAGTCAATAACTGCTTCTGCCTGTGTTAAGTCAATACGACCGTTCAAAAAAGCTCGCTTTGTAAACTCACCAGGCTCCGCTAAGCGAACCCCTTGTACTAGCAATAAATCAAGCACCTTCTTAACGGAGACAATCCCTCCGTGACAGCTAATTTCGACTACATCCTCCATAGTAAAGGATCGCGGAGCTTTCATTAACGTAACTAGAACCTCCTCTACCTTTTCGGCGGAAGCAGGTTCTATAATGAATCCATAATGTACCGTATGCGTATCAGCAACAGATAATTTCGTTTTTGAGCGGAAAATACGTTCAACGTATGTGACAGAATCCTCGCCGCTCACACGAATAACCGCTATCCCACCCTCACCAAGCGGTGTAGAAATAGCAGCAATCGTATCATTTAACATAGTATTTGCACCTCGAATTTACCTCATCTTAAAGAAAAAGCAATGACATATGAACTAGGTCATTGCGATCTGTGTTATTTAACAGCGATGACAACCCGACGATTCGGTTCTTCGCCTTTACTGTACGTTTTGATAACGGGATGCCCTTGTAATTCCGCATGAATAATCTTACGTTCTTGCGAATTCATCGGCTCCAAAATAACTTCTTTTTTCGACTTAATCACGCGATTAGCCAGTCTTAACGCCAGCTCTTCCAACGTTTTCTTCCGTCGATCACGGAAATTCTCCGCATCTAAGATGATGCGAAAATGAGAATTCGCATAACGATTACCCACAATATTAACTAAATACTGAAGCGCATCGAGTGTTTGTCCTCTTTTTCCGATCAAAATACCTAATTCCGAGCCACTCATGTTTAAGATATAGCCTTCACGATCTTTATGTGTATCTATGGTGATGGAAATTTGCATCGCTTCGAACATATCTTGTAAGAAAGCTATCGCTTCCTCAAGTGGATCGGGTATCAATTCGAGCTCAACCTTCGCAACTCTGGATCCAATAAACCCGAACAACCCTCGTGAGGGCTGTTCCAAAATATGAATATGTACACGATCCTCCGAAACTTGCCATTGATCTAGACCAGATTTAACTGCTAGCTCAATTGTCTTTCCAGTCACCACGATTTTCTTCATTTCGACAGGCCACCCTTATTATTTTGAGATCCAGGCTTTTTTTGTGAACCAGGAGCACCATAGATGAAATAAGACTGAACGATTGTGAAAATGTTACCGTAAATCCAGTATAGCGGAAGTGCCGATGCAAAATTCATGGACATAACGAAAATCATGACCGGGAAAATGTACATTAAACTTTTCATTTGTTGATTCATTTGGGAAGACATGAACATTTGTTGAATGAACGTCGTAGCCGCGGCAATCAACGGTAAGATGTATAAGTGATCCGGTTTACCAAGATTCAACCATAAGAACGTGTGCTCATGAATCTCTTGATTACGCATAATCGCTTGGTAAAGAGCAATTAGAATTGGCATTTGCACGATGATTGGAAAACAACCTGCTAACGGATTAACACCATTTTGTTGAAATAGTTTCATCGTTTCTTCTTGTTGCTTTTTCGCATCATCTTTATATTTCTCTTTAAGCTTCTTCATTTCAGGCTGCAGATCCTGCATCCGTTTAGAGCTTTTGTATTGCTTAAGCGTAAGCGGCAAAATAATCAATCGAATAATCAATGTAACAACCAAGATGGATAATCCATATTGACCCCAAAGATGATCGGCGAACCAGTCAAGCGTTTGTGAAAGCGGGTACGTAAAGTACTTAGTAAAAAAATTAGCCGTGTTCAGGTCAATTGGCGCAGATGCTGCATTTGACGGGCTACATCCGGACAAAAGTAAAATCACCGAAGACAGTGCTACTAGCATATAAATTCGACGAGTCAAAATGAGATCCTCCTAAATGTCTTTTCCAAGATAAACTATAACACATCTTCAGTCCGCAAGGAAATATTGCGTCACTTTTTTGTGGCGTCATTTTTTTTATATAAAGAAGCTTTACGAATGACATGCCAGATGCTCTTCTCCATGTCTGCGTAAGCCATATCAACAACCGGTTTTCTAGCCAGCAGAATGTAGTCATATTGAGGCGTCATATTTTCTTTTTTCAACCGAATAATTTCTTTCATCATTCGTCTTAATCGATTACGTACAACCGCATTGCCAATTTTCTTGGAAACAGAAACACCAAAACGAAAAACTTCTGCTTTGGGCTGCGGCAAATAATATAGAACGAATTGTTGATTGGCCATCGATTTCCCATAGCGATACACCTTACTAAAGTCTTCCCTTTTTGCTAACCGATATTGTTTCTCCACAGCCATGTACACTCCAGACAGATCACATTCATTAGTTGAAAGAACACTACATATCTAATCTAGTTTTAACAAAACCAGTTCAATGTAAACCGTGCAGCAAAATGCAAAAAAAAAAGCCCCTTTCGGAGCCTCTTCTTACGCGCTAAGAACTTTTCTTCCTTTAAGACGACGAGCTTGTAGAACTTTACGACCGTTCTTCGTGCTCATTCTTTTACGGAAACCATGGTTCTTCTTACGCTTTCTCGTATTCGGGTTAAATGTTGGACCCATCTATAGCACCTCCCTACCTGGCTGAGGATATCCATCCTACAAAATTTCTACTACTCATTAAATCATTTTCACAGAAGAAAGTCAACCTACCCAAGTGTGCAGTATTTGGATCGCAGATTTCCTCGCTACCGACAAAAAGAACAACCTGTGCATAAAGTTTTGACGAGAAAGAACAAACTTTGTCGAAAATCAACAGAATATCAACAATATCTTGTGTTGTGAACAATTTCTACCCACAAGTTGTTGTTATTGTGGATAATGCGAAACAATCCGTTGATTAACAAGGTATCTTTTGTTAAGATAGTAATGTTTCTGCTGTGGATATACACCACTAATCCTCCAAGTTATCAACAACCTGTGGATAACAATGTGCACAAACTTCCCTCTACAAGAATAAGTCATTTCTGCGGATCCTTAGTTATGTGGATAAAACCGACAAAAGTCATCCTTTTTTGACCCCACCAGACACTAGATTCTTTTGGACGATATTTGGGCACACTAAATGCTAACTACTATTCTTCGAGATTCCTACGTGAGTTGTTTGTTTTCACGTTTTATCCATAAATCATAACCATCTTTCCCCTGGCCTATGCCACATGTTTGATTCAAAAGGAGTGAAGTACTGTGGAAGGCCATTCTACGGACCTTTGGCAACAAATTTTAACGATTATTCAAACAAAGCTTAGCAAACCAAGTTTCGATACTTGGCTCAAATCAACGAAGGCAACTGTATTCAATGATTCAACAGTCATTATTTGCGCACCTAATAATTTTGCGCAGGAGTGGCTAGAGAGTAGATACACGAAGCTAATCGAAGGAACGATCTATGATTTTACGGGAAAGCATGTATCCGTTAAATTCATCATCGAAACCGAAGATCAGAAGTCGCAATCGATGCAAGCCATTCAACCGGTTGTCATTCCTCCCAAAGGTCCAGCCATTGTAGCTGGTGAAGAAAACTTTACAAGTATGATGAACGCTAGGTACACATTTGATACCTTCGTCATCGGTTCTGGCAACCGTTTTGCTCACGCAGCTTCCCTTGCAGTAGCTGAAGCGCCGGCCAAAGCGTATAATCCCCTCTTTTTATATGGGGGTGTTGGACTAGGTAAAACTCATCTCATGCATGCGATCGGACATTATGTACTTGAACATAACCCTGGCTCTCGGGTTCTATATATATCCTCCGAAAAGTTTACAAATGAATTTATCAATGCAGTCCGTGATAACCGCGGCGAAGGCTTTCGTAACAAGTATCGAACCATAGATGTACTGCTTATCGATGATATTCAATTCCTTGCGGGGAAAGAAGGAACGCAGGAAGAGTTTTTCCACACATTTAACGCGCTTCATGAGGAAGGAAAACAAATTATTATCTCAAGTGACCGTCCACCCAAAGAGATTCCAACCCTGGAAGATCGGTTACGTTCACGATTTGAATGGGGACTTATTACAGATATTCAACCGCCAGATCTAGAAACACGTATCGCCATTTTACGCAAAAAGGCTAAAGCCGAGAATCTAGAGATTCCGAATGAAGCTATGATCTATATCGCGAACCAAATTGATACGAATATCCGAGAACTCGAGGGCGCATTAATACGTGTTGTAGCGTACTCGTCCCTAATTAATCAAGATATAAGCGTTCATTTAACGGCTGAAGCATTGAAGGATATCATCCCATCGAACCGACCAAGAGTCATTACGATACAGGATATTCAAGCGCGAGTTGGAGAATTCTATGGTTTAAAGCTCGAGGATTTCAAAGCGCGTAAACGAACAAAAGCCGTGGCTTTCCCAAGGCAAGTAGCCATGTACCTTGCACGGGAGCTCACAGACTTCTCTTTGCCGAAAATCGGAGATAATTTTGGGGGTCGCGATCATACGACCGTTATACATGCGCATGAGAAAATTGTACAGCAGCTCAAAGTGGATCAAGAATTATATAAGATTGTCCATAACTTAACGGAACGCATCAAAAACCCCTCTTAATAACATCACATTTTTCATAAGCCTATGCACAATCTATTCACATGTGGATAGGCTTGCTCTATCTCAGGTTCATCCACATATCCACATATCCAGAGCCCCTACTGCTATTACTAATAAAGAATGTTATTATATAATGATTATGCTAACGCGTCGTAAAAAAAGAACTGCAGGAGTGAAGTCATGAAATTAACTATCCTAAAAGACCATTTAATCGAATCCATTGGTCACGTTTCCAAAGCCATATCCTCTCGAACAACGATACCCATTCTTACAGGGATCAAAATAGATGCAACCTTAAGCGGTGTTACGCTAACGGCTAGTGATACCGACATTTCTATTCAGAGCTTTACAGCAAGTGAAAACAGCACAATTAAAATTATTGAACTTATTCAAGCAGGGAGTGTTGTACTTCCCGCTAAATTTTTCGTTGAAATTATTCGTAAGCTGCCAGCACAATTAATCGAAATTGAAGTTAAAGCCAACTTTCAAACGATTATTCGTTCCGGTTCTTCTGAAATTCAAATCATGGGCTTAGATCCAGATGAGTATCCGCTGCTTCCAGAAATCGAAGAAAGCAAAATGCTTCGTCTACCAAGTGATTTGCTTAAAACCATGATTAAACAAACGTCTTATGCTGTATCCACCAATGAATCAACACCTATTCTTACAGGAGTTCTTTGGAACATTTCAGGTGATAAGTTGAAATTTATCGCATGTGATCGTCATCGCCTGGCAAGCAGAGAAGTCACTGTTGATAACGAACAAGCACAAAACCTGCCTAATATCGTTATTTCAGGACGTACACTGAATGAGTTAAGCAAAATTTTGCCTGATCAAAACACCCTTATAGATATAGTTATTGCGGACAATCAAGTTTTATTCAAAATTCAAAACATTTTATTTTATTCGCGTATTTTGGATGGCACATATCCTGATACGTCTAAGCTCATTCCCCAATCCTTTCAAACGGAAATGGTTGTTCCAACGAAAGAATTGGCAGAAGCGATTGATCGTGCCTACCTTCTCTCCAAAGAAGACAAAACGAATATTGTTAAAATGATGATGCTTGAGGACAAAACCATTGAAATCTCATCCAGCTCCTCCGAGCTAGGTAAAGTAACCGAACAAATTGCCCTGCAGCATATTGTTGGTGATTTACTGAAGATTTCGTTTAACTCCAAATATATGTTGGATGCGCTCAAAGTACTCGATTCCGAGTTTATTCAAATTGGATTTACAGGAGCTATGCAGCCCATTATCATGAAACCACAAGATTCCACAAATATTCTTCAGCTGATTTTGCCGTACCGAACAACGAATTAAGGAGTGCGTAACATGAAACAAATAGTTATCAACACTGCATATATTACACTTGGGCAGTTTTTGAAGTTATCGGACTGTATATCCACAGGTGGACAAGCTAAATTTTTTGTTGTGGAAACCAAAATCGAAGTGAACGGGCAAGCTGAAAATCGCAGAGGTCGGAAACTTGTGCCACAGGATATCGTCAAGGTAGAAGGTTTTGGACAATTCGAGGTCATAAGCTCCTGATCGGAATAACCAGGGGGATGATCGGCCATGTTTCTGAATAAACTCGTACTCAGTCATTATAGAAATTACGATCATGTTGAATTAACAACATCGAATAACGTGAATATTTTCGTTGGACCCAATGCGCAAGGTAAAACGAATTTGCTGGAATCCATCTATGTGATGGCCATGACCAAATCGCATCGTACTCACCAGGACAAAGAACTAATTGGCTGGAACGGTGAGCAAACGCTGCTGCATGCAGAGATTCAGAAATTGTACGGCAACTGTAAACTGGATCTCTCCATCTCTTCCAAGGGGAAAAAAGCGAAAATTAATGGTCTTGAGCAGAAAAAGCTCAGTAATTTTATTGGTGCACTGAACGTTGTCATGTTTGCGCCGGAGGATTTAGAGATCGTCAAAGGGACGCCTGGCATAAGACGACGTTTTCTTGATATGGAAATCGGTCAAGTACAGCCTTCCTATATTCACGACTTGTCTCAATATCAGAAAATACTGGTGCAGCGGAATAATTATTTAAAGCAGAATTACCCCGGAAAAAGCACTCCTGACGCCATGTTGGACATCTGGAATGAACAATTAGCACAGTATGGTGTTAAAATTATGAAAAAGCGTCAAAACTTCATAAAGAAGCTTCAAAAATGGGCGGAGAATATCCACAGAGGGATAACGAACGACAGTGAATCATTAGTGATTCGCTACTCCCCTTCTTTTGACATGGAGCCATTTGAAGATGAATCTGTTTTATTAAACCAATTTATGATAAAGTTATCTTTGGTGAAAGATCAGGAATTCCGAAGAGGCGTAACTTTAGTGGGCCCTCATCGTGACGATCTTCTCTTTTACATAAATGACAAAGAAGTCCAAACGTACGGTTCCCAAGGTCAGCAGCGTACAACTGCGCTATCACTCAAGCTAGCAGAAATTGAGCTCATTCACGAGGAAGTTGGTGAGTATCCTCTGCTACTGCTAGATGATGTCCTATCGGAACTGGATGAATATAGACAGACACAGTTAATTCGCACGTTTCAGCAGAAAGTCCAAACGTTTATTACGACAACAGGTCTAGAGAGTGTTCATTTGGACCAACTGGATCATGCTTCCGTGTTTCATGTTTTGAAAGGAAATGTAAGCGGCAGGAGCTGAGAAGCATGTTTATTCATTTGGGTGGAGAGAAAATCATTAGAGCATCTGAATTGATTGCTATATTTGATATTTCGATTGAGAAGTCATCCAAAATATCAAAGCAGTTCATTCAACAAGCATTAAAGGATAAAAGAACGGAGCAAATTGGTGAGGAAGATTGCAAATCGCTAGTCGTTACCAAAAGTAAAGTCTACTATTCCCCCATTTCCTCGACCACGCTCAAGAAAAGAGCCAATCAGTTATTGACGAATTAACTTCTTTTAATATAAAAAAGCAGGTGAAGAGTAGCATGTCTGTGAATCAAAATGCGTACGATGACAGTCAGATTCAGGTTTTGGAAGGTTTAGAAGCCGTTCGCAAAAGACCGGGTATGTATATTGGTTCAACCAGTGCCCGAGGACTTCATCATCTCGTTTGGGAAGTTGTAGATAATAGTATTGACGAAGCTTTGGCCGGATTTTGTACAAAAATTGATGTTATAGTCCATAAAAATAACAGCGTTACCGTTATTGATAACGGACGTGGGATTCCTGTCGGAGAAAATGCGAAACTGAAAAGACCAACGCTTGAAGTTGTACTTACGGTGCTTCATGCAGGGGGGAAATTCGGTGGAGATGATTCCGGTTATAAGGTATCTGGTGGACTACACGGTGTAGGTATTTCCGTAGTTAATGCACTGTCCGAGTTACTGACAGTTCAAGTTAAACGTGAAGGCAAAATTCATGAGCAAGAATACCGCCGCGGTGCGCCCCAGTATGACGTAAAGGTGATCGGTGAAACGGAAGAAACAGGTACGGTAGTCACGTTCCAACCAGATCCGGAAATTTTCAAAGAAACAACAGAATACGATTTCGATACGCTGCAATCCAGAATTCGTGAGCTTGCTTTCTTGAATAAAGGCATTGAGATTAATTTAATTGATGAACGTACGGATACAGTAGCAACGCATATGTACGAAGGTGGTATTGTGTCCTTTGTGCAGCATTTAAATCGCAATCGTGAAGTCGTCAATGAAGTCCCGATCTATGTTGAAGGTGCTAAAGACAATATTTCGATTGAGATTGCGCTACAATACAACGATAGCTATACCGAGAATATTTACTCTTTTGCTAATAATATCAACACACACGAGGGTGGAACGCACGAATCAGGCTTCAAAAGTGCATTGACGCGGATCCTGAATGACTACGCCCGTAAAAATAATTCGATCAAAGAAAGCGACTCGAATCTTTCTGGGGATGACGTGCGCGAGGGTCTTGCTGCGATTATTTCCGTGAAAATTCCAGAGCCACAGTTCGAGGGTCAAACCAAGACAAAGCTTGGTAACAGCGAAGTTCGTGGTATTGTGGAATCGCTTTTCGCAGAGAAACTACAAGAGTTCCTTGAAGAGAATCCTGCTGTAGCTCGGAAAATCCTTGAAAAAGGGATTCAAGCTGCTAGAGCAAGAGAAGCTGCGCGTAAAGCTAGAGAACTGACTCGCCGCAAAAGTGCGCTTGAAGTCAGTGCCCTGCCAGGTAAACTAGCAGATTGCTCTTCCAAAGATGCTTCAATCAGTGAGATTTACATTGTAGAAGGTGACTCTGCAGGTGGTTCAGCTAAGCAAGGTCGTGACCGACACTTCCAAGCGATTCTGCCTCTGCGTGGTAAAATTTTGAATGTAGAAAAGGCTCGTTTGGATCGTATTTTATCCAATACGGAAATTCGTGCGATGATTACGGCTTTCGGCACAGGGATCAGTGATGATTTCGATATTGCCAAAGCACGTTATCACAAAATTATCCTCATGACGGATGCCGATGTGGATGGTGCGCATATTCGTACATTGCTGCTTACCTTCCTATACCGCTATATGAAAAAACTAATTGAGACTGGCTATGTGTATATTGCACAACCACCACTCTTTAAGCTTGAGCGTAATAAAACAATTCGCTATGCGTATAACGAAAAGCAACGTGAAGTCATTATGCAAGAGTTTGGTGAAGGCGTGAAAGTCAATGTCCAACGGTATAAAGGACTTGGTGAGATGAATCCGGGGCAGCTGTGGGAAACGACCATGGATCCGGAAAGCCGTACACTTCTGCAAGTGACGATCGAAGATGCTATAGAAGCAGATACACTCTTTGATTCATTGATGGGCGATAATGTAGAGCCGAGACGTGATTTTATCGAGGAACATGCGAAATACGTGAAAAATTTAGATATCTAACGTCGTCCGAGACGTTGCAAACGATGTAAGCTTTCAGGAGGAACATTCATGAGCGAAGAATTACATTCGCAAGTCAAAGAAATTGACATTTCGACCGAAATGCGTACATCCTTCTTAGACTATGCGATGAGTATCATTGTCAGTCGCGCACTGCCAGATGTTAGAGACGGTCTGAAGCCGGTTCATCGTCGTATCTTGTTTGCGATGTCTGAACTAGGTATGTCTCCAGATAAGCCACATAAGAAATCAGCGAGAATCGTTGGTGAAGTTATCGGTAAGTATCATCCACACGGTGATACTGCTGTATACGAAACCATGGTTCGGATGGCACAAGATTTCTCCCTGCGTTATATGCTTGTTGATGGACATGGGAACTTTGGATCGATTGACGGCGATATGGCAGCAGCTATGCGTTATACCGAGGCTCGTTTATCGAAGATTGCTATGGAGCTTCTTCGTGATATTAACCGCGAGACTATTGATTACAAACCAAACTACGATGGCGAAGAAAATGAACCCGTTGTTCTTCCTTCTCGTTTCCCGAACTTACTTGTTAACGGTAGTTCAGGGATTGCCGTAGGTATGGCAACGAATATTCCTCCACATAACCTAAGAGAGGTTATCGAGGGTATTCAGATGATGATCGAAAATCCAGATGTCACGCCTATGGAATTAATGCAAGCTATCAAAGGACCTGATTTCCCAACGGCCGGATTCATTCTTGGACGCGAGGGCATCAGATCAGCCTATACCACAGGTAGAGGCTCCGTTACGATGAGAGCTAGAACGGTCATTGAAGAGAATAATAATAAGGCTAGAATCATCGTGAATGAGCTGCCTTATCAAGTAAATAAAGCAAGATTAGTAGAGAAAATTGCTGAGCTTGTACGTGAGAAGAAGATTGATGGCATCACAGATCTTCGAGATGAGTCAGATCGTAACGGGATGCGTGTAGTTATTGAGCTGCGACGCGATGTTAATCCTAACGTTGTTCTGAACAACTTGTTCAAGCAGACAGCTATGCAGTCCAATTTTGGAATCATTATGCTCGCTCTCGTCAACGGAGAACCAAAAGTTTTGAATCTTCGTGAGATGCTGCATTATTATCTTAAACATCAGCAAGAAGTTATTCGTCGTAGAACCGAATTTGATCTGCGCAAAGCGGAAGCGAGAGCGCACATCTTAGAAGGTTTGCGAATTGCACTTGATCACTTGGATCAAGTCATTGCGCTAATTCGCTCTTCTCGTACAACGGATGAAGCGAGAGAAGGACTCATGTCGACATTTAGTCTGAGCCTAGATCAAGCACAAGCCATTCTCGATATGCGTTTACAGCGTTTGACTGGTTTGGAACGTGAGAAGATTGAAGCTGAATATGCCGAACTCATGAAGAGAATTGCTGAACTTAAAGCGATTCTTGCCGATGAGCAATTAATTCTTGGGATTATTAGTGAAGAACTGAATGAAATTAAAGAAAAGTTCGGTGATGACCGACGTTCTGAAATTACAGTTGGTGAAGAAAGCATTGAAGATGAAGACCTTATCCCACGTGAAGATGTCGTTATTACAATCACGCACACTGGCTACATTAAGCGCCTACCGGTTACGACATATCGGAACCAGAAGCGTGGAGGACGCGGTGTAGTTGGTATGGATACGAAAGATAATGACTTCGTCGAACATTTGTTCGTTACGAATACACATCATTATCTCATGTTCTTTACGAATAAAGGTAAAGTATACCGTTTGAAAGCTTACGAGATTCCAGATTTGAGCCGTACAGCTCGTGGGACACCAATTATTAATTTGATTCAAATCGAACAAGGGGAAACCGTAAATGCGGTGATTCCTGTTGAAAGCTTTGAAACAGAGCAGTATCTCTTCTTTGCAACGAAGCAAGGGGTTGTTAAGAAAACACCGATTGATGATTACTCAAACATTCGTAAAGGTGGTTTAATCGCCATTAATTTACGAGAAGATGATGATCTTATTGGTGTGAAACTTACAGACGGTAACCAGGGCATTATTATGGGGACTAAGCTAGGGATGTCCATTCACTTCCCTGAGAGCGATGTGCGTTCGATGGGTAGATCAGCTACGGGAGTAAAAGGTATTCACTTGGATGATGAGGATGCTGTTATTGATATGGACGTTGTTCATGAAGATAATAGTGTACTAATCGTAACATCCAAAGGCTTCGGTAAGCGGACACCTGTTTCCGAGTATCGGATTCAGTCACGTGGCGGTAAAGGGATTAAGACTCTAAATGTCACGGAGAAGAACGGTCCGATTGTTGGTCTTAAAGTCGTGCAAGAAGATGAGGATCTGATGATTATTTCAGCATCTGGTACTGTCATCCGTACGAGCATGGACGGCATATCTGTCATGGGGCGTAATACACAAGGTGTTCGTCTCATTAACATACGTGAAGATGACGAAGTAGGGACGTTGGCTCGCGTTCAGAAGAATGAAGAACAGAACGAGTCTGAGGAAGACGGCGACTGGGAAGAGTCAGCAGAAGCAACAGAGTCAGAGGAATAAAATGTAGGGATGGGGGCTTACAAACCCATCCCTTTTACTTTACAATATGAAGTATTCGAAATAGTAAGGTGAGTGAGTGACCGTGCCGACAGTAGCCGTTTCGCAAATAAAATATGGTGAAAGATTAGGCGATAATGTAACAACTAAGATGGGTAATACACTTTTTCATAAAGGAAGAGTCATTCAGGAGAGGGAACTTGAAATTCTCAGGGCATTTCTCATTTCTTCTGTTTATATTGAGTCCAAGAACAGCGATGAAGTAGAACAAGAGAGTGAAGGGCCTAAAGTTAAAGAAGTTGAGGCAGTTCATCCCTTTTATGTGGAATATCAGAATATGGTGAAACTGCTCAAGAGAGTATTCCTTCTTGCTAATGGTGGACAACAGCTTCCTATCTTAGAAATTCGAACAGGCCTCGAAACGCTTATTCGACATATTGATGCTTACAAAGTGCTCACATTCACACCTAAGAATCGGAATCTACATGAGTATATTCATCATAAAAGTATTTTAGTAAGCTTAACTTCATACTCCTTAGCAAGATGGGCAGGTCTTCCGCAGAAAGATTTACTTCAAATAGCAATGGCAGGTCTACTTCACGATATTGGTACCAGCAAAGTAGATCGCGCACTTCTGGAGAAGAAGACTCCCTTAAATGCATCAGAAATGGACGAGATTAAGCAACACACATTGATTGGCTATCAAATTCTCAAGAATATGTCTGGCATTAATGAAGGTGTAAAACTAACAGCCCTTCAACATCATGAAAGAGAAGATGGTTCAGGCTATCCACTCGGCGTTAAGTCAGACAAGATTCATGTATATGCCAAAATTGTTGCTATTGCTGACATCTATAACGCGATGACGAATGAGCGTTATTACAAAGCTGCTTTATCTCCTTATGTAGTATTAGAGCAGTTGCTGAACGAGTCCTTCGGTAAAGTAGATCCTACACTCGTCCAAGTCTTTATGAACAAATCTACGCAAATTAGTAACGGAACGCTTGTGAAACTAAGTGACAACCGTGTAGGTGAGATTGTGTTCTCTGATCGCTCACATCCTACAAGACCATGGGTTAATGTAAATGGTACAATTGTTAACTTAACCGTTGAAAGAAATCTATTCATACAAGATGTGATCAGCACCATATAAAATATTCTAGTCAACCTTCACTCGCTGAGAGTGAGGTTTTTTTATATATTGGTTAATTAATAATATATTGAAAATAAAACTTGCAATCCTTTTAGCTATTTGTTATATTACTCCTTGTCGCTTTGGCGGTCGAACGAAAGAACGAAAGAAATTAAAAAAAGTTCTTGCAATCGAGTAGGCCGATGTGGTATATTGATCAAGTCGCCTTTGAGGGGCGAAGGATTAATAAGGAAATAATTGATCTTTGAAAACTGAACAACGAGTGAGTAAGCACAGTCGAGTAATCGACTATAAAAGAGATTGCGAAATCTCGCTAGCTTCAAATGAGCAAGTCATCTTTCTACTATGGAGAGTTTGATCCTGGCTCAGGACGAACGCTGGCGGCGTGCCTAATACATGCAAGTCGAGCGGGTTTATCCTTCGGGATAAGCTAGCGGCGGACGGGTGAGTAACACGTAGGTAACCTGCCTTTAAGACTGGGATAACTATCGGAAACGATAGCTAAGACCGGATAACTGGTTTTCTCGCATGAGAGAATCATAAAACACGGAGCAATCTGTGGCTTGAAGATGGGCCTGCGGCGCATTAGCTAGTTGGTGAGGTAACGGCTCACCAAGGCGACGATGCGTAGCCGACCTGAGAGGGTGAACGGCCACACTGGGACTGAGACACGGCCCAGACTCCTACGGGAGGCAGCAGTAGGGAATCTTCCGCAATGGACGCAAGTCTGACGGAGCAACGCCGCGTGAGTGATGAAGGTTTTCGGATCGTAAAGCTCTGTTGCCCTAGACGAACAGCAAGGAGAGTAACTGCTCTTTGTGTGACGGTATAGGAGAAGAAAGCCCCGGCTAACTACGTGCCAGCAGCCGCGGTAATACGTAGGGGGCAAGCGTTGTCCGGAATTATTGGGCGTAAAGCGCGCGCAGGCGGTCATTTAA
>NZ_JABMKY010000015.1 GCF_013204845.1 Paenibacillus qinlingensis
TCCCGAAGGATAAACCCGCTCGACTTGCATGTATTAGGCACGCCGCCAGCGTTCGTCCTGAGCCAGGATCAAACTCTCCATAGTAGAAAGATGACTTGCTCATTTGAAGCTAGCGAGATTTTGCAATCTCAATTGTAGTCACTTGCGTGACTGAATTTGCTGATATGCTTCATTCATTTGTTCAGTTTTCAAAGAGCTTTATTACGTTACCGTTTAAAGCGTTAATGTATCGCTCTTGCGGTGACAAGAACATATATTATCAGGTTTCAAAATGAATTGCAAGCATCTTTTCAAATACATTATCTTACAGCTTGGCAAAGCCTGTACTTACTGCATTTTGGCGCCAAACATCCTTCTTACCAAGCAAATGTACGCCACCGATCCATTCATCAATCCCATTCACAAAGATATGATCCTGCTTACACATAAGAATAAGTTTACCCATTTCTGTTATCTTTACTCTTTGATTTTCAAATTGCGGCGGCCATGCTTCATTGTATCTTGGCAGCTTATTACCGCCGATCACTTGGATGAGGGGATGTTCGCAATGCCAAAACCCATTCAGGATGCCATAGAATTGCAAATCGCCTAAGCCATAGTGGCTGGCTTGCTCTGAAAGATTTTGAAATAAAGATGGAGGAGACACCTCTTTATCTACTAGCAGCTCAAGCGTCAGCTGCTGAATGGCTGACAAGCCATTTTGCATAGAAGGAAAACGAGCTGTATGGGCCTCTAGGGCCTTTTTAAGAAAAGGGAGAGGAGATAGGTCTTCTTCTAATAAAGCCGCCATAGACAAAGGCTCGGAAGCCGAATAGGCCGTCCAGACCTTGCTGGCAAGGGAATGTTGATCTTCGCTCACAGACAACCAAGTGCCATGCAGATGCAGGATTTGATCCACGGTTAACTGCCCCAAGCCATAGAAAGGGACTACGCCAGGGAAGCTGTCTATGCATATCAACGACAATTGGAAGGGACGACGAGTTATTTCTTCGATTCTAGAAAGCAAATAACACAGCATCAATTGATCATATAAATCATGTTCAAACCATAGGACAACCTCGTCCACATTCGAGAGAGTATCCAGCTTCGCTTCCTGCTGTATGGTCTGCGACTTGAATGTGTCCTCGGGAATGCCGTAACGGTTACTCATGTAAGTTGCTCTCCTAGATAAAAGGTCACTATCTGACATTTGCATGCCGATAGGCCCCTCATAGAGCGACTCGCGCCACACCAAAATCTCACCATCGATGCCAGATGCTCGCAACTTATCGCCAAATGAGTCTCCGTTGACGATATGCATGATCTTTTTGGGCATGGCGCCATCACCTCTCTTCTATATAGATTAAGCTTCACCTAGCAGTTGCAAAAGCTCCTGCTCATCTTCAATGATTCGAATGCCTAGCTCCTGCGCCTTGGTCAACTTACTTCCTGCGCTTTCGCCTGCGATTACGATGTCTGTCTTTTTGGAAACACTGCCGGTAATCTTAGCACCTCTGGCTTCGAGCTTCTTCGCGCATTCGTCCCGTCCCATCGAGGAAAGCGTTCCTGTGAGGACGATCGTTTTGCCGAAAAACGGATTATCTTCGCTGGCCACGATGACCGGAGCTTCCTCTGCAACGGGACTCACGCCTGCGGCTAGCATCCGCTCAATGCTGGATACCATCACAGGGTCACGGAAGAACGAGTGAATGCTCTCTGCTACGATACCGCCCACGTCTGGCAGCGTAATGAGCTCCTCTGTCGTTGCTTCCATGATACGCGAAAGGCTGCGATAGTGATCGGCCAGCACTTTCGTGGTGGTTTTACCCGAGTTCGGGATGCCAAGTGCATACAGGAAAGACGCGAGATCGCGGGACTTGCTCTTATCCAAGGCGGCGAGCAGATTACGCGCCTTCTTCTCCCCAAAGCGATCGAGTTTTACGAGATCGTCGAATTGTAAGGTGTACAAATCCGCAGGATCGCGGACACCCAGCTCTTGATGCAGCTGTGAAGCGGTCATCTCGCTGAAAAATTCAATGTCCATCGCATCGCGCGAAGCAAAATGCGCCATCCGCCCCACGAGCTGCGGAGAGCAGCCAAGACGGTTGAGACAGAAGAGATGCGCACCGCGCATCTCCAATTCACTGCCACAAGACGGGCAATGCGTCGGTGCCACGATTTCCTCGCCGTCATTCTCCTCGGTTACTTTACCGAGAATCTCTGGAATGACGTCATTCGAACGGCGAATGTAGACGAGGCTGCCGAGGGCGTGTTTGAGGTTTTTGCGCTCAATGTCCCCGACATTGTTGAGCGTACAGTTCTGCACCGTTACGCCTGCGAGATCAACGGCTTCTACGCGGGCTAGTGGTGTGATTTTACCCGTGCGACCGACTTCCCAAGAAACGCTTTGCAAGATTGTCGTCGCTTCTTCGGCCTCGAACTTATAAGCAATCGCCCAACGCGGGAATTTATCCGTATAGCCGAATACCTCTCGCGTACGCATATCCGTCAGCTTCACGACACTTCCATCAATGAGGAAGTCAAAGCTGGACCGCTCCTCAGCGATGCGTTCGAGCTCGCTGCTTACCTCTTCGATGGTGGAGAAGTACCGTGTGCGGTTACTGATTTTGAACAGGTTATCCCGCAAGAACTGAACCATCTCCGCGTGATCTTCAAATTGAAGGTCACTCGAGTAGCCCACATTATAGAAGAAAGCGTTCAGTTTACGCTCTGCGGTTAACTTAGGGTTCTGATTACGCAGGGCACCTGCTGCGGCATTCCGAGCGTTTTTGAGCGGCTCTGCGGCCGTCTGATTGTAAGCTTCAAGAACAGACAGGAACATGACGCCTTCGCCTTGCACTTCAATCGTTCCTTGATCGTAAGGAATCTCCAGCGGAATCGATTTGATTGTTTTGACTTGGGCCAAAATACCCTCGCCAACGGTACCGTTCCCCCGCGTGGAGGCTTGTACCAGCTGGCCTTGTTCATAGGTAAGGTTTAGTGTAAGCCCATCAAACTTTAGCTCTACCACGTAAGTAGGGTCTGGCAGAGGCGTATCAGGGTTCTTGCTATTGTAGTCAGCGATTAACTTGAGTACACGTGTGTGCCAGGCTGCCAGATCGTCAGCGTTTTGAGCCTTATCCAAGCTCCAAAGACGGGCTAGATGGCGGTGCGGATCGAAGCCTTTGAGCAGATCTCCACCCACCCGATGGGTAGGAGAAGCAGGAAGAGTTACCCCTGTCTCCTGCTCCAAATCGGACAATTTATCATAAAGCGCATCCCACTCTGCGTCCGAAATCGTGGGCTGATCCAGCGTATAGTAGTTGTGGTTATGCTTGTTAATTTCTTGGATGAGGGTTTTCATTGCCGCGAGTTTATCGGTCATAGCGGGCTCTTCCTCTCTCAATTGGATTATGATAGGACAAGGCAGAACGCTCCTATACTTTCGTGATCGGAGCGAACTTCGCGAGCAGGCGCTTCAAGCCAACCGGCGCCGGGAAAGCAATTTGCAGCTCGGTGTCATCACCCGCGCCTCTCACGGACACGACGGTGCCGACGCCCCACTTGCCATGCGACACGCGGTCGCTGGCTTTGTAGTCCGTCGCACCGCTGCCTGCGGCAGGCTGCGGAGCCCGGAACGCAGCCGGTCTCGACGCGGCTGCAGGGCTTGGCGCAGCAGTCGCGCCTGCGGCAGGGCCAGTGCTAGGCCGTCCCCCGAAGGAGGACGGTGTGCCCCAGGTAGACGAGCCGGTGGACGTGCCACGGCTCGATGCAGCGGCGCTGCCGCTGCTGCCCCACGAGGAGCCTCCGACGGAACGGCCACCTCGGGAGAAGCCGCCGCTGGAACCGCCAGCGGAGACGCTCTCCAGGAGTTCCTTCGGAATCTCCTGAAGGAATCGCGACGGTGCGTTCGCGGCGGTGCGGCCGAAGAGCGTGCGCATGCGCGCGCTCGTGAGAAACAGCTCTTGTTCGGCGCGCGTGATGCCCACATAGGCCAGACGGCGCTCCTCTTCAAGCTCTTCATTGTCGGCGAACGCACGGCTGTGCGGGAAGACGCCTTCTTCCATCCCGATGATGAACACAACCGGGAACTCCAGTCCTTTGGCGCTGTGCATCGTCATGAGGACGACAGCGTCCTGCTCTTCTTCGGGTTTATCTTTATCCAGCGTATCAATATCTGCGATCAAGGCTAGGTCGGTAAGGAAGGAAATGAGGGATTTATCCTCATTGCGCTTCTCAAAGTCCATGGTCACGGACAGGAACTCTTCGATATTTTCGAGACGAGCCTTGGATTCAATGGTGTTCTCGCGTTGCATTTCTACACGGTACTGAGACATTTCAAGGATTTTCTCGGTCAGCTCGGTTACAGACAAGTAGTCCACCATGCGGTTGAGGTTATCCACCATTTCGCGGAAATCAGCAAGGGCATGCTTCGCCTTCGTATTGATCTCTAGAGAATCGACTTCTTCCAACATGGCAAATAGAGAAATCCCTCTACGTCCAGCCATTTCAGCCACTTTATCCAAGGTCGTACCGCCAACGCCCCTTTTCGGCACGTTCACAATACGATTCAGGGAGATATCATCGTTCGGATTAGAGATCAATCTTAAGTATGCCAAAATATCCTTAATCTCTTTCCGATCATAGAACTTGACCCCGCCGACGATGGTGTAGGCAATATCGGATTTAATCAGAATTTCCTCGATGACCCGAGACTGAGCGTTCGTACGATACAAAATTGCATGATGGCCGAAGCTTTTCCCGTTCGATTTATTCTTATTGATTTCATTCGTAACGAAATAACCCTCTTCATACTCGGTATCTGCTTGATACAGCTTAATCGGTACGCCGCCCTCTTTGTCCGTCCAGAGATTTTTCGGCTTACGCCCTGTATTGTTCGCAATGACTTTATTCGCAGCCTGCAAAATATTCGAGGTCGAGCGGTAATTCTGTTCCAATAGAATAGCCGTTGCGTTCGGGTAATCTTGTTCAAAATTAAGGATATTGCTAATATCCGCTCCACGCCAACGGTAGATGGACTGGTCACTGTCCCCGACAACGCAAATGCGTTTATGTTTGGACGCGATCATTTGGCACAGCATATACTGCGCTCTGTTCGTATCTTGATACTCATCGACATGGATATATTGAAATTTGTTTTGATAAAACTCCAGCACTTCTGGAACTTCTTTAAACAAATGAATCGTCGCCATAATCAAATCATCGAAATCCAAGGAGTTATTCGCTCTTAGCTTCTTTTGATACAAGGTATAAATTTTCGAGGTCAGTCCGTCGAAGTAGTCACCGATTTTGTCTTCAAATTGTTTAGGAGAGATAAGTTCGTTTTTGGCTGTGGAGATCGCCGCTTGGAATGTTTTCGGCTCATGTTTCTTTGTATCTATGTTGAGCTCTTTGCAGCAGGTTTTGATAACCGACAGTTGGTCACCTGAGTCTAGTATCGTAAAGTTCGAGGAAAAGCCGATCCGATTGATGTCCTTGCGCAGCATGCGCACGCACATCGAGTGAAATGTGGAGACCCAAATATCACTTCCACTGCCACCCACCAGTTTACTAACACGTTCTTGCATCTCACGTGCGGCTTTGTTCGTAAAGGTTAGCGCTAGAATGTTCCACGGCGCCGCTTTACGCGTACCTATGAGGTAAGCGATTCGATGCGTAAGCACGCGTGTCTTGCCGCTTCCCGCTCCAGCCATAATTAATAGAGGGCCGTCTACGGCTTCTACAGCTTTGCGCTGCTGGGGGTTTAACTTCTTAATCGCTTCTAAAATATTAACTGTTTCATTCACGTTAGGGTTACCTTCCATTTCTATCAAAGTTCACATTCACGGTCTGAAGCGCCTGCTCCAAGTCACTATATATAATATTGCCGACTACAATGGTGTCTGCTGCTTCGGCTGCTTGTTGCGCTTTCTCAAAGGAATCGATCCCGCCGCCATACAATAAACGGGCATTCTCCAGCACCTGGCGCGTCTTACGAACAAGCTCCATATCGCCAAAGGTACCGCTATATTCCAAATACACAATCGACATGTGAAAGAGCTTGTCCGCCATACGCGCATATGCTGCTACGTCTTTCGCATCCAAGTCGGTACGCGCTGAGGTCAGCTGAGCTGCCGTCGCTTCTTTATTCAATATAATGTAGCCTTCGGCTACGATTTCATCCCAATTCAGTAATGCACCATATTCCTTCAAAGCCTCATGATGCTGCCCGACGATCCATTTCGGATCATCTGCATTCAGCACAACGGGAATCAAAAAGAGGTCAAACCCAGGCACAATCGCTTCCTGATTTGAAATCTCTAACGCAACAGGAACCTCGTATTGACGAATCCGCGATAACAGATCCACCGTATTATCGAACGTGACCCCTGAGGATCCGCCGACGAGAATGGCATCCGTGCCAGATAAACAAAGCCGATCCAGCGCCTCATCTGAGATGTCTCGGTCTGGGTCGAGCTTAAAAACATGCTTCCACTTACGTATATCGACGATCAATTGTGTCCCTCCGATTAGGCGGCAGTTCTGCCATACTATCAACAGTCTATGCTACGCATTGGGACGTGTCAAATGACAAAAGACGGGCTATTAGCCCGTCTTTTAGAGGAATATGCAACTGAACGTATCCGATCTTCATGGAAGCTACATTTGCGCGATAATGCGTACAAATGTTCGTTATTTCACGACGATATTAAGAATCTTCTCAATATTGAGGTCTTTGTGGTCATTTTGCTGAAGCTCGAGTTTAATTTCATGCGCACCCGTTGTTAAATTCGTAAGGGTTAACGGTCCTGTTTTACCGATCATTGCTTTTTGCTTCCCATCCACATACAGATGGAGATGGCCTACTCCCAGTACGTTCGCTTTATCCATGTCATCTTCAGATAGTTTGAAATTCGACGTTTGGTACGTGATCGTGACATTCTTCCCATCTACCTTATAGTTGGCATCAATGGCAGGCTTTGCACTCGTCGTAGACGCTTTCGTTCCTGTTCCTGTTTCCGTCTTCACTTGGACCGTTGTCGCAGTACCTGCATCCTTCGTCCCTGTTGCTACGGACGGGATGACCTCATCTTTGGAACCGCATGCTGTCGTTAATGCTCCCAATACCACTAAAGTAGCCGCACCATATACCCACGTTTTTTTCATCAGCTTAAGCTCCCTTTTCCCTAAGTTTGGACATCCTATGTTCCTTATATATGTGTGCCAAGCCGTACTCATTCCTGAATTAGAAAAATAGTGGGACAAAGTTAGAGGAAAACGCAAAAAGACACCCTGCCAATAGTGGGCAGGATGCCTGAATGTCTGAAAACGATCTAAGCAAGTGATTCCACTCGTTTAGAAGTTATATTTAGTACCTTCTTGTGACCTATTCATGTAGGAGTTCCCTTCGGAACCAGGCGATGTCACGCCTTGCTGTGAACGGGAAACAATACGGGCTTGCGCACCTCTGCCAGCCCCCGTTATACCTGTGTTCTCATTCGCATGGTTAGAAGAAGCTGCATATCCCTGGGATCCACGACCGTAACTTGACTGCTCATAGCTTGGGCTTGGATCTTGGTAGCTCCTTGTTGAAGTTTGGTTATAAGAAGAGGACTGTTGCTGCGACTGACTTGGTGTATATCCTTGGCCTCGACCTTGTTGATTGTTGTACACCGCGTTCGGATACTGGCTAGCATAATTCACAGGCTGAAACGAAGGCGCAGGTGCTGTTGTTGGCGCTTGGTGCTGTGCCGCAATTTGGTTCTGCCCTTGATTTGGTTGTCCTTGTTGCTGACTATACGCCTGTCTTTGCGGGTACTGTTGCTCGGACTGATGGGACTGTGCTTGGTAAGATTGATGCTGTTGTGATTGTGATTGTGATTGCGACTGAGATTGTACGTAAGGCTGATGCTGTTGCTGCGATTGTGTAGCCGATTCGGAACTCCGATCTTGCTGGGCAAAGCTTGTTGAAGCAGCTCTGCTAACATGTTGTTGGACGATGGATTGCACTTGTAGCGCCGTCTGACTCTGCTTCTGAATTTCTTGCTCAATCATCTGCTGCTCAGCTTGTTGAATTTGATAACCGCCAAGACTCTGAATTTCTTGAAAAACAAGCGCTTGGTCATCCAATGTTTTTTGCAATAAGGTTTCAAACGTCTGTCGAATGCCAGGATTAGCAGCTTCCAAGGCAGCCGTTGTGTATTCACGTGCACTGCGCTTCAATTCAGACAGAACGAAGTTAGCAAAGTCTAAATCTTCTAAGTCAACTTGCTGTTGTTGGTGCTGTTGTTGAGAATTTTGCTGATACATGCGTCTTGCACCTCCTTGTGGGTTTGAATTAGTGGGTCATGCCGGATTGTTGTTGCAGGGCATTGATCAGGATACTCATATTTTGCAAACGCTCTTGAGATAGGTGGGACAAGGTTTGCTTCAAGGACTGACTTTGGCTGTTCACCGCGCCTTGTACACAAAGCTTCGCTAACAATTCTTCATTCTTAAATGTATCCGTTAGATACGAAAGTTCTTTCCCAGAAATAGCTTGGTTCTCTTGTGTGTTGTACATGTGCATGTGACCTCCTTTCCTCTCTTCTATTTTTCCCAAAAAATGCCGTTTTATGTCGGATTAACAAAAAAACTGCTTCGCCACAGCAGAATCACTGTAGGAAGCAGTTTTATTTAGGAAGCAGGCTGCGCCGTTTTACCCGCATACGCATCTGCTAACTTTTGAATATCCTCGGCTGCCAGCGAGTAGGCCCACTGCCCACCCTGCTTAGCTAACCACACTTGTTCTCCGCTCAATTTACCTTCATAGACATCGGTAACGTCTTTCCCGTCAACCGTCATAGCTATCTCCAACTTAAACTCTCCGCCTGTTGTTGGCGTCCCAGCTGCCGCTTGCGGAAGTTCGCCGGTATGCAGGAAAATTAACTGATCGAGGAGTGGACTTGCGTCCGTTCCCTTCATCTCTTTATCTCCAAGCTTCCAGGCTGCATCCGCAGCGACTTTATCTTTGTCTGTCTTAGAAAGCGTCCAAGTCTGGCCCTTCCATGTCAACTTGACACTTTGTACTTTGTCGTTCTCCTGATGAATCGGACTTGTGTCGGCAAAGTCGACTGGCGTTTTGTTCAGCGATGTCAACGATTGATCACTGACTTGGTACACAGCAGATGAGCCCTCTACCTGAACGTAAGAGAAGCCTTCGATCGGCAGTGCAGTCCCAACGAGCAAGCCTTTCTTCGAACCGTCCTTCATTGTAACTTCATAGGTGCCAACCGGCTTATCCAAGCCGTATTCAACTAAATTGGAAGCTTGATCCTCCACCAGCTTGGTCGACGTCACCAGACCTAACGCATCGAGCCAAGCGTCGACTCCATTCGCATTCGTTGGCGCTGCTTGCGGCTTTTGCATATCCCAGCCATTGGTCGTACGATTGAGTGCTGTTAACCCGCCCTCTGAGGATATCGAGACAGCTTGCACCTCTTCTTGTTTCAGGGTTAGAAGGGACTTAGGTTCATCTTTCTTCTCTTGGAAGAAGTCTTTGCTTGAGGCGTACCAGAAACCACCGATGCAAATGACGACTAACAGAATGGTGGGAATAAACCGTTTCATCCTCTTCTCCTCCTCCACCAGATTAGGCCGCCAATAACAAGGAACAAGAGTGGTAAGAACACGATTGTAATGAGGAAAATCGTATTCGCTTGACTAGGTGTAATCATAGCCTGTTGATACGCATCCCCTTGACGTGGACGGATCGTAATCTGATCTTTCTGTTCTTGCAGCCAGCCAATACTGTTTAGAGCAAAATCCTTATTCCCTTGATTCTGGATATCTTGATCTAATACAAATGTAGAACCACCTAGAATAACAGCTTTCGGCTTGTTGTCTTTGTCTGAGATGGCGTAACCCAAGTTCAGCGGTCCCTTGACATCCGTTGCATCCTGTTTCGTCTTGTTCTGTGCCAGCAAGTTGATGTCCGTTTCACCATAAGCTTTATCTGTTGTTGTTAACAATAAGGATTTGGTATAATCCGGCGCACTCTCATCTGCATTCAAGCTAACCGCAAGTGACAGCATGGTAATCAAATTATTGCTGGATAATTTGTTCGTAATATCATGGGAACCATACTCTGGAATGATCGTTAATGGGTCATACAAGGACGTTTGCTTCGTTTCAATTGCAATCGCATGCTGATCCTGAACACCATAAGTCTTCATGATAGCATCAATGTTTTTCCACTTCGTCGTCATATCCTTATTGAAGCCCAGCGCGATGTAAATTTTACCCTTACCCTTCAAATAAGTCTGAATCAGCTCTGCTTCTTTGTCGTTCAGATCGTTGGTCGGTCCAAGGAGCATGAGCATCTGCGCATCATCCGGGATTTTGCCTTCCACGTAAAGATTCAGATCTTTCACGTCATAGTTGGCAGCTGTCAGGCTGCTTTTGAAAATACTCAGGGCAGATGCCGGATATTCTTGATGACCTGACAACAGATAAACCGTATGTTTCTCGGTAGATGTCAGGCTTTGAATCGCTTGTGTAAATTTCTCTTCACCTGAGAATGTGTAGGAACCATCCTGTTGTCCCACGAACAGTTCATAGAAGTTGATGTTTTGCTTTTTGGTGCCAATTTCGAAAATTATCGTTCCGCCTTGGTCCACCCCATACTGCTTCGCCATAGAAGGCTGCTTTAGCATATCGTACTCATCGTACGTAATTTTACTGCTTTGCTTCTTATATTCAGCCACCATATCCGTGACTTGGCGCGTTACAAAATCGTTGCCGTCCCCACTATTCGTGAAGGCGATAACGTGAATATCTTGATTGAGATTTTTCAGTGCAGCGGTTGTTTGCTCTGAGAGCGTGAAATTTTTATTTTTCGTCAAATCGACCTGAAAGCCCTTCAGCGAGTGTAGGAAGATTGTCAGAATAATGAAAATGCCGATAACCGCGATTGATAGAACAGTCGCATTAGTTCCCCGTATCCACTTATTCATTCCGCTCACCTCCAACGCTTTCTTTCAAGGACTTGTATACAAAGAACTAGGAACACGGCTGTTAATGTGATGTAAAAGAGGATATCGCCGCCGTGAAAGACGCCTTTTTGCAGATTACTCAAGTGACCGGTCAATGAGAATTGACCTACGTAATCCTTTAGCTTACCTGTCATGCTGGAGCTCACCCAGTCTAACAGCCATAGCAATAGCAGAATTACGAATCCGGTGATCCCTGCAACCATCTGATTATTCGACAAACTAGATGCGAACAATCCGATCGCCATCATCGCACAGCCAAGCAGGAACATGCTCAGGTACGATAACCATGTAACAGGCATATCTAGTGTACCGAAGGAAGACATGATAAGTGGATATACCAAAGAGATCGCCACTAGACCAACTTGCACGATTAATGCGGACAAATATTTACCTAGCACGATTTCACTAATTCCTGCAGGCGAGGTTAGGAGCAGCTCATCTGTACCTTGTCGAAACTCATCCGCAACAAGACGCATCGTGAGCAACGGAATAATGAACAAGTAGATGAACGTGGTATTGCCCACAATGGAGCGCGCATCCACAATTGGCGGCTGTCCAGCCACGAAGTTCACGTAAAAGAAGAAGCTCGACAACAGCACGTAGAAGGCAAACGCCACATACGCAACTGGCGAGAAGAAATACATCTGCAGCTCTTTGGAGCAAATGGCCCAAATTCTACGCATCAGTGTCACCCTCCTCGGTTGGTACAAGTTCAGGCGCTGCAGGCTCGTCAGTCGTCAGCTTGAGGAAGATATCCTCTAGGCTGAGGCTTTCCCGCTTCATCGCTAGGATCGGCAAGCCCGCGCTTGCGAGACGGAAGAATACCGCTTCGCGGATGTCTTCCGCGCGATCTGCTGAGGTGACGAGGAGTTTGACGGACTCGGCTGGTGCGGCTGCCGGTGCTGGCGAGTCGGCTTCGTCTATGGCAGACTCCGCAGATTCAAGGGCAGGCGTCGCAGGTGTGGCTAGTAGAGCTGCGCCCGCTTCCGGTGCGTCGACTTCTTTCACTTCGCCGACGGACGGCAGGCTGCGCAGTTCGGTCAAGATCCGCTCGCGAGGTCCCTTGACCTCGAGCGATACCTCGAACGTCTCGCCCATCGTGCGGCCGAGATGCTCTGGGCGCTCGTCGAGCACGACGCGGCCTTGGTTAATAATAAGAACGCGGTTACAAATCGCGTTAATCTCGGGCAGAATGTGCGTGCTCAGCAGCACGGTGTGGTTCTCGCCCAGCTCGTGAATGAGCTGGCGGATCTCGATGATCTGCTTCGGATCGAGGCCCGACGTGGGTTCGTCCAGAATAAGCAGATCCGGTTGGTGTAGGATCGCTTGCGCGAGTCCGAGGCGCTGCTTGTAGCCCTTGGAGAGGGAGCGAATGATTTGCTTCTCGCGACCTTGCAGTCCGAGCTTGTCGATGGCTTCGCCGACGCGGAGTTTTTGTTCGCGCGCAGGCACATCGCGCAGGTTAGCGATGAAGCGCAGGTAAGACTGTACCGTCATTTCTGGGTACAGGGGCGGTGTTTCAGGCAAGTAGCCGATCTTGCGGCGAGCCTTCTTCGGGTTATCGGCCATGGAGTGACCGTCCACCCATATTTGACCATGCGTCGGATTCAGGTAACCTGTAATCATGCGCATCGTCGTTGTTTTGCCAGCACCATTCGGCCCTAAGAAGCCGACGATTTCACCGCGTTGCATCGAGAAGTCGATGTTATGCACGCCGCGATCATTTCCGTACAGCTTGCTGACTTGTTTGACCTCTAGCATCCAAGATCCCCCATTTCTATGCGTTCGTATTATTCATCATCACTATACGGGTGGAACAATAAACCAACCTTAAGCAAATCTGAAAAATAGATTAAAAAAATGTGTCTAAATTGTGAACTGTCGAGGTTGTTCTACTTAGATGTGTTCCCTAAATGCGTATGATGTCGGATCTACGATTTAAATGGAAACCATGTAGGTAATTCCGTCTGTTTCTCTGTTTCTCTGTTTCTCTGTTTATTCCGAAATAACTGGAAAAGGTACAGCTATTCTTGGATGGAAGGGAAAAATGTGGAGGAATGCTCGAGATTAGCTGGATAATTTCCAATTAAACAATAAATACGATTTGAAATCGACAATTTAGGTGTAGGTTTTCCAGTTAAACGGTGGGGGAGCGTTTGCATGGGCTGGATTGGTTGGGGGTAAGCAGCTTTTGCTTGACCGGTGGTTAGTGTATCCTTCGGTTGTTCGATTGGCGAATAGAGGGACTCGTATAGATCTTATCTCAGCTTGCTTGATGAGGCTCTTCTGGCCATATTAGGCCTTGGCGAGTTCTTATTTGCTACTGCCGTCATCTGATATCCCCCACCAACACGACAAAAAACCGCCTCCCGACACTAATCGTCGTGAGGCGGTTAAGCGCACCAGGCGCAACTATTTATTTCACCAACGTACCCTTCGTGACACCCAATTGATTCGTCGCCTTCAGGGAACGCCATACTTGTGTGCCGTTTATTTGCCCATCAATCGCTTTGCGGTACAGGTCAAGAATTTCCGTTACTTTCTCCGGCGTCTCTTCCAAGAACTCCACACGGAACGAGCGGATGCCCAAGTCCATGAAGTGGTTCAAATACTCCGCACCAGACTGATCTATCGCATTATAGACAGTATTTCGGCAGCCTTCATCTACGCGGACAGGATGAGACATCCCCACACGATCCTGTAAAGACACACGTTTCTCTTCACATGGACGACCACAGTTCGTGAAGTCCGTGCCTTCACTCAGGAACGTACAGTACACGCAGTGTTCAGTGTGGAACATTGGCATATGCTGATGAATAACGACTTCGAGCTTGGAGGTTTCCGCGCGGCGAAGCAAGTCAACCATTTGCTGAATGTTCAAGTCATACGAAGGCGTAACCTTCGACAACCCGGCAGCCAAGAACAAATCTGCAGCCTTATGATTAGCGACATTCAAGGAGAAGTCACCAATCAGCTCCGGTTGTGGTGCGTCCGGATTCTCAAAGCGATGCTTTAAGAAATAGTAGGCTGCGCCTGTATTACGAATTAGAACCGCATCTGGCTTAAGCTTCAGTATATTGTTAAAATAGCCCGTTTCCCCTGGCATATGAATCCGTGGTGTTACGAGGGCAATTTTACGCCCAGCGGCATGAACGGCTTCGACAGCGGCAGGAAATTGCTTAATAAATTCAAAATCAGCATAAATCAAGTTGACGTCCGTAGTTGCCAGCACAGCCTTCACCTGATCCAAGCTACGGCAAAGTGCGGTCAACTGGGCGCTACTACGATCCGCTTGGGATAGAGCAGGTGCATTCACAGCGGTAACAGCCGCGTGATGTTCGGTCACAGCAGCCGGCACGTCGTCATACACGCCGACTTCGCGCTTGATGTACGCGCGCGGCTTCTGCCGCTCGTCTTCCATGAGCCCGACAGCCATGCGGCGCATGCTGTTCAGCTCACGCATCGGCACGATCAACGCGCCGTCCAGCTGGACATCCAGCTCGGCAAGCTCATAAATCGTGCCGCCAAGACGACCGAACTGTTCGGTGAAGAGCTGTTCGTCCATCGGTCTTTTTTCCGCTTGAACCAGCGGAAGCTCGGATTGCACGAAGACGGTGTGGCCACCGCGAATATCCGTCCACCAACTCTTCAGCGTCTCGCCGAGGACGCCGGTTACTTTCACGCTTACCGGGAATGTACGGTAAGGCTTATCCGTCTCGAACGTCTGGCGCAGACGTTTGTCCAGAGCAGGATCGTTCGTCTTCCAGATACGGTCCCCAACGTGCAAACGGCCAAGCTCTACATCGTTGCGGCCCATGACGATTTCGATCAATCCACCCTCGGCTTCGCCTTCGAGTTTCTCTCCCTTGCGGCGCAAATCATAGATGCGCCCGCCCTCTTCCTTCTTCGTCGGATCCCCCGCATCGAAGACAAGACCATCACCGCGCTTCAGCGGAGCTTCAAGCTCACAGATCACAGCATCGCGCAGGATTTGCTTGATGCGGCCCACGAAAACCCCGCGGCTCTTCGGAAACGTGCCGTCAACCAACTGCTTGTTGTTGGTCCCTTGCAGGAACCCAACCGTAAAACCACGTGAGAAGCTTTGCTGAAGCTCACGCACTTCCTCTTTGGACGGACGAGCGTCCAGCCCATCGAAGTAACGATCAATCGCTTTGCGATATTTGCTCACAACATTGGCTACATATTCAGGGGTCTTCAGACGCCCTTCAATTTTAAAGGAACGAACGCCAGCTTCGATCAGCTCCGGCACGATTTCAATCGCCGCCAAATCTTTCGGCGACAATAAATACGTGACATCCCCCATCGGTTTTTGCTCGCCGTCGACCATCAAATCATACGGCAAACGACAAGCCTGCGCGCACTCACCACGGTTAGCCGAACGTCCTCCCCACATTTCGGAGGTTAAACATTGTCCCGAATAGGACACACAAAGGGCACCATGCACGAATACTTCCATCGGAAGCTTCGCTTGATCACCGATTTGTTTAATTTGTTTCAGGTTATTCTCACGACCAAGAACGACACGTTCGATGTCGAACGGTTTCGTAAATTCAACCGCTTCCGGCGATGTAATCGTCATCTGCGTTGAACCGTGAATCGGGAAATCGGGTGAAATTTCACGAATCATTTTGACCAAGCCCAAATCCTGAACAATTACCGCGTCCACGCCCGCATCGACACACGCATCAATTAATTGTTTGGCATCGTTCAACTCTTCCTCGAATACGAGAATGTTAAACGTTAGGAAACCCTGTACACCATATAGATGAAGGAACGACATAATATCCGGCAGCTCAGCCATCGTAAAGTTATGCGCTCTCGCTCTCGCATTGAATTTCTCCACACCAAAAAACACGGCATCTGCCCCATTGGCAACAGCCGCCCGCAAACAATCCCAATCCCCCGCAGGGGCCAATAATTCTACATCTTCTCTGCGTATCGTACGCATGGCAGCAAATCCTTTCAATATCAATCCTCGGTAATCCTCAAACTCTTCTCTTTAGTGTAACAGAAACGATAGGTAGGAATCTAGGGCAGGGATATCTCCAATAAAGCCAAAATCCGACAATACGGCTGGATCGCGACACCTTTAGAAGTTAACAAACGTATCTATGAATGCTATAATGGCAAGGATAGTGACCTTTATTGACAATTCTCCTATGTTCCGCAAAAGAAGAGTTGCAATGCTATTGACAATTCCCCATGCTTCGACAAGGGTGAATTGCAATCTTTCTAGCAATCGAGGGATCCTTTTGAAATTGTCGAGTTTTCGTGTACGTCAACTACTGATCGGGATAAGTTTAGGCGTCTTAGTCCTTGTGCTCACCCTTCTATTTTTGCCAAAAGTCGAAGAAACTAAGCTTCTTTACGCAACGAGCGGGGATGCTTATGATATGGCTGCTTATAGTAATTTCGAGCAAACCTTGCAAGCAGGTGTTCAAATTGATAGAAAAAGCGTGCTTTCCCTCTCAGCCCGCCAGCTACGCTCCTATGACGCTCTATATCTGGATCCCGCGCTAGCGCAGGCTTCCACATGGTCTAAACAAGCGGATAAGCTCATGAGCTTCGTGAAGCAGGGCGGACATTTACTCTTAGAAAATGAGTTCGCGAATCAGTTCCCGGTAGACTTTCTGGGAGCTAAGTCGATTGTTGATTTAAAAAAAGTACAAATCAGCAACTTAGTTTTAAGTCCTCAGACAGCAGATTCGCTGACGCTTGGCTATCCGCAGGTGTCCGTTAATTTACAGGGCATTCAGCAATCGTTTCAATTGTTTACACAAAGCTATCTCAAACATAATGCCATGGATGATATGCCTGGATTCCATCTTGGATACGGCTTCGAGCCATCCACGGGACAATCCGTTATCAACATGTATAAAGCATTCGAATCCAAGCAGCCTGTCTCCCTTGTCTTGCACCATCGTGTTGGCAAGGGTGCCGTGCTCATCAGCAGTAATTTCCTGCCGAACCGGTACTTCCCTACGGGCTTTGATATGAAGAGCGGATTCGATCCGAAATTAGGCTTTGCCCAGCTCGCAGAGAAATACCAAGCGGCAAGCAAGCCAACACCGGGAACGACTTACTTCAATAAAAGAGCGCTGCCGATCGAGCCTTATTTTAATTTTGCTTGGGCGGCGGCGAACATGCAGTATCGCAGTGAACTGCTCGCTTATGTGGCTAAGGAAACGCTCGGGTATAGTATAAAGAAGAGCCTAGGGCCATATGGCAGGCCGGCGATGGCGTTTCAGAACCATTTTGAGGCAATGCCGTCCATCGGGCAAAAAGACGGCATCGCTTGGGCGGAGAAGCTGAAGGAGTACAACGAGGTTCCCTCGTTTACACTCGTGCGCAACGCCTTCTACTGGGGTGAATGGCGCGAGAGCGTGACAGTGCAGCTCAACACAGGAACGAATGCGAAGCCGTCGTTTGTGGGCGAGCTGCCCGGCTCCGGCTACGCGAGCGGACTGCACGTGATGGCTGCCGGTATTCCGTTGCGGCAAGCCACGTACCCTGATTATCGTGATCTTGCAGGCACGATTGAACTGCCTTACCGCGCGTACCCGGCCGCCGCGGATCTGAACGGCGACGGCCGCATGGACTTCGTTGTCGGCAGCGCGGATGGATTCGTGTATGTCTACACGAATCTCGGCAAAGATGAGGCGGCTTACGTCAGCGAGCCGCCGCCGAAGGGCCTGGCGCTGCCCGACACGTTCGGCGCGCCTGCCCGGTTATTGCTGGAGAGCGGTGCACCGCTCCAGCTCAGCCCTTACAGTGCCGTTCACGCTGCCGACGTGAACGGGGACGGCCGCACGGACCTCGTCGTTTCGGACGAGTCCGGCGGGGTGTGGCAGCTGCCGCAGCTCGCGGGCGGCAGGTTCGGCAAGCCCGCAGCTGTGCTCGCGGGCGGGAAAGCGCTGCAGCTGCCCGGAGGGCCTGCAGCGCCAGCCGTCGCCGACGTGAACGGCGACGGCAAGCTCGATCTCGTCCTAGGCGCAGCCGATGGACGAGTGTGGCTGTACAAGGGCCGCAGCGCAGCGGCCCTGGATCTCGAGGAAGGCAGCGCGCTATTCCCGCTGCCCAATCGCGCCACGCACGCCGCGCCAGCGGTGCGTGACATGAACGGCGACGGCCGACCGGATCTCGTGGTCGGCAGCAGCGACGGGGACCTCCAAGTGTTCATCCAAGAATCCGCTGGCGCTTGGTCAGATGCCGGTCCCCTCGCAGGGACAACCTTAAATCAAGTCGGCAACCACGCTTTGGTTGCTGGACATTATTCCGTGCCACTATGGCTGGACCTTAATCACGATGGCAATGACGATCTCATTGTAGGTGGTATCGAATTCGGCTCTCCTGTGGCGATCGATGACCCGCACTTTCCTTATAAAGCGGAATTAAACGAGTTCATTGCTTATGCAAAAGATCAGCATTTACAACTAAATCCGCATACATTTGTACATAATTTTAAGAGTGCTGAAGATGAGAACACAGAGTTCAACCTGCATCAACAGGCTTTTGATAAACTTGGCATTCCATGGTTACATCCTGGAACGAACCAGCACACCTGGCGCATTAATAATGAAGATCACGATCAGACCCTGCTTACCGAGAAAGGAAAAGGCATGTGGTACAACTTCGGATTCTTACCGTCAGAGTCACCTGTGCTCTCTCGTCCAGAATCGATCTGGTCGCTTCCCTTCCTTTTACAAGATGAGCAAGGAAAGACTGATGCTACGATGCTTATTCATGCACCTACACCCGTCCTTAGGCCGGCTGGTGACAATGCCAACACGGATGTTTTCGAGTCCATGATAAAGCTGGATATGCCAATTGATTATTTCGAGCATATTGAATACCATTTTCCGGAACCTCAAAAAATTGCGAACTTAACGGAATTTGCTGATTACTTTGATAAGCTTCGTACGAAGCATGATTATAACTTTATGTCCGAAACACAGATGGCCAAATCGTTCTTAACCGCCATGCAAAGCGATGTGAAGATCAGCCAATCTTGGGCGTCCTACCTCTGGGACCGATTGAAGGATCGTATCAGCGGTGGTAGTCCTCACTTCCACGCCACTTTGTCACCAGAAATATCAGGTGTTTCTGGTTTAGCGGAAGAATATGTAGGGACCTTAGGGGTCACCATTGAAAAAGGCGATAAGCTCGCCCTATACTCCCTGCAAAGCAATTCCAACATCTATACGACGATTGAGAACAAGTTATATCTTGGATTAGCGAAGGAGACTGAGATTCGCGTGGGTCCATCGTCACAACAGTTCCATGTTGTCCGTTCGAATATACCTTTTACCCTTACGGAGGAAGGAAACACCTATCAGTTGAAGCTTGAATCAGCGGGTCTGCAGCAAGTTAAATTGTTTAGTCCTGTCGAGCTTAAGTTTAGTACCACTGACGACACGTCAATTGTTTATGATGCACCTACCATGACGTACACACTGACCCGATACGGGGACGTGACAACACTTACTTTTACCGGACCTGCCGCCAATGCGCAGTAACCCTATCCACATTTAATATCTACTTATTTAGAAATCAGGAGGCTTTCCCCATGTCTAATTTGTTAGAAGAGCTAGAGCAGCATATTCGCGAGCGTTACGAAATTGCCGAGGATGATGACGATTTCGATGTGGACGTTCATCTGTTCGATTATGGTTTTATCGATTCCGTTGGGGCGACTGCGCTCATCGCTCACATTGAGAAAACGTATAACCTACAAGTAACGAACCAAGATTTAATGCTCTATCCCATGAACACGGTGAATGAAATTGCCGAATTTATTTCCAAGAAGACTGCGAGGTAACGGATTTATGCGTACAGTTAAAATTCCACTTACGGGCCTAGCTGAAAGCCAGCACGGTCAAGTCAAATACGCATCTGCTTTCGCCGATGAGCATATTCAAGAAATCCTTCTAATCGATGGAGAAATCATCATCACCCACAACTCACCTAACGGCGATGAAGGAATCACTGCACGAGTTGAGCGTCTTATTGAGCGCTTCTCTCATGGCGATTTCGGGTTTAAAGAAAATATTTTATTCGAAAATAAAGTCAACACGCCTTATGAAGGCGATATTATTGCTGAGCTCGCTGAGCGTAAAGCAATTAAGGTGTTAGAGCCCGGCCTCTTCATCTTCCGCGAGCCTTTCTCCAGCTTGATGCGTTTCCTTGACTACTCATTCGTCAGCAAAATTGCGAGACGTTTCGAAGGTGTTCAAGAGGAACAATATCCAGCGGTCATCAACAGCCATACGTTGAACAAAACGAATCATTTCACTTCGTTCCCAGAACACATTCATTTCGTGACTCATCTGCGTGAAGATCTCGATGTGATCGAGGCATTCTCCCAGACGATTCGCGAAGCAGGCGGTTGGGACCAAGAGAAGCCTTTGGCGCTGGATAACAACATGGTGAAGCCTAACTTCATGATGAACCCTTCTACGTGTTACCACTGCTATGAAGGTCTTGAGAATGAAACCCTGGAAGGCGACGGCATTGTCGTGACCGCGATTGCGAAATGTCATCGTTTCGAGTCCAAAAACCACTCCGACTTCGGTCGTCTGCTCGACTTCTCGATGCGTGAAATCATTTTCGTCGGTAAGCCTGAGTTTGTGAAAGAAAATCGTTTGAAATCAATCGAGTATTTGAAAGAATTGGCGGTAGAATGGCAGGTAGACAGCTTGCTGGAGATTGCGAACGATCCGTTCTTCACGAACGATTTCCAAGTAAAAGCCTCCTTCCAACGTAACCAGGAAATGAAGTATGAGCTGCGTCTGAACATTCCACATGTGAAGAAGTCGATCGCCTGCTCCTCGGTCAATTTCCATAGCAATACGTTCGGCAACGCTTTTAATATCAAAATGGGCAAGCGCAACGCCGTGACAGGCTGTGTAGGCTTCGGTATCGAACGCTGGGCGTTCGCGTTCCTCGCACAGTATGGGCTCGATGAGCAGCTATGGCCTGCCACGTTCCGTGAGCAGTATCACGCTTGGCAAGAGAAAGCTTTGTAATCTAATTCCCCCAGGGCTATCGTTTATCTGAACGAGGCCTTGGGTTTTCATTTTCACCACTACGAAGATAATGAGTGATTCTATTGAAAGCAACCGCTGCTTTTCTCAAAAAAAATAGCTTTGCACTCGGCCTTTTGCTCGCCATCGTCGTCTCCGACCTGCTCATCTCCTGGTGGAACCCGATGGCGTCTTCACGCCGTTTTTACAAAAACGACTTCACCAAAACGCTCTTCCACCATAGCTGGTCCCATGCGGGTCCGGTTTTCTTCGGTAATTCGGCCGTTACGGGTGCTTATATCGAGGAGAAGTCTGACGCTCATCTGGTCGAGATGGGGCTGTCCTACGGGAAGCTGACTGATCTGAAGGGCATCCTGAAGAACAACCTGTATCAAGTGCAGGACGAGCTTGTGATCGGGATCGACGTGCATACGATGCTTGACCCTCTCGAAACAGATCCGACTTATCAATGGTTCAAACCTTGGTACCAACCTTATGTGTATACGTACCGTGATTACTTCCGTGATTCGGGTGTCGAATTTGCTCGCAATTTAAGCAAAGGCAGTCTAGCCTATGAGCCACGCTGGATTGATAAGGAACTATACCCAGGTCGCAAGGACGATGCTGCGTTAAAGCTCAAATGGGACGACTACGACAAACGGTTCGGTGCTATGACCTTGAAGGATTTCCAAGATAATCTGAATGCCCTACAGTGGGTGCTCCAGTATGCGGACGAACATGAGCTCGCGCTGCGCGTCATTTGGATGCCATGGAACAAAGGCTACGCCGATCCTCCCTATGTCGCTTCACTGAAGGATGCAGTTAATGCCCAGCTAAAAGCGGCGAACGTTCCCACATTGGATTTGATGCACACATACGATCCGCGTTATTTCCATGACCTCGTTCACTTGAACCGGGAAGAGGGCGCGCCGCTATTTACGAAGGAGGTTGACACATGGTTAAATTCCTTAGGAAAACCGTCGAAATCCTCATCTACCTCGTGATGCTTTACTTGGTTTTCATTTATTTTACCGGCAAGGGATTGTTCATCTACGAGAAGTTCTAAGATCTAGCAAGCGAGGAGTTCTTTAGCTATGTTTTATATGCACATGAACGCGATGGTCGCGATGAGTGGCATGATTGCCGTTCTGATGCTCACCCGCAAGTGGGCGGATAATAAGCGCATTTTGATGATCATATTCAGTCTGTGCTTCCTCCTGTTGTTTAGTAAGAAGCTGATGGTCTTCTATGCTGCTTTTACGATTATTAATTATTTCGGATTTGTATATCTGTGCCGGACGACGATATGGCGGAAAGCGACCTTTATTTTCGGCATCGCCGCGAATATCGTGGGTGTCTTTCTCGGTGTTCGCTTTTTCGTTATGGGAGTTTTCAGTTCTCCATTGTTCGATGCCATCATTTATTTAGGACTCATTTACAACGTTCTCAAAGTAATTGATTCCTATTATTTCGCTTATTTCTTTGGAAAAGACGGCGAGGTACCAGCGATTGATTATGCGAACTATCTATTGTTCATTCCAACCTTTACCTCCGGACCAATTTTGAAATTCCGTGATTTCATGGCCGACAGCAAAAAGCCTTACACCGTCGACGCTAGGCTCTTTGAAGACAGTGTGAAGCGTATTATTCTAGGTTTATTTAAAAAGATTGTCGTCGTCACCTGGATGACTGGGGTATTCGACAGTGTGTTGAAGCATGAGCTTCATACTTGGGAATCTTTATTTCTATTAATCTGGTTCTATGCGCTCATTTACTTCGATTTCTCCGGCTATTCCGATATGGCGATTGGCTTTGGCCGATTAATGGGTTACACCATGCCTGAGAACTTCAAAAAGCCCCTCTTCTCGCCTTCCATGACGCAGTTTTGGCGGAATTGGCATGCGACGCTGGGGGATTTCTTCCGGGATCACATCTTCATGTTCTTCTCTCGTAAAACACCCTCCACGGCGCTCACAGCCAGCCTATCCATCCTGATCATGGTGCTGATGGGCTTATGGCATGGCTTTACGTGGTTGTACTTCCTCTACGGGCTGTACCATGGCATCATTATTGCGATTGAGAATATCTTCAAACTTACAACTGTGAATAAGAAAAAGGTGACTAAAGCATACTTCTACTTCCGCTGTTTGGTGACGCAGACACTGGTTACGTTCTCGGTCATTATCTACAGCTCGAATTATGATACAGTGCTTCGAATCTACAAGGGTTTGCTTCATTTTACTGGATGATAGTGGTATAATTTGATCTGATTGTTTTACCAATTATGGAGGTGTAACCAAATGAAGTTAGGCGTGTTTATGGTTCTATTCGGTGGAAAACCTTTCGAGGAAGCGCTGGATTATATTGCAGCGAAAGGCTTGGACGCTGTTGAGATTGGTACTGGTGGATACCCAGGTACTGCGCATTGCAACCCAGCTGAATTACTTGCTGATGCAGGCAAACTGAAAGCTTTTAAACATGCGGTAGAGTCCCGCGGTTTGACAATTAGCGCACTAAGCGCTCACGGTAACCCTCTTCACCCGCAAAAACACATCGCGAAAGAGTTTCACGATGCTATTATACAAACGATTGAATTGGCTGAACGCCTTGAAGTACCTGTTGTTAACACGTTCTCTGGCTGCCCTGGTGACCATGAGGATGCCAAATATCCGAACTGGCCTGTAGCGCCATGGCCGAACGATTTCCAAGAGATCTTGGACTGGCAGTGGACGAACAAAGTTATTCCTTACTGGCAAGAAACAGGTAAATTCGCCGCAGATCGTAATATCAAAATCGGATTAGAACTGCACGGCGGATTCTCCGTACATACGCCAGCTACGCTTCTTCGCCTTCGCGAAGCTGCAGGTGAAGCAATCGGTGCTAACTTGGATCCAAGTCACATGTGGTGGCAAGGGATTGATCCAGTTCAAGCGGTTCAAATTCTTGGACGCGCTAACGCGATTCACCATTTCCACGCGAAAGATACGTCCCATGATTACAACAACACGAACCGTTTCGGTGTGACGGACATGCAGTCCTACACGAACATGCTAGATCGCGCTTGGCAGTTCCGCTCCGTTGGTTTCGGTCACGATATGAAAGTATGGGCCGACATCATCTCCGCATTGCGTCTAGTAGGTTATGACTATGTCGTTAGTATCGAGCACGAAGACGGCTTGATGTCCGTTGACGAGGGCTTCTCCAAAGCCGTATCGAACCTGCAACAAGTACTCATCAAGGAACCCCTTGGTGAAATGTGGTGGGTGTAATCTTAGTTAAGTAACCCCTTTTGTATAGGCAGACTTAACGTAAGGGAACGTAAAGGCTCTATTTTGTTCAAAATGGCCTAACTTTCATTCTAATAAGGGAACCTGAGTACGCTATTTGCTTCATAATCGTCATGTATGTCGATTTTTGGAGAAATGAGGTACTGTGGTTCCCTTCGCTGTTTTTTCAGCCATTCTACAGTAAAATAACGGATTCTCGTTCCCTTTCCTAGCTGGCGCCTTCAAGATATTCACTTACGTGAAAATAACGTACACAAAAAGCCCACAGGCTTAAGATCTTCCGATCTAAAGTCCTATGGGCTTTTGCTAATTTGTATGTACTACCAGCCTTTGATCATGATGACATCCATGAAAAGAAATACGAGTAGAGATACTGTTCCAAATCCAAGTGCAAACAAATTTCTTTTAGGGTTAATCAATTGTCTGATCACCGCAATGGCAATAATCACTGTGAAGATCAACACATAGATGTCAAAGCTAGTATACGTACTTGTTGATGCTTCAGCTGCTTCTGCTAATAACATGGTGAAACCTCCTTATAGTAACTCGGTGCAAGGCACACGTCCTGCTATTTTAATACTATGTTAGCTCGATTGGACACGAGATGCAAGTAGTTGCATCGATGTGTAACAAGTTTGTCACCTTTTGTTTGGGATTAGGCCTATTTGGCTAGCCCCTACAGGCAGATTTCTTTCTTATCCCTTGTACGTATAAAATGTCCATCTGTCCCACTATTTATTACGCTCAGCAAGAACAAACAATGGCCCGTACGGTTTCTCCGTACAGGCTTAGTTTGATTGCGATTCAACACGGTTTCTTACACGGCTAACGCATCTCGGTGCTCTTCATCTTCCGGAAGTTCAGTCAATCTCGTGTCGGTTAGCTCTTTTTCTTGCCAGGCTAGAAATCGGAAAGGATCAATTCCTAAAGCAGATACAATTTCCTGAAGCTCTAACGTCGGTTTCATTATTAGCCTCCACAACATGAATTAGATTAGAACTGCTATATCTCTCAATCATCAAGTCAATGGTCAGGTAGAGGGAGATGTTCACTGTTACTTACTATTATTATAGGCCTACTTTCATCCTAATTGATAGAGGGTTAAATTGTCGAAGCCTGTATCATTCTATTAAGTCTTAGCAAAATTTTAGGTATTTTCGTCACTTGCAAAAAGAAAAAGCTTGAAATTGGCAAATGAAACACCCAATTCCAAGCTTAATGTTCGCTTTTTAACTAACGGATCCTTCTAGGACCTCCATACGCTTCGCATAGTCTTCCGAACGCACGCGATCCCGTTCCAGGATCGGCTTCAAATATTGGCCGGTATACGACCCGGCCACCTTCACGACATCCTCTGGCGTACCCGCCGCCACGATCAAGCCCCCGCGGTTACCACCCTCGGGTCCTAGATCGATGAGGTGGTCCGCCGTCTTGATGACATCGAGGTTATGCTCGATGACAAGTACTGTTTCACCGCTCTCCACGAGGCGGTGAAGGACCTTCAGGAGACGATCGATATCATGGATGTGGAGCCCCGTCGTGGGCTCATCCAGTATATAGATCGTCTTGCCTGTGCTGCGGCGGTACAACTCCGCCGCGAGCTTCACACGCTGGGCTTCACCGCCTGACAGCGTGGTTGCTGGCTGGCCAAGGGTCATATAGCCCAGGCCGACATCCAGAAGCGTATTCAGCTTACGATGAATACGCGGCAAGTTCTTAAAGAACTCGCAGCCGTCCTCAATCGTCATCTCTAACACTTCAGAAATGCTCTTGCCCTTGTACTTCACTTCCATCGTTTCGCGGTTGTAACGTTTGCCTTTACAAATTTCGCAAGGCACGTAAACGTCCGGCAAGAAATGCATCTCGATCTTGATGATGCCATCCCCACGACAAGCTTCACAACGGCCGCCCTTCACATTAAAGCTAAAGCGCCCTTTCTTATAGCCGCGCACCTTCGCTTCATTCGTGTTCGCATAAACATCACGGATATCATCGAATACACCCGTATACGTCGCAGGATTGGAGCGTGGTGTGCGTCCGATTGGCGACTGATCAATATCGATAACTTTATCAATATGCTCTAATCCGACAATTTCTTTATGTTCGCCAGGTCGAACTTTCGCACCATTCAAATCACGAGATAATGTCTTAAACAAAATTTCGTTGATCAGCGTACTCTTACCAGACCCGGATACACCGGTCACGCAAGTAAATACCCCTAAAGGCACCTTCGCCGACACGTTTCGCAAGTTATTTTCTTTGGCGCCTTTCACTTCAATCCATTTGCCATTCGGCTTACGACGAACCGCAGGAATCGGTATGAACCGCTTGCCACTCAAATACTGACCTGTTAAGGAGTTCTCATCCTGCATCAGCTCTGTTGGTGTACCTTGGGCAATAACCTGTCCACCATGAATACCAGCCCCTGGACCAATATCAATGATATAATCGGCCGCCATCATCGTGTCTTCATCATGTTCGACAACGATCAACGTGTTGCCCAGATCACGCATATGCTCAAGCGTTTGAATTAATCGCGTGTTATCCCGTTGATGTAGACCGATACTCGGCTCATCAAGGATATATAGGACGCCCATGAGGCTCGAGCCGATTTGCGTAGCCAATCGAATCCGTTGCGCCTCTCCACCTGACAATGTGCCTGCAGCGCGATGCATCGTTAGATAATCCAGACCGACGTTCACCAGGAAGCCTAGACGAGCTCTAATTTCTTTCAATATCAGATTTGAAATCGTCAACTCACGCTCATTCAGTTGCAGACCCTTAAACCATTCTTCCGCTTCTCCGATGGAAAGGGAAGTTGCGTGCGAGATGTTCTTACCGTTAATAGTAACGGCAAGTGTTTCGGGCTTCAAACGGTGACCTTTACATTTCGGACAAGGCTTCGTACTCATATAGGTCTGAATATGCTCACGAATGCCCTCGGAGAACGTATCTTTGAACCTGCGTTCCAAGTTGCGGATGATGCCTTCGAATGGAACCAACGCTTCCTTGGAAGCGCCCATATCATTCTCATAACGGAATCGGATTTTCTCGCCACCCGTCCCATACAAAATTACCTTCATTTGATCGCTGCTTATCTCAGATACAGGAACATTGCGTGGGATCTTGTAATGCTCACACACAGCGGCAAGAAACTGCGGATAGTAGTTAGAGGTACTGCCCGCCCACGCTTCAAATGCACCCTCTTCAATCGTCAACTTCATATCAGGAACGAGTAAATCTGGATCCACGATCATCTGACTGCCTAAACCATCACAATCCGGGCAAGCACCGAAAGGACTATTAAAGGAAAACATTCTCGGTGCAAGCTCTTCAACGCTGAATCCACACTCCGGGCAGGCCAAATTCTGGCTGAATAACAGTTCTTCTTTCTCCATGACATCGACGATGACACGACCATTCGCCAACTTCAGCGCAGTTTCTAAGGAATCTGCCAAACGTGTCTGTACATCATCTTTCACCACGATACGGTCAACGACCACATCAATGGTGTGCTTTTTATTTTTGTCGAGCTCAATTTTCTCGGAAAGGTCTACCGTTTCCCCGTTTACACGAACCCTCACAAACCCTTGCTTCTGAACATCCACAAACAGCTTCGTATGCTCACCTTTGCGTCCAGAAATAAGGGGTGCTAGAATTTGAATCTTCGTGCGCTCCGGGTACTCCATAATCCGGTCTACCATTTGTTCCACGGTTTGCGAAGTAATCTCGATACCATGCGTAGGACAGTGCGGTCGCCCAATACGAGCAAACAGCAGCCTTAAATAGTCATAAATCTCCGTTACGGTTCCCACCGTGGAACGTGGATTACGGCTTGTGGTCTTTTGGTCAATGGATATGGCTGGTGACAACCCTTCAATTGAATCGACATCTGGTTTATCCATATTCCCAAGAAATTGACGCGCATAGGCAGATAGTGACTCCACATAGCGTCGTTGCCCTTCTGCATAAATCGTATCAAAGGCCAGCGATGATTTCCCCGATCCACTCAAGCCCGTGAGCACGACGAACTTGTCACGTGGAATGGTGACATCAATATTTTTAAGATTGTGAGCCCTAGCTCCTTTAATAACGATCTGATCTCTAGACACAGATACCCTTCCTCTCCTATGTGAAGCTGAAACCCTCTACTTAGGCGTCAGCTTTCATTTCCATAATCGCATCACGCAGCTGTGCTGCACGTTCGAATTGTAAGTTCTTCGCCGCCTCTTTCATCTCAACTTCTAGGCGCTCAATGAGCGATGCTCGATCTTTCTTCGACATCTTAGCACCCTTCACATCTGCAAGATAGTCCGATTTCTGTTCGGCAACCTTGGTTGCTTCGATCACATCGCGGATTTTCTTGGCAATCGTCTGCGGTGTGATGCCCAATCTCTCATTGTTAGCTTCCTGTAGGGCGCGGCGTCGATTGGTCTCCGAGATCGCTTTCTCCATGGAATCGGTGATCTTATCCCCGTACATGATGACTCGGCCGTCCGAGTTCCGCGCAGCACGACCGATCGTTTGAATCAACGAACGCTCAGAACGCAGGAAACCTTCCTTATCTGCATCCAGAATAGCTACCAGTGAAACCTCTGGTAAATCAAGACCTTCTCGAAGGAGGTTGATCCCGATTAGCACATGGAACGTCCCCAACCGCAAGTCTCGCAAAATCTGCATACGTTCAAAAGTCTTAATATCCGAATGCAAATAACGCACCTTAATGCCAATTTCTTTAAAATAATCCGTTAAATCCTCCGACATCTTCTTCGTTAAGGTCGTCACAAGCACTCGCTCGTCTTTACGAACACGGTCATGGATCTCGGCGATAAGATCATCAATTTGACCTTTGGTTGGTCGAACCTCAATAATCGGATCCAACAACCCTGTTGGACGAATAATTTGTTGAATCATAGTAGGACAATGTTCTAGCTCATAAGGTCCTGGCGTTGCTGATATATATAAAATCTGACTGACTTTCTCTTCGAATTCCTCGAAACGCAGCGGACGGTTATCCAATGCGGAAGGCAGCCTGAAGCCGTGATCAACTAACACATCTTTCCGTGCTTTATCCCCATTAAACATCGCGCGAATTTGCGGCAACGTCACGTGGGACTCATCCACCATGAATAGCATGTCGTCTGGGAAATAATCCATCAAGGTATACGGTGTTGCCCCTCGCTCACGGAATGTCAGCGGCCCTGAGTAATTCTCGATACCCGAGCAGAAGCCCATCTCTTCCATCATTTCCATGTCGTAGCGCGTGCGCTGCTCCAATCGCTGTGCTTCCAGAAGCTTCCCTTGCTCCCTCAACTCCGCTAAACGATCCTCGAGCTCTTGACCAATGTTCACGAGCGCGCGCTTCATCGTATCCTCGCCTGTCACGAAGTGAGAGGCTGGAAAAATCGCGATATGATCGCGTTGGCCAATAATTTCACCCGTTAAGACATTAATCTCCGTAATTCGCTCAATCTCATCCCCAAACAGCTCAACACGAACGGCATGCTCACTGTGCGAAGCTGGGAAAATCTCCACAACATCTCCACGCACACGGAACGTACCGCGAACAAAGTTCATATCATTGCGTTGATACTGAATATCCACGAGTCGATGCAAAATCTCGGTCCGAGACTTCTCCATCCCTACCCGTAACGACAACAGTAAATTACCGTATTCGATTGGTGACCCCAAGCCGTAAATACACGACACGCTGGCAACAACAATGACGTCGCGGCGTTCAAATAAGGAACTTGTCGCCGAGTGACGAAGTTTATCGATTTCTTCATTGATGCTGGAATCTTTCTCGATGTAAGTGTCGGAGGAGGCAATGTAGGCTTCGGGCTGGTAGTAGTCATAGTAACTAACGAAGTAGGAAACAGCATTATGAGGAAAAAACTCTTTAAATTCACTGCACAGTTGTGCGGCTAAAGTTTTATTGTGGGCAATAATCAAAGTTGGTCGGTTTAGTTTCGCTATCACTTGTGCAGCTGTGAACGTTTTACCTGTTCCCGTTGCACCGAGCAGCGTCTGATGCTTATTGCCAGCTTGTATGCTCTGAACAATCTCCTCAATCGCTTGAGGTTGGTCCCCTTGCGGAAGAAAATCGGATACAAGCTCAAATTTCTTAGAGCTCATGACAAGTTCACTCATCCATTATCACCCTCATTGTCGAAATAAATCGAACTTTTATCCTATAAACTTTCCCATTCGACATTCCGATATAGAAGTCTATGGAACTTTTTCGTACATATATGAAGGATTGCAATATCTATCCAACATAAGAATGTTTGTTCTCGTTTTTTCATTATACTATTTTTAAATCATGGATGCAAACTGCTTTATCTGTTAGAGCCTTATACAAGGCGGTTTCCCTGCGTTTTTGGACCCTATTCTTTTTATGATAATTAGGAGTGGTACAGTCATGGATTTGACAACAGTATTAGGATTACTATTAGGACTTGCAGGTTTAATTGGCGGGTACATGTGGGATGGCGGTCATATCAATTCGTTGATTATCCCTAGTGCAATGCTCATCGTGTTCGGTGGAACCTTCGGTGCCGTCGCAGTAAGTTTCCCTGGCTCTATTTTAGCCAAAATTCCTAAAGCACTCGGCATTGCTTTTATGCAAGTCAAACGAGATCCCGCAGCAACAATTAATGAGCTTGTCGATATGGCATCTATCGCTCGTCGAGAAGGTGTACTTGCCCTAGAGCAACGTGCCCAGGAGCACGAGAACCCGTTCCTCAAGGACGGATTGCTCATGGTCGTAGATGGAACGGATCCCGAGCTTACCAGACAAATTCTTGAGCTTGAAATGGACGCTATTGAACATCAAGTTAATAATATGTCGAAGGTATTCGAAGCTGGAGGCGGATATGCACCAACTATGGGGATTATCGGTACGGTTATGGGACTAATTCACGTTCTCGGTAATCTAGACGATCCTTCTTCCCTTGGCCCAGCTATTGCCGTTGCGTTTACAGCAACGCTCTATGGTGTTATGAGCGCCAACTTAGTTTATTTACCTATCGCTAACAAAATCAAAGTCCGTGGTAAAGAAATGGTCAATGAAATGGAACTCATGTTAGAAGGCATCCTTGCCTTGCAAGCTGGTGAAAACCCGCAATTGATTAAGAAAAAACTGAACTCCTTCCTCCATGATAAATCGAAAAAAGCCGTAGAGGAGGTTGACTTGAATGGCGAGGCGCAGTAAGAAGCACGAAGAGCATGTTAATCATGAAAGATGGCTCATTACTTACGCTGACTTAATTACGTTGCTGCTCGTATTTTTCATTATTATGTATGCTATGAGTAAAGTGGATGTTCAAAAGTATGCCGTTTTGGCGCAAGCCTTAAACCTACAATTCCAAAAAGCTGACTCCATCTTAGATAAAAACCAGGGTATCAGCGGATCGATGACCCCGAAGCAGGGGGACGCGGACAGCAAGGATAAAGATTTAACACATCAGAATCAGGATGATCAGAAAGAAGAGCACGACAAGACGAAAACGGAAGACAGCGAGAAAGAAAAGCGTGAGAAAGAGCTCCAGGATCTTCTGAAACAAGTACAAGCCTATATTAAGGATCAAAACTTAGAGGCGCAAGTGTCCGCCAGTGATACGGAACGCGGTGTTGCCATTACACTCAATGATTTATTCCTATTCGATTTAGGAAAAGCTGATCTGAAGGCGCCTTCCTTCCCGATTCTGCAAAAGCTGGCTTCCCTCTTTCCAACATTGAAGAGTAAAGTTAGCATCGAAGGACATACAGACGACTTGCCCCTTGCACCAGGCTCTCCCTACAAGGATAACTGGGGACTATCATTTGCCCGTTCCCTTTCTGTGCTTCGCTATTTCAGCGATACGGCTAATCTCGATGATCACAAATTCATCGCCACCGCCTATGCGGATACGATGCCCAAAGTGGCCAACTCAAGCGATGCAAATCGCAGTAAAAACCGCCGCGTAGAAATCATTGTTTTGCGGAATGATATTGCACCAACGACGCCAGTCCATTAAGTTCTCTAGACGAATAGAAGCCCTATCTCCACTCTTGTGGAGGTAGGGCTTCGTTGCGGTTGTGGTTGTGGTTGTGGATCTGGGTTGGGTTGGGTTGACTTGGGTTGGGTTGGGTTGGGTTGGGTTGGGTTGGGTTGGGTTGGGTTGGGTTGGGTTGGGTTGGGTTGGGTTGGGGTGGGTTGGGTTGGGGTGGGTTGGGGTGTAGGTGTAGCTGTTTATATTCACGCCTTGACACCTTCACTTCTCAGTAGCTGAACCGCTGATAGTAACTGTAAAAACTCCAGTTATTTCGGTCATTTCCCCTTCCAAACTCAAAATAGCTGGAAAACACGAAGCTAATTCTCCCCTTTCCACTCCATCCGTAATAAATGGGGAAATTTAACTTCAGGAAATCCATCTAATGCTCAATCTGCACCAAAAACAGCCGATTTAACTGCATATAATCCAGCTATTCGCCTCAACCGACACGGAGCCTGAACAAAAAAAAGCCGTCCTCATCCGTAGATTTCTCTACGCCTGAGGACAACCCTTCTCACAATGACTTCGTCGTGTCATTGGGCAATATGCCTGTTAATTTGCTTCGCAGATAACTGAACAAGTGCATCGGACGCTGCTCCAAGAAGTATAGCACATCCTGATCAGGTGCCAGAAGAATTCCCAGTTGATGATGATCACCGGCAAAAATTCCCCGTTTCAGGAAGCGAACCTCCCCTTGATCATTCAGGACTTCCAGTCGGCAGAAAGCGGAGTTGAGCCTCATGGCTGCATGCAGATCCGTCTTCGTCTTAATTTTGTATCCATTGACCTTGTGGATGATCTCCCCAACGTTGATTCCTAAGTCCTGAGCCGGACTGTTCGGAACAACGGATAGCACCATAAGCCCGCGCTCTGAGTGAATGTAGAAGGGCGTCTGCTTCGCTTCTACCCATTGATTGTAGAGTAGCAGCCCTTCATGAAGGGCTATGCTCAGGATCGCGACAAGCATCACCAGTGGCGTCCAGTAATGGGCAGCTACGGCTGCGCCTAGCAGAACGAGCCCATACACATAGAGCAGCTTAGCGCTAAAGCGTGCCTGTCTCTTCGGCAGCTTCGAAATCGTCAGCTCCGTGAAACCGATCATCGCCGGGAATGCGAGCATCGTCCAGCCTGCGCTTAGGTTTGAGGCAAACAACGTTTGCCACGGCAAGCCCAGTTCACTTCCACCGGTCATAGGCACTAGGAGAAACAGAGGCACTGGCCAAAAGCCCTGCAGCTGCTGCGCACCAATCATTTGTCCCCGCTTCCCTTCCAGGAACAGAGGAGTCACCATTCGCGCACCTTGGAAACCAACAAGCACTCCCTCCAAAAGATGAAGCACACCTACAATGACCAGCAGCGAGGGAATATCTGCACTAGCAATGGTCTCGAGAATGGTGTAGGACTCACGTAGACTGTCTGCATTAGGAAACCAAGAGAAGATCACTTGGGCAATTCCTAGAATTCCTACTGCATAAGCTAAGCATAGGAATCGTATGCGGAATATCATCAGTACGACGGTAATGATCCAGAGCACGATTACGACATTCAGTTGTATATTTACTCCGACGAACAGGAGCAGAATGGAGGCCCCCAGCCCGCCTAACCAGCCCCATAGCACCACGCGCCACGTTTCGTTCAACAAGGAATGAAGACGCGTGTGAAACAGCTTGCGTTCTAATTGGATTTGCTTTCTGTAATGCAGAACAATAAAGACAATGCCTATATAGTAGAAAGGATTCGTAAACAACTGCCCCACAGCCAGCAGCATTCTGTCCAATAATTGAAACCACACATCCATACGAATCTAGGCTCCTTGAAAAAGAAATAGGAAGGCCGCATAAGCAACCTTCCTACACTATTTCGACTGTTAAAGCTTATTTCCTGCCGCTCCGCACAATTTCCATTAACTAACGGTCATTATTTCCCAAGCTGCTTCTGAATTTGAAAGACGGCAGCCTTCAATTGCGAGTCATTCTTTGGATCACGAATTTGCGCTAGAATCGCTTTTTCAATTTTAGCAGCTGTGTCCGCATCGACCTCGCCAGTTACCGGCAATTCATTCGTCCGCTGGAACGCTTTAACCGCGAGAGCCGTTTTATCACTAAAATAACCATCTGTCCGCTCCGGATTGAAACCAATTCCAGCAAGCATCAACTGCAAATTCTTCACATCATCGCTGTTGTTGTCTTGTTTCAGAACATCTTTCTTCGTAAGCGGTGCTGCTTTGAAATAAGCGGGTTGCTCAATCGGAATATCCGGCGTAATACCTTTTTTGTGTATCCAGTTGCCATTTGGCGTTAGCCATTTGTACACTGTCATCTTAATGTTGCTGCCATCGCCCATTTCCTTCTCGAACGTCACCTGGACCGTTCCTTTACCGTAGGACGTTTCACCAACAATCTTACTGCCTACAGCTTCTTGGAATGCGCCTGCAAGGATCTCCGATGCGCTGGCACTTCCTTTATTAATCAACACGGTAACTGGATAATTCTTACCTTTACCTGTAGAAGGTGTTGGCTCACGTTTGCCATCCCGATTCTCTACTTGGAGAATGGAAGCCCCACTCTTCACGAATGGATTCACGATATCGACAACGACATTCAAAAGACCGCCTGGATCATTACGAACATCGATGACGAGTCCTTTCATCCCTTTGGCTTCTAAGTTTTTCAACTCTTCCGCAAAACGAACAGCCGTGTTCGAGGAGAACTGACGAATCTCAATTTTGCCAATCTGATCCTGCATCATTTCACCATAGACCGTTTCAACGTCAATATTGTCTCGAACCACGATGACTTGAACCGGATCTCCTGTTCCTTGGCGGAGTAAATCCAGCTTAGCTTGCGTGCCCTTCGGTCCGCGGATTTTCATGACGGCTTGATTCAAGGTTAGCCCGTCCAATTTGTCGCCATTCACGGACAGGACAACGTCTTTGGATTGAATGCCTGCTTTCTCGGCAGGTGAACCTTTAATCGGAGATACAATGACGAATTTACCATCCTCTAGCGATACCTCAGCCCCGATGCCTTGGAAAGAGGACGTAATACTCTCATCGAATTGTTTGGCTTCCTTCTGATCCATATAAACGGAAAAAGGATCCTCTAATGATTCCAACATCCCATTAATAGCTCCGTTAACCAATTGATCATGATCTGGCTGTTTCAAATACTTGCTTTCAATGAGTTGAAACGTTGTTGCGATCTTGCTTAAATCCTTGCTCGAAAGACCTGACGAAGCAGATACAGAGGTAGCCGCACCTCCTGTTGATTGCTCCTTCTGTCCCCAAGTAAAGGAGGGATCAACAATCGTTAATGTGACGATACTACTAGCAAACATGGCTAACAGAACAAATACAATGACCGTACGACCTTTGAATTGCAAAACCGATTCACCACCTTTTTCCTAAAACCGAATTTGAGTTGGCCTGTTATAGTATATGACAAGCCCCTCCATATTTATTACCAGTTTGTCCTATCGAAGGAACGGTTTAGGATCGGTAGGCACTTCATTTTTCCTAACTTCAAAATGCAAGTGATTGCCCGTCGACTGTCCTGTGGAACCCACGCCAGCAATTTTCTGGCCGCGCTTCACGACGTCGCCTACTTTCACATAAATACCATCATTCATAATATGACCATATAACGTCCACAGTCCATTCCCGTGATCTACGATGACACAATTGCCGTACCCGTTCATCCAAGAAGCATAAATAACAGATCCATTCTCCGCAGCAAGGATTGGCGTACCTTTAGCCGTACCTAAATCAATACCTTTATGGTTCTCTGCTCGCCCTGTAACGGGATTAATCCGCGCTATGAAATCAGAGGTCATTGGCGCCTGTACAGCCAAAGGATATCCAAGCTTACCGCCCGAATACGTAAACGGTGATTTCGCATTCTGTGCTGCCCGCTTCTTCGCTTGCAAATCCGCCTCTTGCTTGGCCAGCTGCGTAATCATTCTGTCGCTTTCTTCCGAAATATCCTCGAGCTCTCTCTCCTGCTTGGAAAGGGAAGCGATCTTCACTTCTTTCGCTTTTTCCTTCGCTTGCAGATCGTCACGCAAAGCATCTGCTTCCGCATAAAGCCCCTTCACGTTCTCAAGCTGCTTCTCGGTATCTGCCTTCTTCAGCATAACCGTTTCTTTGTCTTTCATATTCGACTCTAGTATTTCTTTATCTTGATTGACGATAGATTTCAAAGCTTCGACCCGATTCAAAAAATCAGAGAAACTCGTTGCACTCAATACCACATCCATATAGGAAACGAAACCGTTCATATACATCAAACGAACACGTGATTTCAGCATATTATCGCGGCTTTCAACACGCGCCTCAGCTTCATCCAATTGCTTAGCACTCGCTTCAAGTGCGTTCGACACTTGATCAATTTGTTCATTGAGCTGCGTTAACTTCTTGCTAGCCTCATTCACCTGGTTGACAAGGGCATTCATATCCTTCGTTGTCTGATCTTTCTCAGACTGAACTTTCGTGATTTGACTCTGGGCGCTATTGGCCTTCTGCTGCGCTTCTGCCTTCTGCTTCTTAAGCTGCGTCAACTGCTGGTCGATCTTGTCCGTTGCCGAAGCGGCATAACTAGCTGCATGAGGTATAGTCAGCGATATCACCATACCTAATGTTAATACGACAGGTAGAATCTTCTTCTTCAAGCACGTAGCCTCCCCATTTTCAAGCGATTAATGCCCCATGTATGGTTTGAATCTCTTACGTTCTGTCTCTAAGAATCTATATTTCTAGGAATCTATGAATCTTTGAAAATGAAAAAACGAAGAAAAGATGAAAAAGGAGGCAAGAGGAACACTCTGCCCCAGTTTCATTCAACGTTCCCACTAAACACGGAGGAATTTTCTTACAGAAATGAGGGATCCCCATACCCCGATTACGATCCCTAAGCCGATCAACAAAACAGTCAGCGTTGGTGCAATATCTTCAAATGGTGTTAATTTAATCATCAATAAATTCAAATTCAAGGAGCTCAAATTGAGCAATTTCCAATAACCAGCAAGAATAATGGCAGTTGGTACAGCCGAACCAATGAGTCCGAGCAACGCGCCTTCAATGAAAAACGGCCAACGAATAAATGAGTTCGTCGCACCCACGAGCTTCATGATCGAAATCTCACGTTTTCTTGCCAAAATCGTAACTTTGATCGTATTCGCAATCAGAAATACCGCTGTAAAGGAAAGCAGCACGACGATACCAATACCAATCCAACGTGCAATCTTTGTCACTTTAAATAATGCTTCCACAGTTCCTTTACCGTAGTTCACTTTATAGATAGGCTTTGGATCCTTGCCAACGTTAAGCGCTGAGATCCCATCGGCTACAACCGCCACATTCCGCGGATCATCTACTTCGATCGTGAACGCGTCGTTCAGCGGATTGTTATCCCCCTCGAAACCATCCAAGAGCGCTTTCCCGCTATCCCCTAGCTTTTCGCGTAAGTAGACAAGTCCTTCTTCCTTCGAAACGAATTTAATCGTTTTCACTTCAGGAATCGCCTTGATTTGCGTTTCGAGCGCTGTGATTTGATCCTGAGCAGTGTTTACCTCCAGGTACACGTTGATCTCAACTTGTTCCTCAATTTGCGTAGCAACATCATTCACATTTAAGGTGATAAGTACGAAAATACCAAGAATAAATAGGGAAATCGCGATGGAGCTAATCGACGCGAACGTCATCCAACCATTTCGCACGACATTTTTCGTACCTTCTCGCAAATGTCGAGAAGCTGTACTAATCTTCATAGCCATATTCCCCCCGGATTTGATCGCGAGCAATAAGGCCATTCTCAATCGCAATCACGCGCTTACGCATCGTATTGACGATTTCTTTGTTGTGTGTAGCCATAACAATCGTGGTACCGCGGAAATTAATTTCCTCCATCAACTTCATAATGCCCCATGATGTTTCAGGGTCCAAATTTCCTGTCGGTTCATCGGCGATAATGACGGAAGGGCTGTTTATTATTGCCCGGGCAATAGCAACACGCTGCTGTTCGCCCCCGGATAACTGCGATGGGAGAGAGTTTGCCTTGTCCTTCAGCTTCACGAGCTCAAGAACTTCCATGGTGCGTTTCTTGATTTGCTTCTTAGGAGCTTCAATAACTTCCATGGCGAAAGCTATATTTTCAAAAATCGATAATTTCGGAAGTAAGCGATAATCTTGGAAAATTACGCCGATATTTCGACGTACATAAGGAATTTTACGTTGTTTAAGTTTCTCTAAATTAAATCCATTAACGAAAATTTGACCTTTCGTTGGTCTTTCTTCTCTATACATCAACTTCATGAAAGTAGATTTACCTGCGCCTGAAGGTCCAACCACATAGACAAACTCATTGCGGTCCACTTTTACATTAATACCTCTTAATGCATGAGTCCCGTTGGCGTATGTTTTCCATACGTCCTGCATTTCGATCACAATATCACATCCTAATTATATAGATAGCCTATATCCATTCGACACAAATGGTGAAAATCCTTCTAAATCCTCTCGGAAATTCATGGGGAATACCGTCATTATACCATGCATTGTACAACTTTTAGCCGAATCAGGATTCTGTACTAAATTAGCATCAAGATCGATACATATAAAGAGACAGGCCGTATCACATTCGTATGTAAAGGAGTGGCTCTTCATGACACGCTCATTCAGAAACCCCATCCTCTATTTCTCGCTCGCTCTTGGTTTGTTCGTCACGTGCGGCACCGCACTCTACATATACGGAACTCAATCTACCCTCCCTGCGAATGTCACGATTGCTGACTGGCGTGTGGGTGGAATGACCTATGCGACATTTCAGTCTGAATCCGAGCAGCGCCTGAAACGATTAGCCGCGTTCCCTGTCCTTTTGCACACATCCTACCCTGAAATTACAGCCAAAGAATTACCTCTAGGACAATTAGGCATTCGTTATGACAAGAGCCTCCTTACACAAGCCCTCCAACAATTAACTAGCGGATCTCCCTTCGAACGTGCCAAAGCTCGCTGGACCTTGCGAAATGCGAATATCCCTTTGAATGTCTCAGTGGATCCCGCGGGGCTTACGGCTACTGTAAAAGATACTTGGAAAGAGCTATATACGAAACAGCCTGTTGCCGCCAAGCGTATCCTCAAACCTCAAGATCAGGTTACTTACGAACCCGAGCGAAACGTGCTGCGCATCGATACCGCGCACTTGCAGGAGCAGTTGCAAAGCATCGCCCCTAGTTTGGGTACTCTCACGCATACCGCACCACTCGGGCTCTCATTGCCCATTTACGAGCTGAGCCCCTCTGTCACAATAGCATCCTTGAAGCAGCAAGGCATCGATGGCAAAATTTCCGAATTCACGACCTCGTTCCCCCAATCGGGTGAAGGACGGGTTCACAATATACGAGCAACCGCTACGTCCATTCAGGATTACTTGATGGCACCGGGCGACACTTTTGATTACAGTAAGATCATTGCTCAAACAGAAGCCAAATTTGGTTACAAAGAAGCCCCGGTTATTCTGAATGGGAGTCTCGTCCCAGGAATCGGCGGCGGCATATGCCAAGTGTCCACAACGCTCTATAATGCCGTTTTGCGCAGCGGTCTTGAAATCGTAGAACGACGTAATCACTCTCTCCCAGTCAGTTACGTCCCTCTCGGGCAAGATGCGACATTCGCAAGCGGTTATATTAATTTCAAATTTCGTAACAATACCAGTAGCTACATTTGGATACGTACCATAACAACGGATTCAACGGTGACCGTAAAACTTTTTGGGCATCAAACACCAACTATCACCTATGACATTGAGTCCAAGGTCGTAGAAACAATTCAGCCCCCCGTTAAATATGTGAACAATCCGAGCTTGAGCCGAGGGTTAGAACGCCCAATCAGCACGGGAAAGGTGGGTTACAAGGTTGAGACCTATCGAACCAAACGAGAAAACGGCACAATCGTGAGTAAAGAGTTAATCTCGAAGGATCAGTATTCACCTGTGCCTTCCGTCATCGCGGCCAACCGTAAAGATCTCCAAACAGAGGACCTAGCACCTAAGCAGCCCGTGGTGGAAGATGGCGTAAGTACGCTTGCTGTCCAATGATACACAATAATTGTGATGAAATCATGAAGGTCATGTGACTGTAGTTACTACGTCATTATGACTTTTTTCTTTTATGATAAGACTATCGAAAGAGTATTGAAGGAGGCATAACGATGAGCAAAGTGGATTATTTCAAAGAATTAAACTATCGTCTGCGCGGACTTCCCGAGAAGGAGCGCCAAAATATATTAAAAGTGTATGAAGAATTATTTCAAAAAGCCGTTGAAAACGGCAAGCATGAAGACGAGGTTTCACAGTCTCTCGGTTATCCGCGAGTACCAAACTGGGATGCACAGAAAGAGTCGCCACCTATTAAAGAGGAGGTTGCTAAACGTCCCCTAGATGAGTTTGATGTTGAAGCGATACAAGTTGAGGAACTGCCTTATTCGAATGAGGAGCTTGGAGAGACAACTATCCCGTATGTAAAGCAGCCCGATCCGGCTGTCGGACCAAAAATTCCCGTACAAGCCCCAGAATCTTGGGTACCGCCTGCCTACACACAGCCACCTCAGCTGAATTACCCACCTGTGTATAATACACCCTACCCGCCTCCCTATCCGACAGCAAAGCCGGAAAGCGGGATAAAGGCGATCATTATTTCGATTATGCTTGGTTTCTTTAATCTCGTATTCGTTGTAGGTCCGTGGGTTGGGATTTGTGCAGCTTTGATTGGGTTTTTCGCTGCCGGATTCGCTCTGCTAATTGCACCTGTTATTGGCGTGCTTACCAGCTTAGCGGGAACATCGGGGAGTGACTTCCAATTCATTTCCTTTACACTGCTTGCCTGCTTTGGCTTAGGCATCATCATCACAACGCTTAGCACTTGGCTGCTTAAGCAGTTTTTCAAACTTAGCTGGAAGTACATCCAATTCAACGCCAAATTGATTAAGGGGGCATAAGCCATGCAACGTAAAGTGAAATTTTTCTTAGTGACCGGCTTTATCTGCCTGGCAATAGGCCTGATTGGAGCTGCCGTGTCTTTCCAATCCTTAGACTTGGATACAGGTGTCGCAAACATTGATATCGAGAAAAAAATAGCCGCAGCCAATATCGATACATTAATTATTGAAAATGATATCTCAGGCATTACTTTTGTTCCTAGCAATTCAGATGAAATCAGCGTTCATTTAGTCGGCGCTGCTCGATCCGAGAATGATCAGAATTGTACGATCGAAGCCGTGACAGAAGGTTCAAATACATGGCGAGTCGATGTCTGTACGAATAGAAAAAATCACATTGATTTCGGATTTGACCTCACAGAATTCAAAAGCTTATTCAGCGGTCAAAGCCTTCGTTTGCGGACAGAAGTCAGTTTGCCCGACAAACTTTACAAGGCCATTACGGTCAGAACGGATACGGGCAGCATCAACTTCAAGGAAGTAAAAGCTGAGAAGCTGACTGCTAGTGCGGATACAGGAACGATTACAGTTGACCGTTATGAAGGAAAAACATTGAATCTGCAAACCGACACAGGCAGTATTCATCTCAACGACGGGCAGGGCAATGTGAAGCTCAAAACCGATACAGGTACCATCACAGCGAAGCTTCGTGAGCTCGGTGATACAGTTACCGCTGAATCGGACACGGGAACAGTTCGCATACAGCTAGATTCTGCACCTACAGATGCAAGCTTCGATCTACGCACAGATACAGGCAGCGCTACGCTGGATGTACCAGGTGTGAGCGTTCAACAACGAGCCAGCCGAAATGAAGCCAAAGGTTCTATTGGCAATGGCAGCAAAAAAGTTACAGTACGGACAGATACAGGCTATGTAGAGGTTAAAGGTAGATAAATCCAGAGGCTGTCTCTTAGGTCGAAGTAGACCTTCAGAGATGGCCTCTTTTTTGAGATTTTGAAAATTTTTGTCGAAGAAGAAGGAATTAAGTCGCATTGCCCCGAATATACAAAATTATACAGCAACTTCCCATATTTATCCAATAGTAAAAAATGCTGTATAACAAAAGAGAGAAGAGGGGCAACATTGAAAAAAAGTAGAGAAATTCGAGAAGAAGCAAGACAAGCATTACAGGGGAATTGGTTCGCGGCCGTTGGGTTGTATCTGATTACCCTTCTAATCACAATCCCTTTTGGGATCGGCAGTAGTTTAACTGAAGACGGTGAGCATTACGTTTTATCTATCTTGTTTAGTTTAGGCTCCATCCTCCTGTCCGTTGTTATATCCACAATTGTATCAACGTACTTCCTTCATTTAGCTAGACAACAGAAACTTGGGTACGCCGATTCTTTCTCATTTGCAATTAGAAATTACTGGCCATTTTTCAAATTAACTTTACTAATGGGACTTAAAATATTGGCTTGGACACTGCTATTTATCATTCCGGGTATCATTGCTTCCTTACGATATTCACAGGCAATATATGTAAAGATCGATAATCCAGAACTGTCTTCATCGAAAGCCATTCGAGTTAGTGCGGAGATGATGAAAGGGTACAAGTGGAAATATTTTTGTTTAGCACTTAGTTTTATAGGCTGGGCACTATTAGTTCCATTTACTTTATTTATTGGAGCATTATGGCTTGGTACTTACTACAATACGGCGAGATCGGTATTCTATGATTTTCTGAATGCGGACAGACTAACTAAAATTACATCATAAAGACAACAACTAAAGAGAACAAGCTCTTCTCGAACATCCGATGGATGACGGGAAGGGCTTGTTTACGATACATGAGGATTACGGTTTCAAGCGGTGATCTATTTCAAAAAGGACTCAATCTTCTCCAACAGCCGATTCCAATCAACCGGCTTCGTATCAAAATCATCGCAACCTGCATCAAAAGCCATCTCCCGATCGGCTGCCATGGCATGAGCGGTTAGCGCGATAATGGGGATGCCCCGCGTCTCCGGCGAGGCTTTAAGCACTCGAGTCGCTTGCCAGCCATCCAGGACAGGAAGACTCATATCCATAAGAATAAGGGCTGGCATCTCGGTCCGTGCTGCATCAACACCTTGCTGTCCATCTGTCGCCATAATGACTTCGAAGCCTTTGCGGATTAAACGGCGGGACAGCATATCACGATTCATTTCGTTATCTTCCACTAATAAAATTTTAGACATGGTCGTCCGCTTCCTCTTTACGTCGAATACAGGCCTGATCCCCATTGCTATGCTCATTCATCGCACTTGCCATAAGGCTGCGGATTTCCTGCAGCAACGATTCGCGTTTAAAGCTTCCTTTTTGGATAATGTTTTTCACATAACCATTCAGTCGCATCCGGTCCTCGGAAGCAATATCCTTCGCCGTCACAACGACAATCGGAATCCATTGCCACTCCTCACGTTTGCGCAGCTCCGTAACGAACTCGAAACCATCCATGCCCGGCATCATTAAATCGAGCAAGATTAATTGCGGAAGCGCTTGAGACATCATACTCAAAGCCACGCGACCATCCTTCGCCTTCGAGACCTTGAAGCCTTCCCTTTCCAACATTTGCGTCATCATGTGACTTGTGGTCACATCATCCTCAATGACAAGTACGGCATTGGTTTGACGCTCAGGGATATGCTTATCCAACACAGAGATTAATTTATCAATATAAACTGGTTTGGTCAGGAACTCTGCCGCCCCCAGTGCATAGCCTGTATTCTTGTCATCGGTCATCGACATCATGATAACGGGGATACCGGATAGTTCCGGATCGTTCTTGAGCGTCGTCAGCACGGCCCAACCATCCATCCCCGGCATAAGGACGTCGAGGGATATCAAGGTAGGACGCAGCTCTCTAGCTAGTCGAATGCCTTCTTCACCATTTTGGGCCAAAGCAACTGTACAACCTTCTTTACTGAGAAAACGCTGCATCAGTTGCAGCACAGCTGGATCATCGTCAATGACCAATACCGTGCGATTGCTTTGAATATCGAGCGGACTGCTCTCCATCACTTCATCAAGGCTTCTACCCACCTGATTCTCCTGCAAAGGCAACCAAGCGGTAAATGTTGTACCTTGACCATATACACTATCCACGCTGATGTGGCCGCCCATCATTTGGCACAGCTTCTGAGAGATCGCAAGTCCAAGTCCCGTTCCTCCGTATTTTCTCGTTGTCGAGGAATCAGCCTGTTTAAAAGCTTGGAATAAATGTGTCATCTGTTCCCCAGTCATCCCAATCCCTGTATCCTGAATACTAAAGCTAATGCCAGATCGCCGATTAACCATCTCGTAACCAGCAGTCAGCCAGATTGTGCCATCCTTTGTAAACTTACCGGCATTGCTCAACAAATTGAAGAGAATCTGCATCAACTTCGTGATATCTGTTCGTATCTCTCCTTCGGGAAAAGCAACCTCCAAACGGTTGCCGCCTGCCTCTATAAGCGGATTGACGGTCGTCAGCACATTGCGAATCAAAGTGGGGATATCACAGACTTCTAGATACATATCCATCTTACCCGATTCGATCTTGGAGAGATCCAGAATATCATTAATGAGTGTCAATAGATGCTTGCCGGCGTTATGAATTTTGCCCAAGTCATCTGCAAATGCGGGCTCATTCATATCCTCAGCATCTTCTTTGAGCATCTCACTATAGCCAATGATCGCATTCAGCGGTGTACGCAGCTCATGGCTCATATTGGCGAGGAACTGACTTTTGATCTGATTGGCCTCGATCGCCTCATCACGTGCTTTGGAGAGCTCCGCTGTACGCTCCTTGACTAATTCCTCCAATTGATCGTTTAACTGCATCAACTCTTGATTCACGTAGTAAATCTCCCGTGTCTTCTCCTCGGCGATCTGTTCGGCTGCCTTCCGTGCTTTCTTCTCCCGTTCTAACTGTCTTCGAAGAACATCAATTTCGGATATCTCCTGCATATCATTTCACTTCCGCTTCCGACGCTTTCGACAAAATAAACCGTGCCGCGGTTCCTTCCTCCAAGTTCTCGCGTACCACGTGAATCGCCTCACCATAGTGCTGAATGCATCCGTTAATCAGCCCTTCAGCCAAATCCGCAAACGGTCGCGAGGATCGGTAAATCATGATCAGCGTCCCTTCTATGGACGTGTCATATTCGAACGCAGGCAGCTCAGCGCCCGGATAGAGCTTACGAACTTCAACGTGAATATAGCTGTCCACCTTTTGCAAAAAGCTAAATACCGTGCTATTTTCTTGCAGAAATTGTGGGTGCAGCTCGATGAGTTGGGTAAACAAATATTCACCGAAAGTAATAATCAAATCGGTAACAGGGATGCTTGTCCGCTGGCTTAACTGCACGATAAGCTGAATCATTTCACCATGATGATAAGTGCCCACAGAGGTGTAGCTCCCGCCTGAAGGTAAATCCGATCCTTCAATAATTTGATCCACGATGCTTAAAGAAAATTTATTTTCGACCATTTCAAGAAAAGAAGTAAAAACCATGCCTTTCATCGTAACACGCTCCCATTTTCTATATAGAGTAAATCTCTTTACGTACGATGTGCATGAAGGCATCCACCACTTGGGGATCAAAATGAAAACCACGCTGCTTCTGAATTTCCGTCAAAGCTTCCTCGGTGGACCATGCCCGTTTATAGGGACGTTCGTGCGTCAAGGCATCATAAAAGTCAGCAAGTGCCACAATGCGCCCTGCAAGTGGAATTTCTTCTCCCCTTAATCCGTTCGGATACCCTGTACCGTCCCACTTCTCATGATGCGTTAAGGCAATCGTATGGGCTAACTGCAAATCCGGGAATTGACTCCCCTCGAGGATACTTGCACCAATTGTCGTATGTGTTTTCATCTGCTCGAATTCTTCAGGACTGAATCTTCCTGGCTTCAATAATATATCATCCGGTATGCCTAGCTTTCCGAGATCATGTAAAGGTGTAGCTCGTTCAATCAACGATGCTTCGTGATCCGATAAACCCAGCGAGGAAGCAATCTCCTTCGCCATTTGACCCACGCGCTGCGTATGCTGCCCCGTCTGATCATCTCGGAATTCCGAAGTTCGCCCCAATAGTTGCAGGATTTCCAGCTTCGCCTGCTCTAGTTTAACCGTCCGTTCCTGTACGCGCAGCTCTAACAACTGATTCTGGTCCTGCAGCTGCAAATGATAGAATCGTGTTTTCAACAAGTTTTTGATCCGTAAGACAACTTCTGTTTTATCTAAAGGCTTCGTGAGGAAATCATGAGCCCCCAAATGCAGGGCTTCCTTCTTGGCCTCCTGCGTCACATCGGCAGTAAGCACTAAGATCGGCAAAAAATGACCTTCCTCTACCCGTTCCCGGAGCAGCTTCAAAGCAGCGAATCCATCCACGTCAGGCATATGTAGATCCAATAAAATAATGTCAGGTTTAATCTCTTCAAATAAGGATTCTAGCTGTCTGGGATCCGTTGTACAGTGTAAATTGGAAAAACCTGCACGGCTCAGTATTCGCTCCAACAGGCTGATATTGTAAGCCTGATCGTCGATAATCAGAAAACGAGCGCCTTGCATCCAAATTTTATCCATCTATGCACCTCATTCCATCCTTGCTTGTAGAACTAATTCTAATGCATATTTTACCATATATATCATACGATGTGACTTTGTAATGTCGAAATTTATATAAAAAGTTAACATGGATTTCCTTTACACGAATTGTAAATATTTTGTCGAAATAGAGGGATTACAATGATTACCAAGAATATATACAAAATAATATAGAAAGTGGGTAAATTAACCATATGTTAAAAAGTTTTCAGATGAACATTCAGATGAAGATTGTGACAACATCTCTGCTATTACTACTTATCCCCATTCTCATCCTCGGCAGTATCTCCTACTATGTATCTTCCAATGTCACGAATTCCTTGATCGAAAAAGACTTACGGAATGCCGTACAAATGTCCATCCAGCTGATTCAATCCTTTGATGATTCCGTTAAATCGGGGAATATCACCAAGGAAGAAGCGCAAGAGAAAGTGAAAATATGGATGCTTGGTCCCAAGACCGATGGCAAAAGACCGATCAATCCCAATATTGATTTAGGCAAAAATGGGTACTTCTTTGTCCTTGATAACAAGGGAACCGAACTTGCACATCCCTCGTTGGAAGGTCAAAATATTTGGGATAAGAAATCCAATGATGGTCAACTTTTCATCCAAGAAATGATTCAAAAAGCAGAAAATAAAGGTGGATTCACGACTTATATGTGGCCACTGCCAGGCGGTTCCACGAAAGAAGCTATGAAAATCACCTATGCGGAGAAGGATCCACTGTGGGGATGGGTTGTGGCAGCCGGTTCCTACTTACAAGATTATAACGCTGGACAAACGGACATGTTGAATACGATTATACTCACTCTTGTCATTTGTTTACTGGTCGGTCTATTGGTTCTCATCCTCTTCGCTAGACATATCGCTAAGCCTCTCGTTCGAGTAGAACATCAAGCCAGTGAAATTGCGACGGGCAATTTATCAATAGCTAATTTGAATGTGACGAATCGAGATGAAATTGGCAAACTAGCTGGATCTTTCAATCAGATGAAAGCCTATATCAAGCAACTCGTATCGCAAGCTAGCTTAAGCTCCGGTGCCTTAAATGAGGAATCTAAGCAGGTCTCGCAATCTCTGGATCAAATGGCACAAGCCGCCAATCACATTTCCTCTGTGATGCACGGTGTAGCAGCTAGTACAAACACACATGCAATTAGTGTCGTAGAAAGCTCTTCCGCTATGAAAGAATTGTCCGACAGCATTCAGCAGGTCGCATCCAGCTCTTCTATCGCCTTCAATTTATCCGAAAACACGGTATTGGAAGCGGAAAAAGGAAATGCCTATATCCAGCAAACGAATGCCCAAATGCAGGTCGTTAGCTCAACCATGGACAACCTGTCTAGCATCATCGACTTACTGCGTGATCGTTCCCAGCAGATTGGTGAAATCGTTTCGATCATCTCCGATATCTCGTCACAAACGAACCTCTTGGCCTTGAATGCTTCAATTGAAGCTGCACGTGCTGGGGAACATGGCAAAGGGTTTGCCGTAGTCGCGGGGGAAGTTAAAAAGCTCGCAGAACGCTCCAAAATGTCTTCGGAGCAGGTCACAGAGCTGATCGTGGGTATCCAAGGAGATATCCTCGGAGCCGTAGAAACCATGCATCAAGGTGACCAAGAAATCTCATCCAGTGTAGGGACTTTGAAGGAAACGGGGTTCGCTTTTGAACGAATTCACAGCGCTGTTAAGCAGGTCCTAGGACAGGTACAGCAAGCATCCTCAGAAGCCGATCGCATGTCAGCTACCTCTCAACAGATCATGTCATCCTTATCCGAAATGGAGAATTCCGCCAACCAATCGGCAGGTACCGCACAAACGATATCCGCTTTGACCGAAACACAGCTATCGAGCATCGATGGTATCTCTGCCTCGGTTAAGAACTTAAATGACATGTCAGCCCAGCTGCAGGATGTTATTCAACAATTTAAAGTATAGAGTGGTAGGTTATTAATTACATTAACTGGCTACGCTCTTCGAAATGTCAGACAATGTTGATGATATGGAAAGACACCTATGCTGATGATTTATATTAAATGGAAAATATACAGTTATTTGCGAGGATTTGCTTCGGAAAATCAATTTAACTGGAAATTATGTAGTTAAAACCACCTATAATTATATAGATTGGCTAAATGCATATAATTAACTGTATCTTTTCAGGCTGTCGAGAAAGTCTCGCGGTGTTTTCGACAGTTTGATTTTTATGTGGTGGATCTCTCCTCTTAAAAGAAAAATCGATTTAAAACAATCTGAGAGACAACGTTCGAGTCTAAAAGTGACGTTAATTAATTCAAACTTGAAAAAGGGCACTTTCTCGACAGCCTGATCTTTTCCATCTATTGTGCATTAAAGAGGAAAAACCCGAAATATAACTGTATAAAATCCATCTATTTGACGTGAACACCATTGAGTTTCGATGCTTCCATCCAGCACCTATCCCCCTCCTTACGTTTAACCCAACCCCCAAGAACATATGAATGCTAACGTATTAAAAAAGCTCTACTCCTTCATCCTATGGATGATGGAGAGAGCTTTTTTAGTAAACTTATTTACTTTTCTCTAAAAAGTCCTGCAACCATGCCTGCGATTCGGCTAACACTTGCTCCGCGCGACCAATGGCCTCGCTCACTTGATTGCTCGCCGTACCACCGAACACATTACGTGCATTCACGACTTGCTCAGGTTGAAGAACCGCATAAATATCGGACTCGAATAGCTCGGAGAAGGTTTTGAACTCCTCGATGCTCATATCGAGCAAGTATTTTTTGTTTTGAATGCAGTAGAGCACCGTTTTGCCGATGACTTCGTGCGCTTGGCGGAAAGGAAGACCTTTGTTCACCAGGTAATCTGCAATGTCCGTTGCATTTGAGAAATCTTGGTTCACGGCTTGGCGCATGCGCTCCGTGTTCACTTTCATTGTCGACACCATCGGAGCAAACAATTGCAGCGCACCTTGCAGGGTACGAACCGTATCAAACATGCCTTCTTTGTCTTCCTGCATGTCCTTGTTGTACGCCAGCGGCAGCGACTTGAGTACGGTCATCAGACCAAACAAGTTGCCATAGACGCGGCCTGTTTTACCACGGACAAGCTCGGCTACGTCCGGGTTCTTCTTTTGCGGCATGATCGAGCTGCCGGTGCAGAATGCATCATCGAGTTCGATGAACGCGAACTCGGTCGAAGACCAGAGCACCATTTCCTCGCTGAAGCGAGAAAGGTGCATCATGATCATGGACGCGTTGGAGAGGAACTCCAGGATGAAATCGCGGTCGCTGACCGCATCCAGGGAGTTCTCGTACACGCGTCCGAACCCGAGCTGCTCCGCCACGAAATGGCGGTCGATCGGGAAGGTCGTGCCCGCGAGCGCTCCAGCGCCGAGCGGCAGCATGTCTACGCGCTTGTAGCTGTCCTGCAAGCGCTCAAGGTCACGCTGGAACATGCTGACGTAGGCCATCAGATGGTGCGCGAACAAGATCGGCTGCGCACGCTGCAGATGTGTATACCCCGGGATAATCGTATCGAGATTAGCCTTCGCTTTCTCAAGCAGGGCTTCCTGCAGCTTGATCAGCAAGCCAACGAACTCCACCACGCGCTTGCGCAGGTAGAGATGCATGTCCGTCGCCACTTGATCGTTGCGGCTGCGGCCCGTGTGCAGCTTGCCGCCGACAGGACCGATCAGGTCGATCAAGGTTTTCTCGATATTCATATGAATATCTTCGTTCTGAATCGTGTATTCCAGCTCGCCGCGGCGAATCATGCCCTGTACTTGCAGCAAGCCGTCTTTGATTTTCTCTACATCGGCAGCAGGAAGAATCCCGCATTTGCCCAACATCGTCACGTGCGCCAAGCTGCCTTCGATATCTTCCTCAGCAAGTTCTTTGTCGAAAGTAATGGATGCTGTATATTCTTCGACCAATTGGTCGGTTTGTTTCGTGAAACGTCCACCCCAAAGCTTAGACACGGTGCATGACCCCTCTCGTATTAACTCCTAGAAACCCTTATGGGACAACCTTATGGACAGCCCAAAGGCTTTCCACAAAGGGAAAGCCCACGGCTGAGCAGCTATAGAATTGACAACCAACATCATTTATTCAATGTAATGGTTGCCCTGCAGTTACTTTTTCGCGTTTTGTTCCACGCCGGAACCCACTTTCAAGCGCAGTGCATTCAAGCGGATAAAGCCTGTTGCATCGCCTTGATCGTAAGCCTTTGTTGGATCTGCTTCCATTGTCGCGATATCTGGGTTGTAAAGGGATACTGGGCTTTTCACGCCAGCGCCGATCACATTACCTTTGTACAATTTCAGACGAACTGTACCAGATACGTTCTTTTGGCTCTCGGACACAAGCGCTTGAATGGCCAAACGCTCAGGTGCGAACCAGAAGCCGTTATATACAAGGGATGCATATTTTGAGATCAAAGAATCACGAAGGTGCATAACGTCGCGGTCCATTGTGAGGGATTCCATTTTACGGTGAGCGGTGAAAAGAATCGTACCGCCCGGCGTCTCGTATACGCCACGGCTCTTCATGCCGACGAAACGGTTCTCCACCATGTCCACACGACCGATGCCGTGTTTGCCGCCGATTTCATTCAACGATTCCATCACTTGCAGTGGTGTAAGTTTTGCTCCGTTGATTGCTACGCAATCACCAGCAGCAAACTCAAGCTCGATGTACTCCGCTTGGTCTGGTGCATCTTCTGGCGCAACGCTAAGCACGTACATGCCTTTGTTGTCGTCAGCTGCTGGATCGAACCAAGGATCTTCCAACATGCCGCTCTCGAAGGAGATGTGCAACAAGTTGCGGTCTGTCGAATACGGCTTCGCTGCGGATGCGGTTACCGGAATGTTGTGCTTCTCCGCGTAAGCGATCATTTCTGCGCGACCCGGGAACTCCTCGCGGAACTGCTCCAAACGCCAAGGTGCGATCACGGACAGCTCAGGCGCAAGCGCCGCAGCTGTAAGCTCGAAACGCACTTGGTCATTCCCTTTACCGGTTGCACCGTGAGCAATCGCTGTTGCGCCTTCAGCACGCGCGATCTCAACCATACGCTTCGCAATCAAAGGACGTGCAATGCTTGTGCCCAGCAGGTATTGGCCTTCGTAAAGAGCCGCCGCTTGGAACATCGGGTTGATGAAATCTTTCGCGAACTCATCGCGTAGATCGTCGATGTAGATTTTGGAAGCACCCGTTGCTAGTGCTTTTTCTTCCAGGCCGTCAAGCTCATCCTTTTGCCCAATATCCGCTGTGAATGCAATGATTTCTGCGTCGTACGTTTCTTTTAACCATTTGAGGATAACTGATGTATCCAACCCGCCTGAATAGGCGAGTACGATTTTTTCCTTAGCCATGTCTACGCTTCGCTCCGTTTCTACTCTCACAAATTAAAATAAAATTTATATCATTGTCGCGGCCATGATAGCCTTTTGCGCGTGAAGACGATTCTCTGCTTGATCAAAAATAATGGAATGGCCGCCGTCGATGACGCCCTCGCTTACTTCTTCCCCACGGTGTGCAGGCAAGCAATGCATGAACAAGTAATCTTGTTTTGCATATTTCACCAAAGCCTCGTTAACTTGGAAGTTCTTGAACGCGATTTCCCGCTCCTGCTGCTCCGCTTCTTGCCCCATGCTCGCCCATACATCCGTGTAGATGATATCCGCATTCTCAACAGCTTCGCGTGGATCGCGCGTAACGAGCAGGCTTCCGCCTGTTTCCGCTGCGTTTTCCTTGGATTGGCGAATCACTTCTTTATCAGCGTCATAGCCTTCTGGCGAAGCAATTGCGAAATCCATCCCCAGCTTACTAGCTCCCATCATCAGGGAGTGAACCATGTTGTTGCCATCGCCGATATAGGCGACTTTGATGCCTTTCAAACGGCCTTTTTTCTCCAAAACCGTCTGATAATCCGCCATTACTTGGCAAGGGTGCGCATGATCGGTTAAGCCATTAATAACAGGCACCGTCGCTCCGCGCGCCAAATCGATCACCTTGCGGTGCTCGTAGGTACGAATCATGATCCCGTCCAAATAACGGGACAAGGTTTGGGCGGTATCCCATACCGTCTCGCCGCGACCCAGTTGCAGATCATTTTTGCTCAAGAAAAGCGCTTGACCGCCAAGTTGGTACATCCCTACTTCAAAGGAAACACGCGTACGCGTGGAGGATTTCTCAAAAATCATACCCAGCGTTTTACCAGCTAGTACCGCATGAGGCTCTCCCGCCTTCTGCTTGCGTTTCAACTCGATCGCGTATTGAATCAGATACTCTAATTCTTCCGCTGTATAATCAATTAAAGCAAGAAAATCCTTGCCCTTCAACTGGGCAGCCAGTTCTTCCTTAACCGTGCTATTCATATGATCCAACCTCTCTACGATAAACTTCGGTTAGACGCCGCTAATGGTGGATGCCTTCTGGGAGAGGACACCGCATACGACTTCTAACGCCTGGTCCAAATCTTCTTGCGGTATCGTTAACGCCGGCACTAAACGAATCACGTTAGGTCCCGCTGGAATGACCAACACGCCTTGTTTATGAATTTCGCTAATGATTTCGGCACTCGGTTGTGTACATTCAATTCCAATCAAAAGACCGATACCACGAATGCTTTTCACTAACGGATTGCCCGCCAGCTTGCTCTCTAACGTCTTCACCGTATACGCGCCTAACTCTGCTGCACGCTCTGGCAATTGATTGTCGATAATCGTGCTTAATGTTGCATGAGCCGCCGCCGTTGCAATGGGTGTACCACCGAACGTGGAACCGTGACTACCTGCGCTGAACGCTTCCGCCAAGTAGCCTTTAGCCAGCATCGCCCCGATGGGGAATCCGCCGCCAAGACCTTTAGCTAATGAGAAAATATCCGGCTCTACACCATAATGCTCATAGGCAAAAAGCTTACCCGTACGTCCTACGCCCGTCTGGATTTCATCCGCGATCAGGAGCAAATTGTGCTCTTTGCATAGTGCAGCCAATTGTTTCACGAACTCTGGATCTGCCGGCAATACGCCGCCTTCCCCTTGCACGAACTCAAGCATAACTGCACACGTACGGTCGTTCACGAGGCTGCGAACAGACTCGATATCGTTATAATCCGCATAGACGAAACCTTCTGGAAGCGGAAGGAAGCCTTCCTTTACTTTGTCCTGACCTGTCGCTGTTAATGTAGCAATCGTACGCCCATGGAAGGACATGTTGAACGTGATAATCTCGTAACGACCGTTGTTCAGCACCTTTTGCGAGTAGCGACGTGCGATTTTGATCGCAGCCTCGTTCGCTTCCGCTCCTGTGGAACAGAAAAACACAGCATCCGCACAGCTGTTGTCCGTCAATAGACCAGCCAATTTTTCCTGATTTGGAATATGAAATAGATTACCCACATGCCAAAGCTGATCAAGCTGCTCGATCAATTTCTCTTTTACACCTTGTGGTGCATGCCCAAGAGCTGCAACGGCAATGCCGCTCATCATGTCGATGTATTCCTTACCTGTATCGTCCCACAGTCGGCTGCCCTCACCTTTCACTAGCGTAATCGGATATCTGGCGTACGTTGGAAATAACGAGCTTTTCCCTTGTTCTGTCATGTACATTCCCTCCTAAAAGTTTTCGTTAGAAAACTAGCTTCGTAAGCTCAACCTGGGGTTATTAAAATTAACGTACGATGCGTGTGCCGATGCCTTCGCCTCTCAGCACTTTACTTAACACGTTCGGCTCTGAACCGTTCACGATAACTACTTCTTGCACTTGCCCTTGTATACAAGCAATCGCTGCACGAACCTTCGGGATCATGCCGCCATAGATGTCGCCACTTGTGATCATCTCTTCAATCTGCGCTACGCTGACGACAGGAAGCACTTGCTTCTCACCATCCACGACTTTCATAATGCCGGGAACATCGGTCACAACAACCATTTGTTCCACGCCAAGGTGAGAAGCGACAGCACCAGCCGCCGTATCCGCGTTGATGTTATACCGCTGTCCGCCATCTGCCCCTAAACCAACTGGCGCAATAACGGGAATGTAGCCCATACCGACGATGCCTTGAATTAGCTCTGCATTGACCTTCGTCACATCGCCTACAAGACCTACTTCATGGCTGTTCGCTACTGGTTTTGCTTCGATCAAATGTCCATCCACACCGGACAACCCAAGCGCTTTCGCGCCTGTTAACTGAATACGGCGTACGATTTCTTTGTTAATCTGGCCAGACAGTACCATTTCAACTACGTCGAGCACTGCTTCAGAAGTTACCCTTAGCCCGTTCACGAAGCCAGATTCAATACCCAACTTCCCTAGCGTGTCTGAAATGGCAGGACCGCCGCCATGCACGATGACCGTAACAATGCCTTCTTCCTGAAGGTGGCGCATATCCTCAAAAAAACTGCTAGGCAGCGCCGCAAGCGTGCTACCCCCGCATTTCATTACAAAACAATTGTTCTTCACTGCTCTTTTTCCTCCTTACGTCCGATATGCCGCATTAATGCGGACATAATCATAGGTCAAGTCGCAGCCCCAGCCCGTTGCTTTGCCTTCGCCCATATGTAAATTCACATGAATTTGAATCGTATCTGTTTTCAAATAGACCAGCGCTGCTTCCTCGTCGAACTTCACGGGACGCGATTGCTCCAAAACCGCGATATCGCCCAAGCGAATATCCACGGTGTTCACGTTCACCGGCTGCCCAGAGTAACCTACAGCCGCAATGATCCGGCCCCAGTTCGCGTCAGCGCCATATACGGCGGACTTCACGAGGCTCGATCCGATGATCGACTTCACGATCTTCCGCGCCGCATCGTCGCTCTCCGCTCCGATAACCGTCGTCTCGATCAGCTTCGTCGCGCCTTCGCCATCACGAGCAATCGCTTTGGCGAGGTATTCGCCAACGTATTGGAACCCTGCTGCGAAAGCTTCCCAATCCGGGTGTCCCGGATGCAGGGAGTCGCCGCCGGCTAGCCCGCTTGCCATCACCACGACCATGTCGTTGGTGCTTGTATCTCCGTCAACAGTGATCATGTTGAACGTGTTATCTGTAATCCTGCTCAGCAACAGCTGCAGGTATTCGCTCTCAATCGCGACGTCGGTTGTCATAAAACCGAGCATCGTCGCCATGTTCGGGTGAATCATCCCCGAACCTTTCGCCGCTCCGGCAATGTGAACCTCTTTGCCGCCAACGACAACACGGACGCACGTCATCTTCTGCACGAGATCCGTCGTTAGGATCGACTGGCAGAAGTCTTCGCCGCCGTCTAGCTTCAGCTTCGCTGGCAGCTGCTCAATGCCGCTCAGCACTTTGCCCATCGGCAGTAACTCGCCGATAACGCCCGTGCTCGTCACGCCGACGTGGTGCTCCGCCACGCCAAGTACCTTCGCGCTTGCCGCGCGCATCGCGCGAGCGTCGTCTTCGCCTTGCTGACCGGTACACGCGTTCGCGTTACCGCTGTTCACGATCATCGCCTGCAGCTTGCCGCTGTGGGCGATGCTTTCTTGCGTCACGCGAAGCGGAGCCGCTTGGAACGCGTTCAGCGTGTACACGCCTGCCGCTGACGCAGGTACATCACAGAGGATCGCGCCAAGATCATAGCGCTCCGTTTTCTTTAATCCGCAGTGCAATCCGCCTGCGCGGAAGCCCTTCGGTGTTGTTACAGTGCCCTCTGGCACGATAGTGAAGCTTACTTGATCCGACATGGTCGTCTACTCACCTATCCTCATCTTCTTGTTATGGATATACCGGTGCGAACAACAACCCTGTCGTTTCGTCCCAGCCTTGCATAATATTTAAATTCTGAATCGCTTGACCGGCAGCGCCCTTCACAACATTGTCGATAACCGACACGATTGTTACACGCCCTGTACGCTCATCCACCGCGAAGCCGATATCACAGTAGTTCGAGCCCATAACTTCCTTCGTGGAAGGATATTTGCCAAGTGGACGAATCCGTACGAACTTGCGGCCTTCATAGTACTGACGATACTTCTCGATAAACTCTTCAGCTGTATGTTCACCTGTTAGCGTGGCGTACATCGTCGCCATAATTCCACGTGTCATCGGCACAAGGTGCGTCGTAAACGTCGTCACAACTGGTTTCCCTGCAATGCGACTCAGCGCTTGCTCAATTTCTGGGATGTGTTGATGTTTATTTATTTTGTAAGCCGTTAAATTCTCATTTACTTCCGAGTAGTGTGTGCCCAGGCCCAGACCTCGACCCGCACCGGATACACCAGATTTCGCATCAATGATAATCGTGGCTGGATCAATCCATCCTGCTTCAACTGCAGGAATAAGTCCTAGCAGCGTCGCTGTTGGGTAACAGCCTGGATTGGCGATCAGATCGCTGCCCTTCACTTCGTCCCCGAATACCTCGGATAGACCGTAGATCGAACGCGCCAAAGCTTCTTCTGAAGCGGCCGGTTTTTTATACCATTTTTCATAGTCGCTAGCGGACTTCAGTCTCAAATCTCCCGAAATATCAATCACCTTCAGGCCCGCCTCAATCAATTTAGGCGAAAGTCCCGCGCTCACGCCTGCCGGAGTAGCTAGAAACACAACGTCTGCTTTGCCTGCGATCAACTCAACATCAAGAACATCGAGAATATCTACAACGATTTCCTGCAAATGCGGAAAATGCTCCGCCAACGGCGCGCCTGCATTCGAAGTTGAAATAACGGATGTAATCTGTACAAGTGGATGCGCCTGCAAAAGACGAATCAATTCCGCACCACCATACCCTGTCGCTCCAATAATAGCCGCTCTAATACTTTGACTCATTCCCATGACCTCCCGATGTTCCGAAAATATATGTATTATTATACATTCGTATACATAATAATTCAATGAATTTTTTTGCGCTCTGACTTTGGCCGAAATTGCTATTTAGCAAGGTATTTCAAGGCTTTTATTCGGTAAAATTGAATTGATTTTAGTTAACTGAATAGTCTGACTATATCGAGTTATATGCACATTATGCATCAATTTTCGCAAGTCGTGCATAAAAAAATCTTAATCGCCGCCATCGCTTCTTCCGTTGCCAATGCACTTAGCCCTACTCATTATCCCAAAGACTATAGTCAGAAGGCAAATTATGTTAGCTACCCTCAAGTTATGCACATTTGTACACAGGCATTGTGTATAAGTCATAGGATTGCGCACAGATTGCCAACAAGTTATCCACAAAAAAGGACCATCAGGTATTCATTCTCCTGACGGTCCTCTACTATGCATGGCGCTTAAACCCTTCTCCCAACACTTCATTCGTTTCACTCAAAATTACAAAAGCCTGTGGATCCACAGATTGCACGAGTGTTTTTAATCGACTGACTTCATTCTGTTTCACGACCACCATCATGACCGTTCGCGATTCCCCCGTAAATCCACCCGATCCGCTAAGTTCGGTTAACCCGCGATCCAAATCGTACAAAATCGCCTTCCGTATGGCATCCGTATGATCTGAAATAATAAAGGCTACCTTGGCATAGTTAAAGCCGAGCTGCACGATATCAATCGTCTTGGTGGTGACGAATAAGCCGATCATCCCGTACAGCGCATTCTCTGGGGTAAATACCAGGGCAGAGCTGATGATGACAAGTCCATCGAATATGGCAACCGATAAGCCAAGGCTTAAGCCGGAGTATTTATGCAATAGTTGTGCTGCCAACCCCAGTCCACCTGTGGAGCCGCGCCCTTTAAAAACGATCCCCAGACCTAAACCCACGCCGATGCCTCCATATACAGCAGCTAGCAGCGGATTGTGTGTAGGTACGCCTAAATGACTGGTGATAAGTACGCAGAATGGGAAAATAACCGATCCTACGATCGCTTTAATGCCGAATTTCTTCCCAAGCAGCCATAGTGCTAATAGTAAAATCGGAATATTGAGCGCCCACTGTGTGTACGCCGGGTTTATTTGGGTGACTTCCTGCAAAATGGTTGAAATCCCCGAGACCCCGCCTGTTGCGATTCGGTTCGGGTTCAGAAAGCTGTTAAAGCTCGCTGCCATGATCAACGAACCAACGATTAGTAATATATATTCGAAAACGGTATGCGTGGGACTTCCCATTGTGATTCGCGGTTCTCTTCTGGACACCCGTGGTCCTCCTTTGTTCGTTTACATGAAAAATCCTACACCTAATAGGTGTAGGATCAACGTTTATGACGTGAACCATGCACAGCTCGGCAAATCAGCTTGCTTGGCTTGTGGCAGGCTTACTCTGGCTTCCGTATTTGATGGCGCAGATACGCGTCGATAAAGGCATCAAGGTCGCCGTCCATGACCGCTCCAATGTTCCCCGTCTCAGCGGAGGTTCTATGATCCTTCACCATGCTGTACGGATGGAAAACGTAGGAGCGAATCTGGCTGCCCCACGCAATATCCGACTGCTCGCCGCGAATCTCGGCTAGGTGCTTCAATTGCTCTTCGATCTTCCGCTCATAGAGCTTGGAGCGAAGCATTTTCATCGCTTTCTCGCGGTTCTTGATCTGCGAGCGCTCTTGCTGACAGCTCACCACGACGCCAGTCGGAATGTGCGTAATCCGCACAGCCGAGTCCGTGGTGTTGATGTGCTGACCGCCGGCGCCGCTTGCGCGGTACGTATCGATCTTGAGATCCTCGGAGCGGATCTCGCCCACGTCTGTGTCGTCTTCGATCTCTGGCATCACGTCACACGATGCGAACGAAGTGTGACGACGGCCAGAGGCGTCGAACGGCGAGATCCGGACGAGCCGGTGCACGCCCTTCTCTGCCTTCAAGTAGCCGTAGGCGTTGAAGCCTGTGATCTGCAGCGTGACACTCTTCACGCCGGCTTCGTCGCCGGGCAAATAGTCGAGTACCTCGACTTTGTAGCCCCGCTTCTCCGCCCAGCGGCGGTACATCCGCAGCAGCATCTCTGCCCAGTCCTGCGACTCCGTGCCGCCGGCGCCTGGATGCAGCTCTAGAATCGCATTCAGCCGGTCGTACGGCTGATTGAGCAGCAAACCAAGCTCGAAGGATTCGAGCTTCTTGACGAGCGCCGCGATGCCGGTTTCGATGTCTTTGACAAGACCCGCATCGCTCTCTTCTTCCTCGAGTTCGACCATGACCTGAATATCCTCGAATGTGTTCGTGAATCCTTGGAACTCATCTACGACACTCTTAATCACATTGAGCTCGGCGATCGTCTTCTGGGCACGTTCATTATCGTCCCAGAAGTCTGGCGCACCCATTTTTTCCTCGAAATCCCCGATGGCTTCTAGCTTATGATCTAAGTCAAAGAGACCCCCGTAATTCGGTTAGTCGCTTCGCTGTTTCTCTTAAGTCTTGTTTAACTTCTGGTTCTAGCATGTCGTACACCTCGTTTATTCTGCTTGCATGTACCTAGACAAGTTGTTAAGTCGGTTGTTAAGTCGCTTACATGCCTTGACCATGGCACTGCTTGAACTTCTTACCGCTGCCGCATGGGCATGGGTCGTTGCGTCCAATACGCTGCTCTTCATCGCGTACTAGCGGTTTTTTGCCGCCTGCTTCATTCTTCGTGTCAACAGCCTGACCTTCTGCTACCGCTTGGCGCTCCAGGTTGCTCTGTACGTGTGCTTTCATGATGTACATCGCGACTTCTTCACGAATGTTATCGATCATCTCTTGGAACATCTCGAAGCCTTCGAATTGGTACTCACGAAGTGGATCTGTACCGCCGTATGCACGCAAGTGAATACCTTGGCGAAGCTGATCCATTGCATCAATATGATCCATCCATTTGCTATCTACTGCACGGAGCGCTACAACTTTCTCAAACTCACGCATAAACTCTGCGCCAATTTCCGTTTCACGCTCATCATACCGTTTGCTCACAAGATCTTTGATCAGCTCAATGATCTCATCTTGCTCTTTACCCCAAATGGTTTGATCCGTAATTTGTGCATCGTCATGCAGCAAGTTGTTGTTCACAAAGTTCGCAACTTCTTGCAGTTCCCACTCTTCTGGGATTGTTTCTTCTGGACAGTGTGCTTTCACGATGCGCTCGATTACTGCGCCGATCATACCTTCGATGACTTCACGGATATTCTCGGACTCCAGCAACTCGCGGCGCTGTTTATATATAATTTCACGTTGTTGATTCATGACATCGTCATATTGAAGGACGACTTTACGTACATCGAAGTTGTTACCCTCAACGCGTTTTTGCGCGGATTCCACGGCACGGGAGATCAATTTGCTTTCAATTGGTTGATCTTCTTCCATTCCGAGACGATCCATCATCGCCATAATATTTTCAGCGCCGAATCGTTTCATCAACTCATCTTCAAGAGAAAGGTAGAATTGTGAGGAACCAGGGTCACCTTGACGTCCTGCGCGTCCACGCAGCTGATTATCGATTCGTCTGCTCTCATGACGTTCAGTACCTATGATATGCAAACCGCCAGCATCATGTACGCCTTGACCAAGCACAATGTCCGTACCACGACCCGCCATGTTCGTTGCAATCGTAACGGATCCGGGTTGACCTGCACGTGAAACGATTTCCGCTTCTTCGGCATGATACTTGGCATTCAGTACTTTATGTTGAACACCTTTCTTCTTCAGCAACTCGGAAAGTCGCTCTGAGTTCTCGATCGATACCGTACCGACAAGCACCGGCTGATTCAGCTTATGGCGTTCCAGGATTTGCTCTACGACAGCTCTGAACTTACCGTTCTCTGACTTATACACCACATCCGGCAGATCCTTACGAATCATTGGACGGTTCGTCGGCACGATAATAACTTCAAGGCCGTAAATTTTCTTCAACTCTTCTTCTTCCGTCTTCGCTGTTCCCGTCATTCCCGCTAGTTTGCGGTACATACGGAAATAGTTCTGGAACGTAATCGTAGCGAGTGTCATGCTCTCATTCTGAACTTTCAGCTGCTCTTTCGCCTCAATGGCTTGGTGCAACCCATCACTATAACGACGGCCCGTCATGATACGACCCGTAAATTCATCAACGATCATAACTTCTTCTTCTTGAACAACGTAGTCCACGTCACGTTTCATAATGAAACGAGCTTTGAGCGCTTGTGTGATGTGGTGGTTGATGTTTACGTTTTGATGATCAAATAAGTTCTCAATACCAAAAGCTCGCTCACCTTTCGCCACGCCATCTTCCGTTAACGCGACAGCACGCACTTTGATATCAATCGTGTAATCCTCTTCTTCTTTCAGCGTCGAAACAAAACGATCGGCCGTAAAGTACATGTCTGTCGATTTCGCAGCTTGTCCAGAAATGATCAATGGCGTTCTCGCTTCATCGACTAGAATGGAATCGACCTCATCGATGACCGCATAGTAAAGCGGACGTTGAACCATCTGCTCTTTGTACAGCACCATGTTGTCACGCAGGTAGTCAAACCCGTATTCATTATTCGTTCCATACGTAATATCACAAGCATAAGCTGCTTGCTTCTCTTCATGAGACAAGTCATGCAAGTTAACCCCAACGGTTAAGCCGAGGAACTCATAAATTTGACCCATTTCCCCGCTATCCCGCTGTGCCAAATAGTCATTGACGGTAACAACGTGTACGCCTTTACCAAGCAAAGCATTCAAATAAACAGGAAGTGTTCCAACTAACGTTTTCCCTTCCCCTGTTCTCATCTCTGCGATACGGCCTTCGTGCAGCACCATACCCCCGATAAGTTGAACGTCATAATGACGTTTTCCTAGTACACGAATACCTGCTTCTCTAACTACTGCAAAAGCTTCTGGCAATAAATCATCGATTTCTTCGCCCTTCTCAAGACGTTCTCTGAACTCGATTGTTTTCCCTTTTAACTGTTCATCGGTCAGCGGTTTAATGCTGGCTTCAAGCTCGTTGATGTAGTCAACGGCCTTAAGCATCCGTTTAATCTCCCGTTCATTGGAATCACCAAAAATTTTCTTCACTAGTCCTAGCATCGGTGAACCCCTTTCCCTTGCGTTCGTATCCTTAAATTGTACCACTTATGACAGTCTTGTCGCAACAAACGAGCATTCCCTTCCTTCTAAAACCTATAGAAATAGGACTTAAAAACCATGCTTTTCGTTTTTCTTAGTATGAAATGGAGAGGCCGCTAACATGCATAGCTAGGTTTATGACTTCATGTGCCGAAATAAACGGCTACGCCGTCCTTCAAAGATGGGAGCGTTTATCCAGAAATATAAGTCACATTAGTATGTGAAACTTATAAAGTCTTTTATTTTAAAGCAAAGAGCTTAATCCGATGATATCGAATTAAGCTCACTTGATCATTTTGTATAGGAATGTTGATTGAATGTATTAGGCAATTGTTTATGCATTACATCGCTGGTTCAATTAAACCGTACTTACCGTCGTCTCGTTTGTAGACCACATTGACTGTGTCTGTCTCCATGTTCGAGAATACAAAGAAGTTATGACCCACCATATTCATTTGGAGAATCGCTTCTTCCACGTCCATCGGTTTCAAATTGAATCGTTTGTTACGCACGAGCTCGAAGTCCTCTTCTTCTTCCATATAGGAAGCTGCCGCGACTTCAACCTTGAACAAATCACGTTTGCCACCATCTTGGCGGATTTTACGATTCGTTTTGGTCTTGTGCTTACGAATTTGGCGCTCTAATTTGTCCACAACCAAATCAATGGATGCGTACATATCGGTGTTGCGTTCTTCTGCTCGCAGTAGCACGCCTGTTAATGGGATGCTTACTTCAATGGCTTGAAGACCTTTAACCACACTTAGCTTTACTTGTACATCGGATGTAAGGGGAGCTTCAAAATACCTCTCTAGTCTATTCAACTTCTTGTCGACATAGTCTCCGAGGGCTTCAGTAACTTCAAGGTGTTCTCCGCGAATGCTAATTTCCATAGTTAAACATCTCCCTTCCTGCTTACATTATACCACATTCCACTTCATCTTCATAATTCCTTTAAATACCGAGCTAACATTCTAGCAAAATATAAAAAAACACCCTAGAGTAGTTCCTCCAGGGTGATCTTGTTGGTTAGTGTATGCAATGGCACAACACGTGCCAAGATAATTATAGTCTGCTTACGTTTGCAGCTTGTGGTCCGCGAGCGCCTTCTACGATGTCAAACTCAACAGCTTGACCTTCGTCTAGCGTTTTGAACCCTTCGGACTGAATCGCTGAGAAATGAACGAATACATCTCCACCATCTTCGCGCTCAATGAAACCATACCCTTTTTCTGCGTTAAACCATTTCACTTTACCTTGCATATCGTACACAATCCTTTCGTTTTAAAAAATATAAATGATAAGAGCGAGAAAATGAAAACCCTTACATTTTGACTATACCATCTATCTGCTTGACCTGTCAATTTATAACTTTTAATAAAGTGAATATTTAGAAAATTCAAGTATTTACATCCCGTGGATAACTGCAGAAAATGTAGAATCCTGTCATAGCGGGATTCTTTACATGTTATTAACAAAGTTATTCACAGGTTTATGCACATTATCCACAGGTTGAGTGGAGAGAAATATGGATAACTCGCGCTAAAACCTTTCATTTATTCACATGGTGGGGCCAGATCGGATTGTTTATCCACGGAATACTGTAGGTGATTGAGGAAAACAGAGGATAAAAGAAAAAACCTCCTGCCGCGGCAAAAGGTTGGTGTGAATAGCTTACTTCTTCTTGTCGAAGAAGTAACTATCTCCGTCATATTGGTTGTCATACGCATTCTTTTGTGTCTTCCCGTTGTCGATCTTCGTCAATTGGGATCTAGCTTGATCACGGAATTTCGTTAGCTTTTGCAGGAAGATAGGATCAAGGCTCACGATCGCTTGAATACGTTCCTTGAACTTCTCCTTATCACGGGCAGAAGCGCCTTCTGTAGCGTTAATTAAGGCTTGCATCAGCGCGCCTCGCTGCTCCATGAATTCGGAAAGCTGCTCAATATCCATCGTGGCAAGCTCGGCTAGCGCCTGCTGCGTTCGTTGTTCTAGCTCAGAGACCAACTCATCCATGGGAAGCTCCAGCAGGTGCAGTACTTGCTGCGCCGCTTTTAACTTGTAATGCAGCTTGCACCCAAGTTTCTTTCAACTGAATCAGAAATCCTAACACTTCTTCAGCTGGCTCCACTGATTTTTTCATATTAGCCTCAATTAAACGATGATTGAAGTACTCATATAAACGCAACAACTCAACGGCAATTGGAGCATTACGATCAATCGTGATGGAGAACTCGCTAATAATGTCCTGTACCTTGACTAGGTTGGTGTTAGCGTCTTGGTAGTTGGTATTTTTCAAAGCCTCTATACCCGCACGGCAAAAACGAATAGCCCCATCACAAAGCATAATTAACAATTGCGCGGGGGTTGCTGTTTGAACAGTGTTCTCCAAGTATTTATTACGTTGGGCTTGAATCATGGATATTTCCCCCTAGTTTAAAGTAGGACTCTTACTAGCCCATTTGCTGTGTTAGTTGTGCACTTTGTGCCGTCATTTGATTCATGTACTTTTCCATCGCTGTGAATTGTTTATAGTAGCGAGTTTCAAGTGCTTTTAGCTTGTCTGTAAAATTATCGATGCGTTCGTTCATATCTTCTAACGTCTCACCCATGAGATAACTTGAATCGGCACTATTCGTAATACCTGCTTTAGCCGTGATATTCTTGAACACAGCATCAGCTTGGTCAGAAAGACGTCTTGCCAAACCGTCACCTTTATTCGAATCTTTGAGACCATCGTTCGCGTTAAACAACGCCATCACTTCATCCGGCTTCTCTGCTATCGCTTTCTTCAACTTGTCTTCATCAATATAGATTTTACCATTCTCTAAATAGCTACCCGAAATACTCTTACCACTAACAATGGCTGTTGATATCCCGATCTGAGAAAGGGTCTTCGCATTGCCAACAGGAAGCCCCTCGACAGTACTTGAAAAAGCTATCCTGAAATTAGTTAATCCACTTGTAAGTAATGGATCCCTGCGGAGCATACCGCTTTTTGCTTTTGTTTCCCAAATTGTGATCTGATCTTCCTTCATAGATTCTCGCTGCTCGTCAGTTAGTGGAGTGAAATCCTTATATTTCTTTTCGGAAGTCTTCGTATTTACCGTGTCAATAAGCTCGTTATATTTATCTACAAACGATTTGATGGAGTTGAAGACGGTATCCACATCACGTGTGTTTGTGATATTAACTACGGTTGTTGGTGAAGCTTTTTTAATTGTAATATTCATCCCGCTGATAGCAAAGGTGTTCGTATCATACTCAGCAGATGCACCATTGAATTCAATTTGAGCCTTTTGCCCTGTAATGCGGAAAGAAGCATAATCTTTCCCTGGAGCAGGTGATGAAATTGGCGCAGTTACCCCTAATTTATCAAGAAGGTTGTAGGAATCTGCTGTTGCGTCGCCGAAAGTAATCGGCTTCGTTTGGTCTGGATTGTTAAATGCAAGCTTATTATTTTCGTCTAGATACGCTGATACACCAGACTTACCAATATCCGAGCTATTAATTTGGTCAATCAACTGACCAACAGTGGTTGTCTTAGATATCTCATAGTCAAGCGACTTTCCGTTAACTTCCATATGAAACTTCTGAACGGTTGTTAAATCTTTGTCGATTAGCGTTGTAATGCCATCAGCGAAGTTCACAGTTCCTGTCAATGTTTGGCCTTTATCGACTACATCAGTTGAGAGCGGAGTATTCGGTGTTACTGGATTGTTATCTGCATCGCCGTTTAACTTTAACACCGATGTTAGAAGATTATGACCGTTTTCATCGCTTCCCATTTTAAGATCAATGGCTGCTTTACTTCCAGTTGAAGAAGACGCAAAGAAAAATTTATCAATGGTTGCATCGTAGCTCATCGTTACGCCGGTAGTACTTGATTTACCATTAACAGATGCAACTAATAACGCAATAGAATCAGTTGGTTTAACTGTTATCGTTGCCGTTCCTTTTTCCCCGCCAATGGACAAAGTCGTGTTAGCAGTAAACGTTGGATCAATGTCCTTAAGCAAGGCACTATCAGATGATTTGCCAGTTGCTTCGGAAGTCACAGAAGCTGAAGTAGCAAGCTTATTGACTTTCAACGAATAGATACCCTCTGGTGCTGTTGCTGTAGAAGTAACTGAGAGTATACTCTCATCAGCCGAGGAAGATTTCTTAGATTGAAAAATCCCTTGACGTGTCATATCCGTTGCTGCGCTACGGAAATTTAAAATCTTCGTATTTATCGCACGATAATCGTCGCGTTGCCATTCAAGTATTTGCTTTTGTTGTTTAAGCTTATCTTGTGGTATTTTAGCCGCAGCCATTAGCTTCTTGACTGTTTCATCGATATCTATACCTGAATTTGAAAATCCACTCAATCGTAGTACCATATTATCCTACCTTTCATGCTGGAATACTAACTTTTATCTCTTCTCATCGACAAGAATCCCTGCCATTTTCCAAAGCTTAGCTACAAAATCCAAACTCTTTTCTGGCGGAATTTCACGAATCGTTTCGCCTGTATCTTTATCTAACACTTTTACGGAGATTAACTTCGTTTTTTGGTGGATAGAAAACTCAAGCGAAGTTGTTCTTCCTTGCATGGCTTTGATCGCGTGCTCAATCGCTCTAACGACTTGCGCGTCACTAATAGTGACATTCTCACCTTGTAATTCCGCTTGTTTGAGATCCGTAGTATTCGTAAAATTGGATGCAATGATTGCTGCTGCACTACTCGTTCCGATCTCATCCACTTTATGAACTTTTACCGGTTCAGGAGAAGGTCTGCTATCTCCCGAACTTCCAAAACCACTTACAGGGTTATTAATACTCATAGAAACAACCTCCAGCCGAAGATATATATATCATATATATCGGATGGAGGTTGTTGATGTGTAATAGACTCAACATAAATATTTAAAAAATATCTATATATTCTCACAGTTCAAAAAAAGTTCACTATATTTGAGTTTTCAAATGTTCGTAGTAATTTTGAATATTACTTTTATCATTAAGATAAACCATAGAATGTTCATTGCTCAAACAATATTTATAAGCTCTATCAAGCAATTCAAGTGGTTTAGCACTTTCTACTCTCTTGTAAAATACATTTATCGAAAGAGCAACTAAAGTTAGAGTTTTTACGCAAAGTTTTGTATACATCTCACCAAAGAGAGTAAAATCATCTATACATAACTCTAGATTTCGAAAAATATTTAAAAAACCATCATGTTGCTCTAATCTACCCTCAATTGTCGCATAATAAGGAATATTAATTTGATCCCCTATTTCTGCCTCTTCAGTTTCATTTTTTTCTGCTTTACCTTCATAAATAAACATAAGGTCGGTACCTTCCACATTACCGAATTGACTCAAAAGCAATTCCCAATACATATGGGGATACCAGAAACATATGCTGTTATTTTGATTTTCAATTATATATTCAATCCCTTTATATTGCTTAAGCATCTCCCTGTTAAATATAATACCCGACATATAATTAGAGGTAAGCATATACGTTAACATTGCATCTTTGCCCTGCTTTGCCAGTCTGTAGGAAGGCGGCCTACTTTGAATTGAGGTAGATGTTCTCAATATTGCTAGGGAGTCTTGGGATTGATTTAATATATTCATTATTTTATCAATAACATGAAAGTTCACCATATCTTCATCACTCAATAGTAAAATGAATTTCCCTCTTGCTAATTCACATACCTTGCATAAGTTTATAGCAAATCCTTGATTCTCTTCAAACTCAAAATACGTCAATCTCGCATCGGTAATATCATCCCTAATATGGTTATAATAAGTCTTTGTCATATTTTGGGTTCCATTATTAGAAAGGATGATTTCAATTTCTTCATCATATGAAGTTTGTAGTAACTGTACTATATTTTCAAGAGCTCTGTTACCTCTGTTATAACTTGGAATACAAATACTAAGAAGAACATTATCACCATATCTGTTTTCTTTAACAATTCGAAGATTGTGAATATTATCTATACTATTTTGAGGAGTGTAACTATTATCTAATAGATTAATTATATTTCTGGGAATATATGCATTTTTGCCGCTAAAATACTTTTCCATGCTAATAAAACTATCAAAAATAACTACATTAGAAATAAGATATTCATTTAAAAGAGCTCCTTGCAAGCAAGAAAGAAATTTCTGTATATCGTTTAATACAATATACGTTTTCCTATTAGCCTTTTTAATAACATTAGTATAAGTAAGTACACTCTTCCAATCCCAATCTTCTATTAGTAAATAGTCGGAAAAGTCATCATCAGCTTGTATTACAGGTATAATTTCATACTTAAATAGTACAACTTTTTCTTTTATAAGCTTTTCTTCTTTGTCATACATATAATATTCATTCGGAACTCCAGTCGGTAGGATCCAAAATGATAACTTCTCGAAATTAACTGCTTCCTTTATATGTTTATTTGCAATTAAAAAGTTTATGTTTGATTCATAAATGTCTTTAAATTCACTAATGTTCGGCTCAATAAAGGCTTCCCATAGCACCTTTTCTATTTCATCTCTTGAATATCCATGAGTCTGTGCTTTTATTAACATCAAAAAGAAATAATCATACTCAGACACTCTAAACAAAAAGTATGCAAATGAGGCATATGTATCTGCTTTTAACCTATCATCTGTTTCGAATTCATTACTTTCAACCTTTTTTATTAACTCCGTATATTTACTATGTGCTGTCTCCAATAAACCAATCTCGAGCATTTTTTCTATATCTGATAGGAATTGATCTATATGCCTCTTGCTTTCAAATATTTTTTCATCTGCCACGCTATCTATCACCTTTCTAACAATCCACTATCTCGTTTTCTCAGAAACGTAATAGTTTATATTCACCACAATTACTTTAATAAATTTGAATTACCTATCCTGGCAAAATTAATAACATATTCGGCAATAAGTAAATCCATTTCCGTATCAATATCAATTGAACGTTCCTTGGTCATTAAATACCCCGCAGTCTCACTACGTAGAAAAGATTTATGTTCTTTAAGCCATTCGACTTTAGCAACATATAAAGCGCCATTTAATACATAGGATTTAGGGAGATCCTGTCTCCTTGCTATGCTTTTCATATCAATAATCGGGGTTAATCTACCTGATTCATTAAAGTTATACATCCAATATGGACTCTTGTCTGGTTCACATACTGACACACATGAATAGAAATTGTTATTTATACAGTGTTCAATACCACCATCAATATCATCAATCTTTCTGAGTATTGAAGTTGGCTGCAATAAAACAACATAATCATATCCATTAATCACATCAAGAGCATGAAGAACAGGCTCAATTCCTGGCGTATCATCTTGTGAAAGTTCCTCAGGTCTATCAAGTACTTCACTACCAAAAAGTGTCGATACTTGTTTGATTTCTTCATCTTCAGTTGAAACCACTATTCGATCAATATATTTAGATTGCCTTGCTTCCTCAATTGTCCAAGCAATTAGTGGTTTACCAGCTATTGCTCTCAAATTCTTCCGATGAATCCCTTTAGATCCTCCTCTTGCGGGAATGATGGCAAGAATTTTATGGTTATTAATCATAAGAAGACCTCTTTAAATTCATCATTGGCTTTCTCATAATCTGCAATTTGTCCAATATCAACCCAGTACTCTCTTATTGGAAATGCTGAGACTGGCCTTAGACTTGTCAGATTTTTTTCAAATAAAGTAGGCATATCAAAGAATGCTTTCTTTGGAATATGCTTTAATAAATCAGGATCAAGTAAATATATTCCCGCATTTACGAAAAAACTATATACCGGTTTTTCTTTTATATTTAAAAGCTTATCATCATTTAGTTCAACTACACCATAAGGCACTTGAAGAACATGATCTCTAACACACATAGTAGCAATAGATTTTTGCTCCTCATGAAAGTCTAACAACTGAGCAAAGTTTACCTTAGTAAGAATATCTGCATTCATCACAAAAAATGGAGAAGACGGTTTTTCCTCTAGCAAACTTAAAGAACCGGCTGTGCCCATTCTCTCATTTTCCCTCAAATATCTAATTTCGATATTCCATTTTGAACCGTCACCAAAATAATCTTCGATCATATCTGCCATATAATTTACTGATATGTAGAATTTACAAAATCCATGTGTAATAAAGCTTTCAATAATTGTCTCCAGAAGGGGTTTTCCCCCCACGTTTAAAAGGGGCTTTGGACACTGATCTGTTAGTGGTCGTAACCTTGTTCCTAAACCACCTGCCATTAAAATGACCCAATTATCCCTTTCTTCTGTTACATTGCCATCTTTCATTAGTAAATTTAGTATTTTACCATTATTATCCAATATTGGAATATGCCTGAGTTGTTGTCTCTTCATTAATTCCAATATGCTTGGACGACTATCTGATAATTTTGCAGTAATCGGCTTCTCGTTCATAACTTCTTGTACAGATGATTGTAAAGAAATACCTCGAAGAATTCCTCTTCTAACATCACCATCGGTAATTACACCTAACAAAATTCCGTTCTGATCAGCGATCAGAGCAATTTGCAACCCTCCCTCATCAATGATTTTCAAAGCATCAATAATAGGAGTGTCTACGCTTACGAGTACTTGTCTCCAGTTCATTTCAGCACCTCTTATGTTTCATTTCTTTGTGCCTGAGATCACCCATTCTTTTACACAATCCACCCGATTGTGTGCTTGACGCGAAATCAGTTCCACTTCATTTATCATAAAACATTCAAAGAGATCATTTATCTCATTATAATCCGTAAATCGGGCATACCCCTTACCTGAAATCGGCCCTTCTGAGACCATATAAGCATTTTTACCGACTTTCTCACCTGTCCCATCGCCCCAACATGTGGTTGCAAAAGTTCGAGAGAAAATTTTTCCATTGCCTATTAATACACGGCTAGCTTCCTTATATATTTCTTTTGAATCTTCGTATGAGTTACAACAAACTGACTCATTATCTATTACAGCATGAAAAAAATTATCAGGATATGGAAGTTTTTTGAAATCACTTGTTATTACTTCACCTTGCCACCCATGACACTCATTATTTAAACGTTTTGTAGCTAGCTCAACAGCTGTTTCAGAACCATCTATACCATATACAGTAAACCCTTCCCTAGCTATAAACCATAAATTCGCCCCGGGACCACAACCTAATTCTAATACTCTCACAGTTTGACGATTATGTACTTGATAAAAATTTCGTGCAATAAATCGAATCAGATCCTCCCCAGGGTATTTCCCCCAGTTTTGACTACTATATATTTTTTCCCAAATCGGATCCCAACTCATACTTTTCCCCCTAGAATCTATAAAATAATATTTTTTCGGTTGACCCTTTATTTTCTCCTAACCAATTCTCTTTTAACTGTCCATAAATAGTTTCGTTAAAGATTTTTTTTCCTATATAAAAATCTTTTTGATTTTTTGAAAAGCCCTTTTTAAAAAACAGCAACAAATTTTCTGGATTCGCATCCGTACCTCCACCTAAATGAAGGAATTCGTAGTTGTAATTTTTCAAAAACATTACTGCTTCATGTAAAATAAAATTTGTTGCCCCCAACCGCTTTCCTTCAGCATTGGAAGCTGAAAGGTGATATTCTGCGTTCTTTCCATGTAAGAGAAACAAAGCTGCCCCTACTGTTTTCCCTTCAAACTTCGTTATGAATAGCTTGGCGTGTGACCAATTTAAAATTTCAGAAAAATAATCCTCTGAGAAATGATAAAATGGATTAGAATTTAAACTCTTCATGGTATGTATATATAATGAGACAAAATTTTCTATATCCTCTTTTGATTTAAAATGTTCAATTTCCAAACCCTCATTACTTGCTTTTTTTATAGCTGTTCTAATTCGTCCTTTGTAATTTGACCAGGTATCACTTTGCAGATCAATCCAAACGACTTTCCTGTCTATCATAACAGCTCCTGAATACCATTTTGCACTCTCTAGCATGGGATGGAATCTCATAAATTCAACAATAATATTGTTTTCAACACACCAATCACAATATACTCTCCATGCAATTGAAAGGAATAACGGATCCAAACAGTTACTTATTGGTCCACCATAGCCATAAGGTGACTGTATATCTTTATAAAGGGTACCTGGAATTACCGAAATATGAAACGCATGGTAGTATATTTTCCCCACCTGCCTATATACAAAAAAGGCTGATTCAAGAGAGACATCACGCTTAGCATCGATTTTCACATAATCAGGATGCAAGTAAGGATTTTGATACATCGGATCTAGCTCATTGAATACTTTCAGCGCTTCCTCATAATTAACAATCATCTTTCTTTATTACCTCATCGGCTCCGTATGACCTTGTTGCCACTTTCCCAATAAAATCCCAGTATTGAAGTGGAGAGATGCCTGTTCCTGGTCTTTTCATAGTCAAATTCTCAACTGAATAAACTTCACCCAATCTGATCTCGGTAGCAGCAACTAAGCTCTTTCTAGCAATTTCAATATTTTTAATTTCTGATGCAGCCGGTAGTTTGACCGAATGTCCTAAAGCAACTTCAATATTTCTTATAGATGAAACCAAAGTTATTAATTCATCCGGATCAATGGAGGCTTGATGATCAGGACCTTCTAAATTTTTATCTAATGTAATATGCTTTTCAATAATAGCTGCTCCTCTTGCTGCGGCAGCTATTGATACTTCAATGCCAAGAGTATGATCAGAGTAACCTACTTCTAATCCAAATGATTGTTTCATTGAATCCATAACTTTTAAATTAACATCTTTATATGGTGTTGGATATTCAGTCGTACAGTGTAATAAAACCACCTTTTCCCTTAAAGCAGCTTGACCAGAAACTGAATAATAAGATTCATAAAAATGCTTTATAGAAGGTTCTTCCTTAGAATTGATATATCCAAAAGCCAAAACTCCAAGTGCAGTTTCTATATCACCTAACGTGCACATTCCCGTCGATAATATTACTTTCCTCCCTGCTTTAGCAACATTTAGTAGTAATGGACCATTTGTAATTTCCCCAGAAGGAATCTTAATCGTTTCTAGTTCAAATTCAAACAGAAGTAAGTCTAGACTCTCTAAATCAAACGGAGAGGATAAAAATTCAATATTATGCTTTTTACAATGCTCAATTAGAATAAGATGTGCATTTTTATCTAATTCCAACTTCTTTACCATTTGAAATTGTGATTCATCAGAATCTGTTGTTTTCATCTGATAATCTGCTTTTGGTGCATAACGACTTATTTCATTCTCAGTAATAAAGGTTTGAAATTTCACCGCATCTGCACCTGCTCTTGCAGCAATTTCAACTAAATCTTTTGCCATATCTATCGAACCATTATGATTAACGCCAGCTTCAGCAATAATATACGCTTTTTTATTGTTCATTTGAAAACCCCATTTGATGAAATTCTTTTATTATTAAATGTTTATAGTCAGAGAAGCTTTTAATTATTTCATATATTTTTACAGAACTTTCTCCTTCACCATAAGGATTAAACACGTGTTCACAGTCCAAAGAAATTGCACGCTGGATAGACTCATATATTTCTTGCTCTTCTGGTTCACAGTTCAATACCGATTCAGCAAGCAACCTCCCCCTTTGCCGATCTCCGATGTTTACTGTAGGCTTTTTAAATGAAGGAGCCTCGTATAAACCACTAGAAGAGTTACCAATAACTACATCTACCTGAGCCATTGTGCTTAAATACTTATATTGTCCCAGTGAGACATATGATTTTACGTTATTATGCCTTTTTTCAAAATCTTCTATCATCCGAATAAGCATACGTCCGTCACTATCAGCATTTGGTTTGGTTATAATGATGCCAAAGTCATCTCCAAGTCTCGATAGAGCCGCTAACAAGCGTTCAAATTGCACACTTGGATTCTCTTTATCGAGTGTACTAGGATGAAACGTCACTAACGCATTTTTACTTTTCCAACTGAAACTCAGTAACTTCGATAATTGTTTACGATTAGCTAATTCCATGTTCTTAATCAGATCAATTCCTGGACTGCCAACATTATAAATATACTTAGGGTTCTCCCCAAGCTGTCTTACTCTTTCACCCGATTCTTTATTCGTTACAAAGTGCAAATGAGACATCTTTGTGATACTATGCCGGATCGCTTCATCATACGCACCTTGCGTGACATCTCCACCACCAATATGAGCAATTGGAAGTTTTGCTATAAGTGCAGCTTGTGCTGCAGCTAGTATTTCATATCGATCACCGAGTAAAACCACTAGGTCAGGCTTCAGTCTCTCGTAACCGTCAGCAAAACCAATTATACCTAGTCCAATTGATTTGGTGACACCTACTGCTGTATCGCTTGATAATATCATTTCAATTCTTTCGTTAATCATAAATCCATCTTCAAGAATCGTTTTATAAGTAAGACCGAACTCGTGAGAAAGATGTGACCCTGTTGCTATAATTTGCAACTCAATCTCTGCATCCTCTCTCAAAAACAACATTAATGAAGATAGAAGTCCATACTCCGCTCTTGTTCCGGTAACCACACATATTTTCTTAGTCATTCGTTACCTCTTCTTAGAAAAACGCTGCTTGGAATATTGATGATACTTGATTCCAGTTTTTCAGCCGTAGAAAGGTCCATTCTAGGACTTTCAGCAAACATGGTCAATCGGTGCATTAATTGCCACACAGGTCGAGTCATTACTCCTACCTCATTGGTACGTTCTAAAATTTGGTCACGCAAAGCTCTTCCTTCTTTAATCATAAGAACATTTAACCAGTAGTTACTTCTAGAAAATTCGGGTTCTTCAAAGAAATCAACACCCTCTATCTCATGAAAAGCACTTTGATAAGCTCCAGCTAAATTACGTTTAGACTCAATAAAAGTCGATAATTGTTCGATTTGAGCACACCCTAAGGCCGCATTAAGATTCGGCATGCGATAGTTATATCCAATATAATCATGAGAAATTTCCCATTTGTGAGGGATTTTTGAAGTCGTAGTTATATGCTTGGCTAATTTGGCAAGTGGCTCATGATTGGTCAAAATTATCCCGCCACCACCTGTTGTAACGACTTTATTCCCATTAAAGCTAACCGCGGAGAGCATACCCCAATTCCCCGTATGTTTTCCTTTATACATAGTTCCAAGGGACTCGGCAGCATCTTCAACCATCACAATCTTAAATTGATTGCAAACTTCTAATAATGCATCCAAGTCAACTGCATGCCCAAAAGTATGCATGGGTACAACAGCTTTAATCCTTCTTCCTGTAACTCGATTAAAACAGCCTTCTTTATTAGTTACAGTAATAGCTTTTAAATATTCTGAAAGCTTCTCTGGTGAGATCCCTAACGTCTTTTCGTCACTATCTACAAAATGGGGAATTGCACCACAGTAAGCAATCGCATTAGCAGTTGCTATAAATGTAAGAGTTGGAATTAAGACTTCATCTCCAGGACGTATATCAGCTAATAAGAGACAAATATGAAGCGCCGCTGTACCATTAACGGTAGCAATGGCATATTTAGCACCTGTGAAGTCTGAAATCATATCTTCAAATCGTGTTACATACTGGCCTACTGTTGAAACCCATCCTGTATCCAAACAATCCTTGACGTATTCCCATTCATTTCCCGAAAATTGCGGTTCGTGCAATCCTATTGGATTCTTCTCATCGACTGCAGCAACATCCCTTATAGCTTTTATAATATCTTCTGCTAGTTTAGTCATATATTATAGAAGTTGGCTTTATATTGAGCACGATTATCCTTATCGCTGAACCACTTAATCGTCTCCTCCAGGCCTCTTCTTAAACCTTCTTTCCCAGCATATTCAGGCTCCCAACCTATTCTCCGAGCCTTTGTGTTATCCGCCCATAAACGATCTACTTCACTCTTCTCCGGTCTTAACCTTTGAGCATCGGTGATAACACTTATCTTTACTCCCATAATATCCGCTATCATTTCAACTGTATCTTTAATTGATATTTCATAATTACTGCCTATATTGATTACTTCACCGACTGATTCATCCGATTTCATAATGGAAATAAAACCTCTTACTGTATCATTAATATAATTAAAGTCTCTCGTAGGACCAAGCGATCCTAATTTTATTTCTGTTGCCCCATTCAGTAATTGTGTTATTACCGTAGGAATTACAGCTCTTGCAGATTGTCGAGGTCCATACGTATTAAATGGTCTAATAATAGCGATAGGAGTTGAAAATGATGAATAAAATGACATTGCCAATTGGTCCGCCCCAATTTTGGATGCTGAGTATGGGGATTGCCCCTGTAATGGATGATCTTCTGTAATTGGTACAAATTGCGCAGAACCATATACTTCACTGGTAGATGTATGAACTACTTTGGCAATTTCTAATTCTCTCGCGGCTTGTACAACATTTAATGTTCCTTTGATATTCGTATCAATATAAGTCTCAGGCGAATGATAAGAATATGGAATAGCAATAAGAGCAGCCAAGTGCATGACGACGTCGCAATTTTTCATCGCTTGTTTAACTCCATATGTATCACGAATATCACCTGAAAAGATCTCCATACTGTCAATGATTTCTTTAGAAGAGTGATCCAGCCACCCCCAGGAGTTGAAAGAATTATACATTGTAAATGCCTTGACATTATAGCCCTCTTTAACTAATTCTTCAGCTAGATGCGATCCAATAAAACCGTCCGCACCAGTTACTAATATGTTCTTTGCCACATCTGTCACTCCAATCCGAAAGCTTCAATTACTAACCTACTATATCCAAAACAGCTTCACTAGTTACTTTATAAGTATCTTGCAAAAGTAGCGCGTCATGTTGAATCACATAAACGAAGTCGCCAAATTCTTTAAGTATTATTTTACCCTTAACTAAAATATTGTTTTCTCCCCTGATTTGAGCAACCTTTTTAAGAAAGAAATCATATTTCACCCTATTCATAGGCAAAATAATCGAATTAAAAAAGTCGTTCTTTGACACTTTGTTCATAGCCGCATCTAATTTTGGCATTACATTCGCTAGTTTCTGTTGATCATATTTATTTATAGCTTTATCTATTTTCCTTAAATTCTCAACAACTTCATCCAACTCTTTTAGTAAGACTTTATAGGAGTAGCTCATTTTATTAATTTTGAATTTCACATTATCTAAATCATAGGAATCATGTCTTTTTGTGTACCAGTCAGCTTGCACAACAGGGACTTTTAATTCTGTTTCTATTACGTCCTTTAAAGAACAATATGTCGTGTGACTGATTCGCGCGCCTCCATTAGTCGTATTAATAACCTTTAGATCTGGTCTTCGACTAATTAGACTCTCCATTTGTATGCGCATTTGACTCCAATCTTTATTCGTATAGACTTCCCCTCCAGTTACACTTGGTACCGAAATCGCTGTTTCCAAAGCGTTTCCTACATCAACACTGTCCTCAATAACAAGCGATGATTTTGAATATATCTGATTGTTTTTATATGCAAAATTTTGGCCTACGAGAACAATTAAACTACAGTTGAGCGTTTGCAACAATTGTGTTGTAATAATTGAAATAGAAGCAGCATCATTGACCAGGTTAACTGGTTCTCCTGTTATACTCTTTATGAGAAACGAAGAAATCGTATCTTGACTAGTTAACATATGCAACTTGGGACCAGGGTACTGATTCACAACCTCATGAGCCACGCTGCTTCCATAAATTAATGGAATTGACTTAATATCCTGCTCTATTACTTTTTCGAAAACTTTTAGATTTAAAGGAGATGGATCATACGTACATGCGGCATCAGGATATATCCCATAAGCTAATAAACCGTTAATGGCTGTTCCCACCGAAAATATATAGGCTAATTTATTCTCCTTAATATATCTTAGATTATCTAGTTCTTCCTCAAGTGAAGGTCCTGCTGCAACTAATACAACTGGTTTGTCGTTAAAGGTTTCTTTTGTATCTATCATAATATCTGGAGTCTGCAAAATTGTTGGAAAGTTGATCAAACTGTTAACTACCCATCTCTTCTCATAAGTCGCATTAATTTGTATCGATTGTATTTTATTTGAAAAAGACTCTTTATATTGTTTATTTACTTGTTGTGTTATTTCCGGAAATAATCTTGAATAAGCCGGATGAATAACAAGCACAGATCCGCCATGATAAGTGTCTACTATATAACGTAGGTAATTCGATATATCCGCCTCTTCATATAACAGAAAAATATCTTTCAATTTTGAAAATGAGAGTTGGTCAAGTAAACGGCATTTAATATACTCGTGAAATAAATCCGGGAAAGGTTCTAAAATTGTATAAGATAAATCAGGATGTTTCTTATTAAACATCTCGATGTGGTAACCAAGTCCACAACCGAAAAATACTACGTGTCTATAATCGGAAGTAGACTCTATACTAGCAACGAATTGCTCTGCTTCTACTACAGGATTATACTTACTTAATAATTGCATCATATTCCCGTTTACTTCAACTGCCAAAGTGGGATTTCCATCTTTCGCCATAGATACTTGCATCTCAGACAGCTTATACTTACTTGATAAATTCAATAATGCATTATAAACAGCAGGGAATTTATCTTTTAATTTATTTAGGTTTTTTTCATAAATCATTTTTCAACACCCTCAACCTCTACAATTTTTAATGAAATATCTTTCAATTGAGTAAGTGCAGGGAATATTTCATATTTAATTAAATCTGCTAGAAGGGTGTAATCGGAATTACTTAAAGCAATTTCAATATTACGAATTTCCTTAATTAGTACCTGTAGATGCACTTCATACTCTTGTCTATATACATTTAGATTATCCATTTCTGTAAATGCTTCATACACTTTAAGTATAAATTGAATACCTTCAAACAAGTGACTGATCTTGCTCCATGTTTTGTCAGTCATTTTATTATATATCTGTGAAGATAAAGCTTCTACTTCTGGAAGAGCACTAGACAGGTAATTTACCGTATCTATTAACCGTTGCATCATATGTCCTCTACGGGAAATAAAAATAAACTCAACCTTCTTAATCTCCGATAAACGTAATAATAGATATCCTCGGATATCCTCATGTATTTCGACTCCATCAACGAATACACGCTCAATATATAAGTTTTCATCCTCTATTAGACCATTGACTTGACTAAACACATCTTCAACACTTTCCGCGCTATTACTGAGAATAAACCAATCATCTCTCAACTTAATTTGCAAAATAAACCCTCCAATAATCTCATGTCTTTTACTATTATATCGGAATACTGTCTCGAAAATGTAAATACAAGTTTATGGTAAAGTAAAAAGACTCTAGATTAACTAGAGTCTCTTTACTTCAAACTAGGTATTAACGAAGCAATTGAAGAACGCCTTGAGGCTGTTGGTTTGCTTGTGCCAACATTGCTTGAGCTGCTTGAGAAAGGATGTTGTTCTTAGTGAAATCCATCATTTCTTTCGCCATGTCCACATCACGAATTCGGGACTCAGCAGATGTCAAGTTCTCGGAAGCAGTTTGCAAGTTGTTGATTGTGTGCTCCAAACGGTTTTGAACAGCACCCATTTTGGAACGTTGCGAGGAAACATTTTTAATCGCGCTATCCAAAGAAGTTAACGCTTGGGACGCATTTGTTGCAGTAGAAACATCAACGGATGATAATCCTAGTGCAGCCGTTCTCATATCGCCAATACCAAAGCTAATCGTTTGTCCTCGGTTAGCACCAATTTGGAATGTTACTCCTCCATTGCTTGTTGCTTCTGTTTGTGCTTGAGACAAACCAAGATCTTGAATCGCTGTTTGACCAGTTTGATCTTTGAAATTGATAGGACCATTTTCATTTGTAATAACAAAGCGGCCATCATCACTCACATTAACTTGTGCTTGAGAGATGAAACCATCTTGACCAGATGATTTACCAGTAGTACCGTTGTAAGCAGTGATTGCAGCATTAATTGCAGTTTGCAACATTGCTGCGCCACTTGCCATTGTAGCGCCGTTTGCGAGACCAGATAAAGTAACCTGCATTAGCACACCATTTACTGTCATATCGGCAGTAGTACTAGCAGCAACAGTCGTACCATTATAGTTAGTTGTTCCTACAGCTTGAGTACCGGTTGCGCCAAGGATTTTCCCACCAAGTACACCAGCACCTGCTGTAATACTGGAATCTACACCTTTAGAACCACTCTCTAGAACTAGCTTCCCAGAAGCATCAACGTATCCAGTAACGTGAGCTACATTTTTACCTGCAGCATCAATTGCAGCGTTAATTGTATTTACAATTAGATCTTTTGCTTTATTTTGAGTTGTAATGTCTGTTGAAATACCTTTTAATGTGTTTTTATCTTCTGTCGATAGATTTTGCCAATTTACATCGATGTTAGTTCCATCAATTTTGAGTGTTTCTGTTTTAAAATCAGCATCTAAAGGGACACCGGAAGCCATAGTACCTGACCCAGTTATTGTACCACCAGTCAATTTAGCTACAGCTGCACTAGTTGTAGTATCTTGTGCAACATTAGATGTACCAGCGGATTTCAAAGCACCATTCAATAATTTTTGAGTATTAAACTCAGTTGTGTTACCAATACGATCGATTTCGTCTTTCAATTGTTTTACTTCTTCTTGAATCGCTGCGCGATCGTCATTTGTGTTTGTTCCGTTTGCGGATTGGTCAGCCAATTCGCGCATACGTTGAAGGATCGAGTGAGTTTCGTTCAATGCACCCTCTGCTGTTTGAATCAAAGAGATACCATCTTGAGCATTTTTGGAAGCCATATCCAAACCACGGATTTGTGCTCTCATTTTCTCGGAGATTGCTAGACCAGCTGCATCATCACCAGCGCGGTTGATGCGAAGACCGGAAGACAATTTCTCAAGGGATTTGCTTGCTGCTGCTGTGTTACCCGTCAATTGACGGTGAGTGTTCGCTGCTGCGATATTGTGATTAATTCTCATTTGTTTCTTCCTCCTGAAGGTTCGTTTGATCCACATCCATGTGGATTTATTTTGGGCTCACAAGCGGGTCGGCCGCCCAGCTTGAGGCCCGTTGTTATATATATCGTCCTAGCGATTCCGAAAGTTTATAGGTAAATTAAAAAAAATGTCGACCCCTGGCCGACATTTTTGCTCTATTTAGACTTATTCATTAACTTACTTAGGTTCAAAGGACTAATCGGATTAGAAATCGCTTCTTTGTTCGATTCTTGTATGTTCTGATAGATCTCTTTGCGGAAAACTTCGACATGTTTTGGAGCGCGAATGCCCACACGAATTGTGTCTCCTTCACTACCCAGAACGACGATCTCGATCTGATCACCGATCATAATCGATTCTCCTTTTTTCCTGGCCAATACGAGCATACTCCTCACCCCTCTACTTGTGTTGGTTCGCCTACTTCGCTTAACACGATTTCATGTTTGACGTTGTACTCCGAGTCGTGCAAGATAATCTGCTTGGCAGACTGCTCTTGTACATTCCATATGATCGGCGCTAAGAGATTAAGTGTGATCTTCGTGAAGTCATCATTTACTGTAACCACTGACCAGACTAGTACATCTTCTGGCTTCTCAATCTTTAATTCAGTCTGCACAGCCTCTGGAATATTTAACTCATAATCTTTAAAGAAAAGGAAAGGATCTGTCACCAAAAAAGCAAGACCGCCTTCTTGAACGGATTGGAAATATGAGAAAGGAGCACTATCCGCAGGCTGAACCAAAGTAAACTGAGTTAGTTCTTCAAAGCCTGGCACTCCTTGTGTAAACGTGACGATATCTGAGTCCTGCACTTCGATCTCACCGAAAAATAAAGTCGTAATTTTCATCTGCCTAGCTCCTTCATTTGAACGAATAATGAGAAAACCTCTATCGAGGCCATTCGAAGATGAGCGACCGCGTTTAGAGGTAGGTTTTATCGCCAATAATCAAGCTGTTTTCGGAAACCGAAAACTTATACTTTCTTATGTGGTAAAAAAGCTATAGAAATCATCTATAGCCTGATTATACCCCATTATGTTTTGAAATCAATTTGTGACACTGAGATATCAACCTTAGGATACTGTCTCATGTAAATATCAAGCTTACCTCGATTGTACTCAATCTCAGGCTTATTTACCCGTGCATTAACATTTACTTTACCGTCTGTAACATTGATTTCAGCTTTGCGTGCTGTGTACGTTATATCAACATTATCATAAGCTGCTTCCCCGTAGTAATCGAACTGCGGACGGCTAATACTAAGCTCTTTCGCAATCTCAGCAATTGCATTCCCGCCATGATGAATGGCAGCCATCCTATTGCCATCCTCTACGCGCCTAGCGATCCCTTGCATAGCGATTTGTGAACATTGAGAATAGATCCGGCTCAACGCTGTAAGAATCGGTCCTTGACCAAGAGCATCCCAAGCTCGACTTTGATCTATCTCTAGTTCTCCTCTAGGCTGTCGTATGTCCTGTTTAGGACGATCGACTTGCATTTCATAAGTTGCTCTAGGCTGTCGAATATCTTGCGTTCCGAGGTCGGCATCTATTCCAATTAGAGCCGGTTGTTGGCTTATTTGTATTTGTGGAATACTTGGCACTTCAACCGCCTCCTAATTGAAATTATTACCGCAAGAAATCAACTAATGTAGGGACAATCACTTTGGATCCAGCAGAAAGCGAAGCCTGGTAAACGTTCTCTTCCATTTTCAAATTGGTGATGACCAATGACATATCCGCATCTTCTGTCTTCGACTGCAGACTTTGCAAGTTAATCCCAATGTCTTGCAAGCGTTCCTCTGCGAGCTGAACGCGATTCGTTTTGGCACCAATATCCGCACGCGCCCCCAAGACTCCACTCAGCCGTTGATCCATAAGTTCAATAGACTTCTGAATACCTGGTGTTGTGCCTGATGCTAAAGCCGCAGATAAATCTTTTAATATTTGAAAAGCGTTATTCACATCGCCAGATTTACCAAAAATCTCTTCCGCTGTTTTATTCATGGCGATTTGAACGCCGGCACCAATTTCAAACTTAATTTCACCGCTATCCGTTACAGCATTTGCTGCATTATCTGGGTCAGGGAATGGGGCTTTATCTGTGATTTGTCCATTGAAAACAAACTTTCCATTGAACTGACTATTTCCTATATTTGTCATTTGATTATACAGTTGGTCAATTTCGGTTTTCATGGCATTCAGCGACTCTTCCGAGTTCGTACCATTCGCAGCCTCTACAGCAAGTTCACGAGCTCTTTGCAATACGCTACCTGTTTGATCCAACATCGTATCCGTATAATCTAGAAAAGAAACCGTCGCATCAACGTTTCTCTGATATTGATCATTCGTTTCTAGCTCACTACGGTAGCGCATAGAGAAACTAATTCCCACTGGATCATCTGATGGCTTATTGATCTTGCGACCTGTTGACAATTGATCTTGAAGCTTATCCATTCGAGATAAATTTCCATTCAAATTTCGCAGTAATTGTGTATTCAACATGCCTTGTGTGACGCGAAGAGCCATTGCAATTCCACCCCAAACTTCTAGTTTTGTTACTTACATCTATCTGCCTACCGTACCCATCGAATTAATCACTTTATCTAACATCTCATCAAATGTAGTTAAGGAACGCGCTGCCGCGTTATATGCGTGCTGGTATTTAATCATATCAGCCATTTCTTCATCTAACGAAACACCGCTTACGGATTGACGTCTTGCATCCACTTGATCGACAAGAATCTTCTGATTAGTAACTTGGCGTTGAGCCTCTTGCGTTTGAACCCCAATCTCGGAGACTACCGCACGAAGGAACTCATCAAATGTACCGCCATTCAAAATAATTTTGGTAACACCAGAGCCATCAAAATTATATTTTTGATTTTTAATTCCCGCCAGTTTCAGCGCTAGCTCATTATTACCTTTAACGACATGCTCAACACCATTGGCATCAAGGTATGTCTTAGCTGAAGCTGCAATATTTTCAACATTATCTGTAATATTCGCACTAACTTTAAACGTTGCTGCTGCAGTACTGAAATCAGCAATTGGAGTGAAGAAATCTCCACCTTTTGTAGGAGGGTCTTTCAGGGTGTATCCTTCTTTATGCGCTGTATTAACTGCAGTTACAATGGTGGAAACCATTGAATTTAATTGATTCTTATACTCTGAAACATAACGTTGGTTGGATAGCATAAGTCCATAAAGCTCACCACTGTTCAAGTCAGTTGGATACGCTGAAGCTGCTGTATTCTCATCGAACTCTGTTGCTGTGCTTGCCACTACCAAGTCCTGATTGCCCATTTTCACACGGTAGCCACCAGATTCTTCTTGAACGGAAACATTGATGACTTTGGACAGCTCATCGACTAGCAAATCACGCTGATCGCGAAGATCATTCGCATTATTGCCAAGACCTTCAACACGGAAGATCTCATTATTCAGGCCGGCAATTTGCTTCAGTGTTGTATTGACCTGTGTGACTTTAACCGAAATGTTGTCATTTAAGTCGGATGCAAGATCGTTTAACTGTTTCGCTGCATGATTAAACGCGTCTGTTACTGCTAATGCACTTTCTTTAACTACGGCTCTCGTCTCCAAGTTATCCGGTTGTTTACTAAGCTCCTGCCAGGAGTTCCAGAAATTATCGAGTACTTGACGAAGCCCCGTATTAGACGGTTCATTAATAATTGCTTCTAGTTTCTCTAAAGTATCTTGGCGAACAGTCCACTCGCCTAGACTCTTATTCTCATTTGCATATTGCTTATCTAGGAAAGCTTCACGAATACGTTTCACTTCTGTAAACTCGACACCCTGCCCCATTTGTCCAGGGATTGTTGAACGGTTAAAACTTAATGCCTCAATGGGCTCAGATGCGACCATTTTGACAACCTGGCGTGAAAAGCCCGGCGTATTCGCATTCGCGACGTTATGTCCAGCTGTAGTAAGTGCTGCTTGTTGCGTAAGGATTCCACGCTTGGATATTTCAATTCCGCCAAAAGTTGATCTCATGGTTTCTCTCTCCTATGCCCTACTGGGTATTCTAATTAAGATTTAAACCTAGCCTCTTCGATCGAAAAGTCCTTGCCGATTTCCGCTCTTAGCTAGGTTCGGATTTTTGTACACCATATCATCATCTGGCGGTCCAATAATAAGATCCAGTGAATAGTCTACAAAAGCCAATGATTGCTCAATCAATTGTTGATTGATTACGTTACTTAATTTCAGTTCCTCTATGGTAACAAGCAGCATTTGTTGAGCTTTCATAAGCGCTTGCTTCTCTTCAGCTTTAAAAATAACTTTAATTAAATCACTCACCGTGATGTTGGGATTGGGATTGTAACCTCTTGATATCAAGTAAGAACCGATGAATAAAATGCGTTGTTGATTCGCCTCTGCAATCGCTCTAACCCACTTGTTCTCTCGATTAACAATCATATTGAGTTCATCAATATTGTTGCTGACAAGAACCTGCTTCTTCACGTTGGATAGTTCAAGCAATGCCTCATGCGCTTCCTGCAGTGCGTTCATCGTTTCCAATAAAGGCTGTATTGACATGATCGTCACCCACTTTTATCTCATGTATAAATGAGTTGATTATTTCAAGTACGGCAGCATCTTCTCTGCGATTTTACCCGCATCCACATGGTAAGTCCCAGATGCAACTGAAGATTTCAATTGATCGATTCGAAGGGATTGCTCTTCTGTTCGATTTCCTTGAGCACCAAGCAGTTCTTTCGCTTCAGCAGATATCTCAACCTGATCCTTCGCTTTACCCTTCTTCCCTGCAGCCTGTGCGAATGCGGATTCTCCTGTTTTCTTATATGGATTCACATTACCGATGCGCCCATTATCATTAATTTTCATACCGATACACTCCTATATTCTCTGACCTAAAAAATAAAATGCCGATAATCGTTAGAACTATTATCGGCATCTTCTATATGAAACTTTATATCTCAACTGACCTATTTCGAAATTAGTGGCGGTCCCGCAAACGTTCTTGAATTTTAAAGCTGACTTTACTTTCCTGAGAAGACTGATCTTGCCTACGCCGCTCATCCTCCGAATTATTCCTTACATCCTTTACAAGCTTCATTCGGCAAGGTTCGCAAATCGTATTTTCACGGATCAGAGTTCCACATACTTCACATGGATACGACATATTAGGCGCATGCAGAATGGAAATACGGCCTTCACGAATGAACTTTGTAATTTGTTTAAGAGAGACACCTGTTGCTTCGCTTAAATCGTTTATATTGACGCCTTTATTTTCACGCAGATACTTCACACATTTCTCATATTGCAACTCTAGTTCTTTCATGCAATTCGGACAAAAATCTGCGAAGCCTTTTACAAATATTTTCCCACAACGTGAACAATTCTGCACATTCATACTCATTGTATGTCCCCCTTTTCAGCATTCCCAGTTTCCACTTTTTAATTCCAGTTTACCGCAATTCGACAGCTTTTGCCTAATACTATTTTTGTAAAAATAAGACTATGCCCTTATTTATCTCGCCCATGTGAGTCCGCATATTTCGACAGGTATCGACATTTCCTGTTTTAACACCATTGCACATTGATTCATCGTACTCCCCGTTGTGTACACATCGTCCACTATATAAATGATGATAGGTTCTCCGTACCCGATTATTCGTCCAAGTTCTGTTGAATCAAACTCAAAAACGTGCGCAAGATCGTCGATACGTTCACTTCGCTTTTTGAAACTCTGCTTCGCAGTATGTTTAGATCGTTTGAGTAAATATAAGACCGGGAGATTAACTCGCCTGCCTAGCTCTCTCGCCATTTGTTCCGCCTGGTTGAACCCACGCTCTTGCATGCGTTGCTCACTTACAGGTACGTAAGTGATACACTCTCGAACCTGCCCCGCAGATGCCGATACCCGATCCAACCGAAGCTGCTGAAATGCATGAACTAACATATGGCCGAAAACTGCCTTTAAACGTTCGTCTCCTCGATACTTATATCTGGCAAGCAGCTCTTTCATCGTCTCATCATATCGGACGGCACTTCGGCTTTTGACGAAATAGGTGTGAGGCTTCCGACGACAATCCGGACAGTGCTCCCCTCGCCCACAAGATAAACAAACCACCTTACGAATCCAGGGAATTCGGGTGTAGCATCCATGACAAAGCCCTAACTCCCCTCTCTCCAGACTGGTCACCTGTTTGCACAATAAACATGCTTCCCGCCTAGGACTTAATAATGAAAATAACGAGTTCCCTATCTGACTCCACCAACTGCTCATACCTTACCCCCTTGTAAAAAGCCCTGTTTTCGTGCAATCCGATTCATCGTGCGTATCTGTCGAAGGGCTTCTTTCTGTGATTTCGTTATTTCTGCGGCTGCCAAATAAACCTTCCCATACGGATCATCCTTGGATCTCCCAGCACGTCCTGCCATCTGGACCAATGCGGCTTCATCGAATAACTTCGAGTCTGCATCCAAAATGAAAACATCCGACTGGGGCACGGTTACCCCACGTTCTAAAATGGTCGTCGTGACAAGTACGCGGATCTCCCGATTACGAAAAAGCTGCACCTTCTCTGTGCGCGAAGTATCTTTAGAGGAGGTTCCCTCTACGCGGACCGCTGCGCTTTTAGCGGCCTTGTTCAACTGCTCTCTCAGCAGCATGACCATCGGCTCTACGAGCTGAATATTCGGTACGAACACAAAAACTTGTGCTCCACGTTCAATAGATACTTCTAAACGAGATTGAATCGATTGTGGGATGGATTGGGATGCGATGGATTTTCTTAGCGTAGGTGTAGATATCAATTGAGGTACTGGTAGGGGATGTTTATGAAATCGTACAGGAACGCGAACATGTGGCAGACGCCCGCTCTCGGCGGCCTGTCTAACGCGCGTAGGCGGCGTGGCAGACAACAGGATATTCGTCCCGCTGGGTTTACACACTTTCTCTGCAGCATAGCTAAGCATGGGGTTATTGTGGTACGGGAAGGCATCGATTTCATCGATGATGACGAGGTCAAATGCTTGATGAAACCGCAACAACTGATGCGTTGTTGCGATCGTGATTTGCCCTTGCTCCCAGCGCTGCTCGCTTCCGCCATACAGCGTGACCACGCTGTATGTTGCGAACGCCCGCTGGATGCGCGGTTGTAGCTCCAACACCACGTCCTTACGTGGTGTTGCAATGAGGACACGCCCGCCACGGGCGGCGGTGTAGTGAATGAACGGGAAGATCATTTCGGTCTTCCCGGCGCCCGTTACAGCCCAGATGAGGAATTTACCTGGGCCATCAGGTTCCTTGCCTTGGATGTAGCGCAGCCCCTCCATGGAAGCATGGGTCTGAGCATCACTGAGCCCCCAGGGCTCTATGTAAGCCTGTAATTCGCCAGCAGCCTCTGCGTCAGCGGTGGACAGCACATTACCTGAGCCTCCGAGCACAAGCAAGGAGCAGGATCGAGCCCTGCCCATTGTGAGGCACTCCTCGCAATAGAGGCAGTCTTGTCCGCAATGTAAGCATGGCGACCAGAACATCCGCGTTTCTCCGCTTCCACAGCGTTTACATGCGTAATGCGAGACTTTCTTAAACCATCGCCGCCATTCACGCCTCGCTTGCATGTGCAAGCCACTCGTGAGCGTTATATCGCCATTAAGGTAGGCGAGTTGCAAATAGGCTGGCCACGAAGCATTCAACCCCGCTAACCCTGCCGTCTCAACACCTGGGGCTTCTATTAGAAGCTGAAGCTCATCCACCAACAGCGAACGCCCTCTGCAAGCTTCGACGAGACTAATATACGTAGACGAGTGTAATTGAAAGCTGCGAACATGCTCGTCACACCAGCGCGTATAGTCCAGCACTTCCGAACGTATCTCATCTACATTCGTTAGACCAAGTAACGAGGCTCCCCGCTTAACCATCGCAAGTAAGCGACTCTCGCTATGTTCCTTAGAAGCCATATCAATCTTTCTCAACCCCTCAAGCAGCCGAATTCCCTGCCCTAACGAAACAAAAGGTTCGAACAATACGAGGCCGGCGTCGGCTGCGTAATGCTCGAACCAATAATGGATATCTGTCTGGGCATGTATCGTGAATTGCCACTCCCACACATGTCTCTTTCGAACAGCATAGATCTGAACCTTCATTCCTCACCGTTCTCTCTTCATCAATTATAAATCATATAGCGTACATGTTAGTTGAAGGTTTGTAAATTTATACCTGAAAGCGTTTGCTCTCAGACAACAGGAATCTTCACGAGTTCCTCCCTATTACTGAGGTGAACAAGTACAACTGGATCTTCATCATGCTGACTTAGAAAACGATCAACGGCATCATAGTCAGACTGTAAACGCAGCTCTAAAGCATACGTTTGGGATAATCGCTCAATGATCTCTCTTGTATCGTCAGATGACCCCTCGTCAATAATCGTTGCCCTGACCTGGTTTCCTCTTACACGCGAAAAGAAAAATAATGAGCGAATAACCCACTCAATTTGATTTTGATTGTTTTTGGTAACAAGTAAAACAGTAGCAGGTTTCTTCTTCATTCCCTTACGTAGTAAGAGATGCAGCATGATAATGCTCACGCCATAGCAACCGAAGATACAAAGCAATCCAATCCACATAGCGGGTCCCTCCCTTACCTGCAGTGTATGCGGCAGTGCAAAGGGGGGTTCCTATGGGCACGGAAATGCGGTATCGCGAATTACAGCGTTACCCAACCATTTTTAATTGCAATAATTACCGCTTGGGTGCGATCATCGACTTCCATTTTTTGAAGAATACTACTTACATGGTTTTTTACTGTTTTCTCACTGATGTACAAGAATTCGCCAATCAGCTTATTGCTTTTGCCCTCTGCCATAAGACGAAGCACTTCTGCTTCCCTTTTGGTTAAAGGGCTGTTCGCATTATGTATGTACTTCAATCCAGAATCTTTGACGCCTGTACCGGTACCAACCACACCAACGTCATCTAGATACGTCATACGTCTAAGTTGATTGATAAGCTTACCCGTTACCTTCGGATGAATGTAGGCATGTCCTGCAACAACAGAACGAATCGCATTAATCAGCGACTCTGCTTCCATATCCTTCAGCAAGTAACCTGAAGCCCCTTTACGAAGCGTCTCAAACACATAGCTTTCATCATCATGAATCGATAGAATAATAACTTTAATGTCAGGAAAAATGAGTTTCAAACGTTCGGTTGCAATGACACCGTTCTCCAGGGGCATATTGATGTCCATGAGCACGATATCGGGCGTAATTTGATTACACAATTCAATGACTTGGATGCCATCGCCACACTCACCGATAACTTCCATATCATCTTCCATATTAATGATCCGTTTAACACCTTCACGAAAAAGCTGATGATCGTCTGCAATGACAATATGCACATTGCGTTTGTGACTCGCCGTGTTGTCCATTCTAGTTTTCCTCCTTGTTCTCTCCAACGCCGCCGATAGGGATGAGCATCGTAATTTTTGTTCCTGAACCTTTCTCAGACTCCAGAACCATGGTACCTTCTAGCAGCTCTACACGCTCTCTCATTCCCAGTAAACCAAAGTTGTTCCCCTTGGCTATTCTTAGTTCTGTTAGCGGAACATCAAAGCCGATTCCGTTATCTACAACGTAAATCTGTACTTGTTCTGGTTCTAGCGTGAGTTCAACAGACAAGAAGGTTGCTTTGGCATGTTTGTTTATATTCGATAAAGCTTCCTGCACCAAGCGGAAAATGGCAATTTCCAACCCAGACGGAATGCGTGTTTCTTTTCCGACCAAGTTAAACTGTGTGTGGATTCGATATTTATCTTCAAAATCCTGCACATATTTCCGTAATGTAGGCACAATCCCTAAATCATCGAGCGCCATTGGTCGGAGGTTGAAAATAATTTTACGTACCTCTTCAAGGCCATTTCTGACTTGTCCCTTTAAATCAACTAACTCATCCTTCACCGCCGAAATATCTTCCTTAACGAGCATCCGATGGGCAATCTCAGTCCGAAGTACAACATTCGCCAAGGTTTGGGCCATCCCATCATGAATTTCGCGCGCGATTCGTTTGCGTTCTTCCTCTTGGGCCAAAATAATTTTCAAACCCAGCAGTTGTCGATTCTTAGCCGACTCAATAATGCGAGTTAATTGATTGAGATCTCCAGATAAATATTCCAGTGCAACATTCATCTGTGAAACAATCGTTTCAGCGCGTTCTACTTGTTTGTCCACATTCTTCATGCGAACTTGCAAGTCATTGCGGCGGATTTTGAGATTATTCTCTTTTTCCCGCGCAACGGTTAGCTGTAATTGAAAAGCGATAGCGGCTTCATAAGCAATCTTGATATCTTCTTCTCGATACTTGTTGAAATCTCGACTGACTTCCGTGAGCCGGATCCGCGACCGCTTGTATTCTTTCTCTAACATATCCACGAGATCAATCGTGACACCCGTCTCATGCTTAATGTCATTGAGCTCCCGAGTAAGCGACTCTTTCTCTAAGCGTGATGACTCAGCAATCTCAAATAATTGATACTTGCTGCTTTCCATGACGTTAATGGCGTTGGTTATGACCTTGTCTATAGCGTCTGGTTGCACATGAAACGAGCTCCTTTTAATAAAACCTTATAATAGTAAGTTGTCTACCCCATATTGTAGCATAGTTCTTCCCGTTTGCCGTGTACTTCTAGTACTATTTATTCAATAGAAATTCCGTAATTTTGGGGATCCCAGCCTACTTTGAATCCTAATCTCTCCGAAATGAGTCGTAATGGGACCATTGTCACGTTATTCATGATCGCTGGAGCCACTTCTGCCGTGACACGACCACCATTTACAAGCAGATCTGCTTGATCAATCCATAGGTCAATTAGTTTGTCTCCACGTAGGACGGTTACCTTACGTTCTTTGTCATCCCACTTCACAGTGCCACCCAATGCTTCTGTGACAAAACGAAGTGGAACCAAGGTATTATCCTTCACAATCGTCGGCGCTTGTTCCAACGTCATCGGCTTGCTATTCAAAGTTGCTTGCTTCTTATTTACGGTAAGTTTAATTGCATTTTTCGGTAGCGTTGGCATTTGTCCTTTATAAATGAATGAAATATCGTCAATATTAATTTTCCCTTTAGCGGCTCTTTCATCCTGCCCGTTGGCTGGATTTGCAACATAAATGCTTTTCACCAGCAAAGGTGCTTTCAGATCCGATACATCCGCCGTCACCTTGCGCCAACCTGTCCAATTCATATTTTCCGTAAAACTTACGTAATTCAGCTTACCATCTGCATCAATAACCTCTGCACGCACCCAATTGAAGCTGCCATCTCCCAAGACTTTAGCCGTAATAAATTCAGGCTCACCCTCAATTGGCGCACCATTCCCATTATTAAACCTCGCATAGGCCGCTTTCGTTCCTAGTCCCTTGGAGAAATCATAAGTGATTTCCAAGTTCTTATTTCCATTGTTCGGTACAATATTGACACTAGAAACGACCTCTGCCGGATATTTGTCTCCTGTTGTCATGACTGCAAATTTATCTAAATCGTACCACACTTTCTCCTGCCCGACAGGCAAAGTTACCATAGTGCTATACCCATCGTAGCGTGCAATAACCTGAGCCGTTTGCGCTCCAGCTGTACTATCTACGTGTAAGACGCCATTTGTAATCGTTCCTTTGACTCCGCTAAGCTCCCAAGTTGCTGATGCCGCGGGTAACTCTCTCGTTGCTCCACTTCGCGTTGTAACGGTTATAGGAAGCCTGAAATCGCCTCCCTCCGTCAATGAGAACGATCCCGAGCTAAAAGCCATCGACGTAATCTGATCACGCCCGACAATTTCCACATCCATCGTTGCTGAACCTTTGCCTGATTTTGCGACAATCTGCGTTTTCCCAGGCATTGTTGGCGTATAAACGTTATCCTTGAACGAGCCATTAGCCACCGTGCTACTCCATTGTGGGACAACACCTGTTACGGCTATTGGATTGTAATAATCATCATATGCTTTGAATTGATAAGTGCTGGATTCATTTACGAATAATAAGGATTGTCCTTTTAAAATAAGGCCTAACAACTCGCCTTTCGGCGCTGTCGAATATACACCCAAACCATTGGCTACCGCACGTTGATTCCCATTCTGTGTTTTGTTCACAAGCTTCGGATCTACATCACCTAATGGCCTAGACACCATCTGTGTCGATCCACCGCCATCGAGAACCATCCCTCGCCACACACCAGCATCAATCATGAATTGCTGAAGCTCTGGCAGCGTCATCCCAGCACTAGGGCCATTGCGATCTGCTGTTATAATATATGCCTTCTTCAAATCCTTCGAATAACCTACAGCTGTCCTAGAAACAGGACTATATCCACTAAAATCATTAATATTCCGGGTAAAATAGCTCGGCTTTGCTTCATCCACTAGCAGTGTACTGCCGCCGATGAGCATTTTGAAGTTTTTCCAATCGTACGTCTTTGATGCATCGTGTGGAACCATGTCGTATTTTGTCGTGATTTTATCGCCAACTTTGAGATGATTAACAATAAACTCTCTAGCCAAACCAGAACCCCTAAGGATATAACCATCTGCAGGAGCAATCATTTTTACATTTGTATCAACTTGGATCTCTTTGACGATATCATTCTGGATAAGCGCCTCAGTAGGTACATGAGTACCATCCACAGCACGCTGTGTCATCGCCCAAGCACTTGTGTAAAGGAAAAGACCGTCTGCAATCAGTGGAACGTCATTATCGTCCCAGTAGAACGTTTTGTTCACGCCACCAAGCTCAAACTTCGTCCCATCCTTTGCCGTAACCGTACCCTGAAAATCGAAAATATCAATAATCGGCTGATTCGTCTTCGTAATAGCAAATGAATACAACCCCGAAATCTTCGCTGGCGTCGCCATCACCTGTCCATTCGTGATCTGCGCACCCTCTGGTACTCCTTCCGCCTGGGTGTTGTAGAAATCCCCGTTTACGCCTGCTACAGCGCCTGTATCCTTCACCATGCCGAGCACACTTTGGTTCTTCGTGAACTGATTATTCGTTCCTGCCATTGCGTCTATCTTCACGTTCGGGTTCGTCAGATCCACTTCGATCACATTGGCGTTCACCGATACTTCCTTATTGCTTCGTGTTGTCGTCCATACGTAGTTCTTCATAATTGCGCCTGATGTAATCGTCTCTTGTGAGCTCAACGTCAGCTTCGTGCCCGCCGCGTTTACCGTAACTCCCGACACCAACTGCCACACCATAGCGCAAGCCAGCGCTGCTACTCCTACTTGCCTCTGTACCTTCACGTTGCCGTTCCACTCCTCTTTTTCATCTAAGTCTAGTATCTATCATTATATCGATAACTATATAGACTCTTAAACTATGGAAAAAGTTACGATATTCCCCATGTTGTATTCATATGTCATAGATAAATGGTAAAAATGTAAAAAAAGAGCACAACCCTCCCGGGTCTGCTCTCTGCTTGAGATGCTTATATATATAAATTAAATTATTTTCTTTAATTTAGCTTCTTGTTCAATCGATCGCGCTGAGAGCAGTTCAATAATCCTGTGTTGTTGCTCTTGCACATTTTCCAGACGCTTCACGATTTCGTTGGTTTCCAGTACGGCTTGCTTGATTTGAGATTGTTCTAATTCTAGTCTGTCTAGTCTTGTGTTCATTCCACTTAACTGTTCAAAAACCGGGGATAATTCTGCTCTTAGCAACGTAGTAAGTGATTCCTTCATTTCATTGTCCATCATTTCGCTCCCTTCGTATACCAACGCAGAACTTATCTTCTACCTATCATAACATAATTCCCTATGAATTAGCATCAGATGACATATACATATAGTACCACTGATATTAGCAAAAGGAAACTTAAACTTTTACTACAGTAAATTAAGATTGCGATAATATACAAAAACAAAAAGCCGCCCCAGAAGGACGGCTTCTCTCTATTAATGCTTAAGCTCTAACGCTTGAGTTCTCAATGATTCTGCTTTATCTGTACGCTCCCAAGGAACATCTAGATCGTTACGACCGAAGTGGCCATAAGCCGCTGTTTGACGGTAGATTGGACGACGAAGATCAAGCTCTTTAATGATACCCGCTGGGCGAAGGTCAAAGTTACTATGGATCAGCTCAACAAGCTTCTCTTCACTCACTTTAGCCGTACCAAATGTATCTACAGCAATAGATACAGGACGAGCAACACCAATAGCATAAGCCAATTGAACTTCACATTTCTCTGCAAGGCCAGCTGCTACGATGTTCTTCGCAACATAACGCGCCGCGTAAGCACCGGAACGGTCAACTTTTGTCGGATCTTTACCGGAGAATGCGCCGCCGCCATGACGAGCATAACCACCGTACGTATCAACGATAATTTTACGACCTGTAAGACCTGCATCCCCTTGAGGTCCGCCGATAACGAAACGGCCAGTTGGGTTGATGAAGTAGTTCGTCTTCTCATCCAACAAGTGTGCTGGAACGATTGGAAGAATAACATGTTCTTTAATATCTTTTTGGATTTGCTCCAAAGTTGTGTTCTCATCATGCTGCGTGGATACAACGATTGCATCTACACGAACAGGTTTATCATCGATGTACTCAACAGTTACTTGAGTTTTACCATCTGGACGCAAGTATGGAAGAGTGCCGTTCTTACGAACTTCAGTCAAACGACGAGCCAATTGGTGAGAAATAGAGATCGGAAGAGGCATAAGCTCAGGCGTCTCATTTACTGCGAAACCAAACATCAAACCTTGGTCACCAGCACCGATTGCTTCGATTTCTTCATCAGACATGTTACCTTCTCTTGCTTCAAGGGCTCTGTCTACACCTTGTGCAATATCAGGGGATTGCTCGTTTAACGAAACGAGAACCGCACATGTTTGGGAGTCGAAACCATACTTCGCGCGTGTATAACCAATGTCTTTAATCGTTTGTCTTGCAATTGCTTGAATATCGACATATTCAGACTTCGAAGTGATTTCACCAATTACCAAAACCAAACCAGTTGCTACAGATACCTCACATGCTACACGAGCATTAGGATCATTAGCTAGAAATGCATCCAAAACCGAGTCAGAAATTTGGTCACAAATTTTATCTGGATGACCTTCTGTTACGGATTCGGATGTAAATAAACGACGTCCACGAACTTGAGCCATATTATTCATCCTCCTACATTACATTTAGTATGTTTGAAAAGCTTCTACTCGATGCCTCTATGATAAAAAATTGGGCCCGGCTTTAGCGGTAGCTTTTCTCGCCAAACGGAATCCCTCTTTTGCGCTCATGCGCTGATAAGATCTTTGAATTCCGCACTGGTACAAATTAATAAATCATAATAAAGATAATACCTGAATAAAGACAACATTAAAATGAACCTTCCCCTATCGGAAAAGGTTAAATTGAATATTGACCTTCAATTACCCATCCTACTTTATTTGTCGTGTAATGTCAATTTATAATTTCAATTTTCACCATTATATTCTTAAGTTTACTTTAAGGTACGCTTCACTTTTTTTTCACAGCTATTCTCTATACTATTTTATATATTAACTATTAGATTCGAAATCATCCGCAAACTCTTAAAATTTGAAGAAAGAGGTCAGCCATAGCCGACCTCTTTCTCATCACTATAATAGGTAGAATAATATCTAAAGTGTAAATAAAGTTTCTTCTGCTCTTTGAATCAGACGCTGTGTCATGCGGCCACCAACGGCCCCGTTATCTCTAGATGTGATATGCCCCCAGTAGTCTTTTTTCGCAGAAGATGAAGGAATGGAGCCAAGTTCGCCCGCAAATTCTGTATCGACATTGAGCGACTGTGAATATCCAACTGGCAAACCTAACTCAGCAGCAATTTCGTATTTCAAGATATCTAACGCTTTTTTCGATTCCGGAACCACTTTACTTCTAGCCATAACTAAACGCCTCCTTAGAGTTTTTGTTCAGATCATTTACTCGATAAGCAGCTACCCGATCTAAGGGGTACGCTACTAGTATGGCTAGAATCGGCTCCGTGAATCGAATAAGAAGTTGTCATTTTGGGTAAAATTATGGAGTAAACAATTATTGCGGAACCTTACTACCATCCGCATTTAAAATCAAAAATCCACCACGTACCATGACATAAATGGACGTGTCATTTTTTGGCGAAGGTTTAATGCCGCGGCCTTCTGTTGGGAAAATCAAAAGATGATTCAGCGCGACTTCCGTCCCTGCTGGCAGATCCTTGCCTCCCGTTACATCCGGGATGCCGTTCTCATCGTTGCTCACGGCTAGTACCTTGCCGCTACGCACGATAAATTCCGAGCCAGCGCCGGCATACAAAGTTTGTCCATTTTCCAATTGGACAACCTTCATGTTTGCCGCTGCCGTTGGGGTAGTGCTCGTGCCTCCGTTGCTCCCGCCAGCATTCGCTGCGATCGCGGAGGCCACAATCTCTTTCACCTTTGCTTCGCTTAAGGTGTGCAGTTCGAAATAGCTTTGGGTAATCACCGGGTCGGTTGTTCCTGGGGATGGGGCTTCGGCTTGGGAATTCGACGAAAATGTTAAGATAATAAAGCTGCAAGCACTCAAAAGCAGGAGCTTTTTCTGTTTGTTCATTTGGTTTTCCTCCATATGAATGAATGAGAAAAGAGACCCCGAAGGGTCTCTCTCTAGTCTTATACTATACCACAAATCTTAAGATACAGGTACAGTTACAAGAGTTGTAGTAGTTTTACCATTGCTGGAAACAGCTTTCAATACAAACTCATTTACAGTTCCACCACTAAGTACAATTTTACCATCAACAACTTTTGCAGTACCGCCGCCTTGAACATTAGAGATAATGTACTGAACACCGAAGAAATCGTTGTAAGTTTTGATGTAGTTTACGTCATCAGCTGGAGTTGTTCCTGCTACATATTTGTACTCAACACCATAGTTATCAACAACTTTGGCATTAATTAGTTGTTCGATATCTTTTGCTGAGCTGTATGTCGCGTTCGCATCAGCAGTCAATGTTGCAACTACAGGTAAATCAGCTTTTACATTTGCAGTGTATGTGAAGTCTTGTGTTTCACCGTTTGCTTTGTAAACAACAGCAGTAACAGTAGTTGTACCTACTCTTTGACCAAGTACTTTACCAGCAGGTGTTACAGTTGCAATGTTAGAATCTACAACATAAGCTGTCTTAACTTCTTTCAAAGCATCTGGAACTGCAACAGTATCGCCAGCTTTATCTTTAACTGTGACAGCTACACCTTTAGCGAACTTACTTTTACTTCCAACAGAAGAGTCGCTAGTAGTTGATTTTGCTTTGTCATTTGTTTGGATTGCAAACAAATCAGAAAGCGTATTAGCGGAGTAAGTCAAATCTTTATTCTCGATAACTTCTACAGTTCTCTTGAACGGAGTAGAAATTTCTGCACCGCCAACATTTTTAGTGATAGTGAATTTAAGAGTAGTTTTACCTAGCGTAGATCCTGCAGTAAACTTAATCTCTTTATCATTCACTTTACCTTTAAGGTCAACATACGTAGCACCATCAGTAATCGCTACACCGCCAATTGTAATTGAAGAAGTAGCACCTTCAATATTAGCTTTAACTGTATATCCGTCTGTTGTCGTGTCTAAATTCTCACCATATTGGTCTTTTACTAATACTTTGTAAGTTGTTGTTGCACCATTTAATGCTTTCTTAGCTGGTTCAGTTGTTCCAGAAAGAACTACACTTTCAGGTGTACGAGCAGCTACAACCGTTAATGGTAATTGAGCTTGCGTTTGAATGTTAGCATTGTAGATTGACATGTAGAGGTAAACTACACCTCTCTCTTTTGCAACTACATTGTTAATTTTCAATTTACCTTTGTTCTCACCATACTTAACAATACCTTTAGAAGTTACATCTGGACCAGTACCAACAGATGCGCCGGAAACTGTGAAGCTAATGCTATCGGAATTATCAACAATATCTTGTGCGGAAAGTTGTTTACCTTCAGCATCGTAAGCTACGATAGGAATAAATTTATCAGCTGTATCACCATCTGCAATTGTTCCAGTGAAAGTACCAAATTCTAATTTAGTAGGCACGCTTGCTGCTTTCAAGGATAGTTTTCCAGTTGCTGAAGCACCTGTATCATAATACGTTACAGTGTAATCAGCAGTTTTATCAACCTTTTTACCCGAAGCTACTGTAACTTTCAACTTGTTATCTTCAACTTTTTTATCTAGGATATTCATGTCAGTTGGTGTGATAACAGGAGTAATTGTTGTTGAAGCATCGTCTACCATTTTGAAACCATATTGGTCATATCTTGTGATATCGAATGTAGCTTGGTCGCCTTCTGAAGATAGTGCAGTTTTACCATTTGTATAAACTGCATCTTTAAGCTCAACTTTGGATACTAGCTGTTTTGTTCCAATTTTAAATGTCTTAGATACCGAAATAGCAGATTGATTCAAGCTTACTGTAACTGGTAGAACACCAATTTCAGTTGGATATAGCGTTAGATCAGAAGTATTTACTTTCAAGTCAAGGTAACCTGTGTCAGCATTACGAGTCAATGCGCCAGAAGTTGAAGGGAATACGGAATAGTTACCACCGTTCAAAGTAGCATTCTCACCGTATTGGTTTTCAGCTTTAATTGAAAGAACAAGATTAGCTGCTTGTGGGATCTTGTCACTAGCGTTTACGAAGCTAAGTTTAGTAACTTTTTCGTTTTCAGCTGTGAATGTTGCAGTTGTTTTGTCAACATTAGCTGCATCAAGACCGGATAGTGTAGCTGTGTAGCTGCCTTCAGTAAGTTTTACGGTTGTCAAAGTCAATACTACAGACTTCTTGTCAGCTGCAAATTTTGCAGTTGTTGCTACTGCTAAGCTACCTTTTGTCAAAGCAACTTTAGCTTTAGTGTCATCAACTGGTTTGTTGAAAGAAACTGTTACTTGTTGAACACCAGTAGCTTTTGCTTCGGAAACGGATACTTTACCTGGGGATACGTATTGAGCTTTCGCTTCGTATGCACCAGTCAAAAGAAGATCACGAGTCGCGTTGGATGTACCACCGAATTTACCGTCTGCTCCATTGGAGAGAAGTTTCAATTCAAGTGCAAGTGCTACATAACCTTGTGCCCAATCAGTTACTGTTGCATCAGTACCTGTTTTGCCTTTAGCATCAGCATCTTTACCAAGAACGCGAACCAAGAAAGTAGCAAGTTGTTCTTTTGTTACTTTACCAGCTGGGTTGTAAGTGCCTTCACCGTAACCATCAGTGATGCCAGCAGTTTTCAAAGCTTCGATGAAAGGAAGTGCGTAGCCGTTAGCTGCGTCATCAGCTTTAACATCAGAGAAGCTGGAAGTTTTAAGATCTTTATTAACTTCGATACCAGTGATCAAAGCTGCAACTTTCGCGAATTGAGCACGGTTCATTTCTTCTTTCAAACCGAAAGTTGTTTCGCTTACGCCATCAAAAATACCAGCGCTGATAAGAGCGTCAAATTTCGCTTTTGTTGCTGCGTCAAGATCTTTAAGATCTGTGAAATCAGCGGATGTTTTACCAAATGCTACGGAAGAAAACATGGATAATGCCATTGCTGCAGTTAGAACTACGGATAAACTTTTTTTCATAACCTTTTTTTCTCCTCCTTGAATATCTGTATAATTTTTTTCTTTAAAACCATTATTATTTGAGCTCGATGTACTCATTTTTGGTTCACCTCCTTTCCAGAGTTAGAGCAAAAAGTATAACTAAGTTCATTAGTAGCTCTAGTGGCTACTTTAGAAACTAGTAATTTCACGATAATATCCATTCATACCAATTCACATTATACAATGGTCGAATAGCTCCGTAAAGTTTTTTTTATTTTAAATCACTTCATTTTGTTTTCAAAGTATTAAACGCATATAATCTTAAAAAGTTGCGTTTACCTAGAAAAAAATTAAAAATAATATTTGAATTGCTTTGAACTTATAAAAATTATTAAAAACACAAAGGAGTCATCCTCGGGAAACTCCCCAAAGATGACTCCTTTTTAACTAATTATTAGTTCGACACTACAGTGCTTGTTGTTTTACCATTAGATGAAATTGTTTTTACAACAAACTCATTAACAGTTCCACTAATTGTTATTTTATCAGTGCTCGGGTTGTAAACTACAGTTCCGCCACCTTGAACATCAGAGATAATATATTGTACCCCTAAGAAATCTTGGTATGCTTTAACTTCATTTACGCCACCATCTGTATATTTGTACTCTGTGCCATAGTTATCAACAGCTTTTACATTCAACATTTGAGCTACATCCTCAGTTGAGCTATATGTTGCACTTGCATCTGCTGTTAATGTCGCTACTGTAGGAGCATCTGCTTTTACATTTACTGTGTAAGTGAAATCTTCTGTTTCACCATTAGCTTTATACACCACAGCAGTAACTGTTGCAGTACCTACACGTTGACCTAATACTTTACCATCTGTCGTTACTGTAGCGATATTAGAATCAGTTGTGTAAGCTGTTTTCACTGCTTTAAGATCACTTGGTACAGCAACTGTATTACCTGATTTGTCCGTTACTGTAACCCCTAATGTTTTTGCAAATTTACTCACTGAACCATTTGCAAAATCGCCTGTTTTTGCTAATTCATTTGTCGTGATTGCAAATACATCTGAAACTGCTTTTGCTTTATACACTAGATCTGAGTTTTCTACAACTTCTACAGTTCTTTTCAAAGCTGGCGCTACTTCTTGCCCGCCTTTTGTAAGTGCTACTTTAACTGTTGTTTTACCCAGGGAAGCTGCTGTGAACGTAATTTCTTTGTCATTAAGCTTTCCTTTTAGATCAGTTTTGAAGTTATCTCCAGTAGCTTGTGCTGCAGAATCTACTGTAACACCTGCAGTTGTTCCGTCCACATTGACGTTTACTTCGTAGCCTGTAGGAACCGTATCAAGCGTTTCACCATATTGGTCTTTTACAAGAACTTTAAATGTTGTTGTAGCATTCACCAATGCTTTTGTTGTTGGCTCATCCCCTGATAGCTGTACGCTCTCTGGTGTACGTGCTGCAACCACAGTCAATGGAAGTTGCGCTTGTGTTTGTACGTTAGCATTGTAGATGGACATGTATAGGTATACAACGCCTCTCTCTTTTGCTTGGATCGAGCTTAATTTTAACTTACCTTTGTTTTCACCGTATTTTACGATACCATTCGCAGTTACATCTGTACCTGTTGCTACTGTTGCACCAGAAACTGTGAAGTTAATGCTACCTGCATTGTCAACAATATCTTGTGTGGACAGGGCTTTTCCTTCAGTGTCATAAGCTACGATTGGAATGTATTTGGCACTAGTATCACCATCAGCAACAACTCCGTTATAAGTACCGAACTCTAGTTTAGTTGGTACAGCACCAGCTTTTAGGGATAATGTAGCCGTCGCAGAAGCGCCGCCTTCGTAGTAAGTTAATGTGTAATCACTCGTTTTATCAACCTTTTTACCAGTTGCCACTGTAACTACCACTTTGTTGTCTTCAACTTTTTTATCTAGAATATTCATGTCAGTAGGTGTAATAACAGGCATAATTGATGCAGAAGCATCCGCTACTACTTTATAACCATATTGATCATATCTTGTAATAGCATACGTTACTTTATCGCCTTCACTGGATAGAGCCGTTTTACCATTTTCGTATGTTGCAGTTCCTAGCTCAACTTTGGAAACCCGTTGTTCAGTCCCAATTTTAAATGTTTTGGATACTGATATAGCAGACTGATTCAAACTTACTGTGATTGGCAATACACCAATTTCAGTAGGATATCTGGATGTGTCGCTCGTATCTACTTTAAGCTCGAGGTAGCCATTATCTGCATTACGGGTAATTGAACCTGTGTAACCGAATACTGAGTAGTTACCACCATTTAATGTTGCATTTTCACCATATTGGTTCTCAGCCTTAAGTTGAATAATGAAATCTCTTACTTGCGGTACTACATCACTAGCATTTACAAAGCTTAGTTTTGATATTTTTTCATTTTCAGCTGTAAATGTTGCCGTAGCTTTCGCTACACTAGCTGCATCTAGTCCGGAAAGTGTTGCTGTGTAGTTACCTTCTGATACTTTAACATCAGTCAAAGTTAGCACAACTGATTTCTTATCATCTGCAAACTTAGCAGTTGTTGCAACGTTAGTAGTACCTTTTGTCAAAGCAACTACTGCTTTCGCTGTATCAACTGGTTTGTTGAATGTTACAGTTACTTGTTGTATGCCAGTAGCTTTCGCTTCAGTCAAAGAAACTTGACCAGCTGGTACGTATTGTTGTTTCGCTTCATATGCACCAGTTACAAGTAGATCACGAGTTGCATTTGTGATACCACCAAAAGTGCCGTCTGCATTGTTGGAAAGAAGTTTCAAGGCAAGTGCTTCAGTTACATAACCTTGAGCCCAACCAGAAACAGTAGCATCTGTACCTGTCAATGCTTTTGCTTCTGCATCTTTACCAAGCACACGTACCAAGAAAGTAGCTAGTTGTTCTTTTGTTACTTTACCAGCTGGGTTGTATTGACCTTCTGCATAACCATCAGTAACGTTAGCTGTTTTCAAAGCTTCGATGTAAGGAAGTGCATAACCATTCGCCGCGTCGGTTACACTAACATCAGTAAAGCTTGAAGTTGTAAGATCTTTATTTACATCAAGACCCATAATCAAAGCTGCTACTTTAGCGAATTGAGCACGGTTCATTTCTTCTTTCAAGCCAAAAGTCGTGTCGCTCACACCGTCGAAGATGCCAGCAGAGATCATAGCATCAAATTTCGTTTGTGTTGCTGCATCAAGATCTTTCAAGTCAGTGAAGTCGGCAGATGTTTTACCAAAAGCGACAGCTGAGAACATCGAGAAGGCCATTGCGGAAGTAAGAACTACGGATAATGTTTTCTTCATAAAGGGTATTTCCTCCTAATATTTTAAGTTTTTGTTATAAAACTTATAACTAAATTGATGTAACGCCTTCTATTAAAACGCAATATCTATCGTATATAATTTCGTATATCACTTTTTGCTGCAAATTGAGTATACGATAATATAAGCGATTTTTCATTGCTAAGTATTTTCCAAACATGGCCGTCGCCGTTTGCCATATCTGAACTACTTAACTAAATTGTAATCAATGATTGTAAAAAAGATTTGAACGGAAGCTTAATAGAACTTAAAAGTTAACTGAAAGATTGCTGAATGTATCGTTAACTGCTCTCACCCAAACCCCAACTTTTCAATCACCAAATACTTATTAAAATCCAAAAGGAGACCAAGTAGGTCTCCTTTTGGGTAAACATTAATTTTTAATTATTTAGTAACCAAAGTAGTTGTTGTTTTACCGTTAGATGCGATTGTTTTTACAACAAACTCATTAACTGTTCCACTTGTAGTAATTTTATCAGTGCTTGGGTCATATTGGACAGTACCTCCACCTTGAACATCGGAGATAATATATTGAACTCCCAAGAACTCTTTGTACTTACTAACTTCGTTCACGTTAGTGTCTGTATTAAATTTATACTCTGTGCCATAGTTATCAACAGCTTTTACATTCAACATTTGAGCAACAGTTTTAGTTGCACTATATGTTGCATTGCTATCCGCAGTAAGGGTAGACACTGTAGGAGCATCTGCTTTTACATTAACTGTGTAAGTGAAGTCTTGTGTTTCACCATTCGCCTTCAATACAACAGCTGTAATTGTAGCTGTACCTACACGTTGACCTAATACTTTACCATCAGTTGTTACTGTAGCGATATTAGAATCAGATGTATAAGCTGTTTTTACCGCTTTAAGACTACTAGGAACAGCAACTGTATTGCCTGATTTGTCTGTTACAGTAACATCTACAGCTTTCGCAAATTTACTTACTGATCCATTTGCAAAATCACCTGTTTTTGCTACTTCATTAGTTGTGATTGCGAATACATCAGAAATTTCTTTCGCTTTGTATGTTAGATCTGTGTTATTTACAACTTCTACAGTTCTTTTCAAAGCCGGGGCTACTTCTTGTCCACCTTTTGTAATTGCTACTTTAACTGTTGTTTTACCAAGAGAATCTGCTGTGAACTTGATCTCTTTGTCATTAAGCTTTGCTTTTAAATCAGTCTTGAAGTTATCTCCAGCAGCTTGAGCTGCGGAATCTACAGTTACAGCAGAGGATGCTCCGTCAACATTTACATTCACTTCGTATCCTGTAGGAACTGCATCAAGTGTTTCACCATATTGGTCTTTTACAAGAACTTTAAACGTTGTTGTAGCATCTACCAATGCTTTTGTCGTTGGCTCACTACCTGATAGTACTACGCTCTCTGGTGTACGAGCAGCAACCACAGTCAATGGAAGTTGAGCTTGTGTTTGTACGTTAGCATTGTAGATGGACATGTATAGGTATACAACGCCTCTCTCTTTTGCTTGGATCGAGCTTAGTTTTAACTTACCTTTGTTTTCGCCGTATTTTACAATACCATTGGAAGTTACGTCAGTACCCGTTGCTACTGTTGCACCAGAAACTGTGAAGTTAATGCTACTTGCATTGTCAACAATAGCTTGTGCCGAAAGAGTTTTACCGTCAGCATCATATGCTGTAATCGGAATGTATTTCGCATTTGTGTCGCCTTCAGCAACTACTCCATTATAAGCACCGAACTCAAGTTTAGTTGGTACAGAACCAGCTTTAAGTGATACAGTTGCTGTCGCAGATGCTCCACCTTCGTAGTAAGTTACTGTATAATCACCAGTTTTATCTACTTTTTTACCAGTTGCTACTGTTACTACTACTTTATTGTCGTCTACCTTTTTATCTAGAATATTCATATCAGCAGGCGTAATTACAGGTGTAATTGATGCGGAAGCATCTTCTACTACTTTGTAACCATATTGATCATATCTTGTAATGTCATATGTTACTTTATCGCCTTCACTGGATAGTGCTGTTTTACCATTTTCGTATGTTGCTTTTCCTAATTCAATTTTGGAAACTCGTTGCTCTGTACCAATTTTAAACGTTTTAGACGCTGTTACAGCAGATTGATTTAGACTAACCGTAATTGGTAACACGCCAATTTCAGTAGGATATTTAGCTTTATCACTAGTATCTACTTTAAGTTCAAGGTAGCCATTATCCGCATTACGTGTAATTGTACCTGTGTAACCAAATACTGAGTAGTTTCCGCCATTTAATGTCGCATTCTCACCGTATTGGTTCTCCGCTTTAAGTTGAATAACGAAGTCTTTTACTTGTGGAACTACATCACTTGCATTTACAAAGCTTAATTTCGATACTTTTTCATTTTCAGCTGTAAATGTTGCTGTCGCTTTAGCTACGCTAGTTGCATCAAGGCCGGAAAGAGTTGCCGTGTAGTTACCCTCTGTTACTTTAACGTTTGTCAAAGTTAAAACAACGGATTTCTTATCATCTGCAAACTTAGCAGTTGTTGCAACGTTAGTTGTACCTTTTGTCAAAGCAACTACTGCTTTCGCTGTATCAACTGGTTTGTTGAATTTCACTGTTACTTGTTGTACGCCAGTAGCTTTCGCTTCAGTCAATGAAACTTGACCAGCTGGTACGTATTGTTGTTTTGCTTCATATGCACCAGTCACTAGAAGTTCACGAATTGCATTAGAAGTACCACCAAATGTGCCATCTGCATTGTTAGCAAGAACTTTTAATGCAAGTGCTTCAGCTACATAACCTTGTGCCCAACCAGAAACAGTTTTGTCTGTACCAGTTAATGCTTTTGCTTCTGCATCTTTACCAAGAACACGAACCAAGAAAGTAGCTAGTTGTTCTTTTGTTACTTTACCCGCTGGGTTGTATTGACCTTCAGCATAACCATCAGTTACGTTAGCTGTTTTCAAAGCTTCGATGTAAGGAAGTGCATAACCATTCGCTGGGTCGGTTACACTAACGTCAGTGAAGCTTGATGTTTTAAGATCTTTATTTACTTCAAGACCCATAATCAAAGCTGCTACTTTAGCGAACTGTGCGCGGTTCATTTCTTCTTTAAGACCAAATGTTGTGTCGCTTACGCCATCAAAGATTTCTGCGGAGATCATCGCATCGAACTTTGCTTTTGTTGCTGCGTCCAGGTCTTTCAAATCCGTGAAATCAGCGGATGTTTTACCAAAAGCGACAGCTGAGAACATGGAAAAAGCCATTGCGGACGTAAGAACTACGGATAGAGTTTTCTTCATAAAGGGTATTTCCTCCTAATATTTTAAAGTTTTTTTGTTATAAAAACTTATAACCAACGGGGCGACTTTTGAATCTACTTACTGGCCGATCTCTGATTCTCTTTCGTGTAGCTTCGCGTCTATCACCTCGTCTACAAACTTAGTATACGACACTCTATACTACATTTCATTGATAAGTATTTTCCAAATGTGTGTCTCGAGAGGTTCTATATGCACATCAAAAACAGCCCCATCACTTATTAAGTGACGTGGCTGTTTGTCTTAAGCTCTAATCTACTCTTGCTTATGGAACCATCTTTTGTTGCTTCATCACACGATATCCGATTATAGACGCTTGGGCGCGTGTAAGTAGCTCAGTTGGATCAAATCGCACTGTTTCTTTCTTCTCTCCTGGAAGCAATGTATTCGGTATGCCTTCAATTAGACCCGCTTTAGACACAGCTTCAACAGCAGGTCTGGAATATGACTCAATCCGATCTCCATCTGTGAACGCTTTTTGCAACGTAGCGAGAGATTTGGCAAGATCAGTGTTCATTTTCATCTCAGCCGCTCTAGCGATCATTACAGCAGCATCTTGACGCGTAATGGATCCCCCTGGATTAAATCGATTACTCGCCTGACCACGGATAATACCGGCTCTTGCAGCTGTCTCGACATACTTATAGTCGTAAAGCATACCAATCGCGTTATCAATTTTCAGAACATCCGAGAAAGTTGAGTTACCAGCATAGTTCAAAGGAAGCTTAAAGATCTTGACTAATACTTGAGCAAATTCCCCACGTGTAATGTAATCATTCGGGCCAAATGAGAACGTAGTTTTCGCTCTCATCAAACCTTTGGAGTACAATGTCTCGAGCTCATTTCTTGCGAATGAGTGCCCTGTCATATCATCGAAGCTGCGATCCATATACATAACTTGATAGTAGCCGAACTTCCGGAAAGGCACTGTTATCGTGTTGTTTTTGGTATCTACAACGCCGCCGAGGTTCTTCCAGCCATAATCTGTCGTATTAGAATAATTCGCATAAATATCATAGAAGAATACAGTGATGTACTTTCCAGCATCTTGACGAATGGCCTGATCAAACTGTAGCGTCAATTCTCCATCTTGTGTAGGAACAACGATCTCATCATTTAGACGGTTAAAATAGGCTCTTCCTGAGTTCGTAGTGTCATACGGATCGACACCCGTGCCGTTAAGTCCTTTAGTTAAATCATCAGGTGTTGTTGTAGTTGAATTTGGTGCTGGAATGAAACCTGCATCCATATAGTAGAGATTACTTGCTGCATGAAAGGTATCTTCTACAACTTTCACACTAATTTTGGATTTATAATAGCCATTCGGTACAGGAAATAGTGCTTTATCTACTCGACCATCATCTGTATCCGCGATACCAAACAATATCTTACGTCCTGTTGTAATATACTGATTGTTATTGCTATCCGGTACATTTCTCATTAATTTAGTGTCTTTAGGGAAAGATAGCTGTAGCCCACTATTAAAGAGTTTAAACTTCGTATTCATATTTTGAAGCGTAGCTGCACCCTGAACGTTGGTATTGGTATTGAAAAGAATAAAACTACCATTCACCTTAGCCCCGTTACGATTAATAGTAAACTTAATTTGATTTGCACCAGGTTTCAAATTAGTAACTTGATATAAATATTGATCCACGGAATTCACAGTGCGTTTAGTTGCTTCATTTTTATCGAATAAAACACTTTCCGCATTCTCAGCTTCAATAATGATGTTATAAAAATCACTATTGATGTTAGATTGCAGCTCCCCTTTAGGGTTCTTAATCAAGACCGGTTGAACAATTGTGTAAGGAACATTCTGCCTTGTAATTGTAATAGACTTCGTTGCTGTGATATTGGAATTATTGGTGATTCTAAACTCAAAGACAATATCTGAGTCATCCAACAATTTAAATGCTGTTGTTTTAAAGTTTGTGCTACTAATAGAAGTGAAATAATTAGCATTTCCTGCTGAAGTCACGGATTGTGAATTCGCTGTTTGGTCGATAACAGCAATCGAGCTGGAACTGCCTATCGTTTGCTGATAAACCAACGCATCTCCCTTAGCATCCTTCGTATGCACAACCAACGTTAAAGCTTTGATTGGTGAAGCCACTCCATTTGCATCTAGACTTGAATATAATCCGTCAAATGACACAGTACGCTGTGTCGTCGTATAAGTATCCGGATTACTATTTGCGATAAATTGAATTCCTGATGTACCACTTTCTACTGGTTTAATAGCCGTAAATTGAGGTGCATCTGTAGAAAATAGATAGATGTCATACGATTGTTCTGTGATAAATACATTGTTGACATAAATTTTGAACTTCAATGTATTTTTGCCTTCAACCATCACCTTCGTGAGATCAGTGTTAAAAAGAGTTAATGGTAAAGTGAAGGTATTCAATGTCCCTGGAACTGCTGGGGTTGTTGGAGTTGCTGGTGTGGGAGGAACCTTCCCAAATATCGCTTCAACAGTTCTAGAATCAAGTGTATACACACTTTCATTCATAGATACTTCTACTTTATTAGCAGGTACCGCTGTGCCTGTTACTGGATCTTGATAGAAGTTAACCAGTCTACCCGAAATACAAGCTTCTGTAGCTCCACACGATAGATTCTTAATATTCTTGATCGTCATACTGTTAGAGATATTATTAACCAGAACATAAGGAGCGTTACTTATGTTCAACTTATAATCAACAGTACTGTATCTTGTTGTTGCTCCCGCTGTGTCACTATAGAGCTCAATACTTAATTTCTTGTTGCCATCCGTTATGCCTTGAAGTTTAAGATCATACTTAAATAATTGGGCTACATTATCCCATGTTCCTATAATTGGATCTGCATTAGGGTAATAAACGCCATCAATCATAGCCCTAATTGAACGAGTTTCATTATTGGCATACACATGAATGTCAGCTGGGAGCTCGTTCACTTGCGTTGCATCGCCTAGGCTAAGTTCATTTTCAATCGTTCCATTACTTATGGTTGATCTATCGATATATGGATGACTAGGATCAACATATTTAAATTTATATTCTGTGATTACTGGAATTAGGCTATTGGTAACATCTCTAAACGTAAATGTTAGACGCTGCTCATTCGCCGCGACAGAAGTAATATTAGGTATGGCAACCTTTAAGTCTTTGACCAGATATTCATTAAGACGAGTCATTGAATTGTTCTTAGTTGCAGAGTAGGTGACTCCTGATACCGTCGTTGGTAGCAGATCAGTAGGACTACCTAAATCAATTGTAGCCACGGAAGCGTCGTTAATTGCCACATCTACATAACGGTATCGTAAAGACCCGGATGCTTCCAAATCGCTTTTAACGCTAGCTGTGAAAGTCAAAGCGCTTGTTTGGAAGGTTGGAATCGTAATTAAGTCTTTTGGTGGTGGGGGCGTTATCGCATCGGACAGATCCAGATCTGTTTCTTGTATTTTTCCGTTAAAAGCAAAGGGCTGGCCATTATCGTACCATAGTTTCTTAACTGCTTGATATTTATTCGTATCATTGCTCGCAATGAAGTTAATAATATTGTCACCTGGATTCAAACAGAAGCTGGTAACAGAAGCGCATGTTGAAGAAGACTTGTTCTTGTCATCCCCAGTGAAATAGAAGTAACCATCATTACTTTTGAAGCCTTGTTTAGGCAGACTATCGCCAGTTAATGTAGCCTGAACCGCACTAGCGTTGGACGCCTTTGTTTTAATTTGGATACCTGTTGTCCCTGCTTTCAGAGGGCCACGGTCAATCGGATAAATCTTTCCTTCTTCCAGTTGAGCGTTATTTACCGTAATATCGGATAAATTAGTTGTTGGAGCATAGTACAACCAACCTGGTGCAGAAGCAATTGCATTGGAATCTCCTAGATAAACGACGACTTTATTTAAGCCTTCTGTTAACTGGATATTATCAAATTTAACAAGATTCGTTCCAGTAATAACCGCTTTGTTGTTCTTCTCTGTTGTCACAGCACCTGAATTGATATTCGTAATTTCGAAGTAAATGGAAGGGATCTGCGAATCTGTTACATTAGTTGTTTCTACATTTAATGTAAAAGGTAATTGCGTAATTCGTGTAACTAAATTGTTATCCTTCGGCTTCGCTAAGGATGTACCGGCATTATCCGTGTCCGTGTATAAATTTTTGATAACAAGCGTTGAAGCTGCACTCGCTGTCATCATAGGCATTAAACTAATCATCAATGACATGATCAACAGTATGCTTGCTAATTTGGTTCGTAATCGTTTCAAAACAATTTCCTCCTTATGTTATCTAAATGTTATTAGCTGTTATGTAGGGACGGAGTGTACCATTTATCAATCATCACTTACTAGATTTCGACAATCCCTCCCAAATTCTTCTATCATTCTACATGATTAGACGCGGCTAATCGCCAAAAGTTACTGTATATTACTTATCGGTTGATTGTAGGGAAATGTTTAGAGAAAGAAAGGTTTTTCCTTATAAATACAAAAAATCCAGCCACAAGGGCTGGATTAAATACTTGCTATAAATGATAAGTTATTTACCTACACGATCACTCTGTACCTGCTTACCAACTAGTTTTTGCAGGAAGTTGATCACAGGTTTGCGGCTTTTACTAATAATACCGATCGCCTCTGCCCCAACAAGCATAACGAGGAACAGCGCAACAATAATCATGATAAGTCCCCACGTGGAATCTTGAGAAATAAATACTGAGCAGACCACCGCGCTACCACCGAAAATAGCAGCAATTCCATAGATAATCAGGACGCTTGTACGATGGCTGAAGCCCATTTGCAATAAGCAGTGATGCAAGTGGCTTTTGTCCGGTGCTGATATCGGCAGTTTATTTACATAACGGCGAAGCATCGCAAAGAATGTATCAGATAAGGGCACGCCTAGAATCATAATCGGAATTAAAAGTGAAACAACGGCCGCTTGCTTAAAGCCGAGAATCGAAAGTGTCGCAAGGGCAAAGCCCAGGAACAAGGCGCCGGAGTCGCCCATAAAAATTTTGGCCGGATGGAAGTTAAAGAACATGAAGCCTGAAATACTTCCTAGCAAAATCACACAGAGTAAAATAACAGTCACATTCCCCATCATAAGGGCAAGAATGAGAATAGTTGTTGTCGCGATACCCGATACACCTGCCGACAAACCATCCAGGCCGTCAATCAAGTTAATCGCATTGGATACACCGACAATCCATAATATCGTAATCGGGATACTCAACCAGCCAATCGGCAAGTTAGTTTCGCCAAACGGAATATTAACCAAGTCTATTTTGAGTCCAAAGGAAACAACGATACAGGCAGCAATAAGCTGTCCTAAAAGCTTCCATTTGGGAGATAATTGAAAGCGATCATCTAGAGCACCTGTAACAACAATCACAAAGCCTCCGAGCAGAAGTCCAAAAGCAGCATCTGAATTCACGGCATCAAGTGCTGGAGAGACGACGAAATAAGCTCCGACGAACGCAAGGAAAATCGCTAATCCTCCTAGACGCGGCATTATTCGCGTATGTACCTTCCGATGGTTGGGGGCATCAACAGCTCCTACCCAGAAGGCAAATTTTTTGACCAGGGGTGTCAGCAATAACGCCATAACGCACGCAGCAATAAACCCTATCGCATATAATCCATACATGTCTTCTTCACAGCTCCTCTTGTCATGGGTGGCAGGCCGGTGACCGCCGAAATGAATTATACTCCCATTCCGTCACAAATACTACTGCTAAATTCATCTGAAATGACCGTTTTCAGCCAATTTTCAAAGATATTTTCATGGTTTTGTGACGTTCTCTTTGTCGCGCATCACTTTCACTGCGAATTTCGGGAGTAGAAGCATTCTCTTATAGCGCCACGGCTCCTGAAGAAGGCGGTAAAACCATTCCAGACGTAATTTCTGAAAAAATTTAGGTGCTCTCTTTAGCTTGCCCGAAAGCACATCGAAACTTCCGCCGACTCCCATCATTACGGGCACACCCAATTGTTCTTTGTATTTTCCGATCCAAGGCTCTTGGTTTGCTGCCGCTCTACCTACTAAAAGCAGATCTGGTTCAGCATCTTTAATGGCTTGGATCACTTGCGCGTCCTCGGCATCGCCGAAATAGCCATCCCTTACGCCGACAAGGTTCACCTTCGGGTAAGTCGTGCGGATTTTCTCAGCCGCGGCTTGTATAACTTCATTAGAAGCACCTAAAAGGTAAACCTTCCATGCCTTCTTCTCCCCGACCTTCATAAGTTCGTGGATTAAATCATAGCCTGGCACTCGTTCTGCAACTGGTTGACCGACGTGATTAGCCGCCCAAACAACACCCGTTCCATCCGGAACGATTAACTCTGCACGCTGCATCATCTTCAGATACGAAGGGTCGTCCTGCGCGGCCATCACCATGATGGGATTAGCCGTGATCACCTGATGCGGTTGCTTCAACTCGATAACCTTTGATAAGTAGTCAACGGTTTGTTTCATGCTCATTTTGGAGATAGGCACACCGTAAATGCGCACTTTCGGTATAGCTTGCAAAGATGCCAGTGCTGCCGGCTGATTGGTAACAGAAGTAGAGCTCATTATATCTCTTCCTTATTATTGACGTTGTAGGTTGCATTTTGGTTGCTAGTTGGTGCAATGTGGATGAAAATCTATCTACTATTTCCTCTTGTAAAAGGATATGATCCGCTGCGCGGGCAGCTGCGCTTGCGCCTTCAGCTGCTCGATGGCGGCGCGGCTCGACGCCGCCCACTGCTCGCGATCATCGAGGAGGCCCAGCGCCTCCTGCGTAAAGGCAGAAGCATCGAAGCGAGCTGTCGATGCTTCTGCTTTCATGCCAAGCCTATGGAGGAACTGGTCGATCTTCGGATCGTACGAGATCCCTACCATAGGCACGAACTGCGAGGCTGCATAGATCAAAGAATGCAGCCTCATCCCGATCAGCAGGTGGCACGCTGCGACCTGCGCGAGCATGTCCTGCGGATGCGTGATGCCACGCACCATCTCCGCCCTGTTCTTGTGATCGCCCAAGCGATCGATCACGAACTGCGACGCCACCTCATCCGAGGGGAGGTGGAAGGGCAAGAACCGCAGCTGCACATCCGTGCGTGCTGCGAGCAGCTCTTGCAGGGACCGCGCGAGAGCTTCCAGCTCGGAGCGGTCCTCGTTCCAGAAGCGGACGGACACGCCGATCGTCCGCACTTCACTTGCCTGAGGCGTGCCCCCCTCCGGCACGCCAACCCCGCAGTCCCGGAGGGGCAAGCCCATCACCGGGTCGGGCACGACCGTGATGCGCTCCCGCGGGAGGCGCATCTGCCCTAATAAATCCGCGGACTCTGTGTCGCGGACCGACACGAACGCGCAGCGCTTGAACACGCTGCGGATCCAGCCAAAGAACATCGGCCGGCTCACCGGCCCGATGCCTTGCGAATAAATAAACGTTGGCTTCCCGAGCCATTGCGCTATTTTCAACACAGCCAAGTAATACGGGATCGTCTTCGAGCCTGTGGCATCTTGCAATAAGCTACCGCCACCGCTAATTAACCCATCCGATTCGCGCAAAGCTCGCAATAGTGAGCCTGGCTTCATGCGATGATAAGCTTTCACCCCGTACATCTCTGTCGTTTTCGCTGGATTGGCCGAAAGCACGATAGGTTCAATCTGAATCCCCTGCGCCTGACCTTGCTCCTGCAAAGCGAACAATATCGACTGCAGCACAGCCTCATCCCCGCTATTATCGAAACCGTAGTAGCCGGATAACGCTATTTTGACAATTGGGGCTGTACCCATCGTTTCCAACTCCTTGTGAGTATTTCCCAAGCTGCAATGAGAACTAAGCCGATGATTGCACCTAACACAAGTCCGTAGAAGATACGGATTAACGAAATGTGCAGTGGCGTGTGCAGATGAGCAAACGTATCCACTAAGGAAAGTTGACCAACGACACCGATGAATAGCAAGTACACCGCATGACGATAACGAACGGACAAGTAGGCACCCAATACAAATATCGGATGAGCGACTAGGAATTCCTTCGTCCGCGGACGTACACCTAATGTATTTTCCAAGAAAGAACGGAATAACTTCTCGATTGAAGAAGCTTGCCCTTCATTCCCTGTACGAGACAAATAATAGAAGACAGCTGCAAGCCCTACGCCTGCGATCACGATCCACAACACACTTATATAGGAAGAAAGCAATCGGCGAATATTCGCGATCTTTTCCTTATACGTATTATTCTCACTAAAGAATAAGAGATACACACCAACTATGGCAATTGGTAGCAAATGCAGCATCCCAACGCCCCTAAACTGCTGCAACACCAAGGAATACGTGACATGATTCAGTAGTGCTACGACATACACAATACCTAAACAAGACACGAGTGATGTTCGTAATAACTGCCATAGCCCGTAAGCCAGTCCTGATTTCCATTTCGCTGCAACACCTGATCTCACTGATCGGATTGCCAGCATAACCGCAACGCTAGGTGCACTAATCGCTGTCGCCAAAGCAAGTCCTTGTGCATACAAATTCGCCGAAAGCGTATGTAGAGCAACTAAACCAAGCAAGCCTACAACGAAGAAAACAATCGTCAATTCAGGCAAAAAGAACGAAAGCATCCATACGATCAGGCTTAGTCCGCCTAACAGCAAAAAGAATCGAGCAATCTTCTGCCAGCCTGTTGTATGTACATCGAACGCCTCAGCTTGTCCTAATGTAAAGCCTACGTCTTGGATACGAGGAATTGTACCATCTTTACCCTGCAACGCTGCATAATAGGACGAAAGCGGGTCAACCACTTTGCCTTTATCTAAGCTTTTCACCGGTTTGGCATTCAAGAACACCATACGAATATTACGATCCTTTACAGCCAATACAAGCCGATCGGATACACCTTGCACACGATCTGCAAGCTCCGCTTTTTTCAGCGGCTCTGTCAATTTCTCGCCATCTTTCTCTGTAAAAGAGTGCAGCCGCACGACGTTGTAATTCGTTTGTTTGGCTAGCGTACTGAATCCTTTTTGCGGCTCCTTCAACAATTCAATCGCTGCGAGTCCGATGCCGTACTTATTAAGGAGATCAGCCATTTTATTCAAATTAACTTCTGTATCCTCTTCGGTATACCCAGGAACTTCATTCCCATCCACGATGATACGTTTGACGTCAAGATCATGGAACTGCTTAAGCAGAGCATCCATCTCATTGGTGTGGAACGGTCTGCGATTTGCTAGCCGCACGACGATTTGGAAACCTTGCTCCTTCAGCATTTGCAGAGCGATCGGGTCTGGATCCATCGCCTTAATAGAGGCATCATCCATACTCATCTGAATGACCAGACCATTACGGTTCTTGAAGCTCCACGGCTTCACACCAACTTGTAGATCCGCAAACGTTTTCTGGATAAGCGGCTCTAACTTCTGTTGCGTTTGGTTATCTGCAAATAGCACATACGTGTAATTCTCGCTAGGATTACCAGGTGTTTGAGTCAGCATAGACGCGTCACGGGAGTTGTATAGCTCAATGCGACGGCTCTCCTTGAACTCACCTAACGTACTTTCGTAAACAGCCATAGAGCTTATGCCCGCGGCTTTCATGTTCTTTAATTCCGTGCTCACAAAATTCTGTGGATTGGTTTGCACATCGGCAATATCCAATAAATCACGATAGTCGAACACAAACTCAACTTGATTCGCCGACGTTTCGGTTTGGTGACGTGTATAAGCTAGCGGCAAGGAACACAGCATCCCCAAAATCACGATCCACCATAAAATATTTCTTAACGGGTTATTCCAGGTTTGATACAGATTCACCAGTTCGTCCACTCCTTAGAGCATGTACTTTTATTACTTTCTAATCCCGTATACATTCGAAAACCCCTCCGCCCCCACACGCGGGGGAATACGCCCAATACATGGTAGATTTCGTATCCAGCCATGAATTAGACGAGCTATCCCTCACTTAGGTTCTGAAGAGGTTTTGTACACCTATTGCACTATCCGTCTACACGATTAAGCACGTATTGAATGATACCATCCAGCTGCTGTGCAGCCTCTGGCCCTGTTGCTCCTTGGACAGCAAAATAAAACTTAATTTTCGGCTCTGTGCCAGATGGACGTAAGCAGAACCAAGAACCGTCCTCTAGTTTGAACTTCAAAACGTTCTCCCGAGGTAAGCCATTAATCCCTTGTGCGTAGTCCTCAACGGCGATTACACGTGTACCGCTGATCTCAGTTGGCGGATTCGTTCTCCAAGCTTCCACCATGCGGCCAATTTGTTCCACGCCATCTTTCCCTTTAAGTGTTCTTGATTCCAGTTTTTCCAAAAAGTACCCAAAGGATTCGTACAGCTCTTGCAGCACTTCATACAGGGTCTTGCCTTGCTTCTTATAGTACGCCGCAGCTTCAGCGATTAACATAGCTGCGATGACGGCATCTTTATCCCTCGCATAATCGCCAGCCAGGTAACCATAGCTCTCTTCATAGCCAAACAGGTATGTGTGTTCTCCTGTTTTCTCGAATTGCGACATTTTTTCACCGATATACTTAAAGCCCGTTAAGGTATTCAGCGTTGGAATTCCATAATGTTTCGCAATAACTGCGCCCATCTCACTTGTTACGATCGTTTTGATCACAACACCATTAGCCGGAAGTGTTCCACGTTCTTTCATGCTCGATAACAAATAGTTCACAATAATCGCACCGGATTGATTACCCGATAACACGACATATTCACCATTCGGATCTTTCACGACGGCACCCATGCGGTCAGCATCCGGATCGGTTCCGATGATGATATCGGCATTCCATTCCTTTGCTTGAGCAATCGCTAGCGTGAACGCTTCACGCTCTTCCGGGTTCGGCGATTTCACAGTAGAGAACTGTGCATCTGGCAGTTCTTGCTCAGCAACGACACGTACTTGCTCGAAGCCAACGGTCTTCAGAACTTCGCGCACTGGAATATTCCCTGCACCATGCAGTGGCGTGAAAACCACTCGGAAATCATCGCTGATTTCCTTAATGACGTCTGGATTTTGACTAACCGCCGTAACCGCCTTGATGTAAGCCTGATCGACGTCATCGCCTAACCAAGCGAGAAGCCCTTGCGCTTCTGCTTCCTGCTGAGACAACTTCTTCACTTTATCAAAAGTATGGATATTTTGTACGTGGTCAATAACTTGCTCTGCAAATTCAGGCACCAACTGCCCGCCATCTGCACCGTATACTTTATAACCATTATATTCTGGCGGATTGTGGCTCGCTGTGACAACAACACCCGCTGTCGCTCCTAGGTATCTGACGGCAAAAGAAAGCTGCGGAGTGGCATGCAGCGTCTGGAACAGATACGCTTTAATCCCATTACCCGCGAAAACAAGCGCAGCTTCCAATGCGAACTCAGGTGACATATGGCGGGAATCATAAGCAAGAACGATAGCCGGATTAGCCGCTCCCGTTCCGTTCACATACTGCGCTAAGCCTTGGCTAGCACGACCCACGGTGTATACATTGATACGATTGGTACCCGCGCCAATGACCCCACGGAGACCGCCTGTCCCAAATTCAAGATCTTTATAAAAGCGATCCTCGATTTCTCTCTCATCTTCCCGAATAGCTTGAAGTTCTTGCTTCGTTTGCTCATCGACAGCTGGATCTTGGAGCCATAATTGATACTCTGTTTGCACACGCGTCATCGTCGTAGGTTCATCTCCTTTATATGTATGGGCTATTTATTAGCAAGGGCGAACATAAGCTCACCTTCAACTACCACTTTGTCGCCAACTTTAGCCACAGCTTGACCCTTAACAATAGTGCCCTTTACTCGTGTAATGGTCATTTCTAAGGTAAGTGTATCGCCTGGTACCACTTGTTGACGCCAGCGAATGCCATCTGCACCTGCAAATAGGCCGATTTTGCCTTTATACTCAGGCATGGACAATACAGCTACAGCACCAACTTGTGCCAGGGCTTCGACAATCAAAACCCCTGGCATAACCGGATAACCAGGAAAATGACCTGCGAAGAAAGGTTCATTGATTGTAACATTTTTGATTCCTACAGCTCTAACCCCTTCTTCTACCTCCAAAATACGGTCAACCAGAAGGAAAGGCGGGCGGTGGGGAATGATCTCTTGAATTTGATTAATATCTAGCATCGTGCGTTCGTGCTCCTTTCGAATACTTGTATAAAATACAAGGGAATTACTTACAATAGGGAGGTCCCTTCATGTCCTGCAGAAGTGAAGGTTCATATAAGGGGAGCTTATGTAACGGTCTGTATGACAGACCCCTACATAGGCTCTTTTTTTATAATGCCTATACCTGTTATTTCGCTCGAGCACCACGATTTAATAGAAGGAACTGAAAAATATAAATAAATGATGTTAAGAAAGAGACCCCGATCACGTACCATAAATAGGTGATGGCATAGGTGAATTCAAACACAATAAAGAGAATGGCGAAATAGTAGAGTACCGTCGTTAGCTTCCCCATAACGTTCGCTGGAACGGTCAGTTTGCCTCTAAAATGAAAGAAGGCGGAGCCTATAATCATACCTGCGTCACGGATGAACATGGCCAGGGCTGCCTGCCAAGGAATCATCTCTGAGATGAGGAGAGAGAGGATGACCGCAATCATCATGCACTTGTCTGCTAGCGGATCTAGCATGACACCCATGGGGGTGATCAGCTTGCGCGTTCTAGCGATGTAGCCGTCTAGGATATCCGTCAAGCCAGCTACAAGTAAAATGATGAAGGAGGTTCGGATGTAGCCATTGAAAAAAAGCACGAGGTACACGGGGATTAGTACAAACCTGCTGATCGTGAGCATGTTCGGTATATTCAAGGTACTCCTCCTGCAGCCTAAGTATCCGATCCGAAATTTCAGTATTTATATTTGGCAGATAAAGTCTTTCTTCATTATACCGCTGCTCTTACAAAAATAAAACTCCCATACGGGAGTTCGATTAATTTGCAAAAACGAGATCGTATAAATGCCGCCATGTGCTGATATGTAAAATTTCTGATGAAGGTTGGTTCCCAAACTTCGTGTAGCCTACCCATAGACCAATATAGATCGCAGCAATGGCCAGCACGGGAATTCGTACAATTTTGAAAATAAGCCATAGTATCTTCTGCCATCTCGGCCTTGGCTTCTTCTTGACTGGAGCAGGCTTCTCTGCCATCGAGCCTATCCCTTCCTTTCTACAAACATGAGAAAAGCTTCTATCGAAGTACCTCGAGGATGAGCGACCGCGTTTTAAATGTAGTTTTAATCGCAAATAAGAATTTGTTCTTCCGAGTACCGGATACGTCCTTAAAGGACAGGGCTGTCGTTTATTTGGGATCAAGCACGTAAATTGTTAGCCATGTTCATCATCTGATCGGAGGATGTGATAGCCCGGGAATTCAGCTGTAAGGCCCGTTGGACAATAACCAGATCCGTCATTTCATCCGAAAGTGTCACATTGGATTGTTCCAGAAAGCCTTGCATTAAGCTAACGCGAGTCGCTTCTGTTGCAGCCACACCGTTCACATCTTGCAAGATATTCGCTTTCTCACCTGCAGTAATCCCCGCTGGAAGTGTGTATAAATTATCTCCCACATCTTGAAGAAGCTGCGGTCGTACGACACGCACCAGCTTAATTTGACCTAATGTTACGGGTGCAGCAGCTGGATTCTGTTTATCGTAACCTTGGATCGTACCATCTTGCTCAACGACTGGTCGAAGTCCTGTTGGCACATTAATCGGGCTTCCGTCAATATCTGCGATATAATGGCCCTCTTTCGTCGTAAGCACCGTTCCGCCTTGTCCGTCAGGTGTTAAGCTGAATGCCCCGTTACGTGTCCAAGCGGGCTGGAATACTTGATTACCATTCTCGTCAACCTTGCTGACGGCTACTTCAAACAAACCATCGCCTTGAATAGCGAAGTCCGTTGTATTGCCCGTCGGCTGAATCGGGCCTTGCGCCAAATTCGTCTGAATCTGCACAAGCCTCGATCCCCAGCCTTGGTTAAAACCAAGCGGCGAAAAGCGTCCTTGCTGACGGAATCCTTCCGGTTGTGCTTGCACATTCGTCAACACATCCTCGAAGGAGGCTTCCTTCTTCTTAAAGCCGTTTGTATTCACATTTGCTATATTATTGGAGAGAATATCCAGCTTTTGCTGTAAGCTGTGCATGGATACCGATGAGTTGATCATGGAATTGTTCATGGCTGGCTCCTTCGCAAGCTAGATTTAGACGCGTCCTACTTCATTTGCTGCTTTGTCCATACTTTTATCATACGATTGGATCACTTTTTGATTCGCTTCATAAGCGCGCAGCGCCGACATCATATCCACCATGGATTGCGCGGAATCGACGTTCGAACGCTCGATAAAGCCTTGGCGCACTTCAACTTGGTCACCTGGCGCTACTTGCGAAATCGTCGCTTCATCTCCTGGATTAATACGCAGTAACCCATTCCCCTCGCGGAGCAATAGATTCGGATTCTCTGCACGTGAGAGCATCAAACCGATTGGCGCACCTGCCCCATCCAGAATCGGGCGTCCGTCGCTGTCCATGAACTCGCCCCTAGCCGTGACTTTGAAATTCGAGATCGGTTGCCCGGCTCCATCCAACAAGACTAAAGCTTGTCCATCTCGGCCCAATACTTGTTCGCCATTGGCATTCACAAGCTGACCTGCTGCATCGACAGTGAACTTCCCGTTTAAGGAGTAACGCTGCTCGCCATTCGGGTTCAAGACGGTAAATAGTGCCTGCGGTTGGAATGTTCGCTCCCCTTCGGCATTGACGTATTTACCTGTTGCATCAAATGCAATTCCCGGTAGTTGAATGTTCGAGACCAATGCAAAATCGAAAGGATTCTGCGTTTCCTGCAGATCACCTTGGGTGTGTACGGAGATACTCTCTTCCGAGAACACACCTAAGCTCATCTTCCCAAGCGGTGCTGGAGAGGCACCTTGTCCACCGCGAATCGTAGAGATCAGCATTTCTGGAAACGAACGCGACAAGGCATTACCCTGTTTAAAACCTGGAGAATTCAAGTTAGCAATATTATTCGTTACGGTATCGTGTCTGCGTTGCTCAGAAATCATCCCTGCTGCCGCGGTATACAGTCCTCTTAACATCTAGTCACCTCTTAGATAGGTTGTCTTATTAAAATTTACGTTTGGTTACTTTATCTAAATTATCCAACATAATTCCTGTGCCTTTAACAACACAAGACATGGGGTCTTCAGCGATAAGTACTGGCACTTTCAACTCATCCGCAAGCAATTGATCAAGCCCATGAAGCAACGCGCCGCCGCCTGTCAGAATAACACCACGATCAATAATATCCGCAGATAATTCCGGAGGTGTCCGCTCAAGTACGCTCTTCGCCGCTGTGACGATGGAATAAACCGGATCCCACAGGGCTTCCTGTACTTCACTGGAGTGAATGGTAATCGTTAATGGAAGTCCAGAAACCATATCTCTTCCGCGAATATCCATCTCTTGATCACGCCCATGTGGATATACCGTTCCAATTTTCAACTTAATATCTTCGCTTGTCCGTTCACCGATCAACAGCTTGTACTTATTTTTGATATACTTCGTGATCGCGATATCGAACTTGTCGCCTGCGATCTTAATGGAAGAGGAGGTGACGATGTCGCCCATGGATAACACGGCAACATCCGTCGTCCCTCCGCCAATATCAACAACCATGTTACCGCTAGGCTGGAAGATATCCATGCCGGCGCCAATTGCTGCTGCCTTCGGTTCTTCTTCCATGAATACCTCTCGGGCACCGCTGCGCTCAGCTGCTTCGCGAATCGCTTTCTGCTCAACTGAGGTAATGTTGGTAGGGGCGCAGATCAGTATTCTCGGATGAGAATACCAATTCTTGCCCCCGATTTTTGCAATGAAATGCTTCAACATCATTTCCGTAATATCAAAATCCGCGATAACGCCATCCTTAAGAGGACGAATCGCAATAATGTTACCAGGTGTTCTACCTACCATGCGGAAAGCTTCTTCCCCAACAGCCAACACACGTTTCGTATCGCTTTCAATCGCAACTACGGATGGCTCATCAAGCACAACTCCGCGACCTTTTACATGAATGAGCACATTTGCCGTGCCGAGATCTATTCCAATATCCTTGCTGAACATTTCTAATTAATCCTCCCTAAACCTACCGTCCATCCCGTGAAGAATCGGCGCTCTGATATACAGTTCTAATTATAAGCTAAATTCGCTATAAATGCATGTTTTCCTCTTTTTCCGTGAAATTTCGACACGTCCAGTTATAGGAAACACAGGAAACAACTCGGGATGAAGGGTATCTTAGGACTTAACCGTAACCAAGATTTCGGAAAGCTTGGGATTACGGGTCTTACGATACTTAATTTTCGTCGCTTCTCCTCCCCTAAGGTGCCGAATTGACTTGTGATACTCCAAAATGTGCTTCACCTGATTGGCCAGGTCTGGGTTGATTTCCGGTAGTCTTTCCGTCAAATCCTTATGCACTGTGCTTTTGGAAACGCCGAATTCCTTAGCAATGGTGCGAACCGTATTCTTGGTCTCGACGATACAGGTACCAATCTTAATGGTTCGCTCTTTGATGTAATCGTGCACTCCCCTCGCCTCCCTACTCGAGATAGTTTGGTAAAGTATATGAGGGGCATGACTAGATATTCTACGTAACCAAGCCTGACAAGCTCATTTCCCATATTTATTTTCAAAATAATAACAAGAAACCCGCTTTTGGCGCCCAAACCGGTCAAATGTGCATGAAAAATGTGAAAAAGCAGCAGGAATATACCCGCTGCCGTTCACTGTATGTAGGCTTTAGCCCCATGTATCGTAATGCTCGAAATGCTGCTTATTGCTTGACGTTCAAGAGGCTTTCTGGATTAACGGCTGCATTGTCGCTAACTTGACGTACTTCAAAGTGTAAGTGCACGCCATCTTCCTTCTCGAAATCGTTGCTGCCTGCTTTGGCGATAACATCGCCTTTCTTCACTTCTGCACCCTTCGTTACCTTCACATCAGATAAACTTTGGTAAATACTGATCAAACCGTTGCTGTGTGTAATCTCAACTAGCTTACCAACAACAGGACTTTGCTCAACGGCTGTTACTTTACCACCTAGTGCAGCTAGTACATCAAATGCTGCGCCATCTTTGGCTTTCAAGTCGATTGCCGTGTGCGGTGTCAGTTGATCGAGGTATTCGATCATTGCCGCTGCTTTCACATCATTGGATGCATTCGTGTCATAGTAAGGAATTGCTACTTCTACTGCAGCTCTGTCTTTCACAGGCCATTGCATGGCTTCCGTCGTTCCGTTAACCGCGAGAGCCCCATCATGTGGTGCTTTCGGATTATCGGTTTGTTCACTGCTGCTAACCTTAAGACCTGGATCATCTAGGCTGACTGTTTTCGTTCCTGCTCCCTGGTACACCCACATTAAGGTTAAGATAATTGCTGCTGCTGCCACATACGTCGCTGGGAATACCCATTTCTTAGCAAGCAATCTCTTCCATGCAGATGTTGGACCTTGTGCTCCTTGAACAGTTTTAGGAGCTTCTTCTTTCTGAAAACCTTTGTTATTATCACTCATGGTTATCACCTCATCAACCATTCTTGACACTTTACAAGGTTTTATACTTACAGAAAGATATTTTTATAGAAACATTACAAGTTTATGATTTGCCCAGAAAAGAAGCTGCATTTTCAATAGAGATGCCCGTGTAATAATAGGTTACGATCTCCTCCGCGGTTTTACCTTCCTTCGCCATTCCGTTGGCGCCCCATTGACTGAGACCTACACCGTGGCCGTATCCGAACGTGGTAATCGTGATTTGAGAGCCTGCCCATTTCCAAGCGAATTGAGAGGATGCTAGGCCTAGCTTCTCTCTTACTTCGCGTCCTGTGAAAACTTTGCCTCCTATCGTCATGCTTTTTATGCGATGTCCGGTAGACCAAGAGAGTACTTTCATACCTTTGGCACTCGTATCTGTCGTCGTCGCAATACTCGCCACACCTAACTTCTGAAGCATCGTCTTATAGCTGATCGTGACACTTTCTTGATAGCGAGAAGACAGCTTAATATCCCATGGACTAGGCACGCTGCGTAAATAAGGGCTTGCAAAAGGCCAATATTCTTCCGAATTCTCGGTATACCCATTGCTTGTTGAGAAAAATGTCGCGTTGATCGGTACGTGTCCATAAGTCAGTATTTTATCTTTGGTCTCATTAACAGCTCTATCAATCTTGGCCATATTCGTTTCATACTTGGTCTTGTCCCACTTCGTTCGAAGCTCCTGATCTGTCAAATAGGCTTGATGGGCTGTCGTATCTGTCACAAGTGCATCATTCACTGGCATATTGCTATAATCCTTCTCTATGACTCTACGCACGACATAGGTTCTGGCCGCCATCGCTTGCGCCTTGAGTGCTTCTAACTCGAAATCTACGGGCATTTCGGCAGCTAGCACACCTTTAACATACTGCTCTAGTGGAACGGTTTGCACAGTTGCCTGTTTCGTCAAATACACAGGAATCATCAACCCTTGCCCAGTGCTAGTCTCTTGCAAAGTTGAGTCTTCAATTGGGATTGGGTACACCTCGTCGGTTGGAATCTTCTTCACTAGCAATCCAGGCACGATGATAGTGACACACAACATGGAAGATAAGCAAACAGTCATCCACAGGATGACTTCTTTTCTGAGCACGCGTTTCTTTTTGAACATATGTCTGAGCAGCCTCCATTAGCGCGTTTACTAGCAGCAATTTTGGTATGTCTTAGCTTATGAGAGGGGTTGCTAGAATAGAACACGAACGAGGCTGGGAACTAGTTGATAGGTATCTTAGATGTGCTGAAAAATCCTGTTTGTGGAACAAAATATAAGGTAAACACGTCTAGTATTTTGTCCGGAATAGGGGCTAGCTAGAGCGCCAATGCACAGCCCTGTCCGTTGCGGTTTAACTGGAAAACCTCCATCTCTTTTCGCTGGAAGTGCCAGAAATTGCTGACTAGATGGAAAACTTACAGGTAAAATCACCGCAATCGGCTATATCAGCAAAATCTCGCGAAATTAACTACAGAAAATCCAGTTAGTTCATTTACTGCGAGAAAATCGAAGGAATTAACTGTAGTTTTTACAGTTAAACATGCGAGAGGCGCACATTTCATGTCATAGCAGTAGGAAGCCAGGATAGGAGTAGCGTAAAATCTACTGTAAGTCTGGTTAGAGTCCATGTAGTGGTAGGGAGACGTGTAGTGGCAGGAGTGAATAGAGAGGTTTAAGTAGACTTAGAAGCAGAAGTGAATTAGAGATAGACTCAAAAAAAAAGAACCATCAGGTCCATTCCCTGATGATTCCTCTTGTTTTACGCTAGCGTTGGCTGGATATTGAAAAATCCAAGTTCCGCCACTTCTTGCTCAATTTCTTGTGGGACCGAACGATAGATATCGGCACCTAGTTCACGCAGAACGTCCGTGATATCGACATAACCACGATCAATGTGGTGAACACCCGTGATCTCCGTCTCACCCTCAGCGGCTAATGCCGCGAGAATGAGCGCTGCACCAGCGCGCAGGTCTGTTGCGCAAACCTTGGCACCACGCAGCTTTGAGTTGCCACTTACGATCGCTGTGCGACCGTCCACTTTAATGTTTGCATTCATATTCGCGAATTCATCTACATGCATGAAACGGTTCTCGAACACAGTCTCCGTTACAAGGCTCGTTCCGTCCGCAACCATTAACAGTGCCATCATTTGCGACTGCATGTCGGTTGGGAAGCCTGGATACGGTAACGTTTTCACATCTACCGCACGTAGCGGACTTGTAGCTCGAACGCGAATACCGTTCTCATCTTCTTCGATCGTAACACCCATTTCCTGCATTTTGGAAATGACAGGACGAAGGTGGTCTCCAATCGCGCCCTCCATGTACAGTTCGCTGCCTGTAATTGCTGCAGCAATCATGTATGTACCAGCTTCTACGCGATCTGGGATCACCGTATGTACGCAACCACGAAGCTTCTCCACACCTTCAATACGAATAACTCCTGTACCCGCACCGCGGATCACAGCGCCCATCGCATTCAAATAATTGGCCAAATCAACAATTTCCGGCTCTTTTGCCGCATTTTCAATCGTTGTCGTGCCTTCTGCAAGCGTTGCGGCCATCATAATATTCTCTGTTGCACCTACGCTGGCCACATCTAAGTAAATCTTGGCACCCTTCAGGCGCCCTTTCACTTTGGCTTCGATATAGCCTTGACCCAGTTCAATATCGGCACCCATCGCTTCAAAGCCTTTGAGATGCTGGTCAATCGGTCTTGTGCCAATCGCACAACCGCCTGGAAGCGAAATTCTCGCTTGACCCAACCTAGCTAACAAAGGACCCATCACGAGGAAAGAGGCTCTCATTTTACGGACTAGATCATAGGAAGCTTCACAGGTATTAATCTGCCCAGCTCTTACTCGAATCACCTGACGGTTGTATTCGACTTCAATTCCTAAGCTTTGTAATACTTTATTAATGACTAGTACATCGTCAAGGGGAGGCGCATCATGGATGACGCTTTCACCTTCCGACCCCAGAATGGAAGCCGCAATAATCGGCAGTACCGCATTTTTTGCTCCGTTGATTTTTACATTGCCAGCTAGCTTTCGGCCACCGCGGACGATAATTTTGCTCATCATGGTCCCTCCGCGCACTTATTTTAAAAGACAGGTTTGCACATTTCCTAAGTTTATCATTTGAAGCCACATAGATACAACTGTGTTCTTTTGGCAGTCAGAGATGCCCTACATAGAGTTCGAAGCGTAATGTGATTTTCATTCCGTTCTATTATCCATTGTTGACAACAAACTTCTGCATTATTCGGAAAATCGCATTAAAACATCTTACTGAAGCTCATGGAGAGACCCAAATACTGAATGAAAAAGCCCGCAACTAGCTGCCCAAGTCCGATCGAAAGCAAGATTTGCAGCATAATCGCCTGTGCGCCTTTAGGTCTTCTCAGTAAAACATCAAAACGGAACGCTTGCAGCGACCACCAAGCCAACCCGATGCAAAGAATATAGACAGCTATGCTAGCCATGTTCATCAACGACGCGTATTGCGCCACTTCACTCCATTTGTCCGTCTCGCCCATAGGTCACTCCTCTTCGATTTTACCGATTTACGACTCTGTCCAGCATGGTTACAAATTCAGCCCGTGTTGCTTGATCTTCTGGATGGAAGGTACCATCGGGAAAACCGCTGATCCAGCCATCTGCCGCCATCTGTTTGAGAATGCCGATCCCCCAGTAAGATTCGCTCACATCGCTAAAAGGTGTATTGCCTCTCAGCTTCCCTGTCATATTCATGCTGCGCGCAAGCATTTGCGTCATTTCCATACGGGTCAACTTGCCGTCAGGCTTAAATGTCCCGTCTGGGTAACCATCTACGATGGCGGCTTGAACGGTTTTGGCTATATCCGCGTAAGCCCAATGCGAAGCGACTAAGTCGCTAAATCGCAAGTCCTTGCGTTTTGTTAAACGCAACGCACGCGATAGCACAGTAGCCGCTTCAGCTCTTGTAATGGATTGATTTGGTGCAAAGCGATAATTGCCATAACCGCTAATCATTCCTTGCTCGCTAAGCTTGGTAATGGCATCCTGAGCCCAATGTCCTGCAATATCGACATACCCGCTGACCAGCCCATAACTGTTCAACTGCAAGCGATACATCTGACTCATAAACCACTGATTCGCTTGAAGTTTAATATAATACGTTCCTTCAGGCAACGGCTTCTCGAAGCCCAGTTGATCCGAACCACTCTCACTTCGGTAGGTGCCCTGCTCCTGCAATGAATTATTATATAACGTAGCGTATAACGTGCGTGAGGTAGGAATATTGGTTAATCTGATTTGAGCCAAACTATCTGAAGTTAATCGGAATTCGAACCAATCAACGTCTTCATTTTTATGAAAAACACCTTCATACCGGGCATTCATCGCAGCAAATGTAGCTTGATACGATTTGTCGTTCGGTTCATTCGCGTCTATTAACTTAGGCGTATACTCAATCTCTAAAGTGTATTCACCTGTAATGGGTCCAGTATAATCCTTCACATTACTAACTCGAATATAATATTGCCCAGGCAGGACTTCCATCTGGGAACTCACTTCTATACCGCCATCGCCAGCCTGATCGATCGTCGTTGACTTCTCCCCTTCTTTCTGAAAAAGAAGCATAGGATCGATCCGTCCCGTATCCGTCGATAATCTAAGGCGCATCGTGCCCGAGTGTTCAAGCGTCATTGCGAACCAATCGATGTCGTCTGTTTTATGAAACGTACCTCGAATGGTCTGACTGCGTTCTGGTAATGTAAAAGCTTTATACTGCTTATCATTATCCTCAAATGGATCCGTATAAATAATAAAATCCGTTCGCAACGTATAATTCAGCTGGGTCTTGCGAGCGCGATCAACATTCTCCAATTGCACATAAGTAATGCCTTTGGTCACAGCCACAGTGAATGACTGTTTTCCTTCATCAGTACCACTTACGGCATCGAAGCTCTGTCCTGAATCGAACTTCACACGAATACCCGCCCCATCCTCGGGCTTCACGACTAACTGAATGTAACCGTCATAAGCTGCATCAATCGCGTACCAGTCCAGGTCCTGCCCTGAGCTAAGATTCGCTTTGACTATTGTATGATTAGGCAGCGATGCCGCCTGGCTGGCGAGATCATTCGGTTCGAAGCGATCTTGCTTATAAGGCTCCGTCAGTGCCTTCTCGATATTCAATAAGCCATAACCCGTCTTAGCATCCCAACCTTTGGACATTAAGTCCGTGGCTGTTTGCTCGAGCTGTGAGCGCACTTGATACGCCGACATAGCCGGATATTTTCCCCATACTAGCGCAGCTGCAGCTGCCACTTGAGGCGCAGCCATTGAGCTTCCATCTTGATACTGATAGCCACCGCCAAGCGCCGTCGTGTATACGTCCCAAGGCGCCATAATATCGAGCTCAGGACCGTAATTCGATCGTGGATCAGCCTGTTTATTGGGGCTCACACCACCAACAGAAAGCACAGTTGGATACGCCGCGGGGTATTTCACACTCGTACTCTCATTACCAACAGCGGCGACGAGTAAGACGTTACGATCCTCTGCGTATTGCACGATACCTGCCAGATAATCCGAGTATTTGTTCAATCCCAAAGAAAGTACAACGATTTTCGCCCCGTGATCGACCGCATATTTAATGCCTTCGCCCAGTTTGGCTTCGCCACCTGTTCCATCTGCTTCTAGTGCCTTAATTGGCATAATTTTCGCATTGGGGGCAATTCCCGCGATACCTTTATCGTTATTAATCACAGCAGCAATCAAGCCCGCTACGTTCGTTCCATGTCCATTATCATCAAAAGGCTTCTTCGAAGCCTGCAGTAAATTCACACCATCCACTAAATTACCCGTGAGATCTGGATGTCCAAGGTCAACGCCAGTATCAACAACGGCGACAACAATCGGCGTACGGGCATCACCTGCTGCGGCCCATGCTTGATCGACGCGAATCATATCCAGATAGGTTTGCTTCACTCTCATGGGATCCGTAGACACCGCATAAGCTGCATCTACATTAGGCACGAAGCCTATTAGTCCTAGGACTAGCATTGTCATCAATATCATGGGGCCTACGTATCGAAAATAAGTCATCACATCAGGTCCTTTGTCCCAAAATAAATCTCTTTGTCATTTACTTATCACATAAGAAAGTATACGTTTTCGGTGTCAGAAAACAGCTTTGTTATTGGTGATAAAACTTACATCTAACGCGGTCGCTCATCTTCGAGGTGCCTCGATAAAAGTTTTCTCATATATCTATACCATATTAAACATCTTCTCGATACCTATAACGGCTCAACTTCGCAAAAAGTTCAGATCTTAGAAAATATTTTTTAAAGTATTTTCTGGGAGTTGTCCGGGACTCGTCTAAATAATGTAGAATTTGGAAGAAAAGGTCCTACCTTCCTTTATTTCCGGGGAAATGAGATGAATCAAATAACGGCAAATTAAGTGCTCGCTACAGGCGCGCGGGATTTGAACATGGAATCCTTGGGTTCGGACGGTTGTGGTGGCGGTTGGGTTTGGGGGCTCTAGCTCTACACAAATGCACGAACTGGATAATGTGCAGCTCTTTAAGTGAAATTCCTTTGAAAACTTGATTTAACTGGAAAACATGTAGTTAAAAATGACCTTTTTGTTCAGATCGAGTAAATTTCTCAAATTTAACTGCAGGTTTTCCATCTATTCTGAGTTTGGGCAGAAAACCCCCATATTTAACTGGATAAAATCCATCTATTCATCAGGTACAAAGGAGCATTACAAAACCTACATCCAATCAACTCAATTTTAACTTAGCAACCCCTACTCATACTTCTACTTCCTCTCCACTCGCATCGCCTCAAATGGCAGCAAAAAAAGCCCTCCCTACATTTACGTAGGAAGAGCTTCTTAGGGTACTGATTATTGGATAATAAAATCCTTCGTCAAAGTAAAGACGCTCTCGATGCCTTTTAGCACCAAGTGCGGAACCACACCAAGCGCCACGCTGATTAGCGCACATAACCAAACGGTTATGCCTAACGGCACGGACACTTTGATTGCTGCTGGCTCGTAATCGCTGCGCATGAACATTTGACGCACGATGCTGAAATAGTAGTAGAACGAAACAACGCTGGTTGCGATCATTAACGCACCAAGCCAGTATTGCTGTGTTTGCATCGTTCCTAAGATGATGTAGAGCTTACCGAAGAATCCACCTGATAACGGAATACCAGCTAAGGAAAGAATGATCAATACCATCGCCACTGCTGTTAAAGGTGCACGGTAATAGAGACCCGCGAAGCCTTTTGCTTCGGTATGACCTTCCGCTTGCTCGATAATCATCAATACGGCGAAAGCACCGATGTTCATGAACATATACGCGATTAAATAAAAAATGAATTCCGAGAAATTGGCATAATGCGTGGCCGAAAAGTACGTTCCAATCGGAACGAGCAGATAACCAGCATTGGCAATTCCCGAATAGGCGAGGAGCCGTTTCATATTCGTTTGCTTCAGCGCAATGAAATTCCCCACGACCATTGCAATAGCCGCCATAACGGATATCGCTAGGAACACATCGGATTGCAGCTTACTCTCTCCGAAGTCGCTAAATCCGAACAAGACATAAAAGACTCGGAACAAGATGGCGAAGCCGGCCGCTTTGGACACGACAGCCAAGAATGCCGTAACCGGTGTTGGCGCGCCTTCATACACATCCGGCGCCCAGCTGTGAAATGGTGCGGCGGCAATTTTAAAACCGAATCCTGCCAGCAGCAAGAAGAAAGCAACGTAGAGCAGCGGCTCGTACGAGGTTACCAACGTTGGGAGGGCTGCGCCAATCTCTTGCAGATTTGCGGAACCGACCATCCCATACAAGAAGGACATGCCATACAGGATAATCGCGGATGAAATACCGCCCATCACCAAGTATTTGAATGCTCCTTCATTGGATTTCTTGTCTTTCTTCTTCATAGCCACCATGAGGTAAGAAGTAATACTCAGCAATTCCAACCCGACATAGAGTGTAATCAAATCACCCGAGGATGACATGATCATGGCCCCTAACGCTGCAGGCAAGTAGAAGTAGTAATACTCCCCGACATGCGGAATGCTATCCTCTTTCACGAAGCCTAAGCTCATGAAGACAATGAGTCCCGTTCCGACAAGGGTACACAATTTAAGTAAGTTCGAAAAATCGTCGACGCGATAGCTTTGATTCAAGAGTTGAATCGCTTCGTCCGGATTCAGCTGCAGGACAACGAACACGGCAGAAATCGCGATGCCGACCAGGGTCAACCATCCGATAATCGAACGACTGAAACGGTTCGGCAGAACCAAATCCAAGAGAGATAGGATGATCGCAGTAGCAACCAGCGCAAGCTCAGGGAGCAGATACAATAAATCACTGGCATGGAGTCTAATCTGTTCCACTGGACTAACCTCCTATCTTCCCGGCTACGCTATGGATCAGTTGATCCAAGCTGCCAATGGTTTGTTGAAGCGGCGTACTCAGCACGCTTGGGTACACGCCCAGCAAGAGAATGAACGCGACCAAGGTAATCATCGGCACAGCCTCGATGAGACGCGCGTCGCGCATCCCTTGCTGCAGTAAGCTCGGCTGCTGAGGGCCGAACGTGATGTTCAGTACCCCGCGCAGCACGTAAACCGCTGCGAAAATAATACCCAGTGTACCGACAATCGCGTACACACGGTGGGTTTCAAAGAGTCCGACGAACGCGAGGAACTCACTGATGAAGCCGGATAAGCCTGGCAATCCGAGCGAGGCCATGCCCCCGATCAGCAGAATACCGCTGATGAAGGGAATATTGCGAGCGAGACCGCCCAAGCGATCGAGCTGCGTGGTTTCGGTTCTCTCGTAGATGCTGCCGACGAGCAAGAACATCAGGGCTGAGATCAGACCGTGTGAGATCAACTGGAACACGGCGCCTTGCAGACCTGCAATGTTGAAAGCAGCAAGTCCCAACAGGACGATGCCCATGTGGCTGATACTCGAGTAGGCGAGTACGAGTTTGAAGTCCTTTTGGACCATCGCAAGCAGCGCGCCGTACACGATGTTAATGACTCCGAGGAGCGCGAGCACCCACGCCCATTGCTGGGCTTCCGCCGGGAAGAACAGAATGCCGAAACGGATGAGGCCGTAGGCTCCCATTTTGAGCAAAATCCCGGAGTGAATCATAACGACAGCAGGCGGAGCCTCTGTATGTACTTTCAGCATCCACGTATGGAACGGAAAGATCGGTAGCTTGATCCCGAAAGCGACCAACAGCATGATGAACACAGTCCATTTCATCCCTTGACTCATAAAGAACGGCGTACCGCTCTGATTCACATAAGCCTCAGGGGCTTGTAACAGATTGTGTGCAATCGTATGAATGTCGCCGCTATAGTAAATGATAGCCTCAGTCTGCGATGGATCTTGGTTAAATCCTGCAGTCGTAACCAGAATAAGAAAGGCAATCAGCATAATCGCTGAGCCAAGACCGTTATACAGCAAGAAGCGGTTTGCCGCTTGCTCACGGTTCATATACCCCCAAATTCCGATCAAGAAGAACATCGGCACGAGTGTAATTTCGAAGAACAGGAAGAATAAGAAGAGATCCTGTGCCATGAATACACCGAACATACCCGTCTCTAGCAGAAGGAACAAAATGAAATACGTTTTCCAACGTTTCTTGATGTACACAGACGCTAAAGCGGCCATCGACGAAATCAGTGCCGTAAGGAAGACGAGCGGCAATGAAATGCCATCGACCGCTAACGAATATTTAAACTCGAAGAAGAATTGTGTGATTTGCTGAATACCCTCGTGGTTTAAAGGGACTTTAATCCAGTCGAGCTGTTCTTTGTACTGTAGTGGATCCCCTTGATAGTTATAGTCCACATACAACCATGCCGCTAAAATCAGCGGAATCAGTGTCGTGACGATACCTACGGTTTTGATTAGGCGCCCACGATCTCCCCGAAGGAAGAGCAGGACGAGTACACCAAGCAAAGGTGAGAAGGCAATCATACTAAGAATGGGTAAATTAGCCGGCATGTATGAACCTCCTTCCTGCAATGGCAAGTGCCAGAATCAGCATCCCAAGCAGCATAATGATGCCGTAGGACTGCAGTTGACCATTTTGGAGTCGGGAGCCTAAGCGTCCAAGACTAACCACCGTGAAAGCAACTAAGCGAACAATCCCATCAATGATGTAAATATCAATCAATTCCAGGATATAACCTAGACCGCGAAGCGGTTTGACTACTATAACATCATAGATTTCATCGATGAAATATTTGCGGTTAAGCAACGTGTATAACCAAGGCATTTTACCCGAAACAATGTCCCGAGGGATCGTGCGTTTGAGGTAAATTAGATAACCCAGTCCAATTCCTAATAAGCCAGCTAACGTGGACAAAATAATAACCGTCCAATTGGCCGTCTCTTCATGCTCTTGCCCTGTCAACCAGTGACCCAGCCATTCATTGAATGGCGTATTCACGAAGCCTGCCACGACAGCCAGCACAGCCAGTACGATAAGCGGTGTCGTCATCGAAGCTGGAGATTCGTGCGGCTCATGCTCATGCGCATGGTCATGTCCATGGTCATCATGATCCTCCGGAGCATGAGCTTTCGCTCTAGACGTGCCCATAAACACAAGGAAGAACAAGCGTGACATATAGAAAGCGGTGAAGAACGCCGCAATCACACCGACCCAGAATAGCAGCTGATTATGCTCGTACGCTTCTGTAAGAATCATATCCTTCGACCAGAAGCCTGCGAATGGGAAGATTCCTGCTAATGCCAGCGTTCCGATCGCGAAGGTCCAAGTGGTGATTTTCATTTTGCGGGATAAACCGCCCATTTCGTTGATGTTCTGCGTATGGACCGCGTGAATCACACTACCTGCGCCCAAGAAGAGCAGCGCCTTGAAGAAGGCATGTGTAAACAAGTGGAACATTCCTGATGTAAATGAAACGCCAATCCCCAGCGCCATCATCATATAACCGAGTTGACTCACAGTCGAATAAGCGAGAATCCGTTTAATATCGTTCTGGGCAATACCGATTGTTGCCGCAAAAATGGCGGTAAACCCACCCACATAAGCAACGACCATTAACGCATCTGGCGAGGCGTGGAAAATGTCAAACGTCCGTGCCACAAGGTACACCCCAGCAGCAACCATCGTTGCAGCATGGATTAGCGCCGAGATCGGCGTTGGCCCTTCCATGGCATCAGGTAACCATGTGTGCAGCGGGAATTGACCGGATTTACCCATCGCTCCTATGAAAATCAGAACAGCGATCCACGTAACGATCGTAGGGTCGATTTTGCCTGTGGTGAAGGCGTTATGTATCGATGTGAAATCTAACGCGTGCCCTGGCATGTAGAGATACAACAACAGGATCGCGATAAACAAGCCCACGTCCCCGATACGGGTGACGATGAATGCCTTTTTAGCGGCAGCCTTCGCCTCTGGCTTGAAGTACCAGAATCCAACGAGCAAGAAGGAACATACCCCTACTAGCTCCCAGAAGATGTACAGCTCCAGCATATTTTCGGAAATAACAAGGCCTAGCATGGAGAAAGAGAACAGCGCAATATAACCGAAAAACACGTGAATACGCTCGTCGCCTTTCATGTAGCCTTTGGAATAAATGTTCACTAGCAGCGAAACCAGCGTGACGATTACGAGCATCAGGGAGTTTAGATTGGTGACCTCAAACCCCATTTTCAGCGTAAAATCGCCGACCTGCAGCCAGTTCATTTTATCCCACGTGAAATCCTCAACATTGCCGCCAATCCGCTCCACAAATATGAGCAACGCCACAATAAACGAAAGCAGCATCGCAAAAATGCTAATGTAAATCCCCAAATCTTTTAGTTGACGCCCCATTGCCGTAAGCGCTAGAAAAGCAAGCAACGGAAACAATGGAATGAGCCAGGCGTACTGTGAATAGTCCGATACCATAGCCTTGTTAGCCTCCTAGCGCTTCATAGAATCCAAATCTGTCACTTCAACGGTGCCTTTATTTCGGTAAATCGTGATCAATATCGCAATCCCCACAGCCGCCTCTGCAGCTGCAATCGTAATGTTAAAGAGGGAGAAGATATGTCCCGTCAATGCTGGGTGATCTCCTAGTTTCGAGAAGGCAATCAAATTCAAGTTCACCGCATTGAGCATAAGCTCGATGGAGAGCAAGACAATAACCCCGTTTTTCTTCGTTAATGCACCGTACAGTCCAATGCAGAATAGGATCGCCGCTAATGTAAGATAAGGAGTAATTAAGTTACCCAACGCTAATCCTCCTCTCTCTTGGCAACTACGATGGCACCGATGAACGCTACCGTCAGCAGCACGGACATGATTTCGAAGGGAATGACATGCACGTTATACAGCAGCTTCCCGATTTCGAGCGTATTATCCTTGCCAGCATCCAATGTCCCCGAAGAGACGAAGGTCGATTTCTGAATCGCATAGAACAACACGCCGAACAATCCCACAGCGCCAAGAATGGCCAAGCCTTCATGCCATGGACGCTTAAGTCCCTCGTCTTCACCCTGTCTATGCTTCGTCATCATAATCCCGAAAATCATCAGAATGGAGATAGCACCGGCATAAATCAAGACCTGCACGAAAGCGACAAACTCTGCTTCAAGAATGACATACAAACCTGCCAAGCTGATAAACGTAAGGGCCACTGCAACAACCATGTGCACGACTTTCGTAAAAGAGATCATGAAGATCGCCCCGCCGATCGCGAGCAACGCGAAAATGAAGAACGCCCAACTCGTACCGCTGGATAAAAAATCGCCGAGTCCACTAAACATCTTTCTTCGCGCCCCCTTTAGGCATCGCAGAATTGTTCTCTTGACGAATGTTTTGGGTGTTGTTGCTCAGCCACTCCATATTTTTGAATAAATCATCCCGACTGTAACTGCTAAGCTCAAAATTGTTTGTCATCACGATCGCTTCTGTCGGACACACCTCTGTGCACAGGTCGCACAGGATACAAATTTCGAAGTTGATGTCATACGTATCAATGACCTTCCCCTTTTTCTCAGGGTCTGGGTTCGCTTTTCCAGTTAACGTAATACACTCCGTCGGGCACACACGCGCACATTGATTGCACACAATGCATTTCTCGGGATCAAAATATTGAATACCACGAAAGCGATCCGGCATTTTAATCGGAACTTCTGGGTATGCGTACGTTACTTTCTTCTCAGTCAAATGCTTGAACGTGAAGCCTAAACCTTTCATAATGCCCTTCATATGTTTCAACTCCTTCAAGTTTTCCGGAGGAAAACTAACTTCGTACGCATAAACTTAACGGCTGCGAAAGAAAAACTAACATCGTAGGCGTGGTTTTAGAGTTTTCTATCATAGATCATATCCAGCGATACTTAGCTTAAAAGATGGTCATGATAATCGCCGTCACCAGCATGTTGACCAGCGCCAGTGGAAGCAGCACTTTCCAGCCGAACCCCATCAATTGATCAATTCGAACACGTGGTAGTGTCGCCCGCAACCAGAAGAGGAAGAACACGACCGATGAGAATTTCAACAGGAACCAAATAACGCCTGGTATGAAACCAAGGAATCCGAATGGCGCATGCCATCCACCAAGGAAAATCAGACTCACCAGTGAAGCAATGACGAAGACGTACACATACTCGGATAGCATGAAGAAAGCGAAGCGGAAACCGCTGTATTCCACATGGTAGCCCGCGACGAGCTCAGATTCTGCTTCTGGTAAGTCAAACGGCGTACGATTAAGCTCGGACACACCCGCAATCACAAAAATAATGAAACCTAGGATTTGAGGAATGAAGTTCCAGTGCCAGAAGCCGCCTGTTTGATGATCGACAATGGTATGCAGATTGAGGCTGCCTGTCATCATAATTACACCAACAACTGAAATAACTAACGGAACTTCATAACTAATCATTTGAGCTGCGGAACGCATGCCGCCGAGTAACGCATATTTATTGTTGGATGCCCAACCGCCAAGTATAATTCCAAAGGTTGAAATCCCTGTTAATGCTACGTAATAGAGCAATCCCACATTCAAATTCGCACCAAACATACGATCTGAGAAAGGAATCGTCGCAATTATCGTAAAAGACGGGAAAAAGGTAATGATCGGTGCGAGAATGAAAAGCTCACGCTCAGCCTTCTTAGGAATCGTATCTTCCTTAATGAGAAGCTTAAATACATCGGCGACGCTCTGCAACAGTCCTAAAGGTCCTGTCCGGTTTGGTCCGATCCGCAATTGCATCCATCCAATAACCTTACGCTCGAAGTAGATCGCGTAGGTAACAAACCCCAACACGAGCATGAGCATCACGATGCCCCAGAATAGGAATACGAAGAAGTTCGTCCATGTCAGACTCTCCTCCAATAAATTGACCATTAGGCATCCACCTCCCCAACGACAATATCGATGCCGCCCAGAATCGTAATGAGATTGGTCATCGACTCCCCAACCAAAATCTTGGGCAATATTTGCAGATTGACGAAGGACGGTCTGCGGAATTTCAAACGGTAAGGCTCTTGTTTACCTCTGGAAATAATATGGCAGCCAATTTCCCCACGCGGAGACTCAATTGCTGCATAAATTTCGCCTTCTGGCGGGCGAATGACTCTCGGCACTTTGCCCATCGTTTCCCCACCCTCAGGGAACACGTCTAAAGCTTGCTCCAGAATGCGGAGGGATTGTTTTATTTCTTCCATTCGGATTAAATAGCGGTCATAGCAATCCCCGCTACTACGCACAGGCACATCGAACTGGAAGCGGCTGTATAGGCTGTACGGCTGCGTTTTGCGAATATCCCAGTCAACACCTGTACAACGCAGGTTCGCCCCGCTAAGGCCATACGCAATGGCTGTCTCAGCGTCATATTTGCCCACACCCTTGATCCGTGAGAGGAAAATCTCATTTCCAGTGACAAGTGTGTGATATTCTTCTAATTTGCCGTACATATACGGCACGAATTTGCGTACCTTCTCGATCCAACCGTCTGGTGCGTCCCATTTCACGCCGCCTACACGCATGTAGTTGTACGTTAAACGCGCGCCACACAATTCGTTGAATAGGTCGATAATGATTTCGCGGTCACGGAACGCATACAAGAACGGGCTCATCGCCCCGATATCCAGCAAGTATGTTCCCCACCACACCATGTGAGAGGCGATTCGTTGCAGCTCCATCACGATTAAGCGGAGGAATTCTGCGCGTTCTGGCACTTCTAATTGCATCATTCTCTCTACGGCGTTAACTAACGCGTAGTTGGTCGTCATCGCCGATACGTAATCCATTCGGTCTGTGTAGGGGATGATTTGGGTATAGCTGAGGTTCTCAGCCAATTTCTCTGTTCCTCTATGTAAGTAGCCCATAACGGGTATAGCTTCTCGAATGATTTCACCATCCAGCTTTACAATCACGCGGAAAACGCCGTGTGTACTGGGATGCTGAGGACCAACATTTAACAGGAGTTCTTCTGTCCGTAACACGTGCTACACCTCCGGGTCGAGCGGTTCGTAGTCTTTGCGCAGTGGATGACCCACCCAATCATCAGGCATCATGATCCGTACTAAGTTCGGGTGGCCAGGGAAATCGATGCCGAACAGGTCAAAGGCTTCACGCTCATTCCAGTTGGCCGTCGGCCAGACATCAGCTACCGAAGGTATGCTGGCTTGTTCGCGGTCTGTCTTCACCTTCACACAATACTCATGCTTGTGTGTGAGGGAAAGCAGATGATACGCCACCTCGAGGTGCGTTTCTTGGTCTACACCGGAGAGATTGCGCAAGTAATCGCAGCGCAGCTCGGCGTGATCTCTCAGCGTCAGCGCAGCCTGCGGCCAGCGCGAGCTGTGAATGACAACGTAAGGACGATGCGCGTCCCTTTCGTTGATGAAAGCTTCGACGACGGCGTCTTCGCCTGCCTCGGCCTTTAAGATCGCAACCAGCCGGTCCAGCAGCGGCTGGTTCGGTGAAGGCTCCTTCGGCGCGGCTGGATCCGCCGATTCGGGCTTCGCTCCGCGTGCTGCGGCTCGCGCGGCACGAGCTTCTGCGGCGGCCTGGGCTTTGGCCGCCTTCTCTTCGTCAGAGCCAGCGTCTGCGGACGCTGGCGTTGCTGTGGTGGCGGGCGCAGATTCGCCCGCCTCTGCGGCTGCGCGCGCTGCGAGGCGCGCGGCTCTTGCTGCGGCGCGCTCTGCCGCCGCATCCGTTGTTGCTGGCGTACTTGCGCCAGCAACAACGGATGCGGCTTTGCTCTCAGAGCCTCCATCAGGATTGGCTTGCACAGCTTCCTTTTTACTCTCAACCGGTGGGCTCTCCGCTTTGCCTTCCTCTTTCCCGTCCTCACTAACAGGAGGAGTTGGAACCGTGGTCTCTTCCGGCTTATTCTCCTCGCTCATCGGTTGATCACCTGCTTCCCAGTCTTCGCTTCATAACGAATCTTCTCCTGAAGCTTGTTGATGCCATAGATTAGCGCAGCAGGATTCGGCGGACAACCTGGGATATACACGTCCACCGGTACGATTTGGTCGACACCCTTCACGACCGAATACGATTTCACATACGGACCGCCTGCTGTTGCACAGGAGCCCATCGCAATAACCCACTTCGGTTCAGGCATTTGATCATAAAGTCGGCGCAACAAAGGAGCCATTTTCTTCGTAACTGTCCCTGCAACAATCATGACATCTGATTGCCTTGGTGACGTACGGAAGATGACTCCGAACCGATCTAAATCATAGTGAGAACCGCCTGTTGCCATCATTTCGATCCCACAACAAGCCAAGCCAAAGGTTAATGGCCAAAGCGAATTACTGCGAGCCCAAGCTTTTATCTGCTCCAGTGTTGTCATAAATACATTACGGTTTAATTCTTCCCGTTCCTCGGGAGAGATTGACTCTAGACTGAAGTCCATCGCAGCACCTTCTTCTTCCAAGCGTATATTAGTCCTATGGCAAGCAAGGCTACAAAAATACACATTTCTATTAACGCGAATAATCCAAGTTGATTAAAGGCAACTGCCCACGGATAGAGGAATACGGTCTCCACATCAAAGATGACAAACATCAAAGCGTACAAATAATATCGAATGTTAAACCGGATTTGTCCCTCGCCTACAGGTTCGTTCCCACTCTCATACGTCGTATACTTCTCATCGATGGGTTTGCTCGGTCTTAACCATTTGCCAATCGTCAGCGCTGCTATAGGGAGGAAAATACCTAACCCTAGAAAAACCGCTACGATTACATAGTTATTTGTATACATCATGTGAATGTAACCGCCTCCATTTCTTATTTGCATTCCTTACGATTTCATTAGTTTTGGTAATAATCACCTTTATTAGTATAACAAAAAGGGGTATGGGCGTCGACATTAATTCTTTCCATGTATGAGTAGCATTACACATAAGTGGGTAATACTATTCACTGGGCATTGTAGTCTTGTCCAAATTCCCTATTTTGATATGCGAAAGGACTGATTTCTTATGGCAAATGCATCGAACGCAAATCACCAACATAGAACCAATGACAAAGTTACTGAAACCGGTCGCTATCGCGATGCCGACGGGCAAAGCGTCGAGCTAGTGGCTGGCCAAACGTTCCCTCCATGCCCGAAAACAGGCGAATCCACAGTCTGGCATCACGCTTAAAAAGGAATCATCAACGAGCTGTTCCTCTCCTCCGAGAGGGGCAGCTTTTTTTCTTTCCTAATTTAAACGCAAAAAAAGCGAAAGAACCGAAGTTCCCCCGCTTTTCAACCATATATTTATTTCCCGGACACGCCGATACGATTCACTGCTCTTTGTAAAGAAGCTTCAGCACGTTTGAAATCCACGTTATCTTGCTTCGTATCTGCAAGACGTTTCTCCGCACGGTCTTTCGCTGCTTTCGCACGATCGATATCAATTTGTTCAGGTAGCTCGGCGCTTTCCGCCAAAATAACCACCTTATCCTTGCGCACTTCCATGAAACCGCCATTCACTGCGATGACTTCGTCTTTGGAGCCCGTTTTCTTCACAGTAATCGGTGCGATTCTAAGTGGAGTGACCAATGGAATGTGATTCGGCAGAATTCCAAGCTCCCCTTCAGTACCCTTCACGCTAACCATGTTCACTTGTTCAGCGTACACTTTGCGCTCCGGTGTAACAATTTCCAGTAGGAATGTACTCACTTGGATTCTCCTTCCTTAGAGTTTAGCAAAAACTGATCTTAGCAAAAAGCCAAGCTTACAGTGTTTTTGCTTTCTCGATAGCGTCCTCGATCGTTCCAACGTTGTGGAAAGCTACTTCAGGAAGGTTGTCGTGCTTACCTTCAAGGATTTCTTTGAAGCTGCGCACAGTTTCTTTCAATGGTACATAAAGACCTGGGAAACCGTTGAACGGCTCAGCAACGTGAAGCGGCTGAGACAAGAACAAGCGGAGACGACGCGCACGTTGTACAGTCAATTTGTCTTCATCAGACAACTCATCCATACCCAAGATCGCGATGATATCCAGAAGCTCTTTGTAACGTTGAAGAACTCGTTTAACACCTTGTGCTGTTTTATAGTGATCATCGCCAAGAATTTCCGGCGTCAAGATACGGGATGAAGAAGCAAGTGGATCTACCGCAGGGAAAATACCTGCTGCAGCAATACTACGCTCCAAGTTCGTTGTTGCATCCAAATGGGCGAAAGCCGTTGCTGGAGCCGGATCCGTATAGTCATCGGCAGGAACGTAAATCGCTTGAATGGAAGTAACGGAACCTTTTTTCGTGGAAGTAATACGCTCTTGCAATTGACCCATCTCTGTTGCCAGAGTCGGTTGGTAACCTACCGCTGATGGCATACGCCCTAGCAATGCGGAAACCTCAGAACCTGCTTGTGTAAAGCGGAAGATGTTATCGATGAAAAGAAGAACGTCTTTACCTTCTTCATCACGGAAATACTCAGCCATTGTCAAACCGGACAAAGCTACGCGAAGACGCGCGCCTGGAGGCTCGTTCATTTGACCGAATACCATCGCTGTTTTGGCAATAACGCCGGAGTCTTTCATCTCGTGGTAAAGGTCATTACCTTCACGAGTACGCTCTCCAACACCTGCGAAAACGGAGATACCGCCATGCTCTTGTGCGATGTTGTGGATCAACTCTTGCATCGTTACGGTTTTACCTACACCCGCGCCGCCGAAGAGACCGATTTTACCACCCTTAACGTAAGGAGCCATAAGGTCGATAACTTTAATTCCTGTTTCAAGAATCTCTGCTTTTGTCGACAAGTTGTCGAAAGCTGGAGCTTCTTTGTGGATGCCGCTTGTAAATGTACGGTCAACTTCTTCGATACCATCGATTGGGTCTCCCAATACGTTAAACACGCGACCTAGTGTTGCTGCTCCAACCGGAACGGTAATTGCAGCTTTTGTATCTGTAGCTACTGCTCCACGAACAAGTCCGTCAGTTGAGGACATTGCAATACAACGAACCAAGTTGTCACCAAGGTGAACAGCTGCTTCAACTGTCATTGTGGATAGTACGCCATTATCATTTCTTTCAATCTTGATGGCATTCAAGATTTCAGGGAGTTGTCCGCGTTCGAACTCAATGTCGACGACTGGCCCTGTAATTGTTACAACGCGCCCTTTACTCATGGTTTCCCTCCTAAGAAAAGCTTTGCTTCCGTAGAAGCTTTATTGTTATGCGTTCGCGTTCGCTCCAGCAACGATCTCCGATATTTCCTGGGTAATCGAGGCTTGACGCGCACGGTTGTAAGCTAATGTGTAGCCGCTGATCATTTTCGTTGCATTCTTCGTAGCGGAGTTCATCGCTGTCATTCTCGCACCAAACTCACTCGCTTTACCTTCCAGTACAGCACTGTAAATAAGCGTTTCTGCATATTTAGGCAGCAATACTTCTAGAACGCCTTCTGGTGATGGCTCATACTCATAACTTGCAGCAGCCACGCCAGCAACTTCTTCCATAGGAAGCAGGCGGATCATAGTTGGAATTTGGGTAATCGCATTTTTGAATTGGTTGTATACCAAGAACAACTGGTCATACGTTCCGTTTTCGAAGTTCTTTACTGCTGCTGACGCGACAGATTTAATGTCCGCGAATTTCGGTGAATCCGGAACACCTGTTACTTCCTCTACAATTGGCATATTCCGTTTGCGGAAGAAATTACTACCTTTACGTCCGATTACAAAAATCGAATACTCAGCTGTTGATTTATGGTTTTCACGAATCTCGGTCATGACCTTCCGCAACACGTTAGCGTTGTAGCCTCCAGCCAATCCACGATCCGAGGTGATTACTAAATAGCCTGTCTTCTTCACTTCGCGTGACTGTAGCATCGGGTGTTTGATCCCTTTGCTTCCAGCTGCAATGCTTTGAACGACTTCTTTCAACTTATCGGAGTAAGGACGTGCTGCTTCCGCAGAACGTTGCGCTCGTCTCAAATTCGCTGCAGAGACCATTTCCATCGCTCTCGTAATTTGTTTCGTGTTTTGTGTGGACTTGATTTGGCGCTTAATCTCGCGCATTCCTTTTGCCATACCTGCTCACCTCTCTTTTGAGGCTTAGAAAAGCCTTCATTCGAAGACCTGAATTCAGGCGATCAGCCTGCCCAGGATTAACACGTAGGTAGAGCTTCACTTCAACAGGAAGCTCTACCATCATGATTTATACAGAAGCTGCGAAGCTCTTTTTGAATTGAACAATTGCTTCTACTAGCGCTTTATCGTTATCCGGAGTGATATCCTTCGTATCGCGAATGCTGTGTAGAATTTCTGGACGATTCGATTCCAAGAAAGCCAAGAATTGACCTTCAAAACGTGTAACGTCTTGAACTGGAAGATCATCCACGTGTCCTTTAACAACTGTGTAAAGGGAAGCAACTTGCTTCTCCAATGACATCGGTTGGTGAACACCTTGTTTCAAAATTTCAAGCGTACGAACACCACGGTCCAAACGCGATTGAGTTGCTTTATCCAAGTCAGATCCGAATGCAGCAAATGCAGCAAGCTCACGATATTGTGCCAAGTCAACACGAAGTGTACCAGCAACTTTTTTCATCGCTTTCGTTTGTGCAGAGCCCCCTACACGGGATACAGAGTTACCAACGTTAACCGCTGGACGCTGACCTGAGTAGAACAAGTCGGATTCTAAGAAGATTTGTCCGTCCGTAATCGAAATTACGTTCGTAGGAATGTATGCCGAGATATCGCCTGCTTGTGTTTCAATGAAAGGAAGTGCCGTCATGGAACCGCCACCTAGCTCATCATTCAATTTCGCAGCACGCTCTAGAAGACGGGAGTGCAAGTAGAAAACATCCCCTGGATAAGCTTCACGACCCGGTGGACGACGAAGCAAGAGGGACAACTCACGGTAAGCAGCTGCTTGTTTGGACAAGTCATCATAGACGATCAACACGTGCTCGCCTTTATACATGAAGTACTCACCCATTGCGCAACCTGCGTACGGAGCCAACCAAAGCATTGGTGAAGGCTCAGAAGCAGAAGCTGTTACAACGATTGTGTAGTCCAAAGCGCCAGCGTGACGAAGTGTTTCAACAACGCCTACGACAGTGGATTGCTTTTGACCGATAGCAACGTAGATACATTTAACGCCGTTGCCTTTTTGGTTGATGATTGCATCGATTGCAATCGCTGTTTTACCTGTTTGACGGTCACCGATGAGCAACTCACGTTGTCCACGGCCTACTGGTACCATCGCGTCAATCGCTTTGATCCCTGTTTGCATTGGCTCATGTACCGATTTACGGGCCATAACGCCTGGTGCTGGGGATTCGATTGGACGGAAGCCAGTTGTTTCAATTGGACCTCTACCATCGACTGGTTGACCCAATGGGTTAACAACACGGCCTAGTAGTGCATCACCTACAGGGATTTCCATGATACGGCCAGTACGTTTAACTTGGTCGCCTTCACGAATATCTTTGTAAGGTCCGAGAATAACGATACCTACGTTGCTTTCTTCCAGGTTAAACGCGTACCCTAGAACGCCACTTGGAAACTCAAGCAGCTCGCCTGCCATAACGCTTTCCAAGCCGTGAGCACGAGCGATACCGTCACCAACTTGAATGACTGTACCTACATCAACCACTTGGATATCGGAATTATAGTTTGCTATCTGTTGTTTAATCAATGAGCTGATTTCTTCAGGTTTGATACTCAACGAACTTCACCCCTATTCTTACAGTGCTTGTGTTAAACTAACGCTTTGGCTAAACGGCCTAACTTGCCTGCCAAGCTTCCATCATATAAACGATCACCAATTCGCACTTGTACGCCGCCGAGCAACTTAGGCTCTACAACCGTTGAAACACGAATCGTTTTACCTGTAACTTTGCTAAAATGTGAAGCAATTTCCGCTTGCTGTGCATCCGACAATACGAATGCGGAGTAAACGATAGCGCTCGCTTGTCCAAGAGCTTCATTAGCAACCTTGGCATAATCAAGTACTAAGGTATCCAGAATGGATTGTCTTCCTTTATCAATCAAGACCAGCAGCGTGTTCCACACCGGTTCGGAAACATTGCCCTCGAAAATCTGCTTCAGCAGGTCCGTTTTGACGGTATTCCCGATGTTCGGATGGTTCAGGAACTTCTGCAAGTCTGCATTATCCCTAATCGCACTAGCTACAGATTTAAGCTCTTCTTCAACTTGGGAAATGATATTCTTTTCCTTCGCTACTTCGAATAAAGCTTTGGCATAACGCTTCGCTACGACGATGTCACTCATACGTTGCCTCCTACCTCTTTGAGGTAATGCTCAACAAGTTCTTCTTGTGACTTTTCGTCGATTTGTTTCTCAATAATTTTGGATGCGATCAGAACGGACATCGCGCCAACTTGGCTGCGAAGAGCGGCAACCGCTTTGTTCTTCTCATTTTCGATATCTTTAAGCGCTTCGTCTTTCAGACGGTTTGCTTCTGCACTAGCTGCATGAATAATATCATCCGCTTGCTTGGAGCCTGTGTGCTTCGCTTGCTCAATGATGTCGTAAGCTTCCTTACGAGTTTGTTGCAGCGCTTGCTTTTGTTCCTCCAACAGTTGCTCAGCCTGTTTGCGGCTAGTTTCAGCTGTTTGAATTTGATCTTTCACCAATTGTCTGCGTTTCTCCATCATGCCGAACAGAGGACCAAACGCAAATTTAGAAAGCAACAAATATAAAATTAAAAACGCGACAAGTTGTATCCAAAATGTGGACCATTCAATATGCAAGTAACGTCACTCCCTTCTGATAACATGGGCAAAACGAAGGCGTGGTGGCAGCTACGGCCATCAACGCCAAACGATTTCTTAAGCTTTTCCCATAAAGATGAACGCAAGAACCAATGCAACGACCGGCATTGCCTCAACTAGACCTACCCCGATAAACATTGTTGTTTGAAGCGTACCACGAAGTTCTGGTTGACGAGAAATACCTTCCAAAGCACGACCTACGATCAAACCGTTACCAATACCTGCACCTAGTGCTCCCAAACCGAATACGATACCTGCTGCTACTAATGCTATTGCTCCCATTGATAAAATCCTCCCTTAAACTCTTAGGTTTTTGTTGTTTTATAAGTGACTCGAGACTTCCCGAGGTAAGTCTAATGCTTAGTGCTTTTCTTCATGAATCAATGTTTGTGAGATATAAACCATGGTCAACATCGTGAATACGAAGGCTTGAATCGCACCTACGAACACACTGAAGCCCTGCCATACGAAGAGAGGCGCAATTCCAAACCAACCTGCTCCAATAATGACAGATATCATGATTTCACCTGCATAAATGTTCCCGTAAAGACGGAACGCAAGCGTAAGCGGCTTCGATACAACTTCAATTAAATGAAGGATCAACATTGCCCCTTTAAACTCAAAGTAATGCGCGAAGTAATGCTTCGTGTTACGCGTTATCCCTAAGTAATGACTTAGTACGATAACAACGACTGTTAGTGCTCCTGTAACAGCGATATCAGCTGTCGGTGATTTCCACCAAGATACATGATCTTCCGTCACGATTGAGAAAGGAAGGCCGAGCATGTTGCCGATAAAGATATACATAATGAGCGTAAGACCAAGTGCGATAAATCCTTTGCCATGCTTGGAACCGATCGTGCTTCCAATAATGCCTTCTACGAACTCAATCGTCCATTCCATGAAGTTTTGAAGTTTCGAAGGATTTGTTACGGATGCTCGGCTCGCTCCTGCAATAGCAAGAATTAGCACGATAACTGTGGTAATCCCGATCATCAATAGAGCTGATGCATCGAAATCAATACCAAACCAATTATATATTGGCGCGTGATGTTCCATATTTTCCATTTTCACCCCTTTCATCCGTTGAAGTTACATCGTGGAATTACTTCTTAGACTTCCTAATAGAAAGAATACCCAGTACGAGTGTTGCCAATTGAGCAAAAAAGTATCCAACAATCGTCGTGGTTAATGCAACATGTTCGGGATACCTGACGGCAATCAAACCGACAAACCCCGCGATTGCTGCCCTTGTCAGAAAGCCAAGGGTTACCTTGCGCCCTGACTGCTCTATCGCAGCTGCCGCCAGCTTGTTAATCTTCCAGGCTAAGAACCTTGCATTGATCATACTTGCACAAGCTCCAAGCATTATCCCCGCAACGTAAACCCGGTAATCGACAAGAAGCGCCCATGCAGCCAAACAAAAGGATAAAAAGAATAGAAATACGTTTTGAACCGTTTTCAGAGTGGCTGAAAAGTCGTCCATCATAGCCCTCCGTACCGCTTAATCATGAAGTAAATGCTAATGATGCCGGTTACAAGCCCCAGTAAAAATCCGACTAGCAACCAGATCTGTCCACCCAGTGCGCCACTCAACCAATCACCGAAGAAATATCCGGCTGCCAAACATACGACAAGGTCTATGCCAATTGCACTAGTTAACGCTACTGCCCGCCAAGGATTATCATTGGAATTTGGCCGTTTCATTGCACCCTCCTGGGTGTTTTCCACATGGGAAAACGCGTCTCGTAGCTCATCTGCTACGAATCCTCATTCATTGTATCGAAGCCATGCTAAGTTTGTCAATTGACGGAACTTCATTTGTCACATCTCACAAAACTCCTTAGAGCCTTGCGGCTCTAGGGTTTGCGCTTTTTTAAACCGAACAGTTCAACTGTACGCTGTAGCGTTTGTCATGATTTTGTCACGGTTAGAAAGATTCCGGGCGTTCAGTCGTCCTACCGAAGTGATGAAGAATCGCTTGAACAATGCGTTCTGACGCTTTTCCGTCTCCGTAAGGGTTCGCAGCTTGGCTCATTTTATTGTACTGATCTGGATCCGTGAGCAGCGCGCGAGCACGTGTATAGACCACTTCTTCGTCCGTTCCAACTAGCTCCAAAGTCCCTGCTTGGATACCTTCTGGACGCTCTGTCGTATCACGAAGAACGAGAGCTGGAACACCGAAGGTCGGCGCCTCTTCTTGAAGACCGCCAGAGTCTGTCAGAATCATGTACGTATAAGGATAGAAATTATGCAATTCAAAAACGTCAAGCGGTTCAATCAGCTTGATTCGTGGATGATTGCCTAGAATTTCATGGGCAGGCTCGAGCACCACCGGATTCGGATGAACCGGGTAAACAATCGCAATGTCCTCAAACTCATCGGCGATCCGTTTCACGGCACGGAATATTTGGCGATGCGGTTCACCTTGAGCTTCACGGCGGTGCGCTGTCATCAAGATCAACTTGCGGCCAGCGGCCCATTCCAGCACGGGGTGATTGAACTTCTCCTGCACCGTGTACTTAAACACGTCTATGGCTGTATTACCCGTCACATAAATTTGGGACTCTGATTTATTTTCTTTACGCAGGTTTTCTGCGGATTGCCCTGTTGGCGCAAAATGAAGATCAGCAAGAACGCCCGTTAATTGACGATTCATTTCCTCTGGATATGGCGACAATTTGTTCCATGTCCGAAGACCCGCTTCCACGTGTCCTACTTGGATCTGCTGCATGAAAGCTGCATAGCTGGCAAGGAACGTTGTTAGTGTGTCCCCATGCACGAGAATTAGATCTGGCTTCGCTTCTTGGAACACGGGTTCCAAGCCTTGCAGCACGCGCATCGTAATCTCATTCAGTGTTTGGCGATCCTTCATAACGTTAAGATCAAAGTTCGGTGTGATTTTAAAAATATCAAGCACTTGGTCCAACATCTGACGATGCTGTGCGGTTACGCATACCAGAGACTCAATCTGCTCAGGATGCTTCTCCAACTCGAGAATGAGCGGAGCCATTTTGATTGCTTCAGGTCTTGTTCCGAAGATCGTAATCACTTTTAGGCGTTTCATCGGTTTCTTCTCCCCTTAAAGTTTTCAGTTAGGAAAACTAGCTTCGTAAGCATGAGCTTATGTTTTCTTACAGGAAACTGACTTCGTAAGCGTTACTTTTGTTCAAAAAATTAATCCGTGCCGTACAGACGATCCCCAGCATCCCCAAGACCTGGCACAATGTAACCATGATCATTCAAATGATCATCAACCGCTGCGACGTAAATATCGACGTCTGGATGTTCTTTTTGCACAGAAGCTACGCCCTCAGGTGCTGCAATGAGACACATTAGCTTAATACGTGAGCAGCCTCTGCGTTTCAGCACATCGATTGCTGCATTGGCAGATCCGCCTGTTGCAAGCATAGGATCAATAACGAGCAAATCCCGCTCCAACACATCAGTTGGCAACTTCACATAGTACTCAACAGGTTGAAGCGTATCCGGATCGCGGTACAGACCAACATGTCCTACTTTGGCAGCTGGCATCAGCTTTAACACCCCGTCAACCATACCTAAACCTGCTCGTAAAATAGGGATCAGCCCTAACATCCTACCCGAGATGACTTGGCAATCTGCTGTTGTAACCGGCGTTTTCACTTGCACTTGCTGTAGTGGCAGATCTCTTGTGATTTCATAAACCATTAATGTAGCAACTTCATCGACAAGCGCTCTGAAATCCTTCGTTGTCGTGTTCTCATCCCGAATATAAGTAAGCTTATGCTGGATAAGCGGATGATCGCAAATATGTACTTTACCCATATGTTCCTCCTAATTATGCTTCTAGGTCAGGCAAACCTCGTCCATTATATCATATGTTATCCAACTTATCTGCTGTAGAACCGCCATTTCTCTTGATGACTACGACAACGAAGCAGCGTGGTTTGCCTGCGGTTATAAAATCATGACAAAAAACCCTCGTGAACCGCACTTTCCAACCGGAAAATGGGTTCAGGCAAGGGTTTACATGTGCTGTTTAGCTGGCGTTAACCAGCAACAATTGAATTCCGGTCAGCCCGCAGTTGACCAAGCAGTAGCGATCCGTCCATATCTTGTCGGCACCCGCATCAACCCAACCGATTTTGTCGGTGAAGCTGGTGGGGCCTACAAAGGTGACCTCTCCTTTTAGATGATGATGAGGTCCGAATGTATTACGTCCGCTGGTCAATAACTCGATTTGAAACTGAACCTGCTCGCTCATTATCTCATCTGTTACATCCAGCTGGGAGGCTCCCCAAAGAACCGTACGGGTCGTTCCGCCATTCACAGTAATATTCATAGCCGGACAGCGCATAGCATCCCACTGAAGGACAAGCCTGCCGTTATTGTTGCGAATATGTTTTAACACTTGCTCGGGCAGGGTAATCGTTTGGTCTGCGGTCACTCGTCCCGAGTAGAACACCAATCCCTGCGTCGTGACATCTGTCAACTGAAGCTGCTTCGGCATTGAGGTCAAGGTGAACGGCCCCTCCGTCCACAATGCCTCGCGTTCGGCCTGCTCCCAGCCGCCATGTGGTTTCACAGCGAATGGCCCTAGCACATAAATACTTTCGACTTCCACATCGAATAAAAGCTTATTGCGAATCGGGGCCAAATTGTCGCCTGCCACACCGAAGAACCGATAGACATCATCATTACAATAAAAGGATCCCGACATGCGGATACGATTACGACCCTCCACCACAAATTCGCCAATTCCCAGCGTTGGAAAGCTGCGGTCACCGCCAAACCAGCTGTCAGCATCCTCCGCACGGACAGGCTGTCCATTGATCGACAGCTCCCAATGCTCAGGGCGCTCGACAGCGAGCTTCCACAGTGAGCGATCCGTATGCCTCATTAGCTCAGCATCTGTCTCGAAGATGAACTCCAATTCAATATTCACAGGTCTCTGCATTGCAATACAGTGCTCTTGAATGTTCAGCACATAAGTAGGAGATGACCACTCTCCTCCATCTAAGCGATAGGCGGCATAGTCCAGTGTCAGAGCATTAGGCGCTGACAATTGGTAGTTCCATAGAGTATCTATGTTCATTTCAACTATTGAGAAGGGCTTCTCATTGAGTAAAGATGCTGCTGCCTTAGGCGGTTGTCCCCTTGGGGTCGGTTCCATCGCAGCCTCACTGTCCCAAATGGCGAAGAGCTTAGAATCACCTGGAGCCAGCTTAACGCTTTCCGATAACATACGTGCATCCGCTTCAGCTTTCTCCCCTTTTTCCAAATCCATCTCCATCCAAAATCGCCGATCTGACGCAGGAATTTTCAACTCAACAGTCTCGGTATCCCCCGTATGCACAGCATACAGTAATGTCACACCTGGCAAATGCCGCTCCTGAACATAAAGCTTTCGTAAAGCGTCCTGCGACGTATCCTCTCCTAGCAGCCAATCCCTGCGAACCTGCACATGCTCGGCTAAACCCCTTAATTCCGCAACATGAACCACACTATCGCTCATAAACCAAGATGCCAGTGTCTCGCTCCGTTTACCCTCCAGATAGAGAGGGGCTTCACCCACTAAAATGACCCTTCCTCCTGCTTCTACGAACGATTTCAGCAGTTCAAAGGTTGAAGCTTCTATCGTTAGCACGTCACTCACAATGACCGTTGCGTATTGTTGGGAACCGACCTGTAACATCCCGTCCGAAATACTCCCATAGTCTCGCATCAACGCTTCATCGCCGTAATCGAAATCACGCTGAAGCGCTAATAATTCATCCGCTAACGCATCCATGCGGTTCTGCAACTGTTCCACGTTACTTTTATTCTTCAAGCTTTGCAGCAGCCACGCCGATCGAATGGGATGCAGAACAAGAATACCTGGAACAGCCTTCCCGAGAGTCAACAGATAGGTAAGCCTAGCAAAGTAATCATTAAACTGGCTGTACACATCCCACCATGGTTGCTGAACGTACAGAGAAGGTGGATAGTCTCGCTTGCGGACTCCACGAATCGAATACGATTGCAGATGCGGGCATAGACGATTCACGCCTAGGACAAACTGCCATTCGGCGATCCTTTTCATTTCGCGGAAACTCAAGTTCCATCCGCAGCAGCCGAAGGTTTCCGTGATCACGAACGGTTTATCCAACTGCCGCGCTACTGAAGCCGCCTGTTTAGGCAAGATCACGCTGCGCGGCTTACGACCCAGCATATCAATGCCTGGCATATGCATTCGTTCGTAAAGCGGCATGACTCCTCCCGTATACTGCATTTGTTCCATGAGGGTATCTTCCCCCATGAAATGACCTGTCAGCTGCCAGCCATGAGCTTCACACCAATCAGCAACTAAGCAAACTGATGTTCGAAATCGCTCGCTTACCAGATTCCAGAACTGATAACGAGCTAAGTATGCCGCTTCTATTTCTGACTCATGTACTTCTGTAAGCAACCAACCGATGGCATTCGTAACGGACTCCCCATAACGCAACGAGTACTCCCGATCGAAATCAATCGACCATGGAATGCCAGAGAACTTAAACTCATCTGTGAATATGCCTGGCATATTGCCCTCACCGAACCGGTCCCCCAGACGCTGGAAATAAACCTCATGGCAGGCCTGAAGAAAGGCATCCATTGCTTCAACAGAAAGGATATCAATATAGTAAGGATTCACGCGGCACATGACAGCCAGACCTACATCCCAATTGTCATCATTCTCCTCATCTTGCACCCGCCACTGCTTCTCATTTTCTAATCGAACAAGCAGGTACATAAAGTCAGGATCCTGTCGCAGTACTTCCACCTGCTGTAAGGCATCCTCTTTCTTGACTCGGATACCCTCCAGCGACTTTTGCTGATAAGAAACCCCTAATGCCGGCACAACGCCATTCGCTGTTCCACTAGGCCAACCATTCTCATCGTAGCACCATGCCTCTAGCCCTTGAGCTTTAGCCTCGTCGGCTGATATCTCAATGACATCTAAGAACTCTTCACCCATATAGGGAGTAAGCAGTCCCTGCCTTGTATGCATGAAGAAACCACCTAAACCGGCCCGCTTCATTTCGCCAATTTGCCTGCGAAGCTCCTCGGGTTCCAGCTTATCGTTCCATGACCAGAATGGCGTGCTTCTATATGCAGCGGGTGGATTATGAAAAATCGATTCTTCGAATTGATTTCGATGTTCTCTTTGATTTCGAGGTTCCTTTGTTAGCAAAACAACTCTCTCCTCATCAATCCCTCCAGTTTGCTGTGACAAACTTCTGTGGAGAGGTCCCGGTTATTTTTTTGAACAAGGTACAGAAATACTTCTCATTATGAACACCAACAGCCTCAGCCAACTCTAAATTAGAATAATCACGCTTACGCAGCAGCTCGATGGCCCGCTCAATCCTGCGCTTAGAGACGTAATCGGTAAAATTGATCCCTAACTCTTTCTTGAAAAGCTCGCTCACATACGTTGGATTCAAATGAATGTGCTCGGCGACAACACCGAGGGAAATCGATTCCTTCAGGTGATCCTCAACGAAGCGCATCGCCTTCACCATTTCGAGGCGTAAACCGCTCCCTTCTGCACGGGCGTGCAGCTTCTCCCACTCCACGCGCAAACGCTCCACCAGTTGATGCAGATGCGTACAGTCCGCAAATGTAGCTGCATCAGCTGTAACTTCATGATCAGCTGGTAGCATTCGCTGGCGAAGGCGTGCGCACCAGCCCTCGATATAACCCAGCAGTTTGCCAGGCATAATCCGATGGTTATGCAGCACATGCAGCAAAGGCGCAAGTGCTTCGCCTCCCAACGACTTCGCACTAGAACGCGCGAGCGTTTGCTCAAAGCGTTCTGTTAGCTCGCGCCAGTCACTTTCGCTATAGCCTAACCTCCGATTTGGCGTAATTACTGTGCCAAAGCTGGCATAGAACGTGTCCTCAAGTGCACCTTTGGCTTCCTCGTAGGCCACTGGAGCAGACCCCCAGCCGTTGTACATCCGGCTCACACCCATTGAAACTGATATACGCAAATAAGTTTTTATCGCATCTCGGATGCTTTCCCCAAGCTCGTAGCAATTCCGATCGAACAATTGTTCGCTGCCCGCCCGAATCGTAGCCAGGGCAACGATGACGCCTTGCTGCAACTCACAGGCGAAGCAGCTCCCACTCTCCCGGAGCACTTCCTCGATAATATTTAACATGCCGTACTTGAGCATGTTACGGTCCGCTGGTGAATACTCCGAACAGAATACATCATAATTATCAAAACGCACAGCAAAACACCCATACTGCCGCGGCTCAAACCCTGGCACTAGCTCCGCACTTCGGCGCTCCATAACAGGATCAGATACCTCTCCACGGAGCAATTCCTCCAGCAGATGCTTGCGCAGACGATAGGAATTCTCTTTCACAGATCCACTGAGACTTTGCAGGCGCCTCTCCTTCTCTTCGCGGGCAATCACATTATCGCGCGCTTTGGACAAGGCCGTGCGTACATCTTCTTCCCGCAAGGGCACCTTAACCAAATATTCAAACACACCCATGGCAATCGCTTGCTTGGCATAGGCGAAATCCGAGTAGGCGCTTAGGATGATAACTTCCACACCAGGCAGCCGTTCCCGCAGCTGACGCACGAGTTCAATCCCATCCATGCCAGGCATCACAATATCTGTGATAATGAGATCAGGACGCAGCTCCGTTGCTTTCTCCAGCGCTTCAACGCCCGAATAAGCCCGACCCACTAGCCGGAATGGCATCCGCCGCTCCGCCCACCGTCCGAAGTATGTCTCTAACCGTTGCACCATTGGCGGCTCATCATCCACAATGAGGCAAGTCACCTCTCTCATTGCGCCTCCCCCCTTCCGCGTTCATCATGCTGATCTTGTGCTGTATCATCTGGGAATGTCAGTGTTACACATGTTCCACGACCTGGCTCGCTCCACACGCTAAGGCCATAAGGTTCCCCGTAATTTAAACGTATGCGTTGGTGAATGTTGTACAAGCCTATTCGTTTACGGTGATCAAAATTTCGCCCCACAGGATCCTCGAGCAGTAGCTCCGTTGTCTTATCAAGCGTCATGCCAATGCCTTCGTCCTTTACCTCAACAATGAGTTTGCCATCGTGACGAACCGCTGACAACCGAATAGCTCCTGATTTACGTCCACCTGCATACCCATGGAAAATACTGTTCTCCACAATGGGTTGAAGCGCCATTCGTAATACAGGAAGGTCTAGGGTGTCTGAATCAATCTCTTCTATGAGCTCAAACTCACAATCATACCGAATCTTTTGGATGTATAAATAATCCTTCACATTCCGCAATTCCTGCTCCAAGCTGACCCGGTCAGAGAATTCCGTAATACCGTATTCCAGAATTGAAATCAGTGCTTCAATTATGTTATCTACCTCGTGATAGCGCTCAAATGCGACAACATTGGAAATAGATCCTAGCGTGTTGTATAGAAAATGCGGATTGATTTGAGACTGCAGCACTTGAATCTCTAACTCTTTCTTTTTTCGTTCGCCACGGTTCACATGCTCAATTAAGGTGCGAATCTGGCCTAACATGTCGTCGAATGTGGCTGCCAGCTTGCCGAACTCATCACGGCGTGCGCTCGATATGCTAACGTTCAAATCTCCGTGACCGACTTGATTGATTTTACGAATCAAATAGTACACTGGCGTTCGAATCATGCGAGCTACGAAACCGGCCGTCAACACACTAAGCAAGAAGCCAAGTAACAGAAGGCCAATGAAAAATGTCTCCATTCGCTTGAGCGATTTTTGCAACGTCGTTCCGTCATAGAAGGCAAATACAATCCATTTGGTACGAGGATTAATGCTCTTCATAATGGTCACAGCAGTCCCATTCATATGGTCAGTAAAGACATCATCCTTGGACTCCACAAGCTCCCGACCATCTCGGTCATCAAAGCTTAGACGATGATCGACGATACTAAACAGGCGGCTGCCCGCTGGCTCCAGAATGACACGTCCCTCTTTGTCCATGATGCCTAACTGCAAATCGTTGCTGCCACCGCCAATCTTCTGCAATCGCTCTTGCATCGCAGTAAGATTCAAATCCACGGCCACAGCCATCGGTTCACCGGCAATCGTAATCGCTTTGGTGAAGGTAACCGTCCAACCAGAGAAGAAATTCTGATACGGCTGGCTAACCGTCACGGCCCCGTAGGCGTTGCTGTAGGCCATTTTATAGAGAGGATCCCGATCATCTCTAGGGTCGTTAATGACCTTTGTTACAGGATTCCCGCCTAGGATGGACAAATCCTTGCGAATCACGTACACGTCTGTCAGCATAATCGCGTTCTCCCGATAGGCATTCTCCAAAGCAGCTTGCGCAGCCGTCAGATCATTACGCCACGAAGCGGCTGAAGTGGAGAGTTGGCCGATCGTATTTTGCACAAGGAGAAAGTACAGATCGATATATTCTTCTTCCTTATGCAGCAACTGTGTCGCTTGGTTGAGCTGACTCGAGGTAATTTCATTTTTAATATAACGGTAGGATAAACCGCTTAGAATAGCTTCCGAGCTGAGCACGAAGACGAAACAGACCAGAAACAGTCGGAATGATATATTGTGGAACCATTTCTTGATCCAATCTCGCATGATGTTCGCACCCCTCGTAGCTACTCTATAGAAATGTAGAAAAAGAGGAGGTTTCTCCCCTTTTCCCCACTATACTTATTTGATAACACCGTCACCTTGCAGTTGTTTCGTATAATTGGCAATCGCATCGTTCAGCTTGAATTTGTCCTGCAGTGTCTTTACGTACGCATCCCAGTTCGTTAAAGGCTCTTTGCCCGTTACGAATTTGAGCATCATTTCATTGGCGTATTTGAGGCGATCTTGCGACATAGGGTCAGCTGGATCATCAAAAACACGTGGATTTACGTTATTATCCTTCAAGTAGCTCGTGTTAATCTTCTGGTTCGCGTTCGTGATATCAGGCTTCTGGAAGTCGAAATACACACCGTCCGTCGCTTTACGAACGAAAGCATAGTTATAGCGCCACTCAATTTCCTTTTCGTTGTACGTGGATCTATCGATTAACTTCGGTGTACCATTCGTCACGGTAAAGGACTTATCTTTGATCCCATAAGCAAGGAATGGATACGCTTCTTTATTGGTGTATAGATATTGAATGAACTGCATAGCACGCTTAGCTTTACCAGCATCCTTCATCGCTTCCTTCGAAAGTCCAATAAGTGACTGTTGGAATGGCTTCATATCAAGAATTTGATCTCCATAAGGCCCCTTTGGAGGTGCAATTTGCTTCCAATCCGGCACACTGCCTCCGGCATCCTGCATTTTCTTCGTTTCCGCAGGCTCTAAACGGCGCCAATCTTCGATCATAATACCAACTTTGCCTTGGTACATTTTATTATCACGTTTGAGTCCGTCGTCAATCGTTACCCAGTCAGGGTCAACCACTTTCGCATCGATCATCTCTTTAATGAACGTCAGCGCTTCCTTCGTTTTCGCGTCGGTGTTGTAGACAACAACTTTACCATCTTTAACATCTACAAAGTTAGGCTGTACACCGTACATCCAGAATATCTGTTGGAAACCTTGTGCACCACTCGTGCTATAACCCAGTGAGCCGTCCTTTGGCAGCATCGCGACGTAACCGTACGTATCATTCTTACCATTACCGTCTGGATCGTTGAAAGTGAACGCTTTCATAACGTTGAGTAATTCTTGTGGATTCGTCGGAACCGACAGGTTCAGCTTTTTGAGCCATGTATTGTTAATCCACCAACCATTTACGCCGCCAACAGCTTCAGAAGCGGGTAAGCCAATCATATGACCTTTATATTTCATAGGCTCGAGGCGTGAAGGGTCGAATGCTTTCGGAAGCTCCGGGAACTCCTTCAGCAAATCATCGAGATCGGCGAGCAAGCCTTGATCGTAATATTTAATCGCAGAGGCACGGTCAGGGAAAGAGACGATATCAGGAATTTGATTAGAAGAGATCAGCAGGTTGAGCTTATCTTTCCAATTTTCTCCGCCCATGATCATATCGAGATCCATATTATTGTCTTTCTCGATCATTTGACGAATCGGATCCTGCTCTTTCGCTGGCATTGGCGTTGTTAACCGATAACCAACTGTATTATAAAAGCTAACTTTATACTTCTTGTCAGCTTCCGCCGGCTTAGCCGATTGGGTGCCTCCCGTTGAGGGGGCAACGCTCGCGCTTGGTGAAGCCGTATTCTCAGCTTTGCTGCAACCCGCAGCAACAACTCCTAGGATCACAGTCATACTAAGCAACGCACTTGCGTAATTCTTTTTCATCTTTGAACCTCTCCCTTTAGTCTATTATACATGCTATATCGAGAGTTGCCTCTAGATATCATCGCGTTTTTGGCCCCCTATTATCCTTTCACAGAGCCAAGCAGTACACCTCGGGTAAAATGCTTCTGGATGAACGGATACACGACCAGTATCGGCAACGTTGTAATGGCGACGGACGCCATTTGGACCGAAATGGGGTTTACCGAGTTAGCAGCTTCTGCTGCATCCCCGCTAATTGCGACAGAGGCAAGCAAGATTTGCCTTAAAAATAGCTGTACAGGCTGATTCTCTGGGGTGTTGATGTAAAGCAGGGCATCGAAATAACTATTCCAGTGCCACACGGCGTAGAAAAGGCCAATCGTCGCGATAATCGGTACAGACAGCGGAATGACGATGCGTACCAGAATGGCGATTTCTCCCGCTCCATCAATACGGGCAGCTTCATCAATAGCTTCTGGCAGCTGCTCGAAAAAGCTTTTCACAATCATGAGATAGAACGCATTGATCAATCCAGGAATGATGAGTGACCATTCGGAATCGAGCAGTCCTATATTTTTCACGAGCAAGTAGCCCGGAATAATACCGCCGTTAAACAGCATAGTGAATACGATAAAAAGCAGGAACGGACTTCGGCCAGGCAACGCTTTGCGCGAGAGTGGAAGTGCTGTAATGACGGTGAACACTAAGTTCAGCAGCGTACCGACAATGACACGAAAGAGGGTAACTTGGTAGGCATCGAGTAATCGGCCCCCTTGCATAATCTCTCGGTAAGCAGTCAACGTAGTATGCGTAGGGATGATGACCAACCCATCTTTCTTAATGAACTCAGATATCGGGGTAAGGGAGACGCTGATGACATACAGGAACGGCAGTACGCAGGAAGCGGCGAGCAGTGATAGCAGCAAATAGTTAACGCCTTGGGCGAGTCGGTCGCCGGTGGTCATGTGACGCATGGATGATTCCTCCTTCTACCAGATTTGTCCGTCGAATTTTTTGGCAATCCTATTCGCACCAAGTACTAGCACGAAGCCGATGACCGATTTAAACAACCCGACAGCGGTAGCAAGTCCAATACGTCCCTCTTGTAGACCGACCCGATATACCCATGTCTCGATAACATCGGCCTTCTCTTGATTAAGCGGATTGAGCATGATGAAAATTTGATCAAAGCCAACATCAAGAATGGCGCTGAGCCGCAGCACGAGCATGAGGATAATGACGTTGCGAATACCCGGAAGGGTGATATGCCATAATTGACGGGACTGAGACGCGCCATCCATCGTTGCTGCTTCGTAAAGGCTCGGATCAATACCTGTGAGAGCTGCCAAGTAAATGATGGCTCCCCAGCCGACTGACTGCCATATGTCCGTCGTTACGATAAGCGTTCGGATCAGACCGGACTCCGTTAAGAAGGAGATGCGGTCTAAGTGGAAGGCGGTTAACAACTGGTTAACGAGCCCCGTTCCAGGTGCGAGAAAAGCCACCAGCAACCCGTAAATAATGACCCATGATAGAAAGTGAGGCAGATAAGTCAGGGTTTGAATGGTTCTTTTAAACCCCGTCCCAGTAACGGCATTGAGCATTAAGGCTAGAATAACCGGTGCTGGAAATGAAAAGACGAGCTTGTAAAACGAAATTAGAATGGTGTTTCCGATAATTTGTTTGAAGTACACACCATCGAAAAATAACTGAAAGTTCTGCCAGCCAACCCATGGGCTTTCCCAGAGTCCTTGCAGGACGTTGTAGTTCTTAAATGCAGCGGCGATGTACACCATCGGCACATATTTGAATACCGCAAAATACAGCAGGCCCGGAATTAATAGGGCATACATCACACCGTATCTTCGCAGCAGGTTCATCGTTCGATGCATGAGCTGCCTCTCCTCTCTCTGTTTGTTATACCTTTATTGTAGCGCCGCGAAAGGGTCGATCCTTTTCATATCTTTGGCAGATGGTCTAAAATCTTCGGAAACACGAAAGCCGCCTCCTACTTGGGAGACGGCTTTGCTAACTCAATTATTGGCGCGTTTGATGTAACAAAAGGCTAGAAATTCATCATTCATCTCCTCCTAATGGGATTCGAATGTTATACGATCGGCTTCCCTCCCGTTCAAGTACAGCGCACAGCAGAACGGCAGGCTTCCCGCTCTTGTCAAACCATAACTGTGGACGTTCCAGCCTGAGGACGAATTGTGTGACCTGGTGAGCCCAGGCAATTTGAAGATCGAATGCCAGTACATGCCGAGATGGTCGCCACACAATGCCATCTGCTGATTCAAACAAGGCCACAGAACCACGTCCCGATTTCGTAAAATAACCTTGGAAATCCTTCATCAACGCATAGTACCCGTCACCATGGCACCATACGTAAGGGTCCTCTACCGCCCAATCGTTCGTTGGGTTCGTTACCGTGGGCTCTGGCTGCTTGCGAAACGGTCCGAGCGGATGATCGGCGAAGGCTACGCCCGCATTAACTGCCCCGCCCTTCGGCGGAGGCCCCTCTGCAACACCTTTGTACATCATCAGGATACGGCCATCTGCTGCCTCGCAAACCGTAGGGTTGCTCGTCATGAGTCCATCCCACTCTCCTAAGGAGACATCAAGCACGGGTAGCGTCCCACGGGTCCATGGACCTGCAGGATGGTCTGCCACAGCAACGCCGATACGTTGATGGTTGCGATACGTCCACCATGTTGCCTCATCGACAGGATGGTCGAGATCAAAGTCAGGGCCATGCGTCCCCATGTAATACAGGTAATATCGATTACCGTGGCGCAAAATAGCTGGATTGTGTGCCACATCCTTGTCCCAGTTCGCTGCACCATCTCTACATGTCCATACCGTATCCACGTGATGGAACGGACCTAAGGGATTGTCCGAAATCGCATAGGCGATTTCAGAATGCGTGACCCACGCCTCAAAACCGGCGCTCTCAGGCCAACGCGAATAGAACAAGTAATACCTCCCCTCCGCATCTCGTGTCATCGAACCACACCAAACATGCCATCCTTCTAACTCGAACTTCGCGCCAGCCGGTACTGGCCGAAGCATCCCCTGAAAATTCATGCACACCTCTCCTAGCTGCGTAAGTGTTTACATTTGTATAAAACAAGTGTAAGGGGTATGCAGCTTGGAAAGGTTCCATATTTTCGTAAGATGGTTTGAACTTTTGGGATGTGTTTAGTCGGGTGATTAAGGCCGGGTTAGCACAAAATGAGTTTGCGTGTAGGCTTATTGTGGCTGATTTGTGGTTTTTGAAAGCAGATCGACTGCTCGCCATCCTGTTTAGCTGTATAAACTACAGCTAATTTGCTCGAATCTGCTGTTTTTTGGTGCATAGATGGAAAAAGTACAGCTAATCCGTCAGGAATTCGTAGAATCCAGCGAATCGAGGGAATTTACCTACAGGAAATACAGTTAATCCTCGAATTTTGAGAAATACGCTTCAAATAGATGGAGGAAATCCAGTTAGATTGCGGGGCGGCAGGGGTGCTGGTGGCTTGGGGGCGGCGGTGGTATGTGTAAGGTGCAGAGTGGAGCTTGTTTCGGGGGTGGAGGTAGATAAAGATCGTGGTAGAGGTAGCTAGGGGGCGGTGTTTGTATGTGATAGTTACAAGAGTAGCTAATTTGGGGGTGGAGGTAGATAAAGGTGGAGTGGTGAGTAGCAGATTGGGGTAGTATTTGATAGTTACAGAGCAGCTAGTTTGGGGTTGAGGTAGATAAAGGTTGGGTGATGACTAGGAGATTGCGGTGGTATGTGATAATTGCAGAGAGTAGCTTGTTTTAGGGTAAGGCCTAGGTGAAAGGTAGAGATAGATAGGAGTGATAGAGGTAGAAAGAGATCGCTAGTTGCAGCGAGTAGAGAAAAAAAGACCAGCTCCAAAGAGCTGGCCCTATCTCTAATGATTAATAAGTCAAACCTGGGTAAAGAGGGAATTGCGCCGTTAGATCGGACACCATGCCGCGAGCTTTCTCCAGCGTAGCTTCGTCTTTCGGATTTTTCAAAGTAAGACCGATAACTTTCGCGATGGTTTTCATCGCTTCTTCGTCCATACCACGGGAAGTTACAGCCGGTGTACCCAAACGGATACCGCTTGTTACGAACGGGCTAGTTGGGTCGAAAGGAATCGCGTTTTTGTTCGCTGTAATACCGATTTCATCCAAAACGTGTTCTGCGTCTTTACCAGAGATGTTGAGGTTACGTAGGTCAACCAACATCAAGTGGTTATCCGTACCGCCGGAAACAAGGTTGATCCCTTCAGCTGTAAGAGCAGTCGCCAATGCTTGAGCATTGTTGATAACATTTTGACCGTATACTTTAAAGTCCGGTTGAAGAGCTTCACCGAAGGAAACAGCTTTCGCTGCGATCGTGTGCATCAAAGGACCGCCTTGGGAACCAGGGAATACCGCTTTATCAATCGCTGCAGCCCAAGCTTTCTTCGTAAGAATCATACCGCCGCGAGGACCACGTAGCGTTTTGTGTGTAGTTGTTGTTACGAAATGTGCGTGTGGCACTGGGTTCGGGTGCAAACCAGCTGCTACTAGACCAGCAATATGCGCCATATCAACGAAGAACAATGCGCCTACATCGTTAGCGATCGAAGCCAATGCTTCGAAATCAATCGTACGTGGGTACGCACTTGCACCAGCTACTAACATACGAGGCTTATGTTTGAAAGCTGCTTTACGAACATCGTCGTAGTCGATGCGGAAATCTTTTTCGCTTACGCCGTAAGCGACGAAGTTGTAAAGGATACCGGAAGCATTGACTGGGCTACCGTGTGTTAAGTGACCACCATGTGCAAGGTTCATACCAAGAACGGTGTCACCAGGGTTTAGAGCAGCCAAGTAAACAGCCATGTTCGCTTGTGCACCGGAATGCGGTTGAACGTTCGCGTGCTCAGCACCGAAAAGCTCTTTCGCGCGATCACGAGCGATGTCTTCCACGATGTCTACGTACTCACAGCCACCATAGTATCTTTTGCCTGGGTAACCTTCTGCGTATTTGTTCGTAAGTACAGTACCCATAGCTTCAAGAACCGCTTGGCTCACGATGTTCTCGGAAGCGATTAGCTCAATTTTGTCGCGTTGACGGCCTAGCTCAAGGTTCATCGCTTCTACGATTTTCGGATCTTGCTTGCTCAAAAAGTTTGTCATCTCATATTCCTCCTAAGGATAGTCGTTACTAATAAATTAGCAATCTGCATCAGGTGCAGCTTGTTGATAAAGTTGATCCGCTAAATCCGCGGAATATACAGCTCTAGTACCACCGATGAGCTTCGGCCTTGCGAATGCCATCGTGACATAAGCCTGGCCAATATGGCGAACCGGCGGCCTTACGGGAACAGCGACTCTGCGCAGATGCATCCCAATCAGCGTTGAGCCAATATCGATGCCCGCATGCGCCTGAATCGTTTCAACCACGACCGGCTTCACGAAGTGTCTGTACGCATAGGAAGCCATTGAACCCCCGGCCTTCGGCACGGGAATGACCGATACAGGTTCTAGCTGCGGTGCCAGCGCCAGCAACTCCTCTTCAACAACCAGCGCACGATTCAAATGCTCGCAGCACTGATAGGCTGCATGCAGTCCGAACTCGCCGCAAACACGTGCAACTGTCTCAAAAATCGGCTTCGCCGCATCCAACGTACCCGATGTCCCAATGCGATGCCCGAGAATTTCACTCGTACTCGTACCAATCACCAAGATATAGCCAGGACGCAGGCTACCGACAGTAACCAGCTCATGAAGGTTTGCTTCCAAAGCTTCTGCGATAGGTTCATACATAGAATCTGTCATTGCGCAACCTCATTTCTAGGGGTGAACCGTGAAACGATCTTCGATGCTCTGCACTTTGTTGATTCGATTCTTATGGCGGACACCTTCCGAAAACTCGGTTTCCAACCAAATTTTAACGATTTCTTCCGCTACGCCAGGTCCAACAACTCGCTCACCCATCGCTAGCACATTCGTATCATTATGTTCACGTGTCGCTTTCGCGGAGAAGAGGTCATGCACAAGTGCACAGCGAATTCCTGGAACTTTATTGGCAGCAATCGACATCCCAATGCCCGTTCCACAAAGCAGAATCCCTTTATCTGCCTCTCCTGCAACAACTTTTTCGCAAACTTGAAGTGCATAATCTGGATAATCGACGGAGTCGCCACAGCTGCATCCGAAATCGATCACTTGATGACCCAATGATTCAATAAAAGGAATGATAACATCTTTCAAACGATAGCCTGCATGATCTGCGCCTAAAGCAATTTTCATGAATAAAACGCTCCTTTTTGACTGTTCGAATTCGACCATCCTATTATATCCCAAAGCTCACCAAAAACGAAAAAAAGAGCGCACACGCTAAAAAACGCGCGTTGCTCTTTTGCCCAGGCGACCGGCCGTATAGCTCAATGCTCCATTGTGGTTACTCCCACTCGTCGCCAGTTACACTGAGTCTTGCTTGTTACTTGTATTTTATCGCATTCCCAACGATGTGTAAAGCTCTATTGGCCTACCTTACTGAGGACCTTATTGGAAAAAGCAAACGTCCTTGTTACCCTCGGGATGCTAGCGTATTTTTTTCACCAATTTATCTAGGCTCCGACTAATTTCTTCGGCTGTATACCGATAATCGGCTAGTGACCCGCCATAGGGATCAGAAATATCATAATCTGGAATCGTGTTTTCCAGCGTATACATGCGGCTTCTTTCTTCCACAGATACCGTCTGAGATAGCGCTTGTTTGAGCTGAAGATCTGCCGCAAGCTGCTCTCGCTCTTCAATCGCCTTGAGAATGCGATCATCGTCCTCTACATACTCTTTGAGGGTATGCGTCTTCTCGACCGCGTGAGGAAAGCGCCCAATTACGGTACGTTTATGCCCCGTCGTCATCGTCAAGATCAGATCAGCCCAATCGACATCCGCAGCGCTAATGGCTAGTGAACTAATAGCTTCCTTGAAACCCGCTTCATGAAGAAGTGACTGGCTGTTTCTCGATATCGGACCACCCGTCATCGCAGATACACCTGCCGAACGAACCTCCGCCGCAAGCCCCTCTTGATGCACCCTCATACGCAGCAAACCTTCGGCTAACGGACTGCGGCACGTATTTCCTGTACAGACAAATAGAATTCGCAACATGAAATCCTCCCTGGAATAAACGGCTATTTCACCGTACGTAATTACCCGTATTGTATCATAGTAAAAACTTGATCCCAAACCCTAATAGGATAAGTCCACCGAATGCCTCACCATATTCTCCGACCCAACCGCTAACTCGTCTGCCAAGCAGTAAGCCCGCTATCGAAAGCAAACCGCCAAATAATCCGAAAATCAGTACTGTAAGCACAATGTCCGTAGCAAACATCCCCAGAGAAACGCCCACTGAGAACGAATCTATACTAACACTAAGAGCAAAAATTATAAGCCCCCATAACGTTCGATGATCGAAGACTGAAGCCTCTTCCCCCCGTATCGAACTGTATACCATATGTGCACCAAGCAAGATAAGTAAACATCCCCCTGCCGCCGTAGCGACATTACCCAGTAGAAGGGAGACATATTGCCCCATAAACATCCCCATTAATGGCATGAGCACGTGAAAGACACCGATAACAATGCTTATTTTCAAAATATCCATCAGACGAATGCCCTTCATCCCAATGCCAATTCCTAACGAAAAAGCATCTAGGCCCAAAGCAATCGCCATTATTCCAATTGTCATGAGTTGCCCAACTTGTACCCCAGATGCGAGCATAGCACGATCCCCCTTGTCCACGATTCTTTCTCAAGATATGCGGACAAACTAGGAATCATGCTATTGAGAAAACCTTTATCGAAGCTATTCAAAGATGTGCGACCGCGTTAAGAGGAAGGTTTTATCGCCAAATAGAAGACAATTTTAGTGCGTGAAACTTATATAATCTTATCTTTTAGAGACGGACTCGCTCATGACCGGCTGCTTTGAGCAATCGATTCATAATGGCGCTGCCAATCCCTGCATCTGGTACGCCTTCTGCGACAATATAACTAATCCCTTTATGATCAAAAGACCGCAGAGCCGCATAAAGCTCACGAGCTATCGTTTCTGGTTGTGATAAGGAACCGCATGCGACAACGAGATCCGCTCGGTAACCGCCTACTCTTTCCTCAAAAGTGAGAATACCCGTCGACTCTCCCCGTGACTTGGCAGCATCAATATCACGTTGAATCCATGCTGAAACTTTCAGCTCGTCGTCCCCTTGAACAATGTGCATATAGCCTTTCGGCGCATAATGCGTGTACTTCATACCTGGCGCACGAGGCGTATCCGCATCTTCAACCTCTGTCGGTCCAGCCACATGCATATACATATCTGGCAAAACCGCGTGCAACTGCTCTACAGTCACACCACCTGGTCGCAATACGTATAATTCCTCTTCTACAAGTTGAATAACCGTTGACTCTACACCGACACCCGTTGCACCACCGTCTACAATTCCGCCAATCTTTCCATCCAAATCGTCACGTACATGCGATGCCAACGTAGGGCTCGGCCTACCCGAACTATTCGCACTTGGCGCTGCGATCGGAAGCCCAGCTTCCCGCAGTAACTGTAGGGCGACCGGATGGTCTGGGATACGAATACCTACCGTTTGCAAACCAGCCGTAACGAACGGCGAAAGGCTACCTGCAAGTACAGGTAGCACAATAGTTAATGGTCCGGGCCAGAAAGCCTGCATAAGCGCCTGATGATGAGCTGTGAGACTATCTGGCTGAACAAGGCCTAAGAGCTGCGTCTCATCAGCGATATGCACGATCAGAGGATTGTCGGAGGGCCTTCCTTTTGCGGCGAAAATTTGTAGAACCGCTTCGGTATTCGTTGCATCGGCACCAAGCCCGTAAACCGTCTCAGTCGGAAAAGCGACTGTATCCCCTTGTCGCAAGAGACTTGCCGCTTCTGCTATATCCTGGGCTGACGCTCTCTGCTCGCCTTGATCTACGTTCCAAAAGGTTGTCACAATCACTCTCATCCTTACTTGTATGAAATAAATTTGTTTTTGAACCGAATGATAAGAATACGACTCTCCTAAAAACTATTAAGAGGAAAGGGAACGAGGATGTCCTATTTGCAAGTCAACGGGCGAAAATAGTATGGAAAGGGAACGTCGGTAACTTATTTACCCGAAAAACACCCATATTCATAAAATTTGGAGAAATAGTGCATCCTCGTTCCCCTTATCACCTAAAACATCCAGTTTCACCAAATTAGCGCATCTACATTCCTTTCAACACCTTCGCAGCCACTAGCTAAACCACGAAAAGATCGCCTTAAACATTTCCCAAATGAAGAACTTCACTTTCGGTTGGGCTGGCTCTTCGGATGTAGAAACTGAAGCAGCTACGACTTCTACTTTCGTATCTTTCTTTACAACTTTCTCTGTGGAAGGAGCTTTATCTTTGCTAGATTTAGCCTTATCTTCTTTAACCGGCTGCTTTTCCTTGCCATTCTCATCCGTCGTTTTGGCCACTACAACGGCTGCAGAAGCAACCGCTTCACCCGATACGGAATCTACAAAGCATAGCGGTGGAAATAAGACGCACCACCAATTTTGTCCTTCACCAGAACCGATTACAACACGCAAAGCTTCATAATCCCCGGCTGGGTAGACGTCATTTCCGTACATTTTGGTTGGAAAAGGGACAACACCTAGCTCCACAGTATGCGGATAGTTGTAGCCGCGGGATGCAATCATCTCGCCAACAAGTTGATCAAATTCTGGCAAGTGCGCATTCACGACCGCTCTAGCCTCGTCCAAGGAATGTGGTCCTACGACCCAATCCGCCATACGAGCAATAATCGCATCCCGAATCTCGCGTTTCAAGGCTTGGTCCTGTGCAGAATCCGAATTTGCTAGAATACGCAAACGAATTGATTCTTCAGGTATCGTAGGCGAAATAACCGCCGCATTTGTCCGATTGGATTCCCAACACATCATCATAAGTATAAGTGCAAAAACAATGAATAATAAGCTCTTCACTGAGTGGCGCTCCGTTCTCTTAACCATGGAGAGTAGCCCCTTTCCCGTTCCCGTCTTCTACTAGCCAGTATGGACAATAGTGGGTGGGGCTAAACCTATGAATCTATTATTTTTTGCGAAATGATAGAGTTGGTCCTCCGAATAGATGGAAGAAAGCAGCCGATCTAACAGAATCGGCTACTGGAAAGAACGGATCGCGATCACGTGGCGATCGATCCCCTGGAGATCCTGCACAAAGCGGATCTCCGTCCATTCCGCGGCGGCGCGCAGCAACGCCGCAACTGCCTCCGCCTGCCCGATGCCTACCTCGAACCCGACCATCGTCGGGATTCGCGGCAGCCGGTGCAGCTGCGAGATCATACGGCGGTACAGGTCGAGTCCCTCGACACCGCCGAACAGAGCTGTGTGCGGCTCGAATAGCCGCACCTCGGGCATCAGCGCCGGCAGGTCGCCGTCTGGGATATATGGTGGGTTCGACACCACCATATCCGGCGCGAGCCCGCGCTCAATATAAGGCTCGAGAAGGTCGCCCTCGAGCCAGGTTATCCGCGCAGCCACTCCGTGGCGCTGCGCATTCTTGCGTGCCATCTCCAGCGCTGCCGCGGAGATGTCGCTGGCCGCAACGCGCCACGCAGGGCGCGCGTGCGCGATCGTCACCGGGATGATGCCACTCCCGGTGCCTACATCCGCAAGGAGCGGAGCGCCTTGCGGGAACAGACGCGAGCCCTCGTGGAGCATCGCCTCCACGAGCAGCTCGGTCTCCGGCCGCGGGATCAGCACGGCCGGCCCGACTTCAAACGGAAGGCCGAAGAAATCCTGCTCACCGGTGATATACTGCACCGGTTCACCCGCGGCCTTCCTGGCAACAAGCTGGTCCCACGTGGCGACCAGCTCTTCTGGCATCTGTTCCTGCCACCAGCGGAACAGAAGCTCTGTGCGCGTGCAGCCGCCTAAGAGGTGCTGCAGCAGCAGTTCCGTGCAAGACGAAGCCTCTGCGACGCCTTGCTCCGCTAAAAAAGAAGAAGCCTTCACAAAGGCTTCTCTCACACTCATGTTTGCAGTCGTCATTACATTGCCTCTAAGGCATCGGATTGTGCAGCAATCGTTAAGGCTGACACAATTTCCGCCATATCGCCGTTTAATACCGTTTCTAGACGGTGTAACGTCAAACCGATACGGTGATCGGTAATCCGGCTTTGCGGGAAGTTGTAGGTACGAATACGCTCTGAACGGTCGCCCGTTCCGACTTTGCTTTTACGCTCGCCGGCATATTTCGCTTCTTCTTCTTCACGCAATTTATCTGAAATCCGCGTACGAAGTACGCGAAGCGCTGACTCTTTATTGGAGTTTTGCGATTTACCATCCTGACACGTTGCGACGATACCCGTTGGTACGTGGGTTACACGCACAGCGGATTTCGTTGTATTAACGGACTGACCGCCCGCTCCACTGGAACAGAATGTATCGACGCGAATATCGGCATCATGAATCACGATTTCCACATCTTCTGCCTCCGGCATAACAACAACCGTCGACGTAGAGGTATGGATCCGTCCACCGGATTCCGTTACTGGAATACGTTGAACACGGTGCGCTCCGCTCTCGAACTTGAGCTTGCTATAGGCACCTTTACCCGTAATCATGAAAATAATTTCTTTAAATCCGCCCAAATCATTCACGGAAGCATCCAAAATCTCCGTTCTCCAACCTTGCGCATCCGCATAGCGCGTATACATCCGGTAGAGGTCGCCTGCAAACAGCGCAGCTTCATCGCCGCCCGCCGCGCCGCGAATTTCCACGATGACGTTCTTGTCATCATTAGGGTCTTTCGGCATCATCAAAATGCGGAGATGTTCTTCTAGTTTAGCAGATTGCTCGCTAAGCTCTTCGATCTCCATTTTGACCATTTCGCGCATCTCATCATCCAGCTTCTCATTCTGCATCACTTTCGCATCAGCTAGCTGTTCGCTCACGCTCTTATACTCATTATAAGCATCGTAAGACTCCTGAAGATCAGATTGCTCTTTGGAATACTCTCTTAGTTTCTTCGTATCACTCGTTACATCCGGGTCACACAATAACTCACTTAGTTTGTCATAGCGGTCCACAATGGACTGAAGTCGATCCAACATAGGGGATCACTCCTTTCTTGTTTTTGTAGTTAATTAAACGTTAAAACGGAAATGCATAACGTCGCCGTCATTCACTACGTACTCTTTACCTTCAAGGCGAACTTGGCCTTTTTCTTTCGCACCAGCCATGGATCCAGCAGCAGACAAATCGTTGTACGAAACAACCTCTGCACGAATAAATCCACGTTCAAAATCCGTATGAATCACGCCAGCTGCTTGCGGAGCTTTTGTTCCTTTACGAATTGTCCATGCTCTAACTTCTTGAACCCCAGCTGTGAAATACGTGTACAAGCCGAGTTTGCGATAAGCTGCTTTAATTAATCTATTCAAGCCGGACTCTTGAAGTCCCAACTCTTCCAGGAACATCGCTTTTTCTTCGTCTTCCAGTTCAGCAATCTCGGATTCAACTTTCGCGCTAATGGAAACAACTTCGTTGTTTTCTTTCTCTGCGAATTCCTTCACAATTTTAACGTATGCATTATCGTCCGCCGTTGCAACTTCATCTTCACTCACGTTTGCCGCATAGAGCACTGGCTTCATCGTTAGCAAATGTAGATCGCGAACCAGGAGGCGCTCATCTTCTGTCAAATCCAAGCTGCGTGCTGGCATATCATTATATAAGGCTTCTTTGATACGTTCCAAACACTCAACTTCAGCAACCACTTTCTTGTCGCCGCCTTTGAGGTTTTTGCGTGAACGCTCGATCTTTTTATCAACCGACTCAATGTCTGCCAAAATCAATTCAAGATTAATCGTCTCGATGTCGCCAATCGGATCAACTTTCCCTGAAACGTGAGTAATATTATCATCCTCAAAACAACGGACAACATGCACAATCGCATCAACTTCGCGGATGTGTGCTAGAAATTTATTTCCAAGGCCTTCGCCTTTGCTCGCACCCTTAACCAAACCCGCAATGTCAACGAATTCGAAGGCTGTCGGCACGATGCTCTTAGGCACAACGATTTCCACCAGCTTCTGCAATCTCTCGTCTGGTACTTCTACTACCCCAACATTCGGATCGATCGTACAGAACGGATAATTCGCAGATTCTGCCCCCGCCTGTGTAATTGCATTAAACAATGTCGATTTTCCTACGTTCGGTAGACCGACGATACCTGCTTTCAAAGCCATTGTCATTACAACTCCTTAATTTTCGAAAATCATCCTTCTTATTATATAGTACTTAGCGGGCAAAAAAAAGCCTGCAAGCTATTGATTAGCTGCAGACTTTTTTTCCATTGCTTTTTTGAACTCCTCATCCCGCTTCTGTTCGAAGTAGGTTTGGATCTGATTTCGAAGAATAAAACCCCGTAATGCATTGCTTTGCTCTGCAGGAACGCTCTCAAGGCTAGCCCCAAAGTAATAGGTGCCATCCCGCTTTTCTTTCCGTATAATTTCCAACTTACACGGCATTTCAAAGCCTAAATCCAATTCCACATGAAGCAGGCACTTTTTCTGAATAATGCCATCAATCATCGAGTTATCTTCTATTGAAAAGCCAAGCCCATTGACTGAAATGTTTTGAATGGAAAATTCGATCGGATTTTCAAGCGTATGCTGTTCTTTCTGGTTCTTATTCTGGAAGCTTAAAATTAGCCCTTTATTCTTCACATCGACCCTCGGGAATTCCCGTTTCTCCGAAAACTTCTTCCGATTCTCAGGCGGATTAATGACAATAAGTGAACTAGGCTCCTTGGCAACGATTGTTGTATGAAAGACAAATAGGCCCGATTTGGTATACAGCGTCATCTTCGCTTTATCCCCAAGTTGAAAAACGTCGTATTCTGGCAACTCGATCTCCATGATGTCCCCTTGCGCGTAGGTAAGAATACCTGTAGACACGAAATCATCCTTCGCTAGAACAGCTCTGCAATTAATCAATACTTCCGCATCGTATCCTTCCTTACTCCCATATAACTTCAAAGATTCCCGCTTCTTCTCCATATTTACTGTCACCTCTCCTCTGTCGATTGTCGATGGATTATAAGCGTATATGTACACAAAATAGACTGCCCCCACTTAAAGGACAGCCTATCACCTCAATCAATCATAAAGAGCATCAGCGATTTCGGTAACTAGACTGCCATAGTTCATCAGAACCGTAGGCCCTCAGCTTTGCGTCCTTGCCTTTCAGCAAGTTTGCCATTGTCGATCCATGCTATGTAATTATTATTTCGGACTAATTTTACCAACGTTTATGGTCTAAAAGACCCAATATGGTTTTATTATACGTAGCCCATGCACTTCTTTCAACTAAAATCCTTGCATGGACGATGTTTTTATTGTATGAATGTGTAGTGGAATTGAATATCCACAGGTTTATAAGTTATCCACATTATTATCCACAGCTTGTTAACAACGAATATTTGTTCGGATTTTTATACACATGTGGATAAACTATTATTGCGAGGTGTCCCCCTGTGGATCAACATATCCCTTGGATGAAAGAAGCGATTGGCGAGGCGCTGAAAGCGGAAGCCATCCGTGAAGTTCCGATCGGCGCGGTCGTCGTCCATCAAGGTCAAATTATTGGCCGCGGCCACAATTTACGTGAAACAACCCTGGATCCTCTTGCGCATGCAGAGCTGATTGCCATTAAACAAGCGAGCGAGCATTTACAGGCTTGGCGCCTTCTGGATTGCCAGCTCTATGTGACATTAGAGCCTTGTCCAATGTGTGCGGGTGCGATCGTGCAAGCACGAGTGCCCCAAGTTATTTATGGTACGGTAGATCCGAAGGCCGGCTGTGCGGGAACATTAATGAACTTACTGCAAGAAGACCGGTTCAATCACCGGGTCGATGTCGTTAGCGGTGTTTTGCAAGAGGAGTGTTCCACGATGTTGACGCAATTTTTCCGAAAATTACGAGGCAAGGCTTAGGGGCTTAGCCATTAGGTTTACTTACTTGCTGTAAAGCCTCGGCTAGCACTACGAGCTTGCTCATCGTATTCCAATTACGTGTCGTCGTGCGATCGCTTAGTTTCTGGATGTTGCTTGCCAGCTTCGAATCCAACACACTTTGCCGAAACAAAAAATATATTGTGCAGCCCTGTATCTGAAATTCATCTACTTCACTCTGTCCCTTGGATAAGATGTCGGTGAATGTCTGCGGGGCTTCTTCTGTTAATACGGAAATTTGAATGCTCTCCCCTTCGGACAAGGCCTCTGCGTCATAGGGGCACTTCCTTACAAGTTCAGTTAGCTCTGCTGCGGTACGCAAAATAACGGTTGGCGCTACGCCTACTGCATCGCTGATTGCTTTTTCAATGCGCGGGCGTAAGATTTCTACAGACTCCTCTGATTGGAACAGCACATTACCGCTTTGCAAATAGGTCTGTACTTGCGCTAATTCTAAGGCCTCTAGCGTCTTTTTCAAGTCGGCCATTTTGATTTTATTTTTGCCTCCTACATTAATCCCGTGCAGAAAACCCACGTAAACCGTCATTGTGACTTGCCTCCTTTACTTTAATTGTATGGAACGAATAATGAAGAAGATGATCGTGCCAAACAGTATCAACAGGATAAAGCCTAACACCCATAAATTAAGCTCCGCATTGCCTTCTTTTGCACTCTGAATAATAGACCACTCAATGAACGCAAATAGAATGAGGATTATCGTCTTCATACTATGGATGAGCAAACGCGCATTCTGATATTGTCCACGGGCATTCTGAGGTGTAATTTGGGATGGATAATTATACACATGAGGGACTTTGCTTAGGAGCGTCAAGCCAACATAGATGATAACTCCTATGAGTGGTACGGCCATTAGGCTCATTTTATTCCCCCACCCATCAATCTCCCCTTTACCGTTAAAATGCATCGGCATTCGCTCAGGCATATCGTGCCATTCATAGGCGACATATGCGATCATACTTATGATTACGAACATGGAAATAATATCGAGTACGGTTTCAGTTTTGGATCTGGGAAGTTGAATGACAGGTCGATTCTCCATGGGACACCTGCTTTCTATACGAGTGATTTCGAATGTTACTGATATCTCCCTATTCCTTAATATTATCAGGATTATAAGGAATATCCTGACCTACTACAATCCTCTATTGATTTTTCCTCTAAACCAAGGTAAAACTTGTGGAGAAAACACTCGGAGATTTGATATCCCATAAAATAAAAAATGCCCTCAATCTCTCCTTTATGCAGAGATCAAAGGCTATTAAGTCCGGTTTCCCGAAATCGGATATTCATTAACCCCTCAGAACACCTCCCTACTTATACGGTGGTCTGAGAGGTCAGCGGCTAACCGCCCATATGTACTCGATTCAAAGGATTAATCTTCATCCTCATAGTCTTCTTCTTCTTCTTCATAAAAATCTTCTTCTATGTCCTCACCAAACTCTTCCGCTTGGTCTCCAAGTGCTTCCGCTTGTTGTTCGAGCAGTTCTGCTTGCAGCTGAAGTTCTTCTGCTTGCACTTCCAGTCCCTCAGCAGCATCAATGAGGTTATCGCCAAGAGAGTCGAACTGTTCGCTAAGAGATTCGAGATTCGCGGTATTATGATCCATCGCTATCGTGGCTTGCTCAAGTCCAGCAGCATGCTCGGTTTCCTGACTTGATGAGAATAAACCTCTTATCCAATTCAACATAGACATCTCTCCTAACATTGATTGTAAATAATTCCTAAATATAAGTAAAAAATTTCCTTATAGTTATTTTAGCCTAGGAATTTGATAAATGTATATAGTAAAAATAAAAAAAAGTCGAATTTCGTCGGCTGTTTTGTGAGAGAAAAAATGCAACCCTTGCCACGAAGAAATATCATCACACCAAAAGATTGCGCCACAAAAAGCTTCGTGCTATCATAAACCTTACTATGCGCCCGTAGCTCAGCAGGATAGAGCAACAGTTTCCTAAACTGTAGGTCGTACGTTCGAATCGTATCGGGCGCGTACAGTTACCCTAAAACGGCGGTATATCAACGTTTATCTAACGTTGAATACTAACGGACAGGCCTTCGCAATGCACACCGTATATACTCGAAAATGGACGGGACTGAATGTCTTAAATTCACCGCTATCATAATAGATTCATGCGACCTCTTACGGTATACGTAGGAGGTTTTTTCGTTATGAGTGATCCGCGTAGAGGTAGATCTGTTGTTAAGGGTCATCTCGGCAAAGCAGCGACGGCGATCGCAAAGCTCGGAATGACGTGTGTTGGGAAACGAAAATAACACCGTGATTTATTGCGCTAATTCTATCCTTGGGGTTAGCGTTTTTTATCGTCAACCCAAAAAAATGCGCCACTTGTAGGCACATAGACTTGTCTGTATTATGGTTTAAGCTTAGCAATGACGGTAACTGTTACAAAACGGATGGAATTAGTTGGGTTCCACGCCGTAAAGAACCAATGGTCTTCGGCACTGGAGTAGCTGTCGAGCATGTAGCCTTGTTGGTCGCCACTAAATACCCAAGCTCCACTGATGATGTTGTAGTCGTTCCCGAAGACTTCTATTCTCCGAAAAGTGTTTGGTCCTAAGCGTGTAGTTGAAATTACGAAGCGTCCAAATCCATCACCTAAATCGGTTGCTCTGATTGCTTTTTTGATGCTGTACTTAACTGTACGTGCGGCAGTGTATTTTTTGCCTGTTTTGAGTTGTGCTCTTTTAATCACTGCGAGCGCTTTTTTGCTAATCACATGGCATTCTCCTTTCTAAATGGAATAATATAGTAGATGCTAGAATCATAGATTACGAACGGGGCATTTTTAGCGGGTGTGTAGCGGAAATTCGGAGCACAGCCTACCTGTGGGATCTGCTTGACGTGGCCGCATGGAGTTAAGCGATACAGAAAAGACCACCTTCGGGTGGTCTCTTTTTATACCATATTCGGCTTGTTTACGGTGTGGCAGATGGAACGTTCGGTTTGACAGGGTCTAGGGTTATTTTCTTGCGCAGATTTTCCGGTTCTACTAATACCAAGGATAGTAAGGATAAAATGGGCGGTAGTACGGGAACGGTCTAAAGAACGGAAATCCAAAAAGAGAAAACGGAAAAAGCTGCCGACGAAACCGGCGGTATCCGTATCCAAACGGTTGTCTGTAGGGATCCGCTTCCCTTCCCTCGCCACCGATATCTTCCGGAACTAACATCGTGACGCCTTCATTATCCATACCATCAATAATTCCCTCAATTTGTGACCCATCTTTCATATGCGCAATAACATGGTAATTCATATATTTATTACAATGTGCCTTTACGTCGCCACTTACATGACTAGCTTGAATAGGATTCATTGCGGACACGCCTATCCCTCCTTCTTTAACTATCCATAGGATATTCGCCCACTAAAAAATGGTTACAGCTTTTTAGCTTTGCATAATCCTTTTGACGCCCAGTTAGCAAAAGAAGGATAATAGAGTTATTACTCATTAGAAAGGAGTCCTCCCTCCGATGACAACTCGCCCTATTTCATCCTATCGCATCCCGCTCTTCTGTGCGGTCACGATGCTGTTCTGGATGTCGATGTACACCAGTGTTCCGATCATGGCGCCTTACGTAGAATTCCTCGGGGGAAGCCATCAATTGGCCGGCTGGATTGTCGGTATGTACGGCATCTCGCAGATGCTCCTCCGCATCCCCGTAGGCATTATGTCGGATCGTTTTCATAAAAGAAGGCTGTTCATCACCTTCGGTCTTCTCTTCACCGCCATTACGGGACTCGGTCTTTGGTTCACGCACGATTTTACGTGGATCTTGATCCTCCGAGCACTTGCAGGGGCAGCCGCAGCCACTTGGGTTGATTTTACGGTGCTATTCACAAGCTATTACAAGCATGAAGAGTCTACGAAGGCGATCGGGACGATCTCCTTTTTCAACTCACTCGGTCAGGTGCTAGGCATACTTAGTGCAGGCTGGGCAGCAGACAAGTTAGGTTGGGAATCTGTGTTCATTCTCGGTGCAGTGCTTGGCCTGCTAGGCATGGTCGGTTCTTTCTTCCTTATCGAAAAAGTAGAAAAAGACGCGCCCAAAATTACCATGCGCGGAATCGGAAATGTGGCGACGGATCGCACACTCCTCTTTGTTTCTCTGCTCGCTATCCTATCGCAGGTGCTGATATTTGCTACGGTGTTCGGCTTCACACCGGTTTATGCGATGCAGCTTGGCGCAGATAAATTCTCGCTCTCCTTACTTTCCTTGTTCGCCAACGTACCTGTTGCGCTTGCCTCGCTATTCGGCGGAAGACGCTGGGCCATGAAATATGGTGAGAAGAGCATGGTTGTAGCTGGCTTTCTGCTCATGGGGATCTTCACCTTTACGGTGCCGTTCACCCATCATCTCTGGCTGCTCATGATTACACAGGCATTCGCTGGGTTTGGTCGAGGGCTTTCGTTTACCCTGCTCATGGGAATGAGCATTAAGCACATGCCTGCGGATAAGCGGGCGACGGCGATGGGCTTTTTCCAAGCCATTTATGGGCTCGGTATGTTCGTAGGGCCTGTTCTTATGGGCATCATTGGCGACTATTTCTCTCTGAATGAGGGCTTTATTGTACTCGGCATCCTCGGTGCTGGAAGTGCACTACTCGCGTATTTGTTCGTTCAGAGTTCCGTTAAGAAACAACCGCTGGGGACTAACAAATCTACAATGGTACAATAAATGATAAGTAAGAGTGAATCTCACGATTCACTCTTTTTTTGATAAATGTGCAGGGGTAGGATGGGTAAGCCTCGTCTATTCATGCGGAGAGGAGGAGAAGCATATTGAGGAGCACGTACTAATTAATCATATTCTAAAAGGCGATGAAGCGGCTTTCCGTGAGTTGATTGCAAGGTATCGTCCGTACATTTTGCAGACGATCTATGCGATTGTTCGTCATCAGAAGGACGCCGAAGACTTGTCCCAAGAGGTTTGGACCCGCATTTACTTCTCCCTCCCTCGGTATGAAAAGAAAGGTCTGAAAACCTGGATGACTCGCATCGCGGTGAACCGAGCTATTGATTTCAAACGCGCCTCCAGTCGGCGCAAAGAGGATAGCGTCGCCGAATTCGAGGAGGGGCTGTCTTTGGCAGGACCAGCACCTCCAGAACAGAGTGTGGAGCAGGAAGTTATGATCAGAGAAACGACGGAATTCGTTCGTCACAAGCTCCATCAGATCCCGGCAAACTACCAAGATGTGTTACTGGCCTATTATATTCATCAACAATCGTATCAAGATATTGCCAATGCTCAAGGTATTACGATCAAGACAGTGGAATCCAAGCTATACAGAGCCAAGCTGTGGTTGCGAAATCATTGGAAGGAGGAGGAGTTTCGATGAAGGTTACCCATTATAGTGAACAGGAATGGATGCAATATGTGGAGGATCATCTGCCGTCAGAAGTAAGGGACGAGATGGAGGATCATGTATACCGTTGCGAGGTATGCTTGGCGAATTACATGACATGTATAGAAATCCTAACAGCACAACCGACCGTAGAGGTCAAAGATACAGCAGCTTACATGAATCGAATTGTAGCCCGAACGGTTGGAACGAAACCAGCTTGGTATCGATCAACGATGTTCCACTATGGGATTGCGGCTGCCGCGACGCTGGTGCTCGTAGCAACTGGCTTTTTCCATGGCCTGTCACAGGAGATAGGAACTTATGGTGCCTTCAAGCCCGCTCCTCCTCTAGAAGCGCCTGCCTCTCTTGAGACACCTATTTCGATATCCGATCATCTCGTTAATAAAACACTAACATGGTTAGACAACATACAAAATGAACATAAAAAAGGAGGCCTAGAGCCTTAATGCCTACTAAAAGTAATCTTGTTGCATTCCTACTCTCCTTCATACCCGGAGTAGGTCATTTATATATGAATCGTACGATCCGCGGTTTATTATACGGCTTCTTATTCTTTGGCCTATCATTCATACTCTTCCTAGGAATTGTATCCCATGATGCCGACGAATTCGCCTTTCTGCTTATTCCTATCGGTCTCACTTGGATTATCAACATGGTCGATATGGTAATCTATTTATTGAACGCTCCAGTGCCAATGCCAACACCTTATCAGCAGCCGATGCCAGCTCATTATGGCTCTTATCCGCCTGAACAAGAGGTGCCATCTTGGGATGCCGCCTCCTATTATGCGCAACTAGCAGGGAGACAAGAAAGATCTAAAGTGCTCATACTCTCCTTCATTCCAGGCGTTGGCCATTTCTGGCTTGGGTTAATGCAAAGAGGCCTTACAGCGATGATCTCCTTCTTCGGTATTGCCATTCTCGTGTTCTTCATCACCATTATGACGCATAACGAAGGTTTTATCGTTTTTCTGTTAGTGTTGCCCGTGCTCTGGTTTTATACGATGTTCGATGCGTTGAAGCAGTTAGATCGCAAGCAAGCCGGATTTGAGTTAGTGGATCGCAGTATGTTTGAGGATTTCCAGCGCGATGAGCATGGACGCAAAAATCGGACCCTTGCCACGATTATCGCCATTTTCCCTGGTGCGGCGCATCTGTATTTATCGTTGACCAAACGCGGTATCCAGCTGATGGCTGTGTTTCTTTTCTCCATTTACGTGTTGGATGTGCTGCGGCTGTCTCTTTTCTTCTTTTTGATCCCGATTCTATGGTTCTTTAGCTTTTTTGATGCCCTGCAGAGCATTTCTAAGTATGAAAATGGCACTTTAACTGACAAGCCTCTTGTCGAAAATTGGACTGCCTATCAACGTCTGATTGGCGTAGTTTTAATCGTTTTAGGCGGCTACTATGTCTTTAGTGAGTTCTTTGTCCAATTCCTGTATCAAGTCCTACCCGCTTCGCGGAATTACATGTATCTGCTTAACAACTTCAGTCAAACGCTAATCGTAGCCCTTCTACTAATTGGCGGCGGCATTCGTTTGCTCATGAATCGAAAGCAGAAGTTACAGTCAACGTTTTTTGAAAATGATACTGACATAGAAAAAAAGAACCCCTAAAGGTTCTTTTTTCTGTCGGCATTGATGATATTTCTTTGAACCTTGTTACACATAAAACTTAAGTTAAATCTGCGTATAAAACACGGTAAGTGTCTTTAGCACATCGCCCTCCAGCCTGATTATAACAGGTAGAAAAGTCCTCTTTGCAACGGTTGTTTCGCTTTCGCTAATTGCTCCAACGGAACCACACCTCTCTGCTTGCCGACAATAATAGTATGACCGGTTTACGTTTTTTTAATCATGATATTCAAAAAATTTCATTGGCCGTTATCCGCCATGTCCATGCCCTTCCGCAGCGTGCCCGCCGTGATGGTTCTGGTTCTTCACTTTCTTAGATCCAGACAACGGCTCCTGATTGCCGCCCGCGTTGTTTCGGTTCTTTACATTGCCATTATTAACGAGATTGTCGCCTGCGGAATAGTTTTTAGGTTTAGACATAGCTCCTCATCCTCTCCCTTTATGAGTTGGTTCCTTGGTGATTTAGCGCATCTTGATGGCGATGGTCGTTGACCTTTTGCTGGATTTGCTGCGCATTATGGGCGCCCACTGGATTGGCGTCGAAATCCTTGGCCACATTTTGCAAATTCTTATCGGGACTTTTTTGCTTCGTCATCACGGTGTCCTCCTTCTTACTTACGCGTTGGTGACCTTCTGCAAAGCCTGCGCACACTCATGAATATGCCGCACATAATCATCGATTAGCGACTGTACAACATCGCTGCGTTCGTCAATATGCGTGGTTCCTTGTTGTACGTCAGTCAGCTCAACCTTCACTTCTCTAGCGTCCACATACGTCACTTTAAAATCAAATGAATAGCCGGTATGCCCCGCCGTCATAATGTGCACGCGAATGGCATCCGCATCACCTTCATCTGCCCAAACCCTTGTTTGATCGGAAGGTTGCAGGACAGTGGGCATGACGTTCATCCACTCTTTCACGATTTCGGCTTGATTCACGCTAGGCTTATCTGTTTTGCTCATAGGTAACACCTCCACATGATTAAAATGCGGAAGCCGCCCGTGTTTTATCCATGTAAAAAAACACCTACTCCCTAGCGCGAATTAAATCCGTGCAGAGAGTAAGTGCTGTCCGTTTCCGGTTTATTTCACGATTTGTTGCAAGAGCATACCTAACATCTTGGCTGCTTCTTCACGCGAAGCGAAGTCTTTCGGTGCAAATTTATTTCCCGATTTCCCGGAGATAATACCAGCCTGCTGCATCGCTTTCGCCGCGTCTACGGCGAAGGCAGGAATCTCTGCGCCGTCTGCAAAAGCTGCAGCGGCCACCGCTTGTGGCAAGTTAAACTTCTGCAACGCAGCAAACCTAGCGATCATCGTGACCATTTGCTCACGCGAGATGTTGGCAGCAGGTGCGAATACACCCTCGCTTACACCGCTTGTAAGGCCATTCTCAGCCGCCCATTGAACAGACTGGGCATAATAGCTGTCTGCCTTCACATCGCCGAAACTAGACGATTTGTAGCTGTTAAGGTTCACGCCAGCCATGCGAGCCAGCATCAAAGTGAAATCAGCACGATTGATTTGAGCATTTGGGGAGAACTGATCCGCTGCCGTGCCCTTAATAATATTGCGAGCCGCTAGATACGTGATATAGCTCTTAGCAAAGCTTGCTGATGTATCGCTAAACGTAATCGGAGAATATCCAACCGCATATTGGGAAAAGTGGCTAACTTTAAAAATCAGCGTGCCTGTAGCCGCGTCGTAATAGCTATTCGTGACTTTAACGAGCTCGCCATTGTCCGCAATGTAATAGGCTACAATGGCATTCGTATCTTCATTGGCTGTCGGTTTATACGGTACTTGAACCTCAACTGAACCTCCGTTGAAGGTGGAAACCGTTTTGCCTCCTGCTGTGATGGTGAAATCGAAGACAGGGCGCTCGCCAACAGCGGCTTTAACCGCATCGCTATCCTTTGCAGTCATATGTTGGGTGACCGCAGTTAGATCCGCTTTAGCGATGGACAGGGATACTTCACCCGTCGTCGCGGCAGAGACGATGGCAGCCAGCACTTTTTTATCCAAATTCACGGAGCCAATACCTAAGTCTAGCTTAACTGCTGCTGTGGAGCTCTCGGCAACCTTAACGAGTGATTCTGCAGGCAATTTGACAACCGCTTCCTTCGAAGTAGCATCTACCGTTGCCTTAATTTCAAGAATAGATGATTTTCCCGCTGATTCGGTCATCAGTTTTAAAGCATCCGTTACCTGTGCAGCCGTAAGATTAGCTGTTGAAGTGCCTTTGCTGTCTTTGACAGTTGGTGTTGTAATTGTAGTCATCTCTCCGCTAGTTGTTGGTTGACTAGGTTGTGTTCCCCCTACCGACCCTGGACCAGAGGAAGACGATGTGCCACTAGAAGACACCGTTACTAATACTTCCGCTGTCGCATATCCATCAGGGCTGATAGCTGTAATTACCGCGGTACCGGTATCTACGGCTGATACCAAACCTTCTGCACTCACCGTTGCAACCGCTGCATTGGAAGATTTCCAAGTAATCGTACCTGAGTTAACAGCGTCTCCTGCAGCCGTCGTCACCGATGCTGTAAGTTTGCTTGCAGCGTCTCCCTTAGTTACATTAAGTGTGGATCTATCCACGCTAATTCGTTGCACATTGAGCTGATAGACAGCAACCGTTCCTCCCACCTCATTAGCAACAAGAAGCAATGGATTGCCATTCGGGCTAATCGCAGCAGGTATGAAATCAATACCCTCTGGCCCCGTATCTGTATTCAGATTGTCCTTCGGTGTAAACACACGTGAATTGGTATAGTTAACGAACTTAGCATTCGCTGGATCTGATACGTCATAGGTCATAATACCTCCGACACGCTCAAGTCCCACAAAGGCAAGTGTTTTACTTCCCACTTTACCCACTTTGACATCCTCAGGCTCTGGGCCTTTCTTCGAGCTACGATCATCTAAAGCAGTTTTACTATTACTCGCGTTGAAATTGTTCGGTACACGTTGAGCTGTGACTTTCTCAAATTCATTGCCACTGTCATAGACTTGTGTCATCGTATTTGCTTGCCAGATCGAGAAGGAACGGCCTCCGTAAAGATAAATACTATCCGACCCCATATCACTAGATACTTCTACGCCGTCGTAAGTCGTCTTGCCAGCCAAGAATTGAGCAGCAGGTGAATTAGGTGCTAAACTGCCTTTCATCGCACCAATCGTGCTTCCGTTGCCCCTCACGCCCGGCCATTCGGTAACATCTCCCTCATTCGCAGAGAATACATAAGGAATACCATTGATCGTCTGGCTTGCAATGCCATCTGGCATATACATCCCATAGAAAGGGACATTTTCAAACTTGATTGTACTATCCTTCACTAGATCCAATGAATTCCGCGACAAATTCAAATCCTTTAAACCTAATCCTTTTATAGAGATGACAGCTTTCGTTGCTAAATCAATTGTTCCAATTGCATTATTTTCTTGGAAGGATACATAGGCTTTGCTATTGTCCTCAGAAAGTGCAATATATTCAGGTTCCAAATCAAAAATTGCATCCTGCTTCGTACCTTCACCCGTAATCTGACCTGTTACTGGTGTAGAAGCACCGCGAATATGAACCTTATTATCGATGACGGATGGGTCAGCAAATCTTAATTGTGTCACGATATCCATAACCGTATCGACAATGGTGATACTTCCCTCTGGATCTGTACCAGCCGTGCGAGGTTCACCTTCATTTGCGGTTAAGATATATCTGCCATCCGTAGTAGATTTAATCATATCCGGTTGAACGCCGGTGTCGTACATTTTCATTACATTGCCGTCATAATCCAGAACGACGATTTTACCAGCCTTTTTAGAATCTAACTCTTGCACAGATACGGATACCTTTTTGGTCGTCGTATTCACATCCACGCTTGTTAGGTCACCATATTGGAAACGGTTATTTTCAACTAAATCTTTTACTTTAATCGTTTTTTCTTTAACTAAACCCTGTACAAGATCTAAACGAACGATATCTAAGCTCGGTGGATTCCCTGAGCCATTAACGAGATAGAACTTATTATTATCTTTGTTGTATTTAACAATCTCGGCGACACCGCCGTCTTTATTCGTAATTCCCACTTTAAAGTCTGTGAGCTTCGTAATGCTCAACGTATCTTTGAACAGGTCAGAAGCGGGTTCAACCTTTATCGTCAAATTGCGGCCATATTGCGTTAACAAACTATCCGTCACTTTGATGTATACGTTAGATGTAACGACTTCCGTCGGCTTACCGTACACTTCACCAGTGACTGTATTAATGGCTAATCCGGCAGGTAAACCTGTAGCTGCGAACGTAAATGGAGCTCTCCCTCCATAGACATTCATCGATACCGAGTAGTCTTCTTGCACATAGGCTGTAGGAAAAGTTTCATTCGAGTAGCCAAGAACAGTTACATTATTGTCCCATTGCCCAAATGAACCATATTTAGGTCCTTTAACAGCCAATTCCTGCGTAGTCGAATCTGCAATTCCGAATTGCCCAAAATCCTGCTTGTTATTATCCGTATCTGTTAATGTCTTGCGACGTACAGATATCTTTTTAGATGTCCCTTCCGATGATCCTCTGGGATAATCGAATTCATAGCCATCCATATCTGTCTGAATGTCATTACTGTTATTCCCATCATTGCTTCCTGAACCTATCATATCTACATAACCATCGGGCTTAGGCGCATTGGCAAAAGGGTTTTTATTCGTGACATCCAACTTCGTTTGATTACTTAGTAAGACAACTTTCAACCCTTTATTATTGATAAAACGATTGTTCCATAATTGATCATAGGTCGTTGTGAGATTCAATTTAGGTGCAGATGCTAACGTCGCTTCCCCACGAATGAGGAAGGAAGATTTAGCTTTAATCGTGCCAACAAGATCAAGTTTATCCCAATCGCCAGTTGGACCCATCTTAGCATCTGTTCCACGGTCCGCATATTGTAGTGACCAGCCATTTAAGCTAACATCATTGCTAGTTGGATTATAGAGTTCAATAAATCCATGTGAAGATGCTGTATTTTTCGTATCCGTTGCCAAACCTCCGCCGTACACTTGATTGATGAATACATGCGGTACTGTCACATCATAGGTACCATTCGCTTGATACGGCGTTCCTGGCGTTATCGCCACCACAGCACTTGCGGGAGCAGCTATTGCAAAAGAACTTATCGTGACTGCCACGGATAAAAGAACTGTGACTACTTTCGTTCCAACCTTCTTCACAGGGGGATTCACTCTCCTCATAATGGATGATCTCGTCCATTATAAGAAAAGCTCCAGCTACTAAATACCCACTTTTTGTTAAAATATGATGTAGATTTTGTAAAGATATCGCCTCCATGCTAGAAAATGAAAAACAAAAAAAGCCACACGATTTCAAGAATCGCATGACTTTTTGGTTGGGTATTACCTTGGCTACGGAGAGGGTGGGATTCGAACCCACGGAGACCTTGCGACCTCGGCGGTTTTCAAGACCGCTGCCTTAAACCACTCGACCACCTCTCCACGATAGGCGTCTCTGATGAGAGAGACGACCTTGCAGTGACAAAAAGCATTGTAGCACATAACTCCTACTCGAAGCAAGTGCTATTTTTTTGTAATCACTTTAACGTTGTTCATGTAAGGAACAAGCACATCTGGAACGATGATCGAACCATCTGCTTGCTGGTAATTTTCAAGAATCGCAGCCACTGTACGACCTAGCGCTAAGCCGGATCCATTCAGTGTATGCACGAACTCCGGTTTCGCCTTCGCATCGCGGCGGAAGCGAATGTTCGCTCTGCGCGCTTGGAAGTCTTCGAAATTCGAGCAGCTTGAGATCTCGCGGTATGCGCCACTATTAGGCAGCCATACTTCCAAATCATACGTTTTCGCCGACGTGAAGCCAATATCACCTGTGCAGAGTGACAGCACCCGGTAAGGCAGCTTCAATAGCTGTAGAACGCGCTCAGCATGCCCTGTAAGCTTCTCCAACTCCTCATAGGAGTCTTCGGGCTTAACAAGCTTTACAAGCTCAATTTTGTTGAATTGGTGCTGTCTGATTAAGCCCCGTGTATCGCGGCCAGCGGATCCTGCTTCCGAACGGAAACAAGCACTGAACGCCACGAAATTAACCGGCAGTTGTTCATTCGTTAGAATATCTTCACGGTGGTAATTCGTGACGGGTACTTCCGCTGTTGGAATTAGGAAATATTCCGAATTCTCAACTTTGAAGACATCTTCCTCAAACTTCGGAAGTTGCCCTGTACCTGTCAGGCTATCACGGTTGACGATATAGGGAGGCAGCATTTCTTCATAGCCATGCTCATCGCTGTGCAAGTCCATCATGAAGTTGATCAATGCGCGCTCTAAGCGAGCGCCAAACCCTTTGTAGAACACGAAACGCGAACCCGTTACCTTCGCGGCCGCTTCGAAATCCAGAATGCCCAGATCCTGCGCAACTTCCCAGTGCGGCTTCACTTCGAAATCGAACGATGGAATATCACCAATCCGGCGTACTTCCACGTTCTCTTCCTCCGTACGGCCCACAGGAACGCTGGCATGTGGCATATTCGGGATGGAGAGTAGAACTTGTTGTAAGGACTCGTCCAAGACACGGATCTCGTCATCAAGCTCTTTAATGCGGTCTCCGACCACTTTCATTTCTTGAATAAGATCATCCGCGTTTTCACCGGATCTCTTGCGTCCCGCTACCTCTTGGGAAACGGTATTACGACGGTTTTTCAGTTGTTCCGTTTCTTGCAGCAGCTCTCTGCGCTTCACATCTAATGCTGTGAAACCATTAAGCTCCTCGATCTGCTTACCGCGGTTTTGCATGGCAGCTTGTACAGCTGCTAAATCACTTCGAAGTAACTTTACATCAAACAAGGAGATTCCTCCGTTAGCGCAAAATGGTTTGTATATGGAAGCAAGCACCCATACCGGCAATCCGGTTAACTCGGGGTGCTTGAACCATTGGTTATGCTTGGCTTTGCTTTACCATGTCTAAGAAATAACTATGCAGACGGAAATCATCTGTCAGCTCTGGGTGAAACGACGCCGCAAGGAGATGTCCTTGCCGCGCAGCTACGATCTGGCCGTCATATGTGGCCAGCACATCCACATCCGGTCCCACTTTCTCAATGAGTGGAGCGCGAATGAAAACCGCGCGAACGTTCTCGTCAATGCCTTTGATCGGCAAGTCCGTCTCAAAGCTTTCGCGTTGACGACCGAACGCGTTGCGAGCCACCGTAATGTCCATCAGCTCAAGATGAGCTTCAGGTTGTCCGGTGATCTCTTTCGCGATAACAATCAATCCCGCGCAGGTTCCGAACACCGGCTTGCCTGCCGCGGAGAACTCACGCAACGCATCGATGAAGCCATACGTGCGCATAAGCTTACCAATCGTCGTGCTCTCTCCGCCAGGGAGAATAATGCCATCTAGCTCAGCGAGTTGCTCGATGCGTTTAACAACGACACCTTCAGCTCCCGCCTTTTTAATACCACGTATATGCTCTGCTACCGCGCCTTGCAGCGCGAGAACCCCAATCTTCGTCATTACCAGCCGCGCTCCTGCATACGCTCGGAAGCTTGAAGCTTGGAAATTTCGATTCCCTTCATAGGGGCACCTAGGTTTTTGGAAATTTCAGCAATCAATTTGAAATCTGTGTAGTGAGTTACAGCTTCAACAATCGCTTTCGCGAATTTCTCTGGGTTATCGGATTTGAAAATACCGGATCCAACGAATACACCATCAGAACCAAGGTGCATCATCAGCGCTGCATCAGCAGGTGTGGATACACCGCCAGCTGCGAAGTTAACAACAGGCAATTTACCTGTTTGGTGAACTTGCAGAAGCAACTCGTAAGGAGCGCCAAGTGTTTTCGCTTCGAACATCAACTCGTCCAAAGACATGCTTTGAACTTTACGAATTTGACCTTGAATCGTACGCATGTGACGAACAGCTTCTACAATGTTACCAGTTCCTGGCTCACCCTTCGTACGAAGCATGGAAGCACCTTCACCGATACGACGCAAAGCTTCGCCAAGATCACGGCAACCACACACGAAAGGCACTGTGAAATCACGCTTGTTGATGTGGAATACTTCATCTGCAGGAGTAAGTACTTCACTCTCATCGATATAGTCAACGCCTAGGGATTCAAGAATTTTCGCTTCAACGAAGTGTCCAATTCTTGCTTTCGCCATGACTGGAATGGATACAACTTTCATAACATCTTCAACAATTGTTGGATCCGCCATGCGGGATACGCCACCTGCTGCACGAATGTCAGCGGGTACGCGCTCAAGCGCCATAACAGCGGACGCGCCAGCTGCTTCTGCGATTTTAGCTTGCTCGGCGTTCATAACGTCCATAATGACGCCGCCTTTTTGCATTTCGGCCATACCAGTTTTAACGCGGGAAGTTCCTGTTTCCATCTCTTTATTTCCTCCTATAGCTTCTATGCAATTTCGGTGTAGTTCCCTACACGATTCGATATAAACTTCTAAACAACAATTTTACATGAAGGAGGGGTAATATACAACCCATTTTCTGGCCTAAGAGCCGCCTTTGATCCCATTGAACATATCGCTGAAGAAGTTTTTAATGGAGCGGAACAACAACCTGATCCAGCTGCCTTTTTCAACGTCGCCATCTGCAATTAATTCTACTGTTTTTTCTTGCCCATTGTAGCTTACTTTGACTTTCCCTAGCGTGTCGCCTTTCGCAATAGGAGCTACTAGCTTACTTTCTTCAACAGACTCTGTCGTAACCATGAAATCCGTATCTTTCGCGCCTTTTCTAGCAACGAACGTTAAACCCGTTTTCGTAACAAGAGGTACTTCTAACTGTACACCCTTCTTAATGTTCACACTTTTCAAAGAATCTATCGTCTGTTTCGCATTTAAGAATGGTTTTATCTCAAAATTATTAAATGCATAGTCCATCAGCTTGCGTGTTTCATTGAAACGTTCTGGTTCTGTCTTCGTCCCCATTACAACCGTAATCATACGCATACCGTTACGTTCTGCCGTCCCCGTGAAGCAATAGCCTGCATCATCGGTAGAACCTGTTTTCAAGCCGTCCAACCCCGCATACGCATATTTCTTAAAGTTCGCGTTCGTTGAATTCCCTTCAAGCATCCAGTTCCAGTTAATCATAGGTGATTTATCTGTCGCTCTCAGCTTCAAGGAAGGGATCTTCGTAAACTCTAGAATTTCTTTATGGTCTTTCAAAATATTATAAGCAAGAATCGCCGCATCGCGAGCCGTCATCTTCGTCTCACCTTCAATAGAAGCAGGTGGATTCTTGAGATCCGCACGTGAAAGTCCTGTCGCACTAATAAAATGAGCCTTATCTGACATACCCAACTGTTTCGCTTTGTCATTCATCATTTTCGCGAAATTCTCTTCCGTACCGCCAAGCAATTCAGCAAAAGCGACAGAAGCATCGTTCGCGGAATAAATGGACATCGCATTGAACATATCTTTGAACGTTAGTGTTTCATTCTCAGCAATTAACTGACCGGATCCAATGACATCTGCCGCATTCTTCGTGGCTGTCACGGGTGAATCCCATTTGAATTTGCCTTCTTTAATGCTTTCCATCGCCAAATACTCCGTCATCATCTTCGCCATACTGGCCGGAGGGAAGGCTTCATCTGCATTCATTTGAAACAGGACTGCCCCTGTGCTCGCTTCCATGACTATCGCAGATTTCGCTGCTACTTGAGGTTCATTCAAGGCAGGTGCTGGTGTAGTCCCTGCATTAGGAGCTGGCGTTGTCACCGCCGCTGGTGATGGAGAAGCTGCTGGCTTTTTCTCATCTGCCGCGTAGGTTGGCTGTATATGTAAAAGTAAGGATTGAGCAATTAAGCTAATACCTAACACCAAAGCAACCTTTTTCTTTGTAAAACGTAAAAATCTCACAATTTCACTCTCCCTAAGTAATGTTTGGATAACTCATATGACACGTTATATTGTATCACACCCCATTAGACAAAAAAAAGAAAACGTGGGTTCAACTCCCACGCCTCCAATTTCATCCATATTGTGACAATGTTTAGGGACCTTTTAGCTGAGCTAAAAGTCTCTCATCTACATCGAGTAATTTGGTGCTTCTTTTGTAATTTGAATATCGTGCGGATGGCTTTCTTTCAAACCTGCTCCCGTAATACGAACAAATTGCGTATCATGAATAAGTTCTTGAATGTTGCGAGCTCCACAATACCCCATGCCTGAACGAAGTCCGCCCACTAGTTGATACACCGTATCAGCCATTGGCCCTTTGTAAGCCACACGACCCTCGATGCCCTCTGGAACTAGTTTGCTCTCGTTCTCTTGGAAGTAACGATCCTTGCTGCCTTCCTTCATAGCACCTAAGGAGCCCATTCCACGGTAAACCTTGTATCTGCGACCTTGGAAAATCTCAGACTCACCCGGACTCTCTTCTGTCCCTGCAAAAAGGCTGCCAATCATAACCGCACTAGCTCCCGCTGCGATTGCTTTTACCACATCACCAGAGTACTTAATCCCACCATCGGCGATAATCGGAACACCAAATTCAGCAGCTGCTTGTGCGCAATCGTATATCGCAGTAATTTGTGGAACACCAATTCCTGCAATAATGCGAGTCGTACAGATTGATCCAGGACCGATACCGACTTTCACCATCGAAGCTCCTGCCTTGATCAAATCACGTGTTCCATCTCCAGTTGCTACGTTACCTGCGATGATCGGCAATTCTGGATATTGAGCTCTCAGTTTCTTTACAGTCTCTGCGATGTTAATATGATGGCCATGTGCAGAATCTACGACGATGACATCAATACCCGCTGTAACAAGCGCTGCGGCTCTCTCCAGCACATCTTTAGACACACCAACAGCGGCACCAACAAGTAAACGCCCTTGAGCGTCCTTAGCCGAGTTAGGGAATTGAATGGCCTTCTCAATATCTTTAATCGTAATTAACCCTTTTAGGCCAAAATTCTCATCGACCAAAGGCAACTTCTCGATTTTATGCTTCTGAAGGATGCCTTCTGCTTGTTGAAGGGTTGTTCCAACAGGTGCAGTCACAAGACCTTCCTGCGTCATTACTTCTTTAATTTTAATGGAGTAATCATGTACAAAGCGCAAATCGCGATTCGTCAAAATACCAACCAAACGATTGTCCCCATTAACAATAGGTACCCCCGATATGCGGTATTTCGCCATTAACTCTTCTGCATCATACACATGATGTTCAGGCGTCAAGGAGAATGGGTTCGTGATAACGCCACTTTCTGACCTTTTAACACGATCAACGTGCTCAGCTTGCAACTCAATCGGCATATTCTTATGAATAATACCGATGCCGCCTTCACGGGCCATAGCAATCGCTAGCGCGGACTCCGTCACCGTATCCATAGCGGAACTAATGAAAGGGATATTTAATTTCACACCAGGCGCCAGTTGCGTCGAAACGTCGATCTCCTTACCGAACACTTCAGACTTCCTCGGCACTAACAAAACATCATCAAACGTTAAGCCTTCCTTGCCAAACTTATCTTCTCTCACAGCGTACCATGTCCTCCTTAAAGCCCTCTAACTGAAGAAAGCTTGATTCATTAAGCTTCAGCTCATTCTTTCGTATGATTGCAATCTTAACAAAAGCCTATTTTTGGTGTCAAGGAAAAGGACGAGCCTGCAGCTCCCCCTCACCTCGAATAAGTCAATTCCGTTAACGATAGGAGTACGTGCTACTTGGATTCCAGAGTAGGAACTGTTCAATCCCTTGCTCTTTCGCTGCCTTAATCTGCTCCTTTACATCAATCACACCATACTTCTTATGCGGTTTGACCCATGTTGCGGTAAAATCCTGATACCAAGGTCTGATCTGAGCAACCTGACTGTTGGATTGTGCTAATTGATGATTTTTCCATTTGGCGTCGTTAACCGCTTGATGGATGATGGCGTATGGCTGCAAATCCGGGTATTTAACCCCATAAATTCCTGTTGTGTAGTGTGACGGATACAGCATCGGAGAAATAAAGTTAACCTCTTTGCTAATCATCGCCCAGTCTTGTCCAATGCCCATATCATTAGGTAAAGACGTCGTTAATCCGAACACATCCGCCGAAATATATGCCTTATTGCCGATCTGTTCCTTCGCTTTATGCAAAAAAGCTGCGATATCCTGCGCCTTACTTAGCTTCTGCGGGTTATCGAAAAGTACCTCACGATCAACCTTCTGCCCATTCTCCGGAAATCTTACATAATCAAACTGAATTTCATCAAAGCCCAGATTAGCTACTTCTTTGGCGATTTGAATATTATAGTCCCACACATCTGTCTTAAAAGGATCTACCCACGCGACTCCCTTCGCATCCTTCCATACACTTCCGTCTCTGTTTTTCATGGCGTACATGCTCTTCTTCTTGCTTAAATAAGGATCTTTAAACACAACCAGCCTAGCTATCGTATAAATATGCTTCTGCTTCAATCTCTGCAGCTTCGCTTTCATATCTTGTATAATGACGTGGCTATCCGCCCCGATTTCATTGACCAAAGGAACCGTCGAGGGATAGGTTACCTGGCCGGAATCGTTCTTAACATCAATCACCATCGCATTTAAATCCGTATGCTCCACCAGCTCAATCAATTGCTCGAATTTGGAGCCTACGGAGGACCAGGCGGATACATAAATACCTTTCACAATCGGTTTAGCAGGCATGGAAAAAGAAGGATTTACAGCCACAACCTGCGGCATCTTCTTTGGTTCTTGATTAGGCGCGAGCCCCATGCTTCCTACATGACTTAAAGAGTGAAGTGGGTTTGCCTCTTCCTTTACTTCATCGATTTTGGTTGAGCAACCATTCATCATCAGCGTTACTAACGAACAAAGACATATCCTGCCCATCCATCTCATGCTGCTTGTTTTCCTCATCGTCATCCCTCCTCGTAGGATTAGTATGGTTAAAAAAGCAATATTTACAGATACAAAAAAAAGAGTCTTTCTGGAAATTATCCAGAAAGACTCTTTAGGTTGCTTGGCAACGTTCTACTCTCCCAGAACCCTGCGGTTCAAGTACCATCGACGCTGGAAGGCTTAACGGTCGTGTTCGAGATGGGAACGCGTGGATCCCTTCCGCCATCATCACCAAACAG
>NZ_JABMKY010000016.1 GCF_013204845.1 Paenibacillus qinlingensis
ACCGTCTGTTGTTTAAATTCATCATTATACCTTTGCCGCTGTTCACCCAAAATGAACACCTCCTGATAAGATTATTATCCTCATCTCCTAACGAGGTGTCTACTTTTTATTCTAGTTTCAATTTTCCAGTTAAACTTGAAATTCCAACATGAATCCGCGAAATAACTGGAGGTTTTCCAGCTAACGATAAGTTTGGTGGTGATTTGTTCTTGGCAGGTGAGGTTTTGCAGTTAACAATGTGTGGCTTAGACTTGTTCTCAGTAGGTGAAATTGTCCCGCTATTAATGCATGTGGCGTTGCTGAGCTCAAGGGAAGCGAAAGGGAAGTTGGTCTTACAGCTATTTTCATATGTATTTGTTCAGGAAGTAAAAATAGTTGCAATGAAAGTCAAAGGATTGGTATACGCTTTCAAATCGGCAACGGATATAATGAGGGCACAGAAGTTCAAATCCAGCAACAAGGAGAGGAGAGATCCAAGATATGAAAGCCTCAGTCCCTGCCGCAACATCCCAAGTGCTGACAAGCAAGCGGGCCAATCGTCATCCTCTGCTTAAGTATTGGGATCTTTATTTGATGGTTCTACCAGCGCTGGTGTTCCTGCTAGTGTTCAAATACGGACCGATGTACGGAGTCGTAATTGCTTTTAAAGACTACAACATTATTCAAGGGGTATTTGCAAGTAAATGGGTTGGCTTACAGTACTTCCGAGAGTTGTTTATGTTCGACGAGTTTCCGAGGGTGGTGGTTAACACACTAGTAATCAGCCTGATGAAACTGGTCATTGGATTCCCGGCCCCAATCTTGCTCGCGTTACTGCTTAATGAGCTTCGTCTCGTTGTTTTCAAACGCTGGGTTCAGACGTTTACGTATCTGCCGCATTTCATCTCATGGGTCGTTATCGGCGGGATTGCTGTCGACTTGTTGTCACCAAGCAGCGGTATCGTGAACAAAGTGATTCAAGTTTTTGGCGGCGAGCCGATCTTCTTCTTAACGAGTGAGAAGCTGTTTCGCTGGATACTCGTGTACACCGATGTATGGAAGGAAGCAGGATGGGGCGCTATCATCTACCTTGCTGCGTTACTAAGCATCAACGAGGAATTGTTCCAAGCAGCAACAGTGGATGGTGCGGGACGGCTCCGACAAATCTGGCACATCTCGCTGCCGAGCATTCGCTCAACGATTATTATTCTGCTTCTGCTGCGAATCGGTCATTTACTTGACGCCGGCTTCGAGCAAGTGCTCGTGATGTACAACCCGACGGTATACGATGTCGGTGATATTATTGACACTTACGTATTCCGAGTGGGATTAGGCACGATGCAGTTTGGCCTGACCACGGCGGCGGGATTGTTTAAATCAGTCATCGGTTGTGTGCTGCTAGTTATTGCCAATACACTTGCCCGGCGAATGGGCGAGGAAGGAATTTACTAACCTAGAGAGGTGGTGCTTGTGTGATTCGTTCTAGAGGAGAAACCGTATTCAGTTACTTTAACGTGTTCCTACTTTCGCTCATCTCGCTGTCGATGGTTCTGCCGTTCATACACGTGGCAGCCAAAGCGTTCAGTAGTGAATCACATGTTCTAGCCAAGGACATCCTGTTATGGCCCAAGGGAATCACAACGATATCCTTTGAATATGTGCTTTCAAATAAGCAATTCTACTACTCATTCGGTAATTCGTTATTTATTGCCATTGTCGGAACGGTAATTAGCATGGCGTTGACCGTGCTAGCGGCTTATCCGCTTTCTCGCAAGGGCTTGCCCTACACTCGCTTTCTGATGTTACTGTTCGTCATCACGATGTTCTTCAGCGGAGGACTGATTCCGACGTACCTCGTCGTAAAGCAAGTTGGGCTGCTTAATTCACTATGGTCGCTCATTTTGCCGACTGCGCTGGCACCGTTTAATATGATCTTAATCCGCAACTTCTTCATGGGCGTACCGGACTCATTGGAGGAATCTGCTCGAATGGACGGTGCCTCAAATTTACGAATTCTGACCTCAATCTATCTGCCGTTATCTGTACCTGCACTGGCTACCGTCGGGATGTTCTATGCGGTTGGCTACTGGAATGCTTTCTTTCAAGCGATGATGTACATTACCGATCGGCAGTTAATGCCGCTTCAAATGTTTCTCCTTCAACTCGTAACCGATGAGAAGTCAGCTGACCTAGTTGTGAATGATGTATTTCGCGAAGTTACTCCAGAAACGATACGGGCGGCAGCCATTCTGTGTGCAGTAGTTCCCATTTTGTTTGTGTATCCATTCATTCAACGGTATTTCGTCAAAGGGGTTATGTTGGGTGCTGTCAAAGGGTAATGGCCAACCTGCGAAAACACCTGTTTTTTTATATAAACACTTTAGGGGAGGTTTTATTCGATGAGAATTCAAAAAGCAGTGCTAGTGGGCATGTCATCTGTCCTGTTGGTCGGGCTTGCAGTAGGTTGCAGTAGTAATAATACTGCCCCTGCCAGTACCAAAGCTGGAGCGACAAGTTCAAGTGGATCAGTCAAAAACAAGGAATTGAAAGTGATGCGTATGTATCATCCTGCCATGGAACAATACAAGGGCAGTGACACGATTAACGACAACAAGCTGGTGAACGTGCTTAAAGAGAAATCCGGATATAACGTGAAATTCGAGTCGCTGCCTAAGGACAATCCCAACCAGAAGATATCGATCATTTTAGCCTCAGGTGATGTACCAGATATTATGTGGATCCCAGGCAAATCCGACTACTTTAAGCTGGCGCAACAGGGGGCATTTGAGCCACTTGACGAGTTAGTGAAAACAAATATTCCTAATCTATCTTCATTTCTGCCCAAAGAAATTCTCGACGCCTCCAAGCTGGATGGCAAAATGTACGGCATTCCAGTACGTGTTGCCCAAAAGGTTGGCAACGGCCTTCTGGAGCGCTCGGATATTCTGAAGGAGCTCAGTCTGAAAGAACCGACTACGATGGACGAGATGTATACGACGCTTAAGGCGATCAAAGAGAAAAAGAATATCGCGCCTCTCACGGGTTCCGCCGGAAATCCAGGAGCGTTTATGGCATCCTTCCTGCCTTACGCATCAGCGTTCGGAGTAGGTACCTCGACGGTAAACAAAAATGGCAAGTTAGAATTCGCATGGCTGCAACCAGAATATAAAGAGTACCTCACGACCATGAAGACATGGTATTCCGAAGGCTTAATCGACCAAGAATTCGCTATCAATAAAGATATTAAGGACAAAATGATCAACGGAACTGCTGCTTTCGGCACTGTCTATTGGGGCGATGCACTGACGATTGATACCTCAATCAAGGATAAGAAGAGCGCAGGAACCTTACAGTACATCGCACCAGTTAGCGGTAAGAGTGGAGCTTCAGGCTTCCAAGAGGAAGGTATTCCAGGTAACTACATTGTTATTCCGAAGCAAGCCAAGAACAAGGAAGGCGCCGCCGCATTTATCAATTACATCATGAATGCAGATACGGATAAATTTTTAACTTATGGACTTGAAGGTCAGGATTATAAGGTAGATAACGGGCAAATCGTGCAGACACCAGAACAGAGCAACAACATTCCGTGGAGGACATTGTACTTCTTCGGAGACAGTGACCCGAGCTTCAATGCACGTTTAAAAGTTAAGGGATTCCTTCCGTATTACGAGCCGCTGCTGAAATTTAAGCAGAATCGGGAAGAAACTTCATACGCACCTTCCATTGAGGCGTACGACACCAAGTTCACGGAGCTGCGCAACTACACAGAAGAAAACGCCTTGAAATTCATTATGGGCAAACGTGATCTAGGCGAGTTTGATAAGTTTGTGCAGGAATTCAACGCCAAGGGCGGCAAGGCAGCCATCGATGCGATGAACGAATGGTTTAGCAAAAAGAAATAGGGAACCTTGGAGGCTTCATTCATGAAGAAAGATATTGAAATGATGCTCAGCCATCCGAATTTAGTAGCGTTATGGGACTTTCAAGAAGGCCCTGGAGAAGCACGCATGTCAAGGGGTGGAAAGCCATATGCCCTGCAGGAAGGTGCAGGGCTGGTAGATCGTGACAATGAAGGTATATTCGGTCCATACAGTGCTCTGCTAGAGGAAGGGAAATGGTTCCGAATTCCCCGGGAGCACATCCAAGATCTGAATATACATGGTGAGAATGCGCAGGTGACGGTTGCTGCTTGGGTTAAACGCAGGAAAAAATCCAATAATGAATGCGAATTTATTGCTGGCATCTGGAACGAATCCAATAAGAGACGCCAGTATGGACTATTCCTGAATTTATCGATCTGGGAGAGCGGCCAACAGGTGTGCGGCCATGTATCTTCTGTAGGTGGTCCGACACCTGGGTATCGCTGGTGTATGGATGCATCTATTGGTAAGACCGAAGTCCCTCAGGGCGAATGGCAGCATGTAGCTTTTACATACGATGGTCAGCATGCGCGGTCCTACGTAAACGGAGTATTGGATGAACGTCCGATCCTTAATCCGTATCATTACCCTGGCGGCCTTTACGATGGAGGGCCTGACGGTGCTGATTTTACCGTTGGAGCGGTGGATCGTTCACAGGAGATCGGCAATTACTTTGTCGGCAGCATCGGTGGATTAGTTATTTATAACAAAGCATTAACGAATGCGGAGATGCACCAACTTGCTTGTTTGTAGAAGAGGAAGGGGCCAACTCGAGCATCTACAAGTATAAAAAATTATATTAAACAAGAGCCTGACCTACACGGCTCGTAAGCCCTGAAAAGGGCTTTTTTTTGCGTCATATTCTGAATGTGTAAATCGTTGCTGTCATAAAATGAAGAAGAAGGTAGTGGTAACTCTCATATAAATAAGAAAAGTTAAAATAGGAATGTAAAGGGGAAGATGAACATGCAAATCGCACGTAAATTTGCTTCAGTACCCTCCAAGTTACAGGGCGGCCGCACGCAAGAACTCATGGCTAAAAGACAAGCATTCATTCCAAGAGGTGTTGGCAATAATACGCCGATTTTTGTGGAGAAGGCAGAAGGATCATTGATTTATGATGTGGATGGTAATGTATTCATTGATTTTGCTGGCGCCATCGGAACGCTGAATGTGGGCCATTGCCCGCCAGAAGTTGTCAAAGCTGTTCAAGAGCAACTTGAAAAATATATACATCCTTGCTTTCATGTCGCTATGTATGAACCTTATCTGAAGTTAGCTGAGAAGTTGGCAGAGATTACGCCGGGCAGCTTTCCGAAGAAAACGATCTTTCTGAATAGCGGTGCAGAAGCGGTTGAGAATGCTGTGAAAATTGCTAGGAAATTTACAGGGAAATCAGGCATCGTCTCCTTTTCGCGAGGATTTCATGGTCGAACTCTCTTAGGCATGTCGCTTACAAGCAAGGTTAGACCCTATAAGTTCCAGATGGGACCTTTTGCTCCGGCCACCTATAAGGCGCAATTCCCGTATCCGTTGAATCGTCCGCAAGGCATGTCGGAGATCGATTACGCGCGCTATTGTGTTCAGCAATTTGAAGATTTCCTCCTTACGGAGGTTGCACCAGAAGAGTTGGCAGCGGTCATTATGGAACCGATCCAAGGTGAAGGCGGCTTTATCGTCCCTCCAAAGGAATTTGTTCAAGGTATATATGAGATTTGCAAAAGTAAACAAATTTTGTTCATTGCCGATGAAATTCAAACGGGTTTCGGACGTACGGGAGAAATGTTTGCATCGACACATTTTGGGATTGAGCCAGATTTGATGACGATGTCGAAATCCATTGGGGCAGGCTTGCCGATATCAGCGGTTACGGGACGTTCGGAGATTATGGATGCACCTGCCCCTGGCGAAATTGGTGGGACGTATGGTGGAAGTCCACTTGGTTGTGTGGCGGCATTGGCCGTTATTGAGAAGATGGAACGCGAGAATCTTATCGAACGATCTCGTGTTATCGGTGAGACAATCCGTGAATTCTTTACTAACTTGCAGAAGACGATTCCGCATATTGCGGAGGTTCGTGGTCTAGGCGCGATGTGTGCGATCGAATTCGTAGATCCTGATACGAAAGAACCAGATAAAGCGAAGACAGCTGCGATTCAAAAAGGCTGCTATGAAGCAGGCGTGATTCTATTAAGCGCTGGGGTGCACAGCAATGTGATTCGTTTTCTGACGCCACTCGTAATTACGGATGAAGAGCTTGCTGAGGGACTTGATATTGTCCAACAGGTTATACTTGACCAATATGCGCAAGACAGAAAGTAGGGTTGGGGATGAAAAGGCATTTGTTTATTAACGGAGAATGGAAAGAAGCTGCTCGTTACGAAGCACTTTACTCACCATTTTCAGGAGAATGGATTGCAGACGTGGGGTATGCGAATGAGGCAGAAACGGATGAAGCAATCCAAGCTGCACAAGCAGCTGCGCCGATCATGGCTCACATGCCTGCACACGCGCGTACGGCTATTTTAAATAAAGTCGCTGAATTGTTAGAAAAAAGGAAAGAGGAGCTGTCCCGTCTCGTAGCTTTGGAAGCGGGTAAGCCGCTCAAGACCGCGCGGGGCGAACTCGCCCGGACGATTCAAACGTATAAATTCGCTGCGATGGAAGCAAGTCGCATCCATGGAGAAACGGTCCCTCTGGATGCAGCTCCTGGTGGAGAGGGACGCATTGCCTTTACGCTGCGCAAGCCGCTGGGAGTGATTGCGGCGATAACACCATTTAACTTTCCCTTTAATTTGGTCGCACATAAAGTCGGCCCTGCGATCGCGGCGGGGAATACAATTGTACTCAAACCCGCGGGACAAACGCCACTTTCCTCTTTGGTACTTGCAGAGATTTTCCAAGAAGCGGGACTCCCGAAGGGGGCATTGAATGTTATTCCCGGACCTGGATCGGTAGTGGGTGAGAAGCTCGTGAGCGATCCACGAGTGAAGGCTGTGACATTCACAGGTAGTCCTGCAGTCGGAATTGCCATGAAAAACAAAGCTGGTTTAAAGCGAGTTACCTTAGAGTTAGGTTCGAATTCAGCTTTACTTATAGACAAAGCCTACGAGATTACAGATGAGTTAATCAGTCGGTGTGTGCTCGGTGCATTTTCATATAGTGGTCAAGTATGTATCTCCATTCAGCGGATTTTCGTCCATGAGCTGCATCATGATGATTTTATGAGTAGATTCAAAGCGCAAGTAGAGAAATTAGTTATCGGCGACCCGCTGGAAGAGACAACAGATCTATCTGCGCTCATTAGTGAGAAAGAAGTTCGCCGGATGCAGGATTGGGTAGATAGCGCGGTCTCCAAAGGAGCCCTTGTGATTACGGGAGGTAAAGAGCTGAACTCTCGGATATACCCACCGACCATCTTGACGCATGTAGCAGCGGATGAGCCTGTATCCTGTGAAGAGGTGTTCGGACCGATCGTCACGGTTGCCTCATTCAGCTCGCTGGATCAAGCCATACAGGATGTCAATCATTCCCGCTATGGACTTCAAGCAGGCATCTATACAAATGACATCCGTTCCGCGATGCTTGCTGCCCAGCAGTTGGAAGTAGGTGGCGTCATGATTAATGATTTCCCTACATTCCGTGTGGATAACATGCCTTATGGCGGTGTGAAGGAAAGTGGCTTCGGACGGGAAGGTATTCGATATGCGGTTGAGGAGTTGACGGAGCTGAAGTTCATTTCAATTAAGTTATAGGCTACACGATCCAATTAACTTGAAAATGTACAGCTATTTCAGCTATTTTTCCGGATTTTTCTTGAATAACTGGATTAGGTACAGCTAATTTAGCGTGCTTTGAACCAATTGCTTCATATGGCTCGAATTAGCTGTATGAAATCCAGTTATTCCTAATAGATCAGCTTTTTCAGCGAGATTAACATCATAAAATCCATCTATTCATGAAGCGCTGCACGGAGAAGGGGGATGCAGGTGCTGGTACTAGTACTAGCCGGATTATCAAACCCATAGCCGAAACATCGGAGGTTTCTTGGTGGACTCCAAGTTCAAATGCAAAAAAAAAGAAGAACCAGCAGAAATGCCGGTTCTTCTTACTAAATCATATATTTACACAGGAGGAAGTTTTATGTTAAGATACTAAGACTATTGGCTATTTTTAATTTACATTATAACTATTACATTATATCTTTAATTAAATTTTAGCATGAAAAACGGTAGGTTGTCAAACATTTTTTATTTTTTTCACACAAGACCCAAAAGGAGCGTGTTCGTGAAGATGATAAAGGCGAACGAATGGCAGCAAGAACAAGAGCGATTAAATATGGTTAGCGAAAAATTACAATCTGCAATCGTCGAAATTGAACCAGAAGTAGTCGGGTTGCGCGATCAGGTAACGGACTTCCGCAAACGTTTCTGGGAAGAAGTGTCCATCAACACGAGCACCCATGAAGATTTCGAAGAGGCATTTTATAGTATTAGGCAGCAAGAAGCATTGTTATCAGAGCGGGAGCGCAGTCACCAGCAGCGGATGCAACGATTGAAGAGCATGAAGCGACTGCTGCCGTCGCCATATTTCGGGCGAATTGATTTTCATGAGGAAGGCCTTAGCTTCAGCGAGCACATTTATATCGGTGTTTCGTCTTTCGTTGACGATGACGGTTTAAGCTTCCTGGTCTATGACTGGCGCACACCTATTGCAAGTATGTACTACGACTATTCCCCGGGGGCTTCAGCCTATGAAACACCAGGAGGGCAAGTAGCAGGGGAGATGACGCTGAAGCGGCAATATTACATCGGCGACGGTCAGTTAAAACGTGTGTTCGACACGAGTGTAACCATTGGCGATGAATTGCTCCAGCAAGTGCTTGCTCAAGGTGCAGATTCGCAAATGAAGAGCATTGTGGCAACCATTCAGAAAGAGCAAAATGCCATCATTCGCAACGATAAGACGCGAATGCTCATTGTGCAGGGAGCGGCCGGCAGTGGCAAGACGTCAGCCGCTTTGCAGCGAGCGGCCTACTTATTATATAAGCACCGCGATAAGCTTAAGGCGGACCAAATTGTACTTTTTTCCCCGAATCCGATGTTCAACAGTTATGTATCAACGGTTCTTCCCGAACTCGGTGAGGAAAACATGCAGCAGACGACCATTCAAGAATATTTGGTCTATTGGCTTGGGTCTACATTACAATTGGAGAGTCCTTTCGAGCAGATTGAATATGTGCTGACGTCACCATCTTCTCACGAGTATGAAGCACGACGAAGTGGGATTCACTATAAGGCATCTGAGGTATTTCTCCATGCGCTGCAGCAATATGCGGTTTGGCTGGGGAAAGAAGGCATGTTGTTCCGCGCTATCAATTTTCGGGATCGTGAGTTAATTACCGCGGAGCAGATCCGATTGCAATTTTATAGCTATGACCCTACCATTCGTCTGGCTAATCGCGTCCTTCTTTTACAGGAGTGGATCCTGCAAAGGTTGACGACGCTAGAGCGGAAAGAACAAAAAGCGCATTGGGTTCAGGATGAACTCGATTACCTCGATAACGAACAATATGCCGAAGCCTACAGAGAGTTACTCAAGAAGTATCAACAAGAAGAAGAAGTTGTCCTCCATATGAATGAACAGCTTTTGGATGATTATGGACAGTTTCTTGGCAAGGAGCAAGACGATGAGCATGATGTTGATTTTGCCATGCAGGAAATCGAAGAACTTCTTCGGAAGATGATCGTGAGCGGCCATTATAAACCCTTGAAAAATGACGTAAAGCGATTTAAGTTTATCGATATCATCGGGTTGTATGATCAGTTATTCAGCGATGAGACCGCTTATCGGAGCATGACCAACGAGCGCGATGTACCTGAGCATTGGACGGAAATTTGCAGGCAAACGAAGGAAAAGCTGAGTAAGCTCGAACTGTTTTATGAGGATGCGGCGCCGTTCTTGTGTTTGAAAGAATTCGTAGAGGGGACTCGGAGGAACACGAATGTGCGGCATGTATTTGTCGATGAAGGACAGGATTATTCTCCCTTCCAATTCTACTTCCTCAAGCAGCTATTTCCCCGCGCCAGCATGACCGTGCTCGGAGATTTCAGTCAAGCAATCTTCCCACAGGCGACCAATCTATCTGAGGTGGATTCGCCATTAATTCGGCTATACGGCCAAGATGAAACGAATCTGATTCGCCTTGTTCGAAGCTATCGCTCCACTCGCGAGATTGTGGAGTTTACGAAGGCATTGCTGCCTAGCGTAGATATTGTGCCTTTTGAGCGGAGCGACCAGAAGCCGTATCTTATTAAGGTGAGCAGCCGTGCAGAGAGAGTTGAACGCATTGTTGCGCATCTTGCTGAACTAAAGGCAAAGGGCTTTGAGTCGATTGGCATTATTACGAAGACCGCAGCGGAGAGTCGGGAGGCTTATGACGTGTTGATGTCAGCGGACATTGAGACGCTGCGACTCATTACGAAGGAAACATCAACGTTTGAGAAAGGGACGATGATCATTCCCGCATACCTCGCCAAAGGTGTCGAGTTCGACGCGGTATTGATTTTTGATGCATCATCACAAGTGTATAATCGTGAGAGCGAACGTAAGCTTTTTTATACGGCTTGTACACGTGCGATGCACCGGCTTTTGCTCTATACAACAGGGGAGTGGACACTGTTTATCCAGTCATTGGATCAGAATTTATACGAGAGAGAGGGTTAAACATAATTGTTACTGAAAAATGAGTGACCCGTCAGTGAGAAGGGGTTTTAATCAGCTATAGTTTGAGGTACGATAACTAATGGGGTTATTTCCCAAGATAGTTGGTAAGCTGCATTTGCAAACGGAGGGGACACAACTGGATAACTTTGCATGCTTATACGTTGTACGCGGTGAGCCCTATCGAGCGGGCACTTGCGTGAATTTAAACCAGGAAGAAACAAATGTCGGCCGGGTATCCCATGAGTTAACGCCGGATTTGGCTTTTACGAACGCGTTTATTTCCCGGAAACATATCATTATCCGCAAAGAGCAAGACAAAGCGGTGCTCTATGATTTAGGAAGTCGCCACGGCACTGAACTTAATGGCGTAGAGCTAACGCCGCACACGCCGTATCCGTTGAACAATTTTGATATTATTAGGCTTGCCAAAGGGATGACCGTCATCCATTTCTCATATATGTTTGCCGATCAAACCCTTGAAATCGAACCGCTCAGCATCACCATGCAGCTAGAAATTCCCAAACTCCCGTTGGAAATAAGTTGGGAGAAACGGGAATGTGTGGTGGAAGGCAAGCGAATTCTTATGTCGGAGAAAGAATATCTATTGATCCGTGTGCTGCATGAACATATAAACCGACTCGTTCCCATGGAGGAAATTAAATCCAAGGTGTGGCCTGAGCGATCACCAGGAGCCGAAGGGTTCTCGGACGTGACTCTCGATGAACTAAACGCTTTGGTCTATCGGGTTCGCAAAAAGTACGGAAAAGATACCTTTCTCATTAGTGCCGTGCGCGGCGGCGGTTATATGCTCGAATCCGAATTGAAATCGTCATAACGAAAGTTGGGATACCTTCATGAAGTATATACAAGCGGAATACTCAGGCCCACTCCACGGAACGGTACACATACCAGGCGCAAAGAATAGTTCTCTTGCCATACTTGCAGCTGCTTGTTTGGCGGATAATATCGTAACATTAGAAGGCATACCACACATAGATGATGTCCGTCTTATCGCGGATATTGGTAGGGATATCGGTCTGAAGCTCACACAGCACGCGGGGCAAGTGATTATTGATCCCCGCTGGATCCACAGCTCCGTGATTGATCCAGGCAAAGCATCGAGCTACCGAGCGTCTTATTATTTTGTTGGCGCGTTATTATCCAAATTTGGCAGAGTCACGATTGGATTACCTGGTGGTGATGATTTTGTTTCAAGACCGATGGATCAGCATATCAAGGTGTTCCAAGCTCTTGGAGCTCAGGTGCGGCTCTACAAGGATTATTATGAAGTCGAAGCGGCAGAGTTGAAGGGGGCGGACATTTATTTCGACACCATTACCTCGGGGGCGACGATGAATGCGATGATGATGGCTGTATTGGCAAAAGGACGGACTCACCTGCACAATGCGGCCGTGGATCCAGAGGTATGCGATACGGCAAGATTCCTGAATCAACTCGGGGCACGAATTTATGGAGCCGGCACGGATCGTATTCGGATAGAAGGTGTTCCTTACTTGAACGGGGGCATCCATACGGTAATTCCAGACAGGCTAATTGCCGGAGCTTTCTTGATGGCGGCTGGGCTGGGTGGGGGACAAATTACCGTCAAGGATGTCATTCCTGAGCATCTTGGCTCCTGTCTAGCTAAGCTGGAGGAAGTCGGACTGCATGTGGAATGTGGGGAAAACAGTATAACTGCTTATGGTACTGGCGCGCTGAGAGCCACACGAATTCGCGCAGGCATGTATCCGAGTTTCGCCACCGATTTACAGCAACCCATGACGGCACTCCTGTTGCAGGCCGAGGGCAAAAGTATCGTGACTGATCGTGTGTATCCGAAACGGTTTGCTCATGTTCCGCAGCTAAGACGGCTTGGTGCAGAAATAGAGATGCGGCAAGAATCGGCGTTTATTCGCGGTGGAATGCCCCTGCGAGGCGCTTGGGTGCATGCGACAGATGTGCGTGCAGGCATTTGTCTGCTGATGGCCGGTCTCACGGCTGAGGGCAGCACGTGTTTAACAGGCGTCGAGCACATCGAGCGCGGCTATGAGGATGTGATCGGCAGCTTCCGATCCATCGGAGCTAAGCTCTCGATGCGTGAACTGGACGCCCAAGAGATTTACAGTCGAATTCACATGCAAGGGTAATCGTTTTCCTATACATAGTAACGAATAACTCACTTAAGGAAGGTGTCTTCCCTCGATGAATACAGACATTCAAATTGAGAAGTATCTCGAACGCATCGGTTTTCAGGGTTCGCTCGATGGCAGCGCTAAGACATTAGCTGACCTGCAGGAACGACATCTGCACACGGTTCCCTATGAGAATTTGGATATTCTCGAAGGGAAAGCGTTATCTCTTGATCCGCAGGAATTGTATCAGAAAATTGTCATACGCCAGCGTGGCGGGTATTGTTTTGAAACGAATGCCTTATTCGGTTGGCTGCTTCGTGAACTTGGCTATACGGTGACGGATTTGGTCGCCAGATTCTGGCGGGATGAGCCGAATCTACCGCCCAAAAGGCGTCATCATGTCTTGAAGGTAGAAGCCGAAGGCGTGAACTACCTGTGCGATGTTGGTGTTGGCGGGATCGTACCTCGCAGACCCCTTTCCTTCATCGAAGGTCTTGTCCAGCAGCAAGGCGATGAGAGCTACCGCCTTGAGAAAGATCCCTATGACGGCTGGGTGCTTTGCGAACAGAAAAAGGAAGCATGGCATCGCATCTACTCTTTCACAGAGGAGCCTCAGCTGCCGAAAGACTACCTATTCGCGAGTTTCTGGTGTGAAAAAGCCCCAGATTCGATTTTCAACAAGTACCCAATCGTTGCGATACGCACGCCAGAGGGAAGGCATACACTTGCTGATAAGGAGTTCCGCATATTCAGTGCTACTGACGTAAGGACCTACACGCCTCAGACAAATGAAGCGTATAAAGAAGCTCTATTATCGTATTTCGGCATTCGTCTTTAGCTAAATAGAAGCGTGTGAGAAGGCAGCGGACCTCGTGGTTCGGTTGCCTTTTTTAACTAGAGGGAAAGAATGGAGGTATTTTATCGTGAAAAAGGGTAGGAATATCGTACTTATCGGAATGTCAGGCGCTGGAAAAAGCACGCTGGGTGTGTTATTAGCCAAAGCTTTAGGTATGGATTTCGTAGATACAGATATTGTCATACAGCAACAGGAAGGGCGATTGTTACAAGAAATAATAGAGTTAGATGGAATCGAAGCATTCATGGAAGTCGAAGAAAGAATTGTGTCAGGATTGCAACTTGAAAATTGCCTGATATCTACAGGTGGCAGTGTCGTATATTCTGACAAAGCGATGAAAGTCCTTCGACAAAGCGGCAGGATTATTTATTTGCATGTTTCCTATGAAGAAATTGAACGGAGAGTAACGAATATAACTACAAGAGGCATTGTAATGAGGGCAGGAAATAGCCTTAAGGATGTTTACGAGGAGCGAATTCCTCTCTATATGACGTATAGCGATTGCACGGTCGATTGTACGAGTAAGGAGATTGAACATTGCGTAAAGGAGATCATTTCGAACTTAAGTACCCCCTGAAATCGACGAAATTCGACGAATTTATATACAAGTTATTGCATAAGGAGTGAATCACGATGGCGAACAATTACAAACGCTTCATTCATAATCAATTCGAAAAAGCGAAGTCTACCGCATCCGAGTTCATTTCTTCAAGAAATGTGGAACAAGAAGAAGGCATGATAGAGCTCGACCCACGATATGTTGATCAGCTAAAAGATATCGCCATTCTGCAGCATACAACTGTAGATGCTATCGTCAATGGACTCATTGCTCAATATCTGGCAAGCGCCTCTTACGAATTAACCCCGATCTCTGTGGATCAAAAGGAAGCAAATCCACTGCTGTATTTGGATGGTATTTGCAAACAAGAGGATTAAGGAGGTCTGATCTATGGATAATCACTTGAATATTCAGGATGCCATTTTTCTGGATGAAACAGCTCTAGCCGCTTTAATGAACCCTGAAGACCCTCGATATACCAAGGCTCGTTCGATGTTTCTAGATTTACATGATCTTGAACGTAACTACATGACGACGAACTCCATCGTATTCGATCTCCACGAGTGGCTTCGTAATGAATACAGCTATGAGCAGGCGGAATATTTTCTGAAGGCGATTGAGAAAGCAGTAAGTAAAGGCAAATTGGCGGTCATCTCAAGCGGCCCTGAATTTGAGGGGGAATCGCGCAGATTGTTAATGGACAGGCCAGAACTCCGCTTCTCACTCAGCGAAGCCCTTACGGCAGTGACCATGTCGTACTACCAGGTGAAACGCATTTTTACTTTTAATCGTAATTTCATGATGCTGGCTAATTTGGATAAGGATATTCGTATTATTCCATCCTATCACTTCGGCAGCTAAGGCGTAACCGTATTGATATGAGCGATAACCTCAACACCCGAATTGACAGCAGTCACTTCCATTTTGTCATTGTAAGCTACCGCATACCAAGGTTCTGAGGCCGATTCAGCCTGAACGCCAATGTCGATTTCCCAAGGGGCTTCATAACTGACGCCAAGGAGTTGATTGCCTTGGTAAATGGCGATTGCAAAGGGTGGTTTACCCTGTTCATTCACAAGCTTCGGATAGACAAGAACGGTCTGTTGACCCGTAGGAAGAGAACGGTCTAAGACTGGTTTATAACGGTATTGAATAGGATTTACCCCTGGCTCTACCTTACTTAGAAACCAATCGGATGCGATTAGCCTTTGATAATATCCATCCATAAATGGATTTTCGCCGATGTCATAGACATAACTTCCGCTCGTTCGAATCGCCTGAGCCCGGCTGAAATTAAAGTAGGTAATGGCTTTTACTTGAGGAAATAATCGCGGGAGATGACCATACATATAACCCAACTGGCTTTCTGCCCAGGTCCAGTAAGCTTGGTTAGTTGGCAAATACGTATGAGCAACAGCACCCTCAGAAATCATAATAGGTTTATGGCTATATCGTTTATAAAGAGGAGCGAAGGTATCGATCACGGTGCCCTTTAGCTGCTCTTTTTCTGCTGAGAAAGGGGTGCTATATAACGAGAATCCAACCCAATCCACGTAGGCGTCACCTGGATAGTAGCTATCGATCGTATCCGGCGGCCAGAAGTTCGGTGACCACACCATGGCGACATTAGGTGCTTCTTCGGCCATAATATCGTGAATAAGACGGAATTTCTCGATATATAGCTGGGGCTCGCCATGCCATGGCACCCAAGCTCCGTTCATCTCTGATGCATAGCGTAGGAAGATAGGGATACCAGAAGCTTTGGCTTCACGTGCGAAACGGCGAACATATTCATCATCCTGCACGTCGTTTAAGCCAAACCGCGGCTCCCACCCAATCTGAAGTGCGCCGTCAAGTTCCTTCACTCTTTCTGCGGTACGCGCGGGGAAATAAGTGTTGGTATCGGTCTGCACCTTGCGCCACCCCACATAAGACAAATACAGCGCGTGCTTGCGTCCGTAGACGTCTTCAATCTTCGTAACATCGTAGCCGACTCTGCGATCTGCCCCGAGCATGCCAATATAAACCCCTGATGCAGGCTCGTGTTTAGCAAGCGAAGAAGTTACAGGGATGGCAGATTCCGTTGGTTTAAGGGGTTGAGCTGGTTGAACAGATTGAACTGGCATCGGAACACGGAGATAGAGCTCCATATCTGTCGAAGGTGTCTGGATGTTAGGCGAATCAGGCGTAAACAGAGGCGCCGAAGGAAGTCCAGCTGTATATACATCAATCCGATTGCGATAGACTGCTGCAGTCTCAGCCTGTCCTGCTTGCTCGGATTTCTTCTCTTGGTTGGTCCAATAAGTTAAGATATCTGGCTGTTTAGATCGTGAAGGAGGGGGAGTGGCAGGCGAATGATCCAGCATGGCAACGGCATCAAGTGTATTAGGCTCGTGCTTATCGCCATCGGTCTTCATTACAAGCAAGGGAAGCGCGATACAGCTCGCCAAACCGAGAAGGGCTGTAAGCCCCCAGGTAACTTTATTTCGCATGATACAGGTTCCTCTCCAAGGGGATTCCTCTTAATTGTATGCCCAAACCTGAGAGTCGGTCAATGGCGCATACAAGATGAAAATAAGGGTTCCCCGCCACATACATGGCAAATGGGAAACCCTCGTTTATGGTGTCTAGGATTAGCTTAACCTTTTTTAGTTTGAAGACGAATAACATTCCAAGATGCTTTGGCAAGGTTGCTTTTGACATGTCCATTGTCAAGAACGGATAGACCGCCATGGTGAGGCTTAACATGATGTGGGTTAGCCTTGGTGTTCACCGCTTTCAGGTCTTCGTGTTCAAGCACGATGTGTTCGATCAAGCTAACTTCGCCGAAGCTGCGAATGTCGAGATCCAGTTCCATAGCTTCGGAGAGATGGCGATTGACAGCAAAGACCGTAATATGACCCTGCTCCTCGTCGTATACGCAAATCGATTCCAAATAAGGGACATCTGTATAATCTTTGGAATCATATTTGGGTGAAGAATTGACGGTATGCAGGACAGTTCCTCGACCATAAATGGAAGCATGAAGGAATGGATAGTAAGTCGTTTGCAGCCACAGCGGACCACCTGTCTCTGTCGTAATCGGTGCGATAACATTAATCAATTGCGCCATGCAAGCCATTTTGACACGATCAGCATGCTTAAGTAACGTAATAAGGAAACAGCCAACCGCTAATGCATCCTCATGCGTATACACATCTTCAAATTCTGGTGGAGCAATCTGCCAACGCTCTTCTGCGCGACTTGATCCAATGGTATGCCAGACATTCCACTCATCTAAGGAGAGCATAAGTTTTTTCTTACTGCGCTTCTTGGCTTTCACATAATCACAAATGGATGCGACACTGCTGATGAACGTATCTAGATTAAGAGATGAGGCAAGAAAGTTTGCTGTATCGTTGTTATTATTATTGTAATAGGCATGTAGTGACAGATAGTCAACATTGTCATAGCTCAAATCCAGAACGGTAGCTTCCCAATCTGCAAAAGTACTCATACCGCTTGATGAGCTGCCACAAGCCACTAACTCAATAGAAGGATCGACCCAACGCATTACTTTTGCGGTTTCGTTTGCGAGGCGACCATACTCAACGGCTGTCTTCGTGCCGATCTGCCAAGGCCCGTCCATTTCGTTGCCAAGGCACCAGGTTTTGAAACGGTGGGGTTCCTTATAGCCATGAGAAATACGTAGATCACTATAATACGAGCCAGAAGGATGATTACAGTACTCGATCAGATTTCTGGCGTCGTCGATGCCGCGTGTGCCGAGATTAACCGCCATCATAACTTCAGAACCAACTAATTTCGCCCAATCAGCGAATTCATTCGTCCCAACTTCATTCGTCTCCGTTGTCCACCAAGCCAGCTCTAGCAATCGCTTACGATCTTTCTTAGGTCCAACGCCATCCTCCCAATTATAACCGGAAACGAAATTGCCTCCTGGATAGCGAATAATTGGAACTTGCAGAGCACGGATGGCTTCAATCGCGTCTTGTCGGAAACCATTCTCATCTGAGGTAGGGTGACCAGGCTCATAAATACCGCCGTAAACAGCCCGCCCTAGGTGTTCGATAAAGGATCCATATAGACGAGGGTCAATTTGAGCTAGAATAAAATTCTTGTCGATGAGCATTTGTGAACGTAAAGACATGTGTTATCGCTCCTTATATTTTGAATTAGTATATTAGTGAATCCTTGTCTTGTTGATTTCATCTATATTATGTACGATAATAGAGTTAATCTTCAATAACAATTTCATAGGATTAGCAAAATTGCGTATTCTAAAGGGTGTGAACGAATGTATCTAAAGACGGATGCTGCGTCGCTTCAGGTGTATGAAGCATTGGCGAGTGAGGTTCGCCTGAAAATTATAGATAAACTATTCATCAAGGAAATGCATATTAAGGAACTCGCTGCCGAGCTCTATCTTAGTAATGCGATTGTCAGCAGCCATGTAAACAAACTCGAACAAGCCGGACTTGTTGGAAGTAAGATGAGGCGAGTTAATGGTGGAACCTACAAATATTGCTTCGTGAATACGTCCTATTTGCAAATTAAGCTGTCACCAGAAAGAACCTCTTTGCACAAATCTAAGGAAGTGTCCGTCCCTATAGGCCATTACACGGATTATGAAGCGTGGCCGACTTGTGGACTGGCGACTACGGAGAAGATCATTGGCCATTATGATAATCCCACCTATTTTATGGACCCGGAAAGAGTAGATGCAGGTATTCTTTGGTTTGCGAAGGGGTTTGTCGAGTATAAAGTGCCTAACTACTTGTTAAAGGATGATCAATTAAGGGAAATAGAAATTTCGCTGGAAATTGGATCGGAAGCGCCTCAAGTAAATGAAAATTGGCCCTCGGATATTTGTTTCACATTGAATGGGACGCGACTAGGTACCTGGACAAGCCCGGGCGATTATGGTGAGACGAGGGGGAAGTTGACCCCGGAATGGTGGCACTCGGACGTGAATCAGTATGGGCTGTTGAAGGTTCTTCGCATTACGGATCAAGGCACATATATGGATGGTCAACGGCTTTCCGATGTCTGTATCAACGAGCTGGAAGTGGATCCGAAGTACTGGGTATTGCGAATTAGCGCAGAGGATACGAAACGTGGGCGTGGGGGGTTAACGCTGTTTGGTAAGGGATTTGGCAATTACGAGCAAGATATCTGGATGAGATGTTTTTATGAGTGAACTCATGGACACGCGCCCGATTTGGGGTACGTGTTTTTTTATTAGAAAGATCGTATAGAATTTGGTAAAAATAGGTACTGTTCTATGACATTCGGAGATAAAATAAGATGGTGTATATGGACTTACCTGAGGAGGGATTGCGTGGATTGGTCGCGTAAAGAGTTGAAAGCTAGAGCGAAACAAGTTTTGCGTACATCGTATTGGAAGGCATTTCTAGTGAGCTTGCTGCTTGCCGTTGTTGGAGGCGGAGTTCCGAGTTGCAATTGGAATTCGGATCGTGGTGCCTCCATTAACCTGACAGGTATGAATGCAGATTTTGGGGGTATTTCGGATGGTGTCGGTGCACTTATTCTGATCATCATTATTATTGTTGCGATCGTAGTAGGATTGGCCGTCGCTGCCTTCAACATCTTTGTGATTGCCCCCTTCAAAGTAAACACACAGCAATATTTCAAACAAGCCTCTCAAGGTGATGTTAATATGAACTATCTTCTTTACACATTTGGCAAAGGGAAGTATTTAGGAACGGTTGCCGCTATGTTTTGGAGTGCTTTGCTTAATTTCCTATGGTATTTATTGCTCATCATCCCTGGTATTGTGAAGAGTTATGCCTACAGTATGGTTCCGTATATCCTCGGTGACAATCCAACGATTGGTCGCAAAAGAGCCGTTCAACTCAGCAATCAGATGACGCGAGGACACAAGTGGCAGATGTTTGTTCTAGATCTTTCGTTTATTGGGTGGTTCATTCTCGGTGTCTTAGCACTTGGCGTAGGTGTGTTGTTCGTATTGCCGTATTATAATTCTACGAAAGCTGAGTTATATGTAGTATTGCGTCAGCAAGCATTATATGATGGACTGAGTAACCCTGAAGAATTAAATTTACCCATTTCATAAGGAGCTGATTGTTGTGTCTGTCCAAGTAGCGATGAGTAAGGCGCAAGCAACCACGACGACGTCCAAGCATTCGATCACGATGATCATGGGCATGTGGCTTATTATTGGCCTGTTTATTGATGGCTTCGCCCATAACCATGGAGCAGTAGAAACCTTTTTTACACCGTGGCACGCGATTCTTTACTCGGGCTATTTGGCCTGTGCTGTGTGGATTTTTCTAATGATTCGCTCGAATAAAATCAGCGCTCAATCCTCCTCATGGTTCGCAGCCATTCCAGTAGGCTATAAACTTGGTGTTGCTGGCGTCTTTCTCTTCTTTGTAGGTGGGCTTGGTGATATGTACTGGCATACGGTGTTTGGTATTGAAAAAAATATCGAAGCCCTGCTTAGCCCTACACATCTTTTGCTGCTGTCGGGTGCTTTAATGATTCTGACAAGTCCCTATCGTGCAATCAGCGCTGTTGAAAAGGAGGCTGCGCCGACGTTTCGCCAATTGTTACCGGCGTTAACTTCGATAGGGTTAACTTTTACAGTGTTTGCTTTCTTCCTCATGTACGCATGGTCATTCCGGCAGAATCTATGGATGGCCCGAGGTGAGGATGCGATTGGAAGAGCCGTGGTGGATTTCCTCATTACGACGATGATTCTTGTGATTCCATTGATGTTTGTCCTGCGGAGATGGAAGCTTCCGTTCGGTACCGTTACTTTCTTCTTTCTATTCGAGTCGATATTCCTAGCGGTGCTGGACGGATTTAGAGACTATAGCTCAATTACCATCCTGCTAATCAGCGGTGTGATCGGTGATGTGCTATTTCGAGAGATCAAAGAGCGCGACGTAACAGACTGGCGATATAAGGCTGTATTTTTTGCTTTGCCTGTCTTGGTCTGGGGACTATATTTCGCACATTTGAAACTATTTGAAACGTTGAACTGGTCTCCAGAACTGTGGGGTGGATCAATCTTCCTGTGTGCATTGACTTCACTTGGTTTAAGTATTCTTGCAGCGCCGGTTTCATCCGACAAAAGCGAATGAGAGTAAAGCTATTGCCCTTTACGTGCTTAGTTGTACTCCTATCCGCTTGTGGTTCGTCAGCCACCACGACGATTGATATGTCCGATATGTCCAGCATGTCGGGTATGACGATGTCATCGTCATCCGTTACACATCAACATACGAGCGATGCGATTGCTCATTTTTCGGTGGATTCACCGAATTATTTACCAAAAGAGTTATCCGATATCACGATTCTAGTTCAAAATAAATGGAATCGCCCCATCGAGAAGTTCGATGTTATGCACGAGAAACTTATGCACCTTATTGTGGTTAGCAAGGATTTGTCCTACTTTGAACACTTGCATCCAACCTACGCAGGAGCTGGGCGATTCGATGTCCAAACATCGTTCCCGGCAGGAGGCTACTATCAGCTCATTGCGGATTTTACGCCAACGGGCTTAGGGGAAAGTGTGCAGTCCCATTGGTTGACCATTAACGGGAAGGCACCGAAAGCTGTTAAGTTGCTCCCGGATAAAAACTTAACGAAACAGGTCGGTGACAAGGAAGTCACCCTAGCCTTCGATCATCTCATGGCAGGTATGGAGCTGGACATGGTGTTCACTTTCAAGCAAGGAGCTGCCAAAACACCTGTAACGAATCTGCAGCCATATCTTGGAAGTGTTGGACATGTAGTTGCCATTAGCGAGGATGGGAACGATTATGTCCATGTGCATCCGACTGATCCTACAGCGACTTCGGGGCCAACTGCAGCGTTCAAAATTGTATTTCCTACTAAAGGGATCTACAAAATTTGGGGCCAGTTTCAGCAAAATAACGAAGTGTTCATCGTTCCTTACGTGATACAAGTAAATTTGTAATATAAAAGAAATATAGTAGTCATCTGCCATACATGTTAGTCGGTTATAATAAAAGACGACCCCCTTTTAAAATATAAACCTTTAGACCCGCGGCCCGTTGCTGTGGGTCTCTTTTTGTCCATCTGTGGTACAATAAGAGACATACATCGAATAGGAGTGAGAAGAATGACTGCAAGTGTGAATGAGCAGGAGCTTTTACAATTCATTATGGGCAAGACGAAGGCAGAGCCGAAGCAGATTGAGTTAGTTTTGAAGCATGAGAAAGCCTACATAGCCAAAGCGGAACAAGGCTCGAAAGGTGCTGTGGATATCGACAGCGATGATTTAATCGATCATATTCTAGGCCGTCCAGACGTCAAGCTAAGCGAGCTTGCGGTGGATACGATTCTGGAAGCCGAGATGGAGTACTTGATGAAAAATGGGATGGCCGGCTACATCGACTAAAATATGTTCTAAAGACCCTCACATGGAGAATATCTGTGTGGGGGTCTTTTTGTGCGGGGGAGTAGGTTACTAAGCTGTCTTATAGCTGTCTATTGTGCGAAATAACTGGAAAATATCCATCTAAATTCCGCCGAAATCATTGTTTTAAAGGGATAAATGGATTTTATGGAGTTAATTTTACTGTTTTCTACTCGAGATCAGGAAAGTGAGGAAAATAGATGTAGTTTATCCAGGGGGAGGAAAGTAATAAGTGAGCAGTGAGTAGTGTTAAGTCAGGAGTTTAAAATTAGAAGCACGAATAGAATCATTAGTGTAACTTCAAAGTTAATTGAATAACGCGTATTGACATTGATTTCGTACGGATGCATAATGAAAAAAGGAATTATTACGTTATTTAATTAACTTATAAATTATCTAATTGGAGGTTTTCCTTTACAATGAGCAACCAACCGAGAGCTGAATATCCTAGACCGCAATTTGTACGAGATAGCTGGATCAATTTAAACGGCGAGTGGCAATTCGAGTTTGATGATGAATCCGTAGGGACGAAACAAAAATGGCATAATGGTGAAAGAGCGTTCTCCCAGACGATTCAAGTACCGTTTGCTTTTCAAAGTCAATTGAGCGGCATTGGCAGTAATGAATTCCACGATATCGTGTGGTATCGCCGCGAACTTGAGATTCCGCAGCCGTTTGCCGGTAAACGAATTCTACTTCACTTTGGTGCTGTGGATTACCTTGCATCGGTTTGGGTGAACGGCATTCTTGTAGCGACGCACGAGGGTGGTCATACGCCATTCCATGCGGATATTACGGAAGCGCTTCAAGCGGGGACGAATTTGCTTGTTGTGAAGGCTGTGGATTTTAGCAAAGACGTAACACTTCCTAGAGGAAAGCAGTATTGGAAAGCGGATTCTGCGAGTATTTTTTATACAAGAACAACGGGGATATGGCAAACGGTTTGGTTAGAGGCTGTTTCAGCTAACGCCTACTTAGATAAGGTGAAAATGACGCCGGATATTGATGCAAAGCAAATCGAAATCAAATACGAAATCGAAGGAATTGACGCACAATCGACGTCCAAGTACCAACTGAAGGTTGATATTTCTTTTAAAGGTGAGCTAGTTTCCGAAGATGTGTATGGGATTAAGAGCGGGACAGGTGCACGGAAGATTCGTTTGAATGATTTTAATGATCATGGGCTTGGCGGATGGTGGACACCAGAGAAACCGAACTTATACGATGTTACGTTCACGCTGCTAGTTGATAATGAGGTTGAGGATGTTGTAGGAAGTTACTTCGGTATGCGCAAGGTTTCGATCGAGGATGGCAAGTTGTGTCTGAATAATCGTCCTTATTTTCTGAAAATGGTACTGGATCAAGGCTACTTCCCTGATGGGAATTTGACGCCTCCGAGCGACGAAGCAATTAAACAAGATGTTGAGCTTACGAAGGCGATGGGCTTCAATGGGGCCAGGAAGCATCAAAAACTGGAGGATCCAAGATTCCTGTACTGGTGCGATGTGCTGGGGCTCGTAGTGTGGAGTGAAGCCGCGAATGCCTACGAATACACGGATAAGTATGTAGGGCAATTTACCAAAGAATGGATCGCCTCGATGGAGCGGGATTATAATCATCCGTCGATTATCGCTTGGGTACCGCTCAATGAAAGCTGGGGAGTCCCGAACATCCAAATCGATAAATTGCAGCAGCAGCATGCTTTGACGATGTATCATTTGAGCAAATCGCTGGATCCAATGCGCCCAGTTATCTCGAATGATGGATGGGAGCTTGTGACGACCGATTTATTCGCTATTCATGACTACGAGTGGCGGGAAGAAGTCCTGAGTGAGCGTTATAGCTCCAAGGAGAAGGCCGTCCATGCAATGCCGGCGAATCGACGTTTATTTGTCGAAGGTTTCCCTTATCAAGATCAGCCGATCCTCGTCACCGAATTTGGTGGAATTGCCTACAAGAAGAGTGAATGGGAAGGTTGGGGCTATTCCGGTGCAGATAACGACGAAGACTATGAGCAAAAGCTGCGTGCCGTTATTCGTCCACTCCTGAACTCAGGCGTAGTGCAAGGCTACTGCTATACGCAATTGACGGATGTTGAGCAAGAGATCAACGGGTTGCTGACGTATGATCGGAAGCCGAAAATTCCCGTGGAAATCATCAAAGCGATTAATGATCGTAACTAACATACAAATAAAGCCGAGGCTATTGCAGCCTCGGCTTTATTTGTATGTTACATAGCTATTCCTCTGAATGATCAATCCGAATAATAACAACATTGGAAAGCACAGTGCCTTGATGAATCGGCGCATTAACCTGATAATCATACGTAGCTGGGATTTGCAGGGTGAGTCTTCTCACATTGGAATGATGAATAATGGCTGCTTCATAAGTGATTTCAACGGATGTACGCGGCAGCAGATTGCCAAGAGACAGCGGTTGTTTCATATTTACTTGCTGCACGACAACTCCGTTAATTTGCAGCGTGCCTGGGACAAGTGTATTCAACGGAGAAATCCAATCAAGCAGATTCATGTGGTTCGCAGCCAAGTTTCCAGTGTTGGCTACCTGGATGTGGTAATGAATGATCGTACCCGGTTCAGCAAGCTTAGGTGATGCCGATAGCAGGATATCCAAGATTGGCCATAGTAATTGTGTGCTAACTAGATTAGATAGCAGCTGATTAGAAACGACGCGACCATCCGATAGTCGATAAGTAAAGAGAACATGTGCTTGGCTATTCAATTGCTTCTGATCCAGCGAGATGGCAAATGAATTTACCGTCACTTGGAATTTTACAAGGAGAGCTTTATGGGGCTGCAAGGTGCCTAATGGTATCTCACTTGGGAGTATACCCTGGCTATAAGGAACACCATCTATGGTTAGACTTCCCAGCACATAAGAACTGCCTGCTGGAATGAATTCAGACAGCCACACTTCCGTAGCAATATTACCATGATTCGTAATTGTAATGCCGTAGGACAAAGTGTCTCCCAAGGTAGCCTGTGATTCAAGTGCGTTTTCAACCACGATCAAGTCAGGATCATAGACGTGGATCGTTACATTATTGGAGATCATTTTCCCTTTGTAATCACCTGTTGAATAGGTGAGGACAGCTGAGTTTACGAGACAACTCGAGGGAGGAACACGGGTAATGGTAACTTGAAACTGAAGACAAACTTCCGTGTTTCCTGGGATTTCGCTAAGTTTGATGCCGTCGTTAGGGTTCGCTGAGGGGTAACTAACCTCGTTAATCTTAACACTTCCAGGTACAAAGGCAGCCCCACCAGGCAATTCATCTTTGAAAAAAGGGTGGAGAATCGGACAATTTTCCTCGTTTTTAATAATGAAATAAAAGGTGATCGTGTCGCCCACATACGTAGAAGTTGTGCTTGTTTGTTTGGTGAATCTGATTTTCGTTTCTTTAAATGGAATAATAACCGTATTGGACTTTGAACTGCCTGAAACATCTCTACCGCCAGGTGTATGGAAGTCATACACGGTTGTTGCTTGATTCTTCAGTTGTCGGGAAGCAGGTTCTTCTAGAACAATAACTTGAAAGATGACTTCAATAGTTTGACATACTTGTATAATACCTAGTGGTATGCCTTGATCTGGCCTAGCAAGTGGCAACGGAATAGTATCAACAATGACACTATTGGGAATAAAGGCAGTTCCTTCAGGCATGTTGTCAAAAAGGGTAACTTGTGCATCCAAGTTACCCTTATTGGCGATCGTCAAGGTATAGGTGATGATCTGGCCGAGAACGGCCAGATGGGTGTTTGCCTTTTTGAGCACAGTAATGATTGGACCTACGACAGGTGTATCTACGATATTCGAGTAGGAATGGCTGGTGGAGCTGCCTGAGCTGAATCTTACGACGGATTGGTTAATAAGATGATTGGAAGAATGGGAGTCGGCCGTCATACGACCGTCACCTCGAATGTAACCGTGACAGAAACTCCCGCAGGAATTGTACCGATTGGAACACCTGTGCTCGGATTCAGCGTTGGTTTGGATACACCATCTACAGTTACGCTGCCTGTAATAAAGACGGTTCCAGTGGGAATAGGATCGGTTAAGATGACATTATTAACAGCTTCAATACCGCTATTCTTGACGATAATTTTGTACGAGATCGTATCGCCGACAATCGCATCAATGGCATCCGTACTTTTCGTTACAGTTACATTAGGCGCAGATACTGGGATGATGAGAATATTGGATGAAACTGAGCCGTTTAATGGACGTCCATCTGGCGGTGAGTACGTATAGTTCGCTGTCGCTTGGTTGGATAGAAGCTGAGGAGATGGCAATGCATCAACCGTAACCTCAAGTGTAATTTTAACATCGACAGAAGCGCCTGGAGCAATGGTACCCGCATTAATTCCTGTTGATGGGTCGACACCTGGTTGGGTAACGCCATTGATAATAACACTGTTAGGAACAAAGGCTGTACCTGATGGGATCGAATCATACACAGTTGCAACTGCAGGAAGATTCCCAGAATTATGAAGTGTTAAGGAGTAAATGATGGTATCGCCAACAGTCGCATTCGTCGTATTCGCGCTTTTGACAACCGAGATAATCGGTTGATAGACCGGAACAATAACGGTGTTGGAGAACGCAGATGCTGCGAAAGCGCCCGTTGTAAAGCTGGCAGACGATTGATTGCTCAGTTGCTGAGTTGGAGGTAAAGCCGTTACAGTGACGTTGAAGTTGACTGTTATCATATTGCTAGGAAGAATGGAGCCCAGCGAGATCCCATTGGTTGGGTTGGCATTTGGTGCTACTACGCCATTAATCGTGACACTGCCTGGAATGAACGCGGTGAAGGCAGGAAGCTGATCAAAGAATTGAACGTTATTGACGGTAGATATACCTTTATTCGCAATGATAGAGGAATAAGTAATGGCATCGCCAACAACTGCATCGGTTGCTGTAGTTGATTTATCAATCGTGACGTTTGGAGCGGAAACAGGAATGTTGACGGTATTGGAATTGATAGCCCCGTTAAGGATGCGACCATCAGGCGGAACAAAGGTGTAGTTAGCCGTAGCCGTATTCGTTAATACTTGCGGATTTGGTAAGGAAACGATCACTACACCAAAGGTCACGGTGTCAGTAGCACCAGGTTGTGAAGTAAATGGAATGCCGGTTGCAGGATCTGCGCCAGGTTGTGTAATACCGTTTAGGACGACACTGTTCGTTTGGAACATCGTACCGTTCGGAATCGTGTCAACCAAGGAGATGGATGCCGGGTAATTCCCGGTGTTCGAGACGGTGATTGTGTAAATTACCATATCGCCAATCGTTGCGTTGGTCGTATTAGAACTCTTCGCAGCAGCGAGTATTGGTTGATAAACAGGTGTTGTAATTGTGTTAGAGAATGTGACCGCTGAGAAGGCACCGGATGTGAAGCTCACCGAACCATAGTTGTTCAATTGTGCTGGATTAGGTAAGGAAGTTACCTGAACATTAAAGGTAATGGTAACAGTCGCCCCGACGGCTATCGTACCAAGCCCAATTCCTGATACTGGATTCGGAGGTACGGGAGGCGTTGGCGCACCTGTAATAACAACACTGCCAGGAACGAAAGCTTCTCCAGAAGGCAGTGGATCTGAGAACACGACATTATTAATAGGTGCAAGCCCATTGTTAGTAATGACGAAAGAGTAAGGAATGATATCGTTAACCACTGCGTCTGTTGCTGTCGTACTTTTGTCAATCCTGACATCAGGAGAGGAAACAGAAATGGTAACGGTATTGGAATTCGTGCTGCGATTAAATGTCCGACCATCAGGCAGTGTGAAGGAATAGGCTGCTGTTCCGGTATTGGTCAATATTTGCGGATTTGGCAGTGAATCAATAATGACGGAGAAAGTGACGGGCACAGTTGTTCCGGGACTAATCGAACCAATTGAAAAGCCTGTTGCAGGGTCTGCGCCTGGCCAAGGTTGAGTGCCTACAAATACACTGTTCGCGAGGAAAGTCGTATTGGATGGAATCGTATCTGAAAGAAACACGTCAGTTGCATAATTACCTGAATTTGAAACATTTAACGTGTAGACAATGGTATCACCGACGGTAGCGTTAATGCTGTTGGCGCTTTTGAGTACGTTGATAATAGGTTGGTAAATAGGTGTTGTAATCGTATTGGAAGTGGTTGTACTTGATATCGCGCCTGAAGTAAAGCTGACAGCTGAAAAGTTGTTGAATTGAGCAGGACTTGGCAACGAAGTAACAACGACGTCGAAGAAAACCGTTACCGATGCACCAACTGCAATCGTCCCCAGGGTGACGCCGGATGCCGGATTGGGAGGCACGACAGGCGTCGGTGCGCCGATGATGACAACACTGCCAGGCACAAAAGTGCCTCCTGTTGGTATTTGGTCGGAAAAGGAAGCATTATTGATGGCGGTAATACCATTATTAGTAATGATTGATTTGTAGGTGATCGTGTCACCAACTGTAAGTGCTGTGGATGTTGTGCTTTTGACTACTGCCACATTCGGTGAGGATACAGGGAATGAAACCGTGTTGGAAGTAGCCGTTCGCGTGATCGTCCGACCATCTGGCGGAAAAAACGTGTAGGTTGCTGTTCCTGTATTACTTATCACCTGAGGACTAGGTAACGTGTTAATGAGAACCGAGAAGGAAACGGTTTTGGTGGCGCCTGCTGCAATCGAGCCGGCATTAATTCCTGCAACCGGATCAGCACCTGGCTGTGGTGTCCCGTCTACGATAGCACTATTCAGAACGTAGGAGGTCCCCGTTGGAATGGTATCTGTTACAATGACATCCCCTGGCAAGTTCCCTGTATTGGTAACCGCAATCGTGTATACAACCGTATCACCAACTGTAGCATTGGTTGTATTAGCCGATTTAACCAGCGTCATATTGGCTTGAGTAACAGGTGTGATGACATTATTGGAAGAGGATGAGCCAGAGAATGTGCCAGATGTGAAGCTGACATTAGATTGGTTATTAATTTGTGGCGTTGGCATTGTGATTTTCACCTCAAATGTCACGGTAACCGGCGTATTGGGCGCCAGGGTACCGATTGGAATGCCGGTGGACGGATTCGTGTTAGGCGATGATACACCATTTACGACGACGCTTCCGGGAATGAATGAAATGCTTACATCGGCAATGCTAGTCAAAATAACATTGTTGACGTTCGCAACACCTTGGTTAGTGACCACGACGGTGTAGATAACCGTGTCACCTTGAATGGCGGTGCTCACATTGACAGTTTCCATTACGACGACGTTGGGAGCAGATACGGGGATTGATACCGTATTGGAACTTCCTGTTCCAGACAGAGAACGGCCATCTGTGAGCATAAAGGTATAGCTTGCTGTGCCTTGGTCAACTAATTGCTGCGGGTTAGGGAGCGATTCTACAGTCACCAAGAAGGAGACATTCTTAGTACCACCTGCCGAAAGGGTACCGATAGGGATTCCACTTACAGGGTCAACGCCAGGAAATGGTGCATTATTGATGCTAACACTGTTCACGAGAAAGGAACTGCCAGCAGGAATATTATCAAAAATCGTAATATCTGCTGCTGTACTTCCGGTATTACGTACTTCAATCGTGTACGCAATGATATCGCCAATAACCGCTAACGATTGACTAGCGCTCTTGGTAAGGGAAATGATCGGCTGCTCGATATAGGTAGTAACGGTGTTCGAAAAGGTTGCGCCGGTGAAAGCGCCAGAAGTGAAAGAGATACTCGCATGGTTGTCAGCCTGAGGCGGGTTAGGGACGGATGTGACAGTTCCGCGAAAAACGACATGAGAATTGACGCCAGGATTTAGCGAACCTAGTGTGTAACCAGATGTGGGGTCTGCTGTAGGTTTGGGAACACCATCTACGGTCACACTTCCGGGGAGAAAGGTAACGCCACTCGGAAGCGCATCATTGATAACGATATTCGTAACTTGAACAACACTATTGTTAAGAATATCCAATGAATAGATGAGAGTATCCCCAATAGCAGCATAGGTTAGGTTCACGGACTTACTTACCATAATATTCGGTGCAGAAGCAGGGATGTCGATCGTGTTGGACGTGGCACTTCCTGACAATATACGCCCATCTGGTGGTTGATACGTGTAATTGGTAGTAGCCAAATTCGTGAGTCGTGGCGGCGATGGCAAGCTTTGCAAGACAACTTGGAACGTAATGACCGTTGTTCCGGATGGAGCAAGTGAACCTGCGACGATGCCCGTAGCAGGATTCGAACCTGGGCTTGAACTACCATTTATCGTAACACTGCCTGCTACAAACGAAGTTGATGCGGATATGGCATCAAAAATCGTTGGTTGCACAGCGATATTACCTTGATTGTTAACCGTTAGCGTGTAGGTCAATGTATCGCCTACGGTAGCGTTCGTGCTGTTCACACTTTTCGCTATGGAGACTTGGGGTTGAAAGACAGGTGTTGTAATCGTATTGGATAACGAAGTTCCGTTAAAGGTACCTGACGAGTAAGAGACGCCAGCCATATTAAGCAATTGACCTGAAGGTGGTAATGAGACGACATTCACCTGGAAGGAGACGGTCACCGAATTCCCAGCAGCAATCGATCCTACCCCAATTCCTCCGTCTGGGACAGCGCTTGGCTTCCCAATTCCACCGACGAGTACACTGTTTGGAACAAATACGACTCCTGTTGGTAACGTATCTGTTAGAACGACATTTGTTACGCTTTCTACACCTGAATTTGTAATTACAGTGTTGTATGTAAAGGTGTCTCCAATGACAGCGTCAATAACTGGCGTACTTTTGACAGCGCCTACGCTCGGTAATCGAACAGGGATTGTCAGTGTATTGGATTCTGCAGCGCCAGAAATCGTGCGGCCATCAGGCGGTTGGAAGGTATATGTACTATTCGCTTTATTGATGATTTGTGAAGGTGAAGGGAGTACGAGAATAAGAATATCGAAAGTAACAGTTGATGTCCCACCGGCGGCTACAGTCCCGATGTTGACGCCTGTCACGGGATTCGCACCAGGGACAGTGACACCATTGACCTTGAAGCTATTCGCAACATAGGAAGTACCTTGAGGAATGTTATCGGTAATGGTGACATTTGCTCCGATATTTCCCGTATTGGCGACTTGCAGTGTGTAGGTGACAGTACTTCCCACGGAGCCATTGGCTGTGTTGGCGGATTTTACGATACCAATTCTTGGCGCATAAACAGGTGTAGTTACGGTATTCGACGGTATAACGCCGCTGATTACGGAACCGCCAGCTACACTCTGGAACGTAAACGCGGCATTCGCCATATTCGCAATCTGTTGCGGCGTCGGAACACTTGTGATTGTAGCTTTGTATGTCACGGTGATTGAGGTACCGAAAGCAAGCGAGCCAAGCGGGGCACCAGCCGTAATATCATAAGTAGGTTTGGCAACCCCAGCCACCGTCACGCTTCCAGGCACGAAAGTTGATCCTACAGGCAATGCATCGGACAAAACAATACTAGCCGCGCTTGCGGTTCCCGTGTTGTTCGTCGTAACGCTATAGGTGATGGTATCCCCTAATACGGTTCCAGTAACATTGGCGCTTTTGGTGACAGTAATTTTAGGTGCATTAATGTCGACCTGAATCCCATTGCCGTTCACGACATAAGCGTCCCCTGAGGTCGTTAATTGCAGCACGGCTGAGGATTGATTGTTAATAAGGCGTGCAGATACATCAATGTTGGTAATATCCCAACCTTGTCGTCCAGCGCTGATATTGGTACCTGGTGCTCCATTGATTTGATTGGAACTTCCGAAAGTACCTGTGGTATTCAGGTTTCCTAAGTCATTATTGATTTGTGAAGCAAAGAAGTTAGCGGCAAAGTTGTTGGGTCCAGATAGCGCAACTAATGAACCAGTAGTAGGACCGAATAGCGCTTGGTCCCCGGTTCGATTGGCATCTCCTTCCTGGGCGCTAAATAAGGCTCTGCCTCCTAGAGCACCTGTTACTGGTGTAGCAAATCCGGTAATCGTGGTATTAACTGGCGGAGATGTCGATTGGACAAGGACAGCACCAACCCGCAGCGACATATTCCGGAATGGCAAACTGGTGTTCTGGTAAATGACAGCGAGTGTCCAACCAGCATGATTGGCGGTGGAATCACCAGGAATAACGATGGTCCCAACGACATTTCCTGTTGTATAAGTTCCAGCCATCCCTTGTTGAATGAGCGTCGTGACATTAGCGGATCTGACATATCCCAGTGCTCCGCCGCCTAAGTCGAATTCATTCTTGGTTGCGTTGTCTGGCGTAATGGAGCTGGTCCCTGCAGGGGTGGTAAAGGTGACGGCATTGTTAATAAAAGCTGTTAAGTTAACCGTGCCATTCACATAGGAACCGCCCCAGATCAATTCAGCATACAAAATGGTACTTCCAGCAGGAAGGTTTAAGATGGCGGAGGAATTGTTGAGCGTATAGAGACTGGTTGTTCCTGATGGATAAGTCCCATATTTGAGCGCTGTATTGGTCGTGGTAAAAGCACCAATGCTGTCTTGTGTTCCCGGTACACCTTCTGTATTCGAGCGGCTTAGGCCAAGTGTATTTCCGGTGAACGTAATCGCGCCAGTTGCGTTGAGTGTGGCCCTGACGACGAGAGCTATGATCGTCACCCCCTAGTATTTGTACCGCTTCTTCCTTCGTGGCGAGGAAACGGTGTGGTGATGGAAAGTAAAATAGGCCGATGGTCTTAAGATATGAGTCGAAAATGAAAAAATGATCATTTGGAGATGAAAATCTTACTTGTGCGGGCTTGATTTCTTCTTACCAGGTTGCGATGCTTTTTTGGAGGATTTCATAGACGCATTCATAGAAGGGCTCGTAGGAGAAAGCTTTCGAGACATGGGGATGACGTCGATATTGATTTCTTCAGGGAGTTCTTCCGATTCTGGTGCTAGTTGACGTCGAAGAGAGGGAATCCATTGGGGTTCGTAATACGTTTTATTGCAAATTCGGTGCCAATCGTCAACCTGTAATTCCTGCTTCACAACCACAAAGTGATACATGATTTCACTAATCAGATTGGGTTGGACATATTGCAGCATATCTAATTCGTCCTGTTCATACAGCGTAGTTGAATATGGAGGTTCATAGAGCAGCTCCATGCGGATTAGACGGAAATCAAAGGGGACGACATGTTCAAGGTACTCCTGTACAGGTGGGCAAATCGGACTACCTGCAGGTTGAAGAAAGGTGTTTGTTAAATAACGAGGCGTATATTCATCAAATTTTTGCTTCAAGTACGGATTCGACGCATGACGAAAATGATGAGCGTAAGGCGAAAGAATGCATACAATCGCTTTGTGCGTACAAATCCGATATAGCTCAGACATGACAGCAAACAAATCAGTCACATAAGGAAGACTGCGACTAGCCATGACAAATTCCACGGAATTATCGGGCAATGGAATGCCCTTGTCGATATCACATACCAAATCAACGCCTGGCAGCTGGACGCGATCGATTCCGTAGAAGTTCAAATGCTTGTGGTGACCGCAACCAAGATCGATATGCATGAACGTTCCTCCTTACCAAGTAGAAAAATGAACTGTCCTATAATCTATGTACAAGGTCCTTATCAGACAATGCGCTTGCCTAAGGAAGGAAAATATTCAAGAGCTATACAACGAAAAAACGCCGTCCCTCCAGAGCGGAGCGGATGACGTTTGTGGTACTTACCCTTTGACAGCGCCAATCATGACGCCTTTCACGAAATATTTTTGAACGAACGGGTAGAGGATCAGAATCGGTACAGAGGCAACCATGATGGTGGCATACTTGATTGTTTCTCCAATCTGGTGTTGATCGGCAGCATTGGCGCCCGAAGACATCATATCCGTGTTATTGGCTATTAGTATTTCCCGAAGGGTGAGCTGAAGGGGGTACAGTTCGCGATCTTTCAGGAAGATCGAAGCCCAGAACCATCCATTCCATTTCTCAACCGCATAATACAAGATCATAACTGCGATAACGGGCATGGAAAGCGGGATAATGATTTTAAATAGGATAACGAAATGGTTAGCGCCGTCCATTTTGGCTGACTCTTCCAAACTCTCTGGCACGGCCATAAAGGCTGTACGCATAATAATTAAGTTAAACGTATTGACGGCGAATGGTAAAATGGTTGCCCACAAGGAGTCGATGAGTCCGACGCCCTTCACGACAAGGTACATCGGAACAAGTCCACCGCTGAAAAACATCGTGAGAATGACGATGAAAATAAAGACTTTGTTCCACATGACATTTTTACGTGAGAGTACATAGGCCCCTAATGCCGTGACAATAAGGTTGGTCGTAACACCGAAGACGAGAATAAATAGGGTGTTGCGGTAGCCTTGTAAGATCGATGGATTTTTAAACACATTTTGATAAGCTTCCAAACTGAATCCCAGTGGGCGATAGAGCAAGCCTTTATGGGTGATAAGTTGTGCGCCGTCGCTAATGGAAGCGAAAGTGACATAGATGAGCGGATAGAGTGTTACAATCACTAACAAAATTAATAGAACATGGTTCACAGCGTAAAACACGCGGTCTGAATAGTTCGTTTTCATCTAAGACCCTCCTTCACTACCATAAGCTATTTTCACTAACTCGTTTACTAATTTTGTTGGCAGTAATGAGCAGAGCTAAATTGATCACGGAATTGAAGAGACCAACCGCAGCACTATAGCTCCATCCAAATTCGAGCAAACCTTTGCGATAAACGAAGGAAGAGATAACATCAGCCGTATCGTAGGTACTTGGGTTGTAGAGTAAGATGATTTTCTCAAAGCCGACGTTGAGTAAATTCCCCATTCGAAGAATGAACATAATCGATATGGTTGGTAGAATACCAGGTAATGTGATGTGCCAAATGGATTTGAGTCGTGAGGCTCCATCCATTTTCGCGGCTTCGTATTGCTCTTGATCAATGCCCATGAGTGCTGCTAAATAAATGATGGATTCCCAGCCAATTTTTTGCCAAATTTCAGATAACACGTATATGGTTCGAAACAGCTCTGGCTTCTGTAGCATCGCTGTATCATTCGCGCCAAAATAAGTCAGTAACGTATTCACTACACCGCCGTTATTCGTAAAATCTTTAATCATTCCGGCAATGACGACTAGCGAGATAAAGTATGGCATATAAGTAACCGTTTGCACAAAACGTTGGAATCTTTTATTCGCCAGCTCATTAATGAGAACAGCTAAAATAATCGGGGCAGGAAATTCAAAACATAACGTATAGAGTGAAATCAGAACCGTATTTTTGAGAATGCGCCAGAAATAATAACTGGTGAAGAAGTCATGGAAGTTTTGGAATCCGATCCATGGGCTGCCGAGTATCCCTTTGATGGGGGTATATTCCTTGAAAGCAATGATGGCTCCATACATCGGCGCATAGTGGAAGATAAAGTAGTAAGCCAGTACGGGAACCATCATCAGGTATAAATATTTATTCAACAGAAAATCGCGCTTGAAGCGTACAGAAAAGTTAGCCTCCGCTGTTTTACGCATCATATCTCTCCTTTCGTCGAGGACATGGAAAATATATGGGAGAGGAGCTTGTGCTCCTCATCCCCATGTTAGATTCTAACGTTTGTTATAACGATCTAAGGATGCTTTCTTGATTTCGATGGCACGGTTCAATTTTACGGAATTGAATTTCTCCATATACTTGTCAAAGCTTTCAACTGGCTCAGTTCCCAAGATGATTTTCAGCGTCATTTCATCCACAATGGTGTTCAGATCTGTCATGATTTTAGCAAGCTCTGTACTTTCTTCCGGTGTTGCTGTAATTGGCGGCAATTTGTGTTTATCTACATCGGTTTTGGACCATGTGGTTAAAGCATCTCGTTGTGTTTGCAAAGCCAAATATTGTTCGATATAGCGTTTATCCTGAATGAAAGGACCATTGTAGTTACCGCGGATATACATGGACATGGCTTGTGCTGGAGCCAATTTATCCGGATTTTTCATAAGTAAATCTGTGTATTTCGGATAGTTCCCTTCCATATTATAGGAAACGCCAGGAGTTCCGAAGTTGAAGAATAGAGCGCCTTCGGTGGAATAACCATAATCAAGCAGCTTAGCGGTAGTTTCAATGTTCTTGGAAGTAGCTGTAATCGCTACAGATCCGCCTGGTGCATTCGCAGGGTCTTTTTGACTGTACATCGCGATGTCACCTTTTTTGAGAACGGGGTAAGGGGCTGCAATCAGAACGCCTTTAGGATCTTTAGCTGTGATAAGCGGCTGCCATTTACCAATCCCGCCACCTGCATTACCTACAGTTACACCAGTAGCTCCTGACGCGATGTTCGCATCCAGGGATTTGCTGTCTGCCGTTGCGAAGTTCTTATCGATCAACCCTTCCGCATACCATTTGTGGAAAGTCGCTAGGAAGTCTTTGTAGCCTTTCTCAGCAGGGCCGAACTTGATCGCACCTTTATCATCCATGTAGAAATCACGTGTGACACCGAAAGCACTTGCGAATGCGCCGTTGGCCAGTTCGTTGAAAGGTCTAGGTACACTAACGACGGAGAAAGAAGCTGTGGCACCTTTCTTCTCTTTGAAGGCTTTGAGAGTGGTGTACCACTCGTCAATCGTTTGAGGAACAGGAAGACCTAACTCATCTAACCAGTCCTTACGAATGATGGGTCCTTGGAAAACGCGTAGCAAATCGTCACCACGGATGAAAGGGAATACATAGTAACTGCCGTTGTCTGTTTTGACTTGCTTATCAATTTCGGGATGTTCTTTGAGATATTTCTTCAGGTTCGGTGCAAATTTATCAATGGTATCATTCAATTTGAGAATGTATCCGTCTTTGATTGCTTTTTCAGGTCCGCCTGGGAATTTACCTTGGAAATCATATTCAATCATATCCGGCAAATCACCAGTTGCTAACATGACGTTGATGGCTTGATCTGCTTGGTTGGTCGGCGGTGCCGTGAACTTCATAGTAACGCCGGTGACTTTTTGCCAATTTTGAAAAAATGGCGTATCGGCGTGTGTACCTTTGACACCTGTTAAGTTCCCAGTAACTTCTCCCCAGTAGGTTAAGGTTTTGTCTGTTTTGAGCGGATAAGTAACGGCTGCTCCTGCGGCTGGTGCTGTTGATGCTTTAGTCGCATCTGCGGATGCTGCTGGACTAGGCGTACCTGTCGTAGAAGAATTGGATGAACAAGCAACAACTAAGCTTCCCATTAAAGATGTGGTTACCAACATGGTGAACATTTTTTTACTGTTTCTTTTCATGTGTTGACCTCCTCAAAGTTTTTCGCCACATGTACTGGCAACAAAAGCATGACTGGTGTTTCGCCAAATTGGCTCGCAGATGAGCTGATTTTAGCTAAGCTGTACTGAGAAATTGACCAGAGAAACAGGCTTCGGGAGTCTTAGAATGTTGTTGCCTGTGCTATACCTTAACTATATGGTAGCGCTTACATGAATGAAATCTTGAATTTCTCCAATTTCATCTTGATAAATAGTGAAAGAATCTTCAAAATGTCCAATTCCTTCATGAAAAAAGCCAATTTTGGGGTCGAAAGCGCTAATTTCATGAAAATAAGAGCGGTTTCCCGCTCCTATCTCATACAGACACTTACCTATTTCCTACGTTTATTTCTCAAGCATTTCCTTATATTTACCTGGCGTAATACCTTCGACCTTTTTAAATACACGAATAAAAGCGTTAATGTCATTAAAGCCTACACCGTATGCGGCATCCCCAACGGATTGTTCTTTCCCTCTGAGCAGCTGCTTGGATTTCTCGATCCGCACTTTGTTGATCCGATCTAGTAAACCTTCTCCGACGTAATCTTTGAAGAGTTTAGATAGGTATGTGGCTTTGCGATCAAAATGACTGCCAATCATCGTCACATTCAAGTTCACATCGGTATAATTGTGCTCAATATACGTATTCACTTGCTCTACGAGCTGTTGCAACGCTTTCTGTTTCGTTATCGAATTCGCATGTTGCCGCTTCGCAGCGGTATACGCACAGACTTGTGTAAGCATATCTCCGAGTTGGAGTTCCATATCGTGGATGGTTTTCGCGTTCATGAGACGGTCCAGCTGCTTCGGATTGCGAATGAAGAAGCTTTCCTGCATGCCGCCAGTATCATTAAGACTTTTCATCATCGTAGTCACTAAGCCCATCATTAAACATTTGGTTAAAGAGACGGATATACCAGAGCCTTCATAGTTTTTCTCGATGACCTCACGAAGAATCTGACGAGCATCTGCTAGTTCTCCGAACTTCAAGGCATTGAGGAATTGTTGCTCCACGCCCATTGGATAATAATAACCAGAAGGATTATCACAGTGAGTATGAGGCTTGAGATCATTGTAGGAAAGAATTTCGTGCCCACCCATGACAAGTTTGTAAGTCATTGCATCCAAGGCTTCCAAGAAAGCTTGCGGGACACTTGAAATGTGCTCATTCACGTTACTTATTGCGATCGTAAGATGGATATCATAGGTGGAAGCAAGGAACGATTGAGCCTCATCGGCAATACGTAATAATTCGTCTTTGGCACTATGGCCATCCTCAACGGACAGATTAACTAAGCACGCAAGAGTATCATCAATTTCTGCTACATAGCCGCGGTGCTTCTGGGAAACGAGTTCTTCAACCACATTACTTACGATGAATTGAAGCAGCTTCCACTTCTCCTCTTCAGGCGTGTTCGTTATGCGTTCGAAGAACGATTCGCTTTTATCTGTGACGAAGAGCATAACCGCAAATTCTTGTCGATCCAGCTTCATATCAAATGTCGTTAGAGCTTCGGCGATAGGTATTTTACCGTCCAGTTTACCTTTCAAGAGCTTTTCTACAAAATGAGACCGCACAATATGCCGGTGTTGCTCGACTTTGCTTTTGAAATCAGCCATCTCAATTAATGTACTGTCCACGGCTTCCTGAATGAAATGAAATTCATTATAAGTTCTGCCGGATTCGATGGACTGCTTCTTCGAGAAAGCGTGGACCAACCGCCGAACAGGATTGTAATTTCTTCGAAGGAAGAAGAACGTCAATATACCTCCGCCGAGTAAGCTAATCAGCATACTTAAATAGGTTAGATTGCGGATGTGTGAAGCTTTCTGCCAATAGGTCGTGCTAGGCATGATCGAAACGTATTTGAGCTTGGAACGCGGTGATTGAATATTAAACACTTCATATTTTTCACCATCATTGCTTTTAAAATAGAAATTCGTTGCAACATCTAGGTTCGCATAGGGGAAATCGACGGGCATCGTGCCCTCCGAACTGGAAGCTAGCACTTGATTCTGTTCATTCAGAATAAGCACATGGCCTTTATTGAAAATTTCCATGTTCTGAATAGCTCCAAGAATGCGTGATTGATCGATCATGATGACATTCGTTGCAAGAGGTTGGCCGTGTTCCATGGGATATGTGCTAATATAGGCAACTGTTTTGCGAAGGCTATTATCGTCGCCAATGCGGTACATCGGGATGAATCCTTTGAAATTACTCCGTGTTATAATCGATTGCCAGGAAGAGAAGGGGAAAGCATCGCTTCTGTGAAGCGTATCGTATGCAAAATCTTTGGATCGGACGGTCGTTGGGAGAATGACAGACTCATTCTTGTTCAAGTACACATAAAAAGAGTCGATCAACGGATAAGAAGTTTTGTACAAAGAGAAGCTCTTTGCAATCTGATAGGTATCATAAGGGAGATCTTTCGGAAAGTTTTCATATTTATTCGAATAGAGCAACTCTTGTACGTTCACATTCCATGTGATCTCAAAATTGAGCTGTTCCATCGCTTTGAATTGGTTGTCCATGACTTCGCGGACTTGCTTGAGCAAGGAGTCATTTGCTTGCTGAATTTCTTCCTTTAACGTACGGTTGGACTCGATATATAGCAAGAGACCAATCACGACAGGAAGCAGGAGGATGACAATATAGGAAATTAACCAGGTTAAGACGATACTTTGTCCATTAAAAATGAGCTTTTTCCGCATAGGTAAGGCCCCCTTGGCATTCTACTTGTCACTTGAGCACTGAGAAGTAGCTATGAATGCGCTCTCATTCTATTGTATTTCCTTTCCTTCGTCTACGTCAACGAGGAAAGGTGCTTTTTCGGTGGGTTTATTCTAGGGTTTTAAAACGCTGCTTACCAAAGAAAAAATAAAATAAAAATGAAATCACCGAATAGACGACGGCTGTGATACAAAAGGCGTACGCATATCCGAAATAACTGCCGTATCGAAATACGAGGCCTGTACTAATCGGAGAAGCGATAAACCAACCGAGGTTGAATACGGCCTCGCCGGAACTTGAAGCAAGCCCGCGAAGCGATCGATGGACATAGCTCATTTTGATCGAATTATAAAAAGGATTGGCTGCGTTCATTAGCGCCTGGCGGAACAGATAGCCACCGGACGATAAATAAAGATTAGCTGAAAAAGCAGTGATGAGCAGAAAAGGGATCGAACTCAGCTGCAAATACACGACTGATTTGACTTCGCCGAAGCGCTTCGCAATCATCGGTCCAATAAGGAAGGCAACCCCTGTGGCAGCTTGTCCTAAGGCAACGATAATGCCGATTGCGGATTTCGATGCTTCAAAGCGATCCTCAAAGTAGACGTTGAGATAGGGAACGATCATTCCACCGCCAAGTGAGGAGAGTAAACCGAGCAAACAGAAGATGGCGATGACCTGGATCGAAGTTTTGTGCTCACGCCAAGTGGCTTTCCAGCTCAAAGATTCGCGGTGCGGTGCATCTTCTTCCTTCTCAAGATCACTTTTTTCAAAAAGTGACATGGGAATGACACCAAGTGCTGCGATGGCGACGCCAATGAGCAAGGTATACCGCAAGCTATGAATTTCGTCTAAGCCAATTAGGAATTGAAAGAAATCACAAAGTACACCACCGATGGCAATGCCAATGACATTGGCCAACATAACCAAAGCCATATTGAGCGAAAAGAGATGAACCCGCTGCTGCGGCGTTGAGTTATTCGCCATGAACGGTAGAATCGTCGCAGAGACCACAGCTAGCGCCATACCGCCTAAGAAAGCGGATATCAACATTCCTTCATGTAAGTGAATGAGTGATCGTGCGGTTAGTGCGGCAATTGTAAAAATGAGACCGAAAGAAATGACGCGCTTAGGACCGAAGCGATCGTTCATGATGCCCGCCGGAATGAGGATGATGGCTGCAGCCAAAGCTGTCATCCCTACGATGCTGCCTACCATCGTTTGCTCATAGCCTAAGCTTCTTACATAGAGGTTGTACACAAGCCCAAACATGCTAATGCCCAAGTTCCATACAAAATTAAACCAGAAAAATAGTTTGATATTCCGGCTATAGCCTTCGAGTTGAAGCTTCCATTCACGTAGTAGATTGGTCATGCGATATTCCTGCCTTTGTATTTTGTGTCTAAATTGCAATCGCTTTGTCTATTCTACCACTGGTAAATACTTTTGAACACGGGAAAGACTTGATATTCGATGCGATCTGTATAATAATAAGTAGTCTAATCTACGAAGCAGGGAGCACATAATTGAAATGTCTACAACAACGAGTATTGTAACGGAAGAAGAACAGAAGCCAGAAGTTGAACAGATTGAGATTTGGAAATGTAAAGCTACGGAATGTAAAGCTTGGGTTCGCAAGGAATTCGTGACGGAAGCTTTACCAACTTGCCCGCTTTGTAAAACACAGATGGTCCGCAGCTACAAGCATGTACCGGTAGCAGCTAAAAAAGGAAATAAAAAGTTCCTTGTAGGAAAGAAACGGTTTTAATCGGAATTATTGAAAATTTCTACTAAATAATAGGTCAAGATCGAGAGCATCTTCAGCGAAGCATGAAGAGTGATGCTCTTGGTCTTTTTTTTTGTGTAAAGAATAGCCTTAGACAAGCATAGCATGGTAACGAGGGGGAGATGCTGTGATTGGACCAAAGATCAATGTAAGTGATGATACCGAAACCTTGTTGAAAGAGCTGCAGGAACGTAAGCAGAAGTGGGATAAACTCAAGCAAATCCAACCGATCTTATCGATTGCCACCGGAGCTATTTTGCTATTCGTCATTTATATGTTGTATCAGCAAGTTATCGTCCGTGCGAGTGGTAACGCCATCTTGATCTTGGATTTACTTATTTCGAATAAACTGTTATGTAGTTTGTTGCTCGCATGTATTTCGCTGTTTCTGTATGCCTCTAATCGGTCGCGCGAAACGGAGAAGGCGAAGGGGAAATATGAAGATTTACGTATAGAAGCTATTGAACGTTTGGAAGCTTCCTGGTTGAAAGATGTGAAGTCAGAGGCAAGGGATCAAATTTCGAGCTTCCTCTCCAAGGAGTTTGATATTAATATAGTTTATAAGAATTGATTTGGAAAAGTGGGGGAGCTACGAACTGATGAAATACATTTGTCGCTACATAGATGAAATTAGTTGTGTGAAATGGGAAGATGTGCAAGTTAGTTACTTGCGTGACGTGGTATCAGCGGATGTTCCAAAGTTGGAAACGCGGTTTCGAGCATGCTGGACGGCGGACAGTCTGCACATTCGATACGAATGTGAGGATGATCATGTGGTGTCGACGATGACACAGCGTGACGAGCCTCTGTATGAGGAGGACGTTGTAGAGGTGTTCCTTGACCCATTCGGCGGCGGTACGACCTACTACGAGTTTGAAGTAAGCCCGCGGGGCGTTTTATTCGATGCGTTGATCCATAATAAGCTGGATGGAAACAAGGATGTGGATACTTCGTGGATCGCGAAGGGATTCCAAGCAGAAGTTACGCCGGGGAAAGAGGACGGATGGCTTGTCTATGATGTGCGGATCCCATTCGCGGATTTAGATGAGGCAGGGGTGCCACATGCCGGAGCGGTCTGGCATTGGAATGTTTTCCGTATCGATGATGACCGCGATGGCGTTAGGCATTATTCAGCTTGGTCTCCTACCGGGATCGTCAATTTCCATGTTCCTCAGCAATTTGGGGAGCTTGTGTTCGAATGAAGAAAGACTCCAACTAATTAAAAGATTAAGATTAAAGATTCCCTTTGGGACGAATGATTTCGCTTTGTTCAGCGGATTAGTCCGAAAATGCCGAATTAATCTCACAATTGGCATTCTTACAAGGGTAATAGTCCGAAATAGCCTGACTAAATCGCCCTAAACACCGCTCAGACGGGGAAAGAGGGCGAATAAGTCGGTGAAATCGGACTATTTGCCTTTTGTAGCAAGGAATTCTCGGTTTAGTTCGGAGATGTCGGACTAATCGCCGCATTGATCTCTGAATTCAGCGAGCTACTTTCTTATTAATTTGCTGCTGTCCAGAGGGATGTGTTTAACTGGAAAAACTACAGCTATTTCAGCGATTTAACCCCGAAATTATCAGTTAACTGGATAAAGTACATCTATATTCCCCCGTTTGTCGGTTTCCAGAAGGAAAGTGTAAAATTAGCTACTTAAAATCCAGTTATTCCTTCAAAACCATGCATTCCATAGAATTTAGATGGATTATTTCCAGTTATTTCTGTTGTAAACTGCCATGTACTCCGAATCCAACTGACCATCACCCTAACTCCTACTCCAACAAGCTACTCTATCCTAGCCTACTCCAACAAGCTACTCTATCCTAGCCTACTCTAACAAGCTACACTATCCTAGCCTACTCCAACAAGTTACTCTATCCTAACCTGCTACTCCAACAAGTTACTCTATCCTAACCTGCTACTCCAACAAGTTACTCTATCCTAACCTGCTACTCCAACAAGCTACTGCTTACCAAATCGCCAACAGGCGCGTCTACCTGGAGAAAATCCAGCATCCTCTCGTCCCACCGCAGCCGAAACTCACTCCACTCGCAACACGTCGTGTAGCTGCTGCCAAGCCCAATCCAGCTCATCCTTCGTGATGACTAGGGGAGGCGCCAAACGAATGATATGCTCGTGTGTTTCCTTGCACAGCAAGCCTTTATCCTTCAACGCTTCGCAGAATGGACGGGCCGGGACCGTCAAGTCGATCCCGATGAATAAGCCGCGGCCGCGAATCTCTTGTATGAGCGGATTCTCGATTTCCTGAAGCCGCTTCAGGAAATAAGCCCCGAGCGAATCGGAACGCTCTGCGAGCTGTTCCTGTTCCAACACCTCAAGTGCAGCAATCCCGACGGCGCAGCCGAGCGGGTTGCCTCCGAACGTCGAGCCGTGTGACCCTGGCTCGAACACCTCAAGGACCTCACGATCTCCGGCCACAGCCGAGATCGGAAAAACACCGCCGCCAAGTGCTTTGCCCAGCACATACAGGTTCGGCGTGACGCCTTCCCAGTCGCTGGCAAAGCGGCGGCCCGTGCGGCCGAATCCCGTTTGGATTTCGTCCGCGACGAACAACACCTGATTCGCCTTGCAGAGCTCATAGCTTTCCCGCAGAAACCCTTCCTGCGGGATCACGATGCCAGCTTCGCCCTGAATGGGCTCCACAATAAACCCGGCCGTGTTCGGCCCAATTGCCTCACGTAACGCATCGACATCGCCGTATGGAATCATCCGGAAGCCTGGAGTGAAAGGCCCGAAACCCCGTTTGTACTCCGGAGAAGAGGAGAAGGAGGTGACCGTCACGGTGCGACCGTGGAAATTCCCTTCACAGACTATAATTTCCGCCTGATTCTCCGAAATCCCTTTCACATCGTAGCCCCAACGTCGGACCGCTTTGACAGCTGTTTCAACCGCTTCTGCGCCCGTATTCATTGGTAAGATCATAGGTTTACCTGTATATAGCGCCAATTTCTCATAGAACTGTCCAAGGATCTCGCTGTGAAAGGCTCTAGATGTCAAAGTTACTTTGCCTGCTTGTTCTACTAAAGCGTTTAGTATATGTGGATGACGATGTCCTTGATTCAGAGCTGAATACGCGCTTAGCATATCCATATATCGCTGGCCTTCGGGGTTTTCGACCCAAACACCTTCGGCTTTTGAAATCACCAGCGGCAGCGGGTTATAATTACGTGCACCATATTTCTCTGTTTGCGCAATAATCTTCGAGCTTTGTGTAGGCATAGGTTTTCCTCCCCGTAACATCAATCAAGGTTGTACTTCATTGTATTCATTATTAGCGTATGATGACTTTCTAAGTATATAATTGAAAAATAGGCGAGGATTTGCAATCTTAGCTATCCGGTGCATATCCCTCACTTTTAAGCTAAAAATAACCATGTTAGTGGACTTATTGTCGTTCTAGGTTCCATCGAAGCTTTGGGAATGAAATTTGAAGTGAAAAAGGATGGTAGTCGAATGAGTTATCGCATCGAGAAAGACTTTTTAGGAGAAAAGCAAGTCCCATCTCATGCCTACTACGGCATTCAAACAATGAGAGCCATTGAAAATTTCCCGATCACAGGTGTTACGATTCATGGTGAGCTTATTACTGCGTTAGCAGAAGTGAAGCGTGCAGCGGCACAAGCGAATATGGATACCCACATGCTCCCTAAGAAAATTGGAGAAGCGCTCGTACAAGCTGCTGAAGAAGTGAGTGGCGGAAAGCTCTTAGAGGAATTTATCGTCGATTCCATTCAAGGCGGAGCAGGCACCTCCATCAATATGAATATGAACGAAGTGCTGGCCAATCGATCCCTAGAGATTTTAGGTGAGGAAAAAGGAAGCTACTTTCACTGTAACCCCAATAATCATGTGAATATGTCGCAATCGACGAATGATGTGATTCCAACAGCGATCAAAATAGCTGCCTACCGCTTGTCGGAGCAATTAATAGAAGCTTTATCTTCTTTGCAAAGCGCTTTTGCACGGAAAGAAGTTGAATTTGATGATGTGATTAAAATGGGGAGAACCCATCTCCAAGACGCCGTGCCGATCCGTATGGGCCAAGAATTTGGCGCTTATGCGCGTGTATTGATGCGTGATATTCATCGAATTAAGCAAGCGATGCGAGGCCTCTTGATCGTCAATATGGGAGCAACAGCCGTAGGAACAGGGCTTAATGCCAAGCCGGAATATGTAGAGCGTGTTATGTTTCATTTGAAGGCGGCAGCTGGTATTCCGGTTGAAATCTCGGAGCATTTAGTCGACGGCACCCAAAACATGGATGCTTACACGGAGCTATCCGCATCGCTGAAAGTATGTGCGGTGAATCTCTCCAAAATATGCAATGATATCCGCATGATGGCATCTGGACCTCGCGCAGGGCTAGGTGAACTCAAGCTGCCGCCAAGACAGCCAGGTTCGTCGATTATGCCGGGCAAAGTCAATCCGGTGATGCCTGAGGTAGTGAATCAAGTGGCTTTCCAGGTCATAGGCAATGACCATACCATTTGTTTAGCCTGTGAAGCAGGGCAGTTTGAGCTTAACGTGATGGGGCCGGTTCTTGCGTTTAATCTCTTGCAATCCCTTAAAATATTGCGAAATGCGGCAAGTGTATTCGAACGCTTCGCAATTGAAGGTTTGGAAGCGGATCGTGAACGGTGCAAGAATTACGTGGAGCAAAGCTTCGGTATCGTAACCGCATTAAATCCGCATCTAGGCTACGAAGTTGCCGCGCAGCTAGTGAAAGAAGCTGTACGCACAGGTCTTACCTTGAAAGAACTCATTTTAGAAAGAGGATTACTCACGACAGAGGAGATTGAGGAAATTCTGAATCCGATTCAGATGACCACCCCAGGCATAGCAGGCGACAGACTGCTTCGCCCCGCAGATTAACTTTTTCGTATAAAAAACCCCCGATCTCAATCTGAGAAGAGATCAGGGGTTTTTGTGCTACGTTTCGATTCTTTCGAAAAAGATAATTCGATTACCAAAAGGATCTATCACCGTGACTTCACGGGTGTCCCATGGTGTCTTGTGGATGCCGGGACGAGAATATTTTGATTTTTGCGCTGTCAATAGGTTGTGAAAAGCTTCGATATCTGCCATTTCAACACGAATCGCGGCTCCGGGGGTGCAGTCCCCATGATGTTCGGATAAATGGATGGTGAGTGCATCCAAGGTAACTTCCATGTAAAGGGGCATTTCAGGTTCAAAACGGTGTTCCCAAGCCAAGGTAAACCCTAAATAATCGAGGTAAAATTCCCTGGCTTTCGTTTCATCAAACATTCGGAAGATAGGTGTTGCCCCTTTGATGCTCGGAATAAGATTCCCCTCCTACACAGTTAATTATAAAATTTGATCACCGAAGAAAGAGCTGATTAGGCTTACTGCTAATTCGGAAGTTTTGTTACTTTCATCGAGAAGCGGATTGACCTCTACGAATTCAGCAGACGTCACAATGCCGGCCTCATGCAGCATTTCCACAGCGAGATGAGCTTCGCGAAAGTGAAGACCACCTTTGACAGTTGTCCCTGTCCCAGGTGCCTCCATGGGATCCACGGAATCGACATCATAGCTAAGATGAACGCCATCTGTTCTTATTTTAATATAATCGATGGCTTCTTGCATCACATGGGCCATCCCTTTACGGTCAATATCGTACATCGTATAGCATTTGATGCCCAGCGAGCGAATCAGCTTCTTCTCCCCTTCATCCAACGAGCGGGCTCCAATAAGCACGATATTCTCAGGTTTCACCTTGGGGGAAATCCCGCTGATATTGGTTAACAAGGGATGCCCAATGCCAAGGCTGACGGCAAGCGACATCCCGTGTATGTTTCCAGAAGGGCTAGTTTCTGGTGAATTTAAGTCCGAATGGGCATCAATCCAAATGACGCCTAATTGCTGATAATGACTAGCTAGTCCCGCAATTGTGCCAATGGCAATACTATGGTCGCCACCGATAATGAGTGGGAAATTATCTGGAGTCACGACGTTAGAAATTTGCTCGGCTAGTCGTGTGTTTATATCAATGACTTCAGCAAAATACTTGAGATTTGTGGTATCCACTTGATCATCTAAGGGAGTTACTTTCTCATTCAGGTACAGATCTGAAACATGATTAACGGTATAACCCATTTGGTGTAAAGCGGGAAGTAATCCAGCTTCAAAAATGGCTTTAGGTCCATGGCTCGCACCTCGGCGGCCTGCCCCAAGATCAAAGTTGACACTGATAGCCGCGATGTTCGGTTTGATACTCATCGGATCAACTCCTTCTGATGGGATGACTTAACAATAAATCCTCGGGTAGCACTCCTTTGACTAACATTCCCAATCTACATGTAACCATCCTTCTATACTATATGAAACTATATTTTCTTTGTTCGCTCGTTAGTTCCTTTTTTATGTGATGTAAAAACCAAACAAGCCGGGACACATTACATAGCGCCCAGCTTGTTTATAATAGTAGAACCTCTTCGTCAATCAAACGGCGTTCGAACGTTAACCACTCTTGGGTCAGACAAATGTTTGCATTCTCGGAAGGCAAAGTGTTTGCACCCCAGACATTGCGCGTGGTTAAGTTTCGTTAAGGCGAAGTTAAGGGCATCCCCGGTTTTATCGAAAAAGTGCTCCTGCCCAATCCACTCGTCCAATCTTGTTTTTCGTAACATGCGGCGTGGTTGGTTTGGTACTTCAGAAATGATGACAGTGCAGCCGTGAAGGTCAAAGTGTCTGAGAATACGTGATAAATGGGCTGTTCCTGTTGTGTCCATATAGGGGACATTCCCCATTTTTAGCAGTAATACTTTGGGGGTGGTATGGATTTCTGCCATAATGGATTGCTCAAATGCACTGGCAACCCCAAAAAATAAAGCGCCTTCCACGGTGTAGATACTAATTTGAGGACAATTATGCTGCTCAGTAACGATATGTGCGGTTACATGTTCGTGCTTATCAGAAGGGTTAGGCAAAACCTTGGCAGTATGGAGTAAGTCGCTCATATGTTTCACAAAAATGATGCCAGACAAAAGCAACCCAACTTCGACTGCAGTTGTCAGATCGGTAAACACAGTAAGAAGAAAGGTAATAAGCAAAACGACGGACTCTGCAGTTTTGGTTTTTAAGACGTGAGCGAACTCTTTGCGTTCACTCATATTCCAAGCAACGACCATTAAGATCGGTGCCATACTTGCAAGCGGAATGCTTGAAGCATAGGGAGCGAATAGGAGCACAACCAGCAGCACCACAATGCCGTGGAAGATGCCGGAGAAAGGAGATTCCGCACCGCTTTTTATATTGGTTGCCGTTCGGGCAATAGCCCCGGTTGCAGGGATTCCGCCAAACAACGGTGTTATCATATTGGCGATACCTTGACCGATCAATTCCCGGTTGCTGTTATGCCTCGTTCTTGACATCCCGTCAGCAACGACAGCAGAGAGCAAGGATTCGATGCCGCCTAACATCGCGATGACAAGAGCAGGTTTTATTAGAAACTGCATACGTTCCATGTTAAGTTCAGGGAAGTGGATACTTGGCAAGCTATTCGGAATTGCGCCGTAAGTTGACCCGATGGTTGCAACCTTGTCAGGATAGAAGAGGGAGGCGATGATCGCTGAAATCAACAATCCCACTAAGGAGCCAGGAATTTTAGAGGACATGCGTGGTGTGAGAAGAATAAGCACCAAACAAATCACAGCAGTTAGGATGCTGTATATATTGATTGTTGAAATGTGAATGATTAATTCCTTCATATTGAAAAGAAATTCTTGATGTTTTGGAAGATCATGCAGCCCAAGAAAATTGGCGATTTGTCCTGTAAAGATGGTAACAGCAATTCCTGTGGTAAAACCGATCGTAACAGGACGTGGAATAAATTTAATGATTCCGCCTAATTTGAAAATCCCCATGAATAACAAAATAACGCCAGCCATAAAACCTGCGATAAGTAAGTTTTCGTACCCATATTGCATGACGATCGCGAAGAGGATGGGGATAAATGCCCCTGTCGGACCGCCAATTTGAAACTTGGAACCACCGAATAACGAGATGAGGATGCCCGCTACAAAAGTCGTGTATAACCCGTACTCAGGCTTTACGCCTGAAGCAATTGCAAACGCCATTCCTAATGGAATGGCGACAATTCCGACAATCAGACCTGAAACCAAGTCTTTTTGAAATTTTTTTCTATTGTAACCTTGGAATCTGCCTCGAAAAGAAAGTTTCATATCGAATTCCACCAACTTAAATATTTGATTATTTAAATATATATAAAATCATATATCTAAAACATAGGGGTGTCAATTTGATATTTCTGCTAGGAAATCACAATGAGAAAACCTCTATCGAGGCCATTCAAGGATGAGCGACCGCGGTTAGAGGTAGGTTTTACGCCAATAAGGAAGCTGTTTTCGGGAACCGAAAACTTATGCTTTCTTATGTGGTAAAAAAAAGGAGGTAAATCGAGAACAATAGACCCGATTCACTCCTTTTTGTGAAAATAGAAGCATTTATTGATTCTTTATGTGTTCTAACATGGAAATCGCATTCACAAGATGGTTATCAAATATTTGCTTGGCAACAATAAGCAGATCTTTAATTAAAGGATCTGTCAGGGAGTAGATCACAGAGGTTCCGTCTTTGATCCCACGGACAACGTTTTTATTTCTTAATACGGCTAACTGTTGTGATACGGCAGAACCTTCACTGCCCAAAATCATTTGTATCTCATTCACGTTCTTATCGCCATCCACTAAAACTTCAAGGATTCTTATACGTAAAGGGTGTGCTAATGCCTTGAAAAAATCTGCTTTAAAATGCTGTATTTCTTGATACATAACGTTCTCCTCTACTATCAATATTCGAACATTTGAATATATAGAATATCATAACATAAACTGGAATGTATGGAAGCAGGTTTTAAAAGCCTTTGCGTTTTTGATAACTTTTCAGTTATAGTATAATTATAATATTCAAAAAATCAAATATATTGTTATTTAAAAATAATGATCGGTAAATTGTTAGTTGGCGATGAATTATATATGGCTGCTTTCATGCGTTTAAACAAATTCTCAAAAGCATCGATAATGGGAGGTGATCCTTGTGTTCGAGAAATTACCATGTGGCTTCATACGTATATCAGACGATGTTATTTCTACCATAGCTGCATTCGCTACCCTGCATACACCTGGTATTGATTCCATGTCGGGCGGCCTCTCTGAGGAACTGACGAAGCGCTTGAGTGGAAAAAGTGCCAAAAAAGGCGTAGTGGTCGAGGTCATGGAGTCGGATGTCATCATCCATTTACGTGTCATCGTCAATTACGGCATGATGATTCATAACGTATGCCATGAGCTTCAAGAAAACGTTAGAGAAGAAGTGGAAAATTTGACAGGACTTCGCGTTCTGAAAGTGAACGTAAGAGTAGAGAACCTGGCAGTTTAGAAAGTAGAAATGAATAGGCTCGGATCGTAGTTGAATAATTACAATCCGAGCCTTATTACATTTCCTTGGTTGATGGGGGATTGCTAACATTGATAAGTTAACTCAAGAAAGTTAAACTTATAGAGATAAACTAAACGCTGAAGGTAGGTTACCATGTTAATCAATTTGGTTTTAATCGCACTACTGATTCTCCTTACCGCTTTTTTTGTTGCGACAGAATTTGCTGTTATTCGGATTCGTCCAAGCCGCGTAGATCAAATGGTTGCAGAAGGCAAGAAAAATGCACTAGCAGTTCAAACCGTTACCTCCAATTTGGATGGTTATTTATCCGCATGTCAACTCGGCATTACGATTACAGCTTTAGGGCTTGGTTGGTTAGGTGAGCCCACGGTCGAGAAGCTCCTTGGTCCCTTGTTCCATGGACTTGGTGTAGGTGAAACACTTTCGCACATTTTATCTTTCGGTATCGCCTTTTTATCCATTACCTATATCCATGTTGTTCTTGGTGAACTCGCTCCCAAAACGTTAGCGATCCAGAAAGCTGAAGCCATTTCTATTCTAACTGCTCCGTTCATTATCTTTTTTTATAAAATGATGTACCCGTTCATATGGATTTTAAATGGTTCCGCAACGCAGCTTGTAAGAATATTTGGCGTCAAGCCTGCAAGCGAACATGAGGAAGCTCATTCCGAAGAGGAAATACGCATTATTTTATCAGACAGCCTTGAGAGTGGGAAAATCAATAAGACCGAATACGGATTTGTGAATCGGATCTTTTCATTCGATGAATTGTTAGCACGTGAAATCATGGTCCCACGTACGGATATGATTTGTCTCTACGCGGATAAATCACTTGAAGAGAACATGAACATTATTATTAAAGAACAATATACTCGTTTTCCTGTAGCTAAAGAGAGCAAAGATCATATCATCGGATTCGTGAACACGAAGCAATTTTTCTTAAGTTATATCTCGAACCCGGATTTTAATTTCAAAGGTTTACTTCAACCGATCATGACGATCCCTGAAGGAATGCCTGTGAAGTCCCTGCTCAAAAAGATGCAGCGTGAAAATGTACATATCGCTTTGTTGATGGATGAATACGGCGGAACGTCCGGATTGATTACGATTGAAGATATTCTTGAGGAAATTGTCGGGGAAATTCGTGATGAATTCGATAAAGATGAACTGCAAGAAATTGACAGGCTAGCCGAAGGACACTACGTGGTAGACGGCAATGCCTTGATCATTGAGTTGAATGCTAGATTGGGGCTTGACATCATAGATGAGAATATAGATTCCATCGGTGGCTGGCTATACAGTAAGCAGTCAGAATTGAAAATCGGTGAACTCTGGCAGCATCAGGATTGGACTTTCATTGTGCGTGCTAGAGACGCAAATCGAATTCGTCAAATTGAGCTTATTAAAAATCAAATCATACATAAGTAGAAAAAGAGGGTTCCCCGCCGTGATCCATGGCTCAGGGGACCCTCTTTTCTATTCTAAAACGCCCAATTTCCTTGGCGGAAGATCGGCACGATGGAGCCATCTGCGAGCTCGCCGTCAATATCCATCTCGGCAGAGCCTATCATAAAGTCGACGTGAATGAGACTGTCATTCAGTCCTGCTTGCAGTTGTTCTTCTTTGGTCAGCTTCGTACCACCTTCAATACAAGTCGGGAAGGCACGACCGAGCGCCAGATGATTTGAAGCATTTTCATCATAGAGCGTATTGAAAAAGATTAGATTCGTGTTCGAAATCGGAGACACATGCGGTACAAGGGCAATTTCGCCTAGGAAGTGCGCGCCTTCATCCATCTCGATCATCGCTTGCAGCGATTCAAAGCCTTGCTCCGCTGTGTAGTGAGTGACACGGCCTTGCTCAAAGGTGATCGAGAAGTTGTCGATCAAGCTGCCTTGATAGCTCAGCGGCTTAGAACTGCGGACCGTCCCATTCGTTCCTAGACGGTTCGGAGAAATGAACACTTCCTCTGTCGGAATGTTCGGGTTGAAATCGAAGCCGCCCCTTTCGTTCGTCGCCGAACCCCCACGCCAAATGTGCTGAGGTGGAAGCTCAACTGTAAGTTCAGTGCCTGGGGCACGGTAATGAATTTTATGAAATTGCTGCTCATTCAATTGTTCCCGTTTGCTGCGAAGAGTAGCGTTGTGATCCTGCCACGTTTGTACCGGATTTTCTTGATCTACGCGGGTAGCCTCAAAGATTGCATTCCAAAGGGCTGTGACCGCGGCTTGATCTTCGAGATCAGGGAATACTTTTTGTGCCCATGCTAGGGAAGGGGCAGCAATAATGGACCATGTCATTTTGTAAGAGGACATGTATTCACGCCATTTGACCAGCAGGGGACCTGCCGCTTTCGCATTCGCTGAGATTCTAGCAGGATCTACATCCTTCAGCAGCTCTGGGTTGTCCGCGTCGATCCATAAGTAGGCGCCGTTGCTTTCCGCTAACTCAGTCAGTGCTTGCGCACGCCAAGCTGGGTATTCATTGAATGATTCATCAGGTGCGTGTGTATATCGGATTTGGGTGCAGATTTCATCCTGCCATTCAATATGTACATGCTTAGCGCCAGCTTCATACGCTTTACGAGTGATGAGTCTTACGAATTCGGGGTGCCCAATTGGCGCATTAATCCAAAGCGATTGACCAGCTTGAATGTTGAGTGCTACTCGAACAGTCAGCTCCGCATATTTCTCAAGATTGTGTTCAAACGTCATTAGATAAATCCTCCTTTTATAGCGTCTTGTTTGAAGTTTATCGCTCTGCTCGCCGACTGTCAAATAAATTTTACCGTTGATGCGAATCGTTTTTCAAAATGTATCTGAGTTGTCATTGCATGGAATTTTGACATTTGTTTACACTAGGGGCAGGAGGTGAATTGCGTTCATGCGCTATGAATGGCTATTGGGCCTGTTGCTGCTTGCCCAGCCCAAAGAATTACCTTTTCAACTATCAGATAACCCGAATGGCGAGAAGATGGCTCAGATTAGGCGAGAGCCCATTACGACACATCTCTTGGATGTTCCACTGGTAGATACACAGAAATTAAACCGGCTTGCGGAGCAAATTGACAAATCGATATATCGAAAGCCGATTAACGCAACCATTAGTGACAGTGGTGGCATTGTGAAAGAGATTGCAGGCGTTCGACTGAATCGACGCGCATTTCTCGATCAGTTCTATGGGCAATTTTATTCAGAAGGCCCCATGAATGTGGCATTGCCGTTGCAAACCCTATATCCCAAAGTAGATAGTGAACTGCTTGCCAGCATTCGAGTCCGTCCAATAGGCTATTATGTTACCTATTTTAATTCACGCAATAGTCACCGTGTTACGAATCTCAAATTAGCCACACAGGCGATCAACAATTATGTTGTACAGCCGAATGAGACATTCTCATTCAATCGTGTTGTAGGCGTTCGAACTCCGAACAGAGGGTATATGTCCGCTAAGGTGATTGTAAGAGGGGAATTCTCCGAGGGAATCGGCGGCGGTATTTGTCAAATATCATCAACGCTGTTTAATGCGGTTGACCGTGCAGGTCTTACGATTATTGAAAGGTACTCCCACAGCCGATCGGTGCCTTACGTGCCCCATGGAAGAGATGCTACCGTGAATTGGGGCGGGCCTGATTTTAGTTTCAGAAATGATTATAATCAGCCTATTTTAATTCGCGCACATGTATTGTCTGGTTCTGTCCATATCAGCATTTCGTCTTCGGATGGGGTTAATGTCAAATCCCGACATGTGCCTGGTGCAACAGAAGCGATCCCAGAAGAAATTGAAACGAATTCAAATGTTAAGAATACGCTCCCTTAGCAGATATGAACCCTTCTCAAGGTCAAGATATGCATATTTTATGAAATAAAAGCACGAAATCGCAAGATTTCTGAGCTGATTTTTTGCTAATATAGATGGCAGATCATTCAGCTTGAGAAGGGTGGAAATTCCTTTATGAAAACGTTTTTAGACGAAAATTTCTTGCTTAACAATGAAACTGCCGTACATCTTTTTCATGAATATGCCAAAGAATTGCCGATTATTGACTATCACTGCCACTTAAGTCCTAAGGAAATTTATGAAAATAAACAATTTAACAACATCACCGAAGCTTGGTTATACGGTGATCACTACAAATGGCGGATGATGCGTGCCAATGGTATCGACGAGTCCAAAATTACGGGAGAAGCTAGTGATTATGATCGCTTTGTAGCATGGGCTTCCACACTTCCTATGGCAATTGGCAATCCGTTGTACCACTGGTCCCACATGGAGCTACAAACGTATTTCGGTGTGTACGATATCATTAATGAGCAGAATGCACCAACAATTTGGGAAAAAGTGAATGCGAAGCTGGCTGAGGGTGGATCCCGCGCCAGAGACCTAATTACAAACTCCAAAGTAACGGTGATTTGTACAACTGACGATCCTGTGGATTCTTTGGAATACCACATCCTAATCAAAGAAATCGAAGGATTCAATACACAAGTATTGCCTTCCTACCGTCCGGATAAAGCGCTTGAAATCAACCGTGCTACATTCCTTCCGTGGATTGCTCAACTTGAAAAAGCGGTAGGAACACCGATCCGCACGTATGATGATTTATTGGCTGGTTTAGAAAGCCGCGCTGTCTTCTTTGACTCTGTAGGCTGTAAAGTATCTGACCATGCGTTGGATTATGTACCGTTCGCGGCAGCGACCAAAGAAGAAGTTGACGCGATCTTCGCGGCAGGTCTTGCTGGTCAACCCGTAAGCCTGGAAGACGAGAAGAAGTACAAGGCATTCACGCTCATCTTCTTAGGCGGCATCTACAAGAAATTGGATTGGGCCATGCAATATCATATCAATGCTTCGCGTAACAACAATGGACAGGCATTCGCGAAACTAGGTCCAGATACAGGATTTGACTCCATCGGTGACAGCCCTGTTGCGGGTGCGTTAACGGGACTCTTATCCGCACTTGCCGTAGCGGATTCCTTGCCGCGTACCATTCTCTATTCCCTGAACGCGCGGGATAACGAGATTCTTGCTTCTTTGATGGGCAGCTTCCAAGGCGATGGCATCGCTGGCAAAATCCAATTGGGCGCCGCATGGTGGTTCAATGATACGCGCGACGGCATGATCTCCCAAATGAAATCCCTAGGCAACTTCGGTTTGCTAGGTCGTTTCGTTGGGATGCTAACGGATTCCCGCAGCTTCTTGTCCTACACGCGCCATGACTACTTCCGTCGCATTCTCTGCAATATGATTGGTGAGTGGGTTGAAGCAGGCGAGTTCCCGAACGACGAGCAGTTGTTGAAACAGCTAGTACAAGGCATTTCCTACAACAATGCAAAACAATATTTCAGTTTCTAACTGACAAACCTTTGTGTGAGCGTGAGCTTGCACGAAGGTTTTTTTATTTGTGGAGGATCCGCGGCCGGCTGTTGGTGGGAGTGGAGGGCATGATTAGTTTGGTGATAGTAGTGAAGAGTAGAGAAAGGATGAGTGTTGGGCAGGCTAGTTTGGTGAGAGTAGTGGAGTGAAAAGTGAGGATGAGTGTTGGGCAGGCTAGTTCGGTGAGAGTAGTGGAGTGAAGAGTGAGGAAGAGTGGAGGACGGGCTTAGTTTGGAGAGAGTGGTGGAGTGAAGCGTGAGGAAGAGTGGAGGGCAGGCTTAGTTTGGTGAGAGTGGTGGAGAGAAGAGTGGGGATGAGTGGGTTGGAGTGAAGAAATGGAACCAGAGAGAGGCTTCACGCCCGGATCCGCGCTCCACGGCGTGAATAAATGGATTTTATACAGTTAATATCTCACTTATTTCGTGAAAATGTTAATTAGATGGATTTTATGTTGTTAATTTAACGGAGGTTAGCCAAATTGATCCGATTTCGTCAAATTAGCTACATATTTTCCATCTATCTTGAAAAATCGAGGGGATTTCCCTGAAATAGCTGTACATTTTCCAGTTAGATGAAGCCTAGGGGCTTGGAGGGGGTTCGGAGGTCTCGAAATCCTGATAATAAATCGGAAAAAACTCCCCCTCACATTCATCATTGAAGTGAAAGGGGAGTCTATTTACGTTGGATCAGATGGTTAGAGAAATAGCTGAGTTTGTGTTGACAGGCGTTACTTTCAGGCCATGCTCATGCGGTAAAAGAGTGCCATTTTCAACGTTAGTTACGGATGTTATGCCTCTAAGTACAAGGATCCAAGTGGCTGAATTGCCCGCCGGAATGATCTGGATGACATTGCCGTTGCGCGTAACCGTGAGGGTAAACTCCGCTTTCGTTGTCGGATGATACACGCGGGAAACGGCTTCATGTCCGTCCTCTAACTCAAATAGGTGGAATTCGCTATTCGCCAAGTAATCATAGTCTGGTTTCGTATCAACCGTTCCAATCGCTAACAACGTGTTCGGTCGGACGAGGAGCGGGATGCTCATGTAATCATGGTGCTCCTTATACCACCGATTGCCTTCGGCTTTTGCCCCAGTTAAGAAATGTGTCCAAGTTCCGGCAGGCAGATAGTAGGATGCTTCCCCTGAGTCATCAAAAATAGGCGCAACTAACAGGGAATCTCCAATCATATACTGACGATCTAAGTGATCGCACGTCGGATCATCACCGAATTCCAGCACCATCGCACGCATCAACGGTAATCCGAGCCTCGAGGCATCAACAGCCGTTTGGAACATATAAGGCATCAATCTGCTTTTGAGCTTGGTGAAAAAGCGCAAGACATCAACCGCTTCCTCATCATACATCCATGGCACTCGGTACGAACGGCTGCCATGTAGACGACTATGGCTGGAGAGAAGACCGAATGCTGCCCAACGTTTATACAGGTCAGCGCTAGATGTACTTTCAAATCCTCCGATGTCGTGACTCCAGAAGCCGAATCCCGAAAGTCCAAGCGATAGGCCGCCTCGCAGACTTTCAGCCATGGATTCGTATGTAGCCGTACAATCTCCGCCCCAATGGACAGGGAATTGTTGTCCGCCAGCTGTTGCGGAACGCGCGAACAAGGCAGCTTCCCCCTTGCCAAGCTTCTCTTCTAACACATCGAAGACCACTTTGTTATACAGTTGCGTATAGTAATTGTGCATTTTGACAGGATCAGAACCGTCATAGTAGACGACATCTGTTGGAATGCGTTCACCGAAATCTGTCTTGAACGAGTCAACACCCATATCGACAAGCTTTCTTAGTTTCGCAGCGTACCATTCACAGGCGGCAGGGTTCGTAAAGTCGACGATGCCCATGCCAGGTTGCCACATATCCCACTGCCATGCATCTCCGTTTGGTCTTTGCAGCAAATAACCACCTTGCATACCTTCTTCAAACATCGGGGAACGTTGGGCGATATAGGGATTGATCCACAAGCAGATTTTCAAGCCTTTGCTTTTGAGCCGCTGCAACATCTGTTCGGGCTCTGGGAATATCCGCGTATCCCACTCAAAATCGCACCAATGGAACTCGCGCATCCAGAAGCAATCGAAATGGAAGACGTGAAGCGGTAATTCGCGTTCAGCCATACCATCTATGAAGCTTGTTACTGTGGATTCGTCATAGTTGGTCGTGAACGAAGTGGTCAGCCAGAGTCCGAAGGTCCACGCTGGCGGCAGCGCGGGCTTTCCAGTTAGCGTAGTGTAATTGCCAAGTACTTCCTTTAAATTAGCCCCGCCAATCAGGAAATAGTCGAGATATTCACCTTCTACACTGAATTGCACCTTAGAAACTTTCTCGGAGGCAACCTCAAAGGACACGTTCTCGGGGTGATTAATGAAAACACCATACCCTTTATTGGTGATGTAGAAAGGAATGTTTTTGTACGATTGTTCGGAGTTCGTTCCTCCATCACGATTCCAGATATCAACGCTTTGCCCGTTTTTGACAAAGGAAGTAAAACGTTCACCAAGCCCATAGACACTCTCTCCAACGCCAAGGTCTAATTGATCTCTTACATAAGTTGTAGCGTTATCCGAGATTACGTATCCGATGCTCTTTAAGCCGCTGGAAGTAAGCTTACGCCCCTCGTAATCAAATGCAAGACGCCAAGGTTGATCTCTTCGAATGCTGGCCCTTAAATTGCCGCTGGTTAAGCTTGCTTCTATTTTATTTGCCTCTATTTGCAGGGAATGGCTCTCATCTGTGTTGAGTGAAAAGTAGGGACCGACTTGTTTCTTTCCTTTATGATGATAAATTTGAACACGAATAACATCCTTCAAGGGGGAACTTAATTTGACTTCGATAAGGGGGGTGTCTAATTCTCCAGCTCGGTCTATGATCGGTTTAGGCGGGCCGAAAAGGGTCAGAGAACGATCGGTTGTATACACATCATGTACTTCAACAGGACTAATAATTTGGTATTCTTTGCGGGTCATCCATTGACCATCACTAAATTTCAAAGCAGTCAACTCCTTAAATGTGAACTGTATAACTATATTGATAAATTTATGAGTCTTTGATTAAAAGTGTAATCGCTTTATGATATGATTGTCTTGCAGGATGCTGATACAGAAATATAACAATTTTGATATAAGGAGTGCTACGCTATGAATTTGGATGACTTGCATGAAGGTCGAATTCACGGCGATCTCATGTTCCCGCTAAGTGTGTACCAGGTTGAGAAAGTCAATGACGTTTTCTTCAACTACCACTGGCATGAGGAAATTGAATTTATATATATGACGCAAGGAAGCGCATGCTTCTATATTGGTTCCTCTTTGACGGAACTTCAGCAAGGTGAATCGCTGCTCATTCCGAGTGGTCAATTACATGCATGTTATCCTGCGAGCGAATTTCCTGCCTATTTTCATGCTATCGTCTTTGATTCCCATTTACTCAGCAGCAGTGCTTATGATGTTATCCAAAGTAAATACATACAGCCGTGGATGGAACAACGATTGATCTTGCCTAGCATCTACCGTTCAACAGATTCGTGGGAACAACATGTACGCCCGATGCTCGTGGATATTATTAAGCAATTCGAGGGAAAGCCACTAGGTTATGAGCTCAAAATAAAGGCCAATCTGCTCGCGATATTCGCTGAGTTGCTGCCACATGGTGAACTATCCGCTGATCTGCCTCGAAACGCAATACAAGGAAGTAAAATTGAGAGAATTAAGCCTGCGCTTCAATTTATGCATGAGCAATATAATCAACGGATTATGATTCCTGAACTCGCAGGCTTGATCGGGATGAGTGAAGGACATTTCTGTCGGTTTTTCAAAGCAATCGTCAAAAAGACACCCATCGAATACCTCAACTTCTATAGAGTCGAGAAAGCGATGAAGTGTCTGGAAGATCCAAAGATCAAAATCATTGATGTTGCGAGTGAGGTTGGCTTCGAGAGTCCGAGTTACTTTATTAAGACGTTTAAAGCGTTGAAACAGATGACACCGTCCAATTATCGTAAATTGATCAGAGACTCAGATGCATCATCTTCCGGCATTCCAATGGAGTCTGCGACGTAACTTGCTTGAATACGCGCCCGAAGTGGGCGACGCTGTCAAAGCCGGCTTGCTCGGCTATGTGGATCACTTTGAGCTTTGTTTCCCTTAATAAGCGTTGCGCCTCACGGATACGTAAATTGTTTAAATACTCAACGAATGAGAAGCCAATCGTATCTTTGAACGAGCGGCAGAAGTAACTTGGACTAATATGGAACTTTTCGGATATGAGCGCAAGTGACAATCGTTCGTTGAAGTGTTCATTGATATAGGTGACGATCTCGAAAATCTTCGGATTATAAGCCTGGGGATGCTCATCTAGCGTCCCTGGCTGTCCCATAAGTCTTGAGCAGAATATCAGCAACTGTGTGAGCAATGCTTTGCTATTCAGTTCCCAACCGAGCTGCTCTTGCTGCGTTTCCCGCAATAAGCTGAAGAGTAAATTCTCAACGATTGTGCGATTCGCTCCAGACAGAGAGACAATATAATGTTTTTGACGAAATGGAGATAGCGCAATCGAATAGGTTTCATCTTCTTTCATAGCGATCCAGCGCTCTTCAAAATTGAGTAAGATGCGCTCGTGCGGACGATCATCGGCATCAAGTGTTTTATGGAGTGTATGTTTATCTATAAATACAAGATCACCCTCTTGCATAGCATAGACGCGGTCATGAATAAAATAATTACGTTTACCGCTTAGCAAATAATAAATTTCATAATGATCATGGAAATGATTCACTAGCATTGTGTAGGGCTGTTCTCTGCGAATTCTTTCAATCTCGTAATGAAACAACATAGACACCTCTCTAGGTTAGGTTCTGTCTCTCTATTTTACAGCAAGATATGCAAGGAAATAAAGGTATTGAGTAATATTTGATTAGAAACACAACAAATATTGTATTAATCTTGCTATAAGAGATGACATTCTTTTTAATCGAGAGGGGCATTAACTGATGAAAACACGTTATGCGATTGTAGGTACTGGTGGACGAGCTGAATTCTTCTATGGTTCCATGGTAAAAGATTTTCAAGATACATCTGAGCTTGTAGCCATTTGTGATATTAACCAAACGCGCATGAACTTTACGAATGGCTTACTTGCGGGCAAGTATGAGTATCATGCTGTTCCTACGTATAAAGCTGATCAATTCGAAGAAATGATCCGTAATGAGAAGCCGGATGTCATCATTGTAACTACGGTGGATCGTACACATCACACCTACATTATTAAAGCAATGGAACTTGGTTGTGATGTTATTTCGGAGAAACCGATGACAGTTGATGAAGAGAAATGCCAAGAAATTTTGGATACGATTAAACGTACGGGCCGTCAGCTTCGTGTTACGTTTAACTACCGTTATGCACCGCACAATACGAAAATTCGGGAGTTAATTATGGATGGAACGATTGGTGACGTCCACTCCGTTCATTTCGAATGGTTGCTCAATACAGAGCATGGCGCCGACTATTTCCGCAGATGGCACCGTGATAAACGCAATGGCGGCGGGTTGCTTGTGCACAAGTCAACGCATCACTTTGATTTGGTTAACTTCTGGTTAGGGACACAGCCTGAGACTGTTTTTGCCATGGGAGATCTGATGTTTTATGGGAAAGCCAATGCAGAGAAACGCGGCGAAACGAAGTTCTATCAACGTGCTACAGGGAATGAGTATGCGAAAGAGGATCCTTTTGGACTTCAATTGGATAAAAATGAACATCTCAAAGGGCTCTATTTGGATGCTGAGCATGAGGATGGTTATCAGCGTGATCAGAGCGTTTTTGGTGACGGGATCTCCATTGAAGATACGATGGGCGTGATGGTTCGTTACAAAAATAAAGCGATTCTGACGTACTCCTTGAATGCCTACTTGCCTTGGGAAGGCTTTAATGTGAATATTAACGGCAGCAAAGGTCGTATTGAAATGAAAGTTGTTGAGAAATCTTACGTAAATTCAGGCGGAGATAAAGCGGATGAGGGTGCGTTGAAAGCGAAAACGATTACGGTATTCCCGATGTTTGCAGCACCTTACCAAGTTGAAATCGAAGAAGGCGTTGGCGGCCACGGTGGTGGCGATCCGGTTCTGTTGCAGGATATCTTCGACAAGCCATCCGACGATCGTTTCAACCGCGCGGCATCTCATGTAGATGGAGCGATGTCTATTCTTACAGGTATTGCTGGCAATATTTCATTGCGTACAGGGCAACCAGTTGCTGTAGATAAACTTGTGAAATTTTAGCTTGTGACGGAGGTTGAGTCCGATGTGGAGTCCTGACGCGAGTATGGAACAGCTCTATCGCGCTTTCGAATCGAAACGTGAGCAGAGTCGTACGGAATGGGCTGAACATGCGAAAGCTCATATGAAAAAGCGCTTGGCTGACTCCTTAGCGGTGACCGTGGAAGAACAGGACGATCTTCGTCCTGTTCTTCTTGATCGTGCCCAGTTTGAGGATCATGTCCGGGAGCGAATTGAAATCGGTACGTTTTGGGGTTTTCGGGTTCCTGTGTATGTGCTGTTGCCCAAAGGAGATTCTCAAAAGCGTGCTGGCGTACTGGCTCTGCATGGTCATGGCTATGGGAGCAGGCAAATCGTAGGCTTGAACGCTGATGGAACGGAACATGAGGGCGAATGGGATCTTCATGGCAACTACGCGCTAGAGCTGGTGAGGCGCGGCTTCGTCGTTGTAGTCCCTGAAATCCTAGGCTTCGGTGATCGGCGCTTGGAGGAAGATCAGAAGGATGGACAAGTGGGGAACTCTTCCTGCCAGACACTTGCTTCTCATCTTATGCTATATGGGATGTCTATAGCTGGGGTGCGTGTTCATGAGGCGATGCGTGTGTTGGATTACGTCGTAACACGTGAGGAAGTAGACGCAAGTCGAATCGGTTGTTTTGGATTCTCGGGTGGCGGCTTACTTGCTGCTTACACGGCCGTATTAGATGAACGCATTCAGGCATCGGTCCTGTGCGCGTTCACCAATACATTTAAGCGCAGTATCATGGGCATTCGGCATTGCATTGATAACTATCTGCCTGCTGCGCTCGAATTCGCGGAACTGCCAGAACTCATTGGTTTGCTTGCTCCGCGCCCGTTGTTCATTGCTTCAGGCAGACAGGATCCGATTTTCCCCGTTGATGGGGTGGAAACAGCTGTTTCCTACTTGGAGCGTGAGTATGCGTTGGCGGGAGCGCCAGAGCAACTGGGTGTACATCTCTATGATGGTGTTCATGAAGTGAATGGGAGTCAGGCGTATCCATGGTTGGTGAAAAATCTGTAAAAAATAGAAAGACTACTGAATATTGTTCAGTAGTCTTTTTTTGACATTTATTTTACACGTTGACGAATAATACTCTCAATAATTAATTTGTGCCCAACGACAACGCCAAGACGAATGACACCTGTAGTTCTGCCAGATATGATGTGGCGATGTCCATCTGCAATGTTTGTTGATATTTGAAAACGATGAAAATGATTCACGCCTACACCGATGTTGAGACCTGTACGACCGGAATACGTGTGGCGATGTCCGTCAGCTGTTGTCGTGATGCCTTGGAAAGTGTGACGGTGTCTGCCATCCTCGGGAATCACAATGTCACTTAAATTACCGAAAGAATGCCGATGGTTTTGTGTGAGAGATGTCAAACCCTCCATGCGATGTCTGAATTGAACGGGGCCGCCTGATCCTTGCTTGATTCTAGCCATTGTCTATCATCCTTTCAAGAAGAGATGATATTAAGGTATGCAAATCATAGTGGACTGGCTTGGTCAAGAGGCTAGTTAATAGGAATATTATAATATTCTGAAAGGTAGATTGGCAGTAGATTCTTCTATAATTTCAGGCAGTCTTATTTGTGGTCTGTACCATTCAATCGTGGGGAATCATATTTGCGAATTTCTTCGCGCCAAGAGAGGAAGCCGTTTTCCATAGCTCTAATTAGCATTTCTGCTGTTCCAAGATTAGTCGCGAGAGGGATTTGTTGCACATCACAGAGGCGAAGGAGCGCTGTAATATCGGGTTCATGACCTAATGCTGAGATCGGATCACGGAAAAAAATGAGCAAGTCAATGTCATCCATGGCGATCATAGCACCAATCTGCTGATCCCCACCATACGGGCCTGAGCGTAGTCGAATCACGTCCAGCTTTGCTGCTTCACTAATTCTTCTTCCTGTAGTTCCTGTTGCATAGAGCTGGTGTTTTTGGAAAATATGCTTATAAGCAATTACGAAGTCCACGAGCAAGTTTTTGTACACATCATGCGCAACGAGTGCAATATTCATTCCTATCCGCTCCTTTTATGTCATGTAAATTAACATAATTATTTGTGTTAAGATCAGAATATCGCAAAATAATTAAAAATTCAATCATTATTTTGATAAAAACAGTCATAATATTGTCTTTAAGTCATTGTCGTGAATGTTCGTGTTATATTAACTGACATAATTATTATGAGAAACACCTCCTTTCTAATTAGAATCATCTGTGCTAACCTTTTAGGAGTATTAACTAGGAGGTGAACTCGATGAAACGCGTACTGATTACAGGGTACAAAGCGAATGAACTTGGTATTTTCTCATTGAAGCATCCTGGCATTCCGATAATCAAAAAAGCAATTCAAAAGCGGATCATCGCTTTAATAGATGACGGGCTCGAATGGGTTGTTGTAAGTGGGCAATGGGGGGTAGAACTGTGGGCGGCAGAGGCTGTGCTAGAGCTGAGAGAGCGTACCTATCCTGAGTTGAAGCTTGCTGTGCTTACGCCATTTTTGGAGCAAGAAGAGAAGTGGAGCGACGATAAAAAGGGATGCTACGCTAGCGTGATGCAGCGGGCCAATTACGTCAACAGTATAACGAAGACTAAATATGAGGGGCCTTGGCAGTTTAAAGAGAGGGACAAGTTTCTTCTGCGAAACTCTGATGGCATTCTGCTGGTCTATGATGAAGAGACAGAGGGTTCTCCGAAATTCATGAAATTGCAGGCTGCTCAAATTGCCGCGCATCATACCTATCCGATCATAACGATCAACGCTTTCGATTTGCAGAATGTGGCCGAGGACGAGCACGGAGATTACGGCGGCGACATCCAAGATGACATGTCTGGGGATTCAGTTAGTAGTGGAGATAAGTGGCATTTTGACGATGACATTTAGGCCGACTGACTCTCCTCCCGGCATCTAGCCTTCCGAATAAAGAGAGAACTGTCCAATACAACCACCAAACTGTCTCGGTACACCATAGCTACTCAACAAACATCAAACTTGGCTCCGTGCGTGCACCAAAGCTACTCAACAAACATTAAACTTGGCTCCGTGCACCATAGCTACTCAACAAACATCAATCTTGCCTCCGTGCGTTATAGTTACGCAACAAACATCGAACTCGCCTCCATGCATCATAGCTACTCAACAAACATCGAACATTCCTCCGTGCACCACAGTTACTCAACAAACATCGAACTTGTCCCCATGCATCATAGCTACTCAACAAACATCGAATTTGTCTCTAAACTCACCTTTCTGTTACTCGATGTTTACCGAAGACTCCTCCAACATCCACCCTCACGATTAAATGGAAAACATACAGTTAAATTCAGCATTCTAGGCGACAAAATTGAACTAAATGGAAAATATGTGGTTAATATTTGGTTTTTTACTTGAAACAGTGGTTTTAGCTGAAAATAGCTGTAGGTTATCCAGTTAATGTGCTTCAAAAGGTAATTTCCCCAGAATTAGCTGTATGTTTTCCAGTTATTGTACGGATGGAGCGTCGTTGTTGTGGAATTCAGAAGAAAACCCACACATTCGCAGATTAGAACAGCGGCGCTTGACCTTTCTACTCGATATCACCCTAATATTTCCCTTGTAATCGAGTCAATCCATTCATTTTAATACTCGATACACGGAATTATCTGTGTTTGCTTTTGCCTAAAACAAACATAAAAATAATTATTCAAATACAAACAAAGATGTGTTAAGATGAAACCATCAAAAACAAACACATACACATGGGATGTAAAACTTAGGAGGGTACTTACATGGTTGCGAATTTATGGGATGCTTCAAAAGCGAATGCAGTATCGAAAGGCGTAGAGGAAATTGTTTATCGTTCTAACTTATTAGGTACAGATCGCGCTGTTTGTAACTGGGGCGGCGGCAACACTTCTTACAAAACAATAGAGAAAGACTTCCGTGGTCGCGATGTAGAAATCATGTGGGTTAAAGGTAGCGGTTCGGACCTTGGAACAATGAAAGCAAAGAATTTCACAGGTCTACGTATGGAAGATATTCGTCCCTTGATCGAGCGTGACGAAATGACTGATGAAGAAATGGTTGCTTACCTAGCCAACTGTATGATCGACAGCAAGCACCCGCGTGCTTCCATTGAGACGCTTTTACATGCCTTTTTACCATTCAAAAACGTTGACCACACGCACCCAGATGCGATTATCTCGCTCTGCTGTGCACACAATGGACGTGAGCTTGCGAAAGAAATTTACGGCGACCGTTTCGTGTGGGTACCTTATGTGCGTCCTGGTTTTACACTTTCCAAAATGATCGCTGATGGCGTTCGCAACAATCCAAAGGCTGAGCTTGTCCTGATGGAGAAGCATGGTCTAGTAACTTGGGGCGAAACGTCCGAAGAAAGCTACCTCAAAACGATTGCCATCATTAATGAAGCAGCAAGCTTCATTGAAGCTCTCGTGAACGAAGCGAACCTATATGGCGGCTCCAAATACGAATCTCTTAGTGTAGAAGCTCGCAGCGAACTATTGGCACAAGTTCTTCCAGTTGTACGCGGTGCGGTAAGCAACGAAAAGAAAATGATCCTCACCATTGACAGTGCAGACGATGTGCTTCAATTTGTAAACAGCCGTGATGCAGCGACGTTATCCCAAGTAGGTGCAGCTTGCCCGGATCACCTTGTTCATACGAAAATGAAGCCTTTATATATTGATTGGAACCCAACAACAGGTGACGCAGCTTCCTTAACTGAAGCACTTAAAGCTGGTATAGAAGCTTACAAAGAAGAGTACAAGGCTTATTTTGACCGTAACAAAAATGAAGGCGACGTTATCAATGAAGCAGCTCCACGTGTTATCCTTATTCCAGGGATCGGAATGATCAACACCGGCAAAAGCTGGGCTATGGCACAGATTAGCGGCGCACTTTACCACCGTGCGATTTCCGTTATGAGAGGTGCTACAGCGCTTGGAACGTTCGTATCCCTTAGCGAAAATGAATCCTACAATGTTGAGTACTGGCCTCTTGAACTTTATAAACTAACATTAGCTCCTGCAGAAGCTGAATTCTCCCGTCAAGTTGCTTTCATCACTGGTGGCGCGGGCGGAATCGGAAGTGTAACAGCTCGTCAATTCTTGAAAGATGGCGCACACGTTGTACTTGCGGACTTGAACCTTGAAGGCGCTCAGAAGCTGGCAGCAGAACTTAACGAACAATATGGCGATAATAGAGCGATTGCTGTCCGCATGGACGTAACGAAGGAAGAAGAAGTAGAAGCAGCTTTCCGGGAATCCATTCTTAGCTACGGCGGAATCGATATTATCGTGAATAACGCAGGTCTTGCGACTTCCAGTCCTTTTGACGAAACATCCCTTAAAGAGTGGAACTTGAACATGAACGTGCTTAGCACAGGGTATTTCCTTGTAGCGAGAGAAGCGTTTAAAATTATGAAAAAGCAAACCATTGGTGGCAGCATGGTATTCGTAGGCTCCAAGAACTCCGTATTCGCAGGGAAAAATGCTTCCGCATACTCCACGGCTAAAGCGGCAGAGATTCACTTGGCACGTTGTATTGCAGCAGAAGGCGGCGAGTTTGGAATTCGCGTGAACTCCGTATTGCCAGATGCGATCCTTCAAGGATCCGCGATTTGGAATTCCAACTGGCGCAATGAGCGTGCTGCTGCCTACGGAATTGAACCGGATCAATTGGAAGAGCACTACCGTAAGAGAACGACGTTGCTTGTTAATATTTTCCCCAAAGATGTGGCAGAAGCTATCGTGTACTTCGCATCATCCAAAGCAGCTAAAACAACAGGTTGCATGATCACAGTGGATGGTGGCGTACCTGCTGCCTTCACACGCTAATTCAACTAATAGGAGGCAATAAACCAATGAGCGATAAAGCCTACGCATTATTCGAAGAACAACAAGCCCTGAGAGGCATTGATATAGCAGCAGTCAAAGCGAAGCTAAAAGCACTTAAAGTTGAGACACCTTCATGGGGCTATGGAGACTCGGGAACACGTTTCAAAGTTTACAAACAAACAGGCGTGCCGCGTAATCCCTTTGAGAAATTCGAAGATGCAGCGCAAGTGCACAAACTGACGGGTGTTTGCCCGTCGGTTGCCATCCACATCCCATGGGATAAAGTGGACGACTATGCGAAGCTGAAGCAGCACGCGTCTGATCTAGGCGTATCCATTGGTGCGGTGAACCCGAACCTTTTCCAAGAAGATGATTACATCTTTGGCAGCGTAACAAATTCGAACGCAGCGATTCGCCGCAAAGCGACGGATCACTTGCTAGAGTGCGTTGACATCGCCAAAACAGTAGGCTCCGATGTGCTGAGCTTATGGTTCGCAGACGGTTCCAACTATCCAGGGCAAGTGGATATCCGAGCGCGTAAAGCATGGATGTACGAGTCATTGAAGGAAATGTATAACGCAATGTCACCAAGCATGCGTATGTTAATTGAATATAAGTTCTATGAGCCAGCTTTCTATCACACGGATCTAGCTGATTGGGGGATGGCGTTCAATTTGGCTAACAAATTGGGTCCACAAGCCGAAGTCCTCGTAGATACAGGACATCACCCGCAAGGAACGAACATTGAGCATATTGTGACGTACTTGTTGGATGAAAATAAATTAGGCGGATTCCACTTCAACTCCCGTAAATACGGCGATGACGATCTGATCGTAGGTTCAGTGAACCCGTATGAATTGTTCTTAATCTTCTACCAAATCATTGATGCAGCGAACGACAAGAACCCACAAATTCGTCAAGCTGCTGATAACATTGCGTACATGATCGACCAAAGTCACAACATTGAGCGTAAAATCCCTGCGATGCTGCGTTCCGTACTTAACGTACAAACGCAATATGCGAAAGCACTTCTAATCAACCTTGAAGAAGTTCGTGCTGCACAAGCGAACCAAGATGTTCTTGGTGCCGAAGATGCGGTTCGTAAAGCTTTTGAATTTGATGTAACGCCTCTGCTTCAAGCTGTTCGTGAAGAAATAGGCGTTCCGGTTGACCCAATGAAAGCTTACTTGGCAAGCGGCTATGACGAGAAAATTAACGCGCGTGGCAAAGGCGGTGCAAGCTGGTGAGTACCTCTTCGACAGTTCTAGCCTTCGATTTGGGAGCAAGCAGCGGCAGAGCGATCGTCGGACGTCTTGATTCTGAAGCGGGCCGGATCACGATCGAGGAAATTCACCGCTTCTCCAATGATCCAGTGCAGGTGGGCAACCACCTTCACTGGGACATTTTGCGGTTGCTTCATGAGCTGAAGCAGGGCATTTTACAAACAAAGCATCATGGTTACACGAACATTGAGAGCTTGGCCATTGATTCATGGGCGGTTGATTTTGGATTGCTTGCTAAGAATGGCGAGCTATTGGGGAATCCTTACCATTATCGGGATCACCACACGGACGGCATCATGGATAAGGTGATCAGCGAAGTAGGCCGTGAAAAACTGTATGCGCTAACAGGGCTGCAGTTTTTGCAATTCAATTCCATTTTCCAACTGTATGCACTCCAGCAAAACAATCCGGAATTACTTGACCGCGCGGCGACGTTTCTTATGATTCCAGACCTGCTTCGCTATTTCCTGACAGGTGAAAAGCACAGCGAATTCACGAACACGACGACGACGCAGTTGTTTAATGCAACGAGCTTCACGTGGGACACCGAACTAATTGATCAGTTAGGCCTACCGGCTCAAATCTTCTTACCGCCTGTCACGTCGGGATCGCGTGTTGGATCACTAAGTCCTGCTGTTTGCGAGGAACTGGATGTTCCTTCCATTCCTGTGATCGCCGTTGGCGAACATGATACAGCGTCAGCTGTGGTTGCCGTTCCAGCACTTGATGACGACTTCGCTTTCTTAAGCTGTGGAACATGGTCGTTGCTGGGCACTGAAACGGAAAAGCCTGTGCTCACGGAACAAGCCTTAGCGTGGAATTTCACGAATGAAGGCGGCGTGTACGGAACGAATCGCTTATTGAAGAACATCATGGGGCTATGGCTGATTCAAGAATGTAAGCGGACGTGGGAAAAAGAAGGCAAAACAGCCAGCTTCGCTGAGCTTGTTAAGCAAGCGGAAGACGTAAAACCTTTCCAATTCTTCATCGATCCGGATGATGATATGTTCCTTAACCCTGCTCATATGCCAAAACAAATTCAGCAGTATTGTCGTGACACCAAACAGACTGTGCCTCAGACCGATGGAGAAATCGTGCGCTGCATCCTGGAAAGCTTAGCGCTCAAATATCGCTTTATCTTAGAGCGTACCGAGCAGCTTTCAGACAAGACATACCGCGGCCTTCATATCGTTGGCGGAGGCATTCAGAATGAGCTGCTTTGTCAGTTCACTGCGAGCGCTACGGGGCGTGAAGTGTGGGCGGGACCGGTAGAGGGTAGTGCCTTAGGAAACCTTGTAGTACAATGGATAGCACTAGGGTACATCGCCAATTTGCGCGAAGCCAGGAAACTGATTCGGAATTCGTTCCCAGTCAAGACGTATCATCCTCAGGATGAGGCGGGTTGGCAGGCAGCTTATGCAAGTTTTTGTCAACATATTTTGATTGTATAGGTTTTACATTATACAATGTAATATGTCTAGATAAACGCGCGGATCCTTATAGGCATGCCGTAGTCGTTTATTGCGAGTGGCCTCCCGATCGACGGTGAAATGAGGGGTAACGATGCTGGTAGCAGAAAGATGGCAGAGAATCGTTCAATTGGTTAATGAAAGAGGAAGCATTCGCGTAACCGAGTTGAGTGAACTGTGCCAAGTAACAGAAGAAACAATTCGACGTGACTTGGATCGCTTAGAAGCTGAAGGCAAGCTCATGCGCAGCCATGGCGGTGCGGTGAGCGTGAAGGAAGCGCAGACCGAAGTTCCTTTCATGGAGCGGGAGACAGCTCACGCGGATTTCAAGAATAGCATTGCGAAGGAAGCTATCTCACATATTCAAGAGGGGGACCGTATCATACTTGATGCGAGTACGACAGCTTGGTATATGGCGAAAATGATTCCCGACATGGCGATTACCATCATCACCAATTCGATGAAGGTCGCACTTGAGGTAAGCGGCAAAGAGAAAATTCAAGTCATCTCCACCGGCGGCTTACTCTCTCCGAAGTCTTTATCTTATGTAGGTCCATTATCGGAGAGATCCTTGGATATGTACCATGCGCACAAGCTGTTCCTTTCCTGCAAAGGGGTTCACGTACAGCGCGGCATCAGCGAATCAAATGAGCTGCAAGCCTTGATTAAGCGCAAAATGATCAGCATCGCAGACGAAACCTATCTGCTGGCTGACCATAGTAAATTCGGTACGCAAGCCTTAACACAAGTTGCAGATTGGTCAGAAATTCAACATGTGATTACGGATCGCATGACGGATAAGGATGCTCTTGCGCGTATTCGCGAAAAAGGCGTGCAAGTCCGCCAATTGGATTAGTGCATCTACGATCCCTTTGGATGCTCGTCATAATCCATGGGATAGTATGAATTAAATAGTTCAAGCATAATAAAGGCTATCCTGAAGTAGGAAAATATACTTCAGGTAGCCTTTTTCTGGTTTGAATCACGATTCAATTGACAGTGATTTCGTAAAACTATCATCTTCAGAAAGCATAGGCAAGTGGAGGCGCACAAGTGTTCCTTCTCCTAGTTTGCTGTCAATATCCCAAGTAAAGCTATCGTTGAAATATAAATGCAGTCGCTGGAACACATTAATTAATCCGATACCGGATTGGCTGGTCTCCCGTGAATCCTCTTCAATCAAGCGCAAACGCTGTAATTGTTCCTCCGTCATCCCTGTGCCATTATCGAGGATCTCGATATGAATATGGGTTCCATCGATATAGGCTTTAATCATTAGAAGGCCGTCAGCTTCCATTGTATCCAAACCATGAATGATCGCATTTTCTACAATGGGCTGTAAGATCAATTTAACCGTCAGGAAGTGTTGTAACTCTGTGGAGACTTCCCAAATCACAATGAAACGATTTTTTGCTCTAATTTTTTGAATCCGCAAATACTGTTCCAGGTGGTCCAACTCTTCTGACATGCGAACTAAGCCACTTTTTTTACTAATGCTTCCTCGGAAAAATTGCCCCAAGGCAGTTGTCATTTCAACAATTTCGTTGGCTCCCTGACGAAAGGCCATCCATTTAATCGACTCCAGCGTGTTGTATAAAAAGTGGGGATTAATTTGCTGCTGCAAGGCATGGAGCTGGGCTTCTTTCTCCAAGAACATAAGCTCTTTCTCGCGAAGTTTCGATTGATAATTTTCGGTAATTAACTCATTCAAACGCTTGATCATATTGTTAAAATGGCGGGCAAGACTGGCAATTTCGTCTCGGCCCTTGTGATTCATTCGGGCTTCAAAGTTGCCCTCATTCACTTCATGCATCAAGTCTTGCAGCTTCCGCAGTGGTTTGCTTATTAAACTTGAGATTAATGTTGCGATAATCATAATCAGAATGCCAAATAAAGCGAAGAAAGCTGCACTGTACCAGACTAGGGTAAGTACCTTTTTTTTCAATTCGTCGGAAGGGACGATTCCTACCATTTTTACACCAAAGTACGAGGCAGTGTCGTAGAAGACCATATACCTTTTGTTGCTCGCTTGTTTGAAATCGGAACCGCTCATCTGCTGCATCATCTCAGTTACGAGGGGGTCTTCCTTCGAAAGCACATGTGAGGTGAGCTCGTCATTGTCATGGGATAGAATGGTGCCGTTCGCATCCATGAGGAAGAAATAACCAGAATCTCCGATGCGAATCGTTCGGAAAATATTGCTCAGCATATCCTGTTCCACATTGACAATCAAATACCCGAGTTGAGATCCTAGATTGGATTCGCTGGAACTGCTAATTTTTCTGGCAAAGGTGAGTACCGGTGTCATATACAAATTGCGATAGGTACCGATGAGCAGCAACTCACCTGAGCTATGATCCAACTTCTCAAAGACACGCGGATCGGTCTTCGATATCGGCACGGTACCTGCATACATGCCTGTATAGATTCGCTCACGGGTTTGATTATAGAGTTCCATGGATAGAAACTCCCTTTTCCGCTGTTTCATGTTACCGAATTGAAGCTCGAGCATCATGTTATCAGTTGGCAGTAACGAAGTCGTTTCTGATTTTCGCATCGTTTGTTGGACTTCAGGGTGATAGATTAGCTGTTGCGTTAATCTGTCGTAATTTTTCAAACTATAATTAATATTTCGTTTGACTTGTTGAATTGTGCTTTCCGTAAGCTGCATCACTTTATTTTGATAGTTGTCATAGTGAACGTAAGTCAGTAACAGGACAAACAGCAGGTTGGGCACAAAGGTTGTTAGGACAAAATAAGCAATTAGCTTTGAACGCACACGATAATTAGGAAAAATGATTCTTGGTTCAAGGGGGGCACGTTCATTCATTGCAGCGAATCCAGCGGATAATCCTTGTGTTAATTCAAACAACGGCTTGGATAGTGTCCCGGCGAACCAGAATGACAAGATCATGACAAATACAAGCGATCCCAAACCGAAAAAGAATAGGAAAGAGTGCGTTCCGCCCTTGCTTGTTAAGATCGATGCGATAGGGAATTCACTCATGAGTTCAAACGGATAGGAGGGCAGCTGAAAGTGAGTAACCAGCACTTTACTACCGTTTTTATGAATGATTTTGTAAGAAGTATCATCCGATTGCTGGGAAGAAGAGTAGTGTTCCTCGTCCAAGCTGAAAGGCTTGTTGCTCCAAATAGGCAAGTGTTGATTGGTCAGCAATTGCAGTGTCTCATCAACATCAGAACTATAAAATATTTCCTTCGCAAACTCAGGAATATTAAACGTCACCACCATCGTGCCGATCGTTTCATTTTCCAGCCGGATGGGGCGGTAGTAAGCAATTTTTTGATGAAGCATGAGAGCTAACGTTTGTTCGTCCTTATCATTGCTGAGCGGTGGACCCACGGGTTTATAGTAGAAGGGAACACCTTCTTGCTGTTTATAGAGATAAGCTGCACTATCATTCAGCCAATGTGTAAAGTTAAAATCGGTTCCCGCATATTTGCCGCCATTATCATATTCATACAGATAGACTAGGTTGTTTTTGCCCAAAATCATAATTTTGTCGATATAATCATGATAAAGTAATGTATCATTAATTTCGCTTGTTAATCGTTGAACCCGCTGTCCGATTTGGATGAAATCGTTTTGCTGGAACGGCTCCTTGACGGCTGTTTGTACCAATGCTGTGTTTACCAACTTGTTCGTATTGGCATCCAAATCGGCAAAGAGAGATTTGAAGTAATTGGCTGTTTGCTTAAATTCATTGACTTGGTATTCCGCTTTTTCTTGCACGATAAGTCGGCTCACGAACGCTTCAGACAACCAATAAAAGGTAGTGGCAAGCGTTAGTGTGAGCAGCATCGAGCAGAACATCAGCTTCTTACGAATCGAATGATTATAGAGAAAGCTTGTGAGAAACAGCTTCAAACGTTCCATGTAGACACCGCTTTCAATATGTGATGAAGGATTGACGGTACTCTAGCGGCGTTAGTTTCGTGTGACTTTTGAACGTCGTAGCGAAATATTTACGGTCTTGATAGCCGACTAATTCACCAATTTCATATACTTTGAGATCGATGCGGCGCAGCAATTCTTTGGCTTTTTCCATTCGGCAATTTTTTAAATAATCGATAAAATTAATGCCTGTTTCTTTTTTAAATTGAATGCTGAAATAGCTGGGATTGAGGTAAACGAGCTCAGCCATCTGATTTAAGGTGATTTTTTCGCTGCTGTGCTCTTCGATATATTTTTTTACTTGCTGGACTGCCGAATGCGAAGTCGTTTGTACGTCGTCATTTAATTGTTTGATGTGCAGTGTAATGTCTGAAATTAAGCGATCCAATGCGAGTTTCAATTGAGACAAAGTTTGGAATTGTTCTACATATTCGGTGAAAGGCATGTGAAGACTTGCCATTGCTTCAAAGGAAGCACCATGCAGATCCAATCTTCGTTCTAGCATCGTGAAGAGCGGCGTCAAGTATTTCAGGACGAGGGGGAGCTCCGCGCGTTCAGAGTCTAGTCCACAGCTGTCCCAAAATTGTTGAAAATGCAGCGTGCTGTTATCTCGATTACCCTCCAGCACCGCATCGAGAAATTTGGTTTCATACGGATAGGGATAGGCATATTCTTTGCGTTCCACTTGAAGCCCGTCGGCAGGATCCCATTGAAACAATCCGCTGCGTTCCCGGAAAATGTTGCGTTCCATGATACTTCTCGCTTGCTTATAGGAATCTGGGAACGATAGTAAACTTGGATAGACTTCACCTAGACCTATGATGGATCGGCAACCTATTTCTTGTTCGATGGATACGATGATTTGCTCAAATAGCAAGGAAAGTGATTTGCGTGCCGGAACAGTTGTCGCATTCAGGTTCAAGAAGACGGCTAGTTCACCAGCTTTCTTCTTAAGCGTATAGCTATGACATTGACCTGCATCGAGATGACGCTCAATAATGGTGATAGCCTTCATCAACTTACTCACATCAGGTAGACTACCGTCAGGAGGCTCGTTCAATTCGAGCTTCACAGCTGCGCAACAATTATAGGTCGCGTTCATTTCAATTTCCAATAAGCTCATTTTTTCTTTGACCTCATGATATTCAGGTAAGAGATCTTCGAGTAATGACTGGAAAAAGTGATCTCTGGCAGCAGGAAGGCTATTCGCCAACTGGTTCTCGTAGGATAGCAATTTTTGCGATGATTGCCGTTCGGTATCCAAAAGAAGCTTTAACTTCATCATACTTTCACTCAGATGCTTCAAGTCCACGGGCTTCAACAAATATTCGGATACACCTGCTTGAAGGGCGTCACGGGCGTACGTAAATTCTTTATATCCGGATAAAATAACAATTTTGACATGAGGATAATGCACAGAAATGGCCCTACTGAGTTCGATACCATCCATAATGGGCATCTTGATATCTGTAAGGACGATATCCACATCATTTCGCTGCAACAGGTCAAGTGCTTGCTTACCGTTAGCAGCTAGGCCAACTACCTGAAATTGAAAGCGTTCCCAATAAAAGGAGTTTAAACCTTCCCGAATCTCGAATTCATCGTCAACAATCATCATTTTATAGGTATCGTTCATCGGACTCACTCCTTTGACTCTATAATAATCACGCATTCTTTTCATGTAAAGGAACTTCTAAGAACTTTCGACCGAAATCGGCAACAGTCAAAAAGATCAAACCTAATCCAAAAACCATCCCCTATTTTTTTGGCTGTATTCCCCCTAGAATGAAACTCGTAGCAACACAATACATGTGGCACACACAAAAATGGAGGCGCTTTTATGCAGGGGTTCAAGAGAAGTTGGGCATTAATAAGTTTGTCATCGGTCGTCGGGTTAAGCCTTTTGAGCGGATGTGGCAGCGCTACCACAACGAAGAAAGAAACAGGAGCGGTAGCTTCTGCAAGCACTGCGCCGAAAAAGGCTGATCCCGTAACATTGTCCATGTTCATTACTTCAGCGGGTCAGAAGGAGTGGGAAGATGGCCAGCCCAACGATAAATTAAGGAAACAATGGGAAACCAAAACGGGGAACAAGCTTGAGCTTAATATTTTGCCAGGAACGCTAGATGAAGCCATGAAGAAAATCGACATCGCCATGCTCTCCGGTGACAAGACAGATATCATCAACCTTTCGAATCCCATCGATCAGAACAAGTATGCGTCCAGAGACTTCTTGTATCCAATGAAAGATTTGGCGAAGCAAGCTAACTATGATATTGACAAAATTTATGGGGATTCGCTCACAAAATACAAAGATGAAGTCTACTATATACCGTACAACTTGTCGATGTGGGCAGTCTTTTATAACAAAAAGCTATTTGATGAAGCAGGTGTTCCATACCCGACAGGAAAATGGACGTGGAGCCAATACATTGAGACGGCTAAAAAATTAACGAAACCGGATAAAGGCATCCAAGGCTCGTACATGCTTACGTTTGATAACTACCTGTACATGCAGGCTAGACAAAAAGATGTGCCAGGTTATAAAGCAGACGGAACTTCTAATTATGATGATCCAGCATATAAAGATGCGCTTAAATGGTACAACGATTTGAGTGCTGTTCATAAAATTCAGCCGTCATGGATTGAGTTTAAGACGAAGAAACTGTCTAACCTCGGATTCTTGGAAGGCAAATATGCGATGCAATTCATCGGAACATGGTACTTGGGTTCCTTAAACAATTTCGAGAAATATCCACGTGACTGGAAATGGGGCGTTGTTCAACCTCCGACACCTGATGATGGCAAAGGCAATAACAATATCGGGGTTACCGCAGCTCTCGGGATTAATAAGAAATCCGCTCACCCTAAGGAATCGTTTGATTTCCTAACCTACTTTGCAGAGAATAGCTACAAAGAAAGAGGCGAATTCCCTGCTCAGAAGAATTTGAGCAAGGATGACATGAATGCGGTACTGAAAAATATTGCAGATAAATCGCAAGGCAGTGTTTCAGCAGATGATCTTCGTAAAGCGTTGCTTGATAATGGACTAGGCTTCACGCAAGAGAAATTGCTAGGTAGTGCGATGAGTGAGTATAGCAATATTATTATGCAAGAATCCGAGTTGTACTTTGCTGGACAGAAAACAGTGGATGAAGCTGTTAAATCCATTAAAACAAGAGAAGACCAAGCGATTCAAGCGGCAAGCAAACAATAAATAAATGAGAAGTAACGGAGGAGGACATCATGGTGGTGTCCTCCTTCCTAAAAAGAGGAGAATGGAGCATGCTGCGGATTACGAACGAAGAAAAGGTTGCTTTCTGGTTTGTCACGCCTTTCGTGGCAGGATTTGCGCTTTTTTATTTACTGCCTACTCTGTACGCTTTCGTCATCAGCGTACTAGATTACAACAGCTTTAAAAGCTTGACGGACGTGCACTTTGCTGGACTTTCTAACTATATCGCGGTCTTGAAGGATCCTATTGCCGTAAGTTCATTTGGAAGAAGTTTCCTATTTATGATTTGTTATGTGCCAGGCATTATTATTGCAGCTTTGCTGCTCTCTATGTTATTTAATGCGACTTTTCATTTGCGAACATTAGCACGGACGTTGATTATGCTGCCGTATGTAACGAACGTAGTGGCAATCGCGATTGTGTTTTCCATTTTGCTTAACCCGTATGATGGCGTTGTGAATAAATTGCTCGTAGCTGTAGGCGTGGAACATCCCCCGCTTTGGTTGGGCGGTATTCACACCTCGCTGCCAACGATTGCAGGCGTTGAAGTTTGGCATTCACTGGCTTTCCCGACAATCGTGTACCTAGCGGCTCTGCAAGGAGTACCTAAAGATTTGTACGAATCGGCGGAACTCGATGGAGCTGGGCGGTTCAAGAAGTTTATGAGCGTGACATTGCCGTTAATTTCACCGACGACTTTCTTCCTGGTGATTACGAACATTATCGGATCATTTCAAAACTATGCGATTTTCCGTAACTTGACCAATGGCGGTCCTGGTACTTCCTCGCGTGTTATTTCATTAAATATTTACGAGGAAGCCTTTGCTTACAACAAATATAGCTTTGCTTCCGCTCAAGCGATTCTGTTGTTTGCCATTATATTAGTGATTACGATCATCCAATGGAGGGGGCAAAAAAAATGGGTACATTATTAAAACCGAAATTAGTGCTTACCTATGTGATGCTTCTCATCGGCATTGTGATGATCATTCCGTTTCTGTTTATGATTTCATTTGCGCTGAAAACACCGCTAGAGATGACACAGCATCCGGCTTCTCTTCTGGTCAGCCATCCGTTTATGGGCAATTTTGAAACCATCTTCAAACACAAAACCTATTTCATCTGGTATTTTAACTCCATTAAAGTCGTGCTGGGCGTTCTTCTGTTAAGGGGGCTGCTCGTGACCATGGCGGCTTATGCCTTTGCAAGATTGGAATTCCGGTTTAAAAATGTCATTTTCATGATCTTGATCGCCAAGATGATGATTCCATCCGATACGACCATTGTCGCGAGGTTCTTGCTGTATAAGTACCTTCATTTAAATAACACGCATTGGGCGATTATTTTACCGGCGGCTTTCGACGTCTTCTTCCTGTTCTTGCTTAGACAATTCTTCATTAGTATTCCCAAAGAAATATCCGAAGCAGCCATTGTCGATGGTTGTTCGCATTATAAAGTGTACTATCGGATTATTTTACCGCTGGCTAAACCGGCGCTTGTCACGATGGTGTTGTTTACCTTCTTATGGACATGGAACGATTTCGCTTCACCGTTTGTGTTCATCACGGACATGAAGAAGCAGCTGTTAACGGTAGGCTTATCCTACTTCCAAACCGAAGCGGGTGCTGACTATGCATTGCAAATGGCTGGTGCTGCTGTAGCTGTACTGCCTACGATTGTTCTGTTTATTTTCGCGCAAAAATATTTTGTTCAAGGTGTAACGATGTCTGGGGTTAAAGGTTGATTGTTAGGAGGACAACGATGCTATATCCGCTTAAGGAACCCAAGGTTGAGCTTCACCATGTAACCGAAGGGGTGGAAGACGAAATCAAAGGGCTGCGATTATGCCGGATTCCTGAGAAACTGCGGCTGACGCTGAATGAATTTGCTCAGCGAAACGCTCAGAGCGCTGCGGGCTCTGAAATCCGATTCCGCATGATCGGCGATCGTGCAGAGATCGGGCTATGGTGGGAGCCGCATCTTGAAACCCCGATTACGACAATGGCAGCCCTTGTTATTGGTGAATTGCAGGCTGAGATTTATTATTTACAGACAGGATATAACCGAATCGTCATCAAGAGATATGAGTTACTACCCGAGTTAGAAATGATCCTGCCACAGAAAGCCTACGATAGGGAACTGTACCGACTCGTGCTTCCCTATCAAGGGAAGGTGTATCTCTCTTCTATTGAGGGTGAAGTAGAGCCACCGTACCGCTTGAAGGTCCCTGGCAAAAGCTATCTAGCGTACGGTTCCTCCATTACTCATGGAGCTTCAGCGTGGTCGCCAACTGGAACGTATGCGTTCCGGTTGGCTCAATTGCTTGGTTTGGAATTACGTAATTTTGGGTTAGCAGGCGGAGCAAAGCTTGAACCGCAAATGGCAGATTATTTGATGGAGCTAGAAGGCTGGGAGATCGCTACTGTCGAGCTTGGGATCAATGTAGTGTATGACTGGACGGCTGAAGCGTTTCGCGATGCGGTTGATATTTTCCTAGACAGATTAGTAGCTGGTCTTGGCGAGCGCAAGGTGTTCGTCACGGACATGTTCTGGTTTGCCATGGACGCATCAGGGGATACGAAGTCTAACCTATTTCGAGCTATTGTTCAACAGGCCGTCAGTATGCGTAATCATCCGGGTATGATAGGTATTCCTGGCAGAGATCTATTGGAACCAGAGAACCAAACGCTCGATTTGGTACATCCGTCTCAGGCTGGAATGGAGCAGATTGCTCAGCGGCTGTACGCAGCGATCTCAGTGCATTTGTAAAAACATATGAAATCGAGGAATCAAGGATGGCATTTAACGTAGATTGGGAATCGTTTCTTTCCGCGCATGATGTGGTTCAGCCAGATCTTAAGTATCACGGCGGTTATTCCGAAGCAACGGAAGAGCATAAGCGCCAAAGTACACGAAAGGAATGGGGAGAGGGAGCTTTCATTGGAAATGGGATGATCGGGGCCATGATTCTGAAGGACTCGCCTCAGGATTTGGCGTGGGAACTGGGAAGGAATGATGTTGTTGCGCATAACCATTTGACCGGAATCGATTGGTCCGTACCCCGTGTTCCAATTGGTGATATGCTACTGAGGCCAAAAGGCAAGATAAAGGAAGAAACCATGCGGTTGTCGTTATGGCATGCAGAAGCAACGGGAGCGATGACGACTGATCAAGGAACTCTCGAATGGCGCTCTATAGCCCATGCTCAGATGGATTGTCTGATAATTGAATGGAAATCAACCGGAAGCGAAGGAGCGGTAGTGGGATTTCGCCCCCGCCATGGCGTGAGTCCGAGGTTGGAGTTGGTCCCACACAATCTGTCGCGCAAGTATCTTCCTCCGCCCCCAATGCAGCTTCATCAGCAAGGCACACAGGTAAGCATTCAAACCTTTGTTAAAGTAGAGGAAGACGACACTGTTATATCCGAGGGAGCCTGCGTCGTGGCTTGGAAAGAGATTAACTTCAGTGATTCCCATGGTGTTGTATACGTAAGCATCACAAACTCCTATTATGACGAAAGTGCAATAGATGAGGCCCTTAGGACGATTGACTCTGTAACAAGGCTTTCCTTAGAAAACGTTATCGAAACGCATAGAGCCTGGTGGCATGAATATTACCCAGCGAGTTTTATCTCCCTGCCTGATAAGTATTGGGAAGGGATGTATTGGATTCAGATGTACAAGTTGGCAAGCGCCGTTCGTGAAGATTCACCGGTGCTGGATAATCAGGGACCATGGCTTACGAATACAGGTTGGCCGGGAACTTGGTGGAATTTAAACGTACAGTTGTCTTATCTTTCGGTCTATAAAGCAAATCGGCTGTCAATCGGCGAGTCATTAATCGGTAATTTGGAACGATATCACGAAAATTTACGCCAGAACGCTATACCCATCGGATTAGATGACGGAGCGTATATCGAAAGGCAATCCAGCGTTAATTTAGTATCACCATGTCTGAAACCTAATTTTGAATATGGAAATTTACCATGGGCATTGCATAATGTGTGGAGGCACTACCGTTCCACTATGGACGAAGCATTCCTTAGGGAGCGACTGTATCCACTGCTGCGAGCCAGTATGAATGTGTATTTGCACATCTGCTTTAGGGGTGAGGATGGCTATCTTCATTTGCCCAAAACAGCTTCGCCCGAGTATCCGGGACCGGAAAGCGGCACGGCTTATCCAACGGAGGACGCCAATTACGATTTGGCTTTATTCCGTTGGGGTTGTCAGGCATTAGTGGAGGCTAATGATCGGTTGCGTCTTGGTGATCCGCTAGAGGACCGTTGGAAGGAAGTGCTTCAAGATCTGGCACCCTATCCAATTGACCACAATGGTTTCAAGGTAGGCAAAGATGTGCCCTTTGCAGTATCTCATCGGCATTATTCCCATCTCTTGATGTTTTTCCCTCTGCATCTTGTTCACGTTGATCAGACGGAATATTCGGATGTGATTAAGAAAACGATCTCTCACTGGATTCGTTTAATGGGAGGGCTACAAGGCTATTCCTACACAGGTGCGGCCTGCATGGCAGCTACACTGGGTGACGGTAACCAAACACTGGCTTACTTAAATGAATTCCGGCGTTTTTTGTATCCGAATACCATGTATTCCGAGATGTATCCGGTGATCGAAACCCCGTTGTCTAGTGCAGAATGCATCCATTACATGGTTATGCAGTGTTGGGGCGATACGATCCGCATTTTTCCTGCCGTACCTGATGAATGGAAGGAAATATCCTTTGGGAAGCTATTGGCGGAAGGCGCTTTTGAAGTGTCTGGTCAATGGAAGAAGAGCAAGACGGAATATGTTGGTATTAAAAGTCTTGCTGGCGCTCCATTGAGGATCATGCCGAATTTACTTGGACCGCTGGAAGCGACCGGAGAACGGAATTTCTCCATTACGGAAGTGTCACCGGGTGTGTATGATATTGATTTGAAGCTGGGGGAATCCATACTTCTTTATACGGGAAGCCGCCCTGAGGAGATCGGCATTGGTCCGGTTTCCAGTCTCTAAGAATTTGAGGATACTTGAAGGGAGGTGAGGGAGCAGCATTTGTGTGAAAAAGTGAACCTTACCTGATGATAGACATAGCGTCATTAGGTGAACTGCCAGTAGTGTCGAATGTTCATGCGAAAGAGGAGTCGTTTTGGAATGAAAATTTTTGAAAGCGTTAACAAAATTTGTAATTCAATATGTAAAGGGGAATGATTCATGTATTCTGCCAAAAAATTAGTCACTATTTTCGCTACAATCGTTATCATGCTGTCTTTCGTAGGAGCAATACCTAAAGCCGCTATGGCTGCGGGTACTATTTATTATGTGGATTCTTCGAGATCGGATGACAGCGGAGATGGAAAGAGCACAGCGACTGCTTGGAAAAGTTTGACCAAGGTTAATGCGACAACATTCGCAGCTGGCGACCAGATCCTGTTCAAATCGGGCGGTACTTGGACCGGCCAGCTATATCCGAAGGGTTCAGGTGTGTCTGGCAGTCCAATCATTATTTCCAGCTACGGCAGTGGAAGTAAACCGCTCATTAATGGGAACGGGCTTACGATGAATGCGGATGGCAGCGGAGGCTCGGCTGTCTATTTGTACAATCAAGAGTACTGGGAAATTAAGAACCTAGAAGTGACGAATAAGGGCGCAACCGCTGCCAAACGCTTAGGTGTCAATGTGGTTGCCTCGGATTATGGGACGGCCAATTACATTCATATTTCCAATCTTACCGTGCACGATGTGAATGGGATTAATACGGATAAGAAAAACGGCGGCATTGCTGTGCAGGCATTAGGAACCTCCTTATCGACGAAGTGGAACGACGTGCGCATCGAAGGAAATACCGTGTACACCGTGGATTCAACGGGTATTCAGACGCACTCCCGCTGGATGAACCGAGGTGGCATGGTTGATTCTGGACCATGGTCAGGTTTCACTAATGTACTTATTCAGTACAATACGGTTTACGATATCGGGCGTGATGGCATTCTGGTTAGAGTAAGTTCGGCACCCGTTATCCAGTACAATGTCGTTCATCATGCTAATATGCGTTCTGGTGCTGAGGGGGTCGCCATCTGGCCGTTCAATACAGACGATGCGCTAGTGCAATACAACGAAGCGTACAGCACGCATGGGAGTCTGGACGGACAAGGATTTGACTCCGATTATGACTCCAATCGAACGATCATTCAATATAACTATAGCCATGACAACGAAGGCGGTTTCGTTCTCATTTGCAATAACGGCACAAGTAATTTCAACAATGGCACGATAGTGCGATATAACATCAGTCAGAACGATGGTACCCGTATTTTTCAATTGGCAGGTCCTGTCACCAATACGAGCATTTATAACAATACGATCTATATTGGTGCGGGAGCGGGCACGAATATTTTATTAATTAACGATTGGGGGGGATATGCGAGCAATACATCTTTTAAAAATAATATTATCTATAACCTAGGCAGCGGCGGATATATCATGGGAAGCAGTACGAATACGGTCTTTGATTCTAATGTTTTTTATGGCAATCATCCTAGTTCTGAGCCAAGCGATGCGAACAAGCTTACGACGAATCCGCTTCTAGTTAGTCCTGGAACGGGAACGAGTCTTACTGGCGTGGATGGCTACAAGCTGCAGAATGGTTCACCAGCCATCGACAGCGGTGTTGCGATTAGCAGCAACGGTGGTAAGGATTATTGGGGCAGTGCAGTACCGGCAAACAGTGTTCCAGATCGTGGTGCCTACGAAGGTGCAGGCATTGGTTCCCCTCCAGTGGTTACTGTGTTTAGTGATAATTTTGAAAGTGGTTCCAGTAGCTGGACGACAAGCGGAGGTACGTGGAGCGTAATCACAGACGGAAGTAAAGTATTCAATCAGTCCTTGGCCACTGGTGAAGCTCTTGCCTTTGCGGGGAGTGCATGGACGAACTATACCTATTCCTCGAAAGTAAAGCTAAATAATGCTTATGCCAACGCAGGACTGCTATTCCGTGTCACAGATGCGAACAATTACTATATGCTGCGAATCAACAACAGTACGAATTCCCTTGATTTATATAAAAAGGTAAGCGGGACGTTGACCTTGCTATCGAGTGCTTCGTTCAGCTCTACGATTAGCACGTGGTACGACCTCAAAGTGAAGATAACCGGGAGCAATATCCTCGGTTCGGTGAACGGTACGCAGCTGATTAACTACACGAATGGAACATCGGAGCTGAGTACAGGCAAAATCGGTTACCGGATGGCTTCCTCGACAGCTAGCTTTGATGATGCTGTGGTTACACAGTAAAATGAATGGCTGCGTTTTGCTCCCAAACACATAGTTGCATTCCTACGTTATCCTGACTAGTATATCCTTAATGACTAGTTCATATTGGAAGGGGTTAAAAGGGATGCGAATAGGTGTTATAGCAGATACGCACTTATCCTACCGTGCCACGAAGCTGCCCGATGCGCTTGTAGCGGGGCTACAGGGTGTCGATCTTATCATTCATGCAGGAGATTGGGTGAGTGAGCATATCATCGAACTTGTCGAGCAGATTGCACCATGTGAGTCCGTAGCTGGCAATAACGACGGTGATGACATTGTGGAGAGGTTTGGGAAGAAGAAACTATTAACCTTCGGTAATTTCCGCATTGGACTTATTCATGGAGATGGCTTCCGGAAAACGACTGAGGAAAGAGCACGTGAGGCGTTCGAGGCTGAGCGGCCTGATATGGTGATCTTCGGACACTCACACATCCCGTTTCTTCAAAATATCCAAGGGACAATTATGTTCAATCCTGGTTCGCCTACGGATAAAAGAAGACAGCCTCGCTACTCGTATGGCATTCTCCAATTAGGGGAGCAATGGAAGGCGGAGCATCTCTTCTTTGATTCCAAAGCGTAGTCGACTGTGAACCAACTAATCACAAGTAAAACAAATAGGGCTATCCGCAAAGTAGATCATTCTACTTGAGGCTAGCCTTGTTTGTTTTACTATAATCTCTAGGCGTCAAAGGAAAGGTGGAAGTACTATTGGGTTTAAACTGGACGGAATTAGCAGGATAGGGAACGTATGTACGCTATTCATTCCATTGTCGTCACATATAGCGTTTTTCTGCATAATAAGGTCCTGTCGTTCCCTTTCAATGTCCATTTGCCTGATGTAGACAGGAATAGTGTATCCTCGTTCCCTTCATCCTAGATGGCGTTATGAAACTGGTGTATGAACCAGTCCCTATTCGCTGTTGCTACCGCACATACCACTCGCCGGACACCCAATCCGTCGATTTCCACTTCAGCACATCAGGATTCGCCAGGTGCATAATCTCCTTAAGGAAATCGAGCTGCTCAAGATCGGTCATCGGCTTGAAGCTTTTCGCTATGGCCAGATTCTGCTCCAGTTGCTCCATAGACTCCATACCTACGATGGCTGTAGAAATCGGCAAAGACAATGTGTAGCGCAAAGCTTTCTCATACCAAGGTGCCAATTTGCCGAGTGCCATGACTTTCATGCCGATTACTGCGATTCCCTTCTCATTAGCTTTGGGCAGGAACTCATGAGCGAAGCTATAAACAAGGTGATCAGCAGCGGAAAGAGCGACAAGTGCGCTATCGAACGGATAGCGGTCAATCGCTTCCAGCTGGACCTGAGGATTCGTATGACCACTGATCGAGATATGCTTGATCATGCCTTGTTCCTTCGCTTCAAGCAAAGCTTCGAGTGCGCCTCCTTTGGCAAAACACTGATCGAGCTCTTCCATTTTCATAATGTTATGTAGACGCCACTCCTCCACGTGATCCGTCTGCAGACGTTTCAAGCTGTCTTCGAGAAGTCGCAAAGAACCGTCCCGTGTTCGGTCATTGGTCTTGGTTGCAATCCAAACCTCGTCCCTGCGCTGATGGAGGGCTAGTGCTTTACCTAACCGTTCTTCCGATTGCCCTTTCGAATAGCTAGGAGCTGTGTCGTAGTAGGTAATTCCCTCATCAATGGCACGATTCACAATTTGAATCGCCTGTTCTTCTGTGCAGTTATGCTCGTCTACAATACGTTGGGCACCAAAGCTTAATAGTGGGAAATGTGCTCCCGTCCGGCCAAAAGGTCTTTTCTCCATTCCAATCATTCCTCCTACAATGGCAAACTGAAGTTATTATGTCCTATCGTTCCCACATTGGATACCAAGACATACCAATTTTATCATATTGGTTGAATTTCGAAGAGAGCGAATTAAGAAGGAATCTAATGCATGTCCATATAATTTAATTGAGAAGAGGTTCTTCGTCAGGATTCGACCTAATTGGTTCGAAATGATGAACAAATGGGTCTTTGGGCCTAATATTTTCGCGAAAAAGGATTGTAGTAATACGTAAATAAACTTATTATGAATATAGGGCTCAATTATTGTCGAAAGCTTGGTCAAACAAGTTGAAATACATAAATCGATTACTTGAAGAGGTGCATGAATAATGGAGAAATCATCAATTATTGGGATCGTACTCGCTGCTGTTTCTATTGGATTTGGGATGGTACTTAAGGGAGCAAGTTTAGCGGCTTTATTAAATCCTGCAGCTGCTTTAATTATTTTCGGTGGAACAGCTTCTGCACTGTTCATAGCTTTCTCACTCGAAGAGATCAAGAAAATTCCGGTCTTATTAAAAATCATTTTTACTGAACAGAAACTAATGCCCAAAAAAGAATTGATCGAAACGTTCATTAACTGGGTGAGCATTACGCGTCGTGAGGGGCTGCTTTCTTTGGAGAAGCAAGCTGAGGAGCTTTCGGATCCTTTTATGAAAAGTGGTATGCGACTGATTATCGATGGGAATGACCCTGACTTCGTACGCGATGTTCTACTTGAAGATATTGCCGAGATGGAAACGAGACATAAGAAATTTGCAAGTATTTTTACACAAGCAGGTACATATGCGCCTACATTAGGGGTACTTGGTGCTGTTGTAGGGCTTATCGCAGCACTAGGTAATTTAAGTGAAGTGGAGAAATTGGGTCACTTGATTTCAGCTGCTTTCGTTGCTACCATGTTCGGTATTTTCCTGGGCTATGTTATTTTTCACCCTTTTGCCAATAAACTTAAGCAGAAGTCCAAGAAAGAGGTTGAAATTAAGCTGATGGTCGTAGAAGGCTTACTTTCCATCCAATCTGGTGTGTCTGCCAATTCCGTGAAGCAGAAGATGATGATTTTTGTTGCTAACAAAGATCGTGAGTCCTATGAACAAAGCATGGAGGGGGGGGCATCCGGACAGTGAGTAAAAAAAAGAAGCATGAGGATCATGAAGAACATGTCGATGAATCCTGGCTGATTCCCTATGCGGATTTGTTGACTCTACTACTGGCCCTTTTTATTATTCTATTTGCCTCAAGTCAATTGGACTCTAAGAAATACGACTCCATTATGCGATCGTTAAATAATGCTTTCACGGGTGGCGAAGCTCCCTTCGCCATGTCGAACTTAATCCCAATTGATGATGCAGCAAGCTCGACAAAAAATAATTTTAAAAACCAGAATCCACCTTCCAAAGATGAGAATAAAATCGAGAGTCAGCTAGCTGCGAAGCTTCAGAAGGAAGAGAAAGATCTGGAAGAACTGAAGAAAAGTATGGACGCGTTCATTAAAGAGAATAACATGAGTGAACAGTTGACAACGAAGTTGGATAATGAAAAATTGACGATTACCATTAGCGATCGAGCACTGTTCGATTCGGGATCTGCGACGATCAAGCCAGATTCTCAGAACTTGGCCACATCGATGTCGAATCTACTGGGACAATATCCTGGCTATCAGGTTGAAGTCGCTGGACATACGGATAACATACCGATTCACCGAGCGGATTTTGAAACGAATTGGGATTTAAGTGCCAAGCGCGCCGTGAACTTTATGAAATTGCTGCTCGTCAACACCAAGATTCAGCCAGCGTCGTATTCCTCAGTTGGCTATGGCGAGTATCGCCCCATTGCTGAGAATGCGACAACCGATGGCCGAGCCAAGAATCGCCGAGTTGAAGTGAGTATCCTCCGCAACATTAAATCAACGGATGAGATTGCGAAATAAATGGTTTGCGAAAATGAAAAGAGCTAAGCGGCTTATTAAGCGCTTAGCTCTTTTAGTTTTTGGGATTCGCTGCCGTGTGCAGTCTTACTTGGCCCCGACCAATTCTTTCTTTTCTTGAAGAGGCTCCTTTTCTTTGAGTTCCTTCTGCTGCTGCACGTCACGCTGCTGCTCGAATACGGACTCTACATTTAATTCCTGTTCAATCGCTGCGATTTGTTCCACAATTTGTTCCACGATTGGATCTTCAGCAGCAGGGGTTCCAACGATCTCATCCACCGGATTGACTTCTGCAATTTGAAACTTGCTGATTTCTGCAAAAAGCTGCTGAGCCAGCTCAAGAATATCATCAGACTCTTCGGCAATACGGCGGATCGAAGCGTCCTGTTGGATGCTGGTCGAGTTCACCTCTTCAACACCTGCAGCTGTTTCTTGTGCAATAGCGGCAACGAATTGGACGGAATCGACCAAGCGATCGTTTTTCGATTGAGCTTGCTCGATTTTTTGGTGAATCTGCACAATCTGCTCACGGATGACTAACGTTGATTGCTCAATTCTGCTGAAGGAGCCGAACGTCTCCTCCACACGGCTGCTCTGCGCTAGCGCAGATTCACGCGCATCGCCTAGTGAGATCTGCAGTTCCTGAATCTGTCCCTGCAGCGTCCCGATGATACCGCTGATCGTCTTCGACGATCCGTTCGTTTGCAGGGACAGCTCGCGCACTTCGTCCGCGATCACGGAGAAGCCGCGGCCGTGCACGCCGGCTCGGGCTGCTTCAATCGCGGCATTCAACGCAAGGACATTCGTCTGCGTTGAAATCTCCATGATCGAGCGCACGATGGCGCCGATCTGCTTGGAGCTGGCGCTGAGTGTCTGCATTGCAGCGTCAACCTTTTGCAGCAGGAGCTGCGACTGTGCAGTCGATGTTTTGAGCGCCTGCACGGACGCAGTACCTTGCTGAGTATCGATAGCAGCCTCGTCGCTGCTGCGTTTCATTTCATGGGTATACGCGCTGATATCGCGGATTTCATCTTCAAGCTCGGCAATGAGCAATGAGCTGCTCTCTGTTTTCATTGCTTGTTCATCCGCGCCTGTCGATATCTCGTGGATCGCTTTAAGGATATCTGAGTTAGCTGAAGCCGTCAGCTGTGAGAAACGATGAAATTCATGAGAATGGGCAGATAGGGAAGAAGCAATGCCCTTCGTTGCGCCAAGCATGAGCCTAACCTGTTTAATCATTTGGTCGAAGCTATTACTTAATTGGCCAAGCTCATCTTTAGCAGAGGAATTAATGGTATGCGTCAAATCACCAGAAGCAATGCGAGCGACGGCTTTTTGCAAAACGGAGATCGGACGCGTGAACGATGTAATAATGAGAAATGCAATAATCAAAGTCAGAAAAAATACAAGTGCTGAAGCAACCAACATGATCGTTCGGCTATTATTGAGTGCTTTGGAGGAGTCAGCAATTGCAGCTGCAGCACCGTCTGCATAGGTTATGTAAAATTTATCGACTAGTCCAAAAATGTTATCCTTCAATTCTTGCGATTCACTATATAAGTACAACAGATTAATCTGAAGATCGGTTGGCTTGATGTTGGGGTCCTGAACCATTTTAGCTGCGGAATCAAAATTGTTTATGTAATCAACCGACGCTTGGATTAATTGGCTTCGCCACTTTTGCTGATCAGGAGTACTGGCGGTATCGCCTATCTTCTTAATAGAGTCGTTGTATGGCTTTCGTTTACTATTGTATTTCTCAATAAATTCTGGCTTTTTCGAAATCTCAAGGCCAGAAGCGATGATATTCATCTCCTGAACTAAATTCTTTAGCTCTAATGCCATTACTTTAAGATCTACCTTATCGTTCTGGTCGATCATATGCTGCTTGATTTGAGTCACCTGATGAAGATTGAACAGAGCAACGGTCAAGAAAATTAGCAGAACACCGCTGAAGCTTGTGATTAATTTTGCACGCATAGAGAAGTTTGACATCATCAATCTAATCATATGTATTCCTCCTATAAATAGACAAGCTTAGACATTCTTCGTCTAATTACTTATTAATATAGGGGACTTCTATTAACTAAAGCGTCGAACTATGTAAACGATTTGTAAATTAAAAGTTTTACATTACGTTAACGTTTCGTGGGTTTGTAATTTACATTCGCTTGTTACCATATGGAAGTAAGGTCGTTCGACACACAAGTAGATGGGGATCGAACATAACCAAATCCAGCACATACATTCAAAGGAGGACATGTTAACTATGTTTAACTTCATGTCGAAAAAAGGAATTACATTTACACTATCCGCGGTATTAATGATGGGGACTTTGGTTGGTTGCGGCGCTAAAACAGAGACAAACAACGCAGCAGCAACAACAGCAGCAACGACTGCAGCTTCAGCTTCAGCTAAACCGACGGATGCTCCGAAAACAGAGTTGAGTGGCACAGTAACAGCTTCCGGTTCCAGCGCACTTCTTCCATTGGTAAAACAAGCAGCAACAGAATTTATGGAAAAGAACCCGAAAGTAACTATTAACGTTACTGCTGGTGGTTCAGGTACAGGAATTAAAAACGTAGCAGACGGAACTTCCGACATCGGTAACTCCGACGTAGAGCCTGCTGCTGAATATAAAGATAAAGGCCTTGTAGATCACCAAGTAGCTATCGCACCTTTTGCATTGATCGTGAACAAAGACGTAAAAGTGGATAACGTAACGAAACAACAAGCAGCAGACATCTACACAGGTAAAATCACGAACTGGAAAGAAGTTGGCGGCAATGACGCGAAAATCGTTCTTGTTCACCGTCCAGATAGCTCAGGTTCCCGTACACTAGTTAAACAAATTATTTTGGATGGCAAAGAATTCACGAAAGACGGTATCACGCAAGAAAACAGTGGCGCTATGAAAACAGCTGTTGTTGGTCAATCCGGATCCATTGGTTATGTTGACACACCGTATATCGATGACACAGTAAAAGCGTTGAAACTTGATGGCGTAGCTTTCTCCGAAGAAAACATCAAGAACGGTACGTACAAATTGTTCGGTGTTGAGCACATGTATACAAAAGGTGAAGCGACAGGCGCTGCTAAAGCATTCATCGACTACATTTCCACAAAAGAATTCCAAGGTAAGCAAGTTCGCGAATTGAAGTTCTTACCAGCTGATTTGTTGAAAAAATAAGATATCCCATATCCCACATCAAGAGCGTCTGCATATTCATGCGGCGCTCTTTTTTCTGTGCATGGGCTGCGTAAAAGCAAGAGTTAGTCGATTATATCGACTAACTGCCCGCGCGAGTCCGCGGAAATGTCCGAGTTAGTCGATAATATCGACTAACTGCCCGCGCAAGGCCGTGGAAGTGTCCGAGTTAGTCGATCATATCGACTAACTGCCCCTGCGAGGCCGCGGAAGTGCCCGAGGTAGTCGATCATATCGACTAACTGCTCGCGCAAGGCCGCGGAAATGTCCGCCAAAATCCGCGCGGACACGCAAAACTTTTACATTCCCTTAACAAATCATTTACGATCCAATGACATTCGTATTCTATGATAATAGTAAGTCTTGTGTACTGTAGAGAAAGGGGAATCACCCAGTGAATTCCATAGTAGATCAACTTACCAGCAATGTGAAATCAGATGCAAGTCGCCCTGTTATCACCAAATGGACTCAAAATCAGCATCGGCAAGATAGAATGATGAGGTGGGTGTTTGTCGGCAGTGCTGCTCTAGTTTCTGCAATTATATTCTCAATCATCATTTTCGTAGGCATGCAGGGAATCAAAACTTTTCAAGGTGTGAGTCCTCTCGAATTTTTCTTCTCTACCGATTGGACGCCTGGTCAAAATAAATTCGGCGCGTTTCCGTTTCTTTACAGCACGTTGCTAATGACGCTAGTTGCTGTCGTTATTTCCGTTCCGCTCGCTTTATCTGGTGCCTTGTTTATGGCCAAAATCGCACCGAAATGGATGCGTGAGATCATGCGTCCTGCGACAGATTTGTTCGTCGGAATTCCATCAGTCGTCTATGGATTGATCGGGATGACCGTCATTGTGCCTGCATTAGGTAAAATAACAGGTGGCATCGGGTATGGTATTTTGCCAGCGGCGATCATTCTAGCCATCATGATTCTCCCTACTATTCTGTCCATTTCGGAAGATGCGATTCGCTCGCTTCCCGGCCGCTTGGAAGAAGCCTCATTGGCACTGGGCGCAACAAGATGGCAAACGATGTGGCGTGTACTCTTGCCAGCAGCGAGACCTGGAATTCTAACAGCTATCATCCTTGGGATGGGCCGCGCGATTGGCGAAACGATGGCTGTATTCATGGTCATCGGGAACTCACCGCAAATGCCCAAATCGCTTCTCGATTCAACGACAGTGTTAACAACAGCCATCGTTAAAGATATGGGGAATACGAATTATGGCTCAACCTGGAATAACGCGCTCTACTTGATGGCTTTGCTCCTACTTGTCATCTCCTTATCCCTCATTCTCATTATTCGTATTGTAGCCAAGAGGAGTGAACTCAAATGACAAGTAAATCAACAGATCGCATCGCAACCATCTATTTCTGGACATCAGGCATCGTTATTATCGGGATACTCGCATGGTTTCTCGTTCGCATACTAGGTGATGGCATACCTCACCTCTCCTGGCATTTCATCTTCGGTAAACCGGAAGAAATCAAAGCTGGCGGCGGGGTAGGACCACAACTTTTCAACTCTTTCTATGTCTTGTTCTTGTCACTGGTGATTTCGATTCCTATCGGCTTATTTTCAGGTATCTACTTAGCCATATATGCTCAAAAGAATTGGTTCACTGACCTCGTCCGTATTTCCGTCGAGGCATTATCTTCCGTACCATCTATCGTGTTTGGTCTTTTCGGATTTCTACTATTCGCCAATTTGCTAGGGCTCAAATTTTCATTAATTGGTGGCGCGGCTACCGTGGCCTTGCTCAATCTACCCGTCATGGTGCGGGTAACGGAGGAAGCCATTCGGACAGTGCCTGACTCTTATTGGGAAGCTAGCTTGGCGCTAGGCTCAACGAAATGGCAGGCTATTCGTAAAGTGCTCATTCCAGCCGCTTTACCAAGCTTGATTACAGGAATTACACTGATCGCTGGTCGTGCGCTTGGGGAATCTGCGATTCTCATTTACACAGCTGGCTTGTCCGTATCACGCTTTTTCCCAGATTTCAATCCGCTCAAAATGGGAGAGACTCTCTCCGTTCATCTCTGGTACATCGGTGCAGAATCACTTGTCCCTGATGCGAAAGAGATTGCCAAGGGCAGTGCAGCGTTACTCTTAATCGTTGTCTTGATCTTCAATCTGCTGGTATCGATACCAAGTCGAATCTTACAAAAAAGACTTTCCGGGGGGAAATAACATATGGCTATCGCGACGAAGTATAAAATTAAAGCAGAGAAATTGAATTTATTTTATGGCGAAAACCAAGCACTTCACGATATTGATTTGAATATCGAAACAGGATCTATCGCCGCGCTAATCGGTCCTTCGGGTTGTGGGAAATCCACGTTCCTTCGTACGTTGAATCGAATGAATGATCTCATTGATAATGTGCGGATCACAGGGAATGTAGCCGTGGACGGACACAATATTTATGGCTCGGATTCCGATGTTGTTTCATTGCGTAAACGTGTGGGGATGGTATTCCAACGTCCGAATCCATTCCCAATGAGCATCTACGATAACATCGCCTACGGTCCGCGGATTCATGGGATCAAGAAGAAGGCTGTGTTAGATGAAATTGTAGAACGCAGTCTCGTACAAGCTGCACTTTGGGACGAAGTCAAGGATCGACTGAATAAGTCTGCAATGGGATTATCCGGTGGACAACAGCAACGTTTATGTATCGCACGACTACTAGCGGTAGAGCCAGATGTACTTCTGATGGATGAGCCGACATCGGCGTTGGATCCTATATCAACGTTGAAGGTAGAAGAATTAACACAAACGTTAAAAGAGAAATATACGATTATCATCGTGACACACAACATGCAACAAGCAGCGAGAATTTCAGATAGAACCTCTTTCTTCCTGAACGGTTATTTAGTCGAAACCGACCAAACCGATAAGATCTTCACGAATCCAAATGATCAACGTACAGAAGATTACATTACCGGACGTTTCGGTTAAAACACATAAAGGGAGAGATACACATGGATGCAAGACCAGGGTTTCATCAGTCGTTGGCACTACTGCAGAAGGAATTACAGCAAATGGGAGAAAGTGTGGAGGATTTAATTTACACGTCCGTAGAGTCCCTTGCCAAGCTGGATGAGAAAGCCGCACAGCAAGTCATCCAGAAAGACGATCTCATTGATGACTATTTAACGACTATTGATGAGCTATGCCTACGCTTAATTGCTCTTCAACAACCCATGGCTAGTGATCTGCGAATTATTGGTACGGCGCTGAAGATTGCGACTGACTTGGAACGTATCGCAGATCATGCAGTCGATATTGCGAAGATAACGATTCGTTTTGCAGGTGAAGAGCTCGTGAAGCCACTAGAAGTCATTCCGCAAATGGCTGAAATTGCTATCGAGATGTTGCACGAGAGCCTTCTTTCCTATACGGAACGCGATGTACATAGGGCGGCATCGTTGGCCGAGAAGGATGACCGTGTAGACAAGCTGTACAGCACAGTGATGCAGGAACTGATGGGGATGATGGGAACGGATTATAACCGGAATCGTCAATTGACCCACCTGTTATTCGTTGCACACTTCTTGGAGCGTGTAGCTGATCATACGACGAATATTGGTGAAGGCGTCATCTACATGGTTACGGGAAAACGGAAAGATCTGAACGTATAAGTGACATAAGAAGGGCCATCACCAAAAGTAGATCCGATCTACTTCTGGAGATGGCCCTTATTTCATTTGGAGTGAAGCGGAAAGCGAATGAAGAAGGTTGTCCCATTCGGACTGGAACTTACTTCAATTGTAGCGTGATGCCTGGCAGCAATACTATAGCAAATAGCTAAGCCAAGTCCAGTACCTTCATCCTTCGTCGTAAAGAAGGGACGACCTAGCTTCTCCAAATGCTCTGTCTTAATACCACTGCCTTGGTCAGCAATTAGGAGAACAACGTGTTCAGGCTCCTGATAGGTTTCGATCGATAGCGTTCCACCTATGTTCATGGCTTCAAGACCATTCATACACATGTTCAGAATAAGCTGTCGCATTTCTTTGTCGTCAAGCTGGATCTCCGGACAATTGCCGAATTGGCCATTCACATGCTTGCCTGACATGACGGCTTCGGCTTGAATCAGAGGCAGTAAGCTTTCAATGATCCGGTTAATACTCTCGGGGCGTTGATAGGATTGCTTATTTTTGGCAAGGGAAAGATATTCCGTAATAATATCGTTAGCCCTGTCCAATTCTTCCAACATGATGGGGATGTACTCTTTTTGCATATGGCGATCATTTTCTTGAAAGAGTTGAAGGAAGCCACGGATGGTCGTCATCGGATTCCGAATTTCATGGGCAATCCCTGCGGCCATTTCACCGACTAGGTTTAATTGAGCAAGTCGTGCCATTTCGGTCTCAAATCGAAGACTTTCCGTAATATCAACGGCCACATGCAGCAAGCAATTTTCATCCTCGATATCAATGATCTCTGTGGATAGGAGCGCAGTCCGAATGTCGCCAGATTTGGTAACATAACGAACTTTCTCATTCCGGACAATATCACCGTAGTTAGCTGAATTATTAAGATCGTCACGCAACAAATTCAAGGCTGTGCCAATAACCTCGTCTCCATAGCCTGTATGCTGCTTCCAGCTTTCATTAACATCCAGATAAGTGAGATCAGGAAGTCGGCGGATGGCCATTAATGATGGTGAAAGAATGAACATTTTTTTGAAATGTTCCTGAGAGTTCATAAGCTTTTCATGGGCATCGACGAGCTCTGACGTACGTTCTTCAACCCAATTCTCGAGAAGTAAGTTTTGCTCTATTAATTTTTCCTCAGCTTCTGCCAGTTTGCGGTTCGTTTCTTCTAGATCTAATGTGCGTTTATGTAAAAGCTCGCTTTGAGCTTTCAGCTTCTGATGGTTCAGATGCATATTAACGAAGCCATCCACCTTCATGCGCAGCATTTTGGGATGCACAGGTTTAAATAAGTAATCAATTGAACCCACATGATAGCCACGCAAAACATGCTCGATTGAGGTGCTCAATGCTGTTAAGAAAATAATCGGAATATCTTGACAGGCTTTTCGTTGCTTTATTAATTCAACGGTTTCAAAACCGCTAAGTCCTGGCATCTGTACATCCATCAAAATAACCGCAATATGATCCGCAGGTTCTTTTAATAAATAACGAAGCGCTTCTTCCCCGGATTGTAAAGAAATAACGTCATAGGAAGAAGAGGCTAGAATGCTATTCAGAGCCAGCAAGTTTTCATAGCGATCGTCTACCGCCAAGATCTTTACTTGTTGTTCCATCGGTCGTCCTTTCCGCACGAGATCTGCTTTACGCACCTGCAATCCATATCTCTCCTTTTCGAGGAAAAAGTGTAATTCCCTCTTTTTTTCCGAAAGTCTTTACACACATTTTACATATGGTTAATCTTACCTATCATTTGATTTGATAGACTTAGGATACATGCAGAAATAGATGAGGATGATGGACATGCTTACTCAGTCAGACGTCGCGATAGAGTTTCATAAATTGCTAGAAGAACAACGTATTTCTTCCGTTTATCAACCGATTGTTTCCTTGCAAGATGGACAAGTGATGGGGTATGAAGCTTTAACTCGCGGTCCGGTGGATGGACCTTTTCATTCGCCACTCGCGATGTTTCAGTATGCGGAGCAGCAAGGTGAGTTATATCGTTTAGAGCGGCTAGCGCGTGAGAAGGCTATACAAGGCTCTATTCTGGAACACGGACAGCAATTGTTATTTATTAATATCTCATCACACGTGTTAGAGGATCCTGGCTTTATTCCTGGTAAAACGCTTGAGATTTTGCAGAAGTATGGACTTCGTCCGAGCAATGTCGTGTTTGAGATTACGGAAAGAAGCTCGATCGAGGACTTCACGTTGGCTAAGAAAATTCTAGCCCATTATCGGACACAGGGTTATCGTATTGCGATTGATGACGCGGGGGCAGGATATTCATCACTCCAAGCGATTGCCGAGCTTCAGCCTGATTTTATTAAAATCGATCGTTCATTGATTGAAAATATTCATTTGAATAAAGTGAAAGCTTATATTCTCGAAACCTTCGTTACCTTTGCTCAGAAAATGAACATATCGTTAATCGCTGAGGGCATTGAACAAGTCGAGGAGCTAGCTAAACTAACTCAAATGGGTGTGCATTATGCGCAAGGTTTTTTACTCGGGAAACCTTCTACATCCATTGCAACTGTTCAAGATACACATAAAATGACCATTTGGCAGCATCGCAACGTACAAGGAGGCACTATGACTTGGCAAATTGGCGAGCTGAAAACTCCCGTTGGTGTGTTCCATACGAAAGTACAAATATCGGAAATCGCGGAGTTTTTCAAAAAAAATCAAGAAGCTGTCGGGGTTGTCATTGTGTATGATGATGAGCCGCGCGGACTTGTGATGCGAGATCGCTTATTCCAGCATTTGGCTGGGCAATATGCCTACTCTTTGTACTGGAATCGAACGATTGATAGCGTGATGGATGCTTCACCCTTAATCGTTGATGAATTAACGCCTGTGGAGCACGTGTCCCAGCTCGCAACTTCACGTGCGATTCATCATTTATACGACCTTGTCATCATTACAAGTCAGGGGAAAATGGCGGGCTCAGCATCCATAAGAACGATATTAGAGAGTATTACGAATGTGAAAATGGAATCAGCTCGCGTTGCGAATCCACTAACAGGTCTTCCGGGGAATTTGCAAATAAATCGGGAATTGAACAAACGAATAACGGCGAGAGTGCCTTTCCATGTCATCTACGCTGATTTGGATTATTTTAAATGGTACAATGATCGCTTTGGTTTTCAAAAAGGGGATCAATTAATCCAGTATATGGCGGACTTAATGCAGCAAGCGATTGCTTCTTATGGAACGCCAAGTGATTTTGTCGGACATGTCGGCGGAGATGATTTCATAGCGATATCCACCTCATTATCCCCGAAACTCTTATGTCAAGAAATCATTGGCAGGTTCGAAACGGGTGTACGTATGTTCTATGAAGGCGAAGATTGGGAGTATGTGGTAGATCGGGGTGGCAAACAAGTGAAAAGCGAAGGGGTCACGGTGTCCTTATCCTTAGTCATCTGCAGCTGTGAGTCCCCTATTTCACTTGACTATATTTCTCAAACAGCGGCTCAGCTCAAAAAGAAAGCAAAGGCGCATCAAGGCAGTATTTATTGTTTTCAAACGATTGGATAACCTCTGTGGGGAGTGTTTCAGAACGTATAGATCAATTGTTTGAACGAACGAACGATAATCACTTTCTGCTTCCCGATTCGCCTCTCTGAAATTTTCTTAATATTGGCTGGGTGAATCCAGACCGCATCCATCCCAGTAGAAGCTGCGCCAACCACATCATTGCGCCACGAATTCCCAACCATCACACTCTGGCCTGCAGCCGTGTTCATCGTTTTCAGGGCTTGCTCAAAAATCGCGGGATGCGGCTTTCGTGGGCCATCATTCTCCGTTGTAAATAGGCGTTCCTGATCGAACCAAGAGGTTAACTTCATTTTCTCCAAATTCCGTTGTAGTCGATTCCGATTGCCATTGCTGATAATGGCCAGCTTATATTGACGTGACAGCACCTCTAACGTGTCTTCTACCCCTGGGAATAATGCGACGAAATTGTCCTCTTTCTCTTCGATTTGATGGAAAAAGGTTCGTGTGAACGCCGTACTCACTCCTATAGGAAAAGGATGGAGTGCTTTGATTAAACAAATATGCCGCAGCTCGTCGGGCGAGATAGGGCTTCGGATAGGTGTTTTGCGATGGCGGCTCCACTCGGACTTATAGCTAAGCAGTGCCTCTTGCGCGGTCAGTTTCGAATCCTCTGTTTCCCACCGTGCCGTGAAATCCTGCATAACTTCAAGAAAAGCGGAGTCGAAGCATTGTCTGCGATCAAGGATCGTGTTGTTCATATCAAAAAATATAACCTTTTTACGTGTGGGTGAGAAAAAAGGACTCATACGGAGAACCTCCTTCTGAAGACCTGACCGTCCTAACTTGTAAAATTGCGGCTCCTTACATGTTTATGTAGGGAACCGTTTTTTTATTTTAATTTCGTATGCTATGATGAAGGAAGTATGTCTAAAATTGGGGTGGAACTTATGGATAAGCTTATAATTATTGATGGAAACTCAATCGCGTTTCGTGCTTTCTATGCCTTACCGTTGCTGAGTAATTCAAGCGGTTTACATACCAATGCGGTATATGGCTTTACGACCATGCTGCTGAAATTGATTGAAGAAGAAAAACCAACCCATTTTCTTGTTGCATTTGACGCGGGGAAAATTACGTTCCGACATAAAGAATATACCGAGTACAAAGGCGGTCGTGCGAAAACGCCGACAGAGCTTTCTGAACAATTTCCTTTAATTAAAGAATTACTGAAGGCTTTCAAAATTCCGCAATTCGAGCTATCGGGCTATGAGGCGGATGATATTATCGGTACGTTAACAAAAGAAGCCGACGCGAGAGGGGAGAAGGTTCTCCTCGTATCAGGGGATAAAGATATGCTCCAACTCGCTTCGGATCAAGTAACTGTTGCGATTACCCGTAAGGGAATCAGCGAAATGGATCGCTTCGATCCTGAGGCCATTAAAGAGAAATACGGGCTGACGCCGAATCAAATCATCGATTTGAAAGGTCTCATGGGCGATACATCGGATAATATTCCGGGAATTCCCGGCGTAGGTGAGAAGACGGCGCTTAAAATGCTGCATGACTTTGGCACTGTCGAAGAAGTGTTGGCGAACACAGCAAGTCTAAAAGGCAAAATGAAAGAAAAAGTGGAAGAGCATGCCAAGAGTGCCCTCATGAGCAAAGAGCTGGCTACGATTTATCGTGAAGTTCCGATGGAAACAGCGTGGGAATCGTTCCGTTATGATGGGTTCGATGGACAAGCGTTATCCAGTATGTTTCGCAAGCTAGAGTTCAAATCATTACTAGAGAAGCTGGATTTTGGTACAGTCAGCGTGGAGGCCGAAGATCTCGTTGTCGAGAGTCTGGAAGCTGTTGCGGTTACAGAAGCTAATATGGGTGAGTTGATTGCCAAATTGGACGACCATGCCGCAATCCATGTGGAAGCGGTTGGTGAGAATCCGCATCAAGCTGTAATGGTTGGGGTAGTATGGTTTATCGATGATGGTGCTGACAACACCTCCTATTATGTGCCATTTGCCCTGCTGCAAAGCGATGCAGGCAAACCGCTTCGTGATTGGCTTAGCGATGCGTCCAAGAAGAAGCAGCTCTTCGACCTGCACCGCGCGCAGTTGGCGTTGGCTTGGCAGGGCATCCACCTGGCAGGGGTGGATTTCGACGTGCTGCTGGCCGCTTACCTCCTCGATCCGACGGAGTCGAATCTCAGCTTGAGCGGCCTGTCGGTGAAGTACGGTCTGCCATCTGTGAAGGCAGACGAGGATGTGTTCGGCAAAGGCGCGAAGTTTCGCCTGCCGGAACTCGCTGCGCTTAGCGACCACGTGGGTCGCAAAGCAATGGCAATGGCGCGCATGGTTCCCGTGCTGCGCGATGAATTAGAGAAGAGTGAGATGCATCAACTCTTCTACGAGCTTGAACTGCCTCTCTCCGGCGTTCTCGCGGAGATGGAGATGCGCGGCATCGCCGTGGATGCCGAGGGGCTTAAAACGCTCGGCGTGGAGCTTGGCAAGCAGCTGGACACGATCATGTCCAGCATTTACAAGCTCGCCGGCGTCGAGTTCAACATCAACTCACCGAAGCAGCTCGGTGAGGTTCTGTTCGAGAAGCTGGGACTGCCAGCTTCCAAGAAGACCAAGACCGGCTACTCGACAGATGCCGAGGTGCTGGAACGTCTTGCGCCCTACAACGAAGTTGTCGGGCAGATCCTGCACTACCGCTCGCTTGCGAAGCTGCAGTCGACGTACGTCGAGGGGCTGCTCAAAGAGGTGCGGCCTGAGACCGGTAAGGTGCACACCTATTACCGTCAGACGATTGCCGCGACGGGACGTCTCAGCAGCCAATTCCCGAACCTCCAGAACATTCCGATTCGTCTGGAGGAAGGCCGCAAGATCCGCAAAGTCTTCGTTCCATCCGAACCTGGATGGTACATTCTTGCTGCGGATTACTCCCAGATCGAGCTGCGCGTGCTAGCGCACATCTCGCAGGATGAGAAGCTGAAGGAAGCGTTCCTTCAGAATATGGACATTCACACGAAGACGGCGATGGACGTCTTCGGCGTGGAAGAAAGCGCCGTTGACGGCAATATGCGCCGTCAAGCGAAAGCCGTTAACTTCGGAATCGTTTACGGAATCAGCGACTACGGCTTGTCTCAGAACTTAGATATTACCCGCCGGGAAGCCGCGCAGTTCATTGAACAGTATTTCGCGGTATTCCAAGGGGTTCGCCGATATATGGATGATATCGTCAAGGATGCGCGTCGTGACGGATATGTAACTACGTTGCTTCAGCGTCGACGCTTATTGCCTGAAATTACACATTCGAACTTTAATATACGTTCCTTCGCCGAACGTACTGCGATGAATACACCGATCCAAGGGACAGCGGCAGATATCATCAAGCTTGCCATGGTTCAAATGGCTGATCGCTTAGTGAAAGAAGGGCTGAAGAGCCGTATGCTGCTTCAAGTACACGATGAGCTTGTGTTTGAAGTGCCAGCTGATGAGCTGGAAACGATGAAGGGCCTCGTGCCTGAAGTCATGGCAGCTGCACTGAAGCTGGACGTGCCTTTACGTGCTGACGTTGATTTCGGTCTCACTTGGTATGATGCGAAGTAACAGGGGGCAAGCGGCACGAACTGCCGCTCCCAACATCTAGAAGGAGGTGAACACCTTGCCTGAGCTACCCGAGGTCGAAACCGTCAAACGAACTTTAAACGAATTAATTACAGGGAAAACGATTGCCCATGTTGTGGTTAGACTGCCTCGTATTATCCAAAAGCCTGACGATATCCAGCAGTTTGAAACGCTGCTGCAAGGACAGACCGTTGAAACGATTGAACGAAGAGGGAAGTTTCTGCGCTTCGTGCTCACAGATTATGTGATGGTTTCCCATTTGCGTATGGAAGGCCGCTATGGCTTGTACGCAGGTGAGGATTCCCTCGAACCGCATACCCATGTTTTGTTCCGCTTTACGGATGAGAGTGAGCTGCGGTACAAGGATGTGCGACAATTCGGCACGATGCATCTGTTCCCGAAGGGTGATGAACTTACGCAGCCGCCGCTGGTGAAGCTCGGTATGGAGCCGCTTGATGAGGCGTTTACCCTCGAAGCATTTCGCGAAGCGATTGGCCATCGATCTACGAAGATCAAGCCGCTATTGCTCAATCAAGCATATATCGTGGGCATCGGGAATATTTATGTAGACGAGTCCCTCTTCTTGGCGGGAATCCATCCCGAACGGGAAGCTTCCTCACTCAGTAAGCGTGAACTTGGTTTGTTGCACGAGGCGATTATTCGCACCCTTCAAGATTCCGTTGAAGTAGGCGGATCATCCATTAAATCCTATGTGAATGGACAAGGAGAAATCGGCCTTTTCCAGCATCAATTGAACATTTATGGCAGACAATCACAGCCGTGCAAAACATGCGGTCAGGAGATTGTGAAGACGGTCGTGGGAGGCAGAGGGACACACATATGTCTCACTTGTCAACCTTTGAAGCCCAAGCGGTCACGAAAGAAGTCGGAGAAATAGGCACGAGAAGCGTACCCTCCCCATATGATATGGAGTACTTAGCCTAGGTAACAGCCCATGTGGCCTGCTATTCAGGTAAAACGCTTAGGAGGGTTTGTATGCTTCCTGTCATATCTCTGCTTATTTTGGCATTTGCCGTTTCTTTGGACGGTTTCGGTGTTGGTGTGATGTATGGATTACGCAAAATCCGAATACCACTTATCTCTATTGGAATTATATCGCTATGGTCTGGTATCATTATATTTACTTCCATGCAGATCGGCGTTTTGATGTCTTCCTTCATGTCACCAGGGGTTGCCAAGCGAATTGGGGCAATCATACTAATCGGTATTGGCGTGTGGGCTCTTGTTCAAATGAGGCAAGGGCAGAAAAACCAAACGCAACAAGAACAAACAGCTGCTACGGTTGATCAAGCGATGGTTAGCAGCATGCCCTACGAAGAGATCCGCAACTCTGGTTACGTGGAGCCCGTGACGTTCGATACGTTGCAGCGGACCAAAGAGATTCTTAGTATTGAGTTGAAACGTTTTGGGCTTGTGATTCAAATCCTACGAACGCCATCTATTGCGGACGTAGATAAGTCAGGCAATATTTCAGCTTCTGAGGCAACATTGCTCGGCTTAGCGCTCTCTTTGGATGCTTTCGGAGCGGGAATTGGCGCTGCACTTATCGGTTTCGTGCCGCTGTTAACGGCTTCTGTCATTTCGATTTCAAGCGGATCCTTACTTGCTGTCGGCTTGCGGATTGGTTTTCGGTATGCAGAAATGAACTGGATGAAGAAGCTGTCTATTCTCCCAGGATGTGTACTTATTGTCATGGGGCTTTTGAAAATGCTATAGTTCACTAACAATGAACCTTTAGGAGAGAATTGCTTATGAATATCGGCTTAACTGGAGGAATTGCTTGTGGAAAAAGTACGGTTAGCCGCATGCTCGTTAGCCGTGGCGCGCTTTTAATCGACGCCGACCAGATTGCTCGTGATGTCGTGGAGCCTGGCAGCCCTGTTCTCGAACAGGTTGCTGCACATTTTGGACAAGCTGTGATCGGACCCGATGGATCCCTGCAACGTAAGAAACTAGGTGAAATTATCTTTGAATCGCCTGGAGAGCGAAAGCAGCTAGAGGGCATATTGCATCCCCCTATTCGGGCAAAGATGCGCGAACAAATGACTTTGTATGAACGGGACTACCCTACCAAGTTAGTAGTGGTCGATGTTCCTTTACTCATAGAATCGAATCTGGTCTCGATGTTTGAAGAGATCATGGTTGTTTATATTCCGCGCCACTTGCAATTGGAGCGTCTGATGCAGCGAGATGGCTTGTCAGCCGAGACTGCCCAGCTTCGACTCGATGCACAAATGTCGATTGAGGAGAAACGTAAGTTAGCCGATATCGTAATTGATAATAGCGGAACTTGGGAAGAAACCAACATGAGGGTGGAGCTGTTCTGGGTAGGGAAGGGATTGGCATGACGTTCTTTCGAAAAAAACGAATGTTTGCTATTCTGCTTATCGCATTTGTCATGATTCTCTTCATGAATAGCGCAATTATAGGTAGAAAGCTATATCCCATCTACTTTCAGCAGGAGATTAAGCAAAGCGCGGCGAAACACAATATAGATCCGTTTCTAATTGCAGCCATTATTCGCGTCGAAACGAATTATAAGTATCATTTAGAATCAAGCAAAGGGGCAGTAGGGCTCATGCAGCTTATGCCTGATACTGCTGATTGGATTGTTGAATCTTCGAATCTTGGGCCTCATACTCCAGAAGATTTGCTTCGAGTCGATATTAATATTTATTTAGGGTCATGGTATCTAAATTGGTTAATTAAGCATTATAATGGGAATTTAGTCTATGCCATAGCAGCGTATAATGCTGGTCAAGGTAATGTGAATAAATGGAAAAACAATCATGTTTGGGACGGTTCCGAGGACAATATTCGTGACATTCCATTTGGTGAAACCCGTCATTATGTGCAGCGTGTTCTTTATTACTATGAGAAGTATACGAAGCTATACACAGACACGGAGCAATGGCAGGGTGCAGATGCTTAGGTCACCCGCACAAAACAAAGAAGCATTGGACTAGCTCCGAGTGGAGCGCAAAGTCCAATACTTCCTGTTTTGCAGAGTCAAAAGCGTGTGTTATTCAAGATTACTTGAATTGACCTGCTAGAGATTGTTCTGCGATTTGCACCAGGCGACGAGTAATGCTACCACCAATAGAGCCAGTGTCACGAGAAGTCATGTTGCCATAGTAGCCATCTTGTGGGATAGCAATACCTAGCTCCTGAGCTACCTCGTACTTCAACTGATCCAAGGCTGCATTTGCTTGTGGAACGACTAAAGTGTTGCTTGAGCTCATGTCTGTTCACCTCCTTGTCGGTTGGTAAATCTATTGTGTGCAGAACTCCAAACTTCAAGACATGTAACATATGGTAATGATATTTCCAAGTGAGAAAGGAGATGAAAGCGAATGAAATGCCCGTTCTGTGACCATTCTGGTACGAAAGTGCTTGATTCCAGGTCTGCCAATGAGAATAAATCCATTCGTCGGCGCCGTGAATGTGAGAAATGCGCAAGAAGATTCACGACATTTGAAATGATCGAAGAAACACCGTTAATTGTGATTAAAAAAGATGGAAGTCGGGAAGAATTTAGTCGAGATAAAATTTTACGGGGCTTAATTCGTGCTTGTGAAAAAAGACCCGTTTCCATGGAGCGGCTAGAGATGCTCGTCTCCGAAGTCGAAATGCAGCTTCGTACGACGGCACATGCTGAAGTCGATAGCCTTGGCATTGGTGAAATTGTGATGGAGCAATTGTACCCCGTCGATGAAGTGGCCTACATTCGCTTCGCCTCTGTATATAGGCAGTTCAAGGACATTAACATGTTTTTGAAGGAGTTAACGCAAATCTTGGGAAAGCATGACGTCGGGCTACTCCGAGACAAATAAGTAGCGCAATCCTCTACAATTACAAAAAGCCGCATCGCCTCGTGAATCGTATCAGGAGGAGTTGCGGCTTTTCTATGTTTATCTTTGAACAGAGTTGGTTAGTGAGTATTGACTGTCGTTGTGACAACTAGATTGTTCGTTGTTGAGGTAGAGGTAGATGTAGAAGTGGAGGTAGAGGTGGAGGAGGCTGTGAACGATAAGGTTTCTAAATTGACAGTTACACCAATAGTGAGACCCGTATTAATGACTAAACTAGCTGTCGTCAAAGTCGTCAAGTAGCTCAATTGAAGAACACCATTTACAAATACATTGTAATACCCATTGCTACCAGGGACCGTCAGACTATTGGCTGCCAAGTTAGATCCTGTGTCGTCTCTAAAGCTAGATGAAAGAATCGTAGTCACGCCTCCGAGAATGTTTCCTAATACGACACTCGCCGTAAATCGTTTGACCAGCGGGGTAAGCGTCGTGGTCGTTGTTGTTGATGTGACTGTTGAAGTTGAGGTTGTAATTGTTCCTGAAACTACACTGGTAGCCGTTAAATGGAGGGTAATTAAATGTTCGCTCATGGGTGTCCTCCTTTCAGGGAGTGAATATAGATAATTCTAGTATTTGCTATATGATATGTTAGAAAAAGCTAGATTGCTTGGGATAATTAGAGGGTGACACGAATTGATTTGTTTTTTTTCGAAATGTGACAAAAAATAAATAAAAGACAGCGGCAAGTGCGCTGTCTTTGGTTGCTTCATCAGAGAAAAGTCAATAACGACGCGCCCTCATGAGCTTTTGAAAAAAAATTATTCTAATGACATCAACCGACTGTATTTTCGAGAGCGATAAGGCATAATTCGGTTATTGAGTGCGTTTGTCCAATTCACTTCGAAGAAAATGAATAAATCGGATGGCTTCGTCAGATGTTAGTAGGTTGCCGCTGAATGAAAAGGAGAACATGTCCAAAATATCATCGTCGGGAAGATGCAAGTTATCGAGTAAGTGCATTACGTCTGTGCTCATAGTGCCGTCAATTACCGTTTTATTCAAGTTATTAATTCCTCCTTTGTCGAACTGCCATTATCGGATGGAGGCGGTAGCTGGCTGACATATTGGACAGCAGGTATCATTGCCAATTTAGTCCCTTTAGCTTTGCGTCACCACTTTTCAGCGGTTTTGCCCTTATCATACCGATAACGTCTTATATGAAAACTATATCACAGGTTAGGTTTAACGTGCTATTAATTACATTAATTCGAAGGATGGTTGAAGCATATGTCCGTCAATAGCCCAAAATCAAGTAAAATTATTCATGAATTGGATATTGTTAAGGTAGCAGAGGCGCTTGGTCTTGATCAAGCACGTTTACTCGCTTATGTCTATAATCGTCCAGAGGCTATTCACGCTTATGTGCTAGATGAGCCAGCAGCTCCTTCGGATGCTTCCTAACCATACATAAAAAAGCACCGCAACATGGAAGTTGCAGTGCCTGCGTAGTATTACACCATAATTTTACAAATATCGTTCGTGAATTCAACGGGATCTTGAAGTGGAAGACCTTCAATAAGAAGAGCTTGATTGTACAAGAGCGCTGTGTACAGATTCAATTTTTCTTTATCCTTCTCGAAAGCATCCTTCAAGGAAGCGAACACGTCATGATTGACGTTGATTTCTAATACTTTCTCAGCCTTAACGTTCGGATTGTTCGGCATGGCATTCAAGATTTTTTCCATCTCGATGGTGACATCGCCATCTGTCGATAAGCATACCGGATGCTTTCTCAGACGCTTGGAAGCTTTTACGCTCGTTACTTTACCAGCCAATAAGCCATTCATGTAGTCGAATAAATCTTGATTTTCTTTTTTATCAGACTCAGAATCGTTGGCGTTATCCTCTACATCAATACCAAGATCCCCGCTTGAAACTGATCTGAATTCCTTCTCTTTGTAAGTCATAATCATTTTGATTGCGAACTCATCAATATCATCTGTGAAGTATAGAATCTCGTAGCCTTTATCCGTCACAAGCTCGGTTTGTGGAAGTTTATCGATTCTTTCCATCGACTCACCGGAAGCATAGTAAATGTATTTCTGATCTTCTGGCATTCTAGCTACATATTCGTCCAACGTGACAAGCTGTTTCTCCTTGGAGGAGGAGAACATCAAAAGATCCTGCAGAAGCTCTTTATGCGTGCCGTAGTCGCTGTAAACACCGAATTTAAGCTGTCTGCCGAAGGACTTGTAGAATTGCTCGTATTTCTCTCTCTCGTCCTTCAGGAGGCTTTGAAGTGAGCCTTTGATTTTGCTGGAGATATTCTTCGCAATTAATTTAAGCTGACGATCGTGCTGCAGCATCTCACGGGAGATGTTGAGCGATAAGCTTTCGGAATCGACCATCCCTTTGACGAAGCTGAAATAGTCAGGAAGCAGGTCCGCACATTTATTCATAATGAGAACGCCGTTTGCGTAAAGCTCAAGGCCTTTCTCGTATTCTTTGAAATAGTAGTCATAAGGCATGTTTTCAGGAATAAAGAGGATCGCTTGGTAGACTACCGCGCCATCTGCACTCACATGAATATGCTTAAGCGGCTTGTCGAAGCCGTAATGTTTCTCATGGTAGAACTTCTCATAATCTTCAGGCGTAAGTTCGCTTTTGTTTTTGCGCCAGATCGGCACCATGCTGTTCACATGTTGTTCTTCTTGATAGTCCTCGAATTCGCTCTCGCTGCCTTCTTTTAGACGTTTGCCAGTGATGTCCATTTTAATAGGATAACGGATGAAATCGGAATATTTTTTGATGATTGCTTTCAAGCGATACTCGTCCAAGTACTCGTCGTAGTTATCATCTTCGGTATTCGCTTTAATTGAAAGAACAATCTCCGTACCAATCGAATCTTTCTCTGCTGGTGCAATCGTGTACCCGTCTGCGCCATCGGATTCCCATTTGTAAGCTGTGTCGCTGCCAAGTGCTTTACTTGTTACTGTGATGTGATCAGCGACCATGAACGCGGAGTAGAAGCCTACCCCGAATTGGCCAATAATGTTGTGGCCGTCTTTGGCTTCGTTCTCTTTCTTGAAAGCAAGAGATCCGCTCTTCGCGATAATCCCCAAGTTGTTCTCAAGATCTTCTTTCGTCATCCCGATACCTGTATCGCGAATCGTTAAGATACGATTGTCTTTATCAGCCGTAATTTTGATGAAGTAACTATCTTTGTCAAAAACGAGCGAGTCGTCTGTAAGTGCCTTGTAGTAAATTTTGTCAATCGCATCGCTGGAGTTGGAGATAAGCTCTCTTAGAAAGATTTCACGTTGTGTGTAAATCGAATTGATCATCATTTCCAAAAGACGCTTGGATTCGGCTTGAAACTGTTTCTTTTCCACGGATAGATCTCCTTTCGATATGTAGCAGGGTTAATATCAGAATCATTAGCACTCGCGTGCTGTGAGTGCTATACACTAACTTTATAACATCCCTGAAATTTAATGTCAATTGGCATGAAGAGAATTTATGTGAAGTTGCGGAAAGATATAATTGGTAATGGCGATAAGTGGCACAATGAAGGGGGAGAAGTATTGGGGCGGCGGCGAGCTTGGTGGGGGATTGAGGGAAGGGATGTGGCGTGGTGAGAATTTAAAGTAGCTTGGATTAGGGAGGAAGAGTGAGTAGGAGAAGGGGAGTAAGGAGGAGTGAGTAGGAGAGTGGGAGTATGGAGGAGAGCGGAGAGTAATGAGAGTAAGGGTGGCAACGAATGTTATGCCTGACTACTAACAGCCCTCGGTTCAGCTACTCATCTAGTACTATCAAAATTGCAAATGAGCACTTTTGGAGGAGGATTCCCCACCTTCAGGGGAAATTGATGCAAATAGGCATCAATTTGGAGCATTTTAAGGTGAAATACTTGAAAATCGATAAAAAGGATGCCTATTTGCACTTATTTCGCAATTTTGTGGGTAAATGAAGTAAAAAGGTTGTATATTTGCACTTTTGGGAGAGAGAGCTGCCACTAGCCCGCCAACTCATTTGCTACCGCACTCCCACCACTAAGCTCCACCCACCACTAATCAGCTACCGCACTCCCACCACCAAGCTCCACCAGCCACTAATTACCTAATGCACTCCCACCACCAAGCTCCACCAGCCACTAATTACCTAATGCACTCCCACCACCAAGCTCCACCCGCCACTAACTAGCTACCGCACTCCCACCACCAAGCTCCACTGCCACTCACTAGCTACTATCACCCGCGACCTCACTCACTCACTCACTCACTCACTCACTCACTCACTCACTCACTCATCCACCACCCGCCACCGCATTTCCCCACATCCACTCACCCCCGTCTCACGCACCAGCCACATCCCCACCTAACATACCTAACACACCAACGCATCAAATCATGCGAATATGATCCCTTTTCACTAGCTCATAACGAAGAACATGTTTGCCTTCAGCTCCCGCGTGCGGGATAAGCCAACCTTTGTCACACAGTGATTGAAGCACTCGCACGGATGAACGATAGTTGATACCCAGATGTGTTCTCACATCAATTGGCCGGAATGGCTGTGCGAGCGTATAGGCAAGCCGAATGATTTCCCGTTCCATCACATTGTCCAGACTGACAGGTGAGGTAATAGTCTGAAATCGACTAATCAACATGCGAAGCAGTGTGATGCAGAGGTCAGGGCGATTTGCTACGTCATCATATGAAAATGAAATCACCTGATACCCCATCGCAGCCAAAAAGGTTTCCCGGTTTAGCTCATTGCAGTATTTCTGTCTGTCCATATCTCTCACATGTGGGCCGTATCCTTTGATCTCGATGATCAATTTCACATATTTCGTCAGCCAGGCGAAGTCACAGAAATAAGAGCGTCCACGCCAATCCAACACTTCGAATTCAGGGTGCAACTCTTCGAAATTTCCTCGGAGCTCCCACCAGACTCCCTGACAAAAAAGTTTTTCCGCCTCCTGATGTCCGCGCTCCAAGCGGCCTCTGCGTTCTCCGGTTCTACGATTCAGATGGTTTTGCATCCATAAAGCATGTACGTGTTCGAAACTCATAGGATCTTTCCCTCCCTTTAAAATAAAAGAAACGCCCCTGTTCCATGAATGAAAAATGGACAGGGACGTTCTTCGTCTCATGCAAATAAGTATATCGGAAATCGCCTGATTTCTCGAGGGAACATTTTCGACATTTCTCCATCTTTTATGATAGAATGTGACATATTGGAGGGATATCACATGGATATTAGACGAATATTAGGTCTTCCTGAGTTGTTAGATGTCAAAAAAGTCGTATGCGTGCAACCCCACCCCGATGACAACGAAGTTGGGGCAGCTGGAACGTTATACGAACTTGCACAGCGCGGTTGTGAAATCGTTTACATTACAGTGACCGATGGAAGCGGCAGTGCTTCAACTGGCGAGGTAGAACCAGAAGCGATTGCAGCGATTCGCCGATCAGAGCGCTTGGCTGCTGGAGATATTTTGGGCGTGACTAAGCATATTGCGCTTGATTACCCAGATATGGGCAGTTATACCGAAGAGGAATTGCTAGCCAAGTTAATTCCGATTATTCGCGAAGAGAAACCTGACTTGCTGATGACGGTAGATCCATGGATGCCGTATGAAGCTCATCCGGATCATATTAAGACAGGGAAAGCTGTTGCTTCAGCCATGCTTTTCTCATCGAATGAGATCCTATTTCCAGGATCCAAACCACATGATGTCCCGCAAATCGCGTTCTATGCGACGTCGCATCCGAACACCTTCATTGATGTATCGGCTCATTGGGATACGAAAATCGCGTCCATCCTGGCACATAAGAGTCAATTTGATAACATTAATTGGCCCTTGGTTAAAGGGTATTTTGACTATCAAGCCGTCCAATTGTACAGCAAGTTGAAGCAAAACCCAGAAGCCAAAGGTTATGCGGAATCTTTTAAATTACTGACATCCCACCAACTGCACTTCTTCCCATCCGCACTATATAGCTAGCTACTTATCTTTAAGGAGGCAAGTCCAATGATTTCTTTATCAAAAAAACTCGCTTACAGCTCGAATCAAATTGGACTTAGCGTCTTGTGGCAGGCATTTAGTGCCATTGCAGTTTTCTATTATGTAACGGTGTTGAATGTTTCTGGCACATCAATTTCTATCGGGATGATTATTTATGGTTTCCTGAATGCGTTGTTCAATTTGGTTGCTGGGTATGTGAGTGACCGAACGAAAACGCGCTTTGGCAGACGAATACCGTATATTTTGTTCGGAAGTTTGCCGTTTGGCGTACTATTCTTCTTTCTCTTTAATCCGCCTGCGGGTAGTGCGACGATGTTGTTAATTTACTTTTTCACGCTAACATTCTTCTTCGATTTGATCTACTCTTTCATTGGACTTAATACAGGTGCATTATTTCCTGAGATGTATCAAACCAAGAAGGATCGTTATCAAGTGTCAGCGTTCCAGCAAATGTTCAGCATCATCGGTATGATCATCGGTATCGCGCTTGCGAAATCCTTAGGACTCTCTTTAGGTTGGGGTCTCATGGCAGGGATATTTGCGATTATCGCGGTCATTTCTTTGTATGTGTCCCTGTACGGTTCCTTCGAGAATCCTGCTGCGAGCAAATCAGAGCCCCTTCATTTCAAGGAAGCAACAGTCCAGACGTTCAAAAATAAGTTATTCAATTCCTACGTCGTAGCGAATTTATTAATTCAATTGACGACAACGATGTTCGTGTCGTTAACTGCTTTTTACACGAAATACGTCGTGGTGTTAAACGGAACGCAAAACTCGATTTTCCTAGGCGCAGTGTTTATTGTGGCGATTCCGATGTCATTCATTTGGGCAAAAAGCGGCGTACGGCTATCGACAGTTCGGGTCGCGATGATTTCTTCTGTGCTGTACGCGATCATCTCCCTTGGCTTCCTTTTTGCCGATTCGACGGTCATGGTGATTATCATTGGAGCCTTATTGGGTATTCCGGTTTCGGGTTTCATGTTGTCCTTGCATGTGCTACTTTCCGATGTTGTTGATTTCGATGCACAGCAGACGGGGCGTCGTCGCGAAGGGATGTATTATGGCGTGAATGGTTTTATCATTCGTATCGGGATGTCCATTCAATATGGGATTATGGGAATTTTCTTCGCGACGAGCGGTTTTGATGCGGATAAGGAAGTTCAGGTCACCAGCGCCATTCATGGCTTCCGCTTCCTCATAGGGGGATTGCCGATTCTCATCCTAGTGATCGCCTATATTTGCCTGAAGAAATATCAGTCCTCCGAGAAGAAGCTTAGAGGCGCGAACAGTTAGGTGGGAACCCAGTGAGCTATCTGCCGCGGCGATGATCATGGGGGTTGTCGGGCTGTTATCTAGTTTGGACGCGAAAGCGTGAAATGAAATGAGCCTCCCGATTGGGGAGGCTCATTATGTGTTCTAGGGCAAGCTGGATCCCTCTAGGGTCAAGTGTTCGATTGCCTAAAGCGGTGCCCTCTATCGTATAACTGTAAAATATACAGTTAAATTGAGCGGTTGTCTGCATTATTGCTGATTACCTGTAAAACATACAGTTAATTCAACAGGTTTGAACCTTACGGCTCCAAATGGGTGAAATTAACTGTAGGAAATACAGTTATTGCCCGAGAACAGCGGATTTCAGAGAAATTAACTACAGAAAATCCATCTATTTCAAAAGTGACTCTGTCTGGCTATACAAACCTGAGCGTTAGAACCAATTTTGCTTATACCTCATCAAGTAGATCCCTCGCCAGTAGCGAGAACCTCCCCCTATCTCCCGGACGCCTCACGTATATCGCTGCTCTCCAGAATCGCTTTCGGATATCCGTCACGCGCGACAGAGATCATGGCACAGCCTATCTGCTCGGAGTCAATGACAGAGTTCGGGAACCATTTCTGCAGCAGTGGGAAAATTGGACGCAAAATGACAATGAAAGTTTGGTACAGCTTGGTTTTGGATTTGACGCCGTTTTTCGGCAGAATCGCGCCAGGACGGAACATGAAGGCTGACCTGAACGGCAGCTTGAGGAGCGCATTTTCTGTTTTACCTTTGACACGTGCCCACATGCTGCTGCCTTGTTCTGTGCTATCGGTGCTGGCACCTGTTACATAGACGAAGGTCATGTTAGGTTGGATTTGGACGAGCGCGTTAGCAATATTCATGGTCAGATCGTAGGTGATCGCATGATACTTTTCCTCGCTCATCCCTACAGATGAAACGCCGAGGCAGAAGAAACAAGCATCGATACTTGAAAGCTCATCCGTTAATGGGGATAGCTCAGTAATGTCCTTGAGGACATGCTCATGGAATTTCTGATGTTTTTGCGTTGAAGCCGTACGGCCAATGGATAGCACTCGTTTAACCTGAGGATCAATCAAACATTCACGCAATACGCTTTGTCCGACCATCCCCGTTGCTCCAAAGATGAGAACGTTCATAGATGGGTGCCACCTTTCGCAAATAAATTAAGAGAGCAGAACTGCTAAGAGACACAGTATAGTGTTAATCACCATGAGGCTGATTTGTACGGGGTACTTTTTGACAGTGGTAATAAAGGTAAGCATAGCAGGACTAGCAAGATATGACTCGATATAAGCTTTTCCTGATATCTGAATAATACCCGCAAACGTCAAGGAGTTAGCACGCATGATCAGCCATAGTCCTGGGTTCAAGGTAAGGCAAACAATCAGCAGCGGGGTAGTCAAAACGGCGAGATGGTAAAATCCAATGGGCTGCTTAAACTCGTAAATGACGAAGTCCCAGTTCCAAAGCGTATAAGCGATAGCCCAGAAAATCATGGCTTCATTGACGGTTATGTAATAGCTTCCAAGCCATGTTCCCGTGATGACGAATGACGTTGCAATGAGAACTAGTCCCGAAATGACATTGTAGTAATTCTTGTTTTTATAATCGGTTAATGCCGCTTCCAAAATGTTAATCCGCAGCAGCCACACGATAATTGGCACTAGCCATTCACTAGGGAAGTATCCTATGAAGGTCAATACAACTAATACTCTTCCAATAACTAAGGTGGATAGTTTTAATTTCTCGAAGAAGTCAGATCGTAAGGCAAACAAAATGCAAATAGGAATAACAATATTAATAAGGCCATTTGCGTAAAGTGGTGAGAAGGCGGTAAGGATGGTGCCGAAGGAAAGAATAGTCAAAATGATGACAAATCCGATCCATTGTGGCAATTTTAATAGTCGATCTGTCATGGCGATTACATCCCTCATTTTAAATAAATGTGATGCTAGTATCATACTAAACTTAGAAGCCTCTCGTATAGATGTACTTCACTGTCTGTGTTCGTTCAAAGACGATGAAGCTTACGGAAAGAGGAAGGCGTGACATGCATGCGTTTTTTAAATACACGGCTCAAGTAAAATTCGTTCTCAAAGCCGCATTGTCCAGCGATTTGCCCCAATGTCATATCACTATCTAGCAAGAGCTGTTGTACCTTCTGCAGACGTAACGTGGTTAAGTAATCGATTGGCAGCATGCCGGTCGATTTTTTGAATCGGCGGGTAAACTGCACCTGTGTCAATCCAAGTTCCATAGCGATATCTTTCATGATGCAGGTGGATGACGCTAATTCGTGCAGGCGTTGAGTTGCCTCATGAATTATGGCATCCTTATTGTTCGTCAAACCTGCTGTCCAGGGAGATACCGCCTCAGGGCTTGCCGAGTAAGCCTCTTCCACAATCAGCATCCATAGGTCTGTAAGCAGATGTTGACGTAGGGAGGAAGCAATGATTCCTTCATGTTGAAACCATTTTTTCAAGTAGGCATAGTTCGACGAGAGTCGATTGAGATCTTGAATAGCTATTTTCCCAGACGGGACTTGAGTTTCCATGGCTAATGGATGTCCTGCCGAATCCCCCCACTGCAGCAACATGACGTGAAACGATAAGGGCTGAATGACTTCTCTGCGAAAAATAGCTCCCGGTGGACATAGCACCAGATCTCCGAATGTAGCAGTCCCCTCGTGTTCTTGAATCTGGTAGGAAAAGCTCCCATTCTCTACTGCAAATAGGACCCAGAACTCATTGGAATCCTCTTGAAGCTGAAAGGCTGATTTCTCCCTCCAATACATGTGACTGAGCAGCTTTGGTTGTACTTGATCCGTATTTTGAAGTTGCATGGCGCGTCCCTATCCTCTCACATTCCGAATCACCCACTACATGAAATATCTCCTTTCATCATAGAGGATTAGCTTGGCAGAAGAAAGTGTTGTTAATGAAATTTTGTATAAGTTTATGCTAATAGCGTGCATGGTTTAAAGCGCTGCCAATCCTATAGAATAAAGGTAATGACAGATTTAATGGAGGTTATCCAATGCGAGAAGAAGGGGTAATAAAAGATATTACAGTCATCGGTGGCGGACTTTCAGGTGTGTGTGCGGCCATCGCTGCTGCGAGATTAGGTCAGACAGTGGCATTGATTCAAAATCGACCCGTCCTCGGGGGGAATTCGTCAAGTGAAGTCCGTGTATGGGTGTGCGGAGCAACGGCGCATGGCATTAATCGGTACGCACGTGAAACGGGCATTATGGGCGAATTGTTCGTAGAGAATCAGTTCCAGAATCCAGACGGGAATCCGTATCTGTGGGACCTCATCGTACTGGAAGCTGTACGCGCTGAAGCGAATATTCAGCTCTTTCTTAACACCGATGTGCATGAGGTGGAGGCAGATGGGGATGAAAGTAACCGAATCATCCGTTCGGTTACGGGCTGGATGATGGGCTCGGAACGGCGCATTCGATTCGAGAGTAAAGTGTTTCTAGATTGTACGGGCGATGGCCTCATTGGATTTTTGGCGGGGGCCAAATTTCGTGTCGGCCGCGAGGCACGAGAAGAGTTTCAAGAAGAGTGGGCGCCTGAGATCGCAGATGAGATTACACTCGGGAGTACGATTTTATTTTATACCAAAGACGTGGGTCACCCGGTTAAATATCATGCGCCAAGCTTCGCCAAAGACATTACAACGACATCCATTCCGATCAAGCGTGTCATTCGCAGCGGTGATTCGGGTTGTCATTATTGGTGGATTGAATGGGGGGGCGAGCTGGATACGGTACATGAGAACGAGCGTATTCGGGACGAATTATGGTCGGTTATTTATGGGATTTGGGATTATATCAAAAATTCAGGTGGATTTGATTCAGCGAATATGACGCTGGAATGGGTAGGGGCTTTACCTGGCAAAAGAGAATATCGCCGTTTCATCGGGGACTATATGCTGAACCAGAATGATATTCTGGCTCAGACGAGATTCGAGGACACCGTTGCTTTCGGAGGTTGGTCCATCGATCTGCACCCGCCGCAAGGGATGTATTCGACCGAGAGCGGTTCGAAGCATTTGCATGCGGATGGCATCTATCATATTCCATTTCGCAGCTTGTACTCCGTAAATGTAGCTAACATGTTAATGGCGGGACGAAATATAAGCGCATCCCATGTAGCCTTCGGCACGACGCGCGTCATGGCGACCTGCGCAGTGATAGGGGAGGCCGCAGGCACAGGTGCGGCGTTATGCGTACAGAAACAGATTGCGCCGCGTGAGCTGTATCAGAAGCATATGCAGGAGCTCCAGCAAGTGCTGCTAAGGCAAGATGCGGCCGTAATTGGCATTCGCAATGAGGATAAGCAGGATCTTGGGCGGCTTGCCAAGCTGAAGGCGTCTTCTACATTAACACGGCTAAGTGTGTCACATGCTGCGGAGCCGAGGTGCTTGAGCGACGATGTAGCAGTGTTATTCCCTGTAGATCCGCAGCTTGAGTGCTTCGAGTTGCTGGTTGATGTGAGCGAAGCTACAACGATTCAAGTGGAGCTGTGGGACACAGGGAGAGCGGAGAATTATGTGCCTGCAATGCTGATTATGGAGACCGAGACAGCGGCGCAAGTCGGGGAACAGCAGTGGATTAGCTTTCCTTTGAGTTGGCAGCCTGAAGAGACACAGAACGCTTTCGTCATTATCAAAGCTAATGATCACGTAGTGGTTTATCACTCTGATCAACAGCACACGGGAGCGATTGCTTTTGTACGAGGCACGAAACCAATTGTGGATCCAAAGCTGGAGAACCATCAACCAGATCAGCCAGTCGTTCAGTGGAGTATGAAAAATGGCGTGGATCGCAAGCCAATCTGCTTCCGTCTCCCTTCAGAGACGAGTGCTTTCACCGCAGAAAAGGTAACAAATGGGTATTTACGTCCTTATGGTGCGCCACATCAATGGATGTCAGAGCCGATGGTACCAACGAAAGAGGAGTGGCTGGAACTAAGTTGGGATGAAGCCCAATCTCTAAAGTATCTACAAGTAACATTTAATGATAACGTGCACGAGGATTTAATTAATCTTCACGCATTCAGGACGAGTGAGGAAGTCAGACCTGAGTTAGTGAAGGACTATCGATTGGAGGCTTGGGTCAATGGCAATTGGGCGGTAATTCAGCGCGTAACGAACAACCGCATACGTACAAGGAGATTGCAGTTGGAGGCAGCCATTACTACCGATCGGTTGCGACTTGTCGTGGAGGCGACGAATGGCTGCCCGTGTGCTGAGGTTGTTGAGGTGCGGGTTTATGGGTAGGGGTAAACGTTTTACGATGAGCGTATTAGTCATTTGAGGGAAGATCAGATTTGCTCTTCCTCTTTACAACATGTACAAGGAGCACCATAGCAATAGGAAGCAGATACCCGATAGTTCCCCATAAGGGGTGTATAAAAGATACTAAGTTGCCCCAGAAGGCTTCACCTTTCACAGGTGTAGTAAAAGAAAGCAAACAACATATCATGGTTAAAGGTAGGATGAGTAAGCGACTATTTTGCAAATTAAACAAATGGGTAAAGGTTAAATTTAAGGCAAATATAACGATTGTGGCTTTCATATAGGAAGCTACAATTAATGAAATACCAATGAGTGATTCAATACGCTGAAACAATTCATAAAATTCAACGGTTCGAGCTAACTGAAACATCGAATACTTACGCTCTCCAGCGATAGGCCCATATGTCATAATTGTGCATAATGTGACAGTAATCAGGCTTAAAGCGTTGATGGAAAGAGCTAGAAATAAACCACGTTTCAGTGGTTTATTTTGGTTTCTGGAGACGAAGGGAAGGATCATGCTGAAAAGAAAGATTTCAACATACGGAAATCCATAGGAAAAATAACTTCCGAACAAGATAGGTTTAAAGCCGAAAGGCATGACAGGCAATAAGTAAGATGGATGATAATTGAAGCTGGCCAAGGTTAATATGAGAATGACATAAACCATAACCATAGCTGTAAGTAAAACAAACATGCGTGCCATGACGTCAATGCCCATTCTTACAGTCACGTAAATCAGTATAAATATGAGCGAGTTAAACACGTAGATAGGTGTCTCTCTCATTAAAGTTGTGGTCATGAATAAGCCAATATCAATAACAATGCCCGTGGTCATATGGAACTGAAAGGAGATGAAAGGGATCGCGAGTAGAACTGTCATCCATGTACCAACCGTTTTCTTACTATATTCAATAAAGCTCAAGTCCGGATATTTTCCATGCATATACAAGATACAACCTAGAAAGCTAAGGCTTAACAGGTAAGCAAGGATAAGCGATAACCAAGCTCCGTTGTTGGCAAAGCTTATTAAGGGTTGGGGAATGTTGATAATCGAAGAGCCTGTTAAATAGATGAAAAACAAGACGGACATTTGGCCCGGACTAATTTTTTCTCCATTTCCCATTGCATGGCCCCCTCCTTTCCTTGTCTTCCTGACTTTCTATTGTTATTGAGGGGTGACGTGTAAGAACTCAACGATCAGACGGGCAGGAGCTCCCAGCAAGAAGTCAGCTGCGTCATAGAGGTTTGGCCAACGTAATTCAAACACGAAAATACTGCTAAGATAGATTACTGCCAATAGCAAAGAAGCATAAATAAGTTTGGCGTGGGAGTTTTCTTTTCTAAAATTGACCAAATCGAATAAAAGTAACGGGACACAAGTAATGATTAGAAATACTAACTTTAGTATCATGGGTACTCTTGTCCTCTCGTTGACGTATGCTGTTCCTTATTTATCTAGAGGCTTACCGCCGCTCATACCTGAGTTAGTAACCGTCACATCAACTTGGATGTTAAATTGAACGTCAGTGAATCGATCTCCCCAATCCTGTTTCCATGATTGCCATAAACGGGGGTTTTTGGCGTAAATCATGTTGCCAATGCCTAAGGCATCCAGTTTTTTGGATTGAAGATGATGGATTAAGGTTAGTATTTCATTCTTGATTTGATTACTTAAACGAGTTTTGTAAGCAAGTTCTTCCTTGGCAGTGTTTATCGTAGAACAACTTAACTCCCCAGCTGCACCGACCAATTTGGCCTTGATATTCACGATTACTGCATTATTCTTAAGTGAGGTGGAGACATTCGTACTTCCTTGGGAAATCTCGAATGCTTCCTGCAGCGTGTGGTCGCTGTCCCCACCAAGCTCCTCACAAGACGTTAAGATAATACCGCCTTTAAATTGATGCTTTAGCAAAAGAAAGGCCTTTAATTCTTCAGGCGGAATGATATCCACCATTTTTTGCTTTTTGATAACGACGACTCCGGCAATATTAGGAACACTCCCACGCTTTGTATTCAAATATAAGTAAGGGATCTCCGCAATGCCTGTTTCGCTTTTCATTTGAATCATGACTTTCAGGATATTCTGATTCATTGATTTAGCAGCAAATCGCGAGGAGCCTTCATCCATAGATCGTAATTGTTGTCCCAACGTATATTCAATAAACGGCTCTAACTGTAGATACTCTCCAGCATTCCCTTTCGTAACTAAGAGTAAATTAGTAGGTCTAGGTTCATGATCTCGTCTGAAAAAGTCTAGAATAACACCGAGATCATGTGCCTTCAGAACTTCATCACTAACTAGAATGGCACGCATGTGATCCCATTTGGCTTTTCGTCCTAAATGGATGGTGACATCCCGAATGGCATCAAAAACATTCTTCCCTTCTGTCTTAATCGTGAACGAAGATTTCGTCCCCGTACCCTTTGTCAGTGCACTACTGCCACTTGGCTTGTAGAAAAGTGTGGTTAATTTGATGTTGCCTTTGTCGGATAGATCCAAAGAAACCGCTTGTACAAAGGCATATTCAACCAGTTCGGCTTTGTTCCAACAGCCTGTTAAAGAAAATAATAACAGTCCAGATAATGTCGTCACCATTAACCATCTCATGTTGTATTTCCTTCTTTCTCTGTCATGCCGTTACTTTTTGTGACTGTTCGGCCGATGTCGGTTGCGCGGTGAGCGGAGGAGAATTTTCAATGGAGCTCTTATGAATCCATCTTTCAATTGATTCATTATAAGAGGAGCCCATGGCGTTAGATAGGGTTGTCCTAGAGATCGCAGGCTAACTAAATGTAGAAAAATAAACAGAAAGCCAATCATGAAACCGAATCCTCCTAAGCTTGCAGCAAGGATCATTAGGGGGAAGCGCAAGATACGTAGAGAGATAGCCATATTGTAGTTGGGCAACGAAAAGGAAGCGATCCCTGTCAGTGCCACGATGATGACCATGATGGGGGAAGCGATTTTGGCTTCAATAGCAGCTTGTCCAATGACAAGAGCTCCGACGATACTAACGGCTGAACCCACAGGTTTAGGAAGACGGATACCGGCTTCCCGCATGATTTCAAAGAAAAATTCCATCAACAAAGCTTCGATGAATGCGGGGAAAGGGATTCCTTCACGGGTATCTAGAATGGCTAACAGCAACACAGTGGGAATAAGTTCAGAATGAAAAGTTGAGATAGCGATATAGAGGCTCGGTAATGTAAGAGCCATAATAAATGCGAATAGCCGAAGTAATCGAATGAGTGAGGAATACAAGGATCGTATGTAGTAATCTTCACTAGATTGAAAAAACTCGATAAAGAGGCCGGGGCAGATCATAATGGATGGAGAACCACTGGTAAGAACAATGATTTTCCCATCAAGAAGCGCCGCAACAGCCGTATCTGTACGTTCAGTATGTCGATATTGTGGAAAAGGGGAATACGTAGAATCCTCAATTAATTCTTCGATATAAGCGACTTCCAAAATTTCTTCTTGTATAGCGGTACTAAAGCGTTTCTTAAATTCCATTAACGTTTGTGGGTTCACGGTCCCCGCTAAATAACCGACGGCGATTTCGGTCCGTGTTTCTCCGCTTGCATTAAACTTTTCAATCTTGAAATTAGCACTTTTCAGACGGTTACGCAGTAACCCTAAATTGATTCTCAGACTTTCCACAGTAGCTTCTTGCGGACCTCTAACTACGGGTTCATTCATGGGTTCACTAATTTGTCTTGATTCTAAAGCAAGCGCATTATAGCTCAGTGCCTTGTTCCATTGATCAAAAAAAATGACAATTTGACCATGAAGGATGTTATGTTCTGCAACTGGCAATTGGTCAATAATCGTCATATTCCTAGAAGAGACGCCATGATTCTCAACGAATGAGATTAACTTGTTAAGATCAACGGTTGCTGCTTCAAAGCCTGCTTCTTGAAAAACAATGTCTTGGAGAACATTTTTTAGAAATATCAATTCTTTATCATTAATAAGTGAATCGCAATACACAACAAGAGCTCCGTATTGCAATTCCGTGCCAAAAAATCTAGGCAGATAACAAATATCAGAACAATCCACGAGTTGTTGCTCTATCCATTTTCTATTTTCCTCTAAGATTGGTGCCAGTGGAGATTCCACTGAAGAGGGGGGAGCACTAGTATGTGGTGCCTGAGTAGGTGCTGATCTCCTACTCTTCCTGAACAACTTTTGTATATCCATAGAAATTATCCTTCTATAATTTGTTAGTTGCGCAGGTTTATTATTCCAATTTGCAGGGGAAATATGTGACTTGCTTGCCGAATAATTTAAATCCCTTAATGAAGAACTTTCGTTGATTCTCAAGTAATGAACGCTGTAATCCTCTCATATATCAATTAGGATGAGATACATCGTATTTCACCTTAATGGAGAGGAGACGACCACATGGATACTTCGAACAGGAATCAGGGTGTGTATGGCAATGTGCCACAGCCAATCCGACCGGATGGCGCTGGCGGGATGGATACCGGTCCTCGAGATATTATGAGGGATATGGAAAACCCGAATATGCTAGTTCCGCCCATAACAGATTCTGGCTTGCTGCCAAATTTGAAGTTTTCATTTTCGGATACTTCGATGAAACTGAATTTTGGAGGTTGGTCAAGGGAAGTAACCGTCAGAGAGTTACCCATTGCGACCACGCTTGCGGGTGTTAATATGAGTTTGACGCCTGGTGGTGTTCGCGAAATGCATTGGCACCAACAAGCAGAATGGTCCTATATGATTCTGGGTTCAGCTAGAATCACATCAATTGATCAAGAGGGGCGGAATTTTATCGCAGATGTGGGTCCAGGAGATCTTTGGTACTTCCCGCCTGGACTCCCGCACTCCATACAAGGGTTAGAGCATTGTGAATTCTTGCTTGTTTTTGATGATGGTAACTTTTCTGATTTGAACACGATATCCATCTCCGATTGGTTTTCACGAACACCGAAAGATGTGCTTTCCGCCAATTTTGGCGTTCCCATGAGTGCTTTTAACAACATTCCCAAAGAGCAAGTCTATATCTATCAAGACAAGGTTCCTGGTCCAATCGATAGCCAGAAGGTACAGTCCCCTTATGGGACCATTCCCCTCAGTTTTAAGCATCGATTGCTCGCGCAGCCCCCGATCAAAACGCCAGGCGGCAGCGTCAGAATTGTAGATTCTACAAATTTTCCGATATCTAAGAATATAGCAGCTGCACTGGTTGAGATTGAACCTGGCGGAATGAGAGAGCTGCATTGGCATCCGAATAACGATGAATGGCAGTACTACCTGACTGGACAGGGACGTATGACCGTTTTCGCTGGGGATGGTAATGCTCGTACGTTCGATTATCGAGCTGGTGATGTTGGTTATGTGCCATTTGCTTTGGGTCATTATGTGCAGAATACCGGTACACAATCCCTATGGTTTTTGGAAATGTTCAAGAGTGATCGGTTCGAGGATGTGTCGTTAAACCAATGGATGGCGCTTACTCCACGTGATCTGGTTAGTACGAATTTGAACGTAGGTCCAGAAGTATTGAATGCGCTGCGCAAGGAAAAGTGGCCTGTCGTGAAGTATCCGGGATTCTCTTACTACCCGAAGTAGGTAAGGAAAAGGCTATCTCCGTAGAATGTCTACGAAGATAGCCTTTTCGCATGGCAGATGAGGGGACACCAGCTGTGCTAGACGCTTCCGCACGACCTGTGGGGAGAGCGCCTAGTACGAGCAAAGCAGCGGAAGAGAATCATGAACCATTTTTTGAAGGAAAGCATGGATGAGGCCTCCTTTTGTGAGGCTAGCCTTTCAGTCCCGAGCTTGCAATTCCCTCTACGAACCATTTTTGACAAACAACCACGACGATGAGCAGAGGAACAAGCCCAGAAACGGAAGCTGCCATGGTGAGCACATAATTCGTACCAAACTCTTCAACATAACTCGTTAAGCCAAGAGGAATCGTGTACAATGCTTTCTCGCGAAGCATAATGAGCGGTGTTTCATATTCGTTCCAATGCCAAGTAAAAGAGAGAATTAAGAGCGTAACGAGTGCAGGTTTGATCAACGGCATACAAATTTGCCAGAAGGTTCGCCAGTAGCCCGATCCATCAACACGTCCTGCTTCCAGCAGTTCGTTCGGAAGGCTGATGAAGAACTGACGCATCAGGAAGGTGCCGAATACGGTAAATAAACCTGGTAAAATAATGGAAGCATGTGTATTGATCAGCTGCAGCTGATCGAACAAGATGAAGCGAGGGACAAGCAAAACCTGGCCCGGAATCATCATCGTTGATAAATAAAGCAGAAACAGGAAGTTGCGGCCTTTGAACCGTATTTTGGCAAAAGCGTAGCCAGCCATGGCACTCGTAAGTAAGTTGCCAGCGACAGTGATCCCCGTAATTTTAATTGAATTCCAATAAAATAAATAGAAAGGATCTGTGCCTGCCCAGACTTTCTTATAATTCTCAAAATGCCATGTATTCGGTATCCAATCGATTGGATATTTGAATACTTCGCCATTAATTTTGAAAGAGGTCGATATCATCCATAAAAATGGCAGAATCATAACGATGGAGATCGCTCCCAAGATGAGTGTAAGGAGGATCTTAAGCCATAAGCTGCCCCTTCTCATGCTGGCAATGGCTGTTTTTCGCGTAGTTTGAGTAGATACGGTAGTTTCCATAAGGGTTGCTCCTTTACAATTAGAAGTGCTGCTGCCAACGTTTCTGGCTCTGCCATTGAATAATCGTGACGACGAAGATGATGGCGAATAGCACCCAAGAGACGGTAGCGGCATAGCCCATTTTGTAGAATCGGAATGCAAGTAAGTAAATGTGATAGGATAACACCATCGTCGAATCAATAGGACCACCTTGTGTCATAATGTTGACAGGTCCGAATATTTGGAAGGAGCCGATAATAAGTGTAATGGCAACGAGAAAGGTGGTTGGCGTGAGCATCGGAATGGTGATTTGGAAAAACTGGCGTATTTTCGAAGCCCCATCAATATCGGAAGCCTCGTACAAATCCTTGGAAATGCCTTGCAATCCGGCCAAGTAAATGACCATCGAGTACCCAATCGTTACCCACACCTGCATGATGATAATCGCAAAAAGGGCAGAATTCGGGCTCGACAACCAGCCTGGTGGATGATCAATGCCAACGGACTTGAGCACCTGGTTGATTGGACCATCGGAAGCACGGTACATAATGCTCCAAATGACGGATACAGCGACGAGCGAGCTGACATAGGGCAAGAAGATCAGTGTTCGCAGTGTTTGCTTGAAAAACACATACTTGTTCAGTATGACAGCAAACAGGAGTCCTATAATGATAGAGCCTGGAACGCTGACGAGAGTAAAGACCATATTATTTTTGAGCGCTTTCATGAATTTCGGATCACTGCCCAGCGCTTTAAAATTATCTAAGCCCACCCATTCAATCCCTGCAAAACCTTTGAGATATTCCCAATCCACGAATACGAGGTACAGACTGAATAAGATCGGCAGCAATATAAAAATGAGGTACCCTGAGAAGTTGGGCAAAATGAACAGGTAGCCTGCAAGGTTTTCCCTGAATTTGGCGTTCTGCCAGAAATGTCGTTTCATTCGTAAGCCACCCTTTCAAATTCATGTGTTAACGTAACTTTACCAAGCAAATGAATGAATTCCCATAGCGTGAACGTGATCTTTTCTGTAGTTTCATTGAAAAAACCTCCAGCAAGAATCTGCTAGAGGTTTCCGAATGACAGAGAAAGAATTTATCTTATTTTTTAGCGCCTTTAATCGTTGTATCCCCACGCGTTTTCATCGTTTCCAAAGCTTTGTCAAGCGGTTGAGCGCCAAGCAAATATTTCTCCATCTCATCTTTAAAGACAGCTCTTAGCTCAGTTGGAACAGGCACATTGTAGGATGTTGGGAATGTGTAGTTGCCAGCTAGCAGTGCTTTCAAGGATGCTTCGTCAATCAAATCCTTCGCATCACCAATGAGGATAGAGGCGATTTTAGCAGGATCTGCCTTTTTGCTAGTTGGGATACGTCCACCTGGCACCATAGCCATATTACCTTCTTGTAAATACCAGGAGATGAATTTGAAAGCCGTTTCTTTATTTTTGCTGTTTTTATTAATCGACATGTAGTCGCCCATACCGCCGCCTGGATTAACATTGCTGCCTGCAGTAAATTGCGGATAAGGAGCGAATGCAACTTTGAAATCATGCGGGAAGCTCTTGATGTCCTTGATATAGCGGATGATATAAATAGCGGAAGCAGACATTGCTGTTTTACCCGTCAGAAGCTCATTTTGCACCGTGATTTTACCAGCAACAGCTTCGGAATATTTCATCATGACGCCTTTGTCTTCCAAGCTCTTCTGCATTTCCAAGCCTTTCTTCATGGCTGGGCTATTGAAGTTGGATGTGCCATCAGCAGCGATCACCCAGTCTTGAGGTTTGGCTGTTTGTAGAACGGTATCACCAAACCAACTCAAAGCTGGATCTAGCATTGTACCCTTCATAGCACCTTTATTAAGCTTGGTGGCCATTGCACTGAAATCATCCCATGTCCATGCCGTAGGCAGCTTCTCGCCTGCTGCATCTAAGGCTTTCATATTGAAAAGGACAGCGCCTACATTCTTATTAGCTGGTAAATAATAATATTTACCGTCTGCGAACTTCTTGATATTAGCCGCTCCGATAATACCCTCAACGTCAAAGCCGGCTTTGGCGATCAGGTCGTCCAATGGCTCTGCCATGCCAGCAGCTTGGCGTTTGGTCATATAGGCATCACCGTAGTTCATGTAAATATCAGGTGCATCTGTATTAGAGAGAAGGGCCGTTTCGAGTTTCAGGTTACCGGGATCATCATTCACATACCGTGTATATTCGACCTTAATGGTAGGATTTGCTTTATTCCACGCATCGACGGCATCTTGTGGTCCGCTTTCTGGCGGAACACCTCCCCAGAATTTAAGGGTAACTGGTTTTTGTGCTTCAGGTGTAGGTGTAGCAGCTGCTACAGTGGCAGCAGGCGCGACGGACGCAGCTGCGGAAGGTGATGCCTCAGGTGTTTTGGAGCAGCCGGTTACGAGAACGCTTACAGCAAGAGCAATTGAAGCTCCCATGCCTAATACTTTTTTCATTTGTTCATCCCCTTTTCTTTTGGTAGTTAAATCGTAATGCAAATGTTCCCAAAAAGACACGGAGTATTCTTTACGAAGTAAGCATTATTCTATGATGTTCGATGACCGAAGAAGAGCTTTCGAAATTCGGTAGGGTACATCCCTTCCATTTGTTTGAAGCTGCGGCTGAAATGGTTGGGATCGGCATACCCGATGAGCTCAGAAATTTCAAAAATTTTGTAATCCGGATTCTTGAGCAGCTCACGGGCATTTTTCATTCGAACATTCGTCATATAATCGGTGATCGTTTTGCCTGTTTCTTTTTTGAACAAAATGCTCAAGTAATTCTCGGTATAACCAACGGTACTGGCTAAATCAGCAACTTTGAGGGGTAAATTATACTTCTCCATAATTTGACGGATCACCATTTGAATCTCTGGTCGGAGTTTCTCTTTCCCATGCTCACGTTTGTATGCTAGGAAGACGGGCAGCCATCCGATGAACCAAGTTGATAATACCTGTAACGTTTCAGCATTGCGAATAACATGGTACGGATACTGCTGCTCGTGCAGGGTAACGGAGTATATATCGCCGCCTTCCGCTTTCAAGCAGCGTGCAAAAATATGAAGCAGACGAAGCCACTGCTCTCGCAATAGGGCAGGGGGAATATTCTTATTGTGGCAAAGCTCCTCTGTCCAGGCTGTAATTTTCTCTCGTAAGCCGGTTTCGTCTCCTTCTTCGATACGTTTCATCCATTCTTCTTCCTGCCATGGCTCGGCTAGCGTGGGGGGTGAACCATGTAATTGATCATAGTAAACGATACAGGAGCCCCCGTAGTAGAATCGGTAGCTTAAGGCATGATCTGCTTTTTCATAGGCAAGATGCAGAGCAAATGTATCCTCATAAGAGGGAGACACGCCGATGGCCAGCGAAATTTTCAGGAAAACTTGTACGGCATTTTGCATTTCGACCAACATATTCCCGTTAATTTGGCCTATAAGGATACAGAACTTTCCAACTGCCATTTCAACTAGCTCTCCATTGCCATACTTCTTGAGAATCTCATTGAGGACATTTTTCACCGTGTAGGTCAAAAGACGATCGCTTTGGAAACGGTTATTTTGCGTTAATTCCTCATAGGAATCGATCTGGATCACCGCTGCTGATAAGGGAGAAGTAAATAGCTCCAATTGGAATTCTCGCCATACTTGTTCGATTTCCCCACGGGAAACATGGCTTTGGAGGAGCTCGCGCAACCGCTTTTCTTTGACCTCGTTGCTATATTGATTCACCTTCTGCTCAAGCTGCGTTCTCGCATCCACGCCTTGTTTCTCCATTTGTAGTTGATCCTGGATTACCCGCAGCTTCTCCATCAGCTCAGAGGGATTGATTTCTAATTTCGTGACATATTCAATGGCACCTAGGCGTAGTGCCTGTTGGACATAGTTGAAGTCATTATGATTGGATAAAATGAGACATTTGATTGCCGGCCAGCGTTCACGGATTTGTTTTAATAATTCAAGTCCGTCCATCTCTGGCATACGAATATCCGTAAGTACGACGTCGCAAGCCTGCGATTCTAATATTTTCAAAGCTTCCAACCCATTAGCAGCTTCGCCTATGACCTGGAATTCTTCGTTATCTCTCGGAATGATCGTTTTTAAGCCAATGCGCACAAGAATTTCATCATCAACGATCAGAATTCTCAGCATCTGTATTCCTCCTTTTCAAAGGCAGTACCAGTAATAGTCGGACGCCTTCGCCCTCCACGCTTGAGATGTGCATGCCGTATTGCATGCCAAAGTGGAGCTTAATTCGTTCATTTACATTGCGTATACCGATGCCGCTGAACTTTGCGTGTGGCTGATTCAGGGAAGACTCGACTTGCCCAATCATTTCCATACTCATGCCTACGCCGTTATCCTGCATCACAATATGCAGATTCCCATTAACTTCTTCAGCTTGAAGTTCAATAAGAAGCGGGAACCGATTGCCATGAATAATGCTGTTCTCTACGGCAGGCTGCAGCGTGAATTTTAACACTTCGCAGTCAAGCAGCGCTTCCGGAATGTGATAAGTAAACGTGATCTGATCATGATATCGAATTTCCTGGAGAGAGAGGTAGACCTGTAAATAGTCCAGTTCTTCTTGCAATGTGACGAATTCTTGTTCATTCCGCATGGTAAAATTCAGAAGTTTCCCCAGTTTGGTAATCATTTCACTGATATGATCAGCGCCAGAGAGCAGGGCCATCCATTTAATTGAATTGAGTGTATTGAGCAGAAAATGCGGATTAATTTGCGCTTGAAGCGCTTGAAACTGTGCTTTCTGCTTGCGCCGCTGTTCGTCATATAAATCGGAGATGAGATCTTGCAGATGTAGCACCATGCGATTGAAGTAATTGCCCAGCATGGCAATCTCGTCTTCTCCTTTAATCGTAACCAGCGTATTAAATTCCCCTTTACCCACCTTGGTCATGGATTTAGCCAATTGTTTGAAAGGGCTCGTTACACGAAGCATGAGAACAATGAATGCGATTGCAAATAAAAGGAACCAGGCGACAACCCAGGTGATAGATTTATCTTTTTCCCGACTAAGCTGTGTGGCGAAATCCTTCTGATTCATGAATTGGACTAGCCGCCAACCCAACTGTGGAACGTAAGCGTCATTCATAAAATAGACATGGTCTTTGATTCTCACTTCTTGAATGCCATTTGCATTGGTACGAACGTTCTGAAGGGCATGATTCGCTAACAAATCTGCAGCTGCACGATCACCGATCAAGAGATTTTGGTTTTCATCGACGAGAACCGAGGTTATGCCTGATGCTTGTTGGTGCTGAATCTCGGCGTTCGGATAGAAGAAAACGGGGATCGGTACACTGATAAAAAAGACACCATAGTTACTCGTATATTCACCATTTATTTGTCTCGTCATGACGATCAGATCTTGCTTATTATTGGATGAAGGAAGTGAATAGGGAACCGTCCAGTAGGGGAAACCATTGAGCTTGAGCGTTGGTTCATACCAGCTTTCCTTATAGAAAGATTGAACATTCGTTGGTGTAACGGCAGACCATGTGGTATGTGTAAACCCTCTATTGTCGTATAACCCAAGCTGTGTCGTACTATCAAGAAGGAGATCTTTGACGTTGGACATTTTCTTTTGGAGGCTCGTGAGCTTAATGAAGGAGAGGTAGTTATTCGACCAATCCGCAGGCTCTTTCAGGAATTTCTCCGTCTCTGGATCATTAATAATCAGACTAGAGGCAGTGATCATACGAACGGCCATCTCGTTCATAGCTGTGGCTTTTTGGGATACAGCGGCTTGATTAGATTGATTGAGCTGAATTTGCACAATATCTTCAGAAGACTTATAGAATCGGTATAGAATGGTCACAACTGGAAGGATAATCAAGAAAAATAAGGAGATCAGAATCTTTCCGCGCAAAGTCTTAATTGGACTGCGAAGTTTCATCATAGATGTCACACCATGCCCTTATCTTCTAGGATTAGGAATCACTTCTATCATACAACGATGACTCTTATCCTGCTAGAGAGAGTAGGGGGAAGCTTGGTATTTCAAAGAATATGCCGTATAAAACAAAGAATATGCAGGGTTCATGTTGGGGGATTGAAGCGGGATAGGGGAACTGGGAGATAGGAGAAGGCAGGAGGCAAAAGGTACATAGGTAAAAAAAGAGGCGTGAGATTCTCTCACCACCTCCCCTATACTTATTGATTCGCAGCGTTCGGATCCATCCAGAATAATTCCCATTGATGGCCGTCAAGATCTTGGAAGCTGTGCTGATACATGAATCCGAGATCGTTAGGGTCACTATAAAGCGTACCTCCAGCGGCTACAGCTTTTTCGATCAGTTCGTTGACTTCCTCACGACTAGAGAAACTTAAGGCAACGAGTACTTCTGTCGTTTTCGTAGCATCGGATATTGGTTTTTTCGTAAAGGTTTGGAAATATTTCTCGACCAATAGCATGACATAGATGTGTTCACTGATCACCATACAGGTTGCATTTTCATCCGTAAATTGGGGGTTGAACGTGAACCCAATAGAAGTAAAGAAAGCGACAGACTTGTCCAAATCTTTAACAGGTAAATTCACGAAAATTTTATCGGATTGAACAGCCACGATAGGATCACCTCAATGAGTTATTTGGTAGTACCCTCCTATCATAAATGATTGCAAATTAGCGCGTCAAATTCGCAGGAAATCAGATAGAACGAAGAGGACGTTTGAAATAGGCAATCATTTTTCCGTCCACTGGCGCGACAGTGACAAGTTCCCAACCGTAACGACCCCAGTGGGATAACGCTTCATCCAGTGACCAGCTGCTATGTTCGGATTCTGATTTTCCTAGACAATCGGCTAACGAGACGTCCGTCGCGTATTCCCATTGTGTTATCTGGTGCGCGCTTTGTGAAGGATTGCGAACTTCTTTCCGATCCCATCGGACACGTGCAGTGGCTTGGGATAAAGCAGATAAGATCTCTTCTCTTTCCGTGACGTGTAAAAAAAGAAGCTGTGGTGCCCGCGGCACGAAGAAGGAACGGTGCGAATGATAGATTTGAAGAACTAAGGTGCCAACAGGCGTGCCTTCATGATCATGGATGAGGTACCAAGCGCAGCGCTCACGCTCTTCGGGAGGCCCCCAATTCTCGATCGAATTATGACGATTAAAACCAGCTTTAACCTGGTACCCTTCTTGTTGGAAAGGTTCAACAACGTGTGCCATGAAGTCTTTAATCCAGACACCGTACGCACGATCGCCATACTCGTTGAACATTGCAATGAGTTCAGTTTGTTTATTATCAAATACTGATTTCCATGTATCGGATAACCGTTTTTCTGCTTTTCGAAATAATGGGTCGAATGGGTTGATTGGGTTATTGGTCATGAAGAACAACTCCTTTTTGTGTTTATTTAACAGTGTTAGAATAATAATTTAATGATGTTAGATTAAAGTAATGTGGTATAATTGTCAAGAGAAATTGGAGGTCGAATATGGCACGTAGACGAATCCATCCCCTACAATCGGAGGGGGCCGGTGATGGACAAGGGGCATCCGATGTACATACCCCACTAGATCGTGAACGTATTATTCAGGCTGTCCTATCCCTGTTGCGCGATGAAGGGTTAGGATCGATCAGCATGCGTAAGATTGCAGATTTCCTCGGCGTAAAAGCAGCTTCCTTGTATTATCACGTCAAAGACAAAGAGCAATTAATGCATCTGCTCGCCGAGCAAATTAGTTCCGACGTGAGCTTTCCAGATGAAAGCCTCGATTGGCAGGAGCAGCTTCGCGAGTGGGCGCTCCAATTCCGACTCGTGCTGCATCGGTATCGAGATGCGGTATCCATCATGAGCGCAACGATGGCAGGGAGCCCCAAGCGGCTGGCGCATATCGAGTTTCTATACCGATTATTTGCCCAATCGGGCTTCCGTGATCCGCACATTCCGTGGTTCGCCAGCATGATTAAGAACTACATCTACAGTTTCGTCGATGAAGAAAATCGCTTAATGGCAAGAGCGGCGGAGCCAGTTGAGCCTTCCGATAAAATAGGCGAAACCCCTGCAGCGCGTATGCAGTCGCTGTCTGCGGAACACTATCCGCATTTTGTTCGGCTGTTACCTTACACGACAGCCGTCAATTGGAATGAAGAGTTCTTGTTCGGGCTTAAGGTGTTAGTTGACGGGTTTGAAGCACAGCGGAAGTAAGCCGCAAAACGCGAAAAAGAGGTTCCCCCAGAAGCCATGGTTGGTGGCGAGGGAACCTTTTTTTGATGTTTATTGAATGCGAAAATGCAAAAGTGCAACCTTTTGTTTGGGAAGGGCCTCCCCATCTGAAATGCTTGCAAATCTGCAACTATTTCTGCTGCGTTCCTCATTTTGGTGACGTTCCGGCGCAAAAGGTTGCTGTTTCGCACGCATTTATCCATGTGTAGCCTTTTTCTTCCGAGAAAGTTGATCATTTGCATCTTTGAGCATTTACACGGGGGAGTGTCGCTGCTGTAACGTTGTTTTTCATCGTTACAGCGTGGGTGAGCGAGTAAAAGTGGCCAATACGCTGCTGTAACGATGTTTTTCATCGTTACAGCGTGGGTGAGCGAGTGAAAGTGGCTCAATGTGCTGCTGTAACGATGATTTTCATCGTTACAGCGTGGGTGAGCGAGTGAAAGTGGCTCAATATGCTGCTGTAACGATGTTTTTCATCGTTACAGTGTAGGTGAGCGAGTGAAAGTGGCCAATATGCTGCTGTAACGATGTTTTTCATCGTTACAGTATGGGTGAGCGAGCAAACCTGGTCCCACATCGCCCTCGAGGCAGCTTTTAACAAAAAGGAGCCAAGCGCAAACGCGCTTGAAGCTCCTTTTCGTTTTATCCCTCGTAAGCTTGCTTCAGCGCGGCGATATCAATCTTCTGCATGCCCAGCATTGCGTTCATCACGCGAGCTGCTTTCACGGGATCTTTGGCGTTGAGCAGTTCCCCCAGAATGGTCGGGATAATTTGCCAGGAAAGGGCGAATTTATCCTGTACCCAACCGCAGCGCTGAGGCTGTCCGCCTTCAGACAGCTTCTCCCACAAAGTGTCTACTTCTTGCTGCGACTCGCAGTTTACGTAGAGCGAAAGGGCAGGGGTGAATTTGAAATGTGGGCCGCCATTTAGAGCCATATACCGCACCCCACCAAGCAAAAATGTTCCTGAAATTACTCTTCCTTCAGGTCCAGAGCGATTGATACTTTCAATTTGGGAATCGCTGAATATGGACGTGTAGAAGTTCATTGCCTCTTCGGCATTGCCGTCGAACCATAAGAATGGCGAGATTTTTTGCATGTCAGCAACTCCTTTTATTAGGTATTGTATCACAAATGTGAATGGCTACATGTGCATCGTCGCAGCTGATATCACATGACATCTAAACGCCAAACCAAGGCGATGCCAACACAACAGCCCCGATAAAAACGAGTTGCAGCACTACTCTAACCGCCAATCGAGGGACAGGCTTACCGCCAATTGTTAATTTTTTGCGAGCAGCGAAGACATTAGCGGGAAACATTGCGAGCAGCAAAAGTAATAGGCCGACAGATGCGGCCTGTGACACAGCGGGAATCAGTATCCCGATGGCACCGGCAATTTCTAAGTAGCCCGTAATCGTTACGATTGAGGCGGGTTTTGGGAACGCAGGAGGGACCATTCGAATCAGATCTGGACGTCTTTTGCCCCAATGCGCGGAAGCTGTAAGCAGAAACATGACAGCGACTGCGCCTTGCAGTGAGGTGTGCCATTGATCGAAAAATGACCATCCAAGAAAACCCATTGCCCGGAAAAGTAGAAACGATGATAACAGCGCAACGAATGGTGCCATGCGATTACCTCCTTAAGAATCTAACTTATTTGGATTGTTTTTTTAAAATTGTGGACATAAATGTAGACACCTCAGTGGAGATCTGTGCGGTAGTCGAGGCAAAAGATGAACGGACACGTAATCCCAAGGAAAGCAGGACGAACATTTCAGCTGTTTGGTCCGGGTCAACATTTTCCATAATGACGCCATGGAGCTGACCGAGAGTGATCCAGTTCTTAGCAAAAGATATGGATCGTTCATAGAAATGCTGCAGTACACTCGCAACGGTCGGATCTTCTTCCTTACCAAGTAAGTATTTGAGTATTTTATTCGTGATATCGTGAGGATCTTCTAGCGCCATAAGATTGTGAGAGATGCTTTGCATAGGTCCATCAAAGGTTTTAGCAGCGTGTTCCGTTTCCTGCATGAATTTCGCATTCGTTTCTTCAAGTCGTTCGTGCAGCACCAAAGCATAAATTTCGTCTTTACTTTTCACATAGTGGAAGATAGCTCCTTTGGAGAGCAAGGATTGCTCCATAATATCCTTCATCGTGATGGCGTGGCAGCCTTTTTCCTTCAACAGCGCTTTCGTCGCTTCAAGGAGTTTACGTGTGGTGATTTCTCTGCGTTCCTCATTTTTCATAAAACCCATTCCTCCATCTCTATCTCTGTCTCCATCACTGTCTCCATTTCTAACTCTGTCTTCATCACGGTCTCTGGGAAATAAATCCATGTACTCCCATTATATAAACAGACCATCGGTTTGTAAATAGGTAAAACGAAAAACGCTACAAGAGTCAGACTCCAGCAGCGCCGTTGCTCAGCATGTATTGATAATCAAGCGTACTTACCCAACATTTGAATTCACTTTTGACTCCTCATCAACAGAATCGCTCATCCATTTACGCGCATTTGCCCGCTTTGGATCGTGGCTCGATATTGTCCAGGTGTTAAGCCAGTCCATTTTTTAAAGGCATTTTGAAAGGCACTAGGTTCTGAGAAATGCAGCACATAAGCGATGTCCCCGACAGAAAACTCCCATTTACGAAGGTAGCCCATGGCTAAATCTTTGCGAACTTGAATGGAGAGATCGTTATACGTCGTATTCTCTTCTTTCAATTTATGTTGAAGTGTACGTGAGCTCATTTGGAGGAAATCTGCAGTTTGTTGTAAGGATGGGAAATAGGAAGGCATGCATGTGCGTATCCAGTGGACAACTTGCTCAGTCAATCGGCTAGCTTGTGTGAGCTCTTGTCTAGTTTCTTGTGCGATATTCTCAAAAATGCTCAGTAACTTAGCGTCGGAATAGAGGACGGGGTATTGTAAAACATCCTTGTTGAAACGCAAGTAATTACTATTCGCGGCGAAGTGAGGGATTCGCCCAAATACGGGTTGATAAGGCGTTAAATCAGCCGTAGTTTCGTGACGAAAGGCTACCTCTAGCAGCGGGATTACCCGGTTACTGAGTCGGCTAATTAAACGGAATAATGAGCTGGCCATATCTTCTATACAATGACGGGACATGTGTCCTTGCCCGGGATGTTGTAGAAACATGGATATTCTTACATCATCGCCCTCCACTTCCCAGTCCAAATTAAATCCACTGCATAACAGCACATTATATCGCTGGTAAGCGGATAAAGCATCGACGACGGTTTGGGAATGCATCATGACGTAGCCAAGAATGCCCATATCGGCGAACTCCATGATCTGTCCTTGATGTAAACCGAAATGCATATCCTGCGTAAAATGAGCCGCGGCTATCGTTAATCGCTCCAATTCCTCGCCTGAGATGCGTGCCTCTACATCCTGGAGAAGACTGGCGTCGAAGGAGGCATACTGACAGAATTGCTCTGAATCAAAGCCTTTTTGCACCACCGTTTTCATAATGGGGTACACCATAGAAATGGCAACACCTTGGCTTTTCAAGTTGAAAATCCCTCCTTTGCGTAAATCCGCAATTGGTTTGCGCGTTTCATCATTGGAAGCAAACCGCATTCATTCTATGCTGATTATAGTCGCAAATAAGGAGGAAATCATCTTGAAATCGAATATTCTTATCATTAACGGACATCCGGATCCGCAAAGCTATTGTGCGGCCCTAACGAATGCCTATATCGAAGGGGTCTCACTCAATAAGGTTGACATTCAGAGAATTGATATTCATACCTTAACGTTTGATCCGAATCTGCAATTTGGTTATCGGAAACGCACAGAGCTCGAGGAGGATTTACTGCATGCACAGGAACTCATCCGCTGGGCTGATCATCTAGTTTTCGTTTATCCAACCTGGTGGGGGGCGATGCCGGCGATGATGAAGGGGTTTATTGATCGTGTCTTCCTACCTGGTTTCGCATTCAAATATCGGGAAAAGTCCGCACTCTGGGATAAGTTGCTGGTAGGTAAATCGGCACATCTCATTGTGACAACAGATACACCTGCTTGGTACAGTCGATGGGTCAATAAGCATGCGGGATATCGTGTAATGAAGCATAATATATTGCAATTCTGCGGGATTACGCCCGTACGTCTAACCGAGATTGGACCAGTTAGGCCATCATCGCTAGAGAAGAGAGCTCAATGGTTGGAGAAAGTAAAGCGGCTTGGAGCGAAGTTAGCGTAGTTAACTATGCCTATGCAAACGAGGTCGAAAGTTATTATGCAAAGAGGGAGGTCCGAAAGGACCTCCCTCTTGATCTTACCAACCTAACGATGTTCCACCAGATCAATTGCTCCTAGAATCACATGAGCAACTCCAAAGCCAAGCACACCAACACCAAGAAGCTTATATTTGCTTTTTAGCATAGTCGCACCAGATGCAGAAACGACAGTTCCAAGAACAGCAGGAATCAATCCCTCGCGCATGAACATCACTCCTCCAAGTTTGTTTGGGTTAGGCAAGACATCTTAGTTTGCATCAAAGTCGTAAACATATGCAGGATAGACAAACGAATGGAACATAATCGCATCATAAGTGAGTAGAAACGGACATTGGCAGGTTATTCCATAACCGTTACGATGTGAAGAGGAGTAAGCGATAAAAGCCTTCACATAAAAAGGAGATTCATATCCATGTCTCATTTTCCAACAAAAGGATCACAAGGTGTACGGTTCACGTTTGCAACGGACAGCCAGGTCGAAAGTGTCGCGGTTGCAGGGACGTTTAACAATTGGAATGGCGATAGGAACTTCATGCGTAAAATGGAGGGGGAGAACGTCTGGGAGCTCCAAATTCCGATCCCGAAGGGGCGGCATCTCTATAAATTCGTCGTGAATGGGGACAATTGGATACTAGATCCCATGAATCCGAGTATATCGGAAGATGGGCAAAATAATTCAGCCATCACAGTGACTGAGCAGGGCGAAGTTCTGATTAGAACAAGTGATATCTCAGAGGAACATCCGGGTTATATGTATGCCAATTATACGGCGCTCGCAAGTCCAGATTGGATTAAGAAAGCTGTGATTTATGAACTTCATGTTCGAGCTTTTACTAAAAACGGATTTAATGGGTTGACGAATCAAATAGCCTATTTCAAAAAACTCGGGGTAAACACGCTGTGGCTAATGCCATTCAACGAAGTAGGTCTTGAAGGCAGGATTGGTAAGTATGGGGATCCGTATGCTGTGAAGGATTTTTATCGTATGGACCCAAGCTTTGGCACGAAAGAAGAACTATCGGATTTCATTCGTGTAGCTCATGAGAACGGGATAAGGGTCATTCTGGATTGGGTTCTGAACAGGACGAGTGTGGATCATATCATGACAAGAAGTCATCCGGAGTTTTTCACACGGACTGAACAAAATGAGCTGTTTTACGACGTGCCCAACCGGTCCTATTTCGCGGGACTACAGTTCGATAATCGTGATATGCGAAGCTACGTCATTGAGGCCATGAAGCATTGGATTACTGGGTTTGATTTTGACGGTATTCGACTGGATGATTCGGACATTACCCCGTATGATTTTTTAACAGAAATTAAGCAAGAGCTGCAAGTGGTAAAAGATGATCTGATCTTAATTTCACAGTCCTACGATGAGTTTCATCATCTGGAATCCTGTGATTTGACCTACGATGGCAAGCTGCGTATGTTAATTCGCGATTGGATCGATAGAAAGATCTCTCAAGAGGAGTTCATGGCCATTTACAACTCTTTCAAATACAGCTTCCCTCAACATGCGCTTAGAATGAGTTGGCTTGAGGAGAAAGAACAGTCTCGAATAGCCGCCTATTTGGGCGAAAAACTTGCTGGACCCGCAGCAACGATTTTGCTTACGTTAGAAGGTGTTCCTTGCTTGATGATGGGACAGGAGTTTAATGAACCAACCTTGGCAACATGGGCTTCATTATTCGATGAATATGAACTGAATTGGCAACAATTTAATAGGCAAATGTTTGAACACTATGCTTTTCTCATTCAGCTACGTACAAGCAATCCTGCATTTTGGAAGGGGAAATTGACGTTTATCCGTAATTCGGGCGACATGGTTGTGTCTTATGCAAGACAGTATGAGCGTGATACGTATCTGGTCGTTGTTAATCTTTCTCCAGAAGCCGTCATTGTTCGATTTGACGATAGCCAGCTAGACGAGGGTGATATCCATGATTGGAACAATATGATCTATCAAACAGCGACTGTCAATCGCCAGTTTGCGGAAGACTCGTCTGAGCTGTGGCTGGACGGATATGAGAGTGTCATTTTTAGAAAAGTGAGCGTGTAGTTGATTACAGGTTAGGGTGTTTGTGAGGGTAGCTCGGCAAGCAGGGCTTCGAACCATTCCTTGGCAAAAGTATGAGAGCGGATACCATAATCAAGTGTTTTGATTTGATAAGCAAGAATTTCTGCATAGGGTGCCGGAACTTGAACGTTCTGGAGCCCTTTGTCCATGTGTTGGAGATCATGTTCAACCTTTTCAATCTGCGAGATAATGTGCTGTAGAATGGCACGTTTATCTGAAGTGGAGTCGATTAATCCCAGAAAAAACACTTTAGCTAGGGCTGTGGATTCTAATCTGCTTGTTGCTATCTCTGAACCCATCCAGGTATAGAATGCGCCTCGACCTTTCTCTGAGATGACGTATACTTTCTTGTTTCGCCCTCGATCTACCTCTTCCTCATAGCCAATATCACCTTGTTGAAGTAATTTCTTTAAAGCCGTCTGCAAGCTGCCATAACTGGCACTATAGAACAAGGCAATGCCTTGTTGAAATGCTTTGTTGAGCTCATACACGGTCTGATTCTTCAAAATTAATAAACCAAGAATGACGAATTCCATAGGGGGAGTCTCCTTATTCGTGTTGACATACGACTTGTCCTTACACTACGATTAGTTATATTACTAATAGTAACATTGGTCGTTTGCAAACACAATTCTTTCTGGGGAGGATCCGTATCGCGATGTTTGTTCGAAAATCATGGAGCCATGAGGTAGCCACAAAGCATTTTGATTCCTACTTCGCGAAATTACTTAAGAGCAGCCGCCATCAGACTGGACTACAGGTATGGATTGAGAGCCATGGATTTACGTATCGTTATGCCGCGGGCAGAATATCAGCAAGCAATGGCGCGGCAATCAGACCTAATCAACCTTTTCATACGGCAAGTATTGGCAAAGTGTTTACTGCTGTGTTACTCATGAAACTGGCGGAGAGCGGTAAACTTTCGTTAGATTCTCCAGTTGAGACTTTGTTACCACCGTCTGAGTTGGAAAATCTCTTCGTGTATCGCGATGTTGACTACGCTCATCAAGTGACGATCAAGCAGTTGCTTGGGCACACATCGGGCTTGGCAGATTATTTCGAGGACCCTGTCATCCACAAGCCAATGTTTATCCAACGTATACTTGCCAATCCTCAGGGATGGTGGACACCAGAAACGTTAATTGCATTTACGAGGGAAAATCAAGGAAGCTTTGGAACGCCAGCATCGCGCTTTCATTACTCGGATACTGGTTATATTCTGTTAGGAAGAATTATCGAGCGTGTCACGGGAAAATCGTTTAGCGACAATCTGCACGATGAGATCTTCAGTCCGCTACGAATGAATGATTCCTACTTAATGTTCTATTCGCAACCGAAACATACGCCAGCAGAACCGATTCAGGATATTTGGTTGAATAAGGTTGAAATCAGCCGTATGCCCTGCTTAAGCTGCGATTGGGCTGGCGGAGGAATCGTAACGACACCGCAAGATCTACTGCTTTTTCAAAAAGCACTTTGGAATGGAACAGGCCTTGAGGCATCGTCGTTACAGGCCATGACAACCTTCACACATCAATTCCGAAATGGGATTCATTATGGGTTGGGGATGATGGAGCTTCAATTTGAGGGGTTTTTCTTCTTGCTTCGAGGTTTACCAAGGCTTCAGGGACATAGTGGAATACTAGGTACGCATATGTTCAGCCATCCAGAAACCGAAACGCATATCGTAATGAACTTCGGTTCCAGTACGGCGATTGTTAGAAGCTACAAAGCACTAATTGAAGTGGTGATGACGTTGAAAAGGATGCAAGTATGGGGGTAGAGATTTTCCAGAGCTAAGTCGGGAATAATCCAGAGCTATTCCAGAGCTGAGCCGGGAATAATCCAGATCTATTCAAGAGCTAGTCCAGCGCACCGCACCTCACCGCTAACGGACATGGGAGACCGTATTTGCCTGAAATCAGGCATTCCATTTGGCTAACGGACACAGCAGACGCTATTGAACTGATTTCATGCCTTTATCGGCTGTTCAAGAACGTTTAACGTCGATTGTGTCCGTTAGCTTCTGCGCAGAGACGTAAATGAAGAATTAACGCTACTGGTGTCCGTTAGGACAATTGGAGATGCTGAAAAATGAGGATTATCCATCGAGATCGATTAGATGACTAGGAAGGATCAACCTACGAAATGGAAGGCCAACGGTTCTACCAAGGCAGAGGTTCCGTTTTGTGGAAAAATCCACCAGACGGACCATCCGCGGAGAGTGTAGCCAAATATACAGCAGTCTCAGCGCCTTCATGGATTTCCATGAGGGCAGCAGGTCCGCCCATGTCGGTTTTTACCCAGCCAGGGTGGCAGGCATTCACCTTTAAGTTGGAACCTTTTAGCGCAATGGATAGCTGTGCTGTCCACGCATTCAGCGCTGCTTTCGATACGGTGTAAGCTGGAACAGCAGCTCCGGCATACATGTCATTCGTTAGAATGGTGGAAATGGAGCCGAGAATGCTGGATTGATTAACAATTCGACCTTCTGGACTTGCTTTTAATAGAGGGAGAAGTGCTTCTGTTAAGGCATGAGCGCCAAAGATATTGACATCAAATGTACGTCGCATAACATCCGTGTTATTGCCTTCATGATCCAAATAAATGCCTGCATTATTAACGAGAATGTCTAATTTTCCATAGGTCTGACCAATCTTCGTGACAACCTGCCCAATGTGCTCAGGATTAGTTACATCTAATTCAATCGGATAAGCTTCGATTTCCTCAGCTCGCAGCTGCTCGGCAGCGTTCTCTGCCTTACGCACATCACGGGCTCCGAGTAGTACAATAATACCTTGCTGTCCTAGCTGCCGGCCAATTTCTAAGCCTATTCCTTTATTAGCTCCTGTTATCAATGCAATTTTTTTCGTCATTCTTTGTCTACCTCCTATAATTTTAGTTTTATACTGATTAGTACAAAATTGGTAAAAAAATGCTCAATCGAGCAAAGTAAGTAACTCCGTTACCACACTATCGACGTATGCGCGTTCTGGCTGTGATTTCATCGTGACAGAAAGCCCAGTGGCTGAGATCGTAAGTAAGCGCGATACGGCAGCTGCATTCAATGAAGGTGAGAGTTCACCAGTGTGGATACCCGTTTCAAGTGTTTGTTGGATGATGTCAGTAAGTTTCAACTGATAGTTCTTCGTAATATGAGATAAGCGCTCGTCGTGAGGTGCAAGTTCAACCATCGTGTTTATGCATAAGCAGCCCAAATCAGGCGTACTCTCGCCAACCCCTTCGATGATTCCTTCGAAATACATGCGCAGTGCCTCTTTCACGGAAACGGCGTTCTGCATCCTGTTGTGAATAAAAGAGAGGCTCATGTCTACGTACTTGTTAAGCACGGTTTCAAACAATTCTTTCTTTCCCCCAAATGTCGCATAAAGACTAGGACGCTGTATGCCCATTCGAGCGGTCAGATCACTCATTGAAGTCGCTTCATAGCCTTTTTCCCAAAATACGTGCATGGCTGCAGCCAATGCATGCTGTTCATCAAACTCCCGCGGTCGAACCATAGTCGTGATCACTCTTTCTGTACTTATCGGTACAAAACAATCATATAGCAAATTTAACCAATCGTCAATGTTGATGATTTAACCGATTATATTCAAAATTTGGCATAATTTATACAGGTCATACACGCCACGGAATTGTTCCCGCTTGATTTTGTATAGGAATTGTAGAGATTGATGCGCGATACGCTTGGCGTGCTCAATATCGTAGGGGTCCATTTCTGCGATTGCTTGTTTCAATCCAATAAGATCGAGCGAATAGACTGCTGGTCGCAAGGTACGGAGCAGCCTAATTTTATGTAATTGCGATCGATTATATCTGCGATAGCCATTCTGGGGATCGCGTGAGGAGAGTATGAGGCCGACTTTCTCCCAATGCCGAATGGTAGAGCGAGGGAGGGAGGTCTCCTGGGCAACTTCACCAATTGACATCCAGACCATATCCTGGGCATCGTGTACGCTAGGGGACTCAGTTTCTAAGAGTTGAATATTTGACTCAGCCAGTAAAGTATCACGATGCAAGTTAGCTTGGACTTCATTTACAATTCGGAGTGCGGAGTTCATCTCTTTGCGTTGAATGAAACCTAGAATTTCGGAGGTTGCCTCCATCCCAAACCCAGGTTCCATGGATTGAATACATGTAAAATAAGCAACATGTTCATCTGTGTATTGGCGGTAACCCTTTGATGTTCGCACTGAAGTAGGGACTCGACCCTTGGTCTCATAATTTCTTAAAGTGCTCGTGCTTATGTTAAGTTTCTTTGCAATATCGATCGGTCTAATCATTGTGGTTCACCTCATCTTAGCCTTCTTCTAAGATTAAAGCAGAAGTATAAGGTTATGACAACCATGTCTTTTAGAAGCTGCGATATTATTTCAAACCTTAGTATTAGCTTTAATGTTGTAAGATAATGATAGACCATTTCGTTAAGGAGGTACGCACAAAGATATGTTGAATGAGGAGTTCGAACGTCAACTTGGGAATCTAATTCATAAAGGATATCCACAGTTAGTAGGATTAAGCGTGGCTGAATTTACGCAGGAATTAGAACAGCTCCAGCATAAAATCTCAGAAATGAATCCAGTCCAAATAGAATTACAGGAAAGTAAGATACCTTTTGTCATTGTGATTAAAAGTGATTGGTTAAATGCAGGCCAGGCGATGCAAGTAGTGGAACGAGAAGGGAAGAAGGGTTTCAGTATCATGGATGTCGAGGAAATCAATCGCTTTCAACCTATTGAGGGGATTAAGCTCCCTGAGGGGAGGGCTTATCTGTTGTGGGATATTGATACTGGCACTGAAACATTAAACGTGACACCAACCGCAGCATTAACTTTTATAGCGGAAGAAAACCGTTCTCCGCTTACCTTGGAAGAGGGAATTAGCGTGATTACCCACTTTCCTGATAGGTTGCGAAAAAATAATGGCTTCTCACTGCTGGGTTCTCGCTGTGGTGACCGAAGAGTCACTGCGCTATGGATTAGTGATAAAAAGCCAAAACTCGGCTGGTGCTGGGCGGGGAATCCACATACATGGCTAGGCTCCGCCTCTTGTGGAGCTAGAAGCTAAACGATTTTCATGATCTTGCCATCTTGCGTGGATAGGTAAAGTTCGCCTGCCGAGTCCGTACCGAAGGAAGCAATATTCAAACCGGACGCAAGTAAAGTTCGATTCTTGATCGTTCCGTCATTTTGTAGAGATAATGCCCAAATGTTCCCCGTACCATAATCTGCGTAGACATACCAGCCATAAAGTTCAGGGAGTTTCGTGCCCCTATACACATAGCCTCCGGTAATCGATACGCCTTGATCACGACCATAGGTAAACAGTGGTTGCTCTAAGCCCGTCTTATTGCACCCTGTTTTTGGTTCGTAGCATTCAAATCCTTCTTGAATACGCCACCCATAGTTTTTACCTTTTTCTATGAGATTAATTTCTTCGAATCTATTCTGGCCAACATCGGCAGCCCAAAGCTTTCCTGTAATGGTATCGAAGCTGAATCGCCATGGATTTCGCAGTCCGTAGGCATAGATTTCCTTAGCCCCTTTGCTAATAAAAGGATTATCAGCAGGGATTGCATAGAGAAGCCCAGCATCTTGCTTGTCTACGTTGATACGAAGTATTTTGCCTAGCAGGGACTGAAGGTTTTGGCTATTGTTCTGAGGATCTCCGCTGCTGCCACCGTCCCCCGTCGCTATGTACAAATAACCATCAGGGCCGAAAGCGAGTTGCCCGCCATTGTGATTCGGGTAAGGCTGCTTAAAAGTTAGGAGCACTTGCTCACTAGTTGGATCTAGAAGAGCCGGATTGTTTGGAATCGTGTTGTAGCGAGCGATGACCGTATGGGTCTCCGTCGTGTAGTTTACATAGGCCCAATTGGGATCCTTCGGATGGAAGGCTAGTCCTAGCAAACCTTGTTCGTTTCCACTATCATTGACGCGATCCGTAATATCGAGAATAAGAACGGGCTTTTCCTTCGGCTTATCGATGTTCACGCTGATGATCCTACCAGGCTGCTCTACGATATACAGGAGTTGCGGTGAGTTAACGCGATGCTCAATCCCTACGGGATGATCGAAGTTGTTTGGCTCAAAAAAAGGAGTCAGTGAAATGCTGTTCGACGTCGTGGAGGAAGGTTCGGAATCTTTGGACCACAAGCATGCGGGTAGAATGAGTAGAAAGAGTAGGCTCATACATGCAAGACTATAACGCTTAATCATAATCAACCTCCTTCATGAAGAAGCTAATAATCTTCTTCGGCGTTCATATTCTTGATTTTCTTAAAAAACCATAAGAAATACCAATATGATAATAATAACGTGATCGTTATCGAGATGAAACTCATATACCATGTCCAATTTAAGTATTTTATTAAATCGGTGTGTTTTTCTAGTAAAACTTCGATTATTGTCATTATGGCTGGGAAGCTAAGCGTGTACAAAGTTTTCACTATCCATGATTTATCACGAGGGAAGTGTACGTTGAAAATGGCACTTATAGCTGGGAATACGAAATATTCAAACGTAAAACTTGCTTTGTAGACAACGCTAAGAAAACCAACAGGGTATTCTATTAATCTTCCTTTAACAACTAATGTACCGAATAACCAAGTTGGGACTTGCATGAACATGAAACTTAATTGCGCTTTCAATAAATTCTTTCTTCTGATACATAATATCAAGAGAATTGCCGTAACGATCCAAACAAAGTAAAGAATAATCGTATCCATAGTTCAAGGTCCCCTAATTATTTACTACAATTAATTATGGTCATAACTAGGGCAAGTTAATCACGGAAAAAGTAAGGACCGCTCGGTTTAACGGATGATTCCGCATGAAAGCGAGAACCCAATTAATTTTGGAATCCTCGCCAGTCGGATGTGACAATAAAGCCATTTAAGTGGATGTAAACGTGGCTTACAATTTGGCAGGAGGGATACTTTGGGGGTTGTTAAAGACATTGCCCGGATCATATTTCGCCTTGATTTTCCGTAACCTCGTGTAGTTCGCTCCATAATAAACGGGTCCGGAATTTTTAATACCTTGATCGGGTACGTTGATATAAGATCCGACGATATAAGGTTGTAACTTCTGGCGAGTTTGGCGAACAATGGCGATATTTTTGGCAGCATCGGATTTCTTAATCCAAGAGCTATTCCATTCCACGTAATACTTGGCTTTACGCCAGTAGAATGCTGTTGATTTCGGTGATTTACGGTTAATAGCACCGCCCCAGTTAAGGAAGAAAAATCCTGCAAACTCTCCTTCAACTTTCTCCAAAAATTGACGCATGGATGTAATTGCCTTGTCAGGGAACTTAGTCCTTACGAAACCGCTAGAGAACTGATTACTAACCTTTTGTGTTTGTATAGGATCGGGGGCCAACATAAAGCTCACGACTTGCGTGTAGGGTAATGATCGAATTAGTTCCGTAGGTGTACCAACGCTCGTTATAGGCTTTAATAGACGTACAGCCTCCTTTTTTGATCCGAGGAAAAGACCTAACATGGAGACGTTGCCGCCTTTTTTGGGACCGATGGATAATTCGCTGCCCAGTTTGGTATTGACGTTTGGAGCCCATTTTTGCCAGACTTTGAACACTTCTTCGAACTGATCCCATGGCCATGTAATGCGAAATACAGTAGCCTTGGCAGGTGCTCGCAGCACATTAAATTTGTATTTGGTGTAGACACCGAAGTTTCCACCGCCACCTCCGCGGGAAGCCCATAGGAGATCAGAATGACAATTCTTGTTGGCACGAATAACTTTGCCTTTCGCGTCTACCATTTCGAGTGCAATCAGATTATCACTAATGAGGCCAATCGTCCGTTGAAGAGGCCCAATTCCACCTCCAAGCGAAATTCCCCCAATTCCAACAGAAGGGCTGTCACCAAATGGTGCGATAAACCCTTGTTTGGCAAGTGTGTGTGCGATTCTACCGACTCGATTACCCGCCCCAACAATAACAGTTCCTTTTTGTTTATTTAGCACAATCTTCTTCATTTCACTTACATCAATTACAATCCCTCCATTGACCTGCGAAAGATTGACTTCAAGAGCATGACGGCCACTTCTCGGTCGTATGGGAACATTATTTTGGCGACCCCATTTAATAGCGTTGACCACATCTTGCGTGTTTTGAGCAAAAACAAATACTTTGGGGAATCTGTTTGTATGAGGATCCCAATTCTTACGTGCGGATTCATATCCTGGATCTCCTCTGAAGACTACTCGGCCAGTAAGTTCCGTTTTTGATTTCACTTATATCCCAACTCCCATTGTGTGAATGCGTACACGATAGTTCAACATAGGTCTTCACTTATCGTATGTAGGTCGTCTGTGGAGGGAATGGGCTGATGGTTGATTAATTTGGGTACAAGAAACACGCTCGCAACGCATCGTGTGGTTGGAACTAACCCAAAGCAGCCTAAAAATGATGGTAGATAGGCGAGCAAATTTGAATACATAAATACATGAGTCTTGAACGATGATGAGTTGTCATTTGATACTGGTTTAGGAAGGTTATTTGGTGCTGGACTTCCGCATACAATATAAGTATCGTAATTTTCACCATATCGGGTGAGTATATCCATCAAACCATAATGGGAGGCATGCAAACTTGTCATCAAAAACAGAATTAATTCCATTTCCTCATCGCAGGCTTGCGGTAATCGATACAAAGTTCCCTTGGAAATTGAGTGGTTTCCGTTATTGGGAAAATAGGGAAATACATTCTCAAAGACCTGATACCTTATATTTTGCTACTCATCCTTACCATGATACATTTCCAACAACCGTTTATCCTTTTTCTGAGTTTCAACAAATAGCCATATCCCATGGAATCACGGATGTTTATTGTGTATTCTTGAACCTCACCTTGAGCTTGCTTGGCTTATGCAGTCTTCCCGATGGAAGCCATATGCCTGGATCCAATTTAGGATGGAATATTAGAGCCTTTTTGGAAGATCGTAAAATTAAGCTTCATAGTACTTTATATCCTGGAGGCGGGCTAGATCCAGGGACTTCTATTGAATTTTTGAACTACGCAGCAATGCACTGCTCAACTGTTTTCACGAATATTGATGAAGTGCTTGGCGCTATTCCTTCTAGCCTGTACTACCCAGTTGTTATAAATACCGACTTATTTGCATATTCACCTAAGCATGCAACTTTACCGATTGAGGTAACCTTTTGTGCTTTTAATTACCCCAGAAAAGGCTTTCCCTTGCTGATACAGGCATTTAATATGCTACCTGAGGATTTTCATCTAAACATAGTAGGTGATTGGCAAGATCATTTACACTTGTTAACGAACGGCAATTATACGTTTCATGGGCTCTTAGAACCTGAAAGCTTGCGCTCCATCTATTTGAGAACTCATGTATTTGTAAACTGCAGTACACAAGATCAATTTGCTCTAGACGGCTTTCCTACTACAGCGGCGGTCGATGCCATGTCTACGGGTTGTATTTTAGTGTCTACGAATCCCCGAAATGATAAGCTTGTGCTTCAATCAGGAGTCGATTATATAGAGGTAGCATCGGACGCACAAACCATTACAAATACATTGTTGTGGATTAAAGCAAACCTTAAGGATGCTCTGAAAATAGGAACACGTGGAGCAGAAACAATAAGCGAACGTTTTGATGTGAAAAATATTGTTCTTTCTAAACTAAAGCATATGATGGGCTATTAGAAATAGCCCCAACTACACTACGACAGGTTCTTTTTAAATACGGCTGGGACACCAGCATATAATACTCCTCCGGGCACTTGATCCTTTACAAAAGCTCCTCCACCTATCATCGACCAAGGACCAATAGTAATTTTTTCGCGAACAGCTGATCCAGTCCCTATAAAAACCCCCTCCTCCACCATGACATTTCCACTTAGGTTAACTCCAGGGGATAGGGTAACATAATCAGATATTCTGACATCATGGGCAATCGTTACGCTGCTGTTAACTATAACAAAGTGACCAATGTGAACATTGATTGTTATAATGGTGCCTGCACAAATAATAGATCCAATTCCCAACTGAATCTTTCTAGAGAGTTGTACCCCGGGATGAACAAGACTATCTGCAAATGAGAACCCGAAATCCCTAGTTTTCTGAACGAGCCTCTTTTTTAATTGAGGGCTCCCGACGCCTGCGCATACAACCTTTACTTGATCACAAAGGTGAATAATATCCGACAAGTCACCGAGTACTGGCGTTTCATCAATCATCTGTCCGCACATCTCCGACCGTTCATCTAGAAAACCTATAACCTCAATATCCAGCAGTTCACACAAATGGTTAACCTCGCGGCCCATCCCTCCGCAGCCCCAAATGACAAGCTTGCTATCCTTCATGTGAAAGCCCTCGTAAAATCTTTTGCACATGGCCTTGGTCCATGTCTTCCCATAAAGGCAAATTGATGATCCGACTTCCAATTTGTTCCGTTACATGAAGAGAAGTTCGAGGATAATACTGAAAAGCAGTCTGTTTATGACAGGATGGGGTAAAATAGGTGCGAGCTTGAATACCCTGTTTGGCCAGCTTTTGAACGAAATATGCATTGCTGCTTTTTTCAGGGCATAACAAAGAAAGGAATGAATAGGCAACGCTCCCTCTTACTTCTTGCAGTTGCCAGCCAAGATCAAGGAGCCCCATTTGCTCAATCTCCTCCATATACCAGTCATAAATCTGCTCGCGCATACGCTTTTTCTCATGGAATACATGGAGTGTGGCGAGTCCGATCGCAGCTGCGTATTCTGACACTTTCCCATTAAGTCCCCTTTGCATCGATTCTCGATCTTCGTTAAATCCAAAGTTAGATGCTTGTCGCACCCTATTAATCATTTCTTTATCACTACTGTATATGAGCCCGCCTTCTCCAATCCCAAAGCCTTTCGTTGCATGAAAGCTAAACACAACAGCGCCTGAAAAGCCTTGACCAAAATGCTGATTCAGCCTAGATCCTATGCTTGCCGCAGCATCAATAACTACGGGGATATTCCGTTCTTGGAGGGCTTCATAATACTTTGTCTCCATATTCGTTCCAAAGGTCGCATAGGGGACCACAACAGCAACCTCATCCCCTAATTGTTGGATTACTTGCTCTAGCAGCTCTTCGTTCATGCACCAATTTCGATCGTTTACATCAATAAAATAAGGCTCCAAGCCGCACCACATTGCTGCTAATGGTGTTGCAGCGAACGTGAAGCTAGGCATCAGCGCATATTTACCTGGGCGTTTGATCTGAGAGATAGCTAGGATAAGTCCTGTTGTTGCGTTATTGACAGTTACAGCATGCCCTTCGTCTTGAAACAAATCATGAATTAATTGCTGTTCAAAGCTTGTATTCAATGCTCCGTAATTGGTATAGGATCTCGAATCATCAATCTGTTTCAAGTAGTCTATATAATCTTCTTTCACTACAAGCTTGGGCCTTAGAAAGGGGATATCAAACATGAAGGTCCCCACCTTCCATATAATGGTTGGTTAGGGAGCAGGATTTCGATACACCCAAATAATATTGATTATCCAAAATTATCACTCTCCTTCAGGGTAGCGAATAACATTCTGCAGTATCGACTGCATAATTTACATGAGATTAGTATATGAAATATAAAATTTCCAAGTATCAGCAGGTGTCTATGTATTACAAAAACCTCCAAAGTTACGGAATTTTCTCAATCCAGTAGATCAATGGGAGGAATAATAAAAGGGATATTTCGATTTATCTTGAATACATATTACTTCATCACAATGAATCTTGTAGGTGAGGAGAATGGTGAAATGATCTTTGTATACATAGTGATTCTAATCCTATTGGTTTATATTCTTTTTATCTTACCTACACAATGGCTAAAAATTGAACGAATTGCATATCCTCTGGATTTAAATTTGAAAATCTTACAGATTAGTGACCTGCATGTAGAACGATTAAGAATAAGTCCTACTAGACTAGCTGCTATTATTAATGATGAAAAACCAAACCTTATTTGTGTGACAGGTGATTTTACCAAACATCGTAAAAGTCTCATCAAACTAGAGAAGTATCTAAGAGCTCTGACGATTGGCAATGTACCTATTTATTGTGTACTCGGTAACCATGATTATCAGCAAAAAAATGTCATGGATGTAATAAACTTGTTAAGAAAGTATGGATTACATGTATTAAGAAATGAATCGGTACGTGTAGATCAAATTGAATTAATCGGAATTGATGATTTTGATTCAGGCAAGAGTAACATAGAAAAATCGTTTCAAAGTGTTGATCAAACAAAACCAAAAGTCATTATTACGCACGATCCTAACATCGTTCTTCATCTAAATAAGTCCTACGATTATTTAATGGCCGGACATTTGCATGGCAAACAATTTAATATTCCATTTCTATTTAGACTGAAAGACGCGGGTACATTGCCTCGCATGGGGATATATAAGGGACTTCATACTAATCAGTATGGGGCGTACTACATCTCAAAGGGGATTGGGCAGACGGGTATTAATGCAAGATTTTTAGTTAGAAGTGAGGTAACGATGCATTATTTATAGGTTGGAAAAATAAAAGACAAATCAACCAGAATTATGGCTGATATGTCTTTTTATTTTATGGAGATTAGAGGGAAATAAAGGTAATATTTGGAATATATCGAATATCTTATTAAGTTAAAGATGAACAATACCTATTCAGCGCTAGGAGGGGTAAGGATATGGAACATACCCACGGGCAAAGATCAAATAACACGCAAGTGCAAAGTTCTATACCTACGAAAAGCAGCGAAGAGAAAAACACGAGTGTGGAGTCATCTTCAACTTTAAAATATAAGGATATTCAATATTTACAAAGAACGATCGGCAATCGTGCTGTCGCATCTTTGTTCAATACCCCTAAAACAAACATGGGCGAGACCATTCAAAGAAAAATCCAATACACCGACAAAGAGGGGAAAAGTGAATTAGGCGTACAAGAAAGTGCCTGGTGTAATGCGTATAAACAGAAAATGGGGAAAAAGTTCACTACCTCACCGTTTTACTTCCAATTTTCTCAATCCGATAAATTTACTATTAACGTAAATACAAAGAATCGCGAAGTTGATTATTTTAAAGAGCTGGCAGCTCTTTTAGCGACCGATCCGTCTACGCTCCAAAGTGCAAAGGACTGCAATACTATTGCCCCGAATGTCCTTATCACCTATACAGAGACTATTACCGATTCTACGAAAAGTACCGATGAACGGGAAAATCAAACCATTATTTTCAATGATAAAGATATTACGCCTAGAGAGTCTGCAATAACCGGCGACAAAGCAAAGACAGTCAATAAACTTGTGTCAGATTCAAAAAAACAAATTGGGTTGGTCCTGAATATCCTGGATCAACTTTGCCAAACTGTGGAAGATACTAAGGAGACTAGTAAATTCAAAGATACGTTGACCTCATTACTATCTATCCAAGATAAGGATAGTAGTCTACCTGCAGCTTTAGAACAATTACGTACGATATTTCTAATCATGCAAAAGCGATTGTCAGCAGCAGTTCTTGAGGTATCTACCATGAGCCTAAACGATAGACTTAGTAGACCAAATGCGGCGGGGTTATCTAGCCCTAAGCGAGGTGGAGATTGGATATTAAAGAACGAGAAGCACGAGGCTACTCACAAAACTTGGGAAGAGTGGCTAAAAAAGAAACAGGACTTTGAAGGTGATATTCAATTGCGTATCGGCGCAGATCAGATACTATACAAGGAATCGTACAACAAACTTCTTACGGCATTTATACATGAGCTTAGTCATGCATCTGCTTCTACGCAGGACTATGCATACGTACATGAATTTGAGAAATATAAAAATCTAGATTATATCAAACGGCTTGGTAATGCAGATACGATTGCTTTAATAGTCGAGGAGCTCATCAAGGAAAAGGAAAAGCAAGAAAAGGAAGCTCAACCGGTAGAAACGAGTGGAAAGGAAGATAACAAAAAGGAAGATAATTACAAGGAAGAGCAGGATAAAAGTACCCAAGAGGATATCCCTACAAAGGAACAAATGAAGAAATGGATAGTCCAATTAGCAGAGAAAGATGGAGTCGATGACGTTTTTAAAGTAAAAGTGAGTAACTATTTAGCTCAATACGGAAAAGAAATTGCGTATATTGAAGATGAATTTGAAGGATGGGAAACCGATTTAGAGAAAGAAATAGCTTGGAAATTAATGTAGAGGAACTACGACAGCGACGGTTTAGGACCGAGATAGCACAATATTCAGCTATTCAGCCCGTTCAACTTCCTCTTTCCAATAGGAAGTCGAAAGGGCTTTGTTTGTTTGTAAATGGCAGGAGCATTATCCAGTATATATCTCCACGGTATAACTCATGGACTAGTCAAACAAACCGAACAGAACAGAACTCTCATTTTCAAATGGAGTGAAGATCAAATCACTATTACCGAAGTTCTTAAAGCAATTGACCACAAATCGCTATTCGGGAACCGTCGAAGCAAGACGCAGTTTTTATAATATAGCGATGAAGATTCGCTGAATAATGAAAAACATTGAGTCAAAGGAAATCGAAGAAGGGTTTTTAATTCAAAATAGTACTAACAAGAATAGCTGGTATCAAAATGATGAGAATTAATACTGCGCCCAATACCTTGGTCATGATCAGATTACCGGAATTGGGATCTTTAACTTTAGTAGAAGTTACGAAACCACGTTTCCAAGACCAATTTGGATTCACTATCGCTGTAATCCCGTAGGCAATGACTGCGATGAAAATAAATGTTGGAAATAAGATATCTACTTCTTTTTCTTTTTGAATACACCTAACAGCACAGCAAAAATTATTACAACGATCAAGAAACCACTCAATGATATCACCTCTATTTGGGATTATAGCATGAGCAGTTGTTGTTTGAATATTGAGGAACATGAGTTGAAAAAATGCCAATGTATGAGAGTCTTTATTGATCAGAATCTTTATGGACGACCGTAGTTGCAAATGACCACTTCCCTGAACGAGTATTTACATAATATTGTATTCACAGCATTCATTCCCCTTGATCTACAAGGTTTTTTGGTATAAAGCCTAGAGGGATTTCCGAATCCTGATCTAAATAGCTGACGAAACGAACTCGAAGAGGACTTTTAGCGGTGGATTCAGACTCCGTTTTCTTACCCCACAAAGTGAAGATAAGCGTTGAAGCAAATTCCGATTACTTTGCGGGGGCCCCTTATTACGCCTTCGGCTCCGTCCGCGCGGGAGAACCCCTCAGGGGTCCTCACCCCCAATAGCTCCAAGAACGAAAAAAAGAACATGTCTGATGACATGTTCTTTTTATTTCGTTCGATATGGAGCCTAGGGGGATCGAACCCCTGACCTCATCGCTGCCAGTGTTCATCGCCGCGTTATCTCTGATTATTGAAAAGCCACAAACCTCTTTTTCCATAAAGGTTTTCAGTGTGTTGTATTATTTCAGGTTATTGCTAATTACCGGTCATTAACGGTAGTTTGTTACCGGATTGTTACCATTAAGTTATGAGAAAAGATATTGATATTCTCACTTACTAGACCTTCCAACTTAGTCTCTTGGAGTTGTCATTCGCCTATACAGTTCAGGATTTAATTTTTTACCTTGCTGCCAGTGATTTTCCAAATAGCCGAACCAAAATCGAAGAATATCTCTTAAGTCAGTTGATGACCTTTTTTGCATCATCTTTACATAATATGGTGAGTTACAAATTAGTCCTGCAACTAAACGTTTAAAAATAATAAATCTATTTGTAGTTATGCCTGGAGAAAAATCATCATTAAAATCATGATAAAAATCTGAGCCGCCATGAACATATTCCGATCTCCATGTATAAACATTGTCTACAAGCAATGAGCAATCTGCTTGAGTTACATTAGGTAATTTAACAAGTCTTGGAATCAAAAAAGATAGCCCAGCTCTTTTATGATCCTGAGTTTCTAACAGGATAGTTTCTGCAGCAATAGTCAAATGCAATAAAGGCAAACCAATCCCCTCGAAAATATCATCCCGTTCTTCTGACTCAATTGCTTTTTTAAAAAACTTTAGACCTTTATGGAACCTTAATGACAATGCCTCTGTAATTCCATTTCGAATTAATGTATTATACAAACTCTCAAACAGAAGCAAATTTTTTTTGTCGCTTAGCCAATTTAAATTGATATTACAATCAGCATTGTAGCGAAAAGGCATACGACTTATTTGCCAATCTTCTTTTGCATAGATCATCATATGATTAGATTCATTTTCATAATCCATTTGAAAATCAATTGGCATTTTATAGTTTGGGTAAATTTTCGCCCAGTAAATTGCTTGAAGTATACAATTGGCATAGAAAGAAATTCTCCTTGCAAATTGCTCAACCGATCGATGTTGACCGCGAACTCTCACAGCTAAGAGGGGATGATTAAAAAATCCTGAGGATCTACTTTGAATGGTATATCTCATTCTTTCTACTGCTTTTCTTGAGGAAGTCTTACCAAGCAACCTTAATACATCTGCTTTTTCTTCAAAGTTTCCGGCAATAAAAACAAAGTCTTTAAATCTAATTGTAGAAGTTAAATGCGCATTATTTAAAGGAAATAATACCCACTGATCAGTAATGTTTGCCTGCAAATTGGTTTGTAGTGTACTTAAAAGAGTATCAGCATCAATTACTCCATAATTTGCTTTATTTTTTATAGTTGGGTGAAGCACATAGGAGCCAAGAAGATGTTCCGTCAATTCCGGTTCAAAGCTTTGAGAAAAGCTAGGGTGAATTGACAATTTTTCCATTAGATTTGCTAATGGCTTATCGTCTACAAAATTAATCTCATCTGGATCAGTTAGATTTTTCCTCTTACAATAGTATAGAAATGCTATAGCAAATGGTCTTAAGGTTATCATATATCCGTCCTTACTTTGGAAAGTCAGTTCAAATTATTTTTAATTTAGGTTTGCATGAAATATATTCATACACTTGAAATAATAGAAATTATTGTGATTACAATCCCACATAAACACATTCTTAAGTTAAAGAATTATTCCAAAATTAACCTCACCAAGTAATAGTTAATTTGAGTCCCATCTATTTCTAATAACTGATGGAATACTCTTATTATTTCTATTCTCATTGATAAGTCTTTGAATTGAAAATCTATTAACAGTAAACCCTACATATTCTAATAAATCTGATAAAATAACTGTTGTCTCAGAATAGACTCCAAGTTCTTCGAGCATTCTCATGGAAAATCTACCGAAATTATCATAATTAGCAAAGGATAATTTCCGTTCTTTTAAATCCTCAAACATCTCATAAAGTAGTTTCTCAAGCTCATGTTCGTATTGCATACTAAATACTTCAAAAACTTCTAGGGCGGCAGAGTAGTTAGTCAAAATTAAGTCAGTAAGAATGATTCCTGCATTCTTTCTTGTGAATATATTGTATATCTTTTCAGATACAATGTTATTTTGCTCAACCATTTGCATTAATTCTTCCATGGGGTCATAATTTATCTCAGTGTTTTTTAAGTTAACAAAAGCGTCGTGAAGTTCATTTACATTTTGATATCTTCTGGACAAATCTCTATTTGTAGCTCTCGCTACAATACTACTATATTTATGTTCTCTACTCACGACGCTGCCGTTAAAAATATAATCAATTAACTTACCTAATGAATAAATATCTGTTTGGATAGATGCATCCTTAATATTATTCAACTGAATTGGATCAGTAAAATGAGCTGTACCTACGCCTTTTTCGGTTACTGTTTTATAAGAATAGTTTTTTGTGCTATCCTTTCCAAGTCCAAAATCAGCTAGTTTAGGCTCATTTTTAATCATTAATACATTGTTATAACTTAAATCTCTATGAATTGTTTCAGGATGTATCTCCATTAGTCCTAGCATAATTCCTTCACAAATATGTTCTTGCCATTGTAGATTCATTATGTGGTGGTGCTCATTAATAAATTCTTTTAAGGTATAATCCGCAAATTCCATTAGAAAGGAATTGTCATTCTCAGTAAACTCATATACCGAAATCGTATATTTGCTTGTATTATACTTGCCCATCAATTCAAATTCCCTTTTAAACCGATGCGTTACTTCAGAATCTGACCAAAACTCAGGTTTTAGTTTTTTTATTGCATATTTTTTCCCATCTTTAATCCAAGGATAGACTTCAGCAAAGAAACCTTCACCTAACGGCTTTACTTCTGTTTTATTCAAGAATTTAATATCTTTTTTTGTTTTCACAATATATCGATCTGTTAAGTTAAATATATTGCTATTAATAAATTCAATGATGTCCGACTGAAGTCTTTCGACATCTCCTAAGCTAACCTCATTAAAAGATACTAATTCTTCAACTGATAAAGCCATTATCATAACTTCCTCAAGTTTACCCTTTAATACGAGTTCATTCAGTTTTTGTTCTGCGTATCTCCATCTAGTTGGAAATCCACTACCATAAACATCGTTATAACCAAACTTATTAAAAAAATTGACAAGACTAGGTCCACTCCTTCGAGGGAATGGACCTTCATCTCCAGAAAGACTCTTAGCCAGCATTTCAATAATCTTTGGATGACTGATTCTTACATTCATGATAACAATCCCCTTGATTAATATAATTCTTTTCTTTCAGCAGCTATTGAATAAGAGAATCTATTTGAATTTGTTTCATATAAATTATTTTTCATCTGCAACTCCGCTTGTCTTATCACGAGCTCGGTCGCTTCGGGGATTTCATCAGGCGGATACTTGTATTTTTTTAGTAAGCGTTTGATGAGTGAGCGCATGTTTGCTTTGGCATCATTACGTTTGTACCAATCTGGAGTCTTGTTCTCAGAAATAAGTTGAATAAGGTTCTTCGCCATCTCCCGAAGCACATCCGATTGATAGTGCTCCTTAACCAATTCGGGTTTTGCTAGAGCATCATAGAAGGCTTGTTCTTCAGGTGATAGATGCAAATCGATACCTTCATTGATGGCTGACTCAATTTCCTTTGCAATATCAATCATCTGCGTAATCAGCACATTAATGTCTTCAACTTGATTGTACCGCTCGACGATGTTCTTCAATTTCTCAGAGAAGAAGCCAGAGCGAACAATATTGGTTTGCTCGAACCATTTAATTTTATCGTCGATTAACTTTTTCAATATCGTAGCAGCGACATTCTTTCGTTTCATTGCCATAATTTTTTCTAAATTTTCTACAGATAGAAGACTCTTTTCCTTTTTAGCGGAGATGGATACAACTTCATCGCCGTCTCTAATAATCGCTTGTTCGATCATCGCTGTAATTTTCTTCTTAAAAGCTTCTACATCTGGCATTCCATCACGTTCGACCTTAACGATAAATGATTTTACTGCCATGAAAAAGCTTACTTGTACACGAACGGGAAAATCCAAAGCAGTCGCACAGATGTTATAAGCGCTTTGGAGCCTCGCTACATGCTTAAGAAACACTTCCTTAGCTCGCTCTTTAAGTACATGCTCTACGCCGTCTTGAATCAATTCAAACCGCTCTTTGGGCGTTGCATTCATGTACTTACTGAAATCAAAGCCATGGAACATACCCTCAAGAATTTCTACTTCGGTCATGAGGATTTCCTTAGCTTTTTCAATCTCAGGAACACTGTTTTTATCACGGCTTGTATAAGTATTAAGTGCTTCCTTCAAATACTTGCTAAGCCCGATGTAATCAACAATCAGTCCAGCTTGTTTATCTTTGTATACACGATTAACCCTTGCGATCGCTTGCATCAAATTATGTTCTTTCATAATTTTATCGATGTACATGGTATCTAGGCTTGGAACATCGAAGCCAGTTAGCCACATATCAACGACTATAGCTATCTTCATATCACTGTTATCGTCCTTGAACTGATTGGCGAGCGTCTGACGATGTTGCTTGTTGCCGATGATATCTCTCATTTCCTGATTCGTGTCTTTGTTGCTATCGCTCAGCACTAGCCCGATTTTGGCACCAATTTCAGGAGACTTTTCTTTAATAAGTTGATACATGCGGTAGGCGATTTTGCGAGAATAAGCAACAATCATTGCTTTACCTTTGAGTATATCCTTGCGAATATCATAATGTGCAAGAATATCGTCTACGACAAGATTAAGGCGATCTTCGTCACCTATTACGGCTTCCATTGTTACAAGGTCCTTTTTCAGCTTTTCAATCTTTTCAGGTGTAAGTCCTTGAGCCTCGATACTGGCAACTTCCTTGTCGATCTGATCGAGAATGCCTTCGTCCAAATGCACTTTAGCGAGACGATTCTCATAATGCAAATCGACGGTTGCACCGTCTAACTTCGCTTGTGTCATATCGTATACATCAATGAGTTCACCGAAGACACCAATGGTTGACTTATCGTTGGAATCAACCGGCGTACCAGTAAATCCAATAAATGTAGCATTCGGCAGGGCATCTCGCAGATATTTGGCATAACCATAGACGAGTTCAGCTTCAAGCGTCTTTTTGTCAATTTTGATATCGGGGTCTATACCGTATTGGGAACGGTGTGCCTCATCGGCTATTACGATAATATCGTGACGATTCGAGAGTAAGCCAGTTTCCTCGGTAAACTTCTGAATTGTGGTGAAGAAGATTCCCCCAATGGAACGATGTTCCAGTAATTCAATTAAGTTTTCCCTGGATTCAGCTCGTACAGGCGCTTGCCTAAGAAAATCCGCCGCGCTGCTGAATGTACCATGTATTTGCTCATCGAGATCATTCCGGTCTGTTACCACAACAATAGTAGGGTTGTTCAGACGAGCAATAAGACCAGCCGATAGAAATACCATCGAAAATGACTTTCCGGAGCCTTGCGTATGCCAAACAACACCGCCGCGTTTATCACCATCAACCGCTCGAACAACACTGTCTATTGCTTTATTCATACCAAAGTATTGATGATAGCCGGAAATAATCTTGGCTTTGCCACCAGCAAAGAAGCTATAGTTACGAATAACATCAAGAAGCCGCTCTTTGTTCAAAAGCCCTTTCATTAATGTGCCAATCTGAGCGATATGAGGTTCATCTACGATAGGAGAATGGCGGTCTACCTGCTTCCATTGCATATAGCGGTCATAATCAGCCGTAATCGAACCGAATTTTGCGTTCACACCATCGCTTATGATACTAAACGCATTATAGTGAAAGAGGGGCTTGATGATATCCTGATAAGTCTTGATTTGTAAATAGCCATCATGGATCGTTGCATCCTCGCGAACCGCTGATTTAAGCTCAATAACGACGAGCGGCAACCCATTAACGAACACCACGACATCAGGTCGTTTCTCAGCCTTATGAATGACTGTAAACTGATTAATTGCTTTAAAATCGTTGTTATATGGATGGTCAAAGTCGATAACCTTAACAATACGCGAAGGAATGTCCTCCCCGTATACTTCAATTCGTACACCTTCAATGAGAAAACGTTGAAACTGCTGATTAGCGGAAACCAGACTAGCATCATCAATGTATAGCAGCTTGCGAAATGCAGCTTCTATGACTTCTACTGACAAAGTTGGATTAATCACATAAAGAGCTTCTCGTAAATCTTCTTCAAGAACAACCGAATGGTAATCACGAACAAGGTCGTAGCCTTTTTGAACTTTATATTCCAATTCATCCTGAAACAAATCAAGGACAATTGATTCTAAGCTATCTTCGGTAAACATGGTTTCACCGCCAGTCTATAATTCAAGCTCCGACACGTCGATTTCCCCTGACATAAGCTTGGGGAGGAGGGTGTCGCGGAGATTGGATAAATTTTTATTCTGCCGATTATTAGATTTTATTTTCTCAAATATCGGCTTAAATTTTTCAGCTAAATCTTTCATTAATTTTTCAGGAGCCACGACAAAATTTAACGATTCAAAAGTTTGAAAGGTAATTTGTGGGAAAGTACCTGATCGAGATTCAGCAACTTTTTGAAGATAATTCACTGTTTCTTGATTAGTTAAATAAAAGTAGAGCATTACGGGGTCTACATAGCTTTTCGCTCTTAGAACCATTAATTTGGTGGAAACGACATAATTATCAGAATCAAAATCAACGTATGCATACCGTTTATTTTCTGGTCGAATCTCACTGTACAATATATCATTTCTCATAATACTTTTTTTAGCTTGACCTGGTAAATTAGCTACATTGGAGTATGTTTCATGAAGTATTTCACCTTCAAGAATATCAGAAGTGTTTAAAAATATAATTTCGTCTTTTATGAACTTATATGTTTTGGAGACAGATTCTACTAAATCAGATATTTTTGAGTTTTTCCATCCTTTTGGAATCTCTTTCCCTAATTCCTCACACCATTCCATCTCTCCGCCACTAGACTTATATGGTTCACTGTTTTCATTCGGAAACTCAAAATCAATAAACCATTGCGTGAAAATCACCTGAACCATTTGCTCCATTACTTTGTTCAAACGGTTGTTTAGTTCAATTTTGTCGTCGAAACTATCAATTATTTTCACAATCTTTTTTTGTATATGGATTTTAGGCACCGGTATTGGTAAACCTTTTAAAATTGACAAGTTAATTAGTGGTATTGTTGATCCTGTATTTAACAACTTGATATATTTGTTCATTTTTGAACTTGCAAACCAATAATAAGCATAAAAATAATCTACAATATTCCCATCTACTCTAGCTCTTAATTGCTTATTTGAAATAACATATTTTGGATATTTGCAATTTGGAGTTATTATTCCTACCTGCCCAATTGTGCCAGCAGCAGTGAAAATTAAGTCATTTACTTCAGCATAAGTATTTAGTTCATCAGCCTTTTCATTAGTTACAAACACAAATCCATCATCAACAAATCTAGTCAAATCTTGTGTTATGTTATTCCCTCTAATAACTGGAATACCATTATCCACAAAATACTTACTAGAAATATTTGATCCAAATGGACCCGATATTATAGAGCCCTTTTCTTTTAAGCAGACATCACTCAAGGTGAATACTGACCAACCAGAAGCCAACTTCCCAAAGTTCTGCTCAAATTTCTCTGTTTCAACACTCATATCCAATAGCCTCCAGACTTTTCTTAATCTTCTCGTCTAAAACAGAAGACTCCGACATTAAATCAGAAAGCTCAGAAACAAGTTTTTCCATCTTTTCTTCCAACGGCTCTTCATCGATAATTTCTTTCACACCAACGTATCGACCTGGAGTTAGTACATTTTTATTTTTCTGGATTTCCTCCAGCGTAACCGATTTGCAGAAACCGACCTCATTTTGATATCCGTCATTGTTAATCCACTTATGGTAAGTCTCCGTAATAAGTCTAATATCTGCATCATCAAGTTCACGCAACCTACGACTAATCATCGTACCTTTATCTCGCGCATCAATGAACAGCACTTCACCATTGCGTTTCTTAACGCGACGAAGAAACCACAAACATACCGGAATACCTGTTGTAAAGAACAGTTTATCTGGCAAGGCAACGATACAATCGACCAAATCCTCTTCAATAAATTGCGTGCGAATATTACCCTCACCAGATGTTTGAGAAGACAAAGAACCATTCGCCAATACTATACCAGCAACGCCTTTGGATGGTTTTAACTTCGTTAGCATATGAGATAACCACGCATAATTAGCATTACCTTTTGCCGGAATGCCCCATTTCCAGCGTGGATCTGACAAAAGACTGTCTTGTCCCCAATCACTAATGTTAAATGGAGGATTAGCAAGAATATAATCAAATTTCTCATCTTTAAATTGGTCACTATGGAAAGTGTCATCATGAGTGTTGCCAAGGTTTGCCTCAATACTCCGAATTGCAAGGTTCATAGTTGCAAGTCTACGAGTCTCAGCATTCAATTCTTGACCGTATACAGACAGGTTAAAGGCATTACCACCATGCGCTTTAACGAACTTTTGCGCTTGAACGAACATCCCGCCGGAGCCACAGCATGGGTCATAGATTGTACCTTCATATGGCTCAATCATCTCGACAAGCAATTTAACAATACTGCTCGGCGTATAAAATTCGCCACCGCCCTGACCGAGCATAAAGGCAAATTTGCCAAGGAAATATTCGTATACGCGACCAAGCGCGTCTTCTTCAATTAGAAGTGTATTCGAGTTTTCGAATACCATAACGACCTCGCCAACTCTACGTTGGTCAATATCTGCGCCGGAATAAATTTTGGGCAAAACGCCTGCCAAAATTTTATTCTCTTTCTCAATCGCTATAAATGCCTCATCTATGACTTGACCAATATTCGGCTTGGTTGCCTGCTCAATAATGAATTTCCAGCGAGCTATCTCCGGTACATAAAATACATTGAAACGCTCATATTCATCGCGATCATCTTCAAAGCCGTCACCTTCAGCAATAAGCTCTTTATAACGCAAGTCGAATCGATCGGAGATATATTTAAGAAAAATGATGCCGAGTACGACATCTTTATATTTAGAGGCTGCAATACTGCCTCTGAGCTTATCTGCTGCTGCCCATAATTTGTCTTCCATGCTGGTAACTAAGTTTTCTTTTGCCATTCGTGAATGCCTCCGTCGAATATATTACTTTGTTAGTAGAAAAGGGTAGCGACTACAGTTTGACAGGAAACATGAGTTCTGTCTTTATTCAATTATTGTAAAACGAAACATTCTATAAACAACTTTAGTTTGATAATTTTCGACGCGTCAGTTGTAGTTTCCTGCATTCATAGTGAAAAAGTCCTATATATGGAAGGACTGGAAGGACATTAATTCACAATTGTTTCCCAAAATAAATTTAATACAGAAATGAAATCAGCGCCAAATATTCTGATGCGATTAGTTAGTTAACAAAATAAATGGGATAATCAATTAAAGCTTGGATGCCCTTTTTACCTTGTATCTCAAAAGCTTTTTTCCCCTTGAGTATAATGTTCTGATGCTTTTCACGTAAGGTGTCATGGCTATTGTAAATTCTGCTTAACTGGACACGATTATAAATCTGTCCGAAATTTGGGAATAACTTCTCTTTTAACGGATTTACAAAATATCCAGGTTTGAAAAAAACATTAATAAACTTAAGTAGCTTTTCTATTGTCTTGCCATTTATGGTATCGTGTTTTGGATCAAACCTATCGTCAAGTTCCCGACCATGTAAATACTGACGGCATCGTTCGATATGCTGCTCAAGTGAATCCGACATTTGAACGGTTAATTGATATTCCTCTTCGTCAAGATCGTTAAAAATACGGAGAAGTAGCGTATACGCCTTTATATTTTCCAATTGACAATCCAAGTAATAAATGAAGTTTAGATAATCCAAATGACTCGGTTTATTGTCTAAATTAAATCTCTTTCTACATTCAACACGTTTTATCCAGAAATCTTCGTAGAAATCATAAAACAACCAGATTAAATCATTCACGGATTCGCTTTCTTTAAGCGATGCTATTTCAACTAACCGTAACTGCCATTTATCTTCATTGTTCTCCTGCTTGTATCTTTCTTCGGTTCTGTCGTAATAAAAACGGAAACTACGCGTTTTGTGGTAATCCGCCGAGGGCTTCATATATCGTGTGTCTTGCGGATTCAAATCTTGTTTTCCAAATTCCTGAATAATCTCGCAAGCGTCCCCATAATTAATGATCCGGTAATCACAAAACATTGCTCCGAAGCCCAATGGTAGAATGCGATCATCTCGATAAACAGGGAAAATGACATATCCCTGTGTCAAATACTCCTTGGCAAAGCCAGGACGAACATTCGCCTCGTCCAGCTTGAGCATTCTGCGAATACGACTATCACTGGAAAGATCTCGTTCTTTAATAATGAGTGGAGGACATTTCATTTTCTCTAATTCTTTCATAAATTGATACAACTTTATCACCTTCTTTTCTGTGCATAAATGATAAAACCAAACGAGCGGTTGTCAATCTTTTTGTTGACAATCCTTCGTTTGGTTTTATAATGCCAGCATATTATGGCTTGAATTGTCTTGGGAATTATTTCAAGGCAAGCTGTACCTGTTTTGCAATAGGTGTAGTGCGCCGCAGATTTATGATCTGTGGATTTGACAAAGAAAATTATAATAATGGAGGATGCATAAAAGATGCAACTTACTGAGCCTGAAAAAGTACAAAGAATGAAAAGATTGAGTGTCGTTAGCTTGAAAATGGTTAAGGAAACAACGCTATCCTATCGGTCAAACGTGATACGTAAGCCGCAGGATGCATTTGAAATCGCAAAAGATTTCATCGGCGACGAAGATCGAGAGCATTGTATGTTAATTTGTTTGGATACCAAAAATAAAGTGAATGCAATCCAAACGATTGGAATCGGCAGCCTTAACGCCGCAATTGTGCATCCGCGTGAGGTATTTAAAATCGCCATACTGAGTAACAGTGCCAGCATTATTTTTGCTCATAATCATCCGAGTTCGGATTGCACTCCTTCACAGGAGGATATCAAAATCACGGAACGCATTAAACAAGCCGGTGAAATCATTGGAATTGATCTCTGCGACTCTATTATCGTTTCGGATGATAATTGCTACAGTATGAAGGAACATGGCTTTATATAAGAAATTACTTGAGGGAACGTATCGTTCCTTCTCCTTTGAACATCTATTGGTCACCACGCCACGATAACCTTGTTGATGCAAGGTTTGTAACAATGGGAGGCAATGCCTCTTGCTTTAGAGAAAGGTGTTCAACTGCTATAACAACAGCGTGTAGCCCTTAGAGGTTAGATGCTTTTTCGCATTGGTATGAAGTTTGTTCTCGACTGAAATCGGTTTTGTCGTAAAGCGACATAACCGGCACTTTCACCCCCTTTATCTGGCGTTGATGAAAAGTATCGCGGCAGCGATATTTTTCATCAGGCAGGTAGAGGGGGTATCTTTGTCGTACTTTCGCATGGGAGCTTACGTTACGCTTATTCAATTAGTCGGAGATCTTTATTTCAATTGCGAATTGATATGGGACGATCAGACTTGCGAATTTTATATTGAGTGACACGCATGATAGGCTGATTAGCATCGCGAATTTGTATGTTTCGCGGCTTTCGCGAGAAACCATGCCCGTAGAGGCTCCATGTCGAATCGCTTTGCCGCAGAGGTTTAGGACGTAAATTAACACAAGCGTTCATTTGCTGTTATAATTCCAGCGAAATGAGGTGATTGTGTTATGAAACAAGACAAGCTAATACAGGCGCTATCAGATCAGCCTAAATATGAAGGAAAATATTTTTCCGGACGCAAAAAACGAACCAAGCCTAAAAAACATTTCGAAATATCAGATAAACAGCGTAAAATCGACCATCTATCGAGCAAGCGTCGTCATGCGTTGCTCCGATTACATGCTGATTTGGATAAGCTCTTAATCGCTAACTCGAAAGTCACACGCTACTCAGACGGTAAACAAACCAAGCATCATGCCAAAAAAGGCGGTAACGGCAACCTCGGGGTTGAAGGTATTTGGTCATCCATTACCTATGAACGCTACAAAAAGTCATGCAAAACTTTTTTGAAATATTGCTTCGATAATTTCGAAAACGTAAACCAGGTACGGGATATCAAACCCCGCATGCTAGGTCAATTTATAAACTCATTACTCGAAAAAGATAGATCGGCTAAAACCATCTCCGCTTATGTAAGTGCTATTCAAAAAATGGCTGAATCGGCTGTCAAAGTCGGCATCAAGGGGCATGCTCGTTTAGTTAATGAAAAGCATCGACAGATGATACCAATCGCTCGGAAGGCAGAACGACGGCGCGGCAGCGTCGGAGGCGTGGGTTATTCGCTACGGGAAGCACAAGTAATCGTCAAGCAATGCGGTAAGCATTACAGCATATACGAGCAAGCCTTGCTAGAGCTCTTGTTGTATTCATGCCCCCGAATAAGCGAAGTATTAAAAATATCGTTTGATCAAATCGACTTCGAGAACAAATGCATCGTAATGAACAAAAAAAATCAAAACAAAAATAATCGCCCTCGCCTAATCCCCGTACCGGAATCCACCCTTCAAAAGCTCAAAATGATAGAGGCTTACCTACCCAGCCCACAAACCAATATATGGGGTCATCGAATGACGGAAAAGCACATTCGCCAGCTCGTCAAAAGCTGCGTAAGCTATGGAAAGGTCGGCAAATATTGCGGAGTACATGATTTTCGAAAGGCAGGGCTACAATGGCATACAAAGCGGTTGCAAAAATGGAGTAAAGAGCAGTTGGTCAAAGAAATAATGCAATTTGTCGGCGTCGATCCAAAGCTAAATCCATTAATCAAAAGGGATGGCTTACTCGAGCATAAATATAAGTCGAGGTCGTTACTGAAACGTCAAAAGCGATGGCTGATCAATCAATATTGCGCGCAGCTGCTAGGGCACTCGAGGAATGACTCCAGTTATCCATACCGAAGATAATAATCATTTTTATGCCATCCGTTTTTGATGGCATTTTTTTCACCTCCAAAGCAGCCCAAAGAAAAAAATCTGATTTCAAAAAAGGATTATTTAATTTCCGGCTCAACTATAAGGTCAGATGGTCAGAAATGACCATCAAACAAGGGGGTATAAAAAATGTCAAAACAAAGACAGCAACAGCCGCAAATCAAATTTTATGCAAGCAGCGACGAAACAAAAAAAGCATTCAAAGTATTTTGCGCCCGTAAAGGGCTTTCCATCCAACAAGTGCTTGAAGCTTATATGATGCAACTATTGGACAAGGGGGATGCCGAATAATGAATTCACTCTCCAATAAGTTACTTCTCGACGAGCATCCGTTACTCATCCTGCCTTCGCTTGCTTTTATTATCGGATTAAATGAAAGCATTGTGCTCCAACAAATGCACTACTGGCTTCAGAAAAGCAGGAACCACCGCGACGGACGGATGTGGGTGTATAACACGTATGAGGGTTGGCATGAGCAATTTCGTTTTTGGTCCATCAGCAAAATTAGACGGATTATCGGCAATCTCGAGAAGGCGGGTATCGTCATCACCGGAAATTATAATCAGCTCAAAATCGACAACACCAAATGGTACAGCATCGATTACGACAAGTTAAATCTACTGGTCAGATCACCTGCTCAAAATGAACAGACGGAGCCTTCAATTTGGACAGACGAGCAGTTCAACATGGTCATGCCATTACCAAAGACTTCTTCAGATACTACAACAGATATAGGAATCAAGAATACTTTGTATTCTTCGCCAAGCAACGAAGACAAACAGCAGCATCGTAAATCGCAGAAAAACCAATCGCCAACAGGAGTTGGTTCCTCAGCCGCCGTCCTGACCTATATCTCGTCTATCGGTTCAAAAGGCGAATACGCTTTGACGAAAAAAGCTGTTCAGTTGCTAGAAACCAATACATCAGCGAAACAGGCTTTCGTTGCCTTAATATCAGCAAATGGTTGGAAGCATTATACAACAAAAACGCAACGTGACAGCATGTTAAAGATCCTCTCAACCTATATAAATGTGTTTGGTTGCTTTCCCACAGATGATGAGCTGATCTGGCTTGACGATATGCGCTCTAGCGATGCCATTTATAAGCCAAAAACAATTCGCAGCGCCATATATCTAGCGAAGTCGGATGAACATGAGCTGCTGAATCCTGATTTCCACGGCTATGTGACAGAAGCTCATAAGCGTTTAATGAGCTACATTCCTGCTGACAAAATCAGCAAGAGCAAAAAGAAAGTTGTTCAGGATCATTCAAGTCCCAGTGATTTTGCAACAACTACCGGCTTATTCGAATAGGAGGACAATATGAATACGAAATGTATAATTGAGAACCCGGCTTGTGATGGCTTAGGTCAAATCATAATTGACGGAGATGTTTACGACTTTTGTTCCTGCACTGATATTCACAAGGCATATGAGCTTTACAAGCAATCCGGAGCAGAGATAAGTCACATGCTCTTTCCATCCCAACTGACACATAATCCGGTCATTCAAACACAGGTTGCAAAGCCAATACGACTCCTTGATCTATTGGAAATCCACGACCGCGAGTTGAAACACATGATTGACCACCGCTGGCATCTGATCTTTATATCTGATACGGGCTATGGAAAAACACAGTACGTGTCCACCTTGCTTCTAATGGCTGCATATCGTAAGTATAGGAGCATCTTTATCGATTTGCGTAAAATACGTGAATGGCTGAAGGACAAAAACGCTAAGCCAATAATTGAAGCAAAGTTAGCTGAAGCGGATATTATCGTGCTTGATGATATAGGCGTAGAAAATTATCAGGACTTCGAGTATATGAGCGTCATGAATAAGCTAGACTCCATTATTCGCACGCATAAAGGCTTGTTAATTGTTACAAGTAACTACAAAATTGCGGATATGAAGAAAGCATATCTGAACACAAGAATTCCTGACGCGTTATTGAAAGGCGATACCAAAATATACGCCTTTCTGGAAAGCAATTTGCGGCAGCGCAAATCAGATCCAAAAATTGATCAGATTCCATAAATCATACGGGGGGATACACAATGAAAAGAGAGAAGATAGAAGTTGGAATTTTGAAGGGATTATGTGCGAATTTGAGGCTATGGAAGACGCTTCTACAGAATAACATTACCGAACTAGATTTTACCGATCCGGTTCGTCAATCTGTCTTTCGAATTTGCAGCATAATGAAATTAAATGGCAAGCTAACTACTGAAATGGTACAACGGCTGGCTGTAAATGAGTCTGATGCAAACAATATTGTTACAACCTATATTGCGAACCAAGCTCCTGAACATGAAGAAAACTTCAAGCTTTTCGTAATTGATCTAACCAAAATCAAACGGCAACAACAGCATGAAGCACTTAAGCGGGAATACATAGGAAAGCGAAACAAAGCAACTGACAAAGAAAGCGTCGATCTGGAATTTGCCAGAAAGCTATTAGCCATCAAAGATACGAACATCCTCTTTGAAAACACATCCGCTGAGGAAATCATAGCGGAGCATTATAAGCAAGAGAAGAGAAAACAAGCTATACCTACATTTCTTAAAGAGCTTGATCAGCATTGCAAGTTCTATCGTGGCGAACCCAACGTAATCGCAGCCGGTTCAGGCGTCGGTAAAACCACAACAATGGTCAATTGTGCCGCGAAAGCAGCAGAAGCCGGTTATAAGGTTCTTATTTTGACACAAGAGATGGATGCTTTGAACCTTGTTTTCAAAGCACTAGCTATCATTTCTGGAAAGGAAGAAGCGTATTGGCGGCTTGAAAACAGATTAGATGACGCCCCTGAGAATTTTGTGTTAACCAAGGAAAATGCCATCCAGTTGCTATCGCATTTTTTTAACGGAAGACTTGTGCTGGAGAATCAAATATTATCGGCTGAGAAGCTATGTCATCGGCTGGAATATGCTGAGGAGCAAGGCTTTGATCTCGTATTTTACGATTACTTCCAATTATGCAAAGCTGAAAAGCCGAAAGCCAATGGTGATTACGAACGATATGCTGAAGTATCCGATATGATTCGGCAATGCGTTAAAGGCAAGGGTCTTGCATTCGTATGGCTTTCGCAGATTACTGCGGATTTGCACGATCCAGGCAATAGCAAATTGAAGAACACATCCAAATTAAAAGACGATGCCGCATCTGTCCTCATCATGTATAAAAAGAAATCAGATCCGCTTCTTCCAGGCATCCATCCGAATTTGTATTGCTACATAAACAAAAACAGATACGGTATCAAGGATCTCGAATTGCCCTTTCCTTTTGATTACAAGCGGCAGCGAATTGGGAGCTATAGCTTTTCCGATATAAACGAGCGTGCCCGAAGCCGAATCCTAGCCCCAACGGCGCTGGATTTATTTGATAAACGAATCAAAATTGGTTTACCGATTTTCGACGAAAACATGAATGTAGTCCCGCCATTTAAGTCAACAGGTAGCGAAGAATATCATGCTTTCGCCATCTCGCCGAAAGCCGGTGAATCAATTGAGGTGTACATTCCATGAAATATAAGCTGGAATTTAAAGAAATGTTTCGTAACGGCGAAACGTGGATATGTCTTGTTAAAACTGAAGATGAAACCGATCCTCACCTTTGGCTTACGGAGCAATTAAATCGTCAATTTCCGGAATTGGATTTGAAGAAAGACAAAATCCTGGAATGGATCAAACGCATTGAAAAGTAATTTCAAACATGAGCTCTAATGGTTTTCATTTTCGTTTTTTATTTTCACAAGCCAAGAAGCAGCCGTGGCAATATTGTCTCGGCTGCTTCTTGGCTTAATATTCGTTCTCAACACGAGCAGTATTATAAATCATCTGCAACCGGTTGCCCGCGCAAGACCAAGCTTCCTTTCTTCAAATGTAAAAAATAACAATTCTTCTAAGTTATAAAAATATATTTTTACGATCTTCATGCTACCAAACGTGATGTAATTTGCACCATTAATACCAAATACTACTATTTAATGCGATATTATCTATTTTCATTTGTGGAATGTCACAAAAATATTGGTAACTTATGGATTTGTATTAAGGCTTACAAGTAACATCAATATATAGTCAAATATCCAGGATTATCAAAAATATATTTATTGGCAGAATTACAGATTCAAAAAATATAAAAAAATATATCATCCATAAATTTCGTTATTGCATTTTTTAAACTAAATATATTTATCAATGATCTTTACATTATCATTTTTGCTTTGTAAATTCCTCTAAGACTAAAGAGCATTTGGCTTTCGTATGATATACCTTGTCAGTCGCGACGACACAATACACTTTAACTGGAGGACATAACGTTGGGAAAAAACATTAACAAATTTCTGAACTCAGAGGCACTTCCTGACGCGATGAGCGTTGACGATATGAAACGCTACCTTGGGATCGGTAGAGTACAAGCATATGAACAGATCAAGAAGAATGATTTTCATTATGTGAAAATTGGTCGCAGTATTCGAATCAGTAAGAAGGCATTTCTTCAATGGTTTGATGGTCAAGACACATCTTAATAAGGGAAGATCGGAAAATGGAATAAATTAGTTGACATTGATCCATTGCCGATTATCATATGCAAAATGCTTAATTTGTTCATTGTTCAGACGGTGTAACAAGCTTTGTTTATTTCACATTAAGCAAAGTGCTAATCGGATGTTCAGATCCGGTAATCAAACAAAAACAAATAACGGAGGAATGAAAATGTTTTTTGTAAACGAAGAACATGAATGCAATTTTTGCCAGTTGTTACGGAAATATCCTAGGGCTCAATCCGATTCACAATACCTATCAGGAATTTATATCGTAGCTCACCCTGTCATATTCGATTTCTGTAGGCAAGATCCGGTTGTTCGGGGAATTGGTCCGTATGATTGGTTCTTTGAGAAATCGAGCAAACCTGGACTTTCCGGCGGTTTCAGTCTCTTGTGCCAAGCTGGACTATGTATTTACAACGATTATCATGAATTTTCCCTTTATGAGGCATTAGGAAATTGGGGTGATGAATTATTCAACGTTTTCACTCAAGCTTGTATGCTTGTGCGTTGTGATCCAATTTTGTTCGATGAACAATTTTTTTAATTGGAAGGAAGCGTGAAAACTGATGGCACGAACAAAAAGTCACTATGCTGGCGTGTATGAACGAAATGATACGGATGGTAAATCGTATTACTTCATTATTTCAACGACTGATCCGAAGACAGGTAAAAGACGGCAAAAAAAATACGGCGGCTATAAGGATAAAGCAACGGCGTACAAAGACCTTACTGATTTAAAGGCTAAACTAAATAAGGGCAAGTACATCCATCCTACGAAAATAACGCTGAAAGAATGGCTCGACAAGTGGGTCGGTAAAAAAGAGTTGACGTTCAGAGAAGTAACGCTGGAATCTTACAAAAATCGAATAAAACACATTGTAGAAGATTATGGAAATTTACAGCTTTACTCGATAACATCGGACATTTTCACCGATCTTCATGGAATGCTGCTGCAGAAGAAGAAAGTTATCTTCAATGGTAAGGAAAAAATCACTACCAATGAAGGTTTGTCTAGCAGAACCATTCACGATACCCTTAAGGTACTGAAAATGGCTTTGATTCAAGCTTACGAAGACGATTTGCTCCCGAAAAATATTACGAAATCGTACAAGCTCCCACCAGAGGGTTCTAAAGATCATAACGTCTTGAAACCGGATGAGGTTCCCATTTTACTTGAAGTGGCTAAGAATGATCCAATGTACGCCGCCATATACATCGCAGTAACGACAGGTATGAGGGAGTCTGAAATACTGGGCTTAAAGTGGGATGCAGTCGATTTTGATAATGGTCATATCGAAGTCAAATCCACTTTAAATGGAGTAAACGGAGTTTACACTGTCAGTAATCGAACGAAAACTCCCTCCAGCAAAAGAACAATCGAAATTGATGATGAGATCATTGATGTGTTAAAGAAACAATACCATCTAATTCAGAGCTACAAAGAAAATGCTCAGGATATGTATCAAAATAATAATTTGGTATGTCCAACAAGCAATGGCACACCAGTGAATCCAAGTAACTTAAGGCGAAGCTTTTATCGTATTTTAAAAAGAGCTGGCGTTACTCGTGTGACCTTTCATGAGTTGAGACATAGTCACTTAACACACTTGTTAATAGCAGGTGTTGATCCAAAAATTACCAGTTTTAGAGCAGGTCACAGCTCCACAAGGGTTACCAGCGATATTTATCAGCACGTCCTTAAAGGCGTTCAAAGGGGCGCCCTCGTGAAATACAGAGAAATAATAAATCCCAAAAATTAATTCTTTGAGGACAAGCTTTCCTGCTTGTTCTTTTTTTAGCCGCATTGTAATCGTTGGTTATTCTCTGAATTCGTAGGTTCAATTATTATCATATGTTACCGAATTGTTACCGCAAAATGAGTTTTCTTGGTGCAGGCAGTAATTCCGTATGTTATTAAATAACTAAAATCCCTTGCGTAGCAAGGGATTTCGGGATTTTATACTTTATGGAGCCTAGGGGGATCGAACCCCTGACCTCATCGCTGCCAGCGATGCGCTCTCCCAGCTGAGCTAAGGCCCCGTGTTGTCGCTTACAAACGTCGACTTTTTGTATTATACATGAATTCGTGATGACAGGCAATACCTGAAATCTAGGATTTTTCTCGTAGTTGACTATCCGAGATGCTGTATGTCGATTCTGTTGCAAAGCGGGAACGAACGTTGTTTTCATGCGTATTTTCATGCTAACCTAGTAATATAAACTAGTTGAACGTTTGGGAGTGACGTAGAAGTGTCAAACGCAGTATTGTATTGGATTTACTTGGGTATCGCTTTCGTTGTGCCGTTTGTGATTGGTGTCCTTATGATGCGAAAAACGAACCGTTTAGGATTCTCCTTTTGGATCACGACGGCGTTAAATATTGTGCTGACGGCTCTCGCAGCTTTGTGGTGGAAGTCCGTAACGACAGATCAGTTTCAGATGATGTTTGGCATGGCCTTTTATGGCGTATCCGCAGTGAATTTAATGGTTATAGAATTTTTTGCCTTATTTAGTATACGTAAAAAAATGAATCCATAAGAGTGAAAGGGGCCGTTATGCCGAAGTTAACTCGATCGAAGACGGTATTCTACGTGTTCCTAGTGGCAGCCATTCTATGGATGGCTTTCATCTATATGAAGTCTGCCGAGCCATATCAGCAGCAGAGCTTGAAGCCATACTTGGAATCGAAATTTTCCACTGAAAAGTTGAAAGAACATATTCCTAAAGTGAAGTTTACCTATGATCAACAGGTGATTTCCTGGCAAGATCCCATTAATTTGATTGAATTTTTCATAAGAAAAGCAGGGCACGTTAGCGAATACGCTGTGCTTGCCCTGCTTTGGTCTATAGCTTTACTTGCAAAACCGGTCAGAATGAACATAGCTTTGATCAGCTCCTTCCTAATTTCATTGCTCTACGCAATGTCGGATGAATGGCATCAATCGTTCGTGAAGGACCGAACGGGGCACGGCATCGATGTAGTCGTCGACGGAGTTGGTATTCTGTGTGCGCTCATTCTGATTGCAGTGGTGGTTTCGATACGTAATCGAATTAAATCCAGAAGAATAAGCTAGTTAGAAGTACGTAGACTTTTCTTTTTTTAACGGATTGCCATTTCCAATGCTCGCGGGACTGGCTTTCCAAATCGTGCTGTTGCCACTCCATTAATTTCTCTGAAACATAGAGGTCTGTTGGTTGCATATGAGGGTCACTTTCCTTTCTTTTCCTGATACGTTTAGTTTACGCTAGAATAAGGGGAACAAAAAGAGTATAATTCACTTCAATGATTTCCCCTTTTGAGAAAGGACGTTGAAGATGCAGCTACTTACTCATTTTCTGGAGCTACGCGCGGGTTTTGAGCATGGTGTTGAAGATATACCGCAGCCCATTACATTAGAAGAATTAGCGGAAAGATTATATTGTTCGACTCGGAATGTAAAGATTTTATTGAAGAAGATGAGTGATCAGAATTGGATTTCCTGGAAGCCTGGACGGGGGAGAGGGAACATTTCAGAGCTTACTTTTTTGGTCTCCTCGGAAGACATGATCTCGAAGCAAGCGATGGCGCTTGCGAATCGAGGCGATTATTTAGGCACAATTGAGCTGATACATCAACTAGGCAAGGGAGAAGCACTTCAGGACTCCTTTATCGAGTGGTTGTTCAGCTTTTTTGGCTACCGGACGGTTGAGCATGAGGAGCGGTTTAAGGATACATTGCGCGTACCTGTTTACAAATGGTTGGTGACGCTGGATCCTGCGCACACTTTTTTTGCATTTGATTTCCATCTAGTGAGTCAAATTTTCGATACGCTCATTCGTTATAATACGCAGACAAGGGTGATTGAGCCGCACTTGGCTCATTACTGGGAAATCAGCGAGGATGGTTTACATTACACTTTTTATTTGCGCAAAGGTGTGCTGTTCCATCATGGCAGAGAGATGACAGCGCATGATGTAAGTTACTCTTTGTCGCGATTAAAGAAGCTCGGCCAGTCTGCTACGCAAGGATGGATGACCGAAAGCATTGAGGCGATTACCGTGCTGAATCGAAGCTCCATTGCGATTGAATTAAGCCAGCCGAATGTGCTGTTTCTTCAACAATTGGCACATACGTCTATGGCGATTGTCCCCGAGGAAATTTGCCGGGATAGTGAATCGATTTTTGGACGAATGCCCATTGGGACCGGGCCGTTCAGGCTGGAGAGAAACGATGATTACATTTGCAAGCTACGGGCGTTTGATAGTTATTTTGGCGTCAGGCCGCATATGGATCTCATTGAATTTTGGCTGCTGCCCTCGGATCTGCAGGAATCAACACCAAGCTGGGATACGATCCAGGTGTATCGTGGGCAGTCGAATTCAAGTAAGCCAGTAGGCGCGATTGATAAAGATTCAGAATGGCATCAAATTGAGCAAACGATTATGGGGTGCAGTTTATTAACGTTTAATCGCAATAAGAGAGGGCCGCAGTGCCATCCTAACTTCCGCAAAGCGGTTGATTTGGTCATAGATCGTGAGCGTATGATTGGGGAACTCGGCGGTTTTCGGGAAGCACCAGCAAGCAGTTTTATTCCAACGATGGAGCCGCTAGTCAGGTCTAGGACGGATATTACGGAAGCCAAGCGCCTGCTAAATGAAATGGGCTACAACGGCGAGACGTTACATATGTATGTCTATCGGAATAACAATGAGGATGCCATGTGGATTTGCCGGCAGTGTGCTCAGATTGGGATTCCCATCGAAATCACGATTCGAAGTGAGTCTGACATGACACAGATGGAAACCATTGACGAAGCCGATCTTATTTTTTATCACATTTGTATGGAAAGCAATTACGACCTTCATATCATCCAAACATTGAAGCAAAGCAACAGTTATGTACGTGCACATTTGAACGTAGAGCGGCTGTTGTGGGTGGATTCGAAAATGGAGGGAATTCTGAGTAATCCTAGCTTGGATGAGCGTATCGGTGGATTACATCAATTGATTGCGGAGCTTCAGGAGGAGAAATCGTTCCTTTTCGTACTTCATCGCTCGCAACAAACGACGTATCATGATTCGATTAAAGGGGTAACGATCAACGATTTAGGCTGGATTGATTTCCGGGAAATTTGGTTTACACCAAGTGTTTGAAAATGAAAAAAACGACCTTACGGTCGTCTAGGAGCAGGCGGCTCAAAGCGGTATTCCATCGCTACCCAGCGTCCATTCGCAACGAAAAACCCGATGAAAGCGAATACGATTAGTCGAATAGGAATCCAAGAGGAATTAACGGATTGGAAGCTTAAATATTCAAGTAAGGTCGTGAGGATCGCAGCTCCAATTCCCCAAGGTACGATTCCGAACATAATTAAATATCTAGAGCGACCTAGTTTTTTTCTCTTAAGCCATGTAGCTTTATGCGAATCTTTCATGTCAAAGCTCCCTTTTTCTTTCTAGTATAGCATTGCTGGCGAAAAATCTCGAATGGTAGAAGCATCACACTTTGAAAAAGATGTTTTTCTTAGGAGAGGGCTGAACAAAATCAGCATAATATGGTAGTATAAGGAAGTTGAAAAGGGGGAGTACACCATGCTAATCAAAATACTATTATTTGGATTACTCTGGCGGATCGTTGGTAATCCGTTTCTGGCTTTACTCATTTTACTCGTCATTCTGTATGTGTTGGATAGAAAATACGTTGGCATCCTGCCGAATATTTGGAGACCATTTCAGTTAAATCGAAGAGCATCACGTCTACGAATTGATCTCCATGCGAACCCGCACAATACGTCAGCGAAACTGGACTTGGCGCGCATACTTATTGAACGCAAAAAATATCAAGAAGCACTGCCTTACTTGGAACAAACACTACCAATCATGCAGGAATCTGCCGACGTTCATTATGAAATTGGACTGTGTCTTCTGAAACTTGGCCGAATAGACGAGGGTGAAACCTTTATGCTGAGGGCGATTAAACTCAATCCTCGTGTAAAATATGGCGAAGCCTACCTGCGCCTGGGCGAGGCTCTGGCCCCCCTTGCGCCGAAGCGTGCGGCGCAGTTTATTGAACAGTTCCGCGACCTGCACTCTTCGTCGGTCGAGGCTTACTACCGACTAGGCCAGCTGTATCAGCAGCTTGGCCGGCAAGAAGATGCCAAGCGCGCGTACCGCGAAGCGCTGGACATTTACCGCGGCTTGCCTCGCTACAGCCGCAGACAGCAGCGGCGCTGGGCCTGGCTGGCGCGCATGAAATAGAAAGGTTCCGCTCATCTGCGAGCGGAACCTTTTTGGACTGCGCGAGCGTAGCCGCGCGTGAGCAGCAAAGCGCCTAGCAGCCCGATAAGAACGGCTGCTGCGGTGTGCACATCATAGAGCCAAAGGCGCTCCAGCGCTGGCTCTGGCGTAACGCGATCCCACAGGGTGAGAATCGCGGGATGCACGAGATAGATGCCGAAGGAGGCTGCGCCTAAGGCAGATAAGAAAGCGCTGAAGCGTGAGCTGCGCGCCAGTTGGTTGCGTGCCCACGGCACACAGACGAGTGGGATGGTCAGGCAGTAAGCGAGCAGCGCCAGCTCGAACCAAGTATTTTCGATCATAGCGAGACCATGTTGCTGAAGTAGGAGCATGCCTACATAAGCGCCACCTGCCACATAGACGGAGCTCCATATCCATCTTTTGCAACGAATCGCCCATGTCACTATCGTTGGATAATAGATGCCCATGAAGGCACCGAAGCAGAACGTAGCCGTATAGCTTAAGCACAACGTAGCATATTCGGGCAGCGGGATTACCCAATGATGAAAGGTATAGGAAACCGCTTGAATGCCGATACCTAGAGGAATCAGGCAGCGACGGAGCCACGCGTAACGTTTGATGGCAGCAATCATTAAAGGGAATAGCGCATAGAACTGAACAATAATGACAATGTAATAGAGATGATAGCTGGCATTGCCCGACAAGAGTAATTTAAATAGATGAAAGGCATCGATCTGTATCGAACCATGAAACATGACTTGATTATAAAAATAATAGAATATGGACCAGATGATATAGGGAATTAATATCTTTTGCAGTCTTTTTGTCCAAAAAACACGCGCCATCTTGGGCTCCCAACGGTCATAATACGAATAGAACAAGACGAGACCGCTAATCCAGATGAACAAAGGAACGGTAAACAAGCTAGCTTTGTTGAGGATGAAAAAGAAAGCCTGGGAGCCTGTCCCAACAGGTAGTTGAGTGGCGCCAGACGTACCATGAATGAGTACAACGGCAAAGATAGCAAGCGCGCGTACGATGTCGATTTCTGACAGTTTGGGTTTAGATAATATCATGTAAATTCTCCTTTTTTCTCTCGTTTCACTTTAACATGATCGCTATAGGAGGACAATGCTTTTAGGAATGAAAACCCGCGTGGCTTGACGCTCTCACCTGCCCGAGATAAACTGTTGATAGCATGTAAAGAGATCAATCAAGAGGGTGAATGAACGTGAGTTATGAATATTTGATGCAGGCGGTTTTGCTCATATTTTTGGTTATTATCACTTTTTTTGCGATGTTGGCATGGACGAAATGGCGAAAAAGAGGACGGAGATAGACCATGTATTTTATTAATCATGAACAAATTGATGGGCGCATTCAGTTTTTGTCTGTACTTGCGGAGGCAAGTCAGCAGTTAGAAGCACAATGGGCGCAAGGGAAGCAAGATCTGACTTGGCAGCTTTCGCAAGAACGAGTACTTCATTTGGCGATAGAAACCGTGACGGATGTTGGGAGCTTGCTCATTGATGCTTTTATTTTAAGAGATGCAAGCAGTTATGAAGACATATTGGAAATTGTACATGGGGAAGGGGCTTATTCAGAGTCCTTAACGGAGACGTTGCTGCAGTTAGTGAAGCTTCGGAAACCACTTGTACAGGATTATGTAGATTGGCCGCGACAAGACTTACATCCATTAATACCTAAACTCCCAGCGGCATTTGAGGAATTCGCGGCATCGGTTCGTGCATTTATTAAGAGTGAATTGGCATAACATACATAAGTGTTTCATAATTTACTTATTGCCAGTGATGCTGTAAAATGAGACTTAAACGAGTTCCGAGGGCAGGTGAGAGCATGAATCAAACACTAGAAACATCGACGCGTAAAGTGATTCTTTCTATGCTCAAAACGCAAGGGCCGTTAAGTGTACAAGATATGGCGAAACAACTTGGGATCACTGAGATGGCTGTTAGACGACATATTCATTCGATGGAGAAGGATGATTTGCTCGAGGCTAAGCTCGTAAGGCAAGCTATGGGACGTCCTACAAGTGTGTATACATTAGCGCCACAAGCGGACGAATTATTTCCCAAGAAATACTCACAGTTAACGTTGGATTTATTAGACGAGTTATTAGAAGACGAAGGTCAAGATAAAATCGAACGGCTCTTTGAAGGCAGACAGGGGAAGCTCGAAGCTCGCTATCAGTCAAGGATGCAAGCCAAAAGCTTAGAGGATCGCGTGGCTGAATTAGCGCACATTCAGAATGAGAATGGCTATATGGTTGATTGGTCCGCACAAGGTGATGATGCTTATATCTTCAATGAGCACAACTGTCCCATTGCGAAGGTGGCCAATACGTTTCAGCAGGCATGTCAGTGTGAACTATCGCTGTTCCGTAATTTGCTGGATGCCGAAGTAGAACGTACAGAGTGTCTCGCCAAAGGTGCTAACAAATGTGTGTATATCATACGTCAAAATAAATAGTTTTGAAAAGAAGATAAGCAGACAGTGTCTGCTTATCTTCTTCTTTTGTCAGAGGAGTCAGTCGATGAAACCGACTAACTCGAGCACATCCGTGGCAATTGTAGTGGAGTTAGTCGATGAAACCGACTAACTCGAGAGCATCAGTGGCAATTGTAGAGGAGTTAGTCGATGATATCGACTAACTCGAGCGCATCAGTGGCAATTGTAGAGGAGTTAGTCGATGAAATCGACTAACTCGAGCATATCCGTGGCAATTGTAGAGGAGTTAGTCGATGAAACCGACTAACTCGGGCGCATCAGTGGCAATATGAAAGCCCCAATTCACAATGAATGGGGCTTTTTAGCTATTTTTTATTCCATATAAATCCATATTGGAATTACTTTTGGAACAAATTTCCAAGATACGGACTGAAATGGAACCTAATCTATCGAAGTCTATACTACATAGATAGTAGAGGAGGTGAATCTATAGATGATGAAAAATAATCAGTTCGATTCAAGTTCAAGTCAAATAGAGAGAAAAAGGAGTGCATTCAGAGTGAAATCAATGATTGGGAAAATTTCTCATGCTTTGGCTCTATTCATGATAGTTTCTATTCTAGTACCTGTGATTGCCTTCGGGGCAACGCTAGGTATAAAGTCGTACACATACGACAAGACGACTGGAAATGTGACAGCGACTGTTTATAGCGACGTTTATGACAATGTATCTGGGGCCGTGTATCTGAATATGTATGCTCCAGATAATAGTCTGTTGAAGAAAGCTTACATGTCTGATTACACGAACACGGAAACAGTAAATGGCGTTACATACTACAATTTTACGTTCAATACAGGTATAACAGCTAATGTATATGACGCTGTATATTTAGCAGGCCAATATAGTTCTACAGTTTCTAGCCTCGTATATGCGACTGATGCCAATCCTGACCTGCCAGGATGCACGAGTTACTGTGGCGGAGGGTATGGCGGAGGTGGTTGGGTACCACCAGCAACTGGGACTAGTATTAATGTTCCTACTAACGGTGAAGTTAACGAAGATAGCCTGAAAAATGCACTAGCTTCAAATACGAATATAGAACTCAAATTATCCGGTGACATCGCCCTTATTCCAGCCTCTGCTTTAGTTGACGCTGTAGGTAAAGCGGGCTCGACCATTACTGTACGTTCAGACAATGGAACTTATATGCTTCCTCTTTCTATATTAGATGTGAATGCTCTAGCCAAATCGTTAGGAATTCCTTTGAAGGATCTGAAGATCAAAGTGAGTATTACGAAGGTTACCGGTGATTCCGCAACTGCGGTAACTTCTGCAGCCACTGCAATTGGGGCTAAAGCTATCGCTGATGCAGTAGACTTTAATGTCATTGCTCTAGGTCCTGGGGACAAAACTACTTCGGTTGATTATGGCAAAACGTATGTTTCGCGTTCCATTAACATCTCAAATGCTGTAGATACCAAGAAGGTTACTGGTGTTCTCTACAATGAGACAACGAAGAAGCTAAGTTTCGTTCCTGCAATCTTCGAGGTTAAAGATGGCAAAACAGTTGCCACACTGAAGCGTAACGGCAATAGTATTTACACGGTTGTCGAAATGAACAAAAATTTTACAGATACTGCGTCCCACTGGTCTAAGGATGATGTAAGTCTCCTTGCCAATAAACTCGTTATTGATGGGATGACAGATACAACATTCGCTCCTGACCTTCACGTTACACGTGCGGAATTTGCAGCCTTGGCTGTTCGTTCTTTGGGTTTAGACCTGGTAACTACAACAACTACATTTAGCGATGTCCAAGCTTCCGATTGGTACGCAGCGACAGTTGCAACTGCAGCCAAAGCGGGCATTATCGATGGATATGAAGATGGTTCATTTAAGCCAGATGCTCAGATCACACGTGAAGAGCTTGCCGCTATGATTGTACGAACAATGAACTATGCAGGATTGACATCAAATCTGTCTGATTCACAGCAAATCGAGTTATTAAGCAAATTCAGCGATTCTAACAAAATCGTGTGGGCACAGAAAGAAATTGCTAGGGCCATCGATGCTGGTATTATCAATGGTTTGACGGATACAACCATCGGCCCTAACAACCAAGCGACTCGCGCAGAGGCTGCTGCTATGCTCAAACGATTCCTAAGTAAAGCAGGATTCATTAATTAATATTTTTTATAAAGACCTGATGCCGTGGACCAAAGAGTCCAGGATCAGGTTTTTTTTATCCCGCCAACCCTTCAGCATACTTTCAGCTAACATTCATACAGCTATCAGCCCAGTTTAAGTCTCACTTCAGGTTAGCGTTCTATACTTGATCTATCAGCAAGAAACAAAATGATAGCAATCGAGAGGCGGTAATCATATGAATGAGGATATGAACAATAACGTGAACTTGGATGACATAAAAATTGAAAGAAAAGCAAGCAATTCCAGAGTAAAGCCAATATTTGCAGCTTTTATGGCAGGTGCAGTTGTCGTTGGTGGTTTGATGTTCACTTCGGACAAATTAAACCTGTTTGGCTATGATACGCAAACCGTGCAGTCCAGCGCAACCGCGGCTGCAGCAGCGAACTCAGCTGCGGCTGGCGTCCAAACTGCATCGCTCAACAATTTAGGAATCAATAGCATTTCACAAATTACGAAAGCCTCAAGTCCGGCCATTGTCAAAATTGAAACGAAAGTCAAGCAAACAAGCACATCAGGTACTCGCAGAAATTCGCAGCAGCAAGGAACGCAAAGTGGAGATACGATAGAAAATGGAATCGGATCTGGGTTCATTTTTGAAGATAGCGGCTATATATTAACGAACGAGCATGTGATAGACGGAGCAGATGAAATCGATGTATATGTACAAGGTTATGATACCCCATTTAAGGCGACGCTACTTGGCAGCAGCTATGATCTAGATTTGGCTGTACTCAAAATTCAAGGAGACAAAGCCTTTCCAGCTTTAAAAATTGGAGATTCAAATGCTGCTGAAGTTGGTGAGTGGGTGGTTGCGATTGGTAATCCCTATGACTTTGATTATTCCGTGACGACAGGTGTTTTAAGCGCCAAGGAACGCGAAATTAGCATTGATGATGAACAGGGGACACGTAATTACAAGCATTTGTTACAAACGGATACGGCGATTAACCCTGGTAACTCTGGTGGCCCGCTCTTAAATTTAAATGGTGAAGTCATTGGGATTAATACGGCTGTCAATGCCGAAGCGCAGGGAATGGGCTTTGCGATTCCAGCAAGTACCATTAGCTCCGTCGTAGATAAATTGAAAAACAACGAAACGATTGCGAAAGATCCAGCACCTTACATTGGCGTAGCGTTGCAAAATATTACGGATGACATGTTACAGGATCTGCAAATTAGTAGTACCAAAGGTGTGGTAGTTGCTGAAGTACAGCAAGGTTCACCAGCTTTCAAAGCAGGGATACGCCAGTTTGATGTCATTACGGAAGTGAATGGGAAAGGAATTGCGAATACAGAGGAACTGACGAAAGCGGTCCAAGCCGCGGCAGTTGGCGATGCATTGAAGGTGAAAATTTCACGCGATGGTCAAACGAAGGATGTATCCGTACAAGTTGGAGATAAAAATGCAGTTGCCGCCTATCAAAGCTAAATAGTCCACGAAGACGTAAAAACGGAGCCGCAATCATTCGCGAGCTCCGTTTTCTCATGCCTCACAATATTATGCCCGTGACGCCGCGAGCAATTGAACAGCCTTGTCCGTGATCCAGCCGAAATTACCGGCTTCGATTTCTTTCAGGTTGATGAGCGAGCCGCCAATGCCTAAGCCATAACAGCCAATGGACAGAAATTGTTTGATATTCCCTTCGGTTACCCCACCAACAGCTATCATAGGGATGGTATCGAGTGGCCCCATTAATTCCTTGATGTAAGGCAAGCCTAAGCTTGCGCTTGGGAATATTTTAACGGCGGTAGCACCGGCTTTCCATGCTTTCACAACTTCGGTTGGCGTCATCGCACCAGGGAAGATTGGAATACCTTCTTGCTTCGACCAGCGGATGACCTCCTCATCCAGATTAGGAGTGACCAAGAAAGCAGCTCCCGCGGCAACAGCTTGTTTGGCGTCCTCCAGATCCAGCACAGTGCCGGCTCCGATGAACATCTGCTCTCCCCATTGCTTTTGAAGGTTAGCGATCATAGAGAGCGCACCAGGTGTGTTTAGCGTTACTTCCATGACTGTGACCCCACCTTGGTGAAGTGCTTCAGCAACAGACATAATGTGATCTCCCTGCACGCCTCGGACGATTGCTACGATACGTGTACGCTCAATTTCTTGCAGCCCTTGTTCTCGGTTCATTTCTCGATTCCCCCAACTCAAATTCGACGCATTTGCTATTTATTATGACAGGTTCCAGAAATTTTTCCAATCCGTTTGTGTCAAAACAAGCCCTACCTACCTATACTGTAGTAATTCATAGGCATTCGTCTAGAAGCCTCATCAACCCTCACAGCTTTTAGCTCATAGGAGGTGACCTACATGACATGGAGTGAGATCAGTATCGTCAGCTTGGCAGTTGCGTGTATTGTGCTCATTGTCTTTACAGTTCGCATGTTCATTACAGCTACGCGAACGCTTCGCTTGTTAGGGGACACGGTTATTGAAGTTAAGCAGCAGGTTGTCCATACGACAGAGCATGCGGAGAATCTAATGAAGCAATTAGGGCAGCTTACGGAAGAGGTACATTTGCAAGTCCTTGCCTTAGAGCCAACTATGCAATCGGTTGAAAAGGCAGGAAAGGCAGTAGGGGAAGTCGCTTCCATGCTGCGCAAAGCCTCACGCATGATGAATGATTCCTTGCTAGGTGCGGAAAAGGTCGTACATACGCACCAGAAGCGTATCCACGACATCATGGAATGGGCAACCACAGGGTATGAGCTATGGCAGAGATGGCAGGCGCAGCGGAGTGCGAAATCAGATCATTAAGGAGTGGATATCACATGTCCAATGGAAAAAAAGGAAAAGATCTTCTCATCGGTGCAGTCGTAGGCGGTTTAGTTGGGGCTGCAGCAGCGCTGCTGTTCGCACCGAAATCAGGTCGTGAACTACGCAGTGATATTGCAGAAGGAGCTACTGTGGTTAGCGATAAAACCGTGCAAATAGCCACTACAGTTAGTCAAAAAACGCAAGCAGCTGCCAAAACAGTGAGTACAACTACTACAGATCTTGTAGGCAAAGCCAAGGATACAGCAGCAAGTGTTGTCGAGACCGTTCGGTCTTGGAAGGATTCGCAATTTGAGGATGACATTCAAGATGAGATCGCAGCATCGGAAGCCGCAGAAGACTTAGTCATCGTAGGCCGCTAGTTTTCCAATGAAAGAAGCAGAGCGCTCCTTCTAGGAGTACTCTGCTTCTTTGTTGAAATTTAGAATGTATAAGTTTTACATAATAAATTGGCTATATTCTCCATAAACGCTCGCGTCCTTGAAGGACGGCGTAGCCGTTTATTTGGTTACCATTTGGACGGATCAATCTTACTGATATCCAGCCCTTCCCACACATTCTTAATATCAGCGGTCTCTGGGTGATCGAAAAGCAACCAGGCGGTCGGGAGATAGCGTTCACCGTATTCACTTGAAGGTTTATTAATAATAGCATTATTGTGAACCAACACGGTTGAAGCACCCCCATCGAGGTTCGCCGCGGTAATGGCGCCATGGGCTAAGAAAATTTCCTGCACATCATAGAGCGTTGCACCGATACTGTGCGTTTGTCTGCCATCAATGATGGCGAATAGAATCGCGCCGTCCTTCGTTTGAGCCATGCACGTTCGTGGTGCGATGCCCCAGCCATCTGCTTGACTTTTGACTTGGCCAACACCATTCACGATGAAGCGAGGGCTGAAGGAGACGGCTTCTTGTACGCCCATTTCGAGCAGCTCAGATACTTTGTATTTGCCTGAAATCATTCGGCCTTGCTTATCAATCCCAACGATCTGTACGGTACCGTTCATACCCTTGTCATTGTAAAAGATTTTGCCTCCTGAGATGACGACGCCTTCTGGTTGAAAGCCATTCCCTTCCCAGTTCGGATCAATAAATCCACCGCCATTCACACCGAGGATCGCACCGGTACGTTTGACCATGGAAGAGACTTTCTCCCCTTTACCTGCTTTCTCTGGCACAGCTATGCGAAGCTTAGTAGGGTCTGAAATAGTAACGAGCTTGCCTTTGAAATTAGGGCCAGAAATGCTCTCAATTGTTACTAAATCTTTCTTGACTGGGGCTACCACTTCTGTGGGCGTATGGGACGCAAGAGGACCAACATCTACAAGTCCTAGATCCTTCTCCGTACCCATTTCGTCAAAACTTTTCGTATATGCGGCTACACGTTTCTGCAACTCGGATGTGCCAATTAAATATTTGGCCCAATCCCGATGCTGCGTGGTAATGATGGTATCTGCCATCATGAAACGCAGGCTCGACCCCGAGGCAGTCAGGAAAAACCAACTTAAACCTAAGATTGCTAGAAGGGTAATCGTAAGCACTGTATACGACAAAAAGCGTATGCCTGCAGAACGTTTGCGCTTTACACGGGCTTGCAGGGTAGTCTGTTGGGCGGTTGTTTGTTGAACAGCCATGCTTAAACATCTATCCTCTCTAACGCTAATGGAGTCCACACTGTCAACTAGTAAGACGAAAAGAAAGGAGAATAAGTTTCAGAATTCCCTGAAATTTTTCTCCTTTTTTTGTAAAATGCTTAATTTTGTCGTTGAAGTGAGGCGAGTAGAGAGTCTTTGATCGTGCTTTTTTCCCATTGGTATTCAAGATCGTTCCCTGCATGATAGGCGACACTGCGCAAAATAAGTTCATGATATTTCTTTTGGCGCACGGCTGCAATCGTCACACTTAGGCTTACACCTAGCGGATCGAAATAAAGCTTGCCTGCCTGGGCGTCATACTTCTTAACGTGAGACAAATTAACGAATAGATCCGTATCCATTTTCTTAAACCCTTGATCTTCTAGTTGGTCTAGGAAATGACTGAAATCTAATAAGGATTGCATGGGAATCGTGCGATTACCGATTTGTGTGTGATACGTCATTTCAGTAGATCCAATTTCTATAAAAAGGATGTCTGCCAAGGGGAGAGTGGGTGGTGTCCCTTGACTATCTTGGTTACCTTTTTCAAGATATCCAGCTTTCTCCATAAGATCTGTATACGAAAACTTGTAGGCATCCGACAATTTCTTTAACGTGACAGGGGATGGCTTTATTTTTTCATTCGTCGAACGGTTACGCTCTAACTCTAAATCTCGAATATAGGCATGGGACAGACCACTCTTGTTTGCAGCTTCACGTAAGGACATTTTTCCTCGCAAGCTCTCCAAAAATTTACCGAATCCTTCAAATTGCTTCATCATAGGAATCCCTCCATATGTTAATTGTAATTGAATTGGCTCAAAATAGAAACGTTTATAGCACTTATTGGTACTAATTACCTGAGTGGAATGTGAACATCTTATACGATTCGTAAGCAAAATGCGAATTTAGTAGGTCGGTAGAATCAACTCCGTGACTTCTTTCGTCTATTTTTTTATAATAGGGTAGAAGAGAGGGGACGATTTCATCATGTTAAAAAAATGGCTGAGAGACAACGGCATGCATATATCATGGCTAGTTGCCTTGGTTGCGACACTTGGAAGCTTATATTTTTCCGAAATCTTGCATTTTGCACCATGTAAACTATGCTGGTATCAGCGTATTCTTATGTACCCATTGGTTGTAATTCTAGGCATTGCAGCCGTTCGCAGAGATTACAAGTTAACCATCTATGTGTTGCCACTAACGATTTGGGGAGCATGCATCTCCATCTATCATGTTTTATTACAAATGGGTGTTTTCAAAGAAACGGGCACAGGCTGCGGTCCCATTGCTTGCGATACCGACTATCTAAACTGGCTTGGATTTATTACGATTCCGATGCTGGCGGGAACAGCGTTTATCCTACTTACCGTTCTACAATACTTGACTTATCGCGCTACAAAATAACCCCCAATTTCAATAGTTAGGCAGGTAATTTGTCATTCACTGTCGAATAGTATGGATGAAGAATCCATTCCTATCTCGAGGTGTAACTCATGATAAAACATACCCATAAAGCTGCACTGCTGATCATAATGAGCGTTTCGTTGGTCGGTTGTGCAGATATAAGCCTAACTGCCCCTGTCGGCACGGAAGCGGCTGCCAAAGCCAGTCCAGTTATTTCTCCTAGATTTTCGCCAACACCTTCTCCCGCACAAACTGTTAAACCTTCACCAACAACGACACCTACGCCAACTCCTAAGCCAACGACTGTGCCGAGTGCATCACCAGCTACACCGACACCTAGCGCAACGCCTAAAGCCACAGCTGATCCTGCTAAAACGAAACCATTGCCCGCAGATCGAACACCCTATTCCTGGTACTATATGAAGAAGAAAACAGGGCAAGTTCCTGATTTTCCGCTTGAAACCAAATCATTTACCAGTGACCAGAAAGCTGTCTGGGTTGGAACGGGGAAAAAGGTTTATTTAACCATTGATGCAGGAGGACCGCTCATTGAGGTTGATCTCATGCTGAAATCACTCAAAGAGAACAATGTCAAAGCGAACTTTTTTATTACAGGGAACAACATCAAGAAGAACCCGGACTATTTGAAAAGAATTGTGGCAGACGGCCATTATGTAGCGAACCACACCATGACACATACGGATTTTAACGACTTAACAGATGATCAGATACGCAAGGAAATTAAGGATTTTGAAGTTGTGTATAAGCAAATCACCGGTAAAGAGGTCGGGAACTATTTCCGTTTTCCTTATGGGCACTATAATGCTCATAATTTAAGTTTGGTTTCTGACATGGGCTATACCTCTGTGTTCTGGTCTACAGCCATGCGTGATTGGGAGCCCAGAGCGAATGGTGCCGAGGATCCGTACAACGATATTATGAATAATTTGCATGATGGAAACGTGATCTTGATGCATCAGGGTTCCATTGAGAACATGCAGGCGCTTGATCGCATTTGTAAAGAAATCAAAAAGAGAGGGTACGAATTCGGACTTGTAACCGAGCTTCAACCAAAAAAGTAAAGAAGATTAGGTCGAAATCTGTGTAGTACTCTTGGTACCTTTGAGCTTGGCCGCACATATCCTAACCATGTGGTTTATATCAATTCATCAACCGGCAAAGGAAGCGGATATGTGTGCAGCAAGCGATAGCCGTACTGGACTCCGGAGTCGGAGGGTTAACTGTTGTAAAAGAAATCATGAGACAGCTGCCGCATGAAAAAGTCATTTATTTTGGTGATACGGCAAGGAGCCCATATGGACCCCGTCCTGCTAATGAAGTTCGTCACTTTACACGCCAAATCGTAGATTACTTACTTCAGTTTAATCCCAAAATGATTGTGATTGCCTGTAATACGGCGACCGCGGTCGCGATAGAAGACATACGTGCGCGTGTCTCGATACCTGTCGTAGGTGTGATTGCACCTGGGGCAAGAGCAGCAATCAAAATGACACGAAGCGGGATCATCGGTGTTATTGGCACGGATGGAACGATACGCAGTCAAGCATATGAAACAGCGTTGAAGCAGATTTCGCCTGATATTCACGTCTATAGTGAGGCGTGTCCGTTACTAGCTCCATTTGTTGAGAGAGGGCTATTTAGTAGTGATCGTGCGCATACAATCGTGGAGCAATCCCTGAATCCCTTAAAAGATAAACCGATCGATTGCTTAATTCTGGGCTGTACCCATTACCCATTTCTGATGGAATCTATTTCTCAAGTGATGGGCCCTGAAGTGACATTAATTTCTTCGGCGGAAGAGACAGCCAGAGATATAAGTACGATTCTTTCTCAAAGAGGTATGCAAACGAAATCCCCAGAAATGCCGATTCACCAGTTTTTCTGCAGTGGTACGCCTACCGTTTTTCGGCAAATTGCGGAGAACTGGCTCAAGGAATATATTGCCTTCATGCCTGTCGTGTGGCAGGTGCCGACTATTATTTAAACGCTCGAAATAGACCCTTGTGGGTCTATTTTTATTTCATCTCGCGTAACTGAGATACCGCATGATTCCAGCAACCTTATCATAAGAATAGCCATACGAAAGAAGTAGAAGGCTGTGAGGTGGTAATGTGTTAGGTTATGGCTATGAGACATTGGCGAGTGAGCTAAATCGTTTAGGCAAAATATATCCTTTTTTGCAAACGGCGTGTATTGGCCAAAGTGTGATGGGAAGGGACATTCCTGCGCTGCGTATCGGGCATGGTACGAAGGAAATCCATTTCAATGCAGCTATGCATGCGAATGAATGGATAACGGCCCCCTTGCTGATGCAATTTGTTGAAGATCTGGCATGTGCATATGCAAGAGGGACGGCATGGCATGGGCGCAATGTTAGACGCATTTTGTCAGAGTATGCCTTGTGGGTCGTGCCCATGGTTAATCCTGATGGGGTTGAGCTTGTTTTACATGGACTGTCCGAAGAACATCCGCATCGTGAAGCATTGTTGGCATGGAATAACGGCTCCTTATCGTTTATTAATTGGAAGGCGAATATACGCGGCGTAGACCTTAATGATCAATTCCCTGCCCATTGGGAAGAAGAAAAGCTGCGAAGAGAACACGATGGACCAGGCGAGCGAGATTACGGAGGCGAAGCTCCGCTATCTGAGCCGGAAGCCGCTGCCTTAGCCGAGTTCACCGAGTGTCATGACTTCGAACTTGTCGTTGCCTTACATACGCAGGGAAGAGAAATTTATTGGAATTACCGCGATTACGAGCCAGCTGAAGCTGAAGCACTTGCAGAGAGATTGGCATTAGCCAGTAATTATGAGGCAGTGAAGCTTACGGGCAGTGACGCTGGGTATAAAGATTGGTTCATTCAACACTTTCGGCGACCAGGCTTTACAGTCGAGGTGGGGCTTGGCGTAAATCCGCTGCCTGTTGAAACATTTGCGTTACTTTATGAGGAAGTGGTTCCTATATTATTGACTACCTTGGAATTATAATCGTAAGACAAGTCACTTCAACTTGCTTGCGTTCGCCACGAACCGACTTTGCCCAGACTTCATATACTGAGGAAAGGAAGCTGTTGGGGAGGCGTGAACATGGCACCACCTAAAGGTAAAGGCAAAGTTGTTAAGAAGAAAAAGGAACTTTCATCTCGTGCGCAATACACGATGAGGATGGTTGAGTCTGCCACTTGTTCGGTGTGTAAAACACCCTGCGCAAGGGGGATGCGCTATCTGGATATGATGTCACAGCCTGGGGCTGTTGGCAGAGGTGTTCCGTGTATTTTGACACGCAGGAAAATTAACTAACCAGGATCCGCCCCTTGGAGGGGGTGGATTTTTTGTCTTTTAAATATTCACAACCCCCGCAACCCCCGCAACCCCCGCAACCCCCGCAACCCCCGCAACCCCAGGAACTTCAGCAACTCCTACAACTCCTAGTAACCCGCCGATTACCACGAATAGATGGATTTCATGAAGCTAATTCTTTCGAATTTGGGCTGAAATCACGTTTAGATGGATTATTGCTCTTCTGTCAAGAAAGTGGACGTCACTAAGTTATGCAACTTGCTGGTAGTATAGCTGCTCAAATTGCTCAGGTGACATGTAACCAATTGTGCTATTCGACCTTGTCCTGTTGTAAAAG
>NZ_JABMKY010000017.1 GCF_013204845.1 Paenibacillus qinlingensis
AGTAGAGCGTCCTCCTGGATGATGGAATTAAAGGGCTTTTGACCCGTAGCGTACTTCCATCGTACAGAGGCGCTCCTTTTTTTACAAAGCTGAAATTTATCCATCTACAGGAATCTAACGGGTAACTATAGTTCAATCCAAGACAAGGCAACTGACTTACAATCAGTTGCCTTTGTCTTTTAAAGTAACGAAAAGTTGAATAAGATAATTCTCTACCAAGTATGCTGATGAAATATTAATTTATAATAAACATAAAAGAGCTGTAGGGGGTTCCTATAATGACGAAGAATATAGAAAATAACCCTTTCACGGATTTGGATGATCAAACGCAAAGTCAATTGAAAATACTTGGTGAGCTAGCTGTGGTTTTCTCTTCAATTCATGCATATTTCTAGCTGCGCGGAGGTTGGGCAATAGACTTTTTGCTCGGAAGGGTTACCCGACTTCATAAGGACCTAGATCTAGTTACATGGGTACGGCATAGAGAGGAGCTAGAACAAGTGCTAAATTTCATGAACAATTACATCTAAAAAATGGTAATATCTTAAGTAAAAGCTAACAGAAAGGGGCTCTTACTTTGGAATTTTGGAATCAGGAAAGTGATTACTTCAAGTTACAACCCCTTACAAAAGAAATGGTAGCAAATGCAGAAAAATAATTAAAAGTCAAACTACCCGAATCCTTAATAGCCTTACTGGAGAAGCAAAACGGAGGATACATTAATTTTGATGCACATCCCACTTCGCTTCCAACTAAATGGGCGGATGATCATATCAAGGTTGATCACATATATGGGATAGCTCCGAATGAGGGATTACTACAAAGTTCTTACTTAATCAGTGAATGGGGACTACCAAAGAAACTTATCATCATATCAGGCGATGGTCACTGGTGGATTGCTTTAGATTACCGCAATTGCAACGAAGAACCTCCAGTAATATATATTGAGAGCGATGGCGGATTCACGATTCAGTTGGCTAATAACTTCGACTCATTTCTAACGGGTTTATGTAATTGGGAATATGAAGATTAAAAGATTTATTTTATTACGACGGGTAACGTTTGTTCAATATAAAACGAAAACGAGGCAGCCGATATGAATCGGCTGCCTCGTTGACGTAACGGTAGACTATAGTTAAGGATCAGCCTATGTGGCTGATCCACTTTAGTATATTAGCTAACGATCAAACGATTAACATCCATATAAAGGATATGCTTTATTAGAAACGAATATTAAAGATACAATAATTTATCCAAAGTATTAATTCCTTTTTGTTAGCAGACGTAAGCAGGAGATTCTTTAAGACAGGAAGGAAAGTATGAATGTTAGAAACACGATGGCTAATAGCAAGGAACTTCCTGCAATAGGATTGGCTTTGACTTTTTGGAATTTAAGATAAGTGTTTTGAAATTATTAGTGTGCAACGGCACGAACTCGCTATCGGAGGCTTGAATATGAAAAGATATATTATGTTAATTTGCTTATTAGTCCTAATATCAATAATATGTTTAACCGCTGGTGTCATTGCTTCCCCGGGGATAAAACTTTTTATCAATGGAAAAGAGGTAATAACGGATGTTAGGGTTGTAGATGGAAGTAGCTATATTCCTATTAGTGATGTTGCTAATTGGATAGGGCATGAAAATACTTGGATAGATGGTGAAAAAAGCGAGTTGTACATTGGCAAGAAGGGCTCCTCGACCTTTGGTAAATCTTTTCAGAACCCTGCGCCTATTCATACAGAAGTTGTTTTTGAAAAGTCTACTCCCTTTGAACAGTACCAAGGCGCTATCCAATTAGATGCAGTTGTGAGAGGAAACAAAGCCCTTAGTATGTTGAAAGAAGTAGAAGACTTACAGCAAGGTGTTTGGGTTGAAACATCGGATACCTCTAAGGTTGACCCTGAAGAGAGAGAGATTCTTCTTGCAAAAGTCACCATCAAGCTTACGAGTACTTCTGATAAAAATCAATCACTTCGAATTAGTAATAATGATTTTCAGCTTGTCTCTTCCAATGGAAAGAACTATAGACCAATACTCGTTACTCCCCCAAGTCCATCCATATCTACAAACTTAGTACTTGGAAATCAACATACTGGATGGGTCGCTATGCAGATTGATAAAAACGAAAGCACACCTATCTTAGTATTTGGTTCAATCTTGGTTGATGGTGCATGGTTAACAACGAATGAATGATTAGTTCCATAAAAAACAGGCGAATATGAGATACTACGGAGGAACGTTTGTTCAATATACAAAACATTGGGAGCTGCCGGCACGATGGGCAGCCTTTCGCTCAGCTATTCCAGCTAATAGCTTGTCAATATTTAATTATTAATAGTAGTTTCATGAGATGGTATACTTTAAAAAGTGCATGGGAAAGAACCGTCCTATTAAGCACGGATATAGATTCCATATATTTCTATTTTTGTTATTCACTCTAAACGGAATGCTTCCTTAGTAGTTAAGATGGCAAAAATCCAGTGAATGAGTTTATTCACACATGCAATTACTGCTACTTTGAATAGCTTTCCTTCAGCACGTTTCTTATCATAATAAGTCCTTAATTTCTTATTTCTATTACTACGAATACCGCATCTTACAGCTTGATACAAGGCAGTACGAAGCCTCCTGGAGCCGTGCTTAGTGATTTTATTTTGGGTAGCTACAAACTTACCTGAAGAAAAAACACTTGGATCAACACCAGCAAAGGCCACCAGTTTCTTTGCGTGATCAAACCGATCGATCTCACCAATCTCAGCTAAAATTGTTGCAGCAATCTTAGTGCCAATTCCGGGTATCGATTGAATTAAATCATATTCAAGTAGCTCTTCAGCCAGGCCATCTACCGATTTATTAAGGGTTGATAGATGATCCTGGTATTGAAGAAGCAATTTGATGAGCAGATGCATAGAGATTAAATGGCTTGAAAAAGCCGTCTCCTTAAAGGGATTTCGCTTTGCTGCCGCTACTAAGACTTGAGCACGTTCCAAGCTCCATGAGACGGATTTGCCGCGTCCAGTAAAACTTTGAATTGCATTAGTAATCTCCAACTCAGACATTTCTAGGACTTCTTTTGATGTTGGGTGTAAAGCCAAAAATCGAAGGGACACCTTTGAATAAAGATCACCAAACACGCCATGATATTCAGGGAAAACTTGATCAAGAATAGCCTGAAACTGTAGTTTTGCTTGGACATACATACCTGTTAAAGCTTCATATTGGCGTGTTAGAAAGCGTAAATTCATGAGATGCTGCCCCCCGCTTTTTGTAGGGTTCAAACTCTTCTTTATAGAACAGTGTCCCTAATAAATGGGCATCTGCGGCATCCGTCTTTAACCGTCGCAAATTGGTTTTCTTAGCGTTATGTGAGATTAAAGGATTAATGACGATGTTCAAATACTGGTGCTCATCCAGAAACTGAACAACGGGGCTTTGATAATGACCTGTTGCTTCCATAACAATGGCAGGACGAATCCCCGCTACCGATTCGACACTTCTAATATAACTTAGAAAAGACGCTAGACCTTCTAGATCATGATTAAATCTAAAGATCTTCCCATGAGGTACTCCACGGTCTAAAAAAGCTTGTGCATGGCTCTCTCCCTTTGAAACATCCACACCAATGACTGGATTCATGACATCACTCCTGTAATATTTTTCACCGGTAACCCCTAACCTTCTTGTCTTCCACACTATCGCATGTGATACGGGATTCATTTCCCAACCAGCCTAACCATGGTTGAACAAGTAGGGGGGATGAACTGAATAGCTCTCGGAATCCAAGTCCCACGGGCAGAAACGTTCGATCCCCGGCTACCGCTATAATAAGACCATACAAAAATGAGGTCTACCAGAAAGATCTGGTGACCTCATAATACGATCGGGCAGAAGAGCGTGGCTGTATTTCCAGTACTTAGGCAGTAGAAAGTAATTCTTGACCTCATGATACGAACGGGAGGAAAGCGTAATCCCTCCACGAATACATTAGTTAGGGTCTTCTTTACAAAGTCCGCAATAAGAATGTTCTACGACATCACAGAACGAATTAGTTTAGTAAAACTCTCAGACCAAGGGAGAATAACCATTGGCCATGGCCAATAATAGCTCTCTAAATAGCAACCCTTTTATATAAAAAGATATATAGAGTGCACTTGGTTTGCTTTATAACGATATTTTAAGTATGAAATAAATGGTTTAGTTTTCACGGGAGGGGGCTAAAGATGGTTAGAAAACAAATTTGGAAAGTAAAAATTGAAACATTAACTATATTGACTAATCAGAAGAATGTACCCTTAGTCTCATTTGTTTATATTCCTGGTATTGCTTGCGATGAAGTCCTAAAAAATCTAGTAAAGAGGTTCAAAAATGCAGATGTCAAGGTACGGACGCTAACATCTAAAGCCATGCCAGCATGCAGAGTTACAAAGTGTGGAATTTCAACTCGAAATCGACTTGTGAAATATTTGGAAAAAGGAAAAACAGAACCGTTTGGTCTCGTTTCTCACAATCTTGCGGAACAATCAGCTCTTGTTTTCGAGAGATACAAGTATATGCTAAAGGACTAAATAAATTATTTATTTAATGAGGGGATATTAGGTATGAATAAACAACTAATTAAAGGTTTGAAAACCCAGCAGTTTGGATCAAAAAAGGCCACTTAGGATGTGCTATAAGAGTACGTACTGCCTCAATTATTTTACGCCGTTCTTTATCGAAAGCTGTCTATATTGGGCCATCAATTGATGGTGTAGACAAAGAATATTTTAAAATTGTGAGTGGAAAAGTAACTGGTCGTAAACCATCTTTTGTTAAATAAAGATATGTCATTGTGCTTTATATTTGTTACTTATTTTGATATAAGATTTAAATTCTCTTCCTACGATATTATGAGCGCGGAGAAATAGGATGACTTGAGTACAAGATAAATTCAGTAGATGCCGCGACGTTGCGGCATTTTTATTTTGAAGCAATGAGTTCTTGTTAAAAGTCAGTGGAATTATTGCTTTATCCAAATTATAGAAACTACATTTTGTTAGCGAGTAATAAGTACCCTATCTTGATTACTAGTAGGCCGGTATAGGTTTAATTAAAAAGAAATAAATAATACCAGAAATTATCACAACTTTAATGATAAACTTTACTTTGTTTTTGAGTTGAGTTCGAATCTTACGTCTAGATAATTCCATAATAGTGGAATGGGAGTAAGAGTCATTCATAAATTCTTTAATTGTAAATGTTTGAGATCTCATTTTTAACCCCCCCAGAAGTTTAGTACTAAGTTCATTTTATGTTAAAGTTACGTTGTCCTAAAACAAACAACTGATAATAAATTGTAAGGTTCTGGTTCTGAAGTAGTTACATCTGCTCAGGAAGGGAGCTGTATTGAAAAAACTCTTTTTGCATTTCATTAGAGTAAATAGCAACTGTTAAATCGTTGATTAGAGTTCCGAGTTCAAGGAATTTTGTATTGTGGTTTCAGTGAAGAGGTGCTTGAAGTGCTGCAGGCAGGGAAAAACATCCAAAATGATCGAGGTGAGCATACTGGCATTTGGAACGTAGGGCGGCCGTTATACTCGCGACTTAAACTTGTATACCTATTTCCTTCAGCCATTTTTTGATTATCTTACCAACGTCCACAGGCGAGTAACCGTTTCGAATCGTCTGTTGTCCTTGCCGTGCTGTTGCATTTCGATACGACGGATCGTTTACCAATTTACGCATATTGTAGGTCGCATGATCGATGTCAGGTTCTGCCAAGCTGCTCAGTCAAATGTATATCTGGGCTGTAAACGTAGGTATATTAAACTGAATATGGACATCCGGAATACTGCATTCGGCCGATCCAGCGTGATATGCTACATAGTAAAATTATTGTTCGCCTAAAAGATTACATCGATCAAATTGTGAACAAAATTAACTATTAAATTGAATTTATGTAATTTTAAAATGTACAATGGGATTGTGAAATACCATATCCCATAAGGCATGCATATTGCATTTGAAAGGAAATGAAGCAGATTTGTATAAATCGGTCATAAGAGACAAAAAGTTTTTTGTTCTTGTTGTTGACGGAGTCTACGAAACTTCATTAATGGAATTACCAACTGAAGGGCTTGCAGATAAAGTTGCATATGAACTTCAAACTGCGTGGGATCAAGGTGTAGATTGGGGAGCTTATCAAAAGCAAAGAGAAATTGATAATGCTGGCAGCGATAAAGAAATGGCTGATGCTCTTCAGAAAATTAGAAGCATGGATGCTGAAGAGAGAGAAGCTTTACAGTTAAGAAAAAATAAGCGATTTAACCGAATTCAAAAAGTTGTTGAAGCGAGAAGATGGAGAAATGTATTAAGTTGGAAAACCGACGAGTTAAAATAGGTTTGAGAATTATTTTTAAAATTATTTGAATTCAGCAAATTAAGGATGTGAGTACGCATTGAGGCACAATCTTAAAGAAGAAATATTGAATCTTATGGAATCTAGACAAGAAGATAGTTTCTGGGATTTCAAGCAGAAGTTTCATTCAAATTCAGCTGCACTACTTCATGACATAATTTGTATGGCTAATAATCTTGTTGACCGGGACGCATATATCATTTTTGGTGTTGCTGATAAAACTTTCGAGGTAGTCGGGGTAGAGAATGATGAAAATCGAAGAAATCAACAACACATGATTGATTTGTTGAAACACAAAAAGTTTGTATCCGGGATTAGGCCAAGGGTGGAGGTAAAGACTTTAATTTTATCCAAGCATGAAGTTGATGTATTAATAATTAAGAATAGCATTGATACACCACATTTTTTAATTGAAGATTTCTCTGAAAATGGAAAAAGGATCGAGCAAATTACATCTACACCCGGGTTGGTGACACTAACACTGATATTGATAGAAGTGCGGATATTAATAATATTGAGTATCTCTGGAGAAAACGTTTCTTGCTGACAAGATCTCCGTTGGATCACATCATTAGGAGTCTGGAAAACAAAAACGAATGGAATAGCGATGAAAATATTTACTTCAACATTTATAAACCGGAGTATACAATTACGCTGGAGGATTATGAAGATAATCGGAAATTGATTCCCGAGTTCTATTCCTATGCGGTAAGTAATCCATCAACTATGTACCATTTACTAAGTATTAAATATCATGGAACTCAACTTTTCGGGAGCCAAGTCGTGATACTTGATAGCGGAAGGTATATTACGCCTACGCCTGATTGGGAGTTTATTCATTTTGGGGAATATCGAGTACATTCAGGTTACGGACTAAAATATTTTATTGAAGATAGTCCAACATATAAGTTAAACGAATTCTTATATTACGAAGATAATTCTGAGGCTAGTTTTGCACGAAAGAGATTCTTTGAGGTCGTTCTCTTATTTAAGGATTGTTTGGAAAAGGAAACGTTTCTTGAGTACGTCCGTATTTATAAAGACGATTTCTTTCTTAAAATGGAAGCCTTAGAAGGTGAATGGTCATGGATTGAGTCAAGCACCCAGCGACAGCAGGAGTGAGTATTTCGGTGCGGCAGAGCCGCTGGGTTAATGAGTGAGAGCCACGTTGTTAATGAAATAGAGCAACCCTCTCGGAGGTGAGAGCCACCGCGAATAGATCTCCAAAGATATAAATATGGTCCCATTCACGATACAAATAGAGTCGTTCAACCAATGATGATACGAAGCAGATCTGTTTATTGCCGAATATCGTCGTTGTGAATTTGCCCCCAAGGGTAAAGTATATGATTTTTCATTTTCTTAAAGTTAATTGTTCGCAAAAGCAAATCGGTGCAAATGAAAAAGCGATTGAACTATAGTTCACAACTTTTTCGCTACTTTTTATTAAAATTTTTTAAAATTGAAATGGCTTGTTGGTTTGTAGGGACCAAATCACCTGCTACTGATCGTAGATAAATAATAGGGATGTATCAAAGAACGTCCATTAACTAAAATAAGAAAATATGTCTTGACTATTTGTCCTTTTTTTTGTTGAATCAGGTGTAATAGTAATACAGCGTCTGAATATTAACCTTAGTCTAATACATTATTTTTTACTTTACCCGTAAGTTTGCCGCGTGGCATTGTTATGCTTCCTATAAAGCGAACGCCATTACTCTTTATGAGTATTGGCATTTTTTACGTTTTAGGGAAATTTTTAAATCTAAAAAAAATTACTATTTTAAGCGGTAAATAGCAAACGGCAAGCATTTACTTCCAAATTCTGATTGAGTAATTAACTTTGTAAGATTCTGATGTGTTATAAAATAGATTTGTTAATTTGTTAGTCATAGCTCATCTTCCGTGAAAGTAATTGGTCAGTACATCAACTTTCTTTTTGGTAAACTTCTATAAAATCTAAGTCAATCTGCATCTGCTTGCCGGTGTTCGCTTCAAGCTTGTGAAAGCATTCCATCAGCGGCGACTCCCCTTAGTTTTCTCAGCGTTTAACGAATAGTCCCTTAATTTTCACCTAGGTCAGATCAATACTGTTTCAATAATAAATGACAAATCAAATAACAAAATTGGGATAATATGCCTATGGTATTCATGCCTAGTAAAAGGTATGATTTGGAAGTTGCTTGTATTAATATACAAGTATTCTATCAATCTACTATTTTTTAGGAGGATTTAAAGATGAAAAAAAGTATTAAAATGATTCTGGGTACTTCCGTATTAAGCCTTTCACTTTTAGCTAGTGCAATTCCTGGTTTTGCTTCCACTGTTACAGAGCAAAATGCTTCAGGAGGTTGGAGTGAATCTGGAGGCTATTATACCAATTCCCCAGTGGGTATAAGTGCTTTCTCAAGTACTTCTCCCGAAGAGCACCATGGTGAGCGTAAGTCCCGAGATGTTAATCCGGGTGGAGAGCCAGTATATGAGTATGCATCATATGGATATACTGTTTGGCAAGGGGAATATCATTATACAACCGCTCAGATAGAAAAAACCAATGGCACTGTTAAAACGACAAGCGGTAGACAGTGGGGGACAGGTGGCACAACGGCGTTGTCACCATATTATTTACCTGGTATTTTTGAAAACATTGAAGCTAGAACGTATTGGGGCAATTAGTAAGCATACCTTAACTTCTTAAATTGGATTTATACTTTACTATAAGCAAATTGAAGTAGACCAATGAGGATGATATGAATGAGTATCTGATTCATAAATATGAGGAATAAAAGCTACTTTATCTATTAAAGTAGCTTTTACCTTTATTTCAGTGAAATGAGGAAAGTAACATGTTTACACTCAAAAGAAAAGACATCGTATTTACTTTTGTTTTTATTTGTCTTTATTCCCTATGTTTTTGTTTTCTAATATATACGGATAAACAAGAAAAATTTCACGAATTGTCAAATGAACTGTATACCAATCACCATGCTGTTTTAATGAATAAAGACGATGATCAGGATTTGTTAACAACAAACCAACTTTCAAAAGCAAATTACAGAATTTTTATAGAATATAACGATACATATCGTTTGTTATATGAAAACTTGGGTGACTGGTCGCCTCCAATAATATCTGGGCGCTTCTTTTCAAACACTGATAAAGGAGCAAAAGCGGTTATTGGAAAAGAAATGGAGAAATTTATTAAAGAATATAACGGAAAAAAATATATAACTTTTCAAGGAGAAGACTTTGAAGTGAATGGTATTATGGGAGCTCCATTCGCAAGTTCGACAGATTATCTTATTTTACTTTATAAACCCAATCCAATTCCTATACAATCTGGCACAAGAATAATTATAGATAGTGATAAAAAATCAATAGTTACTGAAATTGCAAATAATATTTTAAATACAAATTCATCGGTTATGCTTAAAGAAAGTACACAAAAGGGACTATCCAGAACGGCAAATATACCCTTCATTTACAAATTGCTAATTTTTGAGTTTTATCTTCTTTTGTTCCTTAGCATTATAGCCTGTTTAAGATATTGGTACGAAAAAGAAAAGCATATCATGTACGTTTTATTCTTATTAGGTTTTTCGAAGAGAAAAATAAATGGCCAGTTATTCTTGAAAGTGTTTTTGAATATAGTTGCTTCAGGATGTATTACTGTTACTTTATTTTTAATTTCAGATTCAAAATCTATCATTTTACTTAAACAAATGGTATGGATAATTATTCTATTTATTTCTAGCGCATGTCTTTCATTGGGAATATTTTTACGGTCAAGTAATTCTAATCGAGGTGTAAATAGACTGTGAATATTAATGAACTTAAATTTTATTTTAAGAAGTATAAAATTCTAACAATGTGTCTTTATCTGCAGATCACTTTGTTTTTTATTGTATTGGGAACTTTTATTGCATTTGTGGAGGAATTGGACTATGAAAGCAAAAGTCTTCAGCAAATTTATGAAGGAAAAGCCATATTTCAGTTACTTGATGGTTATTATGATGGCAATAAATATAAAGAATTCATTAGTCAACCTGATTACCTAAATCGATTGAAAAAATATTACACTGAGCTTAATACTACAACTGACTTTCGATATCTTGCAATGTTTGATCACCATATTCTATTAAAGGATAATGGAATACCTCAAGAGTTTATTGAAGGTTATGAAAGCGGTAGTAAAAAGCATCAGGAAAAAATAAATAATACTTCATATACAGCAGTTAAATCTTTTCAGATGAACAAGCAAGCTCTGGAATATTTCGGATTAACTACAATTGAAGGATCAACATGGAACGAAAATGATTTTAAAGAATCAAAAATAATGCCTGTTTTGCTAGGTTCCTCATATCGGAGTGTATATAGTATTGGTGATGAAACAACAATAAATTATTATAATAAAACTTTAACTATAAAAATCACTGGATTTTTAAAGGAAAATAGTAAGCTTTACTTCAAAAATAACACTGAGTTTTACCTGGACAAATACATAATTCTTCCTTATAGAGACTATGGAGATCCGGCTTCAAAAACTGATGAGTTATTTCAACAAATTAGTTATTTTGCTATGATCAATGGTTATATTGTAACAGACAATAGTCCATCAATAATCCAAAACATGATGCAAAGAATAGAAGCAATCGCTAAAAAAACTTCTTTTGAAAATTATTCATTTATTGGTCTGAACCCACATTTCCAAAAATATAGAGGCTTAATGACAGTAATACAAGAAGATAAAATTTTAATACAATCTATATTTGTTTCTACATTCATTTTAAATTTAATTATTATTATCATAATTTTGTTATTACAGCAAAAAAGGAGGCTATCATCCTTTGCTATACATTATATAAATGGAGCAACTAAAATAAAACTTGTAAAAATGCTATGGATAGAGATCAGCACTATCTTATTTGCTGCTTATCTAACTAACTTTATAGTTCTAGATAAAATATTAAAAATCGGAGATTATAAAACGCAATTTTACTTGTTACTCCTTTGTATTACTATGAGTCTAATAATTTGTATTTTGCCAGCTCGACAGCTTATTTTTAATCCAATTACAGATTACTTACATAATGAATATGAAGGAGGTAAATAAATATATGTTACTTGAACTATCTGGGATAAACAAAAGCTTTAAAAATGGAGGGCAGTACGAAAACATTTTAGAAGATTTAGATCTTAAGATATTTGAAGGGGAATCAATTGCTATTAAGGGGAAAAGCGGTTGTGGAAAATCGACTTTATTAAATATCTTAGGAGGGTTGCTTCCACTAGATAGTGGACAAATGATGTTTAATGGTACAGATATATCAAAATTGACTGAAAATGAACAGGCAGAGTATCGTAGAAAGAATGTCGCTTTTGTAACGCAAAATTTTCATTTGCTTGATGATAGAAATGTTTACGATAATATTGCGCTTCCTTTGCTATATCTTAGAATACCAAAAAAACAAATAAAAAGTAGAGTTGAAAAAGTATTGCACGATTTGGAAATTGAACATGCTATGAAACGAAATATTTCAACATTGTCAGGTGGTGAACGCCAGCGAGTTGCGATCGCACGTGCCATTGTAAAAGAACCATCTATACTTCTTGCAGATGAACCTACGGGCTCATTGGATGAGAAGACCGAGGAATCCATATTGAGTATTTTTGATACTCTACATCAAAAAGGAATGACGCTTGTTATTGTTACCCACGATGATTCAGTTTCAAGTCATTGCCAGCATATTTATGAACTACATCATAAAAAATTGCATTTTGTGAGTTGCTGATATTTTTTCAAGTTTGACTGTATTAATTGATTTAATTAATCCAATGCTGATTCAAAAAAGAAGCACAATTGACCAGGAGAGTAGACTCTCCTGGTCAATTGTGCTTTTTTGCTTTGCAACAATGAATACTGGCGGTGTGGAAGAACCAAAATCGAAATCAGAAAAATTTAATAAGCTAATGGTTGACCACCCAGCAGGAAGTGCTGTATCGAATTTAGATTGATCAACACCTTCGTTAACATGAATGTCAAGAGACCGAATTTGTGTCGCTGGATTGCAATGCTGAGCTTAAATCAACTGTGCTTTTCGCTTTCTCATCGAATCTTCGCCGTCGATGAGTATGTGATAGGAATTATGAACGATACGGTCTAATATAGCGTCTGCCATGGTGTGTTCTCCGATTTTATCGTGCCATCCTTCGGGAGCGAATTGAGAGATGAAAATCGTTGAAGCATTCTGATGCCGAGCCTCAATGATTTCCAGCAGATCTCTAGACTCTGTTATGGTCAAAGGAACCAGAAGCCATTCATCAATGATGAGAAGACTCACTTTCTTGTAGTTGGCGATAACTTTTTTGTAATTCCCTTCTCCTCGGGCTATGGCCAGGTCAGTTAATAGCTCCGGTAAGCGAATATACTTGGTTGCATAAAGATGGCGACAGGCGCCGTTTCCAAGCGCACAGCCGATAAAAGTTTTACCAGCGCCTGATGCCCCCATGAGAATGACGTTTAACTTTTCATGAATGTAATTACCCGTTGCGAGCCTTAGGATTTGGGATTGCTCTAAACGTCTGTCGGTATGATACTCAATGTCCTCCACACAAGCGTTTGGATAACGAAGCGTTGCTTTCTTGATGAGTCTGTTTAATTGGTTTGACTTACGCCTTGCCCATTCCGCATCTACTACTAGTCCGAATCGTTCTTCAAACGACAAACTGGCGTATGAGGGATTTTTCATCTGTTCACGCAAGGATTCTGCCATGGCACTTAGCCGCATTTCATTGAGTTTGGTGATCGTTGTGTTGGTTAGCATTTATGATTTCCTCCCATAGTAGGTTGAGCCGCGAGTCAAGCCATGCGGACTAACGGATGGAGGGTTTGGCTTTTCGATTGTGGCGGCTTCCTCAAGTGTGTCTTGGCCTGATTTGAGTATGGTGCTGATTTGTTTGTAGCTTGGATTCGGCGTGTAGCTGAGAGCCCGTGCACAAGCGGACTCGAGCCGAATCAGCGAGTACCGGTCTGCTAATTTTAGTACGCCCATGCACGCTTTAAATCCTTGTTGCTCCACACGATGGCCAGCGAGAATAGCCTGGATTGTGGCGCTTGCATGGGGGCCTACTTGTTTAGCCCACGATACAAAGCGTTCTGCATTCCATTCTACAAATTGTTTATGCTTTTGTACGCAGTAAGGGGTAGCGGCTGCAGGGTGTGCTTCTCCTCGTCAAGAAATGCACTATGCCTGCTGCCCGGCTTTTTCTGGAAGGGTTTGCGATTGAATGCATCCAGTTTGTCTGCGATGGCCTCATTCAATTCACTGAGAGAGAAGAATGTATTCTTGCGTAAAGCAGCGAGGATCCAAGTCGATATGATACCAACGGTTCCCTCTACACTTGGCTTATCTTTCGGCTTTCGAACACGAGCTGGAATGACGGCTGTATCGTAATGCTCAGCCATTTCTTGATAAGTTTTGTTAATGACAGGGGAATACCAGGAGGATTGTTCTACACCGGTTTTAAGGTTGTCCGGCACTAGAATTTTGGGGACGCCTCCAAAATGAGTAAAGGCATTTACGTGGGCAGAAATCCAACTCTCTTGATTCTGAGATAGGAAGCCCTCTACATAAGCATATTGGCTGCACGGAAGTGCGGCGACAAAGATGTACACAGGAAGTATTTCTCCCGTATCTCGGTCCACTAAAGTGGCGGTCTGACCGGCCCAGTCGACTTCCATTTGCTCGCCTGGCTTACGCTGAATATGCATCGTAGCCTTTGTCGTGGCAGCATATTTACGGTAGTAATTACAATATTGGGTGTACATGAGGGGGATCTCTCCGCCTAAGCGACAGTTCTCACAATATTCGCTCCAGAGCAAGCTAAGAGTAACGCCGCTCTTGGCTAATTCCCGATGCATATATTCGCAATCTGGAACTTTTCGCGAAGATGCCTGAGCCTTCTCAGGAAACAAGAGATACTGAAGGTCAGCTTCTACCACATCCTCCGGTAGTGGCCATGATAGCTCCTTTTCATTTGCACGTTGTAACACCTCGGAGACGGTGTTGCGTGAGCATTGAATACTTGAAGCGATACTACGCTGGCTCAGCCCCATGCTATTGAGCCTTAAAATTTCTCGATACTTGGTCATTTCGATGACCTCCCGTTGGTATTTGTGCACTTGCTAGGCAGACGCACATCTGTACATTCTACCAACGGGGTGGCTCTCTCTACTAACATAGTGGCTCTAATAGATTAACGTGGTGGCTCTCACTCATTAACTCGATGGCTCTATGGCACCGAAATATTCAGGAGCAAGTAGTTAGTAGATTGAAAACGGGAAAAGTACTGAATCAGATGCTTAAAGAATATAGACAAAAATACTGATTTTTTTGTTTTTGATAATTAAAACAAAGTAGCACGTAACTCAACTTATTACAGTGCACCAATAAGATTAGACATTGGAAAACCCAATTGGGAAGTCCTGTGGCGATTCTATTTGGTGTGTTTTCTGTTTATAAGGGATTATCAGCTGTCCTAGTAACTTTAAAAATTGTGCCTAATCAGTCTCATTTCATAGACGAAAATAATTAAGTAAAGATATATTTAGACAGTATAATTTTATGATTATAGCAGCATGTAGACATAGTATATAAACATATTTCTACACATGTCATAGAGAAGAGGAAATATTTTATCATGGAGAATTAGCTAAGAATAGTTTTATTATTAATCTCGAAGGGAGGAACGAGGCGAATGGAACGTCTAACAATTAGATTGAAAATTGATCCAGGGGAAGCTTTGCTGAGTTTGATTCATCGTGCAGCTAAAGCAAATGGAATTAAATTTCTTACTTTGTTAAATATGCTGAAGAGAAACAAATATAGAATGCATTCTGGAGACTCACATAAGATTGATATATTCCCTGAGAGTGTTTTAGATGTTAAAAAGGTTTCTTATATTTTAGGATTAGAGGAATCTGAGATAAAGAGAGCTAGCTTTACTAATGTTTTAAGAAGTTTCAAAGGTTCAAGTAAAGAAGTACACTGTAGATTTTTAAATGGAATCATTCGGGACCATCTTTTTTATTGTCGAGATTGTTTATCAAATAAAATGGTATTGAATTTGATGTGGAAAGTTAAGGGGGTTGATACTTGTTTAATACACAAAAGGAAACTAAGCAATGAGTGTAGTAATTGTCGAAACGAACTATTGATTAAAGATACTAATCAAATTGGTATATGTCCATATTGTAAATATTGTTTTAATAAAAGGAATATAAATCCAATCTTGGTCTCAGATGATCATTTCAAATTACAAACTAGAATACAAAGTGACTGGCATACCATCATAAGAGGTTTAATAAACAAAGAATTAAATGAAAAAGAGATTGCAATAAGAGTTTTGTATGTATTGGGCGGGAAAGAAGAGACATTCTGTAAGCTGAAAATTTTAACACTACTTGAGGATACAAAGCTCATTCATTTGCTTCAAATTGCTCGAGGTACAATGAAAAAGCGTACAATAGATTTTAAAACTTTATCGGATTACTTAACTGAAAAAAGTACGAGTATTACTGAGTTTTTATTAATGAAAGTTCCCCCTGATTTCACTCTATCTTTAGATTCTAATCGCGTGAAGATGGAAATAACTGCATGCAGTGCACCATGGTGTGAAAATTTTGATGTAAATAACTCTCTTGTACAGACAACATCCAAAAATGTTCGTAAAAAAGTAGAGGTTTTGAAACGTTATTATATTTGCCCTGCATGTGGATGCGAATATGCAACTAATAAGAAAAACGAACTTGTCGAAAGGTCATATTTTATTAATGCTTATAAAGTATTATCAAATAGAAGTGTAAGTACATTGACCTGGATGGAAAGGGAAAAAGTGTTTGGATTAAAACGAAATAAGATTATTCGTATTCAAGCATATTTTTATTCGAGAGCACTCTTTATTGATCTAATAAATGAAAGTAAGTATTCGGTCGAGGCAAACTTACTTGAATCGGTAAAGATTTCAATTAGGAATGGTGAGGCGATTTATACGATTCGTCATTGGGAAAAATGGCGAAGTGAAGAAGAGTATCTTTTGTATAGGTATCATCCTCAAATAATCTTTGAAATTTTCAAAGAAAGGTACAAATTTTTACCGCGGCAGGGATAAGTTGAATTGGAAAATATTAATTAGAAGTGGTCTTAAATAAAAAGTTTTTTTTTAGCATAATAATATCCGTATATCTATAAATAATACCATTACGGATAAATTTGATTGGGAGGTACGCTGTTGGAGGAACTTATTAATGAAGTTAGCGCCAGAAAAAAAATGTATGAAATAAAGCTTATGAGACTGAAGAAAGGGCATGATTACTCCTTCACAAGTGATACAGCCCATTATTATAGTTTAATACTTGCACAAAATACACACGATGCTTGGCAGCAGATTAATGAATTACTTCTTAAATATAAAAGGATCCGAGTGGATCCCACAATAGTTTTTAAAAGTGATGTATTTGAGAAAATGATGACTTTCGAACGGAATAGTTCCCCTGGGTTTATTACGATAAGAACTCAAGCAGAAATGATCAAATACATGAAGCAACTTGAATGGAAAGTTAATGAGTTAGAAGCCAAACTGTCGTGTGAGAGTATCGTTGCTCCAAACTAATTTGGTTTCTGTTACTGATTCTGCCTGGTAAACAAGATCATCAATTGTATTCCTAATAGCGTTAATAACGAAACTAATTTGTTGGATTAAAAGTGCTCGTTCTCTGTTTGTCAAAGTATACCCATTGTACGTGACTGAATAACGGGACATGAGAAGTTTCTCTAAATCAAAAGATAGATGGTCTACGGGAGATGGAAACAAATCATCGGGGAGATCTTGTCCCTTCAAAATTTCAATTCTATCTGCCATGTTAAGATCATCACTAAAGATATCCTCTTCTCTTCCTGTTAAAGAGTCAATACTTGTTCGAAACAAGTCTGCTAATTTTCGTAAGTCACTGAGGACAGGTGTGCTGTAACCGCGCTCCCAATTTGATATAACTTGTGTTGAAACACTTGCAAGGTCAGCTAACTCTTTTTGTGTCCATTTTTTTTCTTTGCGTAAATTTTTGATTTTTATCCCAGTTTTTGACATGTGACCTCCTTAAAGCATCATATCTAACGGATTTATTATATATAACTAACGGATATTTGTAAAACTCCTTGACATTAATATATTTGGATGTTTATATATAACGTATAGTTTTACTTTTATAACGGATTTATTTATTTTGGAGGTGTTAGATGGATTGGAGTAAAAAGGACTGGGAAATAGAAGATAGTTTATTTGAAGCAAAACGAAGAGTAGATAATAAAATAAGCTGGCAACACCCACACATTATAGGTACTTTTCCAAGCGTAAAAATGGAAAGAGATGTTGAATTTCACTCTCTGAACGAAAGACTATTTTATTATCTTCTTGAGTTAGACACTGAAGTAACTCGCTATTATGTTCAACCTATTGAGGTTGAAATGGAGTATCTTGATTCAGAAGGCCAAAAGAAAGTTTGGCACCATGTTCCAGATGTACTGGTGTTCAGACAAGGAGTTGAGCCTCAACTATTTCAAATTAAAGATTTATCAGCTGAACAGACAAAAACTTTTTTACTGTGTAACAAGAAATGTGAGATGTACGCTGCTCAGATGGAATGGTCCTATAAAGTAATTTATCCGAAGCAAATGCCTGAAAAAATCCAATCAAATATCAATTTCTTGGTTGGATTTCTAAAGAAAAGAAAGTCTTTTAGTAAATGGATAGATTTAGTTCTAAATAAAATGGAGAGTTTACAAGAATGTAAAATTATTCTTCTCGCAAAGAGCTTTCAATCTCACGTTGATTATCACGCAATTCTTCCCCTTATATAGCACTTAATTGCAATTGGTCTTCTTGAAGTAAGCATTAAGGATCCGATCTCTGAGCAGCAGGTAGTTAGAATTGGGAGCATTATGAAGCAGTTAAACTCATATCAGGAGGTATTAGATGAGACTAAATAAATTAAAGGAGAACATGGAATTCCATCTACACGGTATTAGACATCAGGTAGTTTCTATTGATCCACCTAAAGTCTATGTAATAAGGGGAAAAAGCTCTCGAGAGGAGGAGTACGATTATTTTGAATTGATTAATGACCCAAGTTTTCAATCTTTAGATGTGGTTGTACAAAAAGTCGTTGAAGAAAAAAAAGGACAACATTATTCTCCTCTTGATTTATTGTTACCTGGACAAAGAGTGATTGTAACTAAGCGAAGTGAGATGATTAAGCCAATACTACTATTACTGAAATTAAAAGCCGGTGATTTAAAGGCACGGATAGAGTTTACTGCACGATTTAAGCATCTTATTTTAAAACACGAAAAACCTGAGAAAATTAGCCAAGAATCATTAATTCATCGAATAGCTAAAATTTATAATGTGCATGAAAGAACAATTCATAGAAGATTGGCCGAGTATAAAAAACATGAAACAGCCCTGCCCAATCAAGGTCTTGTGGCATTAATTCCAAAAACTACTCGGCAAAATTTATCTCGTAAAGATTGTCATTTACTTGAAATATGTCATCCAAAGAAGAAAGATCTAATTTTAGATGTAGTTAGGGTTAGAATTCCTTCTGCATGTCACACAATTATTAAAGAGGTTATTGAAACAGAGTTCCTTACATTAAAGAATGATTCTGCAAAAGCCATTTTTGATTTGATAGAAGCTAGATGCATTCTTCAGGATATCGATCCTCCTAAGTACGATACAATTTATAAATTACTGAATAGGATAAATCCAGAAGTCCGAGCGAGAATGCGAGAAGGGAAAGTGGGAAGTGAGAAGTTCACGGAAGTTGAACGTGGTTTCTCAAACTACGAAGCCAAGTATCCATTGCATATTGTTGAAATTGACCATACTGAATTTGATATGGATGTAATTGACGAGAAAACAGGTTATGTGATAGGACGTCCATATATTACTTTGGGTATTGATGTGTTTAGTCGCAAAATTTGGTGTATGGAAATATCATTCGAACCACCTTCTGCAGATAAAGTTAGAAGGGCGATTATGCATGGCATCTTTTTTAAAGACGCAAAAAAGAAATATGACACAGTCTATGATTGGGATGTCTATGGGATCCCAACTATAATTTACATGGATAATGGACCAGAATTTAAAAACGCTGAGGTTAAACGAATGATTAATGAAACTCTTCAATCACAAGTTCAATATCGCCCGGTAAAGACACCAAGATATGGTGGTACAATTGAACGTTATTTTGGAACTATTAACTCCGAATTAATTCACCGATTGCATGGTACTCGCAAAGGGAGCGTGAAACAAAAGGGTGATTATGATTCGGAGAAAGAGGCAGTTTTTACTCTAGAGGATATAAGAGAATTGTTAACTTTCTATATCACTAATTATCATTATGAACCACATTCAGGCCTCCCTATCCAATTTCCAACTACAGCAGCACGGTATTATGCGGGGCTAGAGATGGTCGGATTTCCAGAGTGGATTGATAAAGAAGACGAGGATTACTATAAAATGGAGTTACTTCCGGTTATTGTGAAACCCTACACGCGAGATGGTGTTCGTTTTGAGAATGTTCGTTATAAAAATTCTTCACAACATAAACTGGTTATGCCAAGAGAGTATAAGTACAAAGTTAAGTACGACTCGGATGATGTTTCAAAGCTTTTTTTACAGTTGCCAGAAACGGGTGAATACATTGAGTTAGTCGTTGCCGATAGATCTGTACTTGAAGAAATCGAGGGTTTGAATAGGTATACGTATAAAAAGGTAATGGAGGTACTGAGGGAACAAGGCAATCTTCTAGTAAAGCAAATTCCAGGTGCTGAGCTTATTAAAAAGGCGAAGGCAACACTTTTGGATCGTATTCAAAAATTAGTGAAAACCCGTAGGAAGGCAAGAGCTCAAGCAGAAAGGATGGCATTGGAAGTGGGAATTAATGTAGCAATACCTCCACAGCCTAGTAAGCCAAAAACTGCTATTTCTTTAAGTGATATGTTTGATCAATTGGATGAATAGGAGTTAATGAATTATGACAAATAAATTAATAGATGAAAAATTAGAACATTTCGATGAGGTAGACACATTTGCCAAAAGAGTCGCTGCACTTCATATTGTCCATCCGAAGGTGCAGAAGATTAGAGAAGCATTGAACTCTATTAGAAGATTAAATCAATACCGCGGCGGAAGCAATTCTCCACGACACCGTTTTGTTATTGGATTGTCTGGAGTAGGTAAAACACAAATGATGAGAAGATATGCGGATCAGTGTGGAAATTATGTAGATGTTAATAAAGATGGAGATGAAATTGAAATTCGGCCAGTAGTTTATGTTAATCTTCCGGATCCATTTACGATAATGGAACTGTATCGAAGTATTATACATGGTTTGCGTGCACCACAACTTAATAGCAGAGCAAGCATTGGTGATGTTAAACAACAGGTATTTACACTGCTTGAAGTTCAAAAAGTAGAAATGCTCATTTTAGATGAAATGGATCATATTTTAAATACAAGATATGTAACTGATGATGAGGCAATGGGGGCTATAAAGCATATTACAAATCATGGGCAAGTATCTGTAATTTGTGTTGGAACTCCAGAAATTGAAAGATTGCGAAAATTGGATTCTCAGCATTTTAGAAGATACCCGCCTACAAAATTGGAACGATTTCTGAATTGTGATGACAATTTTTACGATTTACTGGCTTTAATTGAGGAGCAACTTGCTCCTCCGACCCCGATTGGATTTCAAATGCGGAAAGCAAGGTTATTAGAAGATGACAGTATTAAGGAAAATCAAAAATCTGATGACAGCGAAGCTAAATTGATTAAATCAGCTGAAAAAATTGCAAACACTCTGCATAGAAGTACATTTGGTCTGGTCGGTTATTTAACACCGATTCTACAAGAGGCATATAGCTTATTGGGGGTATTCGAAGCGTACTTCGATGAAGATACTGCTGATTTAAACCTTAGAAGAGTACTAAAACAAGCATATCAAAATATTGTTGGTGATGTTTCAGAGGAAGAATTAAATAAGATGATTACAAGCTAAGACCAAGAGGAGGTAGGAAATAATGAATGAAAGTTTCACTATTATACCAAGAGAAATAGAGCACGAGTCGTTGAGTGGTTATTTAGATAAGGTATTTACTAAAAATAAGTTTTCTTTCGAATCACTTAAAAAAATAGAGGGTCTATTTCTCAATAATAAAGTTAACCATATCAAACAGCACCACAGACTTGATTATTACCCTGAAACAGTAATTAATTTGCAACTGTTAGCTCGTCTGCTAGGTAGTGATATTCAAAATATTAAGAAAAAAACATTTTCCTATCTCCTCGATTCATTCTCCAAAGTTTCAGGAACTAATAATCCTTTTGGAAAATCCGTTATGCATCAGTTGATTACAACTACGCGTAGATTTTGTACTGTTTGCTTATCAGAAGGAGTTACTCACAAATTGATGTGGCAAGTAAAAGAAATTAAAATTTGCAATATTCATAAGATCCCATTGGTGAATACTTGTAATAAATGCGGGAAACAACAAACTTATCAGAACAGATGGGGCTTACACAGACGCTATTGTAATTATTGTACATTTGATCTATCAAAAAACATCGTTTTTCAAGTCGTTGTTGAAGATCAAGATTTAATTAGTGAACAATTAAATAGATATGAGGATTGGAGCGTATTACTTGATCCAAAACTTAGTGAATATAATTTGTTTAGAGGCAATAAGCAAAATTATATAGCCGCTCTTTATTATGTCAGTCAAGGGATGCCAGAAGTTTATAATAAGTCACTTGGAAATTTGGAGAGAAGGGAAGAAACTTTATTTAATTGTTCCTTGTTTAATAAGGAACGAGCACCAGAAAATATTGTCACATTAGAAAGAACCTTTAAATATACCAGAACCAAAAAAGTAGGGTTAAAAGAGTTTTTTGATCTAATAATACCGAGTGAATATATTAGATTGCTACTTTTAGACAAACATGCAAATAATATTACTCCTAGAAAATGCTTCAGTCCGTGGTGCAATTATTATCAAGATTCGAGTGGTTTAAAAACTGTTCATTTATCCCGTAAAAAATTAAAAACATTGTTGTATTTTTGTCGAGGGTGTCAGTTGACATATCGTTACGATTCAAACAAAAATTGGATTGAAGAAAAGGGCTATATACAGACAGGTTATGAGCAAGTGCTTCCACTTGTGAACAAAGGATACTCAGTTTATAAGATTAGTAGGATACTAAGTATCCCTACCTCATTTATACAAAGGTCTACAGGGTATTTTGCCAACCATGATATGCTTAAGGGAGAAGCAAAAAATAAATTTACACCGTTACATCTTCAAAATAATGTTTTAGACAAGTTTAAGCATATTGATAACATTCGAGGATCAATGTTTCTTGAAGCAAGACGGTTATACGGTTGGAGTTCAGCTGATTATTACTTTTATTTAGCGAATCATGAAGTTCAAGAGTATTTTATTAGTAATGATGTAACACAAAGTGCAGCTAGACAACAAATGGAGCCAAAAGTTATAAAAGCTGTACAGGATTTATATCAAAATAAGGTGTTAATCACTCATCAAAAAGTAGCAGACATTCTTGGTATTACTCCAAGTTTATTGGGAATATACAAATTTCAAGAGTACATAAGTGATTTTCAAAAAATACAGATCCAGCAAAAAATAGAAAACTTTTATGAAGAAGCTGAAATATACATAGATAGTGTTAAAGAGGAACCAACCTTTAGTAAGGGCGCAATTTATAAAATCACTGGATGTGATCGTAAGTGGACAGAAAAGTACATTGTGGATTTTGAAAACTGGTATAATACGAAAAAGAATGAGCACATGTCACAGTATTTGGTTTTTAAGGAAGAGCAGCTAAAAATTAAAATTTCCAATATTGTAAAAGAAAATAAATTAATAGGACAGAAATTAACAGTTCGAGAATTTGCTGCTAAGTTAGGAACTAATAATACTTCATTATGGAGAATGAAAATTAACAATACTAAAATACAAGAATTATTTCATAATTGAGTAAATATGGGGATTTTGTAAATTAACTAATTAGTGGTGAATGTTTAGAAAAGGTCGATGCAAATCTGAGCATCGATTTTTTTGTTCTTGTAGAGACCATTAGAAAAAATGCAAAATTAATTCAAGCCAAAAATGAAAGGATTATTACAGCGAAAGGCGAGGACAATCAGCGATGGGATTTGGTTAATAAGTGGTCAGAAGGGGAAAAGTATGCAGTCTATATGATGATGTTCATGATAATCGTTAATTATGTCAGGAAACAGGCGGATGCAAGATTCAGTGTGATGAAAACAATTGTAGCTGACAATCCTTTCGGAAAAGCATCTTCCGGTCATATCTTAAAACCGATATTCGAAATTGCGAAAAAGAACCAAGTGAAACTTATTTGTTTCACCGCTCATAGGGCGGAGGAAATCTTAAGAAACTTTCCAACGTGCTACAGCATTATAGGGAGAAATGTTTATGGCAAGGCAGTTATGATCGCATCAAAATTAGAAGTGGCTTATGTGAAGAAATAATTGTAGCATACAGGATGATTATTGGTCATTAGCTAGGAACTGCATCAAGGATTCACTTGCTTCTCATGGGGTTCTATACGTAAAGTAAGATACCAACTAACGAGTTGGCATGAAAGTGCAAAAGGCATTCTCATTTTCTGAGGGAATGCTTTTTAACTTCTTAAAGATACTCTTTATCTAGGGTGAATGCCGTATTTAATACTAATTGAATAGAATGGGAGGTATTGGTATAATCGATGAATGGGCGAACATTTATTCCGCTATTTGAGGTTGGAAATAGCCCTTATATAATACGGAATAGAGGCTAGATATGGGGAACAATTTAGAAGAAGTTGAGATTTTATATGAAAACCAGTTTACTGTTGTTAGGAAGATGAAAGATACTACGAAAAATAATTTTGTGGTTGTAAAAGAAATTAAGAATATGGATCACTTAACTAAATTATTCTTTGATAGAGAAATAAATGCGTTGAAGAAACTTAACAACTGCACATCAATCGTTAAAATGAATCATTACGAAGTAATTCCTATTAACGAGAATCATTCGGTAGGTAAAATATTTCTTGAGTTTCTTGAAGGGCAAAGTTTAGCAAACGTAGATCTAGCTCTGATTGATATTAGAGAAAGATATGGGATTTTGAAGCAGATTATTGACGCTGTTGAATCAGCACATTCAAATAACATCATACATAGAGATATTAAACCAGATAATATAATGATAACTGACTATAGATATGCAAAATTAATTGATTTTGGGATTTCTAAAATAAAGGGGATGGTGACAAGGGCAACCGTAGGAAACTTTTCAAGCAATTTCTATACGGCTCCAGAGGTTGGCTATCATCAAGAAAATGCAACATTTCAAAGCGATTTGTTTTCTTTAGGAGTGACATTATTTTATTTGTTGACAAATTGCGAACCCCGATTACCAACTGAATTTCAAACTCAGTTATTAGAAACTACTGGAATAAATCCAACATTGAAACAAATTCTTATGAAGGCTACTCAATTAGATCCAAAAGATAGATATGAGAATATAACTGATTTAAAAAGAGATGTAATGGTAAGTCTAGGTGAACTATTTAATGTATCTAAATTCTTAATTTCAGTGCCTACTACGATTCTTCAAAAGGCTAAAAGCAGAAGATTTATTCCCAACGGGATTAGTTTCCAAGAATTTATAGACAAGCATTTACCTCAATGGTTTAAAGGCTCTTTTGCTTTTATTGAATCTAGTTTAAATGGTAATTCACGTCTAGAGGAAAATCATGATGTTATTTTTTATGCAAATCAATATAAATTGCGTTGTACATATAATGAAAAAGAAGAATATTTTATCATTGAAGACATAATTCATGTAGCACCAAAAGTAAGGAATTATCTCTCGGAAACATATATGAAAGTAAATGGCATAATTAGCTTTATAGCTTCTGGTAGCCGCTATACGACAGAACATAGTACATATGAGTTAGCGACGGAGTTGACTGAGCATCGGATGGCGTATGAATCTGATGATAGTAAACGAAATGCTTTCGATCGGTTTTTTAGCATCTGGATTGATTACTTGAATAAAGAGAAGGAATTACTCAAATCTTCAGCAAAAACAATAGACTACAAATCAATACAAAAAAATGCAAATACAGTGGAGCTTGAGCTTGACTTTGATATAGAAGTGGATCAATTAGACTTTAATCATGAAACAAATCTAATATATGATCCAACTTATTTAAATACAAAAGCGCGCGAAAAAATAACTCAGATTGGTAATTATAAAGATATCAGGTATGCTGATGGTAAAATCATTCTAACTTTAGAATCTGCAAAAGGATTTAAACCAAGTACAATTCCTCAGGTTGGTTTTGTAGTAACTGACTATAAGTCCTCTTCTTTTGTTATTGAGAAGCAAATTAAGGCATTACAACTGTTGAGAAGAAATGAATCTGAATGTAATGAAAACTTGAGGGATCTTATACTGGGATTTGAAAAACCAACTAACTATGAAAATTTAACAGAGATATCTTTCTTTAATAAAGATCTTGATATAAATCAAAGAGACGCTGTGAAAAAAGCTTTGAATACATCATCTGTTTGTGTTATTCAAGGACCACCTGGTACTGGGAAAACTTCAGTAATTCGAGAGTTTGTTAATCAGATAATTAAAAGAAACAGCGATGAGATTGGCTTAAGGAAAAATAGAATACTAATCGTATCTCAATCACACACTGCTGTAGACCATGTTTTAGAAGGATTAGAATTGAATGACAAGTTGAATACCAAAGTAATAAGGATTGGCAAAAGTGCTAATGTATTAGAAGGAATTTGGAAAAAATTTAGCGTTGAAAATTCTCATACTAATTGGGTAATTAATACAACCAAAGCATCTAACACAAGAATGGCTGAAATTACTTCGTATTATGGTATAGATCAATCGGATCTAGATAAATATTGTGAAATAATCTTTAAGCAAAAAAGGCAGGAATTTATTGACGAGGCATGTATAGCATTTATTGAGGAATTCGAAAGAACTCTGGATGAAGAAAAATGGCGTATAGTTAGAACAACACAAATACAAAAAGAGTGGGTTGCTAGACTCAAGCTTGCAAAAGATTCAGAAGAAAGGGTAGTGGAAAACTCAACAATAGTTGCAGGAACTTGTACTGGATTCAATTCAAATTCAATTGTGAAATCAATGGCTTTTGATTATGTTATTGTGGATGAGGCTGCAAAAGCTAGTGTACCTGAGATATTAATACCACTGCTCAGAGGTAGTAGGTTGATACTTGTTGGTGACCATAATCAACTTCCGCCAATAATAAAAGATGAAGTAATAAAGAATTGCTATAATAAAGACAAAAAAAACTATGAAAACGGCTTGTTTGCTCATTTATTTGAACAATTTCCCTCTTCAAATCGTGTTCAATTATCTATGCAATATAGGATGCATAGAACGATAGGGAAAATGATAAGTGAGGTTTTCTATGATAGTCGAATAGATACTGGTATAGAAGATTCTAAACGTAGTCATCAAGTAATTCCATTTATAGATAAACAAATTGTGTGGGTTTCGACGAGTGATTACCCGTTAGAAAAAAAGAAGGATTCAGAAGGTGTAGGACGCTCATTCGTTAATATACTTGAGATACGTGAGATTAAAAATTTGCTTATTAAACTAGATCAGGAAGCATCTAAGGATTTTGAAGTAGCCGTAATTACCGGATATAGTGCACAAAAGTTCGCAATTGCCGAGGCTATCAAGGTTCTACGTTTTAAGCATCTTTCCTTAAATAATATCGAAGTTAACACAGTTGATGCTTACCAAGGTAGAGATAAGGATATTGTAATTTATAGCACAGTGAGAAGTAATATAAAGGATGAAATAGGTTTTCAGCGGTCCGAAAAGCGTGTGAATGTTGCTTTATCTCGTGCGAGAAGACTGCTGATACTTGTTGGAGACCACCTGATGTTTGGTAGAAATAAAGAGGTAACAAACAGATTCCCAGGAATTATTAATTATATGAATAGACATGTTGAGTGCAGTATCCAGAGATTAGAGGTGAAAAATGATTAACTTAAGCATAGAGAAGCAAATTGCAAAGATAAAGAAAAGAATAGATGGGGCAACGTACATTAAATCTGTGACTGTTGGAATTCCATATGCCATTATTAATCTAGATATATCCGTTAGAAAAGAAATAACTATTTCATTTTTTCATGAAATTGTATTGAAGTTCATCGGAGAAAATTGGAACAACTATGATGAACTACTGAAAGTTTTAGGAATAGATCAAGACTTTTTAGATAACATCCTGTTAGAGTTAGGAAGAAGTGATTATATTGTTCACTCTGGCAAACAGTTATTTCTGACAAGTAAAGGGAAAAATATCCTCATAGAACTAAAGTCTGTGTTGATAGAGCCAGACTTTTTAAATAACATCTTTGTTAATTTGATGGATGGGTCAATTCATACAGATCTTTTACTAAAAGAATCTAACCATACAGATGTTTGTCTAAATAACATTTGGGAAGTTGATCTCAGTTTTTTTATTAATAAAGAAGATAAATTAAGGGATATTTTTCTAATTCAACAACGAAAGGAAGAAGAATCCATAAGCTCAGAATTTAATCAACGAACCGAGCTCTATCGAATTATGGACATTCAAAGGAACAGAATTATTTTTCATGAAGTAGATTTGGATATATATTACGCTGAGGACGATAAGTCTCTATTATTTGAATTCAATATGGGATCTAATAATACTCATCAAGACTTTTTAGTTAAGTCTATTAGGGAACAGATTGATACTCATCCGAAAACTGTAGATCGTTTGTTCGATACTGAATATTATAAAAGAAATAAATGGTTCAATTTAAATGCTGGAGAAATAGTTGATCTACCTAATTTAGTTGAATTGAAGAAGGAATTCTTACAGTATGAGGACACCTTAATTAGTTCTAAAGAAGGCGCAAGAGATGGCCGCGAGTTAGTAAATCATCAAAATACTCTAAATAACAGATTAATGTTATATAAGGAATATAAAGATTGGATGCAATTATTACCTGATTTATCAAATAATGAATGTTTAATTATTTCAGATAAATTCCAACAAATAACTGATGATGATACTATTTTTACAATTATTAATAAAATAAGTGAGAAGAATAAAATAATATTAAAATACAAAGTTGGAGATAATAATACCAAGAAATTTATCGATAAGATTCAAAGGGATTCCTCAAAAAATAAAAACATTGTAACTTCCATATCTGCTAATCAAATAATGGGAACTACAATTATAGTTAAAAAAACAGTTATGATAAAAGTGTTTTATAACCCAATTATAGTAATGAACGAAATAATCTTTGAGGAAATTCCTTATATTTCGTTTGATGAGCAAGAAATTAATGCTGAGTTTGACAGGTTATTGTAATTGCTTTAAGATCCATATGTTTCTCTAGTCATACTTTGTTGTTTCCTCATTAACTCTAAAATAGCCTACTCTTAATAATGCTTAGAATGAGCTAATTACGTTTAGTGCCAAAAGACATTACAGAAAAAAACGATTTATGACAATTATCATTACAGTGTATGCCAAGTAATCGTTACAAAACACCTCGAAAAGGGGTGTTTTCAATGACAAAGTGAATTACAACTCACATGGAAAGTGAATTTCACAAATAAGATGATCCCGATGTGGCTTAAAGCCTTAGTACATCGGGATTTTTTATATTTATATCATGTATTTACACGCGGTTTTTATATACTCTCATTGCAAAGAAATATGCGACCAACATAATCCCAACGCACCACGCAAGTGCAATCCATATCTCGTTGCCCACCGGCTGCTCCGCCAGTAACGCTCGGATAGCGTTCACGATCGAGGTCACCGGCTGGTTTTCGGCAAAGACGCGAACGACCGTCGGCATCGACTCGGTTGGCACAAACGCTGAACTGATAAACGGCAGGAAGATAAGAGGGTAGGAAAACGCGCTTGCACCTTCAATCGTTTTGGCAGTCAGTCCAGAAATCGCTGCGACCCAAGTTAAGGCCAGTGTAAACAATGTGAGTATGCCTGCTACGGCAAGCCATGGCAGTATGCCCGCGGAAGAACGAAAGCCCATAATCAATGCGACGAGAATGATGACGAGAAGCGATAGGGCGTTGGACACCAGAGAAGTCAGGACATGCCCCCAAAGCAAGGCGGAACGTGAAATCGGCATAGTATGAAACCTCTCAAATATACCCCGCTGCTTATCCATAAACAGGCGGTAAGCCGTATAGGCGATTCCGCTTGCAATTGCCATAAGCAGTATGCCTGGTAAGAGGTAATTCACATAGTTATCCGTTCCGGTTTGAATGGCACCGCCCAACACATAGACGAACAGCAGCATCATGGCAATTGGCGTGATACAGACCGTGATAATGGTGTCCAAACTGCGGAAAATATGGCGCATGGAACGTCCAAGCATAACGCTAATATCGGTGAAGAAATGACTCTTTGCCGTTTCCATTTACTTCGCCTCCTTTTTGCCGACGATGGAGAGGAATATGTCCTCTAATGACGGCTGTTTTTCAATATATTCAACCTTTGCGGATGGGAATAGTTTCTTTAGATCCGAGAGTGTGCCGCTGGCGATAATTTTACCCTCGTGCAGAATAGCAATTCGGTCGGCAAGCTGTTCAGCTTCCTCCAAATACTGCGTGGTTAGCAGCACTGTCGTGCCACCGTCAGCAAGCTCTTTGACAATCTTCCAAACTTCGATGCGTGCTTCGGGGTCAAGCCCAGTGGTCGGCTCGTCAAGGAAAATGATCTGTGGTTTTCCCACGAGACTCAAGGCGATGTCGAGCCTGCGCCGCATACCACCCGAATACGTAGACGCTCTGCGGTCGGCGGCTTCTGTCAGGCCGAAGCGTTTAAGCAAGTCGTCCGCAACCAGACGCGGATCCTTGAGGTATCGCAGCTTGGCAATCATGATCAGATTTTCCCGTCCGGTTAAGATTTCGTCCACCGCGGCAAATTGACCGGTTAGAGAGATCGCCTGCCTAACATCATCCGGTTTTGACGCGACGTCGAATCCGTTTACGGTAGCGGTTCCGCTGTCTTGTTTGAGCAGCGTGGTGAGGATTTTGACAACTGTTGTTTTACCAGCCCCATTGGAGCCGAGCAGGGCGAAAATACTGCCCTTTTCCACTTCGAAATCAACGCCCTTTAGGACTTGCTGCTGCTTGTAGGACTTTTGCAGGCCGATGACTTGAATCGCATTGTTTGGCATAAGTTTCCCCTCCTTCTTATCGAACAGTAACTTTAGACAAATCGGCTCCCATACCTTTAAGCGAAGCATAAGTCAGTTTATCCATGACTGCGCCGTCAAAGCAGATCGTTTTGAAGGCACGGTAGTACTTATTGGTTAACGAAAAGAACGCTTGGAAAGATACATTTTTGAAAATAGCGCCTTTAAATGAAACTTCGTTTACTGCCGATTTATCAAACTTAACGCCGATAAAGGTTTGCCCGTCAAAACATACCCCGCTCAAGTCGGATAATTCAAAGTCCACGCCGTCAAAGATACAATTTTCAAAGGTCGTTTTTCTAAGGTCGATCTTGCTAAGTGTGACGTCGGTCATTTTTACACCTGAGAATTTGGCTCCATCCAGTCCCGAAACGCTGAAGTTGGTACGTACAAGGGTCGATTCTTTGAAGCTTACATTCGAAAGGTCAGTTGCAGTGAGGACACAATCCGTTAAATTTGCGCCGTCAAAATTGGCTTCACGTAGATCACTCGTCTTAAACGAACTTCCGGTCAAGTCAGCACCTGCAAAGTCAGCGCCGCGTAAAGCACTAGCATTAAACTGACCTTTATGAGCCTTAACGCCTGCAAAGTCACTCATTACCAGGTTGCTTGCGCTAAAATTGGTCACCACTTGACGCTCTAGCGAGCGGGAGAGGTTGGCGACTTCTAGGATTGTTTGTTCGATGTCGCCGATGCTCTCAATGGTCATTTGAAACGCTGTTTCATCGTCTTTGCCCTCAGCTTTGAGTTCACGGTAGCGCTCCTGCAAATCGGAGTGCAGATCCGTCTTTAATTCGGTAACACTTTTTACCCCATCGTAAGGTGTAAACACGCCGTTCAAATAGTTCGTCAATTTTGGATTCATCATATAAATCTCTCCCTTATAATAAATTTTCTAGTATTCGTTTTGAATATTCCCAGTTGTTTTTGTTGCGTACGTAAGCACTCTTGCCTTTTTCGGTAATTCTAAAATACTTGCGTCGTCCACCCTGAGATTCATCGCCCCAATACCACTCGATGTCACCGTCTGTCTCAAGCCTTCGTACGCTGGAATACATCGTGGCTTCTTTTAATTCGTATTCGCCGCCCGAGCGCTCGGCAATCAATTTGACAATCTCGTACCCGTAGCGGTCAGCTTCGGACAAGAGCCGTAAAATCATTGTATCGGTATGTCCGCGCAGCAGGTCGGATGTAATTTTGTTCTCGCTCATATCATCACCTCGCACCTTTATAATACGACATAGTACTGTGACTGTCAAGGTACTGTTTTAAATAAAATACTTTGTTTGGAAAGTAGTTATTCACAAACGTATGCACCATGGCAAAAATAAATGAAAGAGTAACGAAATTCTGAGACGCTCAGCAGGCTGTAGAGAAGTAAACTAGGGGGAAGGAGAGTGTATATATGCCGTCTATGGGCTACCTCACCTTTAGGGCAGCTGGCCACGATAAGGAATATCATGAGAAGAGGTTAAGCGTAGTTTCCGCGGCTATTTCTAACGATTAGTGAGGTACGGCAACTAGGGTGCTAGCGTATCTACGATCCGTTTTGAGGCATTTTCAACGAATATGGCGAAACAGAAGTCTACTCTTAGTTCATTAACGAATAAGAGGATGTCTCAAGGTCTAAATAGACCTTGAGACATCCTCTTATATTTCCCCTTGAGGTAAATGGCAGGAATGTGACATTAGATGCCTGTGGCGGCTGGCGATTTATTCGTTTAAGATGAAAAAACCTAAATAATCCACTTGGTTTTCTTGACCATTTATCGTATAAGTTAATCCACTCAAATCGTAATGATTAGAGAGATAATAAGGATTCAGTTTCGAAATAAATGGAATTTCTAAATAAGTAACTCCGTTATCTACGATAAGTTTCCCTGCTAAATTATTCACCACGCCTAGAATATTGACAGTTAGCATCGTTGCATCTAATTGTCCTTTGAGTCTAGCGGCACCTTGATTCGGTATATAATCAGCATCAGCCAACGCTATGCGCAAAATGTCCGCTGAAGCCGTTTTGGTTGGTACTATATAAGCACCAGTTGCATTCTGTTGCACTAAGGTATCATACACGGTATTCGTTACTGTATCCGTATCGATTGGCACGATCTCACTTATTTTCAGAGATATCGAGGTACGTACGTTAATTTCAACAGGTTCGGAACAGCCCACATCATTACACGCTTTAATACTAAATGTATAGCTAGTTCCTGGTTGCAAGTTACCTATGGTTGAGCTAACGCCTTCGGTTCTTTGAACTTCAACCCCATTATTATAAATAACATACTCGACGATGCCGCCGTTATATGACTGCGGTAACCATAGTAAGAATACAGAATTGCTTTTAACAAGTTGTGTTATAAATTCAGTTACTTGTTTTGGCTTTGTATGCATAATCAACATACCTGCAAAATAAGGCTCTCCAGAAGCTAATGTGAATTGTGCTGTAGATGCAGAAGAATATCCTTCTTTTGTAACCTCAACCTTATAGGGAATACCCGGATCAACTTGATCAAATTGAAAATGACCATCAAGATCTGTATGTGTAGTTCGATTCGTTCCCACTAATTTGACTAGGGCATTTTGAATACCAGTCAACCCGTTTGAAGTATATTCTTTAGTGTCTCCGATGATTCTACCAGGAATCATTACTCCAGGTAACGGTATAAGATAAGAGATTGGATACAAAGTAATTTTGCAATCCGTTTCAGAGCACTTGTTATCCGTGTTTCCAGTAAGTGTAACATTGTTTCTATCTAAATATTGTAATTGATAGGTCTCGCCGCTAACTTGTCCGTTAATCGTTAAAAGTACAAATTCCTTCAGGTATGGGTATTGCGTAACGTTCGTCACTTGTACCCCTTTATCAATTAAAAAGTCAGATACTTTCGAATTGACAACAGGATGATCAAATTTGATTAGAATTAGATCCGATCGAACACTCTGAACTACCTCTACCTTAGAGTTATATTCTTTTATTCGAATTGTAACAGTCTTGGTAGCGGATGATGGACCTTTGAATAACGTAAGTGTTAGATGGACTTCGGCATCTCCTTCGCCTGCTGCCGGACGACCAAAACTCCAAGGTGATATGAGATCGGTTCGATCAGAATTCCATATGTAAACTACACTCGGATCCGTAGAAGTAGGAAAAATAGGCATTTGAGTAACGGATAGCGCGTTGTCACCAGGCTTGTATTGAATTTCTACACTGTTTAACAGAGATTGAATTGCATTAAAAGAATCTTTTACAAAATTATAATAGGATGGGTTTAACTCAGAATCAGTAACTCCCAGCGCCTTAGCGTTCGTTATCGCTTTATCGGCTTGATTAAACAGCGTATTCTGCTCTGAACTACCAGTCATCGAACTATTTATTGCCTTTTCCATGGCTTGTTTGGCTTCTTCAATGGCTCTCGTCTTCAGCGTATCGTTCACTTGTCCAATCGGATACTGATCTAGTAGTTTCAACACGGTATCAATATCGCCTTGTAATGTAATTGGTGTAACCGAAACGATCGATTGTATCTCTACATCTTTCCCAACGGTTAATTCGCCGTTAGCGATACCATCAGCATAATGAATTGAATGGATGACGGTAGGCTGTGTATTGCCAGTAGTCGGTGGTTCAATCTGAAGATGTGAATTTGACGCTTCATTTAAGATATTGCCATTCAAATTCCCTCTAAAAGCAATGTTCTTCCCACCTGCTGCGGGTTTGATTGTTATGTTGCCTAATGTTCCGCTCGTTGTTGCAGATTCAAGAATAACTTGTGAAAGTACTTCTGTATTCGTAATTACCGCGCCGTCTAACACAACAATTCGAACCATTTGACCATTGTTATTAATAGCATTAACGACTAGTAAACTAACCGATGAATTCGTTAATTTGACAGAATTCACAGCACCTGACTTCACCTCAAGATGATCAGCGTGAATGTTCTTTAATGTAATTTCACCTTGTGTACCTGGATCAAGTACCAAGTTCTTTACTGTTGTGGTTCCAGACGTAGGCCCGTAAGTGCCTGATTGGCTTACGATTATTGAGTCAATCTCCTTACCGCTAGCTAATTGTTGTGCGATCGTTGTACCACCGCCACCACCACCACCACCGCCTCCAAATAATCCGGCAACTCCTGTTACGACGAGATCAATGGCTTTTCCTCGGAATGACAAATGATAGTCTGTACCCAAAATTTGAGCAGATGTCGTTAATATAACGACGGATTTACTGCCTGTTTGATAAGCAGCTTCAACGACCAGCAATGTTTTATCAAAAGCAAAATCATTTTTATTCAAGCTAGTAAGATTTTGATCAAATGTCACTGAAATACTCGTATTACTAACAACTTCAATTTTCGTAATCCCTGGATGGGCTTCACTCGTTGAAAGTTTGTTAGCTTTATCCTTATATACTTCATGATGAGTCTGTAGTTCAAACGCTAATCTAGCGATAGCTTGTCGGTCTGCTAACCCTTTTGGCGAAAATATAAGTCCCTGATCTGGCGTTTCGATGCCTTGAACCAACTGAATTTCTGTTGCTAAAGAAACAGCACTCTGCGCCCAAGTGGCAATATTCTCTTGATCCGAGAATACCTTGCTTACAGCTCGATTTGCTGCAAGCTTGTCCAATTGGAGAGCGCGAATAATAAAGACAATCAGCTCTTCTCGTGTCACATTGGCATTAGGCGAGAATGTTCCTGTTGAAGTACCCTCTGTAATTCCCGCTGCTACTAATGTTTTGACGTAATCGGAGTACCAGCTTGATGAGTCTACATCCTGAAACGATGGAGAAGTCCGCTGCGAAGAGTCTATTTTCAAACCAAGAGACAGTACGAGAATTTTAGCCAATTCTGCTCTTGTCACCGACTTGGTTGGCTGAAACGTGCCATCTTCATATCCTGCAAGTACGCCAGAATTAACTAATGCTTCAATTTCAGCCTTTGCATAAGATTGATTGATGTCTGATAGTGCACTTTTTGGCAGTTCTTCTCCTTGAACGACTCCTGCGCAACTACAAATCAAAGCGCAAACAAGCATTAGAGATGTAAAACGTTTGATGAAGTATTTCACTTGCTCTCCTCCAAATAATCAAATAATGATCTATAATTGCTAAATTATTACTCTAAAATATCATGAACTTAATGTAATAGAAAGGTAAATTTGTGTAAATTGGAAGAAAAGGAAAACCGTGTCGAAATGTTAATTTACCCCATGAGAATCAGTTAACCGCTCCTATGGATGAGGAGATGTAATTAACGGTAACGTCTAGTATGTTAATCGGTTATCCAACAGTTTAAAGTATAAGCTAATTCTAAATGTGCATGGAGAGTAAAGAATAAGCCACAATAACTAGATAGATATTGATCCTGTTATTGTGGCTTATCTATGGATAGTAAACATGCTATATAAACTCAAAAGACTCCCTACACTTTCGGTTGCTCCAGCAACGAATGCTCAATAATCATTCCGGACAGATGCCGTAATACCATGGAGACGCCACCGTGAGCAATGCCAAGCTCGCCTAGATCCGAACAGTAGATCTCTAGGTTCAGGAGGAAGCGCTCGGGGATCATTTCGCGCAACGTGTTCCAAATGGAGTTGATCAGCGTTGGACCAAGCAGCGCCAGCAGTCCTCCGATGCAGATGACTTTCGGATTGTAGGCGTTGACTACATTAGCGAGACCGATGCCTTGGTAGTGGCCAAGCTCGTGCACAGCACTGGTCATTCTGGAATCTCCGCGCTTGATGCCCTCCACGATTTCGGCAAAAGACAGCGCCTGAGGCGTAGTGTCAAGCAGCTCATACAACGCCTTGATGGAGGCGTACATTTCCCAGCAGCCCCTGCTTCCGCAGGTGCATTTTTTGCCGTTCATATGGATGGTGGAATGCCCTAAACGCCCCGCAGTACCCGTCGATCCAGTGAATAATTCTCCCTTGCTGTATACCCCGGCTGATAACCCCCACGAGCTAGTCACATAAACCAAATGATGGGCAGATTTGGCTCCGCCGAAATGCACTTCTCCCATAGCCCCAGCATAAGGAGCGGGATTGATGTAGAAAGCTGTATCCGGGACTCTCTTGGATAGCTCGGCCCGCAAAGGGAAGTCGTTCCACTCCTGCAGATTGGCGCTGAAATCGACGACATCCGTTCGGATGTTGTAATAGCCTGGGATGACGATACCGACTCCGACTATGCCTAATTGGCGTGTACCATGGTCTCTCACGATGTCTCTCAATACAATTGAGATCTTTTCGACGAAAAAGAAGGGATCTTTGCTTTGCAGCGGAAATACCTTGCTATCTAGCCTTTTTCCTAATAAATCGGTAATAAGGACGGTGAAATGGTTAATTTCAATATCGACCCCGACGCAAATGCCCGCTTTCTCATTTAGGTCGACCAGCGTAGGCGGGCGTCCTCTTGACGTTCCAGTCGTTCCCAACTCCACGACAAAGCCTTTCTGCACGAACAGATCCACACAACTAGAAACGGTCATTTTGTTGAGACCTGTGAGCGATGCAATTTTGGCACGAGACAAGGGGCGGTACTGTAGAATCGTTGAGAGAGCATGTTCCATGTTTATTTTCTTTACTAAATCAAAATTGCCAATGGGTCCAAGGGATGGCATCGCTTCACAACCTTACTTAGTTACGTTGGTGGTAATTAGTAAGAATAATATACAAAATAAGTTTTTATGTCAAAAACATTCCGATATTGCACAAATTTCTCGTGCTATTATTTAGTATAACGTATATACTAAATATACGTTTATGTAAGCGCTTAATTAATGGTGTGAGAGGTGTTTTTCACAGGTAATAAGCTTGAATACTACTTCTTTATACCTAAAGAAAAACTAATTATTGACAGATCACGCTGTTGGTATTACATTAAAAACACCTAATCCTAGTTAATTACTTGGTATTACGTTTATACTAAATAAGTTGAAAAGGGAGTGTTTTGTTGTATGAAAAGAATGAAATTCATGAATTATCTACTCATTGGTTTAACTGTCCTAATGGTGTTGTCTGCTTGCTCCTCGCAAACGGCAAGTACGACGCCAGCACCGTCAGGGGATGTGAAGGCAGCTGCCACGCAGAAGTCTGAAGAGATTACAGGCGAAATTTCGTTCTGGTCTTGGTCGCCAGAAGATAACGTTTGGCAACCATTAATTAAAGCTTTTAACGAGAAATATCCCAAAATCAAAGTAAATTATGTACGCACGCCATCTGCGGATTACGACAAGAAAATTCAAGTCGCGATCCAAGGGGGAGAAGTTCCGGATGTGATGGCTTTCTCCAACGGGCCGATGATCAAAAACTATACACCGATTCTAGAGCCATTAGCGCCGCTTGCTGAGAAATCACTCGGGAAGGATTGGCAGAAGTTGTTCAAAACAACGCCGATGGAATCGTCCAAGAAGAACGATTATAAAACAATACCGACTGGCGTTGCGGTAACACCGTTTCTTTCTTACGATGTTGATTTGTTCAAGAAAGTAGGCGCTGAGCCGCCTAAAACGTACGACGAGTTGAAGCAGGTCGTGAAGAAGTTCGAGGATGCCAAATTGCCTGGCATTGTACCTCGTCTAGGCTTCGCCGGAGGGAAAAGCACGACGGTTACGGATGTCTTTTATACACTAGTGAACCAAATCGCACCAGGGAAATTATACGAAGCTGACGCGGGCAAAGCGAAGTTTACTGATCCTGTGTTCATCCAAGCAACGAATGCGTTTAAACAATTTTACACGGATAAACTCTTCCAAGATGGCAACCTGACGACGAAGTTCGATCCCGATTTGCGCGATATGTACGAACAGAAGAGACAACTGCCGATGATTCTTGTTGGCGCTTGGATCATGACGGATGTGGCGAACAAAGATGGGCTGAAAATCGGCGACCGTACTTTCGGTCTAGTGCCAATGCCGACGATTGCCGGCGGTAAAACGAGTGTCCTTATCAACGGCGATGTACCGCTAGGTATTAGCAAAGATTCGAAGCATAAAGAAGCAGCTTGGAGATTCGTTGAGTTCATGGCTACTGGCGAATACCAGACGATCTTGAGCAAAGCGCTGCAGTTCCTTCCCGTGAAAGAGGGGCTGTCGATGGATAAAGCGAATCTGAAAACGGACATTGAGAAGCAGTCGGTTGATGTCATTCTGAACGCGCTGACGAATAATGTTGGAGGAATTCGTTTCTTGGATAATGCTTCTATTGAACAAGCGCTGTTTGCTAATTTACAAAAGGTGGCTACTGGATCCGCAACGCCAGAGCAGGCAATGGCCGAGGTGCAGAAGGCATCTGATGCCGTGAAACGCTAACCGACAGACACATCCGTACGATAGTTGGTTTCATTAAAATGGCAATCATTCACGGGGGAACCTCTTTCCTTGGAAGATGAGGTTCCCTCCTCCGTGAGGCATGGAGAGGAGGAACATTGTGGAGCTCGTTTACTCACAGACGAATGTTGAAACAGTCCGATCTAAAAAGAAGAAGCGAGGACGCTTTACCGGATTATTTTTTGCGCTGCCTTTACTAATTTTCGTCTCGGTATTCACGTTTTTCGGTATTTTTTATAATGTGTATATTAGTTTTTTCGAATGGTCGGGTATTGGAAGTAAATTGTTTATCGGATTCGGCAACTACGTAAATTTATTGCAGGACCCGAATTTCTATCAAGCTTTGGGCAATACAGTGATCTTCCTAGTGATGACCATTCCCCTTTCAATGGCGTTTGGACTCTTGCTGGCTACCTTGTTAAACGGCGTATGGGCCGCTAGCAGTCTGTTCAAATCGATTTTCTTTCTTCCTCACATCATTGCGGTCGTTACAGTAGGAACTACGTTTGCCGGTATTTATGAACCGAATTTCGGTTTATTGAACTCCGTTTTGCGGTACGTTGGTTTGGAAAGCTTGGCACATTCCTGGCTATCCGAGCCTGCTACCGCTCTAAATGCTATTGCTGTCGTTTATGTCTTCGCCAATAGCGGGTTTTACATGCTGATTTATTACACAAGTCTCCTTAATATTGATCAGGAAATATTCGATGCATCCAAGATGGACGGGGCCGGCGTGTCGAAGCAGTTCCGGTATATTATTTTCCCTATGCTTAGCGGGACGCATATTACCTTGCTGATTTTAGGAATTATTCATGCACTTAAGGTGTTCGACTTAATCTGGATCATGACAGAAGGCGGTCCTGGAGGAGAAACAGAGCTCATCTCGACGTTTCTTTTTCGGGAGTCACTGCTCAAATACAAAGTGGGATACAGCGGAGCGGTGTCAGTTATTCTGCTTTTAATTGCTTTCGGCTACACGGCATTCCAGCTGCGCGTTTATAACAGGATTAGGAGGTAATGACATTGTTCGGACGCATGCAAGTTTCGGAGAAGATCACGATGAATCTCCTGCTCTTCCTATTGGCTGCTGTTTGGGTCATTCCCCTGATTGATCTTGTCCTGTATTCATTCGAAGGCGCTGGATGGGAGAACTATCAAGCCGTACTCAGTCTGGACTTGTTTCCGCATTTTCTAATTAACAGTTTTATTGTCTCTGTTTCGGTCGTTGTGCTCCTACTCATTGTAGTTGCATTAGCGGCCTTCGGTTTCAGTAAGCTGAGATTTCCCGGGGATTCCTCAGTATTTGCGATTTGTTTGATCGGACTCATGATCCCACCTGTCGCGATGCTCGTTCCCTTGTTTCAAACGGTGAAGTCGTTTCACTGGATGAATACGTATATGTCCTTAATCGGTCCAGAAGTGGCGATGTGTATTCCATTCTCGCTGCTGCTGGCCAGGAATAGTTTCGACGAGGTGCCGAGCGAGCTTATGGAAGCAGCTGAAATTGATGGCTCTAGCGTATGGGGAAGATTCATACATGTGATGCTCCCGCTGTCCATTCCGGTGCTGTCAACCATTGGTATTCTCGCTTTTCTCAACTCGTGGAATCAATATGTGCTGCCGCTTGTTTTCATCAGCAAGGAAACGATGCTGACGGTGACGATGGCGCCTAAATTTTTCATTAAGGAATATACCTCAGATTATCACAAAGTGTTTGCAGCGCTTGTCCTGATTACGATTCCCGTTGTCATTCTCTATATCTTCGGTCAGAAGTATATGCAGCGGGGCTTAACGAGCGGCGCCATCAAATAAATGCCGGATTCTGGAGGTACTCATGAGAGAAGAGAAAACTGGTAAGAAGCCGAATATTGTATTTCTGATCGCGGATGATCATCGATTCGATGGGATTGGTGCTTATGGTAATGAGGTGGTTCGAACACCTGTTCTGGATGATTTGGCGGCAAAAGGAGTTCGATTTTCATCCATGTATACAATGGGTGGTCAAACAGCGGCGCTCTGTGTGCCAAGTCGAGCCTCACTGCTGACTGGGACGAATATCTTCAAAGCGACTGTATCCGAGAAGGAAGTGACGCTCGGGCAGACGGAAAATCAGCAACTGTGGGAGCTGAACCCCGTTTTACCAACCTTGCCTGAGGTATATCGGGGAGACGGGTATAAGACCTACGGCATCGGCAAATGGCATAATGGCAGAGCAAGCTATGCTAGAAGCTTTGCAGGCGGTGCCAACATTTTCTTTGGGGGTATGGGCAATCATATCGGACTACCGGTGCATGACTATGACCCCTCAGGAATTTTCTATGCGGATGACGCCAAGCCTAGTGAGAAGTTTTCTACGGAACTTTTTGCGGATAGCGCTGTTGACTTTATACAACAACATCACGGTGAAGAGCCGTTCTTCTTGTATGTGGCTTTTACGGCACCGCACGACCCACGGACACCTCCACAGTCCCATCTTGATCAATATCCGCTGGAGGGGATACCGCTTCCTGACAATTTCATGACGGAGCATCCTTTTGATAATGGAGAGCTGTCTGTGCGGGATGAATGTTTGGCATCCTTCCCACGCAAGCCGGACGAGATACGCCAGCACCTTGCTGAGTATTATAGTATGATCACGCATATGGATGAGCAGATTGGACGTATTGTACAGGCTTTACAAGACAGCGATCAAGATGAACATACGATTATCGTGTATACCGCGGATCATGGGATTGCACTTGGGCAGCATGGACTCCTTGGTAAGCAAAATTTATACGAACACAGCCTTCATATCCCGCTCATTATGCGGGGGCCGGGTTTGCCGGAAGGTGTGGAGGTTCGCGGACTTGGTTGCCAAATGGATATATATCCGACCTTGTGTGAGTTAACGGGGAACGCGAGTAGACCCCAGGTTGAAGGCAGGAGTTTGGTGCCGCTGCTTGAAGGCAATGAGGGTGCGGTAAGGAAGAGTGTATTTGGCGCTTACAAAAATGTGCAACGCATGGTCAGCGACGGCCGCTGGAAGCTCATTCACTATTTTCGCTGTGAAGAGGTCGGTTCTAACCGGACCCAGCTGTTCGATTTGCAAGCTGACCCATGGGAATTGAGTAATTTAGCTAAAGATTCTGCTAAGAAAGAGCACTTGCAGCGGCTTGAGGAAGAACTGCTAGCATGGCAAGTAGCGGTGAAGGATCCGATGAAGCTAGTCAGCGAGAGGAGTCCAGAATAGGATGACGCGTCCCAACTTTTTATTTCTATTTCCAGATACGCACCGCGGGGATTGGATGCCTTATGATGCTGCAACTTTAGCTGCGCTCGGAATGGATGAATTGCCGCTGAGCATGCCCTACATTGAATCGCTGATGAAAGAGGGTGTCACCTTTACGAAGGCGGTCACTTCTTCACCGCTTTGCGCGCCAGCGCGAGCTTGCCTAGCATCGGGGTTGCGATATAATAAGCCAGAAGTGACCGGCAATCATGAGAATTATGATATTTCCCGGAAAACCTTTTATTCCGTATTAAAAGAGAATGGTTACCGCGTCGGCGGCGTCGGCAAATTCGATCTCCACAAAGCGACGCATTGGTGGGGACTGGATGGCTGGATCGATGAACTCGGCGATCTAGGCTTTACGGATGCCATTGATAACGCGGGCAAAATCGACGCAATCATTTCAGGTGAAAATTCGCCCCAAGACCCGTACATGGCGTATCTGTATCGCGAAGGTTTAGCCGCTATCCATCTAGCCGATATGAAGGATCGCGGCAGGCGAACGGAGGCAACCGCGCTTCCTGATGAAGCATATTGCGACAATTGGTTGACGCGGGGCGGAGTTCAGATGCTGGAATCATTCCCGCAGGGGCAGCCATGGTTGCTGCAGGTCAACTTTGTGTGCCCACATGAGCCATTTGACATTACGTCTCGGATGAAAGCGGAATGGGAGCATGTTGATTTCGCCGAACCTAATCGTTGTTCACTGCCTCAAGAGGAGTGGAACCCGATCCGGCAAAATTACGCAGCGATGCTGGCCAATATCGACCGTAACATTGGATTATTGCTCGATACCGTCAGGCAGCGCGGCGAGTTAGACAATACGGTAATCATCTATTCCTCGGATCATGGGGATATGTTGGGCGACTTTGATAAATTCGGGAAATGTAAGCCTGAACGCGGGTCGGTGCATATTCCATTGGTGATTAGCGGTCCAGGGATCCAAAAGGGGACGTACAGCGAGGAACTGGCTGAGTTGCAGGATGTGACCCGTACGATCCTCGACTTTGCTGGTTTAGCAATGCCCGAAGCGGAGGATTCCCTTTCGCTCAAACGCATTCTGCAGGGGGAAGCCGAAGCGTCGTTACCATTACGCAAGGTGCAGATTGCAGGCTTGGACGAAGGGCCGCAGCATCCGAGTTCTTGGCGGCTCGCTTCGGATGGGGAGTGGAAGCTGATCGTGGAACGGAACCAACCGGATCGTCTGTATCATCTGTCCAGCGATCCTTGGGAGAACCGAAACGTGGCGGATGATCATCCAGAAGTGACGGTGAGGCTGAAGGCTGAGCTGCACGGGTATCTATAGGGAAGAAATGTAAAGGAGCTGAAGCGTGTTTGCGCTTAGCTCCTTTGTTGTACTTTCGCACGCATTTGCGATCGAGAGAGGTCAATGGGAGAAAAAGGTTGCACTTTTGCACTTTCACACACGCATAACGCAATCAATGCCCTATAATGAAGTCGAATGAAGACATAAATGGGGGATGATTTTGTGCAATTGATCAGAAAAATCACAGATAACGATATCCTAGGAAGTCCACTCGAATTACTAGATACCATCTCTCGACACGGATCAAGAGGCGTTTTAGTAGATAGCCAGTTACAAGTTGCCATGATGTATATGTCCAAAACGAATCTGTACAAGCTGCCTGGCGGTGGGGTAGATAAAGGAGAAAATTCAAAGGATGCTTTTCTACGTGAAATCCAAGAAGAGACGGGTTACGATGCAGAAATTCTTCATGAATTGGGGTATATCGAAGAGCATAAAAACAGAAACAAGTTTTTGCAATTCTCCTACTGCTACATAGCAAAAGCACACGCTAGCTTCCGCGATACGATGCTTACTGACAACGAAATTCAGCTAGGGATGGTCGTTCAATGGATGACACTCCACCAAGCTTTGGCAGTGATGCAGGAGTCGGTGCTAAATTGTACCGATTACTCAGCCAAATTTATGCTTTTGCGAGATAAGACAATACTTGAAGAGGCCGCGCGCATATTAACTGGAGAGGCTGTATAGAAGGACGCTCAAGAGCCGGTTATTCCCTTTTTCAAAAGTTGTACGAACAATTGCTTATGCGAGAAAGGGGGCGTGTGCTGTCTACGAAGCATCAAGATTCCGATGGGGATAACTGGTTCATCCCATACAACATCCATTCTCACCAATTCCGGGATCAAAGGAGTCGAATCCAGAACGAGACCCACTGCCAGGGTTCCTTTAGCAAAATGAGGGATGGCTGAAATTTGGTTTATGGTATGAAGATTGGGAAGCGTTACTTCGTAATGAGATAGTCGTTTTGTTATTTGAGAAAAATAGAGACAGGTGGGTCCCCCTGAGATAATGGGGTATTGTAGAAGCTCACGGAATGGTACTTGATTTCGTTCCAGAAGTGGATGACTTCGATCAACGACAATAGCAACTTTCTCTTGATAAAGAGGCTCGAAAAAGAAAGGCGATGAATCGGATGGTTCTCCGCAAATTGCGAAATCGAGCTCTTTTTTTATAATCGCCTGTGCCAAAGTGTCGGTATTTCCCATCGTGAATTGACAGGAGATTCGTGGCTTCTGTTCGTGAAATAGCCGCATAATGCTTGGGAGTAACGTCTGCATGGCAGATTCGATTCCGCCTATGTACAAGTTGCCGATCTCATCCTGCTGCAAAGCTTTGGTTAAATTGGCTACATCGTTCCAATGTTGAATGAGTTTATCAATCTCCGACGCGAATCGTTCCCCTGCGCTTGTCAGTTCTACGTCCCATCCTCTGTTGAAAAGTTGTATGCCAATTTCCTTTTCTAGTCGTTGCATTTGGTTCGATATCGTAGATTGCGCATAATTCAATTTTTCCGCTGCACGAGAGAAGGTCCCCTCTTTAAGAATCGTTTGGAAAGTGATTAATTCTTTTAAATCCAAATCCCTCAAACCTCCATCGATAAATGTGATTAAGATCATTATTTTATTCCATTATATAGATTGAGATTCACGGAGTACAATGTAGCTATCTCAACAAGGGAGTGATGCATGGTATGCCATTCATAAGAGTCGGCTACTACGAGAACCAATATGATCGAAACAAGTTAGGAAAGATCAGTCGAACAATTGGGAAGGCGTTGGTGGAGTACTTCAATGTACCGGAAGACGATGTATTTCAAGTATTTCATTCTCATAAGGAAGGTGAGTTTTATTACAGTTCTAACTATCTAGGTGTCGAAAGAAGCGATGGACTGCTATTCATTCAAATAACACTAAAATCAGGGAGAACGACTTCGCAGAAGAAAGGTTTTTATCGAGCGCTAGCTGAACGTTTATCCAATGAGCTTCCGATGCGGAAAGAAGATGTGTTTGTGGTATTAGTGGATAACGAATTCGAGGATTGGTCATTCGGTAATGGAGAAGCACAGATGCTCCAGATCGGTAGTGACCTATGACTCATCGGAAAATAGCGTCTACCGCAAGGGAAGCTTACGGTGAAATCGCGCCAGCATTCGTTGCATACTCGGATGATGTGCTTTTCGGAGATTTGTGGCGAAGGGAGCAACTTTCTCTTCGGGATCGAAGCTTAGTCACCATTGCGGTGCTGGCAGCGGGAGGTATGACAGAACAACTACCGTATCACTTAGGGTTGGCTATAGAGAATGGCCTAAGCATAGAAGAATTAGTAGAAGCTATTACACATATGGCCTTCTATGCAGGATGGCCTCGAGCGGCTTCGGCTCTTGGTATCGTAAAGGGGATCAGCGAGTCGATAGAGCGGTGATTTGGCGAATGTCGCAATCTTACACTTCCGATGGCATCAATATGAACTAAAAAATCGTCCTTCTATATGCTATTGTCAATCTATATTGAAATGAAGCGGAAGTTCGGACTTCATACACTTTCATAGAGAGAAGGATTGACGACGATGAGCAAGAAGCTGCGTATTGGGATAATCGGAACTGGGGGCATTGCCAAGTCCCATATATCCGCGTATAAAAAGCTTGATTATGTGGAGATTGTAGGTGTGGCCGATGTCATCCCCGGCAAGGCGTCAGCATTCGCACAGAAGGAAGGATTAACGGAAGCCGCTTTATTTGATAGCCATACAGGTTTATTGCAATTAGATTTGGATGGGGTTAGCATTTGTACGCCGAACGTTTCCCATCACGTAACGACTGTGGATTCTTTACGCTCAGGAAAGAATGTGTTACTTGAGAAACCGATGTCGGTAACACTTCAAGAAGGTATCGATATGACACAGGCGGCCAAAGAGAGCGGGAAGATGCTAACACTAGGTTTCCAGCCTCGTTATGATCCGAATATGAAGCTCTTGCAAACGATTGTGCAGTCAGGACGCCTTGGCAATGTCTATTACGTAGAGACGGGAGGCGGGCGTCGCCGGGGTATGCCGGGCGGTACATTCATCAGTAAACAACTCGCCGGAGCAGGTGCGATGGCGGATATTGGTTGTTACTCATTAGACATGGCGCTTAATACGCTTGGATATCCTCGTCCGCTAACGGTGTCCGCATTTACGTCTAACCATTTCGGCACGAACTCCTTATATCATCCGGAAGCGAGTAAATTCGAAGTCGAAGATTTCGGGGTTGCGATGGTGCGTTTCGAGAATGATCTTGTGCTGCAATTCAAAATATCGTGGGCCATGCACATGGATACCCTTGGAGCAACGATGTTTCTCGGTACGGATGCGGGTCTTAAAGTGACGCCGTCCGGTACTGGGCCTTGGTCAGGGGTATGGGATGGCTCCGTAGGTTCTATCACGCTATTCCATGATGAATTCGGTGGACATACAGCGACGCCAGTTCCACTTGTCGAGCATAAATTGAATCTGTTCGATCAGAAAGTACACGATTTTGCCGAAGCGATTCGAGATGGTCGACCAGCGCCAATACCTGGTGAGCAGATTCTTATCCAACAAGCGATTATTGATGGCGTACTGCGCTCTGCGGCGGCCCGTCGTGAGGTATCTGTGGAGTTGCCTCGCTAAAATTGTGATATACATGAAATAAAGAAAGGCAGCCAATGATGGCTGTTTTTTTATTTTCAAGTTTTATGTCACAGATGGATATCGCCAGTTGTCTTATCAAAGACGCACGTTTGTGTCAGAACGGCTGAAGTATCTCTTTAGGAATGAAGGAGGGTTATTATGCAAAGTTTTACAATGGATCAACCCACAACGAGTATGGAGGATTTGTATACAACCTATAAGCCTCATTTGTTTTCCATTGCGTACCGGATGCTTGGTTCTAGATCGGATGCAGAAGATATGGTTCAAGACTTATTCCTAAGCATCCATGGTCATATCAATGAGAATATTCATAATACCAAGTCATACTTAAGTAAAATGATGGTCAACCGATGTTTGAATGAATTAAAGTCAGCGCGGAAAAAAAGAATTAGCTATGTAGGAAATTGGCTGCCAGAACCAATGGTGCGGATGAACGAGGATAGTCCGTTGGAAAGCGCAGAGCGCCATGATACGATTTCTTATGCTTTTCTTATTCTGATGGATAAGCTGACTCCATTGGAGAGAGCTGTGTTTATTCTTCGCGAAGTTTTTGCGTATGAACATAATGAAATTAGTGAAATGTTTAATAAAACGGAAGTGAATTGCCGGAAAATATTCAGTCGTGTCAAGAAGAAGGTAGATCTGTCTTCAGAAAAGCAGGGGAATCCATCCGCCCGTCTAGTTGAGGAAAAGGAACTAGTGACACGATTCATTGCGGCAATTTCGAATGGTAACATTCAATCCTTGGTGGATATGTTAACAGAAGATGTCATCCTGATTGCAGATGGTGGAGGGAAAGTGTCGGCAGCTATCCGTCCTATATATTGGAAAGAACGTGTGCTCAAGTTGTTGCGTGCGCTCTCTGACAGTCGTTTCCCCGTTTCGAAAGCTCAGCTTGTCCAGGTCAATGAGCGCCCTGGGGTGCTGTTATCGCAAGATGATATCCCAACGGGTGTCATTTGTTTTGAATGGGATGACCAAACCATGAGCATTCAACGTATTTACATTATTGTGAATCCAGACAAACTACAACATTTAGCTGTTTGAGGTTTTACGGCGAAGTCGAATACTGCCAATTGCCCATAAAATTAAGGGAATAACAAGGTAGACGGCAGGATAAAAGAAGCTAATCAGAAACATGTTCTTAAGTGTAAACGAAAGCCGAAGATGGTGTGTGCTATAGATGACGTATATCAACAAGATGAAAGCCATGACGTACGAAATAAGCTTCCAGTTCTTAATTCCTGTCCACTCCGATAAACCATAGCTTAGGATAAATAAGCATACGGCTAATTTAATGAAAGCACCAAGCAGCCAAAGTGGGATAAAAAAAGCATCGATATTTTGAACAAAATTAAGAATGGATATGAATTTAGTTAGTGAATAGACAGGAGCAATTAATTTAGCAGCCACGTTGGGTCCAGTCACAAAGAGCAGAACCAGCGTGGTCAGAACACCCCATACCATCGCTACCGCTGTGCCCCATAGGATTGCTCTTGTAGCGGTGCGCTTATTCTCGGCGAAAAAGAACAGCATGAGAATGATCGAAGGATCCATCATATAACTGTAAGAACGAAACGTGCCCTCCAGAATAGGAGCCCAACCTGAATCTGCATAAATGGGCAGAATCCGATTTACCTCCATATCCTGAGGATTCAAGAATAGCTGCACGAATAACATGCCTACGAAGAAGGGCCCAATCATTTCGGCACAGCGGCTGATTGTCGTAATCCCACCTTTATAAATCGCAAAGGCAAGTAGAAATAACATACACATGACGATGGTGATCATCGGTGTGTTATGGACGAGTACTAAATTAACAAATTCGGCCATACCTCTCAAGATTGTAGACATTTGCATAAACCATAGTAGGAAATACACGGTGATGATAATTTTCCCAAGCAAAGTACCAAATAGGTCTTTCATGAAATTGACCAACGTTTTATCCTTGTTCTGCATGCAAACGCGGAGCATCATCCACGTGGTCGCCATCATGATGATGCCGCCGAGTAGAATAGAAATCCAACAGTCCTGACGTGACTGCTCCGCGGCTAATTGGATGGGGAGGTAGGAAACCACGATGATGGAAGAAATACTAACTAACCAAAACATTTGATAGCCGCTTACTTTCATACCCCTCGTTGTCACCCCTTACCTTTCTTATTCTAATTGAGCACCAATCACTCCGACGGATCTGAGTTGTATATTCGCTTGGACATGGACTTCGACTTTCTTGAAATTTTCATCCCAATCGTTCCTTTGCGCCTTCCACCAGTAAGGATATTTGCGATGAAGATAGGCACCGATACCAAAAACATCAGGTCCCCATTGCTGAACTTTCCCTAATGCAAGTTGTAATCTTGACTGGATTTGTTCATTGAGGTACTTCTTGACCTCTGACATGTTAGCTACTTCGGACATATCTAGGGAGGTTGTGTTTTCAAGAAGATAGGCTTGTGCCTTGACCGTTATGACAACCTGACGCGGATCATGACTACGGACAGATTGAATATGACGCCCAAGATGAGTTAGTCGAAACGATAGGACGCCATTGCCGTCCTTCCATGGAATAGTCACACCTATTGAGCTACCTTTCCCAGACAACCAAGCGACATCTTCGCCTTCGGAATTGTCCAGTGCGCCATCGACTTTCAGTTTTTTGTTTATAACAGCGTATCCGGATAATAAAGCTATCGGACCCGCCTTTTGGGTGTTCACCTTCACATTCTTGATTTGGAGAATCGGTACAAGAGAGCAGGTTTCCTGTGTTACGCTATCAATAATAAATTGCCTAGTAGAGAAACTCTTCAATCCGTTAATGTGCAATTCTTTGCCGGCAGCGATACTCGAGATATTTTCCATAGGATGCTTAATCATCAGGAACTCCTTGGCATTGTTTCCTTTGATCATGATGGTGACATCTCGTTGATTGTTCGCAGGATCTCTCCCCAGTTTATCGAATAATTGGCTAACGTCATTCTTGTTAAAAAATTCCTCGCTGATCGCAATTAGTATGCGATGGCTCGTCATCAATCGACGGGACATCTCCCTCTGTACTTTTTGAGTGGCTTCAAAAACATCTTTTCCTATGGCCGAGATGACGATAAAGCTATCGGAATCACTGGATCCGCTTTTATATGTATTCATCTTAGAGGGGATTGCGATCTGATAGCTAACTTCCATATTCCCGTTCTCCGCATGATCAATCGCGGTCCCCATAACGAAAGCTAGTTGGTTCGGTTCTACAAAATCTGTGCAGCTGGTCAAAAGCATAAGGAGAAATAATAACATGCATGTTTGGAAGACAACACGGATCATGTTGAACGTCCTTTCTTGTTGCGACCGTTCTTGATCCAGAAGGGATATCGAATAAGCAGATCTCTAATCCGTTTTCCATCGAATGGGGCTACTGGGCTTAAGTACGGTGTTCCAAAGGATTCCAGGGATACTAAATGGATCAACAAGAAAATAATGCCGAAAGCAAAGCCAACAAACCCTAAGAACCCAGAGATGAACAGCATTAGATACCGGATTAATCGAAAAGGGAGCGTGGCGCTGTATCTGGGTATTGTATATGCTGCTACGCCTGTTAACGAAATGACGATGATGATCGGCGTGGAGATGATACCGGCTTCGACAGCGGCTTGCCCGATGACCAAGGCACCGATAATGCTGACGACAGGCCCGAGTTGATTAGGGAGATGAACACCAGCCTCTTGTAATCCATCAAAAATAAACATCATAAGGAATACCTCAATAACGGTGGGGAATGGCGTGTTTTCCCTTGCTGTTGCTATACCAATCATAAGGTAACTCGGAACCATTTCGGGATGGAAGGTGGACAGTGCGACGTAGATAGCAGGTAATGCGAATGAAATGAACGTCATAATGTATCGGATCAGCCGAGTTATGATGACAAATATAAACCGCTCGAAATAGTCGTCTGCGGATTGAAGACCTGACCAGAGGGTAACAGGCAGAATAAGAGCAAAGGGGGTTCCGTTCGTGAGCAGAGCGACCTTTCCCTCTATTAAACTTGCAGCTACGATATCAGGCCTCTCGGTATTCTGGATTTGCGAGAAGATGGAGAAGGAACTATTCTCCAGCCATTCTTCGATATATGCGGAATCAATGATGCCGTCCATTTCGATTTTACCGAGCTTTTCTCTTACTTCTGTTAAAACTTTTTCATCTGCAAGCCCCTTCATATAAGTAAGAATGACATCCGTTTGTGTGTATTTGCCAATTGTAAAAGATTCCATTTTCAGAAGCGGGTGAATGATCCTGCGTCTAATTAACGTCGTATTCGTGCGGATATGTTCCACGAAGCCTTCCTTGGAGCCACGCAATGTCGCTTCTTTCATTGGCTCTTGAATACCTCTTGTCTCATATCCTTGGACTTGAGCAATGAGCGCAGAAGCATCCCCGTCGATCAATATAGCTAAGCTGCCGTGCAGGATATGGTTAACCAAATGCTCCATGGATTTGTCGGTCTTGATATCAGTTAGTGGCAACCATTCACGTCTGAACATCTCAGTAAGAGATTGGATACGATCAATACCTTGCGGCAAGCCGCTGAAGATTAATGGTTTCAGAATGTTATCTTCTACGCTTTGTAGGCGAGTCATCCCGTCCAAATACACGAGTAGAAGTTGGCTTTCATCCGTTAACGTAAAGGAGCGTATGACAATATCGGAGCAATCCTTGAACTGTTCGCTGAGGTAGTCTTCATTCACTTCTATACTCGTGCTAATTGCATCCATGGACGATCCCTCCAGGCCTACGATCTCAAAGATAGTATGAACAGAGCGGAAAGTGCTTATGCAGAAATTGGAATGAATGAGAATGGAGTCAGGAGGAAATAGAAAAAGAACCCTTCGCAGGGTTCTTAGTGGGTGCTTGGAATGAGATTAACTCAATCCAGCTTTTGTTAGTCCAAATGCTACATCTGCAGAGCCTGGTACGTTCTTAAAAGCAACATTAATTCGATTCCATGCATTAATAGCCATTACGGAGAAAGTCAGATCTGAGATTTCTTTTTCAGAAAATTGGCCACGAACGCGATCATACAATTCGTCAGGCACACCATGTTCAGGTAGCTTAGTCAGGATCTCTGTCCAAGCCAACGCAGCACGTTCGCGTGGTGCAAATAGCGTGGATTCACGCCAGATTGCAATGTGGTAGAGACGAAGCTCGCCTTCCCCATGGATCTTCGCTTGCTTAACGTGCATGTCTAGACAGAATCCGCAACCATTCATCTGTGAAGCTCGAATGTGAACAAGATCAAGAATCTTTTCTTCGATGGCACTATCCTGCTCCGCGGTGCTGAATTCCAGCATTTTTTTGAAAAGCTCAGGAGATTGCTGCATATAATTTAAACGTTGTGTCATAAGTGATTACCTCCAATTTTTTTTGACACTTATAAGACAACTGAGGGCATTCATGTGTGACATCAAACTGATTATTATTTATTGTTTACCGTGGGAAACAGTTACCAATAGGCAGAAAGTTCATAGTGAAGTATCATTTAACTCAGGGTGATAATAATATGTTCATTTCTCCTATGATGCTGTACAATGCCAAGAATAACCAACCGTTTTACAGCAAGAATCATATTGCGGAATTAAAATTAGATGGTTTACGATGTATTCTTTCCAATATGGATAAACTGTATGTGTATACGAGAAACAATGACTTAATTACGCATAAATTTCCTGAGTTACTAAGATGCCCTGTACCGGAAGACACCATACTTGATGGTGAATTAGTCGTGCTGGATGATCAAGGGAAACCTGATTTCGAAGCCATGTCCGCAAGGTTTTTATCACCAAAAAATAAGAAACCTGTGGTTTTTTGTGCTTTTGACATTTTGCGATACAAAGGAATTGACGTCACGGGTTTAAGTTTGCTGAAGCGTAAAGAACTATTGAACCAGGCTTTTAAAGAAAATGAAAATTATAAAAAAATTGAAATGTTTGAAGGAAATGCAATTGATTATTATGAACAAGTTCGTGGCCGCGGGCTTGAGGGCATTATTATAAAGTCAAAAAAAGAAAATTCCATATACGAAATAAACAAACGCTCCATCCGCTGGCAAAAAGTAATTAATTGGACGTATGCCGATGTTTACATTTCTGGTTATAGAAAAAACAATTTTGCCTTACTTGCTTCCATAGATGGAGCAGATGGATCTAAGTTGCCAGTAGGCATCATTGAATCAGGCGTGTCCGCTCTTCATATGAAGGCCATAGAAGGTGTGAAGAGGCGATTAGTTTTCAAGGAAGATAAGAACTTTGCTTATATGGAACCGCGGATCATGGCCAGGATTAAGACGAGGAGTTGGACCCAAAGCGGAAGACTTCGTTCACCGGAATTTATTGAATTTGTTATTTAATTATATGGAAGGCTGAAGTCACCAGGGAAGGTGGTTTCAGTCTTTTTACGTATTGTCCGTATCCCTTCATTTTCATAATTTACACGGTTCTAGCACACAATAGTCGTACATTTATAGGAAACGACTAATATTACAGTGTACATTAGAGCAAAGAGCAATTACATTTAGAGGATATAGACAGAAGAAATAAAGGAGAACATACATGCATGAATATAAAATCTTTTTTAGGAGCAAAAGCTTATTTCATAAAAATGGTGTTATGGATCAGCATGGCCATTCTTATACTTGTGGTTGTTCTTTCCACGGTTGTTTATATTAATTCGCAAAATCTATTGGTTAAAAATGAATATGCATCCAATCAAAAAATACTGTATCAAGTCAAGTATAATATGTCGTTCATGGATCAAACGATTTCCAATTTATCGAAATTTCTTTACTTAAATAGCGATGTAACCGCTATCATGTATGCGAAGCAGGAAGATATGATTGCAGTGTCAAGCCACTTGGCGAAAGTCGTCAGTTCTGTCACTTCAGCAAATCCTTATATTCATTCCATTGGCATTTATAATCGGAATTTGGATCAATCATATAGTTCGGGTTTTCCTTTGTTTTTTAAAGATCAGATGCTCTACGATTTTATTAATTCGAATCAAGCCCTGCCGAAGTTGAAACCGATTTTTCGTGATATCAAAAAACTGGTAAACGGGGTAACCGAGCCTGAGTATGTATTCTCCTATTTCATCTACGAAACTACATCGAGTGAGGCTAAGCCGGACGGCGTTGTCGTTATTAACGTTAAACCGCAGTGGTTGCTAGAGAATATTAATCAAATTAATATGATTGATAAGAAAAAAGGCGATAATGTTTTTATTTTGGACCAGTATGGTAAGTACTTGGATGATGGCACCAATGACCCGACGATTAAGGAGTGGCTGAAAAGTGACTTTTTGGGGTATAAAACTGAACATCCACAGGCACAACGAGATGGTTTTTTTCAAAGCAAGCATGGCGGAACGCAATATTTAGTGACGTACACGAATGTCGATAACACGGGGATGACCCTGCTAAAAACACAGCCAATCCTTGAAATCTATACCTATATCAATAGATTAAGAAATAGTATTATCATCATCACGCTCATTTTTCTTGTCATGGCCATTGTGATATCCATTGGTATTTCCCGGAAAATATATGGGCCCGTGGGGAAACTGGTGAATTCTATCATGTTGGACCGGATCCGGAGATCGGACAAAGACGAGGTCGTCGATGAGATCTCTTATTTAAACACCGTCTACAGACAATCTATGGAGATGCTTGATCATTTTGATAAGGAAAAGGTGCAGTTTAAAGATGTTATGAAGCATTATTGGTTAAGCAGGCTGCTCACAGAGAGTTTATCCATCGGCAGATCTGAATTAGAAAATATTTTTAAAGAAATGAGAATTTCATTATCCTTGGAAGGTTCATATGCCATATGTGTATTGAAAATCGATAACTATAAGGAATTTCAGCATTCGTTCCATGCCAAGGATAAAGATACGATTCGCTTTGCTATGATCAATATTGCTTCCGAAATTATGGCCAAAAAGTTCCCTAACGAAGGTCTGGATATGAAAGACGATCATGTCGTGTTGATTGTAAGTATTCCAGAGGCGGATGAGCAGTTCCCTCATCATATCGTTCCTCTCCTTAAAGAAGCTCAGGAGAACGTTTCCCGATACTTTAAAATTTCCTTCACGGCATCGATCAGTGAGAAGACGACTCACATGCAGGAATTACACGGATTGTATAATAAGGCGCTGGATCAAGCGATGTATCGCTTATTATTAGGGCATTCAGCTGTCATGACTTATGAAACGGTTAAGAAAAATGTGGAGAGTAAAAAAACAGGGCATCCCAAAAGTCTTGAGGATCGGTTTCTGGAAACGATGAAAACGGGTGATATCACAGCGATGGAGGGGGTATTAGCCCATATATTTGAGGAGTTGGGCACGCTAAACTATCACAATGCGTTGGTCTCTATCATAAGACTCGTGGATGCCGTCATAGAGACGCTCGAAGAAATGAAAGTGACGGTAGCGCCATCTTTGCATATTTCATCCATTAGCCGCAATATTTTAGAGAAAGAGACGATTGTCGATATCCATCGAATTATTTTAGGTGCCCTGCAAGATTCGTTCAAAAAAGATCACGAGGGAAATACCAATAAACTCAACTATTTCTTAGTGGATGCGGTTACGGAATACATTCAAAATCATTTCCAAGATCCGTCTTTAAGCCTGACTTCGATCGCTTCGATCATGAAAATTTCCACAAGAAATTTAAGCAAAATATATAAGGAAGCTACGCAGATATCGATTCCTGATTATATTAATGAGTTTCGTTTAGCCAAAGCGGCAGAGCTGCTTATCCAAGATAACCTGAGTGTATATGAAATAGTTGAAAAGGTGGGCATCATGAATGAAACCTATTTTTTCAGTATGTTCAAAAAGAAATACAAGGTCACACCGAAGGAGTATGCCTTGCGCAGAAATATGACGAAATTGAATCAGTAGAACAAAAGAAAGGCCATCGATAGGTCACATCACCTGATATTCGGCAACAGATAGACTGGCGTAATCACCCACATGTTCACCTAAACCTGATGGAACTACGCGGCATACACGAAGCGCATGAGGGAGCGCTTCCCTCTGAAGTTCATGAAGTGTGTGAGCTTCAAGCAGGTCGCGCTGTCTGGCATAAATGCTGCCAATGACGATCAACTCAGGGTTGAGAATGTCCACTAGGACAGATAGCCCTCTTCCAAGCTGTACACCAACAGTGCGAAACACTTCTAAGGCTGCAATGTCCCCTAATTGCGCGGCCTCCGATATCTGCTGTGCCGTAATCGATGCCAATTGCGATTCGGATCGGCAATAGCTGGGAGGCTGCCCAAACGCCAAAGCCTCCTTGGCTTTCATTTGTCCCAGTTGAACAATGCCGCCTCCGCTGCAGAAGCCTTCGAAGGACCCCGGTTTGCCATAACCGATGGGCCCAGTAGGTTCAAGCCTCATATGACCAATTTCACCAGCCATATCATTCGTCCCTGCGTACAGCTTTCCATCCAAAATAAGTCCAGCACCCATGCCCGTACCGAAAGTTAGGAAGATCATATTCCGTGTTCCCACGCCAGCACCCCAACGCCATTCCGCCAAAGCACAAGCATTCGCATCATTCTGCAAGCCAACAGGAACACCAAACCGTTCCTTAATTAACGTAACGATGGGGATGTGATCCCACCCAGGCAAATTCGGTGGTGAGAGAATGATCCCTTGTTTGCTGTCCAGCGGCCCCCCGCAGCTGATGCCAATTGCTGCGAGTGAACCGCCTTGCTCAAGCAATAATTGCTCTAGGATAGATTGAAGCTTCGTAATGGTCTGGTACGGATCTTTGGGCGTGGGAAATTGAACTTTTCCAAGTAGGGTAATCTCGTGATGATCCATCCTTTTTCCGACCGTAACGGCACACTTGGTTCCTCCAATATCGAAGCCAGCAAGAATTGTCATCATCCGAAAAACTCCCTTTCCAACATTATGCATAGGGTGTGATAAATCGGCAGGTGGCGCTCCTGGATATCCGGTGTTTGCTCCCAAGGCACCGTTATGGTCACGTCGCATAGGTCCTTTAATCGGCCGCCTTGTTTCCCGGTTAATCCGACGGTAGGCATACCCATTGCTCTCGCGATCTGGACAGCCCGAATCACATTCGTGGAATTACCGGAAGTCGAGAGAGCCAGGAGGATATCTCCCTTTTTACCATAGCCATACACTTGTTGTGCAAAAATCATTTCCGGTTCTACATCATTGCCGAAGGCTGTTACCAAGGCAGAGTGATTGGTAAGTGAAATGGCGGGGAGCGCTTGCTGCAGACGATCGGCTAAGTAGTCTCCATTCAGTTCATCCCATTCTTGGACTAAGGAATTACGAAAAGATGAGGGGACAGGCCTTTTGGATAGAAAGCCTTTCATGAGCTCGCCGACAATATGATCACAATCAGAGGCGCTCCCCCCATTGCCGCATAGCAGCATTTTTCCATCGGAATGGAACGCTTCCGCACATAATTGGAATGCCGCTATAATATCATGCGTACATATGTCTAAGTCTGGATAACGGGTTACAAGCTGCTGCATATGGTTTTCCAGGACCATTTTCTCCATCGTAAAATTCCCCTATCTACCGATCTCATCGGCTCGAAAATCATTAGAAATAGCGGCAATTTGAGGCAACCAGCTCTTATATGTTTCCAAAGAGAATGCGGGGAAGCCAAGCAGGTAGTGATTGCCATAGGTTCGTCCCTGAATGTTCCATTCAATGAGCAGTAATTGCTGCTTGGCATGGGAAATCGAGATTTTCCCTAGCTCAGAAGTGCCGTTAGCCTCGACCTCAAAGCTCCCTGCCATAAGCGTTTCTTTGGAATCAGCATCCCAAATGCGATAAGATCCAACAGCGGATTCCCGGGAGTCATTGCCTGCGGCTACACGCACATGCCAATTCTCAGGTTCATCGATCATTATGCAGACGGGGACTTGGCTTCTTTGGATATAATGAAAGGCCAACTTCTTGCCATAGTAATAATCAACGACGCTATCAGAGAATTGGGGCCAGCCGTCGATCATATTCCACCAGATGATGCCTGTTTTCCGCCATTTTTTGAGTCTGGCCGTCTCGATGAAGAACTTCTTGGCCTCAGCTTGGGAAATTTGCGATGCGAGTATAAAGTCTTCGATAGATTCGGGAACGGCACCGAATAACTCCTTAATTTGGTTCGCCATTAATTGGATCCGTGTCGCGTTATGTCCTTGATAGCCGCTAACTGCCGTTGCGTGCGCGACCCATTGCTCATCCTTACTGTTAAATGGCCATAGATGATCGGGTTCGATAAACTTTTGGATTGACGATAGATTCGGACAGCCATGATACCCAATTTCAGAGATAAAATGGTCACTACTCGTCTTATAATAGGAACTTTTATAGTAATCCCGCGGGCCCCAAAGATGCCGTTCGGGAGCTAGGTTCATGTTGCCTGAACGGATCACCTCAGGTGACAGGTAGGGAGAACTTGGCAAATAAGCACGGTGAGGATCATACTGCTGAATCACTTGCGGAAGCAAGCTTCGTGTGATCTGATTCACGCCAGGATCAGGCAGACCATACCACCCATAAGCCTCGTCACATTCGTTATCCCCGCACCATAGAACAAGCGAGGCGTGGTTCCGTAATTTGCGGACAACAGCGCTTGCTTCAAGTCGCATGGACTCGCTGAACTCGGGCGTTTGTGGATAGACAGCGCAAGCCATGGCAAAGTCCTGCCAGACCATTAACCCATGACGGTCGCAGAAGTTAAAAAAGGCATGATCCTCATAGACATTGCCTCCCCAGCAACGAACGATGTTGCTGCCTGTTTCAGTGAACAGCTGGAGAGCCTTCTCGTAGCGACTGGCGTCTCGGCTATGAAACGCATCCATCGGCACCCAATTTGAGCCTTTGCACATGATCGGGGTATGGTTTACTTTAAATAGGAATTCGCCGCCCGCTTCAATCGTGGTTGTTTCGGTCCGAATCAATTGAACATGACGAATGCCGATTTGCTCTGTACGTGAAGCGAGTATACGTCCCTGATGAATTAATTCGGTCGTCATCTCATAGAGATGGGGATCCCCATATCCATTCGGCCACCAGAGCAGGGGGTTCTCGATGGAAACGGTAAGGGAGCCGACGTTGAATAAGACGGGCCTACTCAGCTGAAACTGAGATGCTCCTGACCTGCCGCTCACCCGAATCTCCAATCCATGATAAAAATAAGCAGGATCTGTGGTCACTCGGTAAAATAATCCGATTTGGGCAGCTGAAAGATTTTTATCTACAGATAGGGTATAGAAATATAGATCGGTCAGGGCATGATCCTCACATGCGACCAACGATACGGATCGCCAAATGCCCGCAGACACTGCGCGGGGCATAATATCCCATCCGAAGCTATGAGCAGCCTTGCGTACGAATAATTGCTCGCCATTGGTGGCCTGTCCATAGCAAATCACATCGGTGCTGCGCTGCCCTGCCTCGATAATCGGCGAACGCAACCGGACAAATAGCGTATTCTCACCATCGTACAGGAGTGTATTTGTTGTTTCGAGACTCACTTCAATGAACATATTGTCGCTGGAGCCAAGCTCTTCGCCGTTCAACCAGTAAGTTGCGCAGCAGTCAACCCCTTGAAACACCAGCTCGGTTCGCTTGCCCGCCATCGTTGGCGGAGCGGTGAACGTTAAGCTGTACCACCACTCATAGAGCTCGTAAGGGCGAAGTTCATTAATATTGGTTCCTACGAAGGGCTCAGGAAGCAGGTCGCTCCCTACTAAGTCGAGCTCGACATTCCCCGGTACTTGAGCGTTAATACAAGGCAAATCTAAGTTGTTCAATTCATCTGGATGGTGGACCTGCCATTCTCCTTGCGGAAAATAAACAAGCTTCCATTGACCGTCCAGGCACAGTTCTTTTGTCATTTGAAAACCTCCTTCAATTAAGTGCCAATGGATTCATTGTAAAAGGGAGGCCGTAATAAAACTTGCCGTATGTTCAGAATACTTGCACGATTATCGGATATGACTCATTTTGAAGGAAAATGCACAATGTGTAATATACTTTGCCGTAAGTATCACCTAAAGTTGAAATGTAATATGAAGTGATTTATATGGGGAATGGGGTTTGTCACATGCCTACGAATCAATATGAGCTTCACCGCCAAGTTCCAGTTTACGATCGTGCTGATTTGGTAGTCATTGGGGGAGGGCCCGCTGGTGTTGCTGCAGCCATAGCTGGAGCCCGTTGCGGGAAAAGGGTGATTCTGCTTGAACACTCCGCTCAGCTCGGGGGGATGGGAACACTTGGAAATGTGAGTATTTTTATGAAGGTTGGCAATTGCACAGGCATTTATAGGGAGCTCATTGCTGAGTTTGCTTCTGCACATCTGCCGAATGGCCATGAGGAAGGTTTAGAGCATCAATTTAATCCATTTCGTCTCCGCTATTACTTAAATGAAAAGTTGGAACGCGAGCATGTAAAGGTCTGCTATCATACGAGTTTTGTTTCCTCTGTTCTCATCGAGAATCAGTTGAAGGCAGTAATCATCAACACCCGGGAAGGATTACGAGCTGTTGAAGGGGGAATATTTCTCGATTGCACGGGAGATGCGCGCGTAGCGATTGATGCTGGGGCTGCTTACACATCAGGGCGCGAATCTGATGGGATGACACAGCCCATGACGCTGATGTTTATGATGCAGAATACCGGGGCGCCTGTACAAGCCTATTTGCCAGAGGGATGCTATTCCTATGAGACGCCAGCGGATTTGCCCCAAGGGCGGCACTTATATTGGGAGCGAATGGGCGATGGCACGTTGCTGGTGAATATGAGTCGGGTAAAAGGGAATGGCGCAAAAATCGATGATGTTAATTTTGCAGAGAAGGAGTGTCTTCGACAGGTTTTCTCTATCGCGAATTATTTACAGCGAAATGGTTTTGAGACCTACACGATTTCCCATATTGCATCGCAAACAGGAGTCAGAGAAACGAATCAGCACGTAGGATTATATACACTGACGGAAGAGGACTTAATGACAGGTCGCCGCTGCGCAGATGTGGTGGCGCAAACGAACTACGAGATCGATATCCATAGTCCTGACGGCGCAAAGGTTACCGATGAGAGGCACATCGATGGTTATGACATTCCTTATCGCTGCATGGTACCGGCAAGTATTGAGGGAGTATTGGTAGCCGGGCGCGCTATATCCGCCACCCATGTAGCGATGTCATCCATGCGTATTCAGGCTACGTGTTACGCGCTAGGCCAAGCGGCAGGGATAGCTGCTTCGATTGCGATAGACAGCAATTCCAAGTTGAGAGACGTTCCTATCGAAAAGCTTCATGAAGAATTAAAGAAGCAAGGTGTTCATTTTGTTCAATGAATGATCCAAGGATATGAACTGAAGCTGACCTCAGATGAATATGATTTTACAATTGAAGGAGTTGCGTGCCCATGAATCCAGAGAGCCGCCGACAGACTGCGGAAGCATTTATTTTTGTCCGAGAAGAGAACGTGTCTATCCGGTACCGTCCTTTAGTCAAGCATCCTATGGTATTGCGGAGTCATGCGGATGAGGATCATCCGGACAATATCCTTTACGCAGAGGGAATAGATTATGTCGTCGATTACGATCGCGGTGTCATTCGCCGGACAACGCAAAGCGGGATCCCTGATTGGTCCCGTCACGAATTATACAGCCAAACGGAGTTTGATCATACCGTATTCAAAAATTGCAGCAATCGTGAATTTACCGTGTATGGGGATTATGTGTATGAGAACGATCCGTTAACAGACGGCTTCGTTGCCCATGATAAAAGCGAAAATCGAGCCGGAGTGGAGCGCTGGTTTTCCAAATTGCGAACCAGCGAGGAGAGTTCAATCGTTGTTTTTGGCGACAGCATTAGTGCAGGCGGGGAGGCGAGCGAAGAAAAGTTTATGTACTTCAACCGAGTTCATCAATTTCTCAATGATCACTATCCGAGCAGCCGAATCCGTCTGTTGAATAAATCAGTCGGAGGTGAAACGAGCAAAGATGGAAAGAATCGCCTAGAGCGCGATGTCATTCCTTTGCGGCCTGATCTCGTAATCATCGGATTCGGGATGAACGATCAGAACAAATATGGGGAAGGAGTAGGTGTTTCGCCGGCGGATTTTGAAAGCAATCTACGTCAAATGATCGAGGCCATTAAGAAGTTGGGCAACAGCGATATTGTGCTCGTTACGCCTTGCCTGCCGAATCCGAAATGGTGGTATGCCAGCGGATGGACTGGCCGGTATGCGGAAGTCATCCGCCGGCTGGGCCGGGAATATGGTGTCGGCGTAGCTGACGTCACTGCGCTTTGGGAGCAGGAACTGGCAGCCGGCAAATCACCGGAAAGTCTGCTCCTGAACAACATCAATCATCCGAATGATTATGGGCACTGGCTTTATTTCCAAGCTTTTGTCCCGCTGCTAAGGGATAACTTAAATATAATCGAAACGGGAAAAGCTTGAGAAATCAAGCTTTTTTGTATTTGGACTCCTTCACAAAACCGGCCGTCCAGCACTCGGAGAAAACCCATACTTCCTTTTAAAACAACGAATAAAATAAGGCAAAGAATTAAAGCCCGACGCCAGAGCTATTTCCGTAACAGGTAAGCTGGAATTATGCAGCAGCCTATGAGCGTATTGAAGTCTGTGCTCCTGCACATATTGCTGAAACGATTGACCGATGATGCTACTAAATTTTTCGCTAAAATAGTTCGGGCTCCATGTTGTGTGTGCTGCTGCTTGTTTCAATGTAATGGGTTCACGAAAATGAAAATCGATATAGTTCAAGGCTTTGCGCAGTTTGATTCGTTCAGGGACATCGCTGGAAGAAGTCTCTATAGTAGTGTGGAGATCCGTCGGAATCATACGCAGCAGATCAACAAGCAATCTGTCCAATGTGGCACGGATGGCTTGTTTTTTGCCGATTCTGGATGCTGTGCACTCCGCTAATAATCGGCGGCACTCCATTTCGATATAAATCAAATATTCACCCTCGCAGCGGACGGATAAACGATTAGGCTGCCTAAAGAGAAAGAGTCGCAGCTCCTCATCGAGCCATTCCTCAGTAAATTTCAAATTGATTAAACGAAGCGGGAAACCTGGGTCAGGAATAATGGTATGGAAATCAACAGGGGTTAAAAGGTAAACCGAGCCTGGGACGAGTTGGGACGACTCACCGTTTAAGATTTGCGTACCTCTTCCAGATAGAATAATCTCCATCTCAAAAAATTCATGGCCATGCAAATCGTGAAACCGGCTTACCTCATACTCAGAGATGCTGAAATGAAAGGATGGTGTGAGAAATTCATCGATCATATACCGATAGGGTGCTGGCGCTTTTCGCATAACTACGCTCCTCTCCTTACTTCCCATGTGTGTAGTATACAATATCAAGCGCATTCGTAGGTGGGGACAACTCTGTTTTCCTGCGAAGCTTACCAAGGTTAGAGGAAAACACGTGATTTGGAGGATTCTAACTCAATGGAACCTACACTTTTTTGGAGGAAAATACCTAGTTTATAATATACATTCCCTGGGCCATCCCCTAAAGTTGGGGTATCGACCAAGATGGCAGTCAAAATTACTAAGCTAGGATGTGTTGGATGGATGGTAAGAATTTTCAAGAAAAATTTCGGAGTGACCCTACTGGCACTACCAGGATTCCTGTTGATTTTACTATTTAATTATGTGCCGCTTTACGGATTACTGCTTCCTTTTAAAAATTATAAGTACAATTTGGGGATTTGGAATAGCCCGTGGGTCGGGTTAGACAATTTCGGCTTCTTATTTAATGGCAATGTGCTGTACAGGGTTCTGCGCAATACGCTCCTGTATAACACGGTTTTCATTATTTTGGGGACGTTCCTCTCCATCGTCATTGCCCTATTGCTATTCGAGTTGAGTCGGAAATTTGTAAAGGTGTATCAAACGATTTTGTTCATTCCTTACTTTATTTCCTGGGTAGTTGCTGGATTTGCCTTTCGGGCCCTGTTTGATATGGATCATGGCGTTATCAACTCCCTCTTGGTTGCTATGGGCAAAGCACCGATCCTCTGGTACAGCGAACCTCAGTATTGGCCGTACATTTTAGTAGCCGCAGCTGTTTGGAAGGGACTTGGGTATGGATCGGTCATCTATTACGCCGCTCTTATGGGGATTGATGCCGAGTATTATGATGCAGCCAAAATCGATGGCGCTAGTAAACTTCGCCAGGCATTTTCGATCTCAATCCCGATGATCAAACCGATGATTACCATGTTGGTTATCCTGCAAATCGGAAGTATTTGCTACAGTGATTTCGGTTTGTTCTACAATGTCACGTTGAATTCATCCTTGATTTATCAGACGACGGACGTCATTGATACTTTCGTGTATCGCTCTCTGATTGATATGGGGGATATCGGGATGGCATCGGCAGCAGGCTTCTTTCAATCGATCGTCGGGTTTTGCCTGGTTCTGTTAACCAATACGATCGTAAGACGGATTAATCCTGAAAATTCACTTTTCTAAGGAGCATCGACTATGAATTCTTACAAAGCAATTCGGTTAAGACCTACATTGACCATAGGAAAATTAGTGATTCATATCTCATTTATTTTGTTGTGTGCGGTGTGTGTGTTTCCTTTTCTTGTCATTATCGGCACCTCATTTCAAACGGAAAATGACATTATCAAATTTGGCTACTCCATGATCCCCAAAAACTTTACGTTAGATGCGTATAAGGTGATTCTGCGTGAGCCAACTGTTCTGCTGAACTCTTATCTGGTTACAATCGGTACGACGATCATCGGTTCTTTGATTGGGATGTGGGTAACCACGACCTACGCCTATGCGATTTCGCGCAAAGATTATTCCTATCGTACGTTCCTTGCCTTTTTCATCTTCTTCACGATGCTCTTTCATGGAGGGATGGTTCCTTCTTATATCCTGATGGTGAAATGGTTGGGACTCCGTAACAACATCCTGGCACTCATTTTGCCGTATCTGATTAGCGGTTGGTTCGTGCTGTTGATGAAAGGTTTCTTGCAAACAATACCAGATGCCATTATTGAATCAGCTAAAATGGACGGCGCAGGCGAGCTGCGCATATTTACCCAAATTGTTTTGCAAATATCCAAACCAGCACTGGCAACATTAGGCCTGTTCTTTGCTCTCCAATACTGGAATGATTGGTGGCTGACCTTGCTTTACATGGACCAGAGCAATTTAATGAAGCTGCAATATTTACTTATTCGTGTTCTAAAAAATATGGAGTATTTGAATTCGGCCGAGGCCATTCAATATGGACTTGTGAAACCAGGTATGCAAGTACCTTCATTAACTGCTCGCATGGCAATGTGTATTTTGGCTGCAGGACCGATGCTGCTTGTTTTCCCGCTGTTTCAGAAGTATTTTGTTCAGGGGTTAACGGTAGGTTCTGTCAAAGGTTAATAATTTCAGGTGCAGGAGAACCGCGCTGCGTCTGTAAATTATATAAAGACAATATAAGGGAGGCAATCCACGTGAAAGGTCAACAAACAAAAGCTGCAAAATGGTTAGTACCAGGAACATCCGTCTTGCTTGCATCAACGATTGTGATTAGCGGCTGCAGTACAGATGACAAAACGAGTCAAAGCGCAAGCCCAGCTGCTAGTACGGCAGCAAGTACGGCAAGTACGAGTCCGACGAAAGATTATGTGGATATTAGCTGGTTCATGCCCAAACCGATCGACAATATGAAGGATCAAGAAGCGGTTGAAGCGGCAGCGAACAAACTGATTAAGGAAAAATTGAATGCCAATGTAAAATTTAACTTAATTGATAATGCGGGCTGGGAAGATAAGATCAAGCTGAAGTCCGCTGCCGGTGAGCCCTATGATCTCGTATTTACTTCCAATTCGTCCAATAACTTGAATGCGAATGTGCAAAAGGGTGCCTTTATGCCCCTCGATGACTTATTGCAGAAGTATGGTCAAAATATTTTGAAGAAAGTAGATCCTCGCGCTTGGAAAGCTGTTACTTATAAAGGCAAGATTATGGCGATCCCTGCGCAGACCCCTTACAGTCCGGCATCTGCCTATGTATTTAAAAAAGATTTAGTTGAAAAATATAAATTCGATTATAAGAACGTCAAGAGCCTTGCTGACTTAGAGCCATTCTTGAAACAGATTAAGGAAAATGAGCCGAACATGATTCCCGTCATTGCCACGGCCAATGGAGCGACCTCTGGCGTAGGGTTACCCGACTATACAACTGTCGTTGGTGGCATATCTTTCAGCGAGAAGGATGGTAAATTCGTCAAGACGCTTGATATTCCACAAAATTATGAAAATTATCGCGTTATGAATGATTTTTATAAGAAAGGCTACATTGCCAAGGATGCAGCGATCAAAACAGATTATCTAGCTGAAGCGAAATCCGGAAAATATGCCGTGCTGCGTGATTCAGGCGGTTATACCGAGGATGGGTCGAAATCGACGAGCACGTATGGCTTCCCAACGGTTGAAACATTCAGCTCCCAGCCGACCATTTCAACTGCTTCCATGACTGCTGCTGCAACAGCGATTAGTGCAACTTCGAAGAATCCAGAAAGAGCGATGATGCTGCTCGATTATATTTGGAGTGACAAGTACTTATTGAATACACTTGCTTATGGCGTTGAAGGTAAAAATTACACGGTTAAATCGGGTACAGTTAAAGATCCTAACCCAACGATCGAAGCGAAAAGCGGTGCTGAACAAACATGGGCGATTTGGCACAACTGGCTTGGGCCGCTTTGGGATCAATGGGATTCCAACTGGAATTCAACGAAAGCTTTGGAAGCGATGAGAAAAACAAACGACAACGGTAAGGCATCAGGTTTGCTTGGATTCGTCTTTAACAACGAGCCGGTTAAAACGGAAATTGCACAAATCAATGCCGTCAATAAAGAGGCAAACCCGATCTTTACGACGGGATCCATGCCGGACTACGCGAAGTATGTTGAGGATACGAAGAAGAAACTGGTTGATGCAGGTATAGATAAAATAATGGCTGAGATTCAGAAGCAATATGATGCTTGGAAGGCAGGTAAGTAACTAACGACATGTTCTTGTGACGATAATGACGCTGCTGAGTTTAGGCAGTGTCATTATTTTCAAGAAGCCAATTAATCCACAAGGAAAGGGAGTTTAATGATGATTAAAAAGCTTTTAGGCATGATCGTTACCGCTCTACTTGTATGCGCTTTCACAATTGTGCTTCAGTCAACTGAAGTTAAAGCGGAAGCCACTACTCCTGAAGGGGGGTATGTAATCGATGAGGATTTCTCGTTCTTATCAGCCTTGACACCAGGGAATAGTCAGCCATCCGGGTGGGATGTTCGCGCTGCCGGAGGAGCGCTGGTCTCCCTGTACAATACGAATTTCAAAATCAGCGACACGAGCACGGTGCTGCCCGTTTCTATGAATAAGAAATTTGTTTCTCAAAGCGAAGGCAGTCTGACTATGGAATTTCGAATAAAGCCTTTGTCCGTTATAGACGGTTTGAAGTGGCAGTTGCTCAGCAATGACATCGTAGGCGTCAGCTTAATTACGCAAAACAATACGCTTAGTCTGGAGACCGGCACCAACACCGTTATTCCTCTGCAAACCTATGTAGCAAACATTGAATATGGCATCAAGGTCGTTATGAACCTGAACACGCACACGACAGATGTGTATATCAATGGTGTGAGGAAGGCGAACGGTGCACCCTTCAAAAATGCCGTAACGAATCTGAATCAGTTTCAAGTGAAAACAGGCGACGCCTCCATGGGGGAGTTCTTCTTTGGTCCTTTGAAAATTTATAAAGGGTATGTCGTCAATGAGAGACTCATTTCGGTCGTTGCCGGTGGCGCGATTCCGCAGGATTGGACTGCTGTTACGTCAGGCGGCGCAATTACCGTCGGCAGCATGCTTAGTTCCCCGCAGCCGGATATCAATAGTATGAAGCTGAACGCAAGCTCGGCTACAGGCAGTATGAGCCTGACTAAAACGATCTCGCCGATATCGGATAATTTCACCTACGACTTCAAGGTTCTTTACAAGCAGAAGGCGGATGGATTGGAAGCTGAGTTAAAAAGCGGCACGACGAGCGTCATCAAATTAACGACGGCTGGCGATAAATTGGCTTATGTCAACGGCAGCGGGCAAACTGTCTCGTTGGATTATTTAGCGAATCTGTGGACGCATATTCAGATCAAAGTGAACTGGGCGACGGCTCTAGCGGATATTTATATCAATGATAAGCTTCAAGAGGAAGGTGTAGCGCTCGCTTCAGGCGTGACAGCTATTGACAGTATCAAATTCACAACCCCCGCCTCGTATCGGGGAGAAATGTGGCTCGACGATATTCTCTTGTATAAAACGGTGCCCCTCCCGGCTGACTATGTACCGGCTCCTGTTGTGGTCAGTAAGGACGCGGGCGCTCCGAAAGTGGGCGTTCAAAGCTGCCCGATGTGGCGGGAAGGCCATCATTTGGGTTGGGATATGATTCAGCCTTACCCGGATCGGACGCCTCTTCTTGGATTCTACGACGAAGGCAACCCGGAAACGGCCGATTGGGAGTCGAAATGGCTGGAAGAGCACGGCATCGATTTCCAGATGTCCTGCTGGTTCAGACCGCTAGGCGGAGATACGGATCGGATGCCGATTAAAGATTCGTATTTATCCCATGCTTTGGATAACGGTTATTTTAATGGCGCGTATAGCGATCAAACCAAATTCGCGATTATGTTTGAAAACCTCAATTCCAAAGTTAAAGATGCTGCAGATTTCCGAACAAATCTGATTCCGTACTGGATTGAATATTATTTTAAAGATCCGCGTTATTTGAAGATCGACGGTAAACCTGTATTCACGATCTACAATTATGAAGAGTTATTCAATGCTTTTAAAGACAGCAATGGCAACGATCATGTGAAGGAGGAGCTGGATAACTTTCGGACCGAAGTGAGCAATGCGGGGTTGGGGGATATGATCCTGTTGAACGTATATAACGGGACGGACTACGCGCAGTTGAAGAAACGCAAAGATGCTGGCTTTGATGGCGTGTATGCATATTCCTGGGGCTCCTTTGGCGGACATCCGGAATTTCAGAAATTGAAAATGACGCAAGAGAAGGATGCTGGCGCCATCGATATTATCCCTGGTTTGAGCATGGGCAGAGATGATACGGCTTGGGGCTTGAACTTCGGTTATTATGCGACGCCGTCGGAATTCGAGTCTTTGGCGCAGTGGACGAAGGATAGCTTTATGCCATCGCTTCCTGCAGGCAGTCTTGGTAAGAAGCTGGTGATGCTGGATAACTGGAATGAGTTTGGAGAAGGCCACTTTATTATGCCTGCGGGGCTGGCCGGTTTCGGGTATGTGGATGCCATTCGCAATGTATTTGGAAGCAGTGCACCGCATACGGACAGCGTGCCAACGCAGACTCAGAAGGATCGGATCAATACCCTTTATCCTGCGGGGAGAGTGGTTCCTAATTTGAACCAACCTCAGCCAGTGATGACCAATGTCTACGGGAACATGTGGGAATTCAATACGCCGGGTGATGCGGAAGGCTGGACAGTTGAAAAGCAGATTGTAGGCGTGACCGTACAGGATGGCAGTTTTTCGGGGGTAACGAACAATACCGATCCCGGCATTCGTTCCGCTGATCACCTTGGGATCAAGGCAGAGGACATTCCTTATATTGTAATTCGAATGAAGAACAGTGCGAATGATATTGACGGCCGCTTCTTCTTTACGACGGAGGCAGATGGTACCTGGAATGAGGCTAAGGCTGTCGGCTACTTTGTAAATCCGTTGGATAGTGGTTATACGGAATACATTATTGAGGCATGGAGAAACAAGAACTGGACGGGGACAATCCGGCAAATGCGGATCGATCCAATTTCGGCTGTAGGGCCTATTAGCATCGATTACATTCGAACCATTTATTCCCCTCAGCCTGGTATTCGGACTTACGTCGACGGCGTTTACAAACCGTTCAGCCAACCAGCTCTTCTGCAGGACGGCATCGTGATGCTTCCTATGAAAGAGACCTACCTGCAAATAGGCGCAAAGCCGGAATGGGACCCTGCGACGAATACTCTGTTGGCTGTGAAAGATAACGTTGTCTATAAAGTAAAGGTCGGCGATAGCATAGCTTATAAGGGGAATCAGGCAATTACGTTAGAGCATGCGCCTGTTAAGCTGGCGAACGGAACAGTATTGGTGCCGCTCAGCTATCTTCACCAAGCTTTTGGCGCTATAACGAAGTGGAATGCAGCTGCGCAAAAAGTAGATATTTATCCAACGGCGATCACATGGGATTTTACGACGAGCAGCGGTTGGACGGCGAACAGTCAGATCGCGAATCCCGTCGTTGCGAATGGCGTCTTCAGCGGAACTTCAAACGGGGTATCTGGAAGTGTCCAGCCAGCGATTCTTTCACCGGATAATTTGGAATTTGCCGCTTCGGATATTAGACGGATTCGCGTCCGAATGAACAACATGACAATTGGCAATGAGGCAAAAATTTATTTTACGACGACCGCGGATAGCACTTGGAATGAGGCGAAAATGCTCTCGTCTTATATCCTCCCGAACGATGCCGTTTATCGGGAATATGTATTCGATACGTCAAGCTTCGCTGCGTGGACGGGGACTATTAAACAAATTCAAGTGGTGCCAACGACGGCTTCCGGAGCCTTCAGTCTGGATTCCGTTCAATTGGAAATTACGCCTACGGTTGCACTAAAAGGAGATAATCTCATTGAAGATCCGGGATTTGAAGGAAGTATAACTTCACAATATAAGCTGCAGAATGCGACTGCTGCAAAGGATACGACACAATCACATAGCGGCCATCAGTCCGTCAAGATCACGAAATCGACACGTTACGGCAGTATTAGTTTTCCAGTGAACGTGGAAAAAGGCAAGCCGTATACGTACTCAGCTTGGGCCAAGTTGGCAACTGGCACGACGACCAATGAATTTTTAAGGGTGGGAATCCAATATAACTTGGACGGGGGTCCTCCCAAGCAACTCATTATTTTCACAAGCCCTGGTCTGAAAGCGGGAGAATGGACACAGATCGAAGGTACTTACACGATTCAGGAATCAGGAGTCGTAACGAATGTTCTAATGTATCTCTATACGGAGATTAACAATCCAGGCGGAGTTTACTATGTCGATGACGTTGCGGTTAAGCCAATAACAGATTCAGGAAGTTCGGTTTGGGTTCATCCATCGAATATAAGTTTTGGTGCGACCTCAATGACGGTAGGTGTTGGTAAAACCAAAGCATTGGTTCCTGCGTTCACACCAGTGAATGTAAGCAATAAAGAATTAATCTGGCGTTCGAGCAATCCAAGTGTAGCGACAGTGGATGTGAACGGCATGGTGTATGGCGCGAGCTTAGGCACAGCAACGATAACGGCAACGACGGTAGATGGCGGAAAAGTCGCATCTGTGCTCGTCACGGTAGATGCTACGGTTTCAGTTACGGGAGTGTCGCTAACACCGACTTCACTCAGCTTGCCGCTCGGCACTCAGCAAACGCTTGTCCCGACGGTAACACCGGCCAATGCAACCAATAAGCTCATCAAATGGGAATCCGTGAATCCCTTTGTGGCGGCCGTCGATACCAATGGGATCGTTACAGGCGTGGGCACGGGCATAACCCAAATTAAAGCAACCTCGGATGATTCGGGTAAGCAAGCTATCGTTACGGTTACGGTAACAGCACCGACGAACACGGTACAAGGCACGAACCTGATTGTAGATCCTGGCATGGAAGGCAGTACATTAGCGGCTCCTAACTACGCTTATCAGGCAGTGCCTTCCCTGACTTCGGCGGAACAACATTCGGGCCAGAAGTCCTTATTGTTGACGAAGACCGATAAATACGGAGGCGTTAAATTTCCTGTCCCACTTGTAAAAGGCAAACCCTATTACTATTCAACCTGGGCGAAACTAGCATCTGCTCCTACTTCCACCGAGACGATCAGGATCGGCTTGCAGTATAAGCTAGACGGTGATCCTATACCTAAACAGTATATTATGTTCGTCAGTCCATCCCTAAATGCTACAGAATGGAAACAAGTGCAAGGGAGTCTGATTATTAATGAAACGGGTGTTGTAACCGAAACAACCATGTTTTTATACACCGAAACTCAGGGTAACGGCACTCCGTTCTATGTTGATGACGTGGAGGTCAGACCATTGACTGTCGATGATATACCTCCCGTTACGGTCAGTGACGCGCCGTCTGGCTGGCAGACAACGGCTCAGGTTGTTCACTTGACGGCGAGTGACTCGGGAAGTGGCGTCGCAAGCACATTCTACAGCTTGAATCATGGCGCTTACGTGGCTGGGAATACGATCTCCATCGCTGCCGAAGGTGCACACACGCTGGATTTTTACAGCAAGGACTTGGCTGGTAATCAGGAAGCGACGCAAACCGTCGCTGTCCGAATCGACAGTACGGTCCCAACAACAACGGCTGTCGTTGTCCCATCAGTGCCAGACGGATCGAGTGGTAATTACATCAATCCTGTTACGGTCACGCTAAATGCTTCTGATAACTTGTCTAGCGTTGGGCAGGTTGTCTATAGCGTGAATAACGGAGTGACATGGACGCCTTACACAGCTGCGCTTACCTTTGATAAGCAGGGGGCGTATACACTCCAGTACCGTGCGACCGACTTAGCGGGCAACAGCGAGACAGCCAAGAGCATAAGCTTCAATCTCGCCGCTACAGCGGTGAAGGTTCAGCTCAAAGACAGCACCGGCAATCCGTTAAGCGGCGGAATTGTCAAATATTTGGATGGCACTTGGAAAGAGTTTGGCGTAACCGATGCTTCCGGCTCTATCAGTAAGTCGTTAGGGGAAAAGAGCTATCTCTTCTCTATGACATATGAAGGGAAAACGCAGCAGCTTACGCAAAACATCAGTACGAATGCTAATGTTGGTTTTCAGACGGAGTTGGTTCAAGTACATCTGCAAGACAGCCAGGGTAACCCGTTAAATGGCGGGAACGTAAAGTTTCTCTCCTCCGGCAGTTGGCGGACACTGGGCACGACGGCAGGTGGAAAAATAAGCATGGAAGTATTCCCTGATACGTATACGATCGGGATGACGTATGAAGGGAAATACAAGGAAATCGTTCAGAATACGGCTGCCAGCAGCAACGTTGTTTTTAGCACGGTAAAGGCGAGCGTGCAGTTAAGAGACAGCCAAGGCAATCCACTTGATGGAGCCGTTGTCGACTACTATACAGGAGGTAGTTGGAAGCCAATGGGCACTACGGTTGGTGGAGAAATCAGTAAAGAACTGCTCGCCGATACGTATACGTTCGGATTGACGTATGCAGGCAAGCGTCTAGAAACAGTCCAAAGTACAGCTGCGAACCCTGTTGTCAGCTTCCATACGGTGAAAGCTACCTTGCAAGTGAAAGACAGCTCTGGTAATCCGCTGAGCGGTGGTACTGCAAAGTTCTACTCGGGGGGAAGCTGGCAAAACCTCGGACCTGCAACATCAGGAGAGGTTAGCAAAGAATTACTGCCTGCCAGTTATACGTTCAGCATGACGTATGGTGGTACGACAAAGGAAAGCACGCGTGATATTAGTGTTGATCCGGTAGTTGTTTTCCAATATTGAAATAGGGTAACTACACAGGAACCCATCAAACAAAGGAGCTTATCAAAGTGACCAAGATAAAAGTAGGTATTATCGGTTTAGGAGAAGTCGCGCAAATGGTTCATTTGCCGATACTGGAGTCTCTGTCTGAGCTTTATGAGATCGAAGCCATATGTGATATTTCACCCCAACTGTTAGCCAAGATCGGCGAGAAATATCGTGTGAAGCATTTATTTCTGAACATGTCTGATATGTTGGAACAGTCTGATCTTGATGCTGTTTTTGTACTGAATAATATGGAATATCATACGGAATGTACAATTGCAGCACTGAACAAGAACATCCATGTATTTGTAGAAAAGCCCATGTGCATTACCCAAGGTGAGGCTCATGCGATTATTCAAGCGCGCGATGCCTCACGCGCACATGTCATGGTAGGCTATATGCGGCGTTTTGCTCCCGCCTACCTTCGGGCGCTCGAAGAAGTAAAGACGCTAGGACCGATTATTTATGCCCGCGTGCGGGATATTATTGGCCCTAATCCATTTTTTACGCGTCAATCCACCCCTATTTATCGTTTTAATGATATCCCTGCCCAAGCTGCACAGGATCGCAAGGAACGGAATGCCAGATTAATGAGAGAGGCGATTGGCGATTTGCCAGATGAGATGTATGGCGCCTATGGCTTGTTGCTGGGACTCAATAGTCATGACATATCGGCTATGCGAGAGTTAATTGGGATGCCGATTGGGGTCAAAGCAGCCTCCTCTTGGCTGGGGGGAAGATTCAAGAATGCCATCTTTGAATATGAAGGGTTTAACGTAACCTTTGAAACGGGGGTAGATCAACAAGGCCGATTTGATGGGCATATCGAGGTGTTTGGGGAGAATAAGTCTATTCTCGTCCAGTACGATACGCCGTATATCAGACAGTTGCCAACGACGCTGCATATCAATGAGACAATTGGAGACAGCTTTAATCAATCAACTGTCCGACCGACCTACAAGGATGCTTATGTGGTTGAGTTGGAATACTTCCACGAAGTCGTTTCGAAGGGGTTGCCGCCCAAAACGACACCCGAAGATTATTTGCAGGATCTCCTGATTTTCCAAATGATCATGGATGCTATTCAGCAATAATAGAAGAATGATCGTCGAGTGTAAGGCACGGGGAGCAATTATTATTTATAAACTTATCGGAATAGTTGAGTAAGAGGTGCATTGACAATGAAAGTATGTTTAAACGAAGAATGGCAGCTAACGTGGGAGCCGCTCTACCGACAGCCGGCAGACTATTTACAAGTTAAAAATAAAGGGCAGAATTGGCTGCGGACAGATTTGCCCTGCGATGTGCATATGCCGCTCATCGAGCAAGGGATCATCGCGGAACCGCTAGTAGCGGATCAATGCTTTTCGAGTGAATGGATCGAGGACCGGTCTTGGTGGTTTAAGAAGACATTCATATTGACGGAGGATCAGCTGCATGCAGACCAAGTGATTCTTCGATTTGAATCTTTAGATGTAGAAGCCGATATCTGGTTGAATGATGTCCATCTGGGCCATCATCGCAGTGCTTTTTATCCATTTGCTTGTGATGTGAAAGGTAAGACGCAGCAGGGAGTTAATCAACTCCTTGTGCGTGTTACCACTGGTTTGGAGCACTACTCCGAGAATGATCTTGCGCTCATTCGCGAGGCCAAAGTGGTGTATGAGAATGAGCAGGTCGTTCACAGAGGCGATCATCGTCGTGGCATGCTGAGAAAACCGCAATATGTATTTGGTTGGGATTGGGGACCAAGGGTCGCGACGTGCGGGATTATGGGCGAGGTAAGTCTTGAATTTGCCCAAAGTTTTCAGATTCGCGACATTCATGTCACAACGACAAGATTGGATGCTGTCAGCAAAGCTGCACACTTACAGTTTCAAGTAGAGCTAGAGAATCTGCATCCTTTTCAAACGCTAGAAACAGAGCTGAAACTGGCACTGCTTTTCAATGGCAAGGAAGTTCAGCATATTGGGAAGGATTGTTGCCTACGTTCCGGGCTGAACTATATCGTCATTCCGATGGAAGTGCCTGATGCTCAATTTTGGTGGCCCAACGGGATGGGTGAGCAGCCGCTGTATTCGATTCGGGCAACCCTGCAGACGCCAACACATGTTGTAGAATACCCCCCTTTTTCATATGGGATACGCACATTGCACCTAAACATGGATAAAATCCCAGAGCATCAGGATGAACGTTCGTTCACATTTGAAATTAACGGTGTGACTGTCTTCAGTAAAGGTGGAAACTGGATTCCTGCGGATGCCATCTATGCGCGGGTCACGGATGCTAAATATGAAACTCTGCTCAGTGAAGCCAAGGAAGCGAACTTCAATATGCTGCGTGTGTGGGGAGGAGGTATCTACGAGAGGGATATTTTCTATGAGAAATGTGACCAATACGGGATTCTGGTTTGGCAAGATTTCATGTTCACCTGCGCGAAATACCCAGATCATTTGGCTTGGTTTCGGGACGAAGTAGAGCGGGAGATCGATTATCAGACTCGTCGGCTTCGCAATCACTGTTCCCTCGCGCTTTGGTGCGGCAACAATGAGAATCATTGGGGTTTTGAGGAGTGGTGGAATGAGACACAAGCTGCCGATTTCTATGGGGGAGCGGCCTGTTACAATGATATAGCGCCCCGTCTTGTCCAGCGGAACTGCCCGGATATTCCCTATTGGAATAGCTCGCCTTACGGCGGTGCCCATCCGAATGGCAACCAATCGGGTGACACGCATCATTGGAATGATTGCATGATGCATGCCGACATGGAAAAACGAATTACACCTGAGGAATATGACAAGGTGAGCGGTAAATTTGTATCGGAGTATGGCTACATTGGCCCTTGCCGTAAAGGTTCCACGGCTATCTACCATCCTGGTCAGCCGCTTGATAGCAAAAGTAAAATTTGGAGGCTTCATACGAATTTTTTCGAAAAAGATACGGTACTTGCCGGTATCAACAAGCATTATTTGGCTGGGGAACACTTGGGGATTGATGATTATTTGCTATATGCAGGTTTATGTCAGGGTGTAATGCTGGGGTATTCACTTGAGGCAATACGATCTAAGATGTTTTGTTCTGGCGCATTATTCTGGATGTACAATGATTGCTGGGGAGAGGTCGGCTGGTCGATCATTGATTATTACCTAACCCGCAAGATTTCTTATTATTTTGTGAAACGGGCATTAGCGCCGGTAAAACTCATTTTACGCGAGCAAGATGGGATGATTCAGCTTACAGCCATCAATGAAACTAGCTCGGTTATTCGTGAAGTCCTAGAATACGGCTTAGTCTACTATGATGGAAACGAGAAGCAATCAACGGAGGTAGAAGTGGAACTCCCGCCATTCTCGCGGGAAGTCGTCCTGCAATGGTCAACACCTGCCTATTCTTCGAGAGAGGCGTGTATCTTCGTCAGTGTGTTAAGTGAATCCAGCGAAATACGCCCAGCTGTGATACAAAACGAAGTGGTTCGCGGTCTCATTTTGCCTGACCCGCAAGTAAAGGTATCCGACATTCATGCTGTAGAACATGGGCAAATCCGTTGCACGGTTTCAAGCGAAGCCTTTGCGCATGCGGTGCATTTTGGATTGGACGAAGGGATTCGATTGAGTGACGAATATTTCGATTTGCTCCCAGGTGAGAAGCGGGATATTACAATACAGCACGGGGACATTGCCCTTACAACAGATCAGATCGTACCTCGAGGGATCACACTCAATAATAATGAAGGCGGATTATAAAATGAAACAGAAATTTGCTGTACAACTATACACCTTGCGAAACGAATGTGAACAAGATTTCCCGGGCGTGCTAAGAGAACTGAAGCAGATGGGCTGGGCAGGGGTTGAACTGGCGGGTTTGCACAGTTACACGGTTGAAGAGATTTCCGACGTGCTGCAAGAAACAGGCTTACAAACCGCGGGCATGCATGTTTCACTGCAGCGTTTAAGCAGTGAGCTAGAGAGCGTGCTTACGGAAGCACGACTTTTCAACACGACATCATTAATCTGCCCCTCTGTCCCCCATGAGCTTCGAAATGAGGAAGGCTACCGTCAATTTAAGAACCAATTAAATGACATTGCGAGGGAAATACAGCAGGATGGCTTTACACTCAGCTTTCACAATCATGCTTTCGAGTTTGAAACAAATATAGACGGTACGAATGCTTTGGAATATCTGATTGAGCCATCTGCGGATAATGCCGTATTGGCAGAAATCGATGTCTACTGGGTAAAGAAAGCTGGGAAAGATCCTGCTGCCTTCATTCGTCCATATAGCCACAGGATGCCTACGATGCATGTGAAGGATATGACCAATGACGAGAGACAGACGTATGCTGAAATTGGCACAGGCGTTATCGATTTCGATCCTATATTGAGTTGGGGAGAGCGGAATGGCGTAGCATGGTACGTCGTGGAGCAGGATGTGTGTCAGGGCAAACCAATGGACTGTGTAAAGCTTAGCTTAACGAATTTACACCGAATAGCGGACCGACTTTTAGAATATCGATAGTCGCATAAAGAAGGAGCTGCTTTGTGGCAGCTCTTTTTTCATTGGTATCTTGTTAGAGTAACATTCCGGAGATCTCTTCTAAATCAATGGTTGCCAATTAAACTGTAACCTGATAGTATACACTTAATCGAATATGAACCTTCGGGGCAGGGTGCAATTCCCTACCGGCGGTGAGGATACCCGTGTGTATCTAAGCCCGCGACTCCCAGCCAGCAATGGTTGGGACTGACTTGGTGTGATTCCAAGGCCGACGGTATAGTCCGGATGAGAGAAGGTGAAGAACAAACTTGTTAAATTTCATTATTTAACAGGTCTGTTTGTCAATGCCCCCGCCATCAACATGAGCGGGGGTATTGTTCTTCGAGAAGGTTCAATTCAAAACATTCTTAGGAGGTTTTTGAATTGGAAAATGCATTTAAGCTTGGTAGTAAAGGTGCGACTTCGCAATCCACACGTACGAGTGGTATGAGCGGAATCTGGTATGTCGCGCTTGGTGCAACCCTATGGGGGCTAGATCCACTATTTCGCATCTTATTATTGAAAAGCTTTACCTCTGCGCAAATCGTATTCATCGAGCATGTCCTATTGGCCATTTACGCGGTACCTGTACTGATGAAGTATCGCCGTACGCTAACTGGCAAACTTTCGCTTGCCGTTATTGGTGCGCTGCTCTTCATTTCTTGGGGGGGATCGGCAATTGCCACCATTCTCTTCACCGCGGCATTCTCTCATGGCAGCGCCAATGCGATCTTACTTCTGCAGAAATTACAGCCCTTATTCGCCATCATCCTAGCGCGTGTGCTGCTCAAAGAAACACTGCCTTCGAAGTTTTTTGCCTATATTGGGGTGGCATTGATAGGTACTTATCTTTTGACATTCGGCCTCGGTTTACCCGGCATGGGATTGAAGGATTTAGGTACAATAAGCTGCTTATTTTCTATACTGGCAGCTGTTTTATGGGGCGGTTCCACAGTAATGGGGAAATTCCTGCTTCAGAAAAAGTTGGATTTCCCAGTTGTGACCTCACTTCGCTTCTTGCTGGCACTACCGCTTCTGACGATTGTTCTGTTAGCGAGTGGCGACCACTGGCAGCTGAACGGTTCGAGCAGTGGGTTGACGATTATCGCGGTAAACCTGCTGTTCCAAGCCTTTTTCCCAGGATTGCTTAGCATGCTGCTTTATTATAAAGGCTTGTCTTCCACTAAAGCGTTCTTCGCAACATTAGCCGAACTTGCCTTCCCTGCAGTTGGGGTCTGTATGAACTGGCTTGTCTTCGGTCAAAAGCTAACGATAGGTCAGCTGCTTGGGTTTATACTTATCTGGTTGACGCTGTGGTTTATGAGTCGGCAGAGTAACCAGCAGGGATAAATAGAGGCTTTCGGAACCGAGGTTGGTGGGATACATGGAAAAACGCCAGTTAATTTTCGCTTTTTCACCATAAATCGCGGATTAGATGGATGACATGAAGTTATGTTCAGCGGATTCGGCTTAATGGCTGTGAAACGGTGAAATTAACTGGAGTAAATACAGCTATTCGTCTAACATAGCGTATTTCCCACTAAGTTAACGGGAGAAAATCCAGTTAGTTGTATCAACTGTCGCTGAAGCAGTAACCCTCATTGCACAAATGGGGTAAGCGGATCACAGGCCATCGGAACGGTCCTCAGGTAGATGCAGCCCGAAACTCCCATCTTTCCAATTCCTGTATAACATGATATATTAATATCATTATATGATATAACATTTGGTTGTGCGTAGGGAGTGGGGAGCAAATGTCAACAGATTCAAGACCCATTTATGAGCGAATATATGAAACGCTGCGTGAAGAAATTTTACAACGCAAATATAACATTGGAGATCGCGTCCCTTCGGAGAAAGAATTGGCCGATGACTATAACGTGAGCCGGATTACGAGTAAAAAAGCGCTGGAGATGCTGGCGGAAGTGGGATTGATCGTTCGGAAGCCAGGGAAGGGCTCCTTTGTCGCGGAGGAAGGCGATCCATCTGCGGAAGTCTTGTCCTCCGAGGAACGGGCCAAACATACGCTGATTGGTCTCGTGATCACGGATTTCGGCAATACGTTCGGAACGGAAATGATCTATGGTATGGAGCGCGCCTCTGCTGATAATGATAGTTTCCTTGTGCTGCGCCGCTCCTTCGGCTTACCTGAGAATGAAGAGAAGGCAATTCGCTCTTTTCTCGAATTAGGCGTGGATGGCATCATTGTATTTCCTGCACAAGGAGAGTTCTACAATGCAGAAATCTTGAAGCTAGTTATTCAGCAATTCCCGTTAGTGCTGGTGGACCGTCATCTTAAAGGTGTAGCTGCGGCTTCGATCAGTACAGATAACATTAGTGCTGCGCGCACAGGTACAGACTACTTGCTTGATTTGGGACATAAGCAAATCTGCTTACTAACACCGCCCCCAATGGATACAACAGCGATTGAAGATCGCATCGAAGGCTTCGTTCGGGCTCATGCGGAACGCGGAGTTCTGGTGGATCGCTCTTTGTGGCTGGACGAAATTATGTCCACACTTCCAAATTCGTTCCATCAACCCAACATGGATCAAGATATCGAGATGATCAAAGCGCACTTGCGGAGCAATCCACAGATTACTGCGTTATTCGCGATTGAATATAATATAGCCTTACTTGCCAAGGCGGCGGTAGAACAAATGGGACTTCAGATACCAGGGGATATTTCTATCCTTTGTTTTGATAGTCCATCGACTACGCTGGGCAGCGGCTATCGCTTTACACACATGATTCAGAATGAAGATGAAATCGGCAAATTAGCTGTTGAGAATGTGCTCAAGCTCAAGCGCGGTGAGAAAGTGTCCAACAAAACAACGTTGGATGCCAAGCTAATCATCGGCGAGTCAACAGGTCCAGTAAAATGATCGGAACCAAAATCAACGAATAACCTATCATCAAGCTCTACACCGGAGATTGCTAACCTAGCAATCTCTTTTTTTGTAATGATATATTAATTATTTAAATGGTATGTAAATAATATAACAAATACATATTGACATAACGTTAATCGGTCGCCTATAATCATAAATGTAAGCGTTTTATTTCCAAGTTAAGGGAGAACGTTCACCCGATGAGCAATTCTTCTGTGCTTCCGACATCCATGTGCAATCTCATTGATCTCGTAAGGAACGAGCTGCACAAGATCGAGCGGCCAAAGCTCGCTGATATGTTTGGCGAATGCTTCGCAATGTCCCCAGCTTGTTCTCCATCCCGTACCTAGACTACACGAAACCGACGGATCCTACTTATCAGCGTACGCGGAGCTTTATTCTAAGCAAAGAAAATCCTCACTTTTATACAGGAAAAGTTGCTGAAAGTATTGGCAGTCCGCATACTCCTGGGCAAATGCCATGTTTAGTAAGCTTGTGTTGGATGTTGTGGTCTTTCCATTATGAGAATAGTCCGGCAATCAGGCTAGGTTATGCGGGGGTAACCCCTTTTAACATAAAGATTGAAGCACTCATTGTTTCATATAAAAGGGAGGAAGAATCATGAAAAAATGGATGACTGTGATCACCGCTGTTACACTAACGCTTAGCTTAGCTGCCTGTACGTCCAAAACAAACACAGACCAAACAACGGCAACTACGAAGCCTGAGGGCACGACAGCACCAGCAGCTTCGGCAACACCGGCCCCTGCAGCCAAAGCTCCCGTAGAAATCACCTTCTGGGGTGATTGGGGCGGCGAAGGCGAGAAGCAGTTCGTCATGATGGCGGATGCTTTCAATAAGTCGCAGGATAAAATTAAAGTGAAATACGTGCTGCAGGAAGATATGATCACGAAGTTTTTGACAGCAGCGTCCTCTGGCGGATCGCCGGATGTGATGTTCTGGGATAGATGGCGAACTTCCCTTTATGCATCCAAGAATGTCCTTCATCCCATCGATGAGTATATGAAGAGAGATAACATTAAGCGCACGGATTACTATGATGAAGCTCTGAAAGAACTGTCTTCCGGCGATAAATTGTACGGTCTTCCTTTGACAGTCGATGCAAGAGCACTCTTTTATAATAAAAAGTTATTCGCTGAAAAAGGACTGGGGCCGCCGAAAACGTGGGAAGAGCTGGAGATTGCGGCTAAGCAGCTGACCATCTGGGAAGGCGATAAGCTGGTTCGCTCCGGGATGTCGATGAACGATAATGGTTTGTTTAATATGTGGCTGCAGCAAGCAGGCGGCTCCATGGTAACGAGTGATATGAAGAAAACGAATTTCAATAATGACCAAGGTAAGCAGGTACTGGATTTCTGGGATAAACTGATCAACAAAGATAAGGTGTATAAAGTTGGTTTTGAAAAAGGGTTAGGTGAAGGCACAGATGCCTTCGTAACGGGGAAAGTAGCGATGACTTATACAGGTCCTTGGATGTTATCTACGTATAAAAAATACGGCAAAGAGCTCGATTTCGGTGTGGTTCCTCCACCAACTGGACCTGGCGGCGGCAAAGGAAGCGTCATGGGCGGCTTCGGACTTGTGATTCCTGCGGGTTCCAAACATAAAGAAGAAGCATGGGAGTTCGAGAAATGGTGGTTAGCGAATAAGGACAATGCGCTTCTATGGGCGAAAACAAGTATGAATCTTCCTGGCTTCAAGCCAGCACTACAGGATCCATTCTTCAAGGATGATCCGAACTGGAAGCCGTTCATGGATACGCTAGAGTTCGCGAAGATTCGTCCACAACATCCTGGCTATTCCGTCATGGAAGTGGATGGACTGATGCCGAATCTGGATCTCTTCGTTCAAGGTAAGCAAGATGCAGCAACAACCTTGAAGAAGGGGCAGGAGCAAGGAGATAAACTGCTGGATCAGAATGCGGCAGGCAAGTAATAGACATACATGGGGAAGGTGATCCTTCCCCCTTTCTTGTAAGGAGGAAATCTATGGCATCGGTCAGTAAGCTTAGCCGGCATCAAGCTAGGATGGGATACTTTTTCATTACGCCGACAATAATCTTATTTGTCATATTTACCGTAATTCCCGTGATCATGGCGTTGTATCTAAGCTTCACCAATTATGACATTGTGAGCAAAAATGATTGGGTTGGCTTGGTCAACTACAAGCGACTCGTGGATGATCCTACATTTTGGATAACGTTGAAAAATGTTTTGTTTTACTCGGTGCTGTATATTCCTTTGAATATCGCCATTTCTTTATCCATGGCCGTCCTCTTTATGCGTAAACGTATAGGCGTGAAGCTCTTTCGCACCGCAGGTTATTTACCAACGTTAACTTCAGGCGTTGCAGCTGCAACGGTCTGGATTTGGCTGCTGAATCCTGAATTTGGCCTCGTGAACGAGCTCCTGAGCAAAATTGGCATTACGGGCCCATCATGGTTGGCAGAAATGCCCTATGCAATGCTCTCCATCGTATTCGTGACCTTGTGGCAATCGGTTGGATCGAATATGATCATCTATTTGGCCGGACTGAACGGCGTGCCTGATCATCTGTATGAATCGGCAAAGCTCGACGGCGCGAATGCTTGGCAATCTTTCCGTTACATTACTTGGCCTGTGCTAAGGCCGACGACTTTTTTCGTTAGCACCATGGCGATTATTGGAGCCCTTCAGCTCTTCGATCAAGCCTATGTACTGACCAAAGGCGGTCCCGCGAACTCGACGAAAACGACGGTGTACTATATTTACCAGCAAGGTTTTGGGCAGTTGCAAATGGGATACGCAGACGCGATGGCTTTCGCCTTGTCCCTCATTATTCTCGTATTCTCACTCGTCAATATGAAGCTTAACAAAGAAGAAGAATCCATGGTGTAGGAGGGATGGACAATGAAAAACAATTATTTGTATACGACGATTTTGTATCTCATTTCCATCGCGGTTTCCCTTGTCATGGTGATCCCCTTTGTATGGAGCCTAGTCACTTCAGTCAGGCCAGATGAAGAGATTTTCATTCTTCCAATACGATGGATTCCTTCCGCTTTGACGATATCACATTATACGAAGGCATTCGACTTAGTCCCGTTTGGGTTGTATTTCAAGAACTCGTTTTACTTAGCCTTTATGGGCGTTATGTTTAATCTGCTGTTAGGATCATTAAGCGGGTATGCGTTTGCGAAGCTGCGGTTCAAAGGCCGTGATACGATGTTCAAAATATTGCTCGCCGCCATGATGATTCCTGGTGTCGTGACCTTGATCCCGCAATTTTTTGTACTCAAACATATCCCCTTCGTAGGTGGGAATGATTGGCTTGGTGGTGGCGGGAACGGACTGTTGAATACGTTCTGGGCCGTTATTTTGCCTGGAGCTTCGGGATCATTTGCTGTATTTTTCATGCGGCAGTTTTTCGTATCCTTACCAAGTGATCTGCAAGAGGTGTCACGCATTGAGGGAAGCGGTGAGCTCCGCATCTATTGGAATATCTATATGCCGCTGGCTAAGCCAGCCCTAGCAACATTAGGTATTTTCACCTTTCAAGCAGGCTGGAATAGCTTTCTCGGACCGCTCATCATGCTGAACGATCCAGCAAAGAAGACGATTCAGCTAGGATTAGCTGCATTTACTTATAATAAACAGGTCGATTTCGGACCTTTGATGGCTGGGGCTTTGATCGCAGTTGTCCCTATTCTGATTCTGTTCCTGCTATTGCAGAAGTATTTTGTGCAGGGGATTGCGTTTACAGGGACCAAGGGATAATTCGTCAAGTCAGATATGAAGGTGAATCCGATTGAACAAACGATGGAATCAGAGATTAGCTCTAACAGCTGTCGGGATAGGCATAATCATAGTGGCTACTTGGGGAGTGATGAACATGGGGAACGAACACGAAATAACAACGGAAGATCAAGTAAGTTTACCTAAGACAGAAGCGTGGGCAACGAGAGCAGAGTTCGCACAAGCGGGATTGATGAAGCAATATTGGAACAGCAAGCGGAACTTATTCGATAATTTATCGCCGTGCAACGATTTATGCAATGAGAAATTTCATTATTGGTGGCAAGCCCATGGCGTAGATACGCTGGTGGATGCTTATGTAAGAACGGGAGATAGCGCAGTTAAAGGCTATTTGGCGAATATGTTTCAAGGTATGTTGGATCGCAACGGTGGCGCTTGGCCCAATGATTTCTATGATGATATGGAATGGCTGGCGATTGCGTGGCTTCGAGCGTATGAGGCAACGGGTGATGAACAGTATAAACAAGCGGCACTGCTTCTTTGGGAAGATATCAAGACAGGGTGGAACGAGGAGCAGGGTGGAGGCATTGCGTGGCGCAAGCCCCAGCTTGATTATAAGAATACTCCGGCGAATGCCCCGGCTGTCATCCTAGCGGCGAGATTGTATCGGCAGTTTGGCCAGGCAGAAGATCTCAAATGGGCGAAGAAGATATACGATTGGCAGAAGGCGAACTTGGTGGATCCAGAGTCAGGCTTCGTCTGGGACGGGAAGAACCGTGAGGGTGATAGCAAGATCGATAAGAGTTGGGAGTTTTCCTATTGCCAGGGTGTATACATCGGCGCAGGCGTTGAGCTGTACCGCGTAACGGGAGATAAGAGCTATCTGGCAGACGCATCGCGAACCGCTCAAGCATCGAAAGCTAGGCTAACTAGCCCCATCACGGGCATGCTGCCTAGCGAGAGCAATGGGGATGGCGGTTTGTTCAAAGGCATATTTGTCCGTTATTTGGCTGAACTGGTGCTAGTTGACCCGAGTCAGAAGGAGTTCCTCGACTTACTAGTAACGAATGCGAATAGCCTCTGGACTTACGGGCGAGATGAGCAGCGTGTGATGTTCAGTAAATCATGGGCAACCTCGCCAGAACCAGCGGAGGATTTAAGCGTTAATTTGAGCGGCGTCATGCTGCTGGAGAGAATGGCTGTTTTAGAGAAGAAGGGCTTTTTGAGCCAGTGAGAAAAGGTTCGTTGGCGGGATTCAGATTGCTCATCTCCATTCTCGAACACCCAGCAGCAGAGCACTGAGCTCACGGGCACCGAGCACCAGCACCGAACACCGAACTCTGAGCACCGAGCACCGAGCACCGAGCACCAGCACCGAACACCGAACACCGAACACCGAACACCGAACACCGAGCACCGAGCACCGAGCACTGAGCACCAGCACCAGCACCGAACACCAAGCACTGAGCACTGAGCACCAGCACCAGCACTGAGCACCGAGCACCGAACACCGAACACCGAGCACCAGCACCGAGCACCAGCACCAGCACTGAGCACCGAGCATCGAACACCGAGCACCAGCACCGAGCACCCAACAACGATCTCCACGTGTCGCTAACGGACACAGATGACGTTATATGCCTGGTATATACGGTTTTGCCATGCTAACGGACACAGATGACGTTATTCTATGATATTCGTCAACTATAGAGCGCTGAATGTCATAATAACAGCTATCGTGTCCGTTAGATTCTCAATCGAGCCATTATGGCGGAATTAACATCTGCTGTGTCCGTTAGATGTGTAGCTAGTCAAGAGAGGAGTTGTGACGAGGTAGAGGAATGGATAGCAATAGACTATATGTCTCAAAGGAGGTGAATTTGACATTATTGTAAGCGTATTCATTCACTTCTATTCTTTGCACTCAATTTTTATAAAAAAGGAGTTGTTGATCGTGAATCTATTCAAAAGAACAGCAACCAAATGGGTCAGCTTAAGCTTGGTGATGACCCTTTTCCTAAGCGTTTGGGGAGGCGCGCATCGTGCATCTGCTTTCACCACGGCTAATGCAGATGCAGCGATGACTTCGTTTGTAAATACGTTTTATGATGCATCTGCCAAATACTTCTACACCAACAGTAATCATCAGATTGAAGCTGCGCATGCGTATGGTCCAAACAGTGGACTCTATACGGATTTCTGGTGGGAAGCACAACTGTGGGAGACGGTTATGGATGCTTATCAACGCACGGGAAGCAGCACCTATCGTACCATGATTGATGATATTTACACGGGCTTCAATGCCAAATACACGAATATGATAACGAATCAATTTAATGATGATCTCGGCTGGTGGGCTCTTGCCTGTCTGCGTGCCTATGAAATTACAGGGACACAAGAATATTTGAACCGCGGCTCTTTTCTCTTCGATCACGTCTACGCGAGTTGGGATACCTCCTATTATGGCGGCGGCATCTGGTGGAGAACGGACGCGCAGAATCCAGCAGTTAGCACCAACGCACAGAAAAATATGGCTACCAATGCGCCAATGGTCATGACAGCTCTTAAGTTAAAGAATGCTTACAATAATGCCAGTTATTTAACGAAAGCGCAGCAAATCTATAGTTGGATCCAAACGAAGCTCGTCAATGGTAGCAAGGTAAATGATCACATGGAAGGCACAGGGGCTGGCATCGTGAAGGATTGGGACTTCACCTATAATTACGGAACCTATCTAGGCGCAGCAACAGCTTTATATGGAGCTACGGGGACTACCAGTTATTTAACAGATGCGAATAATGCAGCAAATTATGTCATTAACAATATGACTTCCGCAACAACCCTATTATATGAAGGGGAAAATGATGCTCCTGGCTTCAAAATGATTTTTGCCCGCAATCTCAATCAACTTCGCACACAAGCTAGTCAATCCCAATATCTTAACTTTTTACAGCAAAATGCCACCCAAGCTTGGAATCACAGACGAACATCCGATGGTATTATTGGCAGTGATTGGACGGCGCCTACCGGTTCAGGCTATATTCAAAGCTTGGCTGCAGCCGCCGGAGCTTCTATTTTGCAGCTAGCGCCAGCTGATAATTACACGGGAAACATTGCTGGCAACGGTGTGTATGAAGCTGAAAATGCAAGGCGAACCTTAGTAAGCGGCAGCGGTATGATCAATGAAAGCACACAGAGTGGTTTTAATGGGCGCGGCTATGTGGCTGGTTGGAACACGAATGGCACGTCAATTGATTTCTATGTGAATCAGAATACGGCAGGGACCAAAACCATTACTTTCCGTTATGCGGCAGGAGCAGGAAATGCGGGCCGATATGTGAATGTCAATGGCGTCGATGTCGCGACTAATCTCACCTTCAATGGTACTTCGAACTGGAGCACCTGGAACACTGTTTCCTTGACGGTATCGCTGGTTGCCGGATCGAACGCGATTCGGCTGGGGCAAACCAGTTCGAAAGGGAATACGAACTATTTGAACGTGGATCGATTAACTGGTTTATAGATAGAGAAGGTCTGAAATTTGTACTAGTCAAATAATGTAAGATGCATTAAGCTTGACTCATTGTTGAGATGTATTGTGATGAGGAGGGCTACTTAAAATGGAAATCAAATTATTTAAAGCATTGTGGGGCATGGAGGGTTCGCTTGAGTCCCAGTTTGAGCGTATTGCTGGAGCGGGATACGAAGGGATTGAAGCGCCATTGCCGGCACTTGCGGAAGAAGATCAATTCCGGAAACTGCTCAAGAAACATCAATTGGACTATATTGCGATGGTATTTACCCAGGGTCCTGATCATGTCGCTTCTTTTGCTGAGCAAGTGGCACGAGCTGTTTCATTTGAACCTATTAGCATTACTTCACATAGCGCGAAGGATTCGATGCCCTTTGAAGAGCAAGTCGAATTCTTTCGTCAAGCAGCTGTAATTGAGAAAAAATACGGGATTGCCATCGGCCATGAGACGCATCGCGGCAGAGCGCTGTATAATCCTTGGGAAACGGGCAGGCTGCTAGATGCCGTTCCTGAGATCAATCTAACAGCTGATTACAGCCACTGGTGCTGTGTAACTGAGACGACCTTGGAGAGCCAAGAGGAGAATCTGCGTAAATCCTTCTCCCGTGTCCAGCATATTCATGGCCGAGTAGGCTATGCGCAAGGACCTCAAGTGCCAGATCCAAGAGCGCCAGAATATGCACACGAATTGCAGAGGCACATGAGCTGGTGGGACAGCATCGTGCAAGCGAAGCAGGATGCAGGTATAACAACTATCACCTATACACCAGAGTTCGGACCTCCAGGTTATTTGCACACCCTACCGTTTACGAACCAGCCTGTTGCAGATTTATGGGACGTTTGCCTTTGGATGGGAAAACATTTCAAAGGACACTATAAGAGTATCTAATCCAATTACTCTCAGTTGAAGGTATAATCATGCTTAAAAAACTACAGAAAATGCCTGCGTCCAGACTTATTGTTATCGCTTATCTGATTGGCATCTTCCTTATCGCCATCCTTCTTAAATTACCTATCAGTTTAAAAGCGGGCGCCACAATCTCCTTTGTGGACGCCCTCTTTACATCAGCTAGTGCTGTCAGTGTAACGGGGCTGACAACGGTTGGTATCAATGAAACGCTTAGTAGTTTCGGCATTGGCGTACTTATCGTCGCTTTTCAATTCGGTGGAATCGGTGTCATGACGTTGGGGAGTTTCTATTGGCTCTTGTTCGGGCAGGAAATCGGCTTGCTGCAGCGGAAGATGATTATGATTGACCAGAATCGCAACAATTTATCGGGCTTGGTTCAGTTAATGCAGCTAGTGCTGCTCTTTACGCTGATATTAGAGGCGATTAGTACATTGGCATTTGGCTTCTATTTCTATTTCACAGGTGAATATGAGTCGATTTGGCGTGCCTTGTATTTCGGGATGTTTCATACCATTTCTGCCTTTACGAATGCTGGATTTGATCTATTCGGCAACTCGTTGCTGAATTATTCGAGTGATTATTTCGTACAGGCGCTTACGATGTTTTTGATTGTATTAGGTGGGATTGGATTCCCTGTTCTGGCGGAGTTGCGAGAATATTGGTGGGGAGGTCATAAGAATTTCCGATTCTCCCTTTTTACTAAGCTGACACTCATTACGACATCGGTATTGTTACTGTTCGGGGCGATCGGCTTCTGGTTGACAGAGCGAACACATGCGCTCTCAGGGATGAGCTGGCATGGGAAAATACTTAGCGCACTCTTCACGTCTGTCACATCTCGCAGTGCGGGGCTTACAACCATTGATATGTCTACCATAACGGAGGCAAGTCTGCTGCTTGTTTCTATTTTAATGTTTATTGGGGCAAGCCCATCCAGTATGGGGGGCGGTGTTCGAACAACGACCGTAGCCGTTATTGTACTAGCTCTGATTGCTTATGCGCGCGGGGAAAAAGAACCGAAAGTCTTCGGCCGAATGATAAGCCAAGAGGACTCACTGAAAAGCTTTGTGTTTTTCCTAACGGGCATTGCATTGCTTCTCGGAGGGATCTTCATTCTGTTGTTAGCAGAGCCGGACCGTTGGGGAGTATCTGCGATCTTATTCGAGGTGGCGTCAGCATTCGGCACATGCGGTTTATCGACGGGAATTACCGCAGATCTTGGCACCGTTAGCAAAATCTCGCTCATCGTGCTCATGTTCATCGGACGCATCGGATTGTTTCTATTCTATTCCTTATTTACTAACGGTAAGAAGAAACCGCTAATTCGCTTTCCAGAAGAAAAGCTAATCATTGGATGATCACTCAAGCAACCAAACACAGTAACCGGGGTAGATCATCGATCTATCTCGGTTTTTCATTTGCGATCAAGTCATCTTAATCGGACATTTTGAGTCTGGCGCCTTAAGTACTGGATATTTCAAACCATTTCTGTAGATTAGCTAATAGGAAAGATCAGGAACTTTCCCCTATACTAATTGTAAGCGTTTTATCCGAAAAGGGGGATTTACTTTTGAGCCAACGCCCGAACATTCTATTTGTCACAACTGACCAGCAACGCTTCGATTGCCTCGGGATTGCTGACTCCATGCATCCTGTGATGACGCCACACTTGGATCAACTGGCGTGCGAAGGGATACGTTTCACAAGCGCGTATTCCGATTGTCCGCTTTGCATCCCATCGAGGACGTCGATGATGACAGGCCAAGCTGCTTACCATCATGGTGTAGCCAAGAACGGAGAGTTTCGTATCCCCGAGGATTCGAAAATGACCATGCCTGGCAGGTTGAGCAACGCAGGCTATCAAACGCATGCTGCCGGCAAGATGCAGTTTATTCCGCCAAGGAATCGAAATGGATTTGAACGGATGAGACTCGTTCCTGAGGATTATGTGAACTTCCTTGAAACCACGGAATATCGAGGATTATATCGTGGGCATGGTATTGGTGGAAACGAAGTATATCCGGTGTATAATCCGGTTCCCATTCGATATTCATCTACGCATTGGACAGTGAATGAATCGATCGACTTTTTGCGTCAGCGTGATTCAGAGAAGCCTTTCTTTCTATGGACCAGCTTCGAAGCGCCGCATCCGCCTTACGACCCGCCGGAATCCTTTGTCAGACTCTATGATGGTGTGAACATTTCGTCGCCGGTAGCTGCAGATTGGAACACCTCGGAGGAGCTTCCTGAATGGGTTCGTACGAGGAAGAAGAGTCACAAATTAGATGTCTTACCTCCACACATTGTAAGTATGGCAAGGAAGCATTATTACGCGCAACTGACTCATATCGATTACGAGCTAGGACGATTATTTGGTGAACTAAAAAGCCAGCACCTTTGGGATAACACAGTTGTTATCTTCACTTCAGATCATGGAGAGATGCTAGGGGATCACGGGTTATTTCACAAAACATGCTTCTATGAACCATCGTCCAAAGTTCCCTTCCTTCTGAAGCCGCCGAAAGATTGGCAGGGAGCCCTAACTGCTTCGACGGTAAGCGCTGCACCTATCATACTGGCTGATATTTACCCCACTGTGCTTGATTTTGCTGGATGCCTACAGGAGGATGACCAGAAAAGAGACGGTCGCAGCTTGCTGAATTTGACTGCATTATCCGAGGATCGCCCGTGGATTTATGGTTATATGAATGATCTGGATGGCTTGTATATGGTAACGAACGGTGAGTGGAAATATCTCTATTATGTCTGCGGGGGGAGTGAGCAGTTGTTCAACCTAGCACAGGATCCAGAAGAAAGGAATGACCTTAGTCAGGATTCAAGTGCTAGAAATCGCGATATGCTAGACACGTTGAGAACGCTGTTAACGACGAAGTTTCCTGATTTGCTCGCCGCCGATGCAGATGAAACAGGGATGCTCTTCCATACACGCCCCAAACTAACAGATGAGCAATTGAAAGCGACGAATCCTTTTGCCTGGCGAGGTCCAATTCGTTACGGCGGTCAGTGGTAGTCAGAAGCATTAGAGTGTTTTTGGATACAACTTTGTTGTTTTTGGATAAATACTTGCCTTCTCCTGCTCGGTATAATGGGATTTATTCAGTATAAAGATCCCTGACTATTCGGGTAAGAGGAGGCAAATATAACGATGCAATATACGAGTTTTGCGGGTTCAACCGATCCAGTTTCACGTCTTGGCTTCGGTGCAATGGGCCTAGGCGGGTCATTCGGTACATATGATGAAGCGTATTTGATTCAATCTGTGCTGCATAGCCTAGAGCAAGGAGTCACTTTAATAGATACGGCGCGAGCTTACGGAGAATCGGAACGGATTGTCGGTCTTGCATTGAAAGAGTGGCGGGGGGAGCGTCCTTTTGTTGCCTCGAAAATACAATCTTTAGGCCCAGGATCGATAGGCTGGGGAACGCATATTCCTGTTGAAACCGCGTATCCGCAAGGCTGGCTGCGTGAAAGCACGGAAATCTCTCTCAAGCAGCTAGGGCTTGATACGATTGATCTAATGCAACTCCATCAATATTGGCCACAGTGGGACAAGAAGGACTACTGGATGGAAGAATTGCTTCGTCTCAAAGAAGAAGGGAAAATTCGATACATCGGAATTTCGATCCCCGATCAACGTCACGATATAGCGCTGACGCTTGTACAAAGCGGGAAAATCGATGCTGTGCAGACGGTATTCAACATTTTCGATCCGCTGCCGCTTGATTGTTTAATCCCATTCTGTGAGGAGCACCAAGTGGCTTTCCTTGCACGTTGTGTCATGGATGAGGGCGGACTAACAGGTTTCTTAACGAAGGAAACACAATTTGAGAGCACGGATTATAGAAAATCTTACTTTGACTATGTGCCGCGCGAGATGTATATCGAACGGGTCGATCGTTTGCGCAAGTTTATTCCGGATTATGCAGATAGTCTTGCTGAGTTAGCCATCAAATTTGTCTTGAAGCATCCTGCTGTGACAACTGCGCTTGTATCTATGCACGTGCAGGAGCAAGCCACGCAGAACATCGCTGCACTTGCGAAAGATCCGCTTCCAGATGATGTGTTCGAAGAAATACGTAGATACCATCGTTGGGTGCGTAACTTCTATGACACGAAGTTCTGGTAAGCCGATGAAAGTATTGTGGTCAGAGCTTCTGCCCTATGAGTTTAAGGAAAGGCTATCCGCCTGCCCGGTCGTTTATCTTCCGCTAGGGATTTGCGAGCCGCATGGGCAAATTAGTGCCTTTGGATTGGACACGCTGAAGGCAGAGTGGCTTTGTGTGGAAGCGGCGAAGCGAGTCGGAGGCATTGTAGCTCCCTCACTGGGCTATCACATCCACGAGTCAGGCTATCATGCACGGTGGCTGGAGGAAGTCGTCGGCGAAGAACAAGCGCATATGACCGGTATGCCGCCGCATGTGTTGCTGCACTTCTTCTTGTATCAACTGCGAGCTTTCGTGGGAGCGGGTTTTCAATCCATTGTAATCTTAACCGGACATGGTGGCGGGAATGAGCTCGACTTGCGACGAGTAAGTGATGCGTTCTCCCGCGAGACTGGAGTAGCGATTATAGTCAGCACGGATGCTCAGCTTGTCCGAGATCAGTATCAGGGAGATCACGCAGGTCGGTATGAGATATCTCAGCTCATGTTCCTACGTCCCGAGCTGATCGATTTCTCTCAGTTATGGCGGCAAACGGAAGTAGGGGCAGGCGGCCGATTAGCGCTTGGCGAAGATGCCACGGAGGCGAGTGGTGAACAAGGTGCCCGTATCATGGAGGCATGTTTGGCTCAGTTGTGCGAAGTTGTAACGAAGCAATCAGCATCTGTGCAACATAAGGAAAACTTGATAAAGCCACGTTTACTCTCTTATGAAGAAACAGAAAATATATGGCAGCAGGCCAAATTCATGGGACCTTGGAACACGTCCCTTCCACACGCGGATCAGAAGACGGTGTCAGAAACGTCCCAATGGAAATTTTTTGAATATCATAAGTTATAAGATGTTATAATAAGATAAAACGCAGCCGAGGATTGTCCTGTGGCTGTTTTTCTTTTGAATTCTGGGGGATTTTGACTACTAAAGTCGAATTCACAAATAATTTACCCAGGAAAGTGAAACGTGATTGAATTTCATGCGTATCAGATAAGGGAGTTCACTAAAACAGGTAAGCGAAGGGAGGTGACCTCGTTGACAATCAGTTTAGTCAAAGGTCAAAAGATTGATTTAACAAAAGGTAACGCAGGTCTTTCTAAAATTGTGGTTGGATTGGGTTGGGATCCTGCCGTAGTTGAGAAAAAGGGGTTCTTCGGCTCGAAGAAATCGGCAGTTGAGATCGATTGTGACGCTTCCGTAATCCTATTGGATGAAAAGGGAAGAATAACGAATCAGAAACATGTGATTTATTTTGCTAATCTACAAAGCCCTGATGGTTCAGTTGTTCATTCTGGTGACAACCGTACCGGAGATGGCGATGGTGACGATGAGACGATTTCTATTAATTTAGGACAAGTTCCCACGGATGTAAGTAAAATCGCATTCGTCGTGAATATTTATGACTGTGTGAATAGAAAGCAAGATTTCGGTCTCATTCAATCCGCTTATATCCGTGTATTGAATGGTTCTAATCAACAAGAGTTGGTTAAGTTTAACTTAACGGATGACTACTCAGGCAAATCATCGCTTATTGTTGGTGAAATCTACCGACATGGCGGCGAATGGAAATTCAGTGCAATTGGTGAAGGAAGTACAGATACAACTATTGGACAATTGGTCAAAAGATATCAATAATGGCACAGCCAAATCCCATATAAAGAGAGGTATTTCACATGTCAATTTCATTATCTAAAGGTCAGAAAGTCGATTTAACGAAAACAAACCCAGGTTTGACGAAAGTTCTTGTTGGCCTAGGATGGGATACGAACAAATATGATGGCGGTAAAGATTTCGATTTGGATGCTTCCATTTTTGCAGCAAATGCTGCTGGTAAAGTTGGCAACGAATCCGATTTCATTTTCTACAACAACACCAAAAATGCGAATGGTTCTATCGAGCATAAAGGTGACAATCGTACAGGCGTAGGCGATGGCGATGATGAAGTTATCTCCATTGATCTTAGCGCAGTACCTGCGGAAACAGAGAAAATTGCATTCTGCATTACGATTCATGATGCGGAAGCAAGAGCGCAAAACTTTGGACAAGTTTCCAATGCTTATGTGCGTGTACTAAACGAAGGATCTGGCGCGGAATTAATTCGTTTCGATCTTGGCGAGGATTTCTCCGTTGAAACAGGTGTTGTTATCGGTGAGCTTTACCGTAATAACGGTGAGTGGAAATTTAGCGCAATTGGTAGCGGTTATAAAGACGGACTTGCAGGCTTGGCACGCGATTATGGTTTACAAACTTCCTAATAGGAAGTTTAATGTAATAAGGTGGTGCTTTCTGGAGCATCACCTTCTCTACTCTTCTTAATCAATTCAACTCGAGAAATGGTGTTCACTTGACCAGCTTTGTTGCGTTATGGATTGGAATTCAATGATCCGAGTAGACGAATCGTGTAATCGGTGAATGAGATAGATGAGGTTAGATCGCGCTAGGATGAATAGCAATTAAAACAGGGGGTCCATCTTAATGTCAGACTTTTTCCAAAGCTTTGTAGATAATTTTATGAATTTCTTTAGTTGGGACGTGCTCTCAGCAACACTAACTGATCCTGTAAACTGGGGGATTATTGGTACACTTGTCCTTCTCGAAGGATTGCTTTCTGCAGATAATGCGTTAGTACTTGCTGTAATGGTTAAGCATTTGCCGAAGGAACAGCAGAAGCGAGCTTTATTTTATGGTTTATTAGGAGCCTACATATTTAGGTTTATCGCCATTGGTGTAGGTACGTTCTTAGTACAGATTACCTGGATTAAGGTAGCCGGTGGGGCGTATCTCCTTTGGATTGCTTATAGTAATCTCTTTAAGAAGAAACACGACGATGGTGGGGAAGTCAAGAATAAAGGTCTTTCCTTCTGGCGTACGGTTCTTGCGGTAGAAATCATGGATATCGCATTCAGTGTCGATAGTGTTCTTGCAGCATTTGGTGTGAGCGACAAGGTGTGGGTATTGTTCTTGGGTGGTATCTTAGGCGTCCTCATGATGAGAGGCGTGGCGCAAGTCTTCTTGAAGCTCATTGACAAGATCCCGGAACTGGAGAAAACAGCGTTTATCTTAATTATCGTCATCGGTCTTAAAATGATTGCTGGAGCATTCGGTTTCCACATCTCACACGTGATCTTCTTCTCCGTCATTATTGTTTTGTTCGGTGGAACGATCATTCTAAGCATGCTTCGTAAAAAGGACAAGCCTGGATCCGTGAAAGAATCTTAAGTTTATTTATACGTGTAACCAATGGGCAATCCCTCCGCTAAGGAGGGATTTGTTTATTGAAATAAAGAGGGAGGAATCGGCATGCGATATTTCAATTATTTAACCGCGGATGAAGAGAAAGCTTTATTTTATTTACCGCCGAATTCCTTCCATAATCATTCGCACAAAGACATTTTAGCTCATTCTGTCGGCGCTGCTCTATACATGCCAGCGACCCGACGTACGTTCGCAGAAGATATTGCTTTTGGTAAAATCGAAGGGTTGGTGTCCGTAGTCCTTGATCTGGAGGATGCTGTAGGTGATAACGAAGTGCATGCTGCAGAAGAATCGCTTATTGGGCAAATGAATCAGATCGCTCATTGGATGGAAGTAGGCATTGTAAGTGCAGAGAATCTGCCGCTGATATTCATTCGTGTGAGAAGTGTAAATCAATTGAATTATGTGCTAGAGAGATTGGAAGAGAATGTAGCTCTACTAACGGGCATTGTGTTCCCGAAATTTACTGTGGAAAATGGCGAGGATTATTTTCAAATTCTAGAAAATTACAATGATGAGAAATCGGCATCTGCACCAATTTTATATGGATTACCGATTCTGGAATCTGCCTCGATTATTTATAAAGAAAGCCGCACTTTTACCTTACTGACGATTAACGAAATTATAACCAATTTTAAGGATTTGGTCTTGAACATCCGGATTGGCGCTACTGACTTCTCAAGCTTATTTGGGCTGAGACGAAGTCCGGACAGAACGATTTATGACATTGCTCCGATACGGGATTGTGTTGCGGATATTATTAATATATTTGGTCGTATGGAAGCTTCTAACGTGATTTCTGGACCTGTTTGGGAATATTTCCCGACGAAGGGACTCCTACATGAAGTGATGCTGGATAAAGAGAATGGCTTGATCGGCAAAACGATTATTCATCCTACGCATATTAAGCCGGTGCAAACTCTGTATGCGGTCACACATGAAGAATATACGGATGCAATAAGTATTCTGAAGAACAGTCATGGCGACCTTGGGGTTATGAAGAGTGTCTACGGCAATAAAATGAATGAATTCAAACCCCATTTCAATTGGGCGAAACGTATTCTTTTACGATCACAAGTTTATGGGGTGCTGCATGAACAACAAACCTTTGATGGATTACTCACTAGGCCAAACCGAGCGTACGTATAAAATAGCCGGCGATTTGGAGCTGCACGTCACCGTGACTTCCAATCCCCACAACATACCGCTCGACGCCTTATTCGCGATGGCGGCGAGAATTAATAAGAAACGATCTTTTTTATTTGTAAGCAAGGTGTTAGGCAAACATATCCCGGTGAACCCGTACACGTCACTGCTAAGTGGAACTGCGTTAGCGTTATTACTGCAACAAGAATTACAAGGAAGCAAGACTGAAGAGAAGGTACAGCAGGCTGTTGAGGGGCTGATATACCCTGAGAAAGCGGAAAAGGCCTATAAAGCGATCATGTCTGAGCGGTTACCGTTAAACGAGCCTATTGCTTTCATTGGATTTGCGGAGACGGCTACAGCGATTGGTCATGCGGTCTATGAAGCTTTTGGACAAGGAAGCCACTATTTGCACACGACACGCGAAGTGATCGAAGAATCACCGTCCATTCTTCAATTCGAAGAAGAACATTCGCATGCTACAGCGCACTATGGCTACTCCGATGACCCTGCCATTCTTGCTCAGCCTGAGATTCTCGTTCTCGTCGATGATGAAATTACGACAGGCCGAACTTCGCTTAACATCATTCGCGACCTGCAAGGGAAATTTCCTAAGAAGATGTACTACGTGTTAGCACTGCTGGATTGGCGTACAGAGGAAGATATTTTGCAATTTGCCCAGTTGGAAAGGGAACTTCACGTTACGATTCAAGTAATCTCATTAATTCGCGGAAATACGAAGGTAGTTGGCTCTAGTGAAAGCTTGCCATTGCAAGCGCCTAGCTCTTTACCTGAGGAAGGCACAGAACTTCTGCAAATTTCTTATGTGAATCAACTATTTTCCCACGCTCCTTTTGCAGGTAATAGACCTTATTTGCAGCATAGCGGAAGGTTCGGACTTACCCCCTTCGATACTGAACAACTAGATCGTTCGATCATGCAAACAGCCGAGCTGCTCAAGCGTAAACGTACAGGGACCAAGACACTCTGTGTGGGCACAGGAGAGTTTATGTATATCCCGATGCGGATTGCTGCTGAGATGGGTGATGGGGTGTCTTATCAATCGACCACACGCAGCCCTATTCATGTCATTGAACGCGGTGACTATGCCGTGAAATATGGCCATGCTTTCCCTTCTCCAGAGGATGAACAAGTCGTTCACTTTTTCTACAATATCCCGCACGGCATGTATCAGGAACTCTTTCTTTTTATGGAAAGAGAAGCTTCACCTTCATCCATGGAGCCGATTTTGCGAATTCTCCAAGCCAAAGGACTGCACACCCTTCATATCGTTTTCTTCTCGCCACAAACGGTCGATTGGAAGGAGGCTAAGGTATGGAAACTTGGCACGCTAGACGCATAGATGACCCCCAGCCTATGGGAAGTTATCCACCTGGTGATGTGACATTTCTACTGAAGGATATCAGCAATATCAAGCTGGAAGTTGCTTTAGATGCCAGAGAGCGGGCTATCCAAGCTGGAACGCACTATTCCGAAATGCTTCCTCAGGAGCATCTGCCTTCCTCTGATTATTTAAACCTATATCAAGAAACCCTCGAGCTGTCTGCAGAGAAAGTAGCCCTATCCGTAGGTGTGGTTGCTGAGCTTATACGAGCAAAGAAAGGGTCGAATACGGTCCTTGTTTCCTTGGCTAGAGCGGGCACGCCCGTAGGTATTTTGATCAAGCGATATTTACAAGATATCCACCAGATGAACCTGCCGCATTATAGTATTTCGATTATTCGCGGTAAGGGAATTGATGAGAACGCTCTCTTGTACATGCTGCAGAAACATCCGGGCGCAAGACTGCAGTTCATTGATGGGTGGACAGGCAAGGGGGCCATTCGTAAAGTGCTTACCCAAGCTTGTGGCAAAATGGCAAAGGATCACGGGATCATCCTGGACGATGATCTAGCTGTTCTCGCCGATCCTGGGCATTGCACGGACATGTTCGGAACCCGCGAGGACTTTCTCATTCCGAGCGCATGTCTAAACTCGACAGTCTCCGGTTTAATGAGCCGTACAGTGCTGCGCGACGATTTGATTGGCCCCTATGATTTTCATGGCTCGAAATATTACAAAGAATGGCTGGATCACGATCAGTCTAATCATTTTATCGAAGCGATTGTGCCTTTTTTCAAGAAGGTGACTAAGGAAGCACAGGAGATGGCGCAATCTATAGCCGCGCATCCGCCTGAGATTTCTTGGCATGGCTTACGGGATATCCAAGCGATTCAGACAACCTATCTCATGGCTGATATCAACCTGATTAAGCCTGGTGTGGGAGAAACGACGCGTGTATTGCTTAGGAGAGTACCGTGGCGGATCTTGGTAGACCGTATGGATAATCCGCATATTCGGCATATTTTGCTGTTAGCTGAGGCGCGTGGTGTACCAGTTGAGGTGTATCCAGGCCTCACGTATTCGTGCTGCGGCCTCATACAATCTGTGAAAGGGGATGCCGAATGATTTATGCCAGTGATTTAGATCAGACTTTAATTTATTCGCAACCAGCAGAGCGAGCGGAGCATTTGGGAGATCGTATCATGGTTGCCGAGCTCATCGATGGCAAAGTGAGATCCTATATGTCCTCCAGCACGTATCAACGATTACAAGAGCTGATGAATGAACTCATTTTCATCCCTGTGACAACACGAACGATTGCCCAATATGAGCGAATACACCTCATCAGTCAAATTCTGAAACCCCAATATGCCGTGACAAGCAACGGGGGGAATATGCTGATCGAGGGTAAGGTGGATATGGAGTGGCGAGATCTTGTCAGGACTCGTGTCAGCGAAACGAGTGCGCCAGTGGAAGATATTCGTCTAGTCATGCATGACGTGCTAAGCCAGGACTGGGTGATTAGCTCAAGTTGGTGTGATGATCTCTTCTATTCTCATATCGTTGAGCGCGACCGAATGCCACTGCAGGAAATAGCTGATCTCAGCACTCATTTGAGGGGGATGGGCTGGCGTACTTCCGTGCAAGGAAGAAAGGTGTACATCGTCCCTGAAGGCGTAAGCAAAGGAGCCGCAGTTGCACATCTGAAGCAAGTACTTGATGGACGGAAGGTTATCGCTTCCGGCGATTCACTGCTGGATCAGAGCTTATTAGACATCGCAGATTATGCCATTGCTCCAGGTCATGGAGAGTTATTCCGTCAAGAGCAACTGACACCGTCGGGGGTATACAGATTTACGGAGGAGTCTGGCATTTTTGCAGCCGATCATATCACGTCATTTGTACATTCCACACACAGCGAGCACCGAAAGTTGCTCATAAAGGAGCCCTTATGAAAAAAGTATGGTTTAACCGTTGGTTCTCGGTCGCTTATCATTACATGAACAGCATTCGTAACAATGAGGATGGCGTTCAGTTTAAAATGTACGCTACACATCCAGATCGTACTCATATGGCGCTGCAAGCGGCGGATTTTGCAGATACAGAGCCGGTTCTCGGCGATGACGACTATGTGGAATTCGCATTGAATTTCTGCAAACAGCATGGCATTGATGTGTTTATTCCTAGGCTGCATATGTACGCGATTGCCAAGCATATCGATGAGTTTGAGAAAATTGGTACACGTGTAACGGTTTGTCGTAATCTTGAGCTTTTAGAGAATCTCATGGAAAAGCAAAAATTCTACGAATCGATTCGGCCTAAGGGGATCGTAGCGATTCCCGATTATCATGTGGTGAATACCGCCGAGCAGTTCCTTGTGGCGCATGATGCCCTCACTGCGGCTGGTCATGGTGTCTGTATGAAGCCGACGAATGGTGAAGGTGGCAATGGATTCCGCATTATCAGTAATAAGCGGAATGCGCTGAGTGATATGTTTGGACCGGTTATGCCGTATCTCACGAAAGAGCAAGCCTACCAGAACTTCTCGACAGTGGAACGTTTTGAAGACGTCATGGTTATGGAAGTACTGAATGGCCATGAATACAGCATTGATTGCTTAGCTTCGGCATCCGGTGAGCTGCTTGCCGCAGTCCCTCGTCGTAAGGCGGATGGACGATTGAGGCTGCTGGAAGAAGTGCCAGAGCTGATTGAACTTGCTAACCGTGTAGCTGCTACCTATCGCATTCCTTTTAATTATAATATCCAAGTTAAATACAATCAGAGTGTACCGAAGCTGTTGGAGATTAATCCGCGGATGTCAGGCGGTTTGCATGTCACTTGCTTATCGGGCATTAACTTCCCTTATTTAGCAGTAAAATCACTGCTTGGCGAACATGTTGAGGTCCAAAAGCCGACCTTCGGCTTATTGGCAAGCCATATTGAGCAATATGTTATTATGAATCTGGGTGAATAATCACTGCCGCGCATCATATCTTTGATAAGAGATGATCATTTCGTATCAATCAGCAAAGAGGGTGCGCGGTATGATCGTAGGCGGAATTATCTTATTCGGAATTATTGTAACGTTAATCGTCATAGCAAGTGCAGAGAAAGCCGAATATGTGTCCAATTTTATCGATAAATAGTCATCTTTGAAGCCTGAAAAGGTTTCTTTTTTTTGCTTCGATTTGGTAGAATAGAAGATAGGTAGTTTACTAGGTGAAGGAGATTTAACATGCTGCAATTAAGCGATAGTCAACTTGCAACAATGTGGAGTCAAGGAGATGCGAAAGCGTTTAATCGACTTCTGGAGCTGTATAAAGACAGAATTTATCGATTAGCTTTTCGTATGCTTCGTAATAAATCAGATTCCGAAGATGTTGTTCAGGAGACTTTTTTGCGTGCACATTTGAATTCCCATCGATTTGACGCTACCAAAAACTTCTCCAGCTGGATCTTTAGCATTGGCAAAAATGTCACGATTGATCTGATGCGGAAGAAGAAAAAAGAACTCTCCATGGATACGAGTGGGTTTCCTTCGCAAGATGAACGCCCCCTGATTGAGAAGTTAGTGAGTCATGAGAAGACGCCTGAGCTTCAGCTTATCGAACAGGAAACGTATAGCCAGGTGGAACAAATGATTCAAGATTTGCCAGATAAATATAAAGACCTCATTGTTTACAAATATTATTTGGATATGTCGCTAGAAGATATTAGCCGAGAAGTGAATTTACCTGTTTCTACGATTAAGACGAGGCTTTTCCGTGGCCGGAATTATATCAAAAGAAAATGGGGATCCTTATTCTTCATGCTGCATAGCTTATCCACGATGATTATTTTATAAAGGTAAGCCGATAAGGCTTATTTTTTTGCCCATTACCTTATGTTAAAGGAGTTATTCATGAGTATTCTTAAATTAGATGCACCCAAAATGCCTAAAGAATTGCCCGTCATAACCTTGCAAGAAGGTAAATTTGAACCTGAGGATAGTTTTCATACTGGCATCATTAGTGATTGTATCATTGATAATCAGTCAGCCTATAAGGTAGCGTTTGATAAAGTTATTTTTCGCAATGTGACCTTTACGCGAATTGCTATGAAAGAAATTGAATTTACGGACGTTATTTTTGATCGATGTGATTTATCGAATGTCGACTTTACAGAAGCAACGATACATCGAACGGAATTTCGGAATTGCAAAATTATCGGCATGGATCTTACTGGATCTACATTACGAAACATCCTTTTTCAAGATTGCTTAGGGGATTTTTCGACCTTCCGAATGGCAAATCTCAAACAAATCACGTTTCATACGTGTTCTTTAAATAGTTCTGATTTTTATGAAGCGACTTTGCAAAAGATACAATTTGAGGTTTGTCAGTTGGAACAAGCCCAATTTACTGGAACGAAACTGGATGGAATCGATCTCAGCACGTGTGAGTTTACAAGCTTGGGTGTAAGTATTGAGGATTTGCGCGGTTGCATCATTTCTAGAGAACAGGCTTCGGTATTTGTAAGTCTTTTTGGGATCAAACTAAAAGAATAGAGTCAAGGTGAATGGAGGGGTAAACGGTGAAACTTGGATTTGATATTGATGATACCCTCATTAATCTAAGAGAACATGCTTTTCATATTTATAATCAGACGTTGCAACAGAACATTGGGTTAGAGGTGTTTCATGCCTTGCCATCGATGGAGATTCACAGCGCTTTTGGATTAACCAAAGAAGAAGGCGGAAAGTTGTGGTACAGCTTGCGTGATGAAATTTATTATTCAGACTGTGCGTTATTCCCCCATGCGCGTGAGGTTTTGAACCAACTGGTGGAGCAAGGACATGAGGTGTATTACATCACGGCTCGAGCCAAAGAGCATACAGAGCGCACACGACAATGGTTGCTCGACCATGGATTCCCTGTCGCAGAGGGGCATTTCTTCTGTGGGATGAGTGATTCCGAGAAAGTACATATCATAGAGGCGCTAGAGCTGGATTATTATTTTGATGATAAACCGACCGTTCTAGAGACGTTAAGCCACCTGCCTGTCCGTATTTGTGTGAAGGATAGATCCTATAATCGCCATCTGGCATTGCCGCGGATTACGTCTTGGGATGAACTAGATGAGCTTATGAAGGGTTAAAAAAGCAAAGAAGTGCTCGCCTCGTTACAAAACGATTCGAGCACCTGGCTGAAGGGAGAGCAGATCTTGCTCTCCCTCTTTTTCTAGCTGTTGGAGCAACGCATCCGTATCCCGTTTCGGTGCATGGACGAGCAGCTTGAAGTTGCTGCGCATAGATTGGAGCATCCGGCGGACATCGGGGAGTCCTTGATGAATTTTGTAGCGGGTGGCGCGTATGCGGCATCCGCTTTCTGGATCTGGCAGGGCTAGTAGACGCCAAGCGAACGTACCTTTCGCAACATGCCCCGTGATCAAGATGCCATTGTTTGGATGATGACGAAGCACATCGTAATACCGTTGCGCTTTGAGGGATTGCATCATGCCATCTGTCGTGAACCAAATGGCCGCGCGCGAACATGCAATGTCCTCCTGGAGAAGACGTTCACGTTCAGCATCGGTCGAGATGATAGTATAACGTGACCTGCTTAAGGCTTCGGCTAATCGCGCTGCCATGCCTCCCTTGAGCCAGCTTGGATGCCCAAGCATGAGCTTCATCGAATCGATCAGCTCGCGCTCCACCCGGATCGGCGTTTCAGGATACCGCTGTTCCATAAGGAGCAGAAGCTCCTGTCCTCGTCCGGAAACAGGAACGGGCAAGAGTAGCAGGCTCTTTGCATTCATAACGCAATCTGCCTCCTTGTAGAGATGCTCAAGCTTTGTCTCTTGCTCATCCATGTCCGTGCTGTAGGCAGCATCGATGATGGCACCATCGATTGTGATCCCCTGATCGCTTAGCCGCGGCGTATCTGTACCGAGCAGAATCGAATCCTCGCTATAGTCTCCTGAGTAGAAAAATCGCTTGCCTTCAAGTTCTATCATAAGCCAGATGGAACCGAGCATATGGCCGCTGCGCCCCCAACACACGCGAAGTGTAGGGGAGATTGCAAACCATTGCTGCGCCGGGGCACTCTCTTCGATGAATGCGTACCTGACAGAAGCAAGGTGGGATTCCTCGTAAGGGAGTTCGCCACCTTGTTGACGCACATAATTTCCCCAGTTCGAATGATAACTAGGAAGCTGCTCAGCCGTAATGCGCGTCGTCCATACGACGCCTGTGTAACCTAATTTATACAACCAAGGGATGGCAATTGAATGATCTTCATGAGCGTGTGATAGAAACACGGCATCGAGTGCAGCCACTCTTGAAGCATCTAGGAGAGGGTATTCACCGACGCCTTCACGTTTTACCCCACAATCGAGCATCACACTGCTCTGCGCATTACCAATCCAATAACAGGAGCGCCCGTGTTCACCGGCTCCGCCCCATACTTCCACATGCATCATTCCACATTCCACTTTCTGTTTGAATTCATGTTGTTGACAATCAATAGTAGGATCGTCGTAAGCCCTACGGAAACGACGGCCATGGCCATGCCGAGCGAAATTTGACCTTGTTCAAATTGAGCGAAAATATACGTCGCCGACGTCTGCATCGACGGCGGAAGCACCATCATCGAAGCGACAAGCTCGCGGAGCGAGATGGTGAAGGTCATCATCCAGCCGGCGATAATGCCCGGCAGGAGAAGGGGCAAGACGATACGTCGGAACACGTACCACGGCTGCCCGCCGAACACTTGCCCGGCTTGCCGCAAGGACTCGTCGAGCTGGCCGTTACGTGCCTTGACGTATTGCACGGTGTACGGCAGGAAGAATACCACGTAAGTGAGTACGACCATGCCGTAGGTATTGTAGAGATGGAGCGGCATCCATGGCGCGTTCCATAGCATGATGAGTCCGACTACGAGGACCATATCGGGAACGGTGTTCGGCAGCAGGCTGAACATGTCTGTGATCCGTTCCGGCAAGCGTTTGCCGCGCCCGATCGTGAGGGCGAACCATGTGCCAAGCGCTGCCGCTAAGCAGGCGGCGAGCAAGGCGAGCCCCATGCTGTTCGTTAGGGCCTTCATGCTTGGCGAGCCCCAAGTCAGCAGCTCACCGTAGTGTCGGAAGGTGAGGTTCGTCCAAGCGAGCCCATTGCCCCTAAGCTTCATGAGCGAAGCCGAGATGATCGAGAAATAGGGGATGCCAATCGCCGAGGCGAGCACAAGAATGACGTACAACCAAGCTAGAGCACGTTGCCAACCGCGATAGCCCATTAATTTCCCTTGCGAGCTTTTTCCGCTCACAAGGTTATAGGAATGTCGGCGTACAATGACAGATTGTACATACCAGAGGATGAGGCAAGCCATTAGCAGGAGCGAGGCTAAGGAAGTTGCTTTTCCGAAATCGACTGGCCAACTAGAGATAGAAGATTGAATCTCCGTTGTAAGAACGAAATATCCGATACGTTTCCCGAACGTGATAGGAGTACCGAACTCGGCCAATGTTTTTACAAATATGAGCAGTGCTCCCATTACATAGCTGGAGAACACAAGCGGTAGAAGCACCCGCCGTAAAGTATAGGAATAGCTAGCCCCATGTACAGCTGCAGCTTCTTCTTTATTACCGCCGATTTGCAGAATGGCATTACGAAGAATGAGATACAGGAATGGAAATAAATGCAGGCTCATTATGGTGATCATGCCGAACAGGGTGAAGAAATGGCTGCTTATCCAGTGACTTCCCGGAAAAAATTGCTCAAGGTATCCTCGCGGCTGCATAAAGAGAATCCAGCCCATAGATCCAATGTATGGTGGCGTCATGAAGGGAATCAGCAGAACGATATCAAGCCAACGATGCTTGCGCAGCGGTGTTTTAGCCATGATCCATGCAAGCGGTAAGGCGAGCAGTGTACTGCCAACTACCACCCAAATGCCCAGCATAAAAGAATTTGTGAATACACCAGATAAATCTTTTTCGATTACGGTTCGTAATGGGGCTAGGAGATCTAAAGTCCCTTTTGTCCAAATACTTTTCCAAGCCACAAATAGAAGAGGAAGGACGACTAGCATAGCTAGAAGCAGCAAGGCTAAGTACGTCCCAGTACGTTTTGCGATCATCTTGTCGTCATCCCCAACCTCATCTTACTTTTTGAATAATTGCGTAAATTTTTGAGTGATTGCATCTTGATTTTCATTCATCCAGCTCCAACTCACATCAAAAGTAGGAATGTCTTTCGCACTAACGCGGCCTTGAATTTGGATGTCGCTGCGACCTGAAAGCAAGTAGGAATCTGTAACTAATTTCTGAGCTTCATCCGAAAGCAAGTAATCAATAAATGCTTTGGAGGCATCAACGTTTTTGGATGTTTTCATAATCATCGCAGGTCGCGGGGAGATGACCGTCCCACTTGCTGGATAGATCAAATCAATCGGCTCACCTTTTGCTTTTGAAGCGTAAGTCATATAGTCAACACTTGCCATAACGATCTTTTTAGCCCCAGAGATAACTGGATCCATAGCTTCCTGATTAGCACCGGCAATGATAGCGCCATTTGCTTTCACTTTTCCGAACAAATCCCAAGCGGCATCACCGTTTTTATTTGTATAGCCAGACATGAAATCAAGTGCGGAACCGGATTGCGCTGGGTCTGGAATATTTATTTGATCTTTCCACTCTGGCTTCATCAGATCGCTCCACTCTTTCGGCGGATTCGTTACAAGCTTCGTATTATAAGCGATACCTAAGGCAGACAGACTGTAGCTAAAATAGTTCCCGTCCTTGTCAGAGTAAGCAGGAATCAATTTATCCCCATTTTTTGCTTCTTTATACGGAAGTGTTAAACCACTTTTTGTCATTCCGATTGCGGAAGGAAGCGAAGCAAGAATAACAACATCGACAACAGGATTGGACTTTTCAGCTTCCATACGTGCCATGATTTTACCAGTGGTTCCTTGGAACATTTCAACTTCTACACCCGTTTTTGCTTGAAAAGCTTTTTGAATGCTAACGGCAAGCGGGTTAGGCCCGGCGCTATAGACAACAATTTTGCCACTAAGTTTTTTAGCTTCTGGCGTTGCCGTTGGTGCTGCTGAAGTACTCGCTGCAGCAGTTGCAGGTGTAGCTGTAGCTGTCCCTGACCCTGCTGTCGTTGTTTTACTAGCCGTCCCGCACCCTGTTAAACTGACTCCTACTAAAACCGTCATTAATGCTAATGAACTCATGTGGAAAGACTTTTTCATTTTCGTTTTCATTGTTTTAACGCCCTCTCTTATAAATGATTATGGTAATTGCTAGTTAAAGCACATGAATCTGTTGCTGTGATACATATAACTGGACTGAATCTCCGATGGTTAATCGCGAAGGGTGGTAAGCCATCCAAACCTCACCCGTGCTTAGTTGCACAGTAATTTCATATCGTTCTCCCATGTAACTGACCGTTTGTACGATACCTGTGTATGTCAATTCGTCTTCTGATAAGGATGTCCATCTCACATGCTCAGGTCGGACTAATCGCTTGTCCACTTCCAACCAATTGGTTTTACCAATAAATCGGGCTGTGAAGGGATGGGAAGGTTTTTTGTAAATAGTTTCAGGTGTATCTTTTTGTAAAATACGACCATCCTTCATGACAATGATTTCGTCTGACATCGACATCGCTTCGGTCTGATCATGCGTGACATATACGGTTGTAAAACCGATTCTTCGAACTAAATTCATGAGCTCGAGGCGCATTTCTTCTCTTAAAAGAGCATCTAAGGCGCTCATTGGCTCATCGAACAAGACGAGCTGAGGCTGAACCACAATCGCACGAGCGAGTGCGACACGTTGCTGTTGACCTCCAGAAAGCTCATGTGGATAGCGCTTTTCTTTTCCTTGCAACTGTACCAACTCAATCGCTTCCATCGTTCTTTGACGCCAATTTGTTTTGTCGCCAGTAGCTTTAAGTCCGAAAGCAACATTCTCTAACACAGATAAATGTGGCCAAAGTGCAAAGTCTTGAAAAACCATGCCAAAATTACGTTTGTGTACAGGGCGATTAATTCTGCCTTTTTTTGAAAACAAACAGACATCTCCAAAATGAAGCTCACCTTCATCTGGTGTCTCCAGACCAGCGATGATCCGAAGCAGGGTTGTTTTACCGCAACCAGAAGGGCCGAGTAAAGTTGTGAACCGTCCTTTGGCGAGGGAGAGTTCAATGCCTTCCAGTGCCGTCATGGAACCAAATGTTTTGCTTATACCGCTAAGTTGTAGAGACATCGCATGCTTCCTTCCGTGCTTTTGATCTCACCTTTAGTGTAGAAGCGGAGCGTCAGCTAAGTGTCAATGCGAGGTAAATAGAATGTTAAGTTTTTGTTGTGTATCTATTCATCTCCATAGATTTTTTCTATAATGAGCCCCAAAGAGATTGAACTAGGAAGAAGAGGGATACGGAATGAATTGGCATATGTTAAAATTTCAGGTCATTGAACTGCTGGATAAGCACAAACGCATTACGTCAGTTGCAGAGCACCTAGGACTCAAACAGCCCACAGTATCATTCCATATGAAATCAATGGAGCAAGAGATGGGTGTACAGTTATTTTATTCTAGAGGGGGGAAAGTCCATTTAACCGATGCGGGGCAATCGTTGCATCATTATGCTAAGAAGATCAATGCGCTTGTGCAGGAAGCGGAACGAGTTGTGAAGGAGTTCGATGAGCGAGGCAGTGGTCATTTGAAAATAGGGGCAAGCTCCGTGCCAGGTACGTATGTGCTTCCGGAAATGCTAAGCTCATTTTCAAAATTATATCCACAAATTTCGGTATCTTTAACTGTTCGACCAACTCCGATCATTCAAGAAATGCTGCTCAACCATGAAATCGATATCGGCATTATGTCTGCAGAGCCTTTTCAATGGTCTCCGCTTGTTGGGGAAACACTGTGTGAAGATGAACTGGTTTTCTTTTTTAATCCGAATCATCGCTTTGCACGACAAGAAACACTATACCCAGAATTATTAAACGAAGTTCCTTTTATCTTGCATGGGCAAGAGTCTAGCACAAGAACCATGACACTGAATTGGGCCAAAACACTAGGGGTTAAACTCAAACCGGTCATGGAAATGGATTCCTTAGAGGCGATCAAACAAGCTGTTTTGACTGGAGAAAGTGTTTCCGTTATATCGAAAATAGCAATCGCTAAAGAACTGCAACGAGGTGAATTAAGTTGTCGTAATATCCCTCAAAATCCTTTTAAACGATACATTTATTTCACTTACAATGCGGATCGGATCCGTTCCTCTTTCTTTGATAGTTTCTTATCTTGCTTGCATGATTCAGTTCGTGCGTTTTAATCCTTTACAAAAACATCATGCACCGATGACAATCTTCGAATAAATCTACTTTATGCTCATGTCTGTAAGAAAAAATTTCCAGAAACGAAGAGGAGATGTGTGATGTTTAAGAAAAATGCGTTGACTGTCATCATGGCCGCTGTAGTCGGGACTAGTTTACTTGCGGGTATTGGTACAGCACCTCAACCAGCGAGTGCAGCAAGCAACATGGTTCCAGATTACGAGGTAAAGCTCCTTCTGAATCCAAGTGTCGTACTCGGAACTGATTTCAAGTTGACAAGCAGCGTAAGATCAGCATTTGGTATGCCGGATACCGTTACCAAAATGAATGTAGAATTCCTCGATACAAATGCTAAGGACATTTACAACAACGGTTGGAGCCCGCGTATTCGCAAGACAGAAGGAGAAAGCGACTTTGAACTTAGCTATAAAAAGAGATATGCCATAACGGGAAGCGACATCACAGGCGCTCTGACATTGGCGAATCAACAAGGATTTAATTCAGGAGATACGGGGTACGAAGCGCAAGTAGAATGGGGCTATCAAAAGAAAACCCTTAGCATAACTCGTTCCAAGAAAGGGAGTAAATCGGGTTATAGCGGTATGGATCTGCCTAATCTAGCGGATTCACGGAGTCTACTGATCAATAATGCACCTGATAAATTTAACAATTGGGTTTCCAGCGGTTGGGGAACCAGTAAACTATCCACATCGCGTGTATTCGGACCCATTCTAGCCAAACGTTCCATCGGTACATGGAGTGGATTGCAGTTGTACATTGAAGTTTGGCCAATTCGTAACGCAGCAGGGACGGGGACAGAATATGTCGTAGAAGCTTCCTTTAAAACATCGAGCCAAACGACGGCATCTACCAAACATGATGAATTAATTACTTATTTGCAAGGCAAAGGTTGGTTCCTGGCTCAAGATTCCTTGAAGACACAATTAATTATGGACCGTTACTAAATGACGAATGGAGATGACTCAATCAATGTTCCAAGCTTATAAATTGTCCAAAGTAATCATGGCTTCAACTGCAGCAGCCTTGCTTTTAACTGGTGGCATTCTGAGTCCTCAACAGGCTTCCGCAGCAAATGGTACACCCAACTATGAAGTTAAATTTAATCTAAATCCCAGTATCGTTGTGGACTCTAGCCATAACTTAATCAGCAGCGTACGCAGTCAATTTTCAACCGGCTCTTCATCCAAATCCTATCGTGTTCAGTACATGGATACTGCGACAGGAGCAATGGATGCTCAAGGCTGGAGTGACAGGATTCGTAAAAAAAGCAGCGACAGCACACACCAACTGCAATTTAAGAAGCGTTATCCCATAACGAACGGTGACATTACCGGTGCTTTGACAACTGCAGCGAATGATGGTCTGAATAGCTCCGCCTCTGGATTTGAGTTTCAAGTTGACTGGACCTTGAGCAAACAAACCTTAAGCGTGCAGTATGAAAAAGATGTGACCGTTTCTGGCTACAGCGGCAGTGGACTCAACGCTCCGAATCTAGCGACATCTCGATCCATCTCCGTTTCCAATGCGCCAAGCCAGCTTAAAAACTGGAGCAGCTCAGGTTGGGGAACAACACAATTAAACAATTCCGTGATCTATGGTCCAATTGATTTTAAAAGATACGAGGGTACTTTTGATGATTTCGACCTAGATATCGAAGTGTGGACCATCCTGAATGCCGCCAAAACAGGAACAGAAGACATCGTAGAGGCCTCCTTTAAGGCAGATACCCTAAGTGAAGCAACGACAGCACGTACCGCTCTTATGAATTTACTTAATTCAAAAGGATGGTTAGTGCAGTCTGACGTGCTAAAAACAAGCTTGATTATGGAACGTTATGCGCCCACCGCTCCAACACCAGATACAACAGTACCATCTGTAGCAACGGGATTAACCGCTACAGCAACATCCAGTACCCAAGTTCAATTGAATTGGACGGCTGCGACAGACAATGTCGCTGTAACAAGCTATGATGTTTATCGCAATGGGACTAAAATTGGCTCATCCTCTACGCTGGCATACAGTGATTCAGGCTTGACAGCTTCAACAGCTTATAGCTATACAGTAATTGCTAAAGATGCAGCTGGGAATGCTTCCATAGCTAGCAGTGCAGTCTCCGCGACTACATCGGCTGGTGGTGGAACAGGAACCCTGTATTACAACGTAAATGGCAGTAACGTTTCCTATATCGAAGCGGAGACCTACACAGCCAAAACAGGTACATTTACACAAACATCTTGCACTGCATGCTCGGGATCGTCTAACATGCAGACGCCAAACGGATCGGGAGACAGTGACACGAATTACCTCAAATACGACCTTGAAGTAACAAATGGAGGTTCTTTCTACATCTACTTGCTTTCACAAGGTCCAGATGGCAGTTCAGATAGCTTCAATGTGGCTGTGGACTCAGGTAGTAACTACCAAGTAACTACAGGCAGCGCGGGCAGCTGGGCTTGGAAAAAGCCAAGCAGCTCAATCTCACTTTCCACTGGTACACATACACTTTATATCAAAGTCAGAGAAGATGGCGCCCAAGTGGACAAAATCGCACTCTCCAAAACAAGCAGCACCCCAAGCGGACTTGGCGGCACAGCTCTTGTCCCGTCTACACACTAACTGCACTCAATAACTACATAAATAGTAATTCCAAACTTTCGAAACCATCCAAGTGATGGGGACGGAAGTTTTTTTTCATAGCGTTGCGCTTTATTTGAAAAGTCTCAAGCCCCCAAGCGCCCAAGCGCCCAAGCGCCCAAGCGCCCAAGCGCCCAAGCCCCCAAAGCCCTAAATACCTTTGTCTCTAAGTCATTACAAAAACTAAAGCGAGTTCTTGTACACTGTCCTATATCATTCGCAGCCATTTATGTCCACTATCCCCTTAGCTCAGAAAAATGATAGCACTATGAATTTGTGATAGTGTGACAAACTAGACCAGACAAGTTCTTATTATTAGTCCCAACAGATCAACACAAACTAAACGGCCACCACTACAGAATGGATATCCACAACCCAACACAGATTAAACAGACCCCACTACAGAACGGGATTCCATAACCCAACAAAGCTAAACAGACCCACCGAAGAATGGAAATCCATAAGCCAACAAAGCTAAACAGACCTCACTACAGAATGGGATTCCATAGCTCAACACAGATTAAACAGACCCATTGAAGAATGGAATCCATAACCCAACAAAGCTAAACAGTCCTACTGAAGAATGGAAGTCCATAGCCCAACAAAGCTAAACAGACACACTGAAGAATAGAAATCCATAACCCAACAAAGCTGAACAGCCCCCACTACAGAATGGAAGTCCATAGCCCAACAAAGCTAAACAGACCCCACTACAGAATGGGATTCCATAGCCCAACAAAGCTAAACAGACCCACTGAAGAATGGAAATCCATAACCCAACAAAGCTGAACAGACCCCACTACAGAATGGAAGTCCATAACCCAACACAGACTGAATAACCCAGACCCAACTACAGAATTGAACGCAACTGCTCAATCCAGACCGAACTATATCCAGATATCTGATTAAACCAGATAAACAAATCCATCTTTAAGCGATTCATCTCTAAATCTAAAAGGCGTGACTGAATGTAAATTGAAGGAGTTTAAAAGATCAAAAAAGTTACTGACGAGCAGTGTCCTCAAAAAAGATTAGTGATTGCAGTAGAATTAAATATGCAGCGTTTAATCAAGTTTTCAAAGACAGGTATTTTAGACGTAGTAAGATTAATTCGGTAGCAGAATTCGTCTAAATAGCTTTGAAGGTGACGGGCGCCGATGCCATGGAAGGTGGTATTCATCCAAGTGCTTGCTTGTTTAGCAATTTCAAGTAGGGGGCGCTGCCGTTTTGACGTATAGAATCCAGTTATCGTCTGAATCGCTTTCACAGTATGTTCGATATGGTTCTTTTGAAAGGTGGCTAAGTCGTTTTTAGCAATATGTTTATTTGTAGGATGTGAGGGTATAACATGTTTAATTTTGATATGAGTAGGTTCACTTGAATCATTGAGTGAGGAGCCTACAAGCAAGAGATGTTCTTGAGGATGCTTGTGGACAGTTGGATTGAATGGTTTTCCATAGATGGCGGAGTTAATTTGAACAGAACCTGTCAGCGGACATTGATTATCCGCCTGTAGGATGGAAGTGCGAATTTTATGAAGGATTAACCAGGCTGTTTTGTAAGTGACTTTAATAAGAGTTGAAAGCTCCATGGCAGTTGTACCAATATGAGTACGAGAAAATAGGTAAATTGCCAACAACCACTTACGAAGCTCAGTTCTTGAGCCTTCCATAATCGTTCCAGAAAGTAATGATACTTGGAATCGACAACGGGAACATTCATACAAGGGCAAACGTCGAGTTGTTGTTACATAGGCGTGACGATGTTCACAATGTGGGCAACGAAAGCCTTCAGGCCATTTTGTTTGAATAAGAAAGTTGATGCAGGTATCTTCGGTGGAAAAATAATTATGAAATTGCTCATAAGACAAACTTGAAAAGTCCATAAAAATTTCTCCTTAATTACATGTAATAGAAACGTTTGTTCCCTTTTCATTATACCAAACATATGATCTATTTTCAAGAATTTGGATGAAAAATCAGGCTCTTTTTATCTGAGTGAAGGGGATAGTGGGGATAGAGTTTGAGGAGAAGAAGTAGTGGGGGCAAAGGCACTGGGGGGCGTAGTTGATATTGGGTATTGTAATTGAGGAAAAGTTAGTACGTAAGGATTAGGGAAGTGCAATCGAGAAAGGTATTGTGTAGAAGAGGGGGAGTGCAATGGGAAAGGCAGGAAGTGTGAAATAGGGTAAGTGCATTTGAGGAAAAGTTAGTACGTAAGGAATAGGGAAGTGCAATGAGAAAAGTAGTGTGTAAGAAGAGGGGGAGTGCAATTGGGAAAGGCAGGGAGTTTGAAATAGGGTAAGTACATTTGAGGAAAAGTTAGTGCGTAAAAAGGGCAGAGCAATAACAACGGTAATGTGTAAAAAGTACGAAAGTGCAATCGGGACAGGAGTGAAATAGGATAGTGTGGTTTGGTCATGTGGAGAGAATGATTGGGGAGTATGTTAGTTAGGAATGATGGATGGTGGAGGATTGGATCGTCTTTTTCAAAACATGTCCGCATAAGGTAGTACTAATGAATTATGTGGAATTTGGTTACGGAGGAAGGGGGAAACGCATGCTGCAGAGGCGACGATGGAGAAGCAGGCCAACTGTAAAAACAAGCCGTAAAAAGGTACTGTGGATTGGTTTGCTCATCTTAGTCTTGTTTTGCATTCAGTTTTTTATTTTTATTGAACGAAATTTAAGGCCGCCTTTGATGAATCTGGCGAAGGTTAGGGTTAAACAGATTGCAACCCAAGCGATAAATAGTGCAATTGCTGATCATGTGGCAGGAGGAACGAATGCTGAGCAATTAATTGATTGGAAAATGGATAAGAACAATAAAATAACAGGTTTTATGTTGAACTATAATGAGCATATGAGGATTACTTCGGAGGCTATTAAGACGGTCCAAGGAGAGTTGAATAATCTAGAAAGTATTGCAGATCATATTCCGCTTGGGCAGGCTATGAATAGTGCTATTCTCGCCTCATTTGGTCCAGATATCCCGATTAGACTACTTCCTGTTGGAAGTGTGAAAGTGGATTTAAATACAAGAACTCAGAATGTTGGGATTAATATGGTGATGTTTGAAGTATATGTGCACATTGTTGCCGAAGTTTCTGTTATTATTCCATTTGATTCCGAAACTGAAATTGTAGAAACGGAAATTCCTATTTCCTATTCGCTTGTTGTGGGGGATGTTCCTACTTATTACTATGACAATAAAGGTAATCCAGTGGGAAGTTCGAAGGAGGGCAGTCCACCAAGCATAACATTACCAACTATTCCACATTCAGGGTCAACGAATGCTACACCGAAGGAAGGTGTAACTAAATAAAAGTCTTAAAAAAATAAACCCACCGTAAGATGGCGGGTTTATTTCTTTTTACTTCGATCTTCGCGCTCCCATCTTCGTAAGGATGGATAGGGATCGTAGCTCCATTCTGTTGAGCCGTTATCACGGTATAGTCCGAAATGAAGATGAGGAGGAAATTTACCGGATGTACCTGGTTTTCCGTATCCGGAGCTGCCGACCCAACCGATGGTTTGTCCGGGCTTGACGATATCGTTTATTTTGAGCGTCTTTTGAAAACCAGAAAGGTGGGCGTAGTAGTGATAAATGTTGTTTAGATCACGAATGCCAACTCGCCAGCCACCGTAGGGGTTCCACCCTTTTATTTCAACGATGCCATAGCAAGTGCTTCTAACAGGAACACCGTAGCCAGCGAATAGGTCAGTTCCTTCATGTGTACGGTGTCCACCCCAGCCGCGACTATCTCCCCATGTGCTTCGGTAAGAGTAGTTGGATGTAACAGGGAGTGGGAATGCATGAGCATTTGCCTCTAATGTGCCCAAAGACTCATAGATTGCAGCGAATTGACGGATACGTTCTACGCTACGTGCGTTGTGGTAATAATTCCAAAGGTTCATTTGTAAGTTATCAACTTTAGTTCCATTATTGCCTAAGATCGCTGCCATAGCCGCTAGTACATCTAAATCGTTGGCTCGGTCAGCGATGCCATCCCCCGATCCATCCCGCCCTAAGCCATGGAAAAAGGAAACACTTTTCAAATTGGAGTCTTGTGGATCTGGATTAAGCATACCCGCCCAAACCAGTTCTGAAAAATAAATATTCGTGATGCTTTGTTGAACTGTTCTTTTTTTGGCGGTGTTCATGGTTTTCTCATATTGATCTACAGCAGCTAGGTACGTCCAAGGGATACCCGTGAGTAAGCCTATTTTTTCAAAAAGCTCTTTTCGCTCCGCTTGTGAAGGTTTGGTCGGTTGGGAGTTTGGTATAGGAGCCTTCTGGTCATATGTCATAGCTGATGATACATCAATAGTTGAAAAAGGTGGTAATGAGATTGTTGATAGGAGGAGGCTAAGGACGAGAACCTTTGACCAAAATGCTCTGCTTTGCATCTCTATCATCCTTCCTGAAATGTTAGTTCTTAGGATGTACGGATGTCTTGTTGTTTATCCTTCGATCTTTCGTTGTTGCGTGATATTTGCTATGATGCCAATAAGAGGTGGAAACAGTGACTTTTAACCATAGAGATGAGCATGTAGACGATCATATGCTATTAGTTCAAGCCAATTTGGATGATATGAATCCAGAGTGGATGACTTATGTGATGGATAAGCTTTTTGATGTGGGTGCAAATGATGTATACATGGTGCCCATCATTATGAAACGAGGACGTCCTGGCATCATGCTGAATGTATTAGTGGACGAGGCACGATTGTCTCAGATTGAGGAAGTTATATTTAGTGAAACGACCACACTTGGCATTCGATATTTGCATGCATCTTGTCATCGATTGGCCAGAGAATTTGAGCATGTAGAAACAGCTTGGGGACCCTTAACGGTAAAAGTTGGGTATCACGCTGGTAAGTTAGTACAATATGCACCTGAATTTAAGGAATGTGAACAAGTAGCAAGAATGCATGAAGTACCTCTGAAAATGGTTTATGAGGAAGTTAGGTTACTATTTATGCAACAACAGAAACAAAAAAACGCTCTTCCATTGTGATGGAAGGGCGTTTGTCATGTTTAATGCTATTGTGGGGTGCCAGGTGCGGCATCGCCATGATGCGTATGAGTATGAGAGTGATCATGATGATGATGATCGTGATCGTGTTTATGATCGACTTTATGGTCATGACTGTGTGAATGGTCATCGTGCGTATGCGTATGATCATGATGGTGGTGATGGTCATCGTGCGTATGTGCATGATCATGATGGTGGTGATGGTCATCGTGCGTATGTGTATGTTCATGACTATGATCATGCGCTAGATGCTCATGGCTAACCTGCCATTTACCAATAAACGGGTCAATTTTGCCAACGACAACACGCAGAACATTTGGCTGTTTAGGCAAGTCTCTTGTGCCTGCACCATAACCGATTTGGTCAACGACCATCGGTGGGAAGCTTTTGGAGAACTCATCTACAATGCCAGAAATAATTCCGGCACCAGTTGGCGTTGTCATTTCTAAACTATAAGGCGTTGACGCGATAGGTAAGCCTCTCATCATCTCCAGTGTGGCAGGAGCGGGTACCGGATAAATACCATGATCGATATGTATGGTTCCTGATCCAAGTGGTACTGGAGAGGAGAAAATACGCTCGATTTGTAAAGAGTCGATGGCTAATGCAACACCTACGATGTCGACGATGGAATCAATGGCACCGACTTCATGAAAATGTACTTTTTCAATAGGAGTAGCGTGAATCTTAGCTTCAGCAATCGCAATTTTTTCGAAAATAGCTAAGCTTAGTGCTGTAACCCGCTCATTGAATTCTGCTTTTTGAATGGCATTGACGATTTCTGAATAATGTCTGTGTTTCTTTGGAGGATGTTCCGGATCGAGTATGACATCCAGTTTAAGGGCAGAAATGCCGCGTTTCACAACACGCTTCCATTCCAAGGTGTAGGGCTCTAGTTTGATTTTGGAAAGCTCATCCTCAATGTAAGCACGATCTGCTCCCGCATCAACCAAAGCGCCAAGGGTCATATCGCCGCTAATTCCGGAGAAGCAGTCCAAATATAAAATGCGCATGGTTGTAATTCACGCTCGTTTCGACATATTTTTGTTAATGAGTCCCGCATAATAACCACCACCAAAACCATTGTCGATGTTAACGACAGAGATCCCCGGCGAGCAGCTATTGAGCATGGATAGCAGCGGTGCGATCCCGGCAAGGTTCGCGCCGTACCCAATACTCGTCGGTACAGCGACGATGGGTTTAGACACAAGCCCGCCCATGACGCTGGCGAGTGCGCCTTCCATGCCGGCAACAACTACAATCGCGTTCGCACCGCGAATGAGCTCGAGCCGGCGGAAGAGCCGATGAATGCCAGCGACACCCACGTCGTACACGCGTTCAACGTGGCTGCCTAGGCATTCGGCTGTAAGGGCCGCCTCCTCCGCCACAGGGAGGTCGGAGGTGCCTGCACACACGACGGCGATATAGCCGTCGTGGACTTTGAGCAGCGGGCGCTTAAACCAAGTGAGCGCCCTTGCGGTTTCGTGGTAGGTGACACCTTCCACGTTGGCTACAACATAGGCGGCTTTGGCCGCGTCGACGCGTGTGGCGAGCACGCGGTCGGTATGCTCCATCAGCCGCCGGAAAATGGCCTCGATCTGCTCGGGCGTCTTGCCTTCCCCGAAAATGACCTCGGGGAAGCCTGTACGCTTCTCGCGATCGATGTCGAGCTGCGCAAATCCAAGATCAAGGTTGGCGGGACCTGACCCGCCTTCTTTGATGATTTGCTTTTTGGCTTCGTCGATGTCCAGATCGCCGGCCTGGACGAGTTTTAGGATCTTCTCTAAGTCCATCATAAGGAAGCTTCTTTCACCTTATCTTTCGTTTCTTGGGATAGCACTTCATTCATACTGCCCGTGCGGTAGCCTTGCAAATCTAACGTGACATACGTAAAGCCAAGCTTGCTGAATTTCTCATAAATCGCATCGCGATGTTCAACGACTTTGTGAATTTCGTCTGGCATGACTTCGATTCGTGCAATCTTCTCATGATGACGCACGCGTACTTGATAGAGCCCAAGCTGGGAAAGGAAATATTCGCCTTCATCCAATTGGTCAATCTTCCACTTCTCGATTTGCGTACCATACGGTATACGAGAGGATAAGCAGGCAAAAGAAGGTTTGTTCCATGTGCTCAGACCAAGCTCTTTGGAAAGCGCTCTGATCTCGTCTTTGGTTAAGCCGGCTTCTTGCAGCGTACTGCGGACGCCTTGCTCATTCTTCGCTTGCAGTCCTGGTCTATAGTCGCCTAGATCGTCGACATTGGAACCATCCAAGAGAAACGGATAGCCCAGTTCCTTCGCGATGTCTTGTAAATGGGAATAAAGCCCCGTCTTGCAGTGGTAACAACGGTCAGGATTATTGGCAACGAAATTCGCGTTCTCCAATTCCTTTACCTCTGTTTTATGCAAGCGAACGCCAAATTGCTCTGCAAGTTGTGCAGCGGCATCAAACTCCCTCGTGGGAAACGTTTCAGATGCTGCGGTTACGGCAAGGACTTGGTCACCCAGCTCTTGCTGTGCACGTTTGAGGACGAATGTACTGTCTACCCCTCCGGAGAAGGCGACGATGACACGGCCCATGTTTCTCAAAATTTCGCCAAGCTTGCGATCTTTCTCGCGCGTCACTTCAGTTATGCTCATGTTTCTTTCCTCCCATACAGCCTTTATGTAGTAAGCTGAGCTGTTTTGGTCCATCTAAACAAGTGTATCACAAGTGACCCCCAAAGTGGATTGTTTTGTCAGTCATTCATGTTATAATAACATCATTGAGAAACCAAATAAAAAGGCGGGAATTACAGTGCCTAGAAAAGTATTAGAGAGAAAACCAGACTGGTTAAAGATCAACCTTAAGACCGATGAGAATTTCAAAGAAATTAAATCCATGATGCGTTCCAAGACGTTGCATACAGTATGTGAAGAAGCCAAGTGTCCGAACATTCATGAATGCTGGGCGAATCGGACAGCGACTTTTATGATATTAGGCGATATTTGTACGCGGGCTTGTCGCTTTTGTGCAGTTAAAACAGGTCTCCCAACAGAGCTTGACTTGGAAGAGCCGGAACGTGTTGCAGATGCAGCGCTACAAATGGGGCTTCGTCATTGTGTTGTTACTTCGGTGGCACGCGATGATTTAACGGATGGCGGTGCTATGATTTTCGCAGAGACGATCAAAGCGATCCGTCGTAAACTGCCGATGTGCACAGTTGAGGTGTTGATTCCTGACTTCTTAGGTCGAGAAGAATCACTGGCTACCGTGCTTGAAGCAAAGCCAGATATTCTGAATCATAATATGGAAACGGTTGAGCGGATGTCAGATCGCGTTCGTTCCAAAGCGAAATACCGCCGTTCACTTGAGTTGCTGCAGCGTTCTAAACGGATAGCCCCGAACATTCCAACGAAATCCAGTGTCATGATTGGTGTAGGGGAAGAGTGGGACGAGCTGCTGCAAACGATGGAAGATCTGCGTGAAGTGGATTGTGATATTATGACGATCGGTCAATATTTACAGCCGTCCACGACGCATTTATCAGTTTCAAAGTATTACACACCTGAACAGTTTGCAATGCTGAAGGAAGAGGGCATGAAACGTGGCTTTAAACACGTAGAGTCGGGCCCGCTGGTTCGCAGTTCCTATCATGCGCATGAACAGGTGAAAGCAGCATCAAGCGTTTAGAATTCGAATTCAATGAACGGATCATAGAAAGGAGAGCTTCCTACCACCATGATTCATATTGCCAATAAAACATACGAGCTTGTTACCGATCACAAAAATGGTTGGAATTTCGAAGTGTTCAAGGAACGCTTCAGCGAAGTGTTGGAGCGGTACGATTATATTGTGGGCGATTGGGGATATAGTCAATTACGACTGAGAGGTTTTTTTAAAGAAATCCACCCAAAGGCGACCAAAGAATCCTCTATCGCAGCTCTTCAAGATTACTTGAATGAGTACTGCAACTTCGGTTGTGCTTACTTTATTATCGAGAAAGTAAACGCGCCTAAACAGCAAACACCAGCAGAAGTAATCAGTTCAACTACAGTTTAAGCAGCCATAGTAAATAGAAAAACGCCATCTGAACTCCATGAAAAAGGAGCGCAGTTGGCGTTTTGTTGTTCAGTATCCTATTTGACTTCAAGGCCAACGAAGGCCTCGCGAACACGATTCCAGAAAGGGAACGGACGGAAGCGAGCAAATTTCACTTTGACATGGGAAGCAACGCGGCAACGGATGGAGACGACATCGGCACGCTGCATATATTTATGGTCGAGCGACAGCAGCATATTCTGCTGGGCCTTGGGGTAAATGTCACAGTGGTGATGCTTCGGTAAAATCATCGATGAACCCAGTGTACGATACACGCGATTGTTAATCGATGCGATCTCGGCAATTTGAATAGCTTCAAGCGAGGGATGGACCATGGCGCCACCCAAGCTCTTGTTGTAAGCCGTACTGCCTGCAGGAGAAGATATGCAGATACCGTCACCACGGAACATTTCGAACATTTCATCGTTCACGTGAAGTCTTGCAACTAGTGAAACTTCGATCCCGCGAATCGTAAACTCGTTAAGAGCAAGATGTGTTTCAACCCCATTGTCCGTCGTTATTTCGATTTCGACAACGGGGTAGCGCACGACTTGCAACTCCTCTGGTGTTGCAACACTAAACATTAATGAAGCTAGATGATCTAATTCGTTCGGCTTCCAATCAGCGAAGAAACCAAGATGCCCCGTGTGGATACCAACGAATGCGATATGATCTAACTTGTCCACATATTTATGAAAAGCTTGGAGCATCGTGCCGTCTCCGCCAATGGACAGGACGATATCAGGATGATCTTCATCCCTTGGCATGCCTTGCTTAGCGGCGAGAGCGTGGAAGCGTTCGGTCAGCCCCTTGGAGATGTCATCGCCTCGTTCAATGACGTTATATTTCAATCTTGTTCCTCCTAAGAGTTTTGCTTTAGCAAAATGTGCTACGTAATCATGGACTAAATTTTCGTGAAATTGTTTCTTAGTAGTTGGAGCAGTAGGCATCAATTTCTTGGAGAATGGATTCAGGCGTATGCCGAAATTCTGCGGCAACCCGATAGCTGTCGTTGCTGAAATGCGTAACTCTTACGATTTCACCATAAACAGTTATAGGTTGAGAGACATTCGGGAGTATGAAGCTGAACTCCAGAATCAAAGGAAAGAAAAGTCGATTGGATGTGACAAAGGATAATCCGCCAACACTGATATCGAGGAGTTGTCCGGTAAAAGCGACGCCCTTCTGAACAGATAAGCTTCGTATGCCAGCCACACGTAAGGTGATCGGTGTGCGCAGTGTAAGCTTAGCACGAGGATGTCTGCGGTTTTGATGTTGAAAAACTTCCTCAGGAATAGATAATGTCAGGGTACAGATCGTTTTTTTGAGTTCAAGACCAATCAAATCGACATAAGCGTAGTATAAAATGGCACCATCTTTGAAAGAAAATTCAACGAAAGAAACATGTTCGAGTTTGTCGAAAGGGTAAACACCCAATTGTTCAAGACATACCGTTATCGAATCTTCACTTATTTTGTCGATAGCAAAGTTATCTTCAAAGCAAAAAGGTTGTCCATCTTTACATTCACCAACAATGATAATATGACAATCCTGATTTGGCGAAAAGGAAGCCAATTCTAGTACCTTATTCCAATCCATAGCATCACCAAGTCGTTAGATTTACATTCACATCTGCCTGTACATCCTGTAAATACTCTTCTCATCATAATTTATCTAAGTCAATAAGAAAAGCCCCAAACGGGGCTTTAGCTTAGGTTATTCGATTTTATTCTTAAGACAAGGTGCTCGTAACGAGGGAGAGTTCAAACGAATGTGCAAAGTTGGTTGAGATGGGACGCACACGAATCGAGAAGTGAGGCCCATGAACAAGATGGGAGGGAATGGTAGCTTGGAAGCGCTGTGATTGCTCAATAAGTTCCCCAATCGGAGCCATGAGGATGATTTTCTGCTCCCACGTTTCGCCATTTTCTGCATAATAAATGACTTCTACTGCCGTATCCTGCGGCCAAATAGGGCCGAAATGGATTTGTGCCGTTATCTCTTTTGTCCCGGGTGGAATCTCATCCAAGGGAATGTCAGAAGTTGATTTATCGGCGTGATCATCATCAATATTCATGATTCTAACCTGATGCCAATTACTGCGGATGAACTGCTTGTAATCGGCAACTTTGGTCGCCACATCATAATTGTCCGCGACAAAAAGACGAGCACGTTTGGCTGTTGGTATATACGACAAATTCGTATAGTCTTGCACCATTCGGTGCGTGTTATAGACTGGGCTGAGCGATTGAACAGATTGCTTCATGCGTCTAATCCATTGATGAGGGATTTCACCTTGATTGTAGTAAAGTGGGATAATTTCATTCTCCAAAAGGTGATAAATCGCTTTCGTATTTTCTTTCTCCTGTGCAGCCCAGTCCGCGGCTCCCGTGGATCCGATAGCCCACCCATTCATACCGTTGTAGCCTTCTTCCCACCAGCCGTCCAGCACGCTAAAATTAAGAACGCCGTTCATTGCGGCTTTCTGGCCGCTAGTTCCGCTAGCTTCAAGAGGTCTGCGAGGGTTGTTTAGCCATATGTCGACGCCTTGAACGAGATAACGAGCCATGTTGATATCATAATTTTCGAGAATAACGATTTTACCGAGAAACTCTTTTAACTGAGAGATGCGGTAAATTTCTCGTATGAGATCTTGGCCAGGGTAATCAGCAGGGTGGGCTTTGCCTGCAAAAATAAACTGCACAGGTCGCTCAGGATCGCTGATAAGTTTCTTGAGTCGATACAAATCATTGAAAATAAGATTGGCCCGTTTGTAAGTAGCGAAGCGTCTGGCGAACCCAATTGTAAGGGCTTTAGGATTTAAATACTGTCGAACCTCTTCAATCCGTTCTTCGGATTCCCCGTTACGTTTGCGTTGCTCCATGAGACTATTGCGAGCATAACGCACTAAATCTTCCTTCAAATGCTGATGAACCTTCCAAATGGATTCGTCGGGAATAACCTCGATTTGCGCCCATTGATGCTCGTTGGACTGCTCCGCTCGCCATGTGCCTGGGAGGAATCGATCGAAAAGCTCCTTCCAAGCCGGGGCGGTCCACGTATCCAAGTGAACTCCGTTCGTGATTGAGCTGATCGGGACCTCACTGGCATCGATATGACCATGGAATTCCTTGAACATTTCGCGCGAAACCTGCCCATGTAGTTTGCTGACACCATTGCGGAGTCCCGCCGTATTCATCGCCAAATGTGTCATATTGAATTGCCCGGATTTATGATCAAGCCCTAATGAAATAATGCTTTGTTTATGCTTAGACAGCTCGCTGAAAAGGTGACCGAGATAGTGTTCCACCATCCCGACGGAGAACGTATCATGACCTGCTGGAACAGGTGTATGGGTCGTGAAAACAGTAGCGGAGCGCACGGTCTCAACCGCAACATGAAAAGGAAGTCCCAAGTGAAGCAGTTCTTTCAACCGTTCTAACGTCAGGAAAGCCGCGTGACCTTCATTGATGTGGTACACATTCGGGTAGATGCCTAGTGCGCGGAGGACCTTAACGCCACCGATTCCCAGCACCATTTCCTGGGCGATCCGCATATCTTGATTGCCCCCATACAACTGCGCAGTTAATGCTTTATCCCCGTCATTATTCGCTTCATGATCGGTATCCAGTAAAAAAACCAGATTGCGTCCAACCTTTGCAGCCCAAACCAAGAGAGTGATCGTGCGACCAGAGATATCGAGTGAGACCGTGAGCTGCTGGTCATTTTGAAGTACCGGACGAATCGGAAGCTGCGCAAAATCATAGGTGAATAATTCACTTTGCTGACTGCCATTCGCATCAATTTTTTGCGTGAAATAGCCTTTTTTATAGAGTAGGCCAACGCCTGCAAGCGGTATTCCGAGGTCACTGGAAGATTTGATATGGTCACCGGCAAGAATGCCAAGCCCGCCTGAGTAAATTGGAAGCGCTTCATGAAAGCCGAATTCAGCAGAGAAATAAGCAATTTGTACATCGCCTTCGGCTGCATGATTATTTGCATACCAACCGGGTTCATTCATATACGTATCGAATTTTAGTATGACTTGTTGATAACGCTCGACAAAATCAGTATTCTTGCTTAAGGCTTCAAGATGGGGAGCATCTAGCTCGTGAAGCAGTCGAACGGGATTGTGACCGAGGGCTTTCCAGCGGTTAGGATCCATGCTTTCAAATAGCTGCAATGCATCATGGTTCCAACTGAACCATAAGTTAAAAGCCAGCTCACGAAGTCGTTCAATCGTCTGTGGTAATTTTTTCGCCTCTTGGGGGACGGCTTCTATCATATCTGGATATTCGCTCCCTTTATAAACATGATCGTAGTTACCCATATTATCTTGTTCCACCAACCTTTTCATACACCAGTCTAAGTAAGGAATATGCGAGGAAGAGACTCATGATGACAGCAAAAGCACCAACAAAGACCATCGCACTTATCGGGAAAATAAGCTTTAGATAGCTCAAAACGGGTGAATTTGCCTCGTAGAGCGGCAAGAACACGGCCTGAGGACTTCGAAACCGTTGCATAGGCTCCCAAATAAGGAGAACAATAGCAGCAGAGAGAATGCCATGAAGGAGGCGGGCGAAAAGGAACGGGAGATAGCGCATGTTTGTATGGCTTAACAAGCTGACAATTTGGGCATGTACGGACATGCCGGCCCAGGAGAGGATGAAGGCGCCTATTGCGACTTTACTGGAAAGCGCCAACGCAGCGGGGGCACCACCTGCAGCTTTCGCACCGAGTGTTACTTCGAACAACCCATTCATGACGGCTTGCGAGAGTTCATGAGGTAAGCCCGTGAGCGTTAAGAGAGAAGTGATCAGAATGTAGAACACATTCATCACCTGAGCAGAAGTGAGAACCTCAAGAACGACCGAGAAGAAGACAACAAGTCCACCAACAACAAACATCAAACGAAGAGATTGAAGAATAGATTGGCTTAACAAGGTACCTAGAGGTCTTCCATCCTGTAGTCTCGCGTTGTGCATAGTCTCAAAGGCTTGTTTCCATATAGGACCTCTCTCCTTAATCGGCTGAGGTGTAGGTAACGCCTTCCTGCCATGAAACCGCATAACGAGGCCGATCATGAAAGAACCTCCATAGTGGGCAATGGCTAAAATAAAAGCTAAGGACGCGTCGTGGAAAAATCCGATCGAAACGGCTCCGATCAGAAATATCGGGTCCGAACTTGTTGTGAAGGCAACAAGCCGTTCACCTTCTTCGCGGTTGACCAGCTTCTGTTCCCAGAGCTGCGCTGTTAGCTTTGCACCGACAGGATAGCCGGCAGCAAATCCCATGGCCATCACGAATCCGCCAATCCCAGGGATACGGAAGACGGGACGCATCATCGGATCAAGCAGTGTGCCGAAGAAATGAACGATTCCGAAGCCGAGCATAATTTCGGAGATAACGAAGAAGGGGAATAAGGCTGGGAAGAGTACATCCCACCAAATGGAAACGCCGCGCAACGCGGCTTGAAACCCGTCATGCGGGAATAGAACCAAGCATACAATGATGGCTATGATAACAAATGATATAAGTAAGGCTGGGGTGAAGTTTTGTTTCGGCATAGACGGTAGATACCTCCTCTTATTCAACTATATGAATAAGCTTGGACATACATGCCGCCCCGTATTTCATGAAATAGCAGGTCGTCTAGATAAATACCCATGTCCAAGTAGGACTATTTAGCCTTTTATTTTAGTCTGCGGGACTGTTCAGTCCTTGTTTTTATGGTAAAATAGAACTAGTAATACTTAAATCCATACGTCGGGAGTGATTCAAATGACAGGTGTCATTGCCGGATTGGTTGTCTGTATGTTCGTGTTTGTCATTCGAGAAACGCTCATGCACGCAGGGGACGAGGATTTAGAGAACTATTGAATACGAATTGCGAGGTTTCTTGGTATGTCAGAGAGCAAAAACAGAACCATATTTGAGTTGATGGGGGGGGCGGAGACGGTAAGTCGTTTGGTAGAGGCCTTCTATCCGAAAGTGCAGCAGCACCCGTTACTTTCGCCGCTTTTTCCAGCTAACATAGACCCAGTTATAGAGAAACAGACATTGTTTCTCACCCAATTTTTCGGTGGGCCAACCTTGTACTCCGATCGCCATGGTCATCCGATGATGCGAGCTAGGCATATGCCTTTTCCGATTACAAGAGAACGTGCGGATGCATGGTTGGCTTGTATGACAGAAGCGATGGCTGATATAGGTATGCCGGATGATTTACAGGCTTTTCTCATAGAACGGCTAAGAGGTTCTGCCTATCATTTTATCAACACACCTGAGGAAGACTAGTCCATTCTTCCTATACCACAATAATTAGGGAAAAAGGCGGGATTGCAAGTGGTCGAACCTTTATATGACATATCAGTGACATGCACTTACTGTACCAATACGTTTAAGTCGAAGAAGGTTCGACCAAGCTTCAAGAAGGCAAGTAAAACAGATACGGATTTCTGCCTTCACTATAAGGATATTAATCCTGATTTCTACGTAGTGCGGATCTGTCCTTTTTGCGGGTACGCACATACGGAGAACTTCTCGGATAAATGGACTCCGGCGGAACGAACCATGTTCCATGAAAAAGTAGCTCAGAACTGGTCGATGCGCGATTATTGCAAGGAGAGAACGTGGGAAGATTCCATTCAGTGCTTTAAACTAGCGCTTCTAAGTGCACAAATCAAAAACGAGAAGTCACGTGTAGTTGCTGGTTTATTGCATCATTTGGCTTGGCTTTACCGGGACAAAGGTGACTGGGGGCAAGAAGAACGTTTCCTCACATTTGCGTTAGATTCCTATGTGAATGTTTTCGAAACGGAAGGCATGGATTTGAATAATGCGAAGCTCATGTATCTACTGGGTGAGCTGAACCGGAGATTACAACGTTTCCAAGAAGCAGTTAAATGGTTTTCACGGGTCATTAATGATCGTAAGATTATGGACGCCGGGATGATTAGGGCTTGTCGCGAACAATGGGTGACAACGCGAGAAGATATGCTTGCTATGCGTCTAGAACTGCCGGATGAGATGAAACAAGCTACGTAAAAGCACAATAGATCGGCAAGAAAATAAAATGAACGCTTAGCCATGGCACGGTATATAACCGGATGGTTAAGCGTTCATTTTTTGTGCAATTCCTTGTGGATGTTTGAATAGTGTGGGACGGTTTTTGCCAGTGTGCTTGGATTGATAGAGGGCGTGATCGGCTTCCGAGATTAATGTTTTAAGATCCATATGTGGAGAGTCAGCCGTTGAAATCCCGATAGAAATAGAGATGGGAGCCGCTTCCAAGCCGTTCTTTTTGTAGAGAAATAATTCCGCAATGGAGGTACATAAGGTTTGTCCGTAGCTAAGAACTCGTGCAGGATCTGTTTCCGTACAGAGCAGAATAAATTCTTCTCCCCCATATCTCGCCAGGTAATCTTGCTCATGAATCAAATGACGAAGAACCGAGCTTACTTCTTGGAGTAATTGATCGCCTTCTAAATGCCCGAATCGATCGTTGTAAAGCTTGAAATTATCGAGATCAATCATCATGATAGATACTTTACGCTTGTGTAAGGTACTCTGAGCGATGGGCATAAAACTTCTTAAGTTGGGCATCTTGGTTAAACCGTCTTGATTCGCTTGCATTTCAAGCTTGCGTTGCAGTCGCCAATTGTTGTTCTCGTCGTTCACCATGATGATGATCATGAAGAGGGTAGCGGAAGTAATAGCAAACATGAACAATTGATCAAGCGTATAGGACCAAGATAAACTGCGTTCTAGGAAACTATGGGTAAGTATACGCATAATGAAAACGAAACCACATATTTGTAGAGCGAGTCGAATAGGTATGTCCAAGAAGCCATTTCGGTATTCTTTGTTATGGAAAAAGGAGCTAATGAAGGCTGGAGCAATGAGGTCTTGTGCGATGATGAACCAGGCTTGATTTTCTTGTGAGATAAGACTAGAACCAGCAGGTAGTATGGTCGAGAAGAGGGCAACAGGTAATCCATATCGTAGACCTGCCATGAATATGGGTAATGAGCGAAGATCGATTAAGCCGAATGTCTCAGGAAGTGGAACCAGCATCATGATGATGCTGGCTAACCCTGTAAGCAAGGATGCAAAAAGATGTTCGTGTGAATCAATCAACATCTTGCTATGAACTTTTAAGGCCAAATAATTTAAGGTTACTAAGGTACATGCGCTTGTCAAAGGAATGAGGTACTCATTCATAAAGGTTCGTTTGCTCCTTGCAATGAACTATGAATTATGTTTATTTCGTACCGCGGTGTCCGCTAGTAAGTAATCTCGATCTGTATCCACAAGCGTCAACTTGTTATGACAACAAGGGAAGACAAGCAGTTTCTTTTTACCCTCGTGTATGGACTCGAGCTCATGAATTTTGAGCGGCAGCAAGACATTGGAGCTTAGACAGAATGGACATTGGGCCACATAAATGTCCTTCATGATGATGTCGTAAGGCCATGTGTTAGCAAAAGGTATCAAGGGCTACTTCGATTCCGATTCGCTCGTGTCTGACGATGTGCTTTTCGCGAGCTCAGCTAATTTTTGAAGAAGAATATGTTGTGGCATATGCATGAGATGTTCTAAAGGTACTTTAAGCTGCTCTGCTAATTTAACAGCTGTTTCAGGAGAAATTTGTAACGGTTTCATATTTTAGAAATCACCCATCCTGTTCCGATTTAGTCAGAAGGAACTATACATAATTGAATCATACTTTTTGAAGAGAAGCAATGAGGAAGATGCGGATAGTTGGCGAATGACTGGTGGATATGATTTAATTAAAAGTGGAAAGGAAAGGTGATCGCGTTGTTAACATTACCTCTTAATCAAACATGGAATCTTGAAACATTTTTCCCTGGAGGAAGTGATTCTCCTGCATTCGCAGCACACCTGAAGAAGCTTCAGGAGTCTATTGCATCTTTTCAAGAGCAAGTACGTCGTACAGCTTCTCCGCAAAGCGTAGAGGATACCTCGTCACTGGCACAATTGATTGAATTGCTTCAGCACAACGTGATGCATATTCATGAGGCAGATTCTTTCGTAGGTTGTTTGCAAGCGGACAATCAGAAGGATAAGAAAGCACCTGTGTTAAGCGGACAAGTCAAAAGCTTATATGCCGAGCATTTATCTTCACTTACTCATTTTGATCAGATTCTAACAGGGGTCCCTGATCAGGTTTGGGCAGCCGTGTTGCAACAAGAGCCCTTTCAAGCTATCGCTTTTTCGCTCGATGAACGTCGCGCATTGGCAAAAGAGAAGCTCCCGCCTGAGCAAGAAGCTTTAATAAATGATTTGGCCGTAGACGGCTATCATGGGTGGAGCGATTTGTATAATTCGACCGTTGGTCAATTCAGCATGGCTGTTGTAGTTGACGGTAAGAAGGTTGAATTGTCCGCAGGTCAAGCTTTCAATAAGCTGCATACCGAGAATCGTGAAGAACGTTTAGACCTATTTGATAAATGGGAACAAGCATGGACGGATAAAGAAGAATACTGTGCAGAAGCATTAAATCACTTGGCTGGCTTCCGACTTCAAGTTTATAAGGCAAGAGGCTGGAAAAGCATACATAAAGAACCACTAGCAATCAATCGTATGGAAGAAAAGACCTTGAACGTGATGTGGGACGTTATTGACCGCAATAAGGGACTTTTCGTGGAGTACTTACATCGAAAAGCGAAGCTGCTTGGTGTCGATAAGCTTGCTTGGGTAGATGTGGATGCGCCGCTGGGCGATTCCTCCAAGAAGATTTCCTATGACGAAGGTGCGAGCCTAATTATTGACCAGTTCAAGCGGTTTAGTCCGAAGCTTGCTGCTTTCTCTGAGGAAGCTTTCGAGAAACGCTGGATTGAAGCGGAGGATCGCCCTGGTAAACGTCCTGGAGGCTTCTGTACTTCATTCCCACTAGAGGGAGAGACACGTATCTTCATGACGTACGGCGGGACGCTGAATAACGTTTCTACGCTCGCTCATGAGCTAGGTCATGGGTACCACCAGCATGTCATGACGGATATGCCGGCGCTCGCGCAGGAATATGCGATGAATGTAGCTGAAACAGCTTCTACTTTTGCTGAAATGATCGTTGCAGATGCTGTCGTGAAGAGTGCATCGACAGATGATGAGCGGATTGTATTGTTGGAGGATAAAATTCAACGAGCTATCGCTTTCTTCATGAACATTCATGCGCGGTTTATTTTTGAGACGAACTTCTATGGGGAACGCAGTCAAGGCTTAGTGAGTGTGGAGCGCCTTAATGAGCTCATGGTTGATGCGCAAAAGCTTGCTTACAAGGATGCTTTGAGCAGCTACCATCCGCATTTCTGGGCAGCTAAGCTGCACTTCTACGCGACAGACGTTCCATTCTACAATTTCCCGTATACGTTCGGGTACATGTTCAGTGCTGGCATATATGCTAGAGCTGTGCAAGAAGGTGCAACCTTCGAAGACAAGTACATCTCCTTGCTTAGAGATACAGGAAGTATGAACGTAGAGGAACTAGCGCAGAAGCATTTAGGCGTGGATCTCACGGAGCCGGATTTCTGGCAAAGTGCTGTCGATATGGCAGCGCAAGACGTGAAGCAATTCATGGAGCTAACCGAATCGAAGGTACGTGTGTAGGTTTGGTTAGTGGCGGTAGGTGATGACGCGGGGGAGCAGTAGATAATGAATGAACATTACTGTCCCACTAAGGTTCCAACCAAAGATCAAACCAAAGATCAAACCAAAGATCAAACCAAAGATCTCAAACCAGTTAGCGCTGGCAAAATTGCAAAAGTGCACTTTTAAATGGGTTTTCACTTGATTTATTGGTCATTGATGCAAAAAGGCATCAATTTAGAGGGAATTGAGTGGAGATTGTTGAAAATCGCTAATAAGGATGCCTATTTGCACGTATTTTCTAGTTTTGAGGAAGAATGAGGAAAAAAGGTTGCCTATTTGCATTTTCAGGGAGAAATCATCCTTCAACATTGACTTATCCCGCACATGCATCATAAGCGTCCACACACTGCTTTCCGTCTCGTATCGAATAAATGAACAGCCCCCCTGAGGGATGACCTCAGAGGGGCTGTTTTTCGTTTAAAGCTTAAAGATTTGAATGGTTTGCTGCAACTGGGTCACAACCCGCGTCATTTCTTCCGCTTGCGTTACGATGCCCTGTACAGTTGAAATTTGCTCATTCATGGAAGCAGACACTTCTTGCGTACCAGCCGCGGACTCTTCTGTGATGGCTGAAATATTTTCCATCGCTGCTGCGATTTGTCCTGAGCTTTGAAGCATGCTTTCACTTTCTTCAGCAAACCGTGTAATTTCCTCTGAAATGAAGCCGACGCTGCCAACAATCTCAGCAAATACGATTTCGGTTTGATCGATTAAGACGGTTTGTTTCTTAACAACATCTTCATTGACTTGGATGCTGCGTATCGCATCTTGAATGCCTTGCTCAATGCTCTTAACGAAGCCGAATACTTCACGTGTAAGGGAAGTGGATTCTTCAGCAAGCTTACGTACCTCTTGTGCTACGACAGCGAATCCTCGGCCATGTTCACCGGCTCTAGCAGCCTCAATGGATGCGTTGAGGGACAATAGGTTCGTTTGCTCAGCAATTTCTGAAATGGAGCGTGTAACGCTCGTAATGCCGGCTGCTTGGCGAGCAAGCATATCAATCGTATCGGATACTTGTCTCGTTACTTCTACATTTCGTTTCATACCGACGCCTTGGCTTTCAACCGATGTGCGTCCTTTTTCTACGAGGGTCATCATGAGATCCGAACGGTGTTTCATTTCTTGGGCAGATCCAGCATAATTAACGATTTTCACTTCAATATCTTTCGATGTGATGGATACGCCAGAAATCTCCTCAGAGATTTGTCCCGCACCAGCAGCCAGCTCATGGGCCGAAATACTCACTTGCTCAAGAACAGTACGAAAGCTTTCATTCTTCACATAGATATCACGGCTTGTCTGGAAAACTTGCTTCGAAATAGAGCCTGTATCACGTAAAATATCGCGGAGCTTGTCAATCATTTTGTTGAAGGATTGGCCCAGTTGACCTAGTGAGTCGTCAGACGTGATAGCAACCTTCTGAGAGAAGTCCCCTTTAGAAATGTTAAGAGCAATCCGGGAGATACCATCGATTGGCTCCGTAAGTTGACCTTCAAACCAACGGATAAAGGGGAAGCTTCCAGCTAGGATAATAATTAGGAAAATAATGCCAAGTAAGCGGTTCCAGTCTGAGGCGAAAGTTACAATTAACATGAAGATCGAATTCAAACCAATTAGTGCAAAACAACCAAGTTGTAGTTTCTTTCTAAACGATAAGGATGAGATTTGTTCCAATCCGATCGACTCCTCTGCAAAATTTGTTTACTTATGGAGAAAAATAATAGGTGCATTTGAAAATTATATCACCGAACTTGGAAACATTCTACAGTTTTTCGACACAAATCGTTCGGTATTTACAAGAAATTTGGAAATTACATTAAGTGAATATAAAGAATATAGTGAATTATTCAAATATTGGAAATAAACTGTTGAATTATGTAAATTGTCTGGGTATAATAGGTCTACAGTCACAAAATTAACATAATTAGTAAATATACGTAATTTAAGGAGGAGTATTATAAAATTGGAACAGTTTACACTCGCGAGACAAATCGATATGGTATTTCGTAAGATTAAAGATGAGCTTTCTCATGTGAACTCAGGTACGGTGTTTGTTCATATTCGCAACAATGAGATTGGCAAATTTGGTATTAAACATTTGCCGTTTGAAAGCTCAGAGGGTGTATTGCCTGCAGCTGTTAGCGCGGGGTTAACGGAAATACAATTCCAAACGTTTCGTCAAATGGCAATCGAGTCACTTAAGCGTAAGAAGAGCTGGACGCATGGGGAAATTATGTTTGACTTTACTGTAAGAAAGAATGTTATTTCAATTAGCATCATGTTTGAAAGCAATTATAATATGGCTACATACGCACGAACGATTTAGCACTTATATACTTACTATTACTGCGTGGAAGAAGAACCCCGATCACAATTGTGATTGGGGTTCTTTCGTTAACAAAACGCGACCTTTGCCATACGGAATGCACATCGGTGTTCCGAAGATAGGATCAGTTGTAACCTGACAATCCATCCCAAACACTTCACGCAACAAAGGTGCATTGACGATGTCCTCAGGCTTGCCTTCCGCATAAATGGAGCCTTTCTTGATGCTGACAATATGGTGAGCGTACCGACAAGCTAGATTAATGTCATGCAGAACCATAACAATTGTGCGCTGTTCTCGCTCGTTCAGTTCGAATAATAAGTCCAACACTTCAATCTGATGGGTAAGATCAAGATATGTGGTCGGTTCATCAAGTAGTAATGTAGGCGTGTCTTGGGCTAAGGTCATCGCGATCCAGGCACGCTGGCGTTGTCCTCCGGAGAGTGAATCCACAGTGCGATCAGCAACCTCTCGCATATCGGTAAGCTCGAGTGCCTTCATGACCTTGTTCTCATCCTCTTGACTCCATTGTTGCAGCCAACTTTGGTAAGGATAGCGCCCTTGTTTGACGAGTTGTCTGACAGTGAGGCCTTCCGGAGCTGTTGGCCCTTGGGGCAAGATCGCCATTCGTCGTGCGATCTCTTTGGTCGAGAGCTTCGCGATCTCATGTCCGTCCAATAGAATGCTACCTGAGGTTGGTTTCATAAGCCGAGCAAGTGAGCGGAGCAGTGTGGATTTTCCACAGCCGTTACTGCCGATAAATACAGTGATTTTGCCTTTAGGGATCTGCACGTTTAAACTTTGGAAAATCGTTGTATCGCCGTATGTCAATTGAAGCGATTGGGCTTCGAGTGCGTGGTCTGAGGTGGTCATAAACTGTTTCTCCTTTTCGTAGACATACGGGTTATCCCCGATTCCTACTGCGATATAGGACATAGATGAAGATAGGTGCGCCAATGGCTGCCGTGAATACACCTGCGGGGATATCGAGTGGTTTGAACAAGAAACGACCACATAAATCCGCGAGCAGCAGCAGCAGAGAGCCAGTGAGTGCAGAGACTGGAATCAAGGTTCCGAAGCTAGGACCGACAAGTTTACGTGAAATATGCGGAGCCATAAGACCAATAAAGCTTATCGCACCGCCAAAGGCGACAGCAGCTCCAGCCAAAGCAACGCTAAGCATAATTAACAGAAACCGTTGACGCTGTACATGGCTGCCAACACTCTGGGCAATATCTTCTCCTAGCGACTGGATAGTAATGTGCCGCGCATAGAAGAAGATAACCGGTATCAGCACAGCCACCCAAGGGAGCAAGGGATATACTGCTTTGGCCCAAGATACGCCATATATGCTGCCAGTCATAAAAGTAAGTGATTGTTGGGCCAGTACGATAGGACCAGTAAGCATCATGAGATAAGATACTGCGCTCATTGCAGCAGTGAGTCCCGTTCCGATGAGGACAAGTCGCAGCGGTGTAATGCCATTTTTCCATGAGAAGAGGTAGACTAGCAGGGTTGCAAAGAACGCCCCTAGAATAGCTGCGACTGGCAACCAATGGATACTAAGTTTATCTGAGAAGAAGAAGAAGAAAGATACAGCGCCTAGCGTTGCACCGCCTGTTGTTCCAATCGTGTCTGGTGATGTGAGCGGGTTTCTCACAATCCCTTGCAGAATAGCGCCAGCTACGCCTAGAGATGCGCCGATCAGTACAGCTACAATAACACGAGGCAAACGCAATGTACGAACGATCATCGTACTTGAATCCGTGCCATAGCCGAATACGGCCTTTATGACATTCAATGGTTTAATCGTAATACTGCCGACACCAGTGCTTATAATCATCATAAGGATGACGGCAAGGAATAGAGACAACGTGACGATAATGGCTTTTTTGCTAATTAAAAAAGAGTAACTTTTGCTTCGAACCATAATATCTCGCTTAGAAGTACTCATTTAAGGAGTCCCCCTTTACGTGCTATGTAAATAAAGAAAGGAACACCAAGAATAGCGGTCATCACACCGACATGGACTTCTTTCGGCATAATAATGAAGCGAGCCCCTATATCTGCGCTTACTAACAGAATACCGCCTAGCACAGCACAGTAGGGAATGACCCATCGGTAGTCAATCCCGACAAGAAAGCGGACAATATGAGGGATCATGAGGCCGACGAACACTATGGGACCTGCAACAGCGACAGATCCACCGGCAAGAATAATAATAATGAGTGCTGTAATTAGTTTGATGTAGACTGTTTGTTGTCCTAATCCTTTGGCAATATCATCACCCATGGATAAGACATTGATGTGGGGTGATAATACGATCGCCCCGATCCAAGCAAGCAACATATACGGATAAACGGATTGCAGCATAGCCATCGTACGTCCTTCGACAGAACCAACAAGCCAGTAGAGTACTTGTTCGAAGGCTTTGCCATTACTTAGCAATATCCCCTGAGTGAGTGAAGCGAAAAAAGCCGTCATCGCAGCGCCTGCGAGTGTGATCTTCATGGGTGTTAAGCCATCGCGACCTAGTGAGCCAAGCACATAGACCAATGTAGCACTCACAGCAGCACCAAAAAAAGCAATCCATGTAAATTGCGTTAGGCTGGATATATCAAAAAAGCTAACAGCTACTACGATAGCGAAAGCAGCCCCAGAATTAATCCCGAAAATACTCGGTGAAGCTAGTGGATTTCGAGTCATCGCTTGCATAAGTGCGCCAGCAACGGCTAAACTGCCCCCAACGAGTGCAGCAATCAAAGCCCTTGGTATTCGCACAGTTTGTATAATGATGGATTCATTTGTTGGTTTCGCAGAAGAATCAAAAGACGTGAAGATTTGATCCCAAGAATATGTTTTGAGGCCGAATCGGACACTGCTAAGGATTAATGCGATAAGTACACAAGCGGCAGCTAGTAATCCGATACTTTTGTAAAAATGAGAGAGTCGTTCCGTTCTTGATGTATGCATGATGGTTGTCTGCTTCCTTCCTACTTTCTCGCTCCGTTTATTTTAAAGTCAACGGTATTTGAAGTCAATGAATATGAGAATCATTATCAAAAATCTTGACAGATTAGGTCCAATTCTAGTATTATGTGCAAAGTAGTGAGAATCGTTATCACAATAAAGTACAACTAGGGGGAACACAATTATTATGTTTAGTCAAAAACGCCGCACGTTTGGAAGAGCGTGGGCTCTTGTTGCATGTCTATTTGTTTTTAGTATGATCGTAACAGCTTGTGGAGCGAAATCAGAGCCGACTACGGCAGGCTCCGCAGCGCCGCAAGAAACAGCAAAAGCGGATGCTCCTCGCACAATTAAACACGCTATGGGAGAAACAGCCGTACCTGCTAATCCTAAACGTGTTGTCATTTTAACCAATGAAGGAACAGAAGCTTTACTTGCGCTAGGAATTAAGCCGGTTGGAGCTGTTGAATCCTTCTATGGCAATCCTTGGTTTGATCATTTCAAAGCGGACATGCAAGGTGTTACAACAGTTGGTGTCGAAGGACAACCGAATTTGGAAGTCATCGCATCGCTGAAGCCTGATTTAATTATCGGTAACAAGCTTCGCCAAGAGAAAGTATACGAGCAATTGAAAGCTATTGCGCCAACTGTTTTCTCAGAAACACTGCGCGGTGAATGGAAAAATAACTTCAGTCTGTACGCAGACACATTGAATAAGAAAGCTGAAGGAGACAAAGTGATCGGTAGCTTCGATAAACGTATTGAAGATTTCAAATCCAAAGCAGGCGATAAGCTGAAAGAAAAAGTAGCTGTTGTTCGGTTTATGGGCGGTAAATCAAGATACTATTACGGCGATATGTTCTCAGGAGTTATCTTCAAACAACTTGGTTTCGCTCGTTCCGATGCTAAGAGTGATGAGAAGTCGTTCGAAGATATTACGAAAGAACGTTTAACCGAACTGGATGCTGCGGATCGCGTATTCTACTTTACGTATGAAATCGGCGATGGCAAAGGGAATAAACAAGAGCAAGAGTGGATGAATGATCCGCTTTGGAAAAATCTAAAAGTGGTGAAAGAAAATAAATTAGTTAAAGTTAATGATGCTACTTGGAATACGGGCGGCGGCGTTCGGTCAGCAAACATCATGTTGGATGATTTGTACAAAATCTACGACATTAAATAGGTTGAAAAAAAGGGCTTTCTCCGAGTATCTACCCGGATGAAGGCCCTTTTGTTGCTTAAGTATTTTGGAGCGAAATTATCTGCTGAATTTGTTGCTTGAACCAGCAAGTTGTTGCTCAGCAATTTGAACGAGACGACGAGTGATGCTGCCTCCGATAGAACCTGTGTCGTAAGACGTCATATAACCGTAGTAGCCATCTTGAGGAATTTGGATGCCCAATTCTTGAGCAACTTCATACTTCAATTGGTCTAGGGCTGATGAAGCTTGAGGAACTACTAAGGAGTTACTGCTGCGAGATTGTCCTGTAGCCATCTGATATCACCTCCAGTAATAGGTAGTATGAACAGTTTTGTAAATATTACTCATACTTTTTTTGGAAATTTAATCCTTTTTATAAAAGCGTAAAAGCAGGAATGTTTCGACTTTGTTATAATGGGAAAAAGGACGTCGGGAAAGCGGGGAGAAAGCATGTTTGAACTAGCGATTAAGGGCTGGTCCTTAGATAAAGATTTACAAATCATTCAAGCGGATGTTCATATGTCTGTCGAAGATAGTCTCATTATTGAAGAACCTCTATGCATTGATGTTGGACTGCCTGCTTTGTTATACAGTGCACTGCATGATACAGCACCGAACCGTTTCGCTCCAGCCGATCAGTGGGAGCGGATGCCGTTCTTCGTATGCGGATGCGGTGACCCGGAGTGTAGAGGTTTCTCATTCGTTGTTCGGCATTTGCCTGGGGAGCAGCTTGAACTCTCTTCTGTAGAAGAGCGAACTAACGGTTCTTACCGCGAACTGGAGACGCATGTCATCCCGACTCGCGAATATCGCGAACAACTTGCAGATATTGGGGAAACCTATTTGCAATTTGTTGCAGATTTGGATTATCGTCCGTATTTTCAGGATACGGTGAAGGTCGTTGAAGATCTTGTAGGACAATTACAACTAACATTACGGAGTGAATAATATGGCTGCATCAAAATTTTATGTGGTTTGGGTTGGGCACAAGCCAGGTGTGTATCGCTCATGGGCTGAATGCCAAGCGCAAACGAATGGTTATCCGCAGGCGAAGTTCAAGTCTTACGAATCCGAAGGTGAAGCACGTCAAGCACTGGAGAAGGGGTGGCAGAAGTCACTGAATTTTGCGGCAAAAGGCACTGGAGGAACGCAAGGTGCTGCCAAAAAGTCTGCGACTCCCGAGTCTGCACCCGAAGTAGATTATGACAGTATTTCAGTGGACGTAGGCTGTTCCGGAAATCCAGGCATCGTAGAGTACAAGGGCGTAGATACGCGGACAGGTGAAATTATTTTCTACCAAGGACCGATATCGAAGGGAACGAATAACCTAGGGGAGTTTCTAGCCATTGTACATGGACTGGCTTACCTGCAAAAAAAGGGAAGCAATCAAACGATTTATACCGATTCAGTTACAGCACTAAGTTGGATTCGGAAGAAGGAAGTATCTACTAATTTAGTTAGAGATGCGTCTACTGCGGAAATATGGACCTTGGTGGATCGCGCGTTAAAATGGCTGCATACGAATACGTATACTAATAAAATCGCCAAATGGGACACGAAAAAATGGGGCGAAATCAAGGCGGATTTCGGGAGAAAGTAAGTAACTATACATCTATTTGTAGAAAATTGTCGAAAGAGTACAGAATTATATTGACGGAAGTTCCCTCTAATGCTACTATAATCTAAATTCCCAGTAGAACACTCGGCATAATAATCCGATAGATTCAGTGGGAAATAGAGAGAGTATGATCGGGAGGGAAATTCATGAAAAGAACCAAATTACTTAATGTTTTCATTAGTTTAGCATTAGTAGGAAGTGTGCTTTCAGCTTGCGGACAAAAAGATAGTGCAACTGAAACAGCAACACCTGCAGCAAGTGCAAGTGCATCAAATTTAACAGGTAAGAAAATCGCGCTTGTTATGCAATTCAATACAGGAACGTTTTCTTCACAATATGTTGAAGGTGTGAAAGAGCAAGTTGAAAAACTTGGCGGTAAGGTTACGGTTTTCGTAGCTGATACAGATTTGGCGAAAATGGCTTCTAATTTAGATGCTGCCATTAACCAAAAATTCGATGGAATTCTTATCGATCATGGTACAGCAGAAGCACTTGAAGCTGGTGTGAAGAAAGCGGTAGAGAAGAAAATTCCTGTTGTTAGCTTTGACTCCATCCTAACTGTTCCTAATGTAACATCACTAGAGCAAGGCGATCAAAAAATGGCGGATGCCACGCTGGAGCAACTTGCTAAAGATGCTGGAGGCAAAGGGAATATCGTTAAAGTATGGGTAGCTGGCTTCGCACCAATGGAGCGCAGACAACTGGCTTACCAAGCTTTCCAAAAGAAATATCCGGATATTAAAGAAGTAGCCGCTTTCGGAACAGCGAAAGATCCGGCATTAGATACACAAACACAAATGGAAGCAATCTTGAAAAAGTACCCGAACAAAGGTGATATTACAGCCGTTTGGGCGGCATGGGATGAGTTCGCAAAAGGCGCTTCCCGAGCCATTCAACAAGCAGGACGTACTGAAATTAAAGTTTATGGTATCGACTTGAGTGACGAAGATCTACAGCTTTTGCAAGATCCGAAAAGCCCTTGGGTAGCTTCTTCAGCCGTAGATCCAAAAGACATCGGTCGCGTACAAGTTCGTTATTTGTATCAAAAGCTGCATGGCGATCAAACGCCTGATAAAGTGGTTTTGGAGCCTGTATATGTATCCAGAGACCAATTGCCTAAAGACAAACAAATCAACACTACACAACTTAGCGAGTACGTAAAAGGTTGGGGCGGAAGCCAACAAGGCTATACGGACTGGATGAAAGCAGCAGAAAAAAAATAAGGTTTTCTATGCAGTCCCATCGCTATTTTGCGGTGGGACTTTCAGATTAAGAAGCGAGGTGAAATTACATGCTGAAAGATCAGGCAGATTTATCTTCATTATTGCAAATGAAGGGGATTACAAAATCCTTCCCAGGTGTGAAGGCACTGCAGGAAGTGGATTTCAATCTGCAAGCGGGAGAAATTCATGCCCTGCTCGGGGCTAATGGTGCAGGTAAGAGTACCTTGATGAAAATATTATCCGGTGCTTATACGCACGATACGGGGCATCTTTCTATTCATAATCAACCATTGGTCATACGTACTCCAAAGGATGCAATGGATCACGGTGTTTATTGTGTCTATCAAGAGGTGGATACAGCGTTAATATCGGAATTAACGGTTACGGAAAATGTCATGATCGATAAACTCGTCCAAGGAGAAGCTTGGGTAAGTTGGCGTAAGCTGCATAAGGAAGCTGAAGCCATTCTGGCGAAAATTGGTGCGACATTCTCCGTGCGGAGCAAAATTGATGAGTTAAGCATTTCGCAGAAGCAGCTCGTGTTGATTGCAAGAGCTATGGCGCATAAAGCGAAGATGATTATTTTCGATGAGCCGACGGCACCGCTGAGCTTAGAAGAGTCTGAGAGGCTGTTCCGCATTATGGACAGCTTGAAGCAAGAGGGCGTGGGAATTATTTTCATCTCCCACCGCTTGCAAGAAGTGTTCCGTGTTGCTGACCGGATCACGATCATGCGTGACGGCCGTCATGTGCTCACGCAGCCGGCCACAAGCATGGACATCGCCTCCGTCATTGAGTCGATGTTGGGTAAAACCTTCACCGAGGAGTTCCCCAAAGTGGGTGTGCCCATTGGCAGTACCCTCCTCGAGGTGAAGGGCTTGCGCCTCGGCACCAAGGTGCGCGGCGTCTCCTTTGATCTCCGCCGAGGGGAAATCCTCGGCGTCGTAGGTCTAGTCGGCGCCGGCAAAACGGAGTTAAGCCGGCTAATCTTTGGCGCCGACGCCGCGGACGCCGGCGAGGTGTGGCTTAACGGGCGCAAGCTCACGCTGCGCCAGCCGGAGGATGCCGTGCGCGCCGGCATTGCGCTCGTGCCTGAGGAGCGCCGCAAACAGGGCGTCCTTGTGGAAGAGACAGTGAAGCGCAATCTGTCTCTGCCGATTTTGCGCAAGCTGAGCACGTTTGGCTTCGTGAAGCGCAGTGAGGAAAATGAGTACGCCGCGAAAATGGTCAGTCAGCTAGGCGTACAGCCAGGCGATCCCAATCGCACGGTGAAGCACCTGAGCGGCGGGAATCAGCAGAAGGTGGCGGTAGGCAAATGGCTGCCGACAAACGCTGACGTGTACTTGTTTGATGAGCCGACCAAAGGGGTTGATGTCGGCGCCAAAAGCGATATCTATCGCTTAATCGGTCAGCTGGCTTCGGAAGGTAAAGGAATTATTTATTTATCATGTGAACTGAATGAAATTATAGGAATTGCCGATCGCATCATCGTGATGAGCTATGGGTCTGTGGTGAAGGAGCTGTCCCGCGCGGAAGCGACGCAGGATCTCATTTTAACGTATGCGAGCGCGGGGGAGGCTGAATAGTTTGAAGGAAAAAAGTTTGGATTTTTCATTTAAATACGGTGCTTTGTTTATTATTGCACTTGTTCTTATTGTATTTTCTATTATCAATGAAAACTTTATGACTTATGACAATATCGCGGATATTTTACGTTCGATCTCGATTGTGATGTTTGTTGCGATCGGTGTGACATTATCTCAGATTGTCGATGGTTTCGATTTATCCGCAGGGTCAACCGTGTCATTAGCTACCGTATCAGCGGCAGCTATGATGGTTTGGTACGACCAACCGTTCTATCTTGTTATTCTAGTGCCATTGCTTATCGGTGCGATCATCGGATTCTTAAACGCTGTGTTGATCGTGAAAGTGCGTATTCCCGATCTACTAGCCACGCTAGCCATGATGTATATCATTGGTGGCATCCAAAAAACGTATACCAAAGGTTTCTCGATTTATAATAATATGAGATTTCAAGATGGCACGGTGGCACCAGGGAAATTCACTTCCGAATTTCTATGGATTGGACAAGGCAAGCTATTAGGTGTCCCTGTTCCGGTTGTTATTATGCTTGTTGCGGTTATTGCAGTGCATGTGTTCCTTACTTACACACGTTGGGGTCGCCAGCTGTATATTACAGGAGGGAACCGCGAAGCGGCTCGTTTATCCGGTATATCCGTTAACAAAATCCGCTTTGCAGCTTATGTTCTTTCTGGTATTTTTGCAGCAATTGGCGGTATTCTGTACGCATCTCGTGTAGGTTCTGGGCAAATTGATGCCGGTTCACCGCTTTTGATGGAAGCAGTAGCCGCAGTATTCGTGGGGTATTCTGTGCTAGGAGCAGGGAAACCTAATGTGATTGGTACATTCTTTGGAGCTGTACTAATCGGGGTGCTTTTGAATGGACTCACGATGCTCAATGTTCCATATTTCGGGTTCGATATTGTTAAGGGCGGTGTGCTTGTTTTGGCGCTAGCCATTACATTCGTTCATTTGAATCGTCGAAAAGCTTAAAGGATGTTGTGCGCGGTGTTTCTCGTACGTTGATGCGTCATCACACTAAAGGAAGAAATATTGTGAGAAGTGTGGTATGATAGATTCATTATTTTTATTTCTGAAATGAAATTTAGGAGGAATTATAGAATGGCACAACAAAAACAGCGCAGCGACATGATCAAAAAAGGTTTCGACCGCGCTCCACATCGCAGCTTGCTGCGTGCAGCCGGCGTTAAAGAAGAAGATTTCGGCAAGCCGTTCATCGCGGTTTGTAACTCCTATATAGACATTATTCCTGGACATGTTCACTTGCAAGAGTTTGGTAAAATCGTAAAAGAAGCCATTCGTGAAGCAGGCGGCGTTCCTTTTGAGTTCAATACAATCGGCGTTGACGATGGTATTGCTATGGGTCATATCGGTATGCGTTATTCCTTGCCAAGCCGTGAGATTATTGCGGATTCCTTGGAAACTGTTGTTAATGCTCACTGGTTTGATGGCATGGTTTGTATTCCTAACTGTGACAAAATTACACCAGGTATGATCATGGGGGCTCTTCGCGTTAACATCCCAACGATGTTAGTAAGTGGTGGACCGATGAAAGCTGGTAAAGATAAAAACGGTAAATCCATCTCCCTTTCTTCCGTATTCGAAGGCGTTGGTGCATTCCAAGCTGGTAAATTGGATGAAGCAGGTCTGGAAGAGCTTGAACAATATGGTTGTCCAACTTGTGGATCATGCTCCGGAATGTTCACAGCGAACTCCATGAACTGTTTGGCTGAAGGTCTTGGACTTGCAATGCCAGGTAACGGTACAATTCTTGCAGTTGCTGAAGAGCGTAAGCAATTCGTTAAAGACTGCGCGAAGCAATTGATGGTTCTTATTGAGAAAGACATCAAGCCGCGCGATATCGTAACGATTGACGCGATTGATAATGCATTTGCTTTGGATATGGCAATGGGTGGTTCTACAAACACAGTTCTTCACACATTGGCTATCGCGGCAGAAGCAGGAATTGATTATCCGATCGCTCGTATTAACGAAGTGGCTGAGCGTGTTCCTCATCTTGCGAAAATCGCTCCAGCTTCCGATTACCACATCGAAGATGTGCATTTGGCAGGCGGTGTGAGTGCGGTTATTAATGAGCTTTTGAAAAAGCCAGGTGCTTTCAACGGCGAGTGTCTATCCGTAACGGCACAAACGCTTCGCGAGAACGTGGCTGGTCGTGAAATTCAGAACTTTGACGTTATTCGTCCTTTGACGAACCCGCACAGTGAGCGCGGCGGACTAGCTGTTCTGTTCGGTAACTTGGCGCCTGAAGGCAGTATCGTAAAAGTTGGTGCTGTTGATAAGTCTGTTGGCGGACGTCACGTAGGCCCAGCGATCTGTTTCGATTCCCAAGATGAAGCTTTGTACGGTATCGCAAACGGTAAAGTAAAAGAAGGACACGTTGTTGTCATTCGTTACGAAGGACCGAAGGGTGGACCTGGTATGCCAGAAATGTTGGCACCAACATCCCAAATCGTAGGTATGGGTCTTGGCGCGAAAGTAGCCTTGATTACAGACGGACGTTTCTCCGGCGCATCCCGCGGTATCTCGCTTGGTCATATGTCACCTGAAGCTGCTGAAGGTGGACCACTTGCTTTCGTACATGATGGCGACATCATCGACGTTGACATGGATGGACGCAAAATCGAATTGCAAATCAGCGATGAAGAGTTTGCTAAACGTCGTGAGTCATGGGCAGGTTTCCAACAGAAGATTACTTCTGGTTACCTAGCTCGTTATACGAAAATGGTAACAAACGCAAGCGCTGGTGCTATTTTGAAAATCTAATTTCGTACAAGATAAAAGCCCTATCCGACTAGTTCGGGTAGGGCTTTTTCAGCAACTATTGAGTGTAAAGATATGTTATGTTCACTATCCCCTAAGCTCAGTTCAGCACTATCTGACGATAACCTGAGCAAAGGGGATAGTGGTCATAGATTCAGCTGTCACGAAGATCCTTGAGGTAAAAATCGAAGTCCATCGTGCAAATTCCATAGTGGAAGGGAATTTTGCGTACTGCTTGATTATTGATATATTCAAGCAAGAAAAAAATGCATAAACAAAAGCGACCCGCTCAAAACCGTTACCGCCACGACAATCGAAAGTGTTAATACAAATCGTGCTTTGAAAATCGATAGCATCATTAATGTACTTTTCACGTCTATCATGGGCCCGAATACAAGAAAGGCAAGCAGGGAACCAGGTGAGAATGACTTGGCGAAAGAGACTGCGACGAAGGCGTCTGTGGTCGAGCATAAGGAGAGCAAGTAGGCAAAGCCCATCATGAACAGATGGGAGATGAAAGCGCCCTGTCCAATGGCGCTCAGGCTGTCCTGTGCCACGAATGTCTGTATTAGAGCTGTCAGTAAGGCGCCAAGCATTAAATACTTGCTCATCTCGAATAGCTCGGAAGAGCCGTGGCTGACCATCGTCATGATCCTGCTGTCTCCATGAGTGTGGGTGTGGCCATGATGGTCATGTCCATGATCATGCTGGTCGACGTGTTGGCTACCATGCGCGTGGTTATGGCGATGTGTTAGGCTTGCTGCTGCAGGCTCAATCGGATGCCGCAATGGGTTGCTCTTGAGGAAACGCGTGAGCAGGAAGCCGACCACAAGGGCTACGCCAAAGGTGAGTCCCATACGTGAATAGGCCATGGCTGGGTTACCGCGGAAAGCCATCCAAGTGGAAGCAAAGACGATAGGGTTAAGAATAGGTCCCACTAGAATGAAAATGACTGCGATATAGACTGGCATGCCTTTGCGCATCAGCCTGCGTACGAAAGGGATCATGCCGCACTCGCACAAGGGAAACATAATACCTAGCACACAGGCGAATAACACACCACCGAGGGGGTGTTTGGGGGTCAATCGTTGGATAACTCCCTCTGGAATGAAATTTTCTACGATCGTAGATAACAGTACGCCGAGAATCATGAACGGAAGGGCATCTAAGAAGATGTCCATAAAAGCCATAAAGACATGGCTGATAGGTTCCATGACCATTCCCATTGGGGGGAGTTGTCTCGTTGTTACGATCAGGAACAAGAGAAACACGCAAATCACCGTGGAGGCAGGAAGGCTCCAGCGGTATAGAGTTGAGGACAATGCTTTGACACCCCTTTGCCGAAGGAATTGGTATGTAACTATCCTATGTACATGCTGGGCTATCTAGGACAATGTCCTTGATTGACATTGATACTTAAGCGTGTATAATAATAGGAAATCAATTGCGATGATAGGAACAAGTACGTTTGTCTCCCGTTTCTCAGAGAGCCGGTGGTTGGTGCGAACCGGTGAAACAAGCAGACCGAATGGATCCTTGAGCTTGAAGCTGAACACTGTGTAGAATCACCGGAACCTAGGCCGGATTAAAACCACAGTTAATTATGCTAAACGGTAGCTCTCCGTTATCAGAGCCTGAAGGTTTACGTGCACATAACTTCGGTTATGTAAGTAGACAAATTAGGGTGGTACCACGGTCTCTCGTCCCTTGCGGAGGGAGGCTTTTTTGTTGTCTTTTTTACCGATACGAATGGGAAATAGTGAAAATCATTGGAGGTATTTGGAATGAAACGTGTACTATCAGGCATGCAATCCAGCGGTCAGCTGACGATTGGCAATTATATTGGGGCACTTCGCAACTTTGTGAAGCTGCAAGAACTTCATCGCTGTTATTTCATGGTGGTCGATATGCATGCGATCACAGTGCCGCAGGATCCAGCCGCGCTTCGGGAACAAACGGAGTCTATCGCTTCCTTATACATTGCTTCGGGTCTAGACCCGAATAAGGCTTCTGTCTTCTTGCAGTCCCATGTTCACGCACACGCAGAGCTAGGATGGATTATGACGACGCTGACGCATATGGGCGAACTTGAGCGCATGACACAGTTTAAGGATAAGTCCGAAGGTAAAGAATCTGTTGGCGCAGGATTATTCACGTATCCATCTCTGATGGCGGCTGACATTTTGTTATATAACGCAGATCTAATTCCAGTTGGAGACGATCAAAAACAACATTTGGAACTGACGCGTGATTTGGCTAACCGATTTAATAACCGTTTCGGCGATATGTTTGTCATGCCACAACCCTATATGCCTGAGGTAGGCGCACGCATTATGTCACTAGATGATGCTTCCAAGAAAATGAGCAAAAGTAGTCCAAATGCCGGCAGTTACATCGCGATGCTTGACGAGCCAGATGTCATTCGTAAGAAGCTTAGTCGTGCTGTTACGGATTCTGGGCGTGAAGTGACGTATGATCCTCAGAATAAACCCGAGGTCAGTAATTTAATGTCAATTTACTCGCACTTTGCGGAGATGAGTTTAGCGGAAATCGAGGCCAGGTATGAGGGGCAAGGTTATGGTCCATTCAAAAAGGAACTGGCCGAACACATTGTTTCTGTTCTGGAGCCAATCCAACAACGCTATCGTGAGATTCGCAGTTCAGGAGCCATTTTTGACATACTGAAAAAAGGTGCGGACGAAGCTGCCGAAGTGGCGAATCAAACACTGCTTGAAGTAAAGAAACGGATGGGCTTTATTGTTCGTTAAGCCTATTTCTTCACATACAAAAAAGCTCAAATCCCATTGATTGCGGATTTGAGCTTTTTGTTCATTCGGAAGGTGTATTTTTCCGACGCATTTTGGCTTTCGTCACGAAGCCATATCCGATAAACCCTAACGAAATGAGGGAGAAGAGGAGTACCATCCAAGGCTCGCGGAGAGCAATGAATAGGGAGATGCAAGCGAGCAGCAGCGTACCAACAACTGCGAATAGGAGAGCAAGTGGTTTACTCATTTAGGCGACCTACTTTCTTGAAGTTCATGACATCTTCTTATATTAAACTTTTTTGAGCGCTGTGCATATAAATTCATTTCCTCCACATACTATCTTTGCAAGCTTGCAAATACATCAAAGATTATAGCTGACTGAAAGGAGTACGATCCTGATGGCACAATCTCGTAGCAACACACTGGTAGTTCCGCAAGCCAATCAAGCTCTAGATCAATTGAAATATGAGGTAGCTCAAGAGCTGGGCATTCAAATTCCTCAAGACGGTTACTATGGAAACATGGCAACCCGAGACACTGGTTCCATTGGTGGTGCGATTACTCGCCGCTTGGTACAAATTGCTGAGCAATCGCTCGCGGGACACTCTGGTTCTAATTTCCGTTAATTAGATACTCGTCTCCGTACTAGCATACCCGAATTATGTAATAATAAAGCTCAGGAGCCTAAATAGCTCCTGAGCTTTTGGTGCGTGCATTAAGCGAACCACGAAAAAAGGCCCCTGCAATCATGCAAGGGCCTCGTCTTTTTATACATTTGCCTCAATAAAGATCAACTTTCAGCTTCTTCTCGAGCTTCGTATCGTTCACCCAGCCTACGTAAGAATCGAGTGTTTGGAAATTGCGGTCCATCCGAATGACGCCGACGAACGGGAATTGTTTGCGATGGCGGTAGCGGACATCCGCCCATCTCACTTCATAGCCCCACCGATGTTCTTTGACCTCAGCGCAGGTGAAGGAGGAGAAATAGAGTAACGCTTGAATGTCCTCATGCTGTTTGGAAACCTCGATGGCAGGGTGATCAGAGCAGGTGATGGTGTCCAGCCATTTCAGCTTGCCATTTTTGAGCTCACCTAGCTGGTAGGTTCCGTCTGGGCACTCTTTCACAACATTCCAGACATAGAGATTGAATGTTACAATAAGGGTATATTTATCACCGGGCTGATATGTGGCATCTTTGCGATAGAGTCCTTTTTCAATAATAGCATGGTCTAGCGTCCGCCAAATGTAATACAGTGCAAGTAAGCCGTATAAGGTAGGGAAAATCAGCTGTGGCCTTGCTAGATGAAAGGACCACATGAAGATCGCGGCAATGTGACTCGTGAATATAAACGGATCGAAGATGTGAATGATGTTCCAGGACACCCATTTTTCCGAAAAAGGTCGAATGGCTTGCGTACCGTAAGTATTGAAACAGTCGGTAAACACATGAACGCAAACCGCGATACCAATCCACATAGCGAGATGCAGGAAGGATATGCCATGGAAAAATGGCGCGAGTGCACCAGTAATCAATAACGTCCACAATGGAAGGGCTGGCAAGGAATGTGAGCGGCCGCGATGATTGCGAATATAGAGGGCATTGCCCTTGAATCGGAGCAGTCCATCAATATCGGGAATCTGAGAGCCAACGACAGTTCCTATGAAAACGGCAGTTGTTGCTGCTGTACTTGCGGAAATGCTTGGGTCGATTTGCGAGAGCCCTGCTAATCCTAAGCCAATGACAAGATGAGTGCCTGTATCCAACTGGTTATCCTCCTAAGTGTTCTGTACACATGGTTTGTTCTGTATCTGAGCTGAGGGGTCAATTTACATCTTGCTCTTAGTTTACCATTTTAGAGCAAAAAATAAATCAGAAGGAGATCTAAAAATGTCTAAAGTTTTTGTAGAGTATGCCATAAAATCCGAATTTCGGGCTTCTTTTCTCATCTATATGCAAGGGCAACAGCTACGGGAAGGGCGTTTGGAGCTATTGGAGGGTACAGATCAAGAAGGGCTTTATGTAGAAATTTGGCATGATATAACGTACGAGGACTACCTGAGCATGAAGGAGGAACGATTGAACGTTGAACGATTGCATGATGGTCATCATGGTGACTGGGAGCAATGGATCAAAGGCGGCATCCAGAAACTGCATATGTGGCATTTCTCACCAGCTACGTATTCTTAAAACAAAAAAACCGTTGCTCTATCGAGCAACGGTTTTCATACTATTATCTGGAGAGTGCTCCGCCCCGGAAGGGGTAGGTGTAATTCAGTTCTTCATCAAATGTAATGTAATCCAAATTCACCATAAGTAATAGGAAACGCATGCCAGTAACAGGATCGCTGATAATGATATGATCACGACCTGCAGCTTCTAATCTACCTTTGAAAATTTTGGCGTTCCACTCGGAGTTGTTTTCATATGTCATATAGATGGTTGCCATTTTACCGAGGTTCAAACGAAGAATATTTTCGATATACGACTCCTCAAGTGTTGGGAGTCCCGGTACGTTCACGCCTGTTTGTAATCCACTTCCTGGTGGTGTGAGGACAGATCCTGCTGGTGTTTGGGGAACAATCTTATTCGTAATGGAAGTTGGAACAGGATAAGCCGGATAGGGATTGCCGTATTGCATTTGCGGCATTGCTTGATTACCTATTTTGTAAGGGTTATTCAACATAATAATAATTTCCTCCTTGAGCTTTCCATACGAAAGCTTTCTTCATAAATGTGTTTGAACGATCGAAAAGGTCATTTTCCATAATCATCATATTGTGCTTCTGCCTATTTGGTGACGAATTTGTGGGCATTTTACAAAACAAAAAAGCTCCCGAAGGAGCTTTATCATAGTAGAAATTTATAACCGACACCCCACACGGTCTTGATGTGCTTAGGTTCTTTGGGATCATCCTCGATTTTTTTGCGAAGGTTGGCGATATGCACATCGATTGCACGCTCAGTTACTTGGGAATCAAAGCCACGAACACGATTTAACAATTCTTCTCGACTGTAAACCCTGCCTTGATTTTGCCAAAAAAGCTTCATGATTTCGTATTCGGAGAAGGTTGTTTCGATAATCCTACTGCTAACATATAAGCAGCGCTTCTCGAGATCCAAATGGATCCCCTGTGGAGTGAGCACGTCGGATGGCGATGGAACCTGTTGGGGAGAGGTATTCGAACGTCGGAATAACGCTTGAATTCTGGCCGATAGCTCTCTCATCGAAAATGGTTTGCACAAATAGTCATCAGCACCTGTCTGAAGGCCCTTCACACGATCCGAAACTTCATTCTTGGCGGATACCATTAAGATCGGAATGGTTGAGGTCTGACGAATCGTTGTACATAACTGAATCCCGTCCATATCAGGCAGCATAAGATCAAGAATAATCATATCGGGTTGAAAATCCCGGAATAAGACCTCGCCTTGTCGGCCGTTCTCTGCGCGTTTCACTTCGTAGCCATCTTCGTATAAATAAATGGACATCATTTCACCGATACTTAAATCGTCTTCGATGATTAAAATTTTGGACATACAGGTTCCCCTCCTTTTCCTTTAAAAGGTTAGGTGCTCGATATGCCTTCCCGCAAAAATCGATCCTATCTATATGACATGTTATCCTATCCATTTTGTGACGTCCAGTTTTAACTTTTTTACAAACAGAAAAAAGAAGCTGATCCTACCTTGAACCTTCATTCTTTAGGTCAAGTTCGTCAGCTTCTTTCGGTTTGGGGGTATAAGAATGAGAACGATCATACCGTCAAATGCTTCCGGACGAGATCTTCGCTCAGATGCTCTGCTTTCCCTTCGGCAGCAATAGTGCCACGGTCGAGTACATAATAATAATCAGCGATGCTTGTAGCAAATTCTAAGCTTTGCTCTACTAAGAGAACGGCAATTTCCCGATTGCGTTTAATCGTTTCAATGATGGCCTCAATCTCCATGACGATAGATGGCTGTATCCCCTCCATAGGCTCATCTAGAAGCAACAGTTTAGGTCCTGGAGCCAATGCCCGTGCGATAGCTAATTGCTGCTGCTGACCGCCACTCAGGTCCCCACCTTTGCGATGGAGCATTTGTCGAAGGACAGGAAACGTATCGAAGATCGAATCAGGTAATTTCTTACGGCGATCGGATGAGGCTTCTAAGCCTAATAAAAGATTCTCCTCAACGGACAGCTGGGGAAATATTTCCCTGCCCTGCGGTACATATCCAATGCCTGACTTGGCACGACGATCTGGTGAAGATGAAGTAATGTCTGTATCCGAGTAGTGAATGGAACCCGATCGGGGCTTAATGAGTCCCATAATACTCTTCATTAGTGTTGATTTCCCAACCCCGTTGCGCCCCATTAGGCAAACGATCTGACCTGGCCTTACTTCGAGGTTGACGTTACGGATGACCATACTTTCGCCATAACCGGACTCTATACCTTGTAGTTTAAGCACCGCGTTCAACTCTCCTTCCGAGGTAGACTTCTGCCACTTTATCGTCATTCTGTATGTCTTGCATGGTGCCTTCGCGCAGGACGGTTCCTTCATGGAGAACCGTTACCATTCTAGCGAATTGGCGTACGAAAGCCATGTCGTGCTCGACGACGATAATCGTCTGATTCTCTGCAATTTCATGGAGCAGTTCACCGGTCTTCTCGGTTTCACTATCCGTCATGCCAGCGGCAGGCTCGTCGAGCAGCAAGAGATCAGGCTCTTGCATCAGGAGCATGCCGATTTCAAGCCATTGCTTCTCCCCGTGGGAGAGGGAGCCAGCACGTTCTTTGGCTTTACTGGTCAGACCAATCATATCAAGCCTAAGGTGAAGTCGTTCTCGTTGTTCACTCGTAGTTTTGGCCCAAAGCGCGCTGAGAAGGCCGCGCTGCTGCTTCATGGATAGTGCCAAATTCTCAAACACCGTCAACGTGGAGAAGACAGTAGGAGCTTGGAATTTGCGACCAATCCCAAGCTGAGCAATTTGATGCTCTTGGTGTTTGGTGAGATCAATCGAATCCTTGAATAGTACTTGGCCTTGGGAAGGCTTTACTTTGCCGCAAATGACATCAAGCAGCGTTGTTTTACCAGCTCCATTCGGACCGATAAGAAAGCGGAGTTCACCTTGTTTTAACGAGAAATCAAGATTTCGCAAGGCTTTGAAACCGTCGAAGTTCACCTCAAGTCCCTTGACGCTCAGGATTGTCTCGTCAGTTGTCGGTTGTTGTTTCACTAATTGTCCTAGCATTGAAATGTTCCCCTTTCCGGTTTGCATAAGTGCGGTTAAGTTTCTATGACTTCTTGTGTTGTAGAGATTTGCTTTGGATGATGGCTTCTGTTTCTTTTCCAATTGGAGAAAAAGTGGGTCAATGTGCCGACGATTCCTTTCGGCAGTAAGAGGACCACGACGATGAACATGGCGCCGAGCATGATAGGCCACCAAGCGGGATAGGCTTCGCTGAAAGTTGTTTTAGCTGCATTCGTAACTAATGCGCCAAGTACAGCACCGCCAATCGTTGAACGACCGCCAATAGCTACCCATAGCACCATTTCAATCGATGGCACGATACCCATTTGCGCTGGGGAGATAATCCCTTCTTGAAGTACGAAGAGTACGCCGGCAAGCCCAGCTAACCCCGCGGAGAGGCAGTAGATGAATACCTTATACGTAACGGGATTATAGCCGATGAAGCGCACCCGATTCTCACCATCGCGAATCGCTGTAAGAATATTGCCGAGACGGCTAGTCACGAGCATGGTGCTAAGGATCAATACGATGAGCACGACAGCTAAGGTGAGATAGAAAAACAGCAGTTTGGTTGATTGTAATTGTAAGTTCAGACCGAGAAAGGTCGTGAAATTCGTCAAACCATTCGTCCCGCCCGTATAACCTTGCTGACCAACGAAGAGCGTAACCGTAATGATGACTAAGGCTTGCGATAAAATGGAGAAGAATGCTCCTTTTATCCGATTGCGGAACGTGAAATACCCAAGGATAAAGGCGACAATCATCGGTACAATGAGCGCCAATAGGAACGCGGCCGCGGCGCTGTGGAACGGCACCCAGAACCACGGTAAGCTTTTGACACCACTCCAAGACATGAAATCAGGTAATTGATTTGGCGTGGAAGCCAGCTTCAAGTGCATGGCCATACAATAAGCGCCGAGTCCGAAATAAACGCCATGACCAAGGCTTAGAATGCCGGTATATCCCCAGATTAAATCAATTCCGATCGCGATAATGGCATAAGCCAGGAATTTGCCGAGTAAGGATAAACGAAAGTCAGACAAGAATAGGGGGGCAAGCGCGATGAGTAGCAGACAGACCCCATAGATGGTTAATTTGAGCTTAGATTGTTTGGCAAAGAGCATAGACGGTAGTCACATCCTTTCTTCAATCTAAGGATCTCGAACGCATCGTTACAAGTCCCATTGGTTTCCATTGTAGGAAGGCGATGATCAGTGTGAATACAAGGACTTTACCGAGTGTAGCGCTGGTTGTATATTCCAAAGCCGTATTGAAAACGCCGATTCCGAGTGCTCCAGCTACGGTGCCGATTAACTTGCCGATCCCGCCAAGTACGACGACCATGAAGGCATCTACAATATAATAGGTCCCAATTGTTGGCCCGATTGGTCCAAGTAAGGAGAGCGCACAACCAGCGATACCTGCCATAGCGGAGCCGAAGGCGAAGGATTGAGCATCGACCCTACGCGTAGAAATACCTAAACATGAAGCCATTTGGCGATTTTGCATGACCGCTCTCATACGTCTTCCGCCTGCAGAATGATAGAGGTACAGATAGATGATCAAGATGCATAAGGCCACAAGTCCGATGATAAATAGTCTTTTATATGGAAGAATTAAGTCTGCCGTTACATGCCATCCGCCTTCCAGCCATTGTGGTGCTTTCACTGCGACGTTGGGAGCCCCGAAGATGGATCGTGCAATTTGCTGTAAGGCGAGGGAGACCCCCCAGGTAGCGAGTAGGCTATCCAACGGTCTGCCGTACATGAAGCGAATGAGCACAACTTCGAGCAGCCATCCTATGGCGAAGGCAACGACAAAGGCGACGCCGAGTGACACGACGAAATACCAGCCAAATGCAGAAGCGGGCATATACGATTGAAACCATTTCTGTACGAGATAAGCCATATAAGCGCCGATCATAATAAATTCGCCATGCGCCATATTCATAACGTTCATAAGACCAAAGGTGATGGCGAGACCGATTGCGATTAATAGCAGAATGGAGCTTAAACTGAGTCCGTTAAATATTTGCAGCAGCAACAAACTCATGACAATCTCTCCTTTCTGAAGTGGGAGTAAAATGATGAAATCCAGGACTGCGGTTAGGCAGTCCTGGTTTCTTAGTACCAACTTGTAAGGATCACTTCGTTACTTCTGCGCCCCAAGGGTATGTTTTGAGGAAAGGATCTGGCTTGAGTGCTTTACCAGAATTCCAAATTTCTTTGATTTGGCCATCTGCTGTAATTTGGCCAATACGTGCTGTTTTGTAAATATGTTGATTCTCGCCATCAATCGTGACTTTACCTTCAGGTGAATTCCACTCGATGCCTTTGGCAGCTGCTTTTACTTTCTCTACGTCAAAGGAACCGGCTTTCTTCACAGCTTCAGCCCACAGATACACAGCTGTGTACCCAGCTTCAATCGGATCATCCGTTACGCGGTCTTTGCCGTATTTGGCTTTGTAAGCTTCAACGAATTTTTTGTTTTCAGGTGTATCTGTTGTTTGATAGTAGTTCCACGCTGTGTAGTGTCCATCGAGAACCGAAGCGCCGATACCACGCACTTCTTCTTCAGCAATACTCACGGACATGGTTGTTAAATCTTTTGCCGAAATTCCAGCATCTTTCAGCTGTTTGAAGAAAGCAACGTTACTATCGCCGTTCAATGTGTTGAAGACAACGTCTGGTTTTTCCTTTTTAATCTTACTAATGATTGTATTGTAGTCGGTGTGTCCAAGCGGTGTGTATTCTTCAGCAACCAGTGTCCCGCCATCCGCTTTCAGCTGCTCTTTAATAATTTTGTTAGCTGTTCTAGGGAAGACGTAATCAGAACCGAGGAGGAAGAATTTCTTGCCTTTGTTTTGCAGGAGCCATGTTACTGCGGGGATGATTTGTTGGTTCGTTGTTGCACCAATGTAGAAGATGTTCGGTGAGGATTCTACGCCTTCATACTGAACTGGGTACCACAGTAATCCTTTGTTTTGTTCGACAACCGGTAGGACGGCTTTACGGCTAGCCGATGTCCAACAACCGAAAATTGTTACTACGCTGTCTTTTTGCAGGAGCTTCTTTGTCTTCTCTGCAAAAGTTGGCCAATCCGATGCCCCGTCTTCGATCACGGGTTTAATCTTTTTGCCCAATAGTCCCCCAGCTGCATTAATTTCATCAATCGCCATAAGCTCAGCATCTCGAACGGATACCTCACTGATGGACATTGTACCTGTTAGTGAGTGAAGAATACCCACGGGTACGGTATCGCCAGATGTTGTTGAAGCCGCAGGTGCAGTCGTCGTAGAGGTGGTAGATTCTGTCTTCGCACAGCCGGCCGCTACCAACATCAACGCCATACTTAGTGCAACTGTAAGTTTACCTTTGTTTCTTATCTCTCTCATTCACGTCCCACTCCCTTGCCTTACAAGATTTGGATTACATGGCTTATGATAAATGGCGATACAAGTTAATGTCAATATACATGACACCGGTTAAATGTTTTTTGGTAAAAATGCACAAAAATAAGTGAAATTGTTGTGAAAATCACATGAAAACGAAATATTTGTTCTGGAAGTGCGTATTTAATGTCAATATACATAACATTAAAGATTTACAATCGTGAAATACACGAATATAATGAGTGTAAAGGATTGCCATTATTCGGATTTAGAAGAGGTGAGAAACGTGCATTTAACGGAAAGAGAGAAAGAGAAGTTGCTCATCACCGTAGCTGCTGACCTAGCTAGACGAAGGCTTGCCAGAGGATTAAAGCTGAATTACCCAGAAAGCATTGCGCTGCTGACCTCCGAAATCATGGAGGGAGCTAGGGATGGCTTGACGGTCGCGCAGCTCATGGCGTTTGGTACGACGATTTTGAAGGCAGATCAGGTTATGGAAGGTGTGCCTCAAATGATTCATGAAGTGCAAGTAGAAGCCACGTTCCCCGATGGAACTAAATTAGTTACCGTACATGAACCTATTAATTAATTATTCATGAAAGGGGCGAGCATATGGTTCCCGGCGAATATCGAACAGCCAAAGGCTTTATTGAAATGAACGCACACAGACAGACGATAGAAATCATTGTTACGAATACAGGAGATCGACCGGTTCAAGTAGGGTCGCATTTTCACTTTTTTGAAGTCAATCGAGGATTGAATTTCGCACGAGAGTTAGCCTTTGGCATGCGCTTGGATATTCCGGCAGGAACGGCAGTCCGTTTCGAGCCTGGTGAGCAGAAGCCGGTTCAACTTGTCGAATTAGGCGGAGCCAAATTGAGTTATGGTCTTAACAATTTGAGTCAAGGATTAGCGGAAAAAGACAAAATGCCAGCAGAAACGAAAGCAAGATGGCAGGCTTGGGAGGGGATGCTCGGTGAGTCGAATAGATCGTAAGAACTATGCGCTGATGTTTGGCCCTACAACAGGCGATGCCATTCGATTGGCAGACACAGAGCTCTGGGCGCAAATCGAACATGATTACACTGTTTACGGGGATGAATGTAAATTTGGCGGTGGGAAAGTCATCCGTGACGGCATGGGACAATCTAGCGGTGCGACCCGTGCACAGGGTGTTCTTGATACCTTAATTACGAATGCTGTCATTATTGATCATTGGGGCATTGTCAAAGGCGATATCGGTATTCGGGATGGTCATATTGTCGCAATTGGCAAAGCCGGTAACCCGGATATTATGGATGGCGTGCATCCGAATATGATCGTAGGTGCAAGCACCGAGGTTATTGCGGGTGAGGGGAAAATCGTAACTGCTGGCGGCATCGACGCGCATATTCATTTCATTTGTCCGCAGCAAATTGAAACTGCGCTTTCCTCAGGTGTGACGACGATGATCGGCGGTGGTACCGGTCCGGCAACGGGAACGAATGCCACAACCTGTACGCCAGGTGCTTGGCACATGCAGCGGATGTTGGAGGCAGCCGAAGGCTTTCCGATGAATCTGGGTTTTACCGGTAAAGGGAACTCTTCCTTCTTGGAGCCTTTGACGGAACAAATTGAAGCGGGCGCCATCGGCTTGAAGCTTCACGAAGATTGGGGAACAACGCCGGCAGCGATCGATATGTGCTTGGAAGCGGCAGATCGTTATGACGTGCAAGTGGCCATTCATACGGATACATTAAATGAAGCGGGATTTCTTGAGGATACGCTCGCAGCGATCAAGGGACGTACCATTCATACGTATCATACTGAGGGAGCGGGAGGCGGTCATGCACCGGATATTATCCGCGCGGCCGCTGAGTTGAATGTCCTGCCCTCTTCGACGAACCCGACTCGCCCATATACAATTAATACAATCGAAGAACATTTGGATATGTTGATGGTGTGTCATCACTTGGATAGTCGAATTCCGGAAGATGTTGCTTTCGCAGATTCTCGGATTCGTCCTGAGACGATTGCGGCAGAAGATATTTTGCATGACCTAGGCGTATTCAGTATGATAAGCTCCGATTCCCAGGCGATGGGACGGGTAGGTGAGGTCATCATTCGAACGTGGCAAACAGCGGATAAAATGAAAAAACAACGTGGACCGCTAGCCCCCGATACCGAAGACAATGATAATTTTCGCATCAAACGTTACATGGCGAAATATACAATAAATCCAGCGATTACGCACGGCATTTCGCATCTTGTTGGGTCGATTGAACCAGGCAAGTTTGCAGATTTGGTTGTTTGGAGTCCAATGTTTTTCGGTGTGAAGCCGGATCTCGTTCTCAAAGGTGGCAGCATCGCATATGCCCAAATGGGTGACCCGAACGCTTCTATACCAACACCGCAGCCTGTCTTCGGTAGACCGATGTTCGCTGCATTTGGGAAAGCGTTGACGCAAAGTTCGATAACCTTCGTTTCTCAGGCAGCGTATGACAATGGAATCGGAGAACGATTCGGATTGCAGAAGAGGATTGAGCCGGTGAAGGGCTGCCGCAGCATTTCGAAGAAAGATATGATTCATAACGACGAAACTCCTTCTATAGAAGTAAATCCAGAAACCTACGAGGTGAAGGTTGATGGCGAAGCCGTAACCTGTGAGCCTGCGACAGAGCTGCCGATGGCACAGTTGTATTTCTTATTTTAAAAAGGATTGGAAGACAGTCCTGACTGAGGTGACAACAATGACTGCGTTAGAACATCCACCGTTCCATTGGTTAGCCTACCAGCAACTGTTGGATTCGGCACTTCCGATTGGCGGGTTTTCCCACTCGTTTGGTTTGGAAACACTTGTCCAACAGGGAAGACTGACAACGATCTCCGAACTGGAAGCCTATATTCGGTCGATGCTTGCGGGCAGTTGGGCATCCTCGGATGCAATGGTTATTAAAGCAGCATATCTGCACATCCCTCGAGGGGAGTTGGGGCAGCTTTGGGACCTCGACCATATGCTCCATGTGCAGCGGGTAGGAAGTGAGACGCGGAGCGGCGTGCAGAAAATGGGGCGCAGATTGCTCCAATTATCACGTTCGCTGTATCCGGAGCTGAATTGGCAGCCGCTCGATGATGCGGTAAGTGCGAGGAGATGCAGCTCGAATCATCCAGTTGTTCATGGTTGGGTGAGCTACCATCTAGGCGTCCCTCTACATCAGGCTGCCGAAGGCTATCTCTATACATGTATCATGACGTGTATCAATAGTGCGCTTAGGCTTATGTCCATTGGACAAACGCAAGGTCAGATGTTACTTGCAAAGCTCGTTCCTTTGACAGGAAGCGAATGGCAGCGAGTTTCGCACTTAGATCCAATGGAGGCGTACACGAATTCACCAGCGGCTGATTTAGCTATGATGCAGCATGAAACGTTATATTCACGTTTATTTATGTCCTAGAAGGAAATCTAACAATATATCTGAGGAGGAATGACAATGTGTCAAGGTAACGGTCATCATCATCATCACGAATGGGAGAAGCCAGCAACAGATCGCAGTCGCCCGATGCGAATTGGGATCGGAGGTCCTGTAGGTTCAGGCAAAACAGCGCTAGTAGAACGCTTGGCAAGGAAGTTGAACGGCCGATATAGTATAGCAGTTATTACGAATGACATTTATACGAAGGAAGATGCACGTATTCTGATTAGTTCAGAAGCACTGCCTGAGGAGCGAATCATTGGGGTAGAGACAGGTGGATGTCCGCATACGGCGATTCGCGAGGATGCATCGATGAACTTCGAAGCGATTGAAGAGCTGGAGAAGCGTTTCGATAATCTCGATATTATTTTTATTGAGAGTGGTGGCGATAATTTGGCAGCTGCTTTCAGTCCAGAGCTCGTGGATCGCTTCATCTATATTATTGATGTTGCCCAAGGGGAGAAAATCCCACGTAAAGGCGGCCCTGGCATCATGCGTTCGGATATGTTGATCATTAATAAAATTGATCTTGCTCCATATGTAGGTGCTAGCTTAGAAGTGATGGATTCCGATACGAAAAGAATGCGCGGCGAGCGTCCGTATATCTTCTCAAACCTGATGGGTGGTACAGGGTTGGATGATATCGTGTCTTGGGTAGAGAAGGAGTTTAGCCATGCCTAAGCTGACTGGGGAGATAACCGCACAATTTGCGGTGCGCAGCGGCTTCACGCGGCTTGTACACAAATATCATGCCTCCCCACTCAAAATAGCCAAAACGTTTCGTTATGAAAATGAAATGTGTATGGATGGTGCCCCCCCTATGGATCAGTTGGGCGTATATATGATGGATTGCTCACCTGGGCTGATGGCCGGTGATCATTATGAAATTAACGTGCGCCTTGAAGAGGGCGCACGTGTTTTTCTAACGAACCAGTCGTTCACGAAGGTGCACCCTTCGGCAGAAGATCAAGGAAGCACGCAGCATCAGATACTTCGACTTGAAGCTGAAGCGTTGCTTGAGTATATGCCGGAGCCTTTAATGCTGTATAAGGATGCTGACTTGTTCGGTGAAACGGAGGCACATTTATCGAGAGGATCGACTTTGATTTACTCCGATGTCCTTTGTCCAGGTCGCACGCATCGTGGGGAAATATTTCACTACACAAGGTACGTGAACAGGATGAAGGTCTGGTATGAAGGTGAGCTGATCTTCTACCAAAACCAGCGAATTGAACCATTGGTGATGGAGCTGTCTTCACCAGGTTGCTGGGAAGGCGAGACACATATGGGCAATCTGTTTGTCTTCTCAGACCGACTTGGTCCACGCCACCTTGAAGTCATTGTGGACAAATTAAGTCAGCTCGAAGGCCAAACGGTTCGAGTAGGAGCAAGTCTAACTTACAAATATGGACTTGTTGTGAACGTCATGGGCAGACATGCTTGGGAGTTGCAAGATGTTCTGACCAAGGCATGGCATCAAATCCGCCGAAGTTTATTTGATTTAACACCGTTGCTGGTGAATAAATAGAAAGAGGAGGCAGGCTTCGACCTGTCTCCTCTTTCTATTTGTACGGGCATTCAGGTGCTCCGCCCGTAAATCCTCACAACTTTTTCACATATTCCAAAATGGAATCGAATGGTAAGTGCATTTTCCACGCATACTGGAAGGGAGAATCGACAATATGATGACAACTGCCCGTGCTTCATTGTCAAATGATGTAGGGGTTGGTATGATGAGAATGTTCATTAAGATGTAGGATCGGAAATTCGACATAGAGGAGGTAAGCGCACATGGATAATCAAGTCACTTACGAAAATGTTTCAACCGGCTCGTCCCAAGGGCAAGCTGGAACTGATGCCATAGATGCTAGCTCGACGAAAGGTGCAGATGGGCCTGTGACCTTGAAGGAATATTACCGACTGATAAAACCGGGTATTATTTATTCCAATTTGATGACAGCTTTCGCTGGATACTGGGTAGCGGCCAAGTGGGAAGTTGACTGGCTCCATTTAATTATGACGATGCTAGGCACAGCACTTGTTATGGCTGGAGGTACGGTACTGAATAATTATCTGGACCGTGAGATGGATGCGAAGATGGAACGCACACAGAATAGAGCACTGCCAAGTGGACGGTTAAGCGCCAATTTTGTTCTTTGGTTCGGAATTATTCTTGGTACGATTGGATTAGGGGTTCTCTATTTAGGGGCGCATTCACCTTTAGCTACATTAATGGGTTTACTTGGATTGTTCTTTTATGTTTGGATCTATACAGCGTGGTTCAAAAGAACATCAGTATGGAGCACATTCGTAGGCGCGATCTCGGGAGCAGTACCACCTCTGATCGGTTATTGTGCGGTTAGTGGGAATATTGATTTGGGAGCGATCTTAGTTTTCTTGTTCCTATTCCTATGGCAGCCACCGCATTTCTGGGCGCTTGGCATTCGCCGTATGGAAGAGTATCGTGCAGCGGGCTTCCCGTTATTGCCGGTAGTTAAAGGGACTTTCGTAACGAAAATTAGTATGGTTCGTTATGTTGTTCTATTAGTACCTGTTACAGTCATGCTAACGGCGTATGGCTATGTAGGAACGATTTTCTTAATCGTATCTACGATACTTGGATTAACATGGGTTTTCATGAGCGTCAAAGGGTTCAAAGCAAATGGGGAAGCGGAAATTGTATGGGCAAAGCGTATGTTCTTGTTCTCCCTTTTATATTTAACGCTGCTATCGATCTTAATGGTTATTGATACGACAGCGAAATTTTAGTCTGGGGGACGAAAACGATGGGGACGTTTTTGGAGAAAAACTGGTTTAAGTTAGCACTAGGTGCGATTTTAATTGCGATGATTGCATCTTTCGCTTATAAATTAGTGTCGAACGGCAGTAATCCGGATGAAAGATTAACGGCCATGAAGGCTGCGCCTTCTTTTACACTGCAAGATTTAGATGGTAAAACAGTTACCTCCGAAAGTATGAACGGTAAAGTACGACTCGTGTATTTCTTTTACTCTTTCTGTCCAGATGTGTGCTTGCCGACAAGTTTCTTGATTTCACAGGTGCAGGATGAATTGAAGAAAAAGGATTTACTGGGATCCAAAGCGGAAATATTATCGATAACTGTGGATCCAGTAAGGGATACTGCAGAGGTGTTAAAAGCATTCGGAAATCGCTTTGAATCGAAGCCGATTCCAGGCGGATGGACGTTCCTCCGAGGTGAAGAAGCGAAAGTTCATAAGCTTGCTGAAGATTTCGGTATTATGGTGATCAAAGAGAAAGACGGAAATTTCTCACATTCCAATGCGATTTTGCTCGTTGATCCAAAGGGTCAGCTAAGAAATTACTATGATGCAAGTAATCCGGAGTTGGATGCAGATCATATCGTGAAGGATGTTGTAACCCTTTCAAAAGGGAAATAATGCAAAGTGATTATTCATAAGCAGGGTTGGGCGCAGGGTAGATAATATACGCGTCCAGTCCTGCTTTTTCTAATTGCTGGGTGAGATATTCTTCGGGTGTGCCTTCGACACCTGCATATCCCTTACGGGTATAAATATGTTCAGCGTCTGGAAATGTATCGCGCAGCAAATAACGGATTTTTTTGCCGGATGCATCGTTGTCGGTGAATATATAAACGGGCAAATCACCTACTTTTTTTCGCAATGAGTCAAGCGTAATGGAACTGGGAGTGCCGAAGGTACAATGGATGATCACGGTTTCATCAACGACTCGCTTCAAGCGACTCTTATCATTTTTTCCCTCAACAATAATGGCAATGGACATGGACACCTTCACTCCTTTTTAGAGTAGTATACCCTGTTTGGAGCGGCGAACCAAGTAACTGGATGACGCGATATTTCCTGGGAAATGACAAGGATTTACAGCGTGTGACAGCAGGAAAGGGCCTGATGGACGACATCAAGCCTTTTGATTGAAGAGAAATTATGAAGTTAGCATAGGCGATTTGAACGTTCGAAGCGGCAGAAGTGATAGGGCTAGCATGAGGATGAAGAATGCAATGAAGTACGAGGAAATATGATCTCGAAGCTGACCGGCCATCATCGGGCCAATAAAGGCACCAACGGAATAAGAAATGGAAAGCAAGGAAAACACGCGACCGTATCTTGAACTGCTAGTAATACTGGCAAGTAAAGCTGCAAGTGCTGGATAAATGACACCTTTGGCCATTCCGATTAAGAAGAGGGAAACGGTTAATGGAATTGGCCACTGTATAGCTAATCCGAAGAAAACTACGGCAAGCCCGATGCTTCCGCCAATGGTCCTCAGAAAAGGTGAAATTTTATTCAAAAACCAGAAAGAAATACTAAGCAGTGCGCCTAAACTCACTAGTGTGAAGAAAACACCAGATGTGAGGATGGATTCTCGCGCTGATTTCATCAATGGAAGTTCGAAGAACAGAATACCCTGTGAGCAAGAGAGTGCCATGGGAATGAGGAAGAAAAGCCAGGGGATAGAGACACCATCTCCATCATCGCCTTCTTTAATATTCTGAGATGCATGGTGACCGTGTGGATCTAAGATGGCCTTAGAGCTCGACTTGTCCTCATTGTGGGACAGCATTTCCTTCTCTTTTACACCGAAGATGGCGAGAATACCTGTGATAATCAGGATCCAGCCTAACACGGAAAATGCGGTCGTAAAGCCAATTTTGGCCACTAATACAGCACCTGCCGCAGGTGAGACTACGGATGCTAGTGTGTGAACGAGGCCGTTGCCAGCCATGAGCTTGCTTTGGTGAATGCGATCACGCGCTATACGAGCTAGTAAAGTTAAACAAGCAGGGGATAGGAAAGCAAGCACAAATCCACTGATGGACCGAATGTAAAGCAGATGCCACGGATCTTTCACGTTGGATTGAAATAGTAAGATGATCCCTGCTACAATTAAACTAAAGACAATGAAAAATTTACTGCCGTATTTGTCTACACCATAGCCTGCAATGAGATTGCCAGGAAGATGGGTGAGTGAATATACGCCCATGATGAGCCCTATAAATGAAGGAGCAGCTCCCAGCGATAAGGCGAAAGGGGATAAAATCGGGTATTGCGCGTGTAAATCAAAAAATGCAACAAACATAAATAAATACAACCATATGGCTGTTCGCACGGTTTTACCACCTCGATCCTTTAGTTTCATCTCTTCTTAAGTTTTACGCCGCTCGTCCCAAGGATATGACCGTTCGGGACAAATGACACAAATTTGAAACAGGGAGGACACATGGATCCTATCGTTTTTATACTTTTGGCTGCAGTCGGAATTTTTCTTGTTTTTCGTTTAAGACAGTCTTATCGTAAGACTGGAAAAAGCATTGATAAGACCAAAGAAATTGAGCAGAAGCTAGCACAGTTAAGGAAAAAAAGAGATGAAGATTAAGGAGTCCATGTAGTATGATAGGAATGGACTTTTGGATTATGAGGAGGGGTTAAAGATGGATCAGTGGATTTCGTTTGCACAGGATCGTTGGTATTTAATTGTAGGGGCCATTATTGTTTTATTTATTGTGATTGGTATTGTAAAAACCGTGGTGAAATGGGTAGTAGTCCTTGTCATCGTTGGGGCGCTTATCGTTTATGGAGCGAGTTATAAGGATAAAATAAAAGATATTGGGACAACGGTTATTTCTCAAGTCAGCGATGACATCAAAGATAAAGCGGTTAGTGCTTTGACTTCCGAAGCCAAAGAGGCGAAATTCAAGGCAAATCCGGATGGTTCCTTTTTAATTACGACGAAAAGTTTGCAAGTAGAAGGTAAACCAGGATCCGATGAAGTTCAAGTTACTTTTCTAGGGAAATCCTTCAAAATGAATGCCAATGCTGCCGTGAATGCATTCATCGAGCAAGCAAAGAAAAATGCCTAGTCAATATCAAGTCTAGCCTATCAAAGGAAGGTGAGTACACATGACGGATAACGCGTGGTTTCAAACAACCTCAATCAATTTTATATCCATCTTGATCGTTCTCACGATTGCAGCTTCCGTGCTGCAAGGATTTTTCCGTGGTGGCTCTGGCTCAGCCAGGCATTTCGTAGCAATGTTGGTGGAAGCAGTGCTCGCCATCCTCTCCATGTTTCTGGCTTGGAAGGGTGTGCAACTAGTTTCACCTTGGATTCAATCGTGGTTGAAAGATCAGAATTTGCAGATTCCAACGGTTGATATAAGTACGTTAAAACAAGCTTACTATACCGTCATTACTAGTTTGCGTGATTTTCCTTTACTCCGTTTTGGCGTTTTATTTATCCTCGGCTATGTGATTATCAAACAACTCTTGAATCATTTAGTTGATTTAGGGTTAGGGCGATGGTTAGCTGAACGGTATGCCATGCCGAAACGGAGCCATTCTATTTGGAGCTCGGTTTCAGGCGGGGCCATTGGATCCATAGCAGGATTTGCTAGAGCTCTTATGTTGATCGCTATTTTGTTCATTTATGTCTCCATATTCCCTCACTCGATGCTAACCCCGTATATTGAGTCCTCCCATATGTATCAAAAAGGAGCTCAAGAAGTGATTTCACCGTTCACAGGTGATTTTATCGCGGAGAAGGCGCCTGTTTTCACACGTGCCGTAGAGCAAGAATTCACGAATATTTTGCAACGAAAATATGAAGTTCTTGACGCGAAAATCCCTGGTAACATCGCAGATGCGGCCAAAGAAATTACAGCGAATGCCACGACGGATGAAGAAAAGGCTAAATTGCTGTACAGTTGGATCGGAACTCGGGTTCAGTATGATTGGAATAAAGTGAAGTTATATGAAGAACAGCGAATTTGGAAGGAGCAAACGCCTGAGGATACGTTCAATACCAAAGAAGGCGTTTGTATTGATTATTCAAGGTTATATGCACAAATGGCCAGATCCATTGGACTTGATGTGAAGGTTGTCACAGGTCTAGGGTATGATGGTCAGGGGGGATATGGCCCGCACGCTTGGAATGAAGTGTATCTGAAGGAAACGAATAAGTGGGTACCATTGGACTCTACTTGGGTGGCAAGCGGAGCGAATTGGTTCAATCCGCCGAATTTCGATCAAACACATGTGAGAGACGTATAGAGGAGAGAATATGCACAGAGAGTTGCATTCTTACAAGATGATTTATCTAGATGCAGGCGATACGTTAGTCACGATTCCTGCCGCACAAACGATATTGAAGCAATACTTGCAACTGCGCGCAGTTGACCGGGATGAAGATCATATTAATGAACTTTTTACTGAAGCATTTCGTCTATTTTATTATGTTGAGAAAAAAGATAACTTCGTGGTGTGCAGTCCAGAGTCAGATCGTGAATTCTGGGTAAACCTATACCACTATGTCCTGCATAAGTTAGGCGTTCATGAGGATTGGACAGAGGAAGAGATTTTCAACTGCTGTCATGAGTTATATGAAATTTTCACTGCACCGGAATATTATGATTTATTTGATGATGTGAAGCCATTTCTGGAAGAGCTGAAGAGACAAGGCTTTCGAATTGGTATTATATCTAATTTTGCTCCTACGCTGAAAGCCATTCTGGCTGATAAAGGGGTGTTACATTATTTTGACCCCGTACTCGTATCAACCGAAGTTGGTTTGGAGAAGCCCGATCCTGCAATTTTTCAGCTTGCTTTACAGATGGCGGACGTTGAGGCTAGTGATGTCCTGTATGTCGGAGATCATGAGACGAATGATGTTTGGGCTCCTAATCAAGTTGGAATAGATGCTGTTCGTATTATTCGGTACCCTTATCACACGGGAGATGGAATTCGATCTCTACTCGAGTTGATTCAGGATCCTGCCGCTGAAGTACGACCTAAGTGATAGTGAGAAAGGATATGAACCCGCATGAAGTCATCCATTATGGATGATCCGAAGAAAAAAGAAATCACTAAAAAACGGCACTTTTCGTTTCGGATCAATATATTTTTCTTCATTACTTTTTTACTCTTTTCCGTACTTATTGTGCGGTTAGCGATTCTTCAATTCGTTCAAGCCAAGGATCTGAAGGCTGCAGAGAATACCAACACGAATCAAACCAACAAGATCGCCCCGATTCGCGGCAATATTTATGATTCTACGAAATCCCCGCTGGCGTATACGATTCCCGTACAGTCCTTATTTTTTCGCATTGAACCAGGCCAGGATAAGGATGCTAATATTGATTTAGCCAAACGCATTAAGACCTATGTATTTGACCCATTTGCGAAACCGAATACTGTTAGTCCGACAGCTGAGGAGATTGTCCTTGCAATGGACCTTGGTTATGACATTAATAAAAAGCCAGTGAAAGAACCGAGCTACTATTCCGTACCACGCCGTATTAAAGCGGATTTATCGAATGCTGAAATTGCGTATTTGCTGGAGCATCGGGATGAATTCAAAGGGCTGGAAGTAACGGAAGAAAGCATCCGCACCTATGAGGTGGAAGACGATAAGACGACAATTGCCACGCAATTAGTCGGATATACGAATGCATTTTCAACCGAAACAGCGAAAAAAATCTATAAGGATAATCCGAATAGTGAAGAATATTTAAGCAACGAAAATGTCGGTTTTGATGGGATCGAGCGGATGTATCAGGATGAGCTGCGCGGCAAGAACGGCAGTAAGAAGTATCCGGTGAATGCCGCGATGAAAATCATTGGAAGAGCCGAAGTGACAGCTCCCATTAAGGGGAATAATCTGTATCTGTCGATCAACAAGGACGTTCAGAAGGCGACGGAGAAAATGCTGCATGATCATATCCAATATCTCCGTTCTCCTTCCAATGCCAACGATGCGTATTTGAAATATGGGGTGAAAGCCTCCTCGGGATTCGCAGTAGCGATGGAAGTGGACACTGGACGTATCATCACGATGGCGAACTACCCGGATTACGATGCGAATGCCTGGACAGGCGGGATGGCAACGGCTACGTATAAGGAGATCGAGACTTACATACAGAATGGTACGATCACTACAGCCAAAGCCAAATATCCAGACGCCAAAGAAAATGCAAAGCATCCTTCTTCCATTGTTTTCATGGGTTCTACGATTAAACCGTTATCCGTATTAATCGGATTGAAAGAAAAGTTCTTTTCTGCGGGGGTTCAGAATTACAATGATACAGGTACATTTACCTTTGGTAGGGATGGCAATAGCTCCATCTCAAACTCCGACAAACACGCATATGGCAGCTTAAACGCGTCGTCCGCTATTGAGGTATCCTCGAATACGTATATGTCGGCGATGGTAGGTATTCCTTTCTGGAATAAATACGGGCGAGAAAACGCAAAAGTGACAGCCAAATGGGCGGAGTATCTAGCTAAGTTCGGGATGGGTGTGCAAACGGGCAGTGGATTGCCTGGTGAGTACGCAGGATCCAATGACTTTATTAAAAATGCGGAGAAAGATAGTTATCAATCTGCGATGGTTTACGCATCATGGGGACAGAATGAGAAGACGACTACGCTGCAACTTGCGCAATATACGGCAACGCTTGCTAGTCGTGGGAAACGGATGAAACCTCAGTTCGTAGAAGAAATACGTGATTATCAAGGCAATCTGGTGAAGACGATTGAGCCTGAGGTCCTGGATGATTCATCCAAGGAGTTTTCTCAAGCTGACTGGAATACAATTATTCATGGGATGAAAAGCGGCGCTCAAGGCATTGATGAATTACCCTTCAATGTCGCTCGTAAAACAGGAACATCCACACAGGATGTGGCTGGCGGAAGGGTTGAGAATGCCGTATTAATCGCCTTTGCACCAGTGGAGAATCCTAAACTGGCCGTAGCGGTCGTAGTACCGGAAGGTGGTTTCGGACGCTACGGGGCCTCCCCGATTGCGGCGAAAATCTTCGAAGCATACGACGCGGCGTACGGTGGCGTTCTGACGAAGCTTGGCGGCGGGAAGCGGCCTTGGTAAAGAAGCGGAAGAAAGATAGTAAAGAGATATGAATGGGAAAGAGCTTGCTGCGGCAGGCTCTTTTTTTGTGATTAAAGCTATTGTAGCGTGCAAGGGTCTTTGGCGTTGGTTATTTTGCCGCAGTAAGTCGACTACGGTTGTCGAGTGCCGAGTGCCACATGCACAAAGTACAACCCGCAACCCGCAAATCACAAATCACGTACCACAAACCCACATACACATACCGCAATCCGCAAACCACAAACCACAAACCACAAACCACAAACCACAAACCACAAACCACAAACCACAACCACATACCGTAAACCGCAAACCGCATACCGTAAACCGTAAACCACAAACCACATACCGTAAACCGCAAACCGCATACCGTAAACCGTAAACCGTAAACCGTAAACCGTAAACCGTAAACTATAAACCCAAACCCAAACCCAAACCCAAACCCAAACCCAAACCACAAACCGTAAAACCACTGACTACATAGTAACTGCAACTGGCCGCTGCCGCTGCGACTCCCACTCCCCCGCCCATTGAACGTCGTTTGCCTCATTTTTGCGAATAGATGGATTTCCTGTAGTTATTTCTTCTTGAAATCGATATAAATCGAGAATAGCTGGATTTTCTACAGTTAATTTCAGGGATTTACGCCAATATGTGCTGATGGGGGAGAATTAGCTACATGTTTTCCATCTAAATCGATTTATCCGATGGATTTCTCCTAAATAGCTGTACTTTTTCCAGTTAAGTTGAGTAGAGAAAAATGAAGTCAGGTCGAGTTACGTTTAAGTTTAAGTTTAAGTTGATCTACTGAGGTACGTAATCGAGTAACGAGACTCTCCCTTTTTAGCAGCATGCACCAGTTACTCCCCAACGGCATATCCTATTTCAAGGGGAGAAACTTACTTCACCCTAAATGTTGCCCGAGGTCAACTTTTGTGCACAGAGGAAAGGTGGTCGAATCTCATGAAAAAAAGCCGGTTATCTGCTTCTTTAAAACGACTTCTCATTTCCATCATTTTTCTATAGGATACAGCCATTCTCGTACGCTCACGGTATTTCCTGAATGGCGGGCTGATATGGTATACTAATATATCGGTTGTCCAAGAGAAAGAATGATGAGAGTACGGAGGAGTGAGTCTCACCATGTGTGGTATTACGGGTGTTATGTATTTTGAAGATAGAGAACCAACTGAGGCTATGCTTCAGCAAATGACAGATGTGATTGTACATCGAGGGCCTAATGATGTCGGCTTCTGGACTGAGAACCGCATTGGCTTAGGATTTAGACGATTATCCGTTATTGATATTAAAGAAGGCCATCAGCCATTAGCGAATGAAGATGAAACCGTGTGGATTATTTTCAACGGTGAAATTTATAATTACAAAGAGCTGCGCACGATGTTGAAGGAGCGCGGTCATATTTTCCGCACGCAGAGTGACACAGAAGTCATCGTCCATCTTTATGAAGAATTCGGCGAGGATTGCGTGAAGCACATGCGCGGTATGTTCGGTTTTGTAATCTGGGACCGCAAGAAGAAGCAGCTGTTCGGTGCGAGAGACCACTTCGGCATTAAGCCGTTTTATTATCATGTGAGTGACCGTCAATTTCTGTTCGGCTCAGAAATCAAGAGCTTGCTAGCGGCGGAAGGCATGAATCGGTTGATCCACACGGACAGCTTGCTGAATTATTTGACGTTTCAGTATGTACCAGAGCCGCATACCATGTTCGAAGGTATCTATAAGTTGCCGCCTGCGCATTCGGTTACAATCACATTTGACGGCAAAATGACCCTACATAAATATTGGGACCCCATGTTTGAGCCGGAAGAGAAGCCATTTGACTATTATGTGGAACAAATTCGTGAAGGTTTGAAGGAATCCGTCAAGCTGCACATGGTCAGCGACGTGGAACGTGGATGCTTCCTGTCGAGTGGGATTGACTCGACAGCCATTGCTACACATATGCGGAACATCGAACCGATCCGCACGTTCTCCGTTGGCTTCGATGGCGCTAACAACGAGACGCCGATCGCTGCTCAGACCGCAGCAACGATCGGGACCGAGCATTACGACAAAATCATCACGCAGGAAGATTTCTTCGCGACCATGCCGAAGGCGATCTGGCATCAGGACGAGCCTGTCGCCGATCCATCGGCCATTGCCCTCTACCACGTGGCGCAGCTTGCGCGCGAGCACGTAACGGTTGTATTGTCCGGCGAAGGCGCGGACGAGCTGTTCGGCGGCTATCGCATTTATCGCGAACCGCAGTCGCTCAAGCCGTTGGATCAGCTGCCGCCATCGGTGAAGCGCATGCTGAACCGCTTCGCACGCATGCTGCCGAGCGGAGTGAAAGGCCGCAACTATGTGTTGCGGGGGACAACTCCGCTAGAGGAACGCTTCCTCGGGAATGCCAAAATTTTCTCCGAGGATATGAAAGCTGAAGTGCTTCGTCTGGATAGTGAGATGCTGCGCGCCTACAAAAATCCCGTGCAAATTGCCGGTGATTATTATAATAAAACGAAGCATTTGGATCCAGTAAGCCGAATGCAGTACATCGACATGAATTTGTGGATGCCTGGCGATATTCTCATGAAAGCCGACAAAATGACGATGGCGCATTCCTTGGAATTGCGCGTTCCTTTTCTGGACAAGGAGCTGTTCGAAGTAGCTCGCCGCATTCCAGCGAAGTATCGCATAGCGAACGGGACAACGAAGTACATTTTCCGAAAAGCGATGGAAGGGATCATCCCGGATCCGATTTTGAATCGTCCGAAGTTAGGCTTCCCAGTACCCCTGCGGGATTGGATGAAAGGCGCTATGGGCGATATGGTCATGGATCAAATTAAAACCAGCGGTATCGAGGATTATATTGATATTCAGGCAGTTGAGAAAATGCTGCATAAGCATCGCATCGGTCAAGGAGACTACGCACGACGCTTGTGGACTCTCTATATTTTTGCACTCTGGCACAAAACGTTCATGGAAGAGCTGCCTAAGAGAGTGCTCACTGCTTACTAGATCCACGATGACAAATTTAAGGCAGCATGAAACAGGAGTTGGCGGGAATGGGAACCTATAAATTAATCGCACTTGATATGGATGGCACCCTATTGAACGAGGACAAGAAAATATCTGCGGAGAATCAAGCAGCAATTCGTGAAGCATCTGCACAAGGTAAAGTGGTGATCATGTCCACGGGTCGTGGTGCCATCAGCGCTATGCCTTTCATTAAGGAGTTGGGGCTCTCAACGCCCCTAGTTGTGGTAAATGGCAGTGAAGTATGGGCGTCGCCAGATACGTTGTTGAAACGAACGCTAGTACCGATTGAAACGATACGCAATTTGCACCAGCTGGCGGTAGATCATGACTGTTGGTGGTGGGCGTATTCCGTAGCAGGTGTGTTCAATCGAGAAAGTGAAGGTCTAGATATCAATCAGCACGAGTGGCTCAAATTCGGTTACTTTACGGACAATGCTGAGAAATTGCAACGTATTCGCGACGTGGTGACGAGTTGGGGGACGCTGGAAATCACCAATTCACATCCGTCGAACTTGGAATTGAACCCGCTCGGCATCAGCAAAGCAACCGGTGTAGAAACGGTATGCAAACTTCTGGGCATTGCGATGTCCGAGGTGATTGCGATGGGTGACAGCGAAAATGATATTGCGATGATTCGTGAAGCAGGACTAGGTGTGGCTATGGGAAATGCCCAGGATGAAGTGAAGCGAATCGCGGATATTACGACAGTTACGAACGATGAGGATGCTGTCGCACAAGTTATTCGCACTTACTTGCTTGCCTAGTCCAGGACGAGCTCCACATTCACGCTATAATGGAGGAATGAACTGAGCATGATTACCTTGGGTTGGATTGTCGTTATTCTTTTATTTGTCATCGGAATGGTGGGGGCCGTCTACCCGATTCTGCCTGGTGTATTGGCTATTTATGCGGCCTTTTTCATCTATGGCTGGCTGATCACCTGGAAGCACTTCGGCTTCTGGTTCTGGTTGATCCAGACGTTAATTGTCATTATTATTATCGTGGCGGATTATGCGGTTAGTGCATTAGGTGTCAAAAAATTCGGCGGCTCGAAACCGGCAATCATCGGAAGCACCATTGGTTTGATCATTGGTCCATTCGTGATTCCAGCATTCGGAATCATTCTAGGTCCATTCATCGGTGCCGTCGTGGGTGAATTAATTGCTGGAACCTCTTGGCAGAATGCTATACGCGCTGGGATTGGGTCTGTGCTTGGTTTCTTCGCCAGCTCAGTGGTGAAAATTGTTTTGCAGCTGGCTATGATTATTATTTTCTTTCTATGGATCTTTTGAGGCTTAGAAGAACGTAAGAAAACTGTAAGAGAGAGAAGGAACGGACTTGACGAAGGTAACCAAAGATTCCCTTGTAAAAGGGACGCTCATTCTCACCGTGGCCGCGCTTGTAGCGCGGTTTCTCGGCGTTTTCCAGCGAATACCGCTGGTACATCTGCTTGAGGAAAAAGGGATGGGCAGCTATTCCATTGCTTTTAATTTATATTCGATCCTGCTCGTTATCGCAACAGCGGGTATTCCGAGTGCATTAAGTAAAATGGTTGCCGAGAAGAGAGCCATTGGTCGACCTCATGAAGCGCAAAGGATTTATCGGGCAGCGATCTGGTTTGCAGTAGTCGCTGGGGTCGGGATGACGGTCCTGTTATATGTCTTCGCACCAATTTATGCCGAGAATATTTCGCACGGTGGACCAGATGCTACCCTGGCGACTAGAGCTATTGCACCAGCGATGCTGTTCTTTCCGCTTATTGCTATTATGCGTGGCTACTTCCAAGGCAGACAACATATGATGCCCAATGGTATTTCGCAAGTGGTGGAACAAATTTTCCGATTGATTACGTCAATTCTGCTTGCCTATTTCTTGCTCAATATTTCATTGGGTTGGGGTGTTGCAGGGGCTTCCTTCGGGGGTGTTGTGGGAGGTGTTGCCGCACTTGCTGTCATGTTGTATTACGGCATGAAGCTGAAGCGAAGTGATGCACAATTGAGCCAGTCCTCGCTGGCAGCCTCACAAGCCGCGGCAGATCAGATTGGAGCAACACGTGCAGGTGATCAACCAGCAGAAATGTTCAGATATCGGGATATTTATCGAAGCTTACTAAAGCTATCAATCCCAATCGTCGTTTTCTCCGTCACCGTCACACTGGTGTACGCGATCGATACCTCGATGATTATTCCGTTGCTTGAGAATAAGATCGGTGCCGAGGAGGCCTTAGGCTTAGTCGGGATCATTGGTGGACGCGCGCAATCACTTGCGGGGATTCCCATTATTTTGGCCATCGCCTTGAGTCAATCCGTTGTACCTATTATTTCGGCAGCGTATTCGCGTAAAGATTTGAAACAGGTCGGACAACAGACTACGCGTGTGTTACAGCTTGCGATTCTATCCGGTCTTCCTGCTGTACTTATGATCAGTATTGCGGCTAGACCGATCGACTTCTTCGTATTCGGATATGAGGATTCCGCTTATGGAATCGCCCATGGACCTGCGATGATCTCTTTGCTAACAGCAGGCGCGATGTTCCAGATCGTGATGCAGACTTCAGGAGCCGTTCTGATGGGGATGGGACGGATGAAGCCACTAATGGCTCATGTTGGTGTCGGCATCGCAATTAAGCTGCTTGGCAGCTTCGTGCTCGGGCATTGGTTTGGCATATACGGCATCATCATTTCAACAGGACTTTGCTTTATTGCGATGTCATGGCTGAATTTACGCACGCTCCGAAAGGAAGTATCGTTCACGATTCTGGGGCGTCGATTCGGTGGACTTATCATAACAATCATTGTCATCGGTGTTCTTGGCTTTGCAGCGGAATGGGTGACGCACAACTATGTGGTGCCATTTTCTTGGTACCGTTTGAATCAAGGTATCCAAGCAGTGCTGATCTGCGGATTAACAGTGGCTTTGTATCCGCTGATGCTTATGGTTACGCGCGTGGTGACGAAGGATGATGTGAAGAACTTTCCTTCACCCGTACAGAAGCTCATTGCGAAAGCGAGTCGGCTGTTGAAGCGATCTTAATGGCATAAGTATCGCTAACGAATGAGCTTTTTAATCGCTTGTGCACTAAGAACAGCGAGTTCAATTTTACTTATTCCTAGGCACATTTCACGTGTCAAATCGTAAGATACCGGAACAGCGAAGGATTGCATATGTTGCAGCGGTTCATCCAAGTCAGTAAACCAATCCCCACGCTCAACCGTAGCTAGCGGCCTGTCAGGCCATGCTGATTGAAGCGGTGGACTATAGAATGGTGCTGCGCCTTTCTTAAGGCTGTAGCCATCGAGCCTCTCCTGATATTTGAGATCAGGAGGGGTTTTTCGTATGCGTGCGAATAGATGAGGCCAGTAGTCAGAACGTGACCCCGTATGGGGAGTAGAGGTTGCAAAAGCTATTGCACCTTGAAGGATGCCTGGTGCCCTAAACAGGATCGCATATAAGCTTTTGCCGAATTCGATGCGTTCAGAGAGGTTCTTGAAATTTTCAAGAATAAGGCCAGCAAGATGCGGTTTTGGTGGATCTTTCGAAGCGGAACGAAAAGGGAACCCGACTTGATTGAGCTGTAACCAGGCTTGTGTTTTGAACTGCGGCGTGTTTAAAACCGTTTGTTTGTAGATTGGATTCTGAACCACACGCTCCTCGACGTAATGTTGCTCATTAACAATCAGTCCTAGGGTGAGGAGGGCCGTATCCTGATACAACCAGAAATCCTGCCAAATCGGCAGCATCCAGGCAGATATGTGCAAATGAGGAAGAAGATGAAATAAGTTAAGCTTCCTCCGTTTGCTTTCGGCATAGAGCAACAATTGCGGGTAAGCATCTTGAAAAATAAGGGCATTCGCACGCTCAAGAAAGGCAAACAAATGCTCCGTGGCTTCGTTGTTTAACAAATGAGGCAGAAGTTCACCACGCAGATCCGTCATGCACCAGCCACCGTTGCGGGACACCATGTGAGCTAACAGAGCCCAGTGCAACTCAGGGAAGTCTCTGTAACAGGCCCAGTAGGCTTGTGTACGTGTCACATTATTGCGATTATGCAGGGAAGTCTGGGCGACGATTTGTTCCACAATTTGTTGTTCTTGAAAAGTAGGTGAGGGAGATGTGACCCCTCCATGTTGTAAGGATATTTGTTGGTGCAGCGCTTTTTCTAATCGGGCTTGTGTAGCAGGAGGGATTTCGATGACGGGAGTCGATGATCCATTTTCATGATCAGCATGCTCTGAGAAAGTCATCAACTTGGCAGCCTGTTGCTTAACAAGCTGTACAACTGCACCTGGCAGCCCTCGCATTTTCCCATAAAACCCCTGATTATTCTTGCTTTTCGGCGGTAGATTGACTCTCATCATGGCCTCCTTTCTAGAAAGAATCCTTCTTTCTATTATTTGCATGTAATCAGCTAGGTATGTCAACGAGGTGGAAAAACGAAGCAAGAACGTTCTGTAATACCAATTGTTGACAGAACAAGTGTATGAGTAGTATAGTACACATAAAGTGTATGAACCATTTAGTACACACACTAAATAATTCCAGTTTTACCTAGAAAGGAACATAGGAGATGGGTAGATGAACATTACGTTTAATAATCGCGATCCCGTTTATCTGCAGGTTGTCAGGTATTTTAAAGAGGAAATGGCCACGGGTAGGCTGGTAGGCGGACAAGAAATCCCGTCAAGGCGAGAGCTAGCAGGGCTGCTTCAAATCAATCCGAACACCGCACAGAAAGCTTATAAGGAAATGGAGGAGCAGAAGTTGATTACAACTGCAGGTAATTCCCCGAGTCGGATAACGACGGATAAGCAGATTTTGAATACCATTCGTGAAGAACTCATTCAAGAAGCCGTTGGGGTATTCGTTCAATCCATAAGCAAGATTGGGCTGCCAACGGATGAATTGCTGCGTGTTGTGAAAGAAAAGTATGAGGCAGAACGCGTAAGGGAGGTTGCGGAATGATCGAAGTAGATGGACTTGTGAAGCGATTTGGGCGGAAAAATGTATTGGAACAGGTTTCCTTTACCGCGGAGAAAGGCCAAATCACCTGTTTGATTGGGATCAACGGCGTAGGCAAATCTACGATCATGAAGGCGATCATGGGCCTGACCTCCATTCAAAGCGGATCGATACGTGTGGATGGTCAGGTTCCAACTACGAAAACGTACGAGAAAGTTGTCTTTATTCCGGATACGTTAACGATGCCATCTCACATGAAAATAAAGGAAGCTATGCTATTTATGAAGGATTTCTATGGAAACTGGAATGAAGCGCGGGCAGAACAGTTGATCGTCTTTTTTAAATTGAATCCCGAGGATCGACTTTCCAGCTTGTCTAAAGGAAACTCTGCAAAGGCAAATCTGTTACTTGGACTTTCTTTGGATGCCGATTATTTACTCATGGACGAGCCATTCTCGGGAATTGACATGTTCAGTCGGGAGCAAATCACTGCCGTCTTTACCAGTCATTTGATGGAAGATCGCGGTGTTCTGATCACGACCCACGAAATTCATGATATTGAGCATTTAATTGATAAAGTCGTTTTGCTGGATCAAGGGCGGGTTAGGAAACAGTTTTATCCAGAGGAAATGCGGTCGAACGAAGGTAAGTCCGTGGTGGATGTCATGAGAGAGGTGTATATGACTTGAAATACTTTATCAAGCTGTTGAACTGGGAAATTGTACGGTTTAGTAAACTGTATGGTGCTCTGGCACTCCTGTTAGTGGTATCTCAGTTTGTGGGAATATGGCTTACAGCCCACTCCTATCTCAGTGATGCGCATGCTTGGGCAGACAGAAATGGCGGAACAGAAGCACAATACGCGGAAAACTTTCAAAAATTGAATCTTATTAATATTTTTCATTCGGTCTGGTACGAAGGAGCCATCAGTTTATGTGCAATCGTTCTGCTCCTTTATGTTTTCATGATTTGGTACAAGGAATGGTTCGGCCGCAATACGTTTGCGTATCGACTGCTTATGTTGCCAACTTCACGGATGAACGTATATTACGCTAAGTTAAGTGCGATTGTGTTGTTTGTATTTGGTTTTGTTTCCCTACAATTTGTGGTGATTCCGCTGCAATTGGCCTCCTTCCTTGCTATCATCCCAGTTGGACTACGAGTAGAGGTTACTATTGGAGAATTGATTCGAAGAGATCCTTTGCTGAATTTGTTTATGCCGAGCTATGTTATGCAATTCATTTTATATTATGGAGCTGGCATTCTAGGTGTTTTTGTACTTTTTACGGCTATACTTTTGGAACGAAGTTATCGTTGGAAGGGCATTATTGCGGGTATTCTGTACGGTGCAGCCGTTCTGATCGTGATCGTTTTGCCACAAGAAATAAGTCAATTAGGTGTTACACTTCCTCTATTTCCAAGCGAAATCGTATTGTTGCAAGTGTTCATTGGACTGTGTATGGTTGCCATTTCAATCGGATTTAGTTCGTATTTGCTGCGAAAGAAGGTAACGGTGTAAATTCTCGAATTCTCGAAGTTCGGGTTAAGGGCTTTCAAAGACAATGCTAAGGAGGTGCACGCATGAAACGATACTGGCTGCTTGCTACACTGATACCTTTTTGTGTAATAGCTATGGGAACGTATTATGTGTCAGGTACTGCTGATCAGAAGCCGGAATATGAGTTAAAGACGATGAAAGGCTTAGAAAGCGATGCTGCCGGGCTGCAAATTACGGTAAATATGGATGGCATCACGACAACCGTTTCTACGAAAGGGAACGAGTCGGACGTCGAGCAACTCTCCTATTTGGCTAGGCTTGATGCTGAATCTTACTATGAGGACGATTTGAAAAGGCTTGTCAAAGAGCATCGTTCTTTCATGCGAGGGAAGAACGATGTGAATGCCTTTTATGAGGATGATCAGGTACTTGCGTATGTGGGTACTGAAGCTCACAATGATGTAACGAAGAAGCAATCTAACCAGTTAACCATCTCAATCATGGGGAAATTGGACGAAGGAACATCCTCATTTCATGTTCTTACAGATAAGAAAAACGATGAATATATAAATATCCATGATGTTCAGGTCAAAGATCAGATCATGAAGGTACTTGTTAATCGTATGCGAACCGACAAATATCCGCAGTTCTATCATGTTGGATACGATATGTATACGATCGATCTTACAAGCCAAAGTTTGCTGAAAAGCGAGCAGATCCTCTCTGCCGAGACACAAGTGAATGAAATAAGTACTTGGTATATATCTGGTAATGCTCGGATTAGCCCTACTGGATATGCGATATTTGATCGCAGTGAAAATAAAATCGTAGATAAGGTCGAAAGTCGGACCGTACAGAGAAATGAAGGGTTAGTAAATCGGGAAATTCGAGTGTATGATATTTGGAACGGACAATGGCGGACACTACAGAACGAGCAACTACATCATTTTTTGATGGAAGATAACTCGATGGGAATGTCTATCCAGTATGCTAATCAAGAGCTATCATTGGCTGCTATATCGGAGAATAAAGACACTCACGTCATGGTAGTAAATGTAGCGGAGAATAAAGTGATTCGTGATGTTCAAGTACCACTTCAAGCGATTCAGAAAGAGTGGGGCAGAGTCAATTACAGCCTAGTAGAGAAGGATCGCTTGTACCTACTCATGTCTGGTCGTGGTCGTCCTGAACCAAACGCTGCAATCGTTGAACTGCAAACAGGGAACATCCTCTATCAGGGAGAAATTGAGCGTAAGAATCTGAAGAGTATTGGCTATATCAATGCGAACGGAATCAAAGTGCAGAACTAATATTACATAAATAAAAGGTACAAAACCCCCTAATCACCATGATTAGGGGGTTTTGTATGTCATAAATGGGGATACGTACTGAGGTGAATATCCAATTAAAGGTAAAGTTTCTCGCATACAATATCCTAATCTATGAGTGGTCAGTGAGGTGATTCATATCCGGAAGCGAAAATGTCTTGAACCTACTGTCCGAAAGCCGAAAAAGAGCAAAGAACGGGTACTTAAGGCCAAGTATGGATCAAAAACCTTTTTCTTTTACGCCATTTCTGATGGAGACAAGCGTTGCTATACGGAAGAGGATCGTACCAAAGGCTATGGCGCTCAATCAATTCCTGACCCCAAAGCTGTTACCTATTCACAAGTTTTCGTAAATGGTGTGCTCCAGCCTAGTACGCTCTATCAGATAGATAAAGGTACGATAACGTTAATTTCGAAGGATGTACCTGAAAAAGGTGTTCCCATCATCGTACAAAGCATTCGTATATTTAAGCGAAGATTGGGAAGGGGGTGAATTAGATGGCAGCCTCACTGATTAAGCTTTTTATTACAGCTGCATTGGCTACTCCTCCAACAGCTTCGGGCGGTGTTGTGACAACAACCGTAGATCCTGAAGTAACGAGATACAATGCGGTGCTTACTGTTGGTATGATTGGTGGTACAGTAACAACGATTCCTGCAGAAGATTTTCTAGATGATAATGGCGATCCTGTAGATGCAAACTCACTACCAGCCGTGCCTACTGATGGATACATTAACGTATATGTCAATGGTGTATTACAACAGGAGGGTCTCTCGACGCTTACGACAGCTTCCTTGGTGTTAGGTACGATCTTAGCGGTAGTTGGTACACCTGTCGTTCTCGAAGTAGCAGATTTTTCAAATACAAGCTCCGCGATTACTACACCACAGACCATTTCTGCACCAGCGATTGACGTTACAACTTAACTAACACAAAAAAACATCTTACATGAGTACATGTAGGATGTTTTTTTGTGTTAGTGGTGGTCCAAATCTTCATTCGGTTGCTGCGCGGCACTAGATTTGGAGAGCCGTCCCGAACGGAGGAGCGCTTCGCGTAGTAGATATTCAATGTGTCCGTTAACACTTCGGAACTCATCCTCTGCCCATTGCTCCAGAGCTTGGTGCAGCTTCGGATCTAGTCGAAGCGGGAAATTTTTCTTGGGAGCCATAACATGGCTCCGTTAGTACAACGATCCGGTATTAATGACCGGAGTTGCTGAACGATCAGATACAATCGCAACTAGGAGATTGTTGATCATGGCAGCTTTACGCTCCTCGTCAAGCTGCAAACCCTGGGCTTCCAATTGTGCGACAGCCATTTGAACCATGCCAACGGCTCCTTCTACAATAATGGAGCGTGCTGATAAAATAGCTGATGCTTGTTGGCGCTGCAGCATGGCGCTAGCAATTTCGGTGGAGTAGGCTAGGTGAGTCAGACGGGACTCAATCACTTCAACACCTGCAACGGAAAGACGATGTTGAAGTTCTGTGCTGAGCTCAGCCGCAACTTCATCGGCATTTCCTCTTAACGAATAACCTTCTGTTTCGTAACGATCATAAGGATACTTGCTAGCTACATGACGTAGTGCAGTTTCACTTTGAATTTCTACGAATTTCTCATAACTATCTACATCGAACAATGCTTTGTACGTATCAACGACTTTAAACACGATGACAGCGGCAATTTCAATTGGATTCCCATCGATATCATTCACTTTTAATTTGACACTGTTAAAATTACGAACCCGAAGCGATATTTTCTTATGAGAAGAGAAGGGAATAACAAGCCATATACCGCTTTTGCGAATTGTCCCTAGATAGCTCCCGAAAAAAGTAATGACCGTGGCTTGATTCGGCTGAACGACAGTAAATGATGTCAGGGAGATGATGCTAACGACGATTAAAATAGCCCCAATGAGAAAGCTTTGCTGTGTGAAACTGAAAATGCCTAGCCCAAGTGCGGCAAAAAATAAGAGCAAGCCAATAAAGCCATTGAATGACCCTGCTTTAATTTCTTTCATACGTTGAAAAACCTCCCATAGTGTATATTATTGTGATATTTATATGATATCACTTTTTACTTTAATTGTAAAATGAAATGTGCGCCTATGGGAGGGGACGTCCTTGTTGATCAAGGAAAATAAAGTTCGTTAGTGGAAAATAGAGATCGTTAGTGGTCGTTCACTTTTGTGAACAACCACTTTTTTTCTAGGTCTAGGGGTTGTTAATTAATGAGGAAATAAATAATTAAGAAGAAGTCGAGCTTGCTCAACTAACTGGCAGGATAGTTAAATTGTTTCACGAATACCTCAAATATAGGAAACTTACGAAGTTCATAAATAAGACGTTATATGACATACAGGAGGAGATTTTATGAAAGATAAGAAAAATGAATTTACCGAAATGATATTAAAGTATTTCAATAATTACAAAGAAGAATTAATTGTTGATTTAAAGAAAGTCTTATCTTTAAATATTAACCATGAAGTAGAGTATTTAGAGTTTGAAGTACACTACATTTATTTACTGACTCTTCACCCAATGAAAGAATGGGATGTTGTTGATTTAGGTTTTGAAAATAATAATTTAAGACATCCAGCCGAGTATGATATTAAAATTGATTTTGAAAGCAAGATAGAAAGCCTACTGTCTTCAATTGTTCAGTATGAGGATGTTTTCGAAGATCCTATTATGAAATCTAGATTAATATTTATTGAATGGATTGCGCATTGTTGGCAGGAGGTCGGGGGATGCTCTTATAAATACCCTGTTAAGATATTACCTCATGATTGGATCAAGTATACTTATGATCTAAATAACATGAAGTGGGAACACAACGAAAAAAATGAATTTTAGCGATTTCAAAATTCCCAGTAGATTCGGGCAGACACCCCTGAACTGGCTAAACCGCATCGCATCACTAAGCTAACGAGAAACTATAGCGTGGCGGTGGAACTGATCCATCGCTTGTTTTCGTTGCTGCGCGATCTACCTAACGATTCCAGCTAATAGCTTGTCAATATTTAATTATTAATAGTAGTTTCATGAGATGGTATACTTTAAAAAGTGCATGGGAAAGAACCGTCCTATTAAGCACGGATGTAGATTCCATATATTTCTATTTTTTGTTGTTCACTCTAAACGGAATGCTTCCTTAGTAGTTAAGATGGCAAAAATCCAGTGAATGAGTTTATTCACACATGCAATTACTGCTACTTTGAATAGCTTTCCTTCAGCACGTTTCTTATCATAATAAGTCCTTAATTTCTTATTTCTATTACTACGAATACCGCATCTTACAGCTTGATACAAGGCAGTACGAAGCCTCCTGGAGCCGTGCTTAGTGATTTTATTTTGGGTAGCTACAAACTTACCTGAAGAAAAAACACTTGGATCAACACCAGCAAAGGCCACCAGTTTCTTTGCGTGATCAAACCGATCGATCTCACCAATCTCAGCTAAAATTGTTGCAGCAATCTTAGTGCCAATTCCGGGTATCGATTGGATTAAATCATATTCAAGTAGCTCTTCAGCCAGGCCATCTACCGATTTATTAAGGGTTGATAGATGATCCTGGTATTGAAGAAGCAATTTGATGAGCAGCTGTATAGAGATTAAATGGCTTGAAAAAGCCGTCTCCTTAAAGGGATTTCGCTTTGCTGCCGCTACTAAGACTTGAGCACGTTCCAAGCTCCATGAGACGGATTTGCCGCGTCCAATAAAACTTTGAATTGCATTAGTAATCTCCAACTCAGACATTTCTAGGACTTCTTTTGATGTTGGGTGTAAAGCCAAAAATCGAAGGGACACCTTTGAATAAAGATCACCAAACACGCCATG
>NZ_JABMKY010000018.1 GCF_013204845.1 Paenibacillus qinlingensis
ATGAACTATTACAATCACGAGCGCATCAAGAAAAAACTAAAAGGCATGAGCCCGGTACAGTACCGAACTCATGCCTCACAGGCTGCATAACATAAATGTCTAACTTTTGGGGGTCAGTTCACAACTGGCGGTTTTTTGTGGGCTCATTATGAAGGGTAAGCGTCGGTGCTGATAATAGCCGATAGAAGCTTGCGCATCGATCGCGTGCCGACTTTATCCATGATTTTCTCGATGTGTACTTTGACTGTTTTCTCACTGATAAAGCAATAATCTGCGATTTCTTTGTTGCTATAACCACGCAAAGCGATCAGGCTAATAATTTCGGCTTCACGCGTTGTAAGGACATGTCGAGATGCAAAATGTGTGATAACAGAAGGTAGTTTGGTAGGAAGAAGATTTCTTACAAGATTCTCTTGAACAGTGGGCATGCGTAAACGACCTCAATATCTCAATAAATGTCTAGCGTATCCTTTATTCTAACAGAATTAGCTATCCAATAGCAGGGAAGGGCGTGTCGAATTTCCAAATTTTTATGTAATTTCTGTCGAGTGAATCTTATGAAATACGGATTCCCTGGTTAATTGAAGCCGTCTGTACAAGTGTGGAAAGAGTGGAGACTAGCATCTTTCTAATCCTTGCTTTGAATTACAAGCAAGAGGCCTGAGGATAGGTCGATGAGACCCTCTGGTTCAAGGAGAATATTACTGATGCCAAGCGACATCCCAATTTCAAGCGTTGCTTGATGAAGGGGATATTGGAAGCCATGCAACGTAATTCCCTTGACCTCTAGGCTCAATGGGAGAAGGGAAGTATGGGTGTAAGGACCCTTCTTCACGGGAGTGGGTCGATCAATCACCATAATGAGATTATTAGCATCCATAATCGCACAGGGAATGCCGTGCGCGATGCCCTTGCGAAGCAAATGCACATTGGCAAGGGAGTGATCGAACCGTGTGCCTAACGCGCCAACGAGCAGAATTTGGCTTGGCTTTTGATCCAGCGCCCAATTAAAAGCCATTTCCGTATCCGTCAGATCCTTATAAATCGGATCACAGTCTATGAATTCTTGGCTAGAAGCTCGAATGAGGGCGAGCTCCTCGGTTGTAACGGAGTCGAAATCTCCCATCGAAATATGAGGGAGATAGCCATTTTGAATGAGAAAGAGAGCCCCACGATCGGAACCAACCAGAATATCATCCGCGCGAATCTCCTCAATCGCCCAATCGCCAAGTGTGCCGCCTGTAATTATCATTATGCGTGTCATATAAGAATCCCCCGGGGAAAAATTAACCAATGTATTCCCCTTAGTATAGCACAGAAGAGTAAAAAACCGAGAAGCCATAGAGGCCGCTCGGTTTCTTGGCAGGATGCACGCTTAGTGCAGCTTAGGTTCTTGCATCTACACGCTTACGCATGGGGTTAAGTTCAGACTGATCGTGATCAATTTCCGCCTCATCGGCAAAGCCTTGCAGCTCATACGTACTGCGGCCCAGAACCAGATCGGCGGGGAACTCATCACCTCGTTTAAGTGTAACCTCTTGCCCAGCTTCATTGGCGTAAATACCATCGGTTTCGACCGTATCGCCAGTCATGGGATCCATCGATTTGTTCTTCGACATTCAACATGCCTCCTTTCCTGTTGCTTATCCTTACCATTTCCAAGGTGGCAGGAAATTATGAGGAGAATCATGTAGAATGAGAAGGTCATCATAGCTTGTACGCAGAGAGGAATGAAAGACATGGCTTTATGGGGGACGATCGTGAACGCAGTTGCCATTATTATCGGTGGATTATTAGGCATCCTGCTGCCCCGCATCTCAGAAAGTATAAAAAACACAGTTCTGCAGGGCCTAGGGCTCGCAATCACTGTGTTAGGTATTACAATGGCACTCAAATCAGATCAAATTGTGCTCGTTATCATGAGCATTGTGATTGGCGGTATTCTTGGAGAGCTCATGCGGATAGAAGCGAATCTGACCAAACTTGGCGACTGGCTGCAGACCAAGATAAGCAAGCAACCGGCATCTCATCCAGCAGCGCCAACTAGTATATCGGAAGGCTTCGTCACCTGCACGCTAGTTTATTGCATCGGCGCTATGGCGATACTAGGCCCTTTGGATGGCGGGCTGCGGCATAATCATGATATTTTATACACCAAGTCATTGCTGGACGGGTTCTTATCCATCATATTCGCATCCACCTTGGGGATTGGCGTTGTCTTCTCTGCCGCATCCGTGTTTGTGATGCAAGGAACGATTGCCTTGTTGGCAACCGTGATCGCCATGGCGTTCAGCCAAGCGTCTCTGGATGCCATGATTGTTCAAATTACCGCAGTAGGCGGAGTTTTGGTCATTGGTGTCGGGATCAATATTTTGCAAATCAGAAAAATCAACGTGGCCAACATGTTACCTTCACTGGTCATTGCCGCGGCAGCGGTGCCTCTGCAACAGTTCATAACGGAGTGGCTGCATCGCTAGATTTACCCAGCGGAGCCGTTAAATTTGTAGCCAACGCCGCGTACCGTAATGATGTAGCGGGGCTCAGCTGGATTAAGTTCGATTTTTTTGCGTAAGTTGCTAATATGTACAATGAGTGTGCGCGGATCGCCCATGCTGTCCAAGCTCCAGATAAGTTCAAAGAGGTGTTCGATTTTATAGACACGGTTAGGCGTCTTGGCCATTAGGGAGAGCAGGTCAAATTCTTTGGCTGAAAGGGAGATCGTTTGTCCATTCGCTCGTACGATGTGGCTCACGAGATCGATTTCTAAACCAGGGAATTTCACCAATTGGGGATCATCTTGATGCTGCTCGCGAATCGAGTTGCGGCGAAGAAGTGCTTTGACCCGGGCTACAAGCTGACTTGGGCTGAATGGCTTCGTCATATAATCATCGCCACCCATGCTAAGACCAAGAATGATGTCAATATCCTCACTTTTACATGAAATGAATAGGATGGGCGTATTACTCGTTTTGCGGAGCTGACGACACACCTCTATACCATCAAGTCCTGGCAGCAAAATATCCAGAATAATAAGATCAGGCTTATGTTCTTTAACAATGCCAAACACATCATGTCCGTTATTGGCACTAATCACTTTGTAGCCTTCACGCGCCAAGTAGAGTTGAATTAACTGGACAATTTCTGGTTCGTCATCAACGACTAAAATGGTTTCTCCTGCCATGTTTGAAATCCCCCTCAGTGATGAAACAACTCCTAAAGTAAGAAGGGTGTTTCCCTCTCTCAAATATTACATATATTACCTACATTATAGAACGATTCTCCTAATAATTTCTATCCATTTATTGACAATGAGGGGGTTCTCGCATGCAAAATGGACACATTTAGGTAGAAAGTAGGGTTCGGGTCTTCTGAAATGGAGGAAGTCGACAGCAATCGCTAATTTTCGACCTTTTGGCGGATTTGTTCCCTAGTCATGGGAATCTGATATTCGGAAAGAACAGGCGAGAAATAAACCGCTACACACGAGTCCCAAACTCTGCCGTAACGGTTTTTTGTCATATCCCCAGTATTTACTCGTAGCGATTTTGGTAACTTTCTAGGATGATAGAAGGAATCATAACGAATCGAATAGGGGATGAGACAAGGTGAAATCCAAACGTGGATGGCGAAGGCTTGTTGTGGCCCTAGTCGTTGTCGGTGCGATATGTCAGGTTAGCTTTGTGTACAAACAAGAGGTTTTCGCAGGGGCTACGGTGGCTCAGGGGAAGTTTAATATGTCCTACTTATTCAGTGGAGCTCCAAGCACGTATACGTCACAAGTCAATAAGAGCGGTGATACCTTAGACGTGGTCTCGCCGAGTTATTATCATATTAACGAAAATGGCCGTTTAGAGGTGACGGATCTACAAGCGTCCTTCATCACGGAGATGCACAAACAAGGGAAGAGAGTTGTCCCTTTTCTAAGTAACGATTTCGACAGAATGATTGGTGAAAAAGCGATCGATGAACGCGAAACACTGGTGAAAGAACTCGTTGCAAGTATCAAAGCCAATCAACTTGATGGCATTCAGTTAGATATTGAAAATGTAGGAGCAGAATACCGAGACAAGTATACCGATTTTGTTAAAAGGCTGCGCGCAGAGCTGCCGGGTACGATGGAGGTATCTGTTGCTGTCGCCGCGAATCCAACAGGGTCTACGACGAACTGGATTGGTCTGTATGACTATAAAGCATTGGCAGCGGTCAGTGATTATCTGATGGTCATGACCTATGATGAGAGCTATCCTGGCGATCCTACACCGGGTCCTGTTGCTAGTCTGCCCTTCGTCGAGAAATCCATTCAGTATGCATTGTCCCAAGCTCCGGCGAATAAAATCGTGTTGGGCATGCCGTTATATGGCCGCTATTGGAACCAAGATCCTGCATCCGATGGGGCAGGGATCGCTGCTAGAAGCGTTCAAAAGCTGGTTGACCAATATCAAGGGACAGTCCGTTATGATACAGCAAGCCAGTCACCCGTTGCTACCTTCACAATTCAAGCAACGGATGTGCAAGCAACCGTGAACGGTAAAGAATTAGCTGCCGGTACTTACACAGTTTGGTTCGATAATGAGCAATCGATGAAAGCGAAGCTGAAATTAGTAGGGAAATATCAGTTGAAAGGGACTGGCAGCTGGAGCTTAAATCAAGAGTCTGACGATACTTGGAGTTACTATCAGCTATGGGCCGATGGTTTTTACTTCACCGATATGCAAAAGCATTGGGCGCAGGCCGACGTCCTGAGCGCCGCGAACCGCGGCTGGATGGTTGGTACAGCCGCAGACCAGTTCGCGCCCGACGCGGCGCTCACAAGGGCAGAAGCCGCGACGATTATCGTGCGCGCGCTTGGGTTAGAGAGCGCGGCGTCCACCGTTGCCGCGTTCAAGGATGTGCCTGCGACCCACTGGGCGTCGCAGAATATCGGGATCGCGCAGCAGAACGGGCTGATGCAAGGCATCAGCAGTGATCGCTTCGCGCCCGATCAGAGCATGACGCGGGAGCAGATGAGTGTGCTGCTCTCCCGCGCCTTAAAGCTGACCACGCCAGTGAGCGGCGTGGCAAAGACGTTCACGGACGTGCCAGCGGATAGCTGGTCGGCAGAGGCCATTGCTGCGATGAGCAGCAGGGGCCTTGTCGACGGCTTCGAAGGCGGCACGTTCCGCCCGCTCGCGTCCTTGACGCGAGCGCAGATGGCTGCGCTGCTGAGCCGCGCACAGCCGCTGCTCACGCAGTGATAGGCAAAGGGTCCCAAGCCATGTGTGGCGAGGGACCTTCTTTTTTTGCGATAAGGTGTATTCGTGGCATGAATGCACTTGCGAAGGAGCTTGCAAAATTGCAAAAAAGCAACTATTTCTGCCTGCGCCCGCCATTTTGGTAGCTTTAGGCGCTAAAGGATGCCTTTTCGCACGTATTCCTCTTTTTAAGCTGTGTACGCCGAAAATAAGTGTATTATTGCATTTTTGACTTTTGCGCTTACACTTCCCTATGCCTTCTTATCGTCCGTGTAACACGTAGCGCCATTTCAATCCCTACGTTGGTTTAGATTGTTGCTGTTGGGTAACGAAGACCATACGTGGCGGTTTGTTCTCAGTAGTTTCTGTCGGCTTCGTTGGAATATCACCAAGCGCATCATCGGTCCCTGTATATACGAACGTCTTTTGTCCCTTGGGACCAGGTTTATTGGTTACGAATTGACGGATGTTTTTGATACGGGTTTCCGACCTCGTTACGCGATTGCTGCCAATTTGAAAAAGAGATGAAGCCGCGACTCCGAGAATGCGTATGTTACGAACCGTAATATAACTTCCTAAGTTATCCACACACATTGTGAAAGGTTCGGGAGGCTGAGGGATAGGAAAAGGTCGTTGGTAGAAAGGATAAGCCGCGAAGCTACCCTCGTTCCCATAATAAATAGGTACTTCACGCTGTACGGCAAAGACTCTGTTCTGCAAGGCTGTATAAACATTATCCCCTGCATGCATCGTACTTGATGAGCCTATGCTATTGATATAAATATTGCCAACAATCGATAGTCGTGCCATTGCTATCCCTCCGAAGGAAGTGGAACGAAAGGGGAGATGATGACCGATTCCGGAGGCGTGTCAAACATCGAAGATAAGGTGATGACCTCCGTATCCCCAATCAGGAAAACGGATGAACTGGATACCCCAACGATACGGACATCGCCAACGCAGATTTGTTTGTTTTCTACATGTAAATTAAACATCTTTAGCCCTTCTCTCCCTTAAAATAGTTGATGTAAATGCAGCCATTTATTTGGGCAGACTGGATATGTAAGTCTCAATCGCGGTAAGGATGTCTTGCTTTGTTTTGTCCATAATGTTATTGGTTACAGCCTCCAACGGTTCTTTGAACCCAACGCCGCGGTATTGATTTACATAATGTTGAATGCGCGTATCGAGCTGCTTGCGAATATCATCGATGATCAAATCTTTGTAATCCTCATCGAGTGGATGCTGATATTTATGTTCAAGGTTGTTAATATCACCCTGTACGCCAAATTGCAGATACTGTTCAATGCCGCTAGCAACATCTGCTTGAATGTCTTTACCTTGCTTTGCAGCTTCTCCGCGCACTGCCTCTTGACCCGCGCCGATCCCACCACCTGGCCCTGCCCCCTGATATTGACCGCCCTGGTAAAAAGGATTCATATCCATGGGAGCCATGCCGCCACCGTTACTTTCTTTGTTCAAGGAATTACCGTTTACACTGAGGTCCTCAATTTGATCTATTGCGCTGGGACTGATTCCGATCGTGAGCGTTCCGTCTAGCTTTTCAACTTTAAGCTGATCAAAATTATATTCTATTTTATCAATATGAATGCGCTTCTCGTCCTTCAAGGCTTTCAGATCCGCCTGCAGCTTATTTACGGTTTGCTCTAATTTATCGATGCGCTGTTTCTGCATGTCGACATAGCTGCAGAGTTGTTGGGCCCATTGCTGCCACGTGATCGCATTATTCATTCGAGAATGCACCTCCTTCCGGATGACTCCGATAGTTCAAGGACTGCCTGGCTAATCTTGAAGCGCAGCAAATAAAGTTTAGTTAAGCATTATGTCGGTGCTGGCAAAGGAACAAGGGCTACAGGGTTAACCTCACTTGTTCCAAGCTCAGGGGCAGGCTCTACGAAGCCGCCTGTATTGTATAGATTAGACAAGGAACGAATCGAACCTGCTGTGCCAATTTGGAGGACCGAAGAGTTGGCGACAGAGTTTACTTTTAGCTGCTGAATCATAATGGTTTGATGGATGGTCCAGTTCATAGGCCGTGGAACACCTCGCTCTAGGCTGACAATTGTCAGAGGATATTGCCGCTCGCATTCGCATCAATAAAGTCAGAATCATTGGTGACTGTCGTACTGTACGTATTATAAACACGTGGGAAATCCCCGGTGTTAAATGAACCGGCTCCGGCAAAAGTCTTGGAGGAGCTAGTAGGTGAAATAATAAAGGAATCGCCGAAATGAACGACAGAGCTGGAGCCGACACTAATAATTTTCACATTCCCGACGATAGCTGGCATAATCCGATCCCCCTTGCGTTATCACACCTACAGTATATGAGGTATCCGCCTAGAGGTGCTCTGAATTTTCGGGAGGGTGTCACATCGGGACGTAGGCACATATACTGTTAGCAAAATGAGGTGATAGGCTTGAGCGGATTTAATCGCCATCCTTGGCTGAAGTGGGAACAGGTTGAGAAGTTTCTTGGACAAAAGCTGCCGTTCGCCGAAAAAGGGCAGACCTTTCTAGATAATATGACGTGGGCTGAAGGATATGTACAGGACATGCTGAAAAAAGCGATGCCAGGCATGGATGCCAGCATTTCCTCCTCTGGTGCCATTGGTACAGAGATTTTTGAAACACATGAGCATGTCATTATTAAGGTGAAAATTGCGAAGGAAGAAGATCCAAGAGCGCTCCAAGTGTTCGTCAAATCGAATCAAATTAAGCTGACAGGATTTACGAATGGGAAGAATCGCATTGTAAAAGTGCCAACGTTGGTGGTGCCGAGAACTGCCAATGTCACCTATAAGCAGCGAGTATTGGAGATCAAGATTCGCAAGCGCGGGTTGAAGGAGAGCTACCATGAGGCGTATATCCGGTACTAGTCACCGCGTAGTAACCGAAAGAACCCCCTTAGGCCGTATGGCTGAGGGGGTTCTGTTGGTTGGTGGGTAGCACGGGCCGAAAATGAAAACAAATGGATTATATGCAGCTAATTTCAGTATTTCCTCACTCGATCGCCCAAATAGCCAATAATAACGGCAGAAAATCCAGCTATTTTGTTTTATCACGCAAAAAGAGCCGAAATAGATGGAGGTTTTCCATCTAATCCGACTCTCGTTTATTTGCTAATTAAGCAGTGGCTGCCATTAACTTACTACAGCACGCGACGTGCTGTCATATAACGGGAAGCCCACGTGCCGCTGTTCATGTCGGTGATACGTACACCGCCAGCGCCGTAAGTTTGAAGGATTTTGTTATTGCCCATGTAGATTGCAACGTGGTGAATCACACCAGGTTTGCCTGGGATCGAGTAAAATACCAAATCGCCAACACGCAGATTGCCACGGGAAACATACTTACCTACACGTGCTTGTTGTTGAGATGTACGCGGCAGACTAACGCCTACTTTTTTAAATACATATTGTGTAAAGGAAGAACAGTCAAAGTTACGTGTTTGACCTGAAGTTGCTCCGAATTTGTAAGGTGTTCCTAAATATCTTTTACCAATAGAAATAACTTGGCTGCCTCTCGAAGTCGACGTTGCTGATGCTGTAAGCGCTGTAGCATTGGTTACTTCTGTAGATGTAGCCGCTTCCGCTTTACCTGGTGCACCTGCTGCAATGACTGATAATCCTATAGATACGGATAATGCCGTAACGACTAATTTTTTGTACCAAGTTTTTTGTGGGTTTTTCATGGGGTTTGCCTCCTTAGAGTTTTCGCTGAGTTTTCGCCAATCTATCTTGCATTGAAGACAATGGTAAGCTTCAATTGAATGTTGGCAAGAATAGAATCTTGGTCAGTTGACTCTTAATTTGAGTAACCTTGCGATGTGGTTGTCCACCTGAGACTCAGTATACCAGATGAAAATTGCCCTATTATTTACCATGCAACCTTTTAAATAGCGCTATAACAGGGGGAAAGCTCAATTCTGAGAGAATGATGAGAATCCCCTTATAATGTTCTTATTGACAGGATTGTGGAAGCGTTACAACAGCCGTGGAGCCTAGTCCTAGACTACTTTGGATCTCTATGGTTCCTTGATGTTTTTGTACAATATGTTGGGCAATAGCGAGTCCAAGACCTGCTCCACCTTGCTTACGGTTCCTAGCTTTATCAGACCGATAGAAGCGGTCAAAGACATGGGGAAGGTCCTCTTCAGCGATGCCGATACCTTGATCCATGACTTCAATGATCACGCGTTTCTCTTGCAAACAGATGCGAATATCCACGATCTTCTGACTATATTTTAAAGCGTTGTCTATTAAAATAATAAGCAACTGCCTAATCTGATAGGCATCGCCAGTCATCGGGAGTTCCTTCATATTGTGTTCGGACTGTACCCGAATCTCTCGGGAAGAAGTAACGCGGAGAGACGCGGCAGTCTGCTCTACCAGTGGAATAAGGTCGAAATCGGTATTCTGCTCACAATTTTCACGGTTCTTATTGGTGAGCGACAGCAGATTTTGCGTGAGCAGTTTCAGCTGGGCGGACTCAGACACGATGGCCTCTAGGGCTTCTTCGCGCAATTGATCATTGCTAGAAGCCCATCTGCGCAAAAGGCTTGCGTAGCTTTCAATAATCGTTAGCGGGGTTCTAAGCTCATGAGACGCATCGGCGAGGAATTGCTCCTGTTTACGAAACATCTCTTGCAGTCTATCGATCATGCGATTAAACGTGTTGCCAAGCATCATCAGTTCATCATTTGCTTGGTTATCAGGCAGTGTGATATGACGGAATGAACCGCTCTCCTCAATGTTTTGCATGGTAGCGATGAATTGTTTAAGCGGTCGAAACAGCACATTGGTATAAAAATAACCCCCAATCAGAGCCAATATGAGCGCACCAATGGAAGTCAGGACAAGAATGGAGATCAACATTTCGGAGTACATGCCAAGTCTTCGCAGGCTGCGTCCTATTTCTAAAAGGGCTACTTGTTTACCATCTTTGAACACGGGTGTCCGAACGAATAGTATGATGCCATCTGCATCTGTTAATAGAGTTTCAGACGCCTTAGTCGAATAGCTTGCAGGGTAACTGGCCAGATTGGTATCGGAATAAATCTCATGTGCGACCTTCGAATCTGGTGTAATATATCGCAGCATCTCTTGTGGGATGAGGAGCTCATCCATTTGCATATTATCTTTCCAATACTCGGGATGGTTAGGCAGATCCTTCAGCAACAAAGCGCTGGCTTTATCCTTCAATAGGTCAATTTCACCCTTCGTTGTCACACGGATAAACATGTAATAAACGAAAGTAAAGCTAAAGAATAGGATGACCATTAAGCCAATGGACACCCAGAGTGTAATTTTTAGTCTTAAGCTCATACAGGCTCCTGCCCATCCGCGGGGGTGGAACTACCATCGGATACGGCCTCTTTCGATTTAATTAAATAGCCGATGCCGCGAATCGTCTGAATCAGCTTCGTGGTAAAGGGCTTGTCCACTTTCTGACGTAAATAGCGGATATATACGTCCACAACGTTCGTATCCCCGATAAAATCATAGCCCCACACCTCGCTGATAATTTGCTCCCGCGTCATGACCTCATTCTGATGCTGAATGAGGAATCGCAGCAAATCAAACTCCGTTGGTGTCAGCTCTATGGCCGTGCCCTCGCGCGAGACCGCGCGGCTCTTCAAATCCATCGTGAGGTCATCGATTTTCAGCAAATGATCCTGTTCAGGCACTTGCTCTTGCAGACTTTTCTGCCGGAGCAGACTGCGAATGCGGGCTAACAGTTCTACTGTGGCAAAAGGCTTCGTGACATAATCGTTGGCGCCCTGATCCAGCCCGCTGACGCGATCAGGAATAGCATCGCGTGCAGTGAGGAGAATGACAGGCAGTGTGGCATTAACCTGTCTAAGACGTCTTAGAACTTCCAGTCCGTTGAGTTCTGGGAGCATAACGTCAAGAAGGATGAGATCCCATCCTTCTTGATCTAAGGCAGCTTCAAGACCTGAGCGTCCATCTCCACAAATAAGCACCTCATACCCTTCATGCTCAAGCTCTAACTGGAGCACACGAGCAATACGTTCTTCATCTTCAATCAACAATATGCGGCTCATAGCGGATCATGTTCACTCCCAAGCCACTGCATGCAGTGGTAGTTATTTAGTCAGATTCGGAATCCAGAAAACCTCTTCGCATTTGATAAAAGATTGCAGAAATTCCGGTTCGACTGGAATCTGCGAACGATAAGCAAGCAACGCTTGCCACTTGCAATAGGCTTGAGCCAACGTCAATGGTCGACGGATCGGCGGAGGCCAAGGTACGTTCAACGGAACGCGATGGCCCTCTACAAGGTGGGCTTCGAAAGGAAGCTCCGGTGTAATGCCTCTTGGCCATGGCCACTGGGATTCCGCACCGCTATGGATTAAATATGTGTAAACCGCACCTGCATACCCAGTTTGCAGGACGGCTTCCATGACGAAAGCATGGGCCGCGGCATGGTCGAGATGGGTATCAGCAGCATCCGTGACATAAATCTCATGAGGCTGCAGCATCGTGATTATGGCCTTCGTATCACCGAGGGCGCAAGCTTTCCGATACGGAGCGGGGCAGCCGTAATACATCGAGTGAAAATCAGGCACGAGCCCGCCGTAGGTCGCCTGTCGCTGCGTGAAACGCTGCTGAAAGGGCGGCATCGCGCCCGTAGTGGCATATACGCGGCCCAGCCCGGCATCCGGATAGCCCAGGAACGTCAAATCCTGTGGGCGAAGCCCAATCAGCGCTGCGGCTGCCAGAGTCTCTTGCTGGCGTATACGCGCCAGCTCCAAGTAATGCTCAGGCCCTAGCTCTTCTGGGGGGTTGCCGAATAAGAGGGTAGCCGCTTCCGGGTAGCCATCGCCGTTCGTGAAGAACACGACATGAACTCTCTTGCCACAGGCAATGGCGTCCATGATTGTGCCAGCTGTCCCGAGTATTTCATCATCGGGATGCGGAGCAAATATAAGCAAATCAACCGGGTATTTCTTCAACACGATTCCTCCCACGCATACATTAATCAATGATATTAATGTATGTGGGCAGAAGCGGATGCGTGTTAACCCAACCTACTTCCAGCCAGGAAATAAGGGGGTTGTAGGTTCTGGAAGACGGAATCCGCTGATAAAGGCGCATCCGATTCCCCAAGCTAAGATCATCCAGATGAGAAAGACTATCGCTTGTTTACGGCTTCCTTTCCCTTGTTTCATCCAATAGGTCATTTGCTGGATAGCAATGAGGATGGATGGAATCGTAAGAGCGGTCAATTTAATCCACATTATTGACTAATCTCATCCTCTCTTAAGTAATAAGGAGCGCCTTGAACACCAATTTGATAAATATTCGCGTCAACCTTGAACTGGACGTCGACTTCAGGGAAAATAGTTTCCCAATCCTTCTCGATCTTTTTCCACAGTTTTGGATACTTCCGATAGACCGATTGTCCGAGACCTACGTTGTCCGTCTTGTAAGTTGTTTGCAGGGTGTGGAAGAGCTTCTGATAGCACTGCGTTAGTTGTTCTTGAAAGGACGCATCGAGCTTCTCCATAATAGCCGGATCACTTGGATCCAGCTTCGTTCGATTATCCATGATACGACCTGTAGCTGTAATTTCCACAATAAAATGTGGTTGCTGATCGGGGGAGACTTTCACTCGTTTCTTCGCTTTTAGCGTAGTAACCCGAACAGACAATTTATTTTCCTGATCAGGGAGAGCTACGTCCACGTCGCCGAATGGCTTTCTGCCTAGCAGACTCGTAAGCGCGATCGCTTGCATATCATCCACATACCCGACCAATGTGGTTTTATTAAATAAGGCAACGCTTCTCAACAGAATTTTACCGTCATGATCCTTGGAGAATGCCGCTGCAACGGGCTCAATGCCGGTTGCAGCGGAGGAGGCATAGAAATTGCGGAGCATGGAAGGAATTTGCATTTTACGAACAATGATTTCCCGTAAAGCTTCTTCTTTCGTGGCTTCCAAGGAATAATCCGACTCGACGAGACTTTTGGCATCGGTATCCCTAGCAATAACAAGATAGGTGCGCAATCGATTTTTGGGGTTTCTTGAAATCAAATCTAGGAAGGGCGCCATGTTTTGTCGAGCTAAGGATTCTCCGACCATGAAGATCCTGCGGTGTGACGGCAACGCATCTCTTGAGAGCTTTCGCTCTAGCTTTATGGTCATCGCTTCTATATTTTCACCATAATCGACGAGCGGCATGTACGTCTTCTGTTGCGTGCCACCACTTGTGGTTAATTGGCCGGCACCAATCGATTTGGGAATTGCAACTTGAACATAGCCGCGGTACTTGCCTGTATCCGTCATGAGATCAAAGGCAGAAAGCTGCAGAATGGCAATGTCATTAATTTCTTTGCGATCCCAGCACCCCGTTAGCAGGATAAGAATCATCGTATACGTCATCAGTTGACTCATTTTTCTCATCATTCGTGCCTCTTGGTATCCGCCTCTGGCGGCGTTGCAACCAGATCACGGTCAAGAATCCAATGCGGAGAACGGACTAGAAAGTCCCGCAGTCCTTTTAACCGCAAAGGTCCAATTGGAGATAAGTAGGGAACGCCAACAGAGCGGATTCCCGTCAAATAGAGGGCAAGCGTAAAGAGTCCCAGCAGGATTCCGACGAAACCGAGCGTGCCAGCGAGCAAGAGCAGCAACAAGCGCATGATTCGAATAGAAAAGGTCATGTTATAGCGCGGAATCATGAAGGAAGCGATTCCCGTCACGGAAACAACGATGACCATGGGTGTAGATACGATGCCAGCTTGCACAACCGCTTGCCCGATAACAAGAGCACCGACGATACTGACGGTTTGTCCCATGACGCGTGGTAATCTCAGTATCGCTTCCCGGAGTGCTTCAAATGTAATTTCCATGATGAGGGCCTCGACCATAGCTGGGAACGGGGAGGCTTCACGAGCCCCTGCAACAGCAAGCAATAGATTCGTAGGCAGCATTTCAGGATGGAAGGTTGTGATGGCCACATAGAGCGAAGGCAATAGTAGAGCTAGAATGATTGACAAAGAGCGAATGAACCGTATGAAGGTTGCACTGGTGAACATCAAGTAGTAGTCTTCGCTGGACTGAAAAGCCGACCAGAATTGAAAAGGAGCGATTAACACGAAAGGCGTATTATTGGTGAAAATAGAGACTTTCCCTTCTAGGAGGGCGCCTGCCACCACGTCTGGCCTTTCCGTGTATTCCATAGTAGGGAAAATGCTGAAGGGATTATCCCGAATTAGTTCTTCGATATAGCTGCTTTCCAGTACGGCATCAATATGAATAGCGGATAATCGCTTTATGATTTCATCGACAATTTCTTGATCCGCAATACCGTCCAAATAAATGAGCCGTACTTCCGTTTGGCTGAGCGCTCCGATCTGCCAGGTTTTAATCCGCATTTTATCTGTTTTCAAACGGCGACGCAGCAAGGCAACATTCGTTTCCAAATGTTCTGTAAAGCCTTCTCTTGGGCCGCGGACTCCAGATTCTGTTTGAGGCTGCTCGATACTACGATGGGGCAGGCAGGCCAAATTGGCCAATTGCACCTGCATCTCCCCTTGCTCGGCGACCATTACAAAGCCAATAAGCAGGCTATCGATTAATGTTTCAAAGAGATTGGTTCTTTTGATTTCAGGCGACAGAATGTGGGAAGAGAGGGTCTCTGTTGTTGATTCTGCTTCGGATATGGGCTTAGTTATTTCACGTTCAATCCGCTCTGCGTCAACCAAGCCTGAGATGTAGGCTATGAGGGTAGAACGGATGTGTACAAAGACTAAATCTGGATCGTGATCAAGCTGCTGATTGATATCCGTTTGCAGCTGAGTAATATCAATAGCTTCATCAACAGGCGTTTGTTGCATCCACTTCTCCCTCCTTAGCTCTCTACGCTGCGTTTTCTGAATACCCCGTTCAGGATGAAAATAACCAATGGGATTAGGACGAATAAAGGAAGTTCGATAATCCAGGGCACAACTTTTAGGCCTACAAAAATATGGCTGGCAATGTTTTTGGCTGTATAGATGGAAATCAACCAAATCAGCAAAGCGACTGGTATAATCACCACACGGTGATTTTCCGTTTTCCACTGCATGGTGATCATTGTGCATGCCGCGTAGGCGTACAGAATGATTTTGAACAAGCCGCCTGTAATGAAAGTTGTGACGACAAAGGGATCCAAATTATCGATGAAATCGGCAATTCGGATCAACTGGAAGCTGGTCAGGAGCGGATAAAAGGAGCGGTAGAACAGGTCTGGCCCCAGTGTACTAACTGCAATAAGATCCAGTACGACAAAAACAGCTCCGACTAGTAGGGAGGAGTAAAGGGCAGCCTTGCGAAACTTGCTAGGGCTGACAGTTAATTTCCAAAATACAGCGAAGATGATAACTTCACCGAAGGTCGTTGTTAATCCTAGTGGGAATACGGTTACGCCAATGCTTCGCCAATCCGATGCAACAGGCAGCAGCCACGAGAAGTCAATGGCATTCGAGAAGAATAGCAGAATGAGTTGGATGCAGGTAAACAAAAAAACGATGATAATACTGAGTTCAGCCAATCGAGCAATTCGTTCAATCCCTGCATAGCAGGCATAAGCAACCAATAAGACAAGAAGCAGCATTAAGAACGGAGCTGGCGTACTAGGGAGTAGGAATGTGCCCATTAACTCACCGAGATCCCTTAGAATGCGCGCCGATTCGTAAACAAAAGCAAAAATATAAATTGTGGTTAATAGGTGGCCGACGTACTTGCCGAAGGTTATTTGAAGCAGGGAAACTAAGGTTTCGCCTGGATTGCGTTCATATATACGAGTAAACATCCATACGATGCTTATTCCAAAGGTGGCACTTAGAAGGGCAGCTAACCAAGCGTCCTGCTTAGCACCGCCAGCGAAGCCAAATACAATGGTTGTACCCAGCTGGAATAAAAACAAAAGACAGAATGTTTGCCATGTCGAGAGCACTTGAATCACGCAGAACCCCCCTGACGTGCTAATGATCTTACTATTTTCAAATTTGGGAAAAAATATCCTTCCTTTCCTTTAAACACCTGAAGTCATACGGAATAGAGGAGTGAAATTGTCCATTAGCCTAGTCCACATGACCCGATGCCGACATAAAATAATTCCATAGACGTAATGAAGGAGTAGAACCTATGAGCATATCTCCCAAAAAGAAGGTGCGCATCAAAGTCAAACACAAGGTAGCGATTTTACTCCAAGATCGTGATGCTACTGCTAAAGTTTATGTGGAGATTTTTGGAGATTTGAAATCGCGGGAAGTCATGATGGAAGCCATAAAGCGCTTAGAAGATGGATTAATCTATACAGATGAGAAATGTACGATGCTCATTGATAGTGATTATATTGAGGTACTTCCGAGAAGGAATCTCAGTCGTAGAGAAGGGGAGGATTTCATTTTCTTAATCGATCGGGCTTATGCAGAAAACTATGTCGTTTCGGCAAAAATTATCAAGTAAGGGTTAACATGTGTGCAAAAAACCCCTAATCGTTGCAGTCAGGAGTTAATTTTCCTGATCTGGCGAATAGGGGTTATTGAGGTTGCGTTGCTTATTTCTTGCTTGCTGATGGGAATGTTTCTACGGAAGTTAAACGATCGTAGAAGTCAGTGAAATTATTTCTCTCAGCTGAGTCAAGCAAGGCCATTGCTGTGCGAGGGTGCTCGTCTAGCGCACCAACGATCATGTATGGAATGAGGTAACCCCAATCCCATTTCTCGCGCATTGTGATCATATGCTTCTCAATGATTTCAAGAACAGGACGCACATCGTAGCGTGCACCCTTGAGGTGGCTGAGCAACAATTCAGTTGTACAGTTACCAGCAGCGCGACCCATACCGTACACGGATGAATCCAAGAAAGTTACACCTTTGGATGCTCCTGTGATCGTGTTAGCGAAAGCAAGCTGCATGTTGTTGTGCATATGCAAGCCTAGTTCCTTCTCAGGAAGTAAGCGTTGGAATTTGGATACAAGGTAGTCAATATCTTTGCTGCCCATGCTGCCGTAAGAGTCTACGACATAAACAACGTCAACTGCGCTTTTGTTGATTTCTTCAAAAGCTTCCGTTAATTCGTTCTCCATTACGTGGGAAAGCGCCATGATATTCAGGGACGTTTCGTAACCCATGTCATGGAATTTTTGAACAAGCTCAAGACCTTTATCAACATCCTTGATGTAACAAGCAACGCGGATCAGGTCAAGTAAGCTGTCTTCACGAGGTAAGATATCTTTTTCATCCACACGTCCGATATCAACAAGAGCGGATAGTTTTGTATCTGTTTTTTTGGTGATAACATCACGCAAGAAGGATTCGTTTAGGAATCTCCAAGGGCCGGATGATCCGCCTTTAAGTAACTTCTCTGAGTTTTTGTAACCAATTTCCATATATTCTACGCCGGCAGCGCTCAAGCCGCGATACATATCTTGGACAAACTCCACGCTAAAATCCCAATCGTTCACTAAACCGCCGTCTCGAATCGTACAATCCAAAATCTTGTGTTGATGATGCTTTACCATACTCGCAAATACCCCTTTCGACAGCTCTTGTCGCCTTCTGATTTTGCTATATTATCACTTATGAACAGGTGGCTTGTCAATCCAAGCGTAGGCTTCCACACAACTTTTCTAGGTAGGATATGGTAATATGGAATGGACAGAAGTGATCACGTGAGGAGGATGCACGGAATGAATCGGAATGAATGGACATTAGCAAGAGAGGTTGCTGTAGGGGCAGCTGTGAAAGCAGGTGAATTAGCCAAGAAACGTTTCGGTGGTCAATTCATCCTTCAGCACAAAGATGAGCGCGGTGATCTCGTGACAGAGGTGGATGTGCAGGCGGATCGTCTTATCGTGGATGACATCCTGAGTGTGTTTCCGACTCATCGCATCTATAGTGAAGAAGCGGGTGAGGGTGGAGCAGCAAGTGATTGGGTGTGGCACGTGGATCCCTTAGATGGGACGAATAATTTCGCACTGGGCCTCCCCTTGTACGGTGTTTCCATTTCTTTGAGTTACCAAGGTCGGATTGTACTAGGTGTTGTGCATGATTCAGCTATGGAACTCACTTACGTGGCTGTTCAAGACGAAGGTGCTTGGCAAGGTGACAGGCGGCTATTGGCGAGTCCAAGCGGCGTGCTGACGAAGTCTAGTCTTTCATGGATTCAAGGGCATGCCGTAACGAAGGACGATCAGCGTGCCTTAGCCCTCCGACATCATCTGGAGTATTCAGTCAAAAGAGTGATGCGCTTATGGGCGCCATCCCTTGTGTGGGCGATGCTGGCTAGAGGTGATCTGCACGGGGTTGTTCTATACAACTCCGAAGGGGAAGATCTCTATGCAGGCTTACTGCTTGCGCAGGAGGCCGGTGTGAAAGTGACGGATTTCTCAGGTAATCCGATTGCTTTTCTTGGTGGCACGGCAGTGGTAGAGGCAGCGGACGGGGACGGGGCAATCTATTTGGTCGCTGCCGTTCCTGCCTACCACGCCGAGCTGCTCCAGCTTGTTCAAGAAGCACTAAAGACGACGGCGAAGTAGGTTTTCGAATAGGATAGGAACAATTGGTCAAACCTAATGGCAGACTTTCCATTTGAGCTTATGGTTACGATGCCAGTTTTTCTGGCGAGAACCTTTATGGAGAAAGGGTGCTGTTAGATGAAGGACTTTGTTCCTATCTTTTTTGAGTTCAATCAAACGCGAGATGCGTTGCTGGCGTTAGACACATTAGAAGAGCTTGGCTACAAGCCAGAGCTGCTTGAAGGGGAGCGCGCAACGCTGCACATTCATCTTGATGAGCAGGAGATTACCTCGGCCATCGAAATCGCGCAGTCCCACGGCGGACGGCTCGTGGATCGGCCGCAGACGCAGTCCGAGCGGGCCACTTTCGCAATGGCGTATGACCTGGAGGGCTCCATCCGCATTCCGGCACATACCGTGAATGAGGATTGGTCCGACAGCTATGCTTCATCTGTTGCCGCAGTCGATCGAGATGCGGTTCCGAGTGATGACGAGGCGGCTTTCGATCCTTCGGCGGATGACTATAATCACTTTAGCGCCGGTATTCGTATTTAACCGACGGTGGTTGTGGTTGCGTGGCAGGGCAGAGGTTGGATAGAGTGTGGACTGCTAGGTGAGAAGCGCGGGGTTCAGCGTTGGCCGCGTGCAGAATGAGCTGCGCTTGGTAAGAGCATGGACTTTGTAAAGATAGATGAGCTCGAGGGCTGGATCCTCGGGCTTTTTGGGTTTGTGTGTGGAATAAATGTATTTTCTACAGTTAATTCCAATGTATTTCCCCCGAAAACCAGAATAGATGGATTTCATACAGTTAAAATAAGCGATTTGCGCCAGCATGATCAAATATGGAGGAATTAACAGTATATTTTCCATCTAATTCTAATATTAAAGGAAAATCTCCTGAAATAGCTGTAGATCTTCCAGTTATTTCTTGTTAACTAGACCTCAAGGCTGGCGCCACAGTCGAGTAAACCGCTAACTTGTCACACCACTCCGCAATCGGGTACCACAAAATCTAACTTGTCAAAACACTTCTCGTCGCCCCCAAACCAGCCTGCCACAAGTGCTCCTCATAGTACCCCAAACTAGCTAGTCCCAACACTCTTCAGTACCCCCACAATCCCGCTCATCACAACACATTCTTATCGCACTCTCATCCTCAACTCAGCAGTCAAAGGAAAGAACTAAAGTGGCATAGGTGACGGAGAAGAATTTCTTAAAGATGTTGCAAATGAAGTAACCTTTCACTTCCTGCTTGCGTTTAAAGTAATAAGGAAGAATATAGAAGAAGGAGTGGTTATCATGGGACGTAGGAGAAGAGTTGCCATCGTTATGGTTACGGTCATGGTCAGTTTGGCCAGCGCACTGGCAGGTTGCAGTGCGAAACCAGCCAATCAGGGGGGAACGAGCATCCCGATCCCCACAATACAACCAACTTCGTCGCCCTCCCCAGAACCAACGTTGGCAGGGTCACCAGTGCCCGCAACGGCAACTCCACCGGTTGCAACGTCGAAGCCTACGCCAGCAACGACGCCCCCCAGCTTCTCTACCGCGGCAGATGCGAAGAAAGTGATCGAAGCCCGTGCCCAAGAAGTGATAGCCACTCTGAAAGAGAAAAATATATCGAAACTCGCAGATCTCGTGCATCCGAAGAAAGGTGTCCAGTTCTCACCGTATTCCTACATCCAAACCGCGACAGACATTCAAGTGCAAGGAGGCAATCTTGCGACATTATGGGCGAGCACAAGTCTCACGCATTGGGGCACTTTCGATGGCTCGGGCGATCCGATTGATCTCACATTTCCTAACTATTGGGCAAAATTTGTGTACAACGCTAACTTTGCTGCCGCACCACAGATTAGTTATAACACGCTGATTGGCAAGGGGAATATGATCAACAATGTGTTCAGCGTGTATCCCACGTCTTCCTATATAACAGTTGAATACCATTTCCCTGGCTTCGATCCGCAGTATCAAGGTATGGATTGGACCAGCTTGCGACTCGTTTTTGAATACACAGGAACACAATGGTATGTGGTAGCTATTGTGCATGATCAGCATACGATGTAGACGATTGCTCCAACGAAAGCTAAAGACGAACGGCACCGAGAGGTGCTCGTTTGTCTTTTTTAGTTGGCGCATACGCGATTAATCCCACAGACACCGATAAGAATAGGTGGTATAATTTGCGTTGGTGAGGAGTAGTGGGATTTTATGAAAAATTGGAAAATAAAACATAAACTTTTTATATTTATTTTAGGCGGCGTACTGGCCTCGAGCGGGTTGGCATGGATCTTTGTTCAACAGTCACATAAGTTGTACGAGCAAATTATTTATCGAGAGGCAACAGACAAATTTTATTTATTTTCAGAGAGGATGGAAGAAAAACTAAGGGAGATCGATAAACTCTCGATTTCCATTTTATCCGATCCTGACGTGCAAGCGGATTTGAAGAAGATGAAAATGTCTCCCTCCACTTATGAAGGCTTTGATGCCGCCAACAAACTGAAACGCAAACTGCTTACCTACCATCAGACCGATTTCTCTGTTTCTTCCATTACGATTCTTGATTTAAGCGGTAATTTGCTTAGTACAGGCATCAATGCTGCGAGTATCAATGATCGGAATAAAGATCGCTATCGACAACTTGCGAATGAACAGGGTGGGGCAAGCGTCTGGGTTGGTGGAGAAGAGGAGGAAGAAACGTTTTATACGGTGAGAGATATTCGGGAGATTGCAGATTTGAATCTTGAGCGTCTAGGTACATTGATGATCGGTATCCAAGCGTCGAAGGTGATGTATGCCTCGAGTGAGCGGCATGGCAACTATGATTCTATGCTGATGGTCGCATCCGGCGATAAAGTGCTGTTTACAAGCAATCGGGATTTGCCGTTACCTGCCGCCCGAATGAACGGCTCCAGCATAGTGGAAATAGACGGCAAAAACTATCTATCCGCGCAGTTTACATTAACGTATACAGGTTGGACTTTTATTCATTTCATTCCATATGATGCGGTATTCAGTCATGTGAAAATGATGAAAAATTGGCTGCTGGGGTTATATGTCTTTCTAGCGATTGTATTGTTGTGGCTGGGTATGCGTTTCTCGCTTAGTATGACGCGTCCGCTCGAAGCGCTTACGCAACGTATTAGCCTGGTCGAGAAAGGGAATTTCGCCCTAAGCGAACCTTTAAACATAGTAAAGAGGGATGAATTTAGTATTTTAAACCGTAATTTCGATAAAATGACAGAGCGTCTTGATGTACTCATTAAAGAAAACTACGTGAAACAAATTCAACTCAAGGAAGCGGAATACGAAGCACTGAAATCTAAGGTAAATCCACATTTTCTATACAACACACTCGACTCCATTCATTGGATGGCCAAAGGCTTCGGCCATACGGATATGGCGCGAATGGTTAAGGCGCTCGGGGATATGCTGCGCAACGCGATTAGGCAAAAGGAATTTGTTACGTTGCGTGAGGAATTGGCCCATTTACACAACTATATTATGATTCAACAAATCCGTTTTGAAGAGCGGCTGGTGTATTGCACGGACATAGCGGATAACGCCCTCGACCTGCATCTGCCTTGGATGATTGTGCAGCCAATCGTTGAAAATTGCTTGAAGTATGGTGTTGACGCAGAAACGGGACGTTGTGAGATTAGTTTAACCGTAAAGATCCAAGAGGATCGACTCGTATTGACTGTACAGGATAAGGGACCAGGCATTCACACGCAACTGGATAAAGGTATTTCTGACACAGGTCCTGATTCTGATCGTACAGGGATAGGTCTGTCTAACATTAACGAACGTATTCAATTATGGTTTGGTGAAGCATACGGGATTGCAATTGAGCGGGGACATGTGCAAGGAGCTGTCATTCGTGTGGTGTTGCCGATTTTGCCGAAGATGCCAAGAGAGAAGAGAAACAGGGGGTGAAACGATGAGTACCTACAAAATTTTATTAGTTGATGACGAAAGAATTATTCGCGAAGCCATCGCTAGAACAGTTGATTGGGAGGGGCTTGGACTTGAGTTGATTGGGACAGCGGCAGATGGGCTTCAAGCGTGGGAACAAATCGAGGCGTTGAGACCGGATATTATCCTGACGGATATTAAAATGCCACGACTAGACGGTCTGGAACTCATCCGTCGTACGAAGGAGCAGCAGCCAGAGGCGCGATTCGCTGTGCTGTCTGGTTATGATGAATTCGATCTTGCTGTAGGGGCCATGAGCATGGGTGTGAAACATTATCTGCTCAAGCCGTGCGACGAGCAAGAGATCGGTAGGGCGCTGAGTGAACTCGTCCGTGAATTGGACGAGTCACGTCGCCGTGAACAACTGCTCGTTGCCGCTCGCAAGATGGATGATTCAAGAGTGTCAGAGCGCGAGCCTCTTCTCGCTCTATTGCTCGAAGAGCCCGTAGCGGAGGACGCTGCTGAGCGTCTACGGCTAACGATGCAGCTGCACCACCAGATAAAGCTTCGCCTCATCTTCGTGCAATGGGAGAAGATCACCGCTTGTCAGGAGCTGCGCGTTCGTGAAATAGCCGCTGCGCAGAGCGGGGCTGGGCGGTCGCTTTTGCTAAGCACCGTAGCCGGGAATCGGCTGCTTGCCGCTGTGGCAGATGCGGGGCTTGCTGAGGCCGTAGCAGCGGGGTCTCGGCTGCGCGATGAGCTTCAGAGCCGCTGTCCAGGCTTACAGCTCACGATGGCGGTCAGCGAAGCGGGGCCGCTGGACGGGCTATCGCAGTTGTACCAAGACGTGCAGACCTATGCGGCTTTCGCCTTTTATCTGGGCGCGGGCGGCATTGCCACGCGCGAGCTTGTTGAGCCGCAGCGTACAAGCAGCGCTGTACCGGAGGCAGCGAGTGGGGAATTAATCGCAGCCGCACTGCGTATTGGGGACGTAGAGGGCGCGCGCTACGAATTGGCAGCGTTCTTTCAGGCGCTTGCTGGGGCTCGCTCAGAACGTCACGCGTCGCTGAGCTTGTGTCTGCAACTGTTGACCACAGTGTTCAAGGAAGTCCCTGTGGAGGAGTTGCAGGGCAAGATGGCCAGACTGCTGAGTCTGCCAACACTGGGTGATATTGAAACCTACGTTGCTTCCGAGATGGAACAATGGATAGAACGCTTCGGCGAGACTCAGAGCAATCGGGGGTCAGCCATTGTGCTGCGCATGAAGAGGTTGATTGCCTATCACTTAGCCAATGAAGATTTGTCACTGCAATGGCTGTCGCAACAACATATTTTCATGAACGCAGAGTATTTGGGGCGTTTGTTCCGCAAGGAGACAGGCGAGAAGTTTTCACAGTATTTGACACGCCAGCGGATTGAGAAATCGAAGCAATTAATTGCGACGGAGACAGAAAGCAAAATGTATGAAATCGCCGCGCGTGCTGGCTTTGGTGGTGACCAACAGTATTTCGGCAATGTTTTCAAAAAGTATACGGGCTATTCGCCGCTTGAATATAGAAAGAGCTTAACCGAGAGGAATCAGTAGTACGCGTCGATTTCTCTCGGATTTTCACAAAAAAAGTATCGGTTTTTTCTATGTAGGTTTGATCAGATCAGGTATATACTCGATCTAATTCCTAGTATTCACATATGATTTTACGTAAAAGAGAGGGGGAAGGAGATGACGAAGGACGGATTTATTCGGAATCGTCGGGAAGAAGAGATTGCGGACCGATCGGATCGATTGGCTGCGCGTTTCGCTGAGCGGTCCGCTCAGCATGATGCAGAGGGCAGCTTCCCCTTTGCCAATTTCGCGGATCTACACGATGCAGGTTATTTGCGGCTGACACTGCCGCGGATTTATGGAGGGGAAGAGGCAACGCTTTACGAGCTTGTGCTTGCACAGGAGCGACTTGCGCGCGGCGATGGGTCAACGGCACTTGCTGTAGGCTGGCATGTGGGCCAATTACTGCAGCTGCGCAACACGAATGCTTGGCCAGAGGCATTGTTTGAATGGTTTTGTAGTGAAACAGCCCACAAGGGGACACTGATTAATCACTTAGCGTCAGAGCGGGCAACAGGGAGTCCAAGCCGTGGCGGAAGACCGGAAACAAAGGCAGTCGCCACGGATAAGGGGTGGCTGCTGAACGGACGTAAGACGTATAGCACATTAAGTCCTATTCTCACGTGCTTTACAGTTTCGGCGGCGATCGAAGGGACAGAGGAAATCGGTGAGTTTTTCGTTCAGACCGGTCCGGGGGTTCGTGTGGAAGAAACATGGAATACCCTTGGCATGCGTGCGACAGGGAGTCATGACGTCGTGCTGGAGAATGTATTCGTGCCAGATGAGAAGTTAGTGAACCGCTCCGGATCACCACGCAAGGGAAGATTGCTTGATGATGGGGGATGGCTCCTGCATATTCCTGCTTGTTATATCGGGATTGCTCATGCTGCCAGGGACTTCGCCATCCGTTTCGCACTGAATCATCGGCCGAACAGCTTGACTGGACCGATTGCCGATCTGCCGAATATCAGGCGTCAAATCGGTGAAATGGAAATCTCGCTGATGACGGCGCGTACCCTTCTGTATGCTGTTGCAGAACGTTGGGACCGAGAGCCGGAGCAGCGCGCATCCCTTAAGCCGGAGCTTGGATTAGCTAAGTATGTGGCCACCAACCATGCGATCTCCATTGTTGATGCAGCGATGCGTATTGTTGGTGCAGCGAGTTTATCCCGTAATCTGCCCCTGGAGCGTATGTACCGCGACGTACGGGCAGGTCTGCACAATCCGCCGATGGACGACTCTGTGGTGAATGGGCTGGCACAACGGGCATTGAATGACTTTAAATAATTTCCTAAAAGGATGGGGATTCCGAAGATGAAACGAAAAATAACAGGTTTAACATTCGCTTTGACTGCTGTAGTAGCATTAGCAGGCTGCGCCAATGGCAGCACTAGTGCTCCTGCTGCGACAACTGCTGCCGCAACGTCCGCAACGGCTGGGGCTACGCAGGCACCGGTTTCTAAAGATCCAGTAACATTGCGTATGACTTATTGGGCAGGATCGCAGCTGACGGTAGACCGAAATAATGCCGTCGTGCAGTTGTTCCAGAAGGCTTATCCGAATATTAAAGTCGAGGCCGAATATTATGCAGGCGATGCTTATTGGGACAAAATGAGCGTGCTTGCGGCTTCAAATAATTTGCCAGATGTGATCCGGATGGACTACTCCAAAATTACGAATTTCGTTAATAAAAATTTGCTATTGCCGCTCGATGACTATTTGAAAGACAAAACGATTAATCTGGAAGGCGTTAACCCGATTCATAATGCTGGAGGTCGTTTTAACGACAAGCAGTATGGTATCAACATCGGCAATAATGCACTGGTTATGTTCTATAACCCGGAGCTGCTTGAGAAAGCTGGCGTCAAACCGCCTGCGGACAATTATACGTGGGAGCAATACGAGAAGGATTTACGTACGTTCAAAGATAAGCTCGGTATTCTCGGCGATACGCACCTGACCCAGTCACACTTCAGCGTCTGGCTTCGCCAGCATAATAAGTCGCTTTTCAGCAAGGGACAAGATGCACTGGGCTATGAGGATGATCAGCTCTTTGTTGATTTCTTTAAACAGCAGCTTCGTTGGCAAAAGGATGGGCTCATAACACCGCTCGGCACAGAGCTTGAGGTGAAGAGCTTGGAGGACGGTCCGTTTACGAAGGGACAGACGGCATTTGGCGGCTTTGGATATTGGAGCAATCACGTCGATATCATGGAAAAGCAATTGAAGAAGAATGTTGGGTTAGCGCCGTATCCGGGCGATGGCAAAGGCATGTACATTAAGCCGTCCTTCTTCCATTCCATTTCCAAATCGTCGAAGCATCCGAAAGAGGCTGCGCTGTTCATCGATTTCTACACGAATAACATTGAAGCGGCGAAATCACTTAATGCTTACTTTGGCATGCCGTATAACCCTAAGGTCATTCAAGGTATCCAAGATACGTTCACGGAAACGCAGAAGCGCGTCGTTACCTACTTAACGAATGTGGAGAAAACGGCCTCAGCGATTGATGCTCCGGAGCCTGCGGCTGGTGCTGAAGTGAACAAAGTATATAAAAACATTAGCGACGAAATTTTGTTTGAGAAAACCACGCCAGAAGAAGGCGCTAAGCGATTCCGTAAAGAAGCGAATGCGATTTTGGCAAAAGGGAAGTAACAGCAGAGTTGGGGCAGGGGGTAAACTTACTCCCTGCTGCTTTGCTCTGTAAGAAGAAGGGGGAACGTTAGTATGGTGCAACCTGCGCGAGGAAGGAAGCTGCGGGATTATAACAATGCAGCGGGTTACGCGTTCATTTCGCCTTGGCTGATTGGATTCATCCTGTTTTCCGTCGCACCGATGATCGTATCGCTTGCGCTCGCATTTACCCAATATGATATATTATCACCGCCGGAATGGGTTGGGCTTCGTAATTTCAAGGAGATGTTCACGGAAGATCCGCGGTATTGGAAGTCGGTGACAGCGACGCTCCTGTTTGTGTTTATTGCAGTTCCACTACGGCTGCTGTTCGCTCTCGCTGTGGCGCTGCTGTTAAATACGAACTTGAAGTTGCCTGCCTTGTTTCGCTCGGCCTTTTATTTGCCAACCTTGATTGGCGGAAGTGTCGCTGTCGCGGTGATGTGGCGTCAACTGTTTGGGGCACAAGGCGCAGTGAATTCGCTGCTGACAGCGGTAACCGGCCATGCGTTTCAAACCTCATGGATCACGCATCCATCAACAGCGATAGTCTCGCTTGTTTTGCTTGCTGTATGGCAGTTCGGTTCGGCCATGCTCATCTTTCTAGCGGGACTGAAACAGGTGCCGAAGGAACTGTATGAGGCGGTAACCGTGGATGGAGCAGGAACGTGGCAGCGATTCCGCTGGATTACCCTCCCACTATTAACGCCCGTTATTTTTTTTAATCTAGTGATGGGGATCATTAACGGGTTCAAAGTATTTACAGAGGGGATGCTCGTAACTGGCGGAGGACCATTTGATAAAACGTTGTTTTACGCCTTATATGTGTATGAGAAATCATTCCGTTATTACGAGATGGGCTATGGGTCAGCCATGTCCTGGGTGCTGCTTACCGTGATCGCTTGTTTCACTGCTGCGCTGTTCGCTACATCCCGTAATTGGGTTCACTATGAAACGAGAGGGGAATAGGCTGTATGCTGCTCAAACAACGACAACGCTTATATACAATTCTTAGGCATGCTTTCACTTCCATCTTTGCTCTATTCATGATGTACCCACTGCTCTGGATGGTGTCCAGCTCTCTGAAAGATACCAGCGAGATCTTCATTCATGCGCATCAATTGATTCCATCCCCATTCAAATTTGCGAATTACACGAACGGGTTTAAAGGATTCGCCGGGATTTCTTTTGTCGTTTTTTTCAAAAACTCCATCATCATCACGTTCTTCTCTGTCATTGGAGCTGTCATTTCATCCCTTTTGACCGCTTATGGGTTTGCTCGGATTCGGTTTCGTGGAGCTGCCATCTGGTTCGCTTGCATGATGACGACAATGATGCTGCCGCATGAGGTGCTGACGATTCCGCAATATATTCTCTTTCAGAAGCTCGGCTGGATCAATACGTTCAAACCCTTAATCATTCCCTCATTTTTCGGCGGAGCCTTCTTTATTTTCTTACTGATTCAATTCATGCGCGGAATTCCGAAGGAGTTAGATGAGTCGGGCAAAATCGATGGATGCGGCGTGTTCGGGATTTTGATACGAATTCTACTTCCACTGCTGATATCTCCAATCATTACAGTGTCGATCTTCAAATTTTACTGGACATGGGATGATTTCTTCAGCCCCTTGCTATATCTCAATTCACCCAAGCTTGCCACGGTGGCACTAGCACTGAAAAACTTCTCAGATCCCACCATGCAAACCGATTGGGGTGCCCTATTCGCGATGTCAGTTCTGTCGCTCCTGCCCATATTGCTCGTATTCGGCTTCTTTCAGAAGTATATGGTTGAAGGAATCAGCACGACGGGTCTGAAAGGATAATCTAGGCTAATTCTCACAAAATTTTATGAAAATGATCTAAAGCCGAATCGACCTTCGTATAAATAGGAGGAATGTTCGGTTTTTCATGTTAACTGGAAATTGTAACCATTGACAGCTAATGTGAGTTGTCATATATTTATCACAATTAAACCGAGTTATCTTATAGGGATTAGGAGATGTCGATCATGCAAAACAACTTAGTAAGCGCATTTCAGACTAACTGGGTCAGTTTAGTTGTCTCATTAGTAGTGATTGGTTTTATCTATTTTTTGGGTAGAAAGAAAGTCAGTTTCGGTAACCGCGTATTCATCGGTTTAGGACTTGGTATCATCGCAGGGGTTATTTTCAATCAGGCAGGACTGCAATTTAAAAGTGTTAGCACAATCGGAACGATTTACGTCAATCTGATCAAAATGCTTGTAATGCCACTGGTATTTATTCTAGTTATTAATAGTATTTCGTCGTTGTCCAACATGGCTCAACTTCGTAAATTGGGTTTCAAAACGATTGGTTGGTTCCTACTTACAACGGGAATCGCAGCATTGATCGGTCTACTTGTGGCATTGGCGATTGATCCAGGTAATGGGATCGCACAAGCAGTTCCGAAGGATTTTAAAGCCAAAGAAATTCCAACTTTCTCCCAAGTTATTTTGGATCTAGTCCCATCCAATCCAATTAGCGACATGGCGAGTGGTAAGGTTGTGCCGGTTCTCATCTTCGCGATTTTCGTAGCTGTTGCGATCGTGTCGGTAGGTTCCAAGAAACCTGAAGCTGTAGCATCTGTAAAGGCGTTCATTTCCTCAGCTGCGGCTGTTATGCATCAAGTTGTTAAGTACGTAATTCGTTTGACACCTTATGGGGTATATGCGTTGATCGCGGCAATGGCTGCTAAATATGGTTGGGAAACGTTAGAGCCATTAGCTAAAATCATTCTGACTTCCTACGTGGCATTGATCATCCACTTCGTCTTGGTATTCGGTGGTCTTGTACTGTTGGTTGCGAAAGTGAATCCGATCAAATTCTTCAAAAAGGCATATCCGACGATCGCTGTTGCTTTTACAACACGTAGCAGCTATGCAACACTTCCTGTGAACTTGGAAGTTATCACGAAACGTCTTCGCGTATCACCGCGTATCGCAAGCTTCGTGGCACCGCTTGGGGCGACGATGAACTTCAACGGATGCGGCGGCGTTTGGCCGGCGGTTGTAGCGATTTTCGTAGCCAAAGTTTATAATCTTCCACTCGGTATCTCTGAGTATCTATTGTTGATTCTAGTAGCTGTCATCTCCTCCATCGGGGTAGCTGGTGTACCAGGTCCTGCATCCATTTCAACAACGGTTGTATTGACTGCACTTGGCTTGCCGCTTGAAGGTATGGGGCTAGTTCTAGGCGTAGAAGCATTGATCGACATGGGTCGTACAGCAGTAAATGCAACGGGAACAACTGTTACAGCATTGCTTGTAGCAGAATCCGAAGGCGAATTCGACCGCGCTGCGTTCGATCGTGACGAGGAAGAAGAATTGGAATTGGCAACTGCTTAATAGATTGACATGCAAAAAGACGAACAGCACCTTTGGTGTGTGTTCGTCTTTTTGGTTTGTGCCGATGTATGTGTTAAAACCGCGGGAAAACGTAACGGACCAGGAAAAACAGCAATCCGAACGTGATAATGATGTACGCTGCATATCTAATAAAAGTTGATGCGACAAGTCCCTTGTCATATTTCTGCTCAATTCGCTTCTGTTCAATGTCCACGCTTTTCATCGGTTCCATCGTTTTCAGCTCCCTTGTTTGGTATGAGTGATTTCTATACCAAGTAATACCCGTTCGGGTGGAAACTGAATCACCGCACTGCTGCACTTCTATATCCTAGCTGCCCGAGGGGGGCGAGTAGCTCCGCATCCTAGCTTCCCCGAGAGGGGCACGTGTAGCAATAGATGGAAAAACTACAGTTAAACTAGCTGATATTACTCGATATCTCCATTTAAATGGAAATACTCCAGCTAATTTCGCGTCATTCGTCCATTTCAACGAAGATGTGCAAAATTAGGTGGAGGAAATCCAGTTATTCAAAATAAATGGCGTTTCTTGCTTGAAATAGCTGTAATTTTTCCAGTTAGTGAAGCTCAAGAGTGTTGGTGGTGGAGTTTATAAATGAGGTATCAGCTAGCCCAGCATCGCTGCGTTTTTACCCGCCGTATAGCCGGAAGAAAAAGCAGCAGTAATGTTATACCCACCGGTATATCCGTGAATATCAAGGACTTCTCCACAAAAGTATAAACCATTCATAAGCTTGGATTGCATCGTTTTAGGATCGATCTCCTTCAGATTAACACCACCGCCTGTTACAAAGGCTTCTTCTATGGAGAGAGTACCTGATATTTGGATTGGAAAAGCTTTAATTAATTTGCTTAATGCCATCCAATTTTGTTTAGGTATATGATCATGTGTAAGTTGTTCATCCAGTTCTGCCTTCTGGAGAAGCAAAGGGATGATTCGTTCATTCAGATAGCCTCTGAGAACGTTTTTAATCGCCTTCTTAGGCTCGTTCTTAGTTAAAGCGAGGGTTTCATCATAAACCTCACTTAGACCCTTATTTGGCTGAAAATCAACAGTAAGAATAGTTTCTTTTAGCCCACTCTTCGATAACTCTTTTACAACGAATTGGCTACATCTTAAAGCGATTGGTCCAGAAATACCAAAGTGTGTGAATAGCATGTCACCACTATGAGAAATGATTGGCTTGCCTTTACTATTCCATACCGTCAATGTCACATCCCTAAGTGAAAGCCCCTGTAATTCACGACTTTTGATAAAAGAATCATTAGAGGTTAATGGGACTTCTGTAGGAAAAAGCTCAGTAATGGAATGGCCCGCATCTTTGGCCCACAAATAACCGTCTCCAGTTGAACCTGTATGAGGGACAGATTTGCCGCCGGAGGCAATAATCACATTCTTGCTGCGAATGGTTTCTCCAGATTTTAAACGTATCCCAGAGACTGAGCCATTATTAAAATTAATGTTATCTACAGGGCTATTAATTCTTATATCCACACCTTGTTTACGAACTTGATTTACAAGAGCGTCTACAACCGTTTTGGCTTTATCACTAACAGGGAACATGCGACCGTTGTCTTCTTCTTTGAGACGAATTCCTAGATTTTCAAAAAACGCAATGATATCCTTGTTACTAAAATTATTGAACGCACTATGTAAAAAGCGACCATTACCAGGGATATGTTTGATTAATTCATCCGTCTCTTTATTATTTGTTACATTACATCTACCACCACCAGAAATCCCAAGTTTACGCCCCAATTTATCTCCCTTATCGAGGAGAAGAACTTTAGCTCCATTTAAGCTGGCAGCTATACTCGCCATTAAACCTGCAGATCCTCCACCGACCACAATTACATCGTATGCCATACAAAACTCCTTGACTCATTTTTGCAAATTGTATCATTAATTAGAGCTAAACCCAAGTAGGATGAGTATTCACCATACATTTGTCTTTCCTTTAACTTGACGGAAATACGAAGTGGAATTTTTTCATGATATCTCCTTAATAGCCTTTGTTTTTTACACTATGATGTATAGTATAATAGCATAGACTATTTTCTAGTTATATTTTCAAAAAGAGGTGTCACATGATTTTGCTTTATGTAAGCCAAAGTTTGCTTTATGTTTGCTTTACCGTGCTTTTTGGAGGGCTGCTGTTTTCGCTAGTACCGGAGAACAAACAACCTGAAGTGCAAGTGCCCCAAAATGTCATGTTAGCTTGTCTTATTGGTATTGCGGTATTCACATATGCTCCAATAGTAAGACTTATTTTGATATTTGGACCAGACGTAGGATATTGGCTTACCTTTAAAAGCGTCATGCTTACCTTTGAAGAAGGTAGATCTTATTTGATTGTCCTGCTTTTGTCCATATTAGTATTTGTATTCATGAAGACAACGAGGATAAAGGAAAACCCGAATCTAATTGCCGTTTCTCTATTGTTTGTCGTGTTCATGGTAACAGCTCTTGGTTATTCTAGTCACGTTGCGTCTCAGACGAATGGATCAGGATTTATTGCACAAACATTGCATTACCTATCCGTTGTTGTATGGGGTGGGATTCTTTTGACGGTTGCTTGGTTTTCAAAAAGGAAGGAAAACTGGCTTATTTTTATCCGCTGGTTCTCTCCAATTGCTTTCACTTGTGTAATCATTATTTCGATTTCCGGTTTATTCATGATGACTATTGTAGTTCCTGAGTATTTTAATTCGTGGATTTTATCTTACGGTCAGGCGCTACTTATCAAACATTTGTTGTTTATTCCCCTTATAGCAATGGCATGCATCAATGGTTTTCTAATTAGGAAGCGGTTAGTTCAAGACCCATCTTATCATCCTCTTTCTTGGATAAGAGTTGAGAGTATTATTGCTATTGTGGTATTTATGGTTACTGGTTTCATGGGTCAACAACCGCCACCCCATAAAGTCGCGCTAACACTGGTTGAAAACAAGCCTTCGCAACTTTTTTTAGCCTTTTATCAAGAGAAACTAAGTGCAAATCCGGCTTTGAATCTGAATCTAAACTCACTTAGCATAATCTTAGCCATTGCTGCGGTTCTGTTACTTATATCCATTTTCACCTTCTTTTCAAAAAAAGCATTCTCGATATATGCGGTAATTAGCAGTATTGGTTTCTGTGTTACAGCTTATTTATCATTGATGATCGCATTAATTTAAGTAATAATTACGATCTAAACCGATTCTTTCTAGAGTCGGTTTTTCTTTTTTGATATAATGGGGTAATTAGAGGTAGTAGGGAGCAGTGAAGCATGACAATAACCAATCCAAATCTTACACCAGACCAGTGTGATGATACGTGTGAAGGAAGTACGAATGTAGTAGAAATTAAACAAAAAATGATCGCTGAGGAATCCGCGGCTAGTTTATCAGAAATTTTTAAAGCTCTAGGGGATCCTACGCGGATTAAAATAATATACGCACTGTTGCAAAGTGAACTATGTGTTCATGATTTGACTTTGGTTCTAGAGATGGGACAATCCGCTGTATCACATCAACTGCGCTACTTAAGGAATTTACGAATTGTTAAACGTAGAAAAGTAGGTAAAACGGTTTACTATTCTTTGGATGATGCACATATCGAACAAATCTTTTCACTAACCTTGCAACACATCACACATAATTAAAGATGAGGATCCATCTCTATGAAAATCAAGACATATCAAGTACAAGAAAAAGGTCTTTATCGTTTTTTGGGTTCATTGGAAGTCCAGATCATGGAGATTATGTGGACCGTAGATAAAGTGAGTATTAAAGATGTTCAAGAAATACTAAGTAAAGTGACTCCTTACTCGTTTACAACAATTATGACGGTTATGAACCGGTTATATGATAAAGGCTTATTAGAGAAGGAGACGCTTGGGAAAGGGAGAACTAAATCCACACTTTTTCAGGCATTATCTACAAAAGATGATTTTTTAACGGAACATACGAGGGATGTCACGAGAGGACTCATGGATGAGTTTGAAGACTATGTAGTCACTCATTTTATTGATGCCATGGATGAAGTGGATCCAAGTCTTATTCAAAAGTTAGAGCAAAAGCTCGAGTCCATAAAAAAGAGGACTGACGGATGAAACAAGCTACCAGGCCACAAGTTGCGTTCCTGATTATTTTGTTGATGTCAGGGTGGATCCTCCTGCAAATGGGGTTCGTTGTCTTCCACCAGATAAGCGATGTGAGATACGATGGTAACCTTTCTACTTATTTTGTTGATTTGATTACTGACATTTGGGGCAGGCATTCTGTGTATAAAATGGTATTTACCTGCTTGCTCATTATTACAATTACACGCATCTGTTACTTTATAGGCAAGCAAGCGATCCTAGATCATAGATGGCATTTAATTGTAAAAAGTCGTAAGAATGTGACTCTCTCAAGAGAGATAAATGCGACATATAAGCATCTGCAGACAGACATTATTGTGATTCATGAGCAAAAGCCAGTAGCATTAACAAATGGGGTGTGGCGTGCTCGGATTGTTATTTCAACGGGATTACTACACTTACTTTCAAATTCTGAAGTTGAGGCGGTTTTAATTCATGAGCAGTATCACCGCCTATGTCACCATCCTTTTAAAAAATGGTTGATTCATCTGGTTTGTCTCTCAATGAATTATATTCCCGCATTAGGAGCACTTCGATCTTATTTTGACGTGTGGATTGAAATACTGGCCGATAAACATGTCATTAATGAAATGAATTCAACCTATCCGCTTAGCTCAGCTTTACTCAAAATGGTCAACAGTAGAAAACAAAGCTTCAAAAGCATAGCAGTTCAATTTACAGATGGTGAAGCAATTAATTATAGATTAAGCCAGCTTATAGAACCTGACCATCCCATTAAAGTGCCACTGTTCTCTCTTCGAACTTCTTTAATGTCAATCTCGATGCTTATAGGCATGTTTATTATTGTCACTCTGAAATGCATTTAACGCCATATATGAATGAAGCAGGGAGATAGCTCTCTGCTTTTTTGTCATTCCATCACACATATGAACAAATATTGAAATATTCATATGTATGATTGACAATGCGCCTTTAGTTAACTAGATTGGAGTTATTAGTATTAAACTATGCATCATAGTGTAAATGCTGTGAAGTAGTGACAAATAGTTAACTCGCACCTTTCCAATGAAAAGTGGTGAAGATGATCATTGACATAATTAGGGGGTAAACATATGATGTAATTAATACATGAGCATGTAATCATATGTTATAAAGGAGAATGTTCTATGTCTTCAAACTCTTCTAACAATAAGCCGAATGGCGAACACAAACATGGAAATGAACCGTCATGTTGTAATCATGCCAAAGGCGACTCCCATAGCCATGAACATAATCATAATCACGATCATGACAATAGTGGGAGCCACCAACATGTGCATTCTCACGAACCTACGGAAGAACCTAAAGAACTAAACTTCACAAAGAGTTTTAAGCTTGTAGATATAACTCAGGAAAAAGGCAGAGGAAGAGTCTATGCCATTGAAGGGATGGACTGCAGTTCCTGTGCACTAACCATAGAAAAGCATATTAGGGCGCTACCATCGGTTAAAAGTGCCCATGTTAATTTCTCAACGGGGAAAATGATGACTGAGCACGAGAACTCAGCTGAGGATATCATCAAAGAAATCGCTAAAGCTGGTTACAAGGCTAAGCTTGTTTCCAAAACCAAGCAAAGCCATATATCTAAAAAAGATCATTCGGGAAGAAATTTAATTGTATTCTCAGGTGTCCTACTTCTGTTTGGCTGGATGGGCTCTTATACAAGTGCATCACCAAACTTTACTACGCTGCTTTACGCCATATCGATTATCATCGGTGGCTACAAGCCAGCTAGAAGCGCCTTTTATGCAGTAAAAAGCCGCTCTTTGGATATGAATGTATTGATGACAGCAGCTGTCCTGGGTTCCGCGGCAATAGGTCAGTGGTTAGAGGGTGCAACAATTGTATGGTTGTTTGCACTAGGGAATGTACTCCAAACGATGTCTATTGAGAAGACTCGAAATTCGATTCGAAGCTTAATCGATCTGGCTCCTCCCGAAGCATTCGTGAAAGACGGTCAAGAGCTATTGAGTAAGCCTGTAGAGGATATTTTAGTTGACGATGTCATTGTGGTTAAACCAGGAGATAAAATCCCGCTAGATGGTCTTGTCATTGCTGGGGAGTCGAGTGTGAATCAAGCGCCGATCACAGGTGAATCAATGCGAGTCGACAAGCATGTTGGAGACAGTGTATATGCAGGTACAATAAACGAACATGGATCATTGGAGATTAAAGTAACTAAGCTTGTTGAAGATACGACGATTTCCAAAATCATTCACCTAGTGGAAGAAGCGCAAGAGCAGAAGGCTCCAACGGAAGCGTTTGTAGATAAATTTGCGCGTATTTATACGCCGATTGTATTTATTCTTGCTCTCGTTGTAATGGTCTTGCCTCCACTACTTGGTAGTGGAACTTGGGGAAGTTGGTTCTATAAAGGATTAGAATTATTAGTCATTGCATGCCCTTGTGCCTTGGTCATTTCAACACCTGTAGCGATTGTTTCAGCCATAGGAAATGCAGCTAAGAATGGGGTTCTTATCAAAGGTGGCGCATTTTTAGAAATAGCGGGAAGGATTTCAACCATTGCCTTTGATAAGACGGGCACTTTAACGGAAGGAAAACCGAAGGTATCACAAGTAGTACTTTCAGGAACAAGTGAAGATGAGTTGCTTACTATTGCTAGAACACTAGAAGAATATTCGACTCACCCTATTGCCAGGGCAGTTGTTGCGTACACCAAAGACAAGGGTGTTCCTATACGCCATGGAGACACGTTCAGGAACATCGTTGGTAAAGGTGTCAGCGCGATCATAGGCGACAGTGAATACTTTGCAGGGAACATCAAATTGTTCCATGAACGGAGTATTTCTTTAGGAGAGTTAGAATCACAAATTATATCCCTCCAACAAGACGGAAATACAATTGTGATTATAGGGACAAATGAGAAAATATTAGGTGTGATAGCCGTTGCAGATGCTATTCGTAGTACTTCTGTGAAAGCTCTTAAAGGACTCCAAGCTGTTGGTATCCATGATGTTGTCATGTTAACAGGTGACAATGAGGGCACAGCTAAACAAGTTGCTTCTGAGACGGGAGTTACTCGTTATTTTGCGGAATTAATGCCCGAGGATAAAGTCAATGCAGTCAAAAAGCTTCAAAAAGAAGGACACTTTGTTGCCATGGTTGGAGATGGAATAAATGATGCTCCTGCACTTGCAACTGCCGATCTTGGAATAGCAATGGGAGGCGCAGGTACAGATACAGCTATGGAAACAGCGGACATCGTACTTATGGCAGATAATCTTGAAAAGCTGCCGCATACGATCCATTTAAGCCGAAAAGCCGTACAGATCATAAAGCAAAACATATGGTTTTCTATTGTAATTAAAGCCTTAGCCTTGCTGCTTATATTTCCAGGATTTTTGACATTATGGATGGCTGTTTTAAGTGATACCGGGGCAGCATTGCTTGTTATTTTAAACAGCTTACGATTGTTACGAATGCGGAAGTAAGTAGCTAATATCAATTCATATTTGGGGGATATCTAATGTTCACGCTTCAAAGAAGCAGCCTTCTTGCAAAATTGGTCATGGTATTGAGTATTTTATTTGTAAGTTTACCTTTGTCTTTTTCAAATCCTGTTTGGGCTCATACGGGATTTGATAAGTCGAATCCTCCAGCAAATGCAGTGGTTACGGATGAGTTAAAAGAACTCACACTAACATTTGAAGGTAAACTTGAGAGTTTAAGTACATTTAAGTTGTTTGATAGCAATAAACAGGAGATTAAATTAGATAAAGTACTGCTTAAAGAGAAGGTTATGACGGGTATTTTGAGTCAACCATTAGCAAATGGCACGTATGAAGTTCAGTGGACCATTGTCGGTGAGGATGGACATCCGATTCAAGGAAAGTACTCCTTTTCGGTGAAAAGGGAAGGGGACAAGCAGACACAAACAGAATTGAAGACTACGCCTTTACCGTCTGCAACAGTTATGCCAACAAGCACACCATCTCCAAGTGCACCAGTGGTTGAGGAACAATCTACATCACGCAATTTTTTAATTTATGTAGGGATCGGTGCATTTGTACTTATCGCGCTTGTTATATTGTTGATTGCTAGGAGGAAAAAGTAGTTGCTCTATGTACTATCGGAAGCTCTGCTTTATTGCTGTTACGCAATCCTCACTGGCGTTAGTGTCCTTGCCCTTTTGCCCGATAATAAAAAGCCCCGTTATCACCTATCAGACAATAACTTAACATGGATTTTACTTGGAATTGTCCTATTATCACTAGTTCAGGTCATAAAAATCATTGTTTTCTATAAGGGAATTCTAGGTTATGACATCCCCTATTTGCTCTTTACGGTGCTAAGTGACTATAAAATAGGCAATGCCTGGTTTGCTACCGTGATAACCGCCATGGTCATGCTACTTTTCTTAGGACTAAAACCAAACTCAAAGGCAATCCAGTATAAATGGAAAGCAATCCTCATTTTAACATTGATTTTGCTTATTGCATTTGGATATGCGAGTCATTCTGCCTCTTTGTATGGATGGATCGGCTTTGCAGCACACGCTACACATTTTATTAGTACCATGGTTTGGATAGGCGTACTTTTCGTTGTGGGATGGTTTACAATTGAACTCAAGAACTGGTCACCATTTCTGAAATGGTTTACACCACTTGCCATCGGATGTGTTTGTGTAATCATTGTGGCCGGGTTCATGTTAATGGGGAGACTGTCTCCCTATTACGTCAGTTCTTGGATTACATCATTTGGCCAAGCCATGCTCATCAAACATCTACTAATCGTTCCAATAATTGCTTTGGCAATCATTAATACATTCTGGTTACGTAAAGAAAACAGTAAAACGTTGTCCTGGATGAGAGTCGAAAGCATTGTTATTATCTTATTGCTTGTAGTTACAGCTTTCATGGGGCAACAAGAGCCACCACACGGAGATCTAAAGACCATTCTTGATGATGGGCCGCCATTGCCGTGGTTTACGTATATAAGTGGTTACGATGTGAGTAGGGGAGAAGACATGGAAATTATCTTGAATGTGGTAAGCATATGTCTTATTGCCGCTGGGCTTATTGCAATAATAGGTGGTTTGTTTGTGGCATGGAGAAAGAAAAGGCCGATGTGGTCGGTTGCCGCCGCGTTATTTTTCGTTATTTGTGGGTATTTGGGCTTGATGTTTTCGATAGTATGAAAAAGATGAAAATAGGGTCATTCGTGTAAGAATCATAACAGAATCATTGTACCAGACTTTACCTTACCCCCAAAAAAAGCAGAGATGGTCTATAATCATCTCCGCTTTTTGACGTTCTCTAGATGAATTTCGTTAGGCTAACTTTAATTACTTAGCATGTAAAGAGCAAGATATTCAAAAGATACACACAGTACGTGGATAACTTGTTGATAAAACAGCCCATTTCGTGGATAACTGACCTGTTGTCTGTGGACAAACACAGGTGAATTGTGGATAACATGCAATTTTTCCTAATTTCATCCACAAAAGATCTGCGATGTAATCCTTTAAGTGAAACTATCAACACCCTGCCTGCCATGTCCGTCGACGATAAAATGATAATGATCGACCTGAAGATCCAGCCATCGATGCCCGAGTGAGGCTTCCCGTCCATAGTAGTGAAGCTCATCATGCTTGGTAAGCACAATCGCTTCACAATCGTCACTGCGTTTGGCGAGAAGGGAGAGGCCAGCATCTAGCCCAAGTGAGCCTAATAATCGTGCCCATACGTGGCAAGCCACGAGATCACCGCCAACAACTGTGCATTGCAGGACATCGCTGCCAGCGTCACCATCGCTGAGATCCTCGAGCGGGCTGTACGTAGAAAGCGCACCCTCTGGCATCACGATTGCGCCTAACTTGGCGTTCTCGTGCCATGGGTTTTGGATTCCGATCATCCACGGCTCCTGCTCGGCGCTAGATGGCCCCCATACCGTGACATCGCCCTGAGAGAGCAAGCGTCCCCGTGAAATGGATAAGGTTCTCTTCAAATAGTCGGTTAATCGTTTCAGAGACCAGCTTTTGTCGAGTCCTTGCAAATGAATACACGTATGCTCCGGCAGTGTTACTGATTTGGTCGCAGGATTTACCCTCCAGCCTTGTATTGCAGGAGCTGGCATGTGTGTTAGCGTAGTCTTTTCTTTATATAGAAGAGGCGTGTATTTACCATCAGTGATGGCTTGATACATTTCAGCAAGGAAGAGCACCTCTAGCATGGCGTTGGACACAAGGCAGCTTTCTCCGGCTAATGTGTTTAAAAGGTTGATTTCACTGTCAGGGAGACTGAGGCTGAATCGCTTCTCTTCACGCCCGAACCATTCGTTGCCGATCTCATGAATCTGCAGCTGTTGTCTCTGCTCACCATGGGGAAGAAGAAGTTCAATAGCCGAGTCCAGCGTTTGAAAATGAAAGGGGAGGAAGGTGTTTGGTTTCATTGTCATCTGGAATTCCTCTTTTCTGTCGCATCCATACTTATTCTGAGATCAGTATATGAGGGGTAGCTGAGATGGAATTGACCGTTAGCTGAAAAATAGCTGAAGATTCTCGAACTTTCAGCTAGCTTTCAGCCGCTGCTCAGATTGCTTTTAGGCAGGATATGGGATACTGATTGTAGAAGTCGTGTACGAATGAATTTCTTGGGGGAGACGAGTGCAGATGCGTCAATTAAAAGGGATTAAAATATTACTCGTCGATGACGAGCCGCATATCTTAGAATTTCTAGAGCTAGGGCTAACGAACGAAGGCTTTGAAGTGATGACAGCACAGGATGGTATTAGTGCAATCACAGCTTGTAATAAATTTCAGCCGCATATCGCGATTCTGGATGTCATGATGCCGGGGATGGACGGTTTCGAGGTATGTCGCATGATTAAGAAGACGGACAATGTCGCGGTCATTATGCTAACAGCCAAAGATGAAATCGATGATCGGGTGAAGGGGCTCACGCTCGGAGCCGATGACTACATGATCAAACCGTTTAGCTTTGAGGAGCTGCTGGCGCGGATTTATGCGCGGATTCGCAACCATTTTCCAAACTTGTTCGGGGAAGTCGTTATTGGACCGCTCCGCATGGACGATCGCCGCAAAGAGATCAGCATGCATGATCGGATCTTGGAGCTATCGCCAACGGAATACGAGCTGCTTAAATTTATGGCCATCAATCACGGTCTCGTGCTGAGTAAGACGATGATTCTGGATAAAGTGTGGGGTTATGATTTTGGCGGTGAAGAGAATATTGTGGAAGTGTACATACGCTCCCTGCGTGACAAGTTAGGAGATAAGGAGCACAAGCTGATTCGCACCATTCGCGGGGCGGGGTATCGGATGGATTTGACATGAAGACGCGCGGCTGGTTCGCAGCTGTCTTCGAGACGAGATCTTTGAAGTTTCAAATTTTATCTCGCACGCTGCTAGTCATGTCTGCACTCTTGCTGTTGATCGGCGTGTTTCAATATGTATTCATGCAGCAGTTTATGTTTCAAAATAAAGCAGAGACGATCCGCAACCAGCTTGCAGCGCTGCCACCTAACGTGTGGCTTCGGGCTGAGCTAGGGGGAGATAAGAATACGAGCCCTTTCCTGCCAAGACAGGATTTCATGCGCAACAATCGGCAGGATAATTTCGGTGAAGGTCCGCGGATTTTCGTACCGGATTTAACGATTGCACTAATTGATGACAAAGGGACCTATAAACTCGTTTCCTCCCAAGATGAACAGTCGACGTTGGAGTTGGACAAAGAAGAATATGTGAGAATCCTGCAAAAGCGTACAAAGAAACAAGATCACCTGATCATGAAAGACAGCAAAGGGAACGAGCAATTAATTGTGTTTCATCAAATCGGGGGAGGAGAACCGGAACGTCCACGCGGCTATCAGGGGCTTATTCAAGCAAGCACAAGCACAGCGCCAATAAAGGATGTCCTTTTGAGGCAGCTGCTCACGTTCCTATTTCTATCGATGCTGGCGATGGTTATTGGACTGCTAGGATTCCTGCCTGTGCTGCGCCGGACGCTTGTGCCATTATCTAATTTGGTGGACACGGTGAAAAGTATTGATTCGGGTAATTTAAATGAACGATTCCCTGACCATCAAGGGCAGGCGGAGATGGATCGCTTAGCGACGTCCTTCAATAGCATGCTAGAGCGGTTGGAATTTTCATTTGAGGCGGAAAAAGAAGCGAAGGAGCAGATGCGGCGTTTTGCTGCGGATGCCTCGCATGAGCTTCGCACACCGCTGACCTCCATCCATGGCTTCTTGGAGGTACTGCTGCGCGGGGCGTATCAACAACCCGAACCGCTGTTGAAAGCTTTGAAAAGCATGCATGGTGAATCCGTCCGCATTAATAAATTAGTTGAGGACCTGCTGTTGTTGGCGCGGTTGGATCGAACGCCGTCTTTCCATAAGACGGAGGTGGACATGGACGATGTGCTTCATGAAATGGAGCATCAGCTGCGTCTGCTTGCAGGCGAGAGAGAGGTCACTTTCCTCTTGGAACCAGAGTCGCAGTGTCAATGCGATCCGGATAAAATCAAGCAGGTCATCCTTAACCTGTTCCACAACGCGGTTCAGCATACGCATCCCGAGACAGGTGAGGTAAAGGTCTCACTAACGAAAACGGACGCAGGTGTTGAGATCGCTGTACGCGATAATGGTCCAGGAATTGCGCCTGAGCATATCGCGCATCTGTTTGATCGGTTTTACCGCATCGACTCCTCGCGGGCAAGACGCAGCGGCGGAGCGGGCTTAGGCCTTTCGATTACGCGCTCCATCGTGGAGCTGCATGGCGGATCCATCCATGTGGAGAGCACCGTCGGTGAGGGAAGCGCGTTTATCGTACGGTTGCCGCGATAGGTAAGAGAAGAAGAGGTTGGCGCTGAGGCGTTGGCCTCTTTGGTTTGTTTGGCGCGGTGAGTGGGGAGATTGGGTGGCTAAAGAAGCCCAGAGTTGGGGGCGTAGCAGGTTCATGCCCGGTATGCAGCCTCGGCGGGGGCAATAGATGGATTTCATACAGTTAATTTGGATGAAAATCCTGTTTAGGAGCAAATAGATGGATTTCATGTAGCTAAATTCAGCCGAAATGGCTGATTTTACTGAAATCGTCAGAAATAGATGGAGGAAATCCAGTTAAACGTTGATATCTGGGGATTGTTCAGGAATTAACTGTATTTTTTACAGTTAGTGGTCGTGGAGGAGGGGGAATGGGAAGTGGAAGGAGTTTAGGATAGTAGTGAAGTGAAGTATTCGGACGCACAGTTATCGCCGCCCTACAAACTAGCTACTCTAACCCCGCGGACCCACCAACCGAGCATCCTAACGCAGACAGTTATTCCCTTCCACCTACAAACTAGCTAATTTAACTTATCCACCCACCAGCACAACACCAAAAGGCCAACCGTCGAACGGTTGGCCTTTGACATCAACAACTAAGAGATGAGCTTGCGGCTGCGCGGACGAAGTGCCCATGAGGCCATGACTAGCGCTAGAAACACAAGCGGTTGGGCAGCGAGAGCTAGGCCGTCGCCATTCAGAATATGCGAAGCAGCAGCTCCCGTGAGCTCGAAGAAAAAGCCAGCATATGCCCATTCTTTTAGTCGCGGAAAACGTGGGATCAGGATTGCGATGACGGCCATCAGTTTCCAGAAGCCCAGGATGGTTAAGATATACTCGGGATATCCGAGCCCGGTCAACGTCGTGATTTGCTGCTCACCATGGGTAATGAAGAAAAATCCGCCGATGACGAAACTTGCAGGTCCTAAGATGGTAGTTACCCAGTAAGCGATTAGCTTATTGCGCTCTTTACGGTAAGACATTAGACAGTATCCCCCTATCTATTTCGAAATTTGTGCTTATTTCATCCTTATTCTACCATGTAATAGACCAAAAGCGAACACCAGTACGCTAAAATGTATTATAATATTTTCCATGCCATTTTCAGCCAATTCTCAGATAGCTCTCAACCAACCTTCAGTTTACGCTCAGATGGGTTTCAGGTAAGGGGTCTATACTTGGTTTTGTAAGGGAAACACACACAAATTCAAAGATGAGGTGGAATACATTATGAAAAAAATCAGCAAAAAAATTCTCGCAGGTTCACTAGTAGCATCTTTTGTCATCGGAGTTGGCTTAGTAGGAGCCCTACATAATGAAGCGTTCGCAGATACAGTAGTAGGCAATTCCACAAGCACAGCGGCACCAAAAGCAGGACAGGGCGGCAAAGGCTTTAATGATAGAGGTCGTGGTCAAATGGGAGATCGCGGTGGCTTCCGTGGCGGCAACGTGATCAAAGAAACAGCAACGATTCTAGGCGTTGAAGAAAGTGTTGTGCAGGAAGCACTTAAAGCAGACAAAACTTTAGCAGCTTTGGCCGTTGAAAAAGGACTAACGAAGGAAGATTACTTGTCCAAGCTAGTTGCAGCTGAGACAGCTACGATTACAGCTGAAGTCACAGCTGGGAAGCTGACACAAGAGAAGGCAGACGAGATTATTAAAGGTCTTAGCGACCAGTTAACAAAGCAAATTGATAACACAGGCTTTAAAGGTGGTTTTCCAGGCGGCGGTAAAGGAGCAGGACAAATGGGAGATCGCGGTGGTTTCCGTGGCGGCAACGTGATCAAAGAAACAGCAACCATTTTAGGCGTTGAAGAAAGCGTTGTACAGGAAGCGCTGAAGGCTGATAAAACATTAGCAGCTTTTGCCCTTGAAAAAGGACTAACGAAGGAAGACTACTTATCCAAGCTTGTTGCAGCTGAGACAGCTACGATTACAGCTGAAGTAACCGCTGGCAAGCTGACACAAGAGAAGGCAGACGAGATTATTAAAGGTATTAGCGACCAGTTAACGAAGCAAATTGATAACACAGGCTTCAAAGGCGGGTTTCCAGGCGGCGGTAAAGGGGGCCCAGGAGGTCCTGGCGGATTTGGCCCAGGGCACTTCGGCAATCCGGAGGTCATCACGACAATTCTAGGGCTTACCCAAGATGAGTTGAGAACAGAGTTAGAATCGGGCAAATCCCTTGTGGATATCGCAACAGCGAAAGGGATTAGCGAAGATGATTTGATCAGCAAAATTAAAGACGGCATGACAGATTCGATCAAGAAGGCTGTAGAGGAAAAAGGTACGGCTCACCAGCGTCCTGAAGGCGGTCAAGGTCGTCCGGATCGCAACACTTCCAAGCAATCAGCAACACCAGCCCCGACAGCTGCCAACTAAGGGGATGTCATAGGAAGCTGCTCACTTTGTGAGCGGCTTTTTGTGCTTGTGCTTGAGGTGGAAGGTTAGATGCAATTTTGCTAGATAGGGAGCTGTTAAAGTAGCTAAGTCATAACAACTGGAAAACATACAGTTAATTTCGCATGAATTCCCGTTTTCATTCTACTAACTGTAAAAAGTACAGCTAATTTAGAGCTATTAGGCTAAGTAGGCTAGAAAGTGAAGAAATAGATGTATATTTTCCATCTAATCTCTGAATTTGTTGAAAAAAAGAAAATTAGATGGAGTTTTTCCAGTTAGTTGGGTGGCAGGGCGGACGAGTGGCAGTCTTGGTGTTAGTTGAGCGGCAAGGCGGACGAGTGGCAGTCTTGGTGTTAGTTGAGCGGCAAGGCGGACGAGTGGCAGTCTTGGTGTTAGTTGAGCGGCAGGGCGGATGAGTGGCAGTCTTGGTGTTAGTTGTGCGGAGGTGCGGACGAGTGGCAGTCTTGGTGTTAGTTGAGCGGCAAGGCGGACGAGTGGCAGTCTTGGTGTTAGTTGAGCGGCAGGGCGGACGAGTGGCAGTCTTGGTGTTAGTTGAGCGGCAGGGCGGATGAGTGGCAGTCTTGGTGTTAGTTGTGCGGTGGTGCGGACGGAGGGCAGTGTTGATGTCAGTTAGGCGGTGGCAATAGCAGCAGCATTTGTACTCGCAGCACTAGCGGTAGCAACAACAGCAGCCTTGACCTTTGTCTCAGTACTCGCCTCACCCTCAGTCTCAGCAGCTAAGGCGGCAAGTAACCCCTCCCCATTTTCAGCAAACACTCAGCTTTCGTTCAACCTACTTTCAGCTTACACTCAGACAGGTTTCAGTCGCCCCTAGTAGACTACATCTTGTGAAGATTGTACGACCTAGGCAACGAGTGTTTAGGTAAACCGTGAGAGGGGTTATGACGGATGAAAGTAGGCAGTAAAAAAAGGTGGCTCATTGTAGCCCTGGCGGCCATCCTGTGTGGGGCAGGTACATACTACTATGTACATAATAATACGAAGCCAGCTGCAACGGCAGCACAACAAACGACAATGAAAGTGACCAAGGGTGCCATTTCGATGGCTGTATCGGGTACCTCTCAATTGGACGCTAAGGATAAGCAAAACATCGTGATTCCGATCGAAGGGATCATCAAAACGATGAATCTAACCCAGAATCAAGCCGTCAAAAAAGGTGATGTGCTCGTCGAACTTTCTGTCCCGTCAACGGAAACGAATCTCAAGGAAGCGCAAGTGACTTTGGGGCAGCTGGAGAGTGATCTAGTTGAGCTAAAGTCTGAACAAGGAAATATGAGCGTATCCTCTCCGATGTCGGGCAAGATTACCTTGAATGCTAATTTTGATGTCGGCAGCCAAGTAAATAAAACGACGAAGATCGGTACGATTTCAGATACAACGCAGTTTAAGGTGAAACTGCCATTTTCACTGCAAGAAGCGGTGCAATTGAAAAAAGGTGACCCCGTGGAGTTGAGCGTGGATGGCTACTTGTTATCGAAGGTTGGTGCTGTCGATACCATTGGTCACGAGATTAGCGCTGACGCGAATGGGAATAAAGTGGTACTGGTCGATGTACTCGTCGATAACGACGGTACCCTTTCGGCAGGCTTGAAGGTCAAAGGCAGCATCGGCAGCGGCGCTACTAAGGTAGCTTCGTCAGATCAGGCTGCACTTGCCTATGTGCGCACGGCGTCCATTTTCTCCGAAGCCAGCGGAACGGTGAAAACGCTGAAATTCAAAGATGGGGATACGATTAAACAAGGCGATCTCATTGTGACCCTTTTTAACGACGACCTCCAAAAGAATATCGTCGCCAAACAATCTGCGATTGAAAGCCAGAAAATCCGTGTCAGCGATGCCCAACAAAAAGTCGATCAATTGACGATCAAGGCACCGTTTGATGGCGTGTTCTCAGCGGATTTTGCCAATAGTAAAAATAACGTCCTTCGGAATTACCCGGTTGGCGCGCAAATTAATGCGAACACAACGCTCGGTGCAGTGGCAAGCCTAAGCACGATGCAACTCGCAATTGCTGTGGATGAGCTTGATCTGACGAGTGTGAAAGTCGGACAAAAAGTTAACGTAAAAGTCGATGCGATTGCAGGGAAAACTTTTACAGGTGAAGTGACTTCTGTTTCCAATGTGGGGACAACGACGAATGGCGTGACCACCTATGATGCGGTTGTGGCGATTCCGAATACAGCACAGAACGATTTGAAATATGCGATGACGGCGACGGCCGAAATCCTCATCCAAGATAAGAAGGATATCCTCGTTCTACCGATCCAAGTGGTGACAACAACAAGAGGCAAGTCGACGGTTACGGTGAAGAAGGCCGATGGTACAACGGAAGAGCGGGAGTTAAAAGTAGGTATTCGAAGCAAAACGCAAGTTGAAGTGCTTGATGGGGTAAAAGAGGGCGAAGAGGTAGTCACGCCGGTTCGCAGAGCGACAACGACGACAAACCAGCAAGGGCAAGGCTTCCCAGGCGGAGGTGCCTTCCCAGGTGGTGCAGGTGGATTCCAAGGCGGTGCAGGTGGAGCTGGCGGCGGTGGATTCCAGGGTGGCGGTAATGCTGGCGGTGGCGGCGGCGGAGCGCGTCAGTAAGGAGCTAACCGTGCCCCTGAAAGGAGCGAATGGGATGAATATCATTGAGCTAAATGAGATCACGAAGAGTTATACCCGTGGTGCTGAGGAATTGCAGATTTTGCGCGGCATTACCTTGCATATTGCAGAAGGCGATTTTGTCGCCATTATCGGTCCCAGTGGATCGGGGAAATCGACGTTGATGAATACAATTGGGCTGCTGGACAGCCCGACGTCAGGTTCATACACATTGGATGGCGTAGCTACGGAGAAAATGTCAGACAACGGACTTGCTCAGCTGCGCAACCGGAAGATCGGTTTTATTTTTCAACAGTTTAACCTGTTGCCCAGGCTGACAGCGACGGAGAACGTCGAGCTCCCCATGATTTATGCAGGTATACCTGCGAAACAGCGGAGAGAACAAGCCAAACGCATGCTGGAGAAGCTAGGTATGGGTGAGCGTGGACATCACAAGCCAAGTGAGCTTTCAGGTGGACAGCAGCAGCGGGTAGCGATTGCGAGAGCGTTGGCCATTTCACCGTCGCTCATTCTGGCGGATGAACCGACAGGTGCCCTAGACTCGAGGACGGGCATTGAGGTACTCGCGTTGATCAAAGAGTTAAATCAGCAGGGCAATACGATTGTGTTGATCACCCATGATCATCACATTGCAGATAATGCGAAGCGCGTGGTGGCGCTGCGAGATGGCGAAATTGTCAGTGATACGCGCAATGATGCGTGGTCGGTTGAAGTGCCTAAGTTAGAGGAGGCGCATTCATGAGAATTTGGGAGCTTTTCCAAATGGCGATGAGCACGATTCGCTCGAATCCGTTACGAACGATTTTGACGATGCTAGGCGTTATTATCGGGGTTGCTTCGGTCATCACGCTCGTATCGATCGGTCAAGGAACATCCAAAGCCATCGAAAAGCAATATGAAGGACTGGGAACGAATCTCCTGACGGTCAATTTGATGGGGAACGGACGCGCCACACAGTTGAATTACGATGAATTCATGACTCTTGAGGGTACAGCAGGCATTTCGTCCATTGCACCCACAATGACACAGAATAGCTCCATTAAATTCGACCGCACAACGGAGAGCTACAATGTGATCGGAACGAATGACCGTTATTTGGAGCTGCAAAAGGGGAAGATGGCCAGCGGGCGTTTCCTCGCTCAGGCAGATTTGGATTTCCGTAATCACGTTGCGGTTATTGGGAGTGAAGTGGCTGCGAAGTTTTTTGGCAAGGAAGATCCGATCGACGAAGAAATTAATGTGAAAGGCTACATGTACACGATTATCGGTGTTCTTCAAACGAAGGGCTCCAATACGAGCGGAACCTCTTTGGATAGCTCTGTGTTGGTGCCGCTGCCGACGATGAGCCGGGATTTTAAGCTAGGAAACATCCGAACCGCCTATGTGGAAGCATCCTCTGGTGATCTCGTTAGCCGTGCACAATTAGCCGTAGAAGCTTACTTATATCAGAAGTTTAAAAGTACAACTGGATACAATATTTTGAACTCATCTGAGCTCATTAGCGCAAGACAAACGGCGTCTAGTACGCTGACCAACCAATTGGTTGCTGTTGCTGCGATTTCCCTGCTTGTAGGCGGGATCGGGATTATGAATATTATGCTCGTTACCGTGAGTGAGCGAACCAGGGAGATCGGGATTCGGAAGTCAATTGGGGCGAAGCGGAGAAATATTTTGCTGCAATTCCTAGTCGAAGCTACCTTGATTAGCGGGATGGGCGGTTTGATCGGTCTAGTGGTTGGAATCGCGTTATCATTGGCCTGGCCGTATATCAATCCAAGTCAAGAGACGAGTCTTTCCATCAACGTTGGGCTTTACGCATTCTTATTCTCAGCACTTGTTGGTGTCATTTTTGGTTTATATCCAGCGAATAAAGCATCGAAACTAAAACCTATCGACGCGCTGCGTTACGATTAGGCAACAGGAGGTTTATACCATGATTCGTCAACTAACATCGATTGGACGTAAATCCAAAAACACACTGAAACAAACAAGTCTGGCTGTGCTGCTGACAGGAAGCTTGCTGGCTGCCTCATGGGCAGTTCCAGGGTCATCAGTCGCACACGCCGCTTCAGAGGGCGTTTTTATCTCGAAGGATTCCTATTTTATGCTAAATAGAGCGGCACTTTCGTCTTCATCGCTGCAATTTTCCGTACTTTTTCATAATGGAGAAAATCAGACGCTTGATTTTAACAAGTATGGTGTACGTGTGACGGATGGTGCTGGACATAGTTACACGGCTAACTTGAGTGAGAAAAAGAGTGGCATCGTGACGGGCGGGCAAGAAGAAAGCTTCCGATTTTACGCAAATTTGCCAGCTGGTGTAGATGCGGCTGATTTGAAAGTGGATGTATTCCGCTGGGATTATAATAAATCTGATTTCATGAATCATCTCGGGGAGTTGCCGGTATCTTCTGTCATCCAAGAAGGGCAGCTGGAAGCGCCAGAAGAGATTATTAGCTTGCGTACATTAGATAGTACACTTGCAAGTGATGCGTCCCTTGCTTTTGGGCTAGGCCAGAGTGTTCGTGTAACAGAGAATGGCAAATGGTATATGTATACGCAAGTTGCAGCGAAGAACTTAGGCTCAAGCAGTGTGAAAATACCAGCAACATTGCTGGCTAGACTTGTGGATGCCAATGGTATGAAATACACGGCGACTATTGCGAGTGGTGCGGATACGGCTATTTTGCCTAATCAGTCCGATACATTGACGCTCAAAACGCTAATTTCCAAAGGCATGCCGACAAGCGGGCTAACGTTGGAATACTATTACCTCAATCAAAGTGAAGATGTTTCACTGGGAACCTTGGGTATGAATTCGTCGCTGAAAATGGTAGCTTTGGGCGTTAAAGAGAGCTATGCGGGGCAGCAGGATGGCGAGAACGTGACAGCGAAGGCAAGCTCGTCTACGTATTCTACACAGGCAGATGGCGTCCACGTTCAGACAGTAGTTACGCTCAGCAATGATGGGGACGTGGTCGCTCCTGTTCCTTCATTGGCCGCCTCCTACCAGTTCGGTGACTCTGGCTCATCCGTGTCATCGACAGATAATAGTACGCGCAGCGGCTTTTTAGCGCCGAAGGAGACGGCGACTTATTACTTTAATGCGACGTTGCCAACGGGCGTCGATCCCAATGCGGCACAGCTCGTGCTGTGGCAGAAAGCAGCGGCGAGCACGGGAAGCACGGGAAGCACGGCGGGGAGCGGGACAACTGGTAGCACGGGAAGTGGATCAACGACAGGTAGCAGTGGGGCGACGACGGGAACAACAGGATCTACAGGATCTACAGGAACGACAGGATCAACAGGTACAACAGGATCAACAGGATCAACAGGATCAACGACAACATCAGGACAACAGCCTGTGGCTGTGTTCCTGCTCAAAGGCGCGAGCGTAGCCCAAAACGGCTTTACCACAGCGGTAGACTATGAGCTTGGAAGCAAGCTTGCTCTGGGCAGCAGCGTTGTGAACGCGAATCTGGATGTATCGCTCATTGAGCTTCATACGCATGAGAATGACGATCTTGGCTACAAAACGGCGATTGCCAAATACAAAATCACAAACAACGGCACGAGCACGCTTGCGCTTCCTGAGTTGCAGAACGAGCTCATCGATAATAAAGGCAATGCATATACCGGCTCACGCCAAAGCGCGGCAGCCACGCAAATTACACCAGGAAGCTCCTATGTAGTAAGCTACTCCTACTTGCTGCCTAATAAGGAAACGACAGCGGATGATTCATTTGCGCTGAATGTGTACGATGATAAGTCCGTTTCTGAAGGAAATGTATCCGCAGGGACGTTCAAAGTGGCTCTGCAGGGAGAAGAAACTGGGGATACCATTGCGATCTATCCATTCTCGCTTAAAGTGAATGACAGCTCGATTGGCTGGACGTATAGTGGGGGTACCTATTCGTATGTTCTTCAACTAGACATGGATATTACGCATGAAGATCAAGTCATTATTGATTCTAATTTCTCCAAAATCCAATTTGAAATGGTCGACTCTCTCGGACGTATCGTTGGCACCCAAGATGCTTCATTAATGGGCACTGGCAAATTAACGAGCGGCAGCCAGCGAGTAACAATTTCTGGACTGAAAAACGAGCAAGTGAATAACGGCATCATCGTCAATATGTACGAGGTCATCAACACACCGAACGGAACGGCGAAGCGCCTTCTGAAGCAATTTAAGTAAAAGAGAAACAGCCCTACCCTGGAGTTGCCGGGGTGGGCTGTTTTTCTTTATTAGCCGATAAATACGAAAGCCGAAATGCCGGAACGAACTGTACGTGTACGGAAGATGACACCATCTTCATCAAAAGTTCTAAGAACTAGAGTACGTGAAGTAGGCGTGCCAATTGTACGGAATACGGCAGTTCCAAATGCATCAAAGCGAGCTGTTGCAAGGCGGGTTCCATTTAAAGTACGAGCCTCACAGAAAAAGCCAGAAGTGACGAAAGGAACACCGGCGTTATCTACCCAAAGAATAGTAAGTCGTCTAAGTGTTTGTGTAGGACCGAACTTTTTGCCCACAGGAATGCGCGTGTACGATTTACCAAACTTGCCAGAGTCTTTGAGAGTAGGGATGCTGCGTTTTGTGTTTTGCATGTAAGTTTCACCTCCTTCTCTCTATCTGCTTATAGTAGATGTCGAAGGAGGCATGCCCGTTAACTAGATTTACCTATGTAATAGAAAATGTGTGAATAGATTGTTAGTTTAGCAGATTCGAGGGTTGTGCGAATGAGCCCATGGTTAAACTTAAGAAGAGCGTTTATAATTTAACTTTCGTGAAAAAACAAGAGAGCAAGGCTATGAGATGTCCCGAAATCGCCCAAGATCAGAAGACGAGATTCTAGCCTTAAACTATATTGCTCGGTCGACTTTGAGGAAAGCTTTGACAACGGGCAGCATCAAGTACAATAAAGAAAGCCGGGTGCTGTTTATTGCAGAATATATCTAAAGCTAAGGAAGCACTTACGTTGCTAGGGAATGGGGATATGGGCACGGACCTCAAGTAGGGTCTGTGTCTTTTTATTTGGTTCTATTCAAACGTTGCTCGACCGAGTCGCTGGAGTGTCCTTACACGCGGATACGTCATAGATAATCGGTTTTTTGATGAGAGTATGCTTATGTAAGAGGGGTTCGTGATTAAATAAAGTTTAGTCTAGCGGATCCAGCATACCTTAATAATTTTCCCCGCGGTAATAGCGCTTAAGTTTTTCTTCCAAATGAACGAGCTGTGCTTCCTTTTCTTCAATATCTTGCAGCAACTTTTGTTTTTGATCTTCAATCAGTTTGATTCTCTCCGGCAGAGTTGAGGTTCCTTCGTTCACCTTATCATAATACTTTTTGATATCTTCTACACTCATCCCGGTTTCGCGCAGACATTTGATAAACACCAGCCAATTCAAATCACCATCTGTATAGAGACGGTTATTCTGCTCGCTTCGGGCGGCAGGTTTTAACAGTCCCTTTCGTTCGTAAAAGCGGATCGCTCCAATATTGATCCCGACTTCCTTTGCCACTTCTCCAATCGTTAGCATATGAACCCTCTTTTATTAAAAATTAATAGTTGACCTACACTAAGTGTAGCATAGTAACTTTGAAATCGTAAAAGAAAATCAAATTAGGGAAAGAAGGATAAGCATGAAAAAGACTGCTTTTGTAACTGGAGCAAATAAAGGAATCGGGTTTGAAATTGTTAAACAGTTAGGTGAAGCAGGATGGAAAGTCCTCCTTGGTGCACGCGATGCCGAACGGGGGAAAGCAGCCGTTTCTGAGTTAACTTCCAAAGGGTTAGACGTAGTATTTGTGCAAATCGACATGGGTGACTTAAAGAGCATCGAACAAGCAACTGATACGATCGACAAGAATTATTCAGATTTGAAACTCCTGATCAATAACGCTGGTATGCCTGGCGCTTTCTCCCGTTCTTTCATGGATACCAAAGAGGAAGATCTACGGAATGCATTCGAAGTTAACTTTTTCGGAACTTTCCGTTTGAACCAACGCTTATTCCCGTTAATCAAAGATAACGAAGGCACCATTGTCAATGTATCCACGGATATGGCCTCTCTGGATCATATGCAAAATGCTGAAAGAACTTTAAACGCGTTCGATTATAACTCATCTAAAACGGCTAACAATGCCATGACACTTTCAATGGCTTATGAAGTCAAAAACAGCAGAGCTCAAGTATTCGCTGTAACACCTGGATTCACCACAACAGACCTTAATGGCAATTCCGCAGGTGGAAAATCGAAAGAAGCCGCCGCTGCGATTATAGTGAGTTATGCGACAGATGGCAAACGTCATAACGCCGAATTCTTGGATGAGAAGGGCGTTTATGCCTGGTAACAAGGAACTCCTGATAAGAAAAACTCTTGCCGCGTATGTTGCGGACAAGTGTTTTTTTGAATACCATGACGAGGCTACTTGTATGATTAGGTATGCAATGCGTATTGATATGTCGAAGCGTTACCCCTATAGCGGTTTATCAGGCTGAACCCACATATCCCCGGCCCAAGTATGAATATGATACCACCGTTCACCTTGCGAATTGGTCCATCGTTCGAATGCATCTACAGTTTGAGCTGATAACACCCCAAAGGTTGGGAAAGGCATTGTTGGAAATAGATAGAGCCTGACATCCTTCAATAGAGTGAGCCGTTCATTGATTGTTTCAGACCCTACAGGCTCAGCAAATTCAGGCTGAATCCAAAAAATATTGCCATCCTGAGACCGAACATGGTAGACGCCATTCTGTGTTTTTTCCAAGGCAAATACTTTCTGTGGAGGAATCAGCTTAGCATCTGAGGGACGTTGCAGACGATTTGATGTATCATAGTCTTCCATGTACAAGGTTTCGGTCGGGAGATCCATCTCCTGATTCACAATCTCCATATCTAGTAACATTTGAGGCTGAGAGACAACCCACATATCTCCCAGCCAAGAAGTCTCAATGCGATAAGAGTTGGTTAAGTACGATGCAGGCGATTCAAATATGGCATTCGCATGAACCGTTTGCGGGGCGAGTACAGCATCCGTTCTCGTTGATAAAGATGGTTGCGTATAAAGATAGGAGTCCCACAGCAATGCAATGTTCGTATCAAGCTGCTTGAGGATGCCAATTTTGTCATAATCCAGGTGCATCCAGAGATCACCGGCCCATGTGGTCTTAATTTTAATCCATACCTTTTCCCCGCGCTGTTTGGTGTACCAAGCTTGCTCTGCATCAACGGTAGTCACATCTTGAGGAGTAAGTGCAGCAAATGGTTTGCGCGATTCGTCTGTTGTGGAGTAAAGCGGCGTCTGCTCGAGTAAGGTGATGACCGGTGGGATTTTAGGCGGAATAAATTCTTTGTGCGGTGGTGGCGCAGCAGTTGCCTGCAAAGTGCTAATAACAGTGAACAACATCATGACAAAGACGAGGGCAATGACATTCCTGATTCGTGTTTTGAATTGCATATACTGTTTTCACCTCAATTACCTAATGTTGTAAATATAGACTCGGTAAAGAGCTAAATTGTTGCGAAAGTATCGAATTTTTTCGTTACAACAAGAACAGGAATATACATAAAAGAAAAAGCCAGCCCTTTGGATGCACCGAAGGACTGACTTTCCATTATTCATAAACGTCTGTAGCCGCGTGGGAGTCGGCCGGTATTGTTGATGATGCGAATCTGAGCAGCCGTTAGGCGTTGGTTCGTAGAAATGAGCGATTCCACATCGTTGCCTCGAATTAAATCATCCAAGTCTCTTAAGCTCCGACTGCCTCTGTACACAATGTATCTGCCTCCGAAATTCCGCTGGCTAAATACAATTAATGTTGCATTCGGACTAGTTGAGAAAAATCGTAAACTTTCGATGCCATCAAAGATAGACTCTAAATTGGTAATACCAAGGTTACCTCTGTAAGTCTGACGTGCTCCAAAGAAGTTTTCTTCCGAGTACACCGTCAAGCGTGGATAAGTCACTAGCGCGTTTACTTGTAGCATTACTATCATTCCTCCTTTTTATTAACTATATGAAAGGATGGAAGAAGTAGATTGGATGAATAACTGCTAGATTAGCCTCTTTTTACACGAGGAATCTCAGCAAGAAGAGACCCTCCCATTACAGGAGGGTCTCTTTCCATGTAAATAGTTCGGATATTTCGACTTAAATGAGCCTCGTCGGCTCTGAAGCGAGCTTTAATCCGATTTTACCGAACTAAATAGCCGATAATTGTGATGACAGGTAATTAAGGGCATTTTAAGTGGGCAAATTCGGACTATAGCTGCTAAACACAGGCAACGGTCACAATTAAGTGGGGAATGTCGGACTAAAGCTCCTAAATGCCACGAACAATAAGAATTAAGCTGGGCAGCGCTACTTCACATCATACCCCTTCGCGATGGATGGCTCGATCCATCGCTTTTCGGTATGCTCGCGGCGCAGTATGACGACGCGTTCAGGGTAGACGTCGACGACGAGGCTCTGGCTGAGCAACTGCGTCTCGGGCTCGTTCTTAGCGCTCCACACCTCGCGGATGGAGGCGCTGGAAGCGGCAAGAAACTTCAGCTGCTTTACTTGGCTGGTCGTTTCAACGTTCCAGTGGGTGTGCCCACTGAACAAAATGACGTTCGGGTGCGCGTCAAGCAGCGCACGCAGTTCCTTGTGCTGGACGACGCCCAGCTCCGTATCTGTACCATCCAGCGTGCTTGGCAGCGGCTGATGGAGGAACACGAACACGGGCTTGCTGGCATCCGCCGAGCTCGCCGCCGTGAGCCGCTCGCTCAGCCAGCTGAGCTGCGTGGGAGAGAGGTACGCATCCTCGTTGACGGATGCGTCCACGTCTCTATACGCTTCCCCGCTAAGGAACAGGAAGCGGTAGCCCTCCACGACAAGCTCGTGATAAGGCTTGTCGTACCCCATCATGCGTTCGAATAACGCGACCGCATCACGGCTTGTCCACGAAGTGTTTATCTTCGTGTAATCCATCTTGCCATCCGGCGAGCGGTACATGCCGTAGTACTCGTGGTTGCCCATGGTTGCCTGCACAGGGGCATGAGGCTGGCGGCTGAGCAGCCCCAGCAAGCTGCGATAATCGCTCTCGCTGCCATTCGTGAGATCGCCATTCAGGACAAGCAACTTGCTGTCTGGGCGCAGCTCATGGTGATCGGCGAGCGCTTGCCGCAGCAGCAGCTGGGAAGCCGAGTCCGACGACAGGATATGAACGTCGCTCATTACCGAGAAGGAAAACAACGGTGCAGCTGTTTTCGGCTCTGCCTGTGCAGCAGCTGTTTTCGGTTCTACCTGCGCAGCAGCGGGTTGTATCTCTGTTTGAGCACTGGCGGTTTGCGATTCATCTTGTGGAGCAACTGTTTGCAGCTCATTTTGTGCTAGAACAGGTTGTGAATCCTCATGTGCATTAGTGGTTTGCGGTGACATTTCTACAGGAGCATGCTGTGATGCGCGAGTAGACTTGATGCCTCCCCCAACAGGGTTAATCAACGCCAACCCCAACAAAACCACCAAACTACTCCGTATGATAGATAGAAACATAAGAAACCCTACCTTCCAATAAGTGTGTCGTCATGCGCTTTTTCTTTTCTATGTCTTTAACCAGCTCTTCTTGTATTCAACCATTTCTTGTCCTATTATCTTGGCCTCGCGCGGCTCTCACCTCACGCCCTACTGGTATTCCCCTGCAAAAAAGAATTTATTTAACTACCCAATTTTTGTAATTCGCTTGACTTCAATGTTATTTGGTTGTATGGTTAATTACATGAGTAACTAACCAATGTAGTGACGAAAGCGGTGGTGAGAATTGTGGGATTTATGATGGATGATAGCCGCCCTATTTTTGTACAAATCGCAGAGCAGATTGAGGATGACATAATCGAATCACGCATGCTGGAAGAATCGCAGGTTCCTTCTACGAATCAATTTGCAGCCTTTTATCAGATCAATCCGGCAACGGCAGCGAAGGGTGTTAACCTGCTAGTGGATCAAGGAATTTTATACAAGAAGCGTGGAATTGGCATGTTTGTAGCAGAGGGAGCGAGGGCGAAGCTGATGGAGAAGCGGAAAGAACTCTTTTATGAGCAATATGTCGTGACAATGGTGAGAGAAGCGGAGAAACTCGGCATAACCGTAGAGCAATTGACAGAAATGGTGCGGAGAGGGGAGAAAGCGTAATGACGAACGTTGTTGACGTAAAAGGATTGACGAAGGCGTATGGTAAAGTGACGGCTGTGGACCATGTAAGCTTTACAATTGAACCTAACAAAATTTACGGCCTACTCGGCAGAAATGGCGCAGGCAAAACGACTATCATGCATATGATCTCCGCCCAGCAGTTTGCGACTAGCGGGGAGCTTAAGGTGTTTGGCGAGGAGCCTTTTGAGAATAGCCGGGTGCTCAATCAGATTTGTTTTATTAAAGAGAGCCAGAAATATCCGGATACGTTTCGCATTATAGATGTAATGGCAGTGGCCAAATCGTTATACCCGAACTGGGACGACGCTTATGCCAACTCCTTAATTGAAGATTTCCGGCTTCCGATCAAAAGGAAAATAAAAAAACTGTCCCGAGGCATGCTGTCCTCCGTTGGGATTGTTGTGGGACTCGCAAGCCGCGCGCCATTGACGATTTTCGATGAGCCCTATCTCGGTTTGGATGCAGTTGCGCGAGTACTTTTCTATGATCGATTGCTGGAAGACTACGCAGAGTATCCGCGCACCGTTATCCTTTCCACGCATCTAATTGATGAAGTGAGTCGTATGTTAGAGCATGTGCTCGTGATCGATAACGGGAAATTGATTCTGAATGAAGACGCCGATGCGCTTCGCGGCAGAGCTTGTAAGGTTTCTGGCTTGAAATCAGCGGTTGACGCTTTTACACGTGGGAAAGAAGTGCTGGAACGAACGGCGATTGGTTCTGCTGCAACAGCAACGATTATCGGTGCGCTTTCACTGCAAGATCGCAAATACGCTGAAGAATTAGGACTCGAGTTCGCACCAGTTTCCATTCAGCAGCTCATTGTTCATCTGACACGCACGCAAGTGACGGGAAAGGGGTCTGAGTCCTTATGAATCGAGTCAAGCAAGTTGTAAAGATGCATCTGAGGAACAAGTTCACGTGGTTTTTGGTTCCATGGGCCATCCTGGCCGCTAATTTTCTAATCAATGCAATAATTGCTTCCTCATTAAATGATGGTGAAGTTGTGAATACAGGTGCGATTGCGTCTATCTTTGTCTACACATTTATAGCAGGCACGATTACGCTCAAAGAAACGTTCCCATTCGCCATCGGTCTTAGTATTCGGAGAAAGGATTATTTCTTCGGTACAGCATTGACTGTCCTGTTGGTGAATACGATTTCAGGGATGGCAATAACCATACTTTCGGCCATTGAGCATGCAACGAATGGATGGAATGTGAATTTGCATCTTTTTGAAATTAAGTTTCTAGGCGATCTACCGTTCATCGGTATACTAGGGATTAATATCATCCTGTTAATAAATTTGTACTTCATTGGATTTACCATTTCGAGCTTGCATCGCCGATTTGGCAGCATGTCCATGTACATCTTTTTTACAGCGGCGCTATTGATAGGGACGATTACGTCCTATACGATGACGCATTTCGGGCTATGGGTTGAAGTGGCCCATTGGGTAGCCAATAACTATATGGACTTGTTCTGGTGGATGATCCCGATGGTAGGCGTCTACATGATCATCTCCTATGGATTGCTTCGCAAAGCAGCTGTATAAAGCACAAAAAAAGAGCCTCAGAAGAATCACTTCTGTAGGCTCTTTGCTTATCCTATTAAGCTGTTATATTCGCCAGGTAATCATCCAATTGTTTGAATGTTCCGCCGAATCCTTGCTCCATGGAGCCTTTCATCGAAGCGTAGAATTGAATTTCTTCTTCTGTCGCGTTGATCGGGCCGCCTTTCATGGTGATAATGGTATGACCGTCTTCTTCGGTCATCGTTAATTCAGTTATGATTTCTAATGGGAAAACAGAGCTGAACGGGGCACGAATGATATTCCCATCGCTATCTGCAAACGAAGTGACATAAACCAATTTCGTAGGAGCTTCTACTTCGCGGTAGGAGAATCTTCCGAACATTTCGAAGCCCTCAGGGCTCTTCATTCCATAATGGAATATGCCCCCTGGACGAACGTCCAAAGCTTTCACCGTCAGCTCCATCCCTGTCGGCCCCCACCATGCTGCCAAATGCTCCGGCTGTGTCCATACGCTGTATACAAGCTCAAGCGGTGCTTTCACGATACGCGTAATCTCCAGTTGAACATCAGTACCATTCCCTGTCATTTCAAAAGCATTTTGTTTCATCATTACCACGCCTCCATAGTATAAAATGTGTTATCTTGCGACCGACTATTCATCAGTCGGGCTTCGATTCTTTGGCTTGCAGCACCTGTAAATAGGCTTCCATGCGATCGAATTGTGTTTCCCATAGGCGCCGAAAGGAACCTAGCCAGTTCTCAATGTCCTGAAGGGACTGCGGCCGCAGTTTATAGACCCTTCGATTGGCTATGGGTTGTACATCTACAAGTCCTGCTTCACTAAGTACACGCAGATGCTTGGAAACTTGCGGCTGACTTAAGCCGAGCCGTTGGGCAATCTCCCCTACAGTTAGGGGGCCGTCTCGCAGAAGCTCAACCATGTGCAAGCGATGTGGTTCGGCAAGAGCACTGAATATCGTATTCATGTATTGAATATAACTCCAATGGAATATTCCTGTCAAGGCATATTTGGATGGGGAAATGGTTCAACGGAACTTATCTTTTTGCTTTGGATATCATCCATAGGTTTACTATCGTAAACAGAATAGGGGGGGGAATATACAAGACAACCCTTATGCTTCTCTCTTAATGTGTCTATGGATCTATCATTAATTTCATAGGAAATGTATAGAAAGCTTACTTTTAGCCGAGTCTAGTAGCTATAACTCTATTAACTTTTCTAGGAGGAGCTATAGCTATGAAGTTTCGTAAACTATGTATATCGACCTTATCCTTAATCCTGTTGCTTGGTTTGTGGTTCATGCAATCCAAGGCGTACTCGTATCCGTCGAGCTATGAAGATATGGATATGTCCCCTGTCTATGTGGCCTCTACGAGTGGCAGCCCGGATCCTTCGACTTCAGAAGCTCCGGCCACTGCAGTCGAGCAAGCTGCGACAACATACAAAGTAAGCCGAGGAGACACCCTGTTCAAAATAGCAAAAAGCTTTGAAATCGCTGTCGATGACCTCATTTCTGCGAATTCAATTTCGAATCCGAACCAACTGACGATCGGACAAAGTCTAACCATCCCCCTTGTCGCTGTAGCCTCTGCATCATCTGAGGGACAGCCTAAAATTATCAAAAAAGTCATTAATACAACGTTAACCGCCTATACCGCGGGCTTTGAATCGACAGGCAAAAAAGCCTCTCACCCTACATACGGCATCACGTATAGTGGTATCAAAGCTAAGGAAGGGCGCACGATTGCTGTAGATCCAGCCGTCATCCCCCTAGGATCAACGGTTTTCATCGAAGGCATTGGCATTCGGAAGGCAGAAGATATCGGATCGGCCATTCGCGGCTCTAGAATTGACGTCTTCATGAATGATTTGGGCCAAGCGCAGGAGTTTGGTGTGAAAAAGAACGTGAAGGTGTACGTGTTAGATAGGGAAACCGTGTAAGGTTGAATGCGCTGGATTGAAGGAGTTGCCAATGGGCAGCTCCTTTTTTGTATGGCAGCAGCCTTCAGATAAAGGGGATGCACGTCTATCACAGGTCGTAGACCCACCCCGACTAAGGTCTAGGAGCAAATACCGTCCACGGTCCGTTTTGGAAAGACGCGATTTTACCTAGAATAAAGACATGAAGAAGACGACGACAAACAATGAAAGGCGGTGACGAAACGATGAAAAGAAATACAGGTTTAGCCGCTCTGCTAATCGCATTCGGCGCACTGATTTTATTCAATAAGCTAGGCTTTCACTTAGGAGACTTTATTGGATCGGTGATGGGATATGTGATCCCCCTCATCATGGTTGGACTGGGTTACCTAGGGATTAAGAACGATAAGAAAATAGGATGGGTAATCGCCGGTATCGGTATCATCATTCTAGTAAGTAAGCTGGCGGGTTGGATCATTATCCTTCTGGCAATCGGATTAATCGGATATGGATTTTCCATGTTAAAAGGAAGAACAGCTTAACGTAACCAAATAAAGAATCGAATACAGAGTGTGAAAAAGGTGGAGTGAAGATGAGCCTATTTAGGCGGATGAGAGATATAACCGTGGCAACTTTAAATGAGCATTTGGAGAAGTCGGAAGATCCGGTACGCTTGATTGACCAATACTTAGCAGCCCAGCGTGAGCAGCTTGTACAGTCAGAAAGATTGTATCAGCAATGCGTAAGTCATGCAGCATCACTTCGGCAGCAATATTTAACGGCATTAGAAACGAAAGAAAAGCGCGAGCATCAAGCGCTGCTGGCTTTGAAGGCTGGCGAAGAACATATGGCACGCATCGTGCTGCAAGAGAAATTGCAGGCAGAAGAGAAAAGCGTGCAATACCATGATCTGTATGAGCAGGCGAAGCAGTCCATCCTTGAGCTTGATGAGGAGCTGCAACAACTGAAAGCAGATTACAAAGAAGTCGCAGACAAACGAAGCTACTACTTGGCTCGTATGGAGTCCGCTCGCTTGCAGCAGCGCATGCATGCTCGCAGCAATGTCACACAAGATGGGGCACCGCGGATGTTCGGCCGATTGGAAGAGCGCGTATCCGATATGGAGCTGCACGCCAGAACGCTTCGCGATGTTAGGAAGATGGGTCGCGAAAGCTTCTACAGTGGGGGCAACCCGGCTGTAGATGCGGAAATGGAAGCACTTCGCAATAGACTGAAACAGGAGGGAACACAGGATCATGAACAAACTATACCGCTCACGAAGAGATAAGAAATTAACGGGCCTATGCGGGGGACTTGCAGAAGCCATGAATGTAGATGTCACACTATTACGTTTACTAGTCGTGATCACCACGTTTTTCACCGGAGGCACCGTCATTTTCGTCTACTTTGTAGCGGCGATTGTAATTCCGAAGGAACCAGGGTTTGATCAGCCCCCATTTGATCCCTATGCAAGCTCGTATGGAGGGGGATCATGGAATCATCATAAATCCCATAACCACCATAATCACAATAACCATCATAACCACCATAATCACCGCCAAACACCACAACCGACTAGCAAGTATGCTTCCTATGAAGCGAGCCAGCCAATTAACAACATCGATGAGATGATGAAAGACATTGAGAAGAAAGCTTTGCAAAGAGAAGTAGACGAACTAAGAGCCAAAGTCGCTCGTTTTGAAAAACAAACAATGGATAGTAAAAAAGGAGACGTGTAAACCATGGGTGTATTTACAAGAATGAAAGATATGACGAAAGCTTCAATTCACGAGGTATTAGATAAAATTGAGGATCCAATCGTAATGTTGAACCAATACCTCCGCGATATGGAGCAAGAAATTGCCCAGGCGGAAGTAACGGTTGCTCGCCAAATCGCAAGTGAGCGCAAGCTGAAGCAGCGCCTTGAGGAATCCGTTCGCTTGGTAGCTGACCGCGAAGCGAAAGCATCCGCAGCAATTAAAAACGGCCAAGAAGCGATTGCTCGCCAAGCGGTTGAAGAAAAACTGTACCACGAAGATAAAATTGTTGAGTACACAGATCTACACGCTTCTGCGAAAGCACATGCAGATGAGTTGACACAACAATTGCACGAGATGAAAGATGAATTCTACAAAATGCGCAACAAGCGCAACGAGCTTGTATCCCGTGCACAATTAGCGAAAGCGAAGAAACAAATGGCACAAGTATCCTACAACGGTGTCATCGAGAGCGGCAACGCGTCCCGCGGCTTCCAACGCATGGAAGAGAAGATCATCCAGCTTGAAGTTGAAGCTGAGATCGCTCGTAAGCCGTACGTACCAGCAGGTGGCGTAGGCAGCTATACGCCAATCGACACAACGAAGCAAGCCAAAGTAGACGAGCAGCTGAACCTGCTCAAAGAGAAATTTAACGGTCAAGCTGCTGAGTAGCAACTTGCGTGTGAAGTGCGGAAAGCCCCTCCTGGTGAGGGGCTTTTTTGTATTCGTGAGTGGCAACGCGTAAGCTGCCCAACATGCTGACACTTACATTCATGCTCAACATGGTGCCGATTAGTGGATGAATGGGTCACGAAGAGGAACGTAGATACACTATTTGGCAGAAATCGGCTGTTTCGAACTCGGAAGGGAACGTAGATACACTAATCGTTCGATATTCGGGTATTTAGCCGTTTTTTGAACAAATAAGACACCGACGTTCCCCTTGGATGACCAATTCACTTGTTTAGCAACCGATAGCGCATCCTCGTTCCCTTCAAATTGGAAATGTGTTTCTGGTCGCTGGCACCCCACCCCCAACACACCCCCAACTCCACCTCCACCCCCATCCCCACCCCAACCCGCATCCCATAGTTACGGAACGTGGTTCCCTTATTCGGGTTAAAACTAGCTAAATCAGCCAGATACGGAACGTGAGGGCGCTATTCCTCATTTTTTTCGAAAAATACGGAATTCACGATATTAGAGGAACGACGTTCCGCAAACCTAGCGAATTCGTTGTTTTCGCCGAATTAGCGGAACGACGTTCCGTAACTCCAAGGCATAGCTACTTAAAACCGGTTATCCACACAGAGTACCTCAGCAGCTACATTTTCGTTCCCCGTCCCCCAAGCGCCTATACTTTCTCATCTCCATACCTCACCACCGGCACAAGCACGCCAACCTCAAATCAGAAGATTTTCAACATTTTTGAAGAGATTTATCCACTCTCATTCCAGCTTCTGGCAGGTAGAATGAACTCAATAACGAGGGACATGACGATCTGGGGTACGAGGTGAGATATGCGATGAGTGAAGAAGTTTTGCTTAGGATGGAAGGCATAGAGAAGCATTTTCCTGGGGTGCATGCGCTGCACCAATGCGGACTAACGCTAGCAGCAGGCGAGGTGCATGCGTTAGTCGGTGAGAATGGAGCAGGGAAATCGACGTTGATGAAAATTGCCACGGGTGTGTACCAGAAGGACGAAGGTCGCATCGTGATGAAGGGGAACGAAGTGAGCATCCCCCATACAAGAGCAGCACAGCAGCTAGGCATCTCGATGATTCACCAAGAGCTGAATCTGATGCCAGATTTGACGATAGCGCAAAATATTTTCATTGGGCGCGAGCCGAGACACGGTATCAAGCTATTCGTTGATGAGCGCAAGCTGAACGAGCAAGCGCAGAGGCTCCTCGATCAAATGAATCTACAACTGGATCCACGAACGATGGTGGCCGATTTGACGGTTGCCAAGCAGCAGATGGTGGAGATCGCGAAGGCGTTATCCTTTCAATCCGAGGTGCTGATCATGGATGAGCCAACAGCCGCACTTACGCATGCTGAGATTGAGGAGCTTTTCCGGATCATCAATCAGTTGCGCAGTCGCGGTGTAGGGATTGTCTACATCTCCCACCGAATGGAGGAGCTGAAGCGCATTAGCGACCGCATTACGGTGATGCGTGACGGGCGCTATATTGATACGGTACCAACGGCGACGACGACCATCGATCAAATTATTTCCATGATGGTTGGACGCGAGCTGTACGTCAGCCCGAATCAACTCTCAACTAACACTTCACAGACGAAGGTGCTTGAAGTTTCTAAGTTAAACCGCGGGTCTGCGGTGAAGGACGTGTCCTTCCATCTAGCCAAAGGAGAAATCCTCGGCTTCGCCGGCCTCATGGGAGCGGGGCGCACGGAGGTGGCTAGAGCCATTTTCGGCGCAGATCCCATCGATTCCGGAGACATTCGCATCCACGGCAAACAGGTCAACATCAAAGCGCCGCATGATGCCGTGAAGCACGGTATCGGCTATTTATCCGAAGACCGCAAGCGCTACGGGCTCATGGTGGACATGGATGTGAAAATGAACATCGCACTCGCCTCTTACCGAAAAGCGCGACGACTAGGCTGGATGCAAGATGGCATCATCGGCCAGACCGCGCAGCATTATGTGGAAGCGCTTCAAATCAAAACGCCAACCATTCATCAGCAAGTGAAATTCCTATCTGGCGGTAACCAACAGAAGGTCGTTATCGGCAAATGGCTGCACCGCGACTGCGACATTCTCATTTTCGATGAGCCAACAAGAGGCATTGATGTAGGAGCCAAAACCGAGATCTACAAGCTGCTCGATGAGCTCGCCGCACAGGGGAAATCGATCATCATGATCTCCTCGGAGCTGCCTGAAATATTGCGCATGAGCCATCGCATTATGGTCATGTGCGAAGGACGCATAACCGGAGAACTTACACAGCAGGAAGCCACCCAAGAAGCCATTATGAGATTCGCTACGATGCGGATCAGTTAGGAGGAGTCCCATGTCAACATGGCTTGCACAGAGAAAAATCGTCCCAACCCTGTCCAAACAAAGCGGGGCTGCACAGAAGTTGTTGGCATTCGCCAGCTTGATTATGCTCGTCCTCATCTTTTCGTTATCGTCGAGCAACTTTTTCCAATTCGATAACTTAGTCGCGATCATGCTTTCAACCGCTGTTATTGGGGTTCTAGCCTTGGGCTCTACGTTCGTTATCATTACGTCCGGTATCGACTTGGCTGTAGGAACGGTGATGACCTTCTCAGCCGTGATGGCTGGTGTGATCATTACAACGTGGCAGTTGCCGATGCCGCTCGGCATACTCGGAGGCATTCTCGCCGGCGCAATCTGCGGTCTCATTAGCGGACTCCTCGTAGCCAAAATGAAAATTCCGCCCTTCATCGCGACGCTCGCCATGATGATGGTGACGAAGGGCTTGTCGCTTGTTATTTCTGGTGCGAAACCGATTTATTTTAACGACACACCCGCATTCACCGAAATTTCAATGGGCTCGATCATCACTGGCATTCCGAACGCGATTCTCATTTTCTTCGGAGCCGCGCTTGTAGCCAGCATTATTTTAACCAAAACGATTATTGGTCGTTACAACTTCGCCCTAGGAAGCAACGAAGAGTCCACAAGACTCTCAGGGGTTAATGTCGACTACTGGAAAATCGTGATTTACACACTGACAGGTGTATTTAGTGGGATTGCTGGCATCATGATGGCCTCCCGTCTTAATTCCGCACAGCCCGCACTCGGTTCTGGTTATGAGCTAGAAGCAATTGCAGCCGTTGTTATCGGCGGAACTTCCCTCAGCGGGGGCAAGGGCTCTATCCTTGGAACGGTCATCGGGGCGCTGATCATGAGCGTGTTAACGAATGGACTGCGGATTTTATCCGTGAAGCAAGAGTGGCAGACCGTCATTGTAGGTATCGTGATTGTGTTGGCAGTTTACGCTGATATGATGCGCCGTCGCAAGAAATAACCTTGGTATTTACTCCACAAGGAGTCCTATACAAACCAAATTAGGAATAAGGGGAGATCAACCGTGCAAAAACGGACTAAGAAATGGGCAGTTGCGTCATCGTTAATCTTGCTATCTGCTATCGTTTTGAGTGCATGTGGTTCCACTTCAACGAAAACAGCAACATCCACAGCAGGTACAACGACAGCAGCCGTGAAATCAGATAAGATCTACATTCCTGTCATCTCCAAGGGCTTCCAGCATCAGTTCTGGCAAGCGGTTAAGCAAGGTGCGGAGAAAGCAGCGAAGGAATTCAATGTGGAGATTACATTTGAAGGTCCTGAAACCGAAACACAAGTCGATAAGCAAATTGAAATGCTGCAAGCGGCACTGGGCAAAAAGCCTGCGGCTATCGCATTCGCTGCGCTTGACAGCAAAGCGGCTTCACCGCTGTTAGAGAAAGCGAAAACGAGCAAAATCCCGATTATCGGCTTCGATTCCGGTGTGGATAGCGACATTCCGGTAACGACTGCCGCTACGGATAATAAAGCTGCTGCCTCACTAGCCGCTGATAAAATGGCTGCACTCATCGGTAATGAAGGCGAGATTGCGCTAGTTGTGCATGACCAAACAAGCCGTACGGGTGTTGATCGCCGAGATGGTTTCGTGAACCAAATCAAAGCGAAATACCCGAACATCAAAATCGTAGATACGCAATACAGTGGTGATCCACTGAAAGCAACAGACTTATCCAAAGCGATCATCCAAGCTCACCCGAATATTAAAGGAATCTTCGGTTCTAACGAAGGTGCAGCCATTGGGGTTATTAATGGCATTACAGAAAGTAAAAAAGACGGCAAAATCGTCGTTATCGGCTTCGACTCCGGTAAACAACAAATGGATGCCATTCGCAGCGGTAAAATGGCTGGCGCGATTACGCAGGATCCAATCGGCATCGGTTACTGGTCTGTGAAAGCAGCTGTCCAAGCGATTAAAGGTGAAACGGTTCCGAAAAATATCGATACCGGCTTCCACTGGTATGATAAAACAAACATCGATGCTGCGGATATCAAGCCGCTCCTATATGAGTAAGATCAATGAGGCTAGCCCCTAAGGGCAGCCTCTATTGTCAGTTAATGGGACTGCTGTGTACAATACACATAGTGCCTAATTCGATTTCGCCAGAGGTGAACCCAGATGTACACAATCATCATGATTGATGATGAGGATGAAGTCAGAGAAGGCATCAAGAAGAAAACGAACTGGGAAGCTTGCGGCTTCCAACTTGTTGGCGATTACGATAATGGCCGTGATGCCTATGAAGCGGTTGAGCGGCTGCAGCCAGATGTCGTCATCACCGACATTAATATGCCGTTCATGGACGGACTTCAGCTCACGGAGCGGATTGTCGCCAAGTATCGCACCATCAAAGTCGTTATTGTAACCGGTTACGAGGATTTTGACTATGCAAAGCAAGCGATCAAACTGAAGGTTAAGGACTATTTGTTGAAACCAATCAATAGTGCAGAATTCACAGAATTCCTACAGAAGCTATGTCTCGAGCTGGATGAGGAGCGTAAGCAGCACGAGGACATCACGTTCCTTCGCCGCCAATTCCAAGAGAGTATGCCTTTGCTTCGCGAGCGATTTTTGGAACGATTGGTCACGTCCGGTATGCGGAAAGACGAAATCGAGCGGAAGCTGCCGATGTTTGGTCTGCACTTGAACAGTTGGGGTTCGGGGCATACCGTGCTCGCATTGGATATTGATGATTTCGGACGGGAGCTGTACAGCGACCAAGTGGCGGAAGAGGAGCTGCTGCGATTTGCGGCTTATAATATTTTGCATGAAATTGTAGAGAAGGAGCATGGCGGTACCGTTTTCCGGACGCGTGATGATAAGCTTGTCGGGCTCGTTTCGGGCGATGAGGATCAAGTCGAGGTCATCTGTCAGATGCTTGCCGAGCAAGCTAGATATAGTATTGAGAAATATTTGGGCATGACTGTCACGGTAGGCATTAGCCGCAAGTATAAGGGATTGCAGGAGCTGCCGAAGGCTTACCAAGAAGCGCTTACGGCATTGGATTACCGTTTTATGCTGGGAAATAATCGTATCATAGCCATTGGAGATATGGAGTTCGGGAGCAGTCAAGATAACACGAGCTATTTACGTATTGAGAAGAGATTGATTGCAGCGATCAAAACAGGTGAAAAGACCGCCATTACGAACACCCTGCACGAGTGGATTGACGATTTGAAGAAATCGGCGTGTCCGATGGAATCTTGCTACGGCAAGCTGCACAAGCTGCTCGTCGCCCTGATGAATGCTGGGGTGGAGACGGGGCTGGATGAAGATGACGTGCTGGGCGATCATTCCTTCATGGAACTCTACACACGCAAGACATTGGATGATGTGCGGCTATGGCTAGAGGGCATTTGTTTAGCGTTCGTAGATCGACTTGCAGAGAAACGTACTCATGTGTCAGGGGCGCAATTGGAGTCAGCTGTAGCCTATATCCATGAGCATTATGCCGATGAACAGCTTTCGCTGCAGCAGGTGTGCAATCATATCTATATGAGCATGAGCTACTTCAGTGCATTATTTAAGCCGTATACGGGAGAGACTTTCATTGAGTATGTGACCCGATATCGGTTGGATAAAGCCAAAGAAATGCTAGCAACCACGCAACTCAAAACTTATGAGCTTGCAGCGAAGGTAGGTTATTGGGATCCGCAATATTTTAGTGTTATTTTCAAAAGACATACAGGCATGACCCCAAAGGAGTTCAGAGCGGCGAACAAAGCTGGGCTGAGCATATGAGTAATTTACTTCGATCTTTTCAATTTAAAAGCATTCATACGAAGTTCGCATTGGCCTTTTCTTGTTTAATTTTATGTACAACCGTCATTCTCAGCTATAGCGCCTATCGGCTCTCTACAGTCGCCGTTACGGATGCTTCGCTGACCTATACGAATCAGCTGATTGAGCAAGTGAATAAGAATATCCAAACCTACATTGGCAATATGGAGAGCATTTCTACCCTTTCTTTGAGCAACACGGATCTGAAGCAATATCTTTCTTTGAAAAATACGCAGGAAGCCGAAGCTCAACAGTTGAAGCGACAGATCAGCAGCTATTTCAGCACAATCGTTGCCTCGCGAAATGATATCGCTTCCATTGTGTTCATAGGTTCCAATGGCGCCGTTGTATCGGATCGGGTGTCACCCGAATTTAAGCCCTATGCCGAGCTGATTTCACAGGAATGGTACAGCAAAGCGAACAGGAGCAAAGGAGATATCGTCATTTCCTCCTCTCATGTGCAGCATGTGTATCAAAATGAATACAAATGGGTCGTTTCCATCTCGAAACAGATGCCAAGTCCGGGGCCAGGCGGCGCAAGCGGGGTGCTGCTCGTTGATCTGAATTTTAACCTGATTAATGATTTATGCAATCAAATTCAATTGGGTCAGCGGGGATACGTATTCATTCTTGATCAGAGCGGCGATCTTATTTATCATCCGCAGCAGCAGCTGCTGTATTCGGGCTTGAAGTCTGAGGATATCCGGGCATTGATGCAGTCCCAGGATAGCACGTTCGAGACGGTGGCGACGGGTGAAAATAAGATCTATACCGTGCGGACAACGAGCTTTGGTTGGAAAATGATTGGCGTAACCTATGCGGGTGACCTCAGCGGGAACAAAAAAGAGATGCAGTTGACCTCCGCCATGTGGGGAGGGATTGCGCTGATTATTGCGCTGGCGATTTCGATTTGGCTGTCGATCACGTTGACTAAACCGATTAAGCAGCTCGAAGTACACATGAAGCAGGTGGAGAAGGGGAACTTTGATATCCGTGTTGATGTGGAAGGCGCGAATGAGATTAGCAAGCTGTCACGGACGTTCAATCTGATGATTAGCAAAATCAAAGAGCTGATGAGCCAGACAGTACTGGATCAAGAGGTCAAACGAATTAGCGAGCTGAAGGCATTGCAGGCGCAAATTCAGCCTCACTTTCTATACAATACACTGGATTTGATTATTTGGATGGCCGAGATGGGGAAAGTCGATGATGTCGTGACGATGACCTCTGCCTTGTCCAAGTTGCTGCGTTCGAGCATTAGCAAAGGAGAGGAACTCGTTCCAATCCGTGTGGAGTTGGCCCATATTGAGAACTATTTAACGATACAAAATATCCGTTACCGCAATAAATTTACGTACGATATTGAGGTGGAAGCGGATCTCTTGGAGGATCTCAGTTTGAAAATCGTGCTGCAGCCGCTGGTGGAAAATGCGATCTATCATGGCATGAAGCATTTGGCCGAGAGCGGGCATATCCGTATTACCGGGCAGAAGCGGGATGGTGTCATCGAACTGAAGGTCATGGATAACGGCGTTGGCATGAGCGACGAGCAATTGAAGGCTTTAAGGCTGAAGACGACACAGCAATCGCAGTCAGGCAAAGGCTTCGGTGTGCCGAATGTGAATCACCGCATTCAGTTGTATTTTGGCGAGCTGTACGGATTGCAATTCGAAAGCGAACTGGAGGAGGGGACGACAGTCACGATTACTTTCCCAGTAATGCCGCCCGTTCCGGGGCAAAGTGAAGGCTAGAAGTGAGGTGTTCTTTTGAAAATTAGAGTGAGTGCTGTTGTGATTGTGCTTGCCGCTGCTGTTATTGGGATCGGGGGATATCTGATCTTCGCTAGCCAATTCGCGCCTAAGAATAATTCAATTATTGTCATCCCCAAGACGATTGATCCACATGTGGAATTCTGGCAGGTGTTGAATCAAGGCGTGTTTGCGGCCGCGAAAGAGTATAATGCAGAAATTAAGATCGTGGGAACAGCTTCGGAATCACAAATCGAGGAACAGATTAAGCTTGTGGAACAGGCGATAGCGGAAAAGCCGAAGGCAATTATCCTAGCGGCGACGGATTACAATCGATTAGTTCCTGTTGCTCAGCGTGCGATAGATGCCGGAATTACGTTGATTACAGTAGATTCGGGTTTAGAAGGCGGCGTTTCAGCTAGCTTGATTGCGACGGATAACTACGCGGCTGGGCGCAAGGCTGTGGAGACGATGAAGGGCTATGTGCAGGGAGCGGCTACGTATGCTATCGTTATCTTTGTGAAGACATCCAATACCCAGATGGACCGTGAGAACGGAGTACGGGATAGTTTGAAGGGGGAGACCTCCGTTAAGCTGCTAGATACGTTGTACAGTAACGGGTCAGAGGATAAGGCCTATGAGCTGACAAAGGAGCTGCTAAGGGAGCATTCGGAGATTAGAGGGATATTTGGTTTGAATGAGCCCTCCACCATGGGAGCGGCGCGTGCGCTGAAGGAGTTGGATCCGGATCGAGCGATTAAGCTAGTCGGCTTCGACAGTTCCATGAACGAAATATCGTTCCTTGAAGCAGGGATTTTGCAAGGGACGGTTGTACAGAAGCCTTTTAACATGGGATATCTCGCAGTCAAAACTGCGCTCCAGGCTCATCGTGGGGAAACGGTTAAACGTAAGATGGATACGGGCTCTGAGGTTATCACCAAGGAGAACATGTATACGAATGAGAACCAGAAGCTGTTGTTCCCTTTTGTCGGGAAATAGAAGGAAAGTGACGATCTCGGTCGGCGTGACCAGCGGGCATTTCGAGGGATTTAGACAAAGGTTCGCGCACTTCTGCACAATTTCCCAGGAAATAGTAAGCATCTTGTCGAAAGTTAAGTGCATGAATGTTATGTTAAGGGAAAAAGAGTCGGAGGTCATTTATGCCTGAAGTGGTACAAATCGGACCGTTGCAATTGCAGGGGCAGTTAGTCGCACTGTTATTGGCGTGTGTGCTCGGGTTTTGGCTGATGCGGCGCGTAGTGCGGCAATGGAATCGGGTAGAGCTGGAAGGGTCTGAAGTGCCTGAAGTGCCTGAAGTGCCTGAAGTGCCTGAAGTGCCTGAAGTGCCTGAAGTGCCTGAAGTGCCTGAAGTGCCTGAAGTGCCTGCTGCTGCTCGGGTAGCTATAAAAGGAATGGATGATTTGATTTTAAACGCTGTCTTAATCGTGTTCTTTACATGGCGATTGGGTAGTCTACTGACGCAGCCATCCTTGCTGTGGGAGAGCCCGATGAAGCTGCTTCTGACAGCCGGTTCCAAAATGGAGATCATAGTAGGCATCGTACTAGCGTACATCTACTTAACATATCAGGTGCGTAAACATGGCATTGCTTGGCGGGTTTTGCTGGACATGCTTGCTATCGGTGCTGCCTCAGCTATGTTTCTTTATGCGGCATTAACGCCTTCTTATGGACTGCCAACCCAGTTGCCCTGGGGGATAGGCGTGGAAGGCACCGTGTCGAGGTTTCATCCCCATCATGCGTACCTAGCCATCTTATTGGTGCCCTTACTGGTGTGGCAGCAGCTGTGGACAGTTCGTTCGACAACGGTCTTAGGAACAGGCAGGCTTCTGAAAAACACCTTGTTCTACGGCGGTGCAGTGGGGATGGTTGCGAGCTATTTCGCGTTGGCGGAGCCAACCGCGGTGTATCTCACCCCTGTGCAGTTACTGAATTTACTCATGCTGATTATTGGAATGAATCTCCCTATTTTGTCACATACTACGGGCAGAAGGGAGCTGATGGATATGAGTCAGAATGATTCCAAAACGCAAATCCAGCAAGAACAGCAAAACCAAGAACGCGATAAAAAACCTGCAAGTAAAGAGGGCTATGATAAAAAACTGGACGGCCCCAACCGCCCTTCCACATGAGCCAAGATCAGAAGAAATCAGCCACCTCTTCGAAGGATCAGAGTGAGCTAGACCCTTTTGAGATCGATTTTTTGCCGCAGTTTGAGCAAGGGCGAGGCCCGCGTGCGCCATTCGTGAATGAGTATGGGGTTACGATCGGCGATCATGATTATGAATCCGACAATTCTCCTCTAGAGCAATGGACATCGGATACGAACCCCGAGGTCATGGCGGGAGATCAGTGGGTTCATCCCTTCAAGGATGTCGGCTTCCAAAGTGCCGAGAATCGGGAGCTATTTGAGGAAGGCATCAAACCGCAAAGCGGGATTTTTACCCACGCGGATAAGAATGTGGCATCTGTGACGGCAGAAGCTACCACCAGTAAAAAGAATGATAAAGCGGAAGCCTAACAGCTTTCGCTTTATTTCTATGCCATGCAGCTGAGACATTGGACTTTGCTTTCATCGCTAACGGATGTATAATATAAATTGTAGTCATTACGTTTTAAGAGTAACTATTAAATCCTAAGGGGTGGCACATATGGCAATGTCTTTTGATTCATACATGAAAGATATGGTTAAACCGATGAGAGAAGATTTGACTCGTCTGGGTATTACGGAGCTTCTGACTCCTGAGCAAGTAGAGGAAGCAATTGAAAAATCCAAGGATGGCACGATGCTGCTTGTCGTGAACTCCGTTTGTGGCTGTGCAGCTGGTCAATGTCGTCCAGGTGTTGCGAAAGCCCTACAGAACGATACAACACCTACTTACACATACACTGTGTTCGCAGGTCAAGAGAAGGATGCTACGGCCAAAGCGCGTGAATATTTGGCGCCATACCCGCCATCATCCCCATCCATTGCGTTGTTCAAGAATGGTGAGCTAGCTCACTTCATTCAACGCCACCAAATCGAAGATCGTTCCGCGGATATGATCGCTGGCGATTTGATTGGTGCTTTTGAACAATATTGCAAATAATAATTGTTAGGCATATAGAGGCCCTACCTGCCAATGAGCAGGTGGGCTTTTTTTATTTGTCCTTCCGGATCCCTACGTGTATCGGCTTTTAAACTAGTTCTCTGAACTGCCTTACTGTTTCTGGAGGAATAACTGTATAAAGTACAGCTAGTTTTTGCGTTTTCATCTGCATATGGAGTTTAACTGGAAAATATACAGCTAATTTCGATTGAATCATCGGTTTTAGCTGAAATGGCTGGAATTAGCTGTAGAGAATCCATTTATTCGCTGAAAATGCGCGATTGGCGTGAAATTAGATGTAGGAAATCCAGTTAATCTCTTGTTCTTTCGATTACACTTTGAAATTTGAGGGCCGAAAGTCTATACTAGATCTCAAAGAAGGCATCATTCCAAAATTTAGATAAAAGGTGGAGAGTTGCATGAGCTTGCAAGCAGAAATCATCGCAAAACTTGGCGTTAAACCTGAAATTGATATTGATGAAGAGATCCGCAAACGTGTGGATTTCCTGAAAAATTACGTGCTAAGCGCACACGCCAACGGCTTGCTGATTGCGATCAGCGGCGGTATTGACAGTGCGGTGGCGGCAGGACTGTGTAAGCAAGCAACGGATGAGCTCACAGAAGAAAAGGGAAAAGAATACAAAACGGTCGGCGTGTTCCAGCCTTATGGCCAGCAAGTCGATATCGAAGATAGCTACGCGGTGGCGAAAGCCTTCGATTTGAAATACCAAATCGAGAACAACATCGAAGAGTCCGTCGACGAGATTGCCATCGAAGTCGAATACGGACTCAAGCATATCGGCGTTCACCAGCATGTGAGCCGCGGCGGCAAAGGCAACATCAAGGCGCGGACGCGCATGGTGATGCAGTATGCCTTGGCTTTTGAGCTGGGCTTGATCGTCGTGGGAACGGATCATGCGTCCGAAGCGGTCACCGGCTTCTATACGAAGTACGGCGACGGTGCGGTAGACATTACACCGCTGAGCACGCTGAACAAGCGCCAAGTGCGTTCGCTTGCGGCGAAGATCGGCGTGCCGCAAAGCGTGTTGGATAAAGCCCCGACAGCAGGGCTTTGGGACGGGCAAACCGACGAGGACGAGCTAGGTATCACCTATGGTGATAACAGTGACTACCTCGAAGGCAAGCAAATTGATCCAGCGATTCAAGAAAAGCTGGAGAAGCAATATGTGAAAACCGAGCACAAGCGTGTTCCGATTCCAGGCATTTAGTTATTAGGGTTCAGAGACTATCCATGTTTAATATGGATAGTCTTTTTCTTTTTCTTAAAATTACGCAGCTTGACAAAGTTGGATTACAACTGTAATATTCAACTTGTATTACAGTTGTAATCCAAGCGAAAGGAGGAAACGATGTGAAGACGGTCCCTCATATTACGGATGCCGAATGGGAAGTTATGAAAGTACTCTGGAACGAATCACCACGCACAGCCAATGAAGTTATTGATGCCATGCAGGAGCGGACAGAGTGGAAGCCCAAAACGATTCGAACGTTGTTGAACAGGCTAGCGCAGAAACAGGCGATCTCGTTTACGCAGGAGAACAGGGTGTATGCTTATTTCCCTTTGGTGTCTGAGGGCGAGTGTGTGAAGTCGGAGACGCAATCTTTTCTGAAACGAATTTATGGCGGGGCTTTTAAGCCAATGCTTGTTAATTTTTTGAAAGAGGAGCAGTTGTCGGAGGAAGACATCAAAGAGTTGAGAGAGATGCTGGACGGTAAAAACAAATGACAAGTACTCCAGCAAGGTTCCACTTCTAGGAAAGAAGGGAGGGGTGAAGGTGAACCCAATGCGTGAACTGCTTACAGGCTTTTTTGATTGGATCCTATCGGTATCGGTCATGGCAACCATTACAGTTGTGTTCATCATGCTGATTCAGCGCATCCTGCATAAACGGATTAAACCTAGATGGCACTATCTCATGTGGTTGTTGGTGCTCGTAAGGCTGCTCCTGCCTTGGCACTTGGAGAGCAATGTAAGCATTTATAATTGGTTATCCTACCCTGATACGATTCACGAAATCAATCCAGCCAATGAGATAGGAACACATGAGGAATTGGCAATGGGTGACTCGTTGGCGAATATTTTGTATCAATATGCGATGTACGTATGGGTGCTTGGAATCGTCCTATTTGCGATATATACCTTCGTGATCAACCGTAAATTTGTGCTGAAAATAACGAAAGAAACGAGACCGATCACAGATATCGGCATATTACAGTTATTTACTCAGAGCCGACAGCTAATGTCGATACATAAACCGGTCACATTAGTGGTATCGGACAAATTGTCGATGCCTACGTTATTTGGCTTCAGGAATCCCTGTCTAGTCATACCGCAGTCGGTCATTAACAGTTTAAACCATGAGCAGTTACAGCATGTTTTTCTACATGAACTGGCACATTGCAAACGAAATGATATTGGCGTCAATTGGCTGATGCAATTTCTATTGATTATTCATTGGTTCAACCCTGTACTTTGGTACGCGCATCAACGGATGCGTGAAGACCAGGAGATTGCAAGCGATGCTTTAGCCCTTTCTTATATAGAACCAGCTCGAAGAGAAGAATATGGCTATACACTCATTCAATTATTGGAAAGCTATGTGCGACCCGTAAGTGTCCCAGGTAATGTTCATTTATCCGGAAACAAGTCACAGTTAAAGAGGAGAATTATGATGATTAAACAGTTTCAATTTAATTCATACCGGTGGTCGTTCCTTGGTTTGGCTGCCGTTATTATCATTAGTGGTTGCTCGTTGACGAATGCTAGTGTGGATAAGAAGTCAGCAACTGAAACGAATACGGCGGTTGTTGATCAAAAGACAACAGATACGAGTTCGCTAACAACGGGGACAAATACCAGTGCCAATACGAATACCTCTGTGGATAAAAGCAGTGAAACCAAGGTTGCCGACACAGTAACACCAAACGTTCCGACTACTCCGACTGTGGAGTCTAGTCCAGCACCTACATCAGCACCTGTTCAAGTGACAGAGGGATCTAGATCAGTTCTTGTCCCTGCACCAGCAGCAGCAGAAGCAGAAGTAACTAGATCAGCCCCAGCGCCCGCCCAAGTAAGAGAGGGGAGCAGATCAGTACCAGCGCCAGCAGCAGAAGTATCCAGATTAACTCCAGCTCCAGTCAGAGCAACGGAAGGGACGGGATCACGAACTGCTCCAGCCCCAACAGCGGAAGTATCTAGATCAACTCCAGCGGCTGTACCAGCCCAAGCAGTAAGAAATTAATTTCATAAGAGGACCCGAGGCAAATTGCCTTGGGTCTTTTTTTATATCAAATAACTGTAAAATATACAGCTAATATTGCCGTATTATCTAAGATTTAGCGAATAGATGGAAAAACTACAACTAATAGCAGGGAGATTGGCGGTTGGGTGAACTTTGGTGGAAATTAACTGTAGGAAATCCATCTAATGCTCCAAAATGGGGAGAAGCAGCAAAATTAGCTTCATAAAATCCATTAATTTGTTTCGTGCGGCGTAGATTAGGTTGGATGGTTAAGCGGTTTTAGGAGTAGACGGAGGAGTAGGAGTAGAAGTCATCCAAAAAATAGTAACCATAGCTGAAATTTGAAGCCTTACATCGTCAGAATAGAAGACCTATAATAAGTGAAGTGAAAGTGCTTACATAGAAGATGACACAGGAGGTGCAGCTAGCAATGAAGACGGAGACGGAAATCGCCACTCCGAATCACAAGTCAGTCCCCTTCCGCAAATCAGCGTCAAGGCTGCTCCGCATCGTATATGCACAGCGATATCTGCAGGTCATGGCCTTGCTGGGCGTCGCGTGGATGATTGTTTTTCACTATGTCCCGATGTATGGGATCCTCATTGCCTTTAAGGATTTCAATATTGTAAAACCCATATCGGCAGCACCCTGGGCGGGGCTTGAGCATTTCAAGGCTTTTCTGGAAGATGATAATTTGGCCAGTGTCATTAAAAATACCGTCGGAATGAGTGTTCTCAAGCTCGTCATTGGCTTTCCGCTTCCCATCGTGTTCGCATTATTTCTGAATGAACTCCGTTCTATCCGTTTCAAGAAGCTCGTTCAAACCATATCCTATTTACCCCACTTCTTATCTTGGGTTATTCTCGGTGGCATACTGGCCACATGGCTAGCTGACGTGGGCTTGGTCAATAAAGTCCTCTTAGCGCTCAATATCATCCAAGAGCCTATCAGCTACTTGGCAGAGCCCTCGTATTTCTGGAGTATTATCATCACCTCGGATATCTGGAAGGAGCTTGGCTGGTCGGCGATTATCTATCTCGCAGCGATGTCCGGCGTATCCCCGGATATGTATGAGGCGGCAACGATCGATGGAGCAGGGCGTTTTCAGAAAATGTTCTATGTGACCCTTCCATCCATCAAAGGAACCATCACGATCCTGTTCATACTCTCAGTAAGCGGCATTTTAAACTCTAATTTTGACCAAATTCTCGTGCTCAAAAACCAACTAAATGCCAGCGCCAGCAACGTGATTGATGTGTATGTGTATGAGGTAGGTCTTCGTCAAAGTCGCTTTTCCTATGCAACGGCGGTGGGCTTAATTAAGTCGCTCATTTCACTCATCCTGCTGCTTTCGGCGAACTTTATCACCAAGCGGCTCAACAACACATCGTTATTTTAAAATCAGAATGCTTCTATGCTAGGAGGTGAGCCAACGATGCTTTCCCTGAATCGCAGAACCTACAAAGAGGCTGCATTCGATCATTTCAATTTTATATTCATGCTAGTCATCTGCTTCGTAACCATCTACCCGATCTGGTATGTACTCGTCAATTCCTTCAATGAAGGGAATGATGCCATGCGAGGAGGAATTTACTGGTGGCCACGGGTGTTTAGCATCGACAGTTATAGGGCTGTTTTTGCGAATAATGGCATCATGCTGGCGATGGGGGTAACCGTAGCGAAAACACTGATAGGCACCGTGGTCCACGTGCTATTTACTGCGATGGTCGCCTATGCATTTTCCCGCAAAGAGCTAATCGGCCGCAACGTCTACATGCTGATCGGTACGGTAACCTTATTTTTCAGCGGAGGCTTAATTCCGTATTACTTGTTAATTCGAGATTTGGGGATGCTCGACAGCTTCCTGGTATATATCATTCCGGCGATGTTCAGCTTTTTTGATCTGATTATTTTCTTATCCTTCTTCCGAGAAATCCCGGATGCCTTGGAGGAAGCGGCCAAGATTGATGGCGCGAATGATTTCAAAATCTTTTATCAAATCATCTTGCCAGTGTCCATGCCTGTTGTCGCTACGATTGCCCTCTTTCATGGCGTTTATCAATGGAATGATTACTTTACCGGAATGATTTATATTAACAAAAGCGAACTTCAACCGATCCAGACGTATCTCTATCGGGTCGTTGCGCAGTCCAGCTCCAATCAAATGATGGCTGCAACGACGGGAAGTGTAGCGAAGACGGTATCGTCTCAGTCGATTAAACTCGCAACGATGGTTGTAACCACATTGCCGATTGTGTTGGTATATCCGTTTTTACAGAAGTATTTTGTAAAAGGTTTTATGATTGGCTCAATAAAAGGCTAATTAGGTTCATCTTCACGTGACACAGGTGGCCAGCTCTGTTAATCGAACAGAGATTACACATAATGAATCCGAAAAGGGGAAACGCCAATGAGGAAACCACGCAAAACGCTAACGACCTTGCTTGCTTTATTTACAGCTTTTTCAATAACTGCTTGTACCACCGATAAAGAGACCAACACCAGCACTGCAAGTCCTGATGCGGCCAAACCTGCTGAAACTGCTGCAGCACAATCCGCTGCACCTGTGGCGAATGCGAATGATCCCGGTTGGAAATCCGATACAAAGCCGATTACGTTCGATTGGTACCTTAATTTTTCATGGTTTCCTAATAAATGGGGCGTTGATGCCACTTCGCAATACATAACCAAGAAAACCGGTGTGAATATCAACTTTATCGTCCCTGCGGGCAATGAGAATGAGAAGTTGAATACGATGATTGCTTCCGGGAAGCTGCCTGATTTTATCACGTTGGGCTGGTATGAAGATGCCGTGAAGAAAATGATCGAAGGCAATATGGTACTTCCGCTGAATGAGCTTGCCAAACAGTATGATCCTTATTTCATTAAGGTAGCTGACCCGGCTAAGACATCGTGGTACACGCAGAAAGACGGCAATTTCTACGGCTATCCGAACGCTTCTTCATCCTCTGAGGACTATAAGAAATACGGCCAAAACTTCGTATCTAACCAAACGTTCCTTGTGCGCAAAGATATGTATGAGGCAATCGGCAAGCCGGACATGAGAACACAAGAAGGGTTTCTGAACGCGCTTAAGGCTGCGAAAGAGAAGTTCCCTGATGTGAACGGTCAGCCGCTAATTCCGCTAGGTTTGCATGAGTTCGGAGACTTAGGGAATAGTTCATTGCTTGATGCTGGTCAAAATGGTTCCATGCTGCAGAATTTCTTAGCGATTCCGTATGAAAAAGATAATAAGCTCTACGATCGTTCCACAGATCCAGAGTTCGTGAGCTGGCTGAAAACGTTCCGTAAAGCCAATGAAATGGGCTTGCTAGCTAAAGATATTTTTATCGACAAGCGTCCTCAAATGGAAGAAAAGATCGCGCAAGGCCGCTATTTTGCCATGTTGTATCAACGTTCTGACTTAGCGAACCAAAATATTTCCCTGTACCAAAAAGATCCGAACAAAGTCTACATCGCCGTAGATGGTCCAGCGAATGCTGCGAAAAGCGCACCGACGCTAGCAGGTCCTGGTATCTCAGGTTGGACAGTAACCTTGATTTCCAAAGATGTGAAGGATAAAGCAAGAGCGATTAAATTCTTGAGCTACCTCATTAGTGAGGAAGGCAACAAGGATCTGTACCTAGGTGAAAAAGGCGTAAGCTATGACACCATCAATGGCAAGGATCAATTTAAGCCGGAAGTACTGGATCTAATGAATAAAGACCGAGCTGCTTTTGATAAAAAATACGGCTCGTCCTACACCTTCTGGATGCTCATGGATACGAACATGAATTTGCAGTGGGCACCGCCTAGCGTAGAACCAATTAAACAACCGGAAGAGTGGACGAAAGGTAAGTCGAAGAGCTTCTCGCAGTACGACAACATTGTACCAACAGGGACATCGGAAGAGGGAATTGCCAATACGAAAATCGCCCAGGCGTGGGGCAAAACGCTTCCGAAGCTGCTTTTAGCCAAGACGGATACCGAATTCGATCAACTGTTTGATAAATACCAAAAGGATCGCCAGGCAGCTGGATTGGATAAAGTGAAAGCTTACCAACAAAAAGAATTTGAATCCAACACGAAGAAGATTGCCGCATCCGCCAAGTAATCTTATAAGATGACCTGAGAACCCGAATCTATCGGGTTTTCGGGTTTTTCGCTGCAAATAGTTCCCTCATGCGGTGTATTTTAGTTTAGAATAAGAGAACTACCGAATAGAAAGACGGGATATGAGACCATGGGATTCATGCTGGGCAAAGGGAGAATGCGGATTACGCAGATAACGAACCGGGTTTCGATTCAAACGAAACTAATCGGTGCTTATATCATCATCATTTTGATTCCCATTATATTGATTTCTTGGTATTTATTTAATGAGTTTTACCAAAATACGATTCAAGACACCGTGAATAATAATCAATACGCGTTAGAGAGCGAGAAGGCGAGTATTCTCAACAATATTGAGGCGATGGGGCGTGCCGCTCAGTTTTCGATCACAGACAGAGAGGTTATTCAATATCTGCATAGCGCTCATGAGCTTGAAGTGTCTGAACTCGTTGATTTTAATATGAATACGTTTTCAAATTTGCAGCGCCTCCTGTTTAACAACCCGAATATCGCCAATGTGCGCTTGTTTACAGATAATCCGAATACGGAAGAGATTTGGCCCATTTTTTTAAAAGAGAGTCGAATTGCCGATCGATCCTGGTACAAGGACGTGCTTGCGCGTAAGGGCGAGGCTCGTTGGGAAATTTTGCAGAATGAGAAAGATATTATGAATCGGTACAACACGGATAATGAAGCTAGCTGGACGTATGTATCCTTGTTGAAAGAAATTTATTATCCCAAGGACACACGCGTTGCCATTCTTGAGGTTGATATGCTGATGGAAAAGTTTTTTCAGAAGCTGTTTAGTTCGATTCAGGATGGTCAGTCACATATGCTCGTGATGGATCGACATGGTGGGATGTTCACGGGGAATGGCGATGCGTTTTTTAAAAGCATGAACATGGAGCAGCTGCGCCAAGCGTGGAACGCCAACTCCCATCCGGAGGGTTCTAATTTCACAGTAAACATCGGGGATACGCCGTACCTGATCTTAGCGACGGCCATCGAGAATCTGGATGCTTATTTGTTAAATGTGGTGTCTTTAAAAGAACCCGTGACGCAAATCCATCATACCCGCAATCTATTTATCGCTGCAGCGGTTGTGTTAATTGCGCTCCTGTCAGCGATTACGTATTTCTTACAAGGGTTAATTCTGAAAAAATTGCATATCTTACGAGACTCCATGAAAAAGGTGCGTAGAGGCGATCTCAACGTGCAAATTGATATGGATGCTGGCGGAGAAGTAGGCGAGCTTGCCCACCATTTCCGGCAAATGATGAAGAAGATGAATGAGCTCATCGTGGAGGCTGTGAACAAGCAAGCGGCGACGAAAGAGGCGGAACTGAGTTCGCTGAAGAATCAGATCGATGCCCATTTCCTCTACAACACGTTGGAAAATTTGAAAATGATGGCCGAAGTCGAAGCGCAATATACGATTTCGAATGCGTTGACGTCGCTTGGCGCGATGATGCGGTACAGCCTCAAGTGGTCCAGTGATCAGGTTCAACTGCGCCATGAAATCCAGCATATCCAGAACTATATTGCCATTATGAACATCCGCTATGATGATAAATTAGAGCTGAAACTGGATATCCCTAGCAGTTATCTCGATCAGGAAGTGTTGAAAATGTCGTTGCAACCCCTTGTAGAGAATGCAGTAAAGCACGGCATGAATATCGACAGGGCTAGACGCGAAGGTGTCACGATCTGGATACGTGCGAGCCAGAATGTGGATGGGATGCTCATCGAGGTTGGCGATAACGGCGCAGGCATGTCAGCGCATCAGCTAGAGGAGCTTCATGAGAAGATGCATATGGAGGACGCTTATTTTCATAACAAATATGGAAATAGGCCTGAGCGTGAGCAGGAAGGCAATGGCATCGGAATGCGCAATGTGACGCAACGAATCAAAATGTACTACGGGAACGAGTATGGGATTTGGGTCGAGAGTACGGAGGGGACGTATACCAAAGTATTCATGAAGCTGCCCTATTTGATATTATCTGGAGGAATGTCTACGAATGAGAAACATACTTATCGTTGACGATGAGAAAAATATCCGACTCGGCTTGAAAGCCATGATTGCCCGTGAATTTCCGGAAGCCTATACGTTCGAGTTTGCTGGGGATGGCGAAGAAGCTCTGCAACGCTTGCAGAGTGCCACGGTAGACATTGTCATTACGGATATACGTATGCCTGTAATGGATGGAATTACGCTGATTAATCGTATACAGGAAATGGTTCTGAAGCCTGCGGTTATTATTTTAAGCGGACACGATGACTTCCCTTATGCGAAGGAAGCGATTCGCTGTGAGGTGAAGGAATATCTCTTGAAGCCGATTATTCGGGATGAGCTGTTTAGCGCTCTAGTTCGTTTGGACAATGATCTGAAGCTGAAAGAGCAAATCTCCGAGCAATTGAGCAGTTCCTTGCAGCAGAAGGAAGCTTTCAAGGAGAGCCAGTTGAGCTATCTGCTGAGGCATTCCCATTTGGATGGGGAGACCATGCGGAGCAAGCTGGGGCAGATTGATATGGCTTGGGTGGAGGCAGGGTTTCAACTCGGCGTACTTCACTATCGGGGAACGATACCGGGGATGAAGCATTCCGAATTTCTCGTTCGTATCCAGGATGAGCTTGCCCAAGTGCCAGACCACTGCCGTGAGCGTCATGCAATCGTGCTGGATAAAGAAAACCAGCTAGTGCTCATCACTGAGCAGAGTGAATTGTTTGCGTATTTGACGGAGCGGATTACTGGGGCGGGATATTTCATGTACAGCATGGGGGTAAGCGACTACACCCGTGGAGCGGAGCGATTGCAGCCTGCGTATACGGAAGCTCTAGAGGCGTTGAAGTATACGTTCTTGCAGTCGGGCCCAGGCAGTGTTAGTTATGATACTATTTGTCACAAAAATAAGGACTTCACTGTGCCTATTGCTACGATCCAAAGAATTGCGAATATGCTCGGTACGGACCGGAATAAGGAAATGTCCGCGCTGCTATTGGAAATACTGGACATGAAAACCGTTGCTCAGTTCGATATCGCATATGTAGAGGCAGTGAGCAAAGCTTTGAATGAGCTTGTTTTTGATAAAGTATTTCATGTGTATGGCGGAGAGTCTGTGGAGATCCTGCGGCTGTTCAAAAAGGTTGGGGATATCTCGAATTTTTATTATTTCTCCGATTATTTTCATAGTGTCGAGGGTCTGTTGGATCGACTCAATGCGTATGTGCGTACAATGAAGACGTTCCATATCGACCACAAAGAGATGAAGAAAGCCACACAATACATACAGGAGAACTTTGATAAAGATTTGAATATGGCCATGGTTTCGAATCATGTGTCCTTCAATTACTCCTATTTCAGTCAGGCCTTCAAGGAGTATACGGGCGAAAGCTTCGTTCATTATCTGAAAAGACTGCGTATTGAGCGTGCACGCGAGCTGCTTGCAACGACAGACTTCAAGGTTTACGAAATCAGCGAGCGGGCTGGCTTCGAGAATGTGAAACATTTTAGCCGCGTGTTCAAAGAGATGGAGGGCGTTAGCCCACAGGAATATCGGGAATTGCGAGAAGTGATCAGCTGAACGTAAGAGAGGCCGTCTTGAAGTAGATTAAACTACTTCAGGACGGCCTTATTTGTTAGGAAACTAGCCAAGCAACTGAGCAAGGGGACACGAACTTAAGTCAGTCCGATTAATCCCAACTCCACACTAACCCGAATCAAAGCCCAATGCGAACCCAGCCAAGCCCAAGCAAGCCCAAGCAAGCCCAAGCAAGCCCAAGCAAGCCCAAGCAAGCCCAAGCAAGCCCAAGCAAGCCCAAGCAAGCCCAAGCAAGCCCAAGCAAGCCCAAGCAAGCCAACTAAGCCAACTAAGCCCAACCAAGCCAACCCAACCCAACCCAAGCCAAGCCAACCCAACCCAACCCAACCCAACCCAACCCAACCCAACCCAACCCAACCCAACCCAACCCAACCCAACCAATTCAACCAAGCCCAATCAAGCCCAACCAAGCCAACAAGCCAACCAATTCAACCAACCAAACCAAGCCCAACCAAGCCAAGCCAACTAAGCCCAACCAATTCAACTAAGCCAACTAAGCCAACCAAGCCCAACCAAGCCAGCCAAGCCCAACCCCCCTCCCCCAAAAAATTGGGGCCAGGGGAAGTGCTGGAGGGATCGTAGATGCGCTATTTGGCCGAAATTGACCGAAATTTACTCCGAGGGGAACGTAGATGCTCTATTTGTTCGATTTTCATCATATTTGCCGATTTTCGGTCAAATAAGACACTCACGTTCCCTTCGACGTCCATTAGGCTCATTTCCTCGATAATAGTGTCCTCTCGTTCCCTCTCTCTCCTGGTGAGTAGCCATCTGGACTACGGCATGCGCAAGCCGCGGGAGCTTTCGAGCAGCGCGTACCACTCTTCGCGCGTCATGGTGTCCGCGATGCGAACTGCATCTTCACAAGCGACGATACGCTTAGCGGAGGAAGTGCCGATGACCGGCTGAATACGTGCCGGATGCTTCATGAGCCAGCCAAGTACGATGGCTTCTGGCGTTGTTTCTTTCTCAGTCGCTAGCTTCTGAACAAGCGCGGCCGTTTTCTTGACCGTGTCAGGCGCATCTTCAATATCGCTGCCGGAGAACTTACCTTTGGCAAGTGGGCCCCATGCCTGAATTTGCACATCGTTCATTTGGCAATATTCAAGGATGCCATCGGCGAAATTAACGCTGGATCCTACCTTCTGGTTTACCAGAATGCCTTGCTCGATCCAGTCTAAACGTGCCAAACTCAGCTCTAATTGGTTCACGACTAGTGGCTCTGGCAGTGAGTTTTGAATAAAGCGCATTTGCGCGGAGGTCATGTTGGACACGCCGAAGTGGCGAACTTTCCCCGATGAGCGCAGCGTATTAAAAGCTTCTGCGATTTCTTCAGGCTCCATGAGCGGATCTGGACGGTGAAGCAGCAGGATATCAATGTGCTCAACGCCAAGACGACCGAGAATCCCATCGACGGAGCTTAGGATATGATTTTTGCTAAAATCAAAACGCTGTGGATACTGATCATCTTGGAAGCGTATCCCGCATTTCGATTGCAAAATGATTTGGTCGCGCAAATCAGGTCTATTTTTGAGAACCTGACCGAAAACGGTCTCAGAGTTCCCTCTTTTATAAATGTCAGCATGATCGAACATCGTAATTCCAATTGATAATGCAGCTTCTACAGCTTTTTCGGCGGTGATGTAATCTTCCTTCGTTAATGGATTGCCGGCCCAATCTCCGCCTAATCCCATACATCCGAACACGATTCGGCTATTCGAAATACCGCGTCTTTCCAGTGGCATGATTTTCACTATGATGGCCTCCTAGCTATAATTTCTAAGCCTAGTATAACGCCTGAGAAAGATTGGCATAAGAGCTGAAAATACTGTTACTTACTTACCTCAACGTAAGCAATGACCCTTGTGCTTGTCTTCACACTTGACCTTATACGAGTAATCAGTTAAATTGTACGCAAACGGCTAGTTCTGGAAGAAGAGAGGATCGGCTAACAATGATCATTGGGGTCGGAACGGATTTAATTGAAATCGAGCGGATAGGCAAAATGCTGGAGAGCTCTTCAGGCGATCGATTTATGGAGCGGATTTTAACACCTGCGGAGCGGGATTTGGCGCAGAAGCGCCGTGGAAGACTCGCGGAATTTGTATCGGGCCGATTTGCAGCGAAGGAAGCGATTGTGAAAGCGATCGGCTGCGGAATTGGCAAGCAGATTGGTTTTCAAGATCTAGAAGTGCTGCCGGATACGCTGGGTAAACCAGTTTGCACCGTGAAAGATGCGGCTTTGCTGCGAGCGGGCCTTCCCAGCAGTTATCGTATCCATATCAGCATCACGCATACAGGATCGATGGCATCTGCCTATGCCATTGTGGAGCAATTATAAGACGCGAAGAAACCTGAGAATCGACTCAGGTTTCTTTGTTGTACCAAGGTTTTCTTTGCCTCTTTTATGAAAGTTGGTATTTTTTTTTGAAGATAGCAAAAAAAGTTGAACGCGTGGAGCTTTGTTCATATACGCCCAGCTTGGTGCTGGCTAGTATTGTAGTAGTGAGAAAGGGGGGGATTATTGAAAGCGATTTCAATATTATTGAGAATCGGCCTGAGATTTTCTATGCCAAAATGATGGAAGGGATGATCGAAAGTTGAGCGGATGGATGAAAGCTAGAAGTTTGGCAATAGGCATGATATTCGTAATGGTTGCAAGCCTGATTAATGTTGGGCTTTTGGGTTCTCGTGTGGCTGAAGCGGCAACGACATGGCCCTCGTCGGTGTTAACCGGCCTCAACATGCCGTTCGGGCCGGCAGATTCGCTTGTGACGACGCAGAATCCACCTGATTTCAAATGGCCGGCGATTCCGGGAGCGGACGGTTATGATTTGCAGGTTAGCCGCAGCGCGACGGTATCGGATGTTGTCTATGAGAATTCGACGTTATCGGATAATTTTTACAACTTTCCTCACGTTTTCGATGCCGGGACCTGGTACTGGCGGGTAAGGTTCCATAAACCAGCCGATGGCTGGTCGGTATGGAGCGACGTTCGAAAGTTCCGCATTGAGGAGCAAAACGTTCCGTTCGCCGTGCCATCAATCGATCAGATTATGGCTAATTTACCCGCTCAGCATCCGCGTATATGGACAACCTCGGAGACACTTGCAGATTTTCGCAGCCTTTCACAGACGGTAGGGAAGTCGGTCTACGAGACGAAGTTGGCTTCGGTGACGGCCAATCTGAATAACCCGCTCCCTGCTGAACCGACGTTCCCTTATCCGGCCTCACATCCTCGCGATAGTGATTTCGTTGCTGCGCAGAGTGTGCTGAAGACCTACACCGATGGCCCTCTAACGCAAATGATGGATACCGCTTTTATCTATTTAATTACGGGTTCCCCGCAATTTGGACAGAAGGCCAAGGATCGGCTTCTCAATATCGCTTCTTGGAACCCAAGCGGAGCAACGAGTTATGTCATTCAAGATCAGGTGCATCGCTCTATTGCACTGAACGCTGCCATCGCTTACGACTGGTTATACCCACTGCTTTCTCCAACGGAGAAACAGCAGGTTCAAGCTATGGTAACCACCCGTACGACGACGATGGTGAACGATGTTGTTATTGCACATCCTATACAAAAGAATCCTTATGACTCGCACGGGTGGTCTGCCTTTGGCTACATTGGAATTATCGCGACTGCGATGCTTCACGATGTCGCAGATGCCGAACAATGGTACCGTCAGATCGTCCCAGCTTATATCAATATTATGCCGCCTTGGGGAGGCGAAGATGGCGGATGGGCGCAAGGGACAGGATATTGGCAGTGGTCAGCCTTTATCGGTCAAGAGTTCATGGATGTTCTTCTTGCTTCTACCGGTATCAACTTATACGACAAAGGATATACCCGGAATGAAGGCATGTATCCTCTCTATGCTTTTCCAAATGGCAGCCCTAAGGGGATATTCGGGGACGATAGCGAGTTTTCACCAGGTAAACCAAGCGTTACCATGTACAACCGCCTTTCTCAGATGAATGGCGATCCACGGCTCAAATGGGCAGCTGAAGCGATTGGTACAGGACCGGATAGTCAGTTGAACAATTACTTCTATGGCGACAGCAGTCTGGCTGCCATGCCGCCTGTGAACTTGCCGGATGCCAGATGGTTTCAGGATGTCGGATTAGTTGCGATGCATTCCAAGCTGTATGATCCGGATCGCGTCTCCTTCTACTTCAAATCGAGCCCATATGGCAGCTTCAATCATAGTCATGCCGATCAGAACAGCTTTGTTCTTAACGCCTTCGGCGAGTCGCTTGCCATTGAGAGCGGTTATTACGATTACTACGGCAGCAATCATGATTTAAATTATGCGAAGCAAACCTTATCTTCAAACGCCATTACGTACGATGGGAAACAAGGGCAGCCTATCGGTAATATTGAGGCAGATGGACGCATATACGGTTTTGTTACGCATCCCGATTTTGATGCCGCCAGCGGCGATGCATCGGCGGCCTATCCGGGAGTCTTGACCAAGGCGGGGCGGCAGGTGATTTATGTCAGGCCGAACATGTTCGTCGTCATTGATAAGCTGCAGTCCGCGAATCCGGCGGGCAACGAATTCGAATGGAGACTGCATGCTGAGGATAATCTTGAGCTAGATGCCGATCATGCCGGTGCGACGATCTTGAAGGGAGAAGCAGGACTCAAAGTTCGTTTCCAGTCTCCTTCAAATCTGCGCACGGAAAACGAGGATCGGTTTATTGGCATCAACGGAACCGATCTGCAACCTGGTGGGAAGTACGCTTCCGAGCAGCAAATGCATGCGGCATTCATTACGCCAAAGATGAATGCTACGACATTTGTTGCTACCATGGAAGCTTATAAGAGGAATTCGACGCCTCAGAACGTCGTATCGGAAGACCACGGCAGTTACATGAAGCTGACTTTCGCAGACGGTTCGATTGTTTATATCCGTATGGTAGCAAGCGGAGAAATTGATACGGGAAGCATGCAATTCGAGGGAACGGCTGTCGCTCTGAAAGGCAGTACTGTGATGCTTGTCGACGGGACAAAAGTCGTCAAGAACGGCGTTACGTTAATCGAAAGCGATCTCCCCACCACGATCGTGTACGGCGGTGACCGCTTGTCGGTATCGAGTCCGTCGGATTCGCAATTCTCTATCAACGCGCCTGGCATCGCCCGTTTGCGTGAGGGGGGAAGTGGAACGGACATTCCACGAGGCGGCTCTATCGCTGAAGGCATGGGTATGCACGGGGTGCAATGGGATACGGATGGAACCAGGCTAACCGTTCATGTAGAGAAGGGGCAACGCGCCTTCAAGTTGAACAATGCACCTGTGCCGCAAGCGCTTGCCAACGTAACGCTGCAGACGGTCATCGACGGTGCTGCGAACACGGTGACGCTGCAAGCGCACAGTGATATGGAAGGACAGTCCGTTGCTTGGGGGAAATTGATCAATGAAGCAGGGCTCTATGAGGTCATAGAAGCGCCTTCCGGTTTGTTGTTCGAGAAGCATGGGCGGCTGCACAGCTTGTATCTCGAAGAGAACGCAAACGTCATTATGCGTGGCTCAACAGGGACGCTGAAGCTGAAGCGGGTAGGAAACGACAATCTGACGAATACGGTGCTATGGAACAATCCGGATGAGGTGCGTTCGAACCTGAGCCTCATATGGCAGGAGGCCGAAGCCTTTACCTCTTCGGGCGGCAAAGGTTTTACGAAATATTCGACCCGGCCGTTCTTATCCGGTGGGGTAGGCTTAGGAAACTGGGATCAGAAAGGGCAGTGGGCGAAGTGGACGTTCACAGTCCCGAAAGCAGGCAAATACGATCTCGTTCTGAAGTACGTAGCAGGTTGGGATTTGCCAACGGGCACACTTACAGGTCGACAGATTATGATCGGTAACCAACCTTATTATGTCGAGGCGCCGACAACCGTCGATTGGGGGACGGTCCCCGAAGCCTGGAAAGGACTGCGGATCCAAACGGGGCAGCAACTGCCGGCAGGCCCGATCGACATTACGATGTGGAGTGCTGGCGGCGCAATGAACTTGGACTGGATTGGCCTGATCGAGGAGAAGGATGACGAGGAGCTGCCAACAGTGCCTGGCAATCCGCAGTTAGTTTCTCACACGGAGACTTCCGCAACGGTCAGTTGGTCCGCTTCGACCGACAATGTCGCGGTGAAGGAATACGCGTTGTATGTGAACGGCGTGCAGAAAATGGCCGTTCCGAGCGGTACACTCTCAGCGACGATTACAGGACTTAGTGCTGGGAAGACATACGTGATTACCGCCAGAGCCGTGGATACGAGCGATAATCGTTCTCCAGAAGCCGTAGCTGTGACCGTTACGACTCAGGATTCTACGGCTCCTTCATGGGGGGGATCGAGCGCCGTCCGGGACGTGCATTTGTTCCCAGGCGCAGCAAGACTGGAATGGGACTCCGCAACGGATAACTCGGGAATGGTTGCTTCTTATTCGATCTATCGTAAGGACGCTACCCAATCTTCTTTCGTAATAGCAGGGACGGTGACAGGTAGCACATATGGTTACGATGTGACCAACCTGCAGGCGGGAGGCACCTATACGTTCCAAGTGCAGGCCACGGATGCCAACGGCAACGCATCGGCTGGTGGCCCGAGCTTGACCGTAACGCTGCCTGCGGCTAGCAGCGAGTACTATGAGTCGTTCGACGAGCGGACGACAGGCAGTATGGTGACAGCCGGCAACTGGACGGTGACGACAGTCGGCGGAACAACGGCAGCGATCGTGCCGACGCCGAATGCAAGCGGGAATGCGCTGCAGGTGACGGATAGTTACGCTCCGACGGACGACGACTATACGGAGGGCCCGGTTATCACCAGAACGAATACGGCGCTAAGAGGAAAGGTGACATTCGAAACGAAATTCATGTTTAACCGCTTGAATCACGACATCGGCAACTTCGAGATCAAACTGCGCGGCTCTGGAACAGATGTTGTGCGATTCAATAGTTTCTCGGACGGTACATTTGGTTATTGGAAGGTGGTCAACGGCACACTCACGGCCTTCAAAATTCCGAAGTCCTCCGCTTTCACTGTGCCTCGCGATCAGTGGCTCACGCTCCGCATCGATCTCGATACCATCACCAAAACGTATGACATCACGATGCAAGCCGATGCTTTCAAATACTACGTTGGCGTGGTGGACGCTCCCGGCACGATGGATCGAATGCTTGGCGTCTATCAGATCAGCGGAATTCCGTTCTACAATAACGCAACTGCGACGGAAATCGACACCTTCCGGTTCAGCACGAATCGGTATACGAGCAAATTCTTGTTAGACTATGTGTCGTTGTACGAAACCACGGTCGATAGGACGCCTCCTTCCTGGACGGGATCGAGTGATATCCAGGCGGTGCATTTGTTCCCAAGCGCAGCCAAACTGGCATGGGAGCCCGCAACAGATGAGTCCGGTGTTGCCTTGTACTCGATCTACCGTAAGGATGCAACTCAATCGTCTTTCGTGAATACGGGGACGGTGAGCAGCAGTACTTATGGCGATGCCACAGGGCTGCAGCCGGGAGGGACCTATACGTTCCAGGTTAGAGCGAAGGATGCCAAGGGCAACGAATCGGCCGATGGCCCGACTTTGACGGTGACGTTGCCTGCCGCAAGTAGTAACGGTGAGTACTATGAGTCTTTCGACGACCGAACGGCAGGCAACATGACGACAGGAGGCAACTGGACCGTGTCGACAACTGGCGGAACAGCGGTAGCGATCGTGCCTGCGCCGAATGCAAGCGGCAATGTGCTGCAGGTGACGGATAGTTACGCCCCGACGAACGACGACTATACGGAGAGTCCGGTTATCACGAGAACGAATTCAATGTTGAGCGGAAAGGTATCATTCGAAACCAAGTTCATGTTCAGCCGGTTGAATCACGACGTCGGCAACTTCGAGATCAAACTGCGAGGCGCTGGGACAGATGTTGTGCGGTTCAACAGTTTCTCAGACGGTACATTCGGCTATTGGAAGGTTGTCAACGGCACCCTTACGGCATTTAAAATTCCAAAGTCCCTCGGATTCGTCGTACCACGCGACCAGTGGCTCACACTCCGCATAGATCTCGATACGGTTGCGAAAACGTATGATATTATGTTCCAAGCTGACGCTTTCAAAAGCTATGCTGGAACAGTCGACGCTCCCGGCACGATGGATCGAACGCTCGGTGTCTATCAGATCAGCGGAATTCCGTTCTACAATAACGCTACCACAACGGGAATCGATACCTTCCGATTCAGTACGAACCGATATACGAGCACATTCTTGATAGATTACTTGTCCTTGTACAATTAGCATGAATGGATAATTCAGGATGTCAGGGCTGTCCCCGAAGTCTTTCTTATTCGGGGACAGCTCAATTATTGGAAGAATTTAGGAAGGCAATTTACACGAATCATCCGATTTGTTAAGATAAATTAATACCATGAACTATTAAAACAACGACATTTATGAGAAAAGGGAGGGGGAGGTTATGAACAATATTCACCCGATCCTTTTCATCAGAAACATATCTCATTCTCTTTTTATACGGCTAATTGCCGGATTTCTATGCATCGTTATCATCCTCGTTTCACTCACGTTCTATGCCATCTCCATTTCCAAAGAGAACGTCAGACAGGAAGTCGTCAAATACAATACGCTTATGCTGAGCAATGCCAGGGACAGCTACGAAAAGCATTTGGATCTGATCCGCAAGCAGATGGTGCTGTTTTTTTTCAGTGAAGAAGTACAGCTCATGGCCAAAAAAACGAACTACGTCAATTTATCCCTCATTCAGAAAAGCATTACAACCTGGACAACCAATCCCTATCTCTTTATCGATAATATACTGTTTTATTCGAAGCGTGATGAGCTTGTTCTGGAGAAAAGCACGAGCACGAACGCCGATCTGATGTTCAACGTGTTTTACCGAAGCAACGAGTATCCGATTGAATTTTGGAGGCAGCAATTTACGGAGTCAGATTCGAGTCGGGTTTTACCAGCCGTCAATATAAGCAATTATATGTTCCGGGATCGTCCGCAACTGTTGGGCAAATTCATACCTATCGTAATTAAGAATCAGGAAAACTTGGATTTCTACATGGTTGTCTTTCTCGATGCCGCCAAAATGTACAAGGCTTTCCATCAAGGGATTAACGATTTTATGATATACGACAGCGCCGGTATCACGATATTTAAGAGCGTCAATGAGGAGTCATTCAACGATTTCAAGGATTGGCAGAAAAAAGGGAACGCTTTCATTCAAGATGAGAAATATCACTTCCAGACAGTGGGAGATGGCACCGGATTTACGTATGTTGACCGCGTTCCCGTCGACCAGATTGCCAATCAAACGCGGTTGAATGTGACGCTTGTCGTCATGATTGTGACTGCGATCACGCTGAGTGTCCTTTTCTCGTTCTTGTTCGCGGCACGCATCAACAACCCGTTGAAGAAAGTGATCGATTCGATTCGCCAAATGAATGACAATGTGCCGTTCCGTTCGAGTATCAAGGAGTTTAATATTATTAGCGATAATATTCAGGATAATCAACTGATCTTGAAGCAATTTTCGTTCATCAACCGAGTAAAGGCGATTCGAAATCAGAATCCCGACACGTTGAAGCAGGAATTCGTCAACAAGCCGTTTGTGCTCATCCTTTTTCAAATTCACGAAATGAGCGATGTGGACAACGTGCAAGCCGCTTTACTCCAGAACTGGCTGTACTATTGCAAAATATATATAGAAAGCCAGATCAAGCCTGCATTCGCTGATTCGCTTACCTTTCAAATTGAGCGCAATCAAATTTTGAGCCTCGTATACAGCGAACAATCAGCTGAAGTGCTTGAACTGCTCGTCCAAATCAAAGACGTGTTCAATCACGACAAGGAGCATGCGCTTGTGACCATGGCGCTTACGCCGGTTTACTCGGATTTGGCTCAATTGACAAAAGCGTACGCAGAAGCACAGGAGCTGGTAGGAGAACGCCTGCTTAGCAACGAGTCGCAAATCATTCAAAAACGTATCACACAAGTAGCAATCGGGTTCTCGGCGGATCAAGACAAAGCTTTCGCGATCCATTTGAAGGAAGGTAACACTTCACAGCTGCTTGAACTTATGGAACGAGTGTTTGGCAAATGGAAAGGCAAGGAACTGCCTGCCGCAGCTATGATGCGGTTTGCCGATTCGATGATCGGCAAAATCCGGAACACGATGCTTCCGAATCATCTCGATCCAGACAGGTTGGAGTCGATTCTCAGCAAAGCGGTTGAACGCATTCAGCGCTGTTCCACAGTACCGGAATTGGAACGCCTAATGCTCGAATGGGTGACACAGACGGCTGATGCGGTTCATGAGAAGAAGCAAGAGAAGTATCCTATTACGTCAATGGCTATTGATTACATCAATGAGCATTTGGCAGAGGAGATTTACCTCGACGTACTCGCAGATAAATTAAAGATGAGCAGTAGCTATTTATCGACGTATTTCAAGGCGAAGACGGGTAAGAACATCGTTGATTATATTAATGAAACCCGCATCGATAAAGCGACGGTGCTCTTAGCCGATAACCAGATGAAGATTCATGCTGTGTCGAAAGCTGTTGGATACCAGAACGTTGCATCGTTCAACCGCATGTTCAAGAAATATACGGGCGTCACGCCAAGCGAGTATCGGAAGAGGAACGAGATGTCTTCCTAAGAAAACGGATCTGCCATACGAGGATGGCGAGATCCGTTTTCTTTTTGATCAAGCGTGGCTTCGCGCGGAATATAAACGTTTTTATTAAACTGATATTATTTTTGGAAAACCGAAAAGTAATTGCAGACGAATGAGAACCGTTCATTTACCAGTTATCTTGGATGTCCTATGATAGCGTTGTCGGATAAGTTCAGGTAAATGAGAGCGCATTCATTATCTTGTATTGTTGGGGCATATCCATATTAAGAATTGAAAAAGGGACGGTGTATTTGAATTGAGACGAAACAGTAACGGTAAGTACTATGCAATAACAGTCATCCTTACATCCGCTTTAATCACAGGTTGTTCTAGCAATGGCAACGAAACGAATGGTTCATCTTCTTCGCCCAAGCCGAGCGCATCAGCAAGTACAGCTACGACCAAACCACTTGAAGCGGGAAGTTTCCGTATGTTGACGGAGCTCTCTCCTGGCTGGCCTGCCAAGCCGGATTGGCCTATATGGAAATGGGTAAAAGAAAAAACGAATATTACGGTCAAGCAGGAGACGCAGACGGGACCGGAATCGCTGGCACTTGCGATTGCATCAGGTGATATGCCCGACGTGTTCGCGCTTTATGTGGGCGATGCGCAGAAGTATGGACCACAGGGGGCATTCCTTGATTTGTCCAAGCATCTGGACAAGATGCCGAACGTCAAGACGTTCTTGGCCGCTCATCCCGATGTCGCCCAAAGGATGACGTCGCCTGGGGGAGAAATGTATCAGTTAATTAACGACGGCGCAGGTGCGGGCAACCAGATGGTTTGGTTTTATCGGAATGATATTCTACAGAAGAATTCACTCCAGGAACCTAAAACGTGGGATGAACTGTACGATACGGCGAAGAAGCTGAAACAGGTTTATCCGGACAGCTATCCATTTGTCTTCCGTCACGGTTTGGGTACGCTCAATACGTTTGGGCCGGCATTCGGCGTGTATCCAGGAATTTATGAAGACCAGGCTAGCGGTAAGATCAAGTATGGGGCGACTGATCCGAACTTCAAGAAAATGATCGAATACTTAAATAAATTCCATAAGGAAGGTCTCATACCACCGGATTGGCTTACGATGGACTACAAGGCTTGGACGCAGTTCATCACGACGAATAAGTCATTTATGACGGTTCAATTTATCGGACAGATCGAAACAATGAATACACAGTTTAAGAACGGGGAGCATTTGAAATTCATGGCACCGCCAATCGGAGCCGGGGGCAAACCGTACCTCCCAAGAGGGAACTATGAAACGCTCGGATTTTCTGTTTCGTCCAAAACCAAAAACCTAGACGCGGTTCTCCGCTATCTTGATTTTACGTACTCCAAGGAAGGGACGGACGTTCTCAGCTGGGGGAAAGAAGGGGAGTCTTATACGGTCGATAATGGTAAAAGAAAAATAACCCCAACCATCAAAGAGGCTAACGAACTCCGCAAAGAAACGGGTATTATGACGGCGGGCACTTACGGTCAATTCGATTACAGTGCTGTCACGTCGATGAGCAATGAAAATGAAAAATACTCCTACGCAGAGGCGGCGAAGTATCAATTCCCGGTCACCAACGTCCTGCCAGCCTTGACCTCAGATGAAAAAAGCGCAATTATGACAACCGAAGAGCAAATAAACAAATATTATGAAACGTCTATCGCCAAATTCATTTTGGGCGAAACGCCGTTGACGCAATGGGATACCTTCACTAGCGAGATGAATAAGCTTGGTTTGCAGAAGATGTTGGATGCTTACCAAAAGGCATTTGATCGGGTCAAAGTGAAAAAATAGATAGAGCAGAAGAATCGAAATCGAAAGGGCCACGCATCCGATGAGTAGAGGCTGGGCCCTTTGATTTTCTCGGGAGGAGGAAAGGGATTGAAACTATCCATCTTTAGGCAGTTGAAGCGCGATCGAACCTTTATATTGCTTTTTACGCCGGTATTGGTTTATTACATCATGTTCCGATACGTTCCGATGTTCGGGATCGTCGTCTCTTTCATGGATTATAACGTGTTCAAAGGCATTACAGGAAGCCCGTGGGTCGGATTGAAGTATTATAAGTTGTTCCTCGATAACAGGGATGCATTAGTCATTATCAAGAATACGATTCTCCTTGGAGCGTTCAAGCTCTTGTTCGGTTTCCCCGCACCTATTATTCTCGCGCTGCTGATGAACGAGCTTCGAAGCTCGATATATAAACGGTTTGTACAGACGGTCAGCTACCTGCCGCATTTCCTATCCGGGGTGGTCGTTTCGAGTATGATCGTGTTGATGCTGTCACCGAGCACGGGATGGATCAACCATGCGTTGCAAGCAATGGGACTGCCGGCCATCAATTTTTTGCAAAAGGCGGAATGGTTCCGCACGATCTACGTCAGTTCGGAGATTTGGCAACAGGTCGGCTGGGGCTCTATTCTTTTTCTCGCTGCCTTAACAACCATTGATCCACAGCTGTATGAGGCGGCCAAAATGGATGGGGCAAGCAGATGGAAACAAACGTGGAACGTCACATTGCCCGGTATTGCGCCGACAATTGTGATTATGTTCATATTGCAAATTGGCCATGTGTTAGAAATCGGTTTTGAGAAAGTATTCCTGCTGTCCAATCCCGCTACATATGACACATCGGACGTCATATCGACTTATGTATACCGCGTGGGGGTGCTTCAAGGGAGCTTCAGTTATGCCACGGCCATCGACTTATTCATGGGGGTCATCGGCTTCCTGCTCGTTTATACGAGCAATCAGATTAGCCGTAGACTGGGAGAAACCAGCTTATGGTAGGGGGGAATGAACATATGCATAAGCGAATTCGTTACTTTGACTGGGTTAACGTTCTTCTGATGGGAATACTCGTGTGCTCGATGCTGTTTCCCTTCATTCATATGGCAGCCGTTTCCATGAGTGCATCGGATTACGTCATTCGCAATGAAATTACACTGTGGCCAAAAGGCATTAATTTCGATGCCTATAGATCCGTACTGCAAGATAAACGCATCCTGATCGGATATAAAAACACGCTTATTTACGTAGTGCTCGGAACGACGTTATCGTTGGTATTTACGATGATAGGTGCATATGCCTTGTCAAGAAAGGGTCTCGTATTCGGAAAAACACTCATGTTGCTCGTCGTATTCACCATGTTGTTCACCGGCGGTTTGATTCCGACGTATCTCACGATGCGCAGCTATGGCTTGCTCGATACCATTTGGGCGATGGTGCTGCCTGGGCTCGTATCCTCTTGGTATTTGATCGTCATGCGTACGTTTTTCCAAGGTATTCCACGCGAACTCGAGGAATCCGGCAAAATCGATGGATTATCAGACCTTGGTATCCTGCTAAGGATTGTTCTTCCCTTGTCGAAGCCAGTCCTTTTGACCATCGCACTCTTCTACGCTGTGGGCATATGGGGGAATTTCTTCTCTGCACTTATCTACTTGCGGAATCCCGATCTGTTCCCGCTCCAGGTCATTGTTCGAAACATCGTGCTGATAGGTCAAGTTGGCGATGTGACGGTAAGCTCTGCGGTCGGAGAGGCGACAATCGTGCTGGAGTCTTTAAAATATACAGTCATTCTTGTAAGTACACTGCCAATATTACTGGTCTATCCGTTTATTCAAAAGCATTTTACCCAGGGTGTGCTGGTTGGGTCGGTAAAAGGATAAATTTTTAAGCGCAATGAAGGAAGGGGGGCAACGGATGGTTGCAACATTTTGGAAGAGTAGTTTGGCAGAAATCGAAGACGCCATAGGGCAGGTGAGGCTGGGGAAGCCGAGGGTGCTTGCCACCTCTGCAGGTGGAAGGGAGATTTATGTTGTCGAATACGGGGAGAAGGATGACTTCGGTCGGAAGGCGAACTACAGTTCGGCTTGCGGCGCGGGAAATCCAGAGCATTATGCACGTAAGGGGAAGGAATCCAAACCTGTTCTGCTTTTCGTCGGAGGCGTCCATGGCGGTGAGCTGGAAGGCATCGTCGCCGTCATGAACCTTATTCGGCTGCTCGAAACAGGGGAGGACTATCGAGGGAAGCGAAATGATTATATTCGTGAGCGTGCCAGTCAATTTAGACTTCTTCTCATCCCCTGTATGAACCCGGACGGGCGAGCCAGGCTGCCGATCGATACGTTGATCGATGTGCCTTATGAGAAGTTCGTCTATTATATGCAAGGAACTTGGAAAGACGGAACGCTCTGTTCATGGCCAGACTGCAAAGCCGTTCATCCGATTAAGGACGCTTCGGATTACCTCGGCTCCTATTTTAATGATGACGGCGTCAATCTGATGCACGACAATTTCTTTGCCCCGATGGCGCGCGAGACGAGCGCATTGCTGGGTGTTGCGGACGTGGAGGCTCCAGATTTCACGGTTCAGTTTCATGGAGGTGCGAATAGCGAGATTCATCTGTATCCGATCTATTTTCTCCCGCAATACGTCTTGCAAAAGCAGCAAGCCTTCAATCTGCAGCTTGCCGATGCCTATGCAAAGAAGGGACTTCCCTTTGCCCTTACCAATCAGCTTGCGCCAGATGCAGGAACCATTTCTTCCCCACCGTTTAACCTGACATCGGCCATCCATCACGTATGTGGAGGGATGAGCCTGACATTCGAATCCAACATGGGGCTTGCTGCACCTGGAACGAAGTTGACGGCTGATGAGATATTGGATAGCCACTTCGTGCTATTTGAACAAGCGTTCCGGTTTATGCATGCCAATTAGGCATATATCATATTCTTAATTGGCATTGTACATGTTTTGTCAGAGGATGTAGGATCGAAGAAGGTAACTGAAAGGGGATCCCATTCGATGAAAGACATTCAGAGAAATATGGAGCAGCTTTTAGTCCGTATGGCCTGTGAGGGAAGAGAACGCGGAATTCAGCTTGCGGCATATTATCGCGGCGAGCTCATTGTAGATGCTTGGGCAGGCGTCGCGGACAGCCATAAGCAGGAACCTGTGAAAGCAACAACACTGTTTCCTGTGTTCTCTACAACCAAAGGAGTTGTGGCAACGGTAATCCATCTTCTTGCAGATCGCAATAAGCTAGATTATGACATGAAAATCAGTGAAATTTGGCCCGAATTTGGAGTTAACGGGAAAGAAAATGCCACGATCAGGCACGCGCTCAACCATACAACGGGAATTCCTCAGATGCCGGAAGGGATAGGGTTAGCGGATGTTGCCGATTGGGATACGATGCGTGACGGGGTAGCCAAGCTGGTTCCCCAATGGGCACCAGGGGAACACATGGAATACCATGCTATTACTTTTGGTTGGATTCTCGGGGAAATTGCCCAGCGTCTAGACGGTCGGTCGTTTGCCCGAATCATGAAGGAAGAAATTTGCGATCCACTGGGTATTGAGGATATGTACGTAGGAATCCCAGAGGATGTCGAGGCTCGTGTAGCAACCCTTGAGGAACCGGCCTATACTCAACCGAGTACAACTGCTAGTGGGTCTCAAGCGATTCCATCTTGGATCTATCCACTTCATGAATGGATGAACAGATCCGACGCCAGGAAGGCGTGCATTCCTGCAAGCAACGGAATCATGACTGCGAAAGCAATTGCGAAGCATTACGCAGCTTTATTGCCTGGCGGGGTAGATGGCATACAACTGCTTCCCCCTGCACGAATGAAAATTGCCACGGAACCTTTAAAGCTGAAGGATGAAATGCCATTGTCCATGAGCATGGGATACCACGTAGGGGCTAAGGACTCCATAATGGGCTCTCGTTCATCCATTTTTGGGCATGGGGGATACGGTGGTTCCATTGCGTTTGCGGATCCGGACAACCATCTTGCGGTTGGGCTAGTTAATAATCTCTACTCCAAAAATGGAGCTGGATTTACGATTATTCAAGAATTAAAGAAGATGCTGGGGATTTCCATCGATTAAAATTGAAACTACTGTGCCGTATAGCCGCCATCAATCACGATCGACTGGCCGGTAATTCCCCTAGCATGTTCACTCGATAAGAAAACAGCATATTCGGCAATTTCTTTCATATCGATGAGTCTGCGCTGCGGAACCAAAGGTAAAATAACTTTCTCCAAGGCATCTTCAGGAGAAATGCGATGCAAATTCGCTAGATCCGCCAATTGGTCTCTTACCAAAACCGTATCCACGTATCCGGGACATAGCGCGTTTACCGTAATTCCGTCCGCTGCCGTCTCTAATGCAACAGCTTTAGTTAAGCCGATGACGCCATGTTTCGCGCTATTGTAAGCGGCTTTTCCGGCGAACCCGACTAGTCCGTTAATGGAAGAGATATTGATAATTCTTCCGAATTGGCGCTTCTTCATGCCTGGAACGACTAACTTGGTCAAAACAAAAGGGGCTGTTAGCATGATTCGGATCATGCGTTCAAAGGTTTCGGTCGGAAAATGCTCAACCGGAGAAACAAATTGCATCCCTGCATTGTTAATAAGGATGTCGACACCTTCCCAACTAGCTTCGACGGCTTTGATCACGGAAGCGATCTCATTATCCGAAGTTACATCCATTTGAATCCCGTGGGCATCGAATCCTAACTCTCTAAGCGACTCCGACGATTGCTCCACAGAGGCTCCGTCGATATCGGTCAGTATGACCGTGGCTCCTGTTTCAGCGAAGCGTTTTCCAATTTCGAATCCGATACCTCTCGCAGCTCCTGTTAGTAGAACGACAGGTTTGTTTGGCATAGGCATGGCATGACCCCCCCTTAAGTTAATAGGCATCTAAAAGCACATTATCTGCGATCCGAAGTGGAGGCTCTGTCGCCATTACAATATCGCCGATGGTGTAATCTTTTGCGACTTCCACAAGGAGGAGTCCTTGCGGGGTAACATCAATGACTGCCCGATCCGTAATAATACGATCCACGACGGATATGCCTGTGAGAGGGAGCGTGCATTGATTCAGAATTTTCGGTTTGCCGTCTTTATTCACATGATCCATGATGACTACGACGCGTTTGGCACCATGAACCAGATCCATGGCTCCGCCCATTCCCTTGATCATCTTGCCGGGGATCATCCAATTGGCCAAATCCCCAGATTCCGATACTTCCATGCCACCGAGAATGGCGAGATCGACATGTCCGCCTCGGATCATTGCGAAGGATTCGGAACTATCGAAATACGAGGCTCCCGCAATCGCGGTTATCGTTTCTTTGCCGGCGTTGATCAGATCGGGGTCTACTTGATCTTCGCTTGGATAAGGGCCAATGCCGAGCAGACCGTTCTCTGATTGAAGTAAGACCTGTTTTTCCTTAGGTATGAAATTGGCTACCAAGGTAGGAATGCCGATGCCAAGATTGACGTAGTCTCCATGTTTAATTTCTTTCTCCGCGCGAATCGCGATTTTCTCGCGAGTAGACAACTCTGCCACTGGGCTCATCCTCCAATACTCCTGCATTTATCTTCGTGTGACTGTTAACTTCTCGATGCGTTTTTGCTGCCTGCCTACGATCAGTTGCTGAACGTATATGCCCGGCGTGTGAATTTGATCGGTATCGAGAAAGCCTCTTTCAATAAGACATTCCGTTTCCACAATCGTCGTGCGTCCTGCAGTAGCCATGATCGGGTTGAAGTTTCGAGCCGTCTTGTTGTAACTCAGATTGCCCATTTTATCCGCAACGGCAGCGCGAATCAGAGAGAAATCGGCAGTCAATGCTTCCTCTAGCAGATAGGTTTTACCGTCAAAAACACGCGTTTCTTTACGTTCTTCAATCGGTGTCCCCACACCTGCAGGGGTATAGAAAGCGGGAATACCTGCCCCACCGGCTCTGATTTTCTCCGCAAGTGTGCCTTGAGGCAGCAGTTCTACCTCGATTTCTCCAGAGAGTACTTGTCGTTCAAACTCCTTATTCTCGCCAACGTAAGAAGCCACGATCTTCTTAATCTGCTTATTACGAAGTAATAAGCCCAGTCCCCAATCATCGACTCCGCAATTATTGGAGATGACCGTTAGATTTTTTGTGCCCGTTTCGGACAGCGCTACAATCAGATTCTCTGGAATGCCCACGAGGCCGAAACCGCCGACCATCAGTGTGGCGCCATCTGGAATAGTGGTAACCGCTTCCATGAATGATGTCAGTATTTTTTTCATTTCGTATACTCCCTCCCTAATATTTGCAGCGTTCTACGATGACAGCAACGCCTTGCCCGCCGCCAACGCAAAGGGTAGCCAGACCATACTGTGAATTCCGGCGTGCCATTTCATAGAGAAGTGAGACCATCACTCTGGCTCCACTGGCTCCGATGGGATGTCCAAGTGCGATAGCGCCTCCGTTGACGTTCAGCTTACGGTCGTCTAGGTCAAAATGTTGGGCGAACAATAGCGCCTGAGAAGCGAAAGCTTCATTGACCTCGATCAAATCGATGTCGGACATGCTTAAGCCGGCTTTCATCAACGCTTTCTCCGTAGCTGGAATCGGTCCGATCCCCATGTAGGCCGGGTCAACGCCAACGACAGCGCAGGAGCGCACGACGGCCAAAGGACGCATGTCAGACAACGCTGCACGCGACCTGCTCATCATGAGCAACGCTGCCGCTCCGTCATTGATGCCAGACGAATTGCCAGCCGTCACTTTGCCTTCCGGTGTGAAGGCTGCTTTTAGGTTGGAGAGCCCCTCTAAGGTCGTGTCTGGACGCAGATATTCGTCGCGGTCGGCGTGAATGACGGTTCCTTTTCGTCCGGGTACGTCTAGTGCGACAATTTCATCATCGAAATTTCCTAGTGTCAATGCAGTCGCAGCTTTTCTCTGGCTGTTACAAGCAAACTGATCCAATTGTTCTCGCGTCAGATTGTACTTTTCGCATAAATTTTCCGCGGTGATTCCCATATGGTAATTGTGCTGTGCGCACCATAAGCCATCCTTGAGCAGGCTGTCTTGAAGCTTTTGATCTCCCATGACATAGCCGGAGCGTGTTCCTTGCAGCAGATGGGGGGCTTGACTCATATTTTCCATTCCACCAGCGACAATAACCTCGCACTCCCCGCTTTGGATGGAACGGTAGGCAATTTGGAGCGCCATGAGTCCGGATCCGCACACTTGATTTACGGTTGTCGCGGGAACATCGACGGGTATGCCCGCCTGCAGCGAAGCCTGCCGTGCCGGATTCTGTCCAAGCCCCGCTTGCAGAGCGTTGCCCATGAGGACTTCCTGCACGAGGGAAGAGTGGATCCCCGCACGGTGAATAACAGCCTGTATGGCAGACGCTCCGAGCTGCACGGCAGAGACATCTTTGAATATGCCGTTGAATTTCCCGATTGCTGTTCGGGCTGCGCTGACGATAACAACTTCATTTGCGCTCATGCTCTGTTCACTCCTTAAGTCTGGAAAATCGTTCCTTTATACCGATTGTAATGGAGTCGGATTTATGAGTAAAATACAGATATCGAATACAATTTATTCTAATTAGGAATATATAAATGAGGTGTGTCCATGGATTTTCAACAGATACGCTACTTCGCCGAAGTCGCCAAACAACAAAGTTTCTCGAAAGCGGCGCAGTTGCTCCATAGCTCGCAGCCATCGTTAAGCAAAGCGATTAAGAGCTTAGAAGACGAGCTTGGAGTCGTATTGTTCAATCGTACAACGCGGCATCTGCAACTGACGGATGATGGAGAAGTTGTTCTGAAATACGCCACTGCGACACTAGCAATGTCTCGGGATCTGCAGTTGTTATTAAACGAAGGGAAGGAATTGAAGAGAGGGAAATTATCCTTAGGGTTGCCGCCTGTTATTGGAGTCAGCTTTTTTCCCAAGATGATCGCGGACTTTCGAGGGGAGTATCCAGGTGTTCAGATCAGGCTAGTTGAAGAAGGAGGCAAAATCGTAGAGCAATTGGTGAAGGAAGCCAAACTTGATCTAGGTGTTGTCGTCTTGCCTGTAGATGAGCAAGAGTTCGAGGTGTTTCCTTTAGCTAAGCGACAGCTCTCGTTAGTCGTAAATTTGAATCACCCTCTCGCGGGGGAAAAGGTCATCCAGTTGTCGCAACTCAGGAATGAATCGTTCATCCTGTTCAAAGAAGGTTTTTCCCTATATGACCGAGTGAGAGAAGCATGCATACAAGAGGGGTTCGAGCCAACGATAGCCTACGAAAGCTCGCAATGGGATTTTATCGGGGAGATGGTTGGAGCGGGGTTGGGAATCGCCTTTCTTCCCGATACCGTATCAAGTAAGCTCGATTCGAAGTCAGTTACTACAATTCCATTGACGATCCCTGCAATTCGGTGGGATTTAGCTGCAATTTGGAGTAAACATCATTACCTTTCCCACGCAGCCAGAGGTTGGATTCAATTTATGAAAGAATGGGACTGAATAAACGATAACAATAAAGAGGCTTGTTCAAAAAGTCCATTCAGACTCTTCGAAACAGCCTCTTTTTGTTAATAACGGATGAGTTAATAAACCTGCCTCCCGCAATCTAAATGGATTTTCTCCATCTATTTGAAGCGGATTTCTTGAATTTGAAAGATTAACTGTATTTCCTGTAGTTATATTCCTTCGATTTGCCCGAATCTTCAAATGACATACAAATTCCATGTATTTTTTCCATCTAATCGCGAAAATACGTCAGATTCGAGCAAATTAGCTGTAGTTTATACATCTAAACACGAATCAGCAGTCACCTTACGCTCGCAAGCCTCAGACCACCCTCAAACCAGCTACAATTCTACGCCATATCCTTGTTTGCTTGTCTCAGGTTTGTCTTTTGGGACAGCCACTTAATCGATTTAACACGATAGGGTACCCTACCGCGCCCAAACCCGCAGCATATACCCACTAACCAACAGGGAGATACCACCCATTCCCTCGAGAATCACATCGGAATACCCCAAATACCACACACTCATTATCGCGGTTAACGCGAATAGCCATAACCCCAAATAAATAAGCGATCTGCCGAGCAGCAGCCCGACCTGAACGAACCCGATAGCGAGTAGGAATGCGCGTAAAATAGGAGCAAATAGCGGATTCACCGCACCGATCGCTTCCAATAAAGCCACGGCCGCGATCAGCATAGCCCCGGGCAGCACCAGGAATATCGGGCGCCCCCATCCAGTGCGTTCGGCATCCACATTGACCTGTGTTCCACCAGCCCCTAGGGACTTCCGCATCCCCCAAATCTGGATGAGGCTAGCCACTACGGCCGTGACAAATGCTGCTTGCTTGAGCCAATCCAAATCACGCCAGTACAGGGCGAAATCGACCGCAGCACTAAACACCCATTCAGCTCCCCAGATGAACAGGAGGGGAATTAGACCCTGGGCTTCGCGCAGCCAATCTTTTCTTTTATTTTCTAATTGTTGTTGCCCCGTTGTAGTCATATCAGCTTGCTTCGACGTTTGCATACATTCACCTCTAGTTTTATGTTCCGCACTTCTCGTATAATGGTACCATATCTATTCATCTATTATAACTTGAACGTGCCCCATAGAGAAGGAGAGCTCATGTACAGCGAAGAACAGAAGATGTATTTTTCCAAGAACCTCTTGGATTGGTACCACACACATAAACGAGATTTACCTTGGCGTAGAAGTAAGAACCCTTATTATATATGGATATCCGAAGTGATGCTGCAGCAAACACGTGTGGATACAGTGATTCCGTATTTCCATCGGTTTGTAGATCAATTTCCGACTGTCGAGGCATTAGCAACGGCGCCGGAAGAAAATGTACTGAAGGCTTGGGAAGGACTCGGCTACTACTCACGAGCGAGAAATTTACAATCAGCCGTCAGAGAAGTACATGAACGTTACGACGGTGTAGTCCCTGCGAATAAAGAGGATATCTCTGCACTCAAAGGTGTCGGACCGTACACATCGGGGGCGATCCTGAGCATCGCCTATAACAAGCTTGAGCCTGCGGTCGATGGCAATGTCATGCGCGTACTTTCGCGCTATTTTCTCATCGAAGAAGATATTATGAAGCCGTCGACGCGGACGATTATGGAGAAGCTCGCGCGCGAGCTCATTCTGGAAGGCACCGCGAGCGACTTCAACCAAGCTCTGATGGAGCTGGGAGCCATGGTGTGTACGCCGAGATCACCACACTGCTTGACGTGCCCTGTCATGGCACACTGTTCGGCGCGTGAAGCTGGCATGGAAGAAGCGCTGCCCATCAAAAAGAAAGCCAAACCGCCCCGTCCAGAACTTCGGGCAGTGGCTTTCATCGAAGGTACAGGTGAGCATGCAGGCAAATGGTTGATCAGACAGCGCCCGCAAGAGGGCCTGCTTGCCCGCATGTGGGAGCTACCGCATGTCGAGTGGGCGACTGCTGGATGGCAGTCCGATGAGGACAATATGTCCGAGCTTCGTAAGGCTCTTGCCGAGCAAGAGCAAATCAGTATACAACCGGATGAGTGGTTCATGGATACCGAGCATATTTTCAGTCATATTGTGTGGAAAATGAAGGTGTACCGCGCAAAGCTTGGTGACGCGAATCGTCCAAGTACGGGGGAAGAATGGATTCCGTTTCATTATCGTTGGGTAGGGCCGGAGGATCTGCAGAACTATGCGTTCCCCAATGTTTTTGTCCGAATCATCAAAGAATGGCAGGACCGCAACGAAGACTAGCTGCAAGCTTAACGAATCTCGGCTTTAATGCCTTCGATATTGATTAATGTGATGAGTTTTTTATCTATGAGAATAAGCTTATCATCAAGCAACTCCTGCAGTACCTTTGTGACGGATTCCCTCACCGTACCCACTAAGTTGGCAAGCTGCTGATGCGTTAGCTTTACATCAATAAGTAATCCGCTTGGCGTAGAGATACCGTGTTGCTCAGACAATCGAAGAATTGTTTTGATAATGCGTGAACGCACGCCAAGAAACGTCAAATCATAGATTTGATCATTGGCATGTCGTAATCGTTGCATCGTCGTTTCCAGGAGCTTTAGGCATAGCCTAGGGCTCTTTTCCATGAACGTAGTGAATGCGGTTCGACTAAGGACATACATCGTGCTGGCTGCCATGGTTTCTGCTGTTGCGGATCGGGTCATGCCATTACTGAGCAGTGACATCTCTCCGAAGAAATCTCCGTCCCGGAATAAAGCTAGTGTGACTTCTTTCGCCTCGTCCAGACGATATATTTTCACAACACCTGAATGGATTAAGTACAATTCCTCGCCAACTTCTCCTTCATTAAAAAGGATAGTCCCTTTCTTTACTTTCTTATCTGTAAAAAGTGGGGCAATCCCGACAAGATCTTCTTCCGAAAGCTCTTGAAAGAGGGGGATGTTATGAAGCAATGGAACAATGGATTTCAAGGGATTGTCACCTCGTTTCCTCATTATGGTATTTACTTCATGGTACAACGAGGCTCCATGCACGTAAAGGAAAATTGATAATCGGCACTTAATGGCATGAGAGTCCTCTTCCTGGAATATCAATGGGGAGAAGAAAGGAGTCGATGCTCAATGGAATGGTATGTCAAGGTGTTATCGAATTATGTGGGATTTTCAGGCAGAGCAAGACGGAAGGAATATTGGATGTTCGTTTTGTTCAATATTATTATTTCGATCGGGTTAGGTATTGTAGAGGCTATTATCGGGTTGGATCAAGTTCTGTCGGGCCTATATTCGCTATTTATCCTTTTACCTTCTCTAGCTGTAGCCTTTCGTAGATTGCATGATACGGGTAAAAGTGGGTGGTGGATACTGCTTGGCATCATTCCCTTGATTGGTTTCATCATTCTACTCGTGTTTTTCTGCCAAGATAGTGACGTGAATGATAATCAATATGGACCAAATCCGAAGGGATAGCTAATTGCGCATCGCTGTTTCCAAGAGCTTTAGGCATAGCCTAGGGCTCTTTTCCATTTTTACCAATACATTTAGGAGTCTTTTCAAGTACAATAGAAAAGCATTGTCAAAACTAAGCAATCTATTTGGAGGATTCAATGAAAAAAATAGCTTTATCCCTTCTCGCGACAGCAACACTAGGTATGGGGATCGGTATCGGTGCGTACGCACAATCGAATATCGAAACGATTCAAGCATTTATAAACCATGAAATCAAGTTCACTTTGAATGGACAAACTTGGGCACCGAAAGACCCAGATGGCAAGCAATTAAGCCCAATTATCTATGAAGGCTCATCCTATGTACCACTTAGAGCGGTCGGAGAGGTCTCGGGACTCAAAGTAAATTGGAATGATGCCACCAAAACAATCGAGTTGCAAGGTGCTGGCTCTGTTCCATCTGACGGAATACCATATAAGGATTCACAAAATTACGGTAACCAAACAGGGACGCCTTCGAGCAATGAGTCTGAACTGCAATTGCCGTCAGCTTCCAATGATTCAGAGACGACATATTCTACGTTTAATGTTCACACCGATACTTCAACGGCTGCCTACAAAGCCGATCAAGAGGAATCGGCAAGACGTAGTGGGATCGCTTTAACAGATTTGAAATATGAAAGAATTATCGGTACCAATGTTTTGAAAAGAGTGAACATCGATGCCAGTTTTAGAGACGAGAAATTGCATCCGCTTCTCAGAGATGGTGTCGAATATGCAAGAGGAATCAGTGCAATGCTGGATTCTAATGCCACGAGTGAGAAGATTGTTTACAACTTGGATGGGAAATACGCAGCCTTTAATACGCACTATGATGTTGATGATTACACGAAAAACTCCCCAGAAAAACCTCAAATTAAATTTTATGTGGATGGTCGATTAATCGCAACGGGCGGCGTGTACGTTGGGTCTGAGCAATTTGTTTTCTTTGACGTTACAGGCGTGAAGAAGCTAGAAATCAGCTTTGAGGTTGCTTCACCGAAATATGCAGCTGTTGCTGCCTTATACGCACCAAGATTATATAAAAATAGGTAATGAATAAAAAAAAGCGACCCTAAGGGTCGCTTTTCACGTATTACTTCGCTGCGTCGTAACGTTTGCCAACTTCGTTCCAGTTAACAACGTTCCAGAAAGCTGCGATGTAGTCAGGGCGTTTGTTTTGGTAGTTCAGGTAGTAAGCATGCTCCCAAACATCAAGACCAAGAACCGGCGTTTCGCCTTCCATGATCGGGCTGTCTTGGTTCGGCAAGCTGTATACTTTCAATTTACCAGCTTTGTCAACAGCTAGGAAAGCCCAGCCAGAGCCAAAACGTGTAGTTGCTGCTGCAGCGAAATCTGCTTTGAATTTATCAAATCCGCCAAGCTCGCTGTCAATCGCAGCTGCTAGAGCGCCAGTAGGTGCGCCGCCAGCTTCTGGTCCGATTGTTTCCCAGAATAGGGAGTGGTTAGCGTGTCCGCCACCATTGTTACGAACTGCTGTACGGATATCTTCAGGAAGGCTGTTAAGGTCAGCGATCAGGTCGTTAAGGGATTTGTCATGAAGAGCTGGATGCTTGTCCAAAGCTGCGTTCAAGTTAGTTACATAAGCGTTATGGTGACGATCGTGATGAATCTCCATAGTTTTTGCATCGATGTGCGGCTCAAGAGCCTCGTTTGCGTACGGAAGAGCTGGTAGTTGATGTGCCATTGAATAAATACCTCCTAAAAATTATGTAGTTTCAATTTCATTATGAAGGAACACAGCTAATAAAGCAACATTTGTGTTTACTAAGTCGGTAGTCCCTTAAATGCCGCGACGTTCCATTTCTCGTGTAATTTGATTGTGCATGGCTGTATCTTGCTCATGAAGGTAGGGAGATAAGTCGCTCATGGTCCGGTGGAGCTGAAGCAGCTCGATTTCCGTCCATTCCTCAGGTTTCTTGGTGCTAAGGAACTGGAAATCTGGAATAATACGGGGGTACTCGTGCGCCGTAAGTTCATGATCGAGTTCATTGTTGTTATCTGACATTGGTGTCACCTCTTTCTCATCGGAATATCCTCCTATAAGATGGTGTTTTTTCACGCATCTCATACATGCTTTACATGGTTTCACCCATATTCTTTATTTTCGTCTTCACAGTAACTTGTATTTCAGCCTCCGAGAAGGCATGACCCCAATCATCCTGCACGATCTCCCAAGCTTTGAATTGATAGCCACGCGCATAATCACCTAGACCAATGGGATCAATTTCATGCTTTTGCATGTTGGCAACGAGTGCGTTAGCTTTCATTTCTAACTGTTTATTTAACTCGCCTTCAAGCTTGGCGGCGTCATTCCTTACATCCACGCTGAAATATTTCTCGGTCAATTGAACGGGCATCGTTAGCTGGATATCAAAGTGAAATTTATTCTGAATATAGCTGACTTTAAGATCCCGTTGAACTTGTAAAGCATAGAAGCTGATCCCTCCTGTGTCGAAAAGGGAGTCACCTTTTTCCTCGGGAAGCACGAGAGTAAAAGAGAGAGAGCCCTGTTTATCGTTTTGTAGCATGAGTAATAGTTCACTTTCCGTGTGATCGATGGCGTAGGCGTACTTCCCTTTCTTATTTAACAACAGGGTACCCGTCGCTACGACATCCTCCGTATCCTTTCGCATGTTGGTTAAGTAAGGGGTTATGCCTTTATTAAACATTAATCGGTGGAGGTCAAATAGTGTGGTGACTTGCACTAAATTATGCATATGTGCCGTGTCGACGAGTTTGGCAATGTGCATGGATAATCTCCGTTTATTGCGAGGTGCGAATTTAATAATCTCCTCGACGGAGCCCTCGACGGCGATGACCCTTGCTGTTTCGGATGTTCGGGGGTCACGGTAAAAGGCATCCATCAGCTTAAACCAATCTGGATGAGCAAGAATTTGTTTGCCGATCAGCACATTTTGGACTTTTCCTGAACTAATAAGAGCAGAGACACGACCTTCAAATTCGTTTCGCCCATCTTTTAAGGTAATTCCCGTCACTTGCGTGACTTCATTTTTCTCCTTAGCTTCCTTGTTAAAAACAGGACTCGATGAATAAATAACAAGGTTATTTTCTTTATCTAAATCAAGCCCCACCATGAGTGAAAGTGTCACATTTTCCAAAGGCAGCTGATCATTGCAGCTCGACATGGCAATGATCAAGGCGAATATAGAGAAGAGAATAAGGCTTGTTCGCATGGGTTTCATGGGACAGCCCCCCGTGACATTCGTCGCGTGCCTGCTAGAATAACCCACAGAAGTAGAGGAATGACGAAAGCAATACCAATACCGATAGTTTGAATAAGATTACTTAATTGTAAACTTTGGTTCCAACCAGGCTTCCAAACCCATGTCACACCGATCATTGTGGTGAGGATGAGCAGGATATGAAGCCGAGGTTGCCCCTTGATGCCAAGCTGCTGCGTGCATATGACTGTCGCATAGAGCATGGGCATCCAGGTTCTCATGATAATGAGTAAGTAAAAAGAGAGGATGAGAATATCGAACCGTTCTAGAAAGCGAAATTCAATGATTTTGAACATAGACATGAGTGTATTATGATATTGCGTAATTTCATCCGGACTAAAATTTATAAAAGCAAGCAAAGTAAACAACATGTAAACACTAAAGGTAATCAAATTTGCAAGAATGATACCGAGGGAGGCAGATTTCTTTTTTTCCAAGTAGGGATAAAGAAAGAAAGCAATCTCAAATCCTGTAAACGATAAAATCGTGGACTTAACAGTTTGGAAGATGGGGATCCAGCCATGTTTCAGGACAGGAAGCAGATAAATCCAATGGGCGTGTTTGAATAAATGGATGGCGGCCATTAGGAATCCGACAAACAAGAATAGTAACATTTCCGAATAGCGGCCAATGATGCGAAATCCACCTCTAGTGATCATATAAGCAGGAAGTAGGAATAGCAGCATGAGGACAGATGTGCTGGTTTGCTGCATAATCCAATTCTGAATGAGCAGGCTCATGCGATTATAGATGAGAAAGATAAACAGGAGGAAGTACACGGCAAATACAATCATGCCTACTTTACCAACCCATTTACCGAAGTAGTGATGGAGTAAATCGATGATCGTACCGGTGCCGGTGGGGTGCCGTTTCATCACTTGAATGATAATGAGACTACTGGCTGTAGAAGCGAGCCATCCAATGATTAAGACAATCCATCCGTCAGTACCGCAGCCTTTGGCGAGGTCGCCAGGTAAAGGGATCAAGCCAACACCCAGTTGAACACTATGAATAATCAAAATGTACTGAAACAGTGTAATCTGATTGCCTTTAGCTATATTCAAGAAGAATCATCTCCTTTCTGTTTGGCCTCACCATATCGACGCTTCTGGAGAGAACGAATGCTTTGGGGGCGATGGATCATATTTTTGAGTGGCAATCGTATGAAGACATCCTTCCAGTCCTTTATCCGCACTGGCGCAATAGGCGTACTGTAGGGTTCTCCGAGAGACTGTAAGCTAATGATATGAGCGATGATGACCATGACACCTGCCATCATCCCTATAACACCATACATGGAGGCGATCGTCATCATCGGAAAACGGATTAAACGAACAGAAGCCGCCATGTCGTAATTCGGGAGAATGAAGGAAGCGACCGCTGTAGAGGCGACGACAACGACCATGAGATTGCTTACAATGCCCGCTTGAACCGCTGCTTGACCGATGACAATCCCTCCGACAATTCCCACTGTTTGACCAACTGGCGCAGGTAACCGTATACCTGCTTCTCTCAGCATTTCGAGCATGATTTCCATGATTAGCGCCTCTATAAAAGGCGGATAGGGGACGGCTGAACGAAACTCACCGATGGACAAAATCAAATCCAAGGGAATCAGTTCATGGTTAAATGAGATACACGCAATATAAAACGCGGGAAGAAATGCAGCGATGATACAAGCGAAGAAACGAAGCAGTCGAAAGAAGGTGGCAACTGGCCAACGTGTGCTGTAATCGTCAATGCCTTGGAAGAAGGCTGCAATCCCAACTGGCGCGATCAATACGCTGGAGGAGCGGTCCACGACGACACAGTATCTCCCTTGCAACAGTTGAGAGGCAGCCGTATCTGGGCGTTCAGTAGTGATCATCTGAGGAAACAAGGAAAAAGGATTATCTTCAATTAACTCCGCAAGCTCACCTGTATTTAGAATGCAGTCGATTTGTAAGTTCGTGATACGTCGCTCTAATTCATGGCGTATTTCTGGAAGCGCTACATCTTCTAAATACAAGATGGATACTTTGCTTTTCGTCCGATTTCCGACAAAAAATTCTTTGATTTTCAGCTCTCGACTGGAGAGGTATCGACGAATTAATGCAATATTTTGACTGCCTGTTTCTATAAAACCTTGATGAGCGCCTTTAAGAGAGGCTTCGATCTGTGAATCCGTAATGCCTCGTTGCGGCCAGCCTTGTGTTTCTAATGAGAAGGCATGAGCTTGCCCATCGATGAAAAGAACGCTATAGCCTCTCAAAATGGCATTTTCTACGGCTTCCCAAACAGGGAGGTTTTTGAGGTCTCCTAAAGCGACAGGCAATTCATCTCTGCCATCCGTAGTCGTGTAAAACATGAGCTGGTGAAGGACGTTATTATTGATAGAGTTTTTATCCACGAGCCCATCTAAATAGGTCAGGGCTGCTGGCGCTCCAGTTTGTTTATACGTGAAGGTACGGACGATCAAATCGGGTGTGTCGCTGAAAATCGTGGCGAGTTGATCTAGATTTTCGGAAAGGCTTGTGGAAATTTCGACGATATCGGATGATGGCGGTTCCTGTTGATCGTTGGAGTTGTCCTCTAGCATCCGATGTGCTGCTTTAAATAAACGGCGGATCAGTTCCATGTTCAACCATCCCATAAATTCTCAATTTCACGATACTGTCTTTCATTGTTCCATGGCACACGCTATTTTATGCGTCTTAAAGGCTAGATCACAACGAATCGCTTGGAGGTAGAAAGAACTAGAATAATCAGTGAAAAATGGAGGTTACGAGTTTGAAAACGCTTGCATTTAAGCGCTTTCAAGAGATATATCGAAAAAAACAAAGTTTTTTGTGAATTTCACCACATTTTCAGCAGGATTTCGTGTTTTTTTGTCGTATTTACTTCTTTACCAGAAAATTAATCTCTACAAATTAATATGGAATTGGGAGAGAACCGTATGCATGTTCGTTCATTTCAACTTGGTGATACCTCTTCGGTTAAAGAACTTCTAGAAGACGTTCTGTCGGAAACCTGCTACGAGGAGACGATTGAAGCCTTCGCTCGTCAGCTTTCGTGGGACACGGAGCTTGTTTTAATCGCTCAAGAAGAAGAGCAAGTCGTAGGCATGATTATCGGCACGATTGATAACAACAATGGCTACTACTATAGGATCGCAGTCGCAACAGCATATCAACGTAAGGGTATCGGCAAAGCTTTGATCGAGGCAATGAAGCAGCGGTTTCTCGGGCGGAATGTTAAGAAAATTATGGTAACGGTAGATGTGCACAATGAAATGGTGCTGCCTGTGTATGAGTCTGCTGGTTACAGTTCAGATGATTTTTCCAGAGCTGCTCATCGACTTAGCATTGTGAAAAAAGTAAGCGTCTAGTCTTCACTTGTTACTGGTAGGGAAATAAATAAGTTTGCTTCGAGGGAGCATATCTGTGCCGCCATTGCAATTGGGGGTCAGATATGCTTTTCTAGTATAATAAGGTGACGTTTCGGCAGCAATTGACAGAGGAGCATGGAACATGGATAATTTCACGCCGTATGTGATTAAAAGCTTTAAACACGACGGGCATCTACATCGCATGTGGTTGACCAATTGGCGGGTTCCTTCAAGTATGCTCCATGAAGAGCATCGGAAACAGGGCATGCTTGTGTTCATCAATAGTCAGACTAAGATTCAAGAAGCAGATGGCAAGGAGTGGGTTAGCCGCATTCCCGGGGTTTCTTTTTTTATTCCGAAAATGTGGTTTAATATCGTTGCGCTCATGGAGGAGACAGGGGTACGGTATTACTGTAATGTGGCCTCTCCTTTATATGTGAATCAGCACATCTTAACATATATCGATTATGACTTGGATGTTATTCGGTTGCCAGACCGAACGGTACATATTGTGGATCAAGATGAATACGAGCGTCATAAGCTCGGCTACCATTACTCGTCCCTTGTCGAAACGAAGGTCAAGGAGGGACTTGCAGCGCTGCTGGCGTTAGTGAATGAGGATAAGCCTCCTTTTCAGGATGACATGGTGACCTATTATTATGAGCAATGGGAAAAGTATAAGAGCGGAGGCGGTTGAGTGAGCTTCTTTGTAGGGCGAGAAGATTCGAAAAGGCAAGTTTCTGCACAAGGGTATGTCCATGAATCGAAAAGCTTCACGCACGAGCTGTGGGACTGGACGAAATCCATTCTCGTAGCTCTTCTTGTTGTTATCATTGTTCATCAATTTGGTTTCAATCTATCTACGGTGCGCGGTCACTCGATGGATCCGACGCTTCGAGAAGGTGAGTGGCTCTTCGTGAACAAAGCCATCACCTACTTGAAAGCACCTAGTCGTGGTGAAATCGTTATTCTCGAGGAGCCTGAGAGGTTAGCGTTACCTCAGCACCCTTTGTTGGTCAAAAGGGTCATCGCAATCGCAGGTGATGAGGTGCAGGGCCGCCAAGGGGCTCTTTATGTCAATGGGGATAAAGTTACCGAGCCTTATGCGGATACACCAATCGAGGATGGCGATTTCGGTCCGACAGAAGTCGGACCAGGTCAGATCTTCGTAATGGGCGATAATCGGCATCAGGCAGCAAGTGCAGACAGCCGTATGTTCGGGGTCATACCGATCAGTCTCGTACAAGGACGGGCTGAGTTTGTGTTATGGCCGTTCGATATGGCGGGAAAGCTATAAATACGTGTTCAAAAGGTCCGGTTTTCAGCACCGGAAGTTCCGCCTGAATTCAATATTCGATGTCGAGTATGCTTCTTGGACTGCTTCGTGATCAAAATTGGACTTGAGAGAGGTGTGCAGATTGGCGGTTTCCATGACAGACAGAACAGACTGGCGTAAGTTACAACAAGAGATCGTGGAAGCCGCTCCCTCTCTTGGTATTGATAAGATCGGCTTCACTTCGGCGGAGCCGTTTCACGCCTTGAAAGACATCCTTCTCCGCCACAGGGAGAAGGGCTTCGAGTCCGGCTTCGAGGAGCCGGACATCGAGAAGCGGGTACATCCCGAGCTGACCTTCGACGCGCCACGGTCGATCATCTCGATCGCCGTCGCGTACCCGTCGAAGCTTTCGAACCCGCCCCGATCCGAGCCTGGGGCGTATCGGGGCATGATCTCGCGCTCCTCGTGGGGGAGCGACTACCACGACGTGCTTCGCGATCGGCTCGCGAAGCTGGAAGCCTTTATCGCCGAGCGCGTGCCGGAGGCGAGACTGATGAGCATGGTCGACACCGGAGTCCTCGTCGACCGCGCCGTTGCCGAACGTGCCGGCATCGGCTGGAGCGGCAAAAACTGCGCCGTCATCACCCCCGAATGGGGGTCGTGGGTGTATTTGGGCGAAATGATCACGAACATCCCGTTCGAATCCGATATAGGTATTATGGACCAATGCGGGGACTGCACGATTTGCATCGATGCCTGTCCAACAGGGGCGCTAGTCGGCCCAGGGCAGCTCAATTCGAGCCGCTGCATCTCGTTCATCACACAGACCAAAGGGTATGTGGATGATGAATACAAACGCAAGATCGGCAATCGACTCTACGGCTGTGATACCTGCCAGGTCGTCTGCCCGAAGAACAAGGGGATGAACTGGACGCATCATCCCGAGCTTACGCCTGACCCGGAGAAGGTCAAGCCGCTGCTCATTCCCTTGCTCACGATGTCGAACAAGGAGTTCAAAGAGCAGTACGGGCGCATTGCGGCTTCCTGGCGCGGCAAAAAGCCCATTCAGCGCAACGCAATCATCGCGCTCGGCAATTTCAAGGACCGCACAGCGGTGCCGGTCCTTCAGGATTTGTTGCGGAACGATCCTCGCCCGGAAATCCGGGCTACCGCAGCGTGGGCGCTGGGGCGCATTGGCGGCGAGGAAGCATTCGCCGCTTTAACTAAAGCTGCTGCGGCTGAGCAAGAGCCGCAGGTGAAGACGGACATCGAGAAAGCCATAGCTGTACAGAACAGTCAAGCCGTGGCCATACAGGAGGAGTAAGATGAAACAGCCGCAAGAAACAGTCTTGCTCACCTATACCGAGATTGACTCGCCCATCGGTCCCCTCGTGCTTGTGGCATCCCCACAAGGCCTCTGCAAGGTCGAATTCGGTACCTTTGAGAAGAATCGAGAACAACGTGAGGGGTGGGCAGGTCGTTGGTATGGGGCGTTTGAGCTAAGCGAAAATGCAGAGCAGCTAGCGCACGTAGCTGACCAGTTAACGCAGTATTTTAAGAGAGAACGAGAGAGCTTCGATGGGGAGCTGGATCTACAAGGAACGGATTTCCAGAAGCGTGTATGGCTGGCTTTGCAAACGATCCCTTATGGGGAGACAGCTTCCTATAAACATATAGCGGAAGCGATCGGCTCACCTAAAGCTGTTCGAGCGGTAGGGGGAGCGAACAATCAGAATCCCATTCCTGTCATCATCCCATGTCATCGGATTATTGGAGCGAACGGCGATCTTGTAGGTTATGGCGGGGGCCTTCCGACCAAAGTCCACTTATTAGATTTGGAACAACGAACATTGCTCTCCTAGAAGTTCATCAACTACAACATGTGGAGTGAATCCTATGAAATATGTGCATTTGGATTCGGTGGAGTCTGGTCAATACCTGGGACGTACGATATATGCCAGTAATGGGGCTATTTTGCTTTCGGAGAATGTGCAGCTAACCGTGTTTATGATTAACACGCTGAATCGAATTGGCGTGACGATGATTTATATCAAAGACCCGAATCTGGAAGATGTAGAAATCCCAGAAATCCTGTCGGATGAAACGAAGCGGCTTGTCATGACACAGATGGGACAGACGTTCGCTTCTATTCAATCAGGGAAAGATTTCAACACACGCAACGTCAGCATGTCCATCAACACACTGTTAGATGAGATTATGAAAAATCGTGATGTCCTTGTCCAGTTGAATGATATTCGGACACAGGACAATCAGATGTATATCCATGCCATGAACGTCTGCATGATGGCTGTGCTCATCGGGATGAATATGGGTATGAATGCGACCCAATTGAAGGATCTCGCTATGGGGGCGCTGCTGCATGATATTGGAAAAGTTGAGCTGCTCACAGATGACGAATCAGAGGATCCGCGGCGACACCATACGTGGCGCGGGTTTGAGCTATTGAAGAATAAGCGTGAATTCAATCTGCTCATTGCACATGTTGCCTTTCAGCATCATGAGGCACTGAATGGAGAAGGCGTTCCGAGAGGCATCACGGGCGATGATATTCATCTCTATGCCAAAATAACAGCCGTCGCCAATATGTACGACAACTTACTCTTTGATATGTCTGCAGGACGCCGCAAGCTGCCTCATGAAGCCTGTGAATACATGCTGGCATTGGCGGAAACGAAGCTGGATCGCGATGTGTTGATTCAATTTTTGAAAATTGTTTCGATTTATCCGACAGGCACTTCGGTGCGGTTGACGAATCGGGAGACTGGCGTAGTCGTTGGTCAGCATCGAGGACTTCCAACGCGTCCGATTATTCGAATTGTGAAGCAAGATGCCGCAGATAAAGTGCTGGATATCAAAGAGATTGATCTGGCGAAAGAAACAACTTTATTCATTGAACAAGTTCTTTAATTTGTAAACCGTGGAACAGAAATGATATGATAGAACAAGCATTCTATTCTAAATTTGTACAAGCAGGGGGCACAGGTTATGTGGAGTTATTTAATTCCCATTCTCACATTGATTGCAGGTTTGGTTGGCGGTTTCTTTATTGGTGTATTCTATTTAAAGAGACAGCTGGAATCCATGCAAAACAATCCTGAAATGCTAGCCAAAATGGCGAAGCAAATGGGCTACAACATGAATAAGCAACAATTGAATAAAGCACAACAAATGATGAAGAATCAAAATTTTAACCAAAAGCGGAAATAAGAAATAGGGTGGAGTGATAGAGAAGATGGCATCCATCGATTATAAAAATGGATTAGTCGCAGAAAATCGCGAGCAGATTGAAAGCCATGTTCGTGAAATTTTGCGACTGATTGGTGAAGACGTGGATCGGGAAGGTCTATTGGATACGCCAGCTCGTGTAACGCGTATGTATGAAGAAATTTTTGCAGGGTATGCCGCAGATCCTCGTGAAGTACTTGGTGTTACTTTTGATGAGCAGCATGAAGAGCTTGTTATCATCAAAGATATCATTTACTACAGCCAGTGTGAGCACCATATGGCGCCTTTCTTTGGCAAAGTCCACGTTGGTTACTTGCCGAGCGGTAAAGTGGCTGGTCTCAGCAAATTTGCTCGTTTAGTTGATGTTGTTACACGCAAGCTGCAGGTGCAAGAACGTATTACCTCTGAGATTGCTGACATCCTGTTCGATGTGCTTAAACCGCATGGCGTCATGGTTGTCGTTGAAGGCGAGCATATGTGCATGTGCGCAAGAGGCGTGAAGAAATACGGCAGTCAAACCGTAACATCTGCTGTGCGCGGCTCCTTCCGTAAGGATGCGACATTGCGTTCGGAATTTCTATCTTTATTAAAATAATAAGAGCACCGGGGAATGTGCACGAAGACAATGGTCTTGTGCATCATTCCCTTTTTTCAGTTGTGCACGAAGTTAGGCTTGTTGGGGCATGGAGAATATAGTATTCTTTTAAGTTAATAATCCTTCTGCATCAGGGGGTCGAATGGTGACTATCGTACATGCTCTCGCATAAACTGATAGCAGTGTGAGGAAACGCCCCAGGAGCAGGACACAGGTGAGATCGGCGCCCAAAAGCGCTAGAGGGCTAGAGGAGGCAAGCATATGAACAACATACGGAAATATCGGCCTGGTGAGGCAGCTTCCTCGAAATGGAGTGAAGAACGGGATGAATTTGAACGGGATTATGCAAGGTTGATTCAGTCACCAACTTTTCGGCGTCTGCAGGGTAAATCTCAGGTGTTCGGGGCCGGCTCGGGAGATTACTATCGGACTCGTCTGACGCACTCCTTGGAGGTTGCACAGATTGCGCGAGAAGTGGCGAAGCGTTTAGAGCGGACGAATCCCTTTTTGAGCAAAAGAGAACATCCAGGCCTGATCATCGATCCGACTGTGGTCGAGTGTGCATCTATTGCGCATGACTTCGGTCACCCGCCGTTTGGACATAAGGGCGAAGAGGTGCTCAACCATATCCTCATGAAGGATCACGGCTTGAAATATGAAGGCAATGCGCAAAACTTCCGGATCCTCATGTTTCTGGAAAAACGAGCGGGCAGCGAGAGCGGTCTAGATCTGACGGCAGCCGTGCTTCTTGGTATCAACAAGTATCCTTTTTTGATCGAGGAAGAGGGGCGTCTCAAGGGTGTCTATGGGGCAGAGTGGGATGTTATTCAGGAGTTGCGTGACATTTGGAAAATGCCTGTCGGTTGTTCCACATTGGAAGCGCAATTGATGGACTTATGCGATGATATTGCGTATTCTACGCACGATATCGAGGATGGCATTCGTGCAGGCAAAATTCAAATGAACGCTACCTTTTTTGAAGATCAACGCTTGATTCGCCATCTCGTTATGGAGATATTAAATGATCCCAATCAGCATAAATTCGGCTGGGAGCAAGTTGATATCGAGCAGATGGTGCGTCGCGTGTTGCACGATTATTTGGAGCAATGGGAGCTCATATTTGCAGAATGCAACCGCGAGGAATCACGGACGCGCAGAGAGATGAAAGCGCGCTGGGTCAGCTCATTCGCGAGCCGTCTCGATATTATCGATGACACGGAACGCGGCTGGAAGAAGGTCGCCCTCGTCAAAGACGGCGCTGAAGATATGGATCTGCTGCGGACGATGGAAATCCTCAAGAAGCTGGCGTGGGTTACGCTGATCAAGGATTTCCGGGTCCTGCGCCTGCAAAAGCGCAGCGAAATCATCGTCGAGCGTCTCTGGGACAGCTTCATCGAAAAGGATAAAGGGCAATGGATCATCCCGCCCGACTGGATCGATAGCTACGAGCGGCGCAGCGTCAACAGCAACTGGAGTTGGCCGCGCTTCGTCGCGGACTATATCTCGGGCATGACCGACGCGTATGCCGAGAAGGTATACGCGGAGCTGTTTGCGAGCAAATCGGGCTCGATTTACGAGATGGATTGAGTGGGGCGTGCCCACTCAAGTTCTGTCTGCTTGTAGATGCGAGCGGCTGCTGGTAGCTACAAGTAACCACAAGCACCAGCAGTAACTGACAAGTAACCAACCACCTCGCCACCTCTCTTCCAGCAACTAGCCGCCGCCAGAGCACAAATAGATGGATTTTATACAGCTAATCTATCTAGTTTTCCTCATTTAGGAAGAATAGATGGATTTCCTGTAGCTAATTTGATGGTTTTAAGGGGAATTAGGGGAAACCGCGATATTTAGCTGTACTTTTTCCATTTAAATTCAAAAATCAACGAAATATGACAAAAATAGCTGTAGGTTTTCCAGTTAAGTTGTTGTTGTAGGCATACATGAGGCACCTGGATCGAAGCGCATACGGTGTCTAATGCACAAGAGAACAGTGAGTCCAGGGTCTAAGTAAGGACCTAAGTAACTAGCTACTTTCACTTACCTTAACCCACCAGTAGCCGCTTATCACTTACCAGAAACCGTAACCCACCAGCAGCCGCTTATCACTTACCAGAAACCGTAACCCACCAGTAGCCGCTTATCACTTACCAGAAACCGTAACCCACCAGCAGCCGCTTATCACTTACCAGAAACCGTAACCCACCAGTAGCCTTATCACTTACCAGAAACCGTAACCCACCCAGCAGTCGCTTATCACTTACCACAAACCGTAACCCACCAGCAGGCGCTTATCACTTACCAGAAACCGTAACCCACCAGTAGCCACTTGTCACTTAAAACAAATCGTAACCCAGCAGCAGTCGCTTTTCACTTAAAACAAATCGTAACCCACCAGCAGTCGCTTTTCACCCAGTACAACTCAGCATTCATTAGCAAAATCCATCACCCCCGCCGCGTGCAAATAGCTGGATTTAGTACAGCTAATCTAGCTAGTTTTTCACATTTAGGAAGTTTAGATGGATTTCCTGTAGTTAATTTAGCGGTTTTAAGGGGAATATGCGGAAACTGCAACATTTAGCTGTACTTTTTCCATTTATACTTGGTAATCAATGAAATGAGACGGAATTAGCTGTAGGTTTTCCAGTTAAGTTGCGACGTAGGAGCATTGAGTTGAGAGGGTTGGCTGAATATGAGGATGAAGGGTAAGCGCTGCTTGCCTCTTTTTCGCGCTTGGATGCAAGCCGGTAAATGGCCAAAAAAATACCGACCTCATCAGAGGTCGATTTTATAGGGAGGAGGGAATACCAGCGTTAACGTGCTCGGATGTGGCCGATGGTTCAATACTTCCGAGGAAGTCCATTGTGCGGCTCACATACGTTTTGGGCTCAGCACGGTACAGAAGTTCATGCTGTGCGTTAGGGAGAATCCATAGCTTAGAGGCGGTGTTGTGTTGCTGCTTGAACATAGCCTCGACTAAAACATGAGGAGCTTTGTTATCATTGGTGCCATGAATCATGAAGATTGGCATCTCATAGGACGTTGTGGTCACTTTCGTGAAGGGCACGTCATGCAAGCTTACGCCATTTAATAAAGGAAAGAATAAACGAACAAGTGGTAGAGAAGGGTATTTAGGGAGGTGCACGATTTGATTTATATTTTGATAAAGGGTGTCCGAGTTCAGCAGAAATGTACTGTCTAGGATCATCCCAGAAATATCTCCGTTTTGCTGTAGAGCTGTCTGTAAGGCAGTGCCTGCCCCCATGGAAAAGCCCCAAATAAAGATCGAACCGCCAGTGGTCTGTTTGATGTAATCAATGGCCCCAAGCAGCTCTTGGGATTCCTGAACACCGCCGGTCATGAGGCGACTGCTAGTGGGATTCACATAACCATAGTCAAACATGAGAACGTTGTACTGCTTTTTATGAAGCTCGCGAGCTAAAGTGTACAAAGGAACCCATTCCTCTTCGCGATTACCACCATAGCCATGTGAGAAAATGACAGTTTTACTCGAGCCAACAGCTGGTATGAACCAGCCATCTAAGTTGGATGTACCGTTTTGACTTGGAAAAGAAACGTTCGTATAAGGAAGTCGGACTGCCTTCATCGGATTCGAATGCAGAGGCTCAATATGCGGTCTAGCCAAGGTCCAAGCAATGTAAGCGTGGAAGATGAGTACGACTGAGGTGCAAAGAATTAATAAAGTTAGAAAAACTGTAGTGATTAGCTTTTTCCTGCGTAAAAAAGGTTGCGTAACCTGATCAAGAGTGGGTTGCAGCGATCCCGTAACAGGATTGAGTGTAGTAGTAGACATCGATGAAGCCTCCCTCCGTGAAGATGTGTATGTGAAATTTCGCTAGTTAGAGGTGTTAATTGGGAAGGGAGAGTTAATTGTTTAAATATTCTGAAAAATAATGCTGTACTTTAATATTATTCTGAATGCGCTTACAAGTCAATGTAGATGCGGCATTTGTAAGCCTATTGTAACGGTTCTGTAATAATGGGAAAAAGAGGTCTTTGACCTTTACGGTTCCGTGTAGTTTCGTTATACTGAACATAACAAGGTTTCATATAGTGAAACAGTTTGGCTTATAAAAGGTGGTGACTCTTCTATGGAAGATGGCAAGCTGACCGTGCGTGCTGTTGAGCGCGCTTTAGATATTATGCTTTGTTTCACAGGAGCGTCTGAGTTGACGTTAACCGAAATTGCTACACGTGTGCAGCTACACAAAAGTACCGTACATCGCCTTCTAGCATCCCTTGAAGGCAAGGGCTTCATCATGCGTGATGAAGCGACGGATAAGTACAGACTGGGCTACCGGCTCTGGGAGCTTTCGGCTAACCTGTCCAAAGAGGGAGACCCCGGCATCATTCTGCTGCCGGAGATGGAACGGCTGCGAGATCTTCTCGGCGAGACGATCTCGCTGTACGTGCAGGACGGCCTGGTGCGCGTGCGCATCCAAGCCGTGCAGAGCAATCATGCCATTCGCCGTGTTGCCCCTGTTGGGGCACGAATGCCGCTTTACGTCGGCGCCTCGAGCAAGGTGCTCGTCGCCTTCGCTGAGCCAGGGCTGCTGGAGCAGCTGCTAACCTCGGCCGACTGGCCGACAGGGTTAGACACGCAGGCGTACCTGCAGCAGCTCAGCGACACACGACGCGCAGGCTTCGCCACGAGCGTCGAAGAGCGTGAGCCCGGCGCGGCAGCTGTGTCCGCGCCCATTCTCGACCGCGGCGGCCGTCTAGTGGCCGCCCTGGCGGTCTCGGGTCCAGCGAACAGGCTTACGCTGGAGCTGATGCAAGAGCAGGCGCCGACGATTATGGAGGCGGCGCGCCGGATGGGTACGATGCTGCGCTAGCGGCATTAATGTCCATCTTGCGGCACATAAGCACTCGCGGTGGTCCTATCACGCTGTATGCGCCGATCTAAGCAGCAATAAGCAAGGTAAGGGTGCTTATCGCTAGCACATACGCCCGAAACGGGACATCTTGCAGCTCATAAGCACTCGCGGTGGGCTTATCTCGCAATATGCACCTATGTAAGCAGTAATAAGCAGGGTAAACTTGCTTATTACTGCTTTTTCATTTGCTCTGTCCCATCCCGTCTTGTCCCGTCCTGTCCCGTCCTGTCCCGTCCTGTCCCGTCCTGTCCCGTCCTGTCCCGTCCTGTCCCGTCCTGTCCCGTCCTGTCCCGTCCTGTCCCGTCCTGTCCTGTCCCATCCCGTCTTGTCCATCCTGTCCCGTCCGTCCCTCCGCGTCCCTCCGCGTCCCTACGCACTCCCACCCCAACGCCTAAATCCGAATCCCCAACATAGACGGATGCTTTACCGCCGATAAGCCATACTAAAAGTGGGAAAGGGAGTGGGCCATCATGAAGAAGACAGCCTCGATGCTTGCGATCTGGATAAGCCTAGCCAGTAACATCGTGCTGACCGCCATCAAAATCATCGTCGGCCTTCTGTTCAATAGCCAAGTGCTAATTGCCGACGGTATTCATAACGCTGGAGATGTTATTGCGACTGCAACGGCTTATAGCTCCATGCGCGTATCCTCCAAACCAGCGGATGTGGATCATCCTTACGGGCACGGGAAAGCAGAGGTGCTCGGGGCTTTTATTGTTGCGATAATATTGGCCGGAGCCGCAATCTATATGGGCTATCACTCGATACATGCTCTATTTGAGCCAGCGGGCGAGGCGCATATCATTGCCCTTTGTGCAGCTGTCGTTTCCCTCGTGTGGAAACAAGTTCTCTATATCTACACGATGCGTATAGGAAAGCAGCTTAATAGCAAAGGGCTGATGGCCACAGCCTACGACCATTTAGCGGACGTGTACGCCTCTATAGCGGCCTCGGTGGGGATCGGCTTAGCATTGATCGGAGATCACTACAATATTAGCTACTTGGCTTACGGAGACCCCGTAGCGGGGATTATCGTCTCCTTTCTTGTATTAAAGCTGGCCTACGAGATGGGTAGCGAATCCTTTGATATTTTGATGGAGCGTAGTGTCAGCCAAGCCTATATCGAGCAATATATCACATTGATTCGAGATGTACCTGAGGTTAAGCGGATTGATCGGCTTCGTGCGAGGGAACATGGTCATTACATATTAGTTGATGCGAGACTTGGCGTTCCAGGCCAGTTGACGATTCAAGAAGGTCATGATATCAGCCGCAGCATTAAGCGCAAAATCAAAGAGGCCCATAGTGATGTGGATGAGGTGCTCGTTCACTTAAATCCGTGGTATGAAGAACAAGCTGACGCCTGAGTAAGTGCGTTGGCTTTCTTTTATAATAAAACTGGTTATTATTTACAATCACTCCAAATCACGTTAGATTAGTCATAGTATCGTATCGACAACGTCTACGTGACAGTCCAAGGGAGTGAAAACAATGAGTCGGAGAGCCAAAGATATCTGGTTAGGAATCGCTGTGGCTAATGGTTGCGGAATCATCTTTATGCTTGTTACTGCGTATATCGTCAAGGTAGCAACAGGTGTGGGAGGGATTCTGATCTTATCGGATTTCGTCTTGCTCCCGTTTATCATGGGGATGATTAATGCCTATTTCTGGCGAAACCACCGCGTGTCGGTTGGCCCATCTTTTGGTTATGCTTTTCTTAATCTTGTTGTAGGTTTAATTTATAGTTATTTCATGATGGGCGAGGGGTATATTTGCCTGATCATTGTGGCTCCACTGATCTATCTTTTTATATTACTCGGTGTTCTGGCGGGTAAACTGATGTTTAAATGGAACCATTCAACGTTAAACGTCAGTATTCTCTCGGCCATGGCCGTTCTCATCCTAGTCAATATGATGACTGCTCAACCAAGTGAAAGTCAGGTCACAGACCGAATCTTAATTCATGCAAAGCCAGAAGTTGTATGGCAGCATGTCACCGCATTTTCACCCATTACGTCAGAACCTGATTATTGGTTATTTAAAATCGGCTTGCCCAGCCCTGTACAATCCACGGCAGACGGCCATTATGTTGGCGCAGCACGAAAGTGCATTTTCAGCAACGGCATCATTTTCGAAGAGAAGATCGTAGAGTATGAAGAAAGCCGAAAGCTAACCTTTGCCATAACCAAACTTCCAGATGATCCCGAAATACTAGGGCACTTGAGTTTATCCAAAGGACAATTTATTCTAGAAGACAATGGTGACGGGACCACGACACTCATCGGCACGAGCTGGTATGATTTGAAAGTGAAGCCATCTCTCTATTTCGATATATGGACCAAAAGCATTATTCGCCATGTGCATCTCGAAGTTATGGAGCATATGAAGGATTTAGCGGAACAAGCGTAACGCAGCAGCCTCTCTAGGACAAAAAACACCTCTACACGAGCTCGCTTGGGCGGCTCCATCTAGAGGTGTTTTTTATTTATACATCGCGTTCATCACACGATTTGCACACTATTACTTCGCAAAAATATGATTACCAATCTGTACCGTTTGTTGACGTGTCCAGATCCAAGAGCTTGTCGCAGTCTTTGGGTTGAAATAGTAGAGTGCGCCACCCGTTGGGTCCCAGCCGCGAACAGCCTCTAAGGCAGCTTTATAAGCTTGACTATCCGGTGTTAAATTATATTGGCCATCGCTGACTGCCGTAAAAGCACCACTCTCGAACACGATACCTTGAATGGTATTCTCGAACTGACTGGATTTTAACCGGTTCATAACGACCGCTCCAACAGCTACTTGACCCTGATAGGATTCTCCGCGTGCCTCACTGTAAATGACTTTAGCCAGCATATCGAGCTCTGCTTGATTCACCGTGAATTTTTGCAAGTACTCCCACGTTTTCGCACCAACGATTCCGTCCACGCTAAGTCCATAATTCGTTTGGAAGTTACGAACTGCCGCGGCTGTAATCGGACCATATTTTCCATCTATAGAAGGCTCATATATGCCTAAAGTTTTTAGTCGGAATTGTGCGTCCCATACGTCACCATTTTGTGTGCCTTGCTTTAAAGTCGTAGCTTCTGCTGCGGATGCCTTCGGGCTCCACGTTCCTGCATTCATCCCTAAACCAAAGGAAGCTACGAGTGCGACTACGACTAGTTTTTTAATCAACATCATCTTCATCTCCCCTTTCGCTTTCCTCAGTATAGGTGCCAGTATACCTCGTCTCAACCCGCAGTTTTTGGAAATGTAAGTCAATCCCTTGGGGCAGTAAGGGTCAGGAGGGTTGAATTTTTGAGCAAAATGAGTGAATTAATCACTTGTTTTTCCATCAAAAGGAAAAAGCCCGAGACTGCCATGAAGGCAATCCCGAGCTTTGTGTGTGTGTTTTGCTGGATATTATAATGATTAGTTTTTGTTTTCTGCAAGAATCGAACGAAGAACCGTTTGCAGGATACCACCATTACGGTAGTAGTCTACGTCTACCAAGCTATCCAAACGCACAAGAGCTGTGAATTCGAAGCTAGTGCCATCTTCACGAGTTGCAGTAACTTTTACTGTGGAACCTGGTTGAACATCGTTGCTAAGGCCAGTGATGTCGAATGTTTCGCGACCCGTAATACCTAGTGTTTTCCAGCTTTCGCCGTTAACGAATTGAAGTGGAAGAACGCCCATTCCAACAAGATTACTACGGTGGATACGCTCGAAGCTTTCCGCGATAACAGCTTTAACGCCTAACAAGAAAGTACCTTTTGCTGCCCAGTCACGGGAAGATCCAGTTCCGTACTCTTTACCTGCGATAACGACAAGGTTTTGGCCTTCAGCTTGATACTTCATGGAAGCATCGTAGATGGACTCCACTTCGCCAGTTGGCAAGTAAGTTGTTACGCCGCCTTCAGTTCCTGGTGCCACTTGGTTACGAATACGAATGTTCGCGAACGTACCGCGCATCATCACTTCGTGGTTACCACGACGGGAACCGTAGGAGTTGAAGTCTTCTCTTTTTACACCATGGTTAATCAAGTATTGGCCTCCAGGGCTGTCTACTTTGATGTTACCAGCTGGGGAGATGTGATCCGTTGTAACGGAATCGCCCATAAGTGCTAGTGTTTTTGCGCTGCGGATATCTGCGATATCATCAAGAACTGTTCCTAAGTCTGTGAAGAACGGAGGCTCTTGGATATACGTGGAGTTCGTATCGAACTCATACAGATCGCCTTCAGGGATTTGAATTTGGTTGAAACGCTCATTCGCGCGGAATACGTTGCTGTATTTGTCGCGGAACATGTCAGGGCTCATAGCAATGTTAAGAGCATCTTGAATCTCTTGGTTTGTAGGCCAGATGTCTTTCAAGTAGACAGGTTTGTTAGTATGGTCATAACCGATAGGATCTGTCGCAAGATCGATGTTTACAGTACCTGCAAGAGCATAAGCAACAACGAGTGGAGGTGATCCAAGGTAGTTCGCTTTTACTTGTGCGTGAACGCGGCCTTCGAAGTTACGGTTACCGGAGATAACAGCAGCAACTGTCATATCGTTGTCGATAATCGCTTTGCTTACTTCGTCTGGAAGCGGACCGGAGTTACCGATACAAGTTGCACAGCCGTAACCAGCAACGTGGAAGCCAAGAGCTTCTAGGGACTCAAGAAGTCCTGCTTTGATCAGGTACTCAGTAACAACAAGGGAACCTGGTGTCAAAGAGCTTTTTACGAAAGCTGGTTTTTTCAAACCAAGAGCTACCGCTTTTTTCGCTACAAGTCCAGCACCGATCATAACGCTTGGGTTGGATGTGTTCGTACAGGAAGTAATCGCCGCGATGACGACTGCGCCAGTACCCATTTTAACTGTTTCGTTTGGATACACAACATCAACAACTTCAGCCACTTTCTCTTCCGTCAAGCCGTATCCGCCTTTTTCGATCGGTGTACGGATGATAGCGTTGAAAGATTCTTTCATGTTCGTAAGTTCTACGCGATCTTGCGGACGTTTAGGACCAGCTAAGCTTGGAACTACCGTGCTAAGATCAAGTTCAAGAACATCTGTGAACACTGGATCTGGCGTGCTGTCTGTGCGGAACATGCCTTGTGCTTTGTAATAAGCTTCTACAAGTGCAATTTGCTCTTCCTCACGGCCAGTTGCACGCAAGTAGTTCAATGTTTCGTTATCAACAGGGAAGAAACCTATTGTTGCGCCGTACTCAGGAGCCATGTTCGCAACTGTTGCGCGGTCAGCCAAGGAGATGTTGCTTAGTCCAGGACCGAAGAACTCAACGAATTTACCAACAACGCCTTTTTTACGCAAAATTTGAGTAACCGTCAATGCCAAGTCAGTCGCTGTAGCGCCTTCTGCCAATTGACCAGTTAATTTGAAACCAACGACGTCTGGAGCTACGAAGTATAGAGGTTGACCAAGCATACCAGCTTCCGCTTCGATACCGCCAACGCCCCAACCTACAACACCAAGACCGTTAATCATTGTTGTATGGGAGTCTGTACCTACGAGGGAATCCGGGTACACGACAGTTTCGCCGTCAATTGTTTTCGTTGCTGCAACAGATGCCAAGTACTCCAAGTTAACTTGGTGAACGATACCTGTTGAAGGTGGCACAGCACGGAAGTTATCGAATGCTGTTTGCGCCCAACGCAAGAAGCGGTAACGCTCTTCGTTTCTTTCGAATTCTAAGTTAATGTTCATTTCGAGTGCATCCGGGGAACCGAAAGCATCAACCATGACAGAGTGGTCAATTACAAGGTCAACAGGAACAAGTGGATTAATACGTCTAGGATCTCCACCTTCACGAGCCATAGTCGCACGCATTGCCGCAAGGTCAACGACGACTGGAACACCTGTGAAATCTTGAAGAACGATACGAGCAGGAATGAAAGGAATTTCTTTGTTTTCATCGCGGCCTTCAGCCCAGCCAGCGATTTGTTTCACGTGCTCACTTGTAATTGCGCGACCATCGAATTGACGGACAGCAGCTTCAAGCAATACGCGGATCGAAACTGGCAGATTGCTAATTGTGCCGTGACCTTGACTTTCAAAGTCAGGAAGGCTGTAATACTGGAACGATTTCGTGCCGACAGTTAACTGCTTACGCACAGAAAAAGAGTCCTTATTGGACATAGGTAGTTCCTCCTCAAATTATAATATCTAACCATGTCACCAAATTTCATCTAGTGAAACTCGATTTCATAATTCCCTCTACCTCAAGTATAGCGCTTCGCCACGTGTGAGTAAAGATTAATTTCAATCATTTTTACCGTCAAAATGTCATATATTGAATCAATTCAAAGCAATTCGGGCTTGTCCTAACAAAACGCATTAAAACCTTAATAAAAGCTAAGGAGGGATACCAAGATGTCCTGGAAAACGGCGCTTTATAATTACGTTCATGCAAAAAACCAGGCTGAGCTTGAGGGCTCATCCGAACCCTTGGAAGCATTTGTCTCGGACAGCGCTTATGTACGGAAACAGGATGTCAAGGTGCGAAGGCTCCTGAACAGTTACCGAGAGCGTGACGCTAAGCTGCTGCGCGGAGAAACAAAGCTCCGTATGCAAGGTATTAAGGAATTACCATATGGTATTATCGCGGATATCCAGTTGCATCGGTTTTTGACCTATCAAATTGGTTTAATAGAACATCAGGAGGAGCGTATAGAGTCAGAGCGAGTGATCATCGAGCAACAGGCTTTAGGGTGGAAGGTTCAAAGTGCAGAGCTTTTGCAGAGCGAGAAGTCTCAGCCCAGCCGTGGCCGCAGCTTCCATTTGTCAGAGAATGAAACATTCCTAGACACCCAGCGCAGCTCGCCATCTCTTCCTTATATCAATCCTAGTATACGCAATACGAGTGGTCTGGAATCCGCTCACCGTAAAATCATTTATAATCGTCCCAAAGCCGTCCAATATGCGGAAAAATGGTGGCAAACACCGAATCCAAATTATGAATATTTTGAAGTAGATTGCACGAATTATGTCTCGCAATGCCTCTTTGCAGGCGGGGCTCCAATGGACTATACTGGGAAAAGGGAATCAGGCTGGTGGTATGCTGGCAAAAAAGGGCATCAAGAGCTATGGAGCTATAGTTGGGCAGTTGCCAACAGCTTGCATCATTACTTGGAACGTCCTCATAAGCATGGTTTGACAGGTACAGTCGTCAAGGACGCCTGGGAGCTACAGCCAGGAGACACGATCAGCTATGACTGGGATGGCGATGGTCGCTTTCAGCACAACACAATCGTGATAGGTAAAGATGCCAATGGGATGCCGCTCGTTAATGCGCATACCTTTAATAGCCGTAATCGGTACTGGGCATACAAGGATTCACCTGCTTGGTCGGAACGGACGAAATACACGTTCATTCATGTTGCTGATGAAATGTAAGAAGGCATAGAAATTGTAAATACTAGACGGAGGTACGTAATGAGCCGCAAAATACGAATTGGTTTAATTTATGGAGGGAAATCCGGTGAGCATGATGTGTCTTTGCAAACAGCATTGGCGGTTATGAAAGCTGTGGATTTCACGAAATATGAGATTACACCGTTTTATATATCCAAAAAAGGAGAGTGGAGAAGCGGAGCGCCGCTTCTAGGTCCCGCCCAGTCCAAAGAAGTGCTGACATTCAGTACGGGAGATGCTGGAGCTCCGGCTTCCAACGCGTTGGCACCGATTTTTGGCGGTATTCAAACAAAAGGTGATGTAGCTGTTTCTTCTATTACATCCGCTGGAGCGGAGGATCTCGGATTAGATGTCGTTTTCCCGCTTTTACATGGCACGTTCGGGGAAGATGGGACGATTCAAGGACTTTTGGAAATGGCGAACATCCCTTATGTAGGTGCAGGTGTACTGGCTTCTGCTGTCGGCATGGATAAAGTCATGATGAAAAAGGTTTTTGCGCAGGAAGGACTTCCACAGTGCATTTTCCGTCATTTTACCCGTACCGAGTGGGAAAAGAACCGCGCGTATCACCTCATGGAGCTGGAAACAGCGATTGGCTACCCATGTTTCGTGAAGCCGGCTAACTTAGGCTCAAGCGTGGGAATTTCCAAAGCGAGAAATCAAGAAGAGTTGATCGCGGCGGTTGCTTTTGCTTTCCAATATGATCGCAAAGTTATTATTGAAGAAAATATCGATGCTCGCGAAATCGAAGTTGCCGTTCTGGGGAATGATGAGCCTATCGCTTCCGTTGTTGGTGAGATCGTATCTTCCAATGAATTCTACGATTACAAAGCCAAATATTTGGATGGTAAATCAGCGATGATTATTCCTGCCGAGATCTCGCAAGAGGTATCGGATGAGGTCAGAGCGCTGGCTCTTCGTGCGTTCCTGGCGGTTGATGGTAGCGGCTTGTCTCGTGTGGACTTTTTCTTAGGCAAAATCGATCAAAAGATCTATATCAACGAAATCAACACGATGCCTGGTTTCACGCCGTTCAGTATGTATCCGCTGCTCTGGCAGGAGACAGGTAAACCCTATAAAGAGCTGCTTGATGATCTGATTCGTTTGGCGCTTGAGCGTCACGCAGCGAAGCAAAATATCCAATATTCTTTTGATACGGAGTAGATGAGCTATGGGATTTCAAACAGAATTTAATTCAGTTTGTAAGTTTAAGTCCGAACAAGAGCTCTACGAGCTACTGGAGTATGGCCGCGGCAAAATGGTGAAAAGCGGCTTCCGTGTTTTCCTGACAGGCCAAAAAGTTATCGCATACACGCCTGAGAATCAAGCAATTGCAATTGTTCGTATCGTAGCTTCTATTGCAGAAATCAATTTTCAAGGTGAAGAGGTTACACAAGTGGAGATGGAGCTCATTCGGCGGTTAACCGAGGAAGAAGCTCGCATTCAGACCTCGCTTGCATTCGAAATGTTTTTCGGCGAGCAAGCTTAGAGAAACACCGACCTTTAGGGGGTCGGTGTTTTTTGTTTTGCGTCTTTTCCCGCCAGCGCAGCTGCGGGGAAAAGCCAACAATAGCGCCCCAAAAGGGCGCTATTTCCGTGCCCCGGGCTGTCGCTCCGTAGGATAAGGCCCATTTTGGGCATTAAAGTCCTGTGCGTCAGCTCAGCTGCGAGGAAAAGCCAACAATAGCGCCCGAAAAGGGCGCTATTTCCGTCCCCTGGGCCGTCGAACCGTAGGATAAGGCCCGTTTTGGGCATTAAAGTCCTGCGCGCCAGTCTTTTGACCTTACTCTTTAACCAAACTCTTGCGTGAGACGTCGGAAATCGCAGTCTCAGTAGCGCACACACACCATTCCCCCTCTGAGACGTCGAAAATCGACTTCTCAGTCAAACAAACTAGCTGGATTAACGAAACTCTTGTGTGAGACGTCCGAAATCGCAGTCTCAGTAGCGCATACACACCACTCCCCCTCCGAGATGTCGAAAATCGACTTCTGCGTCTTCAAGCTGAGAACTATTTTAAAGTTGTAACTTGTTCAATGGCGAGATAGTTGACGCTTAAGGCTACGTTTTCGCAATGGCCCTTCCTATAGTATAAATCAGTATGTATATACGGTTTCTTTTGTCCCTTTCCAATAGAGTGCTAGATTCATATAATAGCTTATCCTACTAGAAAGGAAGTGATTATACATGGAAAAACACACGATCATTAGTACTGACGGCAGTTGGGTGAACGCCATTGAAAACGAGCCAAATGAGGCATGGGTGCAGCCGAGAGAAGGTGAAGCTTATGTTTGGGGAGCGAGTGATTCCGATGGGCCAGCAGGAGTGGTCGCCAAAACATTCAAAGTCCACTCGAAGAAAATTAAGAAAGCCAAGTTATTCCTAGCCGTTGACAACTATGCCATCGTACTCATCAATGGAGTACCGGTGATTATTGACCCACCGCAGGATACGGTAGCCTTCTACAATCCAGGGAGAACATTTCATATCGAGCCTTTTCTTCAAAAAGGTGAAAATAATATTGTAATTGCTGGATTTAACTCCCCATCCGATGCAAACCGAAGCGTATGCAATCCAGCCGGTATACTTGCACGTATCGAGATTAAATACGAGCATTAATCAGGCCTTCATCGCATCGTACAACAAACCCTTCTGACGTTTGGACGTTGATGGGTTTGTTTGTATGTGCACCTATTCGCTAGGGTAATCTAATTATGAGAAAATTCGGTTTTTGCAGCAACGCCAAGCACCAATACAGCCGAAGTAGCCGTACATTTCATATGCAATCGAATCTGGAGGTTAACCCGAACATGCTTATTCGCCTAGGATACGTAGCCATGTCCACTGTGGTAAAGAATGCTTCCCCGTCCAAGACGATGACGGCAACAAACTTCAGCAAGCTGCTCAATCGCGAGGCAGCTATTCGCAAGCTGCAGCGCATCGGCGCTGAGAACTTACATAATACGCTCCGTTTGCTCAAACATAATCGTGCTCATGACATCATGGTTTTCAGATTTTCTTCTCGTTTCATCCCGCTGATTGGTCATGAGATGCTAGGCGATTGGGATCCGATCCCTGCATTGTCGGCAGAATTTGAGGAGCTTGGCAGCTACGCCAAGCAGAATAACATGCGCGTTAGCTTCCATCCCGATCATTTCACCGTGCTCAGCACGCCACGGAAGGACGTCCTCCAGAAATCGGTCGAAGACTTGGAGCGCCACTCGGCCATGCTGAATGCGATGGGACTTGGCATGGAAGCCATGTGCAACATTCACGTTGGCGGTTCCTATGGGGATAAAATAAAATCTGCGAAGCGATTTGTCCAAAACTTCACCGCCATGCGGATTCCGATTCAACAACGAATCACGCTCGAAAATGACGACAAAACCTTCAATGCCCTAGAGACGCTCGAGATTGCCGAGGAAGTCGGTGCTCCCATGGTACTGGATGTGCATCATCATGCGGTCAATAACAATGGGGAAGATGTCGCCCAGTTGTGGCCACGCATTCAAGAAACCTGGCTAAGGCGCGCACGCTTGCATTTGGATGAGGCGTCAGCCTCACTTCCTCCCAAAATTCACGTTTCCAGCCCCAAAGGCGAAACAGAACCAAGAAGTCATGCCGACTACGTGGAGGTAGGACCTTTATACACATTCCTGAAATCCATCGCTCCCATCACGCCGAAGCTGGATATCATGATCGAAGCCAAGATGAAGGATAGCGCCCTTTTCAAGCTAATGGAAGACCTGAAAGGACAAGAAGGTGTCACAGCCCTCGATGAAGCATCGCTTACGCTCTAATCCCATATTTTTCTTGAATTGTTGGACAAAATGGGGTACTTTGGAAGGTAGATCTAATGACTAACCATGCCATTGTGAGAGGGGCTTCTACGAACCATGAGTCAATTGTTAAACGGAAAAAATATACTTGTTATGGGTGTTGCCAATGACCGCAGTATCGCTTGGGCCATTGCACAATCTTTAGCCGCTCAAGGTGCTAATTTGGTGTTCACGTTCGAAAACGAGCGCGTTGAAGAACGCGTACGTAAGCTAGCTGACACGATCCCAGGCTCCACGTTGATGCCTTGTAACGTAACCGTAGATGCAGAAATCGATACCTTGGCTTCCGCGCTCAAAGAAAAGTTCGGTGTCGTGCACGGTCTTGTACATAGTATTGCTTTTGCTAAAACAGAAGAGCTGGACGGGCTGTTCGTTGATACATCACGCGATGGTTTCGCGCTTGCGCATGACATCAGTGCGTACTCTCTAGTGGCCGTATCCAAACGCATTTACCCGCTGATGACCGAAGGCGGAAGCATTATGACGATGACTTACCTTGGCGCAGAACGCGCTATGAAGAACTACAACGTAATGGGCGTTGCCAAAGCTGCGCTTGAAGCTAGCGTTCGTTACCTCGCGGCAGATCTTGGCCAATTCGGTATCCGCGTAAACGGCATCTCGGCAGGGCCAATTCGTACTTTGGCTGCCAAAGGGATCAAAGATTTCAACTCCATTCTGCGTCAAGTTGAAGAGAAAGCTCCACTTCGTAAAACAACGGATACAGCTGAAGTTGGCGATACAGCGATGTTCCTCATGAGCAACTTGTCCCGTGGTATCACAGGCGAAGTTATTTATGTCGACGGCGGGTATCATATCGTTGGTATATAGAAGGTTTTATTTTCATAGATATAAAAGAAGGAAAACCGTACGGTCTTTGGGCCGCTACGGTTCTTTTCGTTTAAATTCCGCACCAAATGTGAAAATGTACGAATAATTTAGGATGAAACGCACTAGTATTAGAAACGTATAATTTACTATACTTAACGTATTATCTAAATTAATGAAAAGAAAGAGTTGATATATATGGTACAAGGTGGGACGGAAACTTTCGTTGTGGGTAGTAAAAGTTTTACAGCTGTAGCCATTAATACGGCAGCTAAGGCAGGTCAGTGGATCAAAACCAAGCTTGGAGATATTAATCATGTAGGGACGAAATTCTCTGCTCAAGACCTTGTGACCGAGGTTGATAAAGGAACGGAGAAATTGATTCGCAATCTGATTATGACGCATTTCCCGAACCATTCCATCCTTGGGGAGGAAGGCGTAGAGCCAGGTCCGGAGGCGTCAGCCAAAGCTTTGCAAGAAATGAGTGACGAAGAGTATCTCTGGATCGTGGACCCGATTGATGGTACAACGAACTTCGTTCATGGTTTTCCTTTTTTCTCCGTATCGATCGCACTGGCACATAAAGGTGAAGTCATTGTAGGTGTTGTATACGACCCATCACGCGACGAATTATTCGTTGCTGAGAAAGGGAAAGGCGCTTACATGCACGGCAAAAAGACAGAGGTTTCCGCGGATGAGACGCTGCTTACCAGTTTAATCGCTACTGGATTCCCGGCTGACCGTGACGGCGCGCTGCCCATTAACCTGAAAGGCGTTCAGGCGCTTTCTCCGAAAGTTCGTAACATCCGTGTGGCAGGCTCCGCTGCGCTGCATTTGGCCTATGTGGCTGCTGGGCGTCTTAGCGGGTTTTGGGAAATCGGTCTCAATGCTTGGGACATTGCAGCAGGTGCCTTGCTTATTACAGAATCAGGCGGCCGTGTGACAGATACGGAAGGTAATCCTTATCACTTGGGCGTTCGTAACGTGATGGCATCGAATGGACGCATTCACGAAGAGTTTCAGAACGAGCTAGCCTTAGCAGAAGCTACAAAAATATAAATTTAAAAAACCTCTTGCAAGGTCGTTCCATGAGGAATGACCCCGCAGGAGGTTTTTTCCTCTTTTGGAACTGTGGGAGTCCGTCGTAAAAGTCTGGTGAAATCCGTTCAAATCCACTATAATATGAGATATCTCATTTATTTAAACGTTTCAATTAACGGGACACGCGAGTCGTGATCGGAATGGATGGAGTGCTTCTATGTCGGTAAATACAGGATCAGGACCAGATATTATTACGTTTGGAGAAACAATGGCATTGCTCATGCCTTCAGGAGGTAAGGGCTTGGAGTACTCCTCGGAGCTGCATAGCCTGTTTGGCGGTGCTGAGAGCAATGTGGCGATCGGTATTTCACGTCTTGGCGGTCATGTGGGTTGGTTCGGCAGACTAGGTAAGGACCCGTTAGGTCGTATGATTTTCAAAAAAATCCGTGGTGAAGGTGTCGACGTTTCCCGTGCGGAAATGACGCCCGATGCGCCAACAGGGCTTATGATGCGTGAAGTTCTAATGGGCAAAACGTCCGTTTACTACTACCGCAAAAACTCAGCGGCAAGTCAGATGAGCCCGAAACATTTGGATGAGGCGTACATCGCTGGGGCTAAAATATTGCATATTACTGGTATCACACCGGCTTTGAGTGAGTCGTGCAGAGAGGCGGCTTTTGAAGCTGTTCGCTTGGCTCGTAAGCATGGCGTGAAGGTTAGTTTTGATCCGAACCTGCGTTTGAAACTGTGGAGCATTGAAGAAGCACGCCCTGTGCTGCTTGAACTTGCGAAACTATCGGATATTTTCCTGCCAGGTCTGGATGAGCTGAAACTGCTGTACCAAACGGAAGACTGGGATGTCATTGTTAGCAAGCTGCGCGAATTGTCGGCCGTTTCGATCGTCAAGGGTGGAGAAGATGTCACATATGTCGTTACGGCGGATACGATTACAACAGTGCCGTACTTCAAAGCAGAGCAAGTCATTGATACCGTGGGTGCGGGCGATGGGTTCTGTGCGGGCTTTTTGGTGGGCGTGCTAAAAGCTTATGAGTACCCTGAGGCTGTTCGCATCGGGAATTTGGTGGGCTCCATGATTGTGCAGACGGAAGGCGATTGGGAAGGTGCTCCAACGTGGGAGCAAGTGGAAGCAGTACTTAACAACATTAAACATATTGAACGTTAATTGTTTGGAAGAAGATACGAAAGATAAATCATACATGCTTACACATAGAAGGGAAGATGACCAGTGAAGAAACTTCAATTGCTTCAGCAAATTACAAATGAGGGCGTCGTTGCCGTCCTACGCGGAGATACACCAGAAGAAGTCGTCGAAATGGCGGATCAAGCGATCGCCGGCGGTATCAAAGTCATCGAAGTCACGATGACCGTGCCTTTCGCGCTGCGCGCCATCGAGGAGCTTGCGAAGCGCTACTCGAGCACAGCGAAGGACGCGTCTAAGTACGCGATTATCGGGGTGGGCACAGCCCTTGACCCGGAAACAGCGCGTGCCGCGATCCTAAGCGGGGCCGAGTTCGTTGTCGGCCCATCGTTGAACCCTAGCACCGTTACACTGTGTAACCGGTATCGTGTGCCGATCATGCCAGGGTGCATGACCATTGCGGATATTCAAGCCGCGCTAGAGCTTGGCGTGGACATTGTGAAGCTCTTCCCGGGTAATCTGTACTCCCCGGCGATGATTAAGGCCATTAAGGGTCCGCTGCCACAGGCGAACATTATGCCTACTGGCGGGGTGTCGCTGAGCAACCTCGGCGAATGGATTCAGGCCGGCGCAGTTGCCGTCGGCATCGGCTCCGATTTGACCAGCGAAGCCGTCAAAACAGGAAACTACAGCCTTGTTGCTAAGAAGGCTGCACAATATATCGAGGCCTACCAAGCGGCCAAGAAGTAGGCTTTTACATGCGCTCCGTCGAAATTAAGACGGAGCGTATTTTTTTGTGCGGAAATGGAGGCAGGGCATATGGAGCCGAACGGTCGGGCTAGATTATTGCTCAGTGTGAGCAATTTGGAGAAGTCGATAACTTTTTATAGAAGTCAGCTAGGTTGGGAGTTGCTTGAGCAGGATGAGGGGGGCCGTGCGGCATTGCTGCACATTGGTGACACAGCAGATGAGGCTGTTCTAGTCGTAGAGGGGTGTGAACCTAATGAGGTTCTGAACCGTTGGTTAAGACCGAATTACAGCAAAGCACAAGCTGGAAGCCTTGTTTACATCGGTGTAACTTCTGTAATTGACGTGGAGTCAAACTTGCTAGCCAGAGGCTTCCAGCAGGATATAGCGAGTAAGGATGCAGAACATATTCGTGAACGCCATGTTCCGACCATGGATGGGTATACACTGGTTTACTGGGAGGAACTGTTCCCAACCCATATCGAGATTATGGAGATGTATGAAGCGGGCGTGGCAGAGTTGCAGCAAGCCATTGACGGTTTATCCGATGCGCAGCTTAACTTACGTGAAGTGCATGATAAGTGGTCGATACGTGAGCACGTGCTGCATCTGATCGATTTGGAGCTGATCACTATACACAAAGTGAAATTTGCACTTGCGGAGCCGGGACGAATGTACGTGGGAAATTCGTTTCAACCGGATGATTGGCATCGTGGGCTGCACTACGCACAGCGGCCAATCGCTGCTGAAGTCCTACTATTTGGAGCGGTAAGGCAGCATATTCTTGGGCTGTGCAAGCATCTTCCGGATGCTTTAGACCGAACCATACGGACGACGAATCGGGAAGAAACCGTTGCACAATTGCTGAAAATGATGGCTGGACATGCCAAACACCATATGCGTGCTGCCCGGCGTATTCGTGAGCTGCATGGGGTTAGTGGGTAAGGGATACATGCACAGGGAATTACCGTCTAATTCGACTATAGTTAATCTTTCTATATATGCCATATCCCGGCTTATGGTAAGTTGGATACAACACAACAAGTTACCCAAGAAAGCAGCAGGGAGTCGATCAAGTGATTAAGTACCTAAAGGATTGGATGATAGAAGCAGATATAGAAAGTATGCAGGTGGCCATGGAGACAGGCGCAGTAACCTCAGAGGAACTTGTTCGGGTATATCTAGAGCGAATAGACATGTATGATTCTACCATCAATTCAATATTAGAAATCAATCCCGACGCGATCCATATCGCCAAGGACTTAGATAAAGAACGCAAGGAATCAGGGAGCCGTGGGAGATTACACGGGATACCGATTCTTCTCAAAGATAATATCGATACAGGGGATAACATGCATACGAGTGCTGGCTCGATTGCACTGGCGGATTCGTATGCGGCTAAGGATTCATTTGTAGCAGCGAAGCTGCGAGCAGCAGGTGCCGTTTTGCTAGGGAAAACGAATATGTCAGAATGGTCGAACTTTATGTCTAGCTCCATGCCTGCAGGATATAGTTCACGTGGCGGGCAAGTGCTTAACCCTTATGGCCCTGGGGAAATGTTCGTGAGCGGGTCTAGCTCGGGTTCGGCGGCGGCAGTAGCTGCAAATCTAGGGGCTGCTTCTATCGGAACGGAGACGGCAGGTTCTATTGTTGGACCAGCAAGTCAGCATTTTGTAGTGGGAATCAAGCCTACGGTTGGACTAGTGAGCCGTGCGAGGATTATCCCGATCTCAAACAGTCAGGATACCCCTGGGCCGATAGCTAGGACAGTGAAGGATGCTGTTATTTTGTTAGGGGCATTAACGGGCTCTGACAGCGAGGATCCTGCTACGCTAGCGAGCAGAAAAGTCGCTTTACAAGACTACACACCGTTTTTGGATACGAGTTTCTTACGTCAGGCCAGAATCGGCATTCCGCGGCATTATTATCAACATTTGGACAAAGAACGATTAGCCATTATGGAAGCCGCCATTGCAACCCTGACCATGGAAGGCGCAACAATCGTAGATCCGGTTATCTTACACGTGGAACAGCAAAACTGGAACAATGATGCTATCACCTATGAATTCAAAAAAGGCCTGAATGCCTATTTATCGCGTTTGGCTGAAGACATACCTGTTCACTCTTTGGAAGAGCTGATTGCTTATAACGACAACCATGCAGAAGCTGCTTTGAAATTCGGGCAAGACACGCTCGTTCGCTCACAAGAAACAACCTTGACGGAGGCAACCTATCTGCAGAAGATCCAAGCCTACAAGGAGCAGCCACTCCAACAAGGAATTGACTATGCACTTGAAAAAGACGACTTAGATGCGCTCCTGCTCCCTGGTGATGTGGATGGCCTGTATATCGCGGCTCGACTGGGCTACCCATTGATTTCAGTTCCGGCCGGGTATTCTGAAGAGGGAGTTATCGACGCACGTGGTCATTCAACCAAGGGGCCTTTTGGGGTAGTATTTTCGGGCAGAGCGTATAGTGAACCTACTTTGATCAAAATCGCCTACGGTTTCGAGCAAGCTACCCATCATCGTGTTCCGCCAGATTTGGACAAGAAGAATGTGAGGGAGCAACATCCCTAGCTTTAAAAATACAACAAAAGATCCATCTAACAGCACACGAAAGTTTGAGGGGAGTTAGTCGGAAAAACCGACTAACTCGGAGGAATTAGGTGCTATGCCAGTGGAGTTAGTCGGAAAAACCGACTAACTCGGAGGAATTAGGTGCTATGCCAGTGGAGTTAGTCGGAAAAACCGACTAACTCGGAGGATTTAAGTGCTATGTCAGTGGAGTTAGTCGGAAAAACCGACTAACTCGGAGGATTTAAGTGCTATGTCAGTGGAGTTAGTGCTATGCCAGTGGAGTTAGTCGGATGAACCGACTAACTCAGTCAGAGGAAGCGTAGGGAAGCTTCTGAAGCTCTCACGTTTTCACCCAACACAAAGAACCCGAAGACCTGATTTCCTTAGAAATAGGTCGAACGGGCTCTTTGTGTTGGTCCCTCTAACGTGTGGGAGGAGAGGGGGAATCCGTACTACTTGTTTTCCGCATCATACTCGCTGGCGAATTCGGCCAGGGCTTTCACCTTACCATGTGGTGGATGTTGAGCTTGTTTACGACCCTTCCATGCAGCTTCTTGGCGGCGCTTCGAGTGGCTCATAGCTGAAAACCTCCTGTGGTACGCGGATGGTGTTGCACTAATAAAATGCGATACATGCCTCTATTTTATGCAACGAATAGATGTACTTTTTACGAAAAAAGCTCCACCAGACCATGAAGGTCTGATGGAGCTTTTTGCAATGATACTATTCAGTTGCAACGGATTGGTCAGCTTGCATGTTGACCGGGGAGATCCGGATGAAGTTAGCTTCTAGATTGCTTAGCAAACCTTCGATTTTCGCCGCGGCTCCGGATTGACCGGAGTTCGCAAGCTCAGCGTGGTAAGCTGTGAGCAATTCAGTAAGATCTTTTTTACTTTGAAGGCCGATAGGCTCAAGTTTAACTTTAGCGCCTTTCGCAATACGACGCTCGATTGCTGCTTGATCAAGACCCATTTCAGGCACGAGACGTTGGTAGATAACTCCACCTGTCATACCTGCACAGATCCATGGACCTGGATCGCCCATAACAACGGCACGGCCGTTTGTCATGTACTCGAACGCAAAACCTTTGAGGTTCGCACGAGCTGCTAGACCGCCAAGCTCATCTTGCAGAGGCGTTGTGATCTCGCCGCCGAATACAACGTCAGCACCGGAGAAACGAATACATGCACGTGTATCTGCACTGCCTTGGATCAAGAACAATCCTTTTTGAGCGCCGTAACCGAATGATTTACCAACGCTACCATTGATGAAGGTATTGTTTTTGCCAAGTGATTTTACGATAGCTACTTTACCACCGAAGGCCATTTTACCAAGACCGTCTTCAGCACCGCCGTGTACCGTAATGTCTACGCCACGCGCGTTGAATGCGGCAAGACCGTTACCAGGAACGGAACCATCGATCAAGTTAAGTGCAACGGCTGGAAGCTCATCGTAGCTGCCGTTGAAACGGTCTCTTACACGATGGCTGGAATAACGAGTTCCAAGGATACGGGACTCGGCATCCACTTTGGACCAGTTGCGAACAACAGGAGCATCGAATGATACGGAATCTGGGAAGAAGTCTAAACCTTCTGCACCAGCCGCGATACGAATATCGGACGAAACTGCTGCTGCTTCAGCTGCTCTTGTTTCCTCAGAAATAAACTGCAATGGAGCTGGACGAAGAATGTCGGACAGGTCAATACGCTCGATGTGGCTGATTTGCTCCAAAAGATCGGAACGGCCAACAAGTTCTTGTAAGCTTTTGAAACCAAGGGAAGCAACAACTTCACGAACTTCTTCGCCGATACCGCCGAACAAACGAACCAGGCTATCTACAGCCGTGTCAAAGACACGCGGAACGAAACGGCGAAGACCTTTTTCTTCGGCTTCTTCCATGGAATCGATTTGTGTTGCGATACCAACATGACAAGTGTCCAAATGACAACCGCGACATGTTGTACAACCAATGGATTGCATAGCGATACTACCGAAACCTGCACGGTTCGCACCGAGCATAACCATTTTAACAACGTCAGCGCCTGATTTCAGACCGCCATCGGACCACAGCTCAACGCGGTGACGAAGACCAGCTTCAATTAAAGCAACGTGAGCAAGCTTCGTACCGATTTCAGTTGGAAGACCAACGTGCGTCAAGGAGTGGATACGAGCCGCACCTGTACCGCCGTCGAAACCGGAAAGCGTAATAACGTCAGCGCCAGCTTTCGCTACACCAACTGCAATCGTACCGATACCAGGAACAACTGGGATTTTTACGATAATTTTGGCTTTACGACCGCTACCTTCTTTAAGCTCGGAAATGATTTGCGCCAAATCCTCGATCGAGTAAATATCGTGGTTATTGGACGGTGAGATCAAGTCTGAACCGATTGTCGCGTTACGAGCTTCAGCGATTTTCGCTGTAACTTTGGAACCTGGCAAGTGACCGCCTTCACCTGGCTTTGCCCCTTGACCAATTTTGATCTCAAGGAAAGCGACTGCGTTAGCAAGCTCAATGTTAACACCGAAACGTCCGGAAGCGACTTGCGCTCCGCGCGTTCTTTTGTAACGGCCAAGCATATCTTTAATCTCTCCGCCCTCGCCGTTCATGGTAACCATGTTCAGACGTTCGCCGGCTTCAGCGTAGGCACGGAAAGCTGTTTCATTTTGTGAACCGAAGGACATCGAAGAGATCAACATCGGCAAGGAATGACCGCCAATGGAAATATCAACTTGCGACGGATCGAGTGGTTGACGGCCATCGCTGATTGCTTTGAAGCCCGCAATGTGACGAATGGAAATCGGGTTCTTCTTCTCTTCTTCACGTAGTTTGTCGCGGTAGTCGCTGTAAGGAGCAGCTCCTGATGCAGCATCGCCTAGCGCTTTCCACATACGTTGGAAGAAACGGAAGTTTTTCGCTGCTTTCGCTTTTGGATTGATGAAATCTGTGTAACGAGCTTCAGCTTCAGCTTCAAGCTGAGCAAAGCCAGTACCTGCTTTTTCACTACCAAGATAGTTCACGATATCCAGCACCTCGGAAACTTCCGGATGGAAGCCGATGGAGGAGAAGAAACGTGTGTACCCGCGAAGCTCATGCGTACCGATGGTTGAAATGACTTTTTCAAGCCCTTTCGTAAGTGCCGCGTATACTTTACGTGCTGCTGCTGCGTTGCCTTCTTTGTCAGAAGCCGTGGAGAACAGCAAGTAAGGTGAGATCACATCTGCACCAAGACCACAAGCTACTGCGATATCATGCAGACTGCGAATAGCAGCTGAACGAAGAATCAAAGTAACTTGACGGCGCAGGTTGTCGCCGAAACCGAGTTTCTCTGCACGAAGTGCGATATCGATTTTGGAAACAGCAAGGTGTGGATCTAGCCACAAACGGTCGTTTTGGTGAGCTTCTGCATCGTCCAAGACGAGAAGTACAGCGCCATTACGAGCTGCAGAGATTGCGTCTGCTGCAAGTTGGTTCAAGCCGTCTTTTAGCGAAGTCCCTCTAGCGAAAGTTGTGGAAAGAACAGCTACTTTGTTATCACCTTGTGCACGGAATTGTGCAAGCAATTGCTCAAATGATGGTTGGGATAGATTTTCTTCGCTGCCTACACCGTTCGTTCCTTCAAGAACAAGCGGAGCAAGAAGCTCAAGACGAAGATTGCTATCCACCTGTGCAAATACCGGAAGACGTGCTCCAGCAATAACGCGAGTGGAGAAATGCTCCATTTCACGGTCGCGGTCAATAGCGGGATTGGTTACAACGGCAACACTTTCTTTAATGAAGTCAGGCACGTTCTGGCGTTCCCATGCAAGAGCAGCATGAGGTGAATCATGGCCCAATGAACGGATTGGTTCAGCGCCTGTTTCGGACATGGATTCGATGTGTGAAATACCGTCGCGATCCCAACCAAATGCACTGTACACTTGATCCGTTGTAACAATGTTTTCATTAAGATCAGCTTCTGTATTCGTTGGAGTAGGGTTCAAATACGAGCGGAGACCGCCAATATTTACACGCTTGCTTACACGCTCATACACGAGAGTCTGAACTTCATGATAAGGAATCACTTGAATGTGCTCGCCTGGTGTTAGAACAACACCGACTTTCTCACCTGGTGCGATTGGCTTCGGATCAGCAACCATTTCGCCAACCGTAATAACACCTTGCTCCGAAGAGAAGTACAGGGACGTGTCACTTTCAACCATCCAAACAGGACGAAGACCTAACGCATCTACGCTGAAAATACATTCGTTGCCGTAACGGGAAACGATACCTGCCGGACCTTGTGCAAAGTGGCCCCATACTTGACGGTAGTACACATATAGATCTTGAAGTTCCGGACGGAACTGTTTCATTTCATTAATAATAGGAGGGAACACCATTTCCATCGCTTCGAAAAGGGACAGTCCAAAACGGTGAATGAACGTTTCGATCGTTCTGTTCATGTCTTGGGAGTCAGACCCGCCGCTTACAAGCGGAACGCCAACCATGTCAGCTTCAAGACGAAGTTTCTTCACCGTGTTGATTTCACCGTTATGTCCAAGAAGGGAGAACGGTTGAACGCGGAAGAAGCTGGACAATGTGTTCGTTGAATAACGGTTATGACCAATCGTTACTTGGGACGCAAATAAAGGATCACGCAAGTCGTTGAAATATTTAGGTAGGATGCTAGCTGCACCTAGTACTTTGTAGGCAGATGTTACATTGCTAAGTGTAGCAACATGAACATTGTAACGATCTTCAATAGCAATATGCAGTTCATAAAGGTGATCGGCAACTTGACCTTCGGTCTTATTGCTGATGGCTGCAATTTGCCAGAACGTAGGCTCATCGAGCAAACCATTAGCGCCTAATGAGCCGCTATCAACTAGGTTTTCTTGCTCTAGAATAATGGATACATCATGGGAGGCAAATAGCTCACGAATGCCGTTTTGAATCTCAGTAACAGTCAAATCCAACTTGCGTGGAACAAAGATATGTCCAACAGAAAAACGGTTGTCATAGGCAAGTTTGCTGTCCAGACCGGCATCTGTTAACTTCTTTTCCCAGAGCGCACGTGGAATATCTGTTAGAATACCGCAACCATCGCCTTCACCATTGATAAATCCAGAACGATGTTCCATTTTAACAAGGGCATCAATCGTCTTTTGGATGTTATCACGGGAAGGATGACCATTCTTCTCAATAATACAAATAATACCGCAGCTGTCGTGTTCGGTTCCTAGTAGATCTTGAAAACGGCCTTCATTACGCATAATTTCATTCATTGCTCTGGTCAGTCGCCTGACCGTCACCCCCCATATAATTAAACTCCTCTTGCTCTCGCTTCTTGCATTCTGGCAAAGATGAATCTGCTAGCTATTTCATTTCCTGAAGAAAAACCACAATGTGGGTCAAATCCGAAATATGCATATTCTTGTATAAAGATGCAATATGACTGAATATCATACCAAATTACAGGAGATATAACTCATGTAATGCGGCATAAATCGACACGTTGTAAAGTAGGGCGCCATACACAAAAATCCGCATAGTATTTGTAAATCATGCCCTAACTTTCTAGGAAAATACTGTGAAAAGGAGCGATTTCGCTAAAAGGGTAAAAGTAATCTTAGAATAGCATGAAAATTTGCATCCGACAATACTTGCGAATGCAAATCACAAATGTAAGCGTTACCTTTTTTGTATATTGGTGAATAAAACCATAATTCCTAACACCTCATGTAAGGGTAGAAAGACGAACGAACTATAATCCTGATAGGATCATAGTTCGTTTTTGGGACAATCAGCGGGTTTTCATGATCTTAAAAGCTTGGTCTGCCGCCTCTAGTGTTTGGGCAATATCTTCATCGGTGTGGGCGATTGTCATGAACCAAGCTTCGTATTTGGAAGGGGCAAGATTGATGCCTTGCTCCAGCATAAGACGGAAGAAATCAGCAAACTGTTCGCCGTCGGTATCTTGCGCTTCCTCATAATTGGTGATCGGATGATTACAAAAATGAGTAGAGAAGGCGCCGCCGATGCGGTTCAGCGTCAAGCCGATGCCATGGCGGGCGGCGGATTCGGAGATGCCATTCGCGAGTGTTGTACCAAGCTGCTCGAGCTTGGTGTAAACACCCGGCTGCTGGAGTACCTCCAAGCAGGCGATACCGGCGGAGATGGAGGCGGGGTTCCCCGCCATCGTGCCGGCTTGATAAGCAGGTCCGAGCGGAGCGACCTGCTCCATCACTTCCTTGCGGCCCCCGTAGGCCCCGATCGGCAGCCCGCCGCCGATCACTTTGCCGAGGGCCGTCAGGTCCGGTTCGACGGCGGCGAAGCGCGCCGCCGTGTTAGGGCCTCCCTCTAGAATAGGGAGGCCTTCGTAGGTCTGTGCCGTTCCGTAATGGAATCGGAACGCTGTGATGACCTCGTCGTAGATGACGAGGGCGCCGTGTTTGCGAGCAGCAGCGCATAGCTGCTCGAGGTAACCGGCATGGGGCATCACCATGCCGAAGTTGCCGACGATGGGCTCCACCATCACCGCGGCAATATCTTCACCCCAACGCGCAAGCGCGGCTTGTAGTGCCGGTATGTCGTTGAACGGCACGGTGATGACCTCTTGCGCGATGCTCGCCGGTACGCCGGCGCTGTCCGGCGTACCCAGCGTGGACGGCCCGGAGCCGGCCGCCACCAGCACGAGATCCGAGTGGCCGTGGTAGCACCCGGCAAACTTAATGATCTTGGTGCGCTTCGTGAACGCGCGCGCCACGCGAATCGTCGTCATCACGGCCTCGGTGCCGGAGTTGACGAAGCGCACTTTGTCGAGCGAGGGAATCGCCGACTTCAGCATTTTAGCGAACTCGATCTCGAGTTCGGTTGGGGTGCCGTACAGCGTGCCGTTCTGCGCGGCGCGGATAATCGCTTCCGTCACGTGCGGATGCGCGTGACCGGTAATGATTGGGCCATAGGCGGCGAGGTAGTCAATGAAGCGATTCCCGTCTACGTCCCAGAAGTGTGCGCCTTGCGCACGCTTCATGAAGACGGGCGCGCCGCCGCCGACGGCTTTGAATGAGCGGGAAGGGGAGTTGACCCCGCCGACGATGTGTTGCAGTGCTTCTTGATAGAGGAGTTCGGATTGCTTGCGTTCCATGACAATATCATTCCTTTATATGTAGTAGTGGTTGAATTCATTAAGTCATTAAGTAGCGAAACCTGGTCTGCGCCAAACGGAAGGGGAACGAGAGGACGCTATTTGTGTTGTTTCGGCTGTTTTGGAGTTGAAAGGGAACTAGGATGCGCTAATCCAGTCCAATGATGCGATTTCCTGCCTATAACTATGAAATAGCGCACTGACGTTCCGCTTCGTGAGAAATTTGGCTGATCTGGAGTGAATAGCGCACTGACGTTCCCTTAGGAGTGAGTGGGGAACTGATTTTTGAGCACTTATTGCCCTGATGTTCCCTCAGGGGTTGGGTGCACCTTATTATGAGCACTAGCATGCCTTCGAAACGAATATATCAAGGTTAGCATCACTAACCAAACACATGCAATCCTCTTAATCCCAGACCCTGTATCCCGACCCAATGAATTCCGTAACCCGGACCCTGCATCCCGACCCGATGAACTCCGTAACCCGGACCCTGCATCCCAGCCCAACGAACTCCGCAACCCTGCCCCTGCCCCCAGACGATAACTCCGCAAACCCAACCTTGCCTCCGCAACCCCCAGGGCCACTAACAAATTGCGAATGACAAATTTCCATTTTTGTCATTCTACATTATTTTGTTTAGTGATACATCCCCCTCCGAGAACGGGATTGAAGTAAAGTCACTTGATGGCTTGGGTATTTGAGCAGCGCGATCTCTGGGTTCGTTCACAGCCCCCCTTGAATCCATGCTGCCACTAACAAACTACGAATGACAAATTTTCATTTTTGTCATTCTACATTATTTTGTTTAGTGATACATCCCCCTCCGAGAACGGGATTGAAGTAAAGTCACTTGACGGCTTGGGTATTTGAGCAGCTAAATCTTTGGGTTCGTTCACAACACCCCTTGAATCCATGCTGCCACTAACAAACTACGAATGACAAATTTCCATTTTTGTCATTCGTAATTATTTTGTATAGTAATACATCACCTCGGAGAACGGCATTGAAGTAAAGTCATTTGACGACTTGGGTGTTCGAGCAGCTAAATCTCTGGGTTCGTTCACAGCACCCCTGAATCCATGCTGCCAGTAACAAATTGCGAATGACAAATTTCCATCTTTGTCATTATGTATTATTTTGTATAGTAATACATCACCCCGGAGAACGGGAAACTGAAGTAAAGTCACTTGACGGCTTGGGTGTTTGAGCACCGCGATCTCTAGGTTCGTTCACAGCACCCCTTGAATCCATGCTGCCACTAACAAACTACGAATGACAAATTTCCATTTTTGTCATTCGTGATTATTTTGTCCAGCCATGCACTACCTCGGAGAATGACTCGCTCATACAAAAAATAAGAGTGGATACCCACTCTTATTATCCGCTTTTCTCACTATGTTTGTTCACTATGCTTCTTCACTATGCTTCTTCACTATGCTTCCTCACTAGCTCTCACGACATGCTTGCTGCCACTCCGCATGCTAGTCGTGTCCCTATTTAACGGTCTTCGCAGCAACCTTTGGTGTTGGAGAAGGTGACGGTTTGGTTGGCCCTGAATCAGCTTCAGCCGTGCCAGCAAAAAGGTCTTTCAAATACTTTTGAAGTTTTACTTTGTCCGCGGTGATTACGGAAGCGCCACGGATCGTTTTCTCCATGAGCAAGTCTGAAGGCGGAAGCTGTGAAGAGACGATGCCATCAGCTTTGGCTTCATACCCAAGGCTGCCGAGCTTGAGCATGTCCGTTACGCTAAGATTCGTATCAATATACGGATCAATTGCATTTAGAATACGCGGGAGCTTGATTAGCGATGAAGTGGATTGCATTTTAGCCGCAACAGCTGTCAGGAACTTCCTTTGTCTCTCCGTTCGGGAGAAGTCGGACAACGCATCATGGCGGAAGCGCACATATTGCAGGGCTGTTTTGCCATCTAGATGCTGCTGCCCTTTTTTCAAATTAATGTCGTATACATGATCATCTTCGGAGTCGGAATATTTCATATCCTTCTCAACATCAATATCAATTCCACCAACAGCATCGATCAAGGCGATGAAGCCTTTGAAATCGGTGTAGACATAATATTGAACCGGAATGCCAAGCAGATCGCTAACGGTTTTCATGGCCAAATTAGGTCCGCCTGTCGTAATCGCGGTATTAATCCGGTCTTCGCCTTCACCGGGGATTTTCACGTAAGTGTCCCGCAGAATTGAGAACAGATGAGCCTTCTTGGTGACAGGATCGATGGAGGCTAGCATAATACTGTCTGATCTTGGTAACTCATTCTTCACCATCCCACGAGAATCGCCGCCTAACAGCAAAATATTCACGCGCTGCTTGCTTTCCCATTTCGGTGGTGTGTATTTATCAGGATCCTTCAAGCTGTTAGGAATTAAGGTTGTGCTTCCGCTACCTTTCCCATCTGTACTGTCTGATTTATGAGAGATATTATTAGCGAAGCTGTAGAAGGCGTAAGAATAATAGCCGGCGACCACTATAAGAAGCATAACGATCAGGAGCATGGCCCGTTTGAAGATTTTCATACTATGTAAGCTCCTCTCCAAGGTAAAATTTGGTGTTAATTTATGGGTGAATTCGATGCCTGTTAATCTGTACTTTTTTTTCTTACAGAATTGGGGTATCATGAGCTTGTTGTACGGTTGTATGAAACGTCATTATGATCCATATTATAGATGCTACGAAACTTCGATAGCAAGTTATGACGAATGTTGCCGTAATCTGTAACCGAGACGACGAAGTCAGGGGGGAAGACGCATGTTAGCCATAGATGTTCAAATGCTGCGCAAAGAATTTCAAGTTCAGCAAAGCCGCGGTGGCCTCAAAGGGGCCATGCAAGATTTATTCAAACGTGAATATAAGCAAATTACAGCCGTGAAAGACATAAGCTTTCAGATTCCGAAAGGCGAAATTTGTGGATATATTGGTGAAAATGGGGCCGGGAAATCGACGACGATCAAAATGTTGACGGGGATTCTCGTCCCAACGTCTGGTCACATCAAAGTGAATGGTTATGTGCCGTTCAAAGAGCGTGAGAAATTCGTTGCTGGGATCGGTGTTGTTTTCGGTCAACGTAGTCAACTCTGGTGGGACATTGGTGTAGTTGAGTCGTTCCAGTTGTTGAAAAAGGTATATCGCGTCTCCGAAGCCGATTACAAAAAACGTCTCGACGAGCTCGTCGACCGTTTACAGCTGTCGGATCTTCTATCAAGACCTGTCCGTAAGCTGAGCTTGGGTCAGCGGATGCGCTGTGAATTAGCGGCTTCCTTGCTGCATAATCCTGAAATTCTGTTTCTGGATGAGCCAACCATTGGCCTCGACATTGTTGTGAAAACAGAAATTCGCGAATTTCTGAAGTCGCTCAATCAGCGTTATGAGACGACGATTCTGCTGACGACGCATGATTTGCAGGACATAGAGGCGTTATGCTCCCGTGTTATTATGCTAGATGACGGCCGAATTATTTATGATGGCGGTCTGGAAGAGCTCAAAGCTAGATGGGGCAAAGGAAAAGAAGTTGTCCTGCAGTTCGAGCATCCAACAACGTTAGCACGACTTCAAGAGCTGACCCTTGGCTTGGATGTAGCTTGGCAGCTTGAGAATGAGCTATCCGCCAGAGTGTTCATTCCTTACGAAAGAGCGAATATCTCGGATGTGTTAAGCCGCGTTGTTGGTGTGCTGCAAATCCAAGATATCAAGATTAATGAAACGAATACGGATGATATTGTTCGTGAAATTTATAAATCAGGCTCGGCCGATGTGAAGCGTTTGGAGATTGATCTCCCAGAGGGAGTTACGACCCATGCATAGAGCTTATATAGAAGTTATACGCATGCGGTTTCTCATGATGCTCGCTTATCGGGTGAATTATTACAGCGGGATCCTGATTTATGCCCTTAATATTGGCTCTTACTATTTCGTCTACAAAGCGATTTACGGTGACCAAGCTGTCATTGGGGGACTTACACTAGGTCAAATGACAACCTATGTGGCGATATCCTGGATGGGACGCGCTTTCTATTTTAATAACCTAGATCGCGAGATTGCAAACGAGATTCGTGATGGAAGTGTCGCAATTCAATTCATCCGGCCTTACAATTATATTTTTGTGAAAATGATGCAAGGGTTGGGCGAGGGTGTATTTCGTCTCCTGCTCTTCACAACACCGGGAATGATCCTGATTTGGCTGCTGCTTCCGATTCAATTCCCAACGGATCCGAGCTTGTGGGTCATTTACTTAGTCATGTTGTTCTTCAGTTTCCTAATTAATACACAGTTGAATATCATTACAGGTTTGTTTGCCTTTTTTCTGGAAAATAATGAAGGCCTTATGCGCATGAAGCGCGTAGCGGTGGACCTTTTTTCAGGGCTTATTATTCCGATTTCCTTTTTCCCAGGATGGTCTAAGTCGATTCTGGAGTGGCTGCCTTTTCAGGCGATCACTTATCTACCCAGCGCAGTGTTTACCGGGAAAATAACAGGTAACGCGATACTCCAAAACTTTGGCGTGCAAGTACTCTGGTTCCTGCTCCTTATTATTCCGATCTATGTGCTGTGGATAAAATCCAAAACACGTCTATTCGTACAGGGAGGGTAACGCATGTTCTATATAACCCTCATTTTTGATTACTTTAAAAACTATATGAAAACAAGGCTCACCTACCGATCCGATTTTTGGATTGAAGTGCTGTCCGACTTGTTGTTCAATGGGTTGAATCTATTCTTCATTCTTGTCGTCTTTCTGCAAACGCAATCGCTAGGCGGCTGGAATCAAGAACAAATTTTGTTCATCTACGGTTATTTTATGATCCCATATGGCATATTTATTTCCTTTTTTAATCTGTGGGGCTTTAGCGAGCGCTACATTGTCAAAGGGGAAATGGATCGTATCCTAACGCGGCCGGCTTATAATCTATGGCAGCTTATGCTCGAAAATCTCGATCCAGCTTCCATGTTCAGTGCATTGGCAGGTTTAGTCGTTATGATCTACTCCTGGGTGCAGTTGGATCTGCCGTTCCACTGGCATGATCCGCTGATCTTCATCGTCATGGTGGTAGGCTCAATCCTCATTTATGCAGGCGTATACATCTCGCTGACTTCATTAGCCTTCTTCTCTGATGCGCCAACAGGCATCTTGCCGTTGATTTGGAACATCCAGAATTATGGTCGCTACCCAGCGACGATCTATAATAAGCTGCTCAGAAGTATTCTGACGTGGATACTGCCGTTTGCGTTCGTTGGCTTTTATCCAGCCGCGTATTTCATTGATCCGGAGAACTGGAAGTGGTTCGCTCTCCTAACCCCTGTGATGGGCATCGCGTTTAGCGTGTTAGGTATCACGGTGTGGAATATAGGCGTGAAGCGTTATCGCGGCGCGGGTTCATAACGAGTTTTAATCAAAGAGCTGGCCCGCAAGGTTGAATTCAACCTTGTGGGCCAGCTCTTTGTCATATGGATCCGCACGCCTGCGAAGCAAGCTGTAGGGTAAGCATCACTCACCATCCAAAGGTGGTTCCGAAAAAGGTTCGGAAGGAGTTTCTACGCTCGGAAGCGGCTGCTCAATAGAAGCGGTTGTAAAGCGTCGCTTAGGCGCGCTCTTCGCCTTCGAGCAAGTCAAATCATACTTGCGACCATTGGCTCTGCCGAATCGAACAATTTTGCGGATGATGGATTGATCCGCCAACTTGGTAAAGGGACAGGGATCAGGCCTTGTGTTGACCTCAAGGATCCATGGCTTCAGTCGTTGATCGACGGCAATATCGATGCCAAGCTCATTCATGCCGGGATAGGTGCGGTTTAATTGACCTGCGGTTAGGTAGGATATTCTTTCCATTTCACGCATAAGAATAGATGTTGCTTGGACACCGTATCGGGGTTCCAAGAGGTCATAGGGACTGTAAATGGTGCCACCCTGACTGCCGTTGGTAACGGCTTTCTGCGGATGAGCGACCCTAGCAGCAGTCCCCGTACATACCCATTTCCCAGAAGGGCTGCGCTGAATCATGACACGAAAGTCGTAAGGATTGCCTTCGTGCGTTAGCACGTGAATACCCTTCTGAATGAGGTAGCGCTTGGTGCCGCAGCGCTGTCGAAGGGACTGATACAGCCTCTCAAAAGTCGGAAAACGGTAAGTGTTCACCCCACTCTGATAGCGATAGCCTCCTTCGCGCTTCTCGATGCGCATAACGCCAATCCCAAGGGAGCCGATGTCGGGTTTAACATAGAGCATACCGTGCTGGGCGAGCATGGCAGCTAGTCGACTGCGATCAAAAGGATTCGTTGTAGGTACATGCTTACGCAGCTTTACATTTCGGAGCATGATGCGTGTTTTAATCCATTTGCTTGAAACGGCCTTCAGTGAACTTGTCATGGTGACGATCCTCTTTCTACCGAGTACGGCGTTTCATTATTTCAATATGATATGAGTGACTCTAGGTGCGGGTGAACAGGGAAATGATTTAGGAAATGAGGAAAATAGAACGATGGGCAGGAAGGGCGCATAGAATATGTAGTCAGATGGATTTGGGCTACAGATTCAGTTAGTAGAGCTGAGAGGAGGAGCCGCACGTCTATGCACATAAAGGATGTTATACAAAAGATGAAGCGGCAATTTCCCTGGGTGCTGCCAGAGCACGAGCGGGAAGAGCTAGCTACACTACCGCTCGTGTCAGCGGGAATATTGGAAACGTATTACTATACGGATACCAACCCATTACTACAGCATAAGGATATGAATCGATATCAAACGTCAGGTACGAGTTCGAAGCGACGTAAGACGATTTTTTATTCCCAATCTGATGAGGAAGCTTATCTGCGAATCAAACTGGACGTTTTCCGCAGCATTCTGGAAGGTACTAGTTATCGGACTGCGATGGCAGACATGGGCACGGGACATGCGGAGGCGACGGCCGTCGAGGTATTCCGCGAGCTCGGTATGGAGGTGGAGTCGGTATCCTTTCGGCTTCCGATCGAGGGGCATATTGAACGGCTTCAAAGCTTTAGACCCGAAGTGCTGTATACGATGCCGTCTATTTTGGATCGAATTTTGCAAGCGTCGGAGAATCCTGCCCACTACGGCATCCGGCATGTCATTCTCGTTGGTGAGATTGCTTCACCAGGCTGGAGACAACGCACGGCCGAAAGACTGGGGATAGCCGAGACGCAGGTCACGGATACGTATGGCTCTATTGAAATTGGGACCATTGCCTACTTTTCACACGATTATGGTAGGTATTTGTTTGCAGAGGGCATCATCGCAGAGGGTGTCAAAGCAGAGCTGTTAGATGTCGATATGGAGCCCCTGCCGGATGAGTTGGAGCAAGTTCTGGTTCTTACCTCAACTGTAAGGGATGCATTCCCGGCGCTGCGATACGTTACTTACGATGTTGTGCGTGATTTGAGAGCTATAGATGTGAATGGCGTTCCAACGCAGAGCTTTCAGAGCATCGTGAAACGCATTGGACCCGACCTGAAGCACGGGGAGAAAATCAGTATCTACGACATCGAAGATGTTGTCTATCGTCATCTGCGTGAAGCCAGCGTTCGTGTACAGGTGAGTGGCAATGCATTGACGGTTTATGTCTACAGTGCCCAGGCAACTCCAGCTGTTCTTAACAGCATTCGTGCAGAAGTAGAAAGCCGCATCCCGGCTATCGGCATGATGATTCAGGCAAAGCTTTTGGATGGTATCCAAGTTATCGGGGGCACCTTTGAGGATTCGCAGAACCGCACCTCCGTGAAAAATAAAAAGATTTTTTACACATAAAGGAGGGGAAGCGAATGGAACTTGAAGGAGGAATTGTCCGTGCGATCGGGCATACGCCCTTGATACGACTGTCGCGTTTATTTAAAGATCAACCCTTTGATGTTTATGGCAAAATGGAGTGGATGAACCCAGGCGGCAGCGCGAAAGATCGGCCAGCCCTGTTCATGCTGCGGGAGGCGATCCGCCGTGGTGAGATGACGAGCGAGAGTGTCATCGTGGAGTCGAGCTCGGGCAACCTCGCGATTAGTCTCGCTCAACTTTGCCGATACCTAGGGCTTCGCTTCATCTGTGTTGTTGATCCGCGTACGACGCAGCAGCATTTGCAAATCATCCGCAGCTTCCACGGGGAAATTGACCTCGTTTCCGTGCCGGATGAGGCGACGGGTGAGTTTTTGCCAGCGCGCATTCGGCGGGTAGCTGAGCTAGTGAGTCAAATTCCAAACGCCTACTGGACGAACCAGTATGGAAGCCCAGACAATGCGCTGGCTCATAGCGAGACAACGATGCGGGAAATTGGCGAGCAGTTAGGTGCGGTTGATTATTTATTTTGCGGCGTCTCTTCGTGTGGAACGATTCGAGGCTGCATGGAGTACATTCGCAGTCGTGGATGGGCGACACAGATCGTGGCGGTGGATGCCGAAGGCAGTGTTATTTTTGGCGGGGAAAAAGGTTCAAGGAAATTCCCTGGACTAGGCGCAGGTATCACACCTGGCTTGCATCGGCATGATGTTGCGGACAAAGTCGTGTATGTATCCGATAGGGATTGTGTGGAGGGCTGCCGTTCATTAGTTCGTGAAGAAGCCGTGTTAGCGGGCGCCTCGTCAGGCGGCGTGATCTCGGCGATTCGTAGTATGAGCAGCATCATTCCTGCGGGAGCCGTTTGCGCTGCTATTTTGCCGGACCGCGGTGAACGGTATTTGAATACTGTGTATAACGATGAATGGGTTAGGCGAGAAATTGGGTATACACCGAGTAACTAGCATGGGAGACTAGCGAATGTTGTATTTACAGGATGACCATATCCGAGAGATCGGAATCGATTGGAAGAAGCTAACCGACATCATTCAGGATGTCGTTGCCATACAAGATAGCGGGGATTGTGCGCATCCCTTGAAGCCATACTTACGTTTTCGTGATCCGAAAAACCGGATTATAGCGATGCCTGCTTATGTAGGCGGTAATATCGATATTTCGGGTATCAAATGGATTGCGAGCTTTCCGGACAATCGCCTTAAGGGGCTTCCTCGGGCTCATAATACGCTGATTCTGAATAAACCCTCGACAGGTGAGCCTCTGGCTTTTATCCACAGCGGACTGTTAAATGGTCTTCGGACCGCAGCGGTGAGCGGTGTGATGTTGAGTCAATTCGTGAAGGTCAGGAAACTTGACCGTTTGCGCATTCACTTAATCGGGTGGGGGCCCATTGGGCGGCTGCATCTGGATATGTGTGTCGCTTTATTCGGCGAATGGATTGATGAGGTTCGGATCTATGATCTGAATGGTGTCGAGCTGGAGACGATTCCGGCAGCTATTCAGAGCAGGACGCAAGTCATTCGTGATTGGCGCATGGGCTATCGCGAGGCGAATGTTATTATGACGTGCACAGTGTCAGCAGAGAGGTACATTGATGAAGCCCCGCCTCGCGGTGCGCTCCTTCTCAATGTCTCGCTCCGAGATTATAAGCCGAAAAGCGTTGCTGACGTGAAAACAATCATCGTGGATGATTGGCGCGAAGTATGCCGTGAAGGGACTGATATCGAGCAGTTGCATCTGCGGTATAACTTACAAGAGTCGGGTGTACACACCTTAGCCGACGTAGTTCTTCGCGATCAACTAGCTGAAGTGGAAGCCCAGGAACCCGTGTTTTTCAATCCGATGGGCTTAGGTATCTTCGATATTGCCATTGCAGGCTACTATTGGAGGGAAGCATTACGCCTACAAAAGGGTGTTACGCTAGAAGGCAGTAAGTATAAATAGCTTCGGGGAGTTAGCTTTCCTGGCCATGCGGAACGACGTTCTGCTATTTCGCTAGAATTGGAGCTTTTGTGGGCACTATTCCATGAAGTAGCGTAACCTCGTTCCGTAAATAGTTGCAGATACTCTTTCGAATAGCAGAGTGACGTTCCGTTACAATGGGGGAGTGCTGCAGGTGGTGGGGATAAGTAGAAGTAGAAGTAGAAGTAGAAGTAGAAGTAGAAGTAGAAGTAGAAGTAGAAGTAGAAGTAGAAGTAGAAGTAGAAGTAGAAGTAGAAGTAGAAGTAGAAGTAGAAGTAGAAGTAGAGGTCGGAGCAGAAGTAGATATAAGTGTGGATAAGAATGTGGTTGGTTTATGGTGAAAGTAGATGGGAATGTGAGTAACTATTCTGTAGCCCAACAGTGGTCCGACTGGAGTTTGGATGTAGTGAGTTAGATGAATAAAATAGCATAACCATAGGCCGGATTGGGTTGATTACAAAAGTAAACAAGGGTTGTCTCAAAGGTCGTCACTGCAATAAAAGCAGCCCCTTTTTAATCTTATTCACATCTATCCACAGAGTTACCCACAAGTCCACAGGGCCTTAAGTCCCTGTTGTGCATAACTTAGCCCATACGTATTAACATATCCACATGTTGAGTTATCCACAGAAAATTGCCTGTGGATTATAAAAAAATGTTGTTCTGCATGTAACCGCAACCGCAACCCCGCCTACACGCCCAACCTACGCTCAGCCCTAGCTGCTACTTAACTAACTAACTGGATTTTCTACATCTATTCGAACCGCATTTTATGTTTCTGAGGGGTTAGCTGGATTTCCTCCAGTTAATTTTCAACTTTTTTTCTGTTTCTTCAAGTTTACATTCATTTAACTGGAGTTTTTACAGCTATTGCTGAAAAACCATCGATTCCGCGAGAATTACCTGTAGGTTATACAGCTAAACAGTCGGACAAGCTACTTAACCACCTCAACCTGTGCCCACCCGCAGAACAAGCCACCGCAGCGCCTCAATTTCTCATCTCAGCCACCTCAATTCTTCACTTCAGACCACCACAACCACACGCCTCAGCCCCGCATCCACATCATTCTTTCTTCTTTTGTCACAAAACACACGCCTATTTCGCCTTATAGATATAAAAGCGAAACTGGAGGATGATGAACATGACAAAATACGACACAGCCGTCATTGGCGGAGGATTAGCAGGCTTCATTGCTGCAATTGAGGTGGTCAAAGGTGGCAGAAGCGTTGTTCTGTTGGAACGTTCGGGACGAATGGGTGGCAGAGCAATGACGAATAAGAAAAACGGTGTGCTGTTCAACCTTGGCGGACATGCGTTATATCAAGCTGGAGCTGCTTATCGCATCCTAAAGGAGCTAGGTATACGCATTGAAGGTGGCGCACCCCCATCTAATACTAACGTGATGTGGCACAACGAACTTGCACCTATGCCAGCCACAGCGCTTAGCATGCTCACATCGAAGCTGCTCACCTGGTCCGGGAAGTTTGGGCTTTTGCGACTCGTCATACGTTTAACCAAAATGGATGCGGGCAAAGTACGAGACGCCTCACTGAGAGAGTGGGCGGAACAAGAAATCACCGACCCGATGGTTCGGCATATCTTTTACTCGTTGTGTCGAACAGCTACTTATGCACACGATACAGATCATCAGCTTGCCGCGCCTGTGCTTGCACAAGTACAACGAGCGCTGAAGGGCGTTCTCTACCTCCACGGAGGCTGGCAAACGATCATTGATCAACTGCAGGAGCAAGCGGTGGCAGCGGGAGTCCACATCCTCAGCGGTGCTGATGTGAAAGAAATCATTCATACGAATGGCCGGATTCAAGGTCTTAACCTGTCAGACGATCAAACACTCGAAGTGGCGCATGTCATTAGCACAGCATCTCCTTCGGAAACGTATAAGCTGGTTCCTGACGCAGAGCATACCATCTTGAAGCAGTGGAAAGAGGCGGCGCGCCCCTCCAAAGCAGCGTGTCTTGACCTTGGCTTGAAGAAGCTTCCCGTTCGTGGTCGGGATTTTGCAATCGCACTAGATCAGCCGATTTACTTCTCTCATCACACAGTGAACGCGAAGTTAAGCGAAGATGGCAGTCTAGTTGTTCATTTGATGAAATACAATGGTCCTGGTGACAGCAACCCGAAAGCAGATGAGGAAATGCTAATAGCCACCATGAATACCCTGCATCCAGGCTGGGAAAAAGAAGTGGTAGCGAGGCAGTACCTGCCTAACATAACCGTGGCTCATGACACTCTCCATAGGGGGAAAAGCAATCCTTTTACAGGTCCAGCTGTTGAAGGCATTCGAGGACTCTATGTAGCCGGTGACTGGGCAAGTCATGGCGAAATGCTCGCAGATGCCTCAGCGGCAAGTGCTAGACGTGCGGCTCAAGCTATTTTAAAAACACCCCAGTTCGCTTAAAATTGTCCTATAACAGTAGATCGGGAGGTGTGACAAGATGGAGATCACAGGAACAGAAGCTTCCGAGCAGATCTATTTGAGCTATAGACCTTTAATGTTCTCGCTAGCGTATCGCATGCTGGGAAGTGTAATGGATGCGGAAGATGTGGTACAGGAGGCATTTCTGTATGCCAATGAGACGAATTTAAACCATGTACACAATCCCAAAGCTTATCTATGCAAAATCGTGACCAACCGCTGTATCGATAACCTGCGCTCCGCTAGCAAAAAACGAGAGGTTTACGTCGGACCTTGGTTGCCGGAGCCGCTGTTGACGACAAACGAGACACACACAGATCATCATATCGCACCAGATCTCGCGTATACGCATAAAGAATCGCTATCCACCGCATACCTTTTGCTCCTGCAGCAGCTGTCTTGGGTGGAGCGGGCCGTATTCTTGCTTCGCGAGGTCCTACAATATGAATACGATGAAATCGCCGAGATTGTGGGCAAAAGCAGCACGAATTGCCGTCAAATTTTCCGCCGAGCCAAGAATGCGATAAGTCTTCCGCCGGAGCGGGCTGCTGAAACGAAACAAACGACAGCCGTCGTGGAACAATTCGTGCACGCATTAGTGTCGGGGAATATCGCTCAGTTGTTAACCATCGTGAAATCTGATGCTATTCTATACTCAGATGGCGGAGGCAAGGTGAAAGCGGCGACAAACCCTATCCTGGGAGCGGAGCGGATAGCCATGTTTTTATCTGGGGTTTTGGCCAAATTACCAGAGGGCTATCGCTCAACCTTAACGACTGTGAACGAACAAACAGGTATTGTTGCGTATGTGAATGATCAGCCTCATAATGTGATGACTTTCCAATTAGAGGATGGGCAGATCAAAGCTTTCTATCTCGTCATGAATCCAGATAAATTGAAGCATCTGGAAATAGGGCAAACGGAAGCGTGAGGTCGTAACCTCTAATAATAGAAAGCTGCTCAGGAGTCATTGCGATTCGTAGCAGCTTTTTTCGTTTGATGTCATGCGGGGAATGTCGCATAATGGGATGAAGTTAAGAGTGACAGAGCAAGACGAGAAAGAGGAGAGAGCCGTGTTGAAAAAAGGAAATGAAACGGCAGTAACCAAGCGTAAAGCACCAGCCTTTTCGCTGCCTGCCTCGAGTGGAGAGAAAGTTTCTTTAGCCGATTATAAAGGGCGCAAAGTTGTTATTTATTTTTACCCTCAAGATAATACACCAACCTGCACCCAACAATCCTGTGACTTTCGGGACTATAACGGGAAATTCGCGGAGTTAGGTGTAGAAGTGATTGGTATTAGTCCGGACGAGCTGAAATCACATGACAAATTTATTGCGAAGTACGAGCTGCCATTTCTTCTGCTTTCAGACACGAATCATAAAGTAGCTGAAAAGTATGGGGTATGGGCATTGAAAAAGCTGTATGGCCGCGAGTATATGGGCATTATTCGCTCGACCTTTCTCATTAATGAAAAAGGTTACATTGTGAAAGAATGGAGTAAAGTGAAGATTAAAAATCACGTGCAGTCTGTACTGGATGCTGTGATGGAAATGAAGTAAGGCAATGTTAATCTATCAAAAACATTACACATGAACGATGCTTCTCCTTGTAGAGAAGCATCGTTTTTTTCGTGTCATACTCTCGCACCTCCGCCCATATAATCTATCAGATGTCAAAATGATAGAACATGCGGAGGGATCATCGGATGCGCTCACAGGTACAAGCTCCAAACAACGGACGACTACGATTTCAAATCATGATGGTTGTTGTTTTACTAGTTTCACTAATGGTTGGTATGATGCCGGCCAAAGCCGCAGACAATGAAGGTGATCCTGCCGTACAAGATGCGTATGGGCAGCTTCAAGCAGGGAAGCGACTAAAGAGTGAGAGGACTTACGTAACACCGGAGCAGCCTACTGTATATCTGACGTTTGATGATGGTCCTAGCAAGTTGACGAATCAGGTGTTGGATATTTTAGATAAAGAAGATGTTAAAGCAACGTTCTTCGTACTTGGTGAACAAGCGAAAGCGCATCCTGCTGAACTCAAAAGAATCGTACAAGACGGTCATGCCATCGGCAATCATACCTATAATCATGTTTATAAAGAGCTCTATAGTGATTTTCAGACCTTTTGGAACCAAATCCAACGAAGCGAAGACGTTATTTCAAATATCGTGGGGATACGACCTCAACTCGTACGAGCGCCTGGCGGGACAGCTACGAATTTTGATGCCTACTATTTTTATTTGATGGAGCAAGCAGGCTATATCATGGAGGATTGGAATGTCGACAGTGGAGACTCCAAGAGAGCGAATGTCCCGGTAAATGAAATTTGGCAAACGGTGAAAGCTTCCCCCCTCGATCACGAGATTAATATTTTGTTTCATGATGGAACGGGACACGAATCTTCTGTTCAAGTACTACCTCAAGTGATTAGCTATTACAAAAAGCTAGGATACGCCTTTGCCACGTTGACAGATCAAGTGAAGCCCAAACAATTCGCCATCACGAAGCCGAAATGGTCGCGGAACATGAGTTTGAAGCAATTTCAAGTGATGATAGATCAGACGCAGCAATATGCAGTTGCTCATCCGAGTCCATCGGATCTCGTGAAGCGGGCAGAGGAAAAGCGCCTCGCTCAGAAGCTAGAGGCCGAAGCTGAAGAGAAGGCTAAAGCGAAGAAGGAAGAAGAAGCGGAAGCTGCCCGCATTCTCGCCAAGCAAGCTGCCTTGCCGCTGCAGGTACATGTGATCGGAGGCAACACGTTTAGCATAGAACCTTCCATGTATAAGCTGCATGCGAATCAAATAGAGTTGCCTTTGCGCTATCTGATCGAGAAGATGGGTGGGAAAGTCGCGTGGCAAGCCGATACGAAAACAGCCAATGCCCATTACGGCATTTATGATATGGACTACGATCTAGTGAATAGAAGCATTCGTTTGTTCACTTTAGGCAAGCCAACAGCCACGTACTCGTTAGCGGATATGAACATGCAAGATAATCAAATTATTGTACCACTGCGCAAAACGATCGTATCACTCGGAGGCCGAATTACGAATGCTGTGATCGACCCTGACTACCGTGAGGTTTCTATGGCGCTGCGTCCCCTTCACTTTTTCAAAGAAAATAATACTATTCTCAAAAACTCTCTATTTGCAATGGGAGGATAATGTCTAAAAGAGTAGAGAGCTGGAAAAACTAGAAGCATACCCTTATAAAGGAGGCTTCTTGTCTATGGCATCGAAAACCCGAATATTCGATCAACCGCAGCCTCTTGTGGAACGGATGATCATGAACGTAGAGAAAGTGATAGTCGGCAAAAGAGAAACGATAGAGAAAGCTTTTATCGCGATGTTGAGCGGCGGGCATCTACTGCTAGAGGACGTTCCTGGTGTAGGCAAAACCATGCTAGCACGTGCGTTAGCCAAGACGATTGGTTGCGACTTTAAGAGAATTCAATGTACGCCAGATTTGCTTCCTTCGGATGTAACCGGTGTTTCTGTTTTTAATGTTAAAAGCAATGAGTTTGAGTTTCGGCCAGGGCCATTAATGACGTCTGTCGTACTTGCGGATGAATGTAATCGGACCTCTCCGAAGACGCAGTCTGCTTTCCTTGAAGCGATGGAAGAAAAACGAGTGACCATTGACGGCACAAGCTATGAGCTGCCGAAGCCATTCGTCGTCATCGCGACGCAAAATCCGATGGATTATGAAGGCACTTACGCGCTGCCGGAAGCGCAGATGGATCGGTTTATGATGAAGCTTTCGCTTGGGTATCCGACGCATGATCAAGAGATTCTGATGTTGGATCGCTTGCAGGATCGTCACCCGTTGGAAAGCTTGAAGCCTGTTATTGTGCAGGATGAGTTTGTGCAATTACAGAAAGAAGCGGCCATGATCCATGTGGATAACACGTTAAAAGATTTCATCGTTCGCTTAGCTTTAGCAACGCGAGATCATGCTGATTTTTACATAGGTGCAAGTCCGAGGGCGTCTTATGCGTTGATGCGTGCTGCACAAACGGCGGCTTATGTGAAAGGGAGAACTTTTGTTGTTCCAGATGATATTAAAGATTTGGTTTTACCTGTGTGGACGCACCGGCTAATTCTCACTGCGGATGCGCGCATGATGGGCCGTTCAGCAGAACGTATTCTTCAGGGTTTACTCGATGGCATGCAAACACCAGTTCTTCGTTATGTCACAGCGAAGTAGGGGCCATGACATGAAAAGCTGGGGGAAGACGACACTGTTGCTCGTAAGTTGTGTGTTGGTGATCTATTTGGCTTATCGCCAAGGTGGAATTGCTGCGTGGTATTTAGGTATCTGTTTATCATTGATCTGGATACAGGCAGGATTATTTTATGTATTTGCGCTAAAAGGTTTGAACTTGAGTCGGCGCCTGTCAGGTGACGTGTTTCTTGCTGGCGAAGATGTGACGATTGTGCTGGAGATCCAACATCGATCGTGGGTGCCACTACCGTGGCTGCTGTTGAAAGAAACTTGGATTCATGAAGGAAATGGGAGAAAACTGACGTACAGCAAGCTGCTTTTTCCTTGGTTTCAGAAGTCGATTTTGTTGCCTTACAAAATGACCCATCTCATGCGAGGCAGCTATCGCTTTGCTCACCTTGAAGCAGCGGCAGGAGATCTCTTTGGCTTCGCGCTTCGCAAAGTACAGCGGGAAGATTTACAGCGTTATGTTGTGTATCCACGGCCAGATGCTTTGGGGCGGAGCGGGATGACCTTCCAATCGGAGGATGGTTCTACAACACTTAGTTCAAAGGGCGAAACGCCGCTGATCAGCTCCGTTCGCGATTACGTCAGCGGTGATCCGTATCACCGCATCCACTGGAAATCGACGGCTCGCCTGAGCCGTCTGATGACCAAAGAGCCCGAGCAGGCCGCCTCCACGAAGTGGATGCTGCTGCTCGATGTCACGCCTGCGGCGGGCCCAGCAGAAGCGGCACAGCCGCTGCTGGAGAAGGGCGTCGCCCTCGCGGCCGGCTTCTTCGAAGCCGCCGCCAGTGGGCGAGAGAGCTGCGGCTTCGCCTGCAGCTCGGGAACGGCCAGGCGAATCGCGCCGACGATTCGCCCCGATCTAACGCTCGCGTACGAAGTACTCGCGAGCGTTGGCGGCAAGCCCGCCCTGTCCTTTCCTGACCTCGTCAGGAAAGAGGCGGCAGACTTGCCGCTGCATGCGTCGATGCTGTGCATCACATCGACGCTGGATGTGGCGCTGGTGCGCGCGATCGCAGATAGCGGCACCAGGCGCAGAGCCGTGCACGTGATCTACGTGCACGCGCGGCCTTCCCTCTCGGTCGCAGAGCGAGAGGGGGCTTCCCAGCTGCAAGCCGCAGGCTGCAGCTTTACGGAAGTGCCGCATCCGCAGAGCCAGTGGCCGAAACAAGGGGGTGTTGCGGATGCAACCGCTTGAACCACGCCGCGGGCTGCACGCTCGCTCTCGTGCTTCGCACTTTTTTAAGAAGCGCGCAGGTACTTCGTCCTTAGACACTTCGCCCTTAGGCACTTCGCCCTTAGGAGCTTCGCTCTTAGGCACTTCGCCCTTAGGAACTTCGCCCTTAGGAGCTTCGCCCTTAGGAGCTTCGCCCTTAGAAGCTTCGCACTCAGTCATATCGAACTCAGACGGTCCGTCTTACGCATCTTCTTCCCAACCAGACACATCATCCCGTTCATCCCGCAGCAACACATCACAGCTCATCTTCCGCGCAGACAGCCTGCCGCCAACACACAATAGTCTCTTCCGAGATGGTCTCATCACCCTGCTGCTCTTTCTCCTTCTCTCGGAATGGCTGCGACCTTTGGCTTGGTTGGGCGATGAGGTGATCCAAATTGGACCGATTCTTGTTGTGTTTGCCCTGTGTCTTGCACTGGACTGTTTCCGTGTTCCTTATGGTTGGGGTTGGTTGGCGAAGTCCAGCATAATTCTGGTTTTTATAGGTTATATGTTTAACCGAGATACCGTGCTTGATGGAGGATGGATCCTCACATTGGCGAGAACGCTCGTGCAAGATTTTGTCTATATCGTGCAGGCTCATTTTGATCTGATTAGCGGGGAAATGCGCACGCTCCTGTTTCTAATGGGTTGGGCGTTGTTGCTTTCCGTTGTTCAAGCGCTAATGCTGCAAAGACAGCACAGCCTTTGGTTTGTAATGGCTACCTTGATCTATCTCGTAGGCATACAGCTCGTATTAGGGGCGGATACCGTCCAAGGAATCATACGCACAGTAGGTTATGGGCTGATCCTGATGGCGCTTCTCAACCTGTCAAGAATCGAACAGACTTATCGGGTGACAACTGTGCGTTCACGTAATTATTTGCAGTGGCTGATCGTTAGTGTGATCGTTGTTGGTATGTTGTCTGGCGTTGGTTGGTTGTCGGCCAAGCAAACAGAGTCCGAGCCTTTGATGAAGCCAGTTAGCTGGGCGCATTGGTATGATCGTTTGTTTGAGTTCTATGAGGATGAGACGAGAGTAAGCCCAGCCATGGCAACTTCGGGGTATGGCCAGAACGATACGTCTTTAGGAGGTCCACTCCAAGTGGACACCTCGCCAGTGTTTACAGCCAAAACCACTGAACTCACCTACTGGCGCGGCGAATCCAAAAGCTTCTACGATGGCAAAGGCTGGACCCAGCCCATTCAGAAGCTAGAACCTTTCGTGGCTACTAGTTCTTCGGTGACAGCTCCGGTCATTGTGCAGGAGATTTTAATGAACGAGAAGGCGGCGAATAAGCAATTGTTCGTAGGTGGTGGGCTGCGGAGCGTTGATATGCTGCTGAGTGAGAAAGGGAAGCTGATTCCGCCAGGGAGTCTGTTAACTTCGGGAACAAGTGGCTTAACGACCTTACCGGCGATTGCTGATCCGCTTTCCTATTACAAAATCACCGTCCAACCCAATAAAGAAAATCCAGATCTTTTGAACTCTGATATTGCACCATATCCGGAAGAAATCACTCGTGACTATTTGCAATTGCCAGAGTCATTGCCGCGGACGGTAAGGAGCACGGCCGAGCAAGTCACCGCAAATCGGTTGACGCCTTATGCCAAAGCGGTGGCGATCGAGCAATATTTGAGCCAAACCTTTCCCTACAGTCTCGAAAAGCCTACCAATCCCAGCCGCAGCGAAGATTTCGTCAGTCATTTCCTGTTCGTTGATCGGACAGGGTATTGTGATCATTTTTCCACGGCTATGGTTGTTATGCTTCGTTCTGTCGGTGTGCCTGCTCGGTGGGTGAAGGGGTTTGCTCAAGGAACCGTAGACGCCACCGATGACAATGGGCTGCACGAGGTGGTTGTCCGCAATCAAGATGCGCATTCGTGGGTTGAAGTCTACTTCCCGTCGATGGGGTGGGTGCCATTCGAGCCGACGCCTGGTTTCTCAGGGATTTCCGTAGATCAACCTAGAGATATGTTGACGACAGCAACTATGGAGCAGTTGGGGATGACAGCTTCCCTTACGAATACACCGGTAACTCGATCTGTTATCTCTAAATCGGGTGAATGGTTGCACACGATAAAGAATAATCTTATCCAATTAGTAAAGGCTTATAAGAGTGCCGTTTTCGTTCTTATCTGCTCTATCGGTTTACTTGTTGGTCTATATTTCGTACTAAAACGTCAAGGCTACATGTTGCGTAGAACAGTGGAGTTCTCTAGTTACAACAATGAATCTCCCAATCAACAACATCCGTTGACGCCGTATATGGATCGCTTGTGGAGACAGCTTTTCCGCAAATACGGCGTAAAGCCTGCCAATCAAACGGTTCGCGAATATGTCATGAATCTTCAGGTGACGCAACAAGGGCAACAACAGGCACTGATGGCTTTCGCTCACATCTATGAAAGTGTCCGCTACGATCCGGCGCGAGCTTTTGCCTATTCGAAGCGGGAAATTACGGCGATTTGGAAAGCCATTCAAAAGACACATTAAATCCTATACACCTTAGGCAGCTCAGCACGTAGTCGATTCACTTGGTTCCTTACTAATATTCGATTCGGTGCCTATGATAATAACCCTTAACTGGTGCGAACCAGAAAGGGTTATTTTGCTGTTTGAAGATTGTTGCCGAGCCGTGATTGGTGAAGGCCATCCCAACTATTTCCCGCTACTTTCCCGAAAATGCTCCCAAAGCTTCCCGTAAAATCAGGAACACCCTACTCTATTTTCCAGGATTTCCCTCGATGTAAGCTATGTAGAGGAAAGTGACGCAGGAGCGATACAACGTTCAAAGAACGAAGGAGGTAGAGGGATTTTTTATGATGCTGATCATACGTAAAATGGCAAGTCTTGCACTCATTTTTAGTCTATGTATGACTTCTATTATTCCAATAGGAAATGAAGGAATAGTGGTGGCAGCTCCTAGCCAAGGGGCTTTGAGGCAGGCAGCTGTGGATTCTTCAGGAGAAATTTTGCCAGATTGGGCCAAATCTCAGATTGAGGATCTGCTCCAAGCAAAGCTGATTGAAGGTTATGAAGATGGTACATTTCAGCCGGGCCGCTTGGTTACTAGAGCAGAAATGACAGCTTTAATCGGTCGCGCCGCTGAGGCCTTGCAACTAGAAGGGGAAGAACAACCAGGCACCATCCTGTTTCAGGATGTGCAGGAGGAGTGGTTTGCGGAGCACGTTCAGACGGCTGCAAGAAGAGGTTGGGTACAAGGGTTTGCCGACCGTACATTCCGGCCTCATGCTCCGGTAACTCGTCAGGAAGCTGCTGTGATCTTTACGCGTTTGCTGAAGCTGGAACATGGGGGCTTCCTGGCATATCAGGATAAAGCTATCATTCCCGAATGGGCTGTGCCTGCGGTCACGGCCATGTCCAAAGAAGGGTTCATGGGTGGTTACCCAGATGGAACGTTTAAGGGGGGAAATCCTCTGACACGGGCCGAGATTGCCTTGCTTCTACACCGGGTTTGGTTGAGTCAGAAGGATGCTCAGCCTCAGCCATTCAGTGTTAAGGTGAATGGGCCGAATGGCGAGCCTTTGGCTAATGCTCACGTTACTTTGCACGATCAAGGAGAACGCTCGGTTCGAGAGTGGGGGATGACGAATGCGGATGGCGTGGTTTCCTTGCGATTGCCATATGGACAATACGAGGTAACGGCAGGCGCTGTAGGTTCATCGGCTCATGAAGCCGTACATTTTCGTAAGGGAATGGAAAGCGCCCAGCTGAACGCTGTGCAAGCTGCTGTCTTCAAAGGATCAGTTCTGGGCGAGGATGGTAAGGGAGTTGGGGGTATTGTGCTAGCTTTTGCAACGAACCCAACATTCTTTGCTGTTACCGATTCACAGGGTGCCTTCACAGCTTATGTATTGCCCGAACGCAACTATCGGGGAATGGTGCTTGAACAACAAGAGGATGCAGTTCTCTATCGTGGTGATGTTCCTGCTTTTATGCACGTTCTAGATCAAGAGGAGATGAATCCTAGCGGGTGCAAATGCCGAATTCAGTATGTAAAGCAAGAGCTGAAGGCTGCGGGACCTGGAGAGGTTCGAGATCTAGGAGTCCTACGGCTGTCTGATATTAATAAACCGCCAGGCAATGGTGGTGGCAATGGTAGCGGCAGCGGTGGTGGCAATGGAGGCGGCAACGGCGGCACGCCGGATCTGACGCCTCCGGCCATCCCGAGCGGATTCTCGGCAACTGCCAACGTGCGTGCGGTCGATCTACGCTGGAATGGAGTGGCTGACACGGATTTGCTCCACTATAACTTGTACGCCTCATTGAATGGCGGCTTAACCTGGGGGCCTGCCTTAACCGTGACAGGAATTACGTATCAGGCAAGTCATTTGATAGCTGGGACTCCCTATACCTTTGCTGTTAGCGCAGTGGACAGAAGTGGGAATGAATCCGCTAAATCGCTGGCGGTCACTGCCGTGCCGCTTGAAGGAGCTGATGTCACTCCGCCAGAGGTGCCGAGCGGGTTGTCAGCTTCTGCTGGGGTGGGCGAAGCTGATCTTCAGTGGAATGCGAGAAGTGAATCAGACCTAGCGGGATATCGGGTTTATACCTCCACGGACAATGGGGTAACGTGGGGCGTGGCTTCCTCGACGGTAACAGAAACGACTTACACAGTGACACAGTTAACCTATGGCATGCTGTATACCTTTGCTGTTACGTCCCTAGACCTCAGCGGTAACGAATCAGCGAAGTCTAGCGCCGTTTCTGTAATACCACTGGCCGTTCCCGATAACATACCGCCGGCAGTGCCTGCGGGACTGATGGCTACAGCTGGTGCCGGTAAAGTCGATCTACAGTGGCTGGCAGTTACAGAATCTGATCTGGCTGGCTATATCGTGTATTACTCGAGTGATAGTGGAGTGACATGGACGGTAGTGCCTAGTCTGATTATGGCAACGACGTACTCTTTATCCGGATTGACACCGGGAACTTCCTACAAGTTCGCCGTAACGGCGAAGGATATGGCTGGAAATGAGTCGGGCAAGTCCATTGAGGCGCAAGCCACCATTCCCGTACTTATCGAGTTTCCACCAGATCCAGTTGAAGTGGCAACTGAAATTCCAGTGGATGGTACATCCACTTTCGCAGGCAATAACACCTTCTTATTCAGCGGAAGTCATCCGATTCAGACTGGGGTTACACCTGGTGCGATTGAACCGGAACGCTTGGCGGTTCTGCGCGGAGCTGTGTTCGACGCGGAAGGGAAGCCACTTGCTGGCGTGACGGTTACGATCTTAGATCATGGTGAGCTGGGCCGTACATTGACTCGTGCTAATGGAAATTTTGACCTTGCTATAAATGGCGGGGGCACCGTCACGGTTCAATATGAGAAGCAGGGCTATATGTCTATTCAGCGAAAGGCGAATGCTCCCTGGGGGGATTATGCAACTCTCCCAGATGTCGTGCTTAAAGCGTTTGACACCAAAGTAACGACGGTAGAGCTCTCCGCAGGAACGCAGGAAATGCAAGTGGCCCAAGGGAGCCCGATGACGGATGCGGACGGTACTAGACAGGCGACTTTGCTAATTCCACAGGGCACGACAGCTGTTATGAAGCTGCCTGACGGTTCCGCGGTGCCGCTTCCTAGCATGAATGTAAGGGCAACGGAGTACACCGTTGGAGATAAAGGAATGCAGGCGATGCCAGGTGAACTGCCTGCCTTCGTAGGCTATACCTATGCAGTAGAGCTGTCAGCAGATGAAGCTGTGGCAGCAGGCGCGACAGAAGTTCATTTTAGCCAAAAAATCTATACGTATGTAGATAATTTCCTTAAATTTCCAATTGGAGAGACAGTTCCTTCGGGATACTACGATCGCGAGACGGCCAAGTGGGTGCCTTCCCAGAATGGTATGGTTATTAAGATACTTGCTGTAGAAAACGGTCGTGCGGTCATTGACGGAGATGGGGATGGCGTGGAGGACGATGAGGCAGAACTAGCTGCACTACGATTTACAGAATCCGAGCTTCAGAAGCTGGGCGCATTATACACACCAGGAAAGAGTTTGTGGCGAGTGCCGATTGAGCATTTCACCCCGTGGGACTTTAACTGGCCCTATGGACTGCCTGAAGGTGCTACGAATCCACCTAACCGAAAACCGAATTCGAATAAACCGAATGTGAACGACCCCTGTCAGAAGGCTAGCTCCATTATTGGCTGTCAGGAGCAGACATTGGGGGAAGTTATTCCGATCACGGGGACGAATATGTCCCTGCATTACTACAGCCGCAGAGCTGAAGGTTATGAGAGTAAGTCGACACTGGAAATTCCCGTCATGGAAGGAGCGCTGCCACCGGCTGTAATCGGGATTGGCGTAAACATTCAAATTGCGGGACGCACCATATCGAAATCACTTCCGTTAACATCAGGCAATACCCCTTATCGCTATACGTGGGATGGCAAAGATGCCTACGGGCGTCAGTTAATCGGTTCCCATCCGTACGAAGTGACGGTGTACTACCTATACAGGCCTGTGCTCTATGCGACTTCCAAGAGTTTTGCCAACAGCTTCGGTCAAGTCACAGGCGTATCTACGAACGGTTATCGTGGTGTCGTTGCGAACGGCCGCTCTACGTCTACCATATCCACATCAAGGACTTGGCATGGTGTTGTAGAAAGTCCTGTTGATGTCTACAAGAATATGGGGCTTGCGGGTTGGAGTCTGAGTCCTAACCATCACTTGGACAATGAGTCAGGAATGCTCGCTCGAGGGAGCGGTTTTGTGGAACTACATCCCAAATCTGGTCTCAATCCTGTGGAAGTCATTTTTAGAAGTGGGGCAACTAACCCTGGTAAAGGCGTGCCAGCAGCTAATAAAACGACGATTCCAACGATGACAACGGTAGGGGCCGATGGGGATTTATACTTAACGACTTACAGAAGCACGGATCAGCCGTACCCTGACCATGTTCAAACAGAAGTATTTCGAGTGAAGAAGAACGGAGAAGCAGAGGTTGTTGGTACGATGATCAAGCAACTCAACCTTGATTCCCTGAAGGTTGGACGGGATGGAACCTTGTACGCAACAAGTTGGGGAACATACCGAATTTGGAAGAAGTCTTTGCTAGATTCAGAGTGGGTTCCATTTGCCGGGAGTGGGGATATTGGCGAAGAGTACGGGGATCCGAGGGAAGGTATTCCTGCGACGGATGTAAGATTGTATAATCCCAAAAATCTCGAAATTGCAGACGATGGAAGCCTGTACTATACCGATTCCAACCGCTTATATCGCATTGGACCGGATGGTCTTGTAACCCATTACGGATTCAGAGGCTATAATAATAGCGGTTCTTATGGCGTGTCCAGTGGCCCAATTAGCAAGAGGAATATTGGGAATGTTGCAGACATTAGTCTCGGACCGGACGGATCCCTGTATCTATTGGATGACTGTGGCGGTACCTATTGTGCTTATACGAGAATTCGGAAAATGTCGCAGGATGGTAATCTATCCTTGATTACCGGAGCTAGTTTAAGTGTTGCCGAATTCTATGACGGCATTGCTGCGTCCAAAGCCTCTTTCCGAATTACCAATAGAAGGATGGAAATTGATCGCTATGGCAACATTTATTTTATATCGGATGTAACTGGGGACGACAAGTTGTACAGAATTACACCTGATCAGATTATTGAGGAAGTAGCGGGTGATGTGGTTGCTGTCATTAAGCAAAGAGCCAAGGATGAAGGGGCAATCGTGGGATCGATCCCAATTCGCCTACTCTCGGTAGGACCGCAAGGAGAAATTATTCTTCAAGTACAGCACAATAAGGCTGGTAGTGATTTGTTCTATGTATACAGCATTAATCCTGAAGCGAAGCAGGAACTGATTAATGAGAGTGGAACGGAGCGCTATTTGTTCGACATGAGATCTGGAAGGCATGTTGAAACGAAGAACGCGCTAACGGGCGGTACGATCACCCGGTTTACCTATGATGCGCAAGGAAGATTATCAAAGTTAACCGATCGGAATAACAATGAAGTGAAGGTAGAACGCGATGAGAATGGCGTGCCAACCGCTATTGTGGCTCCAGGCGGTCAACGAACTGTCCTTACCGTAGAGGGGGGACAATTGACCAAGATTGCGAATCCAGCGGGGGAAGCTTTTGCAATCAAGTATGATGACAAAGGCTTATTGACCGAATACACGGATCCCAACGGGCATGTGCGGAAATATGGGTATGATGAAGCAGGGTATCTCATTTCCTCTGAAAATCCGCTGCAAGGCAAGTCCACCCTGACTCGTGATTCTTTGGCTAATGGTTATAAGGTCACCTACACGACACCTGGTAATCAGAAAACGATGTATGAGGTGACTCGTGAGGAGGGACAGTTAAAGCGTGTCAGTACAGATCCTTCCGGGGCGAAAACGACTTCCGTACTCAGGGATGATGGAACAGATACAACGGATTATGCCGATGGTACCAAAATTGTTCGAACTGGCGCGCCTGACCCACGCTGGGGATATGCTGCACCCATGATTTCCAGTATGGTCGTGACAGCGCCGAATGGGCGCAAATGGACGTTTGGCGAGAAACGTCAAGCGACGCTGGATAGGAGTAACGATCCACTAAGCCTAAAATCTCTTACGATGACCTACACGAAGTCACAGACGTCAACGGGTACTACAACAGCGACTTCATCTGTTGTCTTTGATGTAGCAGAGAAGAAGTTTACCGAAACGAGCGCCGAAGGTGTTATCACCAAGACTTACTTGGATAGCAAAGATCGGGTTGTTCGAGTGGAATACGCTGATTCCAGAATAGCTCCCGTCGTCTTCACTTACGATGAGAAGGGGCGGCTGCAGAGAGCGCAGCAAGGAGATCAGTTCGTAGAGAACACGTACGATGCGAAGAATAGGCTTATCGGGGTTCAAGATGCGGCAGGTCAAATCAAACGGTATACCTACGATGATGCGGACCGTGTGATAGCGATTGAAATGCCGAGTGGCAAAATTTTGCGTAAAGGTTATGACGATGTGGGTAATCTGACAGAGGTTACGACACCGAATTCCGAGGTTTATTATCAGTCCTATAATGGGTTGGATCAGTTCAATGGGTTTATGCCCGATGGTGCAAATGATACATTGTCTGTCTTGTATAATACTTCGGGCAAGTTCGATAAATCCATGCTGCCTAGTGGCCGCGAGGTGCTGTACGGGTATGATGCGACAGGGCGAATCAATCTATTGAACGATCTCGATATTTCCAGAACGTTTACTTATCTAGGAAATACAGATCGGGTTAGCTCGGTAGAGAGTATGTCCGCGACGGACCCTGCCGCTAAGATGACGATAGGCTATAAATATGACGGTACGTCTGTCACGGAGATGACCTGGAATGGTCTAGCTAACGGGAAGTTCACCTACACGTATGATGGTTATGCGAATCTCAAAGGAATTACAATGACAGCCGGCAATGTAACGAACAAGTTGACTGCGATCGACTATGACAGGGATTTTAATGTTACTCGATTTGGACCTTTCACATTTAGTCGAGGGGGTCCAGCAAAGCGGGTGGACGCTGTTACAGATGGCACGTTAAACGTAGGGACTCAGTACGATGCTAACGGTAAAATTAAAGATAAAACGTATAAGTTAGGCGGAGTAACCGTCTATAAGGTGGACCACGTTTTTGATAAGCGAGGCTTTGTGACCAATAAGACGGTCACGACGGCAGCAGGCATCGAAACGTATGCTTACGGTTATGGAGACGATGGCCAATTGACACAGGTGAGCAGAAGTGGCCCGAATGGTTCTTTCAGTGAAGCTTATGATTACGATTCGAATCGCAATCGAATTCTCCGTGAGGTGACCGGATTCGCAGCGGAAACGGCAGAGTACGGAGCATACGATTTACTGGAAAAAGCAGGAGATGTTTCCTATACCTTCGATAAGGATGGCTTTATGACAGCCAAAGGTGCAGACACCTTCCGTTACGGAACAAGGGGTGAGTTACTCGAGGCGACGGTAAATGGGGAAACATATCGCTATGGCTACGATGCGCTTGGGCGACGGATATCGAGAGAGGCATCTGGGAAGAAAATACAGTATTTATTTGGAGATCCGAACGCCCCGCATAGGCTGACAGCTGTTGTTGAGCCGGATCAATCCGTAAGCAGCTACTTCTATGATGAGCAAGGCAAGCTCTTGGCACTAGAAAGAGGTGGAATTCGCTACTACGTAGTTACGGATGCAGTTGGAACCCCGCAGATGATTATTAAAGGGGATCGAACGGTTGTGAAAAAGCTGCAGTATGACAGCTACGGTAACTTGATCTCTGACAGCAATCCGTCATTTACATTAGCTTTGGGATACGCAGGAGGCTTGGCTGATGATGGCACGAAGCTAGTACGCTTCGGCTTCCGCGATTACGATCCTCATTCAGGCCGGTGGACAGCGAAGGATCCTATCCTGCTGGATTCCGAGCAAGCGAATCTCTATGCCTACGTGAACAACAATCCAATTCAATATCGTGACCCATGCGGTTTGTTCTGTGTTGGTGCGAGTGCTTATGAAGGCGTAGGAGGCGGAGGTAAGGTGTGCATTACCGACGAAGGCTTCTCTGCTTGTGTGGAAGCAGGGGTGGGAGTTGGCTGCGGTTTTGAAATCAATCCTATGGAGGATTTATCCAATACCGAGCTTGTTGCTGAAGCAGCGTTCAAGGCATCCTGGGGGCCGGCATCCTTCTCGGATGGCATCAAGGTGACTAGCAGTGGCGGCGATTGCCCTCCTCAAGTCTCATTGACGGCCAAAGCAGAGCTTGGACCATTCGGCTATGACTTCATGAGTCCGTCAGAGTCATCTATAAATCTAGAACGTGACCATTTCAACACAGATGCGAAAGACGCCAAGAATTTATTTAAAAAGTCGGGTACCGGCTTTGAAGCAGCCCTGAAAGCGAAGGCTTGCGCGCAATACAAGTGGTAAATGCAATGGCTTTAGCAGGCGTATCCCTGCTAAAGCTGTTTTCATATCACTAAATCATCACAGTCATTGCTGAATTGATGTTGTTTTATGCTTTTGTCCATTTATTTGCATCATCAAGAATAAACTGGCTTACTTTGCAAACACTTAATCTAAGTCTTAGGAGTGCCGTCGTTCTAATGCCGCAAATGCTGCTCTATCCGAAGCGGGAAATTACAGTGATTAGGAAAGCCATTCAAAAGACACATTAAATCCCCTTTACATCCTAGGTGCCTAATGTTTAAAATTAGTACCTAGAAATAGCGGTAAGTGGACAAGGGTTCTACCCCATCTTCAATCGCTATGAATCTAGGAGGTCGGATATGAGTAAACCAAGTGAATTGATCGTCGTTTTAGATTTTGGAGGCCAATATAACCAACTGATTGCAAGACGAATCCGTGATTTAGGCGTTTACAGCGAATTGCTGCCGCACAATACTACGGTTGATAAAATTCGTGAGATTAACCCTAAGGGGATCGTGTTCTCCGGCGGACCTGCAAGTGTTTATGGCGAAGGAGCTCCTTCGGTTGACGCTGGCATTTTCGATTTGGGTATTCCAATCTTAGGTATTTGTTATGGGATGCAGTTGATTGCCCACCAATTGAACGGGAAAGTTGAACGCGCACATACGCGTGAATATGGTAAAGCAGATCTAGAGTTCTCGAACCAAAGCCCGCTAGTCAAAGGGTTAGAAGCGAAACAAACGGTATGGATGAGTCATGGTGACCATGTTTCCGTTCTACCTGAAGGTTTTGTTGTTGAAGCTAGCACAGAATCACTTCCAATTGCTGCAATGAGCAACCGTGATCGCAAAATCCATGCGGTCCAGTTCCACCCTGAGGTTCGTCATTCAGTCCAAGGTAACGAAATGATTCACAACTTCATCTATGAAGTGTGTGGTTGTGTCGGTGATTGGACGATGTCATCCTTCGTGGAAGATATGATTAAAGAACTTCGTGCAGAAGTTGGCGATAAAAAAGTGCTTTGCGCACTTAGCGGCGGCGTGGATTCCTCCGTTGTTGCGATCTTGCTTCACAAAGCAATCGGCGCACAATTGACATGTATGTTCATTGATCATGGCTTACTTCGTCAAGGTGAAGGCGAAAGCGTCATGGAGACGTTTGTCGGCAAATTTGATATGAAAGTTGTCAAAATCGATGCAAAAGATCGTTTCCTGGGCAAATTAGCTGGCGTTGCGGATCCAGAGCAAAAACGTAAAATCATCGGCACCGAATTCATTCGTGTGTTTGAAGAAGAGTCAAGCAAGTTTGACGACTTCACTTACTTGGCACAAGGCACGTTGTATACGGATATCGTAGAAAGTGGTACTGCTACCGCACAAACGATCAAATCCCATCATAACGTTGGCGGTCTTCCGAAAGATATGAAGTTCAAGCTCATCGAACCATTGAAAACACTATTCAAAGATGAAGTTCGTAAAGTCGGCGAAGAGTGTGGTCTTCCTTCAGCAATCGTGTGGAGACAGCCTTTCCCAGGTCCTGGTCTAGCCATCCGTGTTCTAGGTGAAGTTACCGAAGATAAGCTGAAAATTGTTCGTGAATCCGACGCCATCCTGCGCGACGAGATCGCTAAAGCTGGCCTAGATCGCGAGATCTGGCAGTACTTCACGGCACTTCCAGGGATGAAGAGCGTAGGCGTTATGGGCGATGCAAGAACATACTCCTACACAGTAGGTATCCGCGCAGTAACATCCATCGACGGTATGACTGCTGACTGGGCGCGTATTCCGTGGGATGTGCTTGAGAAAATTTCCGTACGTATCGTCAATGAGGTTGAGAACGTGAATCGTATCGTCTACGACATCACTTCCAAACCGCCGGCTACGATCGAGTGGGAATAGGTTGGCAGTTTAATCAACACCAATAGTGTAAAAGAAAGACTCTCTTTGAGCTGTAGACCAGCTGGAAGAGAGTCTTATGTTTTTTGAGAGATATGTAAGGATAACTATGTTACATTATAGGAATAACTAATAAAATTGGAGTACCCTTGGAGGAATAAGTATGGCAATAATTGCAATGATTTTGGTTGGACTTGTTGCGCTTGAGCATTTGTATATCCTAGTGTTGGAAATGTTCTTGTGGACAACACCACGCGCGATGAAGTCTTTTGGTATGACGAAAGAGAATGCTCAGATCACGAAGAGCTTAGCTGCCAATCAAGGACTTTACAATGGTTTTCTGGCAGCGGGTCTTGTATGGGGCCTTGTCCATCCGGATGAGTCGATCGGGCGATCAATCGAGATTTTTTTCCTCATTTGCGTGCTCGTGGCAGCCGTATTTGGCGGCGCCACAGCGAAGAAATCAATTCTGATCGTTCAGGGATTGCCTGCTGTTGCAGCACTTATTTTCGTTATACTTGCCTAGCGATATGGACAATGATTGCCATTGAATGGGAATATGAATGTAAACTAGAAAAAGACGAACGATATGGGAATCTTTACCCATATAATGTTCGTCTTTTTTATTGACACTTGCTCAATTGTTCACTAAAATATGAAATTGGATAACAGTTTTTCGTATAATCTCGGGAATTGGCCTGGGAGTTTCTACGAGATCACCGCAAATGATCTGGCTACGAAAAAAAGGAACGGTATCCGTATGAGTTTTTACGTGCGACTTCACAATTTGAAGGCAGCCCTCATATGGACGGCTCCTTTTTCGTACCCGGAATCAAGCAACATGATTCCGGGTTTTTTGCTGTTCCCCACCATTCGTTTAGGAGGAGTAGGAAAATGGATTTGGATCGTTTTTTTAAATTGAAACAAAATGGCACCACTGTAAGAACAGAAATCATGGCGGGGATTACGACGTTCATGACTATGGCTTACATCCTTGCGGTAAATCCAGATGTATTAAGTGCATTTAAATCAGGGGCAACTGGCGGAGACTGGACTTCCATTTTCTTAGCAACAGCGATTGCAGCGGGCGTGATGACGATTGCAATGGGGCTTTTCGTAAACTTTCCTGTGGCACTAGCACCGGGAATGGGCTTGAATGCGTACTTCGCGACGATTATTTTGACCTCACAAGGTAAATTTACGTTCTCGATGGCACTCACGGCCGTGTTTATCTCCGGGATTATCTTTATCATCCTAACAGTTACGAAAATTCGTCAAATGCTTCTAGTCGCTATCCCAGATAGCTTGAAGCATGCAATCACAGTAGGGATCGGGTTGTTTATTGCCATGATCGGTTTCAAAAACAGCGGCATTCTCAGCGTTGCAGTTGAAGCTGGTAATGATATTAAAGCACATCAGTATACAGAAGTTCTTTCGTTTGAAACGATCTTTCATCTAGGTTCATTAGAAGATAAAGGTGTTATTTTAACCATCGTAGGTATTCTATTGATCTCCATCTTAATGGTACTTCGTGTTCGTGGCGCAATCTTGTTCGGAATTCTTGCAACAACGGTTGTCGGTTATTTCATGGGTATGGTGGATCTAGGTACATTAACAAGTGACAAAACAACTTGGGTACCCGACATGTCCAAACTGCGCTTTGCTGATTTTGATTTCGCAGGCATCATGACGACAGGTATCATTTCTGTCATTGCTACATTTACTTTCGTTGAGTTGTTTGATACTTTCGGTACAATGGTAGGAACAGCTTCTCGTGCAGGTATTATGAAGAACAAAGAAGAAGGTAACAAACGTGTAGGTAAAGCGATGTTTGTTGATGCAATCGGCGTTAGCGGCGGTGCATTAGTGGGAACAAGTACAGTTACAGCATTCGTTGAGAGTGCGGCAGGTGTAGCAGAGGGTGGACGTACAGGTCTAACGGCTGTAACGACAGGCGTATGTTTCTTACTTGCTCTGTTCTTGGCGCCAATTGCTATGTTGATTCCGGGTTCGGCGACTGCGGCAGCGTTGATTGTTGTTGGTGTTCTCATGGTTCAATCAATTAAAGAGATCGACTTCCAAGACTTCGTTGTTGCGATCCCTGCGTTCCTTACACTTGTATTGATGCCTTTCACATACAACATTGCGAACGGAATTTCCTTCGGAATCGTGACTTATGTGGTTCTAGCTACAGCAGCTAATTTAGGTGGCAAAAGTGAGAAGAAATACAGCGTCCACTGGTTAATGTGGATTCTTGCTCTTCTAATTATTGCTCGATATGTCTTTATTGGAAGCCAAGGTTAAAATAAGGTAGGGCTCTGGTGCATTTGTGCCAGGGCCTTTTTATATTCCGTTTATTTCCATGTCGAAAAAACTTGCAATCCCTTGGAGGATTTGTTATATTACTCCTTGTCGCTTCGGCGGTCGAACGAAAGAACGAGAGAATCGAAAGAAACTTAAAAAAGTTCTTGCATTCGAACGAACTGATGTGGTATATTACTTCTCGCTGCTTCGGTAACACGGCAGCGAACGAAAGAAATTGATCTTTGAAAACTGAACAACGAGTGAGTAAGCACAGTCGAGTAATCGACTATAAAAGAGATTGCAAAATCTCGCTAGCTTCAAATGAGCAAGTCATCTTTAAATTTGGGCCCCGGAAAAGTAATCGGAATTCTCTTCGGAGGTTAACGTCACTTTTTTGGGTACCTTTATGGAGAGTTTGATCCTGGCTCAGGACGAACGCTGGCGGCGTGCCTAATACATGCAAGTCGAGCGGGTTTATCCTTCGGGATAAGCTAGCGGCGGACGGGTGAGTAACACGTAGGTAACC
>NZ_JABMKY010000019.1 GCF_013204845.1 Paenibacillus qinlingensis
AACTGAATAGCTCTCGGAATCCAAGTCCCACGGGCAGAAACGTTCGATCCCCGGCTACCGCTATAATAAGACCATACAAAAATGAGGTCTACCAGAAAGATCTGGTGACCTCATAATACGAACGGGCAGAATAGTTCCATATGAGCATGGAATATTAATGGGAATTATTATCAAAAAAGGGGTGCGAAAATGTTCAGATCTGCAATCGTTGATGATATTCCTATTATTGTTAATTTGAAATATAAGATGTTTGAAGAAACAGGGATGGTTCAAAGATTACTCCCTGAGTTCCATACAATTGTTGAGGAAGATTACAGATCGTTATATTTGGCAAAAACGGCACAACACTTTGTAGTTGAAAATGATGGTGGAATTATTGCATGTGCTGGAGCATTTATTAAAGATGATGCACCTTATCGCTATCTTAAACTTCGTTCTTATGGATTTATTGCTGATGTATATGTAGAGGCAGAATTTAGAAGGCAGGGGATAGCCAGAACATTAACTAATGCAACATTAGACTGGTTCTCTGAAAGAAATATACGATTATTTAGACTTGTAGCAAGTGATCAAGCAAGACCACCTATATGAATCAATAGGGTTTAGTGCAACAAGGGAAATGGGAATGTTTCGATAATTGATTCTCTATCGGATAACGTATGTTCAATACACAGCAATGGAAGGCTGCCAGCACGATCGGCAGTCTTTTGCTCACCTAACGGATAAATATCCTTCAAAAGAAACCATACAGGAATAACGAAATCCCCCTCGAATTAATAACTAAATAAAATTCCTATTTACAGGAGGAAACGTGAAGTTTCAAATAAAAAATACATTTGCTCCTATTTCTTTAGAAAATATTCAAGAAGTAGAGCAAAGATATGGAATTAAACTTCCAAATGATTACAAGGAGTTTTTACTTAAGTACAATGGTGGAAACCCGATTCCTAATGTGATGTTCACAACAAAGAATGGAATTTTAACAAGTTATCTTGTTTACGTTCATCCTTTATTCGAACGGGAAATGCCAAGTTTAGTTAGTAATTTTCTATACTTCAACAAAGAAGAGAAAATCCCATCCAATTTAATTGCAATTGGACATGATCCACTTAGGAATCTGGTTTGCATTTCTCTAGCTGGCAATGACAGTGGGTTTGTTTATTACTGGGATTTCATGAATGATGATTGTGATAATCCAAGCTATAATCATCTAGTGCTAATTGCAAAGAGTTTCTCTGAGTTTATTGAAGGACTACGAACTGACTAAGCACTTTTCCACCTTTCCGCTAACTGGGAACTACAACTCAATAGACATTAAGAGAAGGCTGCCGGCACGATCGGTAGCCTTTTGCTCACCTAACGGGCAGATTATTTAACGCAACAAAATGTTTTGATATACGTTTAATTATAAGAGGTGAAACAATGAAAAATATTCCTTTTGCTTTATTGATATTACTTTTTTTATTATGTGGGTGTAGTGGTAATAATGAAACCCAAGAAAAAAGCAAACAGATGATTTACAATTTTAACGAGCCAGTTAGATTTCCTTTTGAAGAGGACATCTGGATTATCAATAGCTATAGGCAAAAATGGGTTTTTGGCTCGGTTTGTTTACTATATCAATGGGAACAAAGACCAGTTATATAACAGCAATGAAAATGACGGTAATCCAATTTACCAACCACTCGGGTATCCAGAAAGGGTCATTCGTGAAAAATTCCAAAAAGGTGAAAGAGCGGGAGTGCAGGCAGGAGCAGCAGCTAATCCAGCTGGTGCAGCCGCTAGAGAAGGTGCAGCAGCAGCAGCAGGCATTTTGGGGAAAATCATAAATTGGGTTAAAGGGTTACCAAACTAGACCAGACTGAGGAGGCTGCATGCATGAAGGATCATAAGTTATATATGCTTTTCCTTCCCGAAAAGATATATTCGATCGAATTTATTAAACAAAATGGAGTATTAGAAGGTACGCTAGGTATATCTGAAGTAGTCAGAGAGGTAACGGAGATAATTACTTCAGTACCAAATATATCAAATAGTTCACATCCATTCACAGCCGTACAAGAAGACGAACAAATAACTATTACTTTTGTAGGATATCAGTCTAATTATTTAAATTGGACTGATTGGATGGAAGGAACTATTTGGTCTGGTCATATTTCTAGCAAAAATTTAATATTAACAGATAAGGATGAATTTCAATATGAGTTTACATCAGGCGAGCTAGAGGAATTTCACACTCGATTAAACGAGTTATACGATCTTATTGGCTGATTTCAACCACCTTGCGACTAACTATCGTAGGGTGGTTTCTTTCTAAGCGTCTAACAACCAGGTGTATAGAAAAAGAAAAACCCAATGGTTCATAAAGATCCCCAGGCTCTGCATTATGTACAATGTTTTTGAACTTCCGTACACCATGGAAGGTGCGCATCAAGTAGCTCCGATTACTTATTTTTTTAATAAGAAATAAAATCAAACTATGATGTATGACACTAAATGTTGGGTAACAAGAACATTATCCCATTCCCGACAACCAAAGCGAATCCACTTTTCAGCTGATACATGATCTTCAGGTTTCCTTTTCTTCAAGAAGGTAGAACATACCAATTTACGGGAAAGATGGTACAATATAATAGATGCCTTCAACTTCGAGAATAGATTAAGCTCATCGGAATTCTTAAAAATAAACAGATCGGAGCAATAATATGAACACCTACTATTCAAGACTTGGACGACTGCTGGATGAAAAAACACCTATCTACCAGGAAGGTTATTACGTGTTGTGTGAAGGTGACGAGGCTAAATTCAGTCCAGAGAAACCAGAGGGCGTAGAACTCATTACAGCGGAAGCCTTTACCCATGCGCTGGTGGAAGGCTGTAAGTTTGTCATCCAATCTTTTGCGGAGGGCCCAGATAACAAGAACGTATACGCTTTTAATTTATATGCTGACGAACATAATAGCTACTACATCTATATGAACACGCTAGATCGATTTGAGAAAACACTGGAAAAGTATCGGGGCGGCAAGTACGGAGACAAATACCAGAAAGACAGTGAGGTTCTTTCGTTAAAATACAGTCAAGGGGACTTTAGCTTTCAGCTCTTCCCAGATGATATGGGGGAAAGCAGCCGCATCATCAGAGCTTTTGAAAGCTTGGCTTATTCGGTTATGGACCTGGATGAGGACGACTGCTTAAGCGAAGAGGATGAGCCTGTGATTGCCTTCGAAGCAGGTATTCTGAAAGATGGGTTTAATCTGCTTACCTTGAAGGCAGCAGCTCAACTTATTGAGGAAAATGCCTTTGCTCCGTTACAACTAACAGAAGACTTTATCGCATTTGCTGCGACGGGAAATGATTATGTGGACTACAGCTTGACGATGCGAAAAACAATAGATCTTGACTTGTTTTATCGCTTGTTCCCTGATGTTAAGGAGAAGGATGCGCTCTTCCAAGTGGAAATTGATAAGACTGCAGGCTTATCCGTGAGTGAAGCATTGGATTACTGGCTTCCTGCTGTTCATTCGGACTATGTGCCAGAGTCACCAGCCCAATATATCAAATTCGAATATGATCTATTTATGCGTCTGGTGTGTTACAGTAACTCTCTTGCTAGGGAGTGTTTGGAGCGATTGAAAAAGTTTGATTGGAATGAGCCTCTTGAACGCAATGATTATGAGCTCATCGCAAATTATCAGGAAGCACTACATTTTGCAGGAGAGCTTACAGAAGACCAGCGTGAAAGCTGCATAGCAATAGCTGAACAAATGACCGATTCCAACGAGGACTTGCAGGAATGGGCGAATACGCTACTAGCAATTGCGAGAACGTAATCTATAATAAATATAGTCATAACAAAAACGGGGCCTCACGAATCAATGAGCTCCGTGACAAACCAAGCGCTGCACATAAAGTTCTTGTCATTCCCGATTTTGACAAGAACTTTATCTCATTCCCGAGGGATGAATGAGAAGAACTACAATCGTATTTTAAGCTACCCTTGTGGCATTCTGATTAAAGCTATATTTGAGTGTCAGTAGAAATGAAATTAGAGTAGACTGGAAATGTCAGGTATAAAGCTCCCGGGACACGATACTTCAATTCAACAGGTTGCCGGATCGGAGGCCTGTGCAGGCTATGGGCAGTAATCCTTAATGCTTTTATGTTAAAATCTGTATGATAATTTTCGCCTGTGTAATGGGTGAGGAATAGATGGACGACCTGACGGGTGTGGTGGCTAAAATAACCTTTTTGATAGAAGAAGACAGCGGCAGAACAGGAATATGTTATTTTTAAGTCGTAAATTGCAAAGGAGCGCTAAAGTGATTCGCGGATATTCAGAAGACCTGAGACTCATTTCGTACAAATTGAAGATAATCCTTGATAATTTGAGCAGTATGGGGATTAGTGTAGGCAATAATTCGCGATTCCACCAATTTAGTAAATTATTGGATAGATATTATCATTCATTGCTGAAGGGTCAAAAATTCAAGGATGAAATGCTTATTGAGTTATTAGATGGGTTCAAGTCTTATATGCAATTATCAGTTATTACAGGAAGTCCAATAATTATGAATGACGGTAAGAAAGATCTCACAAAAATCTTTGGAGGCTCCAACTCCCCTCTTAATGAAGGCAACAATCATCAGCCAAGAGATTTTCAATTTGAGCTATATACAGCCGCTAAATTTCACAGAGCGGGTTTTGTAATACGATTAGAAGAGCCGGATTTTTTGTTTCATTTCAAAGGAAAAATATACGGCGTAGCCGCTAAAAGAGTAACACTTGGAGGAATAGAGAAAAACTTAAAAAAGGCTGATCATCAAATCAGAGTAACTAACAACTATGGATTTATTGCTATTTCATTAGATCGATTATATGAGGAAAGAAATCGAATTATGGAAATTATTGATCCTGATTATTCAGTGAGAAAAGTAAATGAAATCATAGAAAACACAATTAGAGGTACCTTTTCCAACACATACTTTTCTAACCGAAGTGATCAAGTTCTTGGAATTATTGCTTCAGTGTCAATTCCTTATATCCTACCTAGAATGGAACTGGGATACACCTCATACATGATGTTCATGCCGATAAAACAGGACGGTACGGCGGAGTGGAACGAGGCGATTTCAATTTCAGGTATGTTTGGTTAGGTGAAGTTAACTACCGTCCATTTGTCACAAGCGTTAGTTCAACGCTTTAACACGGTAGCTCAAAAACTTCTGGCGCGGCTGACAGTACAATTCGGTAGCTGCGTTACACTATATGAAGAAATAGTATTGAATGTATTTACAAAAGTAAATATTACTAACAAACTTTATTTTCCATTTTTACTGAACAACTCTTGAAAAAGTCATTTAACTAACGAACTTAATTAAGTTTCAAACAATTGTGAAAACCGCGGAATTACTGGGCTTCAACTAACGAACTTTATTTTCCTGAATCACTTGTCTTGTTGATGATTGTGTCTTGTTGTGGTGGGACACTCAAGAGCTCGTAGGGGCTCGGTTTTATTTTATTTCCTCAAACTAATACACATTTTTAGATAAATATGTTATTTTAGTAAAGTATATATTACAATTCAAATAAGCTCGTCTTAGTTACCCACTTTGCATCGGGAGCTTCTGCATGAAAGTTACGATTTAACACTTATCGTCTTTTTGTTGCTGAGTGGAAAGGCGAATAATTCATAATAGAAAAAAAGAAAGGATGTGCAGATTCTTGTCTTACGTGACACCAGCGCAAGATGTATACTATAATGATTTAAATATTTTTACTGCATATAAAATCTATGAGATTGTGAAAGAAAGCCAAGATACTATTTTATTAATGAATGATAAAGGAGAAATAGATGAACTACATAAATCATTGATTTATGGAAGGTATCCCACTTATAAAATGGCTGTCATACATAACAATCTTTTTCTTTGGATATGTTTTAAATTTATTGAGACAATCCGCCAAACAATTGTGCAAAGAAAGCGAATAATAAAATTAAAACAGTTAAGTAAAACAACCCATTTATAAATGATTGCTCATTTGAAAAACACGCGTTTTAATCCGCTGGATTTTTTTCGATCCGGGAATGAGATAGGATCAGGTTCTTGTCTTTTATGACATCAATATTTTTATCTCGAGCCAGTGACAAGAACTTGATCTCATTACCAACGGAATAGATTCAGCTATGTTAAGCTATCAGAGAACTATAGCGGAGGAGACTGCATCGAGGCAGCTCCTCTTTTTGTTCATTCAAGAAACGGGAGGATAACGTGGAATTGTAATGAATATGTAATGTACAAATAATCTTCGGCATTTTCAGATAAAGAGGGAAAATCATGAAACTTAGAGGGACTATTACTGAACAGACGTATAGAAAAGAATTACATGCCTCAAGAATTCGTCTTTTTAATGATGTTTCGATGCAAAGTTTTTGAGATATTTCAATTATCGAAATTATTTTTGAATATAAAGGAACGGAGAGTTACCTCATAAAGACTCAATTTAAGGAGTTGGGACTCTATGAGATCAGTTCTGGAGGGTTAATATTACAATTAAGTTCATTTCAAGTTATTGACATCAGAAATGATGGTTGGAGCGAATTGAACTAAAAGGTTTATGATTATGAGAGTGAAAACATTGAGTTGTTTTGTAAAGAAGTCGAAGTAATCTCAGTGGATAAGTTATAAGTATATTAGGTTTTCCATGAGACCTTTGAACTCTAACGGAGAACGTTAGTTCAACAAACTATAAAATGAGGTTGCCGTGAAAGTGAACTGCAGCCTCATTTAGCTATACGATCGAGCAGAATAGTTCTATCGTTGGCCAGCCGTGCACGTAATTGAAGCTGTGAGCAATTGCTTCAAAATTATGCTTGCTTTAAAGTACACTTTAAGGTTTAGGCTAATAAGAACCAGCCGGCTTTCTTCAAATTTGCACAAAAGGAGCGAACATCGCTATGTCATATACGATCAAGGAAGCTTCGGAGCGGCTTGGTTGCCCGGCACATACGATTCGGTTTTATGAGAAGGAGGGATTGCCTCCTTACATTAAGAGGGATCGGCACGGCAATCGTCTGTTTGATCAAGATCATCTGGATTGGATTCGGTTAATGACGTGCTTCCGGGCAACCGGAATGAAAATTTCATTGATGAAGCAGATGGTAAATCTCGCGTTAGACGGCGATGCCACGATTCCGCAGAGAAAAGCGATCTTAAACCAGTACAAAGAAGAATTGTACCGTCGACAAAGCCAACTGGCTGAAGCGCTTGATGCCGTTAATAATAAGCTTGCCATCTACGAGGATATTGAGAGGGGAAGGCTTCCTTCCGAGAGCAGGCTGCTGAATCAAATGGAAGATCAACACAACCAATCGATTAAACAGGAATGAGGATGAAGAGATGAAACAAAGAGTATTGGGCAATAGTGATATTATTTTATCTTCGATAGGACTTGGCATCATGGGAATGTCTCCGGGCATGTACGGGGAGACTAACGATGAACAATCTATCCAAACGATTCATCGTGCTTTGGACCTAGGCGTCACGATGTTCGATACCGCCGACGTGTATGGGAACGGGCACAACGAAGAGTTGCTTGGGAAAGCACTTCAGGGGCGTCGAGAGCAAGCTGTCATTGCGACCAAGTTCTCTTACACCCCTAATTACGAGAGTATCAACGGCCATCCCGATTACATTAAGAAGGCAGTGGAAGATAGTCTGCATCGATTAAAGACGGATTACATCGATCTGTATTATCAGCACCGCGTCGATCCGCAAATTCCGATTGAAGAGACGGTTGGGGCGATGGCCGATCTAGTTAAGGCTGGCAAGGTTCGGGCGCTCGGTCTGTCTGAAGCTTCCGCATCCACCATTCGTCGTGCCCATGCCGTGCATCCGATCTCCGCGCTGGAGAGCGAATATTCACTCTGGAGCCGTGACATCGAAGACGAGATTCTTCCTGCCGCAAAAGAACTGGGGATTACCCATGTTGCATATAGTCCGCTCAGCAGAGGCTTTATCTCCGGCGAGCTTCGTAAGTTCGAGGATTTGGCTGCCGACGATCTTCGTAGATGGTTGCCACGATTCCAGGGAGAGAACTTTATGAAGAACTTGGAGATTGTTAATAAGATCAAGGAGATAGCGCTTGAAAAAGATTGTTCGCCCTCTCAATTGGCCATCGCCTGGACGATCTCTAATGGAGCGCTTCCCATCCCAGGAACGAAGCGAATTAAGTATTTGGAGGAAAATGCCGCTGCCTCGGATGTTGTCCTGACGAAAGAGGACCTTACGCGCATTGAGAACGTTAGTCCGAAGAACATTACTCAAGGCACTCGATACATGAAAGAACAAATGACGCTGCTTGATGGTTAAGCTATAATTTAATGGTCCACGCTATCCGTGGGCCATTTTTGATATTCGATATTGCCCTAGGAGGTTAAACATAATGAAAGCAACAGCCGCTGATCGAGTGAAGCTCGCGCTAGGGTTCTGGTCCAGTTTGCGCCTATTAGGGATTCCCCCTCAAGAAGTAGCGCGCCATGCTCATCTGCCTTTGACCGTCATCGACGATCCAGTCGTCACAACCGCCCAATACTACGCGATCTGGCAGGCTTATGCCGAACTTGTCGGGGATACTGCCACGGGAATCGTCAAGTTGGCCACCGCATTCGAGACGGCGCAATATCCACCGGCCGCCTTAGCGACCTTCCATGCCAGGGATTTCCGAGATGCTCTTACGCGAATGACTCGATATAAGCAAATGTGCCCGCCTGAAAGCTTATGTTTTCGTGAAGAAGGAGGGCTGGGTATCATCGAACTGGATTGGCAGCATGCCACGGAGCCCGGACCTCCTGTACTGGTTGGGATTACACTGGCCTATCTCTTAGAGCTAGGACGACGAGGAACCGGTCAGCCGCTCACGGCTTATTCGGTAGAGTTCGTCCACGATATGGGCAACACGGAAGTACTCGAAGCTTATTTCGGATGCTCGGTTCGGGTAGGTGCGTCTGGCAACCGGCTTACGCTGCGAGGCAGTGATCTGGAGCGTCCTTTCGTTTCTTATAACGAAGAACTTCTCGAAATTCTGACACCGGCTTTGGATCGCTCATTGGATGAACAACGGAGCAAACGCAAGATTAGCAGTAAAGTGAAATGGATACTCTCGCGTTACCTTTCACGCGGGCGAATCGACATTCAAACCGTAGCCATCGAGTTGGGCTTAAGCGACCGCACCTTGCAGCGCCGCTTGATGGAAGAAGGAGAAAACTTTAAGCAGTTGCTGGCGCAAACGAGGCACGAGCAGGCGCTCGCATACCTAGCAGACCCCTCGCTGGAGATCAAAGAGGTTGCTTTTCTCGTAGGTTACGAAGATCAAAATTCATTTTACCGTGCATTTCGCACGTGGGAAGGGGAGTCTCCTGCCAATTGGCGCGTAGCGCAAGATCATTGGCGTTCCTCGCTAGTTACCGAGTAGACGAAATGAGGTACCATTATCCTTATACTGAACATAAGGAGTGCAGACATATGGATATGGGATTGAAAAATAAGACAGCATTAGTAACGGGGTCAACTAAGGGGATCGGTAAAGCAATTGCCATAGAACTTGCTAGAGAAGGTGTTCATGTTCTCATAAATGGTCGAAGTAACGAAGAGGTTGCACTCACGATGAGGGAGATTCAGGCGAAATTTCCGGACACTCGGCCTCAGAATGCAGCAGCCGATCTCGTGGATGCTCGGCAAAGAGAAGCTTTGTTTGAGAAGTTCCCACAAGTCGATATTCTGGTCAATAGCATGGGGATCTACGAGATCATATCATATGAGAATATAGAGGATGCCTTATGGGAGAAGTACATCCGTACGAATGTGCTTGCTGCAAACAGTCTAACTAAGTTCTATCTGCCTTCCATGTTGAGCGGCGATTATGGACGCATTCTCTTTATCGCAAGTGAGGAAGCCGTAATGCCTTCAGGTCAGATGCCACATTATGCCGTGACCAAATCGATGCTCCTTTCGTTATCCAAGAGTTTGTCGAAGCTGACCAAGGGAACTGGAGTAACGGTGAACACCATCCTCCCCGGACCGACACTTTCTGAGAATGTGCAAATGATCATCGAAAGCGTTTATTCGAACGAAGAGATGACCTTCGAGGCAAAAGAGAAGGATTTCATGGACAAGAACTTGCCGCAATCCGAGATTCAGCGGTTCATAAGACCGATGGAGATCGGCCGGTTAGCCGCATTCATCTGCAGTCCTTATGCCTCTGCGTTCAGAGGCTCACCTATCCGAATGGATGGGGGTATGGTACCGACTATATTTTAATTGATTTAACGAGAAATAATACAGCCAATCAGTCAATTCTATCCAAACCGAGATTTTGGTTCTTTATGAGCTTACCCTTCATTGCATTGTCGGTAGTGCCTGTCATTTTAGGGATCGCCAACTGCCTCGCAGTCTGGACGATCCCTATATTATTGAAGTTAATGAAAGGATTACATGATGGAATAAAGTCCGACTTTATCTATCTTTATTCCACTCTAGATTTCTATATAAATCGATATGATTTAAGCTAGAATTTATATTTGTTTTATGGATACATATATGTAAATTATTATAATTTAAAAAGAGGCGTTGCTAGACGCTCTAAATCATGATAAAAGATCTTCCCATGAAGTACTCCACGGTCTAAAAATGCTTTTCATGGCTCTCTTCCTTTGAAACTTCCACACCAATAACTGAATCGGAAGCGTTAAAATATCTTTTCCTTAAAAGCCCTCGGACTTACACCGGCATATTTAGTAAAAACGTGAGTAAAATAGGCTGGATCCTCGATGCCTACCTCTCTGGCAACTTCAAAAATCTTTAAACTTGAATTTTTGAGCAGCTTTTTGGCCATTTCAATGCGATATTTGTTGAGCGCATCTGTTAACGCTTCGCCTGTTTCTTTTTTATATAATCTGCTTAAATAACTGCTGTTTACATGTACAGATTCTGCAATGGACTGCAGATTAATTTGATTATTGTAATGTTCGCGGATGAACTTGTTTACTTCTCTTACAAGGTAATTACTTTGATTTCCTTGCGAGTTAATCATATGGATTGTCGAATGAATAAAGGTGCTTAAAAGAAGGAACAGATCGCGAACAGATTTGCTATTTTGGATCTGAGCGTAGGTAAGAGTCTCATTATTGATGAAAGTTGATTCTTCCCATTGTGGCTCGTCGATTAATTTGTAAGACATTGAACATAAGAGTAACCCACCTGCTTTGATTTGCTCCATAGGCACATTATTTTCTTTATAAGCGTCAAAAAGCTTTGACAATTGAGTTGTTGCTTCAACAACATTTTCCTTTTGGATATTGGTCATGATTTCATCTATATAGGTGTGCGTTTGTAAAGGTTTCAATCCCGAGGGCATGGGATCACTTGGGTTAAAGAAAGAAATAGGGATATCGTGATATAAACTGTTAGTGAGCGCTTTCTTTACTTCGCCGAACGCTTCAGGTAACTCAAATGGAGAAGTATGTGGAAGACTTATACCCACGTGCACAGCAAAACTCATGAAATTGGCGACCATTTTTAAAATGTCCTTAGATGTATTTGGTATTAGTTGCATGTATTCAGAGGTTTTCTCATTCGCAAAAGAAACAATGGATACAAGTTGATTTTTACTAATGATCGAGGTGTAGTGTCGGAAGTTCTTGAAAGCAAGGGTTGAAAAATGCTTAACTTGATACACAAAGTTGTTGTAATCTTTGGATGTTGTTTCAATAGGATCGTCTGGAAGATTGTTTATTTCAAACATGACAAGGAGATAGTTATCAAGAGAAATACCGTGTTCATTCATTTTGTTTACAATGGCCTCAGGATGGCTAATCATGTTATCGAAAACTTCTTTGATGAATTTATCCCGAATCTCGGACAAGTGTTTCTGCTGCAATGCGATTAATGCCTTTGCTTTGTGGACAGCATCAGGAATTTTCTCGGTCGGGTTGATTTTCACTAGAAAATCAACGACATTATACTTGATTGCAGACTGTGCGTAAGCAAAATCGGCATAGGCCGTTAATAATATGACTTTGGTTTGAGGATGGTTTTCGTAAATATATTTGGCAAGCTCGATGCCGTCCATGCCGGCCATCTTAATATCTGTTATCACGATATCAATAGGGGCAGATTGCAAATATTCCTTCGCTTCCTTGCCATTCGTTGCCATGTATACCAGCTCGCATTCAAGAGCCTTCCAGTCTACAAAGCTTTGAAGTCCTTGTCTGATGACGGATTCGTCATCCACAATCATTACCTTATACATATCCGTTATCTCCCTTATCTGCAGGAATATGCACTGCAACCTTAGTACCTATGTTTAACTTGCTCTGAATTGTAATACCGTATTGATCCCCGTATATAAGTTTAATTCTAGAATTTGTATTATGTAATCCAATATTGTTGTGATCTTTTCTACGACGTTCGCTATGTACGGCGTAATCTAGATTGATTTGATCTGCTTTAAAACCAAGACCGTCATCTTCAATTTTAAAATAGATTGATTCCGCATTCTCATTAATTGTAATGGTAATTGTACCTTTATCTAATTTATTTTCGATACCATGTACGACCGCGTTTTCGACGAGGGGCTCTAGACAAAACTTAGGCACATAATAGTCTAAAAGGGCTTCGTCTTTAATATCAATGCGAAATTCTAATTTGTCTTCGAAGCGCATTTTTTGCAGGTACAGATAAAAATTGACGAGTTCTAATTCCTCGCGAATGGTTATTTTGGTTTTACTTTCCGTATACATACTGGCTTGTAATAACTCGGTTAAGGACATAACCATCTTATATACAGTCTCATCATTGGAAAACCGGGCTTTATATCCAATGGTGATCAGCGTATTAAATAAAAAGTGTGGATTCATTTGTGATTGTAAAAATTTCAGCTCTGTTTCTTTCAGTAACAACTGTTTTTCATAAACTTGATTAAAGAGATATTTGATTTCACTTGCCATTTTGTTGAAGGTATGACTGAGCAAGTTTAATTCCAAATCGGTATATTCAGGCATTTTGGCATCATAGTTTCCGACCTTCACCTGATTGATATTACGCAACAAATCCTTAATAAATCGCGTAAATCGAAGGGATAAGAAAATACTTGAAACAAGGAATACGAGTACGATCAGTAACAAAATGAACGTGTAATTCCTCATATTGTCCGATAATTTGGCCAGAATTTGTTTCTTCGGGATACAGACAACAAAGCTTAGACCGCTCTCATTTATTTTTTTCGTTGCAGCCATGTAGGTCAGATTATCCAAGGTTACGTTAGTGATATCCGTTTTATCGCTTACATGTAAAATCGATGGATCTACGATCGTTCCAATCTGACTTTTATTCGAGCTTGAGTAAATAAAGCCTTGTTTATCGATTAAGTACGCCATTGCACCTGGGATTTCAAGTAATGCAGCATATTTATTAAATATTTGATTTTCATCAATACCAATAATTAAATATAACCGTTGTTCAGGATTATAAATGTTGGAGAGGTTTCTAGCGTAATAAATGACATTATCATTATAAAATGTAGGTACCGGCTCAATTCCCTCAAGTATCCTTCCTTTTTGTTGATTATAGATGTTGATATTGTTTGAAGTGACGATGTTGACATCTTTCGTTGATCTAGAGATGGAAGAGTAATTGGATTCATTTTGGAAAATGTAAACGGTTGAGATCAATTTGCTTACCCATGCCGTATTGAACATTAAACTATATTTAAGCTCTTCCTCCATTTCACTTTTATTAACAAATTGACTGTAGTTGTCACTTTCTACGGAAGTATCACCTGCCAACCAGGTCCTAATCGATTTGGTAGAAAGCATGTGGAGAGAAGTGTCCGTTATCAGTTTGAAAGAGCTTTCAATATTATCGTTCGTTTGTCCCATAATCTGTGACCAGTTGTGTTCTGCATTCTTAGTCAATTCGGAAGACATACTCCAATAAAAATAAAGACCGGAAATGGACATCGGAAATAGCATCATAATAACAGTAGTAACAATTATTTTATGTCGAATGGATATTGCTTTTAAAAGTTTAAACATAATCGACCTCCCAAATTCATTGTAATCGGGATGGGATGAAAGCGCTATTTGTTCATCCGAGGCGGTGAAAATCTTTATAGAAAAGTCATAATATCACAATAAAAAGGGAGAAATTGCAGAATGGAAGCGCTTGAATAGTGATTTAAGTAAAAATAATGCAAGGTTATCCTGCATTTTCTCATTAACATTAATAATTATAGATAATAAGATTATGAAGTAAAGGTTTTCAGCTAAATAACATGTCGAGAGGGGTTTCACAAAGTGAAAAAGAGATTGGTAAGCAAAGGAATTACGATGATTACAAGTGGTATGTTGGTTCTATCTTTGGCAGCTTGTAGTTCAGCAAAGACTGTAGATACAAAAGAGAGCGCAAGTCCGAGCCCAACCGCAGCAACTGCACAGAATACGGCAGAGCCGAAAAAGGCTCCTGTGAAAATTAAATATGCGACTTATCGGGTAGGTACACATGTTTCAGCTGCTGCGGAGAAGAAAATTTTGGACGAATTCAAAAAGAAATATAACGGAGAAATTGATCTACAAGTTGAAGAAATTCCAGGTGATCAGGCTTACGTTGATAAGATTAAGGTACTTGCGGCTTCAAGCGACCTGCCTGATGTTGTTGAAGGTAAGAACGGTCTTAATGATCTACTCATAAAAGGGAATCTAGCAACACCATTAAACGAATATTTGGAAGCGGATACTTCGTGGAAGGATGAGGTGGGTTCCGATGCTATTAAATCAAACTCACGGGATGGGAAAGTTTGGTCTATAGCCAACGGTGCTCAACTTATCGGATATTTCTACAACAAGGAGTTATTCGATAAAGCAGGAGTTAAGCCAGCAGCTACGTGGGATGAATTTATTGCCAATCTCGATAAAATCAAAACAACGACTGGCGTTGCGCCAATGGCCATGATGACCGGCGAAAATGCTTGGACAACCAATCTACTTCTGGGAGCTATTGTTGGGACTAGTGGAGATGCAGGAAATAAGTTCATGAATACGCCTTTTCCAAAAAGCTTTGAGGCGCCTGAATTCATAGAAGGTCTTAAGAAGATCCAAACGATTCTTCAGAAATATACGACGAAGGATGCACTGGGTGCGGGTTATGCGAATGCAGCCAACAATTTCTTGCAAGGCAAGGCGGCTATTATAGCAAATGGTCCATGGATGATCAGTGATTTCAGTGATAAAACAAAAGCACTTGAAGGCTTTGATTCAAAAGTTGGCGTAGCGATGTACCCTAATTCTGGGATGTTTTCATCCTTTGAGGTCGGTTATATGTTAACCGCTAAGAACAAGGAAACGAAAGATGCGGCGATCAAACTGTTGAAATTTTTAACAAACGCACATGCGCAGCAGATTAATCTTGAACTCAGCAGCACAATGCCATTGACAGCCAATGTAAAGCCTAGTGATGAATTTAAGCAGAAAAACCCACTGTTTATGGCGAGTGTTGAACTCGGAGGTCAGGCTAAAAGCAAATTCGCAAACCTAGACTCCATCAACTTTGCCAATGTAACAGATGCTTGGAAAACATTTTACCCTGAACTGAACTTCAATAAGGCGACAGCTGAGGAAATTGCGAAGAAGCTAAGCGCCATAGCGGAGAAAAACAAATAGTACCAACCGGTTAAAATGATGGAATGTGACTCCCTTCAGCTAAATAGTTTAGGGGAGTCGCATCAACTAAGGAGTCACATGATGGCAAAAAATAAGTTGTATATTACATTGTTCCTTCTACCAACTTTATTATTGTTTGCTTTAGTTTTTGCCGCTTCGTGTGTGATCTTGTTTGGCACCTCATTTACGGAATGGCGAATTGGAACCGAAGCGACGTTTAATGGCATTCATAACTATATGAATATGTTCGTAGATGCGGATTTTTGGAAAAGTGTCTGGAATACGATCCTATGGATGCTGCTCCAATCGACAGTGCATATTGTCATTGGCGTTAGTTTTGCTCTTGTTCTTTTGAAAAAGGAGTTCTATTGGAAATTCGCCAGAACCGTGTATATGCTGCCCAATATTATATCCGGTGCTGCGATAGGTATGCTCTTTTTAAGTATACTTAATCCTGAAATCGGAGCTGTGAACCAAATATTTAGATTGCTCGGTTTTGAGGATTTTTCACAAAATTGGTTTATGGATTATAATTCTGCTTTTTTCTCAGTCACAATGACTTGGTTACCTTATGCGGCAGTGATTACGATTCTGGTTTTAGCTGAAATTGCGGCTATTTCTGAAAGTGTATTCGAATCTGCGAAAATCGACGGAGCCAGTGAGCTTCAGATTAGTTTGTATATCGTTATTCCTATGCTCAGGAATATTATAGGAACTTGCATCCTTCTGGCAGGAACCAGCATTTTGCAAAAGTTCGACATTATTATGATGACGACAGGCGGAGGCCCAGGAAACGAAACAATGAATTTGCCTATGTACATATATAAAACAGCGCTTATTGACAATAACTTTGGCTATGCGAATGCAATCGGCGTTTTTTCAATTCTATTGGGCATAGTGTTTGTCATGACAACCAAAGCTGTATTTAAAATCGGAGACTCCTTGGAATAACTAGGGTGGTGGAGATGAACAGAATGAAATTCTTACTATATGTGATTAGATATATGTTTGTGGGCTTAATTATCGCCTTATCTGTAGCGCCTTTCTTGTGGGTGTTTCAATCATCATTTAAGAGCAATTTAGAAATCATGGAATCATCCTTAAGTTTAGCAAGTCATTTCAATATGAGCAATTATGAGAAAGCTTTTAAAATTGCTCCCTTGGCTAGGTTTTATCTGAACAGCGTCATTGTTGCAATCGGCGGTACGTTTTTGAATCTATTTATTCTTGGATTGTCATCTTATGTAATTGCAAGGTTCAACTTTAGAGGGAAAAATATCATCATCGGCATCTTGTCTTTATCTTTATTAATCCCTGGAGCTGCGCTTTTGCAGCCATTGTATCTTACTGTGAAAACATTGGGATTGTATGACCATTTATTTGGATTAATTTTGGTATATGCAGGTTTCGGACTGCCCACTTCCCTATTCATTCTTTCAAGTTTTTTCCTTACGATTCCCAAATCTTTGGAAGAGTCCGCTTATTTGGATGGCGCAGGCTTCATAAAGACTTTTTACCGAGTCATTTTACCTCTTTCCAAACCGGGGTTCTCGACTGCGGCCGTATTACAGTTTTTATTATGCTGGAATGAATTTCAATTTGCACTTACGTTAACCACTGGTAGTAACAGCAGAACACTTCCTTTGGCCTTATATTACTTTAAAAGCCAATTTGGAAGCGACTACGGTGTTATGTTTGCAGCTACGATTATTGTTATCATCCCAAGTATTATTGTGTACATCATCATGCAAGAACAGGTAGTCTCTGGTTTGACAGCGGGTGCAGTTAAAGGATAGTTATCGTAATGGAGGTCTTATGTGATGTTGAGAAAAAGGTTGAAAAAGTTGACTTCGGCATTATTGCTAATTTGTATGGTTATAACATCAATGGGTCAAGCTGTTGTTGTATTTGCTGACAATGGCAGTATAAATGGTTCTGGACTTGATGTAGTAGAAAGCCAAGTGAACGGGGAAAATGCGCTTAATCTATCCCAAATGGGTAATGTGGACTGGCTGCATCTCAAAGGAAATGGCGTCAATAATATGACTCAAATTAAAAAAGCGAATTCGAACGCTGTGACATTCAGTGTATACGGAGATAACACGACAGGTTTCGAGGGCAAGCAGGATCGAGGAGCGGATACCGATTATTTGTCTTACTCCTGGGATAACGGGATGACAGGATATGAAACAGGCTCAAATGATACAGGTTTTGGGGTGTTTTTTCCGAATAACAGGAATCCTGGCATCTATGAGAATGTAGGTTGGAATTTTACGGTGGCACCGCAACCACAGGAGTCGACGGTCGTATTTGGCATCGGCATGTGGCAAGCGAAAGTAGATGTGAAAATTTATGCAGATGGTAGCCTTGTTGAGACGAAGAAAGTCAGTGCAGGCGGTACTTCACAGGTGTATAAGTACCAGATTAACGTACCGGCGAATGTACAGTTAAAAGTAGAGGGCTTACAAACAGAGACCGTTAGTCAATGGGGGAACATGTCTTTCTCCGGTTTGGCTGTTAGCAGTACTTCTCCTCCTGCACTAGATGTCATAGAAAGTCAAGTAAATGGGGAATATGCGCTTAATCTCTCCCAAATTGGCAATGTGGACTGGTTGCATCTCAAAGGAAATGGCGTTAGTAATATGACCCAAATTAAGAAAGCGGATTCGGCTGCTGTCACATTTAGCTTAAACGGAAATAATACGACAGGGTATGAGGGCAAGATGGACAGAGGTTCGGATGCCAATTATTTATCCTATACTTGGAATAACGGAATGACAGGATATGAAGCGGGTATAAGGGATACAGGATTTGGCGTGTTTTTTCCAACGAACAGAAGTCCTGGCGTTTACGAGAATGTAGGTTGGAACTTTTCAGTAGCACCACAACTACAGGAGTCGACGGTCGTATTTGGCATCGGCATGTGGCAAGCGAAAGTAGATGTAAAAATCTATGCGGATGATCAACTTATGGAGACGAAGAAAATCAGTGCAGGCGGTACTTCTCAGGTGTATAAGTACCAGATCAAAGTACCAGCGAATGTACAGTTAAAAGTAGAAGGCCTGCAAACAGAGGTAGTTAGTCAATGGGGGAACATGTCCTTTTCCGGATTGGCTGTCAGTAGTGAAGAGATCGCTGATAAAGTTAATTTGCTTAACGATTACAACAAAGTGAAAGATTGGGCTCAAAAATTATATACAGATGAAACATGGCAGTTGTTTGTCGCTGCAAGAGGCGATGCTAAGCGTATTCTAGACAAAGCAGAAGCGACACAAGATGAAATTAATACGGCATTGAATGCGCTATTAACTGCAAAATCTGCTCTTGCAAAGAAAGAAACGAATATCATGATCGATTACACAGGCGTTGAAAAAAATGAATACGATTTTGGCAACGCGGTAGATCAACAAGACAGGTATCAAACATTCACGGCGAAAGAAAGTTTTGAAATGGACTATGTTCAATTTGTTATCAAACAGATGGCCAGCGATGCGAATGACTTGGTTGTCAAACTATATAATACCAATAGTAATGGCTTACCGATCGGTTCACCACTTAAACAGGTCACCGTCAGTAAAGATCATGTTGTAGACGGTGCACTCACTACAGTTCAATTCGATTATAATCTCGTTCATGATACACGGTATGCCATTGTTTTATCACAAGCGGGTCTGGTTACTGGCAAATATCGTTGGGTTGTCAAGGATAAGGATGAAGAATCCAACACGGAGTATTTTGGTAAAACGGTTTCAGGGAACTTCACGTCAGAAGCTCATCTAGGAACGGGAATGTTGAGAATTATCAAAAAATCTACTGTAGATCGAAGTGCGCTACAAGCACTAATCATGGAAATTAGCCAATATAATAGCAAACTGTACACCGTACAGTCGTGGTCCACATTGAAAACCGAATTGAATAAAGCCAATGCATGGTTGTACAATTTTGATGCAACCCAAATTGAGCTTGATCGTGCTAGAAATCAGTTGCAAACAGCATTTGCTAGCTTAGCTTTAAATAGAGATATGACTACCTATGTTAGCCAAATCGATACTATTCATCACGCAGTTGTGCAGGGTTACACAGAGAGTTCAGTGAGTACTTTAAACAGTGCTATTACTGCTGCCAAGTCATTAGGCAATGATGCATCACAAAATGAAAAAATAAAAGCACTTTCAAAAGTGTTGAACGCGATTGATCATTTGCAAGTATCAGGAAAATATCAATATGAAACGAATCCAAACCGGATATCAGCTTTTGGTTTTGAAGGGGATAAAAATGCTTCTCTTGCGTTCTTGGATGGTTCGTATCAAATTGGCGGGAATCGTCCTATGCAGCATGGACCCGTTGCTCCCAAACAAATGGTCACATTCGGTGTGACAGATACGAGCAATATTCAATGGTATTTGGGTGAAGGATACTTGCCTGTGTATATTAGTGAATATTCGAAAGATGATGTGACATACAAAATTGAATCATTCGCTAACAAACATACAGTTAACAACAAGGATTATGTTATTGATTACTCTCGAGTAACCGTAACGAATAATGCTAGTGAAGCTAAACTTTTACCCGTCGTATCTACTAATCTGATTCCAATAAATGATGATGCGAAATATGTGTATGTTGTTGAGCCTGGAGCAACCGTTGTAAGGGAATATGCGATTGAAGCGGATAAATACGAATATTTTACGGAGGGAGTAACCGATTTCACGTCATTAACCATGGAACAAGTGATTGGACAAGGTACCTATGACCATAACTATAGTGAAATGAGTACGTACTGGAAAACAAGACTTGCTGAAATGGTAGATATTGATTTGCCTAATAAAGAACTTGTTCATGCTTTTAAAGCTGGATATATCGATACCATGATGATTAAGGATGGCAATTTTCTACACGTGGGTGAGAATGGTTATGCTCGATTATTTTCTCATGATACGATTGGCATTTTAGTTCAATTGATTCAAAGCGGCGATTTTCAACATGCGAAAGATTATTTGAAAAGCGTTCCATTGACAGGTGGAATCAATATTGAAACGGGTGTCACAGACGTAGACCTCTACTGGGATGCTAACTGGAAACTTCCATGGGCGTATGCTGTATATTTGAGTAAAACAGGTGATACGTCTGTCTTTAATGAATCTATGACTGCTGCTGATGGGTCGATCGGTACCGTATTTGAAAAGAGAATCAAATATGGTGCGAAGAGGATCGAGGCTGATCGCGTCAATGGCATTATGAAAAACACGCTTGCGATTGATTCAGATGGCAATTGGACGATTGACAATTATTCAGCCCTAACAGGTTTAACCGCATATGAATATATAACACGGGAATTATATCGATTAAATAACGATGAATATTATTTGAATGAGGCGAAGTGGGCTAAAGCGCAATATGAAGATTTATTAGCACAATTCACAGCTAGATTGCAACAAACGATAACAGATAAAGGGCTTGACTATATTCCTGCATCTGTCGTACAAAGTAATGATGAAAATCGCATGCATGATTCAAGAGATGCAAACTGGGCTTCCATGTTCCTATTCGGTTTATGGCAATGGGATGGATACCTATACGGAGCCGATCAACCCGAAGACAATATCAATTTAACGATGTTGGATGATACGTATACTTATGGCATAAACAGACGTGTTAATGAAAATACGACGGATTCTCCGTACAACTTTGGTGGTTATCCGCATGGATTCTATTCAAGTGCTTACAATGCTGGTTACGGCAGTGCCGCGCTGCGTGGAGAACGGTACAGAGATATCGGAATTAAATCCTACGAATTCATGATTGAAAATTCAATGAGCGGACCATTTAGCTGGTGGGAAGGCATTGCTTATCCGGATTCAAACAGTCCATGGTCCAAGACGAATGACGACCTCAATGTGCAAAATACACCAGGCGGAGGTGGCTCAGCACCACATATGTGGGGGCAATCCGTCAACTCAAAAGTATTGATTGATTCGCTTATTGCCGAAAGAATTTATGACCACAATGAAAAGGTTGATATTATCGTAGGCCGTGGTATTCCTAATGAGTGGGTCGTTAATGCTGCGGATAATAACAATGTTGTAGCCGATGTACAGAACTACCCTGCGCTACAAGGAGGAAGAGTAGGATATACCGTAGTAAGAGATGATAACAAACTCTATGTGACATTTGAGACGAAGCTGGATCAAGCGAAAGTTGACGCAAGTCGTGCTAACTTTAGCGTTCAATTACCGATTATGGTGAACAATATCATTCATGCATCAGCAGGTGTTATTGATAAAGAAAAAGGCATGGTTACCGTACCAGCAAGTACAAAAAACTTGACGATTTACTTAACAAGTTTTAGTAACAATGCGCTACTGACTAATTTGGCGGTGGATCAAGGTACGCTATCACCTGCATTTTCGTCATCGGTATCGAATTATGTGGTCAATGTTCCTAACACAGCTTCAAGTCTTAATCTCACCCTGACCAAAGCTGATCCAAATGAAGTGCTTGTGGTTTCAGGAGCTGCTAAAATTTCTGAAACAGGTAATGTGCATGCTTATCGTGCGGCAAACTTACTTGTAGGGGCAAACCCTATTCAGATTGTGGTAACAGCGGGGGATGGAAGTACGATAAATACGTATACGATCAATGTGAACCGAGCTCAACCAGAGTCAACGGATTCGGGGCCGTCTTCACAAACGCCTCCAATAAACAACTCTGTTACCTCTACAGATGGTAAATTAACGCTTCCAGTAGGCACAACAGGTGAGGTTAGTTTCGGAGGAGATGCGGTCACGATCACAATTCCCAAAGATGCTTCGGACAAAGAGCTAAAATTAACGATCGAAAAAGTAATGGATAGCCAAAACCTTTTAACGAATAAAGAAGTTCTGGCGAGCCCGGTGTATGAGATTTTGAAAAACTTCTCTGAGAACTTTAGTAAAGCGGTAACGCTGACCTTTGCATTCGATCCAACAAGCCTGAAAAAAGATCAAAAGGCAGCTGTATTTTATTATGATGAAGTGAAGCAAGTGTGGGTGGAAGTTGCAGGTGGCAAAGTGAACGGGAATTACATTACAGTGGATGTTAATCACTTTACCAAGTATGTTGTAATGGCCGTAGACCATGTAGATATCTCAACAAAGGATCCTTCAACAGGCACGGTTACATTCAGCGATATCGCTGGACACTGGGCTGAGGCAAGCATCAAGCAAGCTGTGAGCAGCGGAATCGTCAGTGGTTATTCAGACGGTACCTTTGTGCCAGATACTGCTGTGACTCGTGCAGAATTTGCGGTCATGCTGATGCATACATTGAAGCCGCATGGAGAAGGTGCTGCACTGACTTTCACAGATGAAGCTACGATAGAAACCTGGGCGCAGAGAGAGGTTGCACAAGCGGTACAAGCGGGCATTATTCATGGATACGAGGACGGTTCTTTCCGTCCGAATACGGAAATTACTCGACCTGAAATGGCATCTATGATTGCGAATGCGCTCGGTCTAGCTGTCGAGTCTAATGCCACAACTGACTTTGCAGATGACGTAAATATTCCGCAGTGGGCAAAAGGTGCAGTAGCAGCAATAAAGAAACTTGGTATTATTGAAGGTAAAGGAGCGAATGAATTCGCTCCTGATGCCAACACAACAAGAGCAGAGGCAGTAACGGTTCTTTTGAAAATGTCGTTACCAAAGAAAAAATAAATATAATAAAATGCACTTAAACTCGTAAAGGCGAATATTCATTCCATTGTGAATGAGAATTCGCCTTTACTTTTTTTCGCTTCAACTATATAGCGTTCTTTTGCCTTCTCCTTGAAGTACTCGCCCTCTTGAAAAGCATGCAGCCTGCTAGTCAAAGCGGGAGCTGCATGCTTCTTTTCGTTTTGCTTGGGTCTGGCACGTTAGGCGCTGCGCAGTTGACGTGAAAGAGAAATGCTTATGAGGAGATCTTCCCTGCGCGAGCTGCCTTGTGTGCTGCTCGGGAAGCCGCGCCGACGCGGAAGTAACCGAAGGACGCGGCCGACATGAGTGCGGCGACGGCGACGCCGGCGGCGCCGATCCAGGTGACGGCTGTCAACGAAGAGGCTTCTACGACGATGCCGCCGATGCCCGCACCGGCAGCCATAGCTAGCTGGACGACGGAGCTGTTCAGGCTAAGCATGATGCTGGTCGCTTCAGGCGCAAGCGAGATTAGATGGTACTGCTGCGTCGGGCCGGACGACCATGCGGAAAAGGACCAGAGCATGAGCAAAGGGAACATCAGCCCTGGCGAATGGGCGGCGAATGAAATCACAACCAGCCAGGTTGCGTGGAACAGCATGCCGGTCACTAGTGTGCGCTTGAATCCCCAACGGTCGGTGCCGAACCCGCCAAGCTTGGAGCCGATCAGACTGGCAATACCAAACGCAAGTAGAGCGATGCTAACGAATTTCTCGCTCATGCCCGTAATATCGAGCAGAAAGGGGGAAATATACGTGTAGGTGATGGAGTAGCCGGCTAGCCAGAAGAACGTAATGCTGAGCGCGACGACGATTTTCGGATTCTTGAGCAGTTTCAGTTGGTCGCGCAGCGGTACCGGCTGCTCGCCGTCTGTCTTTGGAATCGTGGAGGCAATGAGCAGCAACGCAAGTAGTCCAAGCAGTCCGATGCCGCCGAAAACAACCTTCCAGTCATAGGCGGAAGCGACTAGCCGGCCAAGCGGTACGCCGACGATCAGTGCCGTACTGAAGCCCATGACGAGCGTGGCAATGGCACTGCCCTGCTTCTCCGCAGGTGCAAGTTTCGCAGCGACTGTGAGCGCCGTGACAACGAATACGCCGCTGCTGAGGGCTACGATAACTCGAGAAACGATGAGGGCGCCGAAGCCAGAGAACAAGTAGGCTGCGACATTGCCGATGATGAATACCGAGAGCGCGTATAGCATCAGCTTTTTGCGGTCGACTTTGGCAGCGGCCGCCATCAGGAAAGGTGTCCCAAACCCGTATGCAAGGGAGAACACGGTGATCAACTGGCCTGCTGCTGCGACCGAGACGCCGATATCGTCAGATACTTTATCCAGAATACCGGCAATGATGAATTCGGACGTACCGACGAGAAAGCTAACTAAAGCAAGCATATAAATTTTCAAATTGTAAGACAAACGTTCCAACTCCTTATCCATTTTTCTCTATATAGTATTTTTATATTTCTAAATATATCGAAATATACGACGAAAAAAAACGGCTACCCCAGTAGATACGGGGCATACTTTCGCGCGACTTCTTTATTGACGCTGTAATAAATGTACGTTCCGTCTTTGCGCAGCGTGAGCAGTCCGCATTCCGTAAGCTGTTTCAAGTGATGCGACAGCGTGGAACCGGCAACGGACTCGAGCTTGCTACTGATGTCGGAGCAACAGAGATTCATCTCTTCTGTAAGAAGCATCGCTATTTTGATCCGGGTCGGCTCTCCGAGTGCTTTGTAGACTTTCACTGCCTGTTTGACTTCCTCGTTGTCCTCGACCATAGGTTCTCACCGCCTTTTCACATGTATTTCGAAAACTATAGAAATAAGATTAACACAACTAGACAGCCATTGTAAATGGATCAGTTGCCTTTTTCTTAACTATCGGGCAGGTTAGTTCCAATATAAGTTAATATAGATTATGTAAAACCAATAAATTAACACGGGCTAACCCAGGTAATTAACCTACGAATTTTTCCATCTAAGCAACGATTTTGATTTGAATGACAGATATGTGATTATAGATGGTTTTAAGTAGGTGACCGGCGTTTACATATTAGTTTTTCGACATTTTGCTCTCAACCATGTACAGCTGGTTCCAGCGGTGACCGTCCAGGACGGCAACCCCTGCGCCGTACATCCAGCCGTCAATTTCACTCGGCTTGCCAAAGATGCTTCCTCCAGCAAACTCTACTTTTTGAATAAAGGCATCCACTTATTTTCTGCTTTCAGCGGCAAAAGAAAATATTACCTCAGCGCTTTGGGAAGTATCTGCGATTTTTGAACCTGTAAATTTCTCAAACGCCGCATCTGGAATATTTTATGGTATTAATCTGGAATATTTTATGGTATGTTTGCGCTTGTAAACGTGTCGAAAAATGTAAGGGAGTTGAATATGTTGAGAATTATGTCGAAGAAAGTTAGTTTGAGGAGATTGAAATTAATAGTTATAAGTTTATGTTTATTTGTACTTATTCTTCCTACAACCGCACTAGGCAGATCAAACTTTGAAGGAGCGGAGAACGTCGGAATAAGCGCTACGCCGAATGCGGCCGCTGTAGGTGATTTTAATCAAGATGGGTTACCTGATTTAGTAACTGCGAACTCATATTATAGCCAGATTTCTCTACTACTTAATAATGGTTCTGGACTTTATCAGGAGAAACAATATCCGGTTGGTATTAGACCCAGTGATGTAGCTGTTGGAGATCTGAATGGTGACAACATCGTTGATATTGTAACAGCTAACAGTGGAGATAGTGATATTAATTCTAGTACGGTTTCTGTACTGATAGGTCAAGCAGGCGGGGAGTTTAAGCCCACAGTAAACTATAATGTCTATATCAATAGTGTGGACTACAAAACATTTTCTCCTACTTCAGTAACGATAGGGGATTTCAACAATGATTCGTTTATGGATTTGGCTGTATCTAACAGTGAGTCTGGTAACAGTGAATATCACATTGTAGTGTTACTTGGTGAACGTCCACAATTGGATGGGACGCTTACATTTAGTGAGCCAATCCCGATTCGAGTAGGGGCTAAGCCTAGTTCTATTACTGCGGGTGACATTAACGGGGATGGCAACTTAGATTTCGTTGTTACCCATAGCGGAAATGGGAAAGTTTCTGTCATAACTAACAATGGAGTCTTGACGGCGGTGACAACAACCGAATATCCAGTAGGTAATCAGCCAAGCACATCTGTTATTGGAGATCTGAATGGTGACGGCCATGCGGATATTGTTGTGGTTACTACGGGAGATTCGGCTGGAATTTCTGTTCTTCAAGCTGACGGACATGGTTCATTTAAAGATGCCGTTAAATTTAAGGCTAGCTGTCCAAATTCATACGTACCTGCTCTCGATGATCCATACTCGCTTGCTCTCGCTGATCTAGATGGTGATGGTGATCTTGACATGGCTGTTGGTTGTTCGGAGGCAACTCAAGTATCCATTTTATTAAATGATAGTGAAGGATCCAGTCTATCATTGCAAGCCGTAGATCGATATGCTGTAAAAGGTTCTTACTCTCAGGTAGTTATTGCTGATTTCAATTCTGATGATAAATTGGATGTAGTCGCAACAAATTATGAAGAGTTTGGTAATAATGTGAATTTTGCTGCCATTTTACTGGGTAGAGGAGACGGAACTTTACTTGCATCTGTTAATTACGAGATTAGTGGCGAAGAACCAGTGTCGGTAACAAGTTTCGACTTTGACGGAGACGGGAATTTGGATGTAGCAACGGCAAATTATGTTTCTAATGATGTGTCCATCATGCGCGGTAATGGAAAAGGTCAGTTTGCAGCCGCCGAAAAGTATGAAGTTGGGAATAGCCCAGCTGAACTGTTGTCAGGTGACCTTAACCTCGATGGGAAACCAGATCTGGTTATTGCTAATTCTGGTGGTAATACCATAACACGTTTATTAAACGATGGGACAGGATCATTTATTAGCGAGAATTTTGTGTCTAGCACCGAATCTAGTTCCAAAGCTAGAACAATTGCTGTTGCTGATTTTAATGGAGACAATACTCCAGATCTAGCTGTAGCACATACTGGATCAAACCTTTTAAGTGTGATGCTTGGAGACGGCAATGGGGAATTTCAGATAAAGGAACATCCAGCTGATAATCGAATCGTCTCACCCAATTCCATCGTTTCGGGTCATTTTAATGATGATGACAAGATCGATCTGGCTATAGCTAACAAGGGAACGAAGAAAGTATACATATTGCATGGACAAGGGGATGGGACGTTTACCTCTGGTGGCGAATATGGGGGCATCAGCGAACCAAGTGCGCTTGCTACAGGTGATTTTAATCGTGATGGATGGGAGGATATAGCGGTTGCTAATAATGGTCCGACAGCATATTCACTTCATATTCTCTTTGGTGATCAAACGGGGACATTTCGAGATGAAACAATTTCTACATTTTCGGGACAGGTTTATTCACTAGCAGTTGGTGATTATAACGGTGATGAGAAGTTGGATATTGCAGTTCCTGTTGTATTACAATCAATATCTGTATTTATGGGTGATGGCACGGGCAGTTTTGGCTTGGAAAATAGTTATAGTACCGATGTTATGCCTAGCTCGGTTGCGGCTGGCGATTATAATAACGACGGCAAAGATGATCTAGCAACGGCAAACCGTTTTGCCAACAATGTCACAATTATCAAAAGCTTCCCTCCTAAATGGAAAGTGAAGCTGGCTGCAACAACCTATCGTGCTCAAGAGAATATCGGCAGCGCGAAGGTTACTGTTACTAGGGAAGGCATCAGCACAGGCGTAACGAGTGTTGTATATGCGACTTCGGATGGTACTGCTATAGCTGGAGTCGATTATACGGCAACTACGGGTACGTTACAGTTCCAAGATGGTGAGACTAGCCAATTTTTTATGATACCGATCATGAACAATCATATTGTCGCGGGTACTAAGTCGTTGAACATTCAAATAAGTACTCCTTCGGCAGATGCGGTCATCGGAACTCCTTCAACGGCAGTACTCCAAATTGAACAAGAAGATCGTTCATCCTCGGAAAGTGGACCATCAGCTACACAAACAGATATCCCTATTTTTTTGGATGGTGTAAAGCTAGATAAATTGACGACGTTGAAAGAAGTTGTTGTAGGAGGACAAGCGACGACGATTGTGTCCATTGATAATGAGAAATTGCTTGCTGTACTGGAAGGCAAAAACAATCAAACACTCATTATTCCAGTAACTTCTAAGTCAGATGTAATCCAGACAGAATTGAACGGTAAAATGATTAAATCATTGGGGAAGACTGATACAGTTATTGAAATTCGCACCCATGATGCGATGTATACCATCCAATCGAATCAGCTAATGATTGATCAAATCGCGTCTCAGTTTGGCAATAACGTGAAGCTAGAAGACATTAAGTTAAGCATTCATATGGGAAAACCTTCTACTGAAAGTAAGAAGTTGGTTGATTCTGCCGCTGAAAACCAAAATGTGACTTTGGTTGCTCCAGTGATTGATTTTGAAATTATAGCTACGTATGGGGATCGTGCCATTAAGATCGAACAATTCGATCGTTATGTGTCACGTGAGATTGTATTGCCGGATTCAATCGATTCCACTCAAATAACAACTGGCGTTGTATTAAATAAAGATGGAACCATATCCCATATCCCAACAAATGTCTTTACAAAAGACGGGAAACCGCATGCCGTATTGAATAGCTTAACGAATAGTACCTATTCGATTATATGGAACTCGAAGAAATTCGCCGATGTGCAAGGACATTGGAGTCAAAATGATGTCAATAATATGGCATCACGCCTCATTGTTGATGGTGTTACAACAACATCCTTTCAACCAGATCAAGATGTCAACCGTGCAGAGTTTCTCGCGATTGTTGTTAGAGCATTGGGCTTGAAGTCAGTTGAGCCAATCAACTTGCCACAGGATGTGAAGTCCTCAGATTGGTATGCATCTGTAGTAGAAGCTGCTCTAACGTATCAACTTGTTCAAGGGTATGAGGATAATACTTTCAGACCTTATCAGACGATTACAAGGCAAGAAGCCGCTGTGATCTTATCTAGAGCGATGGCGATCACTTTGCTTGCAACGGCAGTGACGGATGCCGAAGCGAATCAGGCATTAAGTCCGTTTGAGGACAGTCAACAAGTTTCTGGTTGGGCGAAGAGAGCTGTAGCACTTATGGTCATTAATAATATCATGCAAGGCGATAATCAACATCTTGCAGCAGCAAGTCACCTAACACGTGCCCAAACAGCTGCAATTGTAACAAGATTGCTACAGCAAGCAAAGTTGATTAATAAGTAATCACATAAAGAGAGCTGTGGACTATTCCGCGGCTTTTAAGGGGAAGGCGAAACGCCTACTGAAGACACTCAAATAAAAGAGAAACTGCCCAAACCTGGCTGTGGCTGGGGATGGGCAGTTTTTGGTGCGCTTGGCAGCGCATCGTACTAGCGGGTGAAAGTCATAAGTACACCGCTAGATGGCGGATGTTCATACTGACCTATAGTGCTCTGTCTGTGAGGAAGGGTATCATTTCGCTGAATATTCTGAAAAAGGTTTCTAGCAGATTAGGCCACTGTTTAATCAGGCATATTTGTAATGAAGCCTGAATCAGCGGCGGCGTCCGTCGCTTGACACTGATTTTCTCGCATGCTATAAGAGAGTAAAAGCCAGAAGTGAAGAGGTGTACCATGCGTAAAGTATCGACTGAGCAACAATTTCAAGAACAAATTTCGCAATCCGGTGTGACTATCGCCATTTTCAAAACGACATGGTGTAAGGATTGCCACTATATTGACCCTTTTATGCCAGCAGTGGAGCAAGCTTATGAAGGCCGTCTCACTTTCATTGAACTGGATCGCGATGAATTCCCGGATTTGTGTGAACAATTGAATATCTTAGGCATCCCGAGTTTCATTGCTTTCCGTAACGGCCAAGAAGTCGTTCGTTTCGTCAGCAAGCTGCGTAAAACCCGTGAGGAAATCGAGCAATTCCTTGACCGTGCAATCGAAGTTTCGAATGCGTTAGCTCCGTAGAAGGAGTAATGCATAGAGGATAGCAGGAGTAGAAACACCGTCGTCGGTTCTATCCGATGTCGGTGTTTTTTACGTTGATCCACTACCTGCGCCTATTTTGTCCGAAATGACCGAACTAATCTCACTATCCGCATCATTAAATCCTAATTAGTCCGAAATCGCCAAACTAAATCGCCCCAAACTACCTTCAAACAAGAAAAATGGGTAAATAGTTCGGTAAAATCGGACTAATGGTCAATTTTCATAAGCCATCCTCGTTTTAATTCGGAGAAATCGGACTAAATAACTAAACAGCATTACGCGGTGGAAAGCCTTTTTTCGTATCCCGAATAAATGCTCCCATACTACACACACTATAATGTTATTTCCAAGTGTTGGGTGCTACAAGGCGATAAGTCGACAAAATGACAAATCGATTCCCTGCGGTTTCGGAGCTTTGTAACAATTGTGGTGGTTTCAGAGCTTTGTAACAATTGCGAATGGAAATGCCTACATATTACAGCTATAATTGAAAGCGGAACTACAGTATTCGACATGATCCTCAGTAGATATGACATAAAGTAGGTGCAATCATGCAAAAATGGATCCAAAGATTAGCTAATTTATCAGCCATCGGCATGTTTCTTATCCTTGCTATGGGGGCCTTAGTGACTAAGGCTGACGCAGGTCGGGGTTGTGGAGACGAATGGCCGTTGTGCCATGGCAAATTTATTCCAGCACATACCATTTCTTCGTTTATCGAGTACAGCCATCGCTTAGTTGTAGGTATTGTAACCATGATACTTGTTGCAACGTTTTACTTAGTTTTCCGCTATGTGAAACGTAGAGATGCTAAATTTTTTATCTCAGCAACAGTAGTAATGACACTAATCCAAGCAGCAATGGGCGCGTTGGCCGTTGTCTGGCCGCAATCTTCCCTTGTCCTGGCACTTCATTTCGGATTATCCTTGCTCGCCTTTGCCTTCTCCCTGCTGCTTGCACTCGTGTTTACCCCGTGGGGACAATTTGTACGCACGACGCAGATTCATACCAGCTTTAAAGTGATCGTTTGGTTTACCGCTATTTACAGCTATGTAGTTGTTTATTTAGGAGCCTTCGTGCGTCATACCGTTTCTTCAGGTGGTTGCTCGGGCTGGCCGTTATGTAATGGTGAAGTGATTCCAGAACTTAGCGGTGCAACAGGAATTGTATTTACACATCGAATTGCCGCGTTACTGCTTTTTGTTTGTATTTTATTTCTGTACCTGCAAGCACGGCGTTATTATCAGCCTACGGACAAGCTTTGGTTCGGGAGCAAGTGGGCACTTATTCTCGTTTCGCTTCAAGTGATTAGCGGCGCAGTCGTAACATGGTCCTTAGGAAATGAAGTCGCTTATTTATTCACAGGTATGATTCATGCCATTATTGTGGCTTGTATGTTTGGATTCTTATGTTATTTGTGTGTACTTACGCTATATGATCGCAAAGCCTAGCAGCAGCATGCGGCGCAGGCACAACAAGGCCTTCTAACGGAAGGCCATTTCCTTTTTCATCTCTTAAGAATGAGTAACTATTACATAGACAAAGGTGGAAGTTCCCATGGTACCAACTAATCTTCGAGCGTTTATAGAGATGTTGCGACGCGAAAATGAATTGATCGAAATCTCGGCTCCCGTAGATCCGAATCTCGAGCTTGCTGAAATACATCGTCGCGTCATCGACGAACAAGGCCCAGCTTTACTGTTCACGAATGTAAAAGGCAGCGCATTCCCTGTCGTGACGAATCTCTTCGGCACAACAAGAAGAGTAGACCTGGCGTTCGGTCCGAAGCCAGAGCAATTCATGAAAGCGGTTATTAACGCGACAAATACGTTGATGCCCCCCACACCGAAAGCACTGTGGGGTGAAAGAGGTCTTATCCTCGACCTCATGAAAGTCGGAACGAAGAAGATCCAGCCGAATCAAGCGCCGATTCTCGGCGGCTTGAAGAAGGACAACCCGCTCGCAGGACTGCCTGTCCTGACGAGCTGGCAAGAAGACGGCGGCCCGTTCGTCACGCTGCCGCTCGTGTACACCGAGCATCCCGACGGCGGTCATCATAACCTGGGCATGTATCGCATGCAGGTGTATGATGACTTCACGACCGGGATGCACTGGCAAATCCACAAGGGCGGCGGCTTCCACTACCACGAAGCCGAGAAGCGGAACCAGGCGCTGCCCGTCACCGTGTTCCTGGGCGGCCCGCCTGCGCTCATCGCCTCGGCGATTGCGCCGGTGCCCGAGCACCTGCCCGAGCTGATGCTCGCTTCGCTCATCCTCGGGCAGAAGTTGCCCATGGTGGAGAATCCCCATGGGGGGCACCGCCTCGTAGCCGAGGCGGAGTTCGCGATATGCGGCTCCGTACCGCCGCATCTCAGACGCCCCGAAGGGCCGTTCGGCGACCACTTCGGGTATTACTCACTTACCCATGATTTCCCCGTGTTCAACGTGAATCATGTGTGGCACCGCAAAGACGCGATCTATCCGGCGACGATCGTCGGCAAGCCCCGCCAAGAAGATTACTTCCTTGGCGAATTCTTGCAAAGATTGCTGGAGCCCGCGTTCCCGATGGCGATGCCAGGGGTGAAAGACCTGTGGACGTATGCCGAGACCGGGTTCCACCCGCTCGCAGCCGCAGTCGTCCGAGAAAGCTACAGCCGTGAGGCGCTCGGCACGGCGTTCCGCATCCTCGGTGAGGGTCAGCTATCCCTCACGAAGTTCTTGATCGTGACGGACCGTCCAACGACCTTAGCGAACTTCTCACAGTTGTTAGAAAATGTATTGGAACGCTTCGATCCAGCTCGGGATCTGTTTATATTTAATAAAACATCGCATGATACTTTGGATTATACCGGTGGGCAGCTCAACCACGGCTCGAAAGCCGTACTACTCGGCACAGGCGACCCTGTACGCGAGCTCCCAAGGGCTTACACAGAGGGCGAACTGCCTGAGATCCATGATATCGCTGTTTATTGCGGCGGCTGTCTGCTCGTCTCTGGCGCTTCCTATGCAGCCGAACCAGAGCTGCCACAGCGCCTGCTTGCGAATGCAGCTGATCGATTGAAGCAATGGCCTATGGTCATCCTTGTTGACGATGCCAGTGATATTGCAAATGATCAAACCAAATTCTTATGGACCGTGTTCACACGTTTTAACCCTGCAAGTGATATGTATGCAGAGTCCAGCGTGAACCGACATCATATTGCGTATGAAGTTCCGATTGTCATTGACGCTCGAATGAAACCCGGATATCCAGATGAACTGTTCCCGCGGGAAGATATTGTAGAACTCGTTGATCGCAGATGGAAGGAATACTTCGCGTGATGAGCTCGGGACGTTTACGAGCCATCTACCCGCATTTGGGATTTGTATTGGTTTATTTGCTTTGGGGGATCAATATGGCTTCTCTCAAAATCGGTGGAAGAGAATGGGACAGTCTCGTTTTTAATGGACTACGCTTTGCGAGTATGATTCCGATCTTGTGGGTCTATACTTACTTTTATTATCGCTCTCGGTCGCTTCGTTTCCATATTGCAGGTCGTGATCTTCTGCTCATCTGTGGGTTAGGGATACTGAATGCCGTTGGTATGGAAGCACTGCTGCAATATGCGCTACAGTTTTCCAACGCTGCGAATGGTGCTGTACTGGGTCGAGGGTTTATGCCTGTTATCACAGTGCTTATTGCCGTCTTGGCTAGGCAAGTGAAGATCACATGGCGAATCCTAATCGGAATCCCCTTGGCACTCGGCAGTGTCATCCTCATTGTCTCGGGGGGAGCCGAGGGCTTTCACTTAGGTAGTGAAACATTTCGCGGGGACATTCTTCTGCTTATGCGCAGTTTCATGGGAGCGATTTATCTCATTGGCATGAACCGCTTAGTCGTGAAATATCCGCTTCCGATTTTAATTTCACTTGAAATGACAGCTGGAGCCCTATCTTTATTACCGTTCGTGCTATTGCGTGCGGATGGTGCTTATTTCGCTGCGATCTCGCAGACGGGCTGGATCAGCTTAATCTATACCTCATTGCTGGCAACAGCGGTAGGTTTCTCGTTACACAATTGGAGTCTAGCCAAACTGGGGCCATTCAAATCATCAGCCTATGGGTATTTACTTCCGGTTACAGCTGCACTTGGTGGTTTCATTTTTTTAGGAGAATCAATCTCGTTAAGTCAGTATCTTGGAGGCGTGGGTGTGTTAGCCGCGATGTTTTTCGTGCAGCGTGATCGAGCAACAAGTGCCAAACGAGCACCTATCCCTGCAGCAACGGCCACGACGTTAACAAAGTAACAGGGCAATTCTAAATCTCATATTATTTTGGATAAAAAGGGTGGTGACTTATGCTTCGTGTGTTATTTAATGAGCCGGAACGTATCGACAGCGGACTCCTTTTGGAAGCTTTCGATGCGGTGAGAGCCTATATGAAACAGATCGAAACTGAACAGAGTCACCTCTCCACAGCGCATTCGATCTTTCATCGGCAAGCGATATGGAGCAAGGGGTTTATTGATGCCTTAGATGAGCTCGAACAGAGCAAGTACTGCTGTGAGCGATATGGCGAGCGGATTGTTAAAGGTTTTTTGGAAGAAATGACCCCGCAAGAAACAGATGATTATCAACGCTTTGTTTATTTCTACAAAAATGCATTCATCCGTCTATTCTCTGTATTTGATAAACTAGGAACATTTATGAATGACCTCTTCGCCTTGAAGACGGAAACCGTGAAATCGCGATTTTCGTATTTTACGGTACTTCGCCATATGCATGATAAGCATCTTCATGGCTCGTTAGAACTGCAACTGTATACGCTCAAAATGACGTATAAAGTGCCGTTAGAGCGACTCCGCAATCTGCGTAATATGGAAATGCATTATATTAATGCTGAGATGTTAGACGATCTTATGCAGAAAGAGCCGATGCTTGGTGAACGCGTTCATATTGAGGATGTGAAGCTGAATTTATCTGATTTGCAGCAGGGATTTGACATGGTATGCCGAACCTTAACAATAGCGTTTACTTATATTACGGCATATGTGACAAAGGGGTAGGGGACCATGCCATTAAGAGGTCGAACAGTGCTTGTTACAGGCAGTGCCAAGGGTTTGGGCAAAATGACGGCATTGACCTTAGCCAAGAAGGGCTGCCAGGTTGCTGTGAATTATGTAACAAGTGAGAAGGAAGCTGCCGAACTCGTTCATCAATTGAAGGATATTGGCGTTCGCAGCATCGCGGTACAGGGGGATGTAGCCAAGCGCGAGGACATCTACCGGATGGTTGAAGAAACGGTCTCACAGTTGGGGCCGATAGATATACTTGTCAATAACGCAGGGCCTTTTGTTCGTGAACGGCGTTTTTTCGCAGATTACAGCATGGACGAAATTGACTATTTAATGCGAGGGAATCTGATAGGCGTCATGGAGTTGGATCATCTTGTTCTCCCTATGATGAGAGAGAGAAGATGGGGGCGTATCATCCATTTCGGCTTTGGGAAAGCGGCTGAAGCGAGGGGTTGGACGCACAGAGCTGCTTATGCGGCTGCCAAAGTAGGGTTAGTTTCATTTACCAAAACATTAGCCGAAGAAGAAGCCGCACATGGTATCACGGTGAATATGATTTGTCCGGGTGACATTCGCGGAAAGAACAAAGAACGCACGATGGAAGAGGCACGCTTAGAAGTGGATGGGGAAACGCCTGTTGGCAGACCGGGAACGGGTGAGGATGTAGCGCGTGTTATTGATTTCCTCTGCTCGCCTAACTCGGATTTCATCACAGGTAACATTATGGACATCTCTGGCGCGTTGGATCCGATCCAGCCGATTCCTGTACTCAAACAACGCAAAACAGAGTAGAACGCCATATGGCAAAAAGAGCTTACCATAGAGGTAAGCTCTTTCTTTATGATATAGTCGTAATTAGAATACCTGTACGACTTCTGTTATGCCTTCTACCTCTTCAACCAATGCGCGCTCAATACCAGCTTTCAAAGTGATTGTTGAGCTTGGGCAGCTGCCGCAGGCACCCATAAGTTTAAGCTTTACGATTCCGTCTTCCACATCAACTAGATCGACGTCACCGCCATCACGTTGTAGGAAAGGACGAAGTTTATCTAAAACCTCAAGAACTTCATCGTAAATCGCTTCTTTGGTTTTTTCTGTCATTTGATTCATCTCCTTTCTTTATCTATTATAGTACAATACGCATTAAATGAAAATGGTTTTGGGTTTGAAACTATCAACATGGGGTGGAATTTTTAAATGCGACCAATTATTGAATTTTGTGCCAGCAATATGCACACAGGAACAGATAAAGTAATGAAAGACCTTGAACAAAATCCGGAATTTGATGTCATGGAATACGGCTGTCTGGGCAACTGTGGCCAGTGCTACATGGAGCCTTACGCACTAGTCAACGGCGAAATCATTGCCGCGGAAAGCGCCGAGAGCCTCCATATTCTTATTTTAGAAAAAATCAAAGAGATTGAGGCCATGTATGATTTGCTTAGTGAATAAGCCGATCCAGCTTTCTTAACCGAAGTGGCGTTTGGATTTCCAAAGTACGCCGCTTTTTAGCATACGAGCAATTTTTCCTGTCATTAACGTACGTTTTCCCATGATGCCGAATCCGCTCTTTTTGCCAAGTGAACCGAGTGTTCCACGCAGCTTGATTTTGCCAAGCTTAGGTGCATCGCCTTTCCAAATCGCTTGAATCACTTCGGCAATTTGCTTGCCTTGCGCTTGTGCGGCTTGGGCACTTGGTGAGAACGGCAGGGACGCACAGTCACCTACGACGTAAACTTCTTCAAAGTCCGGGATTTGGTGGTATTCATTTAACAGAATACGTCCTTGCCGATCTTTTGGTACATTCAAAGCTTCGACAATAGGTGTTGGTTGTATACCTGCTGTCCAGATTGTTGCATCGGTACGGATAATTTCATCTTGGTTGTACAAATCGCCGCCATCCAAACGAATAAGCGAGACTTGTGTACGAAGCTCAATATGGTGTTCGATCATCCATTCGCGCACATACTGTTGCAGATTCGTAGGAAAAGCGGAGAGCAGACTCGGACCCCGATCGATTAATCGAATATTGAGATCAGGGCGGCTTTCACGAAGCTCTGATGCCATCTCTACACCGCTAAGTCCTCCACCAATGATGGAAACTTGTCCGTATGGATTAATGTTGTTTATTTTCTGATAGGTTGCACGTGTTTGAGCGAGTGTTTGGATACTGGATGAAAACTCTTGCGCACCAGCAATACCATGATAACTGTCAACACAACCAAGTCCAATGACTAGCCAGTCATAGGAGATGGGTTCTTTGTCGTAGAAGTTGACCTGTTTCGTTTCGAGATTAACATCTGACACTTCTCCGTAAACAAGCTGAAGCCGCGAATCATCGGGATAAGATACACGAATATGCGTTTCAGCAATGGTACCGGAAGCAAGTGCATAATATTCTGTTTTGAGTCCTTGGAAGGGACTGCGATCAATCATAATAAGTTCAGTGTCGTCTGGTAAATCCTTTTCCAGCAAATTTAAAGCTATGGTGAGACCGCCATAGCCTCCTCCGAGAATGACAAACTTTTTCATAGCCAACCAATATCCCTTCTGAACGATGATCTATTCTCTACTACCTATTATCTCTAATATACTTTGATTTCATTATAAAAGGTGTCTCGCTCTACCGCGACGCGGCCAGCACCTTGAATGAGCCATACAATCTCATCGCGTGTTAAACCTTCTGGTGAAAGAGCGCCAGCAGCATGTGAGATTTTCTCTTTCACGATCGTGCCGTGAGCATCTGAAGCACCGAATGTGAAGGAGAGTTGCGTAAGTTTCGTTCCGATATTGATAAAGTAAGCTTTAATATGTGGGAAATTGTCTAACATTAGGCGGCTAATCGCCATTGTTTTGAGTTCGTCCCAAGCAGGAACGAAACGTTTAAGGCTTGCATTTTTGCTCGCTGGCTGAACAGAATTAGGAATGAATACGAGGAAACCGCCTGTTTCGTCTTGCAGCTCGCGCAGCAACATCATATGGCGAATCCGTTCTTCTTTCGTTTCAATGGAACCATATAGCATGGTCGCATGAGTTTTCATCCCTAGAAGATGAGCTTGACGATGAACATCCAACCATTCTTCAGTGGACGCTTTTTCGACTTTCATTTTCGAACGGTAACGTTCCGTAAGAATTTCCGCGCCTCCGCCAGGAAGTGTGGAAAGTCCAGCATCCATTAATGCCTTAAGTACATCTCGATAGCTGAGGCCGCTAATACGTGAGAAGAATTCGATCTCTGCAGCAGTATGAGCTTTAATCGTGACATCGGGGTAAGCTTGCTTCAACCGACGAATGCAATCCACGTAATACTCGAAAGGCAGATGGGGGTTATGCCCCTGACTAATATGGAACTCTTTAATTTCAGGGTTAAAATTCTCGGCGATGTAATCTAACATCTGGTCTGGTGTTAGTGTGTAAGCACCTTCTTGACCTTCGTCGCGGCGGAAATGACAAAATGAACAATGCTCTTCACAGACATTCGTGAAATATAAGCTCATATTTTGTACAAAATATACCTTGTTCCCATTCAACCGTGTATTCACTTTATTGGCTAATTGACCAATGGTTAAAAGATCGTCGGATTCATATAAAAACAGTCCGTCTTCCATACTTAGACGTTCGCCGTTCTCAACTTTGTCAGCAATCTCAGCCATCCGTTTAATCGGGTCTACTGTCGTAATACTCATGCTCCATGCCTCCTATGAAAATAAAATAAACCGCATAATGAAACGACGCAGCCAGCAGTTAGAACTAGGTGCGTTAGGTGGTGTGAGTTGCTCGCGTACCTGTCAACCAGTTCGGTTAAGGAATTCACAACCAGATTTATATCGATACAAGCTATCCATCCATCTTATTATAAACCTCCTACTTAGGAGGGGCAACATCAGAACGTTGAAGATAAATCGACAATCTTATCCATGTCCTATATTTTTTCGGTGAAATTGGCGAAATGTTATTCCCAATATTAACAAATTCCTGTATACTATTGCAATGTGATTACGTAAGGGCTAAAGGTGATAATAATCGTGCTACCATTATTCGTGACCGAACCGCAGGAACGACTTCATATCAAAATTGAACAACTTCGAGGCCAAATGGTTAGTTTGGGAACCTCGCATGGATTCCTGCATCCTGACGTGCAGAAATGCAGTCGCGATCTGGACCAGTTGCTATTGCAGTATTATGCCACTAGACGTTCTAAACAGTGAACAGCTGCCCTTGAGCATCGGATGAATTAGGAGTATACTTATACTAAGCACTTCGTATACCAATGCCAGTTTTCCTTATATATAAGGAAAAACAAGGAGGGATTTCCATTATGATTAATATAAGTGAATCAGCTAGTGATAAAATTAAAGAGCTTTTGGCATCAGAAGAATCACCTAATCTATTCTTGCGCCTTGGCGTGAAAGCTGGGGGTTGTAGCGGCTTTTCTTACGGAATGGGCTTTGATGATGATCAAAAGGCTGACGATAAAGAATTTACTATTCACGGCGTGAAAGTTGTCGTGGATGAAGAGAGCGCCAAGTATTTATACGGCGTCCAAATCGACTTCGAAGACAAAGGCATGGGCGGCGGTTTCACCATCAACAACCCTAACGCAGTAGCTTCGTGTGGTTGTGGATCCTCGTTCAAGCCAGCGGATTATGAGGGAACACCTGAGCCTTGTGATGATAAGGTTGAGGCTTGAGTAAGTAGTAATGAACCTTCTGAACTTATGTGTAGATCACACTAGTTCAGAAGGTTTTTTTTGTCATGCTAGAGAAGAAAAGGGAACTAGGATGCGCTATTTTCGACTAATTTAACGAAATGAGTATCCTAGGGGAACGAGAGTGTCTTATTTTTCTCAAAAACACCAAATTCTTCAGAAATCAGGCAAATAACGCATCTACGTTCCTCTTGGTACAAATTTCAAGTTCTTTCGGTGAAATAGCGCATCTACGATCCCTTTTCATAGTAAACCAACGACGGCTTAAACCTGCAACCACCAAATCCCCGCGCACTCCGGCAACGTAGTCAACTGCTCGCTGACAACCTTATCGGCTATCGCGTCCCCAAAGAAAAATCTCGTAAGCATCTCGGCTTCATCTACGCTCTCAAATGTATAATCAGTCCGTATCCACCTATGAGAAAAACCATATTCGGATTCAAGAAGCCTATAATAATCCACCAAGAAATCGGGTGGGTTGGGTGTTTCGGAACCAGTTCCGAAGTTCTCGATAATAATGGCCGTACCACCTGGGCGCAGAACTCTTCTGATTTCGCTTATAACTTGGTGAATATTGGCTTCCCAGTGATCGACATCCGAATTTCCTAGATAGCATATACTCCATCCGGATACGATTAAATCTGCTCGATGATCTTCGATCGGCAATTGCCTGTGGTCAGCAACTTGAGTTCTCCAATTGTGCAGATCTGCTTGCCCAAGATGATCTGCGGTAATTCGCAGCATAGATTCGGATGCATCCAAAGCTACAATGGACTTCGCTTGTGGAGCGAGAACCCGGGTTAATCGCCCAGCACCGGCTCCCATGTCTATGATGTCGAGGCCTTCAACGGGGATGATGGCTTGAATGGTTTCATATAAGCTTGCTTGTTTGGAAACGAGTCGTTCATACATGGTTGCTTGATTGGCATAAATATCTGCATGATTAGGCATTTGATTATTTCCTCCTTAGGGTAATGTTAGACATTGCTATCGTAATGTGTAACGTAAGGAGAAGGTCAAGACACCATTTTTTTTAGGGTTGAATAGGAACCGCGTATACGATATATAAGAAATCGTTGATTTTCGTATGTTTGGTAATATAACCATTTTCGTCAAACCAGGCTAGCAGGTTAGAGCAGATGGCATAATGCTGATCTTGCATCGTTGTGAGAAGATCCGTCCGCTCGTCCGCTAGCAATTCTTTCATGTGCTGTTCTTTGGCTGATTCATTCTCGAACATTAAATCCGCTATGCAAATTCTACCGTGAGACTTGAGTACGCGGCGCATTTCATCTAGCGCCAGCAGTTGCTGTTCGTTAGAAATATGGTGAAAAGCAAACGATGTAACGACAAAATCGAATTGGTTATCCATGTAGGGAATAGCAAGGAAATTACCTAGTTTTATCTCCATTTGCGGATGTTTACTTTGGCATTGTTTCATCATTTCTTTGGATTGGTCTACGCCAGCCATGTGAATGCCATTTTGCAGAAATCGCTGGGCCAAATTACCAGTGCCTGTGCCAAGATCCAGCCCTTTTTCCCCAGCCCTCGGCTTTACCCATTGCAATGTTAGATCAAGAACTTCCTCGTATCCTTTATACTCGTTGTCATTATGTAAAACCCGTTGGTCGTGAGTTAAGGCTTGTTGATCAAAATTCCATGTATCCCTCCAATTTTTGCGCATTTCCCGAAGTCGTTTGGAACCCTCTGCAAGTGTGAAAATATCGTCTATCGGAAGCGAATTGTTCTGTTTCAGGAGGTCAATCATGGTATCCGTTGTTTCAATAATTTGCTTAAACTCCAGCCACTGAGCAAAAACAACAGATCGCTGTATTTCTAAATAGTATTGCAGCTGCTCTTTATCATCCGCATCAACATCAAGTAATGCTTTTTGAATATCAGCAACAGACATGCCTGATTCCCTTAGCGAAATAATGGTTTGCAACCGCCATATTTCTTTTTCTGAAAATGTTCTATATAAATTATTTTCCTGCTTTGACGGTGAAATGAGTCCTTTATCTTCATAGAAGCGGATGGCCCTTGGCGAAATATTCAATTTGTTTGCAACATCTTTAATTTGCATGCTTTCACCCTTTCTCTCCCTTTAATAAACCTTAACGTAAGGGAAAAGTAAAGTTGCAAATAGCATTGACTAGCTAGTTAGGAGTCGTCTCTCATTACCAATTTGTGGAATATACTATAATGCTAGCACTAGTCGTTGTTTGAAAGGAGGGAGCCAAATGGCAACTAGAAAGGATTTCATAGATCTCGTTGCACCGATTGCTTTGAAGCTTCGTTTAGAAGGCTCACCAATTTTCCCATCTGTTCGAATAGCACAGGCGATACTGGAAACTGGGGGTAAAATAAACGCTTGGAATAACTTGGTTGGATATAAAGTTGGAAATGGTGTGCAAACACCTTATTGGCGGGGCGATCGTGTGTCAGTAAGCACATGGGAATTCATAAATGAGGAAAATGTGACGGTACCTGGGGATTTTCGGGTATATAACTCTATCGAAGATGGATTTCGAGATCAAGATTTGTTATTTCAAGCTGCTCGTTATTCAGCAGTTCGGTCAGCAAGCACACCACAAACTCAAACAGCTGCACTACAGAAGAGTGGATATGCGACTGACCCTGCCTATACAAGTAAATTAAATTCGATTATAGCGACGGAAGGGTTAACTTTCTTCGATGAGGAGGTCATTCGGATGTTAGAGAATTTACAAGCCCAGATATCAGAATTAACAAGTAGAGTTCGTTCACTTGAAGAGCAGGCCGCTTTGACGGTCGTGCCAACATGGGCGAAGTCAGCCGTTGATGCGGCAGTTAAGGCCGGTTTGATTGACACACCGGAGAAAGGGAGCTATGATTTCTACCGCTTATTAACAGTGCTACATCGCAAGGGGTTTATTTAAATGTGGAAGAAATCATAGGGGCCGAAAAGGGGATTGATGAGGTTAATAAACCATTCGGCCCTTAATTCTTACGTTTTCACCATATTTGGCTTGCATCAACTTTGTTTGTTCTTGCATATAGGCATAAATTTCTTTCAAACGGTTCTTACGTGGTTTAATGGTTTCTTTAATTTCTCCATTTAAAACGATATCGTAAACGATCATAGTAGTTCAGCTCCTTTTGTTTTGTTTTGTCTTTCTACTATCATTGTAAAGCATGATTATTAAGGGATGATTAAAATTTCTTTTCAATTTTGTGAAAAAGATGAAGGTTATGTTAAATGAACGTTAAAAATGCCTAAAATAGTGATCATTTTTTTTTATCAGTAATTTACAAGTTTTGGATGTGCATAAGTTTATGCACAATATCCCCCTATAATTTGTCTGCCTTCATGGTACATATTAACAATTTACCCACAGGATATGCACACTTATCTGTGGATAACGGAACGCTTGTTCTATCAAAAACCCCATGATACTATTAGTTTAAATTATAGAATATGGGTGATTTCAGTGAGACAAATTAGCGATGAGACATTGATCGACTCTTATTACAAGGCACTAGATTTAAGATTAGAATCGGATTTTCTTGAACTATTGCTCGCGGAAATACAGAGACGCAAATTAAAGTTATCCGTGTTGGTTAAGGACGAGGCACCACTTAATTAATAAAATTCACTCAGCACGTATTGGCAGGGTATAGCTAGAATGACAGTCGGGACAATTCAAGAGGTGAAGGCAGAGCTCTTGCTCATCGCCTTCCTGGTTGGTCAAGGAAATGTTGTTCATCTCGTAAGGCGAATAAGGACCGAGCAAGTCACTCAGCTTACCATGGTCACACATACGCTGCGAGCACTCAGGACAGTTGGTTTGCAATTCTTGCATGCCATTACAAACTGGACATATAGATGACAAAGGGGTATTCCTCCTAATCCGTAGATTAGGTTAGAATACCCCTTTTCATTTCTAATCATTATAATTTCAAGTTCGAGCTGTGTCCTGGTGAAAGCTTAGCACTTGGATCAATGTAAACTTTGGCATTGTTAATGGCAGTAGGTGCTTCACCGAAGCCAACAGCAATCAATTTTAATTTTCCGGGATATGTCGTAATATCACCAGCAGCGAAGATACCTGGGGTATTCGTTTCCATACGGGAATCAACAACGATTGAGCCGTTTTCGATGTCAAGACCCCATTCTGAAATCGGTCCAAGAGAGGATACGAAGCCGAAGTTGATAATAACGGCATCGACATCGTGGATGCGTTCTTCGCCTGATTTAATATTTTTAAGCGTAATTCGCTCGATTCGATCTGTTCCATGAAGCTTAGTGATTTCGGTTGGTGTAACAACGTTAACCTTCGAATTCATTAAGTTCTCTACACTGTGCTCATGCGCACGGAATTTATCTCGACGGTGGATCAGTGTAACTTGCTCAGCAATCGGCTCAAGCATCAAAGCCCAATCAACTGCTGAATCACCGCCGCCGCTAATGATAACTTTTTGACCAGCAAATTGATGCAAGTCACTTACGAAATAATGTAAATTTTTCTTCTCGAATTGCGCAGCTTCCGGTAGTTCAAGACGGCGCGGCTCAAATGCGCCAACACCAGCTGTAATAATAACGGCATGGCTCAAATGGACGCCTTTGTCTGTCGCAATTTCGAATAGTCGTTCTTCTTTCTTAACAACGCCATGAACCTTCTCTTCCAAGCAAATGTGGATCGGAAAGTGTTTCATTTGTGCAGATAAATGATTAACGAGATCTTGCGCCGTAACTTTCGGGAATCCTGCAACATCATAAATATATTTTTCTGGATATAGAGCTGCTAGTTGGCCACCGAGTTGGGGCATGCTTTCAATAATTTTCACAGATGCTTGACGCATTCCAGCGTAGAAGGAGGCGAACATGCCAGCCGGGCCACCGCCGATTACAATAATATCAACGATATCTTGATTTGTTTCAGTCACTTTCATAATAGAACCTCCGATTTGGTCCAATATGTGTAAGTAATCAGATAAAGCGATAATCATTATCATTATAAACGTCTCATCTAATGAAGGAAACAGAAAAGTTTAAATTCTCCATATAAATACTTATAGAGAAGATAAGTAAATGCTTACATGGATTGGATGGGCTAAAACGCCTATAATACAAGATTTTTTATGCAAAATGACACTTGATATTTACTTATGAAAATTATATCATATCATGAGAATCGGTTTACCATGTTGTGACGAATTTCCGCCTGTTTTATCATAATTCACTTCGAAAGCGTGCAAACTAGTAGCAGTATACTACTTTTGAAGCTGTTTGTGTAATTTTTCACAAGATAGAGAGACCATGGGACAAAATATGGATATGGAAGTGAGAGAGACATGAGTAGAATACCAAGAATCGTTATATTAGGAGCCGGTTACGGCGGAATCCTTGCTGCAATTCGATTGCAGAAGGAATTGAACTACAACGAAGCTGATGTTACGCTTGTTAACAAGCATGACTATCACTACATTACAACACATCTTCACATGCCTGCTGCTGGGACAGATAATCCTGAAAATGCACGCGTGAACATTTTGAAATTGATTGATGAATTTAAAGTGGATTTCGTGAAATCGACAGTCACCCAAATTCGTCCACATGAGAAAAAAGTTATTTTGGAAGACGGAACACTTTCCTACGACTACTTGGTAATCGGACTTGGTGGCGAAGCGGAAACTTTCGGAATTCCTGGTCTCAAAGAAAATGCGCTGAATATTCGCAGCATCAACAGTGTTCGCTTTATTCGTGAGCACATTGAATATCAATTCGCGAAGTTTAAGCGTGAACCAGACCGCAAAGATTACCTAACTTTCGTTATCGGTGGCGCTGGATTTACCGGTATTGAGTTCATTGGTGAGCTTGCGGATCGTATTCCTCTTCTATGCAAAGAGTTCGATGTGGATCCTTCCCTTGTGAAGATTTATAATATTGAAGCTGCGCCAACAGCATTGCCAGGTTTCGATCCTGAGCTTGTTGAGTATGCGATGAAAGTTCTTACGGACAAAGGTATTACTTTCAAAATTGGTACAGCCATTAAAGAATGTACGCCAGAAGGCGTTCTGATTGCTGGCGATGAGTTTATCAAAGCAGCTACGGTAGTATGGACGGGCGGTATCCGTGGTAACCATATGCTTGATGAGGCTGGTTTCGAAACGATGCGCGGCAGAATTAAAGTAAACGAGCATCTTCATGCTCCAGGATTCGATAACATCTATGTTGTGGGTGACTGTTCTATAGTTATGAACGATGAAGGCAGACCATACCCGCCGACAGCACAAATTGCTATGCAGCAAGGTGAAGCTGTAGCTCATAACTTGATCGCATCGATTCGCGGATCGCAAATGAAAACTTTCAAATACTCGAACAAAGGTACAGTAGCTTCCCTTGGTAAAGGTCAAGCGATCGGTATCGTAGGTTCCCGTAAATTGAAAGGGAATGTCGCAGCTATGATGAAAAAAGTGGTTGATATGAGATACCTTTACATTATTGGCGGAATTCCATTAGTTATACGTAAAGGCCGTTTCTAGTCAAGGAATACTAACGGGGGGATTACCATGCGGCACTGTAGTGTCCAAGTAAGAGGACTTCTTACCCGGGATGAACTGGATCGTTACAATGCCTTGATCGAAGTAGGTCACTTCTTAGAGACCGAGAAACGGTACGATCATGTCGCTGTCGTCCAAAAGGAAATTGATATCCTCATTCTTCCTGCGATTGAACGTTTGAAGGAAAAAGGTCGTCAGCGTGACCGTGATACAGAAGCGTATCTAGCACGCAAAGCTCAGATGGAAGCTGAACTAGCGGCTGCTCTACGTGACGATGAGGATGAAGACTAGCTACCAAAGAAGCATTGCTCTCTAATGAGCAGTGCTTCTTTTTCTATGTATAAGAAGAAAAAGAGCAGAGGACCGAAGTCCTGTGCTCTTATTATTTGAACTATATTTGAATGAATGACGCGAATTTGTCAGGAAGCATAACGTTCCCAACGTAGAAATCTCCGAACTCGCCAAAACGTGCACTGACTTCATCGAAACGCATTTCGTACACGAGCTTTTTGAAATGAAGAGGATCATCAGAGAATAGAGTAACGCCCCATTCCCAATCATCCAATCCTACGGAGCCTGTGATGATTTGTTTGACTTTACCAGCGTATGTACGACCGATCATGCCGTGGCTGCGCATCATTGTCTTACGATCTTCCGCAGGAACCATGTACCAGTTGTCATTGCCTTCACGACGCTTGTTCATCGGGTAGAAGCAAATGTGCTTGGATTTCGGAAGGATAGGCTTCAAGCGAGCTTGAAGTTCAGGATCTAGCGCAGGGTCAACACCTGGCTTAGCCAGGTATGCGCTCAATTCTACAATGGAGACGTAGGAATAAACGGGTATAGTAAAAGCAGCAAAGCTAGACTTGTTAAAAGCAGTTTCAAGCTCATTCAGCTCTTCCAATGTTTCACGCAGTTGCATGAAAACGAAATCAGCCTTCTGGCCTACGATGCTATAAACGGCAGTACTGCCTAGTTTATCGTTCTCAACTTGTTGCCACTGGGACAAGAAGGATTGCAGCTCGTCCGCTGCATGCTTACGTTCTTGTGGGGTTGCAGCATGCCATGCATTCCAATCCATTAGACGGAAATCATGGAGCGCATACCAGCCTTCCAGCGTTTGTACGGCTTCACTCATTGTTTTTCCTCCATTCAAGGGCTAATATCCCCTACATTGTATCCAATTCATGGAGAAAGGGCAAATGAACAAAGGGTGAAGACTGAGCAACAATTGTTCAATTTGTGTACACTTTACCTGTACCTTTCCGTAGATTACAATAATAAGAGCTATAGAGGCCAAAGTTAGGAAGTGCTTCTACATATTTAAGGGGGAACTACTACCATGTTACAAATGGTTATTGCCACTGTCTTAATGATGGTGTTATTTTTTGGGATCGGTTTTATTCTGAATATGCTTATGAAAACAACATGGTTCCCACTGTATGCGTTCATCGCCTTAGTGATTGGGATTATCATCTATGGGTACATGGGTTCATCATCGTTTCTATCCAATGACGAAAGCTTCACCATTGTTGACGTGATTCCAGCTATCGGCGGCTTAGTCGGTGCCATTTTGAGCGGTTCGGCGATTAAAGCACTGCGGATTCGCGGTTTCAAAATGTTCTAATATTACGGAGGCGATTGGGTCACGCTAAGAGAAGTTACTTAAACTTCACTTACGGAGGAGACACGACCAGTGCCTTGGGCGAATGTGAATGGAACATCACTGCACTATGAGATAACGGGACCAGAACGGGGCACACCTATCGTCTTTATTCATCCCCCGTTGCTTACGCTGGAAGCTTTCAGATATCAGAAAGAGCAACTAGGCGTCTATTACCGGGTGATTACTTTTGACATTAGAGGGCATGGCGGAAGTGCGGGTTCGAAGCAATCAATTTCTTATCAACTTATTTCGCAAGACATCATAGGGCTTCTTGATTTCTTAGGGATCGAGGAGGCCTTTCTTTGCGGATATTCAACCGGAGGAACGGTTGCCTTGGACGCTTTACTAACCCATCCCCGCCGATTGGTGGGGGGAATTATCGTTAGTGGAATGTCAGAATTGACAGACACGTACAATAGAATCAGGGTTTGGCTTGCAATACGAATGGCGAATCCTAGTCGAATTATGAATTTTTTGATTAGAGCGATTACGTATGGCAATGCCGATAAAAAGACAACCTATCAGGAGTTAAAAGACCATGCTTTGCAGGATATGGCAGGGAATGTGAGATCGTATTTTGAGCAATCATTGCGATATAGCTGTACAGATAGACTCGCAAAGATTCAGCAACCGGTCTTATTGATCTATGGTGAAAAAGACGTTGACTTCCATCCCTATGCTCAAATTCTCCATTCGGGGTTACCGCATAGCTCTCTTTTTTTCATCAAAGATGCGAAGCATCCTGTACCGATTCAAAGCGCTGAACGCATGAATGACATCATTCATCTATGGCTGGAAAGCCTTCATGAGAAGGAACAGAAGGAGCGTTGGAAGCTCGATTTGGCCATCGCGCAGAAGCTGCATCCTCAAATGTACAGGCATGTAAATGGGTATCCTAGTGATGCCGAACACCCTATTTAATGCAAGAATAATGACCCCGAAATGAAGATTCCATTGCTTGTGATAATGCGATGGAATCTTTTTCTTGCCCAAAAGGTAAAATTATCTTTTCTCTTGTAGATACCAAGATTGTCGATTTTTGTGGTAGACTAATAGAGAGAGACTGAGACATAGGATGGCTGGATAATGAGCGATCTCTCAGTCGAGCTGAGGCAGGATGGTGCTGTAACGGGATGAGAATGACGAATATGCTGCATTTCACCGAGAATCACAGGTTTTGCGTGAACCGTGAGTTTTCTTTGAGCAGTTTAGACTATAAAATGCTAGCGATGATGTATCAACCGATGATAGGCGGTTTGGCGATAAGCTTCTATCAAGCGCTCTATCAGCAGATGAGTGCTGAGAAAGTAGGCTTCTCGCCGATGGAGCAGCAACGCAAGTTGTTTCTTCTGCTAGATCTTGAACAGAACGAGCGCGGTCGCAAGTATATTATTGAACAATCCTCCAAGCTTGAGGCGATTGGTCTTCTTCAGACGACTCGCAAGTTTGTACCCGAGGAAGAAGATTATGTGTTCGTCTATACGCTATTCGCGCCTTTAGGGCCGAATGAGTTTTTCCGAAATCAGCATTTAACGCTGCTGCTGCGTGATAAGGTTGGGAAGTTCACGCTGCTTTCGCTGCGTGAAGAACTGCTTTCACCGGAACCAGAGGAGTGTCGTGAGGCGGTCGAGGAGAACTTGTCGGTTCCTTTTTATGAGTTGTTCCGCCTGAACACGCAGGTTGTGGATTATGAGCTGGAACAAGCGCTCTATGAGGCCTCTGCAAGCAAGCAAGGGGAAGCTCGGATGGACGTGACGACCAAAGGCTTCAAGTATGCAGATATCATCATGAGGTTCCCTCGTGGAGCGAGCAACCGCGTGTTCGTTGAAGCGCTGAAACACAAGCCAGACCATATGGTAGTTATTAATATTGTGGCGAAGAAGTATAACCTCTCTTTGCAAGAAACATGCCGCTTGCTGGATGAAGATGGGGTGTTCACCGAAGAAGGTGAGCTTGTCATGGATCTCATGCAGTATAATGCGAACTTGTTCTATAGACAGAGCAAGAAGCGGGATGAGGAACGAGAGCGTACGACAACGAAATCTGAGGATGAAGTCGAAACTTCGGAAGAGCAGTCGGTGGAGATGGCTTATTATTTGGAAGTACCTCAACAGCTGCGCGGCGAATGTACCGATCATCAATACAACTACATCATGCGAAATGAGCCATACACGGCTGTGTTGAAAATGTTTTTCACACAGGGTTCGATACCTGATGGCGTACTTAATATTTTCGAAAAAATCGATTTGAACTATAAATTAAAAGAAGAAGTCATTAATGTGTTGATTCACTTCTTGCATATTGATCGTCGTTCGTGGGCTAAATCCTCGATTGAGGCTGTAGCTTCCGATATGCTAGGCAAGCAAATTAATTCGTATGAGCATGCCGTTGAATATGTACGTGAGAAAATCAATTACAAACAGAAAGCTGCTTCGAAAGTGGAATCTGCGAAAGCAGGTGGAGGCTCTGCTACGCGTGGACGTCAGGGCAAGACACAGAAGCCTCATATCCCTATTGTATTGCCTGATACAGGGACTACAGCGTCTACTAGGCTGTCTGCAGAGGAGCTCGAGGCGGCCAGACGAATGGCGCAGAAGCTGGATGAGCGATTTAACCGGAAGAATTAGTTAGCTGCTTGTCTATGGATTAAACGATGGAACTGTTAGGAGGTGCCAAACATGATGGAGTCCCTATCGCATTTACTCAAATCATTACCGGATACGGAGTGGAAAAGAAAAGCTGAATTGAAAATTCAAGGTGTGCTTGCGGATCCTTTGATTGCTAAATTTCGTCAGAAGTATCCATTTGTGGATGATTATGCGATTAAAATAAATATGAATAAGCTATATCAGCATGTTTCTGAATATAAGAATTGTTCCAATTGCCCTGGTCTAGACAAATGTCCAAATGATATGACAGGACATTACACGATTATTTCAGCCCAATCGGTGGATGGCCAAACTCCTTATATCCATGAAGAGAAAGTGGCCTGCAAGAAGTTTATTGCCAAGGGACAACAGGATGCCATATCCAGCCGGATTCGCACTTTTCACGTGGACCCACGCATGATTTCGCGAAGTTTCTCTTTTGGAGATATCTTGGAAACAGATCTCGATCGTGCGAAAGCGGTTATGCAAATCAATGACTATGTGAGTTTGACCATTGAAGAAGGTCTTCAGACGCGAGGGTTATATTTATCTGGATCGTTCGGTACAGGGAAAACGTTCTTGATGGGTTACATGCTGCATCAACTGGCGAAGGTCGGTATGACGGGAGCTATTGTGTACATGCCAGACTTCGCCGAAGACTTGAAGGGAATGTTCCAAGAGCCTTATAAGCTGAAGGAGACGATTGATCTTCTCAAGGAGACGGATCTGCTTGTATTTGATGATATCGGGGCCGAGAATTTGAACCCTTGGCTGAGAGATCATGTCATCGGTGCGATTGTGAATCATCGGATGAATCGCAAACCAACATTCTTTACCTCCAATTATGCGCTATCTGGTTTGGAGAAGCATTTCAGCTTCACGAACAAGGATGGGGACGAAGAGTATAAGGGACAACGGATTATGGATCGGATACGCCCTTTCGTTGATGTGGTTGAGGTAACAGGTACGAACAAACGTGGAAGATAAAACGTAAATAAAAACCTAGCCGAAGATGGCTAGGTTTTTATTCATTTTTTCAATTTCTCAAGCTCGGTGGTGATTTTCTCAATCATTTGTACGAAAGAGGTAAGTTCTTGCGCGCTTGCAGCTTGTGTACGTGCGTAGTGCGTCGTTTCTTCGGAGCCTTTCCTAACAAGCTCGAGCTTCTGTGTTATGAGTTTGAGCTTAGATTGAATTTGATCAAGGGCTTGTCTCGAATTGGAAGCCAGCTTGCGTACTTCATTTGCAACGACCTCGAATCCACGGCCGTGCTCGCCGGAGCGGGCAGCCTCAATGGCAGCATTCAATCCGAGCAGGTGTGTCTGATCAGAGATTTCCTTCATGACGGAGCCCATTTTGGAAATGTCTTTGATCTCATTGTTCAACTCATCGATGCGGGAATTGGAAAGATCTTGAGATTCTGCCGTTTGAATCGCTGTATCTGCAACCGTTTGACTGCTGCTGCCGAGTTCGACCATCATGGAGGCAAGCTCTTGAACAGCGCTGGAGATGGTAGTCAATATGTGATGCTGCTCGTCAGCAAGTGTTTGAATTTTTTGTTTCTCATCATGTTCATAAGCTTCAAGGACAAGCTGTGAGTCAAGATTGAACATTTTGCTTAGCGAATAAATGACTTGAGCCCAATCATCTGGTAGGATGTGTTTGAAATGGGCTGTAGCCAAGTCTGTATATTTGAGATAAGTCCCTAGATACCACGATGTTGTTAGACCGATACGGGAATGAACATTGCCGATATAAAGACGTTTGGAGATAAACTCTTCATCAATTACACCGGAGGTCATGGACATGAAGTACCAGCGCTGTGTTTCTTTGAGTCGTTCCAGTGTGCTGTGTTTCTCAATCAGTGCCCTGAGCTCAGGCCAAGTAATGATGTCTGCGTACAATTCTTCAACAAGTTGATTTACGATGAGTTTGAAGGCCGCTTCTTTGCTTTTCAAAAGCTGTAAGTCTTCATTCGTTAATCCAATATAGGTAATGAGTTTCTGACGTTCTGGCTGAACTTTAATCATGGATAGGATTCCCCTTTAGACTGGATGACTAGAAAATTGCAGGAAAAAAGCCACTTCGCAATTGTGTGCAAAGCGGCTTTTACTTGATACGTTATACCTATTCTTAATTCATCACTTGGATGACGGTAGCAATGACTGCAATGACGAACAATACGCCAAAGAATGCGCCAAAGCCTATGCCTACATCCATGAAATCATTACGCGGTTCTTCGTACACGTGATGCTCAGGGTGTTGATTGCTCATGTGGTTACCCCCTAACGTCCGACATTCGTATTTGTAAGCCTAGTATACCCAAATTCGTCGAAAGTTGTAAAGCTAATCAAAGTGACAATTGTGCAAACAATCGTAATAAATAGCAGAATGGGTAAAATATTTCTTGACTCTGACATTAGTGTTATGGTTTACAATAAAGACATCCCTCCAAGCATGTGGGACTAGAAAGAAGTGACGTCCATGCGGATTAGTGAGTTATCCAAGCTTACCGGAGCAAGTATTCGGTCCTTGCGCTACTACGAAGCCAAAGGGCTGATCGCTACACAACGCGAAGAGAATGGCTATCGGGTCTACAATCAAATGGTTGTTGAACGCGTGAAAACCATTCAGTTTTACTTGAGCCTCGGCTTTACGACCGAGCAGATTGAAAGCTTTCTGAACTGTGTGATGAAGAATCAAGAATCACAGTGTGATGATTTGCTGCCGCTGTACACCGAGAAGCTGCAAGAAATCGAGAAACAAATGGAGATGCTGCAATTGCTCCAAGCGAATCTCAAAGATCGTATTTCCTATATTGAGGAACAGCGACGCCAAGGCCTGCCCGTTGGATTACCCTCGATATAGACCGAAGGATACCCCGTTTGCTAACTTATGGCTTGGTTGAAAAGGCATATGAGTGTGGTATACTTTGTATGTTGACGTGATGCGAAGCAAGTTAAGTGACTAACTTAATCTTACTTTTCACCTTATAAATCAAATTCATTCTTAGAAGGAGGAACTATCATGGCAATCGTGAATGTTTCTGACAACAGTTTTAAAGCAGAAGTTGAAGGAGAAGGTACAGTACTTGTAGACTTCTGGGCACCTTGGTGCGGACCTTGCAAAATGATCGCTCCTGTTTTGGAAGAGCTAGATAAAGAAGTTGAATCTTTGAAAATCGCAAAAGTAAACGTGGATGACAACCCGGAATCCGCTGCTCGCTTTGGCGTTATGAGTATTCCTACTCTAATCGTTTTCAAAGATGGTCAACCGGTTGATAAAGTGGTTGGTTTCCAATCCAAAGACGCGTTGAAAAACGTTGTTTCCCGTCACCAATAAGAATTAACCGTTACAAACTAGAAACAATTGTTCGTGAGAAAAAGCTCTTTTTCTGCTATGCTGAGAAAGAGCTTTTTTTTCATTCACGATGATTTTTTCTGGAAGGAGATATAGGTATGACTGATTTGGAGCAAGAGGACGCAGACGTCCGCGAACAGAGTCTAGAAACGATTAGGCACAAGCTATCTTTACTCCCGGACAAGCCGGGCTGTTATATTATGAAGAACCATCAAGGCACCATTATTTATGTTGGTAAGGCCAAAGTGTTGAAAAATCGTGTGCGCTCCTATTTCACGGGGAGTCACAGTGCCAAAACGCAAAAGCTAGTCAGCGAAATTCGCGACTTTGAATATATTATTACCTCCTCTAACATGGAGGCTCTCATCCTCGAGTGTAATCTGATTAAGCAGCATCATCCACGGTATAACGTACTTCTTAAGGATGATAAGACTTTTCCTTATATCAAAATTACACATGAAGAGCAGCCGCGTCTAGAAGTCACGCGGCGGGTGTACAAGGATAAGGGGAAATATTTCGGCCCTTATCCGAATGCTTTTGCAGCCCAGCAGACGAAGAAGCTGCTGGATCGGTTGTATCCGCTGCGCAAGTGCAAGACCATGCCCGATAAAGTATGCCTATACTATCACATGGGGCAATGTCTTGCGCCCTGCGCACTAGAGGTATCCGCGGAGACGAACGAGCGGATGGTGCAAGAGATCAGTCGTTTCCTGAACGGGGGACACGACGTCATTAAAGAAGAGCTGACGACCAAGATGTTGGCGGCAGCGGAAGAACTGAACTTCGAGCGCGCGAAGGAGCTGCGCGATCATATCATGAGCATCGATGCGCTCATGGAGAAGCAGAAGATCACGACATCGGACGCGCTGGATCGCGATGTATTCGGCTACGCCGTCGACAAAGGTTGGATGGCGGTGCACATCCAGTACATGCGCCAAGGCAAGCTCATCGAACGGCACGTCTCGCTCTTCCCTTACTACGGCGATGAGTACAACGATTTCATGACGTATGTCACGCAGGTGTACAGCGATAATCCCGCATTGCCGAAGGAGATCTTCTTGCCTACGATGCCGGAGCCAGAAGCGCAGCAAGAGGCGCTGGGAGATGGCGTAAGGCGCACCGAGGGTGACGAGAAAGAGATTCGCGAAGCCTTGGAAGGTTGGCTCAAGGTGAAGGTGCACATGCCTCAGCGCGGCCTTAAGAAGCAAATGGTCGATATGGCTAGAGATAACGCAGTGAACGCTTTGGACGAGAAGTTCCGACTTGTTGAACGCGACGAGCGGCGTACAACGAAGGCTGTCGAGAACCTCGGCGAGTGGCTTGGCATTGGTACGATACGCCGAATCGAGGCGTTCGATAACTCGAACATCCAAGGGACGAATCCCGTGTCGGCCATGGTTGTATTCGTGGATGGGAAGCCGGATCGCAAGGAATACCGTAAATATAAAGTGAAGACGGTCGTCGGACCGGATGATTATGAAACGATGCGGGAAGTCATCAGACGGCGCTATGAGCGTGTTCTGAAGGATAATCTCACCATGCCTGATTTGATCGTTGTCGATGGAGGGAAAGGGCAAATCTCCGCTGCTATCGACATTCTGGAGAATGAACTTGGCTTATATATTCCGATTTGCGGACTTGTGAAGGATGCCAAGCATAAAACAGCCCAGTTAATGATCGGTGATCCTGCTGAGATTGTTCCACTGCCGCGGGATAGCCAGGAGTTTTATTTGCTGCAGCGTATTCAAGACGAAGTCCATCGCTTCGCCATCACGTTTCATCGGGAAACGCGTGCCAAGTCGATGGTCGTCTCGCAGCTCGATGCCATTCCAGGCATCGGTGAGAAGCGCCGTAAAGCGCTGCTGAAGCATTTTGGCTCCGTGCGCAAAATGAAAGAGGCTGAAGTCACGGACTTCAAGCCTCTAGGTATTGGTGAGAAATTAGCGAGTGAAATTATCAAAGCACTTCAAGGCGAGGCGGCGGCTCCCCAAGAATAGGGGGCTTTCGCCTTTTTCCATGCAGCCAAGCTAAGCCAAGCCCAACCAGTCCAGGGAGTGCAAGATACAGGATGCCAGCGAGTACATCGCTGATATGGCCTAAGGAGAATAGGGATAACCCCATCAGAATGCTATCCATACACGCATGGACGAATATGGCTGTAATGAATCCATATTTCAGGAAAACATATCCGAGTATGATTCCGATAATTGTGACCTCGATCAGTCGCGTATAGACGGGATAGATCGGGTATTGTGTATGGCTAGCTGCCCAGATTACACTTGGGAGTAAGATGGCGATGAAATTGTTGCGGAACAGTTTTTTGAAAAGGATAATGCCTAGGAATCGGAAGGTAGCTTCTTCCGAAATGGCCGCAACCCACGCCATAAGCGGGAATAATTGAGGCTTGAGCATGTTGAGTACTGAATCGGCAGGGTCATTGACCGACCACACACCGAATTTCACTTCACCTGTGTAGAATAATACCTGTTGGATACCTAGTATGAAGAGTGCGAGCAAATAGCCTCGCCCCATTCCGTGGTACACGTCTTGGCCAAACTTGTCTTCTTTCCAGGCAGACCACTTGTTTTGACCAATAGAGTTCCATAATCCAATACCGGCGACTAAAGAAAGATAGAGCGATATCCCTAGTAGGACAGTGACGACACTCATAAATATAATTGTAAACCAAACGGCCTCGTTACTGTTCGTATCCCCGCTCATAACTCGGAAAGCTGGGTACATATTCACATTGTTCATGATATAAATCACGAAGAAGATCGTAGTTAATAGCAAGCCTCTGCTGAATTTGATTTGTTTCCTATATATGATGGCAAAGACAATTGCAGCAAGCGTCATTAAGAGGGTGAAGCCCATGGAAATCCAGGTCATGCGTGAAGCGGAATCATCTTGTTGGGTGATCCAATCTAAGTGAGAATCAGGCAGTCCAAAGCTTACATTGAAACCGGTGAGAGTCGTTTGATCGAAATTGACTCGTACGTTAAGCTTCGCTTCACCGATGGGTTGCGTGCGTTTTTCGTATTGAAGCGTCATTTGCTCTTCTGGAAAATCATTGCTTGCATTGTCGACTGTGCTGAAGTCCTCTGGGTCAAAGCCCATTTGACGAAGCTCCAGTTTCGCTAGTGTGTCTGCTTTAGTCGGACTCATCGGTGACGATGACTTCGTTTTCGTCATGGCTAGGTTTTCATGCCAGCTGATGATGCGTGAATTCGTGTAATTAACATCGACTTCAAACTGACGTTTGGTAGATGCATCCTTGACGCTAACTTGATAATAATCAATCGGAAACCGTTCGCCATATTGCTTCGTATAAGCTTCTAGTAAATGTTCCTTTTGAAAGTAGCCGCTTCGCTCTTTTTTAGATTGATAGACGACGTAGGTTTGTGGATTGTGCAGCTCATAACGCTGACGGATGAAGGCTGCCGCACTTTCGGCTGCTTGCTGCTTGGTGATCGAGGGCATGTCCGCTACAGCAGGCTCCTCATCACGCAGTCCATACAGCATCGAAACCCCGAGGTAAAGGAACATGCCAATACAAGCCAAGAGGAGCAGGAAACGATTAAATTTCAGCCTTTGCATAGTCAATTCCCTTCTGAATTCACGATTCTTAATCATTTCTTAACGTTATCATAGTTTAAAAAGAAAGCCAATTTACTGGTAAACATTCAGAAACAATTATATAATACCTTTTGAATTGCTTACTGCCGAATTTCTCTAAATGAACGGGGAACTCTATCGGTATCGGGCATGGTATTTAAAGATTTTTCTTATATATGCAGGAGGCACGATGAGTAAAAAACTGAATATTTGGCAGCTAACACCTCCGCAGATACTGGTTTTAGGTTTTGCTGTGATCATTTTCATTGGAGCGGGGCTCTTGATGCTGCCCTTTGCTTCCGCGACAGGTCAGTCTATGTCCTTTATTGATGCACTGTTTACTTCCGTATCGGCGACTTGTGTGACAGGGTTAGTTGTCGTAGATACAGGCAGCGCGTTTACAACCTTTGGGCAAATTGTGATCGTTTCTTTGATTCAAATAGGCGGGCTTGGTTTTATGACCATGGCTACGTTAGTTGCTTTCGTTTTTCGAAAAAAGATCACTTTAAAAGAGCGACTTGTCCTGCAGGAGGCCTTGAATCAAGGCAGTATGGAGGGAATCGTTCGATTAATTCGCAAAGTTATCATATATTCTTTAACTATTGAAGCTATTGCTGCAGTCATTTTTACCATTCGATTTTCGTTTGAATTTGGTTTTAGCAGAGGACTTTATTATGGCATCTGGCATGCTGTTTCGATGTTCAATAATGCTGGGTTTGATCTGTTTGGTACCATTGATGCTCCTTTCGTATCGCTTACCGGATATGTTGGTGATTTTGTTGTGAATTTTGTATCCATTATGCTGATCATACTTGGGGGAATCGGTTTCATTGTTATTTCTGATTTGATCGAATTTCGCAAAAAGAAGAAGTTATCACTGAATTCCAAAGTTGTTCTCAGCATGAGCGGATTACTCCTTGTTGTAGGTGTGCTTGGTATTTTTATATTCGAATTTACGAATATCAGAACCTTAGGTTCCTTAGATTTTGGTTCAAAGTTGTTGTCGTCCTTTTTCCAATCCGCAGCAACAAGATCAGCGGGTCCGAATACGGTCGATATTAGTGCGTTGCGTCAAGCTTCCCAATTTCTTATGATTATTCTCATGTTTATTGGTGCTTCTCCAGGATCTACAGGCGGGGGCATCAAGGTGACTACATTTATGATTCTGATTAGTGCAATCATCACCATGATTCGTGGGAAAGAAGATATTGTTGTTTTTCGTTACCGATTAGCCAAAGATCGCATTCTCAAAGCTATTACGTTAACCATGATGGCCTTATTCTTAGTTATTATCGTCACGATGATTTTATCCACCACACAAGATTCTTCCTTTATCAAAATTTTATTTGAAGTTACATCCGCATTTGGAACTGTGGGCCTGACAATGGGATTGACACCGGAATTAACGACATTTGGGAAAGCGCTAATCAGTTTAACGATGTTTGCCGGACGATTAGGAACGGTCACACTGGCCTATGCTTTACAACCTAAGCAAGAGAAAGAATTATTTAGATACCCTGAGGGGAAAATTACGATTGGATAGGTGCAAAACAAGATGAAGAAGAAGCAATACGTTGTGGTAGGATTAGGTAGATTCGGGTCAAGCCTTTCTAGAGAACTTATGAAACTTGGTCATGAAGTTTTGGGGATTGACTTGGACGAGGAAGTCGTGAACGACATGAGTGATGAACTCACACATTCGGTTGTCGCGGACGCAACGGATGAAGATGTACTGAAATCATTAGGTATCCGAAATTTTGATTGTGCCGTCATCGCCATCGGGGATGATATTCAATCCAGCATTTTGACAGCGATCGTAATGAAAGATTTGGGTGTCAATCAAGTCGTTGCCAAAGCCTTATCTGAGCTTCATGGAAAGGTACTAACGAAATTAGGTGTTGATCGCGTCGTTTATCCAGAACGGGACATGGGCATTCGCGTAGCGCATCAATTGGTCACTCCTAATTTATTGGATTATATTGAAATTTCCAAAGATTACACGATTGTAGAGCTTTCAGTGCCAAAGCGGTTGTGTGGGTATACGATTCAACAGTTAGATCCGCGAGCTAAATTCGGGTGCAGTGTTGTGGCGATCAACAAGCAGACCGGGGTTATCATTGCGCCGCAAGCAGGTGATGTTGTGAATGAAAATGATATCATGGTTATCATCGGAACGAACAACCAAATCAATGAATTTGAAAGTCAAGTTATCGGCTGATCCTCACACATACCATGTCCTGCAGCAAGGGAATTTCTTATGAAGGTGGACAACTCATGTATAAGGTACTCATGATCGAAGATGATGCGATGATCGGTGATATGGTCACGATGTATTTGAAGGAAGAGGGTTTCCATGTCATCCGAGAGGAGAATGGGACAAGTGGGATTGCAACAATACCGCAGTTTCAACCTGATCTGATTCTGTTGGATTTGGTGCTGCCAGATATGGACGGGCTAGCGATTTGTCGCCAAGTTCGTGAGACTTCAGGTGTACCAATCATGATTGTGTCAATGAAAAATAAAATCGTTGAACGCGTCAATGCTTTAGGAGCGGGTGCAGATGACTTCTTGTGTAAGCCATTTAGTATGCATGAATTGATTGCAAGAGCCCATGCACTAATACGCCGCGCACAGAGATATCCATCCATGAATCAGCTTCCTGCGACATTGTCTAGACCCCAAGAAGAGGACGAAGTAAAACCAGTGAAATCAACTGTTTTTGCGGCTGTGCTGGATAAGCAAGACAAGATAACACTGAATACGAACACACGCTCCATGAGTGTGTATGGTGAGATCGTCGAGACAACGTATTCGGAATTTGAAATTATGAGATGTTTTATTAACAATCCGGGCCGGGTGTATAGTCGAGAAGACTTATTGCAGACCGTGCGCGGATTTGATTCATTCGTGACTGACAGGGCTATTGATGTACATATCGCAAATCTTCGGAAGAAGATCGAAGACAACCCCAAAGAGCCGAAATGGATTCGGACCGTTTGGGGTGTTGGATATAAATTTGTCCACATGTAAGTGGTTCGGGCTAACGGTGCTTAGTAAAATAGTTGATCGCTTGGGCGACAAATTTCATGGATTCCGCATTATCTGCTGAATGATCGGAGTAGATCAGTGAGGTTGTTCGTTTCGTTTGTTCCAATTCTTGCAGGTCTCTTAAAATTAGTTCATTATTCTGAATTAAATCTGTTCGCAAATAGGATTTGGGCAATAAGGTTGCCGTCTTGCAGGTAGAGACGAGCCTTATGATCGCTTCGAAGGAATCGATCTCCATTTGAACATTGGGGAATATCGTGAAACGATTGAACAGCTCGTCCATCAGAATGCGATACCAGGTACCTTTGGAAAAAAGGATCATCGGCAATTCATTCAAATCCTTCATCGTAATCTCCGTACGATCGATTAGGGGATGTCCAGATGGGAGCACCAGGCTGAGATGGTCGTCGAACAAAGGCTCGCAGTGGAGGCTAGTCGCATTAATTTGAGAGGCAACGATGCCGATATCCACTTTATTGTCTTTTACCAAGGATACAATCTCATGTGTTTTGCCGGTAAGAAGCTTGATATCAGTGAGTGGATAGTCCTGCAAATAATCCGTAATGAGATCAGGCAGTGTAGATTGGAGTGTTGTCAGAGAGGCTCCGATGGTAAGTGATGACGGGCTGCCCGCGGCTTTATAACTATGAAGGGCTTGCTTGAACTTCCGCTCAAGATGACGCTTCTCTAAAGCGTGGTCATAGCAAATTTGCCCCGCTTTCGTTAACTCCAGTCTTTTCCCCTTTCGGATAAAAAGCTCCACCCCAAGCTCATCTTCCAGCTTCATGATTTTGCGCGATAGGGCAGGCTGTGAAATGTTTAACAATTGTGACGCTTTATTCAGGCTGACTTGTTCAACTACGATGGCGAAGACATCTAAAAGCTCCAAACGTTTCCCTCATCTCTATATGTGAAATAGTTATAAGTAGATATAAAAAAACGGCACTTCCATTATAAGCGTGAAAGAGGTACGATGTACATGTCACAAATTAGCTATATTTCGTGGACCTTTGTGTATAATCATTGACTGAATTGGCAAAATAGGCGTGGATGATTATGGGTTGACGCTCGTTTGCGGCGAGAGTACAATGATATGTGGCTTGTTTTGTCAAAACTTGTCGGATGTTTGTTGTGATTGAATTTTGTTGAGGGGGGAATTGGTTACATTATGAGTAATTCGTATTACTTTCGAAAGATCCACTCGTTACTAGGTGTCATTCCGGTGGGCTTCTTTCTTCTTGAGCATTTGCTCACTAATTATGAAGCGACCAAAGGACCTGAAGCCTTCCTGGATCAAATTAACTGGTTGAACGATTTGCCGTTACGATTGTTATTGGAAATCGTGGGAATCTGGCTTCCACTTCTTTACCATGCCGTTTATGGACTTTATGTAGCGTATCAATCACGTAATAACGTATCAAGCTACGGGTATTTCCGTAATACGATGTTTATGTTGCAACGTGTGACAGGGGTGCTTACATTCTTGTTCATCGTATGGCATCTATTCGAGACTCGCGTTCAGGTTGCCCTAGGCAACGTGGCGCATGAAGCTCTTGGCAATACGATGCATGATATTGCGACGAATCCAGTTATCTTCACGTTATATCTAGTTGGGATTGTTTCTGCAACATTCCATTTCACGAACGGCCTATGGTCATTCCTTGTGAGCTGGGGGATTACAATTGGACCGCGTGCGCAACGCTTTTCGACGATCATTACAATGGGCTTGTTCGTTCTAATGACGGTGATGTTTATAATGTCATTAACTGCGTTTACAGGTACAGAATTTTCAGTTCCAGTAGAAGCGCATACGGGGAAATAAGGGAGGGTGAACAGAAGTGGCTAATTCAAAAATCATCGTCGTCGGCGGAGGCCTTGCGGGACTCATGGCGACAATTAAAGCGGCAGAGGCCGGAGTTCATGTGCAATTGTTCTCCTTGGTTCCTGTTAAACGTTCCCACTCCGTATGTGCGCAAGGCGGCATTAACGGTGCGGTGAATACGAAGGGTGAAGGTGACTCCACATGGGAGCACTTTGACGATACAGTTTACGGGGGAGATTTCTTAGCGAATCAACCTCCTGTTAAAGCATTATGCGACGCGGCTCCAGGAATCATTCACTTGATGGACCGTATGGGCGTTATGTTTAACCGTACACCAGAAGGTTTGCTTGATTTCCGTCGTTTCGGTGGTACCAAATATCACCGTACAGCATTCGCTGGCGCAACTACGGGTCAACAATTGCTGTATGCGCTTGACGAGCAAGTTCGTCGTTGGGAAACAGCAGGTCTTGTGACGAAATTCGAGCACTGGGAATTCCTGGGTTCGGTTATTGATGACGATGGCGTATGCCGTGGTATTGCAGCACAAGATTTGCGTAGCATGGAAATTCAAACGTTCCCAGCTGACGCGGTTATCTTGGCAACAGGTGGTCCTGGGATCATTTTCGGGAAAACAACGAATTCCGTCATTAACACAGGTACAGCAGCAAGTGCGGTTTACCAACAAGGCGTGAAATACGCGAATGGTGAAATGATTCAAATTCACCCAACGGCGATTCCGGGAGACGACAAGCTGCGCTTGATGTCCGAATCCGCACGTGGTGAGGGCGGACGTATTTGGACGTACAAAGACGGTAAGCCGTGGTACTTCCTTGAAGAGAAATACCCAGCCTACGGTAACCTTGTTCCTCGTGATATTGCAACGCGTGAGATTTTCTCCGTGTGTATTGATCAGAAGCTTGGTATTAATGGCGAGAACATGGTGTACTTGGATCTTTCTCATAAAGACCCGAAAGAGCTTGATATTAAGCTCGGCGGTATTATGGAAATTTACGAGAAGTTCATGGGCGATGACCCGCGTAAAATTCCGATGAAAATTTTCCCAGCGGTTCATTATTCGATGGGCGGCATGTGGGTTGACTATAACATGATGACAAACATTCCAGGCCTATTCGCAGCAGGTGAGTGTGAGTATCAGCATCACGGTGCAAACCGTTTGGGCGCGAACTCCCTCGTTTCCGCGATCTACGACGGCATGGTTTCTGGTCCTAAAGCGGTCGAGTATATTCGCGGCTTATCCAAGCATGCGGATGATACGTCCTCGATTATTTATGATCGTGAGAAGAAACGCCATCAAGATCGTTATGAGAGCTTGCTCAAAATGAACAATGGTACGGAAAATGCGTACGTGCTTCATAAAGAGCTTGGCGACATGATGAATGCGAATATGACGGTGGTTCGTTACAATGACCGTTTGACAGAAACGATCGGCAAGATCAAGGATTTGAAAGAGCGTTACAACAACATCAACATCACAGATACGGCACGTTGGAACAACCAAGGGGTTGCGTTCACACGCCAACTTTGGAACATGTTCGAGCTTGCTGAAGCGATGACTGTTGGTGCCTTGATGCGTGATGAGAGTCGTGGCGCGCATTATAAGCCTGATTTCCCAGAACGTGATGATGATAACTTCATGAAAACGACAATCGCAGACTGGACGCCAGATGGTCCTAAGATTTCGTATGATGAAATTGATGTATCGTTGATTAAACCTCGTAAACGTGACTACTCCACGGAGAAGAAAAAGGAGGGATCCTGATCATGGCGGAGACATTAAGCGCAACGAAAACCGTGAAGTTTATCGTGACTCGTCAAGAGAGTCCGGATTCCAAACCGTACACAGAGGAGTTTGAAGTTCCTTATCGCGCGAACATGAACGTGATCAGCGGTTTGATGGAAGTTCAGCGTAACCCTAAGAATGCGAATGGCGACAAAACAACTCCGGTATGTTGGGAATCCAACTGTCTGGAAGAAGTGTGTGGCGCTTGTTCCATGGTCATCAATGGTAAGCCGCGTCAAGCTTGTTCCGCGTTAGTAGATAAGCTTGAGCAGCCGATTCGTGTAGCGCCAATGAGCACATTCCCTGTAATGCGTGACCTTGTTATCGACCGTGGACGCATGTTCAATGCGTTGAAAAAGGTTAAAGCATGGGTTCCAATCGATGGAACATACGACCTTGGTCCTGGACCGCGTATGGCTGAGTCGAAGCGTCAATGGGCTTATGAGTTGTCCAAATGTATGACATGCGGCGTGTGTTTGGAAGCTTGTCCGAACGTAAACGACAAAAACTCGTTTATCGGGCCTTCTGCACTTTCCCAAGTTCGTCTATTCAACGCTCACCCAACGGGTGAGATGAACAAAGACGAGCGTTTGGATACGCTGATGACAGACGGCGGTATCGAAGGCTGCGGTAACTCGCAGAACTGCGTACGTTCCTGTCCGAAGGGTATTCCGCTTACGACGTCGATCGCTGCTTTGAATGCGGACACGACGAAGCACTTGTTCAAGAAATGGTTAGGCGTGTAAGATGCGCTGAAATGAAGTCCGTCCTCCTGGAATTGGGAGTGGCGGGCTTTTTTGTTTTTGATGGTGGGAGTAGGGCGGCAGTTTTGAGAGGAAATAAGAACTCGTAGAGTTCTTATTCGGCGAGAACGGTAGCTTTGGGAGGAAATAAGAACGCTTCGCGTTCTTATTTCTGGCGCAAGCGCGGGGAAAGCACGGAGAAGCGGAAAATAAGAACTCACGGAGTTCTTATTCGGCGAGAACGGCAGCTTTGGGAGGAAATAAGAACGCTTCGCGTTCTTATTTCTGGCGCAAGCGCGGGGAAAGCACGGAGAAGCGGAATATAAGAACTCGCGGAGTTCTTATTCAGTGGGAACGGCCGCTTTGGGAGGAAATAAGAACGTTTCGCGTTCTTATTTCTGGCGCAAGTGCGGGGATCACCCTCGCCGAGTCTTACATTTCGGACAACAAAAAGACCTGAGTCAGACTCTCAGGTCATCTGGATCATGTGTAGAGGTTAGTGCGCTGCGGGGCAGTCGGGTGATTCTGGTGCGTCATACTTATTTATAGGGGACATCAAGTGAGGGTGCTGGGAAGAATAATACGACGACCTAGGTTCGGCAAGATCAGATGAAGCTGCTCCAGTTGAACTAATGGGCGCTGCGGGTTGGATGTGCTTTTTATCTAACATGTGAATGTGGAAATGAATCGATTGCATCGCGACACCTCCATATAGATGCTTTATATGTTATATAATATTACGTAAACACTCATTTTGACAACATAATATTTATTTATGTTATATATATTGACATGAACGGCTAATCTAAGTATGATATAGACAAAAGTAAGAAAACGAAGAAACAACCGCATAGCAAACTTGTTTTCTAGGGTTCCGCGATAGAATGAAGGCTATCGGTCAGGTCCAAGAGAAGACACACGATGAGCAATTCATCGTGCACACGGAGGGATAAAAGCCCGGGAGGATATCAGGATATGATATCATTCCGGGCTTTTTCCTTATCATTTTATACAGAGAGGGAGTTCGGAGAATGAGACAAAAAACAATATTTCTGATGTTGGCGGTATTATTAACTTTTACAGTAATTAGCGGGTGTGGTAGTAAAGAGGCGAGTACGACAGCAGGAGGCAGCAAAGAACCGATCAAATTGGCACTTAGTCCATGGCCAGGCTGGTTCGTGTGGTATCTCGTGAAGGAGAAGGGCTTTTTCGAGAAAAATGGCGTGAACGTGGATCTGGTTTGGTTCCCTGTATACAGTGACTCCTTATCCGCACTTGCTTCAGGTAAAGTGGATGCAAATAGTCAAACGTTGAGCGATACACTAGCTCCAGCAAGCAAAGGCATTAAGCTGAAAGCTGTGCTGGTTAATGATAACTCCAATGGCGGCGACGGTGTTGTCGTGAAGCCAAGTATCAACTCTTTGAAAGATTTGAAAGGTAAGAAAGTTGCAACGGAGCTTGGAACCGTCGATCATCTTCTGATGCTGACAGCGCTTGAGAAAGCAGGTTTAGCAGAGAAGGATGTCTCTTATACGAATATGACAGTCAACGATGCAGGGCCAGCGTTCATAGCGGGTAATTTGGATGCTGCGGTACTCTGGGAACCCTTCCTAAGCAAAGCCATTCAAGAGGGGAAAGGGAAGTTGCTCTTCTCATCCAAGGATACACCGGGACTGATTCCTGACTTGCTCGTATTTAAAGAAGAAATTACAAAAAATCGTCCAGACGATGTGAAGAAAATCATTAACGCTTGGTTCGACGCATTGGACTACTGGAAAGCGAACCCAGAAGAATCACTGAAAATTATGGCTAAAGCGGCAGAGACGCCGCTCGATGAATACAAAGCTGGTGTGGATAGCGTGAAGATTTTCCAATTGGAAGATAACGTCAAAGCATTCGCCAAAGCGGATTCCTACGAGTCCCTAGCATTTACTTCTGTAAAGACAGCCGAATTCTTAAAAGGCTTGGATATGCTGAGTACAATTCCCAAAGCGGAAACCTTCTTGGATGGCCATTTTGTAGAGGAAGTCATGAAGGAACGCAAGAAATAAAGGCTGAACAGGAGGTCTGCAGATGGAAACGCTGGTGAAAAAAAGACGTAAGTCCACATTGTTTGCCATACGAGGAGAAATTAGCCGTAAATCATATTTGTCAGGTGTCTTGCTTATCATTGCAGTTCTGTTGTTGTTCTGGAGCGTGATGAGCTACGGCAACTTGGTCAATCGTACTTTCCTTCCAACACCGGATCAGGTGCTCCGGCAGTTTGGGATTCAACTACAGAACCCGGTGTTCTGGCAAAATGTTTGGATTAGTATTTTCCGAGTGGGCGGTGGATTCTTGCTCGCTTGTATCATTGGTATACCGCTGGGGATTCTTGCGGGTACGTATAAGTTTGCAGAAGCTATCCTAGTACCACCAACGGAGTTCATTCGGTATATGCCTGCGACAGCTTTCATTCCCTTGATCATGGTGTGGGCGGGGATTGGCGAATGGGCGAAAGTCCTCGTAATCTTCCTGGGATGTTTCTTCCAATTGATGCTGATGGTTGCAGATAATACACGTTCGGTTTCTAATGATCTACTGCAAACTTCGTATACATTAGGTGCGAAACGCTGGCAAGTGATCGAAAAGGTGCTGATTCCTGCACTGTTGCCTGATTTGATGAACACGCTGCGCTTAATTATTGGGTGGGCTTGGACGTATCTGGTTGTAGCTGAGTTGGTTGCGGCTAGCAGTGGTCTTGGATTTTCGATCATGAAGGCGCAGAGGTTCTTGAACACGGATCAAATTTTTGTAGGTATTATTGCGATTGGATTGCTAGGCTTACTGACAGATCGTACATTTGCCTATTGTCATAAGCGATTTTTCCCATGGTTGGAAGGAGGGCGTTAAGATGGAAGCATTGAACCTAGATTACAACAACGTGCCTTCTGAGGGGACAAATGCAGGTGTCGGTGTGCGAAAAATTGAAGCAGTCGATGTTACGAAGGTATACAGTACGAAGAAGTCGCAATTCGTAGCTTTGGATCGTGTGTCCTTTCACGTGAATGCGCATGAGTTTGTCAGTTTTGTTGGGCCTTCTGGCTGTGGGAAGTCTTCCTTATTGCGAATTATTGCTGGACTAGAACCCTTGACGATGGGGGATCTGAGTATCAACGGTCATGAGATTGAAGGTCCTGGCGCTGACCGAGGCATGGTCTTCCAGAGCTATACGTTATTCCCATGGTTATCTGTTAGGGAGAATATTGAATTCGGATTGACGTTGAAGGGTGTTCCTCTGTTCGAAAAGAGAGCCATATCCGATCACTTCATGGAGCTAGTCGGGTTGCATAAGTTCGCGAAATCTTTGCCGAAGGAGCTATCGGGCGGGATGAAGCAGCGGGTCGCGATTGCACGAGCTTTGGCGAATAATCCGGATGTGCTGCTCATGGATGAACCGTTCGGAGCGCTGGATCCTCAAACGAAAAATGCCATGCAGGAGTTGTTGCTGCGCATTTGGGAAAAGGAGAAAACGACGGTTGTGTTCATCACGCACGATATCGAGGAAGCCATTTTCTTATCGCAGCGGGTGTATGTGATGCAGGCGCATCCCGGAACGATCCGCAGTGAGATCGTCATACCGCGCGGACTGCGGCAGGTTGAGGATGTGAAGGATTCCGAAGCTTTCGTGAAGCTGAAAAAGCAGATCATTTCGTTGATTGGGCATCACGACGAGTAAGTGCAATAGAGGCACCATAGCAGAGTGATCTGCTGTGGTGCCTTTTGTGCTGGGACGACTGGGGGAAGCATATCAGCAGGCGCAGCTGGTTCGGTGGGAGGTGATATGCGATAGTAGGTAGTAGATAGTAAATAGTAGATAAGCGAAATAACTGGAAATTATCCAGCTATTTTGGGAGGATGTACAGGTTTTATAGAAATAACTGGAAAACATCCAGCTATTTTGAGTCATTTTGCTCAAAAAGCGCAGAAATGAATAAATTAGCTACATGAAATCCATCTAATTCTGATTTTCTTCAATATATCAAGAATTTAGATGGAGGTTTTCCAGTTAATCATTTTAACTGCGCAAAGCTTACCGAGATCCTGTCCCCTACCACTTAGTCAGATTGTGGAGCCGATGCTAGAACAGGGAAAAGCCTCCCCTTAAGGAGTTCGCCTTCCTGAAAGCCGGAGCCTCGGGTCAGCTCATGATTGCTTTTGCTATTAAAAGTGGCATTCTCCGGCATATAGACGATGGTCAAGACTCGGCGTGGTTTGTCAGACTGGTTGGCATGCGCATAATGAAAAGTAAGTCCGTGATGAAGTGTGAAGCTGCCGCGTTTGAGTGGTACGTTGACAGGTCTGCGGAGGTTCGTACCACTATCCTTGGTGAGTTCGAGTAAATCGATCGGATGGAGGAAGTCGACATTGGTTAATTTTCCTTCTTTGTGAGAGCCGGGGATGAAGGATAAGCAGCCGTTAACCTCATCCACATCATGCATAGGTAACCATAGAGTTAAAACATTGGATTCATGCATGGGGAAATAAGTGGCATCCTGATGCCAAGGGGTAGGCTTGGAATCTCCGGGCATTTTCCAGAAAGCTTGATCATGGAACAAGCGGACGCCGGTTGAACCGGAAAATTGCCTGGCAATATCCGCAAGTTTGGGACTTAGCACGTAGAGGGCCATACCCGCAGAGTCACGCCATGTATTCATTTTGCTGTTTAGAATTTTGAAGTAGTCGGAGTCCTTCTCCACGCTTTGTGTATGTTCGCCTTCAATCGCCATGACCTCGTCGAGGTAAGCGCTCAGCTCATTGATTTCCTTTCCTGACAAGACATCCTCTAACTGGACAAAACCGTTTTCTTCATAAAATGCGATTTTTTCTGCGGGTACTTGAAACATGGGGTCACCTCTTTATTTAGGATAGGATAAGCCGATAACTGGATTGACTAACGGAAGTAGTCCACTGATCTGACATTCCGCTCGGTCGCCGCTCACAATGGCAGTTGAGCCAGGAGTGCCGGTCATAATAATGTCCCCTGGCAGCAGTGTCATCAGCTGCGAGAAGTAGGACACCAGAAACCATGGCGAATAATACGAGTTACTGACACTATTCTGATGAATAACGTCGCCATTTCGCTTCGTTTCCACTGTTAAAGTTGTGAAATCCGGAATTTCGTCTAACGTAACCAGTTCGGGGCCGAAGCTAAAAAAAGTATCAAAGCATTTGGACTTCCCTAAGAAACGGGGGTTTTTCGCATGAATATCTTGTGCTGTCATATCTAACGTAGGCGTTATGCCCGCAATGAAGTTGTGTGCCTCGTCCTCTTTAATGTCCTTGCACGTCTTCCCGATGATGATGCCAATTTCTCCTTCGGCTGTAACATGGTTCGATTGTTTCGGAAGTATGATTGCATCTCCCGGACCGATTAGACTCGTATCCGGCTTCATGAAGATGATAGGGTCAGCAACTGGGGGTGTTGATGCAAGATCTTCAACCTTTTGACGATAATTCATTCCAATGCCCCATATTTTTCTAGGATATCGGTATAATGGTGCGCAAACGACGTCATCCCATTTCTGAGTTATCCTTTCCAGCAGTCTGTCAACATCGCTCTGTTGAAGCCATGTACGTAAACGTGTTTGCTCATCATTTTGCAATATAAGCCATACGCTCTCAGACCAAACTGTGCCTGCGGATTCATTGAGAGATTTAACGGGAATTACGCCATTCTTGCGAACAATTGCAGCCTCCTCACCTCGCTCGGTCCGAATGGATACTAATCTCATCATGTGGCTCCTTCGGGGTTTGGAATGAATTCAACTGCGCGATGTCAAAATCACAAAGCTCTGCGAGTGCCTGCGCCAATTGATCGGTAATGCGCTCCATGAATAAAGTCCCTTTGTCGGCAGTTGCTGAAGTAGCATCGCCCATGACACCTGAGGCTGATATGTCCGCTGTTTTCCATGCAAATCGAACCTTCCCCTCTAGTGTCAAATAACGGTATTTCTGCATGTCAGGAATTTCCTTCACAGCGTAAGCGTCGCTTACCCAATGGGGCTTGATGGCTTTCAAAAGCGATGTCTCATAGTCACCGCCATGAATGCCGAACTCACGTTCTACATCCGTTAACATATCTTCAAAGCTATCAAGCTGATGCGGCATGATATAGAAGACGGTCATCCCTGTTGCGATTCTGATTTCGCGTGAGACAAGGTTGAGTAAATCGACATTGCCGCCATGTGAGTTGAGCAGCAGCAGCTTGCGGAACCCGCTAAGATGTAAGCTGTGTGCGATATCCATGATCACATGCTGCAGCGTAGAAGAGGAGAGGGAGATTGTTCCCGCAAAACCGGTATGCTCATTGCTCTTTCCATAGGCGAGAGGAGGTAGCAGCCAAAGGGGGAGATCCGTGTCCAACTTCTCCATCGTTCTTGTCAACAGTGCCTCACCAATGAGGGCGTCCGTCATAACAGGAAGATGAGGACCATGCTGCTCAACAGCACCAATCGATAAAATGACAAGCGCCTTCTCCTTGGGCAATTCGGCTATTTCTCTGGAAGATAATCGGGGCAAAAAGCGCGCTTCCCACGCCGTACCCTCGTATCTGCTGAACATGTTGATCACCTCTTCCAATAGTTTCATGTTGGTTTATTTAGATTATGAATTGCTTTTTGCTCTTTCTAAAATGGTTACGGTGAGTGCAGACGGGTCTCGAGGTCTTGTCATTTCTGTTTCGCCATGATCGGCAAGGAGCTTTAATAGCATCTCACGCATTAAAATACCAGGTTGGTCCGAGTACATGTGTGTTTCCATTCTCATCCGGATATCCAACGGGAAGTCACTTTCTGTGCTTTCGAGAACGGCCATATCCTCATCGACAACGGCTCGGTCAAAAGCGATGACCGTCGCAGCAGGGACATCTGTCTCCTTGTCGCTGCGATACACGAATTGTACGAGGATGCAGGAATCGTTATCTATTGGTGTGGAGCAGGTGACAATAGAGTGCACCAGGCCATTCGGATAGGTCATATCGGATTGGCGGATAAAAGGCATGAACCATTGCCCAGACACGGTTCGTGTCGTTGTGGCACCTTCCACATTGATTGCCTTCACTTTGTCGTTCAGCTTGTTCGTTACGCCGAGCTCTGTAAAAGTTTCGAAGCCCCAGGCATTCGGGGTAATCTTGATTTTGGGAGGCACGGGATCATTCTTGTCTCCAAATGTATTATGGTGAACGAATGCAACGTGAGCACCGTCAAAGGAATTTTCCATCAGACGCATGCCTGCACAGTGGATCACTTCATAGAACTGATCGATCTGTCGGAAGGACGGATCATCTGCTCTTTTGAACTCAGGAATACCCATTAATGGTTCATCTAATGCAACCCAGACATAGCCGTAACGCTCTTCGCAGCGGTATGCTTTGATTTTATAAGCCTTGGGAGGGTCCTCTAGTTGGGATTGTGGGAAATAGGTGCATTTCCCATCACGATTAAAGGACCAACCATGATAGGGACAAACCACACAACCATTCTCAACAGTTCCACCTGACAACTTTGCTGTGCGGTGGCAGCATCGGTCGATAGCAGCGGCGGGCTGGCCTTTCTCATCGAGCCATAGAACAACTTTCTCGCCGAGCATGGTAATGGATTGAGGGCCATTTTGCAGATGGGAGACAGGGAGTACAGGGTAATAAAATTTCTTTAAAACAGGTTGTTGGGCTTGCAGCATAGGTGTTCCTCCTTCGTTTATAGCGTTTTATACTTACTGGATGCAGATGGGTTGCAGGTACTCTTGAAATAATTCGTGTGACCACTCCAGCAGTTTGAGATCTTGACCACGGCCTGCAAGGATGGATAACCCGATGGGACAACCGTCAAGCTGACCTAGTGGTAGAGTGATTTGTGGTAAACCCGCTAGACCTGCTATACATCCAAGCTGGAGAATACGGCTCCGATAATGACCATCCTCGCCAGGAAAGGGAGCTGGTCCTGGTGCTGTTGGGAGGATCAGAATTGTATCTTCGCCGAGCAGTTCTTGCACTGCTTGTTGTATCTGGTTTTTTTTGATGCTCTGCTGTATATAATCAGCTTGTTGTATCGAGCTAGCCCAGTCGAAACGTTCCTTAATGGCAGGATCGAAATCTGGCTGTGTCTGCTGGATCCAATTACTATGCTCTCGCCATATTTCATAACCTTGTACTGTGCGGAAGGAGGATACCCAAGTGGGAAGTCCTTCTGAGGCAACAGTCATCCATTCGCAGGGAAAAAGGTTCTCCAAACGGTGTAGATGATGCGTCATGGTTTCCAGATAACCCGGCTCGGTCATCGCCCAAGCCTCTTGGTCGAAGAGGACGCGACTGAAACGGGGACTAGCTGTTTTTGAACTAAGCAGAACCTTCCCAACGTGTAAAAGTGTCTCCGTATCACGAGCCATCCACCCGACGGTGTCGAAGCTGGGAGCTAGTGGAATCACACCTTCTAATGCAACAGCGCCATGTGAAGGTCGAAAGCCGATGATACCGCAATAAGCGGCTGGAATTCGAACTGATCCTGCGGTGTCGGTGCCTAGTGCGAAATCAACGAACCCGCTGGCGACGGCGGATGCTGAACCGCTGGAGGAACCGCCGGGAATGCGGCCCGGAGCCAATGGATTCAGAGGTGTTACGTAATGAATGTTTTCGCCGCTAAGGCTGAACATCAGCTCGTCCGTAAGCGTCATGCCTTGTAATTCAGCGCCTTTGTCAAGCAATTGCTCGATCACTTTAGCATGGCGTGTGGCAATTTCATGAGTACGCAGCCAATCAGGATTTCCAGCGGAATTCGTATGGCCACGGACAGAGAAAACATCTTTAACGGCAAAGGTTTTTCCCTTTAAGAGTCCTGACAATGTAGGTTGTACGTGGATGTCACGTTCAATAAATGGGTGCCTATTGCTGCTTTTCATGGATAACCTCCTTGCAGGGCGCTTATTTCTTTAAGCTTAGTCCTCGCAAAACGGCGAGATCTTCCTCATCTAAGCTAACCTCAGGTCCTGACTTGATTAATTTGGAAAAGCCCTCATCCGGAAGCATAGTCGTCAATACGTACAACCGTCCCTTGCCAGTGTTGATTACTTGATGGTTGTTTCCAGGAGGAACAACGAAAAATGAACTCGTCTGGATGGGGATTTCCATATCCCCCATAATCGCAATCCCTTCTCCAGCAAGCACATAAAAGTATTCATAAGCCTTAGAATGCTCATTAGGCGGCGTTTGTCCGTCTACATCGAAGATTTCAATAACAGAAACAAAGGGGACTTGCGTCTCATCACATAAAAGAACGAATTTATTACTGTCTTTGCTAGAAATTTTGTGTACGGGGCATCCCTCAAAGTGTCCTGCGATTCCGAGTTGCATAGTCATTCTCCTCTCTAGTAGGTGTGGCGATAGCTTCCAGCATATCAGTGGAATTTGCCACAAAGCCGTAGCATTGCTGAATGTTATATAGTGTAGCCTCGGTACAAAATGCAGGTGAGGTCGTCGCACAGCAGTCTTCTAATAAAATGCTGTCATATCCGAGGCACACCGCGTCTTGTAAAGTAGCCATGACGCACTGATCGATGTTGACGCCTGCAAACAGGATGGTGTCGATCGCCAAATTGCGCAGTATGCTGTCGAGCGGGGTATCCCAAAATCCGCTCATCCGATATTTATCAACATGGATGTCATCGACTTCGATATGCAGCCCATCTACGGGCGCAGCGCCCCAGCTTCCTTGCTCGAGTACATGCGAGCCGTTATGAGGTAGTGGTTCACCGATGCCAGTGCCCTCGCCTGTCGCATTGTACACATGCAGAACGGATGGGCAGAGGTTAAGCCGGTCGGGGCGATTGCCCCAATTGAGCCAGATTACAGGTACTTCTGCTAAACGTAGAGCTGGTAGGAGCTTATTAAGAGGATCAATTGGCTTTAAAAGGAGCTGCGTGTTGCCCCCGATATGGTCGAGCCACCCGCCGACGCTGCAAAAGTCATTTTGCATATCAACCACAATAATCGCCGTGCGTTGCAAATCAAGCGTAAGCTTGCGTGAGGCTACAGGGAATGTAATAGGTTGTGGCGGCTTGGGCGTGCGCTGTAGGATGACGTTATTTTTCGATACCTGCCAATAGCTAGAGGGGGTACCCAATTTGTGCATGCTATCACCTCGATTGTTTCATTCATAAATGGCGTTATGTCTTGCCTTCATCATAAGCCTAGGATGAAATTTATGTAAATATAGATAACATAAGTTTGGGTTACAACCTAAAAAATTCTTTGTCGTTTGTTTTAAAACCAATTCATGTTATATTAATTGACATTAAAGGCGTCTTAACTGCCACTTTTACAGGAAAGGGGTGTTATTCATGAATATCACGGTACAAGAAGCAATGACCATATATCCTTTATCCGAAGGGAAAATCGTGGCTGGGGCGGGAGGCATTTCGCGGATGATCAGCGCCTTAAATCTCATGGACGCCCCTGACATTTATAATTGGATGAAGCAGGGGGAGTTACTGCTGACAACAGGCTATGCCATGAAGGATTCTTCAGAGCTGTTTGTAGAATTATTACATAACCTCAATGAACGGGGTTCAGCCGGTTTGGGCATTAAGCTTGGACGTTATTGGAAAGAAATTCCTAGTACTGTGTTAAAGGAAGCGGACAGGTTGAACTTTCCTTTAATTGAACTGCCGTTTGAAATCACGTTCTCAGAGCAAATTACTGCGCTTTTTGGGGCGCAATTTGAAAGAAATACGAAGAAACTGAATCAAGTACTCGATATACAAAAGCAATTGGTCGATTTCGCCTTACAGGCGAATGAGCGCTCCAATTATTTTGAGGAAATTCAAGCCATTCTCCAATGTCCCTTTGCTGTTGTTGATGTACTGGGGAACCTTTTGTATAATGCAACAAGCGTAAGTCAGAAGGAACTACTTTCCCAATGGCCTTGGCAGCCGGAATATCGTTTAAGCCGGATGCTGGGCCAACTCACGTATCATATTCCTCTTTGGAAAAATAGCCAATTACTCGGATACTTTCTCGTGATGTCGTCAAGTTTAAGAAACTCAAGCTCGGATAAAGGGGTTTATCATCAGGCTGCAGTCATACTTTCCTATCATCTTGAAGAGATTCAGCTTCATCAGACGCTAACCATTGACCTTCGATTGGGTGAAGCGATTGAGCGCTATTTACAAGGAAGCTTATCGCTGGATGAGGTAGAGGAGCGAGCAAAGAGGCTGTCAGGAGACTTCTGGAAGGGAGCTTATCTCTGCATCGTAACACCGTTAAATGAGATGTCTTTGCATGAGCAGGTTCAGAAAAAAGTGTTCATTCGACAACTTCAAGATGCCATGAAAGATGCTCCGCCGCTGACAGAACTAACCTCCCATCATATGTTTGTACATAGCAAGCTGTTCTCTCTCATTCAAATCCCGGATAAACTGGGGGCCAACTTTACGACTATAAAGCGGATTGCGGGCAGCTATTCACAGCTCCTGAGGTTCCTTCTGAATGGGTCACCGTCCTCCTATATCAGCTCCATAAAACGAACATTAGAGAACTTCATGGTCGGGTACGAGGAATGCATGGAAACTCAACGACTTAGTGAGCAATTCGCGATAGATGAGCCAGACATTTATTTCTCGAATCTTGAATTCACCTATTTGCTTCGGCATGTACCTGCTGCGGTTATGAAAGCCTATACGAATACCCTCCTCCAACCCTTATTGCAAAAGGATGAGGAGTATATCACCGAAATGCTGAGGACGATCGGGTCCTATTTTGAACATAATGGCCTTATTAATGAAACGGCGAAGGACTTATTCATTCATCGGAATACCGTGTTATATCGGCTGGAGAAGATCGGTGAGTTGCTTCATCTAGATCTCAAAAATCCCAATGATCTGCTGCGAATTAAACTTGCACTCTTGTTTAAACAACTTCTATGATTCTCGTTCGATTGTCGTTCTATTGTAGGTGATTTGACGAGCAATCCCCTTCTAGCTACAATGAGTTTAAGCGTTTCAAGAATGAGGGTATGGGATGAAAAAAAGTAAACAAGCTACCATCGTCGATGTTGCCTCTGAGGCAGGCGTGTCCATTGCGACGGTGTCGAATGTTATTAACCGTAGGAAGGTTCCGATGTCACCGGAAACCATTCGCAAAGTAGAAGAAGCGGTCGTACGACTAGGATATCGCCGAAATGTTATGGCAACGAATTTAAGTCGGCGACGCTCGAATGAGTTAGGATTGATTCTTCCGCATTTTGGCGGGTATTATGGCAGATTTGCTGAGAAGCTGGAGCAGAGGTTTCACAGTTACGGCTATCATTTATCTGTATTCTCTGCGGCAGGCATGGATCCTGAAGTGGAAACGCGGCATATAGAGCATTTACTGCAACGACGAGTAGACGGATTAGTGTCCCATGGTTTGGCGATCAGCATGCATTCCACGCAGCAGTTAGTAGGTGAAGGCACGCCACTTGTCATCTTTAACGGCTGGGGGTGGCCGAATGAGATTACGAAGCTGGCGGTGAATTTGGATTTCGCCAAGGCTTCGAGCCAGGCTGTTCAGTATTTTCTTTCACATGGCTGCCGTGCTGTTTTCTATGCGGGAAGACGTAAGGGAATGGGTGCGAATGAACAACGAATCCAGGGGTTTTTGGCTGGGCTTGGTGACCGATCGGAGACGATCGTGCATGCGCTTTTGGATGCCGGAGAGTTAGGCGTGGCCGGTACTCTGAAAGAGGCGATTCGTGTGAGCGGTGAGCTGCGACCTATCGGCATTTACACGTTCAATGATGCGTTAGCGCTAGAATTGATTGCTGAATGCCATGCGAGAGGCATCCGTGTTCCCGAGGATGTACAGCTCATTGGGATGGATAATGAGCATTTTGCAAAAGCGAGCATTCCTTCCATTACGAGCTTCGAGATGCCAGTCGAGCTGCAAACACGATTAGTGGCGGCTTTCCTGATGCGGCAGATGGGTGAAGACGTAGACGTAGAAAGTGCGATGGAGCTGGATTCCTATCTGGCTCAGATGAAGGGGCATGAGCTGCTCATCGATATGGAGATGGTTGTGCGTAAATCTACGCATAACGAATAAAACCGTTAGTCACCTTGGGAGAGGTGATCAACGGTTTATTTGTTTATTTGGCTTGGAAGGAAGCATCCATCCAGTTGGTTATTCTAAGCGGGGGTTAGGCGCGCGTGTGGTTTTGTTGTTTCAGCTGCTTTTGCTGCCGCAGAAAATCTTTCCCGTATTCCCCGTGCGGATTAATGCCCGCGTGTTCGATTTGAATCGTGGCATGCTCGATGCCGTACTTGCTCTTCAGCGTCTCATTAATAGCGAGGATGACACAAAATGGCTGAATGCTGGGACTGATAAACACATGCGCAGTCAGGGAATAATGGTCGGTCGAAACCGCCCAGAGATGCATTTCGTGGACATCTTCTACGCCTTCAACTTTTGCGATCACGGAGCGGATTTCGTCTAGATTGAACTTTTCAGGGACGGATTCCATCAGGATCATGAAGGATTCTCGAATGATTTTGCTACCACCTGTAAAAATAATGCCCCCAATCACAATCGAAATTAACGGATCGAACCAGAGAAGACCTGAGTAATAAATTACAATGGCCGAAATGATGACACCTACCGAGCTTAATAAATCCCCGAAAAAATGCCAGAGCGCGCTTTGCACATTCAGATTGTCTTCCTCCTTGACGCTGTTATGGAGAACCAACGTGAGAACGAGGTTGACGACGAATCCGATCGAGGCAATGCCAAGCATGAGTCCCAATTGTATCGGTTGGGGGTGGAGGACACGTTGAACGGCTTCAATACAAATCCCCAAAGCGATGATGCAAAGCGCTAATCCGTTGAGGAAAGAAGCGACAATTTCAAAGCGCAAGAATCCGAACGTGAAGCGAGCATTGGGTTGGCGCGTAGCTAGTTGGATGGCAACCATGCTCAAACCAAGCGCAATAACATCAGAGATCATATGAGCCGAATCGGATAAAAGAGCAAGGGAATTGGAAAGCAGCCCTCCGATAATTTCAACAAGCGTAAAAAAGGCAGTTAATATGAGGGTGACCCATAGGGTTTTTCTTGACTTACTTTGTTCTTTCACATGGTGGAGATGATGATAGTCATACTCGACGCTCATAGGGTTCCTCCTTATTTAGAATAATTCTAATTAGTGTATACTTAGTATATGCCACTTAAGTGAAACGTGCAACTGGAATTGGGGAGGAATTTGAAGGTAAGGTGGAAGAGAAGTGCGAAGAGAAGTGCGAAGAGAAGGGTGAGGATGAGTGCGAAGAGAAGAGTGAGGATGAGTACGGAAAGAAGGATGAGGATACGAATCAAGAAAAGGGCGAAGAAAATAAAGCGTTTTCTAATTTGTAACAGAAATGAAATATTTCTGTTATGGTTCCATAATGTTCACTTGGTAATATAATAAACAAGACCCCCTTTTTAATATAAACTTTTAGAACCCGGCCCCGTTGGCTGGGTTCCTTTTTTTGTTCTAGCACAAATAACCCTTGTGGGGTAAGGGTTTATGGTGCTTAGGCTTATATTAAAAAGGAGTTCAGAAGCATTTGAAATGATTTTGAAATGATTCTTTCGTCATTCCGTTCTATATCCTTAAATTTTTTGAAACTGTAACGAAATAAAGGGAAGGAAACATCTATGTTTCACTTACTTGGGAGGGTTGCGTCCCTCGGTTTATTACATTATCATACAGATTAACAAATTCATTGTGAGCAGAATTATATGATAGATAACTGGAATCTAAATCATCCATCTCATGTGAAAATTTAGATTCACTAATTAATGCAGTAACCCTCAAGAGTAAACCCTGAAGAATGATCCTCAGTTGGTGGCTTTAATTCTAGACTTAAGTGCGAAAATAAATTATTTGCTTTACTTTTTAAACATTTTAATGCTAACCAATCTTCAACACCCAAACTATTTTCCCTCCTAAATATTATTCGATAAATAAATTCATTCCAAATTCCTTCAATCCAATAAACTCCCGTTAGATTAACGCAGCTGTTTAGTCTACAACTTTATTTTCACAAGATATTTCAAGTAATAACTATCAATTATTAAAGTGTTTTTTCAAAAAAAAGGGGAATTATCATTAGGTTTATTCTCATATCAACACTAATTGAACATAGAAAAATGAATACGAAAAATTAAGTAATAGAAGTTATATGCATGTCTTTTGAAGGGAAATAAGGATAATTGTCGAATATTGGAATATAGTACTTAAGATAAATTTATTTGGAAAGCTATTTAAGTTAGAAGACTAAATAATTCGTTGAAGCTTCATTGGCAAAAGTAATTGTTTAAAAGAACTGGAGTCGCTAAACAAATTCAGCTTACCGCCGTGTATTGAAAATGAAATCACTCAAACCCATGAGAGTGTGGCCGTGAAGGTACATCAACTTATATTTTAAATTAGGACTTACCCAGATGGAGAGAAGGGGCTGAGCACAATGCTCAGCCCCACTCTTGGTTGCAATCTGTAAATCAATCCGTATTAATACGAGTGTTTTAGTTTACACGGATGAACTGAACAATGAAATTGAAAAAGTAAAAGTAATTTAGAAGAAGTACATTATGTGTCCATCTTGATAGATATAATGAATAGTAGGTGGTGAGAAAATGAATGCAAGCATTGATTACAATGGAAACAAAGGATTTAGGCTACTGAATATTTATGAGAGGCTTAATAAAGGTGAAATTATAGCAAAAGTAGAACTTGCTGAATGTTTTGGAGTTACTCAAAAAACCATTCAAAGAGATATTGCTGATCTTCGTGCATATTTAGCGGAGACACATTTTGCTGTGAATAAGGTGTCGATTAAATACAACAAGATTAAAAATGGATATTATCTTATTAGAGTAGAACGAGATTGGCTGAAAAATGAAGAAATTATGGCTCTGTGTAAGATTTTATTAGAAAGCCGGGCTTTCTGTAAAGATGAAATAGATCGTCTTATTAGTAAACTTTTAACTCAAGTAGTGCCAATAGACCGTAAGAGTGTTGAAAATATGATAAGAAGTGAACAACATCATTATGTTCCATTACGCCATGAGAAGCAATTGTTTGGTATCTTGTGGGAACTAGCTCAGTTTATTACAAGTAATGAAATAGCACAGTTTTCTTACACAAGACAAGATGGTTTTATTAAGAAAAGAATGGTAAAGCCAGTTGCCATTATGTTTTCGGAGTATTATTTTTATCTTGCAGCTTATTTGGTAGATGGAAGCAAGGACTTTCCTACTATTTTCCGTATTGATCGTATAAGTGAATTACTAGGAACGAAGCAGAAATTTAATATCCCTTATAAGGACAAATTCAATGAGGGAGAGTTTCGTAAAAGAGTACAATTTATGTATTCAGGTGAACTTAGAAAAATTAAATTTGAATTTTGCGGTCCTTCAATTGAGGCTGTACTAGATAGACTACCAACCGCAGAAATTATTACAGAGCGAGATGGTGTTTATACAGTAAAAGCTGAGGTTTATGGTAATGGAATTGATATGTGGTTGAGAAGCCAAGGAGACAAAATAAAAGTATTATAAGGAGCGTTTTCATGATAACTGATTACAAACAAAAAAGAGAAAGTGTACTCAATGTTTTTTCATCTTATACCGATATATTTGAACATTTGAACGAACTAATCCCTCAAAATATTACTTATCAAGCTGAAAATATTAAAAATAATAAGTTTATCCTGATGGTTGCTGGAGAAGCAAAGAGTGGAAAATCAACTTTTATCAATGCATATTTAGGTAAAGAAGTCTTACCAATGGATGTTAAACAGTGTACTAGTGCAATAATCGAAATTGAATATGGTGAAACGTACGAATTGATTGCAGAATATGCTCAAGCACCCAAAAAGAGATTAATTAAAGAAAGTGAAATAATAGATTTTCTAACAAATCATGCTGCTTTGAAGGATGAGTATAGAGCAATTCCTGTTGCAGCAATTAATCATGAACTTTTAATAAAATATAACGGTAATCCTCCCAAGCGGATTGTAGAAGACTTAATCCTGGGAGTTAAAGATGATAACTTATATAATTTATCTGATAATGATTATACAAAAAGAATAAAGAATTATATTGAGGAAAATAGAAGTGGTTGGAAAAATATTGTAACAAATATTCAAATAAAATGGCCACTGGATCAACCTTTTAAGGGGATCACAATTATCGATAGTCCTGGTATTAATGCAATTGGAAGAGTAGGTCAGATCACGGAAGAATACATTGAAAAAGCTAATGCAATAATTTTTGTGAAGTCATTAAGTGGACAAGCATTAGAATCTTCAGCATTTAAAAAGTTTCTTCAAACAAAAAGTGCTGATAAGCACAAGGATACTATTTATCTTGTTCTAACAGGGGCATCGGATAAAAGTGAACTAGAACTAAATAAGTTGCTTTCAGAAGCCAAAAATATTTACAGCGAAATTCCTCAAAAAAGAATAATAAATGTAGATAGTAAATTACAGCTTATATTAAATCTATGTGCTAGTAAATCTGAAGATGACATCGATAAGTATTTTGATGATGCAGAAAAAAATGGAACACTTTTCCCTACAGCTGAGCGGCATTGGCTAAAAAGCAAGTGCCGTAAAGAGGCTTTTGTTGAATTGATGGAGCAACAATCTAATTTTTCAAGGGTCAATATGGCCTTGGAAGAGTTTGCGCGAAAAGCTCAATATTTTGCGTTACAAGAGCTTCTATTGTCAATAAGTAAATCTTATATAAAAATTATTGAAAAACTGAAAGAAAATATTGATTTAAATGAGCTTAAGATTACTGATCCAAAAGAATTGGAAAGAAAGATTCATCAAAAAAATGAAGAAATTAGCGAGATACGTAGAAAAATGAATGAGAGTATTGAAATAATTATTAATGATTATTCTGATTCAAAAACAGGGAAAATAATTCTCGAAGCAAATAAATCTATAGATGAATATAATAGTCAATTAAGTAAAATATCCGGAAAATCAATGAGTGAACTAGAAAAGCTTTCTTTTAATAGAATCGATGAACTTGGAAATTTTAAGAAAACCTTGGGAAACGAGATCATTCAAAAATGTAACGATGAGCTGATAAAAATAACAGCTGAGAACGAGATCATTCATCCATCGTTTATGGAGCCAGACTTTTCTCAAGGTGATTTTCTAGCGTTGAAAAACAGTACCGAAGGTGAGGCGGTTACGTATCGATCTATAGAAGAAGGAGCTACGTTCAAGAAAACTCGTACAGTTTCTGAATATTCAAAAGATATGCATTTTGAGTTGGTGAAAGATAGTATTATGAAACGCTTATTAATAATAAAGAACGATATTATTAATGATTTGCAAGATTATACAATAGAAGTAACAAAAATATACAAGATGAAATTAAGGGAGAACGCAGATGAGAAGAAAGCTGAGTATGATAATTTGTTAGAAAAAAAAGTGGAAAACGATATCATCCAGAAAGAAATAGAAGCTAAAAAAACTTCTATTGAACTACTGGTACAAAATTTGAATATAATTACGACTTTAAACGGAGGTATACGTAGTTATGTCAGCTAATATTGAAAACAATGTTAATATTTTAATTGATGAAATTGCAAAAGAAATTGCAAATATTAAAGTGTCTTCAAAAAACTATGATGTGACCACAAGAGAAATATGTTCCTATGTATCTTCGAAAGTTGCGGCCCAATGTAAAGGATTAATGTCAACTTTATATACAGAGTTATCGAGTGAAACACTAAAAGGTGAAATTTTTAAAGATAATGCAAATAAAAATAAGTTTTACGATTTGGATTTGCGATCCCATATTTATGAAAAATACAATTTTGAACCAGCAAATAAAATTAACTTTAAGGCTGCAAATTCTCAACTTGTTGCATTAGGTATTCCTGTTGGTGTATTTGGAATTGGTGTTGCATTAACTTTATCACTATCTAACATAATTGTTATTCCAGTAGCATTGGTAGTAGCGGTTCTATTGTATCCAGTAATTAAGAAGGGATTGGATAGTTTCAATAAACAACAATATTATGCTACAGTGCAAAAATATATGAATGGTTTGAAAATAGAATTGCTATCATGGTTTGACTCTATTCAAACCTATTATCTAAAGCAGGTAGATGAGTTAATTAAGACTTTATAGGAGATGCAAAATGTCAGATAATCAATTGTTGAAATTATCATCAGAACTTCAATCAGAGTTTGCATTAGATACCCAAATAATAGCAAATCAGACTATTGAATTATTAACTGAGTTTTATCCAATGTATATCAACGGAGATGAAGTAAATGAAACGAATGTCGAAAATGATACAGCAGGAATATTAAACTCTCTTCAATTTTATAAAATTGATTCTTGTACTATTGAAAAAACAGAAGATATAGCAAAGTTTCTGAATGAAAAAATGCAAAAGTTTATCTCTGCTTTATATTCCATTGGAATTTCATTTTGTTATGGGGTGAAATCTGATGGAAATAAATGCGACCTTGTTATAGGTATAAGTGGAAACACTAACAGTAGACTAGCTAAAAAAGTAATTGAAGGACTTTTATCTGGCATTAATCTTATTGATTGTAAAGATGATTTTCATTTTAAAAACTCAAACACACATTTCGGAATGATTAACGGGATACCATCTTTACTTATTGATAATAGACTACAGAAATTCGATTTAAGCTCTGTTATTAAAGCATTAAATGGTGAAAAGTTTACAGTCTTAATTATGGCTAAGCCGATTAGTGGTCAGGTTTTACAAAGTAAAAAAAGTACTGCTATTCAAATTAGAGATAATTGCATGTCAATAAGTAAAAGAAATGTTTCAAGGCAACAAAATATTACAAGAACAGAAAATGAAGCATTTTCTAATGGAACCCAAAGTAATATTAATGTAAATGTTAACGGTGGAGCTATTGGATTAGCTACAGGAGCAGGAATTGGTCTTGCAGTTGGAGGTCCGGGTGGTGCAATTATTGGCGGTGGAATAGGAATGTTAGTAGGACAGAGTGTTAGTGGTGGCTATAGTAAAGGAATAAGCGATAGCTATAGTAAATCTATCTCTGAAGCTATTAGTGAAGGTGGATCTATGTCTTTAGATATCCAAAATGGGTTTGCCATAGAGCTAATGAAATTAGCCGATAATTGTTTAGAAAGATTAAAACTTGGTCATAACACAGGTTTTTGGCAAACATCACTTACATATTCCGCAGATAATAAAATGGCAAGAGATTTGATACAAGGCTGTATATATGGTGAAATTGCAAAACCAAATCCTGAGCTACTGCCTCCTAGAATATATCAATTAGCTAATGAAGATTTAAGTTATGCGATAAGGGAGCAGCACGTACTAATCCCAAAAGGGTTATTTTCTGAAGAAAACTCCAGCACTTCAATATGTAGTTATATTAGTTCGCAGGAGTTAAGTGCTATATGTGCAATTCCTCAGGAAAATTCACCTGCATTTGAACTAAAAGAGGGAACTTTTTATCCTTTAATAGCTCCAAATGTAGCTGATAGAAGCAAAATAGAAATTGGAAATATTTGCGATGGTGAAAGAGCTTTAACAAATATTAGTTTTTCGTTTTCTAACGAAGACCTTAATAAACATACTTTTGTGTGCGGTATTACGGGGAGCGGAAAAACGAATACTGTCAAGGAAATACTAAGGAAATCAGGGAAACCATTTTTGGTTATCGAATCTGCCAAAAAAGAATACAGAAATTTGAAAGCAAAAAATAATAATATTGTAGTTTATACTTTAGGGAAACCTGAAATTAACTGTCCACAAATTAACCCGTTTTATATTCTGCCAGGTATTAGTCCACAAATGCACATAGACTTATTAAAGGATTTATTCAATGCATCATTTTCATTTTATGGCCCGATGCCATATATTTTAGAAAAATGCTTACATAACATATATACAAAAAAAGGTTGGAATTTAACTCTTGGTTATCATCCTTATTTAGTTAATAAAAAAAGTCAATTAGATTTGTTTGATGCAAGTATTATTGCAGAAAAGTATAGTAATTCTACACATACATATATATTTCCAACTATGAGTGATTTAAAAGAGGAAATAGAAAACTATATACTCCACGAACTCGAATATGATGGAGAAATGTCTGGAAACATTAAAACCGCAATTAAAACCCGTCTTGAAAGTTTATGTGTTGGAGCCAAGGGGTATATGTATAACACAACCAATGTGCTCAACTGGACAGATATATTGGCTTCAAAATGTGTTTTTGAAATGGAAGGTTTGGCGGATGATTCAGATAAAGCATTTTCTGTTGGTCTACTTGTGATTTTCATAAGTGAACAAAGACAAGTTGAAAAAGAAATAGAACAAAACACTGATGCTGAACTGAAGCACTTGCTCGTCATTGAAGAAGCACACAGGCTTTTAAAGAATGTGGAAACTGAGAAAACTAGTGAAAATATGGGTAATCCAAAAGGAAAAGCGGTTGAACATTTTACAAACATGATTGCTGAAATGCGATCTTATGGTCAGGGGGTAATTATTGCAGAGCAAATTCCAACAAAAATTGCTCCTGATGTAATAAAAAATACTTCTAATAAGATAGTCCACAGGATTGTATCAGCTGACGATCAAGCAGTTATCAGCAACTCAATATGCATACCAACTGAAAAAGGAATATATTTAGGTGTTCAAAAAACTGGATATGCATTATGTCATAAAGAAGGAATGTCTTTGCCTGTATCAGTAAAAGTCTCAAGAGTTGAGAACTGCCTGATTAAAGATGCAGACCTGTATATGAGGGATGTTGCAGAAAGATTTGAAAGTATTAATGAGAGTGCCGTTTCAGATGCTCTAGGTAAAATATTTGAACTAAAAAGTATTCCTCTTTTAGCAAATTTAATGATTTCCAACTATGAAGTATGCTATCAAGCAATTAGTTTGACAAAAGAATTATTGTTTAAAAAATCTAAAGAAAATAACGTTAGTTTCATTTCAGGAACAAACGGAAAAGATACTATTTCATTATTATTATCTAAATCAATTTTGAAAATAGTTACTTGGGGTGTTTTCTCAAACAATGAAGTTATTGATTCAAAAATATCCGATGCATTAATAGAAACAATTAAATCACCTCATGAAAGTGCTATTATAAACTTAAAAGATGTTCTATCGACATTTTATAGTGAGGACACGAAAAAAAGAGGCATAAACATTATTGTCGAATTAGTGTTTAATTATTACTATTCACAAAACCAATCAGATGTAAATCTTAATGACATTATTTCACAGTGGTTTGTAGTGAACGATGAGGACACGATTAATGAGATCATTAATTGTGTTATGAAAAGAGGTTGTGCAATTGGCGCTTGAATTGCTAACTAAATTAGTATCTGAGGTTGCAAAAACAGATATCAGCAAAGAATTTACAAAAAAGCTTGAAGCTTCAGAGTTGAAAAAAGCTATGTCAGTTATCGAGCAGATAGAAAAAGTTAAAAATATGCCATTGCAACAACTTGAACTTTTAAATGATAAAATTGCATCGGAAAATACAACTGAAGTAAAAAAAGGGTTAAGCGATGAAGAAAAGACAAAAATAAAAAAAGAAACGGATTGGTCAGATAAAATTATTGATGCTATGGGATCCATAGAAGAATATGAAATTTACAAGAAAGCTGGTTTGCAAGAAGCTGAAATTGACGGTAAAAAATGTCTTATTAGAACTGATATTGATATGGATCAAAAAGACGAATTCGGCAGAACTAATAAAGAAAGAATGGAAAATGGTCAATCTCCAATTAGCAAAAATGGTGAGACGGTAGAACTACACCATATAGGACAAAAATCTGATTCACCCCTTGCTGAATTGACCACTAAAGAGCATCGCGGAGTAGGAAATGATACTATTCTTCATGATAAGCAAAAAGAATCAGAAATCGATAGGAATGAATTTAAAAAAGTGCGCGAAATTCATTGGGAAAGTAGAGCCAATGAGCAGAAGGGAGTAAAATGATGGAGAATATTATTAGTGCCATTGAAAAACTTCGGAATTTAAGGCATTTAGAGGCAGCAACAGATGAACAAATAGAACTAGCACAAAGGCAATTAGGCTTACTTTTTTCCGTAGATTTTAAGCAATATTTAAAAAAATATGGAGTTATATCAGCTAAAGGTATTGAACTCACAGGTATTACGTCATCGCCACGATTGAATGTAGTTGAAGTAACAAAGAGTGAACGTGAATTAAATAAGATTCCAAACGATTTATATGTTATTGAAAACATAGCAATTGAAGGAATAATATTGCTCCAAAATAGTTTAGGCGAGATTTATGAACTCACTCATAATTCAAAAATACAAAAGAAATACAATAGTATTTATGAATATCTTGAAACTGAACACAACAATTAAATTCCTAATATTTTTAGTAAAGGGGTATGACAAAGTCTAATGTAGGTTACCTTTCTCCAAAAGAAAAAACTTTTAATTCAAGGGTTTATTCCACCGCGGCAAATGGAAGCCAAATCTTTAAAGAACAGTAGCCATTTGAACAAATCGCTAATAATATAAATGATTTTGTTTATTCAGTTTATTTAACTCTAACAATGATTTTCAATATACTCCGTCAGAACGATATTCGTGTAATCTTCGCGAAGATGTAATATATTGTGATAACGATTATAGGCTTTATAGTTAAAATTCTTTGTAGGACTGCCCCTCCGTCAATTGACTAGAATAGAGTTTGCTCCAAAGAATAGCGTTCTTTTATCAATGTCTTATCGTTTAAACAACTAGATTTCTATATTTACGAGTTTACCATCGGCTATTTTGGCATGTATGTCTAAGATGGATGGATTGCTTGTCATGCAAAGTATCTTTGTCTAAATAGGGGATTAACAGTGGAAGCTCCCGTAAGTAGAGAATCGTCAGAATCGATCAACGTATTATTCGGAAATGTAAGAAATACGTTGTTGTTCTCATCACTGCCGAAAAATCTTTTGAATACAAAGTCATTTCGAGGATCACAACTATATCAACGAATAACGTAGAAAAGAGGAGAAATTCATATGTATGAAAGTATTTTTGCAAGATGGGAGAATTTCGAAAAATTAGATATTGAAAATAATTTATCGATATTATTCCAGTATGCAGTTTTATTTAGAAATTGGGAAAAAGCATATGAATTAAGGAGGAATATTGATATAAATAAGGTTTCTTATAAACCAGTAGTTATAAATGACGAGATCGTTTTTATTGAACATAAGAGCATTACTATAAAAAATTGTATAGCGTGGAATTTTGGGTATTTAAAAAAATATGATGAAAATAATAAAATTAATATGGAAAGCAGTCTTTTAAACGGCGTATCTGACATGAAAGAGCTTGCTTATTATTCGGATAAGATTGACGAGGGAAACGACGTTTTCGATTTATTTTTTTTGAAAGAACAACCAATGTTTGATGTTATATATTATAAACAACAGGAGAAGGCGTCAAAACAGATAAAGGCTTTAAATATAAATTTGATCTTTGATGAAGTAGGGACAGGGAAGACTGTATCGGCCTTATACTGTGTGAGGGATATTATTAGTGAAAGACAGGAAGACGCAAAAATACTTATTATTTGCCCAAACAACAAAAAAAATGAATGGTTAAAGGATATTGAACGTCAACTTGGAAGATATACGCACTTAGTAGAAAATACCGATAACGAAAATATATACTATCATGAACAGAAAAAACTATATTTTCAAAATCATGAGCCTTGTATTTTTATTGAAGGGCAAAAAACCAAAGAGACCAAAGCAACTCTTAACAGTTGGACAAACGATACGAAATGGGACTTAGTCGTTATCGATGAAGGTCATTTGTGTTTTGATAATTACAAACAACTTAGAGCAAAGAGAGCCGTACTTTTAACTGCAACACCTATTGTTGTCAATTCCGCAGCTACAGGCGGGGTGTTGGATATTTCCAAAATAAGGACAATACCTGAATATGCTACATTGCTTAATGGTATAACAGATAGCAACAATGTTTGCGCAGCTAATTTATTTGAAAATAACTATAATAAATTACCTGCTGATGATAAGAGTAGATTTTTTACTTGTCTTTTTAGAGAAGACTTAGACATCCCTTCAAAAAGACGCGAAATTAAGTTTTTGGTGTGTAAGAGATGGCCAGATAGATCTCATTATCTTGATGTGCTTCGAGAAGTAAAGGGTGGAATGACCGGGCTTGTTTACGAACAAGATGATGACTATCTAATTGAAGGGATTTTTGGAAGCTTCAAATCGGAAATTGAGGAGAAAGGTTATTTAATTGGCCAAAGACCGAGAATCACAAATCACAAGTATGAAGAATTGAAGTCATACATAAATAACACCGAAACGCAATCGTATATTATTTTTTGCAACTATAAATTTGTAGCAAATAATATTTATAATAAATTCATAAACGATCAAGGTACTTTAAAGAATATTGGAAATACCATTTTTGTAAAAAAATATGGTAGCGATAACTGTGAAGTATTTCCCAAAGATAACAGTGTTAACAAAGATAATATTTTCGATTATCTAATGATGAATATAGAAGCAGGTAAGCGTGTCATATTTATTACGACTGGGGCTTCTGGGGGTACGGGTTTAAACCTTGGAAAGTTTGACGGAGTTATCAATTATGAGTTGCCATTTACGTGCATAGAGCTTGAACAAAGGTTTGGTAGAGTTGATAGACTAAATAATAAAGTTCAAAGCAAAAAAATGATTTTTATTCTCAATGAGCATGAAAATCCTATGCTTCGATACAGTACCCTTAAAATTAGCGAGACGTGTAAGCATATGCCAATTAGAAATACAGTTTTATTTTACCCCGAATTTATTAAAGAAAGTATAAAAGGGCTACTCACCGAATTAGAAAAGTGCAAAATAGAACTTGAACAAAACAATGGTTTTTTAAGTGTTCTAGAAAAGTATACAGAGGTTTTAGAAGCGCATAAAAATTTAGCTAAACGTCTGATTGATTACGCATTTAAGAAAAGAAGCGTAGAAGATTTTGAAGAAGATGTTAGCGATATAAAAGAATTTGCCGAGGTGTTTAATGATAATTTAACCGCAGTTTTTTCAGTTATAAACAAAAAGCGAAACTTTTATGCTTTGATAGATGAGGTGGAAAATTGGAAAAATCTTTTGGGGGCAGATACTCAAATAGACACCAAAGCGGTAGCTGCTAGTTTAGAAAAAAGTGACGATGAATTAAGCGAGTATACTCAAAGAGATGGTAACCTTATAAGTAGTGAAGTTGTCGTACAAGATATGAGTAAGAGCAAAAGCATTGACGAATTATGGCAAGCCGGAGATGTGAATTTCAAAATAAATTGTCAAATGAACGAACTCACGAACTTAAAAGAAAAAGTAATTAGTCAAGAAGGCACAAGTGGTATTTTTTATATTTACAACAAAAAATATATTCGCCAGACAGTAGCTGACTTTAGACGAGGGGAGGTATGATCACACGATGAACAATGAGAGCGTGTTAGATGCTATAAAAATTTTCTATATGTCCCCTCAAAAATACACTAAGGATAGACAGAACTTACAGAACAAAATAAATCTTTTAGACGACTACCTCAAGGGTCATGATACAGAAGAAGGACGCAACCTATTCACGGCATTTAGTGAAGTATATTCAGGCAAAGATAATCTGAGAGTTCCTATTATTGATACCGTATACAAAACAATTAAAGATGATTTGGGGCTTAGTGCAACAAGATTATACAGAGAAATATATTTTAATGAAATTATTCAAAATGCAAATGATTTACCAAATTCAGAAGACGTGATGATAACCCTTGACGAAGATGAGAAACATTTTGTTGTTAGTTTTGAATATAACGACATCGGGTTTGATACAAGAAATTTAATTGGTTTTGTCAATACAGAAATAAGGGTGAAAAAGTCTGAGCTAGCATCTACGGGTAAACATGGTGTCGGAATTAAATCACTCTTTTACTTTGTGGACAGGCTGACCATTGAAAGCAACGTAAAAATAGACGTTGTTATAGAAACAAAGACGGTTGAAGAAGTCCAAGAGACAGAATCTGTTTCTTGTGAAATTGAGTATAATCACAATCGTGTCAATAATAATAAAACGAAACTCACAATCGTTTTTGCAAAAGATAAAGAATGTGCGGGTTTTAACATTGTAAAGCTAAAAGAATTTATAAGTACCTGTTTAAGCGGACAGACTGTTTCCGAAAAAACAATAGAAACTTATTTTTTTGGAACGGAACAAGCGGGTTCTATATTTGATGCACGGGCATTACTTTTTACTGACAAAAATAAAAATAAAGAAAATGGTATCAAAAGGATTGCCTTTAAAAAAAGTGATGGTTCTATGTTGTTTGAATTATTTAGAAATGATGATACAGAAAAACACATAGAGCATAATAATATTCAATTTTGTAAACAATCTATAGGTTATAAAATCGCTAATTGTGATAAAAAGATATTTGAGGACTACATCGTATTCACCACTTTTTCCGAAAATAAGGATAAACAAAATATCAGTTTTGCATTTCCATCTAGGCTAACTTCAGAGAGTGAACGTTACTATTCAACATACTATATACCAGATGAAATACCAAAGTATCGCTTAAATGTACTCGTGAATTCAGAATATTCAAATGTTTCTAGGACGAAACTCACTGATGGTAATGAGGCTGAATTAAGAAAGATTCATACAGAGATTGCATTCAATATTAAAAAAGCATATTGGTTTATGGCAGAAAAAGTGGTTGGAGAATCGAAGCTTGGAATAGAGATTAGTGTTTTGTTTCATGGATTGCTTCAATTGTTTTATGGTCAAAATAATATTGAAATTAACATAAATGATCTTAACGGAATAAATAATCGTTACTTACCAAAGTACAAAAACAACACCAATTTTGATACATACATAGCCTTTAAAAGAGATGTTAAAGAAAAATATGAAAAGGTTACTATTGGTCAGAAAATTGTAGATACGATAGAAATAAATCGTTTTTACGATGATATCATTGTTTCAAATGATTCCTTATTATATGACAGTGAATTGTTTATAGAGGAAATTAAACCTATTTATGAGATTGCGTTTGATAAAAATGATTTTTTATTAAGAAGCATACTTAATACTGCTGGTAATGTTAGGGATATGCTTTATTATAGAGTAACAAGTGAATTTCCAAAGGATTCAAATCAAATGTTTACCGATAAAATAGTTGACGACTGGCATCAAGTACTAAACAAACAACTAGTAAATTCTTCTTTTCTAATGATAGGGCGATACAAACTTCATAATAGAATAAATATTAATGGGAAAATAACAGGTGCCTCTTTTTTTGAGTATCTATTCAATGATAATGATGATATACAAAGTCCTAAAGATTCTTCGGAATACCCAACTTTTAGGCATGCACAAAATGGCTTATATAATGAAGAATATAAAGAATTAAGATTTAAACTCTGGCAACTAATGGTGAATCGAAAAATTGAGGACTGCAATGCAGAGGTTTTCGATAATGTCAATGAAAGTGATTTAGTGAAAAAACACTACTGTCCAAATAGCTCTTCATGTATAGGGAATATGTGTTTTTATTATTCGGATCATTATAATGCTTATACGGCATATTGTGTTAGTCCCAAAATATATAGGTATGATTATGAACCTCAGTATGAAAACAGTTCAGATGTGTTTGGAAAGAATGAAACAAAATTATTTGTAGATAAATTGATTGAAGAGGCAGAATTGAAAAATAATGTTACAGAGGACCTAGGGCACTTAATCTTATCAAACAATCGAGTTCCGCCTCATTTGGATTATGGATACAGGAAAGAGGCATATGTTGATGAACGAGTAATAAAGATCAGATTGTTTAATATCGATTTTTTGAAAACCATATATGCACATGACTTTAATGATTTCAAATTCTATATGTGTAAATTATTTGATAATGTTGCTGCCAAACGTAAGTATTCTCCACCGTTTAAGCTACTGACATCTAAAAATGAAAGGATTTTATTTGATTTTAGTGTAAACAATCTTTCAGAAATATTCTCTTTCTTCTATCCAAGGCTAGAGCGAGACCTAGAACATTCTCAGTATTATCATTATGATTTTAAAACAAAGCTAGTAAATGAGTTTATAAATAATAGTTGTGGCTATGAATTTTTTGACTTTTTAAAACAACGGACAGGTTATGATGTTTATGTAACTCAAACTACAAGTTGTAAATCATCGAATGAAATAATGTTTATTCACGACAACAAAATACAATTGATTCACAAAAAAGATCCTGTAGAAGTGGGATGTGTCACCAATGCTGATAAAAAAATATACATTGTACATGGCCCAGATCTTGACATGAAGGAAGCTGTAATAAAAACCTTCAAATATGCAAAAATAAGCACAGATATTATTAACTTTTGCGAATCATTTGTAAGTTCAAATTCATCAGAGACTATATTTGGAGAGGCATACAATAATATTAAATCTATTAAATGTTGCACAAATGATCATGCAAGAAAATTTAAGGGAATAATCGACAGCTCGAAAATCTCTTGCAGTGGAATGGTTAAATTGCTTTTATCAAGAGGAAACAACAATAATAAATGTAGCTGTTGTTGTAAAAATATTGATTATGACAAAGGTAAATTAATAATAGTAAATAATAGCGATAATGATACACAAGCTAATTATCCGCAAATTATATCAGTTGTTTGTCCTGAATGTAAAACAATAATTTCTAATAGTTTAGAATCTGCACAAATTTGTAAAGAGGGTGAAACTCATTTTGTGAACTATCAGTGTCGTATACATAACTCAGTTCAATCTAAAATTGTTATGTTTCGGTCACAGTTAACTGATGGCAATTTGTCAATTTGCTATGCTCCAGCTTGTAATTGATGACTTTGATTAGAAGGTGAATTTGAACGCTGTCATATATTTGTTTTGTATTAGGATGGCTTTTTATAAAGTAATTTCAGAAAATTTTAACGTGCTAGACATACAGGTGACAGAGATTATGGGACATAAAAAGCCTGCTTGAGACTACGGTTTAAGGGAGGAGAAGATGAATCCGTAAGATCTTCTGGAAGCAATAGAAACGAGTGAGGATAGGGTTTTCGAAGCTTCAACACCCAGTATATCCAAAGCAGAAAGCATCGTCATAAGCAAGCACAAGAAAGAGCTGTTGGAGGTTCTCAAACAGCCCTATCCTTGAGAAAAAACGCAACAACACCATAAAAAGACTCGGATTTATATTCTTTTCTGGATTACTATCGACATGTCACTGCGTGAATGAAGGAGCCGCCGTATAACGAATGGTTCCAACGGTGGTGTGGGAGATCTGTTAATCAACTATTGTGGAACCTCCTACCTAATCTGAATTGAGAGCCCCACCTTGTCTTCTCAGTAATTCAGGTAGCAGCAGATGCTCTTTTCCATTTATCTAGTGGTTATTATTGAAATGATTTTTGAAATGATTTGAGAGATTCAGCTTTCCACGGCGCATTGAAAATGAAATTCTTTCATTTTCAGAAAACGCCAAAACCTTGCCACATGGCTTTACAGCTCACTTTTCCCTATCACTCAAACCTTAAAAAATCACCAAAATCTCGGAACCAACGCCCTCTTGATTGGGTTCCTTTTTTGTGTCTGAGGTTCTATAATAATCGTCTATACAACGAAGTTCGGCAAATAACGAAGCGGCCTTAATTATTCTCAGAAATTGTGTTAAAATTTGTATAAAATTCAGCAACAAGCTGCTAGCCCTACAATAGATTACATAAAAGAGCACGCATCAGTTTCGGCCTGTAGGGGAATGGATTTCAATGCCGATAAGTAGGGAATGGTGATCATGGCAAATGAAAAGGAAGCACCCGTTTCAAGCCCGCAGCTGACAGCAATGAGCATGATCGATGAGCGCCAGGATCAGTTTATTGGAGGTCGGAGTGAGCAGCTTGAGCTATTTAGACGCAGTATCACGGAGGGTGCCGTAGAAGGCAAGACCATCTGGAACCTATATGGTACGGCTGGTGTTGGAAAAAGCTTTCTTCTTGATTCGTTTCGCAGGCAGGCGCTGCGAGCAGGGGCCATCATGTTGTATCTGGACAGCCGTGATTTTAATCATAAAGGCGATATGTTTTGCCGGGAGCTGTTGTTGCAGCTGACACCGGGTGAGAGGGTACTGCACCGGAATCCGGTGGAAGTCTGCTTGTCCAAACTTAAAGAGTTAGCCTCAGAAGTGAAGATAGTCCTAGCCTTAGACACCTATGAGGAAATGGGTGAGTTGGACGGCTGGCTGCGAGATCAGTTTATTAAATGGCTGCCAGACAACATGCTGCTGTTGATCGCAGGTAGATATAAGCTGAAAGGGACATGGATCGTTTCCCCCGCCATCCGGGAGCGCTTACTATTTATGCCGCTCGGAAATTTAACTCATGCGGAAAGCGCAGTTTATTTGAATCAATGTGGCATTACGGAAGGTCAACAAATTGAACGGATCTGGTTTAAAACAGGTGGTCATCCGCTCGCTCTTTCGCTGGCTGCTGATGTTAATCCTAACGTGGACTGGATGCATACCTCAACGGAAGATACGGGATGGTTTGATCATTTAGCCAAGGCGTGGCTACGCGAGGTGCCTGATGCTCATTTGCGGAAAGTGGTAGAGGCGGCAGCGGTGCTGCTTCGTATCAATCGCGAGGTATTGCAGGTTATTATGGACCAAGAAATGGATGACGAAACCTTTGGTCACTTGATCTCGTTGTCTTTTGTCCGCAAGACAGAACGAGGCTGGATGCTGCACGACTTGATGCGGCTCGCAATGCGCAAGCAACTGGAAGAGCGAACCCCGGTTTATTTTGAACGGCTCAGGGGACGAGCAGCGCAATATTATGCAGCACGGATACGTCATTCCGCGCCGTACCGAAGAACCGATTGGGAAGTAGGAGAGCTTTTTTATTATACGGGCATACCTCTCATACGTACACTAATTCAATCATACTCCAGGGGCCAGTATACTTGGGAGCCATTGACGCTAGCTAATCTGCACGAAGGTGAAGCTTATTTGCGTCTAAGGCTTGATCAAGCGACCCCGCTAAAGCTGACGGGCATGGATCCGGAGACGGATCTATCGTACGAAGAGTTTGAAGGGAAGGAGGATATGACGCTTACGATCAAGCATTTGGATTTACGCACTTGGGTCAATCAAGATCAACAAGCGGCCATGCTCCTTCGTTCCGCAGATGGGAGAACGGCTGGTCTTGCTGTCATCGTTCCTATTGACAAGTCGACGTTGCCCGTACTGCTTGATGATCCGTTCGCGAACCCTTATATATCCTCCTTGTCGAAGGAAGAAATCAAACTTTTGGAGGTTGATCCTCCTGATAAGGCCGGCTGGTTTATACGGACAATTGATTACGTGGATTGGCAAAATCCGGATATGGTTATAGAGACGATGTATTTGATGTTTTCGTATATGTGTTCGGGCGGTATATTTATTACCTCCCCTCCGCCTTTGGGATTTTTTCGTGAAGCACATTTGAATCTCGGATTTCAATTGGTACCAGGTATTATCCATCACAATTATGATGACAAGACACCTACACCGACTTTCGTACTGGATACCCGTGGAGATAAGTTGGAGGCATTTTTACGCTTTTTATTAAAAAGAGGTGGGTTCCCGGATGAGCTGCACGTATCTAATGGACAGGACTTTCAGTTGACGAAAAGGGAACGGGAGGTCGTTGCCCTTGTTCTCGATGGGTTAACCAATTTGGAAATTGCCAGAGCCCTGTATGTCAGCGAAATTACAGTTAAGAAGCATGTTAGCTCTATCTACAGTAAGCTCTCCGTAAAGGGAAGGACCCAATTAATCAAGCTGCTAGCTAGTAATCCGTTAATAAGCTGACTCCTGCCCCCTTTTTCATCACACGGACTGAATAAGACTGTTTATATAGCCTATTTATGAAGCCCACACCCCTTTTGGGGTGTGGGCTTTTTGGGTTCTGCTCCTGATCGATTTGCCTAGTATAAGTCGGATATTATACGTTCGTATAATTTAGAAATCAGAATGGTCATGTTAAATTACTTGTTAAGTGAGCTGACTGGCTAAGGTGGTTGAATGAAAGGGGGATTGCATGATGGCCTACACCGACCAGGAGCTCTAAATGTTATGCGAATAGGAAGAAAGATGGAGGATTTCACATGAAATGGCTTGTTCTAATTCATATCGTGTCAGCGATTCTTGGCATTGGACCTACTTACTTTGGTCATATTTTACTCAGAAGGAGCCAGAACAATGAGCAGCTTCGACAATCTCTGGCACTTTTTCAGCAACTCAACTATTTCCCGAAAATTGGAGGTACCCTTGCTGTCGTTTCTGGTGTGGCGCTCGTTGCTTTGGCAGGGTGGAAATTCTCGGATTTATGGATTCTAAGTTCACTCGTGCTGTATGTAATTATTCAGGTTGTGGTGGTGGGAATGCTGACGCCTGTCATGACTCAGTTGAATCAATGGCTGAGCGAAGAGAAAAGTAAAACAATTGATCCAGATACAGAAGCTGACAAAGGGGCTCTGCTTACCAAAGCCAATAAGCTCTACAACACAGCATCCATCATGGGTACGGTATTAATTATTCTTATGATTGTTAAACCAATGTGAATGAAACACAATGGCTGATTTAGAAAGAACGGCACATCTAATATTAGGAGGAAATGGTAATGACAAATTTAGTTGGAAAAGTAGCTTTCGTATCTGGAGGGGCCAGAGGAATCGGAGCGGCTGCGGCCCTTATGCTGGCTAAGCAGGGTGCTAAGGTTGCCGTTAATTATATTCAGCAAGAGGCTGCTGCGCAGGCCATCGTAGATCAGATTCGCGACGCTGGTGGAGAAGCCATGCTGGCGAGGGCTGACGTGCGTGATGCGGAACAGGTAAATGAGGTTGTAACTCGTATTCAAACAACGCTTGGGGACATCGATATTCTGGTTAGCAATGCCCATATGAGCTTCGTAATGAAACCGCTGATTGGGATGCTATGGGAGGAGTTTGCTCAGAAGCTCAATGATGAGATGAAGGCGAATTTTACGTTGACGCAAGCAATTGTACCTCGCATGATCGCCAGGGAATATGGAAGAATTATCTACATTTCTAGTGATGCAGCCGATGGGCCGCTGCCTTACATGGGGGCACACGGAACGGCTAAATCAGCATTGAATGCATTCGCCAAATACGTAGCGTTAGAGAATGCTCCCTATGGAATAACGGCCAATGTGGTTTCACCTGGACTCGTCCAAACGGATGCTTCCAGTGTTACGCCTGAGTCGGTTAAGCAGCAGCTTGCAGCCATGACACCGCTGCAGAGGGTAGCTGTACCGGATGACGTGTCGGGTGTGATTGCTTTCCTAGCCAGTGAGGAAAGCCGATTCCTAACAGGTACATGTACGAGTGTAAACGGTGGAATCAAAATGGGGTAAGTCCGAGACAAATATTAACCATAAAGGTGGATGCATATGGCAAGGAATATGATCGTTTGGTCTACATTTTATTTTGTAATTGGTGTCGTTATGGGGATGGTTATGTCCATATCAGAAGTCCATACACTATCCCCGGTTCATGCACACATTAATTTATTGGGATGGGTGTCGATGGCGCTGGGCGGTATCCTCTATCACTTGTTTCCTGCTGCAGCGAATTCTATGTTGGGTAAGTGGCATTTCTGGCTGCATGTGATCGGTATTCCGCTCATGATGGCTGGATTGGCTGGTTTGCTCTCTTCAGGAAATTCGCAATTTATTATCGCAACGTCCATTGGTGGCATTTGCGTTGTGATTGGAGCCATATTCTTGTTTATCAATGCGGCACGTTATGTGAAATAAATCCAGAATGAGCTAGTGAGGTGGTGCTTAAATGTGTTTGATGAATAACAGATTATTGACGAAAAGGCTGAGTTCCTTGCTGCTTGTCCTGTCCTTGTTCGTTCAGGTATTTCTACCTTACGGGGGTGAGCAGGTTGTTGTGGCCAGTGATGTCGGATTAAGCATACAGAATCCGGAGGAGCGTATGCCAGCTTGGGCCAAGGAATCGATTGCCGAAATGACACAGCTTCGTGTTATCCAAGGATACGAAGATGGTACGTTTCGAGCTGAACGCACTGTGACGCGTGCCGAAATGGCCGCGATGCTGCTTCGCTTCGTGCAATCAACTGCCATGAAGCTGCAAGAAACGCAAGCGCCGACTTTCCAAGACGTCGGGCACGAGTGGTTTGCGGAAGAAGTTCGCCGGGCAGCTCGTCTTGGCATTGTCCAAGGTAATGAAGCAGGCCAATTCAGACCAGAAGCTGAAGTAAGCCGCCAAGAGTCAGCGGTAATGCTCAATCGCGTGGTGCAGCAGACGGTAACCGGGACCTTGTCCTTGAGTGACAAGAGCTTGATCCCAGCGTGGGCCCAGACAGCCGTTGCTGCTTTGGTCGAAGCTGGTGTCATGCAAGGGTATGAAGATAATACCTTCCAAGGGCAACGGAATATAACGCGGGCGGAAGTAGCTGTTATTCTTCATCGGGCTAAGAAGCTAGCGAGCGTAGGTGGTGATGTAACATCTGCGCCGCTCACGATCAAGGTCAGCCAGACGGATGGATCTATTCTGCAAGCAGCTGATGTATTCATCCACGAGAAAGGGAAGCGGATGTACAAAGCCTGGGGACGTACCGATGAGCAGGGCGCTTGGGTGGCTTCAATACCTTATGGAGACTACGATGTACATGTCGTGAAAGAAGGGTATGCAGGCTATCAGTCTGTCGTGTATGAGAAGGGACGAACGGATCTAGCACTTACCGCTCAGCCATCCGCGCAAATTGAGGGAACCGTCCTGGGTGTGGACGGGAAGCCGGCGGTTGGCACAATCCTTTCGTTTACGACCAACCCAACGTTCTATGCAGTCACGGGTTTGGACGGTACGTTCCGTGCTAATGTGCTGCCGGATAAGACGTATCGCTTGACGCTCGTTGAAGATGCAGGCCTGTCGCGCATCGTTGCAGAAGGCGGAGGAACAGCGGCTATTTATGGAGCGAGCCCTTCTACGTTTCCAGGCCTGTCGCTGCTGGATACGGAGCAATCTCAGTTAACAGACTGCAGCTGTCATAAATATGACGCCCTCCAGACGTTTACATCATTAGGTGCAGGACAATCGTTAACGATAGGTCATGTTTCAATAGATGGCGCACGGCCTATTCCCTCGGGAGGGGGGAGTGGCGGAGGATCAGGCACAGGAAATAACAATGGGAACCGTGACACAACTCCGCCGATCGCTCCTGCAGCTTTAACCGGTACGGCTGGCGATAGCGTGGTGAGTTTAAGCTGGACAGCGAACACCGAGAGCGATCTGATGGGATATAAGGTGTATGCGTCGACCGACGATGGTGCTACTTGGACATCAAGAGCCAATGTAGCTGGCGGAAGCGTGACAACGTATTCTGTGAGTGGACTCACGAACGGGGTAACGTATCTATTCGCGATCACAGCGGTGGATGCATCAGGCAACGAGTCAGCGAAGTCTGCTGGGTTTATCGCAACACCGCAAGCACCTCCAGTAGGAACGAAACCGGCTGCACCTTCTGGCTTAACAGGTAAGGCTGGCAATACGCTGGTTACGTTACAATGGTTGGCGAACAGCGAGGCTAACCTTGCGGGTTATGAGGTTCATTATTCCTCAGACAACGGTGTATCCTGGATAAACGGCCCCCAATTGGGCAAATTGACGGAAGCTTCCGTTACAGGCTTGACGAACGGGACGGCATATAGCTTCACCGTGACAGCAATGAATTCAGCCGGTCAACGCTCGGACCGATCAGTCCCGATCACACTTACGCCGAAGGAATCGAATGGTACGCCGGATCCTGTTGAGGTAGCTACGCAAATACCGACGACGGCACTGCCAACTTTTCATTCCACAGTTCAATTTCTGTATGCGGGAAGTGAGCCGGTGCAGACGGGGGTCGCTGAAGGAGCTATAGAAGCTAGTCTTGTATCTGTTGTTCGTGGCCAAGTGCTGGATTCAGCAGGCGAGCCATTGGCAGGCGTACTGATTAGTATTCTTGACCATAATGAGTTGGGCGTGACGAGGAGCCGCGCCGACGGAATATTCGATCTAGCGGTAAACGGAGGCGGTATCCTGACGATACAATTAACCAAAGAGGGATACATGCCCGTTCAGCGTAAAGTAACAGTAACTGCCGGGAGATACGAGACACTGCCAGATGTGATACTGAAAGCATACGACACGAAGGTAACGGTTGTTGACTTGAATACGGCTGTTGACGTTCAAGCAGCTCAAGGCTCCCAAGTAACCGATGCAGATGGGACTAGACAGCCTACGGTTATTTTTCCAGAGGGGACGTCTGCAACGATGACGTTGTCGGATGGCTCTAGCGTGCCTTTGACCGAAATCCACCTCCGTGCGACTGAATATACCGTCGGGGAGAATGGGATGAACGCGATGCCAGGTGACCTTCCTGATTTTGTCGGCTACACCCATGCCGTTGAATTGTCAGCTGATGAGGCTGTGCAAGCGGGAGCAACCGAGGTTCGCTTTAATCAACCATTATTTTACTATGTAGAAAATTACCTGAAATTCCCAGTTGGTGAGACTGTACCCATGGGCTATTACGACCGTGAAGCTGGACGATGGGTTGCATCGGACAACGGAAAGGTCATCAGCATCCTAAGTGTTGACGAGGGAATTGCCACCATTGATTCGGATGGGGATGGAGCGATTGACAGCGCTGATAAGCTAGCCGTTCTTGGTTTTACGGATAAGGAAAGACAGCAGCTAGCTGATATGTACACCGCTGGTCAAAGCTTGTGGCGCGTTCCGATTGAACACTTCACCCCTTGGGATTGCAATTGGCCATATGGTCCACCGCTTGATGCGGAGCCTCCTGTTGACCAGGACCCGAACAGTGAGCATGACGAGTTAGACCCTTGTGAACAAGCGGGATCCATTATTGGTTGCCAGAATCAAAGCTTAGGGCAAGCGATTCCGATTGAAGGCACAGGAATGAACTTGAATTATACGAGTACGAGAACCCCAGGATACAAGAGTAGATCGAAGCTTACGATTCCAGTCAGCGGAGATTCAATTCCTAGTTCGCTGCGTTCCATGACGGTCACAGTCGAAATCGGAGGTAAATCGTACAGAAAAACCTTCAATCCGGCTCCTAATGTCACCCATACGCTTCAGTGGGATGGCATAGATGCTTATGAGCGGAAGCTGATTGGCTCACATCCCTACAAGGTTACCGTATCGAATAACTACAACTTTCAATACTATGCAGCCACGAGTGATTTTCAGCAAAGCTTTGGACGGCTTAGCGCATCAGGGGTCGTAATTGGTGGAGTGAGAGAGACAACGACAATACCCGTTTCACGTGTCTGGTATGGTTCCTTGGAAAGTCCAAATAATCCGTTTGAGCAGGTGGGAATCGCTGGCTGGAGTTTGGATGCCCATCATATGCTGAGCTTCGAAGAGAATACCATGTATGAAGGAGACCGTAACAAGAAAACAGTGTCTCATAAAAGTCTGAACAAACTGGATCTATCTGGGCTTGGAGATGGCTTCCGCCCCGATGGTCAAATCATAACTCCCGGACCTGGAAATTCCGTTTATTTCACAGCAAGTGGAGGTATTAAAAATGGCTGGTATCCGCAAATTGTTGCACGTCTTAATCATGATGGAAGCTTTCAAAAGAGTGAGGAATTTCCGTCTGAGAGTTACATGCTGATAAGTTCAGACTCCCTCGGGAACGTGTATCGGTACTCACCAACGAAGAAGCAGATATACCTCAAGAAATCAGACGAGATATATTGGTCAGTTTTTGCGGGAACGGGTAACGCTGTAAACAGAGATATTATCGATGGGGCTAAAGCCGTAGAATCGGATTTGTATACAGTCTTCAGCATGGCTGCAGCGTCGGATGGATCCTTATATGTGTCAGGGAACAACCAGGTTTCTAGGCAAAATATCTTTTACCGGATTGGCACTGACGGCCGCATTCAGTTCATGGGCAGTGGTGAAGGAGCAGACAGCGGAAAGGCCAATAAGAAAACGATTGGCGAAGTAGTTTCAGTCATAGCAGGACCGGACGGTTCTGTTTATATTCACGATCGCATTTACGATAACTTTAATCACATGCAGTATGCTTCAAGAGTAAGAAAAATAAATGCAGATGGCGTAATAACCAAGATAGCAGGGAAATCACCAAATACGTATACGGGCAATTATGAGGTTAATCACGGTGTAGCTGCCAATAAGGCGCTATTTTATATGCTGAAGATGTACCTTGATGGAGAAGGAAACATTTTGTTCACAGCATTGAAAAATAACTGGGAACCAGAAAAGCTATACAAAGTTAAGGATGGCATTGTAGAGGAAGTTAGCCTTGAGCATGCTAGAGCAACGTCTAAAGCTTATCTTTCATTGGCAACGATAGATTATAACGGCAGTTATCTGTATGCGGGTTCTGGCAACATCTACCGGGTTGACAGCTCTAAGCTCTTGCAAGCTGAAATTTCGGAGGAAGATGGTTTGTCGGTTAATGTTTTTGATTTAACAACTGGCAAGATCCTGCATAATGAAAGTGTTTTGTCCGGAGCTAAACTGAAAGCATTCTCCTATGATAATGACGGACGCCTCCTGTCGATATCGGATCGCAGTGGAAATTTGACACGCATAGAGCGTGATACGCAAGGCAAGCCAACAGCGATTATCGCGCCAGGTGGACAACGAACGATCTTAGAGGTGGATAGCAGCGGGGAACTTAGCTCCATTACGAACCCGGCAGGCGAGACTTATCGGATGCAGTATGAAGGAGGACTGCTCATCGCGTATACGGATCCAGTGCAAGGTGTGAACCAGTACGACTACGATGACAACGGGCTGCTGGTGAAGGCGACCAATCCGGAGGGCGGCATCAAAACGCTGCACAAATCCATCCTCAACAAAGGTTCTCTTGTTACCTTTACGGATCCTAGCAATCGTACTACGACATACGAGACCGTGGTCGCGGACGGGAAAACACTGTATACGTTGATAGATTCGAACGGGGCTAGAACGTTAACAGAGAAGATTGGTGAGCAGAGTGAAATGGCAACACTGCCAGACGGTACCAAGATCAGTAAGAAATTCGGGACGGATCCAAGGTTCGGTAAAAATACGCCATTCGTTTCGGAACTGACTTACACCTCGCCCGACGGTAAAGTAACTACATTTAAGGAAGAACGATCCGCAGTAATCAATAATAACAACGAGTTGGTATCGTATACGGTCAAGCATACATTGAACGGTGATGTATTCACGATCCAATACGATGGGGGAAATCATAAATTCACGGAAACAACGGCAGAGGGTACGAAGACTGAAACCTATTTGGATGGAAAAGACAGGGTTATCAAGGTGGCCTGGCCGGGAACGGACCTCTTCCCAATTGAATCCTTCTACGATGCTCTTGGTCGGTTGGAGCGGGTTCAACAAGGTGAAAAATGGATTAGCTACACGTATAACGCACAAAATCTGATTGAGAAGGAGACCGATGCCTTCGGCAGTGTGAAAACATATGAGTATGACACTGCAGGACGCATCGCCTCTATTACGACCCCTGGCAATAAGGTATATCGCAAAGGATACGATGATCTTGGCAGCCTAACAGGGATCACGATGCCTGACGGTTCAAAATATGAACAGCAATTCAATAAGCTGGGGCAATTCGATGGCTTCGCCCCTGAAGGCTCAGGCCTTTGGTACAATCCGGAGTATGACAATGGCCGTAATCTTGTGAATACGACGATGCAAAGCGGTCGAGTCATTGACCATGTGTTAGAAACAAGTGGAGGCAAGCGGCCTGTTGGCATCAACGATGCGGATATACAGCGAACGTTTACGTACGTGGGTCAGTCGGATTTTGCCAAAACAATTGAAAGTGTGATGCCGTCGGACCGCTCGAGACAACAAAAGATTGCCTATGAATATTCAGGGGAAAACATCAAATCGATGGTACTGACAGGTAAAACTAATGCTTCGTTCAGTTATGTCTATGACGATTTCTTCAACATGACGAATATAGCCATGACGGTCGGTGGCGTGGTGTATAACACACCTTTCCAATACGATAACGAAGACAACCTGACGAAGTTTGGTGCTTTCCAATTCAATCGAGGCGGTCCGTTGAAGGCAGTCAGCTCCATAGCTGATGGCAAGATGGATATTCAAGTGGCTTACGACAAGTATGGCAAGATCGACAGCGTCACCTATTCATTGAAGGGAAGTCAGGTATATAAGGCGGCCTATACGTATGATAAGAGAGGTTTCGTGACGGACATCACCGTCGATTCTGCGAAAGGCAGGGAGAACACTCACTATGAGTACGATCTGGATGGACAGCTGAAAGGCATGACATGGACGGATCCGGGAGGCACAGCGGTTACGGAAGCGTACAGTTATGATGCCAATAAAAATCGGATCACAAGTCAAGTGAGCGGTGCTGCACAAGTGGTTAGCAACTACGGAGATCACGATGTGTTAGCGCGTGTTGGAGCACTTGCCTACAGCTTCGATACAGACGGATTTCTTACACAAAGGGGTTCCGATACGTTTACCTATGGAGTTCGAGGTGAGTTGCTGGAAGCGACTGTGTCGAGTGCTGTGAATGGCATCACGACTAATCAATCCGTTACAGGCGTTACTTATATGAACGCGTTGGCGAATGGCACCTACAAGTATACGTATGACGGCCTAAGCCGAAGAGTGGCGAAGGAAGACAGTATAGGACGTAAGACACAATATATATATGGGAATCCCGATTCCTTGCAACTGATGACAGCATCAATAGATTCAAACGGACAGCCGACAATGTATTCCTACAATGAGATGGGTCTTCTCATCGCGTTGGAACGTGCTGGGAAGCGCTACTATGTGGTGACTGACGCTGTAGGCACTCCTCAGCTGGTGGTGGATGAAAACGGCGTAACCGTGAAGGAGCTGCGTTATGATAGTTATGGCGGTTTGCAATCCGATTCGAATCCGTTATTTGAGCTGCTAATTGGTTATGCCGGCGGTCTGGAGGATCGGGATACGGGACTCGTGCGCTTTGGCTTCCGTGACTATGACCCAGTTTCGGGTCGATGGACAGCAAGAGATCCTATTCTTCTGGAAAGCGGACAAACCAATATGTATGCCTATGTGAATAACAACCCGATTATGTTCCGGGATCCTTGTGGACAATTATGTGTGGGAGCATCTGTGTATGCCGTTGTCGGGATTGGTGGCAAAGTATGCATTACGGAGGAAGGCGTATCTGCCTGCGGCGACACTGGGTTTGGCGTAGGGCTTGGACTTGAAGTTTCTCCATTCGAAGATATTGCCAAGAATGAACTCTCCTTGGAGGCAATGGCTAAGCTGACGGCCGGAATCGGAAATTTACAGGCAGGTTACAAATTAGGTCAGGATTTAGATACCAAATGTCGAACAGATGGACCTATTTTAAGAGCGGAAGCAGGACCTTTCCGTGTCGATTTACTTAAGCCTAAGAAGTCGGCGGTGAAGGGCAAAGAAGCCGACCTGCAAAAGAAAATTAAAGATCTGTTTAAGAAAAGCGGTATGAAAGCAGAAGCTTCCATTAAGGCGAAATTGTGCAGTAATCTCCGCTGGTAGGAATAAAAAGAAATGAATAAGCTGATTCATATCCCGCCCGATTGGTTAAATCTTCTTATAAAGAGTTTACAATCGGGAGGGATGAAGCTTGAGTAAAAAACTCGCAAAGCGCAGACGTTCACCTCTGGCCTTATATCTAGCAGCGCTTACAATTACCGTGGCAATCAGTCGCATAGAAGAAGTAAACTAACTTGAGGCGGTTTCCTTGCATACTTATATGAAATAAAAAAAGCCCAATGAATGGGCTTTTTTTGCTGTTAGAGCGTCAGGGGCAAGAGTGAGTACTGGTCACATGGATCTTTTACCCTCATTTTAATCAAATTGAACTTCCTGATCCAAAATGATCTCTTTAGGCGGAGACTCCATTGGGCTGGCATACGGAATTAAGGCAAAATGTAAACCCTCTAAGTTATCAGGCAAACGGGGTGTGACGAGAAATGTGATTTGTGTATGCCCGCCGCCGCCCCTAGAGCCATTTCTCATGACACGATATAGTTCAGGACCTATTACATCAAGTTGGAGTTGTGGTCGAAAATTGCCAAAATGATCATCGAGTTGAATAAGCTTGATTTCAACATAGACAATACTGCTGTGTTGATGCTGCATGGTATGTGTCAATGTATAGGAAAAGTCTCCAACGACGGTTTTCTTCATGATGGGTACGACATGTTCCAAATCACCTGGTTCATTCGGCATGACAGGGTAATGCTCATTTAAACTGTTAAGAAGCCAGTTAATTTGTGGAATTTCAATACCGAATCGTGTTGACCATTCTTGAAGGACTTCCTTTTGTGGGTAAAATCGTCTGCCTTTGGCAAGGGATTTACGCTCCGTTAGCAATTGCAGCAGTGATTCATCAATCTTCTTCATGCCATCATTGTATTCATTGGGGACTCTTTGCAATTCGGACCAACCCATCGTTGTGTACCTCCATTTTCCAGTAGTATCCATATAGTATAACGGTTAGTGAATGGTAGGAAAAGTTTTGTGATAAGTTCCCCTACATTTCTGGACGATTCCCCATGTTTTCGGGACGGAAGCCCAAGCAAGACAAGTACGAATGATGCTACTCTTTAGGTAATCTTTTAATAAAAAGGAGTTGCCTAAATCATGAATTCAACGTATGCAAATCACGCCAATAAGGTATGGCAAGAAATGATAAAGGATCATTCTGGCGAATGGGGAATGGATATTCATCACTGGGACTGGGTGCCTGGTGTGGGTGTGATTGCTATGCTGGAGTATTACGAAGCAACTCACAATCCCGAGGTAATCGCTTATTTGCAGGAGTGGGTGAAGCAGAATAGTGAGAAAGCGAAAGGCACGAAGGTAATCAATTCGATTGCACCTTATGCCATTTTCCCGGCTTTATATCGTGTTACGAATGATGCTTGGTTCCGAGATGAAGCGGTTCGGGTAGCAGAGTGGCTGATTAAGGACACACCAAGAACGCGTGAAGATGCTTTCGAGCATACGGTCACGGAAAATGTGGCATTTGCTGAACAAGTGTGGGCGGATACGATTTTTATGGCGGTTCTATTCCTAGCGCGCACGGCGTCTTTGGTGGGCAGTCAGGTTTATGCGGAGGAAGCATTGAACCAGGTGCTAATTCATCTGAGATTGCTGCAGGATGAGGAGACGAATGTTCTTTTCCACGGTTGGAATTGCGGGTCGGGTGATCATATGTCAGCGGCGCGCTGGACGAGAGCAAATGCTTGGATTGCTGCAGGTATTCCGATGATTGTGAAGGAAATTGATCAGCTTGTTGCTATTCCGGAAGAACTTAAGGAACGATACGGACGCCTAATGTCAGGGTTGCTTGCGTACCAGCAGGAAGATGGACTTTGGAGCACGGTGATGGATCAACCTCATTTTTATCGGGAAGTGTCGGGAAGCGCAGGCATCGCTTATGGCCTGTTGAAAGGTACGGAGCTTGGTCTAATCCCTCGTCTAGAAGAAACAGCTGCCTCTGTGGAACTAGTGTTTACTTCGATTGTACCCTATATTACGGAGGAAGGTATCGTGAATGGGGTATCTGGTGGGACACCTGTGATGCCAACGATTCAGGCCTATCAAGACGATATTTCAACGTATCCAACGTTATATGGACAAGGCCTTGTGTTGATGCTATTGGCTGAGGCACTCCAAATGGAGAAGAGTGAACATGAATAGAGACAAAATAATGAAAGCTATTCAAGTTAATGAGAAGCAGTATGATGCTAGTGTCAAATTAATCCGGACACCGCTCACGTCGACGTATCATACGGCACTTAAGCCGGATACGCATCCTATGGTGTACGCGTTATATCCTTCCACCTGTTATGCGTATGATTTACTCCGTTACGGCGGAGAAGACTTTGCGCAAAGAGCGGCAGAAATTCTAGAGGTTGTTATTGCCCAACAGGATAAAGTAGCAAGCAGCAATTCGTATGGAATTTGGCCATACTTTTTCGAAGAGTCGCTGGATGAAATGGATCGTCCAGACTGGAATATGGCGGATTTTCAAGGGAAGAAATTAGTTCTTATCTTGAAAAATTATTCAAAATCTCTTCCTGAGGCTTTAGTCGAACAAATTCGTGAAGCTATTTATTGCGCCTGCCAAGCGATCATCCGACGAGATGTGGGGCCGCATTATACGAACATTGCGATTATGGGGGCGTTTGTTACGTTGGTTGGCGGCGAGGTGCTTGGCGATAACGAGATTCGCAGCTACGGGGAGCAACGCCTGCAGCGATTTCATGCATTTACATCAGGAATCGGTACTTTTACCGAGTATAACAGTCCTTGTTATTCGCCAATTGCGATTGAAGAATTGGATAGCATCTATCAAGAATCGGTTACCCCTGCGGCCGTAACTCTTGCTGAGCAATTGTTGGACATTGCTTGGGAGATGGTTGCAAAGCATTTCCACCCAGCGACCGGTGAATGGGGCGGTCCGTACAGTCGCACCTATAACACATTGCTGGCGGAGCGAGAGAAGCATTTCCTGGGAAATGCGCTCAGTGGCGAATTGTCTGCGATTCGCTGCCCTGACAAGTATCAGGCTTATTTTACCTCCAATGAGGAGCGGTATTTCATTGAGCCAACGATGATGGAAGCAGAAGCGGGATATCAGAACTATGCGACGACGTATCAAAATGAGAAATTTTCGCTTGGAAGCTACACGATTGGCAGTATGTGGAATCAGCGTCGCAACTTGCTAGGCTTCGTGGATGTTGGTGGCAAGAAAGTGTTCGTGCAGTTGCAATTTCTGAAAGATGGGAAGGACTTTTGCTCTGCTATTTTTACTGGCGTGCAGTCACATAATCAGGTGCTGTTCGGCTTTAATTTGGCCACAGATAATGGCGCTTGGCATCAGGAGCTAGATGTGATCAATGGCAAGTTTCAAGCGAATGATTTGCGCATTCGGTTGCTCCTCGGCGGGGAAATGGAAGAACTTGAGCTTCCAACTGTTGTGGAAGGGAAAAGTTTGACGACGATGCTTGGACGAGATACGCAGCTTCGAGTGGCAGCTGTTCTGGAGGAGTCGGACTACGGAACACTCGAGGTATCAGTGGAGCGTAGTGAAGATGCACTTCATTTGGATTATGTTATCTATACTGGCGAGATGAAGTCTTTTGATTTCCATGCGATTCAAAAAGCCGTATGGATCTTCGCATTATCGCTTGGCGAGGTTGATGGCACGCTATCGGCGGTTGATGTTCAGCTTGAGGCCGATTCTGTGAGGGCTACAATAGGTGTTCAGGAGGAGAAGATGTCGATTGTGGTACCGACGGCACCAGGGAAGACGTGGGACTTCTACCGAAATAACCGCGTACAACTGCCGCAGAATTTGCTTGAACGCGTGCAGTAGGCAGGGCACGAAAGAGGTGCAGGAATTATTTCCTGCGCCTCTATTTCTGCGTTCGCTATTTTAACTGGAAAATAGGTTGTTAATTTCGCTGAAATTTCCATCAATTTCGAATTAGATGGATGATATGTAGCTAATCTAGCGGAATCAGGCGAAATTGAACCTTTTGGCTGAATTTACCTGCATAAAATCCAGTTATTACCTGATTTGAGAGGTATCAGGCTGATTTAGCTGCATAAAATCCAGTTATTTGGCAGTAAACGTTTGGTACTAGTTTGATTTAATGAGTCGTTTAAAAGCCTCAACACGGTACTGCTTTGGCGTTAAGCCGGTTTCCTTTTTGAACACGTGGAAGAAATGCGACATGTCGCCAAATCCGACAGCAGCTGAAACCTCTGAGATGGCTAAATCGGTCTCCACCAGCAACCGTTTCGCTTTATTCAGCCGGTACTCGATAAGAAACTGTTTGATGGTCGTACCCGTAGTCTCTTTGAATAAGGTGAAAAGCTGCGAACGCGAGACTGGGAATCGTGTCACAAGATCTTCTATTAACAAAGGTTCTTGATGATGACCAATCAAGTAAGAAAGCACATCGCTAATGAGGTGCTGATCACCAGTATGTTTCAGGGTATGTTCGTCTTGCAGGCCAAATATGATTAGGAAAAAATCTGCGATGCATCGCAGCACAACCAGTTCATAGCCCAACTCGTGCTTAACTAGCGCCTGTGTCAGCTCAGCGAATAGGGTCTGGACACGATCAAACTGTTGGGCGCTCAGGAAAAAATGATTGGAATCCGGATGATGCTCGGCGAGCAGTCGAGGGATAGATAGATCCGATAGCTTGCAAATGGTGTGCAATTGATCTAAATAAGACTCATCTATGGAAAAGACATAACGATGGAATTCTTTGCTATGTCCATGGAACGGTCGATGAATAACATTCGGATGAATGATCGTAAGGCTGCCTGCGTGAAGCGGATACAATCGATCACCTACGATATTAGTGCCTGTACCCTGCAAAACGAGATAGATCTCGTATCCGTTATGCGAATGCAATAACTGCTGTTCTAGCGGAATTGTCCGAAATTCACAGTGAACGGGATAGGTAGCCAGAAAATGATTCGTATAATCATCGATAGCGAAGCTAACAGATTCATTTTCCATCCTTATTTAAACCAACCCTTACTCTGAAACCAAGCGAACATCCAAATGCCTATCCCGAGCATAATGGCGAGTACGGCGAAATATCCCCAATGCCATTCTAATTCAGGCATGTAAGTAAAATTCATCCCATACAGCCCAGCAATAAACGTCAATGGCATGAAAATCGTCGTAATAACCGTCAATGTTTTCATAATGGTATTCATCCGATTGGAGTTGAGCGAGATGAAGCTATCGCGAATATCCGCTGTAATCTCACGGTTCGAGTCGACCATTTCAGAGAGCTTGAGGAGATGATCGTGAATATCTGTGAAAAAAACGAGATGCTCACGTACCTGTTCAATGCGATCTGAACTGATGATTCGATATAGCAGGTCACGCATCGGGACGATGGTACGACGTAATTTCAATAATTGGGAACGAATTTCAAAAACCTGGTTCATTAATGCATCAATGGCTTCGGCATTCATTTTATTTTCCATATCATCGAGCAGATCTTCAATTTGATAGACACTAGGGAAATATTGATCGACGAGATTATCTAGAATTAAATACGCGGCATAGATCTGCCCCTGATTTCGCAGACTTTCTTGCTGCGACACCCGGCTCCAAGCATCTTCTATTTCTCGCGATTCGTGCAAATGGAAGGTGACAATATAGTTGCTGCCGAGATACATATCCACTTCTTCCGCATCCAGCGTTTTGGGATCGATGGCGTGCATGACGAAGAAATGAACGTCCTGATAGTGATCTACTTTCGGTCGTTGCATGAAATGAAAGCAGTCCTCGATGGTGAGGGGATGGAAATGGAAATGATCCTTGAGATTTAAAGCTTCTTTTTCATCTGGATTATAGAAATCAACCCAGTACCACCGAATCGTGGGGGCTGATAATTCCTCAAGTGGGAGATCATGGATCACGGCATAATCTGTTGTGACGGCAAGCGTTCGTATCATATAGGGCTCCTAGCATATCTTTTTTTTCATAGGCATTTGCTTCATTTTACCATACAATAGAGTAAGATCAGAATGGAAAGAGGGACCTGCGATGAAGCTCTCCGTTTGTATGGATGCGCTCTATAAGGGGCGTGATTTTAGGGAAAGTGTGAATGAACTGAAAGAGATTGGTTACGATACAATTGAGTTCTGGTCCTGGTGGCAAAAGGATATTGACGTCGTCGCTGATGCTGTGGCTGAAGCGGGAGTTTCGATTTCGACATTTTGCACGAAGTTCGCGAGTTTGGTTGATCCAACTCAGCGTAATGTCTATCTCGAAGGACTCATCGAATCGATCGCTGTTGCGAAGCGACTGAATTGCACGAAGCTCATTACCCAAGTTGGACAAGAGATCGAAGGGGTGTCGCGAGAAGCTCAGACGCAATCGCTGATCGAGGGGCTGCGGGCTTGTGTGCCACTTTTGGAAAAAGAGGGCGTAACGCTGCTAATTGAACCGCTGAACACGCGTGTTAATCATCAAGGGTATTTCTTGGCTTCATCCGAAGAAGCTTTCGATATTATCAAACAAGTAGGAAGCCCTTATGTGAAAGTTTTGTTCGATATCTACCATCAACAAATCACCGAAGGAAATGTAATCGCTAACCTACGTGAGAATATAGCGTGGATTGGCCATTTTCATGCAGCTGGCAACCCTGGTAGACACGAGCTCGACAATGGTGAGCTGAATTATGAGCAGATTTTCAGAGCCATTGATGAGACTGGTTTTGAGGGGCATATGGGGCTGGAATATTTCCCATTAGAGGCGCCGGAGGTTGGGCTTCGAAAACTGCTAAAGTGAGAACTATAGGGAGCGCGGCTGTCAGGTTGGAAAACACGAAACATTTGTAACACAATTGGAACATTCTTGTTACAGTCCTCTAACATAGAAAGGGTATTATAATAAACAAGACCCCCTTTTTTAATATAAACTTTGGACCTGGCCCCGTTGGCTAGGTCCCTTTTTTTATTTCAGAGCATGTCAGGTTCTAAACGAGATGTAACACAATTGGAACATTCCCGTTACAGTCCTCTAACATAGAAAGGGTATTATAATAAACAAGACCCCCCTTTTTAATATAAACTTTGGACCTGGCCCCGTTGGCTAAGGTCCCTTTTTTTGTTTGAGTGAGTGGATCGTTCGGAGCAAGTTTATCGTTCTTGCCATTCACAATGCTTGTGACAGATTAGCGCAGCCAGTTCTTACTATATAAAATAAAAAGAACAGCCTCAGCTGCTCCTTTATTACCTAGGTTTGAATACGAAAACGTTGCAGCAATAAATACCCGCTAGTGCTAGTCGTTCTTTTTTGATAGACGATTTTGAAATCATCTAATAAACAACCCAATGCCGTACTAAGCAATCCATTGGTTACCAATGTAGCCCGGCAAGGTTGCGAACTGCCTATTACACGTGCAGCAGTAATCCTCCGAGGGGAGCCGGCAATCAGAGGGTTTCTAGACCAACGAATCAATACTAAGTCAGGTTGACGAACAGCTTTTACGTTTACGCAAGCCATTCCTATCACCTCGTTTCTAGTTAGTATCCGTATCTGTATATAGAATGCATGCTAGATAGACGGTGTGCGGGACAAAGGCGGAAATAGAAACCATAGATAATTTCGCAAACTTCTGGATAATATAACTAGCTAGAAAGCTTTACATGTTGAAGGAGGATATACATAGTGAGTGAACCAACGTTATACGATAAGCTTGGCGGAGAAGGGGCCATTACGGCCGTGGTGGACTACTTCTATGAGCTGGTTTTGGCAGATGAGACCGTCAATCACTTTTTTAACAACACGGATATGGAAAAGCAGCGTAAGCATCAGGCGAAATTTTTTAGTTTTGCGTTAGGGGGACCGAATCAGTATACAGGGGCATCCATGGCCAAAGTGCATGCAGGGATGAATCTGCAGGAAGAGCATTTCAAAGCGATTACCACGCATCTGCATGATGCGCTTGCTCATTTTGAGGTGGGGGCAGATAAGATTGATCAAGTGTTGGCGAAGGTGTCTACGTTGAAGGACGATATTTTACATAAATAAGTGTTGTTAAAAGGGAGGGTTTCCCAATGGCCATTTATATGGCGGGGAAATCCTTTTTTTTTGGAATAAGTGTATATTCGCATCTTTGACAAGGTCGCATACACGAGGTCATTCTATTTGCAAAAAAGGGACTCAGCCACATAGGCTGAGTCCCTTTCCCTTACCGTTCCGAGCGATAAATCTCCTTCACTAGGCGATAGGCCAATTTCGGCTTGCGATACTCGCTCAGCAATCCTTTATTATTGAAGCTCCGCGCGCGATCGCGGAAGTAAGGTCGGTCACTCCGCACATCGACGCGAATGTCGGCGAAGTGCCAAATGAGCGTCCCGACGATGCGAGGGTCGTCGCGGAAGATTTTCAAAGCGCGCGTAACGACATCGGCTTGATAGTCTTCGCTGAACAGGCGTGGCTCCCAGCCAGCATCGCCAAAAATCCCCGCCGCGCCGAACTCGCTCATGATCACAGGCTTGCCAGCGGCACCGTGCTTCTCCGCATTCAGGAAGTAGTTCTGCAGCATGGTACTAAATCCATCCACGCTGCCTTCATACCAGCCGTAATATTTGTTAATCCCGATAACGTCAAAATACGATAATACGATATCTTCCTCCGGCTGCATTGTAGCGTAAGTGACGAGTCGGCTTGCGTCCATGCTGCGGATTTTGCTCACGAAAGCCTTCGTCAGCTCTAGCGCTTCCTGGGTACGTGTATCGATTTCGTTGTGCGCTCCCCAGAAAATGATAGAAGGATGATGGTAGTCCCGATTGATCATTTCGCCAAGCATGTGAACGCCGCGCTCTCTGAAGATCGGGCTTGCCAGCGTCTCCACACTCATGAAACAACCCCACATTGGAATCTCACTCCAGAGCAGCATCCCGTGCTCATCAAGCAGATCGATCCATAACTGGCTTTGCGGATAATGGGAGCCACGAACGATATTGCAGCCCATGTCGGTCAAAATGTCCAGATCTTTCAACATCAGTTTCGGCGGGAAAGCAAATCCCCATTCGGGATGCTCCTCATGACGATTCACGCCTTGCAGGTACAACTTTTTACCATTGAGCAGAATGTCACTGCCCTGAACCTCAACCGTACGGAAGCCAGTCCGATCGATAAGATCATCTTCACCAGCTTTGACAGTAAAGGTATAGAGTGCAGGCTGCCCGACATCCCAACGCTTAATATTGGTCATGCTTCCACTCAGGGAAAGGCTAGTCGTTTGACCGGCTGTAATCGTGACAGGACCAGCGGAGAGGGAAAGTCCTTCCGTACTAGCACTTACCTCAAGCTGACAATCCTCTTGGCTTAGCGAACTGACTTGAATATGCAACTGAACATCGGCTGTATCGTCCTTTAATTGATAATCAATTTTCAGGGAGTCAATGTAGACATCCGGAAGCTCCTGAAGTTCAACAGAACGAATGATCCCTCCGTAGGAGTGCCAGTCAGCGATATCTGTCGGCAAAGTTTGCCAATCAACGGTGTTATCCACGCGAATCACGAGTTCATGCTTGCCTGCAGTTAGGTGGGGAAGAATCATCGAGAACTGTGTAAACCCGCCAAAATGGTAGCCAATATGCTGCCCATCCACATACACATCCGCATGGTGAAGAATGCCTTCAAATACGAGTCGAATATTCGCGTCTTGCCGTGTATCAAAATAGGTGCGATACCAAGCGGCACCAATATAATCGTAAGTACCTAACTCGTTATTCCAACAGGAAGGGACGACGGACTTTTTCGATCCGGCAGGGAAGGTTGATGCCCACCCCTCAGAAACACCTTTATTGTCAGGATCCGTGATGAAATCCCATAAACCATCCAAAATTCGAGTAGGTCGTAAGTTATGCTGCTGAAAAGTACGTATCACGAGCATTAAGCCCCTTTCATGTATGTTTCGTAAAGCGTATCATAGAAGAAGAGTTCATTTGAATGGATAAACCTCATCTCTATTTGTCAAAATCGCTACAAGGCTGGTGAACGACGCCATTGAATAACCATCGTATTTATCATCATCGGCTTTCGTATGAGAAGCCACCCGAACCTGGTTGGAAAGATATTCGCAATACGACAGATGTGCACTCACTGTATTGGATTCGGAGTGGGGAAGGGGAGTTTCATCATGAGATGAATGAAGTTCCGCTGCATGTACAAGCCGGGAGTTTGTTTTATTTGAAGCCCGGGTTTAAACTAAACATGACTTCATCTACTGAGAATCCATTATGTATTAGGATGCTCCTATTCGATGCTTTTGATATCCCTTATGAGCATCTTAATTGGCTTAAGCCGGTTCCTGTAGAGGAACTGCGGATCCCTTTTTATAAACCGTACACGTTAGAACAATCAGATTGGCTGGAAGCACAATTTAGTCGCTTATGGTCAATGAGAGGAACGGATCCGCATGAACGACAAGCGGAATTCCAATATGTCTTATCACGATTAATCCAATTTATGAAGGATACGGATACGTCTAGTGATCCCTACATGAAAGCCTTTCTGCAAGCGAAGCTGTGGTTGGAAACCTGCTATCATCAACCTATTCGGCTGGAAGAACTGGCGAAAACCTACCATATCTCCGTGTCGCAATTACGCAAAATGTTTATGAAGCATGTGGGCATCTCGCCCAAGGCGTATTTAAATCAGATTCGGAATGAGCAGGCGAAGACGATGCTTTTGCTAACCGATGAGCCCATGAAGGCGATCGCGGATGCTTGCGGATTTGCAGATGAGTTTCATTTTGGTAAAATGTTTCGAGTATGGAACGAGATTTCACCGGTTCGTTTTCGAACAATGAACAAATAGAGAGGGGCTAACCGAATTATGGGTGCCGAGATTGAAAGAAAGTATTTATTGCCCGCATTTCCTGCGGCTGAACTAGCGAATAACGAGTTGACCCAAGTGTCTAAGCAATACATTTATCAGACGTATTTGGCCTTCTCGGACGATCAAGAAATTCGCGTACGCCAGCTGGTAGACAGCTCTGGAGAATCACACTATACGCACACGTTCAAGTCAGGACATGGGATGGTTCGAGAAGAAGTAGAGTACAGCATCACGGAGCCTATCTATAAACAGCTGCTTGAGCGAACTGGATTAATTCCATTAGAGAAGATTCGTACGACCCTCGAAGCGGATGGGGTTACTTATGAAATCGATGAGTATAAACAAATTGACCTGCTTGTCGTTGAAGTCGAATTCCCAAATTTGGAGGCTGCGCAGCAGTTTGTACCACCGGGTTGGTTCGGCAGAGAGTTGGGCTCGGAGGAAGAGTTTCGTAATAAATCAATGTGGGTAGCTTTACAGAAACGCTAATTCCGTGGGAAATGGTGGTAGAAAACGATGCCTAGACCGCAATTGATTCTTGATGTTGCTGGCGTACTTGTGACGAATTTTTCACCGCAAGCTTGGAGCGGGTTTTCAAGTGGGGAGGATGACGGGGCGCTGGTTTCCTTGCCTCATCGGTTTAAGGAAATTAAGAATGATCTGTGGGTCGGTACAATGACAGAAGAGGGCTTCTGGATTTGGCTGAACGAATTGTTCCCAAATCTGGCCTCCAAGGTGGATCGTTCTTGGATTCTCCAGCAATTAAAGCCATTAACAGCGATGGAGCATGTGGAGGCTTGGAGTCAACACGCAGATATTCACTTGCTGAGTAATCATCGGATCGAGTGGCTGACTCATCTGCTGGATCCTATTCTTCCTTTTTTGCGAAGCACAACCATCTCGAGTGAGGTTGGCTACTGTAAACCTAATCGTGAGGTTTACGAAAGGGTTCAAACACATTTTCCGAAAGAGCACGCGGCGGTCTTGTTTGTAGATGATCAAGAGAAAAACCTTGTGCCAGCGAGATCTTTGGGTTGGAATACGTTACTGGCCGATGCTGAAGAGGCTTGGATGGATCAGGTTACTACTTTTTTAAATGATAGGGCATAGATTGTTTCCTTCCCCTCCCAGATTCATTAGCGAAGTATGAGTAAAAAACATGCTTATCTAAAAGTCTAGATAGAAGTTTTACAACAATTACTAGGTATCATCTAAGTATTGTAAGAACTTCTAAAGGAATTGCGAGGGGCCATCTATGAATTTAATCGACTATTACCGTCAACAGTTTGTCGAGTTAACTGCCCAGTTTGAGAAAGTATGGGAGGAAGATTTGCATTATAAATTTGGTTATCTTTGGCGTTCACATGTGAGTTCCTCGTATAAAGAAATGTTCCAGATGACACAAACGAGACAAGAACCGCTTTATTTGATGTATGCCATGGAACTTCCCGAGTCTTATAAAAGAACGAACATTAGCGATGTTATCAAAAATGTAACTTCAGCCTACGAACTTTCCATGTATGTATTCTCAAGCAAAATTATGTTGACATCCTGTGTTTCCATTGAAAATTTACAGCAAACTTCATTAGGCTTCATTAATCATGCTCGTGCGGAGATGATTGATTTAGTCTTCTCTGCGATTAAACAAGTAGATTATGAAACTGTGTAGACCATACATAATTCGACATCTATAATAGGTGTAGATAGACGAGACTGCAATCCGATGGGGTGAGTACGATGTTGAGAGACTTATTAAACAATTTCTCGCTTGTTGCCGTATTTGTTTTTATATCGATTCAAATTTTTTACTCCCCCAAATTACAAAAGGCAGCACAATGGAAATTTCAGATTTTGGCAGGTATAGCGCACGGGCTATTCGGAGTTATGCTTGCTTATACTGGGGTCCATGTGAGCGAACGGCATATCCTAGATTTGAAAGCGGTTGCAATATTAATGGCTACGTTCATTGGTGGCAGCGTTTCTGGTTTTATTACTACAGTTATTATCATTATTGGCAGGACGATGATCGATCCAGCGGTTTTGTTTCGCGTATCGCTGCTAGGCTTCATTATATATGCAGGCTGTTTACTTATCCATTACTACATCAGAGATTACTGGAAGAAATGGTTCCTGCTCGTATTATGTCCTGTAAGCGTGTTATTCGTGGATATGGTCCTTATCTATAAGCTTCCTACGGAGCTTGTTATTCCGAATTTAGTTTTACATTTAGGGGCGGGCATGTTCGTTGCAGGACTTTTCCGTTACTTCTTACGCTCCGAAGAGCTCAAAAGGCAAGTACGACATATTCAACAGGAGCTATCTGATATTCTACGTTTCCAACCAGGTCTTACGTTTAAACTAAAAAAAATACAGAATTCGTTGGTATACACAATCATTGATGGTCAATTATTGCATCAGCTTGGGATTAAGCCAGATGACTTTTTCTACAAGGATGTGCATGCGATTCCATCGTATTCGAAAGACGTTGCGCAATTTTTGCAATCCAAATATGAAGAAGCTTACCGAGGAAATCAAGTCTCCTATGAAATGGATGTACGTGGAAAAATCATTTTCACGACGTTACAGCCTGTTTTCGATGGTGAAGAGGTTGTTGAAGTCATAGGCTCGGCGACTGATGTTACGGAGAAGAGTCTTGCAGAACGTCGGATTCAGGAAAGTGAAGAGCGGAATCGGATTCTCGTAGAAAACTCGCAGGAGGGCATTCTGGGTTTTACAACGGAAGGCGAAATTACGTCAGTGAATCAAGCAGCAAGTCTACTTACACAAACTAGAGCTGAGGACATGCTAGGTCTTACAATGACTGCTTTTTTACCCTTATACGAGCAGGAGCTTTGGGAGCAGCACTTTCAAGAAGTGTTAACTAATGGTGATAATGTGAGATTCGAAATCGCGATTCCTTCGGCGGAGGGCCAGAGAAGAGACTATCGGGTAACACTTTCAGCTTATCATCAGGCATCTGGTGAAGTGAAAGGGATTGTAGGTACGATTCACGATTTTACAGAAGCCTCTATGCGCCATGCGGCAGATCAAGCCAATTTAGCGAAGAGTCATTTTATTGCCAAAATGAGTCATGAAATTCGAACGCCTTTGAATGGCATTATCGGGCTATCTCAGCTGTTAGGGAAGTCGCCGCTCTCCGAGCACCAGAAGCATTATTTAACCAATATTACCTCATCTTCGCATACGCTGTTAGGTATTATTAATGATGTGTTGGACTTTTCCAAAGTAGAAGCAGGCAAATTAGAAGTGGAACGAACGAGTTTTAATCTGGACGAGCTCTTGAAGGAGCTTTCCAGTATTTGTAGTGTACTATCAAAGAGTCAGCCCATAGAACTTATTTTCAGTACGCCTGCTGAGTTGCCCAGACGACTGCTTGGAGATCCGCTTCGGTTGAAGCAAGTATTGCTTAACCTCTGCAGCAATGCCATTAAATTTACGAGTGCAGGTTATGTGATGCTTCACATTGAGTTTGCTCCACGGGCATCCAGCGGGGAAATGATGCTGCGATTTAGCGTCGAAGACTCGGGGATTGGAATTTCGGCGGATCGACTTTCGTACATTTTTGAGCCTTTCTCTCAGGCGGATGGCTCAACAAGCCGCGAGTATGGAGGAACCGGTTTGGGACTGCCGATCAGCCAACATTTGATCACGTTAATGGGCGGTGTGCTCCAAGCCGAAAGTATAATGGGAAGCGGGAGTCGTTTCTCATTTACCTTGCCTTTTCAAATTATAGAGCATAACGATCCGGATGAGTGGGACATTGGCGAGGGGAATGAGCCTTATCGTGTGCTGATTGTTGAGGATCATCCCCTTATGCGAAACAGCTTACAAGATACCTTAGAATCCTTCGCCCTCCTTGTAACGACGGTTCCTTCTTGGGATTCGTTGTTTAAACAACTAGGAGAGAAAATAGATGCGGAGGAAGACTTTCAATGCCTCATCCTAGATATGGAAAGTGATGACATGTATGGTCTAGAGACTTGGGGTGCTCTCCTCGCTTCAATTCGCAGAGATCGAACGCGCTTAATTTGTCTGACTTCCTCTATGGGGAAGGAAGAGCTGCTTACCCTCCCTGAGGACATAAGGCCTGATGCCGTGCTGGTCAAACCGATTAGTCGACTAGAGCTATATCAGATGTTGGACTCTATGTTCCATCCAAAGCAGGAATCACGGGTGTCTGATCATGGACTGATGTCGAATCCTTCTGAGACTGAGGAGGAAAAGGGACACATTCTACTCGTTGAGGATAATGAAATTAATCAACAAGTGGCTATGGAGCTGCTCGAGGAACGCGGCTACAGGATTACGTTAGCGACTAATGGTCAAGAAGCATTGGACACGTTGGACAATGGCGAATTTGCGTTGGTTCTCATGGATATTCATATGCCAGTTATGGATGGCGTCGAGGCGACAAAACTTCTGCGTCTGAACCCAAGATTTCGCAAAATACCGATCATCGGGCTTACGGCTAACGTGGTGAAACAAGACCAAGAAGCGTACCTCCAAATAGGCATGAATGATGTGCTTAGCAAACCGCTGGATGTGAAGCTGCTGTTTCGAGTCATTCACAAATGGATGGAGCCCGAGAAGAGGAAGGAGCGCGAGCGGAGCTTCAAGCAACCGCAACCGGCTGACGGAGAAGAACCCCCTTATTATCAAGGGATCGCCGCGATAGATTGGGAGGGTGCTTTGGCCCGAGTGGAGGGCAAAGAGAGTATTCTTCTCGTCATGCTGCAATTGTTCAAGAAAAATTACAGTGACTTCGCAGATCTGCTCTGGGTCCATCACCGCGAGGGCGACTGGGTTGCGGCCAAGAGAGCTGCGCATACGTTAATCGGTGTTGCTGGCAGTTTATCCGCAGAAGCGTTGCATGCGGGAGCTGTGAAACTCCAAGCAACAATTCTCCTGAATGAGAATTATGAGGACCAAATTGCCGAGATCGCATCGGAGATTGAAAGCATAATCGTTTGTATTCCGGATGAAGCATAAGCTTTGGTGAAGGAACTGGGAAATAGTACCTTATGTAGATTCAATGTGATCCTACACTTGATTCCCACTTCATAGCGTACGCTGTGTCCGTTAGCCGTTTCCCTCACCTGTAGCCCACCAGAACATCAACGCTAACGGCTACCACGGCCGTTATTTGTCCAAATGGAGCGCCATTTCTACGCTAACGGCCACCACGGCCGTTATTTGTCCAAAACAGCTGATTCTAGCCCGATTTTCACTCCAAGTGTACGCTGTGTCCGTTAGCCGTTTCCCTCATGTGTAGCCCACCAGAACATCAACGCTAACGGCCACCACAGCCGTTATTTGTCCAAATGGAGCGCCCTTTGTGCGCTAACGGCCACCACGGCTGTTATTTCGTCTAAATGGAGCGCCCTTTCTGCGCTAACGGCCACCACGGCCGTTATTTGTCCAAATGCAGCACCCTTTCTATGCTAACGGCCACCAGTGCCGTTATTTCGTCCAAAACAGCTGATTCTAGCCCGATTTTCACTCCATAGCGTACGCTGTGTCCGTTAGCGAATCAGGAGCATCGAATTCGGTCAAATAGCGTCGCGTGTGTCCGTTAGCAGCACCGAACCCCGCCCCGCTCAACAGTCACAACTTCAACTGAAAAGTACGGTATCGCTGACGTCCTCCAACAACAGTTAAGAGTTGCTTCTCAACTAGTTGATGCAGCACTCGCCTTGCATGTCGATCGGAGAGCCGAAGATGTTCGGCAATTTCTATCGGTGTAATGGGTCGAAGCAAACGACGAGCAAAACGTACTACTTCTGCTTCTGCCCAATCCAAGCTAGCAGACACATCGGCTGATAGGAATCTACCGACGAATGACAGGATAAGTTGTTGGCATTGTTTCGGATCTTCTTTGATGGACAAATAAGCGATAGGCATAAAAGTCCACCCATCAAGGGTTAGCAAGCTATGTCGCATGCATAAATCTTTAAATCTTTTAACATCAAGATCTCTTGCATGCGATCCAAATCCCTGTATTTCAATTCCTCCTTTTACGCCGCCAGGCATATAGGCAAGATCCAGATAGCGGTAGCCATTATTGAAATCACGTACCTCCCACTCGGGGTATAAGTGATTGAAATTGCCGATGGCAGGAAACCAAATACAACGTAAAAACTCAATTGTTCCGTGGCCCAACCCTTTTTCTAACAATTCAAGCCTTCGATGATTTACGTTCCCAGTCCCAGCGTGCGCAATCATTTCCTGCATCCATTCGTTATATTTTTCCTCAAATGACATTCATCTCAGTCTCCTCTTCATTGTAAATAAACAAACAAAAACCGTTCCACAGCATAGCTCATAATGAGCGTTATGCAATGAAACGGCGTGTGCTTCACTCCGTATACCTTATTAACATTAGTATAAAAGAAAAGGACCAGTAATACTAGAATAAGTAATCCTAAACGCCAGAATAGGCCATGAATCCGCCATCTACAGGGATCGTCGTACCCGTAACGAAGCGTGACATGTTGGAATCAGCCAACCACAGCAACGTGCCTAGTAAATCCTCCGGCTTACCAAAACGGCGCATCGGGGTATGGGCAATGATTTTATGGGACCGGTCCGTCAGACTGCCATCCTCTTTCATCAACAATTTGGCATTCTGCTCCGTCAAAAAGAATCCAGGTGCAATGGCATTCACACGAATGCCGCTTTCCGCCAAATGAACAGCTAACCATTTCGTAAAGTTATCAATAGCCGCTTTGGCAGCGCTATAGGCAGGAACTTTCGTCATTGGCGAAGGTGCGCTCATGGATGAGATATTGATCACGGTTGCACCCGTTTTGCCATGCATATGCTTGGTGAATACTTGCGTAGGAATTAAGGTGCCCACGAAATTAAGATCAAGCACGTTGCGGAATCCAGTGATGCTTAGATCATAAAACGATTGAACATCCGGATCTGCCACGTCCTCCATTTTGAAAATCTCATTCGTCGTATTCGCGCTGGCATGGTTGCCACCCGCACCATTAATAAGAATATCACAGGTACCCAGCAATTCCGTCACGATTGCCGCAGCTTGTTCTACACTTTCAGTTACGGTTACATCGCAAGCAACAGCAACGGCCACGCCGCCAGCAGCCTCAATTTCACGAACCACAGCTAAGCCTTTCTCATGCGTACGATTCAGAATGGCAATACGCGCGCCTTGTCTAGCTAATTCTAAGGCCATAACGCGGCACAGAACACCAGCGCCTCCAGTAATCACGACGACCTTCCCTTGCAGGGACGGGAAATTAGTTAATTTGCTCATATGCAGTGACAGCTCCTTCTTGTAAAGTAGCGCCTTGGCGACATAACATGTCCCAAAGTCCCCATAAATACATGATACCTAATGCCCGATCGTACAACCCGTACCCAGGTCTGCAACGCTCATCCCAAATATGTCGACCATGATCTGGACGGCAAAATCCTTCGTAATTGTTTGCATACAGTGCCTGCACAATGCCTGACATATCAACCGTTCCATCCTGCGTACGATGAGAGGTTTCAATGAAATCACCATTCTCATACAGACGAACATTCCGAAGATGGGCAAAAGGAATCCGATCCGCGAATTCATGCACGATCGAGACAATATCATTGCTCGGGTTCGCACCGAGTGAACCACTGCACATCGTAAGCCCGTTGTACGGGCTGTCATGCAAGGCTAAGAAACGGCGAATGTTCGCTTGGCTCGTCATCAATCTTGGCAATCCAAAGACGGACCAAGGCGGATCGTCCGGGTGTATCGCCATTCGAATGCCGTGCTCAGCGGCCACGGGAATAACTTCATCCAAGAAATACTTGAGATTTGCCCAGAGATGCTCTTCAGTGACATCCTTATAGGCGTCAAAAAGCTCTGTCAAATGAGCAAGTCGCTCAGGTTCCCAGCCGGGCATACTGAAATCGGGGTTGGCATTAATTCGTCCGACATGCTCCGCAAGATCGAGGTTGGCAATTTTACTTTTTTCATAAAATAGTGCCGTCGAGCCGTCTTCCAGCTCCTTGTGTAAATCTGTTCGTACCCAATCGAACACAGGCATGAAATTGTAGCAAATGACTTTGACCCCAACCTGCGCTAACGTGGCGATTGTTTTCTTATAATTAGCGATGTACGTATCGCGACTTGGCAGTCCTAATTTAATATCTTCATGAATGTTGACGCTTTCCACGACCTGCATATGCAGTCCCGCACGATCAGCCTCGGCTTTGATTTTCTGAATCTTATCCATGGGCCATTCTTCACCGGCAGGTACATCATGCAATGCCCAGACGATACCTTCAACACCGGGAATTTGTTTGATTTGCTTCAGAGTGACCGTATCGTTGCCCTCTCCAAACCAACGGAATACCATTTTCATAGATGCACACTCGCCTCCCATATCGTCAACCTATTTGAAATACGTAGGGAACTTCTCTTTTAATAATGCTTGATCAGCAATGCCAACTTGAAGATGCGCGTGTATGATTTGCTCAGCCTTATCAGGCTGCTGCTCTTTGATGGCATCCACAATTTGCCCATGCTGGGCGTAGAGCTCATCCCAATGATGATCAGTCGCTAAGCGAAGCATACGGGTGCGGTTCAAATGCACATTAATTTGCCCAATGACTGCCCAAGTGTTCATTTTCTTACAGCCTTCAAAAATCGTCCGATGAAACTCCTCATCAAGTTCAAACATTTTCTTGAAGTCTTGTTCATCCATGCATACTTTCTGAGAGGCCAAATTCATTTGAAGCAAGCGCAGGGACTCTTCCGGAAATGAGAGGCAGGCTAAACGAATGACGGCGCTTTCTAGATGTTCGCGAATGAAACGTGCTTCATCCACCAGCTCCAGATCAATGCGGGAGACAACCGTGCCGCGTTGCGGATAAATATCCAATAGGCCTTCCTGTGCTAATTGTACGAAACTTTCCCGAACAGGTGTCCGGCTCACATTGAAGCTTACCGACATTTCTTTCTCTGAAATGGTGGTGCCTGGAAGCAGGGCTAAGCTCAGAATTTGAGCCTTGAGCGTGTGGTAGACAGCATCTCGGGTCGAACTAATCAGAGGTTTTTTGAAGTAATCCATGTGGATCTCCTTTGCAAAATGATGCCTAAATCCATACTACCATACTTGTATGGTAGTATGGAAGTGTAAAATGAGCAGCGAACCTTCGCAGAGTTCGGAGAGCCTACCGATTTGAACAAGCATATAAAAACACCGCATGCAGCCCGTGTTTTCCTCACTTGGAATAACACGAATCACATACGGTGTAAGTTAATTTTAACGAGAGACAGCTAGGCTTTGAACCGTTCTCCAAGCTTCCAATTGCTTCTCCAACTGTTCCACTAACGCCGAGACATCTTGAGAGAACTGCTCTCTTTGTTGCTCGTTCATCCCATTCTGCTGGTGCTGCAGCTCGCTAGAAGTAGGTGGAGCGGGAATCGTATGAAGCAACTGCTGAAGCCTAGCTTGTAACAGCGATCCGGCAGCAGCAGCAACATCTGTATCAACAGCTTGCGGTACAGCTAGCTTAGCTTCAACTGGTAGCCCCACAGTGTTAACCTTTGAATTCTGCGCAGGAACGTCAACTTCTTGAACGTCAACTCGTATCTTCTCAGCTTTAGCAGGTGTCTTGGCAGCGATTGGCTTCGCTCGTTCAGCCCGATTGTTCTGAAAGGTAGACCAGGTTTCGATTAGTTCTGGTCCTGATTTATAGAGCAGTTGTCCCTTGATTCTGTCAGAGATGTCTTTATCTTTAAACATCTTGGCAATTTTCTTCACATCACTGACAGGCATTTCATCCCTTGCCATGATTAAGGCTAGGGGATCACGATGCTCCATGGGCAGATCCTTCAGAGGCAATAATTGATCCTCCGTAAGTTTATCTTTGCGAATCTCTGTGCCGCCTACGATAAGTTTCTTAACGGAGTTTCCAAACTTAAGCAGTTCACACTTATTTTTGATATATGCTTCCGGTTTACCTAGCTTGCCAGAAAGATATTTGATAGATGAGCTGAATTTCGCATCATGCATAAGCTTATGAAAGGCCTCGGCTTCCTCAATGGGAGAGAAGCCTTCTCGCGTTAGATTTTCAGCAATCTGCTCCAGATAGATTTCCATCTCATCCGTTACCGTTGACACGATGCAAGATATGGTTGGAAGCCCGAGCATTTTGGTAGCTTTATATCTGCGATTGCCATAAATGATCTTATATCGGTTGTTGGCGGTTGTACGTACTTTGATCGGAGAGAGTAAACCAATTTCCCCAATGCTTTTCATTAATTCTTGCAGTGCTTCTTCATCGAACTGGTAGCGGGGCTGGTCCGTGTCCTCGTCAATGAGATGCATAGGAATGTTATGTATGTCCATCTTCATATCTCCATTCGTTCAGGGTCATATGTCTAATTATATATCAAGGATGAAAGTGTGGGAACGCCAATTCAATAGAAAGGATTTGGAAGGGATTGGAAGGGACGTGGTAGACAAGTCCGAAGGCAAATAAATGTATTGCCAGTAAGGGAGAGGAGATGAAATAATAGAGAAATATGTCGAATAATGTTCCTGTTTCAAGTCAAATTTGGGAGGAGAGACCTATGAACAAAATGCAGTATTTCTTCTTATCCCTCATCTTTGTCATTCTGTTTACCTCAACGGAATCGGTTCTCACCACTTATAAAAAATCGCTGCTGAATGAACTGCAAAGCACGGAGGCTGCTCAATTGTCTGCCAAAGCTGTTGCCTTACAGTCTGTCATTAATCGTAATTTCAATTTGATGGTAAGTTTAGAGGCCTTTGTTAGCGCGGGCTATTTGCAAGACAAAAATGAACAAGAGATTCATGCTTATATGGAAGCTTTATATGCAGGTTCGCAAGCGTCTGCCTTTAATGTTGTGATTGCACCACATGGGGTTATGAATTACGTCTATCCCCCGAAAGGGAATGAGGACATTATAAATTGGGATCTCTTGCATGATCCTCGATTGAATGTTCAGACGCAAGTCTATCAAGCTCTGCAAACAAAAAAAATGACGACCGACGGTCCCTTTATGCTGCTTCAAGGTGTGCAAGGTTTGGTCGCTCGCAAAGCACTTTTTCAAGATGGCGTTTTCTGGGGCTTCGTCTCTGTTGCCATTAACATGGACAAGTTACTTATTGAAGCAGGGATCAAGGATGATGATTCTGAAGGGCCAAGGATGGCGATTCGAAGTCCAGGCATGGCAGCATTTTACGGGGAAAATGAAACATTCTTTCAGTCCCCTTTGATCTCAGTAATCGATCTTCAGGATACGAAATGGGAACTTGCAGCGACGCCTCCCGCCAACGCGGTACAAACGATCAATAATCAAATGCTTATTATTCGTTGTGCCATACTTCTCGTTTTATTTCTAGGTTTATTCTTCATTATCTATATCATTCGACAACGTGATCGACTCAGTGAAGCTGTGAATGAGCGTACTCAAGAGCTGCAGATCGCGAATGAAGATTTGACAGCAGTCAATGAAGAACTGATTGCAGGTCAGCAGGAGCTTCAGAAGTCCACGGAGCGGATGAAGGAATCTGAGCAAATGTTGTCCTATATGGCCTACCATGATGTACTGACAGGGATACATAACCGCGCACATTTTCAAATGATTCTGAAAGAGCAAATTACTAATAATGAGAGGAAGGGTACTTCGCTAGTCGTCCTTTTCTTTGATCTGGATAACTTTAAAATGGTCAATGATTCACATGGGCATCATATGGGGGACTATATGCTGCAAGAGGTTGTTCATCGCATCCAGCAATCCAATTTGGCATTCCATACTTTTGCTAGATTTGGTGGGGACGAATTTGCAATTTTGTTGGAGAATTGCGCAAGTGAGCTTGAGATTCAAAGCTTCTGTCGGCAACTCATTGCTGTCTTGAAACCGCCTTGCATATTGGCGAATCGCGCTTTTTTTATTAATGCGAGCATAGGTATAGTGCAGTATCCGTATGGCGGTGAGACGTGGGATGCACTGCTCAAAAATGCCGATATCGCCATGTATATGGCTAAGAAAGAAAGTGGCAGTTCCTTTTGTTTCTTCAATCAGCAGATGGAGATGTTATCGATTTCGAAGTTGGAAATGGAGAACCATCTCCGGCAGTCGCTGGATCGTAATGAGCTTGAAATTGTTTATCAGCCTCAGGTTGATTGCGTGAAAGGGGCAATTACGGGTGTTGAAGCACTTTTACGTTGGAATCATACGACGAAAGGTTACATTTCGCCGTCCGATTTTATACACGTATCGGAGGAAATAGGACTTATTGACGTGATTGGCGAATGGGTGCTCCGCGGCGCTTGCTCTCAGATGAAACTTTGGCATGATCAAACAAATGAACCGCTGACGATTTCCGTTAATATTTCTGTCAAACAGTTGCATGATGAACGGTTTGTGGATAAGGTTATGGCCATTCTGGAAGAGACGGGACTGGAAGCGCGGTACTTAGAGATGGAAATCACGGAGAATGTAGCGATGCAGGACGAACAGATGGGCGTTCTGAATAAGCTTCGCCAATTAGGAATCTCCATTTCCGTGGATGATTTCGGTACGCATTATTCGTCTCTAAGTTATCTGAAAAGGTTCCCCGTTACGAAGATTAAACTGGATCAGTCGTTTGTTCGCGGTATTCAAACCGATGGCAAGGATCGCGCTATGATTAAAGCTATCATTTCTGTGGCGAATGCTTTTGGGCTGCACATGATTGCTGAGGGAGTAGAGACGGAAGAACAAGCGGACTTCTTGGTGGAGAATGGATGCCATCACATCCAAGGCTATTATTTTTATAAACCGATGAAACCCGAACTGTTGCAAGCCATTTTGAAGGAAGAGCTGCATGAAAAATTGGCATTCTTAGGAGCAAAGCCTTTTCATACCTATGATATATAAATACCAAAGAGGTGCCATTTGACTAAGGGCACCTCTTTGGTATTTGAGAAAAGAAAAAGTTCACTATAGCGGGACAATTTGCTTCTGTTTATTGTCGAAATAGACCCAATGCTGGAAGCCAATTTCTTTCAAGGTTTTCTGAACTTCTTCCCAATCGTCAGCAACGCGGCTAGGAACATGGGCGTCAGAACCGAAAGTAACCTCAACCCCGTAATGCAGCGCACGTTCTAGAATTTCATGGGAGGGGTACCAGCCGCCAACATCTTTCGTTTTGCCTGACGTATTAATTTCAATGGCAACACCGGATTCTCCGATGATTTTTAAAGTCTCATCGACCTTTGGTGTCGCAATATCGGAGAAGGCAGGGTAGAAGCCTTTCATTGCATCGATATGTCCAAGAATTTGGAACATTCCCGATCGAGCGGATTCAGCAATCAGACGATAATACTCTTCCTTGTGCTCAACATGCTCAGCTTCGTTCAACTTCTTCCATCTGTTGCGATTGAAGATGCTCACGCCTCCGGATAGATGAACGGAGCCAATGATGTAATCGAACGGATACTTTGCGTATTCTTGCTTATAAATCTCCACGTGCTCTGGGAAATAATCAGACTCGACACCCAAAAGAACATTAATTTTGCTCGCATACGCTTGTTTGAGTTGAAGTACTTCCTCAATATAGCGGGGAAATTCACTTTTTGCCATGGCGATAGCAGGTTGTGCATGATCTTCGGAACTTCCAAAGTATGGAGAGTGATCTGAGATGCCAATTACTTGAAGGCCAGCTGCAATGGCTGCCTCAATATAGTCACGTATGGTATCTTGCGCATGTCCGCATCGCTCATGATGCGTATGTAGATCGAATTTCACAGCAAGTCCTCCTAAAAATATTGATAGTTCCGGGGTCCCCGCAAAGTATTAAGAATAACCTGCGAAGGCATTCGTCACTTTGTGGGGGAAGTTTATGCTATTCTGAACCAATAAATTGTGTTTCAGGCATTCCTTTGAGATCGCGAAGAAATTGTTGCATGGCAGAATTCAAGTATCTTCCTGACTTATATACTACGCCTACTGGATGGGTAATATCCAGTTCGTTCACTTTTACCATCTTCAATGAGCCATGTCGCAGTTCATCAGCAACAGACATTTTGGATATGATCGCAACACCTAGATTTAACTCTACCATGCGTTTTACTTCCTCACTGCTAGACAACTCCATGACAATATGAGGCGAGACATCATAGGATTTGAAGATTTGATCGACGAAGCGTCGACCTGCAGTTTCTGGGGAAAGCATGATAAATGGAATATTTCTAAGCTTCTCGATAGATAAATGTGTGAAACGACTAAGCGGATGGTGCGTGGAAACGATGAGTTCAAAATTATCATAGTAAAGCACAGAAGTCTCCAAAGCTGGATTCTTCTCAAACAAATACGTGATCCCAATATCGATATGACCGTTTTCCACGGATGTCATGATCTGAGAAGAGGTCATGGAATGAATGGTCGTTTTAATCAGCGGGAATTGATCCTGGAAATAGGAAAGGACCCTCGGCAAGATCTGCATGGCAATGGAAGTCGTTGTGCCAATATGGATATGACCTTGAGGGGTTTGACTTAGATCCGAAAGACGCTGTTTCAGGTCACTGGTGATCCGTAATATTTTTTCCGCATGCTCCAAGAAAAGCTTTCCACTATCTGTTAAAGTAACAGGCTGATTACGATCAATGAGAATCGTACCGAATTCATCCTCAAGACTTTTTATTTGCGCGGAAACGGCAGGTTGGGTCAAGTTTAGAATTTCACCAGCTTTACGAAAGCTCATCGTCTTAGAAATGGTGAGCAGGGTTTCTAACTGGTTCATATTCATCAGATTACCTCCTGCAAGTTAGATGTAAGATCAAAGGTACAAATAAAATTTATCGAAATTGTAAAGGACATAAAAACCTTTTCTTACTTTATTATATGATAGGAAGTGCTGACTAGGCAACAAGACAGGATAATTGAGAGTCACAGAGTACAAGCTACGGATGTATGAAAGAGAGTGACTCAAAATTATCTTTTCAAAATACTCAAATTTGAATATAATAATTTATGTAATTTAAAACATAACGAGTAAGGAGACTCTACGTATGTCTTTATCACGTAAATCAAATCCGACCGTAACGGTTGTAGCCTTAATGCTAGGGCTCTTGCTGGCTTCTCTAGATCAGACGATTGTATCGACAGCGATGCCAACGATTGTCTCTAAGCTGGGCGGCTTCAGCCAATTTGTTTGGGTGTTCTCGGCCTATCTGATTGCCAATGTGGCGGCAATGCCCATCTTCGGTAAACTTTCAGATATGTATGGCCGCAAATTATTTTTCATTATCGGGATCGTCGTCTTTATGATTGGCTCTGCGTTATGTGGAACAGCGACGTCAATGACACAGTTGATCATCTACCGTGCAATACAAGGTATTGGTGGCGGTGCGCTGATGCCGATTACCTTTGCTATTATTTTTGACATTTTTCCTCCAGAGAAAAGGGGTAAAATGCAAGGCTTATTCGGCGCAGTATTCGGATTATCCAGTGTGCTTGGGCCTATTATCGGGGCATACTTCACAGATCATGTGACGTGGGAATGGATTTTCTTTATCAATTTACCATTAGGCATTATTTCTCTGATTATGATTATTTTCTCGTATCACGAGTCCGTGGAACATAGCAAGGCTAAGATTGATTGGGGCGGTACGGTTGTATTAACGGCAGCTATCGTTTCACTGATGTTCGCATTGGAGTTTGGCGGCAAAGAGTATGCGTGGGGTTCGATGCAGATTATTGGGTTATTTGCAGGATTCGTCGTGCTGTTAGCAGGTTTTATTTTTATTGAGAAAAACGCAGCCGAGCCCATTGTACCATTAGATTTGTTCAAAAATCGGTTGTTTACATCCAGCATGGGAGTTAGCTTTGCTTATGGAGCGGTTCTCATATCGGCGGGGACGTACATTCCCTTGTTTATCCAAGGCGTATTCGAAGGTTCTGCGACATCGGCTGGCTCGACATTAACTCCTATGATGCTAGGTGTCGTCGTAAGTAGTGCATTAGGCGGTCGCTTTATCGGTAAATTCTCTTATCGGAATGTGCTATTAGTATCAGTCGCTCTTCTGCTGTTGGCGACATCGCTGCTTGGCGGTATTTCCATTGATTCGGAGAGATGGGTAATCACGACTTATATGATTATTCTCGGACTAGGTATTGGCGCTTGTTTCCCGATCACGTCGATGTCGGCACTTCACAAAGTGGATTTCCGTCGCAGGGGTACAGTAACATCCTTAGTTGCTTTCTTCCGTTCCGTAGGTTCTGCTATTGGAGTAGCGATATTCGGGAGCATTCAAGTCAATGCATTAAAAGACAAGATCACAACATCGCTCAATGATCCAGCTATGGCAGAGAAGTTCCAGGATGCACGTATGCTGCTTCAACCTGAAGTGAGAGCGAATATTCCTAAAGAGGTACTGCATAAGCTCCTAACCGCGTTGGCTGATTCGATTGCCGTTGTTTTCCAAACCACGATTGTCTTAGCTATACTAGGTCTTGCGTTCATTTTATTGATGGGAAATGCTAAACTAGAAGTTGGTAAAGCGCCTGTTAAAGGAGATGTACCAGTAGGACACTAGGAGGTTAACACACATGTCGATGAAGCTGGTCATTCTCGGACTATTAATGGAAGCCAATCGGCATACCTATGAGATTCGTCAAACGATGAAAGATCGCGGCATGACGAATTATATGAAGCTGCAAGACGGCTCGCTCTACTATGCCATGGATCAACTGCATAAGGATGGTCATGTAGAAGCATTAGAAGTCGTGCGCGATACGAATCGCCCCGAGAAAACCATTTATCAAATTACGGAAGCTGGTAAGCAAAAATTTCAAGAACTGTTGTCTCATCAATTGCATGAAGAGATTAAACATTATCATCCGCTCTATGTGGCACTGCCATTTACCGTTCATGGCGACCAAGCTAAGATTGCCGATATTCTTGAACATAAAATTTTGGAACAAAAAATGATCATGAACAAGATGAAAAGTTTGTACAACGAGCATTTGAACATTGTTCCACGAGTTGTTTTGCAAATGTTGGTTGGCAGCTATAAACGTGCTTTTACCGAGTTAAAATGGCTAGAAGAACTGCAGCAGGATGCTCGAGATGGCAGGCTGCAGGAAAGAAATACGGAGCTCGATGTGAATTGGGATCGGATCGAGTGAAGCAAATTGAAAAAAGCACTACCTTGTCGAACAAGGTAGTGCTTTTTTTCATTAGTCCGAAATTAACGAATTAATTTCACTTTCAGCGGTATTAAAACTTAATTAGTCCGAAATAGCCTAACTAAATCGCATCTAATGACTCCCACAAGAGGAATATGGGTAATTAGTTCGGCGAAATCGGATTAATGGCTATACTTAAACGGAAATCCTAGGTTTAATTGAGCAAAATCGGATTAATGCAACTGTACAGTAGTCATCTCTTACTTGGTCGGTGACGATAACAAATTCAGCTGCGCTATGAAATGCGGTAAATCCGTGCAGACCAAGTCCGGCGTCAAACCAGCCGACGCCAGCTGCTCGTGCACATTGTCTGGCGTCGCAACGCCCGTCAGCACAAGAGCAGTGCGGCACCCCGCCATCGCACCTCCGCGGATATCGGTGTGCACGTTATCGCCGATGACCCAGACATCGGCGGCAGGCAGACCGAGCCGCTCAATGGCATACGCCATAATGATCGGCGAAGGCTTACCGATCACCACCGGCTCTACGCCGGAGGCGGCGGTGATCGAAGCGGCCAGGGAGCCCGCCCCTGGCATAAGCCCTCCATCCGACGGAAGCATCCGGTCGGGATTGGTTAAGACATAGGTCGCGCCATGTTTCAGATGGCGGACCGCTTCCGTCAGCTTCCCGTAGGTGAAGCTGCGGTCAATGCCCTGGACGACGTAATCCGGCGTCGTCTCCTCTAGTGCGAAGCCGGCTGCGTTCAAAGCAATCCGCAGGCCGTCTTCGCCGATCATATGCACGCGCTGACCAGCGCGCTGCTCGGTCAAGTACTGCGCAGCCGCCTGTGAAGACGTATAGACGGCTGCCGCGGGTACCTCCATGCCGAGCGCTTGCAGATGCTCGGCAACTTGTTCTGGGGTGCGGGACGAATTATTCGTCACCAAGAGGTAAGGCAATTGCTCCTGCTGGAGCCATTGCAAGAAAGCAGCGGCACCAGGGATAGGCTCGTGCCCTCTGTAAAGTGTGCCATCTAGATCGATTAGAAATCCGTTCATCCTGTTGCTTCTCCTTTAGATAGGTAAGTTGTTGTGGGCAGCGTGATCTCGACGATCGTACCCTCCGTAAGTTTAGAGCTAATTTTCATGAATCCACCATGCGCTTCAATGATTCGGTAACAAACCATCAGTCCTAGTCCAGTTCCTTTTTCCTTAGTGCTATAGAAGGGTTCCCCAAGTTTGGGGAGGCGTTCAGGCGCAATACCACAGCCCTGATCCACGAAGCGAACAAGAATTTGATTGCCTGAACCTTTCAGCTCTGCATGAATTCGCAGATTTCCACCTTGCTCCATTGACTCTATGGCATTTTTCATAATATTAATAAAGACCTGCTTGATTTGATTCTCATCACACGTTACAGGCGGAAGCCCAGAATCTACCTCTGCTTCAATTTCGATATTAGAGAGCAGTGCTTGAGGCTGAAGTAGCTCGACAGTGCTCATGATGATCGTGTATAACGTACTAGTAACGAAGTGGGTAGCCTGTGGTTTAGAAACAAACAAAAACTCATTCACAATAAATTCTATACGCTGTAGTTCTTTTTGCATAATTTCAATGTAATATTGCTCCTTGGCAGAGCTTGTTTTGAGCAGCTTGAGGAATCCTTTTAAGGCGGTCAGCGGATTGCGGATTTCATGTGCAACACCAGCAGCCAATTGTCCAACAGCAGACAGCTTATCGGATTTAATAAGCAACTCCTGCGTCTTCTTCAACTCCGTAATATCACTAAATGTAATGACGGTACCTAGCAGCTGGCCACCCCCATCAAGCATGGGACTGGACATGTACTCAACGGGAAAACTGGCTCCATCCTTTTTCCAGAACAGGTCTTCATTCAATATTGCACCTTCACGTTGAAGCATTGTATTGACTGTCGTGTTTTCCTCCGGTATGACAAAAGTCCCATCCTCATGAAGCGGTCGAATTAAGTTATGTATGCGTCTACCTAACATTTCATCCACTTTCCAACCGGTAATGGCTTCCGCGGCCTTGTTCCAGAAAATGGTGCGTCCATTCGTATCAATGCCATAAATGCCTTCCGAAACCGAATTGAGAATGAGTTGATTTTGTTTGTAGAGCTTATCAATTTCTTTCTTCTGCTCCCTGATCTCAGTCAAATCTTTCAGAATAGCATAAACCCCAACGATTTGGTTACCCACCTTAGTGGGAACAAAAGTTACATTAGAAGGGATAGGGTATCCATTTTGATGTAAGAATGAAGCATCGAAATTTTGGGGCATTCCTTCTGAAGCCACTTGGAAGTGGTGCAGCGTTTTGAGTAGATCAGGAGGGTGGATCATTGGAAGAAATGAGGCTGATTTGGAGGATTCTTCACCCAATCCGAGCAAGCTTTCAAGTCCATGATTCGAAGAAAGGATATCACCATCCAAACTAAAGGAAATGATGGAATCAGGATGGTTGTCGAAAAGTGATTTATATCGCTCCGCAGATTCCGAAATACTGGCTTCACGTCGCTTGAGTAACCTTATTACGAATAAGGCGAGTAACATTAATACGACGAACATCCCACAATCGAGAGTGATGCTTGCCATGAGGTTATGTTGAAAAAAAGATAAGTGTTGCAAATAAAATAAAGGAATACTGATGATCGCTATGCCGCCTATCAGGTAGATTGTGAATTTTCGTGTACTTACAGGAGGGGGGTTCATCGTCATTGACTCTCATCTCTCCTTTTTTAGATTCTCTTTCATAGTTTAACAGGAATAGTTATTATTTTGTATAATTTACCATTGTATTTGCATTTTAATTATTTTGTAGCGTTTATATACCAGGTTTCGACAATTTAAGTATGAAGGCAGAAATGTGGCGTGTATCTGAGTAGATGGAACTATTTTTGTTAAATTGACAGTATACTTGTCCTAAAATATTATGTATAATGTTGAAAAAGGTCGTTTTTCTGTGGAACTTATTCACAAATGAGATCGGAGCGGAGCTATGAAGGCTGAGTACATTAATCCCTTTTTGGAGTCGGCTAGAATCGTCATCGAGCAAGTTGCTAACATTCGCCCAACGACAGGGCAGCTCGGCATTAAAGACGTCAAATTTGTGGAAAAGTATATCTGGATCCAAATTGGTATGACTGGACAAATGGAAGGCGACGTCGTATTCGGCTTGGCTGAAGATGTTGCTTTGAAAATGGTTTCTGCCATGATGGGTGGATTCGTCATTACTGAAATGGATGAAATGGGAAAGAGTGCCATTTCTGAACTGGGCAATATGATTAGTGGCAATGCGAGCACGATGCTCTTTAACCAAGGCGTTCGGGTAGACATTACACCACCGAAGTTAGTCCAATCTGCAACGGCAGCAGGATTTGTGCCGAAGAGAGCATTAACCATTCCTTTAATTATGGATGGCATTGGCGAACTAGACATTCAAGTGTTAATTACGTAATATAAGTAAGAACGTTGGAGTACCAGTATGATGGTAGCTCCATTTTTTTTGTGCGTAGAAGGGGGTGGAAGTGGTTGGAAATCAAGAATAAGGTTGTCTTGATTACAGGTGCTTCAAGTGGGATTGGAGCGTTGATGGCGCAGCAATTTGCAGCGAAAGGCGCTATACCTGTGTTGACAGCACGGCGAACGGACATGTTGAAACAAATTGCATCAAGCTTGCCGGGGCAACATGCTGTATACGCTATGGATGTTACGAATACAGATGAGGTAAATGGCGTTGTAAGTCGCATCATCGCCGAGTTTGGGCGAATTGATATACTGATTAATAACGCTGGATATGGCATATTTGAAGCATTTACGGAAGCGCCTCTTGCTCATTTTGAAGAGATGATGGATGTGAATTATCTGGGGCTCGTACGTTGCACGCAGGCAGTCCTTCCGCATATGTTAAAGGCAGGTAGTGGCCATATCGTCAATGTTGCCTCAATGGCAGGTAAAATTGGCTCTGCCAAATCAACAGCCTATTCGGCAACCAAGCATGCCGTACTAGGATTTACGAATAGTTTGCGGATGGAATTAGCGAAATCTGGGGTATCCGTGACAGCGATTAATCCAGGTCCGATTGCGACACCATTTTTCGACAAGGCGGATCCGACCGGTAATTATGTCAAGAACATCGCTTGGTTTATGTTAAAGCCCGAAAAAGTAGTCAAAGAGCTGATTCATGCCATCGAGAAAAACATTCCAGAGAAGAACCTGCCTTTTGTAGCGGGTGTCGGGATTAAATTATTTCATTTGTTTCCTCGCCTTTTTAATAAACTGGCGTCGGGTATCATGAATAAAAAATAAAGCGGCTCCCAGTCACATGGGGGTCGCTTTTTCTGTACCTATTCTACGTTTCAGCCGGATCAGACTTTGCTGCTTGCTTCGCTTGATTGAGTGCGCGGATTTCTTCGAAAATCTTTCGCATTTCTGCTTTGCCCTCAGGATGAGATTGATTCCAATGGGAGGCAAGTGCAGGTAGTGCTTTATGAACATGGTTAAAGAAAGCCCATATTTTGATTTTCTCGATCATTTCTGGGGATGTATCACCTGTAATAAGTTCCGCAGTCTTGGCGACCAATGTGTTAAAATCGTTTTCAAAATCGGTAGGCATGCACGTCATCCCTTCGGATGGAAATAGAGTAAATGGAGCACTTTTAGTTTAAAGGATGAAGAAGAGGCTGTCAAAAGGTTCCGAAGCATTCCCCTCTTCCATGCAATCGCTTCCTATTGCTAAGGGAAAATTTTTCCTATTTTTTTTAGCAGTAACGATTGTTTACTCCCCCTTTTTAACCTAAAATAAGGTAGATACACTTTAGATCTTTTTACCTGTAGGCTAGGGGGGAATATGATGAAGTCACTGAAAGAAATATTTAACAGCGACTTTAACACATTAGATACGAGCATGCAGGAACAGATTTATAAAGAATTTTACTTGCTCGTTTATCCAATGATTAATTTTATTTTAAGAGATCATGCTGCCGTAGAGGACATTATTCAGGAAGCCTTTCTCCGTGCAGTTCACAAAGCCCCTTTATTAACGGAAATTGATAAATATGAGGGCTGGCTGAAGCGACTTACGCGGAATGTAACGCTGAATCATTTGCGCAAACATAGACGTAATCGTGATGAACTCGAGACAGAGGTGCTTTTCTCCTTAAAGGAGTCCGCCCCAACTTCGGATTATTCGGGTTCGCCAGATGTAGAAGTTGAAATGAAAGTCATGAGAGAAGCTGTTATTGCTTATATCAATCAACTTAATCCTTCCTATAGACAGATTATCGCCATGAAATGGATACATAATTTATCTTATAAAGATATGGCTAGTGAACTTTGTGTAACCGAAGGGGTTGTGCGACAAAGGCTTTTTCGGGCACGGGATGCCATTAAACAGAAGTTTTTGGATGAATGGGGATCAGATAGATAGAGTTTGGTGTCTACATATTTGTTTGCTGAAGCACTCTAGCATATAATATGGGGATGAGGTTGGAAGAGAAAAGGGGTATATGGTATTGAGCACGAGTTTCGAAGAGCTGCAGATTGCACAGACTTATTTAGATAAATTACAAGAATTAGGGATTGGTGAGCCAACGCCGATTCAAGCGGAAGGTATTCCAGTTCTCTTGCAGGGTAAAGACGCGATTATTCAATCCCAAACGGGAACAGGCAAAACATTAGCTTATTTGCTGCCTGCTTTGGAGCGAATTGATCCCACTCAGAAACAATTGCAAGTCATGGTCATTGTTCCTACACGAGAGTTGGGCATGCAGATCATGCAGGAAATTGAGAAATTGACGAGCGGGGGACCTATTCGTTCACAATCCCTAATCGGCGGAGCGGCAGTTGCCAGACAGATTGAGAAGCTGCGCCTTCATCCGCATATCGTTGTTGGAACGCCTGGACGTTTGCTGGAGTTAATGAAAGTTCGCAAACTTACGCTGCATCATGTGAAAATGGGCATTGTTGATGAAGTTGACCAAGTGTTTGAACTTGGCTCTATGCAGGATGTGGAAGCTGTACTTAAAGGTATGCTTCGCACAAGTCAAATGGTGTTTGTCTCGGCAACAATTCCTCAAAGTACGGAGCAAGCAGCAGGCAGATGGCTGAAAGATCCGGTTATTATCAAAATTAACCCTTCCCAGCGTACCGCTGAAACGTTGGAGCATCACTATGTCGTGTGTCAGGAACGTGAAAAGATCGACACCCTCCGTAGACTTGTTCGGATGATTAAGCCAACTTCAGCAATTGTCTTTATTAATGTGACTGATGATATTGCACAAGTCGTTGGCAAGCTTCAATATGTCGGGCTTTCTGTTGAAGCTTTATATGGTGAAGCGAGCAAGCAGGATCGAGCCAAAGTCATGGGTAATTTCCGTGAAGGGAAATTCCAATTATTATTGGCGACGGACGTTGCTGCCAGAGGTCTTGATATTGAAGGTGTGACGCACGTCTTCCATCTGGATGTGGCGACGAATGCGGAGTATTATCTTCACCGTGTAGGTCGGACAGGCCGGATGGGCCGTGAGGGAACTTCGATCTCTATCGTGACCTCGAGAGAGCTTTTCATCATTGAGAAATTCGAGAAGCAGCTCGGCATCACGATTGAGCCGAAAGCCATGTACGAGGGCCGGTTGGTTGACCCGGCCCAAGACCGCAGTGCGGCTACGATGCGCAGCCGCCGTGAAGCCGCGCGCCCAAGCGCAGCACCTTCGCGCAGCGGCTCCGCCGGCGCGCGTGAGGCTGCCGCGCCTGCGGGCGCGGTGTCTGTAAGTGCCGCGGCGCCAGACGCGCGCGGCCAGCAGGGCGCTGCTCCGGCGAAGCCGGCAGCACAAGGGAAGACGGCCGCCGCAGGCAAGGCCGTCAGCAAAGCGCAACGCGAGCGCGATCGCAAGAGCAAGGGCGCTCCGCGCTGGTTGAAAGAGAAGCAGCAGAATAAAGAAGAGTAGCTCGCTTCCTTGCGAAGTCTACTCATGATCTGCGGGGTGTAAGAGCATGCTGAAGAAAGTTACAATCACACTCTTGATGTTGGTTGTCATCGCTGTGGTGATGCTACTCATCATCATTCAGTATGTGAAACCAACGAAGTCGCTGGATCTACAGTATAAAGAGATCGCCATAAGCAACAAAATTGCAGAAATGATCCTCTCCCGAAAGCTGGACGTGCGGCTTTCGGAAGAGGAAGTCAATCATTTGTTGAAGAAGCAGCTAGCCTCGCACAGCGCATTGCCGCATGATTTTCGGATGGAAGGTGCAGAGTTGAATCTGCAGGGCGCCATGGTTGAGGCGGATGTAAACGTAAGGTGGCACGATCGGCTACCGATCGGTGCTCATGCGACATTCACATTGGCATGGGATCCACCTAACTTGGTCATCCAGCATGTGAGTACGCAGATTCGAAACTGGCAGCTCCCAAGTGCTTGGCTTCAACTAGCTCCGATTGAAATTCCACTGCAATCCTACTTACCTAAATTAATTGGTATTAAAAATGTGGTGTTTGAAGACAATGCCATTCTCGTACAACTAAAGCCATTTCAGTAACATGAAAGACCCTTCCTGCCACCTAAGTGGTTGTGAAGGGTCTCTTGCTTTTTGGAGTGTTCTCTACCCACTACACCCCGTCTGGCACAATAGCTGTAATTTCTACAGTGTATTTCACTAGATTAACGGAAATTTAGCAAGTAGATGGATTTTATGCAGCTAATTTACCCCGAAATGGTTAGTTTGGTCGTTTTGGCGAAAATTACCTACATATTTTCCATCTAATTGGAATTTGGAGCGAAAACTTGAAAAAATAGCAGCAGTTTATCCAGTTAATTGGCTCGCAACACAGGAACTTGCCATTTACGTGTATACATAATAATGCCAAACACAACACACATGCTAATCAGTACAAACCAGATCGAGACGCCTACATGGATGTGATCCATCCCCCAACCGACCCCAAGCGGCAGGATGGCTCCGCCTAAACCACCAGCGGCAATGAGCGCACTCGTCGTTTGCTCCGTACGTCCAGGCAACAGTTGATTCGCATAAATAAGGGCAACGGCGAACATACCTGACATGAATAAGCCAAGCAAGAGAATTACGGCAAAACTGCTCCATAAATTCGTGCTGAACAACCATACCATTACGGTAATCAAGCTTAAAGCAAATGAGAAAGCTAAATATTTGAAGTAGGTCATCTTCTCAGCCAACGCTCCTGCAAATAAGCGACCAACGACCATGGTTAACCAATAAGCGGTCACACCAAGTGTAGAGACAGAGCTTGAAGCCTGCAACTGGTCCTTAAAGATCGAAGGTAAGAAGTTTACAATCGTATTTTCCATACCGCAATACAAGAAGAAGACGGTCATAAGCAAGCATAAAAAAACGAACGATTTTTTTGAGAGTACAGGAACTCGATCTGTTTTATGAGAACGATCCGCTTTATGTGCAAGTAATTCATCATGTTCGCCTAAGGACAGCTTTGACCAGATGATTCCGGTTGCAAGTGCGCTTAGTCCGAGCAGCATGAAGGCGAATTTCCACAACCCATTTGCAATAAGAAGACTGGATACAAGTGGCATGAACAAGGCGCCGAGTCCAAAGAATACCTCCAGCTTGCTGAAAGCAACTGCCTGTTGATCTTTGGCAGCCATAAGGATGAAGGTGCTGATGCTGGACTCCACAAGTCCGAAGGAGATACCTGCTAGGAAAGTGAACCCGATAACCATCGGCCAAGGTGGCAATAAGCCAATGGCAAGCATGGCCACAAATAAGAAGCAAAACGCCATTGTAATCGTACTTCGACGAGAAATACGACGAATGAGTGTAGGCATTGCAAGCACACCTAGCATAAAACCTCCAAATTGCAAAAAGACCAGTAACCCTCCGCCACTGTAGCTTCGACCATAATGGGCTAGTAGTTCAGGCAACACTGCGCCGAAAATGACGTGCGTGCATCCTGTTAGTAAGTAGGAGAGGCAGCCCATAATTAATAATCTTTTCATAATGCGGCGCTTCCTTTACGTTCTATCGTATGTTTGTCATTATGGGCCAAAACATGGGCAATCGCTTCGGAAACAGAGTTCACCGTACTCGCGGCATGCTTCTTCACATCCGAATGAGCAGTATGCATGGCAAAGCTATGGGGTGTAATACCGAACATCGAGACATCATTAAAGGAGTCTCCAAAACATGCGATCTCTTCTGGTTTTAATCCCAAATGTGCAATAAGCGTAAGGAGAGAGCTGCCTTTGGAAACTTGATGAGGCATGATGTCGAGACAATCTGTATCAGCCATGTAGATGTCCAATTGGTCAGAAAGTTCTTTTTCCAACAATGTCTTGATCTCAAGTAAGTCGTCAACCTGCCCGAATAGTGAGAATTTACAAGTTGGAAATGCATCCTTCAGGGATTGTTCGATCTCGCTTTTGACTATAAAAGGTTCAAACATTCTCTTCTGAATTTCGTCGGAAGCGGGACTTAAGCGCTCAATATAATTGGCACTTCCGGAGCAAATAAACTTAACTACATCGAAAGCTTCGATGAGCTGATACACGCGATGAGCGATGGAAGGCTCGAATAACTTCGCTTGCAGAAGCGCACCATCCATCAAATGAATGAAAGCACCATTTTGGGAAACAGAATAAGCTTGATGATCGATATCTAGAAGTACTTTCTGCATCTCCGAATTCATTCTACCTGAGGCTAGACAAAGCGTAATTCCAGCGTCTCTCACTTGTTGTAGAGCTTTCAGCTCCCGTTCACTGACTTTCTTATGATGGTCAAGCAGCGTGCCGTCCAGATCGCTAACGATTAGTTTAATCATGTTGTTCTTCTCCCCCTGCTAGTACAATTTCAACCTCACTTGCTAATAATCGCTCTTTCATTTCCTCGCTCAGCGCTTGATCCGTAACCAGAATATCTATGCTTTCAAATCCTACGACATGATGGAACAGACGCTTGCCGAATTTGGAATGATCTGCGAGTACAATCACTTGATCAGCATGCTCCATCATCGCTCTTACTAAATAACAATCCTCTTCATTGGGGGCGGATAACCCATTTTCGGAAATGCCGCATGTGCCAATGAAAAGCTTATCGACGTGATACTCGTTTAACATTTCAATCGCTTTAGCCCCGTAGACACTATGGTGCTTATTATCTAGCACACCGCCGAGCATATGAATCGTAATGCCATCCTTGCGGGTGAGAATAGCGGCTGTTTCAATCGAACTTGTGATGACAATGTTGTTTTTGGAGGCCAAGGCAGTGGCTGCATGCAGAACAGTAGTAGAAGCATCCATCATCAGATAATCGCCATCTTGAACGAGTGTAGCTGCTCTCCTGCCTATCGTTAGTTTAGAAGAGGATTCTTCTTGAAGACGCTGATCATAATTGCCGACTTCTTTAGAGAGCGTGGGAAGAATGGCTCCACCTCGCGTACGAACAATGGATCCTTGCTCCTCTAATTTGACCATATCCCGTCTAGCCGTATCGCGAGAAACTTCGTAGAGCTCACAAATCAGATCTACGGATATACGCTTATTTGATTTTAAGTATTCAAGGATGGAAAAGAGTCGTTCTTCTTGAAACAAGGATGATTACCTCTTTTACTTAAGTATTTGTAAGTGAATATAAGTATATTGCTTATTGTATACGCATGTTGCGTGGCTTTCAATCCTTTTTTGAAAAGAAAAAACCGTGCTCACTCGTTACTTGAACGAGGACACGGTCGATACTACCCATTGGTCATTTAACGGCTGGTTTTTTACGTGTTTGAACATAGCTGGGATAAGTGATTTCACCAGTATCCAGTTTGCGAATTTCCTCATCATTCCAACCTGCGATTTTGTTGGTTCCTGTAACGCCAGTTAACTTGATTTGATAACGAGTAGCTAAGTACGATTGGAGCTTCAGCATGTCTTCGGGTTTAATTTCCCGAATTTTTTGCTTACCATGAAGCTGGCCTAAGATGACACCAATGGACTCTGCTGCCAAACTCGTGTTGGGCTGAATGCGTGTGCTGCCGTATGCGATCGCGGAGGAACCAACATTTTTTCCTGCTGCTATAACATTTTCATAATTTTTTAGTAAAAAACTGCGAAGCGGCATGCCGTATTTGTCAGGGCGTCCCATCTCAATTCCCCATTTGTTGGCACTCGTACCTTGGAGATCAAGCGGATAACCGCCAATACTGACATTGTCCCAAAACATCGTGCCAGCGAGGAGATCAGATGGTTTTAGGGTGTAGTCCATTTCATAGTGATTATATTCTCTAATATAAGGGTAAGTCGGCAGTTCGCCTAATTCAGCTTTCTCCCAACCTGGCAATGTTTTTCGGAAATGCTGCAAGATCAGGGCTGTTTCCTTATTTCCCAAATAGACCGCTTCTTGCACAGATGCCAGCTTGGCAGGATCCACGGTATAGACGAGCAACGCATTAATGAGGACTTCGCCATCACGTTGATTTACGGCATTCAAACCTCTTAGGAAAACACGATCATTAGAAGGATGATACGCCTTGGTCATGCCGCTAAGTCCAATGGCAAAACTTTCACTGACACTTCCACCGCCGAATTGCTTCGATCTTTCCTCAGGCTTTAGTGCGTTGAAGGTTGTATTAAACTTCTTCCAATCTACATTTTTGAACTTCATCATCATGCCTGCACTCATGTACTCAATGTCTTTTTGACCATAAAATTTCTCAAGACCTGGAAGACGTTTGGTTTCTAAGCGGCTTATTAATGCGGCAAAATCACTGTTATCTACCCAATAGGAGGCCGTAATTTTCTTAATTTCATTTTTATTGGTTTTATATAGGATGGATGGGATTTTGTGCATAAAATCAGGTGTTTGAATTTGTTCAACCTCTTGAATCGTGATGCCTGACTCAATCGGGATATCTTTACTTAACTTGTCCATATATGTCGTGAATTCAGAAAGTTTTCGAATCTTAGCGTTTCGGAAGCCATCGAATAGTTCTTTAGCGCGGCCCTGTACGAGTAAATGTCCTTGTTCATCTCGTGTTTCATCTAGAAACAACATCTGACTTTGAAGGATCTGACCGCCGAAGGCTTGATGGGGATCTAATATTTTCACTTTGAGGCCCTCATCCATGGCAGCGCGGGCCAAATAGAGACCTTCAAGCTCACTACCAATTACAACAACATCTACGTTTTCAGTTGGATATGTGGCAGCGCTCGCTATTTTCGTATCTTGATTGGGTACGGATGAAGGTACTTCACTCACTTGAGGAGTTGTATCTTGATGTGTAACAGTCGGAGCTACCGCGGTTACGTTCATGCTTCCTTGCTTGAACCAAATCTTGCTGAATGAGAAGGCTGAAACAACAATTAAGAGGACAGCCAGAGCAATAGCGAGCCCAACTCGCGGGTTTCGTAAGCGCATACACAAGCTCCTTTAGCGTTAAACTTTATGGTCTTCATTTTAGCAGTTTCAGGGTGGATTTAATAGACTTTGAGAATTGATTCTGAAAGTTTTACAACCTGCACCCCCAAAAACTGACAAGCATTGGCGAATCCTTGTAGCATAACCAGGAACCCTTCGCGAAGGCTCCATCTTAATCTTATGTATAAACCATAAAATGACTAAGGGAGATTTTAAAATGAAAAAAAACCTAATGAAAAAATTCGTAGCAACTGGTCTTGTTCTAACTATGGTAGCAGGTGGCGGAACTGCCGCATTTGCAAATGGAAGTAAAAACGATGATCGTGGTAAAGGCAATAATAACAATGGATCTAAAAATAATACGAGCTATACACAAAATGTTATTAATGGAAACGTAACAATTAACATTAATTTCAACGATATGAAAAATTCACAGTGGGCAATGCGTTACATTGCAAGCCTAGCGTCCAAGCGTGTTTTTGAAGGATATGAAGATGGAAGCTTCAAACCAGAGAAAACAGTAACTCGTATTGAAGCGATTACAGCTGCTGTTCGTCTAATGGGATTGCGTGAGCAAGCCGAGTCCGATGCTGAAAAGCAAACAAAATTGAACTTTAAAGATGCTGACAAAATTCCTGCATGGGCAGTAGGTTATGTTGCAGTAGCCCTTGAGAACGACCTGTTCACAGAAAGTGATGACAGCGTTAAACCTAATGAAGATGCAAACCGTCTATGGGCAACTACTCTTCTAGTGAAAGCATTGAAATTGGAAGCAGAAGCAAAAGCAAACATGACGAGCACACTTACATTTAAGGATGCTAAACAAATTCCAGCTGGATCCGTAGGTTATGTGAAAGTAGCGGTTGATAAAGGTTTAATCGACGGTTTTGAAGATAATACCTTCAAACCTAATCAAAGCGTAACACGTGCACAATTGGCAGCTCTTCTAGATCGTACGAACGAGCAATTACCTGGCCAAGATCAAAACTCAAATTCAGGAACTGTAAACACAGCTGTGTACAACAATGTTCTTTCCCTAACTAAAAATGGCACAACGACTGTGTATAACTTGCACCCAGATGTTTTCGTTTTGCGTAATGGTGTGAAGGTTGCCCCTACTGAAATTGCTGTTGGTGATACAGTTAAAGTACGTACATTCAACAATACTGTTGTATTCGTAGAAGTAACAGGTAATGCGCCTGTAAACACTTCTTTCGACATCTTGGGTACATTGACTGCAACAACAATTAACGCTCAAGGTAAAATTGCAACAATCACAATCAAACAAAATATCAATGGAGTTGATCAATCAACTACATATAATGTATCTTCGACTTTCAATTTGACAGGTAACCTTGCTAACTTCTCAGCAGGTCACGTGGTTCAGCTTAAAGGTCAAAATCAATCCGTTACTACAATTGACGTTAAATAAAGCTAATAAGTTGCATTCTTACTATAGAGATATATAAAGAGATGAAAAAGGTTAGATTCACACAACAGGCTCCTTGCATAATTCGCAGGGAGCTTGTTGTTCGTTGCTCGATAAATTGTATAAATTGGTAAGATAATGGGAAACTATGCTATATCAGGAGAGGAGATGGTTAGGATGGAAGAAAGTTTAATGGATACGTTCAAAAGGTATTATGCGGATTATCGAGGTGCTGAGGGTGTGGATCAAAGTTTTACGGATGCGTATCAGGCCATGGCGTTCCATGTCATTAATCAGACAGAACACTTTGTGCAACAGGGTAATCTTCATGATATACAGAATCTAATTCGTGAGTTTAAGGAAATTGAACTTTCTACTTCTCCGAGCAATGATTCATTGAAGGAGCAATTTGAGCAAGAACTTGTGGTGCAAGAGTTGAATCGATATTCTTTTTAAAAAGGTGTTGCATAATCCAAAATCCCGTGGTATATTACTGGTCCGGCCAAAACGGGCTGCAAATTTCATCGAAATATGTAGAAATAAAGCTTGCATTTGGATGGGTGAATATGCTATATTGTAATTCCTGTTCGTGAGAGCGAGTTGGGAAAAGAAAGAAATTGATCTTTGAAAACTGAACAACGAGTGAGTAAGCACAGTCACGAAAGTGACTTTAAATGAGATTAATAATCTCGCTAGCTTCAAATGAGCAATTAAGCTTTTTCAAATAGGACGAGCAATCGTCCACTATTATGGAGAGTTTGATCCTGGCTCAGGACGAACGCTGGCGGCGTGCCTAATACATGCAAGTCGAGCGGGTTTATCCTTCGGGGTAAGCTAGCGGCGGACGGGTGAGTAACACGTAGGTAACCTGCCTTTAAGACTGGGATAACTATCGGAAACGATAGCTAAGACCGGATAACTGGTTTTCTCGCATGAGAGAATCATAAAACA
>NZ_JABMKY010000001.1 GCF_013204845.1 Paenibacillus qinlingensis
AAAGTGAAATCCACTAATTCATTAATTTGCCGAAGTATGTTATCCTTCGGCACGACGATGTCATACAGTGCCGCGTAAGGACTTAAAATCAAGGTCTGTTGATGCCGAATCATCCGCTCTCTCACCTACTTTTCGTGATGACTCTATTATAGAGCAAAAAAAAGGTACAGCCGCTTCAATTTTCTTGAAGGTCTGTACCTTTTCCTATGAATAGACTTTTTCAGTGGCCTCAGATTAGACTCGGCAGCCCTATAAATTTATCATTCAATCTTGGAATAGAGATTTGTTTGGCCCTAAGAAGTGCACCTACCACCCCATTCGTTCTTTCAGTGAAGCGATCTGAGCAATGTGATGTCGGTCATGCCAAACAAAACGTTGCAGTGCCGTTTCCAGACTTAGTACACCAAGGACTGGACTAGTAAAAGTCTTCTTGTACTCGGAAGGATCTAACGAGCGAAGCACAGCTGCAAATCGAATATGTATCGATTCCAATAGCTGAATCGAAGCTTCCATCGGCAGTTGATAATCACTTAGCTCTGCCCATAAATCTTCCCGATAAGAGCTTGCAACGGGACTATCCTCCGTAAGAGCACGCTTGAAGCGCATAAATGCATTCATATCATTGTCTGCCATATGGTGAACGACTTGTTGAACCGTCCATCCGCCTGGACGATATGGCGTTAATCGTTGTTCCTCATTGAGGTTTAACACAGTTTTTCGCAAAAGATCAACTGTCTCCGCAACGTCCTTCACCCATTTATCTCGTTCAACATGTGTGGGATGTTCGATCCGCTCAAATCTCCCTATCGGATATCGCAGATGTTCCATATCGTCAGTCTTCCTCTCTTAGTCCAATCTAATTGCTTTATCCGGTTCTCTCAAATATTCAAACATACTCTTCACCTGAGCAACCGTGTTTCGTTCTGCTGATAATTCAGGGAGTTCACTTTCACCGAAAAAGCGCACCTCACTCGTTTCCACTCCGCCCAACGCTTCTCCGCCAACTATTTTACAAAGAATAAACATTTTGTAGATGTGATAGGGCTCTGGTGGATGGTCATGGAACTTTTTATCCAGAACAGCGAGCAATCTGACGGGCACTACATCAAAGCCTGCCTCTTCTCTGATCTCTTTCACTGCAACTTCCGAAGGTGAGTACCCAATGTCAGCCCAACCCCCAGGGAGCGCCCAGGCACCATCTGCTTTCTCCTTCACAAGTAGTATTTTATTCTCTTCAAAAACAACGCCACGAATATCAACCTTCGGTGTTGCGTATCCAGTTTCATTCGCAAAGCTTAGGTTAATCGTTTCCTTCCCCACCAAAGTGTACGTATCCATAATATCCACACTTATTTCCCGAAGCGCTTGGAATCGTTCCAAATCAAAGACATCCTTCGAATACGTTAAACCGATTTGGGCAATCGCTTGAATTTGTTTGGCCCACTCTAACCATTTAAGGCTTACATCCTGTTCTGTCATCTCTTCACTCTCCTACTTTTCTCCCGATATATAACAAATGCGAGGAAACTCCCAACACCGATGGATCACGCGCTAGTCGAATGAGAAGATCAATGAACGCATCCTTTTCCCCTCGATCCGTCCAATATTGCTTCTGTTCTTGTGATAACAATGCTCCCAGATTGGAAGATCCAATCAGATCTAATGTCTCAAATCCTTGGCTTTCCATAAAAGGGTTGATGTCTTCCACATTGTAATAATAAGCACCCGTGAAACGACCTGCATCTGTATGATTAAACGTACCTTCTTCTATAAAATGTTCAACAGCTGCCATATGATCATTCGGTTTCCAAGCCTGGGGGAAGAGCAACGAAGTTAGAAGCATCCGCATCCGACTTTGAAAAGCGACAAATACGACACCATCGTTCTTGGTTACACGATACAATTCCCTAGTGGCAGCAACGCGCTCCGCTTCAACCTGCAAGTGATAGAGAGGTTCCAAACATCAACGAAGCATCATAGGTTGCATCTGGAATCCCCTCTAAACTCGTTGCGTTCAGCGTATGAAAACCATTAAACATTTCTGCTAAACCAAGCTCACTTGCTTTATCTTTCGCTAGCTCGACGAGCTTAGGTGTAAGATCGGAAAGAGTCACTTTATAGCCGAGTTTCGCTAATTCCATGGCGTATTTGCCTGGTCCAGCCCCGTTATCGAGGACATAGCCTTCACGTGGGAGATATTTCCTCATGTAGTGCCAATTTACCGTAAACTCAATAGGCTCGCGATCTAGTCTTCCCCACTCATCAAACTTGGCATAATAATCGATCACATTCTTCATTCGTTGTTCCCTCCCTATTTGAAAATACAAAAAAGACCCATCGCCTACAAAGAGGCGACAGGTCTAACCTTCGCGGTACCACTCTTCTTGATTCGCAACGTGAATAGTTGCCAATCCTCGAGACCCGATTACGGAGGTTAACCGTTAAGATCTACAAGACACTTCGACCTTACCGCTCAAGGGTGAGTTGGGGAAGCTATTGGCTGTCTTCCACCGAAGCGACAGCTCTCTGGACAATAGGTGTTCCTTACTAGTCCCAATCATTGCGTTTGGATATGTAATTAGTTGGATGTGATGTAAGTTTATATTCCCAAATAATCCCTGTCAATGGATTCTTTTTTCTGGCATATTTCCCACTTGAAATTTATGGTAAACACAATTATAATGACCTTAGTCAAATAATGACCACGGTCATTTATTAGTGAGGTGACATTCATGCTTAGAGAAATCCGCAAGCACGAGCTCAAACAGCAACTATTTTTAAAAGCAATTGAGTTGTTCCAGGAGAAAGGCTACGACCATGTGACCGTAGAAGAAATTGCCTCATCCTGCGGCATTGCCAAGGGTACCTTCTTCAATTATTTCCCCAAAAAGGAGCATGTCCTCCTTCATCTCGGTCAATCGCAAATTCAATTTATGAGCGAAATTGTCCAGAAACATCAAATCGCGAATCTTAGAGAGCGTCTTCGACTGATCTTCAATGACCTGCTCACCACCTATGCACAACATTCCGATTTGTTAAAGCTTACGTTATCCGAGACGATGAAGTCCGCCTTGCTTATGAAAGAAGAATCACCTAACATCCTTATTTTTCAACAGACCCTCTGTCAAATCATTAATGAGGCTAAGGACTTACATGCCTTTCAATCACGTTGGGAATCGTCCATTATCGCTTCCGTTTTAGTCGGTATTTACTTTAACTCACTCCTCTCTTGGGCGATGAACCAGTCTCAATGTGAAGATCTCACCGTTATGTTTAACAAGCAAATGGATGTTATTTGGGAGGGGATTGAACAATGAGCTCACTTCTTGTTTATGTATCAGCCACGTTCCTGGTGTTAATCAGCTTGATCCATGTGTATTGGGCATTTGGCGGCAGATGGGGCAGCCGCGCGTCTCTGCCGCAGACCAAAGATGGCGCTGCTTTATTCCTACCTCGTATGCCTGAGACACTAGCAGTTGCCATATTGATGCTAGGCGTGTGTACCGTATTGGTTGCCCAGTCTGAAACGCTGTCATTCCTACAAGCAAACTCATTTACCAAATGGTCATGTATCCTTTGTGGGAGTGTTTTCTTCTTAAGGGCGATCGGGGATTTCAATTATTTAGGTTTTTCCAAAAGAGTCAAACACACAGCTTTCTCCTACTATGACACGCGATTCTATAGTCCTCTCTGTCTTTTCTTGGCATTCTCATTTCTACTAACTGTTGTGTAAAAGTATAAAAATCCACCTCTCATCCGATAGATGATTGGTGGATTTTCGTTGTCTAACCTATTGACGCTACAGATGTTCTTTCAATTGACCAATGATTTCCTCATATTCTTGCTCAGTCAATTGCTTATTATCAGCGGGATTCATTTCGAACATTTTGCCCCACGTGTACCCATCCTTATATTTTGGAACAATATGGAAATGGACATGTGGCATCGTATCGCCAAAGGCGCCATAATTAATTTTGTCCGGAGAAAAAGCACGTTCCACAGCAGCTGCAGCCTGCGCAACATCACGCATGTATGCATCCTGATTCTCTTGAGACAAGTGAAAGAATTCGGTATGATGCTCATTCAAAGCAACAATACAGCGGCCCTTATATGTTTGTTCTCTAAATAAGTACAACGTCGATACACGCAATTGCCCAATTTCAATCATTAAGTTCGCTAATGCCTCATTCTTGCTGCAATAATTACATACGGGGGTCATTGTGGAAGTCTCCTATTCTAGTAATAAGTTAATGGATAACATTACTAGTATCATAGCATAATTCACACAGGAGCAGATACACTTCCTATTAGGAACAATACGGCTCCGCTAGCTGCTTAACTCGCTCAATACCATCCCACATGTCACCAGGACCATCATAAACAAGTGTAAGCGGACCTTCATAACCAGCCTGCTTGGCGATGTTTAAGCAGCGAATAAACTCAGCTTCATCAGGAACTCCCGCGGCATTGGTTTGCGCTTTGGCATGAATGGATTCACTATGCGGAATCGTTTGGACTAACTCATCGAATTTCTGTTCCCCTTTGAAATTGCCGAAATCAGAGGTGAATCCAATAACATCTCCACATCCTTTTATAATCGCAAGACAGTTGTCGCCTGTTGAGGATAGAGATTTGAAATTTTCTGTCACGACGCGAACGCCTCGCTCTTTACCATATTGTCCCAGCTCACGGAGGGCTTCAATTGATCGTGCCAAGGCATCCCTGTCCGATGGATCCGCTTCTCCGGCAATTATTCGTACTCTTTCCGCTCCTGCGTGTGCTGCAATATCTATCCAACCTTTGATCCAAGCGATATCGGATTGTCTACGAACCTCATCTGGGCTAGAGATATCCCCGTATTCAAGCAGTAATGTATAGAAGCGAAGCCCCGCATCCGTAAATGCCCCTTTCAACGCAAGCAGATAAGCTTCATTCGTCTCTGGGAAATGAAAATGACAAACTTCCAGCGAGCTGAATCCCTTCTCCGCTAGTACTGCTGGTAATTCGAGCAAAGAAAGCAGCTCTGGTTGATCTTGAGCTTCCGTGAATTGCGTTTGCGTGTTGTCATCCCAGCGAGTCCAACGCAACGGACCTAAATTTCGATGTAAACTCCAGCTCGTTAGTGATATAAATGGCATAGCTACCATCCTTTCATTCCTCTGTTTTGACATATCTTATCAAAGTCGTCCTGGAATCGCCATATTCGAATGCGCAAAAAGATATCTTATTATGCTATTTTTAAAGAAAACCTGAGACTATGCCTCAGGTCCTTGTATAATCCTAATGGGTTGTACATAGAGAGGGATGTCCGACGTTGTCAGGTTAAGCGAACGAGCAGAGCACCAAACCTAGAGGCTTACGGGGAAATAGCTGGTTGATTTTTCTAACGGACATGACAGCTTCTATTGTCTGGAAATCAGCCATTTCTCACTTCTAAAGGTCACCAGAGCCGCTAATTACTCTTTGATGTGCCAATATGCAATCCAATGGAGTGAATAACGGCCGTAGTGGCCGTTAGAATTTGAAACCCCTGCTTTTCTCATGAATAAGGACTCTCATGTCCGTTACTTAGTCAAACAACACGAGCCTCTCGGCAGTTAGGGAACTCAAGAAAAAAAGCAGGCCGCCTCAGCGCCTGCTCTCTCCCAATTACTTTATGCGATCCAAAAGCTCCGCTAACCGCTCATACGAGTCCTGCATCCCTTGCTCCATGCCTGAATGCAGCATGCCGTCTCGATCAGCAACCGATTGGAATACAGATTCCATCACTAGCTTGGTCTTTCCGCCTTCGAGTTCTTCGAATTTAGCCGTTTCGAGGATAACATGTCCCTTCTCTGGAAGCCCTTCAAACTCGAACGTCTGAATAATTCGTTCCGGCGCAGTAACTTCATGAAACACCCCGCGGAACGCATACTCATTTCCTTGACTGTCCAGATGTATATACCGCCAGTTGCCGCCACTTCTTGGCTCAAAAGTGTCTAATTTCATTGTCAGCTTTCGAGGTCCAAGCCATTCCACGAACAGCGCCGCATCCGTAAATGCTTGAAACACTAACTCCCGTGGTGCATTGAACACGCGTGTCATGCAAATCTGTTGACCTCCAGGCTCATAGGTAAGAATCGCTTCATGCTCGATCATAACCGTTCACTTCCTTTCATCAAAGTACCATTTCACTATCATAAACGAATTCGCCGTCGAGCTCCAATCATTCAACCTTTTACCTTGCGATTCGCCATAACCCTTTTTCCGCATTATATCCCTAGTTCATTGTGCTTTCTTCGTGTAAATAGAACGACGCCAATCACCACGACACACGCCATAGATAGCCATGAACTATAGAGGAACACTTGTCTCATCCCATAAGCCGCACTCATGAAGCCACCTAAGAAGCTGCCGATAATGCGCGCGGCCCCAAGGTTAAGTAAGCCATTGAGCGTTTGTCCGCTTGCCTTCCATTCCGCAGGTACTTCGCGGTTAATGATTGTGGCAATCGTAACGGATAGTACGATAAAGATAACGCCATGCAAGACTTGAACAGGTAATAACCAGTGCGCCACTTCAATCTGGGAGAATAAGAACCACCGTAAGGATGACGCTAGAGCAGCCACGAGTAAAATGATCGAGATAGGGATTCGCTTGAAAATTTTTGCTGAAAATAACAGAAAAGGCAGTTCGCTTAAGGACGAAATCGTCATCGACCAGCCTAACAGTACACTATCCCCACCCATTTGCTTGAAATAAATCGGAAAGAAAGCATAATAATAGCCAAGTGTAATTTGGATAATAAAATTCATGCCAATATAAAACATGAGTTTGCCATTCTTGAACAGCTCACGGAATTTCCGCCCCATCACATTCGCTGGTCGCCCAGCGGCAGCTGGAAACCGCCATAAACAAAGCAAAGCGGCAACCATTGTACAAGCGTAAACCGGGAACATTGAATTAATATACGACTTGGCAACGAACCCGAATAGGAGTGACATGATGGCAAAGCCTACCGTTCCTCCCAGCCGAATCAAGCCAAAGCTCCAAGTGGGCTGCCGATCTAATTCCTCTAAGGTAATCGCATCACTTAGCGCAAATATAGAGGTCTGGAAAAAAGTGAAAATGCAAATGATAACAAGAATAAAGAGAAATTGATGCGAGATCGGGAAGAATAGAATCGAAATACCACTGCCAATAATTAATAATCGCAGGATGTAATTTTTTGATTTGGCACGGTCCCCTAGCGCCCCCCATACAGGTTGACCAATCATGGCAATCAAGGGTCCGAGACTTAGGAGAACTCCGATCTGCTCCTGAGAAAACTTCGCGTTGTTAAGATACACCGGCATGAAAGTTCCATAAACCGCGTTTCCCATATAAATAACGACATAAAACAATACAAATGCATTCAGTTTCGTAGCTGTTCCCTTCTTTCATCTGTGATTGCTAAACGATGCCCACCCTCATGCGGTAAGCGAATAATATCGATCGTTGTTCACCAGCGAATACCTTCTCCACAAACTGGCGAAACGCTGCTGCCTCTGCTTCAAGCTCTTTGGCTCCTAACTTTATCGCGGATTGTATACTGCCTTGACTTAAAGCGAGATTGGCATAGCGAGTTGCATCGCAAGATTCCCAATTATGAAACACAATTTCTCTTGCATAACGGAATAAACCTGATGATTGGATTTGCTTCAAATGCTCGTCCTTGTTCCATCTGTGCGCTTGCTCATGCTTCGGTGCCAGCTGGACAGCCAACTGATCACCTAGGGTTGTAAGCTTCACATATTGCTGCTCGATTTCCCAGTCAATGACAGGCGGCCAATCGCAATCATACGCGGCGAAGACACCGCCTGGGCGAAGGATCCGCGCGAATTCAGGCAAAGTACTTTGCGGCTCCATCCAGTGAAACGATTGTGAACACGTTACAATGTCCGCAAAATCGGAAGGCAGTCCCAGCTCATGCGACAGTCCATTGACGAATTGAATAGCCTCTGGCTTGTTCATACGCTCCCATTTGGCTAGCGCTACTGCGCGCATGTCATCACTCGGCTCAACGCCAATGATACGCGCTGCGTCATTCAACCATAGAAACGAAGATAACCCCGTACCACAGCCTACATCTACAACGGTTGCGGGTTTACTACCCAGATAAGATGTCAAAATCTTAATCAATTCCTGCGGCGCAGTTGGGCGGCTTTCATCATACAGCGCACCGAACCCGGTAAATCGCTGTACATTACTCGTACGAATATGTTCAATCATAGATACCCTCCTCTGAGTGCTCACAAAAAAAGCTCAACCATAGGATGAGCTTCAACTCTACTTATTTAACGTACATGAACGTGCAATCGTCCCTCTAAGTGAAGTATGCCTTTATCTTGGACGGCTTCCTTCGCGAGGACATTGATTCGTTTCAACCACTCTTCTGGCTTGTAATGGTTGGTTATCGCTTGGACTAATCGCTCTGCATGATCATAACAGGTGTCATAGCCACCTAATTTACGAATGACCTCGACATACTCAACAACAAGCTTTCGAGCACCTTGCGTGGTGTAACCGAAATTCTGAACAAGAGCATCAACGATTCCGCGTTCATACAGATTCAGCCGAACTTGTGTTTTCATAGTAGATCCACCTGCCTCCCGTAAAAATGTTATAACCAACAAACCGAAGGGATGCTTCCCACTTCTCTGAGGAAAATACCACTTGATTGCCAAGACGTAACGCATCCAATTTCCGACCGCGTGTGGTGCGTAAAATTTGATCATAAAACCAATGTACATCCTTATTTAATTGTACTGCTTCTTCAATAATTCGTCCAGTATCACCATCTGCCATTGGGCCTATAATGATATCTGGATGCTTATGGCAAGGGTCCGATTCTCCCTTATTCATAACACGCCGATGCGACATCACAAATTCAGCCCAAGGTAAGGAATCACTTAGAAAGATAAGAGGCTCCATCTTAGCCGGAATGGAGATCAGTTCAATTTCAAGCACACAGGCAAGCTCATGCCCCATAATCGATCGTGCTGCTGCCTTACGTGCCCAGTTTCGCGCCTGCGCTGCTGAGATGGTTGTATAAAATCCTTCGCCGAAATCACGGCCAGGTCGCCAATACTTGCTATCCAATAATTTCGCTTGGAAAAGGTTGACAAGATTATCTGTTGTTCCATGATATAAACGTTGTGGTGTTATTATATCCATTTCGCTTTGCTCTGAAACCCCTTTCCCTTCTAAATAGGCTAGTAAGCACCACGAATATGATCGTGAACGTCAGTCGCATAGAAGCTCTTCAGACGCACTTGCTCTTCTGGTGTAAATTCTGGAACATCAAGGGCAGCTAGATTATCTTCAATCTGCTTGACGTTCTTGAAGCCAGGGATAATACAAGTAATGTGCGGATTCTCCAGAATCCATCGCATTGCAGCACGCGCCATATTGCCACGACCTTCGCCAATCCAAGCCAACTCCTGTGCGAGTTCTACGCCTTTCGCAAACGGCAGTCCAGCAAACGTCTCACCCACGTTAAATTGATCGCCATTCGCATTGAAATTCCGGTGATCATCCGCTGCAAATGTGCTGGATGTCGTGAATTTCCCTGTTAGTAAGCCGCTGGCCAACGGAAGCCGAACCAGGATGCCTACCCCTGCAGCATTCGCTTGCGGGAATAGAATGTCAGCAGGCTTTTGACGGAACAAGTTAAAAATCACTTGCAGCGCTTTGACACCTGGAACAGTGAGACAGAACAAACCTTCCTCCACCGTTTCAACGCTCACGCCATAGTGGCGAATTTTACCTTCAGCTTTCAATTTCTCAAGCACTTCGAAGACGGATCCATCCTTTAAGATCGCAAGCGGTGGACAGTGAATTTGATAAAGGTCAATGCGCTCACGATTTAAGCGTTTCAAGCTGTTTTCTGCAAATTGGCGAACTGCTTGCTCCGAGTAAGTCGCAAGATCATGAATATCACCCGAACGGCAAAACTTCGTGGCAATGTGTATCTCATCTTCTTTGCCTTTCGTCGCTTTCGCAAGGAGCTCTTCTGCATGACCTGAGCCATACACATCCGCTGTATCAAAAAAGTTCACACCTGCCTCCATGGCACGGTGTAAACCTCGAATAGATTCATCATCATTCGCCTCACCCCAGCCTCCACCAATAGCCCAAGTACCGAAGCTAACCTCACTAATTCGAAGCTCTGTATCACCAAGTTGACGGTATTTCATCCTTCCAACTCCTTCTATGTAGATGTCATGAACCATTTCATCTATCACCATTTCGCCATAGGATAAGAGGAAACCTCCCTATTTATGCAAAAAAAAGGAGTCCGCTTAGAACGGCCCCCTGGTTAGATGGTGAAAAAACGAATGACTAACGTTTGCGTTTATTGTAACCCTTCTCTTCATACGGCTCCAGATTTTCGAGCCATAATTCAAGCAATGCATCAACTTCAGCTCGATAACTTTTCAACTCCGCGGCATCCAAGATGATTTCATCCCGAGGCTCGATGCGATCCAGAACCTCAAACACGAACGATTGGCCACCGAACGTCGCCCAGTCCTTCTGAAGCTCATTGAATGTATTGGTATTCATCTGCTTGCAAAATTCAAGCCGGTTCTTCATGCCGTCGAGATCCATACTGCCGTTTACAAGTATTTTATCGTTCTGGGTATTGCGAATTTGATAAACACCCATGGCACGAAACGTTTGTTTATAGTTGGTCGCAAGCTCCTTCTTTTTCTGTTTGTCTAACATGTTGATTAATACCCCATTTCTTTTAAAATCCTGGAAAGCGTACTTAAACGTTCTCCAATCAACTCCCCGTCATCACTCAACGCTTGACTGAAAAGCTTGATATCTTCATTGATTTTCTCATTATCTGTACATACGCCTACCGTCATCGCATCGCCTTGCAGGCCGATTCTGTCGATAACAGGATTCTCCGCGTCATACCCGTTCTCATACCGATATGCGTCCTCTTGGAAATGAAGCTTCGTACGACAGACGAGGATAGCTAGATCTAACACACGGTGCAAAGGCAACTCTTCCGATTGGCGTGACCATTTCTCGCCTGTGTAGCGCCATACTTTAGCCGAAATATCAACCTTTCCTCTGTCATTCCACTGAGCTAGACCTAAGGAAAGACCTTGTGTATCCGTGTTTTGCGTGTATCTACCGTCAATATTGGCATAGTTCTCAGCTACGATAACAGGTTTATGTTTAAGTGTTGTTGGGATTTTCATTGAGATTCCTCCAAGTTTGAAATCATGTTTTATCTTAGTAATTTACTAATTTACTAAATATAAAACCGTTGATTGAAGTATACCTCAGCTTCTTTTTCAAGTCAATGGATGCCTGTATGTTGCGGTATGACAGATACTAGGAAATCTTCGCCGAAAAAAACACAGGACCACCCCAACAGGGAAGCACTGTGTTTTTCCTTCTTATCCGCTATGCCCTACCCGCGGTACCCGTTTCGTTGGCTCAGCAAGCACGCATGCCTCTGGAAGCATGCTGCCGGATGTCATTTTCGAATCAATCACATCTATGATCATTTGTAAGGAATTAATCTGATGTTGAATATTCTCCTTATGTTGCTGCAGCTTGACTTGTAGATCTGGATGCTCTGTCAAATCGGACTCATAGGTTAGACCTAGAAACGGCTTCATCTCGTCCAAAGACATACCTGTCTTCTTCAGACAAGTGATGAGTTTCATTACAGTGAGATCTTCTGGATGATAAATACGATGACGGTTCTTCTTCCGATCCGCCTGAGGCAACAGCCCAATTTTTTCATAGTATCGAATCGTATCTTCGGATAAATCGGATTGCACCGCTGCTTCTTTAATTGAAAATCCTACCGACTCACGCATTTACTCCAGCTCCCTTTATGTACATTGAATTCATTATAAAACTTGGAGTTGACTCGAAGTCAATCCTAAATAATTTTATTTTCATCTAGTGTTGACTTGAAGTCGACTCCAAGTTGTATAGTCAAATCCATACACAAATGCATGCTCTGAAAATGGAGGAAAATAAACATGAATAAGAATCTTTCAGGTAAAATCGTCCTACTTACAGGCGCCAGCAGCGGGATCGGATTGGCTTTGACTCACCAGTTGCTGCAAGAAGGCGCGCAGATCATTGCATTAATTCGCACAGGATACCCGAAAAACGATACAGCAATTCAATCAGCGATAGGAACGCGACAATTGCGTGTCTACCAAGCGGATTTGAGTGATTTTACAAGCTTAAGGGAGGCACTAGAACAAATTAAAAACAATGAGCAGATGATTGATCTCCTTTTCAACAATGCAGGTGGCAGCTTCCCCGAGCTCGTTTTTTCAAAGCAAGGTCGAGAACTGCATTACGAACTACAAACCGTCGTCCCCTATATCATCACGATGGAGTTAAAGACGCTTTTGATGAAGGGTTCGCTGAAAAGGGTCGTGCATACCTCTACTAACGCGTTCAACACGATGAAACGATTTGACCCAGAAACATTGGATCACCCCGCGCAATTTAAAATGCTATTCGGCCCCTACGCGGCGTCTAAGCTCGCGCTATCCTTATGGACGCAAGAACTCGCTCCCCATCTCGCCCTAGAAGGGATTACGATGATCACGGTCGACCCAGGCGGCAACAATACGATGCGCAAAGGCAAACAATCAGGCATTCCCTTCTATCTCAAGCCGATCATTCATTTATTTTTTCCACATCCTAGTAAAGGGGCTTCACTTCTCTATCAAGGTGCCCTAGCTGACCATATTCCTGGTGCTTATCTGACGAAAAACAAGCGGGCTGAGCTGAAATTCGTCCAGCATGCGCCACGGGTGCTTGAGAAAGTTCGTGCTATTTATGAGTATATGTATACGGAAGTTGGGAAATAATGAATAGACGCGAACGGCGTTGTCTATACAGAAAAACTCCTGCAATCGTGCTTTACTAGCACTTTTGCAGGAGTTTTTCCTACTTACCTATAAGTCCTGACTTAGGCGAATCATATCGCGGCACTGAATGCCATTTTCGAAAATAGGTTCCTTATAATGCCTAGTAAAGAAATCGAGATCCACACCGTAAATACGAAATCCGCACTTCTGATAGAGACTCAACTGCTGAACACCAGAATTTCCTGTACCAACCTCAATTGTCTGATAGTTTAGCGTTCTTGCCGTTTCCACTGCGTGTTTCACTAATTCCTTCCCATAGCCACGGCCTTGTTTCTTCGTAATCACCGCGATATTCACCAGCTCAATCGTCTTCGGTCTCGTAGGGAGCAGCAAATAAGCACCGATAACTTCATGGTTTTCTTCCAAAACGAAACATTTACTTTGGTACACATACGACTCGACCATCGCAAGCTCGGGGTCAGCTAATAGAAATAAGTGAATCGGATATTCTTCCGTTACTTGTAATTCTCGAATATGCAACATGCTGTATGCCTCCATCCAACTGTGATGGGTTTCAGAAGTGAAACTTTGTTTTAATCATGGCTGCGACATCCTCTGGACTTACCCCTGCGTTGTTGATACGCATGTAATTTTCTCTAGTGATTTCACCATCTAGTGAGTTTAAACGGTTCTTTTCCATGCTTTCTAGTAAATTCTGTTCCGATTGTTCAACATTTCGTTTGGTAGGCTTATGCGCGAGTCGATGAGGGGTTTTATTCCGTTCCACTCTCTCTTCCATAGGTGCTTCAAGTTCAACGAAATAGATCTCGCCACCATTGGATTCGAAAATAGCGCAAACTTTCTGCACGAAGTCCCAATCGGCTTGCACATCGAAAGCCCATACGTACGTGAAAATCAATCCGTACAGCTCGCTTTTCGCCACAGCCTCAAAAATCTCACAACGAAATAAATCAACTAACCGCCACGTTTCTTGAGAAAACCCGAAATAGGGATGAAGGAGATCAATCGTCATATGATTGTGAAAGAGCTTCAACGCGGTTGTTTGTTCAAGTGCGTGGCCCACTGTCATTTTACCAACAGCTTGCGGACCAAAAATGAGCACAAATTTCATAGCAGCACCTCACTATTGTTCATCCCTACTTCTATTTTATCATGCCTAATGGCGCTTTATTTGTATAAAATAAGTAAACTCAATCTTTCCTAGTTATGCTTACTACTCCTGGTTACTAATAGTCCGACTTTGCCGAACTAATCTCACTGTCCGTGTCAATATGACATAGTTAGTCCGAAAAACAAACTAATGCAACCCTCCAGCGAAACAGTGAAGTGAACTACAGTGAAGTGCCTCATAAGATTCGGTATAAAAAAACGGCCACCCAAGGGCAGCCGCAACTTAATTATACGTAATTTTGAGGCCTAATTCTGCAGCACGCACCAGAGCTGCGTCAGAGAATTTCGGCTTTTTGTATTTGGCTTCGAACTCTTCCTTCGTCAGTGGTGTCCAATTGAAATCACGATTCTGGTACACCCACGTTTTCGTACCCCAATCCACATGAATAGTACGACTCGCTACCTTTTTCACAACACCAATTTCAAGAATAACACCTGTTTTACCAAAAAACTTTGCACAGTACTTCCCAACCATTTCACTCACTTGAAACATCCTCATTTCCATTAGTCAAATCACGTAGTATGCCAATAGCGATTACAAACGTATCCTCATTGGATTGAAATTCGTCCAGAAAGGATTTCCTGAAAATACGTTGGATCTCTTGCCCCAAATCGGCAACACTTATCTCTTCCATATGCTTAATTATATAAATGGTAATGCTGCGAGCTTCACCATCGTATTCATCTTCTTGATTTCCATCCTCTAACAATTGAATCGGATCCCACTGATCTAAATGATATTTCACAACGCCAATGATCGGCGAAGGGTCAAATGGTAAGGATGCTAAATACTTATTCTCTTTCCTAATTTCATTCTTTATACTCCAAAGCATATAATTTATCTTGGTCTCCTGCGATACCGCACGAAATTTCACAGAGATTGCCTCCTTTATTGGACACCAGCTTCATCTGCCGATTCCATCTTAATCAGAGCAATTCGCTGCAGTGTCGCACCTAGCAGTTTATCACGTATGCAGTTAGATGCCAACTTTTTATGATTAATCACGTAAATTATTAATGATATTAACTAAATCTAATTTCGTCTCTGCCAAGCGATTCCGATTGTCATTTCGATCCTCAGGCTCTACCCAACCAAAACCATCCCCTTTATATCTTGGAAAAACGTGAACATGTACATGCCCTAAATCATTGAATGTACCACCATTTTGGAGGATCGTAACGCCATCTGGTTGATAGCGTATTTTCAATACGCGCGACATTTTCATCACCGCTTTCAGCATAGCTGCGGAAGTCGCCTCTTCCATATCCTCTAATTCAGCCACATGGCGCTTGGGAAGCAATAGAACATGTCCTTCATTTAACGGAGCGATATCTAAGAAGCAGGTCAACCACTCATTCTCGTATACAACGTGAGCTTGAACTTGTCCGTTCGCTAACTGGCAACCTAAGCACGTATTTTCAATCATACACATTCATCCTTCCTGATCACAAGCTAGCATCATTTGCTACTTATCAATTCCATTCATCCCTTAAGTATACCTGCCCAAATAAAAAACAGCCCCTCAGTAGAGTGACTGCCTAGCAAACTGTTCAAGTTGAATACGTATAAAATCCTTGCCCAGACTTGCGTCCGAGTCGCCCTGCCTTCACATATTTCCTGAGGAGTGGACAGGGTCGATATTTGGAATCCTTGAACCCCTCGTAGAGAACCTCCATGATCGATAGACACGTATCCAACCCAATGAAATCAGCGAGCTCCAGCGGTCCCATCGGATGGTTCATCCCAAGCTTCATCACCGTGTCTACGGCTTCAACCGTTGCTACTCCCTCATATACTGTAAAAATGGCTTCATTAATCATTGGCATGAGAATACGATTCGAAACGAATCCTGGAAAATCCTGAACCTCAACCGGTGTTTTACCAAGCTCTTTACTAAGCTGAAAGATGGCATCGAATACAGTCTGAGACGTTTCAAGGCCACGAATAATTTCAATCAGCGGCATCACTGGAACCGGGTTCATGAAATGCATCCCGATAACTTGCGAGGGACGTAGAGTCGCCGCAGCAATCTCCGTGATTGGAAGTGATGACGTATTCGTTGCCAGAATCACATGAGGTGGACAGATCCCGTCCAACTTCTGAAAAAGTGCCGTTTTCCAAGCCATATTCTCAGATATGGCCTCGATCACAAGGTCAACCTTCTCAGCCTCTTCAATAACTTCCGTCGGTTGAATGCAGCTAAGAATACTTGCTTGGGATTCCTCCGTCAACCGCCCCTTCGCAACACTCCGTTCTAATTGCTTATGGATAACCAGCATGCCCTTATCGATCAAAGGCATAGATAGATCATGCCAAAGTACCTTGCGGCCTGCAGAGGCAGCCACTTGCGCAATGCCGCTCCCCATCTGCCCTGCCCCAACTACCATGATAGATTGTATGGACATCTTTCATCGCTCCTACGCCTCATTGAACCGAACTATTATCACCGATATGGATTCTCTGCTATTCCACACGCAGCAAGATGGCATCACCTTGCGCCGTACCGCTACAGATCGCTGCAATCCCATAGCCACCGCCAATTCTGCGAAGCTCATGGATTAAAGTAAGAATGATCCGTGTTCCACTAGCGCCGATGGGATGACCGAGTGCAATGGCACCGCCATTAACGTTAACGCGCTGTGTTTTCCACCCTAGCATTCTCTCGCATGTGAGCACGACAGCGGCAAAAGCCTCATTCACCTCGAATCGATCAATTTGATCCAGTGTCATACCCGTTTGCTGCAGCAACTTCCGAATCGCTAACGCAGGTGTCGTCGCGATATATGGTGCTCGCTCACCTACACTTGTATGTCCGAGAATCGTAGCGAGCGGAATTACGCCCTGTTCTAAAGCCGCTTCTCTCGCCATGACGACCAAAGCTGATGCACCATCATTCACACCTGGTGCATTCCCAGCTGTAATGCTGCCTTGCTTATCGAATACAGGGACTAATCCGGCTAACTTAGCTATATTCGTATCCGCTCGCGGTCCCTCATCACGATCCACAACAACGGCCCCCACTTGAACAGGTACGATTTCCTCTGCGCAGAATCCATTAGACATCGCTTGCAAAGCTAATTGATGACTGCGTAAAGCCCACTCGTCTTGCTCCTGACGTCCAATATTGTATTCAGCAGCAATACGACTGCCGTGAAGCACCATATGCACGTGTTCGAATGGACATGTCAGACCATCATGAATCATCAGATCGATCAGTCGCTGTTCGCCCATTCTAGCGCCCCAACGCGCATGTGTCGCCAAATAAGGTGCGGAGCTCATGCTTTCCATCCCGCCTGCCACAAGTAGCGACGCATCGCCTGCGCGGATAATTTGGTCAGCCATGGTCACACTTCGCAAACCTGAAGCACACACTTTGTTGATCGTCTCTGACGTCACATTCCAAGCAAGACCCGCCTTGCGAGCTGCCTGACGTGAAGGAATTTGTCCTGCACCTCCTTGCAGCACCATGCCCATGATGACTTCTTCGATCAATGAAGGATCCAGAGTCGCACGTCGTATGGCTTCCTTAATGACGATTCCCCCCAGCTGGGCAGCTGGGACATCCTTCAAAGCGCCGCCAAACTTACCAAACGGGGTTCTCGCACCGCCAACAATGACGCTTTCTCGCATACACCTCGCCCTCCAGTCCACACTCACGTCCACTTAATCAAACGTGCTATTGCTCTTCGCTCCTCATCCATTGTTGCTTCAACCATTTGGAGCATTTTCGCATCCCGCATGTACCGTTCAACGGGGAAAGCTTTCGTATAGCCATAGCCGCCGTGGATTTGAACAGCTTCAATCGCAACCGCCATCGCCGTATCCCCTGCAAATAGATTGGAATACGCATCTCCAACTCCACCCTGACTCTCACGCCAAGCGGCTTGATACGTGAGCAGCCTCGCAGCTTCAATGTGCGTTGCCATATTCGCAAGCTTGAATGCGATAGCCTGCTGCTGTGCTATTGGCTTACCGAATTGCTTGCGCGTCTTCGCATAGGCGATTGAAACATCCATCGCCGCTTGCGCGAGCCCAACCGCCAGTGCAGCGATGCCGCTGCGTGCGGAATCCAGGGTCTGCAGCGCAATCTGCAGACCCTCTCCTTCCTTCCCAAGACGATTCGCTATTGGAATTCGGCAATCTACCAGTTCAATAGTCATGCTAGGTGAGCCACGTAGTCCGAGTTTTCTTTCCTTTTGACCTAATATGAACCCCGGTGTGCCTTTCTCAATGATAAAAGCACTAGTCTCCTCCACCGGAGAATCATTGCCCGTCGATGCAAACACTACAAATACATCTGCTTCCCCTGCATGGGAAACGAAAAACTTCGTGCCTTGCAGCACGTAATTGTCCCCATCACGTGTCGCCCGCGTTTGCAGAATTACGCCAGGAGCCCCCGCAGTTTTCATACATTCAGACGATGTGTATGCCCCTAGCTTTTGCCCGTTTCCCATCGGTACTAGAAACAACTTCTTCTGCTCTTCAGTACCGAACATCGAAATAGCCGAACTTGCCAAAGCACTGTGCACGAAAAGCGTATAACCCATTGAAGCGCAAGCACGAGATAACTCCTCTAGAACCAAGCAATTCGTCAAAGCATCTGAGCCAAGCCCGCCATATAACTCAGACACCAGAATTCCTGCTAAGCCAAGCTCACCCATCATTTTGAATATATGGCGATCAAACCGTTCTTCTTCATCTCGAAGCGCCGCCGTTGGCGCAACCTCCCCTGCAGCAAAATCGCGCACCATCGTACGAATCATTTCCAATTCCTCTGAAAGGCTATAGTCCATGTGGAGCCCTCCCTCAAGCCGCTTGCACTTCTAGAGGTTGTTCAAAAAGTCCAATTTTGATCACGAAGTAGTCCATGAAGCGTATTCGACATCGAATATTGAATTCAGCCGGAACTTCCGGTGCTCACGTAGCTTCCACTACGCTCCGCTCCTCATTTCCTAGCTTCTTTCAATCTTCTCGGTGCTGAAAACCCGACTTTTTGAACACGCACTTCTAGCTCTTATCCTCCCAAGTTGATCGTGCAATAGAACCATCCAAGGCCTCATAATCTTCATAGCGAATCGCTTGATATAACTCACTGCGTGTTTGCATGTCAGCCAACGATCCGATCTGAGTCCCTTGCTCTCGAATCCCTTCAAATACTCGCTCATAAGCTTTCGCAGCGACACGTAAGGACGTAACCGGATAGAGAACCATCCGATAACCCCAGCTTTCAAATTGGGCTGCCGTGTAGTACGGTGTACGTCCAAATTCGGTCATATTGGCCAAAAGAGGCGCATCTACTTCCTTTCGAAAATGCTGAAAGTCCTCCTCACGCTCGAGTGCTTCTGGGAAAATAGCATCTGCGCCAGCGGCAAGATAGTGCTTGGCACGGGTAATGGCATCCGCCATGCCTTCTACTCCTTTCGCATCTGTCCGTGCAACAATATACAGCGTCGGGCTGACGGCTTTGAGCGTACGGATTTTTTGACACATTTCCTCGGTGGAAATGAGTTTTTTACCGCTCAGATGTCCGCATTTTTTCGGCATATCTTGATCCTCAATTTGCACAGCGGCAACTTTCGCCTCCACCATCTCCTTTGCTGTCCGCGCGACATTCAAGATACCGCCATAACCTGTATCAATATCAACCAGTAACGGAAGTCCCGATGCTCGAACGAGTTCCCTAGCTCGCTCTGCAACCTCGTTGGAATAAATGAGTCCCAAATCAGGCAATCCTCGACTAGCCGTATAAGCAGCACCTGATAAGTAAAGGGCCCCAAACCTTGCTTGCTTGGCGATTCTAGCTGCCATGCCATCGTGGGTGCCAACGATTTGGACAATAGGACCCGCTTCAACTAAACGACGCCACCCCGCAGCTAACTGTTCTTGACTCGGCTCCTCCTCAATCAACCACGACATAGTAACCTCCTGCCTCACTCAGCCGATCTGCCCAGCATTTCAAATGACGAAAAGCGACATATACGCAGCTACAGGTGTCTGAATAAGCTTCTCGTAATCGAGCGATAGCCTCATAATCTCTTCCGTTTGCTTTCTTGGGAACCGCGTTTGCACATTCGCTTTGAACTTATCGATCACTTTCGGCAGACCCTCCGCCCTCCGCTTGCGGTGTCCGATGGGGTATTCACAAACAATTTTTCCCGTTGACGTTCCATCCTTAAAATAAATTTGAATGCTATTCGCGATAGATCGCTTATCTGGATCCAGGTAATCCTTGCTGTACTGTTCGTTCTCGACAACAACCATTCGTTCTCGAAGTGCATCAATACGCGGATCACCAGCGATATCCTCTTCATAATGCTCCGCAGTCAACGTACCATAAAGCAGTCCGATGGCAACCATGTACTGCAAGCAATGATCACGATCCGCTGGGTTGTGCAAAGGACCTTTTTTATCAATAATGCGGAGCGCTGACCTATGAGTTGTTAACATAACTTTTGTTATGTCTCCTAAACGATCTTTTACAAGCTCATGAAGTGTGAGTGCGCACTCCACCGCGGTTTGTGCGTGAAACTCGGCTGGAAACGAAATTTTGAACAAAATATGTTCCATCACATAGCTGCTCAAGGGTCTTGCCAAAGTAAGTGTCTTGCCTTCGAAAAGCACATCTTGGAATCCCCAGTTCGGCGCTGTCAGTGCTGAAGCATAGCCCATCTCACCACCGACTGCCATCAGGGCTAAGCGAACAGCCCGGCTTGTTGCATCACCTGCAGCCCATGATTTCCTTGATCCTGTATTCGGCGCGTGCCGATAGGTGCGCAAGCTTGCTCCATCAATCCAGGCATTGGAGATGGCGCTGCATACCTCCTCCTTCGTCCCTCCCAGCATCACTGTAGCCACTGCCGTGGAGGCTATTTTCACCAGATGCACATGATCCAAGCCAACTGAGTTCAAACTATTTTCCAATGCGAGCACACCTTGAATTTCATGCGCTTTGATCGCCATCGTTAGAACATCTTTCATCGTAAAAGGGGTCAGCCCTTCTGCTATACGTTTCCGACTCTCATAGTCGGCAATCGCAAGGATACTGCCTAAGTTGTCGGATGGATGCCCCCATTCTGCCGCTAGCCACGTGTCGTTATAATCGAGCCACCGAATCATACAGCCGATATTGAAAGCAGCTTGAACGGGGTCCAATTCGTATCGTGTGCCAGGAACACGAGCACCTCCGATCACATCTGCACCCGGAACAATTGGACCCAGATGTTTCGTACAAGCTGGAAAACGCAGCGCAAGCAAGCCTGTTCCCAATGAGTCCATAAGGACATGATGTGCAATTAGATACGCTTCCTCACTCTCAATCTCGGCATGCAGGGCGTAATCTGCAATCTCTACAATAAGTGGATCGAAAATCATCTCCCTCTGAGCCCCTTCTCTAGACGTACTCATACGATCTCGTCCTCACTTTCTGAAAGCGCATCTCCCTGAGGAGGATGTAAATCTCGCTCACCTGTGTAACGAACACGTGGTCGGAAGAGGCGATTGTTCGCATGCTGCTCCATCACATGTGCACTAATGCCAACTGTGCGCGCTGCAAGAAAAACAGGTGTAAACAGCTCAATTGGGATGCCAAGCAAGTAATAGACAGGCGCGGCATAGTAATCCAAATTAGGATGCAGCCCTTTCTCAGTTCGCATCACATTTTCCCCACGTACACACATGTCGTATAACTCCTGTTGTTGGCATGCGGGTGCGAGTTTCGACAGTGCCTCCTTCATCAACAGCGCGCGTGGATCAGGTTTTCGCATATACACGCGGTGTCCGAAGCCCATAATGCGCTCCTTTCGAGCAAGCTTTGAACGAATCAACGCTTCCAAATCATCTTCTGAACCCGCTTCAAGCAGCATGTGCATGACCGCTTCGTTCGCTCCCCCGTGCAGCGTTCCTTTCAGAGAAGCAACCGAACCAACAAGCGCACCATAAATATCAGACTGTGTGGAGGCGATGACGCGCGCTGCAAAAGTCGAATTCGGCAATTCATGCTCACTATACACAATCAGCGATTGATCAAAAATCGCCACCTCCATTGGTGACGGAATCGTTCCCGTTATCATGTATAGAAAATTAGCTGAATAAGACAAGGTAGGATCTGGTTCGATCAGCGGCTGCTTCGTAATAGCCCGATAGCCATAGGCGACAATTTGTGGCACTTTGGCCAACAAACGTATCGCTTTACGTCCATTCGCAGCGGATGATCGATCATCGAGTTCGTCATCGAAGCTCGCTAACGCGGAAATACTCGTTCGCAGGACATCCATCATATCTGCCCGATCCGGCATCAAATGGAGCATCGCACGTACATTTGGCGGTAATCCATAAACCGCTTGAATCTGTGATTCAATCGCTTGACGCCTCGTCTCATTCGGTAATTCACCCTCTAACAGCAGTCCAACTACATCCAAATAGGTCATTTGCTCAGCAAGCTCCATCAGATCATACCCTCGAATCACGATTTCTTCCTTCTCCACATCGAGAAATGAAATGCTGGTCTCACTGGCTATCACATGCTCAAGTCCAGGTAAATAGTGATCACTCATGTTTTCGCTCTCCCTTCCTACGTGCTTTCAGAAAGCAGCAAACGCGAAATCACAATTCGCTGAATCTCATTCGTCCCTTCATAAATTTGCGTCACTTTGGCATCTCGCAGATACCGCTCTACCTTAGACTCCTTCAGGCAACCCCACACGCCACAGAGTTGTACAGCACGCAAACATACCTTAACAGCCATATCGCTGGCAAAAAGCTTCGCTATGGCAGCCTGCTTCCCATAGGAGAACCCCTTGCTTTTGCGCCAAGCGGCTTGATAGGTCAGCAGTCTTGCGCCTTCGATGTGCGTGGTCATCTCCGATATATGAGCATGGAATTGCTCCCCGCCGAGCCCGTTTGGGCGCGCTCCATAAGCAATAACAGCGTCCAAGGCCCCTTGGCCGATTCCTGTTGCCTGCGCAGCAATCCCGATTCGCCCGCCATCTAGACTTCGCATCGCGATGCGGAAGCCTTCGCCTTCCGGACCTAATCGGTTGTCCGCAGGCACGCTGCATGCCTCAAACCTCAACTCCATCGTGGTGGATGAGCGGATGCCGAGCTTATTTTCTTTCGTGCCGAAAATAAGCCCTTCCATGCCTTTTTCCACGATGAAAGCTGTACAGCTCTTCGACTTGTTCTGTGCATCCGTTATAGCAAAAACAATATACACCTCCGCCTCCCCGCCATTGGTAACGAATAGCTTGGAGCCGTTAAGTACGTAGGCATCCCCTTCCTTCGTTGCTGTCGTGCGCATCGCACCGGCATCAGAGCCGGACTCGCTTTCCGTTAGACAGTAGGCGCCGAGCTTTTTCCCTTGTGCCATGGGGAGTAGATACGCTTGTTTCTGCGCTTCTGTCCCATACGTATGAATCGCCCAACTAGCCAGCGACGTATGCACGGAGAGCATCACCCCTGTTGACGCACAGACACGAGAAAGCTCTTCGATCACCATCGCATAGGTGAGAAAATCGTAGCCTGCTCCGCCGAATTCACGTGGCCAAGGAATTCCCGACCATCCAAGCTCACCGATACTGTCGAAAATATCTCGATCAAACCGTTCAAATTCATCCCTTTCGTCAGAAGTCGGCTCCATCTTCGCGAGTGCAAACTCACGGACTTTTGCCCTGATATTTTGCTGATCTTGGGTATAAGAGAATTGCATGCGACGACCTCCTTCGACGTGTTCATGCTGCTCTCACTGGATTGGCCGAGGTTGATTGGGTCGATCGTACTTCTTTGGACAAGTTGTAAACGCTTTCAATATATGTTATATATACACGCTTTTGTTAGGCATTAGACTGTGCCGCGGCAAAAAATGATCTATTCATGCTGTCCATTGCCTTTTAACCTGCATGACTATCATTTTCCCTTACCACTAACCGTCGCTCCGTTAACCGCACTTCACATACCACTTAAAACTTATCACTCTTGAACGCGTTTAAAATCTTGTTGCAGCCAACTATGGGTCCATTGACACTAATCAGCACCCAGCCTCCTCTACTCTTTTACCCTGAATCCCCCCTCACCTCCTATCTCCCTCACCATTAATCAACCTCTCGCCTCCTTATCTCCTTTACCATCAATCAACCTCTCGTCTCCTTATCTCCTTTACCACCAATCAACCTCTCGCCTACTTACCTACTTTACCACCAATCAACCTCTCGCCTACTTATCTGCTTTACCACTGCACGCCCCCCAACGGGGATTAGATGGAAAACATACAGTTAATTCAGCGCTAAATTTGATTTAATAATGATTAGATGGAAATTATGTTGTTAATTTTACAGTTTTCATTGTTTCTGCCCGTTCTGGACCAAATTAACGTCAGAAAATCCAGTTATTACATTTTTCATAACAAATACAGCTGAATTAGCTGTACATTTTCCAGTTAATTGCATTTTTTCGATACCTTGTAATCGAAATGCAAAACATAAAAAGAGGAGCAGTGATCTGCTCCTCTTTGCCTAACTTTTTTCAATCTTTACTCCGATTTCATCACAACACCAGTTGGCAATACCCGCTCAACATGCTCACGCAGTGAAGTATTCGTATATAATTCTTCGCTGAAAATCGCAATAATCCCACTGTCCTCACGGGTTCGAATCAATCGGCCCATCCCTTGTCGCAATCGGAGCAGCATGTATGGAATATCCACTTCTTCATAAGGAGAAGCAGATGCTTCACGCTTCGCGTTAAATACGGGGTCCTGTGGAGGAAACGGCAGCGCCCAGACAATGACATTGGATAGTGATGGGCCTGGAATATCCAGCCCCTCCCACAAGCTAACGGCAGCCAACACACTGTGCTCATTCTCTTGGAACGAGGCGATCACATGCGAGATTTCTTGATCTCCTTCATAGAAGAAGGTTAAATCCATGCAATCCGAACGCAATGCCATCTCTTTTTTGAAACGCTGCAATTCCTGATGTGTCGGGAACAAAATAAGCGCTCTGCCTTCTGTTCTTTTCAACAAGCTGGCGGCTGAAGTCATCTTCTCTTGGAATGTTCCGCCTTCCGTGAAGCGTGGAGCAATGACCTCCATCCGTTCCGCGTAGTCATACGGTGAGTCAACCGAGAAGGAGAGATACTTCTCCAAGCCTAAGCTGTTCGCCACATAGTCGAAGCTGCCTTCCACTGAAAGTGTCGCCGAGGAGAAGACAATCGGCATTTTAGATGAAAAGACATACTCCTTGAGCACTTCCTTCACCGTTCTTGGCATAACCACAAGACTGAGTCCTGTAATACTTTCTGTTGCCCAGCAAATGAAAGAATGATCATTACGGAATAACGCAAACGCCTTCTGCATCATCTCCAAGTGCTCTTCAACAATTTTAAGCTGATAGTCGTTAAGGGTAAACATCTCCCCTTCAAAAACGAGCTCCTCTTCGATCTCGGACAAAATATCACAGAGCGTATGAATCTCTTTTTTCAAGAGATCACTCATGACGATTTGTTTACGGTCAGAGCCCGCAATCGGGCGACAACAACTTTCCAACACTTCAAACATTCGTTCGCTTTGCTCAATCGCACGATCAATACAGACGGCTAGTGTTTCACGAACTTCCCCTTTTAACAAACGAATGACCAATTCCTCGAACACCATATGCTTCAGCTTATAGGTCAACGCCTTTTGAGCAGCGGATTCCATCAAATGTCCTTCGTCAAACACAACGGTGCAATGATCCGGTAATAGTGGCAGCTGCCCTTCACGTTTTCTTCCATCATATGTCCATACATGCTCCATATAGAAATCATGCGAACAGATGATTAAATCTGCCGACTTCCGGTATGATTCACGTGACAAGGTTTGTCCACAACGATGCCGCTTATCACACACAAAACAGTCTTGATATGCATCCCAGTTCATCCGGTGCCATTGTTCATCGTTTAGTTGCGGATAATTTTTGCGATCACCGTAGGCATAGAACGTTTGTAGTGCTTCACGCGTATGCACAAAATCAGGAAGTCCCTCGTACACCTCACGGTATAGCCCCGTATCTTCATGACCGAATCTGGCCTCATCTAGCTTGACCAAACAAGCATACTGATCTGGTGATTTTGCAAGTCGTGCATCGATTTCCATATTCAAATGGCGAGCAATTTTATCAATATCCCCGCCAGGCTTCACAAGTTGCTCGATGAGTGATTCATCAGCACAAGCAATAATGGCCGGCTTCTTCGTAAAGCGTGAATAGCATAGCGCATACAATAAATAGACTAACGTTTTGCCTGTTCCAACGCCAGCTTCCGCAAAAATCGTCTGCTTCTCCGCATAAGCCCGCTCTAGCTGAAACGCCATGTAAATCTGTTCATCCCGAACCTCAAAGCCCGCTTCAGGCAAAATGTCATAAAAGATATCCGCAATCCAGTCGGACACCTGCTGCATATATGGCTGTGCATGATCATATGCAAATGGATATCGTCCCACGTGTGTGCCCCCAACCCTCTAAGTTAAGAATCAAACTTGTATTATCTCATGAAAGTTGGTTAAAAGCAAAAAAACGAACCAAAGTCGCAGAGTGAAAAAGAAAAGCCCATTCCCACTGCATAGCAGCTGTCTGGAATGAGCCTTACTTTTACATACTAAAACGTTCGCGATATCCGCATTTACGGCATAACTCTTCAACCACTTCACGTCTCGAAAAGCCTTCGAATAATCGATTCGCTCGTTCACCTTCCACGATTTCGGAGAATGGTGTGTGGTTAATATTCCCTAGGTTAATAACCCCTTCCCCATCTAGGCAACAAGGAATGACGGTTCCATCAACGAGAATACCTGCTTGATTGCGCAGCGCATGGCAAAAGCCAGGTCCCTCAATCTCCTCCGCCTTCAAATCCGGCCACTGGAACTCATGATCCTGATTCAGATAGACGCGATCGGCGAGCTTTACGCCAGTACCGCGGACGAATTTCTCATCGATTTTGTAATCGAGCTCGAACTCTTTCTCTAGCAAATCCAGTACTTCACGATTCCGATTCCGTTCCAAATTCGTCTGATTATCGGTATCCAAATTCCATAATCGGAAAGAAATGATAACATTCGATTTGGCGACGATTTCCTTGGCAAAACGGAGAATGCTTGTCACATAACCTTCTTTATCCTCGGAGCCTTCATGACCATCAAAACTGTGCAGGGAAAAATTCATTTGACGAAGTGCCGGTTTATCAAGCAGTTTGTGCCTATTTTTATTAATAAGCGTCCCGTTTGTTGTTATATTTACTTTGAAGCCCTTTTCGTGACTCAAGTCTAGTAATTCGTCGATTTTGGGATGAAGCAACGGCTCACCCTTCACATGCAAATAAATATGATCGGTATGCGGCTTAATTTGATCAAGGATATTCGTAAACGTATCTATTTTGATGAAATTCGCTTGACGTTTCGTTTGAGGACAGAATGTGCAAGCCAAATTACATACGCTCGTAATTTCAATATAAAACTTCTTAAACTTCTTCATGGTCGGACTCCGTTTCTTGTGCACTACTACTATGATAGAGGCTATTATACCAAGCGAAGCGGCTGAATGAAAGGATTTCACACTTTTTAGAAAAACAACTGCACCATCCAGCCAATAAAATACGCTGAAGGTACAAGAAAAACTTGTGCTAGAAGCGTTCCTAGGAAGCGTGTTGTCATGAGTAAAGCGTAGATTTTGCCTAGCTGCTTACGTTGATCTTCGTCATGCAATGCTTTATCAGTAATGAGTCCCAACTGGGGATCGATGAATATAGTGAGCAAAATCGTCGCAATTCCGTTGATCAGACCCGACGCTTGTGAGGCTGTAGTTGCATAATCTGGCCATAAATGAGCTGCATATAAAGAGGCCAGAACACCTACGGAATAGAAAGCCGTCACGACAATATTGATGAATAGGAATCGTTTGGAAATGCCGAGATAACGAAACTGACTTAGCTTCACTTTAGGCTTTTTGATATATTTGGTCGTGTTCTTCAACTGTGAAATCGTCACATTCGTGAGCATCTTCGGCAGTGATCCTGCAAGTTCGAGGCGAGCAATGACTCTAGCACTTAAGTTGATAAAAGTAGGAAATAGCGCAATCGCGATGATCGTCCCAATTGACGATGCTAACAGTGAAATGCGTAGATAGCGCACCAAATCAAACGTGGGCTCATGTTTGGCAAAATCCACAAAATTCGCCGTCATCGGCGCCTGAATCAGGTTCGCAGTGCGCGATACCAGTACGACGATACCGACAAGTGAAAGTGCCACTGCTAGTTTGTTCACCCGCACCCCTGCATAACGAATGGAGTATGACAGTGTCTCTGCTGTGTGAATGATCATCGTCAATATGAAAACCAAAATGAGTGTGTTGATCATGCGAAGGGTTCATCCTTTACTTGAGTGATAGGTGGGAGAACGGGTACGAAAAATAGATGGAAAAACGAAAACCAAAATGGAAGCCATAATGGAAGCCAAAACGAAAACCCACCTTCTGTTGGTAGCATTGGGTGGGTTTCTTGGTGATTGTGGTGAAGGATAGAGTGGGTTCGAGTGGCAAAATCTAGCCTCGCGCCCTCCTGATCTTGGTTTGGGTGAGTTACTTACCTCAATCCACTCTGTTCAGAGTAGCTGCCTGAAATAGATGGAAATATTGTCGTTAATTTCGCTGATTTCACCAAGCTGGACAATTTAAATGGAAAAGATGTAGCTAATTTCACGGGTTTCAACGTTTGCAGCGAATTCCGGTGAAATTAACTACAGGAAATCCAGTTAAAATAAAATTTTGTGCGAAATTGTGAAGATTAGCTGTAGTTTATACAGTTAATTGATTTAATTTGTTTAAGAGCCTAGGTGTGATGTTATTGATTGAAGTGACGACAGACTAACTTAGCTATGTTTTTATTTTTATTATTCGTGACGCAACTCGGATTACCTTCATTTGGTAATCACAAAAGGCACAAGAATTACAGACTAAGCCTTACGGTCGTCCCCGTACCACAGCTCCCGGAACGTGGAGCTGTGTCGTAATAGTTCCTCCGACGTGCCCTCCGCCTCGATGCGGCCATCTTTCATCACGATGATGTGATCGGCGCGCGTCAACGCGGTTTTGCGGTGGGAGACGACCAGACACGTCGCTTCACTGCGGCGCTGGAACATCCGCTCCCAGAGCTTCTGCTCCGTCTCGACGTCGAGCGCGCTCGACAGGTCGTCGAAGACGTACAGCTCCGCGTCCCGCACGAGCATCCGGGCTGCGGCGGTCCGCTGCGCTTGGCCGCCGGAGAGCTTCACCCCCCGCGGGCCGATGACCGTGTCCAGCCCGCCAGGCAGCTGCGCGACGTCAAACTCGAGCACCGCCGCGTTCAAAGCCTGGGGCAAGCTATCGCCTTGCTCAGCTTGCCCGAGCAAAATATTATTGCGCAGCGTATCGCTGTACAACCGCGGCACCTGCGCGGTATAGGCGCTCTGCGGCGGTGTAAAGAAGGTGCCCGGATCCTCGACGGGCACACCATTCCACGCAATCGTTCCGCCCTCCTTGGGCAGTAGCCCAAGAAGGGAACGAACCAGCGTGGTTTTGCCAGATCCGATCGTTCCCGTGATAACGGTGAACGATCCTCTTTGCATAGCGAAGTGAATGTCAGCAATACCTCTACCCGTATCCGGGTAGGTGTAGCTGAGCCCATTCACTTCCAATCGTTGCAGCGGAGGCGCAACGACGCTGTCTTCCTCTTGATCTTGATCTTTTTCTAGCTTTAGCTCTTCCTTCACAATCTCCTTCTTCAAATACAACGGCTTCACCATCGTCAACACCTTCGCCGACGCGCCTTGCAACAAGAAGGTCAATCGCTCCAGCGAAACACTCATTTGCTTAAAGTACGTGATAAACTTCCCGACATTCGTAATAAACTGCGTCACGAAGGTCAAATAGTAAACGAACAAGGCGAGGTCTCCGACAGTGAACGTCCCTGCTCTCATTTTCGTCCCAGCCAAAAGAAGCAATAATCCTGTCCCCAGGTTGACCGAATTCGAGAAAACGGAGTCGAGTAATTCACTCATCAGTCGATCTTTCAGCATGGCTTTGCGACGCTGATCACCGAAACTGCTGAATCGCTCCATGACTCTTTTCTCTGCGCCAGCTACTTGAATGGCCTGCACATTGCCGAACATTTCGCTAATCTCCCCCGTTACTTTCGAGGTAGATTCTCTACTCGCTGCGCGATATTTCTGCAAACGAACAGTGGCAAGTTGTGCAGCAGTGATGACAATGACGATGGGCATAAACACGAGAAGTGTCATTTGCGCATCGATACGAATCAATATGTATCCGGACACGAGGGCGAAAACCGTCATCCCAAACACATCAACCGACCAGCTAGCCGCTTCCTCGGATTGATCCACATCGTCTCTGAAATGGCTAATTGCTTCTCCTGGCGATACTGGAATGGCTTGTGCACCTGGTTGCTTCAGAACATGCTCTAGCAAATTACGGCGAAGCAACATCCCCATGCGAAAGCGGAAATGCACATCCGTAATGAATCCAATGATGATCAATAGGATTCGTCCCAATGCCGCTCCGATCAGCAACGCGATCAATCCCCACACGCCAAACTTCAAAGTGGCATTCCCCGTCAACGTATCGAAAAAAGCTTTTGTAATAAGCCCTGGCGCAATAGGAGCCAAATAAATGATGGTCCAGGCAAGAGCATTAATGAAATATCGGAAAGGTTTATACATGATAAGACCTTTTAAATACTGAAACGTTGTCATGCCAACACCTCCTCTAACCCTGTCGCGAGCAATTGGCTGAAGCGGGAATTCGGGTCGGCGGCCAGCACTTCTCTTCGACCTGATTCCAGCACACGCCCTCCATCCAAAATAACGATGTAATCAGCCCGCTGAACGGTGGCAAGTCGATGGGCAATCATAATGCAGGATCGCTCCGTTAACAATTTGGAAACGGCTTTCTCCATACGTTGCTCTGTCAAAGGATCCAGACGAGATGAAGCTTCATCCATAATAACCAGTCCCGGGTTCGTCAGGAATACGCGTGCAAAAGCCAACAACTGCGCCTCTCCAGCAGATAAGCTGCTTCCCCCTGATGCGAGTCCGGTATCCAAGCCATCTGGCATCGCTTCATACCAAGCACCCAAGCCAAGTTCATGAAGTACCGCAACAATCTGTTCATCCTCAATCGACGCATCATAAAAGGTTAAATTATCGCGAATTGTCCCTTGGATGATTTCAATATTTTGTGTCACTAGCGCTACACGCTTCCGCAGATCAGCTAGCTTACAAGCGCGAATGTCTGTACCGCTAAGTGCAATCACACCACTCTGCGGATCATAGAATCGCAATAATAACCTTGCAAGCGTCGACTTTCCACTCCCGGTTCGACCAAGCAAACCAAGGACCTCACCCGGCTTCAAAGTCATCGTCAAGTGATCAATCGTCGGCTGATCGTCATCATAACTGAATACGACATCCTTGAAATCAACCCCAAGAGGTCCATCAGGAAGCTGAACCCCAGGTCCATCTTGAATCTTAGATTTAATTGCGAATAGCTCTCGAATACGGGAGATACTTGCATCTGCTTTTTGCAGATCTTCCATTTGCGTCCGGATCTTCTCGATCGGCTTAGCAAGTAATTCCGTGTAAAAGAAAATTAAATACACAGTACCTAAGGAAATATGATTGCCATGCCATAAATAGGCGCTGATCCCGAACGCCATCGCATTCCCTAACGCAAAAACGAAGATCGACATGTTCCACATCGCACAGAAACCGAGGAAAGCTTTGACGCGTAAAGGCAGCATTTTACGGAGCATCGTATAGAAGCGATTCATCACGAAGCGAACCGCACCATTGGCGCGAATATCTTCCGTTCCCTCCAAATGTTCCCCGATAAACCCATAAAACTCTGCATTTGCTTGCCGCCATCCCGCCCAAACAGGCACAGCAAACTGACGAATCCACTGAATCATGTAAATCGCACAAACGACGAAAACAGCCATTCCCACACCAATTAACCAATTTTCCCGGAATAAAAGGACAAGAATACCCGCCATAAGCAGCACATTCCCAAACAAATGAATGATCATGCTCGAAAAGAAATTCGCAAGCGCATTCACATCCCCATCCACACGTTCGATCAGCGAGCCAGAAGTATGACTTTTATGAAAAGACATATCCAGCGACAGACAGTGTGAGGCTAAATCAACGCGCAGCTTGTTGGTCGTTTTCCAACCGACATTTTCACTAAAATACGTCGCAATCACAGATACCAGCTGCTGCACCAATGCAAATCCGATAAACAGAAGCGCCGCAGTAAAAAGTGGCTGCATCGCCCCTTGCGACTGTGCGGTATCAATGAAATAGCGGATAATTTGCGGATTAATCAACTGCAGCCCAATAGATGCGAACAACAGAAGAGTTAGTCCAATCAGCGTCCCCTTCTGAGGGAACAAATAGCGGCCCAGCAGCTCGCGGTATTGTCCCATGGAGTTGCTGTTTTTTCGATTTTTCTTCATTGTTATGGAGTCCTCCGTATTCCTCTCGACGTACACTCCATCATACTAAATTGACTCCTTCTCGACAACGGACTGTTTGGCTAAAATGAAAAAAACCGCCTTTTTGGCGGTGGCTAATCGTACCATATTTAGTGGAATCCGTTTTACAGCAAGCGTTGGAGCGCAGCTTTTCAACTCATCCTGCTAATGTAGTGATGTTTTTTAGCACTACAAACGTCACCCATACTCAAAAATAGCGCGATGTAATCATCTTCTTTTTCGTATAAAACTCAACGCCGTCTTTCCCGTTGGCATGCAAATCGCCATAGAATGAATCCTTCCAGCCCGAAAAGGGAAAAAAGGCCATCGGCGCTGGCACTCCAACGTTGACGCCAAGCATCCCCGCTTCGACTTCCTCGCGGAATTGGCGTACAGCTTTCGCATTCTCCGTGTATATAACTGCTGAGTTTCCGAAGCGGGACTGATTGACTAACGCCAAAGCGCTAGTCAAATCCGCTGCGCGGAATAACGATAAAAGGGGTCCGAATATCTCCTCTTTCGCAATCGTCATCTCCGGTGTGACATGATCGAATATTGTGGCTCCGAGGAAGAAGCCATCGCCCGCACACGCCTCCGCGGTTCGTCCATCGATCAGTAGATCAGCTCCTTCCGCGATCCCTTTCTCAATGTAGCTCGCGATCCGCGAACGCTGCTCATCTCGGATGATTGGCGTCAATGTGACTTGCTCCTCCATCCCACTGCCAAGCACCAACTGTGCAGCAGCTTCTTTCAAACCGCCAACAAACGCATCCCCATCGCCCACAACAACAACTGCGGAACAGGCCATACAGCGTTCTCCTGCAGAACCGAACGAAGACATGATGATATTCTCGATTGTTTTCTCTGGATGCGCATCGGGCATCACGATATGATAGTTCTTAGCGCCTGCGAGGGCTTGCACCCTTTTACCAGCAGCGGAGGCTCGTTCATACACATATTTAGCAACAGGCTGCGAGCCAACAAAGGATACAGCTTTGACAGATGGAGATGTCGTCAGCGCATTGACCACATCGTGGGCACCATGCACGACATTCAGTACACCATCAGGGAGTCCAGCTTCTTGCAGTAATGCGGCTAATTTCATAGCTGTTAAAGGTGTACGTTCGGAAGGCTTCAAAACGAAAGTATTCCCAAGCGCAATCGCGAGCGGAAACATCCAGCATGGTACCATCATCGGGAAGTTAAAAGGTGTGATACCTCCGACTACACCAAGCGGTACCCGAAATAATTCGGAATCCATGTCCGCAGAAATATTTGCAAGCGTCGTCCCCATCATGTGAGACGGTGCGCCAGCTGCAAATTCTACACACTCGATGCCGCGCAGCACTTCACCAAGTGCTTCTTTGTAGCTTTTCCCATTCTCTCGCGTTATCAACTCAGCGAGTTCATGCTCGTGAGCTTGGAGCAGCTGCCAATAATGAAATAAGACTCGTGCACGTTTGGGAACAGGCGTTCTACTCCATGATTCATACGCATCATGGGCAGCACACACAGCTTGCTCTACATCCTTAGCACTGGAAAGCGGCACACGCGCAATCACTTCTCCTGTTGCAGGATTGATGACATCACTCATTTCACCACTTGTTGCGTCTACCCAAACGCCATTAATAAAATTTTGCAGGTCCGTCATGGCCGTTCATCTCCTGGGGCAACAAATTTTCTCCACAAGTCATTGGACACATTGTATAATAGGGTTCATTCCCTTACTTTTCGCAATTACGTCAACTTTCCTTACATGAAAGTGGTGATTTCGCTTGGTACAGACCCTTTTGCAATTAACCGTCCACGATATATTGCAGCGACCGCTCTTTCATAAGGCCGAAGCAATTGCTACTGAAGAAGCTCTGGCCCGTAAAGTTCGCTGGGTTCACATTATGGAAGTCACGCAAGTCGGTCACCTTTTGAATGGAAACGAACTCATCCTTAGCACGGGAATTGGTTGGCAAGATAATGAGGAAACGAGCCTTTCGTTCCTGCAGCAATTGATCGACAACGGTGCTTCTGGCCTGTGTATCGAGCTTGGCACCTATACGAAGCAACCGCTTGAGAGTATGAAGGCGATTGCCCTGCAAGCGAATTTCCCACTTATTTTTTTCCATGAAGAAGTCCGTTACATTGATATCACACAGGATTTACATACGCATTTCATTCACCAACATCACAAAATGGTATCCGATCTAGAATCACTCTCCACCAAGCTCAATCAGCTGCTTCTGTCAGGCAAAGGTTTGCAACCACTTCTTAAACTCTTGCACGAGACGACCCAAACACAGGTTGCTTTTTTCCCTTTCGATACGGATACTGCCGTTTTCGTACCTTCACTTCCCGTAGCTGATGGTGCAGCGTTTTATGAGAAATGGATATATGGCGAAATGTTTCACCTTACGGATGTCAAAAACACGTTAGCCCATCGTCCAATCCTCGCACTAGAACATTTGTTCGCAGACCTGCTTTTATATGCCGAACAAGAGCTCAGCGAGTTCCAAATCCTTGCTTTGGATCGATGTGCAACTGCAATTGCCCAAGAGATGATGCGCACAACCTATATCGAAGAGAAAACCCGCTACAAACAGGATCTGTGGGTGACCGATTGGTTAGCCGGCAAGCATTCACTTCAGGATATTCGTGACTATGTCATGTCCATCAAACCTCCAATGAAACTAGGTTCAATTATTCTCTGTGTCTTCGATAAAGCCCTAGGAAGCAATGGATCCAGAGAGCAGGAAACACTCCTAATTCAGAAACAAATGATCGCCCGCTCCTTATTCGAAAGAGAAGGCTTTTATTTACTCCCTACCGTGTATGAGCACCGTATCGTCTTCATCCTCTTCGATCAAATGCCGTCTGGAACTAGCCATGAACGAATTTTACGTACGATCCAGCGCTTTCATAAAACGCAAGAAACACAGCTATTTCCAGCACTAATGGGCATTGGCCAAACAATTACCGATCCGCTCCACATTCAAGTCAGTTATAAAACTGCCTTACAAACGCTAGAGATCCAGAAAGATATCGGTGTTCTCCCGAAGCCTTTCTATCACGAACTTCACGTCTACAAAGTGATCCTGCTTATGAAACAAACTGGCGAACTTACTTCCTACATTGACGGGTATCTCAGCGGGATTATCGCCTATGATCTCGAGAAAAATGGCCAGCTGCTGAAAACATTGCACATGTATCTAGCTCTATCCGGTTCGAAACAGGAAACAGCAAAGGAACTGTTCATTGTTAGGCAAACGCTATACCATCGGCTGGACAAAATTGCTGCGATCCTCGGAGACGATTTCATGCAGCCACAAAAGCGAATCGCACTCGAGCTCGCCCTACATGGGTACGAATATTTGAACGGAGCTATCCATTAAGCTTTGGTTTTGCCTTGCGACAAAAGCACATTGACGTAATACTTCCTCGCGTTCGCCGTCGTCAAATGAAGCCGCGCCGTTTCACCGCCGGGGTGCTCGAGATCCAGCCATGCCCCTTCTAGATCCTCGAGCACACCGACTATTTTGAATTTCAGGGCGACGTAGCCGTCAAGTTTTTGCTTTTCCGATTGAAATAGCTCAAATTCAGACATGAGGAACACCTCCTTGGACTCTTTCCTTCTTCGCCTGACTCACCTGCGAGGATGATGAAACATATGTTCCCCTCTTGATGAATTGGCCATTTCCGGCTTCGCCTACGAATTGTTTATCCCGAATGACATAGGCTCCGCGAGACAACACCGTCACTGGCTCCCCTGTAATTTCAATGCCTTCGAACGGATTATAATCCACGTTCATATGGTGGGTCTCGGCGGAGATCGTGCGCTTCACATTCGGATCAAAAATCACCATATCCGCATCCCCGCCGACCGCAATCGTCCCCTTTTTCGGGAATAGACCAAACAGCTTCGCGCTTCGCGTCGACACAATGTCCACGAACTGATTCAGTGTAATTCGGCCTTTCCCTACCCCTTCAGAGAACAGAATAGAGAAACGATCCTCGATACAAGGCCCGCCGTTGGGAATTTTGCTGAAGTCCCCGAGCCCCAAATCTTTTTGACCGTTCCAATTAAACGAACACTGATCTGAGCCCAACGTCTGCAGCTGCCCCGTTTTCAATGCATTCCACAGCACGTCTTGGTGAAACTTCGGCCGAAGTGGCGGAGACCATACGTATTTCGCACCTTCGAAATTCGGCTTTTCCAAATATGTTTGATCGAGCATCAAATACTGCGGACACGTTTCTCCCCAGATATCGACTCCACGATTGCGTGCTTCTGTAATTTGCTGCACAGCCTCTTCACACGTCACATGCACTACATAGAGCTGAGAATTGGCTAGTTCTGTGAGCTTCGCAGCACGCCCTGTCGCTTCACCTTCAATTAGGGATGGCCGTGTCAACGCGTGATAAATCGGATCCGTCTGACCCGCTTCGAGTGCTTCTTTAATCAAATACTCAATTACATCACCATTCTCTGCGTGTACCATCACGAGTGCGCCATGCTTTTTCGCCTCAAGTAAAGTCCTGTATAGTGTGCCGTCATCCGCCTGAAAGACGTTCTTATAAGCCATAAACACTTTAAGTGACGTGATGCCTTCATCATGAATCATGCTCGGCAGCTCTGCCAGCACCTCATCGTTGATTTCCGCAATCATAAGATGGAAGCTATAGTCAATGACGGCTTTGCCTTGTGCTTTCTGATGCCATGTCTGAACAGATTGATGGAGCGGTTTCCCTTTATTCGTCAAACAGAAATCGATCACCGTCGTCGTTCCCCCAAAGGCCGCAGCTATCGTGCCTGTCTCGAAATCATCTGCAGTGACCGTCCCGCCAAATGGCATATCCAGATGGGTATGTGGATCAATACCGCCAGGAAATACATATTTCCCTGTGGCATCTACAATTTCGGCCCCTTCGCGTGCAAGGTTCAACCCGATTCCCGTAATAAGCCCATCTTCAATAAGAATATCCCCTTGATAATGATCCGTTGCAGTGACAATCGTTCCATTCTTAATGAGTTTGGCCATGACTACACAGCCTCCTTCTTATCGGCATCTTTTCCTTCTGTCAGCTTGGCAACAGCCGTTTGACGCTCGTTCCACGTCATTGGCTCCTCGGTTCCCTTCACCTCAACCATGGAGATCGCTCCATCTACGGGGCACACAATCGCGCATAAGTTACAGCCTACACAGTCTTCTTCCCTCACCTGCAAAAAGGACTTCCCTTGCTCATCCGTATGTCGCTCAATGCATTGATGCGAGGTATCCTCGCAGGCAATATGGCACTTATTGCAGTTAATACACGTTTCCGTGTCGATCTTGGCAACGACGGCATAGTTCAAATCCAAATTTCCCCAATCCGAATAGCGCGGAACGGATTTCCCGATCAGTTCGGAGACGCTGGCTAATCCTTTTTCATCCAAATAGTTGTTCAGCCCATCGATCATATCCTCCACAATCCGGAAGCCATGATGCATGGCGGCTGTGCACACTTGGACACCTGTTGCACCCATAAGCATAAATTCAACCGCATCGCGCCAATTGGAAATGCCGCCAATGCCGGAAATCGGAATGTTCACCCCTGGATTACGCGCGCAATCCGCAACCATATGAAGGGCAATGGGCTTCACAGCAGGACCGCAATAACCTCCGTGTGAGCCTTTGCCGCCGACATGTGGAATCGTGTTCCACGAGTCTATGTCAACGCCTGCGAGCGAATTAATCGTATTGATGAGCGAGATCGCATCTGCCCCGCCACGAACCGCTGCTAAAGCGGTGCTCGTGATATCCGTGATGTTCGGCGTCAGCTTGACGATCACAGGTGTCTGTGCCGCTTCCTTCGCCCACATCGTCTGCGCTTCTACAAGATCAGGCTGCTGCCCAGACGCCGCTCCCATTCCACGCTCCGCCATACCGTGCGGACATCCGAAGTTCAGTTCAAGGCCGTCTACGCCAACGGCTTCGACCTTCTTGACGATCTCATGCCACTTCTCTCGCTTGGGCTCAACCATCAGAGAAACCACTAGCGCATGATTTGGAAATCGCTTCTTTGTTTCATAAATTTCCTTCAGATTAACCTCCAACGGACGGTCAGTGATCAGCTCGATATTATTAAATCCTGCAACACGTTGTCCGTTAAAATGTACAGCTGCGAAGCGCGAGGATGTATTGATAATGGGATCACCAAGCGTTTTCCACACGGCTCCTCCCCATCCCGCTTCAAAAGCCCGTTGAACCTGATACCCCGTGTTCGTTGGCGGAGCCGATGCCAACCAGAAAGGGTTGGGTGAATTAATTCCAGCTAGATTCGTTCGTAAATCAGCCATGCTGAATCCCTCCTGATTCTGAAGTAACCCTACCTAAGCTGATGCCTCTTGCCCCTTCACCAACCCCTTATATATCGCATAAGCCGCTAGTTTACCTTGTTGTGCAGCTGATACGACCATGGCTTCGCCCTGTCCATCTCCGAAAATAACATCACCGGCTGCGAACACCTTCGGATTCGATGTCATTCCAGAAGCTGCGTCTACCAACGTTACTGTGCCCCTTGAATGAGCGAGTCCGAACTGCTCAATCAGCGAGATATGTTTCGTCTGGCCGATCGCCTTGATCACCGCGTCCACGTCGATGATAAATTCAGAACCTGCAATAGGTACCGGGCGCTTGCGACCTCCGTCATCAGTCACAAGAAGCTCCATCCGTAGACACTCGATGCCAATGACGTTCCCCTGCTCATCACCGAGGATCCGTTTCGGCGCCGTCAACCACTGAAAGGCAACGCCATCGAGCTTCGCAAACTCATATTCAAAATCATACGCGGTCATTTCTTCTTGTGTTCGTCTGTAAACGATTTGCACATTATCCGCACCAAGTCTGACAGAGCACGTAGCCGCATCTATGGCGGTATTCCCCGCGCCAATCACAGCAATTCGCTTCCCTACGAGAGACTCATCTAGATCTGGTGCCGTTTTCGTCGACTCTACGAAATCAATGGCGTCATAGACACCGGTCAATTCTTCACCATCGATGCCTAGCATGGGCACTTTAGACATCCCAACCGCGATCACCACCGCGTCGTAATCACTTATCAATTCAGCAGCACTGACGTCAACTCCGACACGTGTGTTCATCCTAAATTCAACACCAAGCTGCCTGACTTGCTCGACCTCCCAAAGCGAGATTTCCTGCGGAAGTCGGAACGATACGATGCCGTACGTATCTAAGCCGCCAGCTTGCTCCTTCGCTTCGAATACAGTCACCTTAAAGCCGAAGCGAGCTAACTCACGAGCTGCCGCAAGTCCCGCAGGTCCGCTGCCCACAACCGCAATCGTTTTACCATTACTTGCCCCTGCTTTAAATAAAATCTGCTCATTCTTAATGGCCCAGTCGGTTGCATACCGCTGCAACTGGCCAATTAAGATAGGCTTGGACGAATGATTGAGAACACATGCCCCTTCGCATAGTTCCTCTGTGGGACATACTCGCGAACAGGAAGCGCCAACAGGATTGGCATCCATAATCGTTCTGGCGGAGCCTTTTAGATTGCCAGTGGCGATCTTTTTAATAAAGGAAGGGATATCAATGCCTGTTGGACAAGCGTGCGTGCAAGGAGCGTCATAACAAAACAAGCACCGGTTCGATTCTTCGATCGCCTCTTTAGGCTTCATACCCGCCTTTACTTCCGCAAAGTTACGCTTCAATTCCGTTAGTGAAATAAATGTCGTACCCATCTTCGCTCCTCCTCCCTCATTTAAAGTTGCCAACTTTGTCTACAACCATCTGGCGGGCGGTTCGGTATAGAAGCTCCGTCCCCAAGGTAATATCCTCTGGGCTAGCATATTCCTTCGGATTGTGACTAATACCCGCTAGGCAGCGCACGAAAATCATGCCGTAATCGCACACATATGACATGGATAACGAATCATGAAAAGGACCACTCATAAGCTCAGGCGGGTTGATCCCCATTAAGCCCGCTTCCTTGTGCAGCGCAGCTTTAATCCAATTCGCACAATAGCGAGGATCGCTATTCGTATCTTCTCGAATTGTATAAGTGAGTCCATGCTCACAGGCTACGTTCTCGATGACACTAAGGAGTTCCGCCTCAAGCGCGTTTCGACGGCAGATATCGATGTCTCGTAAATCAATTGTAAAGCTGACTTTCTCGGGGATAATGTTGCGAGAATTAGGAAAAACCGAAAGTGACCCGACAGTCCCAACGGTTGGAGCGCTTGGTTCACGACGAACAAGTTCGTTCAGCGCAACGATGATCTTAGCACTGCCTAGCAGGGCATCTTGCCGCATCGACATCGGTACGGAGCCAGCATGACCCGCGAAGCCCGTCACTTCCACGGTGAGCCATAAGGGACCGGAGATGCCGCTCACGATACCGATCGGCTCATTGAGAGATTCCAAGATTGGCCCCTGTTCGATATGTAGCTCCAGAAAAGCGCCAATTCGGCCATCTTGGAACATATAGCCTTCCATATTCGCTGGATCACAGCCGAATTCCAACAGCGCTTCACGGCGGGTGACACCGTTTTTATCAGTACGTTCCAACTCATCCGCTTCGAGTTTACCCGTCATGCCTCTTACACCGAACAACCCTTTATTGAAGCGACAGCCTTCCTCATCACAGAAAGCAACAACTTCAACATTACATGCGGGTGTCACACCTTGTTCCACCATCGTTTGCACAGCTTCTATCGCGCCAAGCACACCGATTGCCCCATCGAACCGCCCTCCATAGGGCTGTGAATCCACATGCGAACCGAGCATTAACACAGGAGCTTCCTGATCTCTCCCGCGCCATACGCCGATTAGATTAGCGAAGGGATCGATATAAGCCTCCATACCAGCTTCTTCCATCCAGGATTTCACAAGCTCCACACCAGCTCGATCTTCTTTCGATAGCGCAAGTCTGCATACGCCCGTTTCACCGATTTTCCCAATTTGTGCTAAATCATGAATGTGCTGTCCAAGACGTTCTGCATTGATTTGGATAGGTTGCATTGTAGACAAGTCCAATCATCCTTTCTCTTGCTCGTTGCCAAACACACTGAGTAAGGTTTCAATCATGAAATTCACATCTTCATCCGTAGAGGATAATGGCGGACTGAGCGTAATGATATTGGCGTAGCCAGGAACGGTATCCCCATTCTTACCGACGAGCAGTCCCTTACTTTTGCAAGCTAGTATAATGTTTGTTACCCGTTCTACCGAAGCGGGAATCTTCGATTTCCGATCCTCTACCAACTCAATCCCCATAGCCGATCCGAAAATCCGGATTTCCCCGACATGAGGATGCTCATTCAACGGATCTAATCGAGCTCTGAATGCTTGCCCAATCTCAGCCGAACGCTCAACAAGCCCCTCACGCTCAATAATGTCGAGATTCGTTAAGGCGACTTTACAGGAAACAGGATTTCCACCAAACGTATTGACATGTCTAAAATGGCTAGTTGCTTCTTTCTCTTTGAAAGAATCGTATAATTCGGCTGATACAGCGGTGGCTGAAAGAGGCGAATAGGCGCTTGTTAACCCTTTGGCCATCGTGACAATGTCCGGTCTTACCCCATAATTCTGATGACCGAAGGGCTTGCCCGAGCGCCCAAAACCACAAATGACCTCATCAACAATTAGCAAGACATCGTATTGATCACAAATACTTCTAACCGCCGGTAAATAACCCTCGTGAGGAACAAGCATTCCACCGCCAGTAATAACAGGCTCCAGAATCACACCAGCAACGGAATCTGCGCCCTCCCACACGATGGCATTCTCGATTGCTTTGACACATTGTAAGGAGCAGGTTTCTTTCGTCTGTCCGAACGGGCAACGATAACAATAAGGCGGGGGCACATGCTGGAAGCCTACACCAAGCGGTTCATATTTCAACTTGCGTTGTGCTTGACCCGTTGCTCCCAATGCACCCATGGAATTTCCATGATACGCTCGGTGCCTTGAAATAAACTTATGTTTACTGGGTTTTCCATTCTGGTGGTGATATTGACGGGCGATTTTGAACGCGACTTCATTCGCATCTGATCCTGAATTGGAGTAAAAAATGCGGTACTCCCCTTCGAGCCATTCATTCAATTTCGCCGCTAACTCAATAGCCGGTATATGGGATTGAACCAATGTCGCATAAGCAATCTTCATCATTTGATCAGCGGCTGCTTCAGCAATTTCACGCCTTCCATGGCCGACATTCACGCACCATAAGCCTGACATGCCGTCCAAATAGCGGTTACCGTCAATATCAGTTACCCAACTGCCCTCGCCGGAAGCGATAATCATGGGATTCTCATTATGTGGGGACATATGATGCCACACATATTTGCGATCTTTCTCTAGCAGCTCCTCTTTAACCAATGGATCAACGTCATCTTGAGCGCTCATAAGCAGTTCCTCCATCTCTTGTCCATTCGTTCTTACTCTATTTCTATGTTCAAAAAGAGGATGTCATCCCTAGCTTTAGTTGTTATTTTTCAATTGGTAGACTTGGTTTTGGCAGAGTTGAAGGTTGGGGGTTAACGAAAGGAAACCTTAGCATTGTTTAAAAGTTACTCTTCAGAGGATTCGCTTCCCTCATAAACAGACTTTCGAATTGCAGTGGTTAATTCCTGAAAAAGTGGGGATTCCCGCGTTTGCAAAATGCGATCGCCACCTAATGGGATCTGGTGGATCGCATGTACACGACCTGGATTTGCGGATAAGACGATGATCCGATTCGAGAGGAATACGGCCTCAGGTACACTTCGGGTGACAAAAACGATGGTTTTGTTCATTTTCTTCTTTATTTCCAGTAAATCCAATTGTAATTTGTCCTTCGTAAATTCGTCCAAGGTTGAGAAGGGTTCATCCATAAAGAGTATGGGAGGATCGAGGGATAACGCACGTGCTATAGCAACTCTTATTTGCATACCAACGCTGAGCTGCCAGGGGTAATAATCCTTAAACTTTGTTAATCCGACGGTATCGAGTACTTGGTCTACCCTATCTTGGTACGAATGTCGGGATTGTTCGTGAACTTCCAGCGGCAGTTCGATATTCTCTCGTACAGTCCGCCATTCAAATAAGTTAGGTGTTCGAAAAATAATGCCGAATTTCCGGCGCAGCCTCACTTCCTTGGGGTGTTCCTTCTGAATCGTAATCTGCCCACTGGAGGGCTGTAAAAGATCAGCCATAAGTCGAAGCAACGTTGATTTGCCGCAGCATGAAGGTCCTAATACTGTGACGAATTCATTCTGCCCAACATCAAAGGTAATGTTCTGAAGGACGGTCACTTGCCTCCCTTTTTTACCGAACACCATACCGACGCCATCCAATGAAATTTCCACTTTCTGACGGGAAAAGTCTGAATTCACCGGGTTCCTCCTTCTATCCACTGATCATTGCGTTATATCTCTGTGAGTATTAGTAACTCTATATGTTATATTATATCTTGATTTCCTATATTTTCATTATACATTCTGTTCCTAATTTAGAATCCATATTTGACATAGTGTAAAATCACTTACTCATTTCTGCACCCCGCGCTCGCGGTTTAGTTATCTTGCGCATGAGTATGATACATAACTTATATTATGTAAACAAATTATCGATTCAAGCTTTATATCCATATTTTGTTCATATTCTCTATTTCTTCATTTTGATAGAATGTGTAAGTACCCACATTCGACATCTAGGAGGAAGACGATGAAAAAGATCATTCTTACAACAGTTGTTGCTACGAGTCTTATGTTCGGTGGAATCGTGAATGCCACGCCTGCTAATTCTTACATAGCTACGGATTCTGACACTTTCTGGTCCATTTCTCAGAAGTTTAATGTGCCTTTGTCTGAGCTTATTGCAAGTAACCCCAAAGTGAATGCGGATAATATTTATGAAGGCGTTATCATTTCTATACCTTCGAAGGCCACTCCAAAAGCAAGTTGGGAAGTCAAAGCCGATGCGATCATTGCTGTAGGGATGAAACAGCTCGGCGTGCCTTATGTTTTTGGCGGCAGTACACCTTATGTAGCCTTTGATTGCTCTGGCTTTGTTCAATATGCGTTTAATCAGCAAGGTTTTAATTTGCTGCATTCTGCGGCTTTACAAAGTCAATTAGGAACACCTGTAGAGAAGAGCAACCTTCGTAAAGGAGACTTAGTTTTCCTACAAGGCACCTATACAACGGGTGTTTCCCATGTGGCGATCTATCTAGGCAATAATCAAATCCTGCAAGCAGGAACCATGGGAACAAGAGAAGTGAAAGTCAGCACGTTATTTGGCACACCTTATTATGATGCGCATTATTGGGGAGCACGCCGTTTGATTAACTAACCACGAACGAAGAACAAAAAATAAGCTAAAAAGGACAACAGCACTTCTATTGAAGTTTTTTCAGCCAAAACTACAAATGTGGCAGTTTGAAGCAACTCCAAAAACCAGTTAACAGCCGCAACATCGGATTGTTAACTGGTTTTATATACACACTTATAATAACTGGAAAAAGTACAGCTATTTATGATGATTTCCCTCAAAAACTTGATTTAACTGGAAAATATGTAGTTATAACTAACGCTTTTGTTCAAATCCAATAAAATGGTTAAAATTAACTGGAGATTATCCATTTATTCTAGCTTTAATCGGAATATCCGAAGATTTAACTACAGAAAATCCATCAAATCACTAACTCTAAAACTTCTCCCTCTCAACACCACTCCACACATTTACGACGAACTATCCCGTAACAGCTGGTTCTAAAACAGTCAGTTTGTTCGCATACGTATCCAGTTCAGCCATAGCCCCAATGGGTATCGCTGCTTTGTAATAGCCATGTGCCGTACTAAAGTTAGTCAAAAGTGGTTTTCCTAAAGGAACGATAATCCCCGCTATTAAATCATTATATGATGTCGCGTAGGAAGTCGTACAATTCGTGCATTGCCCCATCACGATCCCCACGCAATCTCGAAATTTTCCCGCCATAATTAATTGTGTCAAGTAGCGGTATACCGCATTCGTTGGCTCGTGCGTCTCTTCGATGACGATTATTTTACCCATTGTATTGATTTCGAAAGGTGTCCCGAGTGTCCCGACGAACGAGGTGAGATTACCACCAACAATTCGCCCTCTCACTGTACCTTTCACTGGGCCATTCAGCACCATACTCGGTGGATTTTGAATCACTCTGGGGCTTACGAGTGTAGAAGTTGCCGCATAAAATTGATCGAAATTATAGGCTGGTGTATTGGAGTTAAAATCAATTAACAACAGGCTTTGAAACGTAATGAGATTGGCAAATTGGAATAAAATATTTAATAAAATCGTAATATCACTGTAGCCCGTAACAATTTTCGGATGACTATTGATGAGGGGATAATCCAGAAGCGGCAAAATATCCTTAACCCCCGTACCACCTCGTGTCGGGAGAATCATTTTTACCTTCGGATTGACAAACATACTCATCAGGTCTTCCGCTCGCTGTTCTGCTGTCGCTGCAACGATCCCTCCATACGCGTATGTGTATTTGCCCACGACAACATTGAACCCCATGTCTCCGAGCGTCCCTATTCTAGCATCAATCGTGCTCGCATCAAGTGGGCTCCCTAATGTAACAATGCCAATGGTATCTCCACTTTGTAAGATGGGTGGGCGTATTGCCATCGCTATACCTCCTACCAATGACATTGGAGAAAAAAGAACTTCTCCTCAATCCCTTTTATGCTTCAAAATAGTGAATTATGACAACATCTCCTTCAGATTCCCATACCAACTGGAATAAATGTGGAAACACGATTCATGGCTTCCTGCTTTTGTTTATCCCCAACGTGTGTGTATATTTGCGTCGTTTGAATACTGGCATGTCCGAGCAGCTCTTGCAGCGTTCGAATATCCGTCCCTGCTAATACTTGCATCGTTGCAAATGTGTGTCTCAACTTATGGCTGGAGAATGATTTCCCCTGCAGCTCCATAAATTGCCCTTTCAACTGCCCGAACTGCTTCTCTGCAATCGATTGAATCATTCGTATACTAATGCGCCGGCCGAATTGGGATACAAAGAATGGCTGCTCGCTCCCACTCCTCGCCTCCAGTCGCTCAACTAGCGCGCGCTCAAGTACTTGGACGATTTCTAGGGGAAGCGGGATGACACGCCACTTACGCCCTTTCCCTAAGACCATCAATGAATTCGTTCCGCGATTGAAATCGGAGATATTTAACCGATGAAGCTCACTGACCCGCAGTCCCGCATAGCTCATCAGTAAAAACATGGCTACATTGCGAATCTGGTACTTCCCTTCAATGGATTGTAGAAAGACAGATAGCAGCTCCTCACTCAAAAAAGTCGGAACGGAATTCTTCTCTACTTTCGATTTCTTGACTGCAATTGAAGGATTGTTCTTCACCATCTGCAATTCTATGAGTGCTGAGAAAAATGTTCGGATCGAGGAGAGATAGCGATTCCTCGCGGCATCTCCCGCCCCACCTTGGCGCATCTTGGTCAAGAAACGCATAATATCAATCGCCTCAATCGTAGACAACTCTTTCTCTCCGAGGCTTGTCAGAAATAAACGAACATCTCCTAGATACGCTTGTTGTGTTCGTTTCGTGAACCCCTGATCTTTCATCCAGGTGTCAAAAAGCTCCAAATACTCGTCATCATATGTGAATCTAGTGTCCATGCTAGTAAACTCCGTTCGTTACAAACTAAATTGCGTTAAATATAGATTTAGTGCAATTTTTTTTGATAAAAAATTCGCTTATTCTTCCTCTCAGAACCAGTTTCTGTCACTGGTAATTACTAGAGATAAGAATAAGCGTATTGTTGGAATCATTTGAGAAAAACAACTCTTAATCCCGCGGATACTCCACCTTCATAATATCCATGAATGGCACCTTATCCAATTCGCCTTTACAATCCATATGTACTCTTCCCGTACGTGAATCCATCGTTGCGATTGTTCCTCTTACCGTTTCCTCGCGCCCCCATACCGTTAACACGATCTCGGAATTCTCCATCTTCGCTTCCGACAACTGGTTACCGATTTCTTCTAATACGAATTCATCGCGTGTTGGCCGTTTCGCTACCTTTGCTTTTGCCATCCCCTATTCTCCTCCGTGTTCCGTCAGCTGGACGGCATAATAATTTCTTTCACACGACCAACTTGGCCATCTGTGAGTCTTACTTTTATACCATGAGGATGTGTAGGTGAGTTGGTTAATAAATCCTTCACGATCCCGCGTGTAAGTTTCCCGCTTCGTTGGTCTTGCTTTAACACAATGTTCACTTCTCTGCCAGGTACAACATCTTTCCGATTTTGTCCATTCATGCTGCCTAAGTCGCCTGCTTTCATGCCATAATGTTGATTCATTATATCATAGTTTCCCCATCTACCCCATCTCGATGAAGGATTTTACTCACGATATTTAATTAATGATATTAATGATTTATCTCATTAAGTAAAATTCAAGCACAAAAAAACGGGAATCCTAAGATTCCACGCCTCTGATAACAGTCTTTTCTGCTGCCTCATCGCTTTTTCTAGAAAAATAAGGGATTAGCAAGGCACTTGAGAAACTAAAGATCATTACAGCCTTAAATACGTATCCATCAAAATCCTGAATCCCGAGGATCAGTGCCAACAGGAACATTCGTGAAATAACAAGGATAAGCTCGCGCCATACCATCACCCTTGTTTGATGAATGGGTTCTAATGGGTACGTCAATAGAAATTGCCGTGAACTCCAAATTGTAGCGAAGAAAAACAATCCAATCGTCGTTAATATGTTGGAAAGGACCAAAATCAAAGGCGTCGGAAATAACGCTAATAAGAAACCTGCCGCCGCGGCCCCCATGCCAAAGGTTAACCATTTGTTATCACTAATCTCACGCGTACGACTAAAACGGCGGTAGATGAATACACAGGCAATCGTGAATGAAGTGTACATAATTTGCAACAAAGCAATGTTGAGCTTATCTTGAGTAACCGAAAAGGTAAAGATCAGTGAGAATATCCCTTGAAACTGAATGAAAAATCCGCCAGCAACAAGCGAAGGGATCATCCATTTCAATTGTGGGGTTGCGAAAACTTGACCCAAGCGGAACTTACGAAACACGGGTTCATTCGCTTCTTTCAAAGAAATAGGCGGGACGAAAAAGGATGTAAAAATCATAAGTGCGATGAAAATGAACATAATGAAGAAGGACGCTGTAAAACCCATCCATTTAATAATCACTGCAAATAATAATGGATTAAGGAAAGAAATCAACTGACCGATCACATTGACAGCTGAAAAAAATACAGTGAATTCCTTCCCTTTTCCGAAAAGCGATATACCCATATTATTCGCTGAACCATATAACCCGTTCGTAAGTCCTACAGGAATTGCGATCAATGTTATGTAAAGGATTTTCGGTTCAAAATGCACCCAAGATAGAAGGACAAATGTGACTCCTGCCCCTATGGCAGCAACTCGCATCACTGAGCCAATCGTAAACTTGGATAGGAGATTTGCCCCGTACATAAAGGCCACTCCCCAAGCTAGAAACATAACTAGATTAAACCAGGCAACGTCGAAGATTTGATTTCCTTTTTCCCAAATAAAAAGATTAATAAATATGCCCATATAGTTAAAAATAATGCCAGAACTTATACTCATCCATAATAGTCGTTTTAGCGCGGTCGTCATGGTGTCCACTCTCTCTGAACGAAATTTTGATAAACTAGTTACGTGGGCATAGATTCTCCCTTATAATGAAAACATACGAAAGTTTATGCGGTTTAACTTTCATAATCATATCACGGCGTCAGCTCGGAAGGAATGTATGTTATGCCTAGGTTCATGGACGATACGATAAGTCCTTATCCACTTCGAATCATTACTTTGCCTATCGATGCTAGTAAATTGAAGCTGCAGTCGCTACAGATTCGACATGTCGGACATCTGCCTGGACGGATTATGTTTCGCGGACATGCCACATTCGAGAGTTTTGCCATTGTATATATAGCAGGAGGCAAGGGAACTTACCGAGTTAACGACGGTCCGGTTCAAAAAGTGGAAAGCGGCAGCCTCTTCTTCTTCCGGCCTAATCAGGTATATCAATATGGTCCTGATCCCGGAGGCTTCTGGGATGAGTATTATTTTACGCTTGAAGGCAGCCGAGTAAAGGAATGGCAGAACAGTTGGTTAACCGATTTAGATCAAGTGAAGCAGGTTGGTTCTGAGGATGCTGCCCAACATAATCGGATTGAGCGGATATTCATTGCGATGGAAAGTGGTGTTCCTGCTAATATTGATCGTGCAGCTTTACTTCTTGAGTCATTACTATTTGAATTCATTCAGCGTGCGGAAGCCACAACGGAAACAACGAAGAAGGGTCAGTTCATCCATCTGATCAACGAGCTCAGCGATTCATTATATCAACCATTTGATGCGCAAAGTATTGCCAAGCGACACCATATTTCACTTTCTACCCTTCGCAGAATCGTCAGCGATTACTCCGGTTATCCGCTAAATACTTACATGCATAGAATGAAAATAGCGGAAGCCAAAAACATTTTGTTGAATACAACTATTTCTGTAAAGGAAATTGCCGACTCGCTAGGTTATAAAGATGTCTTCTACTTCTCGCGTATTTTCAAAAAGTATGTAGGGGTCTCCCCTCATATTTTCCGAAATACGATGCACACCTAGTCACAAAAATTTCCGACTACTTAGCACGACTTGTCACATTGCCGCATATGATAGATTGAAAGCAAATCATCGTATGTGGAGGTGAATCAGACATGGCACTTACACTATCGGGTTTAATGCTTTATGCAATGTGGCTTGTCTTGGGAGTCATGGGTCTTAGCTTCGTAGTAGAATTGTTCAAATCGTTCTCAACTGGCACTTTCTCCAGTTCTACGATTACCAATTACTTGAGAGACCTTTTGTACTTTGTGTTCCCTTTATTCTTACTTTCCAACATGATGCCGCTAGATCATACCGATTATATTATCAAAATTGCCTATTATATCGGTGTGCTTGGCGTCCTCTATAATTATGTTGGAGGCTATTTTAAAAAATAATTTTGCAATCGCATTCAAAGCTGCTGAGATGCTCAGCAGCTTTTTTAATGCACAAAAAAGCTGCCTACCATAGATTGGTAAACAGCTTTTCAAATCCTTTAGAATCGCGGTAAATTTGATAAATTATTGCTTGGATCTCCGTCCGGATATGAACGCAAGGTTTTCTCGCCTTTCCGATTTACCCCCGTATTCGCATCTTCGATTAAATCCGCTTCAGTCATCTCAATTGCCGTCTGGACATCAACCACTTGACCATTTTGAAATTGTACAGCCTCAATACTACCATTTTCATAATGTACAGATTGGATCATTGCTTTATTCGGATCAATCGTATGTGGACCACTACTACGTCGTCGCGGCATAAAGTCTCCTCCTCTATCTTCCTGAAAGTTGATCAACCCCACGACAGTGGGGTCTCGTTGTAGCTTCATTCAGATACTATGACTGTGTAGACTCACTCTGGGATTTAATTTCCTGCTTCAGATCTTCTGTCTTCTGCTGCGCTTGCTTAATTTGATTTTGAAGATCCTCTACCTGCTGCTCGGCCTCTGTAAGTGCCGCTGCTGTAGCTTGTGAATAGATTTGCTGAGCAACCTGCAAGGTTTGTTCGGCTGCTTGCTCTGCTTTTTGGGCAACATCTTTGATTTGTGCTAAACCAAGTTCCTTTTGTTGCGGCATGGTAATACCCCCAGCTGATGTTTTGCATACCCAATTAATGTAGGCAACCTAGTCCTTTTTTATTCGGGCAAAAGATAAGCATGTGTACTTAACTGATCAGCTAAAAGGTTAGTCGGTATGATGAATTCCGGTGTCCCCATATAACCAGGCGTAACCTCATATTTTTGAAACACGATGACAAGCTTGCCATCCTTATTGATATAGAAACTTTGATCCTTTTTGATCGACTTAAAGTTAAATTTCACATCATTCGGGACCCCTTCCACCCAATAAATTTTGGTAGGGTCCTCCTTCATTCGTTGGATCATTTGCGCCTTAATATAGTCACTGATCACTTGAATATAACCCTCATCCTTAAATAAGCTCGGTAATGTGATTAACAACTGATTTTTCTTATCAATCGTGTCATATTGGAAGGTTGTGGATGAAGAAGCCGCTGTGTTAACAACATATCTGCCTACCGCGAAGATCTGGTCATTGTCCGTTTTAACGATATACCCACTATCTACGCCAAGGTGTCCCTCTAATCCACTCTCTTTCATCTTCTCAATATCGCTCATGAAATCCGTGTAGAGCTTCTTGCTTTCTTCCAAATATTTGTTGTTTAGCGATTCTTCTAATACTTTGTTCTCTAAATTCGTGATGATCGGAACTTCTACTTTTGCTTTATTCGCGCCATCATCATACTGATATTCTCGAAATGTCAGAACTTTGATCAGTTTCCCAACGACGGGCATATCCGCTAACGACCCAGCGAAAGCTGGACTTGTATTAAGACCCGCTACAAATACGATAGCTGCTGCCGCGACAGCAACAGTTGTCCACTTCAGGTTAGTCCTAGGCTTTTTTCTGTGTTGTTTAATCGCTTGCTTGACAATAAAATCGAGCTCTGCAGGAATGGGTATGTCCATATAGGTTTGTTTCATTTGTTCTAGCTTCTCGTCCATGGTTAGTTTACCTCCACAAGCGTATCATCGTTCATTTTTATCCGTAAAAGCTTAAGTGCTTGATAAAGCCGAGTCTTAATCGTACTCGTGTTTTCTTTTAACACATCGGCAATTTCATCGATCTTCAAATCTTCAAAATAGCGAAGCGTAATCACACTGCGATACATGGTAGGTAAATCTTCTAACGCCCTCTCCAAATCAATATTCGTGTAGGCATCTTCACTGCCAGGCGTTATGGCTTCCATCGTCACATCATCCATAACCGTAAGTTTCTTATGTTTACGTAAGAAGTCTAATGAGGTATTGACGACAATCCGGTAAAACCAACTTTTAATTGCCACATGGCTTTTTAATGAATCTGAAGCTGCAAAAGCTTTCTGAATCGCCTCTTGCACGATATCCAGTGCATCCTCTTGATTTTTCACATAGCTATAGGCAAGACGATATACATGTTCCTTATGCTCCGTTATACAGGTTATTAGTTCGGTTTCTAGCTTCCTATTCTTAGTCATATCGTTGATGACGCTCCTTTTACCGCGCGGTTAATCAGAATTGAATCATGTTGTAGCTAAGACGTTTAAGGGGGCCAAATAGTTTGATTACGATGCCTACCAATTTAGGGAATCCACTGGTATACTAACAGCAAGACGCTTATGAGGTGAACCGTATGAATATTATTAAAGTCAAAGACCGCCATGAGTTAGATCGACGAGTCCCTTCGATGCCTTGGTATATTGAGAAATTTATTAATTATAAGCTTCCTGATCTTTCTCCTTCATCACTTCTCGAATATGTACGTGATTATGAAATTTTCCTCTCCTGGCTTCTTGCTGAGGGATTAAGTACGGCAACTGCAATGAATCAAGTTCCCCTTGAGGACTTAGAACGATTGCATATGGACAGCGTCAATAATTTTCGCATGTTCCTTGCGACGCGTAAAGCACAAGCTAATGGTAAAACAACGATTAACCGCAAATTGTCTGCACTTCGATCCTTATTTCATTATTTGAGTCAAATTGCCGAGGATGATAATTTCTACCCGCTCCTTAAGAGGAATGTGATGGCAAAGGTAGAGATCAAGCGTGCCCACAAAGCCAAAGACAGCGCGGCGAAGCTCGAAGGCAAGCTGCTGCAAGAAGAAGAAATTGCCGAGTTCATTGCATATGTAAAAGAAGGCTATGAGCAGGATGTTGCAACGAATAAACAAGCACTATATGCCTATGAGTTAAATAAAGTTAGAGATGCCTGTATCGTCACCCTGATCCTCAATTCAGGACTTCGGGTATCAGAGGTGTTTAACCTAAACGTCGATGATATCGATATGAAATTGAAGCTCGTCCATGTGTATCGAAAAGGTAAAAATGACGATACTTTCAAAACGCCAGTCTACTTCCGTCTCGATGCTATACAAGCCATCACGGACTACTTGAGTATTCGCTCCTCCCGATACAAGCCAGCTAAAAAAGAAAAAGCCCTCTTCGTTGCCATGGCCAATGGCAAAAAAGAAGGCGAACGTATGACTAAGCGAGCAATTCAAGAGCTGGTAATCAAATATGCGAAGCGTTTTGGCAAACCATATTTATCTGTACATAAGCTGCGACACTCGTTTGCCACCGATTATTACTTACAGAACGACTTGTACAAAACGCAAGAACAGCTTGGCCATGCTTCCCCTGAGACCACACAAATCTATGCGCATCTCACCGATCGTACGATGTCTGAAGCGATTGATAAACGTGCGGAGTCTTAATAACTTATTCCTTAGCAGGTTCAAACGTTTTGACGACTTCATACATACCGGGTTCAAATGTAGCGAACGTCATAGCTTCCTGCAAATATGGAAGAGGTCTAGGATCATTTCGCATAGCTTGGTAATCTTCGGCGCTTCTCCATTGTGCATACATGGTTACTTTCGTGCCATCTAGACTTTGATGAAGACTCGAAGAAACAAATCCAGGAGCATATTTCACAGAAACTTCAGTCGCTTGAGTAAGCAACTCAATTAGACGAGCCTGATTAATCGGTTCTACTGTAAATACATTGATGAGTGTAACCATCTCAGTATGCATTGATATTTGTGTCATGTTGTTGTCTCCCTTCACGTCGATGAACTTATCCAATTGGATAAGTTTTTTTGCTTATCTTTGGGTTTATTGCAATTTCCTATACGTCTCGATCTCATCGTACATTTGCGATACAGCAGGATCTAACTCTTTTGCTTCAAAGTCAGCAGAACGGCTAAGCTTTTCCCAACGCTTGGTTTCAGCTAATTTCCCTTCGTCAACCGCGTTAGCAATGTTAACAGCATCACTTCCAAGCAATAGCCGGAGCGGCGGATTGTCTTCATTTACAATCGTTATAATAGCTTGTGCGGCTTTATCCGGATCACCGTTCTCTTTTCCTGTTGTGTCGCGCAAATGTTTCAGCAAACCGCCAACCGTTTGTGTATACGCCTCGCGAGGTTCGATATGCTGCATGGAAGAACCCGCCCAATCCGTGCGAAAGCCTCCTGGTTCGATTATCGTAACCTTTAATCCTAATGGACTCACTTCTTTGGATAATACCTCAGAAAACCCCTCTACTGCCCACTTTGCCGTTTGATAAGCTCCAAGACCGGGAGCACCAGTCCGGCCCCCAATAGAAGAGAATTGAATGATATGGCCGTAGCCCTGTTCTCTCAGCTTGGGCAATGCGGCTTTGGTTACGTTGATGACGCCCCAAAGATTCGTTTCTATTTGAGCACGAAAATCTTCCATCGAGGTTTCTTCAATCGAAGAGACATTCCCGTAACCTGCATTATTTACAAGGACATCTAGACGTCCGAAAGTATCGAAAGCGGTATGAATGGCTGCTTCGGCTTGATCAAATCGATTTACATCCAATTGTACGATGCGAACCTGATCACCGTAACGCGCTGAAAGGTCGTCAAGCTGCTCTGTTTTGCGGGCAGTCGCAACTAATCGATCTCCATTAGCGAGCACCGCTTCCGCAAGACTGCGGCCAAAACCTCGTGAACTTCCTGTAATAAGCCAAACTTTAGACATATCATGTTCCTCCTCAGCTATGTTTGGAATGTTTATTCCATGAGTTAGTATAGTCCTTACACACACCTTTCGTCAATAGATTTTGGAATTATTATTCCACTCCAAACATTGCTAATTGAGTTAGGGAATTATGTAGATAAAGTTTTTCTTTACATTTTTGAAAACACTTTATGACTTGCTATCCCTAACTAACTCAATAATGGAATATTAATTCCAATTTAATATAAAAAAAAGCCCTTTGTGACCGCGTATCACAGTCTACCAAATGGCTGTTTCTATACAAGTATCGCTTTCCATGATGCCTCTAGAATCTGTTGAATCTGAATCTCGTTCAATGGATACTTCTGCACATAATATCCTTTCAGGATGGAAGTAATGATGCCGTGAATCAGTTGGTGGCATAAATGAGATTCCATTTCCTTAAAGATTCCATTCTTCTGTCCTTCGATAATAACGGAAAGTACAACCTCTCGGGAATTATGGGCATCATCCATATTTCGAATCTCAGGCGATATATACGGCGAAAAGGAAAAACTGTCAATAAACAGGTACTCCTTCGGAAAATCGATGCCGAACTGAAGCCTGTTTAACTGAAGGCGTTTAAAACGCTCATATAAACTGGCTTCGGGTGTGAAACCCTTCACTAGGCATTCGCCCATATGCATCCGTGATTCTTTATAAACAGCATGAACGATTTCTTCTTTATTTGCGAAATAGTTATAGATCGTGCCAGATCCTACATTTGCTCTCTTAAATATTTTGGAGAAGGTTACTGATTGAAGCCCTTCTTCATGAATTAAGTCGAGCGTGGCAGCCATTATGTCCTGCTTCTTACTCATTGTTTCCACCTCTTGACACTTACATTAGTACGAGCCTTAGGCAGATGTCAAGTATGTGCTGGAAAAAACAAAATAGCTGCACACGCTCATATCGTTAACTTTACCCAGCCATATTATTAATAGAATGTATAGTATCAAACACAGAAATATGATCTACTTTGCCAGTGGATTTAGGAATAATAAATTTGAGTTGAAACTCTTGTGAAGCTTTATAAATATAAATGGTATCATCGCCATTGACTTTGGTGTCCGTCGGTTTGCCTAAGGCTTGTTCAATCTGACTTAACGTCAAGGTGTGCAACTTAGCATCATTCGAGCGAAGATCTATGATTTGACTTCCCTTATTAAAGCCAATAACAGCATTCTTCTTGGAGTAGGTGGCGTAGATCCCACTTCCTGCTGATTCTGTCTTATCAGCTTTCCCCCACGATTTTTCGACATCGTCGGTAAGACTAGTGTTCGCTGCAAATGGAATCCCGCTAACTTTGCCTGATTTGGCAAGCTCAAACATATCTTTTATTTGCTTAGATACCGTACTAGTACTTGTAGATGACGAAGGCACCGGTGAAGCAGTAGGAGCCACTGAAGGATTACTAGTAGGACTTGCAGTGGGACTCGCTACTGAAGTTGTTGCAGGTGTAGCGGACGGTGATGAGCTAGGACTTGGAGTCGTCGTATTGGACGCTCCCTCTTGTGTTGAAGAACAAGCCGTCGCTAAGAGCATTGTTGACAAAATCAACGTATATATGGTTGTTTTTCTTTTGTATGTTTTCATATTAATCTCCTTTAATCGATTTAGTTACAGTTTAGTAACGAAGAAACCAGATGAAAAGTTGCAATCACGAAATAAAATAAACCATAAGGGAATAATCCCCTATGGTTTACTTCGTTCCACACGATTCAATCTACTATGTAGTATGGTTCAAATCTTTTCAAATCATCCCTAGTTTCAGAAAGATTACTTCAAGATTTTTTCGATAGCAGCCAACTCTTCCGGAGCGAACTCCAGATTTTTGAGTGCGGCCACATTCTCCTCAATTTGGGATACGCGGCTTGCACCGATCAATGCTGACGTAACACGCTCGCCGCGTAGTACCCAAGCCAGCGACATCTGCGCTAAGCTTTGACCACGTGAACTCGCCAATTCGTTCAGTAGGATAATTTGGTTAAGCTTTTCTTCTGTAATGTCTTTTTCTTTCAAGAATTGGCTCTTTCCGCCAGCTCTCGAATCTGCTGGAATTCCGTTGACGTATTTGTTCGTCAACAAGCCTTGGGCAAGTGGACAGAACGCGATACTACCTGTACCAAAATCATCCAATACATCTTGTAAGCCATCCTCAATCCAGCGATTCATCATGCTGTAGGCGGGTTGATGTATAAGAAGAGGTGTTCCCAATCCTTTGAGAATCGTAGCCGCTTCTTTCGTTTGCTCAGCTGAGTAATTAGACAGACCGACATAGAGTGCCTTTCCTTGACGGACGATAAGATCCAATGTCGCCATTGTTTCTTCGAACGGTGTGTTCGGATCTGGACGGTGAGAGTAGAAAATATCTACATACTCTAGACCCATTCTTTTCAAGCTTTGATCTAAGCTGGACACCATGTTTTTCTTGGATCCCCACTCGCCATAAGGACCTTCCCACATGTGGTAACCAGACTTTGTCGAGATGATCAATTCATCGCGATATGCTCCTAGGTCACTTTTCAGCACACGCCCCATCAATTCTTCTGCTGATCCTGGCGGCGGACCATAGTTGTTCGCTAAGTCAAAGTGAGTAATACCTAAATCAAATGAACGAAGCAGCATAGCTCTGCCGTTCTCATGTAAATCTAAACCTCCGAAATTATGCCACATGCCAAGTGAAATAGCCGGCAACTTTAGCCCCGATTTCCCTGTACGATTATATTTCATTTCTGCATAGCGTGTTGAACTTGCTTGATAGACCATGATTGTCCTCCTCCATATTTCTAAGTAACGTTGTTATTAGGCGAGAAACATATGTATTCACTAAAGTTTTCACAAATACCCTGCTTCCTATGTAACAGTATAGTTCAAGCCTAACAACAAAAAAAGAACTGAAAAAAACGTGTCTTACTAACCTTGAGGTTAGTATGGCACGCTTTAGTGATTAATTCAGATCAAAATGTAGTAAGGTATTGTGCTCTTGGAGCCATTTCGTTTTCTCATAGGTATTGCCAATAATATCGACCAACACACCTTGCGGATCTACCCCATCCAAGTAACGTCCAAGGAAATGAATGAAAACATCTAACCTACGAAGCTCAATTAACAAAGGTAAAATCTTGATTTCTTCTGGAGATAATTGGACAAATTCACGATAACCTTCATAAAATGCTTTGCAATTCCTGCTGAGTCTATCCTCGGAAAGCATAGGATCTATGAGATCGGATAAACAAACGGCAAGTTCCATAACTCTCGCATCGGTCGTTACAAACTCAAAATCGAGAATAGCTACAAAGCGTCCCTCGTCATCTACCAGCATGTTAGATCCGTTAATATCGCCATGAACCAGTTGATGCGGCAACTGACGAATGGTTGGAATTGCGCTGTACAGGGCCATGTATCGATCAAATATATAAGCAAGTTCGTCCTGCTGTGCGATGAACGGCTCTGGCGGTTGCATCGCGAACGCTCGAATCGCATCTGGCTTGCAGCTAGGATGAATATGTTCTATTTCATAGTAAGGAGCGTACTCCGGTTTATCTGCAATTGCAATTTGGGCTAAGGAAACCGATAGTTGTCCTGCTGATCTCCCCATCTCTTTCAGTTGATGTAAACCTAATTCGATAGGATTATGACCTTCTGTAAAAGTAAACAAAGCAGCAAGCTTCCCATCATCATCCCCTAACGTCACCACAGTTCCCCCAGTTGGCAGTTCTAGTGGCATTGGAATTTCAAAAGGAAGCTCCTCCTTCATTTCTGCTAAACGAAGCAATACACTATGCTCAAACTTAATTTTGTTCCGGTCACGATGCGTCTCATACAGTCGTAGAACATATGTACGATCCTCAACCTCAACGAATCGTGTTGTATTATTCATCCCGCCTGCACCAACACGAAGCGTCCATGTTTGGTCCCCGAACCAATTAGCTGGTAGTTCTGCTAATTGTTCCTCTTTTTCAATGACTCGCATAATACCCTGACCCAGCTCCTCTTCTTATACTTGGTTGTCGCCTTCAACCGCGAATTCAAAATCCTCTACATCGAAAGCCTCAACAGGTATGGCATATTCCACTAATCGCTCAATAAAATCGAACTGATCCGTTAATAATACAGCTTGTTCCTTCAACGAGGTCAAAATTAATTCCGTTTCAATAGGGTCAAATTGATCTCCATAAGCTTCATTATCTATTGCATACACAATTTTCAATGTCACATGCTCATTAATGGGTAACGGAGGGCTTTTTCCCCATGGAATAGACAACGCTTTTTCTATTTTTTTCTTATTAAAAGATTCTTCAAAAAAGGCAATGAGTTCCCCTATCATTTGTTTGACAAAGCCATCATCTTCTTGCTCTAACATAATTGGTTCAGGGCTGCTATGCAGTTCATATAATTCTTGAATAGTTGTATAAGGAATCAAATAAGTCACAGGCTTTGATGGCAGCATGAGCTGGCCATGCACGGCTAACATCACCGCTTCGATAATAAATGTTTTGCTCATGGAGTCCCCCCTAATGCTACAATCATCATTCAGCAATACTTCGCTAAGAATACTCGGAAACCCTTTTTTTAAATAGAAACACATCCTACCCTTGCCATAAAAACTAAACCGTTAGCCCCTAAGATCACTTTGACCATTCGAGCTAACGGTTGATAATCCAAGCTTATAAACTGCCATCGAACACCTCATTGTCTTCATAAAGAGGTCGATAGGGTTTCTTAGAAAAGCGATTCGCATAGGCGGATGCCACATAGCAATCAGGCTTAATGACCGGAACCATACCGACAGATTCCACACGTCTCACCATTTCTTGGACGAATTTTGCCGTCCGATTTCTATTCTCGTCATCTCCCGCATCAATATGAATGAACATATCGAAAGTGGCACCTTGATACAGATGAGGAAGAACAATATTTTCCATATCTAATCGCTTGTTTTCGTCAAAATACATCGCAATCTCTTCACTTAACGTCGTTTCCATCGAAAGCTTTTCTTTGATCGAGTGAAGTGCCCTTGGTACGATGACTTGACGATAACATGCCCACGCTCCTTTCCCTAGCCGCTGGATCACTACGCCGGTAATGAATTTCGTATGACCTGTGTGTACCTGACAATCCGTCCCTATAATGAATTTATAGGTTGCAACGGGGTCAAGACGCATGAAATGAAGAATACGCTCGTGTACGGTATCCAGGTTAAGTCCTCTTTCCGTTGTGTTCCTAAATTCCAGTGGTTGGTTCGTCGCAGAAGGTTTCAAAGATAAGGCTCTCCCTTTCTCCATAAACTGTGAGAAAAAAAGGCGGATGCTGAGGGCAGCACCCGCCTCTTCTATAGTATATGGCAAACCTTGCCTGTTCGAACCATCAACTTATTTTAAAACAGGGCCACCGTACAAAAATCGATTTTCCCACTGCTTTCCATCAATCGTATCCACACGAACGCCGCCTGATTCAACGGAATAGGTATGCAGCATTTGACCGTTGCCTAAGTATAAACCAACATGGGTAATCGGCTCTGTCAATACATTAATACCATCGTAATCAGATGGTTTCGAACCTTTATAACTGCTGAAAAATAGAAGATCCCCGCGTTTTAGCTTCGTCCAATCCTTCACAATCGACCCCAATGATCTCACATAACTGCCTTGCGCAGCAGAATCACTTGGCAAGGATAGACGGAGCGCATCCCAGTACATTGTTTGCACAAAGTCTGAGCAATCGAAAGTAGTGGGATCATTACGCTCAGAACCAAATTCATATGGAGTCCCTATGTATACTTCTCCCGCATCAATCACCGCTTCGATCTCATCAGCTACAGGCCTATTAGGCTTGATAACAGTGAAATCCGCTGTAATGTATTTGGAACTAGAGCTCATATAGCCACTGACACCATCAGCATCTTTTACTTTGTACCAACTATCATTCACTTTATCGGTGACGAGAACTTCTTCCCCTTTGCTCAGCATTCGAATCACCTTCGAACCTGAACTTGCATCTGATGACGGCAATGTACGGAAATTAACGCCATAATTGATTTGTGCATTACTTACAATCGTTATGTATTTACTATTTGTCGATACGTATCCACTTACACCTTGCGCATCCTTAATTTTGAACCAATTTGCTGTCGTGTAGTCAGTCACCTTGACCACTTCGCCTGTTTTCAACATGCGTATGACATTACTCGATGTACTTGGTTGATCTCGAAAGCTTACACCTGCTACAATCTGAGCTTTCGTTATGACACTCTCTTCAGCTTGTGTATCTTTAGGAAGTAGAGCCATGAATGATACCATCAATACCGCGATAACCATTGCCAACTTATTCATCGTCTTACCCTCCACCTCTTGATGTTAAAATTTTCTTTCGTAACCTTATTATAGATTGTGGGGGTCTAACGCGAATATAGGTGAATGGTAGCGATTATTGCCATTCCATGCGTGGCGATCAGCCTATTGACGGCTAGGTTTAATTTTCCAATTTCCGTACTTCAGCTTTGCGCGTTATTGTTGACCAAAAGAGGCGCCACTGATGGGAATTCTTAAGTTTTACATTCCCTATTTTCATCTCATTCTCTTCCAATTCAATAACTTGCCAACTGCCAGGATCTTGAACGGCTTGCGATTCTAAAAAGGCCAAAGCGTGCTCGTTCGCTTCCTCTTGCTCATTCCAGAACTTCACACCATAGTAAGCGAGTCCATAGTGGTTAACCAGTGTAGTTGTATAAATTTGCTCGGACTCTTTCTGCTGCAGTACATAAGGCATTTCCCTATACCTCCTGTTGAGAAGGCCCATTCGCCATAACGGGAATGGGCCTTCGTTTGTAGAACAAGCTTATCAGATAACGGTCACGCCAACTTATAAATAAGCATTCTCATGCTTAGCTTTAAGCATATTCCAACGACGCTCAACTTCCGTCTCGAACGATTTCAGTGAACCTTCATACTCGGGTTTCGTAAGATGTTTCGTTTTCCCCATCGTTTTCAACCAGTCGGATAACGGAATCTTCTTACTCTTATCTTCCGGATTGTAGGTAATTGAAGTAACCCCATGCTCCACCTCATAAAGTGGGAAGAAACAGGAATCCACAGCAGCACCAACGATGTTGGAGCCCTCTTGGTCATCAGACAGCCAGTTCAATGGGCATGCAATGAGAATTTTGCCATACACCAAGCCCTCATGCTGCGCATACCATTGCGCCTTCGCCGCTTTCTTGACCAGATCTTGCGGATACGCTTCAGATCCCGTAAAGACATATGGAATATGCGTCGCTGCCATAATTTGTGCCGTATCTTTATGATGGAATACTTTCCCACCTTGATGTTTACCGACATTAGAGGTCGAAGTCCGGTGTCCCATCGGCGTTGAATACGACAACTGTGCACCAGTGTTCATATAACCTTCATTATCGTACTCTAGAATAATCATTTTATGATTTCGAAGTGCAGCACCGATGGCCGGCCCCATTCCGATATCCATACCGCCATCGCCAGTAATCATGACGAAAGTGAAATCATCCTTCAATCCTAGATGATCAAGTTCTCCACGGCGCTTCCGCTCCCAGAACATCTCTACAACACCTGACAACGTTGCTGCGCCATTCTGGAACAGATTGTGGATGTAAGTAGCTTTATGCGCCGAGTACGGATAACCCGTTGTTACAACCATCGCACAGCCTGTATGGAAAATAGAGACAATATCTCCCTCAATTCCTTTGAAAAACAATTCGAGTCCTGAGAAAATACCGCAGCCAGGACAAGCGCCATGACCTGGTGCAATCCGCTTCGGCTTTTTCGTCAAGGATCGAAGCGGTGGGATGCGTACATTTAATTTCCCTGTATTCTCATCAGGGGTAACGGTGATGAGACCCGTCTTCAGATCTTCATACTTCATCGGCGTCAATACTCGCTTCGGTGCTTTCGAGGGATCCCCCGGCGTATGGCCGTAGTAATCGAAAGGCACTTCCACCTTGCCGCTCTCCATCGCGTCAATGGCGAATTGGAACAGATTATGCCCATCCTCGGCATAAAAGTCTTTGCCACCTAAGCCATAGATTCGGCTTATGACAAGCGTGTCTCTGTTCCCGTTTGTGAACAGCGCCGCTTTAATTTCATTGACCATGTTGCCGCCATGTCCGCCATAGGAATCCGCGCGATCGCCTACGGTGATCGCTTTCACGTTCTTCAGCGCCTCTGCAATCTGCTTCGCTGGGAAAGGTCGGATCAGGTTCGGTGCAATCGAACCTGCTTTAATGCCCTTCTCGCGGAGCTGGTCGACGACATCCTTGATGATTTCGGAAGCCGAATTCATCAGGAATACCGCGACTTCCGCGTCCTCCATCCGATATAGCTCTAGAATCGGATAGTCACGGCCCGTCAATTCGGCATACTCCTGCCGAATACGGTCATATACACCTTCGGCGTTATACATCGCCATCGACTGTTGATAACAATTATTAATGTAATCCGGCTCATTCATATAAGGTCCGACGGTAATCGGATTATTACGATCTAAGGTATCTGGGAAGCCCTGTGGCTTCTCACCTACGAATGCCTGCACATCAGCCCGATGTGCGAAGGTTTGCACTCTGCGCTTTTGGTGAGAGGTGAAATACCCATCGGATGCGACCATTACCGGCAAACGCACCTCAGGATCCTCTGCTAATTTCAGCGCCATAATATTCATATCATATACAGCTTGCGGATCACGACACATAACAATCGGCCAACCTGTATTTAGAGCATAATAAAGATCTGAATGATCACCATGAATATTCAGCGGTCCCGAAACGGAACGGCAAACCAAATTCATAACCATCGGAAAACGTGTGCCTGATTGTACCGGCATTTGCTCCAACATATACAAATAACCGTTGGCGCTTGTCGCGTTAAATACGCGGCCGCCAGCAGTTGATGCGCCATAACATATACCCGCTGAACCATGTTCACCGTCGGCAGGAATTAATACAATGTCATGTTGTCCATTGGACTTCATGAGATCTAGAAACTGAGCTACTTCCGTGGATGGTGAAATTGGGAAGTATCCCATGACATGATAATTTATTTGATGTGCGGCATAGGCAGCCATTTCATTCCCTGATTCATACACGATGCGCTGTTCGACTTTCGCTACCCCAAATTCCTGCTTGATATCAATGGACATGCGTGTAGTTCCACCCTTCTCCCATAAATACTCTCTAAGAGTTTATAGCTAGATTGAAACGATGAGGCATGCGATTTAAATCTGCATAACCATCTTCTTCACGCTCACTGGAGAGCGCATCGGTTGGACAAGCTTGTACACATTTAAGGCAACCTTTACAGTATTGATAGTCTATGCCTTGCAGGAACATTTGGGGACGCCCTTTTTTGTCAGGGAACTCATCCCATACGAAACAAAAGTCAGGACACACATTATCGCATGAAGCGCAATGAATACAGGAATCTTCATGGAAATGAGGCATCATCCCAGCACGGGAAATACTTAAATCTTTAAGTATACTATTACCAGGGTTCGTAACGACACCACCGATAGGTTGTGTAGCAAAGCCCAGTACTGGAGTATCATACCGCACAAAATCTGGCATGGATTCCCCTTCTGGAAGCGCATACGTTTGGAAAACGACTTCGTTATATCCACGATCAAATGTACGTAACGCTGGTGCGACTGCAAGCGGGTATTTCTTCTCTAAAGACTTTCTAATGACACCACGCATGACATCTGGATCCAAAAAATCACATAACCGGAACATGGCTCCAAGCATGGCCATATTAACACGATTCTTCTCCTCGAGCGAGATACCAATTGCGTCAATGACTGCAATCGTTCCCCCCCTGAGTTTCATCTTCTCCTTTAATTCATCAGGCGTTTTCGTTGAATTTACTAACACGGTACTATCCTCATAGATGCCACTGATAACGTTTACAGTTTTGGAAAGAGACTCATGAAAAACACCTACAACATGCGGTCGTTCAACGGGTGATGTATCCCGAATCTTCGTATCCATGTCACAAAAGCGAATATGTGCTTTTACTGCCGATCCTTTCTTCTCAGACCCATAGGATGAGAAACTGACACCGTTCAAACCAACGCCAACGACTCCTGCTTCAGCCAGCATTTTACCTGCCAGATTCGCGCCTAGACCGCCGATGGATTCCAGTCTTATCTCGAAAAATCCGAGATCGTTCAATTTAGGTAAAGTTACCATGCTTGGTCTCCTTTCAAAAATGAACCGCATATAGAGTGAATAGTGTGAATAATAAATCTACTATTATTGTAACAAGAAATGGCTGGTAATCAACCTTTTTTTAAATCAGCCATTCAAAGTAAATAATCAATGATGAGTCCGCATTTGCCCAAATAGAAACTTAACGATTCCCGTTCCACTTCAATGTCATTCTCCCTTGACTCACAATCTTCACAAACGTCTACATAATCGTCTTCAATCGGATTAAACACAACACCGCACACCTGTGAGCACAACCGCATTCACATCTCTCCTCGGCTTCAAATCCCTCAATATTGTAAACGTTTGCAAACTATGTTTTCTTTATTATACAGCGGTTTATACTTCAATGACTATAAGTCTTTATGAAATCTTTAGCATTCCGAATTGACCAATTCACTTGATTCAAACTACATTTATGAGATAATGTAGAAATAATTGCCAGATTGTCGAAATATGGAAAGGATGCATAGCATTGCTTCATTTCATTATTGCCAATGAACTTCAAAACCTGTTCTACATCATGAGCGCTGCTCTGCTCCATCTTATTCTTGCTCCTCATTTCATGCATAAAGAAAAGCACTTAAATATCTTCTTCTCTTTAATTCTAGGAAGTTTCATCCTCCTCTATTGGAACTTTGCGGATATTGATCCCTTAATCTACTCCTTACAATTAGTCCCTGTCTGCTTGCTTTTTGTGACACTAGGTGTTGGCATTGCGCCTTCGATCATGACTTGGATCATATTTAATATCGGTTGTATGTTCGTCTTGAACTATTATTGGGAGCCCGCGCTACTAAGCAGTACGTTCTTACTGATGTTAGGAATTCTAGTTCGAAATCGCGTAGCTAATGCCGTTTTGATAGTGAAACTCATGTATGCAACCGGAATCCTGATCATATATGAACTATTGTATGCACCACTTGCTCCTTATGTCTTAGCACCATTTTCCTTATATACTGGCTTTGTTTTAGCCCTTGCTTTTATCTCACTTTGGATTATGATATCATTACTTTTTTTTATTAATAAATATGAAATTCAAAGAACTCATATCGCTCATCTAGAAAAAAATCGCATGCTTGCCGAATTGTCGGCTACAGTTTCACATGAAATTCGCAATCCGCTTACGTCAACTCGTGGATTTCTGCAATTACTGGCAAGATCGGATCTTACTCCTCTGGATCGTCGGCGTTATGTCGATCATGCGTTATCAGGCGTGGATCAAGCCATAACGATATTGACGGATTTCCTTAATTATGCGAAACCCTCCGTTGACAGGAAAGAGCAACTTGATATTAAGGAAGAACTGGAACATACGATTCGATTTATTACACCCTATGCAATTGATTTTCAAATTACGATTGATATTTCACATGAATGTGATACACCTCTTTATATTCTTGGAGAGTCTCAGAAGCTTCGCCAATGTTTACTTAATCTGATTAAGAATGCTATTGAATCCATGCCCAATGGCGGAAAGCTATCCTTACGTACTTACAAACATCCTAGTGCCGTTCAAATCTCGATTACAGACACCGGAGTTGGTATGACTAGCAAACAATTGAATTCACTGGGCAAGCCTTTCTACACGACCAAACAACACGGCACTGGACTTGGACTTGTCGTCGTCATGAGTCTAATCAAGAAAATGAATGGCAAAATTTCATTCACTAGCAGCCTCAATTGTGGCACGCAATGTTCTATTATTTTTCAGCAATACTGAACAAACCCAAAAAAGCAAGCTAGACAAGAGGTACGCTCTTAGCTAACTTGCTTTTTATTGTGTTGTATGCCACTTACTTAATTAATCCATGTTGTTCCACGATATGCGCAAGCAACCGACTACAACTTTCCTCGACCATCTCATATACTTCTTGAAATTTCCCCGTATAGTACGGATCAGGTACTTCAGTAATTGTCTGATTACTTGAAAAGTCCAACAATTTATATATCGATGCACGGTTCTCGTTACCCGCAAATTCTGGAGCGAATGCAGCTAAGTTCACGAGATTACTTTCATCCATAGCGATAATATACGTAAATTGATAGAAATCATCTGGGCGAACCTGTCTAGCTTTTAGCCCCTCATAAGCAATTTGATAGCGGTCAAGAATATCCCGTGTACCTTGATGAGGAGGATGGCCGATATGCCAATCCCCAGTACCCGCAGAATCAATTGAAATGATATCTTCAAGACCGGCTTCCTTCACTTGATGACGAAACACCGCTTCCGCCATTGGTGATCGGCAAATGTTACCCAAACAAACGAATAAGACCTTAATCATATTTGACCAAAAACAAGCATTTTCTCGTTCAACGTGAGCGGTCTAGCTGGAATGTCCAAAACGATCCGACCTTCCGATACCCCCCAAATACGTGTGGCAAACCGCTCGGCGAGTTCGACCTTATGAAGCGTCGCTATCACGCTCATGTTCCGTTCTTTGCATAACGATTTCAAATCTTGGAGGATATATTCTGTTGATTTAGGATCAAGACCAGATACAGGTTCATCAGCTACTAGAACTTTGGGCCCAAGAATCAGCGCTTTGGCAATGGCGACACGTTGCTGCTCCCCACCGCTAAGCTGACCAACTTTCTTTTCACCTTTATCTAGCAGACCAACTTTCTCCAAGAACTCCATGCTATCGATTTTCTCATTTCTTGACGATAAGCCTGTAACCATCCGAAGTGGAGCCTGATATACCCTACCCATCAACACATTTTTGACAGCGCTTTTATTCCGATTTAGAAAAGGCTTCTCTTCCAGGTAAGCAAAATCCTTACCCAATTTGAACCGGTCCCACGGACCTGGCTTCGTTATATCATTCGAGTTATAAATGAGCTGACCGCTTGTCCATTTCTCTTGATGACTAATACAACGAAGCAGCGTTGTTTTCCCACTACCACTGCTGCCGATTACCGCGATAAACTCTCCTGCATCTACTTGAAAGCTAATTTGCGATAGGACTTGATTGTCCGGAGGGAATACTTTACTCAAATTTCGAACTGTCAGCATGACAACTCTCCTTCACGTAAGCCTAGTGGTCATTCATAAGAAATAGTAAATCGCCGCTCAACGAGGGCCATTGACCTGCTCGTTGAGGGCGATCCCTTCTCATTTACATGTCAAAATTAATCGCATGAAGTTGGTGCTTCTGCCGCGCCAGCTTCAACATTAATTTTGTCCGAAATCGTGTCTCTAACTACGGACATAACAAGCTGAAGTAAATAATTGATATCTTCTTGGGTTTGCTTGAACTCATTAACGATGGGAATTCCATCTAATTCATCTTGCAGAACTTCGATTTCATTCTCAATTTTTTCCACCATTTTCTTATTTTGGAACGTTTCAAAAGCAACAATCTCTTTTTGCTTCTTCTTAATCGAACTAATCAACCCTTGAATATCAGGATTCGTTGCAATTTGCTTTTCAGCTTTTTGATAGAATTGAACTTCATTGGAAGTTGTAAGCAAAGCAGCTAGTTCCTTCGCTTTCGCCAGAATATCATCGCGTACGATCATTTCTGTATTCGTAAATTCCTCTACTTTAAAGGCATGAGGTTGGTTATCATCATGTGCATGATCACATTGGGACATTTCTTAACACGCTCCTATTTATCATGTTCGTAAATTTATACAGACATCTGAAGAGGTTGATGAACAATTTCACCCTTCAAAATCCAAGTTTGTGCATGAGTAACTTTGACATGAACCATTTGACCTATTAAGGATGGATTTCCAGTGAAGTGAATCAGCTTATTCGTCCGTGTTCGGCCAGCAAGTACATCTGTATTGTTCTTACTTTCGCCTTCTACTAAGACTTCAACAGTTTGATCTAGCAAACGTTCATTGCTGTCTTTACTCAGCTTATTAACAAGCTCATTCAGCCTATACAAACGCTGTTTCTTCACTTCCATCGGAACATTATCTTCCATCTCAGCTGCAGGCGTACCTACTCGCGGTGAATAGATAAAAGTAAATGCAAAATCGAATCCAACTTCCTCGTACAGCGTCATCGTATCCTCGAATTGCTCATCGGTCTCACCGGGAAAACCAACGATAATATCTGTCGTTAATACGACATCAGGCATCGTAGCCTTGATTTTACTCGCTAGCTGCAAATAATGATCTCTCGAGTACTTCCGGCTCATTCGTTTTAAGACATCTGTGTTACCAGCTTGCACAGGTAAATGGATGTGCTCGACGAGATTACCACGCTTCCCTAATACCTCAATCAAACGATCATCGAAATCTCGCGGATGTGAGGTTGTAAACCGGATACGTGGAACATCAATCTTACGAATATCGTCCATCAGATCAGCGAAAGTGTACGTTATATCATCAAAGTCTTTGCCATAGGCATTGACATTCTGTCCAAGTAGCGTAATTTCCTGAAAGCCTTGACGAGCCAAATCTCTGACTTCTGCCAGGACGTCCTGCGGTCTACGGCTTCGTTCCTTGCCACGTGTATAGGGAACAATACAGTAAGTACAGAACTTATCACAGCCGTACATAATGTTAACCCAAGCACGGATACCTTCCCGTTTTTTGGGGAGATTTTCTACGATATCGCCTTCCTTTGACCATACCTCCACAACCATTTCTTTGTTGAAGAAGGCATCCTTCAATAGGCTTGGCAAACGATGAATATTGTGTGTTCCGAAAATCATATCGACAAAAGCATGTTTCTGCATAATACGATGTACCACGGATTCCTCTTGGGACATACAACCACATACACCAAGAATAAGTCCTGGCTTCTGTGCTTTCAACGTTTTCAAATGACCAAGTTCTCCGAACACCTTGTCTTCGGCATTCTCACGAATCGCACACGTATTGAGAAGGATCACATCTGCGATCTGCTTGTCATCCGTAGCCGTATAGCCCATTTGCTCAAAAAGACCTCTCATGACTTCGGTATCATGTTCATTCATCTGACATCCGTATGTCGTGATCAAATAATATTTGTCCTTACCAAATTCCTGCATATCTTCTGGAATCGCAAAATCGTAGTGAACCTGAATGTCCTCTTTACCACGTTGCTTCTCGTCCTTGTAGTTCGGCGCAGAATTAATTTGGATGTTTCTACCTTTAATTCGATACGTCGTTTTACCCTCTTCTTGGCTTAACACTTTCGCATCCGAGAAGTCAAAGTATTTGGAGTAATCCTTAACCTTGTCGGATTTTAAGTCCGATGTATTTTGGTTCTCCTTTGACATGGTGAATTCACTTCCCTTTATCTATAAATATAGCTCTAACTTGTATTAACCCAATATCAAATTATAGCACAAAAGATACCTGTATATCCATATTGGCTTCCGTTTCAGAATAAACAGAAAAACCTTCTCCTAAGAGAAGGCTCTAAAATCAATGTTTCCCAAATGAATATTGCTGCTTAATGATACCCGTCATCTCCTGAGCAGGAATTGGGCGGCTAAATAAGTACCCTTGCGCTTCGTTGCATTCTTTGAGTAGCAAAAATTGAAGTTGTTCCTTCGTTTCTACCCCTTCTGCTATTACCTTCAGATCCAAATTATGTGCCATTGAAATGATCGTATGTACGAGTGCAGCATCTTTCGCATCTTCAAACATATTTCGCGTAAACGATTGGTCAATCTTTAAACTATCAATTGGGAACAATTTCAAATAATTCAAAGATGAATATCCCGTTCCAAAATCGTCGATCGATAAAAAGATACCCATAGCTTTTAGCCTATGCATTGTCTCAATAGCGTATTTGGAATCTTGAATAATACTTTCGGTTAGTTCAAGTTCTAGATACTGATTATCTAGCCCAGACTCGTCTAACGCATTACTCACCATTTCAATTAAATTACTTTGCTTAAATTGTCTAGAAGAAATATTTACAGCAATACGAAATGGTGCATGGCCTTGATTCTGCCATTCTTTATTTTGGCGGCAAGCCTCATTTAGAACCCATTCTCCAATCGGAATAATTAATCCGGTTTCTTCAGCTAGTGGAATAAATTCGGCTGGTGATATCGGCCCCCACTCGGGGTGCTGCCAACGAATTAATGCTTCTGCACCAGTAATCTTTCCCGTATTCACATCAATCTGAGGTTGATAAAATACTTTAAATTCATTTCGCTCTAACGCTTTGCGCAGCCCAATTTCCATTTGCATTTTTTTGGTGACTGCTACATTCATCTCTGGTGTATAGAACTGAAAATTATTTTTACCTTGTTCTTTTACACGATACATCGCGGTATCTGCATTTTTAATTAGTGTCTCTATATCGCCTCCATCAGATGGATAGAGACTAATACCAATGGAAGGCGTAACGAACAACTCGTGTTCAAGAATGGTAAAGGATTGCGAGAAAATACGCACAATTTTAGTCGCATTTTTTATCATCTCATCAGCCGTTGTATGCGCCCAAAGGATAATAAATTCGTCGCCACCCTGTCGAGAAACAGTGTCACCTTTACCAATACATGCTTCGAACCGTTTAGCCACCTCGATCAATAATTTATCTCCCATCGCATGGCCAAGCGTGTCATTAATAAATTTAAATCGATCTAAATCAATGAACATGATTCCCATGCTTTGTTGGTTTTCATGTGCTTGGTCTAACGCTAGCTCAAGACGGTCATTTAATAAAAGCCGATTAGGTAGACCCGTTAATGGATCTCGATATACCATCCGATTAATTCGTTCCTCTGTCCTTTTTCTTTCAGAGATATCTCGAATGATACAGCTAAAACACATGCCATCTTCTTCTTTCCAAACTGCCAGTGAAAGTTCCATCGGAAACTCGGTTTGATCTTTGCGTAACCCTAGTAATTCATAAGTCATTCCAATCTCATTCGCATCAACTGTGGCAGTGGCTAGGAATTTCTCCAAACGTTCTTTATGAGATGCTATAAACCGTTCTGGGAAAATACGATGCAATCTTTCTCCAATAAGCTCTAGTTCTTCATAGCCAAAAATGAGTTGTGCACCTTTATTCCAAGAGATAATGGTTCTATTATGATCAGCTAAGATAATGGCATCATGTGCTGACTCTACAACGGAACGGAATCTTTTCTCGGACATCATCATCTGTGATTCAAATCGTCTATCAATGAATGTACTGATGAAGGCTAGCCCTAAAATGAATAAAATGCCAAAACCTATCAAATAGGCCAACAGTTTCGAATCAAACGTAAGGTCTGAGGCGATATGCGCATGATCATGCTTGAAGGTTGCTGCTGCCATACCTGTATAGTGCATACCACTTATTGCTATTCCCATGACCAAAGAACTAACTAGCTTCCTTAGCATAATACGAGGTGAGCTCGCGTTTTGTTTTACCGAGAATAGCAATAGGAGTGCAACTAAAGAGACAACGTATGCAATGATGGCAGAAAGAGCCCATAGATAGGGATTATATTCAATCGTCGCACCCATCACCATGGCTTCCATGCCGATGTAATGCATGGATACGACCCCGGTAGCAATAAAAGTAGCTCCAATAAACACATGTGGTTTGCGCATAATCGGTCTACTGATAATATATAAAGCTAACCAAGATGCAAGCAACGCTGGAACGATTGAATAAATCACAGTTGATAATTGGTACGAGACAGATATAGGTAAATGAAAAGCTAACATCGCAACAAAATGCATCGACCATATACCCATTCCCATTGCAAATGCACCGCCAGCCAACCACGCTTGCCTAGCTGAACTTTTGGCTTTATGAATTCGAATTCCGAGATCCAATGCAGCAAATGATGCGATGATAGCAATGAGAATAGAAAAAATGACAAAGGGGATGTGATACGTACTTGAGATAATTTCCACAGTGATGTCTCCTAACTTAAGGCAATGATTATGATATCTACAGGAGCCATTGAATCAGATCGATGAGCTTTACAAATATTTATATTTGAATCTATTAACATCCATTTTACCATGATTTTCTTAGTGCCTCTATACGTTTACGTCGAATATACTCGAAAAATGAAAAACTTACATCTCAACGTAATTTTCATGCATAAAATGCACAAATAAACATCCTTTACATAGATGTGTAAAGGATGTTTATTTGTAAACATTAGCCTCATTAATAATTAATGTCATTAATATTATAATAAGAGCTCCGCATTGTCACCTGTCTTCACACCTGCTGCATTTCCTTCGTCTGTATCAATATGCATATCCAACGCAAATTGGTCCGACACTCGGGCAATCACATCTTCAAATATTAATGGCCTCTCTCCCCGCAACTGAACGCGTAGAAGCTGTTTATCTTGAATCCCCCATTGATTTGCATCAGAGGTATGGAAGTGAATATGTCTAGCTGCAACAATGACTCCCTGCTCCAATGTAACTTCCCCTTTAGGGCCAAAGACGCGCAATCCAGGTGTTCCTTCAATATGACCTGATTCGCGTACTGGTGGATGGATGCCCAGTGTGAAAGCATCTGTGCGCGAGACCTCGATTTGCGTTTGCGGTCGAACCGGACCAAGAATCCGCACCTTATCGAACTGTCCTTTCGGCCCTAGTATAGCAACCGTTTCTTGTGCTGCGAATTGACCAGGCTGCGAAAGATCCTTGAAACTGGAAAGCTCATACCCCTCGCCGAAAAGTGAAAATAAATCGGTTTGTGAAAGATGTATATGTCTTGCTGAAACTCCAATTGGTATCATGGGCATGGTAGTACTCATCCTCTCATTTCGATCCTATTTGTCAGTATTACCGCTCAGCAAAAAAGGCATACGGAAATTCACCGTATGCCTTTTTTAGAAATTGTTATTTAAATTCAGTAAGTAGTTTACTGAACTCAGCTTCGGAAAGTTTAAGCTCTTGTTTCGTTAGACCTTCTTTAGCAAAGCTAGGAATGGAATCTTCATAGCTCTTTTTATCTTTGTTTTGGTAGATGATACCTGTCAACATGGAGTTTGTTTCCATGATCTTTGTCATCGCCATCACGCGGTTCGTGTAATCATAATCTGGAATCTCATCCAAATCAACGATATTCTCTTTGAACCAGTCATATGTGTTTACTTTGTTAAAAGTAACACAAGGGCTGAATACGTTGATCAAGGAGAAACCTTTGTGATTCAAACCAGCTTCAATTACTGCTGTTAACTGTTTCAAGTTACTGGAGAATGATTGTGCTACGAAAGAAGCACCAGCAGCCATTGCAATTTCAAGTGGTGAAATTGCGGACTCAATCGTACCGGATGGTACACTTTTCGTTTTGAAGCCTTCCGCACTACGTGGAGATGCTTGACCTTTTGTCAAACCGTAGATTTGGTTGTCCATTACAATGTAAGTAACATCAATGTTACGGCGAATAGCATGAACAGTGTGCCCCATACCAATTGCAAAACCGTCTCCGTCTCCACCAGATGCAATAACTGTCAAATCGCGGTTAGCCATTTTCACGCCTTGTGCGATTGGCAGGGATCTTCCGTGAATACCATGGAATCCGTATGCATTGATGTAACCAGAAATACGTCCGGAACATCCGATACCTGAAACGATTGCTAAGTTTTCTGGCTCTAAACCAACGTTAGCTGAAGCACGCTGAATAGCCGCTTGTACGGAGAAATCTCCGCATCCAGGACACCAGTTAGGCTTTACATTGTTACGAAAGTCTTTTAATGTTGCCATGCTAAAGTCAACTCCTTACATTTTTGTTCGATTTCTGCTGGTAAGAACGGGTTACCGTTGTATTTAAGTACATTTTTGATTTTATCTGCGTGGCCAACATGCAATTTAATTTGATCTGCCAATTGACCTGTAGCGTTGTTTTCTACAACGATTACTTGTTTCGCTTTTTCAACAAGCGGGCGAAGTTGGTCAGCTGGGAACGGATGAATCAAGCGCACAGTTGCATGGTTGGTTTTGATACCTTCCAATTCAACACGACTTCTCGCTTCATCAATTGTTCCACCAGTGGAACCCATACCGATAATAAGAAGATCTGGATTCTCGTGAGGAGCATCAAATTTGATAGCGTCAGTTACTTGAATATGTTTCAACTTCTCAAGACGCTTATCCATCATACGTTGACGATTTTCAGTGCTCTCGGAAGGACGACCTGTTTGGTCATGCTCTACACCTGTAACATGGTGAATACCATTCTTAACACCTGGGATTACACGAGGAGAAACACCTTTCTCCGTGAACTCATAACGTTTGAATAACTGATTAGGCTCTTGTTCAGGTGCTTCAGTTACTAGTGCGCCGCGGTCAATGACGATGCGGTTGTAATCCAACATTTCTGCGGATTGTTTACCTAGTGAAAGTTGAAGATCTGTCATCAAGATAACTGGTACTTGGTATTGCTCAGCTAGGTTGAAAGCTTCGATTGTATCGTAGAAACACTCTTCAATCGTGCTTGGGGACAATACGATTTTCGGGATCTCACCGTGAGTTCCGTATACCATTGCGTTCAAGTCAGATTGCTCTTGTTTAGTCGGAAGTCCTGTACTTGGACCACCACGTTGCGTATCAACGATTACTACTGGAGTCTCTGTCATACCTGCAAGGCCAATAGCTTCCATCATTAGTGACAAACCTGGACCTGCTGAAGCTGTAAGCGCACGAGCACCAGCGTAGTTAGCGCCGATTGCCATTGTACATGCTGCAATTTCATCTTCCGTTTGAATAACAGTTCCACCCAATTTAGGAAGTACTTTTTGCAAATACTCCATAACTTCGGATGCTGGCGTAATTGGATAAGCCGGCATGAAGCGGCAACCTGCAGCAACTGCCCCAAGAGCGATTGCATCATTTCCGATCATGAACAACTTTTGTTGTCCGTCAGCAGGCTCAAGTTGGAAGTCAGCGATAGGTCCGCCAGCAAGTTCAAGTACGGATTCTGCACCTTTGCGAACTGCTTCAATATTCTTCTCAACAACTGCTGCGCCTTTACGGCCAAATTCCTCTTCAACAGCTTTATTAAACACGTCAATCGGCAAGCCAAGTAGAGCCCATGAAGCGCCTGACGCGGCCATGTTCTTAAATAGGGACGTTCCTAATTCCTCTGCAATTGCAGTGATCGGTACTGGGAACAATCTAGCTTTGATTCCTTCTGGTAAAACAGGGTTAAATTTAGCGTCCGCAACGATAACACCATTGTCGCGAAGTTCGTGTGCATTGAAATCGATACTTTCTTGGTCGAAAGCAACAAGAATATCCAAATCGTCTGAAATTGCGCGAATCGGTTTGGTGCTGATGCGAATCTTGTTATTTGTATGCCCCCCCTTAATCCGTGAAGAGAAATGACGGTACCCATACAAATAGTAACCGAGACGGTTCAATGCAGTAGAGAAAATGCGGTCTGTACTTTCGACCCCTTCACCCTGCTGACCTCCGATTTTCCAAGATAACTGACTAATCACCGTACGTCCACTCCTTTTAATTGTAGCTGCGTGAAGAAAATTTGATAGCTGATTGTTTAGTAATTTAAGATGTTGCAATAAAAAATTTCTTTCACTTGTCATCCAAATTCTATGCCTTTACAGAGTAAATTGCAAGAGGTTTCACCGTTTCTAAAAGATAGAGTTTTTAGATTGTATCCATATCAATATTAGATTGATTTTCACTAATTCATTGCGGAAGGTTCCGCAACATGAAATTTCGCCAGTTCCCATACAAAAACGCCTCCACTTGCGACTCTGTATAGTTTTTACACAAAGCTTCTATAATATTTCCGTAATCTCCAACATGTCTTAAATCTTTTACCCATTGCTCAATTCCATCAAAATCGGATCCAAAACCTATTTGGGACTCTCCGCCTAATGCACAGATATGATCAATATGTTTCAGAATTGCTGAAATCTCTACTGTTGTTTTCAAGTTCTCCAGAAAGTATGGAACAAAGGTAATCCCCATTAAACCTTTACATTGTATGATAGCTTTAATTTGATCGTCTGATAAATTTCTTGGATGAGGGCATAACTCATATGCGTTTGAGTGCGAGGCAATAAACGGTTTTTTGTAAACCTCTGCAAGCTCCCAGAAGCCCGCAACGGAAAGATGGGACACATCTACTATTATACCCATAGTTTCTATTTCTTTTAACATGAGCTTCCCTTTTTTTGTAAACCCACCTTTTCTCTGTTCCATTATGCCATCTGCCGCCCAATTCGCGTAATTCCAAGTGAGTCCTGCACAACGAACACCTAAGTAATCGAGAATTCGTAAGTTGGTTAGATTACCAGCAAGCGCATCCATACCTTCCAATGTCAAAATAGCTCCAATCTCCTGTGTTTGCTCCACATCTAACCAATCTGAAGCCGAGCGAACAAATCTCATTTGCGGGTGGCTAATAATCTTTCGATGAAAAATATCTACCATTTGCAGAATATGTTCAAAGTTAGGGTTGGCGATTGATTCCGAAAGATAGATCGCAAAACATTGGATTTTAACACCAGCCTGCTTAAGTTTGGGAAAGCTAACATCCAATTCTAATACATCCTGGTTAAATTCCAGTTTGTCATTCTGATATAGCTTCGTTAATGCGTCACAATGTCCATCTACAATTTTCATTATAACCGCCTCCTGGCATCGCACTTTATGTCCAAACAGCACAAAAACCTCTATACAGAGGTTTCATAGGTACTGTGATAACATTTCGATTTAACTGGCTGTCAGTCATGAAAGTCAACACTTATACAGTTGCCTTACCGTCTACCGAGGCTCGACAATCAATTTAATAGCTGTCCGGTCCTCCCCATCAATAACAATATCCGTGAAGGCTGGTACACATATTAAGTCGACTCCACTAGGCGCCACAAATCCTCTTGCGATAGCTACTGCTTTGATGGCTTGGTTCAATGCGCCTGCACCTATCGCTTGAAGCTCAGCGGCTCCACGCTCACGCAATACGCCTGCCAATGCACCTGCTACGGAGTTTGGATTGGATTTTGCTGAAACTTTTAACACATCCATGAATAGTACCTCCTCGGAAATGATGGATAGCTTCCAATACCCATCATATTCACCAGGTACACGAAACATGCTACCTCATCCCATATATACGGATAGCAGCAGGATTCTTACAACTAATCCATAAATACCTGATCTTCATCATATCTAATCAAGTTAATTCCTTTGGCTAGACCAGTCTGATCGTTTAATTCTATAACAACGGCATGGAAATGCCATTTTCCTTCATCTGTAATGAAGCGAACGGGAAGTTGTGTCTTAAACTTCTGAAGCACTGCGTTACGTTCAACCCCTAGAATGCCATCACGAGGCCCTACCATCCCTACATCGGTCACATATGCAGTACCTTGAGGCAATACACGATTATCATTTGTTTGAACGTGTGTATGGGTTCCTACGACCGCAGACACCTTCCCATCCAAATGCCAACCCATTGCGATTTTCTCCGAAGTTGCTTCCGCGTGGAAATCCACAAAAACAAATTTATGTTTTTTCTTATCAGCTTCCAAGATTTCATCCACTTTACGGAATGGACAGTCAATTGGCGGCAAGAATGTGCGTCCTTGCAAATTAATAATAAGAAGTTCTTGGTCCTTCACTTTAATCACTGTGTGACCTCTGCCCGGCGTACCTGGCGGGAAATTCGCAGGACGTACCATTTTATCGTCACGATCTATAAAATCGAAGATTTCTTTCTGATCCCATGTGTGGTTTCCCATCGTAATGGCCTGAATGCCCATCTCATATATTTCTTTGGCAATTGCTTGCGTAATCCCTTTACCAGCAGCTGCATTTTCCCCGTTAGCAATGAATACCGCGTGCGGATGTAACTGTTTAAGTCTTGGCATGATATTTTTCAAAGCTTTTCTTCCTACAGAACCTACGATATCACCAATAAACACAATTTTCATAACGTAAAACGAGCTCCTTTATATGACCCAATTTAACTAGGTTATCTTACTGAACTATTCCATTCAGCCTTGAAAATAAGGAAAAGTGGCTATAATAGCCACTTTTCGCATTTGGTTCTTATTTAGCGTATTCTACTGCTCTAGTTTCACGAATAACCGTTACCTTAATATGTCCTGGATAATCGAGTTCACCCTCGATTTTCTTCGTAATATCACGGGCTAAACGGAACGCTTCAGTGTCATCCACTTTCTCTGGCTGCACCATGACACGTACTTCACGACCTGCTTGAATGGCGTATGACTTCTCAACACCTTCAAATGATTCTGAAATTTCTTCCAGCTTCTCCAGACGCTTAATATACGTTTCTAGCGTTTCTCTTCGAGCACCAGGTCTTGCCGCTGACAATGCATCTGCAGCACCGACCAACATAGCAATTACGGAAGTTGCTTCCACATCACCGTGATGTGAGGCAATACTATTAATTACGATTGGATGCTCTTTGTATTTCTTGCCTATCTCAACACCGATTTCGACGTGAGACCCTTCCACTTCATGGTCTAACGCTTTACCAATGTCATGAAGCAGCCCGGCACGTTTCGCCAAAGTTACGTCTACCCCGAGCTCTCCGGCCATTAAACCAGCCAGATACGCTACTTCCATGGAATGTTTCAACACGTTTTGTCCGTAACTTGTTCTGAACTTTAGGCGCCCCAAAATTTTGATCAGGTCAGGATGCAAACCGTGTACCCCAACTTCAAACGTCGCTTGTTCCCCATATTCGCGGATACGTTCGTCCACTTCTTTGCGAGACTTCTCAACCATCTCTTCGATACGTGCGGGATGAATACGTCCATCCGCCACAAGTTTCTCAAGTGATGTGCGAGCAATTTCACGACGGATTGGGTCAAAACCAGATAAGATTACTGCTTCAGGCGTATCATCAATAATAAGGTCAATACCGGTCAAAGTTTCCAAAGCTCGGATATTTCTACCTTCACGACCGATAATGCGACCTTTCATTTCTTCATTAGGCAACGAGACAACGGATACCGTGGTTTCCGCTACGTGATCTGCTGCACAACGCTGAATAGCGAGTGTGATGATTTCACGTGCTTTCTTATCGCCTTCTTCTTTGGCTTGTTGTTCAATCTCTTTAATTAGCTGCGCAGTTTCATGACGTACTTCTTGCTCTACATTAGTAAGAATAATACTCTTAGCTTCTTCCATTGTAAGACCAGAAATTCGTTCCAATTCGGAAACTTGGCTTTTATAGAGCTGATCAATTTGTGTTTGTGTATCCTCGATTCGCTTCTCTTTGTTGGCTACTAGCTCTTCTTTACGCTCGAGGGACTCTAATTTTTTATCCAGCGATTCCTCTTTTTGCAACAATCGTCTTTCTTGTCGTTGAATTTCATTCCGACGTTCACGAATGTCTTTTTCAGCTTCGGATCGTAGTTTGTGCACTTCGTCCTTTGCTTCCAGAACCGTTTCTTTTTTCAGTGCTTCTGCTTCCTTTTTGGCAGATTCTTTTATCTGCTCAGCGGCTGTTTCAGCACTGGAAATTTTCGCTTCTGCAAGAGATTTACGGATAAAATAACCAATCCCTAAGCATGCAGCTCCAACAACGAGAATGATCGCGATCCAGATGGCAGTCATCATCTTGTTCACCTCCTCGTTGGTTTCTCCAAGGTGTTAGCCTGGGGTACCTTCGGTTTTTTAATCCGATTCAATTGTTTGACTAGTCATACATACCCTTAAAATGTAAGAGTATGGCTTTTAAATGAATGCGCACAGTGCGTTAGGGCACTATAGTGCTAATAATCCATAATCAACAGTGTAAAAATTGGCGGTTTTTACATCTGTCTTCTCAAAATCAATGAAATTAGTATGATTTTGAATACATTATGAAAATATACACTGTTATTTTATCTTTTGTCGAAGAAGCTTGTCAAGCGATTGTCCAAGAGTTGATTATTTAGACCCAAACCCCAAGCTCCGATAATTAATGCCATTAAGTTTATCGAAAATTAATTAATGTCATTAATTATCTGCAAATTCATCATCCATAAATTCCAACTCTTCCTCATCCGTTTCATTGCTAATGAGCCCCAATACCTTAGTAACAATGGCACCTGTGTAACCTCTTCGCATTAGAAATGCCGCAGTCTTACGTTTTCTATCCATTAGTTTCCCTGAGGTTTGTTTCCATTTTGTTCGCGCTATTTTCAGTGCACCTACGTACTCATCTTCCGGATTAATCGACTCCATGGTACTTTTAACCACATCTTGATGAATCCCTTTTTTTTGAAGTTCTTGTCGAATCAGATTACGTCCTTTGCGTTGAGAAATCACTCGGTTGTCTGTCCACATCTTTGCGAATTCCTCATCATTAACGTATTTATTTTCAATAAGTTTGTCACTCGCCCAATCAATAATAGGTGCTTCAAACCCCTTCTCTTTCAATTTACGTTTTATCTCTGAAAGTGAATGAGGACGTCTTCCTACCATATGGAGAGCCTTCACATAGGCTAAATTTCGTTCTTCATCTAAAATGATGGCTTCAATCGCTTGCTGGTATAGGGATTCTCCTTTATTCAAACGATGCTTGATCAGAATGTCCTCATGAACAGAGAAAGCATACTCCTCATTCAGATAAATATTATAGCGATGTCTACCTTGCTTTTGTTTTTCCACTTTGGTAATTACTTGTAATTCTTCCTCTTCGTGACTCATCTCAAAAATCCCCCAAATGGGAAAAAAACACCCCAACACAAGGTTAAGGTGCTTCATCCATCCTATTTTTCAAACCTATTCAAAAGCTGTTTCCAACTCGTCTTCTTCTTCATCCGTGTTCGGACCAACTACTTTAATCAAGTTGCTGTTTTCTCTAATTCTTAGCTCAATCGTTTCTGATATCGCTTTGTTATCTTTCAAGAATTGTTTCGCGTTCTCACGTCCTTGGCCAAGACGCTCACCCTCATAAGAATACCAAGCGCCGCTCTTATTCACGATATCCAACTCAGTTCCGATATCAATAATGCTACCTTCGCGTGAGATACCTTCTCCGTACATAATATCGACTTCCGCTTGTTTAAATGGAGGTGCTACTTTATTCTTAACAACCTTAATTCTCGTACGGTTACCAACCATGTCATTGCCTTGTTTGATGGTTTCAATACGACGTACATCCAATCGAACGGAGGAATAGAATTTCAATGCACGACCACCCGGAGTTGTCTCAGGATTCCCGAACATAACACCAACTTTTTCACGCAATTGGTTGATGAAAATAGCGATAACTTTAGATTTATTGATCGCACCAGATAGCTTACGAAGCGCTTGTGACATCAAACGGGCTTGAAGACCTACGTGAGAATCCCCCATATCGCCTTCAATTTCTGCTTTCGGTACTAGGGCTGCAACGGAGTCAATAACAATAATATCTACCGCGCCACTACGAACAAGCGCTTCCGCGATCTCAAGTGCTTGCTCACCTGTATCTGGTTGGGAAAGCAATAATTCATCTATATTAATACCAAGCTTGCTTGCATAAGCAGGATCCAACGCATGCTCAGCATCGATAAAGGCAGCTTGTCCGCCCACTCGTTGAACTTCAGCGATCGCATGTAAAGCTACAGTCGTTTTACCTGATGACTCTGGTCCGTAAACTTCAATAATTCTTCCGCGTGGGAATCCACCTATTCCAAGTGCGATATCCAGAGCAAGTGCGCCCGAAGAGATCGTTTCAACTTGCATATGAGTAGATTCTCCAAGTTTCATAATGGAGCCTTTTCCGAACTGTTTCTCAATTTGACGTAATGCATTATCTAGCGCGGCACGACGATCTGACAAAACGACCACTTCCTTCTATCATTATAGGTATATGATAACTTGTTTTGGCATGTTTGCCAAGCATTTTTTCGAACATACATTCGTTTTTTTTGCGAACAAACAAAAAACCGTAACAAAGTTATCGCTTTGCTACGGTTCTTCCGTTAACTATTTCTGATTATAGAGGATTTCTAGTTTTCTTTCAACTGTTTCCACAATTGATAGAGTGCACGCTTAGCAGCCCTTAGTTTAATTGACTCTCTATTGCCTGATAGTTGGAGAGTAAATACTTCCGTTTTTGCATGTTTTTGTGCTAATCCCACATAGACCAACCCTACAGGCTTCCCCTCAGACGGGCTTGGACCGGCCACACCGGTCACAGAGATACCAAAGTCACTACCTGTCCTAACTAGCAACTGTTCGGCTAGAATGACTGCTGTTTCGCTGCTAACAGCACCTGGAGCACCTTCTCCCTCCAAAATATCCATTGGCACACCGAGTAAGTTATGTTTTAAAGCGTTTGAGTAAACGATAGTGCCGCCTAAGAAAGATTCTGAGCTCCCGGGTACTGTCGTTATTAAATCACTGAGTAAACCTCCTGTGCAGCTTTCAGCAACCGTTAGAGTCTTTTTACTTGCTGTCAGCAATTGCAAAACAATTGTCTCTATGGGGACGTCCTGATCTGCATACAGATATTCACTTAGGCGATTCGCGATTTCAGCCTCCGTTGCTTGTAACTTCGACTCACCTTCTGCTGCTGTATGAGCACGTGTTGTTAATCGTATAGTTACTTCGCCTTCTTTGGCGTAAGGGGCAATTGTCGGGTCGGACTGCGATTGAATCAAATCTAGCAGCTGATGCTCCAAATTGGACTCGCCTATACCTGCAAACTTTAACATTTTCGAATAAAGAGGAACTTCATCTGTCATTCGTACTTGAAGCCATGGCACCGCATATTTAGTAAACATTGGCTTCATTTCTTTAGGAGGTCCCGGTAACAGTACGAAATGTGTCCCCTCGAAAGATAGCGCATTTCCCACTGCCAGACCAGTCTCATTATGTAAGGGATCGCTTCCTTCTAGCATAAGTGCTTGACGACGATTGCTTTCCACCATATGAATCCCTCTAGAAGCAAACATCTCAGAAATAGCCTCCATAGAAGGCTCGTGAAGCACCAAATTACGTCCCGTCAGTGTAGCTAATACATCCTTAGTCAGATCATCCTGCGTTGGACCTAAACCTCCTGTACAAATCACAACATCAGCTCGAGATGCAGCTAATCGAAGGCTGTCCAACAAGCGCTGTTCATTATCCCCAACAACCGTTTGAAAGTACATATCAATCCCTAGTGCTGCACATTCCCTAGAAATAAACTGCGCATTGGTATTCACGATTTGTCCAAGTAGTAACTCTGTTCCTACTGCAATGATTTCAGCTTTCATCGACTGGGTCCTCCTTAAATTGAGAAAACCCCTAACGTGATCGCTTGTTATTGATCGACCGCGTTTAGAGGTAAGTTACATGGAACTATGACTTTTCTGAAAAGTCTATGACGTGTTTGTTTTTAACGAAATATTCCACACCAGAATAAACGGTAATAATTGCTGCAGCCCAACTAGCTATAACATCAAAGGGAAAATCTAGAAACGTAAATGGAAAATTATTAATCAGCAGTGCGATAATGGCTGTAATCTGAGCCGCGGTCTTCGCTTTACCCCATTTGCTGGCCGCCATAACCGTACCCTCTAAGAGGGCAATTTGACGAAGTCCAGTCACAGCCCATTCTCTGCTAATAATGACAATAACGATCCAAGCATCAACTTTATCCATTTCTACTAGTGAAACAAGTACAGCGGTAACAAGCAGCTTGTCTGCCAAAGGATCCAAAAGCTTGCCCAAATTCGTAACAAGATTACGTTTCCTAGCAATGTAACCATCTAAGCTATCTGTACTCGCAGCAATAATAAAAATTAAAGCAGCAATAATTTGATTATACGTTATGCTAAACTCCTCTATCCGTATTTGAGGAAATTTTACCTTTATCAACAAAAAGAACATGATGATGGGTACTAATAAAATTCTCGCTACGGTGATGCGGTTAGCTAAGTTCATGCAATTACCTCCCCGGATAAGTCAAACTCATAGGAGTGGGTAACACGAACCTTCGCAAGTTCACCAATGTTCAATTTGGCATTTGAAACGAATACTTCACCATCGATTTCTGGTGCGTCGAATTGCGAACGACCGATATAAACGTCGCTTCTGCCATCGTATCTTTCGATAAGCACGTCGATTTCTTGCCCAATTCGGCGACCACCACGGATATTCGAAATTTCACGTTGAATTTCCATAATCGCATTCGCACGGTATTCTTTCACATCATCCGGCACTTGATCTGGCAATCTTGCTGCAGGCGTATCATCCTCTTTGGAGTAGGCAAACACACCAAGGCGATCGAACTGAACATCACGCACGAATTGTTTCAAATTCTCAAAATCTTGTTCAGTCTCACCGGGGAAACCAACAATCAAAGAAGTACGCAGGGCAACATCCGGAATGGATTCACGAATTTTACGAACGAGTTCGCGCGTATCTTTCTGGCGACCTGGTCTGCGCATGCGTTTAAGAATGGAATCTTCACTATGTTGCAAAGGCATATCAATGTACTTGCACACTTTAGGATTCGTTGCCATGACTTCAATCAATTCATCACTGAAGAAGCCTGGGTATGCATAGTGCAGACGCACCCACTCAATACCTTCTACTTCACTTACTTTGTTCAGCAAAGTAGGAAGCATGAAGCTATCATAGATATCCGTTCCATAGTTTGTGGAATCTTGCGCAATTAAGCTTATTTCTTTAACGCCTTGAGCCGCAAGGTTAGCAACCTCTGCAACGACCGATTCCATGCTTCTGCTTTTAAAAGCACCGCGCATGATTGGAATGGAACAGAATGTACAAGCGTTATCGCAGCCTTCTGCAATTTTCACATAGGCTGTGTAACGAGGTGTCGTCATCAATCTAGGCAGGTCAGCGTCATAGTTAAATACCGGATTCCCAACTAGAACCGGTTTCTTCCCTCTAAGCGCTTCGTCCACAATGTGATTAATTTTATCAAAATCACCTGTACCAACAATGCCATCGATCTCAGGCATTTCTTCCATTAACTGCTTTTTGTATCGTTGTGTTAAACAGCCTGAAACGATTAAAGCCTTGAGATTCGCTGTTTGCTTCAGTTCTGCCATATCCAAAATTGTATTTACGGATTCTTCTTTAGCAGCATCAATGAACCCGCAAGTGTTCACGATAATGACTGTAGCATCTTCCTTGTTGTCAACAAGTTGGAAACCACGGCCATGAATTAAACCTGACATAATCTCGGAATCAACTAAATTCTTCTCGCATCCGAGAGTAACTACTTTAACCTTTTCTGTCATGAAAGAAACAACCTCCAATAGTCCTAAAAAACACTCCCTACCAGTATAATACAAGCTAATAGGGGTGTCAAAATGTAAAAACCCCCTGCATCTAGGGGGTTTTCCTTCAAGTAACCTAATATTCCTGATTATTTCATATTAACAAACTGCAAATCCAAAGGAATATCTGCTTTCCGAAGCAACGCGATAACAGCCTGTAAATCGTCGCGGCTCTTCCCGGTTACACGGATTTGATCCCCTTGAATTTGAGTTTTCACTTTCAATTTCGAATCACGAATCAGTATGTTAATTTTCTTGGAGTTGTCTTGATCGACACCTTGTTTCATACTGATTTTCTGTCTAACGGTGGAACCAGCAGCTGGCTCTACTTTGGAATATTCGAGATTTTTAATCGAAATTCCACGTTTGGTCATTTTTGCATGCATAATATCAAGAACGTTCTGAAGCTTAAACTCATCATCCGAAGTGACAACAAGCTGATCTTTATCTAATTTAATACTACTTTTACTTCCTTTAAAATCAAAACGGGTCAACATCTCTTTCTCCGCTTGTTGAATCGCATTATTTAGTTCTTGCATATCCACTTTGGATACAATATCAAATGAACTCTCTGAACTCATTACATCCCAACATCCCTTCCATCAAATTACAATAGCATTATAGCAAGAACACATAAAAAAGGAAATATCCAACCGCCAATGGCATCGAATATTTCCCATCAAACTATTTTCATTACCCGGGAAAGCGCAGGAACTGGCAAATTGCTAGCTTTTCTGCAAATTCAGTTGAACCCGCTTCGGATTCGGCGTATCGCCAACAGGTACGAGAGTGCCATTGACCATGAGCTGCAATGCACTAGCTGCTCCAACATTCAAAAATGCTGAACTTGCTAAATCAAATGTATCTGTATCACCGCTATTATACAACTTCTGTCTTAGCAATGTCCCCTTCTCACCCTCAGGGCTAAGTGCATTCACAGCGATCCAACAAGATCCAGTAATTTTGAATTGAATATTCAAATTTGCAGTACCTGTAATGATGTAATTATCTACACCTTTCTCAGTAGCACTAAATTTCACCTGCACAGCAGGCGGTGTAGGCGTCGGAGCTGGTGTAGGGGTTGACGTTGAAAGCACGGTTGCTTTACCATCCCCAGTAGCGTTAACAGACGTACTCGGTGAAGGGTTCGTCGAATCTGTAATTCGCGGCGATTGCGTTTGCGCGGGCTTCTCATCCGCTGGCGTTCCCTTATAATTCTTGTATGTATAATAGTATACGATCCCGAATATGAGCAAAATAAAACAGACAAACATGAGGCTGGAAGCCCAGCGGCTCATCTTCTCTGTGTTGCGAACACTTGATCTATTCTTGCGAATCGCTTCCACAACAGGCTTCTCAATCGTTGGGGCAGGAAGCGTTGACTGATACATATTCAGAACTTCATTCGGATCAAGCCCTAATGCTTCCGCATAACTTTTAATAAAAGCCCTCACATAGAAACTTCCAGGCAGCACTTTGTAGTTTCCTTCTTCAATGGCTTCTAGATAGCGCTTGCGGATCTTAGTAACTTCCTGGAGATCATCCAGTGAAATCTTTTTTTCCAGTCGAGTTTTGCGCAAAATGTAGCCTAAGTCAGACATATGGTCACCTCCCCGAAGGAATTATTCATCCTGTTATTGACGTTTGAAACATTAAAAAGGTTCGGACGTATACGTAAATGAATCGTAGTTAATTTCTTCATCCGGGCTGTTCCGGAGCTCAATAATATAATCGAAGTGATTATAGGTGTATTCGGATTCACGAATAAAAATGTCTGGATGCTCGATAACCTTTGTTGAAGGCAGACCCATAATATCTTGCAAAAGACTGTAATGCTTCTCGTTGGAACGAATCGTCGACACAATACCGTCAATAATGTAGACATTGTTTGGGGCCATTTCATCCTCAGAAAGCTGACTGCGAACGGTTTGTCTCAATAAAGTCGAAGAAACAAAAGTCCAACGTTTGTTCGCACAAACACTGCCTGCAATAATAGATTCCGTTTTACCAACACGCGGCATGCCACGAAGTCCAACAACTTGATTTCCTTCACGTTTGAATATTTCACCTAGGAAATCAACTAACAAGCCTAACTCGTCTCGCGTAAAACGAAAAGTTTTGCGATCGTCCGAGTCGCGCTCTATATACCTGCCATGGCGAACAGCCAGAATATCCACTAATTTAGGAGGTCTCAAAGCAGTAATAGTAATATTATCTACTTTTCTCAACATTTTACCCATTAAATCAATTTTTTCTTCATCATTTGTTTGTAGAAGCATGCCACGTGTACGATCTTCAACCCCATTAATCGTCACGATGTTAATATCAAGCATCCCCATTAATGAAGCTATATCACCTAATAAACCGGGACGGTTCTTGTGAATTTTGTATTCCATATACCATTCTTTAACGTCCAATTCTTCCACCTCATCATCATCTCTGTCACACATATCTGCAAATGAACCAGACTTGTCATGTTCTTATAATTAATTTCTACAAATTCCGCCATAATCCTTCTCGAAAAGCGAATAACCCTGATATTATTTCATTTTTAGTTCCTTTAGCTCTTGCGGATTGTAGTTTTGAGTACCTTTTTGCCAAGCATGTGTTTTCATCATAGCAAGACGGTTATCAAATATTTGCGTCCAGTTGAGATCCGCAGTCAACGCCCCTGAAAAATCCATTACCGACACACCTAAGGATTTCGCTTTCTGGAGTTGCTCTTCACTCACTGGGCTGTAAAAAACAACCCATGCTGCGTGATGTTGATGTACTTGGAAAGTCAACTGCTGGAACCATTGGTTGTTGTTGGTTAGCAAAACTATGTGATCGGCTTCCTCTGAAGGCGCCCATGCAGATGGAATTGGACGGTCACTTTGCGTCACCCATTCGATGACCACATTTTGAAACAGAAGATCTTGAATCGCCTTATTCTTCATGGTTTCCATCTGTTGTAGGTCCAATTGGAACAAAGATGCCTGCTCATTAACAGTAACTGCGCTGCCCGCTGCCCATGGCTGACTTTGTAGAAAAGTCCATTTGCTCGTAGTAAGACCTAATGCTATCTTCTCGTTGGCTGAAGGGAATAGTTCATTTCCAACAACGTATATGTAATCATATGATTTCGATGTTAGTTTCGAAACCACATTATCATCCAGCGCATTCAAATCTTTAACCCACTCATAAGCAATCGAATTTCCGTCTCGCCAATTTTTTAATGTTTGAGCTAGCACGTCTTTTGCTGATGCAGATAACCCGCTACTAGAAAGCATCAGAACAGACATTTTCTGGTCAAGTAGTTCTTGCTTAATAACTGGGATACCACGATTCCCGCAACCAGTAAGAATTGATAACAATAGGATAAAAATAAGTAATAATCGCGTCTTATGCATACATTGATAATTCCTTTCCAGCTTCTAAAGCATGCAAAAGCCTCCGAAAGAGGAGGCTTTCACATCATACCCTATTGAATTGTAAAACGGTTATTAACCTTTGTCTACTAATTTTACCATGAGGCGCGCAAGAGTATGTTTTTCCTGTTCATCCCCAGCATCCCACAACTCTTTGAGAACTCGTTCTTGCTCATTTTGAGGATCCACCTTGTTTGCCAAAAACTCCCCAATTTGAAAAGCCAGCTTGGAGATGGTTTCATCACTCATCCCTGCATGTCCAGCCTGACTCACGCGTTCAGCCAAAAACTCTTTCCATTTGTCGAACACCTTAAGTACAGTAGCCATTGTAAGAAGCCTCCTTTGAGTTATGAGAAATGGTCATTACATACGTAATATGCACTTCTCAAAACAAAATTATGCGTGGGCTTCTATGCCATCGATTTCTTGTACTTACGTAAGCCAGCCTCCGTTGGGTGAGATGATTTGACCTGTAATATATCCCGATTCAGGCAAGGCCAAAAAATAAACAAGCGATGCGACCTCATGTGGAGACGCGAGCCGTCCAGCAGGAATTTCGTTGGTAATGGCATCGATTTCGTCAGCCTGAAAACCAGCCATCATATCGGTCTGAACTGCCCCAGGTGCTACGGCGTTTACCGTAACACCTGATGGAGCGAGTTCTTTGGCTAGCGCTTTCGTAAACGCATTAAGGCCACCCTTGGCCGTTGAATATAGGACCTCGCACGAAGCACCTGAGATGCCCCATATCGAGGATACGTTAATGATTCGACCATACTTTTGTTTAACCATAGCGGACATAAAAGCTTGCGTACAAAGGAAAGAACCCTTGAGATTAACATTCATGACACGATCCCAATCTTCTTCCGTCACATCAGCTAGCATCCCATAGTGAGAAATACCTGCATTATTAACGATAATGTCTGGTACCATATTCATTTGTTCTAGCTTATCTCTCATTTTAAGAATCTGCTCATGCGATTGAATATCCGCGGAAACCGTTAATACCGTTGCCCCTTGCTTCATGCAAGAACGGGCAATTTCATTAGCTGCTTCATGTGAATCCCGATAATGAATGATAATCTGCATGCCTACCGCGGCGAAACGTTGAGCTATTGCAGCGCCAATTCCCCTGCTAGCTCCCGTAATCAGCACGGTCTGTTCACTAAACGGTTTACCAACACTCACGATGGTTCACGACTCTGTACGATGGAAACTGCAAGCTTACTCCAATCAAAATGCTCACGGAAACGACGATTCACATCTTCAAGCGTTAGCTGTTCATACACCGGCAGTATATCGAAAAGATCGATCCCTTTGAACCGATATTTGGTATACTCGTTCGCAATCGATTCAGGTGAGTTCATCATTCGCAGGAAACTGCCAATCTTCTTCTTCCGACTGCGTTCGAAAGTAACACTATCGAGTCCCGCTTCTTTTCTTTTTTCAACCTCGTCACGAATCCGTGCAATAAGTTGTTCTGGATCCTTGGTATCTCCCCCAACTATGGAGAAAGCATACCCATCACTACAGTTGTATTCATGACCGAAATTATCAGAAATTAACTGATCATCGTAGAGCGTTTGATAAATATCGGAGCTGGAGCTAAATAAGATATCCAACATCAATTTGGTCGTCAATTCTCTTACCAACAAAGGTTTACCTGTAACCGCTGGTGCGGCTTCCTTGAAGCCCATTAAACATTTTGGCAACGAAACTGGAAGTAAGATAAGCCTGCGGGATTCCTTGACGTCAATCGGCTCATCAGGGAAGAACCTCTGGATCTCACCTTGTGGCGGAAAAGTTTTGGCCGCTTGATTGTCTTTGACTAATGTAATAACTTCTTGCGGATCTACCCCGCCTACAACGAATAAACTCATGTTGCTCGGGTGATAGAACGTGTTATAGCACTCATATAACGTCTCTTTGGTGATTTCTGCGATTGATGCAACAGTTCCCGCAATATCAATATGAATCGGATGCTTCGCATACAAGGATTCAATTAAGCCGTAGTAACTTCTCCAGTCAGCATTGTCCTCGTACATTTTAATCTCTTGCCCAATAATCCCTTTTTCCTTTTCAACATTCTCATCCGTAAAATAAGGGTTTTGTACGAAATTAATTAATGTCGTTAAGTTTTCTAAATAGCGATCTGTCGATGAAAATAAATAAGCAGTCCGGTCAAAGCTTGTAAAGGCATTGGCCGATGCGCCATTCGTTGCAAACGTTGCAAAAATGTCTCCTTCGGGTTCCTCGAACATTTTGTGCTCTAAGAAATGCGCAATACCATCAGGTACTCGCACTTCATCTTTACCTCGAACTTGAAAATGGTTATCAATAGAACCATATTGGGTTGTAAACGTTGCATACGTTTTCTGGAAACCTGGTTTGGGTAACACGTACACATGCAGCCCATTATCAAGTTTTTCATGATAAATGGTTTCATCAAGATGTGGATATGGCATACTCTGCATGGTTTACTCCCCCTTCTGATCCCGTAAAAAGTATATCGTGTCCAATTGAACTCGTTTCGCTACTTCTGCTATCGCTGGAATATCTACTTGCTCGACTGCAGAAATTAACCCAGCAACCGTCCGTTCTTTTCCTGACAAAATAGCGTTAAAATCAAACGATATCAGCTCAAACGCTGAATCTTGTATTTCGCGCAATTGATTGGAAATCATCGCTCTCGTTTGACTCCATTCAATGTCGGTGATTTCTCCTTGTTCCAAAGCTTTCAGTTGTTTACGTATGATATCAACGGCTTTCTCATAGTTAGCCATCTCAATACCAGACTGAATCGTCAAAATGCCTTTATGTCCATCAAAACGAGAAGAAGCATAATAAGCTAAGCTCGCTTTCTCCCGAACATTCGTAAATAATTTGGAATGCGGATATCCGCCAAGGACACCATTATACATAAGTGCAGCCGGATACTGATCGTCGCTGTATGAAAGGTTTGTACGAAGCCCCATATTCAGCTTACCTTGGTTAACATCCAATCGTTCTACGATCGTTTTCACTTCTCCTGTTACACCGCGCGGAGCAGATGTGACATAGTTAGCATCTGTATTCCGCTCAATGGCAAACGATTGCTTCACAATTTCTTCTACCTCGCTAAGCGTTGTGTTTCCAACAACATAGATGTCCATCGGCGAAGTTTGGAGCCATTCTTTATATTGTTCGTAAAGCTGCTCCGCATTCATACCGTCGAGATCTTCTATTTTGCCTAATGGATGAAGTCTATAAGGTTCTCCACTGCACATTTCTTCCATACAACGTTCAGCAGCATAGCGAATTTTATCATTTATGACCGATTCAATTCGTTTACGAAGTGTTTGTTTTTCTGCGTCTACATATTTAGTACGAAAATGTTGATCCTCTAATGCTGGACGAGTTAACGTTTCTCCGACAAATTCAAGTCCTTGTTTCAGCAAAGAATCCGCCGATTTCACGAATCGATCATTGATAATATCCATTCGTAATTGAACAATTTGATAGTCGCCTCGCTTATAAATATCAAAGCCAAACCCTGCACCGTACAAATCATCTAAATGCTCTCGGAATTGCTTCGTTTCAGGACGAAGCTCTGTACCTCTGCGAAGGATAAAAGGTGTTACCGCGGTACTCGTGACCGTCTCTTCATCTAATTGACGTCCTATGTATACAGAAATGGCAAATGTTTTGAAACGATCTGTCGGTAGAACGTGTATTCGGATATGTTTCCAACTGCTACGTTCAAATTGAATAGGCTTCAAAGGTCAGTCTCCCTTCTATGTCCGTGTAATAAATCCATTATATTCCTATACGAAGAGGAGAAGCAACCACATGTGGTTCCTTCTCCTTGTCCATTTTACACACAGAAAATGTGTTTACCAATTTTTTTAATTTGTTTTCTTGTCCAAATCCATTTGGATGTTGCCGTTTCTGGGTTGAAGTAATAGATACAACCACCTGTTGGGTCTAGTCCATTCAAAGCGTCCCTCACTGCTTTTTTGGATGATTCATTCGGTGTTAACCATATTTGACCATCAGCAACAGCTGTGAAGGCTCCTGGTTGAAAAATAACACCAGAAACAGTGTTCGGAAAACTAGCCGACTTCACTCGATTTAAAATAACTGCCGCTACAGCAACTTGTCCTATGAATGGTTCTCCACGCGCTTCACCATTGACAGCATTAGCCATTAAGTTAATATCCTGTTCCGAATAACCGAGATTGTTGGAGGGAGTTAGATTGGCTGGGGTATCTGTTCCCGTTCCTGAACCTGGATTGCTAGCACCCTGATTAGCATTTGCCGTTTCCCCCGCTGAAGGTTTCCAGCTCTTCGTTGCTTCCCAGAGTTTCAGTTTGGTTTTCGGTCCAACGATACCGTCAACCTTCATGCCAAACTCTCCTTGGAATCGCTTAACTGCGGTTAATGTCTTGTACCCATAGTCGCCGTCTACACCACCATTATAAAAGCCAATGAATTTCAACCTACCTTGAAGTTCATAAACATCTGATCCAGTGGCTCCATAACGCACTTCATTCTTACTAAATGTTTCTTCCGTCGGCGGATTGAATTTGCCCTTCAATTGAAAAGAAACTACCAAGACAAATACGATACAAAATGTAATGACAATTAGTCTTTTATTCATTCCCCTTCTCAACCTCACTTTTCAAATTACAACCTTTTCTTGCTTATTATGAGAAAGTGAGTCCATGATTATACAAATAAAACACTCCCCTAAGGGAGTGTTTGTCTAACGTGGATTATGAGCTAATCCGGTTATGATGATATTGTTCAAGTGAGATCAGTACTTCACGCGGTTTACTGCCTTCATAGGGGCCAACAACCCCTTTAGCTTCCATCGCATCGACAAGCCTAGCAGCACGTGTATAACCGACTCTCATTCGCCGTTGAAGTAAGGAAACGGATGCTTGCTTCGCTTCCAAAACAATTTGAACTGCTTGATCGTATAGCTCGTCCTCAAATTCATTCTGCTGCTCCGGCATTTCTTCAACTTGTGGAACGAGTTCTTCCCGATAATTTGCTTGTTCCTGCGTTCGTACGAACCCAACAACTTGTTCTACTTCACCATCGGAGAGGAATGCCCCTTGAATACGTACAGGCTTGGATGCTCCAACTGGCAAGTAAAGCATATCACCACGCCCTAGTAATTTCTCTGCTCCTACCATATCCAAAATCGTTCGCGAATCCACTTGCGACGAAACACCAAAAGCAATACGCGAAGGAATGTTGGCCTTGATAACACCAGTAATAACGTCAACGGAAGGACGCTGTGTTGCAATAATTAAGTGAATCCCCGCAGCTCGCGCCATCTGAGCAAGACGACAGATGGAATCCTCGACGTCATTAGCTGCTACCATCATGAGATCTGCTAACTCATCCACAATAATCACATAGTATGGCAGCGGTGCTGCAGTGCCACTCTCTGTCAACATTGCGTTATAGCCTTCGATATTTCGCGTCCCACTCTTAGAGAATAGCTCATAGCGCTTCTCCATCTCGACAACGATTTTCTTAAGCGCTAAGGATGCTCGACGCGGATCCGTAACTACAGGTGCTAATAGATGCGGAATGCCATTATACACATTCAACTCAACCATCTTTGGATCGATCATTAAGAACTTCACTTCATTTGGCTTTGCTTTATACAAAATGCTTGTGATAATCCCGTTGATACAAACCGATTTACCTGATCCTGTCGCACCAGCAACTAGTAAATGGGGCATTCTTGCCAGATTTCCAACAATCGGCTGACCCGAAATATCTCGCCCAAGAACTACGGATAGTCGTGAACTTGACTCCTGAAAAGCAGTCGTTTCCATGACTTCTCGCATCGTAACAATCGAAACTTCTAGGTTTGGTACCTCGATACCTATCGCAGATTTCCCTGGTATAGGTGCCTCCATCCGAATATCCTTTGCTGCAAGTGCTAGTGCAATATCATCGGTTAAAGACACAATTCTGCTAACCTTCACACCCACATCAGGTTGGATTTCATATCGCGTTACCGCAGGACCTCTTACTACCTCAAGAACCTTAGCTCGAACTCCGAAGCTCTCTAATGTTGCCTCCAGCTTCCTTGCATTGGCTTTGTAATCCGCCATTTCGCTTCCTTTGCCTAGAGCGGGCCTTGCCAGTAAATCAAGTGACGGTATTTCATATGGACGAGTTACGATGACTGGAGCATCTTGAAACTCAATTGTTACAGGCTCATTCTCATCTCCATCCACACTAGTTGGAACTGTTGTTGTACTATTGGATACTGAAGGAGCTGCAGGTCTAACAACTTGTTGTGCTTCTTGAATAACTTGTTCTTGAAAATCACGAATAATCGGTGCTCCAGTGGGTTCACCTGGATTATGTATGGGTTCAGCCGTTGGATGTACATTGTTCGAATAAACAACTTCCTCCCCAACCACATCAACTTCGCCATTTGACAAATTCTCATCAATGTCATCTCGTTCTCTTGCTGCAGATTTCTTCCTGTTCTCCTTAATGGGTCGGAGGAGTTCCATAAACAATGGCGTTTTCTTCGCCCGCTTAACTGGTTGAAAAACTTCTTCATCAAATTCATCATCAACAGGTACATAGGCTGGCTTCTTCACCTTAGTTGGTGCAGTTCCCGCTGAAACTGCTTGGGCCTGTGGTTGACGCCCTTCTCGATCTTGCAGCCATTCCTTCATTCTGTCTTTAAAATTTTGTCCTACATTACTGAAACGACCTTTCACGATATTACCTAGATCCACATAAGAAACACCAGTCGCTAGAATAAATCCCATAACAAAAAGCATATATTGGATTAACCTGGCTCCAAGGTAATCAAACAAGAAATAGAGGATACTGTACAAAAAAGCGCCTACCATTCCTCCGCCTATTCCATGTTCTAAAGCAGCTCTTCCAGCTTCAGTAGGGTGCAAACCTTCAAGCATCGCAGACCATGTCGAAGAAATGACTTTACCCGATGTAAAATCGTTGTTAGGATACAACTGCGCAAATAAATCAATATGATTCTTGATTAATAAGCCAAGAATGAACAACAAAATGCCGGCTTTCTTGGGAGTTACCATTTGTGGCCAAGCTCGCTTAATCATTGCGTATAAAGCCACGTAAATGAAAATGAGTGGTATAAGTGAATACCAAGTCCCCACAAAAAAACGAAACAAATAAATCAATGAATTTCCGACATGACCTTGATGTGCAAGGGCAATGACCGAGAAAATCAAGATGAGGATTCCATACAGCTCAAATAATAAGCTAGTTTTTACAGCCTTCGTCTTTTTCCTGCGTTTCGCCAAGATTGTCACCCCCAAGTCCACATTATACCATATTTGACTCGAGGGATGATACGGGAACAAGACCTAATGAGCTGAATTGACCGCTAGTTGAGGTTGATAGGAAATGAGACTGCCAGGCATATAGTGTTCATTCAAATAATCTTGCGGATTACAGCTATACAACCTTACAATACGTGCTTGATAGCCACTTAACGGCTCAATCTGCATCATCATACCGTCTACTTCAATATCTAAATATTGTGGGCTAAACGCATCGAATCCTTCAAATATAACCTCCATCGGAATCACAGAATAATGGATCACTGAACAAGCCCCCCAGAGCTAGACGCTTTCTTTGCTTCGATCCGGCTGTTCAGCTCACGAATGGCATCACCTATGCCACCTACTTGATTGATTAGTCCATATTTAACAGCATCAATACCAATTACCGTTGTGCCAATATCTCTCGTTAGTTCACCCGTCTTAAACATCAGCTCTTTAAACTTCTCTTCCGTTACGTTAGAATGCTTCGTTACGAACCTTACAACGCGTTCTTGCATCTTATCTAAATATTCAAAGGTTTGCGGCACTCCGATTACCAAGCCATTCATTCGAATAGGATGAATCGTCATGGTCGCTGTTTCTGCGATGATCGAATAGTCCGCTGATACGGCGATTGGAACGCCTATACTATGTCCACCACCCAAAACTAATGCAATCGTTGGTTTCGATAACGTCGCGATCATTTCAGCAATAGCTAATCCAGCCTCCACATCGCCCCCTACCGTGTTTAATATGATCATGACACCTTCAATTTTGGAATTCTGCTCGGCGGCTACAAGTTGAGGAATCAGATGTTCATACTTGGTCGTTTTATTCTGAGGTGGCAGCACAATATGTCCCTCAATCTGTCCTATTATCGTTAGACAAAATATATTGGATTCACCAGAAACCGTGTTCGTTTGTCCTAATTGTTGAATATTTTCGAGAACCGCATTTTTCTTGACTTCCTCTGTCCCCGGTTCTTGTTCCTGTTCTTTCGAGCCTGGTGCTGATGCCACTTCATTATCCCCTTTCAAATTATGGTAGAACTGAAGTTCTTTCCATGTCTCCCATAGTATGAATAAACTTGTACGCTTTCATGCATACTTCTCATTGCGACAACAAGAAAAAGCTCCCTCCAATTGGAGAGAGCTTTACTATTTGCATAGGCTCAAGTGACTTGTTCGAGTACCTAAACTTCCATAATGATAGGAAGAATCATTGGTCTTCTTCTGGTTTGTTCATATAAAAAGCGTCCGAGAACATCTTTCACATTTGTTTTTAAAGATGCCCATTCATTTACATTTTCATTCATAAGTTTAGTTAACGTATTTGTTACGATTCGATTGGCTTCTTCAAGAAGTCCTTCGGATTCACGAACATAAACAAATCCGCGTGAAATAATATCTGGGCCGGACAAAATTTTGCCATCTTGTTTACTAAGTGTAACCACGACAACTAGAATTCCATCTTGCGACAGTAATTTACGATCACGCAATACGATATTGCCTACATCCCCTACACCTAGTCCATCAATTAGGATGTTGCCGCTTTGGACTTTTGATCCTTTGCGAGCAGATCCATTTTGAATTTCTACCGTATCACCAATATCGCACATGAAAATGTCTTCTTTAGGAATGCCGACAGTTTCGGCAAGGATAGCGTGTTGACGCAGCATGCGATATTCGCCATGAATTGGAATAAAGTATTTAGGCTTCATCAGGTTAAGCATTAGCTTTAATTCTTCCTGACTACCGTGACCTGAAACGTGAACACCAGTTACTGATCCTGGTCCATAAATCACGTGGGCACCGATGCGCATAAGCTCATCAACCGTTCTGCCAACGTAACGCTCATTTCCTGGAATCGGAGTTGCCGCAATAATAACCGTATCCCCTGGTAAAATATCAATCTTACGATGGGTTGAACGTGCCATTCTTGTTAGAGCAGACATCGGTTCGCCTTGGCTACCCGTAGAAAGGATAACTACACGATCAGCTGCAAGCTTATTAACTTCCTCTGGCTCAATTAGCATACCATCTGGAATGTGCAAGTAGCCTAACTCGCTAGCAATCGAAACTACGTTGACCATACTGCGACCAATTACTGTCACTTTGCGGTTCGTTGCTGCAGCTGCATCAAACACCTGTTGAACACGGTGAATGTTCGATGCAAATGTCGCAATGACAACTCTTTGCTTCGCTTTACGAAACACTTCTTCAATCTCAATCCCTACGCCGCGCTCAGAGCCCGTGTAGCCAGGACGTTCTGCATTCGTACTATCTGAAAGCAAGGCAAGAACGCCTTTCTTTCCGATCTCAGCCATACGATGCAAATCTGCATATTGCTCATTCACCGGAGTCTGATCAAACTTGAAATCTCCCGTATGAACAACAACACCTTCTGGCGTATCAAGTGCGACACCTACAGAATCCGGAATACTATGATTGGTTTTGAAGAAAGTTGCCGTAAGAACGCCTAGGGGGAGAACAGATTCCGAATTGATTAGAATTCGATTCGTCGTTCCGAGCAAGTTCGCTTCCTTCAGCTTAGCTTCAATAAGACCCATCGTTAACTTCGTAGCATAGAGGGGAACATTAAGGTGTTTAAGCACGTAAGGTAAGCCACCAATGTGATCCTCATGGCCGTGAGTGATGATGATGCCGCGTACTTTATCCCGATTCTCTGTCAAGTACCCGATATCTGGGATGACAATGTCAATTCCGAGCATGTCCTCCTCTGGAAATTTCAAACCACTGTCAATGACAATAATATCGTTCGCATACTGAACGCAATACATATTTTTTCCGATTTCGCCCACGCCGCCAAGAGCGAAGATCAAAAGTTTATCAATATTTTTTTTGGACAAGAATATACCTCCTTCATAGATTGGACGACGAATTTTAAATGAAAAAACCGAACTAGTCACTTGCAACCATTATACATGAAAAAAAACAGCAAATACAAGTTAATACTGAATACGTTTAGATTTCCCAAAAAAAGAAAACCGATGCCGGAAGCACCGATTCATTAGGCATGATCATACAAAAAGTGATTGAATGAATTGTCCTTCTTGCTCGGATACACGAACTAACGGAAGTCGAACGCCGCCTGTTTCAATGCCCTTAAGTGCCAAAGCATACTTAATTGGTGCAGGGCTCGGCGCACAGAAGATTCCAGTGAATACAGGATGAAGCTTACGATGAAGCTCAGCAGCTTGCTGAATGTTGCCTTCTAGATAATACTTTATCATAGTTTGCATTTCTTTTCCAATCACATGACTCGCTACGCTGATAATCCCTTCACATCCAATAGCTAAAGAAGGCAGAGTATTACTATCATCTCCACTATATACGAGGAAATTAGGGGCAGCATGCGTAAGTATACGTGTCATTTGATCCGTATTCGAGCAATCTTTCGTCGCCACGATATTCGGTATTTGGGAAAGACGGATCGTTGTATCCGCATCCAGGTTCACACCAGCTCGGCCAGGCACGTTATAAATTACAACTGGAGCCTTCACAGCCTCAGCAATTGCTTTGAAATGCTGATATAACCCTTCCTGTGAAGGACGGTTGTAATAAGGTGCAACGAGAAGAAGTGCATCCACACCAAGTTGTTCTACTTTGCGGGAAAAAGCGATTGTATGAGCAGTGTCGTTGCTTCCAGTACCTGCAATGATTTTGCAACGACCAGCCGCTACATGAACGGAAAGTTCAATAAGTCGCAACTTTTCATCTTCAGATAATGTTGGCGACTCCCCTGTCGTCCCACAAATCACTAGGCTATCCGAATGTTGTTCTTCAATTAAATAATTAATTAATGGCTCTACTTGGTCCCAGTTGACCTGCAACTGATCATCAAATGGAGTAACCATTGCCGTGACTACTCTTCCAAAACTCACTTGGTACGCCTCCTGACTTTCTTAAATTATTTAAATAAATTGAATTTTCGATGAAGTGCACGCACAGACTTGATCATGTCGACACCTTGGACAAGCACCCAAATGGTTGTGTTCGAATCAGCTGATTGCAGAATTCGAATATCTTCCACAGTTAATGCTTCAACAATATGCGCCATAATACCAGGTACACCATTCATTCCGCCACCAATCACGGACACCTTCGCACAGCCACTCGTAAACTTGGGCTCGTAACCCTGCGCTTTAAGTAATTGAACTGCACGTTCAGCTTCATGATCAAAGACCGTATATACAACGCCTGAAGGATTCACATTAATAAAATCAACACTAATCTGATGCTGCGCCATCGTCTTGAATACACGAAGCTGAAGATCAAATTCGCCATCAACGGCAGCAACCTGGATCTGTGTAATATTCGTGAAATGTGCAATCCCCGTAACAAAGCGATCTTTAACATGATTAACATCTGTTGAGGTGTTGTCAGAAGCTGTGACTAGCGTTCCTTCTTCCTTGGTGAAAGTTGATCTCACACGAATAGGGATATTCGCTTGCATAGCAACTTCTACAGCTCGTGGGTGAATCACTTTGGCACCATTGTGTGCCATATTGCAAATCTCACTAAAGCTCACACGTTGTAAGGGTTTAGCATCTTCAACGATTCTTGGATCCGCTGTCAAAATGCCATTAACATCTGTGAAGATATCCACAATCTCTGCTTTAAGCGCAGCGCCAAGTGCCGTTGCTGACGTGTCACTGCCCCCGCGGCCTAATGTAGTCAACTCATCATGACTTGTTTTCCCTTGAAAACCAGTAACAATAACAACCTGATCTTGCTCTAACAATTCAAGTATCCGATTAGGCTTCATCGCAATGATCTGAGCATTACCATGATTCTCATTCGTGATCAGACCTGCTTGCCCACCCGTCAAAACCGTGGATCGAATTCCTGTTTTGTTCAATAAACTACACAAAAGTACCGCAGATATTAGTTCTCCGCAGCCCATAAGCATATCGAGTTCCCGTTCGGGTAGCCCCTCCCCATTCTTCCGAACGAGGTCTAAGAGCGTATCAGTCGCATAGGGTTCCCCTTTTCTTCCCATCGCAGATACAACAACAACTAGTTTATAATGTTGAATTAGTGCGTCTTGAATATGTCCAATAACGTGTTCTCTAGCTTGTGCGGTGGAAAGTGAAGTACCTCCGAATTTCTGAACAAGAATTCGCATGAGTTTCCCCCATTTTCACTGCTCAAATAAGCAGTTTGCTGATTACTGTTGCTCTATAGCAATATATTCAGCAATTTGCACTGCATTCCAAGCAGCACCTTTTAACAAATTATCTGAAACAATCCACATGTTAAGCGCTTTAGCGTTACTTAAATCGCGGCGCACACGCCCGACAAAAGTGTCAAGCTTACCTGCAGCATCTGTAGCAAGTGGATATTGTTGTTCTGCCGGATTGTCAACAAGTACAATTCCAGGAGCATTTGCGAGTAGTGTTCTCACGTCTTCCATGTCGAAATCTTCTTTCAATTCGACATACACGGATTCAGAATGCCCGTAAACAACTGGAATACGAACGCATGTAGCTGTAACCTCAATGGACTCATCGCCCATAATTTTCTTCGTTTCAAGGATCATTTTCATTTCTTCGTTTGTAAATCCATTATCTAGAAATTTATCAATTTGCGGAATTGCATTGAAAGCAATTTGATGCTTTACTGGCAAAGACCCAACTGGTAAAATATCTGGTTTTGCCTCATTACCTGCTAGTACTTCTTTGGACTGTCTAAGCATTTCATTAATGGCTTTAGCACCTGCACCCGAAACGGCTTGGTACGTGGAAACGATAATGCGTGAAATCCCGTAACGGTCATATAGCGGCTTCAGAGCTGCAACCATTTGAATTGTAGAACAATTCGGGTTCGCTATAATTCCTTTGTGTTCATTGATTTTCTCAACATTTACTTCAGGAACAACAAGTGGTGTGTCTGGGTCCATTCGGTATGCACTTGTATTATCAATACAAATCGCACCCGCTTCTACTGCATGCGGAGCCAATGCTTTCGTGACATCGCCTCCTGCACTAAAGAGCGCAAGATCTACACCTTGAAAGCTATCCGGAGTTGCTTCTTGCACAACTACTTCTTGGCCTTTAAATGCAATCTTTACGCCAGCAGAACGTGCAGAAGAGAGTAATTTCAATTCCTTGATGGGGAAATTCCGTGCTTCTAGTAGACGGATGATTTGCTCGCCGACAGCGCCTGTAGCGCCTACAACTGCAACGTTGAAAAGCTTCTGGTTGGACATGTGCTGGTTTCTCCCCCTCAAGTTGACATCTATCTGTTAGTATTGAAATCTCTCAATAATCATAGGCTGCAATTGTTTACCTTCCAGCGCAGCTTCACAAGCTTCCATAATCAAGTCCATCCTAGCCACCAACGAATTTGGTTTAGCTCCTGGCGCATCTTGACCGTAAGGCACAAAGTAAATATTTTTGGTAATCAAAAGTTTCGCAATATTCATTGCATTTAAACCCAAACCGTCATTCGTTGAAATCGCTAATACGAGCGGTCTCAAATTTCTCATTTGTGCTTTAGCTGCCATAAGAACGGGACTTTCTGTCATCGCATTTGCTAGTTTGCTAGTTGTATTCCCCGTACAAGGAGCAATCACCATCACATCCAATAACTTGGATGGACCTAGCGGTTCAGCATCTACAATGGTAGAAATAATTTCGTTACCCGTAATATCTTTCAGCATTTGCTGCCAGTCAGCAGACTTACCAAAACGCGTGTCGGTCGTCATAATTGTATTCGATACAATCGGAATGACACGAGCACCCGCATCTACAAATCTCTTAATTTGAGGCATGACCTCTTCAAGTGTACAGTGAGAACCGGTTAATGCATAACCGACTGTTTTCCCTTGCCAATTCATTCCACATCGCTCCTGTCTTTGAAGTCTTCCTCGATCAGCTGACTTAAGGTGTTAGCCATAATACGGCCAGCTGTTTTGGGGGCGACGATTCCAGGTAAACCGGGCGCTAGCATCGCTTTAATGCCTCTCTTCTCGGCAAATCGAAAGTCCGTTCCGCCGGGTCTTGAAGCTAAATCGATAATAAGCGCGCGATGTGGGATATTGGTAATAACTTGCGCTGTGACTATCATAGTCGGAATTGTGTTAAAAAGCAAGTCAATATTCCCCACTTCCGGGTACAGATCCTTCGTATAAAAAGGCTGAAAACCCATCTCCCACGCCCTTGCATAGTGCTCCGGTTTCCTGACGCCAACCTTGACGGTTGCCCCTAATCCTTGCAAAGTTTTGGCCATTGTAAACCCTGTACGACCAAACCCCAAAACCATACATATGGATCCATGAATTGTAATATCGGTGTTCTGGATGGCCATCATAAGCGCACCCTCGGCAGTTGGAATGGAGTTATAGATGGCAATATCATCGCGATCTAATAACTCTACAAGCTCAATGTTATGTGCCAAAACGAGCTTCTTCAAATAGCTCTTTGCCATACCTGTATATACCTTGGCATGTTTCGGCAATGAAGATATATGCTCATCTGTCAAAATCATCTCTTCACTTGAGAAAATAGATTCCACTTGTCCTGTCTCATCCGTACCTACAACTGGCAATATAAGTGCATCCACATGCCCAAACAATTCCGGATCTAACTTCACATTCGTAACACCGTGAAATTGCCTCCCGAGATTGTCAAATCCGAGTAATATAACGGTAGCGTCTAGCTCAGTAAATTTCTGAATTACTTCAAGTTGCCGGGCGTCTCCCCCCATAATAGCAACCGAAATCCCAGTAAGCATTCTTGCTTACACCCCTTCCTCGGTCCGTTTCGATACGTTATAGTATGCGTTCGCCTAAGGATGGGTGACTTCCGTCTTTGTATCCTCTAAAACAAGAAAGAACCCCTTCCTAAGAAGAGGTTCTTTCTTGTCCGTATTATGTAACCTGTAGATTAGCGACCTGTGTGACCGAAACCACCTGAACCACGTACTGTTTCTGAAAGCTCATTGACAACGGTCAATTGTATTTGTGGTACACGTTGGAATACCATCTGCGCAATTCGTTCATTCCGCTGAATAACGAATGGCTCTTGGCCATGATTAATCAGCAACACTTTAACCTCACCGCGGTAATCCGCATCAATGGTTCCAGGTGAATTAAGCGTTGTAATACCGTGTTTATAAGCAAGACCGCTTCTTGGACGAATCTGTGCTTCTAATTCAGGAGGCATGCTAAGTGCGAAGCCAGTTGGAATCAATTGACGCTCACCAGGTGCCAATACAATTGGATCTCTAACTGCAGCATGCAAATCATAGCCGCTAGCAGCTTCAGACATTTTCTGAGGCAAGAGAATGTCTTCTTGACCTTCGATTCTTTTCACTTGTACTTCAAAATCAAAGAGAGACAAGCTGATCCCTCCTGAATCCGCTAATGACATCATCCGCATTTCCGACCATGGACAGAGCAAACGGTGTTGCAAATAAATTTTTCGTCAGTTGGCGAATATGGTCCATGTTCACACTTTCAATACGTTCAATCATTTCATCTAAGCTATAATGTTTTCCTGTCATCAATTCATTTTTACCAAAACGGTTCATCCTGCTGCTAGTGCTTTCTAAACTCAGAATAAGGCTGCCTTTCAGTTGCTCTTTGCCCTTCTTGAGTTCATTATCAGTCATTCCGTTTATGGCAATATCATGAAGCAACTCCATCGTCACTTTCAATACCTCTTCTGTTTGCTTAGGCGCCGTTCCTGTGTAAATGGTAAACATCCCGCTATCAATATGAGAAGAGTGATAGGAATAAACGGAATAAGCTAATCCACGTTTCTCACGAATTTCTTGGAAAAGCCTTGAACTCATACCCCCGCCAATGGCATTATTCAATAAAACCATCGGATACAAATTTTCCTCTTGCAGCGATAATCCAGGTAACGACAGGCAAATATGATTTTGTTCTGTTTTCTTCGCATGGAAAATCAACTCGCTAAGGAAATCAGGTGCATCATAGCTTGTTTCAACACCCGATTGTGAGAAATCGCCAAAATGCTTTTCAATTAAATCCTTTACACTATCATCAATATTCCCAGCAATACTCAGCACAGTATTCTCAGTATTGTAATTTTGTTTGAGATGAGAACGAAGATCGTCAGACTTCATTTTGGACAAGTTGTCTTGCGTGCCTAGTATCGTATACCCCAGAGCATGCGTGCCATACGAAGCTTTCGCTAACAAATCATGTACGAGATCATCCGGTGTATCTTCATACATAGAGATTTCTTCGTAAATGACGTTCTTCTCTTTTTCCAACTCACCTTCATCAAAGGTTGAATTGAAGAACATATCCGAAAGTACATCCATCGCTAAAGGTAAATGTTCATCTAGAACCTTCGCATAATAGCACGTATATTCTTTGGACGTGAAAGCATTCACATTACCGCCGATGCCATCAAAGATTTCTGCGATATCTTTCGCTGAATGACGTTCCGTACCTTTGAACAACATGTGCTCGATAAAATGAGAAATACCATTGTTCGTTTGCGATTCATTACGTGAGCCTGTTTTTACCCAAATTCCAAATGTTACTGATCGAAATGTGGGGATTTGTTCCATAACCACTCTCAAGCCATTATGTAAGCGATATTTGATCACCAAGGTTCCTCCTCGAAATGGTACACCTAAAAGTCCAATTCTCCTATTATACTTCCTCAGTCTAACAAAAATGTGCCTAGGACTCAAATTAGCTCCAGTAAATCATGACTAATTCATGATTTGCCCTTGTCCAGTGATCCTTTTGGAAGAAAGAAGATCTGATACTGTACCTAATACCAACCCTTTTTTCTTAATGATACTGATCATTCCTGGCAACGCATCTCGAGATGAAACGGTTGGGTGCATTAGGATTAGTGTCCCAGGTTCAACATTATTAGATAACCGTTCTAGAATACGACCTGCTCCGGGATTTTTCCAATCTATCGTATCAAAGGTCCACAACACTGTTTGCAGCTTATATTCTGAGGCAACTTGGATCGTTTCTTGATTGAAGTATCCTGAGGGAGGAGCAAATAATGTGTTTTTAACACCGAGTTGCTTCAACAACTCTTCTGTTTTCGAAATTTCTTCAACTGCTTTAGTCCGTGAAATTGTGCGCATGTCTTTATGTGAATAGGCGTGATTCGATATCTCGTGTCCTTCACTTAGAATACGTTTGGCCATTTCTGTATTTTTCTTTAACCAAGAACCATCAAAGAAAAATGTCGCGTGAACATTTTCTTTACGCAGTGTTTCTAACATGCTAGGCAAAAATTCATTACCCCATGCGACATTAATCATAAAAGAAACCATTGGTTTCTTCGAATTACCTTTATATACAGGATTAGGAGCAAGATCGTCTAATTGAATTCTTGGCTCTACTTCCTTCATCACATAATTAATTTGATTTGGTGTCAATTGATGTTCCGCTAACTTCAATGTCTCTTCAATATCCACTTCAAGACCATTATAGCCAGGGATAGCTTTCCAAACGGAATCAACTTTCGCATTAATTGGAGCGACCTTACGGTTCTCTGCTTCTTTGGTTATTGTTTCTAATAAAGTAGATTTATTGGAAGCAGCAAATACTGGACGTATGTCAACTCTTGTATCAACATGATCACGACCTTCATGAAGTTCGTTAATCTTTACACTTTGTATATAGGTTTCAACACTTGGGATCGAATTCACACTAAATAGAACCATAGCAAAAAAACTCCCAAGCAACATCCATTTTTTGTGGAGCATACACAGGTCCCCTTTCTTCATCTCCTGATTGTATGAAGGTTGGGACAAGAGTAGAACCCGTGCATGTCCTCGCAACTATGAAAAGCAAAAAAAGAGACAGATAGATCTGACTCTTTATCCTGAACTATGAATGAAACGCACTCACAAATCTCTAGCTTTGTGCAGAGACCTGTGAAGTTAACGTTGCTTTGCGAGAAAGATTAACTCTTCCTTGTTGATCAATCTCAGTAACTTTAACTGTAATTTGATCTCCAACGTTCACAACGTCTTCTACTTTTGCTACACGCTCAGTAGAGATTTGTGAAATGTGTACAAGACCTTCTTTACCAGGTAGAATCTCAACGAATGCACCGAATTTCTCTACGCGTTTTACAGTACCTAGGTAAGTTTCGCCAACGATGACTTCACGCACGATACCTTCAATAATGGAACGAGCTTTCTCGTTCATTTCTTGATTCGACGATGCAATGAATACGCGACCGTCTTGCTCGATGTCGATCTTCACGCCAGTTTCCTCAATAATTTTATTGATGATTTTACCACCAGCTCCAATGACATCACGGATCTTATCCGGGTTAATGTTCATTGTAAGAATTTTAGGCGCATATTGAGAAAGATTCTTGTTAGGTGTAGAAATACGAGATACCATTTTGCTCAAGATGTGCAAACGGCCTTCTTTGGCTTGTTGCAACGATTGTTGCAAAATGCTGCGGTCGATGCCGTCAATTTTGATATCCATTTGTAAAGCTGTGATGCCCTCAGCCGTACCTGCAACCTTGAAATCCATATCGCCAAGGTGATCTTCCATACCTTGAATATCGGATAGAATGGAGAAATGATCGCCGTCTTTGATAAGACCCATTGCAATTCCTGCAACTGGTGCTTTAATCGGAACACCCGCATCCATAAGTGCAAGTATACTTGCACAAATACTTGCTTGCGAAGTTGAACCATTCGATTCCAACACTTCAGACACAAGACGAATTGTGTAAGGGAACTCAATTTCATTCGGGATGATCGCCTCAATAGCTCGTTCACCTAATGCACCATGTCCAATTTCGCGACGGCCTGGAGGACGCAACGGTCTTGCTTCCCCAACGCTGAATGGCGGGAAGTTATAATGATGCATGAAACGTTTTGTTTCTGTCAGATCTAGACCATCCAAGATTTGAACATCGCCAAGCGCACCTAATGTACAGATACTAAGCGCTTGCGTTTGTCCACGAGTGAATAAACCAGAGCCGTGTGTACGCGGCAACAAGTTGACATCGCACTCAATTGGGCGAATTTCATCTGGTTTACGTCCATCCGGTCTTACTTTATCATGCGTGATCAAGCGACGTACTTCCTCTTTCACGATATCATAAAGCGTTTCTTTCACATCACCTAGAAGACCAGGTGTTTCTACGTATAAAGCAGTGAAATGTCCAACAGCATCCGCATTGACAACATCGATCGCTTCTTGACGAGCATGTTTCTCAGGAATTTTGATCGCATCAACTAATCTTGCTTGTGCAAATTCACGCACCGCGCTATTTACTTCAGCATCGACAGCATGAAGTTTAACTTCCATTTTCGGCTTACCTACTTGCTCAACCAATTCCTCGATGATCGCAACAATTTTACGTATTTCATCATGACCGAACATGATTGCTTCAAGGACAACTTCCTCTGAAACTTCTTTCGCTCCAGCTTCAACCATCATAATCGCATCTTTGGTACCAGCAACTGTTAAGTGAAGATCACTCTTCTCCGCAACTTCACCAGTTGGATTGATAACGAATTGTCCATCTACACGACCAACAATGACACCACCAACTGGACCATTAAACGGAACATCCGAAATGGCAAGTGCTGCTGACGTACCAATCATTGCAGCCATTTCAGGTGGGCATTCTTGATCTACGCTCATGACGATCGACACGATTTGAACATCATTACGGAAGCCTTCAGGGAAAAGTGGGCGAATCGGACGATCCGTCAAACGGCTCGCAAGAATCGCTTTCTCACTAGGACGTCCTTCACGCTTGATAAAACCACCAGGAATCTTACCTACCGCGTATAATCTTTCTTCATAGTTCACTGTTAACGGAAAGAAATCTAAATCTTTCGGTCCGCTGGAAGCCGTTACTGTGCTAAGCACAACCGTATCGCCATAACGAACAGTTACTGCTGCATTGGCTTGTTTGGCTAGTCGGCCTGTTTCAAGAATGAACGGCTTACCGCCAAGTTCCATTTGTACCCTTGTCTCCATAATATCCTCCTAAGGCATGGTTTGAATTTCAAATTATGTGTTGATAAACATGTACAGAAATCAAAAGATCCAGAGACCAATCCGAATCTACTCCGTATGTATGCAAAATAGACAAGCTATGGAGTTATCCTCTATTTCTGCGTTATGTCTAGTATTTCCTTCTTTTCCCGTTTTAAAAATACAAGAAAAAGCAACCTTTTGCTGCTCTCCGCCAGAGCTTTATTAAGCCTAGCAAAGGAGCAACAGGTTGCTTCTCATTGTCGGTTTTATCGACGCAAACCAAGCTTTGCAATCAAAGCACTATAGCGGCTTACATCTTTGTTTTTAACATATGCTAGCAACTTACGACGTTGTCCAACCATTTTAAGCAAACCACGACGGGAGTGGTGATCTTTCTTGTGTGTACGTAGGTGGTCTGTAAGGTTAACAATGTTTTCTGTAAGGATTGCTACTTGTACCTCAGGTGAACCTGTGTCGGTATCGTGTACTTTGTGTGTTTGAATCAGTTGCGTTTTGCGCTCTTGCGTAATTGCCATAATCGTTCATCTCCTAAATTCTAATTAGTATCCCCGCTAGCCTAGAAAGCGCCGATGAAAACGTCAATCCAAGCTAAGGTTCATGCCAAATGAACACGTCCATTCGACAACGTTACTCAGTATATCACAATTGACTAGTAGAAGTAAATGTATGATTACGTCTCTAACGTCAATTTCTGTCTTGCTTCTTCTGCATCAAGTTTTATTTGCGCAACTAAATCTTCTAGTGAAGCAAACTTACGTTCTGGTCGTAGAAAAGCAATTAGCTCAACCATGACGGTTTCTCCATAGATTTGCTCGGAAAATTCGAATAAATGCGCTTCAAATGATGGTTTTAGTTCTCCAGTATCAAATGTTGGTTTCACACCAATGTTCATGACACCTTGATACACTTCCCCGCGGACGGTTGCTTTGATAGCATAAACGCCGTTCGTTGGACTGACATACGGTTCTTCCAATTGGAGATTTGCTGTAGGAAAACCAAGTGTTCTCCCTCTCTTCGCCCCATCTACGACAGTACCACTAATGCTATATGGACGTCCTAGCAGCCTTGTCACAGTTTCCAATTCCCCAAGCTGCAATGCTTCACGTATACGCGTACTGCTCACTTTTTCACCATTCATATGAAAAGGTCTCACCACTTCAACAGAGAATTTTCCGTGACTCAACTCACAGAGTGAATCCGGAGTACCTTTACCTTGAAAACCAAAGGTAAAGTCAAAACCACATATGACGCTATCCACGCCAAGACGATCAAGGACTTGATCGACGAATTGTTCAGGAGATAATCGCATAAGAGAAGCATCAAACGTTACGATGTAAGCATGATTTACACCCATGCTTTCAAAAATCTCCATCTTCTTTTTCATGGGAGTCAATAGATCCACGTATTTATCTTGACCCATTACCGCTCTAGGATGAGGATAGAAGGTCATGATGGCAGACTTAAGACCAAGATTCTTAGCCGTAAGCAAAGACCGTCCAATAACCTCACGGTGCCCTAAATGAACACCATCAAAGTCACCAATGGCCACGACTTGTTTCCCTACAAACTGTGCTAGCTGATCCAAATCCATCGGATATGATATTGGTATTATTTGCATAAAAGTTCGTTCACCTACCCATTTCAACCCGTCCCGTGACGTTATGATTAAAGGAATACTTTGGCCGGGACCAAGACGTGGCTAGTGCTTTTCCATTCAAACAGACCGAGAAATCGTTCATCTGGTGAATAGGCCCGAAATATGGTTTGTGATGCATCTGCATGAGCCACTCGATTCGCAGCTAGAGCTATTTTCTTACCTTGCAAGGAATGAAGTGCTTCTTGATCTGTGAGGGAAATCGATGGAATATGTGAGATGGCAATGTCCATCGGAATCATGTGCTGTTGCAATGATCCTTCATCCAACAATTGAACAATTTGTTCAAAGGTTAAACATTGCTCTTTACGAATATTCCCTGTTGACGTACGTATCAAACTTACCATAACAGCCGGATATCCGAGTGCTTTCCCTAAATCTACACACAACGTTCTGATGTAGGTACCTTTGGAGCAAACAGCTCGGAAACGAATCTCAGGGTGCTTCTGATCCAAATTGAGCTCGAGAATCTCAAGTTCATGGATGGTCGCTTTCCTAGCTTTTCGTTCAACTTCCTTACCTTCTCTCGCCAACTCGTAGAGTCGTTTGCCATCAATTTTAACAGCAGAGAACATAGGAGGAATTTGCTCGATGTCTCCTACGAATGATTCCAGCACTTCACGCACTTGGCTTTCGGTAAGTGCCACTTGTGGCACTTCCTCCAAGACAGTCCCAGTCATATCTTCGGTATCTGTAGATAAGCCAATACGTAAAACAGCTTCATATTCCTTCGGCAGCTCTTGAATATATTCAACCATCCGTGTAGCTCGTCCAATACAAAGTGGCAGTACACCTGTCACTTGCGGATCAAGCGTCCCCGTATGACCAATTCTTTTAATACTTAGAATCCTTCTAACTTTGGCGACAACATCATGTGATGTAAAGCCCGCTGGTTTCCAAACAGGCAGTATGCCTTCTAGCGTCATTTCAGCTTGTCCCCTACTTCCTCAACCATTCTAGCAATTGCTTCATCTAGCGTGCCATGGATTGTACATCCCGACGCTCGAACATGACCTCCACCGCCTAGTGACTGTGCTACTGCAGCAACATCGACTAGTCCTGAGGAGCGTAAACTTACTTTAATGACTCCAGGTGCCTTCTCTTTAATTAGCATCCCCACTTCAACACCCTCAACATTACGAGGATAATTCACTAAGCCATCCAAATCATCGCTCGACGCACCCGTTAACTCTAAATCTGCGAGTGACACAGCAAGCCAAGCTAACTTTCGATCATAGGCAAAGGAAAGTGTGGATAACGCTTTTTGGAGAAGCACAATCTGCGCGTACGTCATTCGTTCAAGTACATGCTCTGCGATTTCAGCACCCTTGACCCCTAACTCCAACATAGAAGCTCCAATTTTCATAACCTCTGATGAAGTATTTGAATATCGGAAGCCGCCTGTATCTGTAAGCAAGCCAGTATAAATGCATTCACCGAAATACACATCAGGTTGCAGTTTCATATGTAACGCCAAATCATACAAAATTTGAACGGTTGCCGCGGCATCATGCTTAATTAAATGACAAGACCCAAATTGATCATTCGTTGGATGATGGTCGATATTGAGCAGGTTTACCTGCTCATCAAAAAGAGTGCTGATCCTACCCATTCTGGAGAAATCAGCACAATCAACACTTATGATGGTTTGATAAAGTCGATTGGGTGCCTGTTCACTATAATCAATGATATGTTTACTACCTGCTAAGTAGGAAAATTTAGAGGGCATAGCGCCCTCATTGATCATTGTGAATGACTTCCCAAGCTGACTTAAAATCCAACCTGTTGCATACGTTGAACTGGCGGCATCTCCATCTGGTTGGATGTGAGATACAACCAAGAAATCATCATGCTGCTCGATAAATGCAGCTGCTGCTGCCAGCTGCTGACAGTATTCGGTGGCATGGTTCATTCCGTTATTCATACGTTTGTATTTCCTTCCTGATTGAGCTTATACAACAATTGGTCAATGTGACTACCATAGTCGATAGAAGCATCAAATTTAAACTGAAGCTCTGGAATCTTCCGCAAGCGAATTCGCTTGCCTAATTCAGAGCGAATATATCCTGAAGCAACAGAAAGTGCCTTTAGGGTGGCAGCTTTCTCTTCTTCAGTTCCCATTACGCTTAAATAAACACGAGCAAGGGACAAATCATTCGTCACTTCAACACCTGTAACGGTCATGAAACCAATACGAGGATCCTTCAGTTCAGCTTGAATGATTTGACTAAGCTCTTTCTTAATCTGTTCGCCAACTCGACCTACACGAACTCTAGCCATTTATAATCACCTCTCAACGGACTCCATGATAAAGGCTTCGATGATGTCGCCCTCTTTAATATCATGATAACGCTCAAGAGATATACCACACTCATAGCCCTGTGCAACTTCTTTTTGATCATCCTTGAATCGTTTCAAGGAATCAATTTTGCCTTCGTGAACAACAATACCGCTACGAACTAAGCGAGTTTGTGCATTACGAGCAATTTTACCCGAAGTTACATAACAACCTGCAATCGTTCCTGAACCTGTAATTTTGAAAACATTACGTACTTCAGCTTGACCAAGAACAACTTCTTTGAAGATTGGATCCAGCATGCCTTTCATTGCTTGCTCGATTTCTTCGATTACGTTGTAAATGATGTTATGCAGACGGATATCAACTTTCTCTTGATCAGCTGTTGCTTTCGCAGCAGGCTCAGGACGAACGTTAAATCCGATAATAATCGCATTGGAAGCAGAAGCCAGAATAATATCAGATTCCGTAACTGCGCCAACCCCATTATGAAGAATCTTAACGCGAACACCTTCAACTTCGATCTTCTCAAGAGAGCTTTTCAGTGCTTCTACAGAACCTTGAACGTCACCTTTGATAATAACATTCAGATCTTTCACTTCACCGTCTTTAATATGCTTAAAGAGGTCTTCCAATGTGACACGTGAATTAGCTGTCATCTCGGATTGACGAAGTGCAATCGCACGACGATCTGCAATGTCTCTTGCTTTACGCTCATCTTCATAAGCCAAGAATGGATCCCCAGCTTGTGGAACTTCTGTCAGACCCGTAATTTCAACCGGAGTTGAAGGACCTGCTTCTTTCAAACGTTTACCTTTATCATTAACGATCGCACGAACACGACCGAAGCATACACCGGCAACGAAGCTATCTCCAACTTTTAACGTACCGTGTTGAATTAGGATTCTAGCCACTGGGCCTCTTCCTTTATCCAACTCAGCCTCAATAACAGTCGCTCTTGCGCGCTTGTTCGGGTTAGCTTTGTACTCCTGCACTTCAGCTACTAGCAAAATCATTTCAAGCAAGTTTTCAAGACCAATACGTTGTTTTGCCGAAATTTCGCAGAAAATCGTATCGCCGCCCCACTCTTCCGGAACTAACTCATAAGCCGTTAGAGCTTGCTTGATTTGGTCTGGATTAGCGCCTTCTTTATCAATCTTGTTCACAGCTACAATGATCGGTACGCCAGCCGCTTTAGCATGACTAATCGCTTCTACAGTTTGTGGCATTACACCGTCATCTGCTGCAACAACGATAATAGTAATATCCGTAACTTGAGCACCGCGGGCACGCATCGTTGTAAACGCTTCGTGACCAGGTGTATCCAAGAAAGTAATTTTCTTATGATTAACTTCGACTTGATAAGCACCAATGTGTTGCGTGATACCGCCTGCTTCGCCTTCCGTAACACTCGTTTTACGAATAGCATCAAGCAATGTTGTTTTACCGTGATCGACGTGACCCATGATTGTAACAACTGGTGGACGTTCAAGCAAATCAGCCTCATCATCGATTTCTTCGAATGTTTCGAAGTTATCTTCTTCGACTTTGATTTTGATTTCAACTTCTACACCAAATTCGGTCGCAATCAGTTGAATAGTTTCCAAATCTAGCTCTTGGTTGATTGTAGCCATTGTGCCAAGGAATAAAAGCTTTTTAATTACTTCAGAAGCATCTTTGTGAAGTAATTTAGCTGTTTCACCAACAGTCATATTACCACGAACGATGATCTTCTTAGGTGTGTTATCCACTTTTTCTTTCTTAACCATGTCTTGTTGGTAACGACCTCTGTTGTTTCCGCGTTGGTTGCCTCTGTTGTTGCCACCAGGACCACGGTTACCACCAGATCGATTATCGTCAAAACGTTTAGGTGTTGGTTTGGATTTCTTCGTTGTGATTACGCCAGCTTTTGCTGCTGCATCATCCAACTCAGCTGCTGTTGCGCCAACGTGGAATTGCGGTTTCGCTTCTTGAACAACCGGTCTTCCACTTTGGTTATTGTTGCGGTTCTCGAAAGGTTTGGACTGACGATTAGGGCCAGCACTGCGATTCGGACTCGATTGCGGACGCCCGCTGTTTGCACTTTGACCACTGCTTGCGCCAGCGCCGCCTGTGCCTGGATTCGGACGTGAGCCTGCATAGTTACTATTCGTGCGAGGTGCTCCGCCTTGTCCTTGGCCGCCTTGGCTGTAACCTTGATTAGCTGGACGACTGCTGTTGTATCCACCGCTGCTTCCACCTGAAGGACGTTGTCCACCAGGATTGGAACCTTGGTAACCACCAGTACGTTGGCCGCCTTGGCTAGAGCCTTGACCGGCAGGACGCTGTCCACCAGGATTGGAACCTTGGTAACCTGTACGTTGTCCACCTTGGCTGGAACCTTGACCACTAGGACGTCCACCGTTTGGATTAGATCCTTGATAGCCCGTACGTTGACCGCCTTGACTATTGCTAGGGCGATTTCCACCTTGATAATTACTGCTTTGACCACTTGGGCGTGACTGTGGTGGGCGACTTGACGTATTTTGTGTAGACTGACTTTGTTGAGGAGACGTAGCTCCTGTTGATGTAGTCGGTTGACTAGTGGATTGTTGCTCAGTAGTAACTGGCTTAGCCGCCGGGGTTACTGCACCTTTATTCTCTTGTGCTGGAGCCTGCGATGCAGGATTCTGATTCGTCGTAGATGAACTCACATTTCCTCCGTCCGTAGCTGCTCGTTTGGCAGCTGCATTAGCTTTGATATCTCTAAAAAACTTTTCCACACTGCTAACTGCGTCATTCTCCATTACACTCATATGGTTGTTAACAGGTATATTTAATCGTTTGAGAATGGTAATAATTTCTTTGCTGCTCATATTGAGCTGCTTCGCGTATTCGTACACGCGTGTCTTGTCTTTATTATCTTGTTTATTGGTCAATATGTTTCACCTCCGCAGGATTTTCTTGACTCTTCTGCAGCATCTGCGCGAAGCCTCCGTCCAATACACCTATGGTGACACGCATTTCTTTCCCAATGCTGCGGCCCAATTCATACTTCGTACCGACTTCCATGAGTTTAACCCCATAAAATAGGCATTTATCTTGAAATTTCTTACGTGTATTAGCAGAAGCGTCTTCCGCCATTATAACTAGCTTGGCCTCACCCGAGCGAATGGCTTTGAAAACACCTTCGTCACCCGTAACGAGTTTCCCGGCTCTCATCGCTAATCCTAATTGATTTAAAAATTTAGGATTCATCTTCTGATTCCTCCTCTTTCGAAGAAAGGAATTCATCTTCTACACGAATGAAATCTTGCTCCAGTTGGTCATAAATGTCTGCGCCTACAGCATGCTTCAGAGCTCTATCCAGGGCTTTGCTTTTCTTTGCCAATTTAAAACAAGAAACTTTACCGCACAGGTAGGCACCGCGCCCAGACTTCTTCCCTTTAAGATCAATGAGAATGTCATCCTCAGGCGTTTTGACGACGCGGATCAATTCCCTCTTTGGCATCATTTCCTGACAGGCAACGCATTTTCTCAGAGGGATTTTTCTCTGCTTCATTCCGATCACCCCTTGTTCCATACAAAAACTTAATCGATGCTAATTGAATCTTGATGCATTTCTTCCGAATATGTTTTCACTCTGCCATATTCTTGTTCTGCTTGTGTTTCGCTCTTGATATCGATTTTCCAGCCTGTTAGCTTAGCAGCTAAACGAGCGTTCTGTCCTTTAATCCCAATAGCCAAAGAAAGCTGATAATCAGGTACAATGACTCGTGCCATTTTTTCATTTTCATGAATCTGAACTTCAAGCACTTTAGAAGGGCTTAGCGCATTCGCTACATACTCTTCTACACTCTCCATCCAGCGAACGATATCAATTTTCTCTCCGCGCAACTCGGTTACAATCGTTTGTACGCGGAGTCCTTTAGGACCCACGCATGATCCGACTGGATCCACCTCTGGGTTACGAGAATGAACAGCAATCTTCGAACGGAAGCCTGCTTCACGTGCAACGGAACGAATCTCTACTACGCCATCGAAAATTTCAGGTACTTCAAGCTCAAATAGACGCTTCAACAACCCTGGATGTGTTCTCGATAAAATAATTTGAGGCCCCTTTGTCGTGTTCTCGACTTTCGTAATATAAGCTTTGATACGATCTCCCTGTTTGAACTTATCCGTAGGCATAAGCTCCGTGAGTGGAAGAACAGCTTCTACTTTGCCAAGGTCAACATAAATATTACGTTGGTCTTGACGTTGTAGGATACCCGTTACGATATCTTCTTCTTTATCGATAAACGCATTATAAATTAAGCCACGCTCGGCTTCGCGGATTCGTTGCGTTACAACCTGTTTAGCGGTTTGTGCAGCAATACGTCCAAAATCACGAGGCGTCACTTCAATTTCAACAATATCTTCCAATTGGTAGTTAGGATTAATTTCACGCGATGCATGAACAGAAATTTCCAATCTTGGATCCAATACTTCCTCTGTTACGGTCTTCCGTGCATAAACCTTAATAAGACCCGTATGTCGATTGATATCTACACGAACGTTCTGTGCCGTGTTGAAATTACGTTTATAACTTGAAATCATCGCCGCTTCAATAGCATCAATGAGTAGCTCCTTGGAGATACCCTTCTCTCGTTCAATTTCCGACAGCGCTTCAATAAAATCCGTGTTCATTTGAACTGAGTCCCCCCCTTCAATAAGTAACGACTACTAAAATACGATAGCGAGACGTGCACTAGCTATTTTAGCAACCGGAATGCTGATTTTCTTTTTACCAATCTCGATTACGAGTACTTCCTCGTCATAAGATTGCAACAACCCTTCAAATTCCTTAGAACCGTCAATCGGTTCATAAGAAGTAACAAATACGTGACTATTTACGGCTTTATAAAAATCTTGAGTTTTCTTAAGTGGACGTTCTGCTCCAGGAGAAGAAACTTCTAAGAAATAAGCATCAGTGATCGGATCTTTCTCATCCAATTGAACACTTAAGTATTCACTGATGCGGCCGCAATCATCTATATCAATTCCGCCTTCTTTGTCAGCATAGACGCGAAGGAACCAATTGCTGCCTTCTTTGACATATTCAATATCCACGATTTCAAATCCATTTTGTTCAACAAAATCCTTCAGCATGTCCTCAATGATGGATTTGATTTGTTCTTGTGTAGCCACAGATATGTGTACCTCCTAAATTGACTTCTCCTTGTCGTATCCCGAAAAGTCCTATATCAAAATGTAAAGAGTGGGTTTCCCCACTCTTTAATCACAAGATGATATCCTCATTATTGCCAATAAAAATTATACCATAACCATTCTTTGCATTACAATAGCAAACTTGTTAATCATTTTCACTTGACAGCTTAAAGTTTTCTTCAGAAAACTCTCTTCGGAAGCATCTACTTTTAGAACAAGGACAGCTGATTAGATTCAGGCATACCACGGAAGCACCCCATAGAAGTCAGTAGTTCAATGACGGTTTTAGAAGCCTTAGATTTATTCTGGAAATCCTCAACGGATAAGAAATCGCCTTCCTCTTTAGCAGCAGCAATGTTCTTAGCAGCATTTTCACCAATTCCTGACATCGCGGCAAATGGTGGAATCAAGGAATTGCCATCAATGATAAACTTCGTTGCATCGGAACGATAAATATCAATCGGCTTGAAACTAAAACCACGTGACGTCATTTCCAGAGACATTTCAAGAATTGAAACCATGGCTTTCTCTTTCGGTAGAGCTTGGAACCCTTTTGCTTCAATCTCTACTAATTGTCTGAGAATCGCATCATACCCTTGGCAAAGCAATTCAAGATCAAAATCAGCCGCACGAACACTAAAATAAGTAGCATAGTAAGCTATCGGATGATACACCTTGAAGTAAGCTGTACGAACAGCGGAGATAACGTAAGCTGCAGCATGCGCTTTTGGAAACATATACTCAATCCGTTCGCAGGATTCAATATACCAAGCGGGAACATTACAGCGTTTCATCTCATCTTTCCATTCGTCGGTAAGACCCTTTCCTTTACGTACACTCTCCGTAATTTTAAAAGCAAGACCTGCATCCATTCCCGCTTTGTAAATCAGATACAGCATGATATCATCCCGACAGCCAATAACTGTCTTAATGTTACAAATCCCTTTTTTGATAAGCTCTTGTGCATTCCCCAACCAAACACCCGTTCCGTGGGACAAGCCTGAAATTTGCAATAAATCGGCAAAAGAAGAAGGTTGTGTTTCTTGAAGCATCTGTCGAACGAATTTAGTACCCATTTCGGGAACGCCGTACGTAGCTACTGGTGAACGAATTTGATCAGGTCTTACACCTAATGCATCCGTGGAATTAAAGATACTCATGGCCTTGGCATCATTCATAGGAATCGTTGTTGGATCGATCCCCGTCAAATCTTGAAGCATCCTCATCATCGTCGGATCGTCGTGTCCCAGAATATCTAATTTGAGCAAGTTCGCATCGAAAGCATGATAGTCAAAATGTGTCGTCATCCATTCTGAATTTTTATCATCTGCAGGGAATTGAACCGGTGTAATATCATCAACCTCAATGTAATCAGGAACAACAACAATCCCACCTGGATGCTGCCCGGTACTTCTTTTGACCCCGGTACAACCTGATGCCAAACGAGCAATTTCTGCACCGCGCCATTTCTGGCCTTGTTCTTCTTCATACTTCTTCACGAATCCGAAAGCCGTTTTCTCAGCAACAGTTCCGATAGTCCCTGCCCGGAATACATTCTTAGGTCCAAAGATCTCCTTCGTGAAGTTATGGGCAACCGGCTGATATACCCCTGAGAAGTTCAAATCGATATCGGGAACTTTGTCCCCTTTAAATCCTAGGAATGTTTCGAACGGGATGTCATGCCCATCCCCTTTTAAATTCCCGCCGCAGGAAGGACATACTTTGTTCGGCAAATCGAATCCGCTCGGTACACTACCGTCAAGGAACCATTCACTGTGCCTGCAGGAAAGGCATATATAGTGAGGCGGCAGAGGATTAACCTCAGAAATTCCTAACATCATTGCAACGACAGAAGAACCAACGGATCCCCGAGAACCTACGAGATAGCCATCCGCATTCGATTTTTTCACGAGACGTTCCGAAATCAAATAGTTGGCAGAGAATCCGAATTTAATGATCGGAACTAGTTCTTTCTCTAAACGCGCAATTATGACTTCGGGAAGCTCTTCCCCATACATACTTTTCGCAGTATCATAGCAAGTTGTTCGAATTTCTTCGTCAGCACCTTCGATAATAGGTGTGAATAACTTATCCGGGAAAAGTTCAATAGATTCAAACCGATCTGCAAGATCATTCGTACTGCGAATGACAACTTCAATCGCCTTCTCTTCACCCAAAAACTTAAACTCTTCGAGCATCTCTTTGGTTGTACGGAAATGTGCATCAGGTTTCTTCATCGCTTTCAGCGGACTAAAGCCAGTGATCCCGTTGATCGTAATATCACGACATACTTTCTCACGTGGATTCAGATAATGAACGTTCCCTGTCGCTATGACCGGTTTACCTGTTTTATAACCGATTTCGCATACACGCCGAACCGCATCCTCTAGATCTTCTTTAGAACCAACCAAGCCTTTTTCTACAAGATGCATATTATAGCTAACTGGTTGAATTTCGAGAATGTCATAGAATTCCGAAACTTGCTCAGCCTCTTCAATTGATTTGTTCAGAACAGCCTCGAAAAACTCACCCTTTTCGCAGCCTGAGGTGATCAAGAGACCTTCCCTATGTTCGACTAGCACACTTTTAGGCATCGTAGCTGCACGTTGCAAGTACGTTGTATGAGACATTGAGATCAATTTGAATAAATTTTTCTTTCCAACCGCGTTTAAAGCATAAATACAACAATGAAATGGACGCTGATTAGATAAATCTTTCCCCACATAGTCGTTCAATTTGGCAAGGCTCGTAATTTGCCGATCATTAGCCTCATTAATTAAATGATAGAGGACATAACCTAACGCAATGGAGTCATCAATCGCACGGTGATGGTTATCGAGACCTACTTTAAATTTATCAGACAACGTATTTAATCGATGATTTTTCATAGATGGGAAGAGAAATCTGGCAAGCTCTAATGTATCGACTACCGAATTAGTAACCTCAGGCAGGCCCATACGCTTTAAATTTGTTTGAAGGAAGCCCATATCGAAACGCGCATTATGCGCAACTAGTACGCAATCCCCAATAAACTCTATAAACTTAGGAAGCTCGTCCTCAATATCAGGTGCATCCTTGACCATATCATCATTAATATTCGTTAACTGCTGAATGTTATAAGGAATTTTCTCGTGCGGATTAATGAAAGTGGCGAAGCGATCAATCTCTTTACCGTCCTGCATCTTCACGCCAGCTAACTCGATGATGCGATTATTTATGACAGAAAGCCCTGTAGTCTCTACGTCAAAAATCACGTAAGTCGCTTGTTTCAAGTCAAGATCTCGACCATTCATAACAATAGGAACAGAATCATTGACCACGTTCGCTTCAACACCATAAATCACTTTAATCCCATGTTTCTTAGCTGCTTTACCGGCATCAGGGAAACATTGAATATTGCTATGGTCGGTTACAGCGATTGCTTTATGTCCCCATTTGGCCGCCATTTTCACATACTGATCTATCGGTGTCAGTGCATCCATCGTGCTCATCGTCGTGTGCAAATGAAACTCTACACGCTTCTCAGCAGCGTCATCCATACGATCCCTAGGTGCCATTACTTCGTATAGATCATTCGGAATCATCACAAGCTCAGGAATTTGCATGAAACGATCATACTCAACTTTTCCTCTTGCTCGAATCCACGTTCCATTCGCAAGAAGACTCATGATCTTCACATCGTCCTTGGTTTTCGCAAAAACTTTCATAGCCAATGAATCACTGAAATCCGTAATATTAAAAGTAAATAACGTATTACCATTTCTTAATTCTTTGACATCCAAGCCAAATACAGTTCCTTGTACAGCAATTTTCTTCTCTTCTTCTTGAATATCCTTAAGTGGCGTAGGAACATCTTTTATATCAATGCCCATGACAAGCTTCAGATCACCTTCAGGTAAGGATGACTCTTCTTCCTCCATGTCAATGGACATCATGATTTCTTGTGTATATGTTTTTTCACCTTGCTCACGCTGCTTTGCAAACTTCTCATATTCCGCAACGATTTCTGTAGTGTCACTTATTGCATACTTAACAGAAAGTTCTGTTTGAAAAAAATTATGAAAAAAATTCCGAATAAACATATCGATATTCTTTTTCTTCGCCAATTCTAGACCAATCGCATCTAACATAATCAACGAAAGGGCATTTCCATGTACCTCGAACCTAGCTTTCAACATCCAACCATTGATGGAGGGAACTTCTCGTTGCAACCATTCCAGAAATAAGCCCCAATACTCCTCAACGAGAGCAGCAGGTTCTGCTTGTTCGTATTTCCAAATAAACCGAATTTTTGCGATCTGCGTAAACTTCTCTTGAATCATTTTACAAAATGAGCGATAAATATGCAGAGGCACAAGGTCATTTTTCACTAAATAGAACGTCCAGTCACGATTTTTCCGACTAATCTCTACTTGATCAATGTAGCCTTCTGTAAAATATGACCGTACAACATCGGCTGGAATCTCGGCTTGCTGCATCAAAAGCTCAAAGCGATTCCGTTTATCAGCCAAATTACTCATGAACAGCCTCCCCATAAAACATACCAAGGGCAATGGAGTTAGACCTCCATATGCCCTTGATTGTAATTAATAGCTTCGACCAAAGACAACTGTATGCTTGGCAGGATCGCCACACACAAGGCAAGTCGATTTGGTTTCGGATGGTGTGAACGGGATATTACGACTTGTTGCTCCTGTTTCTTCCTTCACTTGCGTTTCACAAGCGTCAGATCCACACCAGCCAGCCAAGGCAAATCCACGTTTCGTCTCCAAGAATGTCTTAAACTCATCGATCGTATCTACCGCAATGTAATGCTCATCACGGAATTGCTTCGCTTTATCATACATCTGCTGATGAATCTCAGCAAGTAAATTTTGAACTTCTTGCACAAAGTCGGACTGTTGAACAATTTTCTTTTCCCCACTAACGCGTGAAACAAGAACAACTACGCCATTTTCCATGTCACGAGGACCTAACTCTACGCGAATAGGAACGCCGCGCATTTCGTACTCGTTAAATTTCCACCCTGGACTTTGATCAGCACGATCATCCACTTTAACGCGCACGCCAGCTTTCTTCAGATCCGCAAACAACTCGTCAACGCGTCCAATTACTTGCTCGCGCGTTTTTGGAGGTCCGATTGGAATCATGATGACTTGCGTAGGTGCAACCTTTGGTGGTAACACTAATCCGCGATCATCACCGTGAACCATAATGAGGGCTCCAATTAAACGCGTACTAACTCCCCATGAAGTTGTATGTGCAAATTGGTGCTGATTCTCACGATCCAAGAATTTGATATCAAAAGCAACAGCGAATTTGGTTCCTAGGTAATGCGAAGTGCCAGCTTGAACGGCTTTACCGTCTTTCATCATTGCTTCAATAGAGAAAGTATCAATCGCACCGGCGAATCTTTCAGATGGTGTTTTTTGACCTACGATAACTGGAATAGCAAGGAACTCTTCAGCAAATTGACGATAGACGTCAAGCATTTGCATCGTTTCGCGACGGGCATCCTGCTCATCTTCATGAGCGGTATGGCCTTCCTGCCATAAAAACTCAGTCGTACGAAGGAATGGCAACGTCCGTTTCTCCCAACGAACCACGTTCGCCCATTGGTTGATCAACAACGGAAGATCACGGTAGGAGTTAATCCACTCCGAATACATATGTCCAATCATTGTTTCGGATGTAGGACGGATAGCCAAACGCTCTTCTAGTTTCTCTCCCCCTGCCTCAGTGACCCACGGAAGTTCTGGATTAAAACCCTCGACATGTTCTTTTTCCTTTTGGAAAAAGCTTTCTGGGATAAACAACGGGAAGTAGGCATTGCGATGTCCCGTTTCTTTAAATTTACTATCCAACTCACGCTGAATATTTTCCCAAATTTCATACCCGTCCGGTTTAAATACGATACACCCGCGAACAGGTGAGTAGCTCATTAGATCTGCTTTCTTAATAACATCTATGTACCAACGGGAGAAATCTTCTCCTTGCGGTGTAATTTCTTTAACAAACTGTTTCTCGTTTGACATAAACCCTCCCACAGATTAGGACTAACCCTTAATCAATCGTAAAATATCATTGTATGTAACAGCTACCATCAACAGCATCAGTAGTGCAAAACCAACAAAATGAACCATACTCTCTCGGTTCGGGTCTATCGGTTTTCCTCTCAATGCTTCTAAGCCCATGAAAAGCAGACGGCTTCCGTCTAGTGCAGGGATTGGCAATAAATTAAATATTCCAAGATACAAACTTAAAGTGGCAGCCCATGCAATTAAGGAGCTAAGTCCCATTTTGGCAAATTGAGCAGATACCTGTGCAGTCCGAACTGGTCCACCTAAATCATCGAGTTTAAACTGAAGCATAACAAGTTTTTGTAAGCCTGTTACAATGCCAATCGTAGTACCAACGACTGAATCGTAGGTACCTGTGAAAACCTCACCAAAGGTAGCACTCCTACGATCTCCACTAATAACAACGCCAAGTTTACCAGCTCCATCTTCCATTTCAGGTGTAACCTGAAGTGTAAGCGGATTACCAGCGCGGTCAATGACCCAAGTCATTGGTTTCCCTGCTGAAGATTGAATCGCCGTAACCATCTTCTCTCTATCATCACCAATTGGTTGCTTATCTATGGAAATGATAACGTCACCTTTATGCAATCCAGCTTTCTCACCCGCTTTACCGGCAAGAACGGAATCCAGCTTTACATTCGTGAACACACCAGACATTATCACCACAATGAAGAACAAGACAATGGCCAAGATAAAATTCATGACTGGACCCATAACGATAGCAATGGCACGTTTCCCTACGGATTTTGAACCAAATTGACGATCATATGGAGCTATTTGCGTTTCTGTTCCCTTCGTGACCATCATGGCTTGCGGATCAATCGGATAAGTCACTTTCTCACCGTCGACATCAAGGGATATACGAAGTGCTCTCTCTAAATCAATTTGTTCCACGACACCCATGATGACGTTAGAACGACGATCTAATTGATCTAGATATAAAAATGTGACTTCATTTTGTTTATTTAATTTAATAGCAACCGTCTGCCCAGGATTAACTTGGACAATTTCCGGGTCTTCCCCTGCCATACGAACAAATCCACCAATCGGTAAAATCCGTAATGTATAACGGGTCTCCCCTTTTTTATATGAAAATATTTTGGGACCGAAGCCAATCGCAAATTCACGAACTAAAATACCTGCACGTTTTGCAAAGTAAAAATGACCCCATTCATGAATCGTAACGAGAACGAAAAACAACAGAATTACCTTTAACCCAACTTCAATAGCCGACAAGTCGTATTTCCTCCTTCGGGTTTTCTTCAGAAAACTACCTTATGTAGCAATGACCCGGCGCTTTCGGTAAATGAGCCTACCTTCTAAGCCTCTACTTCAGATCAGCTGTTCTTGTTCTTAGATTACCACTATTGAACGGCTGAATACAAGCTATGCCCATACAGGTCATTATACGAACTAAGTGAAATATATAGACTTCGCTTTACAATCTCGGTGTCGGAAATTGAAAAGAAGAGCTGAGCCATGCAAGCTGACCTCATCTCTTCCTTACATCTAGAAACGGATAGACGCTGCAAACGATCTAGCCCATTGATCTTGTTCGTGAATAACCTCAATTGTAGGGTTAGCGTATGACTCATGTTTTTGCAGAGAAGCTTCGATAATATCCTCAATTTGTAGGAATGAAATATCACCTTTTAGGAAACGAGCCACCGCAATTTCATTAGCTGCATTATACACAGTAGGCGTAATTCCACTTTGTTTACCACTTTCAAACGCCATGCGCAGGCAAGGGAATCGTGTATAATCCATCTCACGGAAATGAAGTTTACCAATTGCTGCTAAATCTAATCGTGTTGTTGGTGTTGGATAGCGATCTGGATACGTTAACGCATACTGTATGGGAACCCTCATATCGGGATTACCTAACTGAGCGATGACACTATGATCAACAAACTCAACGAAAGAGTGAATGACACTTTCAGGATGAAGCAACACTTTAATATCCTCATATGCCAATCCAAAGAGCCAATGTGCTTCCATCACTTCGAGACCTTTATTCACCATGGTTGCAGAGTCAATCGTGATTTTGGCCCCCATCGACCAATTCGGATGCTTAAGTGCATCTTCCACGGTAACACCTACTAGTTGTTCCCGAGTACGATCACGGAATGAACCACCTGAAGCCGTAATCGTGATCTGGGCAATTTGAGACCGCTTCTCACCATTTAAACATTGAAAAATCGCAGAATGCTCGCTATCAATAGGTAATAAGGCAACACCTTTACGCGTTACAGCTTCAGTTACAATGTGACCTGCACTCACCAAGGTTTCCTTGTTGGCTAGTCCAATATCTTTACCTGCTTCAATCGCGGCTAAAGTGGGTATTAATCCTTGGCTCCCAACTAATGCACTTACAAGCAAATCCGCTTCTGTAGCAGCAGCGACCTCCAACAATCCAGCTTCACCATAAAGCACTTTAATATTTGATGGAATTTGACTAGCAACAGTTTCAGCTAGTTCCTTCGTAGCAACAGAAACGAGCTTAGGTCGGAATTGATTAGCCTGCTCAATGACAAGATCACTGTTATACCCTGCAGATATCGCCTCAACCTGAAACTTTTCTGGCGAATGCTGTACAAGATCCAATGTTTGAGTACCAATGGATCCTGTCGATCCCAAGATAGCAATTTTCTTCATATGTTCAACCCCGCTTATGAGAATTAGTTAGGAATTAAATTGAGCAGATAGATAAAGGGGAAAACAATTAACCAACTATCCATCCGATCGAGTACGCCACCATGACCTGGCAACAAAGTTCCCGTGTCTTTAATTCCTTTAACACGCTTATAAGCGGATTGAATTAAATCACCAATTTGTCCTACTACTGCAATAACAAATCCTAATAAGAGTGATTTCCCTACACTTAAGAGATCGGGTGCGTACAAGGCAAAACATACTGCTAATATCATTGCAATAACTACTCCACCAAGTGCTCCTTCAATCGACTTTTTAGGGCTAATTTGTGGCCATAGGGGGTGCTTACCTAACTTCGAACCGACAAAATATGCACCTGCATCCGATGCCCATATACAAACAAACACCATGATCGTCCAAAACAACCCATTATCCGCCAAACGAGCCTCGATCATATAGTTGAAACCAAATCCAATATAAACGACACCTAGTAAAATCACAGATACTTGGTCAATCGTTATTTTATTCTTGGAAGCAACTGTAATGAAAAGCAGTACAAACATAGCCAACCAAATAACAGCTGTAAAAGAGAATGTCCACGTTATACCTAACAACCCCCATGGAATTGTCAGACATAAAAGTGCTAGAAGTCCTGCAACAGCTGTGAGTTTAAATGGCATATACCCATTCATTTGTAAGTACTCGCGATAACCAATAATAGAAACGAGTACGATTAAGCCTGCATACCACAAATCGCCAAGGACTAGAAGAGTAATAAATGCAAGACCGGCAATAACGCCTGTTATGATCCTTTGTTTCAAGTTGAATCCCCCTAGATGAACAACGTTTATCTCTAAGACATCCTTTTAGTGAAAAACGATTACACAATCAGATGTTAAATACCACCGTATCTTCTGGCGCGGCGCTGATATTCAGCAATGGCTTGCATAAATAAGTCCTCTGTGAATTCTGGCCAATAGGCATCTGTGAACCATAATTCCGAATATGCTAGTTGCCATAGTAAAAAGTTGCTCAATCGCAATTCTCCACTCGTACGAATCAACAAATCGGGATCAGGCAAATCTGACGTTAACATATAGGATGAAAAGAGTGATTCATTCAACTCATCCGGGTTCAAGTTTCCGTTTTGCAGATCCTTCATCATATCCTGGACACCTGCAATGATTTCCTTACGTCCGCCATAATTTAAAGCAAAATTCAAAATAAGACCCGTGTTATCTTTTGTTCGCTCGATCGCACCTTCTATAGCTTTCAGCGTATAGTCAGGTAGACCATCTTTCCAACCGGTCATTCGAATACGCACATTGTTCTGAATTAATTCTTCAATTTCCAAAGGAAAAAACTCTTGAGGAAGCTTCATTAGAAACTCAACTTCTTCTTTGGGGCGTTTCCAATTTTCAGTTGAAAAAGCATACATAGTTAGTACTTTGACTCCAATATCATTGGCTGCCATTGTAATCTTCTTTACATTTTTCATACCAGAGTGATGACCAGCTACACGAGGCAAGCCTCTTTGTTTGGCCCATCGACCATTTCCATCCATAATTATCGCAACGTGCGCAGGTACTTTGTCCAGCTCTATATCAGCTGCTGATGTATTCACAGGCTTACGTGTTGGATTTAACCATTTCTTAAATAGCTTGAGCACAGTTGTTCCTCCCAACTAGGGAAAGATGAAAAACCCCCAGCAAATGAATACCCGGGGGCATATCTATCTTATACTTCCATGATTTCTTTTTCTTTAGCAGCCAAAACTTTCTCAACTTCAGCTACGAATTTATCAGTAAATTTCTGAATGTCCTCTTGATGCTTACGGGACTCATCCTCAGAAATTCCTGCTTTCTCAAGCTTTTTAATTTCGTCATTCGCATCACGGCGAATATTACGAATCGCAATTTTGGCTTCTTCGCCAAATTTCTTCGTCATTTTCACCAAGTCACTACGACGCTCTTCTGTTAATGCAGGAATAACGATACGAATAACGATTCCGTCATTCGATGGTGTTAAGCCTAAATCGGACTTCATAATCGCCTTCTCAATAGAAGACATAGAGCTCTTATCCCATGGTTGAATGAGAAGAGTACGTGAATCTGGTGTTGTCAAATTAGCTAATTGATTAACAGGCGTCATTGCGCCATAGTATTCCACTTGAATACGATCTAATAACGATGGCGTTGCACGACCCGCACGAAGAGAAGTCAAATCTCTTCTTAGAGCTCCAATTGCTTTATCCATCCGATCTTCTGCGTTCTTCTTCACTGATTGAGGCATGGTTTATACGCTCCCTTTAACTGTAGTCCCAATTTTATCGCCAAGGACCACTCGTTTGATATTCCCTTTTTCCGTGATATTAAACACAACCAACGGAATGTTGTTATCCATACAAAGGGAAGATGCAGTGGAGTCCATGACACCAAGGTTATTGCTTATAACTTCCATATAGGTTAACGTCTCGAATTTCTTTGCTGTTGGATCTTTGAACGGATCAGCTGAATAAACGCCATCCACTTTATTTTTGGCCATAAGAATGACTTCTGCTTCAATTTCTGCAGCTCTCAAGGCAGCCGTTGTATCGGTCGAGAAATAGGGATTACCTGTTCCCGCTGCGAAAATAACTACTCTACCCTTTTCTAAATGGCGCATAGCTCTCCTACGTATGTAAGGTTCAGCAACTTGTTGCATCGTAATGGAGGACTGGACTCTTGTTGGCACCTCTAGGTTCTCCAATGCATCCTGCAAAGCAAGTGAATTCATGACAGTAGCAAGCATCCCCATGTAATCCGCTGTTGCACGATCCATTCCTTTCTCACTACCCGCAATTCCACGCCAGATATTCCCGCCACCAACAACGATAGCAACTTCAACATTTAACTCTACAACATCCTTCACTTGTTGAGCAATGGAGGTAATCACTTCTGAATCAATGCCATATCCCTGCTGTCCGGCTAAAGCTTCGCCGCTCAATTTAAGCACTATTCTTTTATAAAAAGGTTGACCCAACTTGTATGACCTCCGTTTCCATGCATAAATCCATATCTTTAAGGGCTAAAAAAGAAGGAACACCAAGTGTTCCATCTTTTTTGAATGCCTATTATAGTTTAACTTGGGACATAACTTCTTCCGCAAAGTTTTCTTGTTTTTTCTCAAGACCTTCACCAAGTCCGAAACGAACGAAACGACGAATGGTGATGTTCTCCCCGATTGCAGCGACTTTCTCGTTCAACAATTGGTCGATTGTTTTGTCTGGATCTTTAACGAATGCTTGCTCCATTAAACAGAACTCTTCGTAGTATTTACCAATACGGCCTTCAACCATTTTGTCGATGATTTTCTCTGGTTTACCTTCGTTCAAAGCTTGGTTACGAAGAATTTCTTTTTCTTTTTCCAAAGCTTCTGTTGGTACTTCTTCACGACGAACATACGATGGGTTTGCTGCTGCGATGTGCATAGCAATGTCTCTACAAAACGTTCTGAATTGCTCTGTTTTACCAACGAAGTCAGTCTCACAGTTGATCTCAACAAGAACGCCTACTTTACCACCAGCGTGAATGTAGGATTCTACAGCGCCTTCTGTAGCAATACGTCCAGCTTTGTTAGCTGCTGCAGAAAGACCTTTCTCACGAAGAAGTTCGCCTGCTTTAGTGATATCGCCGTTTGCTTCTTCAAGTGCTTTCTTGCAATCTAACATCCCTGCACCTGTTTTTTCACGTAACTCTTTTACTTGTGCTGCTGTAACTGCCATTAGAAGAAACCTCCTGTTAAATGTTATTGTTTATATGTAACACTAGTTTATTCTTTAAAAAAAGGGTGGTGACAGGCTGTTACACCTTCCAACCACCCTTTTCACATTGCTATAATTTAAGCTGTTGTTTGCTCGCCTTGGTGTGCTTCGATAACTGCATCAGCAATTTTCGCTGTTAACAATTTAACTGCGCGAATCGCATCATCGTTACCAGGAATCACATAATCAATCTCGTCTGGATCGCAGTTTGTATCAACGATACCAACGATTGGGATACCCAATTTACGAGCTTCTGCTACAGCAATACGCTCTTTGCGAGGATCGATAATGAAAAGTGCACTTGGCAAACCTTTCATGTTCTTGATTCCGCCTAGGAATTTCTCAAGACGCTCTTTTTCTTTGCGAAGAATGATAACTTCTTTCTTAGGAAGAACTTCGAAAGTGCCGTCCTCTTCCCATCTTTCAAGAGTTTTCAAGCGATCGATACGTTTTTGAATGGTTTGGAAGTTAGTCAATGTACCACCCAACCAACGTTGGTTGATGAAGTACATGCCACAACGTTCTGCTTCTTCAGCAACTGAATCTTGGGCTTGTTTTTTAGTTCCTACGAAAAGGATTGTACCATTGTCTTCGGATACGGATTTAACAAAGTTGTAAGCTTCCTCAACTTTTTTAACCGTTTTTTGAAGATCGATGATGTAAATACCGTTTCTTTCAGTAAAGATATACTTGTCCATTTTCGGGTTCCAACGACGTGTTTGGTGACCGAAATGTACGCCAGCTTCTAAAAGCTGTTTCATGGAGATAACTGCCATCCCCAATCCCTCCTCTAAATGGTTTATTTGGTATCCGCCGCCCCTCGCATCTTTGCATAAAACCTACCGAAGTAAGCACCATTATGCAAATTGACGGGCGTGAGTTTTTAACACCGTGAATAAATATACCACAACTGAAAACAAGGTGCAACCTTTTATCCTGAAAGTCATTCTTCCCTTGAATTGGATAGTTTATGTAGAAACAAACAAAAAAGATCTCAAAAAGAAGATCCTTTTAACAAACTTATGATTGTTTGGTTATGATGTTCGTTACAATCGCTTGTACATCCAGAACACCTACGAACTCATGGTAGCCAACTTGAATTTTGGTGCTTCCGCCTTGCTTATCCAGCTCCGAAATAAATGCTTTACGATCCGTAATGACACCTGAATTAACAAGCAAATCTGCTACAGCAGTTGCATCGAGATGAGGCTGCACATAAATGACGATCTTGGAAGGCGCCGCGGGTGCAGTTGCTTTGGGTTGATCTTGTGGCTGTGGTTTAGCCGCAGCTAGCTTGTCTGTTTCCTCTTTTATCTTCTTCTGGATGGCTGAATCTAATTCCGCTTGCGTGTACATTTTCACATTTTTCTCAAGCACTAAATAGTATTTTGAGGCCTCTTCTTTGAGCTTCTGTGGGTCCATCTCCTCCAAGGATATACCTGACTTGCTCGGGCTGCTTGGACGAGTAAGCATCACTTGAAGAAGAATAGCGCCAACTATAATACCTATCCCAATGCCAGTAACTAAAGCTCTATTTTTAAACACGGGTCCGTTCCTCCTGTCTTGAAAGCTGAAGGATCAAACTGACCTCGCCTTTATTCATAGTAAGTTTTTTGGCAATAGCCTCCACGCTTTTCCCTTGATCATGTAAAGTAAATAGTTCGGAATATCTACTCTTCATACTTAATCCTACATAGACTGGCTCCACAGGAACAGGTTCAGGATCAATCTCGGTTACGTTCACGGATGCAGGAATCCCATGATTAGGCGTGTTCAGTGCACTAAGCATCTCAGCCGGAGAAAGAACTTGTGGCTGATTCACATGTAGAGTCGTAAGTTCTTTGGACAGCTCATGCTTCTGACGCTCCAAGGTTTCCAAACGGCCAGCTAGCTTAGCAAGCTCCACTTCATAATCTTGCTTTGTCTTTGAAAATAGATCAAGCATTGCTTGATTTTGTTCATCCATCTCAGCCGCGAAATGTTCTATCGTATCTTCGATTTCCTGTACAACCGTAGCATTTGCGGATGAAGCCGTCGTTTGTTCCTTCGGTATAAATCTTGCATAAACAACCATCACAAGTCCAAGAAGGATGACATAGAGCACCGGCTGCATAACCATAAAGTTCACCTTTTCCTATAGCAAGTTAGAGGGAGTAGTCAATATGATGACCTTTATAAGGATGGTCCGGTTGGTGTTCCGGATCCGTAGAAAGGTTGTTTAATTGCCCTCTTGTCTTACTTTTACCTATTTGCGTTTTTTTCTGTTCACGACGATCCAAGATATCAGCTCGCCCACTCTCTTCAAGTTTGCTCGCCCGTCCTCGGTCACGTTCCGTGGTTTGTATGGCTTGATTTTCTAAATTCGTTCCATCTTGCCGCGGCTTCTGCATCAATTGATTCTGCTTAATACCAGCCTCATCGTTCTTGTGTACAGCGAATTGTAAATCGATGGCTTTAAAACTCATCGTCTACTCCCTCCCACACTTACACATTTGCGCTCATAACAATATCGCCATCACTTAATCGGAATGTCATTCGATTAGTTGGATCTTTAATAAATTTCGTGTAACGACCAATGACAATTTTGGTACCACCATAAATCGTCGAAATAACTTGAACCTTGGCATTCTCAGAATCCTCTAGAGATTTCTCGATCTCCAAAATCCGTTCCTTAATCGATACTTGTTCGTCCACCGACTGTTTCTTCGTATTGTTAAGTTTAATACGCATAGCTAGTTTATCAGGACTGAGCTGACCCGCAGCAGCTAATTGATCCAACAAAGTAAGCGCTTTACTCGTCTTCTCCATATTCTCATACAGTGACTTTAGTTGATTACGAAGTTGAATCATTTCATTACGCAATTCTGGCAGAACTCCTACTTCAATAACCGTTGCAGTTGACATTGAATTCCCAATTGTTCGAGCCGTAACGCGTTCTCCAGCTTGAATTGTCCCGCCTACGATTAAACCTTTTGCCCCTACACAGTTGACACTTTTGCCCGCTCTCACCGTCGAATGCATGATACTTTGAGAAACGTTTAGTTCGCCTATAACTTCAATTGTGGCATCTTGGATGAAAGAACTCTTCACATTCTTGCCAGCCTTGATAAAAGCTTTATTTTGCCCTACAATACCTGCTGAGATTTCAATCGATCCTTCTGCTTCAAGCTCCGCGGCTTCAACACCACCGGTAACACGAATGTCTCCAGCTGCCCGAATTTTGAACCCTGGTAAAACATTGCCTCTAACAACAACTGTACCGATAAAATCAATGTTTCCGATATTATAATCGATATCCCCATTAATCTCGTAAACAGGGAATACATTTATTTTATCACGATCCGTTCGGACAACCATGCCATCAATTGTTGCGTATAGCCCCATCTGATCCGCATCTGTAACAACATTTTTACCTACTTTGAATCTAGCTTCTTTTCCTGATTTGGAAAAAAGCGTTTCACCAGTAACTGCACGTCCAGGCGAACCAGCAGTAGCTAAAAACCGTTGACCAATCAATTGTCCTTTTCTAACATTATGAATAGATACGACTTCTTTATAATTGACCCGGCCGTCTTCTAGCTCCAAAGGTTTTTTTTCATTGTCATCGAAGTCAAAAGATAATTTAATATACCCATTTTGACCATCTACCTGTTTAGTTCCCGTCGCAATCAATGTCTTCTTAAGTAGAAACGATTTTGGATTTGCTGCAATTTCTGCAAGCACAACTTGATTTACTCCATGTATAATACGATTTTTTTGAACCATGTCTAATAATTGCCCAATCGAGACTTTAAACGCATCATCCGTATTACTGATAAGTAGATGAGCAGATAACTTATCATCTGATACAGTAATATCAATGAAGAAATCCAAAGGCATGTTCCCTTCACTCACGGACATACCACCTTTCCATACTTTCAGAATAAGTTTAATTATCTTGAAAAAGTTGATTTTTAAATCGTCCGAGTACACCTTTAAGTCTTAAGATCGCTTTTGAATGCAATTGAGAAATGCGAGATGGTGATAAACACATGACCTCAGCAATTTCACTTAATGATAACTCTTCGAAATAAAATAGTGAAACAACGGTTCTTTCTTTTTCTGTCAAGCGATCTATTGCTTTCGCCAATGATTCTTTCAAATAAAACTCGTTCACTTGCGACTCTGGGTTCTTGGCTTTCTCATCAACGATAAGAGATAATCTGGTCTCTGACTCTTCTTCGCGTATGGGATCATCAATGGAACAAATCGTCGTCACGGAGATGTCTTGCAACATTTGCTGAAAATCTTGTTCGCTAATTTGCAAAAAATTGCTTATCTCCGTATCCGTTACAGATCGAAGATACTGCTGTTCAAGCTTTTGATAAGCATCTTCTACTTTTTTCGCTTTTTCTCTTACAGACCTTGGAACCCAATCACCTTGTCGTAATCCATCAATGATTGACCCACGAATTCTCCAAGAAGCATAGGTTTCAAATTGCAACCCACGTGCATAATCAAACTTCTCAATAGCATCAATTAAACCCATAACGCCAAAGCTGGACAGGTCGTCTTTGGAAACACTTTTAGGAAGACCAATAGCTAATCTACTTGAAACATACTCAACTAATGGTAAATAGTTCTCAATGAGTGCTTGTCTCGCAGCAATTAGGCCTTGTTCCTTCCACTGCTTCCACAATTCAATATTCGCAAGTTGAACTTGCTTCTGATCAATCATGATTTATGATACACCATCCTTAATCTTCAGACATTCGCCTCAAGGCACCCGCCAGTTGTTCAGGGTCCAAATTATTCTTGGTGACTAGCTTAGGTGGATTCAATGGTGAAAATTGCATGTCATTCGAATGTGCATCTTTTGTCTGATTCCCGTGGATCGACTTCATCATTTGTCGTGTTTCCTCATCCTCATCGGGTGTACTTAAATCTAAGTTTTGACCAACCCCGGATGAGGAATTCTCGAGTGGTGTATCCTCAAGTGAAGAAACAGGTCCAATTAACAACCCTAAGACCCATCTAAAACCAAATGTTACAACGAATAGAATGAGAAAGCTGTATCCTGCTTTGATGCAGGATGACAAAAATAGATTGTTCCCTATTGATAAGGCAAACGTAAATATTCCAGCCAACAAAGCTACGATGAGATTTATTCTTATAGTACCAATCATCATTAAATTTCCTTTACTCCCAATTGAACACTACGGATCTGGAGGATTCCTGTCGCACTAAAGAATTCAATCGTACGACCATAATTAGCTCCTGTATCCTCTGCCAGAATTGGAATCTTGTAACGATTCAACATTTCTTTACAAGATTCTACATTCCTCGGTCCGATTCTCATCGTATCATTATTTCCGGCAAATGCAAACATTTGAGCACCACCAGCCAGCTTGGCTTCAAGCTTACTTATATTGGCTCCTAGCTTTTCCATTCTCGAAATAAGCTCTGGAATAGCCGTATCTGCATACTTAGCTATATTTAATGAACCTTCTCGTGCTATTTCAGATGAAGGCAGCATGACGTGAGCCATTCCTGCTACTTTTGATCGGCTGTCGTATAGGGTGACACCTACACATGATCCTAATCCTGTTGTCTTCAAAACACCAATTTGATGAACAACATTCAAGTCAGCCATACCTACTTTAATTAAGTTTTCTAGCGTCATGGAGAGACTACCCCTAATGCCGAAAAGATTTTACCAAACGATTCCGGATCAGGGATTAAGAAAAAGTGCCCTTGCACTTCATTCTCCCCTTCCAAAAATTTAGTATCAATGAGAAGAGCCTGGTCTCCCATTTGACCAAATTGCAATAAACCATAGCTTAAAATTGCACCAGCCATGTCGATCGCCAGCGCTGGAACCGTCGGCTGCATATTTAAATTCGTAAAATCAGCAAGTGAGGATAAATAAGAACCGGCAAGTATGTTTCCAATTTCATTCAGTGCTGATAATTCTAACTCTGAATACTCTTCTTGATCTGTAATCGATAAACCAACCAAATCAAGAAGCATGTTTTTGGCAGCATCTAGGTCAAGAATGAAGAACATATTTCCCGGGGCATCCCCTTCAACACGTAAGAAAATGGCTAGTACAACTGTCTCAGCCCCGCCGACGCTTTCGCAAATTTCTTCGAAAGGCAACATTCTTACTTTTGGAACCAACATATCGATTGGCTTATCTAGTAAGGTAGAAAGCGCAGTCGCTGCATGCCCTGCACCAATATTACCTACTTCCTTAAGCACATCTAATTGAAAATCCTCTAATTGACTAAAAACATCCACAAGCTATTCCTCAAATCTTTCTAGCTGCTGAATTTCACTACGATTCAAAACTTGCTCTAGGTTTAGAAGTACCAATAGTCGACTCTCGCCAACACGCGCAATTCCATCCAAGTATTTCGCTTTAATGCCACCAACAACTTCTGGCGGTGTATCAATATTATCTGTATCGACATCAATAACATCATTGGCCGAATCAACAATCAAACCTACTTCAAATTCAGCTGCAGAAACGATAATAATACGTGTTGCATCCGTACTAGCTACCTCTTCAAGACCAAATCTAGCACGTAGATCAATAATTGGAATTACGATACCACGCAAATTAATAACACCTTTAATAAATTCTGGTGCTTTAGGTACACGTGTCATTGGTTGCATTCTTTCGATCGTTCTAACCTTTTCTACTTCTACACCATACTCTTCCGATCCAAGCGCGAAGACAATTACTTTCTTTTCTTCTCCCATTGTCAAATCCTCCTCAAAGTTTTCGTCAGAAAACTGACTTTGTAAGCATCAGCTTTAAACGAATATGGTTTATTTAATCAATGCATTAGGATCAATAATCAAAGCAACTTGCCCATCCCCCAAGATAGTTGCTCCAGAAATTGCGAAAATACCCGTTAAATACTTACCTAATGTTTTTAACACGATTTCTTGTTGACCAATAAATTCATCCACCATAAGTGCTACTTGCTTATCGCCTTTGCGAACAACAACAATTTCTGTTTCTTCTTCCAAATCTTCGTTAAAATCAGGCACTTGGAATAAAGTGCTCAAGGATAATAAAGGGATAACCGTTTTGCGGTAATCGATCATTTTGGTACCTTGGATGCTGCGAATTTGCGACTTCTGAATAGCTGACGTTTCAACTATTGATGATAATGGAATCGCATATTTCTCGCTGCCCAAACGCACCAACATCGCCGAGATAATCGAGAGTGTCAATGGTAGCTGAACGGAAAACTTGCTTCCAAAGCCAGGTTTAGAATCTACTTGGACATGACCGCCAAGCATCTGAATCTTCGTCTTAACAACATCTAACCCAACCCCACGACCAGAAATATCTGAAATTTTCTCCGCTGTACTAAAGCCTGATGCGAAGAGCAGGTTATACACTTCATGATCTGTTAATTTAGCTGCTTGTTCCGCTGTAACGAGACCATTTTTCAATGCAGTTTTCAAAACTTTATCTCGGTAAATCCCTTTGCCATCTTCTTCGATTTCAATAAATACATGATTCCCGCTGTGGAATGCGCGAAGTTGAATCGTACCTTGTTCTGGTTTACCAACGGCTACACGATCGCTGATCGATTCAATACCGTGATCAACTGCATTTCGTAATAAATGGACTAACGGATCACCAATTTCATCAATAACTGTTCGATCTAGTTCTGTATCTGCACCTGTAATCACAAGATCCACTTTTTTGTCTAAGGATTTAGCTAGATCTCTGATCATACGTGGGAATCTATTAAATACGGAATCCACTGGAACCATGCGAAGCTTCAGAACGATATTTTGCAAATCACTGCTGACACGCGACATATGCTCTACGGTCTCGGTTAAGTCATTTCGTTTTACTTCACTCGCTAATTGTTCGAGTCGCACACGATCAATCAATAGCTCACTGAATAAATTCATCAGTGTATCTAAACGCTCAATATCGACACGAATCGTGCGACTTGCAACAGGAGCTCCGCCTGCTGCTGGTTTAACAGCACCGGCATTTGCAGCTAATTCTGAAGCTTTAGGCGCAGCTACTTCTTGGCTTGAAACTGTAGCAGCAACAGCAGCTGCAATTTCTTGACGAGCTGTTTCAATCTCTGCAATTGGTCGGGATAATTCTGCAAGAGATTCCGTATCCACGGTTATAATGACAGCAGAAGCAATTTCAGAAACATTTAGAATTTCTTTCTCAAGTGTTGCTTGATCAACTTTGGAGATAAAGTACAATGAAAACGAACGGTCAAACTTCTCTTGCTCAATTTCTTGAACAGAAGGCGTCGACTTAATAATTTCTCCCATTCTTTCCATAGCATCGAAAACCATGTAAGCACGTGCAGCTTTTAACACACAGTTTTCATTGACACTAACTTCAATATAAAAAACTAGAAAGCCTGAATCGATCGACTGTTGAAGAATTGAGTATTGGAACTCATCCACTTCAATACCTTTAGCTGGTTCCTTTACTGCAACCACAGTTGCAGCGGCTTGGCCTTTTTTGTAGTCGCCTGTTACAATGGATCTGAGCGAGGTAACAATTGGACTTACATCCGCTTTACCTGTCCCACCCTGTATGATATCTTCAACCATGGATTCCAAGGAATCCAAACTTTTAAAAATACAATCAAAAATGTAAGGATCCATATCAATTTTGCTGTTACGGACAAGGTCAAGCACATTCTCCATCTCATGTGTAAGTGCTGCGATGTCCTCGAAGCCCATTGTTGCAGACATCCCTTTTAACGTATGAGCTGAACGAAAAATGTTATGTACAATACTTATATCTTTCGGATTACTTTCTAAATTTAGAAGATTTTCATTCAATGATTGCAAATGCTCTTTTGATTCATCGATAAACATCGATAGATATTGACTAAGTTCCACTACCACACACCTCCAATAGAATCATCCAGTACCCTATGTTTGCTTCAAATCATTTCATTCTGTACGCACCTAGATAAACGAACCGCAATTTCCTGCTGAGGTAATACATGCATTGCAGCTTGATTTTCTACAGCGGCTCTAGGCATCCCATATACGACGCAAGTTTCTTCCGCTTCAGCAATAGTTGTGATTGCCCCCGATTGTTTCAACGCAAGCATTCCTTTGGCTCCATCACTTCCCATTCCGGTCATCAAAACAACATGTCGTTTCAACTCATTCATGCTTAGTAAGGATTCAAACATCACATCTACTGAGGGTCGATGACCTGAAACAGGTTCATCTTTGGTTAATCGAATTTTGTACGTTCGGTTCGGATCTTTGTGAATAACCATATGCCATCCACCCGGTGCCACATAAGCAGTAGCCGTCTGAAGAACATCTCCATCTGCAGCTTCCACAACACTAATTTGAGAGATATCATTCAAACGTTGAGCTAGTGATTTGGTGAAGTTTGGCGGCATATGCTGAACTATTAAAATTGGTGCTGGAAATCCTGCAGGAATATTGGAGATAACTTGATGTAACGCTCTCGGACCACCAGTTGAAGTCCCTATGGCTACTACATGATTAAAATGTGTCGTAGTTGGGATAGTCTGAGCAATGGAATCGGACTGTTTCAAATTGTCTTTCATCATTTTGGATCTCAAAGACAAGGGATTAACCTTTGTTACAGGTGATTGAACACTTGCAGATTGGCTGACACTCATTTTGGAACGTACAGCAATTAGCAATTTCTCATGCAACAATAGCTTAACTTTATACAAATCCAGAGAGATGGAACCCGATGGCTTTCGAATAAAGTCTACTGCTCCCAACTCCAATGCATTAATCGTCTCAGAAGCTCCCTCTTGTGTTAAAGAGCTCAGCATAATAACGGGTGTTGGCTGCTCTTCCATGATGTGTTTAAGCGCATCCAATCCATTCATGACTGGCATTTCAATATCCATTGTGACAGCATCCGGTCGAAGCAGCTTAACTTGTTCAATTGCTTCTTGACCATTCTTAGCAGTTCCAATGACTTTAAGTTGCGGATTCTCTGAAATTAAATCACTTACTATTTTTCGCATAAAGACGGAGTCATCTACGACAAGAATGTTATATATTGCCAAGCTGCATCCCCCCTCTATTTGCTTATTCGACACGTTTTTCAAAAATCCTATTTCAAAAGTCTCAACATTTTATTTAAAAAGCTCTTGACACCGGTTGAAGGCGTTTCAATAACGCGATATCCCTTAATATAATTGTCAGTAAGCGTTTTGATGCTCTTGGTTGCCGTTGAATAAGGAAATGCAATTGAGAAAGGAATTTGCCTCTTCACTGCTTTAGAAACAACCGGATCATCCTCAACAAACCCTACGGTAGGAATATGAATATTCAAAAATTGTTTAGCAACTAAAGAAATTTTGTCAGCTGTTTGCTTTCCTTCTCGCTCATCTGTAACTCGATTAATAACTAATTTAAAGGAAACGTCATGGCCCATTGAGTTCACCATCTTGATAATGGCATATGCATCTGTAATAGATGTTGGCTCAGGAGTGGTAACCACAATGGCTTCTTCTGCCGCAAGTATGAATTTAAGCGTTTCTTTGGATAGGCCTGCACCCGTATCGAAAATAATAAAATCCACATAACCGTTTAATTGCATAACTTGTTCCGCAAAATAGTCTAATTCTTCTTCCGTTAATCGCAATAAGTCATTAAAACCAGAACCACCAGCGATGAACTCTAAACCATTAGACCCCTTTTGGATAATTTCCCAAATCGTCTTATCTTTCTTTAAAAGGTGATATAGACTATACGTTGAAGATACACCCATTAATACATCAATGTTTGCGAGTCCTATATCTGCATCGAAAACAAGCACTTTATAACCCAGAGACTGTAGTGATAAAGCGAAGTTTAGCGTAAAATTGGATTTACCTACACCACCTTTTCCACTGGTTACGGTAATAATCCTGGTTGTTCTTGTGCCTTTATCAACTTGTGTTTGAACCAGATTCCGCAACCCTTCTGCTTGATCCTTCATGTTCTAGGCTCCTCCAATAACAAATCAATGATTTGCCACTCGTTCATTTCCGCAATATCATCAGGCACACTTTGCCCAGTTGTCACATACGAAAGCTTAAGAGAAAACTCATGAACAACATTCAAAATGGCGCCATAGGAATCCGTTTCATCCATTTTGGTAAAGAGAACTTTGTCCAATTTGAATTTACTAAAATTATTCGTAATGGCTCGTAGATCACGATATTTGGTCGTTAAGCTTAACACGAGTATGGTTTCACTATTTCCTTGCGTTTTCAGTAAAGAATTCAACTCTGAAACATACATTTCATTACGGAAATTACGTCCAGCCGTATCCATGAAAATAATGTCGCATTGGGCTAAATTTTGAAAGGCTTTTGTCAAATCCTGCGGAGAAAATACAACTTCAAGTGGCACATTTAAAATAGTAGCATATGTTTTCAGCTGCTCAATCGCAGCAATTCGATAAGTGTCTGAAGTAATAAATCCCACTTTACGATGGTATTTCAACACTTGCTCCGCGGCTAATTTCGCTATCGTAGTCGTTTTACCAACACCCGTAGGGCCAACAAAATGAACAACGCGAGTTTGAGTAGATATATGCTTACTATGATCTATTTGTAGAATCTCGCCCAATTTCGAACGAACAAGTTGATGCGCTGCTTCTTCTGTAACAGGTTCATCTGCAAGTTGAAAATCTGCCATAACTTCATCCATAATCTGTCTCACAAGTGTTGGATTCACTTCTTGGTCATACAGTCTCTGCTCAAGCTTTTGCAACGCTTCTGGAAGCTTATCTCCGTCAGTCGCTTGCGTAAGCTTCTTCATCATTTCTTTCATTTGTTTGAGCTCATCCATCACTTGTTCATCTTTGATCGACGATCTGGCTGTTGATTGAACAGACGAGGGTGAATAAGCTTGATGCGCAGCTACAGGATTCATAAGCCTGTCCGGTTGAGGAACGGCACCTACCGCTACTGGTTCACTCTTCATAGCTACTGGTGCTAATACATCAGGTACATCTGGAAAATCCGATTGATAACTAGTTTTAATTTGAGTTACCTGACTATTCACCTTGGGTTGCGGTGGCATCTGCTGTGCTACTCGTTGGGGAGCAGGCGCAGGTTTCTCATTAGCAGCGTCAATTGCCGCAATGACTTCTATTTTCTTTTTGCCAAACATACCAAGAAAACCGCCAGTCCGAATTTCTTTCGTATTTAGAATCACCGCATCTTTACCAAGATCCGTCCGAATTTTTTGCAAAGCGTCAGGCATGGAATCAACAACATATCTTTTTACTCTCATAAATTGACTACCCCCATGCTCTGGATTTCAACGCTAGGCTCTAATTCGCTATACGAAAGTACCGGTATATCTTGCAGAGTTCGTTCTAGAAGCTGTCTAACATACATCCGAATCGTTGGTGAAGTTAAAATGACTGGTTGCTGTCCCGATTGGATTAATTTCGTAACTTGCTCTGTTACACGATGATAAATAATTTGTGATGATGAAGGATCTAACGCCAAATAGCTACCTTGATCTGATTGTTGCACGGAATCTGCAATTTTCTTCTCCACCGACGGGCCTACTGTAATTACTTTGAGTGAATCACCATGTGAAGTGAACTGCTGTGTGATTTGTCGTGAAAGTGACTGCCTCACATATTCCGTTAAAATCTCAGGATCTTTCGTGTACGTACCATAATCCGCAAGTGTTTCTAAGATAGTGACCAAATCACGAACCGATATTTTCTCACGCAGGAGTTTGGACAGAACTTTCTGAATATCTCCAATAACTAGAACGGAAGGGATTAGATCATCAACAAGCGCAGGGTACGATTCTCTTACATTTTCGATAAGTGCCTTCGTTTCCTGACGACCCAGCAGTTCGTGAATGTGTTTCTTAATAATTTCAGTTAAATGCGTAGCCACAACTGACGGTGGATCTACGACTGTATAACCAGATAGTTCTGCTCTCTCTTTGTTTACTTCATCAATCCAAATTGCGGGTAAACCGAATGCCGGTTCCGTAGTTTCAATACCTGATATCGAATCATCATCAAATCCAGGACTCATGGCTAGATAGTGATTTAAAAGTAGTTCGCCGCGTGCAACCGTATTGCCTTTAATTTTGATGATATACTCATTGGGCCTTAATTGGATATTGTCACGAATTCGAATGACAGGAACCACAACTCCGAGCTCTAATGCACATTGACGACGTATTAGAATAATCCGATCTAATAAATCCCCGCCTTGCTGTGTATCTGCAAGAGGGATTAATCCATAACCAAACTCAAACTCGATCGGATCAACTTGTAATAAGGAAATAACACTTTCTGGACTTCGTACTTCCTCGATCTGCTGTTCTTCAACCAATTGTTCTTCTTTAATCGCTTCACGTTCCAAATTCTTTTGCATTTTGAATCCCGCATACACTAGTAAGGCTGCAATCGGATATGTTGTAAACCAATGGATTGGGGTAAACGTACCTAATATAACTAATGTACCGGCAACGATGTACATCAATTTCGGTTGTGCAGTTAATTGTTTTGTAATATCATGGCCTAAGTTACCCTCAGATGATGCGCGAGTAACAATAATACCTGCAGCTGTTGAGATTAATAATGCTGGAATTTGGCTAACCAATCCATCACCGATAGTTAATATCGAGAACGTTTGCAAAGCTTCTGCAAAATCCATCCCCTTCATGGTCATCCCAATAATGAATCCGCCAATTAAGTTGATAACGAGGATAATAATCCCGGCAATCGCATCACCTTTGACAAATTTACTGGCACCATCCATGGCTCCATAGAAATCTGCCTCACGCTCAATTTTTTGTCGTCTCTCTCTTGCTTGAACCTCATTGATTAAACCAGCATTCAAATCGGCATCAATACTCATTTGCTTCCCAGGCATTGCGTCTAAGGTAAACCTTGCCGCTACCTCGGCCACGCGCTCAGAACCTTTGGTAATAACAATGAATTGCACTAAGACAAGGATGAGAAACACAACGAATCCCACGACGATATTGCCCTGCGCAACGAACGAACCAAAAGTTCTGACCACGTCGCCTGCTTCAGCATGCGCCAAAATATTACGAGTAGTTGACACGTTTAATGCCAATCGAAAGAGTGTTGTAATCAATAACAAGGAAGGGAAAATCGAGAACTGGAGTGCTTCCTGTGTATTCATAGCAACCAATATAATCATTAATGCTATGGAAATATTAATAATAAGTAAAAAGTCCAGCAAAGGGATCGGAACCGGCACAATCATCATCAACACGATGCCAATAATACCGACTAGAACTAATAAATCCTTGATTTTCATCAGATTGCACCTCCCCCTACATTAATTCGTCTTACCCTTCATCTTATATACATACGCTAGTACTTCTGCCACAGCTTGGAATAGATCGGCTGGAATGGCATCACCAATTTCCACCTGTGCAAAAATCGCTCGAGCAAGCGGCTTATTTTCCATCGTCATGACGCCATTCTGTTTGGCGACTTCCTTAATTTTTAATGCAACATAATCTGCCCCTTTTGCAATTACTGTAGGGGCCTGCATATTTTGGGCATCATATTTCAAAGCAACTGCGAAGTGAGTTGGGTTGGTAATAATAACGTCGGCCTTAGGAACTTCCTGCATCATACGTTGCATGGCCATTTGACGTTGTTTGGCACGGATCTTCCCTTTGATGAGAGGATCGCCTTCACTTTTCTTATACTCATCCTTAATATCCTGTTTGGACATTTTGAGACTTTTCTCATGTTCGTATTTCTGATAAATAAAATCAAAAATAGCTAGTACGATCAAAATAGCACCGATTTTTATTCCCAAAGTTAGCGTAACCGAAGCAATAAATGAAAATGTGCTCTCTAAAGGTGTGTGGCCTAACCCTAACAACCTTGCTTTTTGCCCCATCAAAGTGGTATAAACCGCATAACCAATAATCAACATTTTCAAAGTCGACTTTAAAAAGTCCACCACTGTTCGCATCGAAAAAATTCGTTTAAACCCACTAATTGGATTTATCTTATCAAACTTCATCATCAAGGGCTCACCGATAAACATAAAACCAACCTGTGCGTAGTTCGATATAAAAGCGATTAAAACTACCAATATAAAGATTGGAGCCAAAATGATCAAGCCTTGTACCGTTAAATCCGTGAATAACACTTGTACGTTCCCTACGGTTACATCCATGCCTAATTGATTCTCATATACATCCCGAAAGATATGAATAATCCTTCCTTTCATAAAAGAACCAAACATGAGAAAAGCCACGAATGAAAAAAGTAAAATGGAAGCCGCGGGCAAGTCCATACTTTTTGCAACTTGACCCTTTTTTCTGGCATCCTGTCTTTTCTTGGCAGTAGCAGGCTCCGTTTTTTCCCCAGCAAACCATTGTAAATCAAGCTGTAAACGAAGTTGTTGGGACACGGTACTCCTCCTACTTAGGTGTTGTCTGCGGCGAACCGCCCATAATATGTAACATTTGCTCCATATAGTCAAACATAGTTCCGAACAATTGCTGGAATTGTGAAATTAAACCTGGGAATATAATAACGAGCAGGAAAAATCCTAGAATCATTTTAAGAGGTGCGCCGATAACAAAAATATTGAATTGCGGTGCAACCCTTGTCAGAAGTCCTAGACCTAAATCAGTTAGAAACAATGCTGCTACTATGGGAGCAGCGAGTTGGAATGACAGGTAAAACATTTTGGAGAGCGATTTAAACAAGAAATCCGATATTTGCCCTTCGTAAATGCGACTAAATAGTGCGTTATCAATTGGCACCCATTTATAACTGTCAATGATCGCTCTAATCAAGTAATGATGACCGTCAAACGATAGAAACAAAAGGACAGCAATCATATATTTTAAATTACCGAGCATCGGTGTTGAAGCACCCGATAAAGGATCAATAACGCTCGCCATACTGAAACCAATTTGCATATCCATAAATGAACCAGCCGTTTGAACAACGGTGAAAAACAGATAAGCGAGAAAACCTAATATGATACCTATTAGCATCTCGCGAATAATTAACAGTACATATACACCATCAATCGGCATGGACTTCTCCATCCCCAATGTCGCGAAAATAATCAATGATATAAATACGGAGAGCCCTACTTTGAACATCATTGGAATATTTCTGGAAGAAAGAATAGGCACCACGACAAAAAATGATGTAATTCGACAAAAAATAAGCAGAAAAATAGGGATCGCTTGAATAATAGTTGGCATTTCACTCACAACCTAACCAACGAATTTGTAAAGATTGTTGAGTAGATTAAAGGTAAAATCAACTAATGTATTCATAATCCATGATCCGAAAATAAGGATGGAAAGCAATACAGCAACAATTTTCGGAACAAAGGCAAGTGTCTGCTCTTGAATCTGTGTCGTGGCTTGAAAAATACTGATGGCCAAACCAACGATTAATCCAATAAGCAGCATTGGCGCACTAGCCTTAAGAACGGTATAAACAGCCTCACCAGCAATTCGTATTACAAACTCCGATCCCATCTAGATTACCTCCGATATCTTGGTCTTTAACCGTAGCTTAAGAGTAACGATCTCACCACAAGATACCAACCATCTACAAGAATAAAAAGAAGGATTTTGAATGGAAGTGAAATCATCACGGGCGGGAGCATCATCATCCCCATCGCCATTAATGTACTAGATACCACCATATCTATAACCAAAAACGGAATAAATATCATGAATCCCATCTGGAATGCAGATTTTAATTCACTGATGGCATAGGCAGGTACTAATGAAGTGAGAGGTATATCTTCAACACCAGTCGGTGCTTTTGCTTTGGAATAGTCAAGAAACAACTTCAAATCTTTCTGGCGCGTATGTTTAAACATAAACTTCTTCATGGGCAGTGATGCCGTCTGAAAAGCTTGCGTTTGATTGATTTCACCTTTTAAGTAAGGTTGAAGTGCTGTTTGATTAACTTCCCCTAAAGTTGGAGACATAATAAAAAAGGTTAAAAACAGAGCGAGTCCGATTAAAACCTGATTAGGTGGCATTTGTTGAGTTCCTAATGACGTTCGAACAAAACCCAATACGATAACAATACGTGTAAAACTTGTCATTAAAATAAGAATTGAAGGAGCTAGACTTAATACTGTTAACAACAAAAGGAGAGTTACAGTATTCGAAGAACCCCCTGTTGCCGTGCTCGTCCCAATATTCACGTTTAATCCAGGAATCGGATTCGTAAGATCAGTTTCGGCAGCAGAAGCAGTTAATGACAGTAGGAACATGGATATCACAGTGAGCAGTAATAAGCCAATTAATTTATTTCTTTTCATTCTTCATTCAACCGATCTGTTTGTTTTTGATCAGACAACCATTCTTCTACATGCTTATTTCGATCTGTTACACGCTTTAATTTGTCATGGAATACTTGTTGAAACGAAGTCGTAATCTCTACTTCCTCTTCTATATCGTTCTTCTTTCGTGGCAGCTTGTTGATCCACTTGCTTATTGTGCCAAATCCCATTCGATCATCCTGTGAGGATTGTAAGAGATCTGTGATATAAGCCACTTCATCAGCGTCAATGATTTTATCCAATAATTGAATATTCTCACCGACGCCAACAACGAAGAGGGAACGCCCGATCTCCACAATTTGTATGGATTTGTTTTGGCCAAGGGGAACTCCACCTAAAGAACGAATCGAGTTCCCAAACATAGTGCCTTTATTTTTCTTTGCCACATATCTCATCAGCACATAAAAAAGAATAATTATAAATGCAAGTACTAAAATCACCTTAACAACCATCAAAAGTGAGTCCCCTGAGCCCAATGAATCTGGATAGTCAGTTATGGGATCAACTTTATTGGGTTCAGTTTCCGCATGTACGTTATTACTAGTGTAGAGCATGGCAATTAAACTGAGAAACGTTAAGTATGCTTTATTCGATTGAAGTCTTTTCATAAGAACAACCCTTTCGGTTTATGTAAGACTCAACCGAATCCGGACGGTTTAACCTAGAGTCTTTTTGATAGCTTCGATTACACGGTCAGCTTGGAATGGTTTAACAATGAAGTCTTTCGCCCCTGCTTGAATCGCATCAATAACCATGGCTTGTTGCCCCATCGCAGAACACATAATTACTTTCGCGTTTGGTTCAATTTTCTTGATTTCTTTCAAAGCTTGAATCCCATCCATTTCAGGCATTGTGATATCCATCGTAATGAGATCAGGTTTCAATTCTTTATATTTTTCGATAGCTTGTGCGCCATCATTCGCCTCGCCACACACTTCATACCCATTTTTAGATAAAATATCACGAATCATCATTCTCATAAAAGCTGCATCATCCACAATTAGAATACGGTTAGCCATTGAAAATATCCCCCTAAAATTAAATTATTGTAATTTTTGAATTCGTTCCCATTGATTAACAATGTCGGTAACACGAACCCCAAAATTCTCATCGATAACTACAACTTCACCTTTGGCAATCAACTTATTATTCACCAAAATGTCTACCGGCTCACCAGCAAGCTTGTCCAATTCAATGATAGACCCTTGAGACAGTTCTAAGATGTCTTTAATCACCTTATTCGTTCTGCCTAACTCTACGGTTACCTTAAGTGGTATATCGAGAAGTAAATTCAGGTTTGTATCATCTGCTTGTGAATATGAGCCTGATTGCAAGCTACCAAACTGAACAGGTTGAACATTCACATTACGATTTGGCATGCCGCCAAATGCAGCTGGAGGCTGTTGTTGATACATTGGCTGCTGCGGTGGATACATCGGTTGTTGTGGTGGATACATCGGCTGACCCATTGGAGGCTGCTGATACATCGGCTGTTCATACATCGGTTGTTGGTAAACAGGTTGCTCATACACTGGTGCTGGTTGCGATTTAGGAGCTTCTTGCACAGGTGGAGCTACTACTGGTGGTGCTTGCGCCGCCGGTGCAGCTTCCATTGCTGATTCAGTATCACCACCACCCATTAAAATCGATACCATTTCTTTGGCGAAAGGAACAGGCAATAACTGCATAATATTGGAATCAATAAGATCGCCAATCGCAAGTCGGAACGATATCTTTATAAATACGTCCTCGTCAGGCAGTTTTCCTTCTCCTTTCGACAAATTTAATATGTCGATTCCTGGTGGAGAGATATTGACAAATCGATTAAAGATGGTAGACATGGATGTAGCTGATGAACCCATCATCTGATTCATAGCTTCTTGCACCGCGCTGATGTGAATTTCACTAAGGTTTTCATCACCGCCAGTGCCGTCTCCACCCATCATAAGATCGGCGATAACTTGAGCATCTTTGGTTTGGATAACGAGTAAGTTAATACCATCGAAGCCGTCAACATAGTTCACATGTACGGCAACATGAGGTCTTGGAAATTGTTCTTCCAATTCTTCTTTACCGATGACAGACACTTTAGGTGTCGTAATATCTACTTTTTTGCCCAGTAACGTCGATAACGCTGTCGCCGCGCTGCCGAACGTAATATTACCAATTTCCCCTAATGCATCCTGCTCAAGTGGGGATAAAAAATCTTCTACTTGCGGAGGCCCATGAAATGAAGAGACAGAACTTTCTTCAGATGATTGTCTCAATAAAGCGTCGATCTCTTCCTGCGACAAATAATCTCTGTTATTCATCATATTCTTCTTCTCCTTCATTCACGATTTCTGTAATTTGTACAGCCATCTTCCCTTTTACGGTACCAGGGCTTCCGAGATATTTCAGCTTCTCGCCCACTTTGACTTGAAGCGAATCTTCGACGGATTTATGCAGAGGGATTACATCGCCTATTGTTAAACCTAAGAAATCATGGATAGAAATTTCAGACGATCCCAATTCTGCAATGAGAGGTAGCTTGGTTTTCTCCAAGCGTGATTGAAGTGCTTCCACTTCTTCAGGTGCTCTCGTTTTCTTCTGGGAAACAAACCAGTGATGTACAGAAAGCCGAGGCATGATAGGTTCAATAACAACATGAGGAATACATAAGTTGATCATACCTGTTGTGTCCCCGATTTTGGTGCTCAGCGATATTAATGCAATTGTTTCATTGGGAGAAACAATTTGCATAAACTGCGGATTCGTTTCTAGTGCCTCTAAACGAGGTTGAATATCAATAACGGACTTCCATGCTTCCTGCAAGCTATCAAATGCTCGACTGAAAATTCGCTCCATAACAATTGTTTCAATCTCAGTTAACGCATTAATTTTAGTTGGCGTCGTACCTGCTCCGCCTAGTAATCGATCTAACATAGCAAAGGCAACATTCGGATGAACCTCAAGTACCATTCGACCCTCTAAAGGCTCTGCTTCAAAGATGTTCAAAATGGTCATTTTCGGGATCGAACGAATAAATTCATCATAGGGCAATTGTTCAACCTGAACTACACTGATTTGCACGAAAGTACGCAGCTGCGCTGAGAAATAGGTTGTTAAAAATCTCGCGAAATTTTCATGAATCCGAGTTAAGCTACGAATATGATCTTTCGAGAAGCGTACAGCTCTCTTAAAATCATAAGCCCTTACCTTCTTCTGAGTATCCTCCTTCTTAAGTTCATCGGCATCCATTTCCCCAGAGGACAACGCAGCCAGCAAGGCATCGATCTCATTTTGCGATAAAACATCAACCATTCGAGTCACCTCCTTTAAGCAAAATCATTATGAGTTATTGCAGCACTTTATCAGTTATCCAAATTTGCTTAATTTTACCTTCATGCAATAATGGGTTTAGTTTGTTCATTATTGTAGAAGTTAAACTATCTGAACCTTTACTTCCTTCAATTTGCTCTTTCGTCATATCACCAAGAATCTGGACAATCGTTCCCTTAACAGCAGAATCGAGCAAACTATCGAACTCAACCTTAGCCTTTGAATTTTCCATTTCAAACGCGAAGCTTATTTTAATGAAATTCTGACTACCTGATAAGTTTGTTAAGATATCCTTAATGATTGAAGTATTCGCCTTAACGGTCTCCGCTGATGGCGCTTTCGTTGGTTTCACACTCGCAACAGCATCCTGAGCCTTCACAGCAGGATCTGTAGATTCATTATTCTTCTCCATAAAGTTCCACAACACGAACGCTGCAGTGAGAATTAGTGTGATAGCAATAAGGATGGAAACAATGAGTATAAATATTTTGTTCTTAAACACTTATGAACCCTCCGTATCCCTGGACTGTATTGTCGCTCGGACGGAACCAATTTCTTGCATGTAGGTCCGCACTAAGCTTACCACAACCTCTGCCTTTTCGAGAACTGTGATTTTCTTGCCTGTCGTCAACGTAATCATCGTATCCGGAGTTTCTTCGATAAGCTCAATTAGGATTGCATTCAAAATAAGCGGCCTGCCATTTAAACGAGTGAGAGAAATCATCGTTCTCCTCCTGAATCAGAGTAAGGGGAGCTCAGCTCCCCCTTTATCATTCAACTACTGATTAACGCTTCAGATTAACAACTTCTTGAAGCACTTCATCTGATGTTGTAATAATTCTGGAATTTGCTTGGAAACCACGCTGAGCAATAATCATCTCTGTAAATTCTCCAGTTAAGTCAACATTGGACATTTCTAGTTGCCCAGAAATGAGTGTACCTGTACCCGTTTCTGGATCACCAGCAGCGCCAATTACAATCTCACCATCTGTATTAGCGTTTGCGGTCATTTGATACAAGTTTCCACCGATTTTCTCAAGACCAGCTGGGTTAGTTACTTTCACAACGCCAATTCGTTGCCCTGTATTAATCGTTTCTCCATCCGCATTTACGCCAATAATTTCACCATTTTGAGCAATCGAGAACGATACGATATCCTCTGGAATGACAACCGGACCTGCTCCATCAGGGCCCATAACATGAAGCCCCTCAGCGTTAACAAGATTTCGTGAAGGATCCACTGTAAAGTTACCTGCTCTTGTCAAATAAGGTGCATCTACTTGCTCTAGCGTTCCAACAGCGAAGAAGCCATCGCCGTTCACACGCAGATCAGTTGGAACATTTGTTGTCATTGCGCTACCAGCTGTATGCACAGTATCAATGGCCGCCAAACTAACACCTAAACCAACTTGCTGTGCATTCACACCACCACGGTTCTCGTCTGGCGCACTTACACCTGAAACCGTCTGACTAAGAATATCTTTAAACATCACACGGCTACCTTTAAATCCGATGGTATTTACGTTAGCGATATTATTTCCAATAACGTCTAACTTCGTTTGAAAACCACGCATACCTGAAACGCCTGAGTACAAAGATCTTAACATGAAATAGGCCTCCTAAATCGGATGTAAGTATAAAAATTGAGTTGCTTCTTTCGATCCACAACTCCAGGCTTCCTAAACGGTCGAGCCCTGTAAACCTATGAAATTATCATGGCGCTATCGATCTGAGTAAACACATGATCATTCATTGCTTGGCCATCTAAAGCAGTCACTACGGTTCGATTGGGCACATTAACAATATATCCATTCCCCGCTAAGATCAGTAGTGCGTCTTTAGCACCTTTGGATGCCGCTTTATCAATGGCATTGTTCATTTTCTCAATTTGCTCCGGTTTGAGTTGTATGCCGCGTTCTTTTAATCTGACCTCAGCATGATGACTAAACCTTACAAATTGATCTTGGAAAATTTTCTGAAAAGTAGGATTTACGTTATTCCCGTTAGGTACTACTTGCTGCGTTGGTGTTCTTCTCGTTGAAGTGGGAGAAACCGCGCTAGGATAAAGTTGACCTATGGATATTCGCTCTGTCATTCTGTTTCTCCAGCGTTTTCAATTTTCTTTAACTTATCAAGGGAAACTTCCACACCATTCACAGTGGCAAATTGATTTCCATCTTTAAAAGTTATTGAATCTACTACGCCAGACATCTCAGTTGTAACACCTGATGCATCTGTTCCCGTCCATGAAATTGACTTACCAATTAATCCGGACACGAATCCTAATGATTGTCTCATTAGTTTCATTTCACTAGCCATATTCGTCAATTGCTCAACAGATGTAAATTGAGCCATTTGAGCGATAAACTCTTTGTCCTGTAAAGGCTGTGTAGGATCCTGATTCTGAAGCTGTGTAATTAATATTTTCAGGAAATCATCCTTACCCAGGGTTGTGCTGTCCTTCTCCTTGGTTTTCGCGCTAGTCCCTTTATTAATCAGGTCAGCAACATTACCAACGATTGGATTTGTAGCCATACGTTCACCTCCAACAATTCATTCTACTTCAATTTAGGCAATGACATCGAAGGAATTACCGTTTGCCTGATTGCGAAGCTGTGCGATTTGCTCCATATCTTCTTTAAACTCAATAGCATCCACTTCAAGTTCTCCCGAGCGATTTTTCGGTTGTCGTTGTGATTGATTAAAGGATTGCGGTTGCCGTTGTTCTTGGAACATATTTGAAGCCATGTTTTGACTTTGTGTAACTTCCAATTTCTCAACTTGTAAGCCCTGCGTAAGTAGTGCTTGACGTAATTGAGGCAACTGGCTTTCTAACATTTGTTTGCCGGCTAAAGTATCTGCTGCAAACTGGGCAAATAACTGTCCATCATGCATGGAAATTTTCACGTCTACATGTCCTAAATTTTTAGGAAACAAAGATAGTTTAGCCTCTGAGAATCCTTCGGACATCGTAATCTTCATGTTTTTCAATACATGTGTAGTCATCTCTTCCGTGAAGTTATCTGCAGTTAATACCGGTACTGGCGTCTTATCAGTTGTAAGCGTCACTTGCTGAGTTTTCTGTAAATCACCAATCGTAACGACGGTATTTGTTCCCGTAGTTGTCTCAATTGGCAAGTCAACGAGTGGTCGAATGGTCGATTCCGAAATATCATTTGACAGTTCAGTTACAACTAATGGAATATGCTTAATTGCAAATTTCTCTTGCTTAGGTTGTAGAGATTGCAGATTTACGGAAAGATTGTTATTAAGCGATGAGTCATTATCACGATTGTTTATGTACTTGTTGGAAGAAATTCTCCCATTCGGTGAAGTGTGTTCCTTAGCTCCTGTGAAAGGCACATTAGATTCAATTGAACTCGTGGAAACATCACTGTTAGTTATCTTCTTGGCATTTCCAACTCCTGCTAAAATCTCTGGAAGTAATGGTTGGATTGCACTAGCAAGTTCTGTATTCAAAAAGTTTAGAATCGGATTGTCTGGCTGCTGCTTGGATAAAGTGGACAGTATTAACAAAGTATTCTGTGCTTTCAGACTCATTGAATTAGTTGTTGACTGTTGCCACATGGCAAGATTTCCTGCCGCGAGTGGGTTTGGTGTATTACTAAGTGCAGCTAACAAATCTTCTGCATTATCAAACCACTTTTTCACTTTAGGATCTTGCAATAATTTGTCAGCAAGTTCAGGATTACTATTCATTGCTTCTAGAAGCAATTCAGGCAAAGTACCATCGGACGAAGTCATTTTTGATTCTAGAGCTACATCCGTTTGAATCGGCATTACCAAGCTTTGAAGCATTTGCAACATCATACTCATTGAAAGCTCAGTTTCTGATGGTTGCCCTTCAGCCATTGCTGCATTTTCTTGTGCAGTTTGGTCTGAAAGAAGTGCTGAAAAGCTATCTGTCGTTCCATTCCCTTTAGAAGCTGCTTTACTGCCTGCAGCAGTTGTGGTTGCTGTTCCTGATTGCGCAACCGGTGCTGAAGTCATCTGTACGTCCATTGTATTCACCTCCCTTCGTAATTACTTGCTAGTTACGGAGCAAGCTTTGCAGCAATCGATGCTGCAATTTCCTTGTTAGCATCTGAGAGGGCAGACATAACCTTAGAACGTGATGAATTATCCATTCCACTTAAAATGGATACAACTTTTGCTGGATTTGATTTATTCATCTCTAGCAGAACATTCGAAGCGCTTTTTGGTGTCATATTGGCAAAAGTTTGTCCAAGATCCGAAGTACTCACCGTGCTAGTCGCTGACTTGGCATCCTTCGTGTTATTCGTGGCTAGTCTTTCTTGTAAAGCAGCAATTTGTTTGTCACGAACTGGCACAATATCTTTCAAGCCGATGGAAGCAGCGGCTGCTTTTGCAGCATCCATTTTTTCAAGAATCGCTCCTCTGTTATCTGCTTTCATCATAGAGAACACCAGTACCATCTCACTAGGCGTTAATGCCTCAATGATAGGTGCAACTTTACTTGGAGTCATCTTGGCGTACATATTGGCAAGCTGTGTGATTTGATTCGTATATTCTTCTTCCGATTGCGTTTTATCTTTTAACTTCTCTTCAAGTTCGGCAACCTTCGCAACTGAAGCTTTTAGCGAAACGTCTTTATTCTCAGTCGTCGAATCCGCTTTTTGCAATGCTGCTGTTAATTCATTAACACGAGCATTTAGCTTTGCTATCTCATCTTCCTTAAGCTTTACGCTTTGCTCAGATGATACAGCTTTACCTTCAGCCGTCACTGGTGCAGCTTCTTTTGGTGCAGGAACTATTAACCCAACGACAGGCGTGTTGTGCAATGCTTTTTGAATACTACTTTTGATATCATAATCAAAAATTGAAAGCAGCACGAAGAGTAAAACCGCCGTAAACACAAAGGGGATGACAAACCAAATCAAAAATCGCTCCAGTGCACTATAAGATGCACCCTCTACGCTTGTATCGGCCATCTCTTCGTCCCTCCTTTTCTAGCTTAATACGATAACCGCCTGAAGCGATTCGTAGCCATTTCATCAAGAGCATCCTGCTCTTTTTTTGCAATCATGACTTGGAATTGGTTATGTGCTTTTTCTCTGGCTTTGGTCCATACTTTTTCATCTATCATTTTCACTGACAAATGTTCTTGCTTCTCCGTTACGATATGTTTTGCTTGTTTAACATCTTGATGCTTACGAGCAATTTGTTTATCCACATGATTCATATAACCCTGCATGAGAAGCATGTTCGATATTGACACTGAATGGCTAGTTGCTTGAATCATTTCATTGTGTAAGCTTTCCTTCTCCTCGAATAATCCATTTAAGCTCGTTTCTTCATTCCTTAATTGCCCCATTGCCTCAGATAAAATCCATTCTGCTTGAGTTCGTTCATTATTTTTCAAATCGACAATTTGCTGGAAAGAGTAGCGAAAACTCATCTAGGACCCTCATCCCTTATAAAATTCTTGGATTAATCGTTCTTGCGCTTCTTCGTATGTTAGTTTTTCACTTGTTCGTTGTTTCGTGAAATTCCAAATGGCTTCGATGTTTTCCATCGCTATATCAATATTTGGATTAGAACCTTTCTGATACGCCCCTATATTGATAAGATCTTCCGAATCTTTATAAATAGAGAGAAGACGCTTAAGTTGGTCGGCAGCTTCCATATGTTCTGATGGTACAATTTCTTTCATAACCCGGCTTACACTTGATAAGACATCGATCGCAGGATAATGCCCTTTATTCGCAATACTTCGATTCAAAACGATATGACCATCCAAAATCCCTCTGACCGCATCTGCGATTGGCTCGTTCATATCATCACCGTCGACAAGTACCGTGTAAAATGCCGTAATGGAGCCCTTCGCACCTGTACCTGAGCGCTCTAGAAGCCTAGGCAACATAGCGAATACGGATGGTGTGTATCCTCGTGTAGCTGGAGGTTCACCAACGGCTAGTCCCACCTCACGTTGTGCCATCGCAAATCGTGTTACGGAATCCATCATCATCATGACATTTAAACCGCGATCTCTAAAATACTCAGCAATACTTGTCGCAATCATAGCGCCTTTAATACGAATTAATGCGGGTTGGTCAGATGTTGCCACAATGACAACCGATCTCGCCAAACCTTCAGGACCTAAATCACGCTCAATGAAATCCAACACTTCCCTGCCACGCTCTCCAATGAGTGCAATAACATTGACATCGGCTGAAGTATTGCGGGCTATCATACCCATTAAAGTACTTTTCCCAACACCAGACCCGGCAAAAATACCAACACGCTGCCCTTTACCAATTGTTAATAATCCATCAATACAACGAACACCAACAGAAATTGGATTGAGTACACGCGGACGTGTTAGCGGATTACTTGGTAAATTATTAGTCGAATACTGCGCCATCCTTGACGGTAAATAGGAACCATCTAATGGTTGACCTAGGCCGTCTAAAACTTTTCCTAATAACTCATGTCCAACCTGGACTGTTAATGGTTTACCTGTACCAACAACATCGCAACCTGGCCCAATCGCATCGAGATCACCAAGAGGCATTAGAATCACTTTGTTGCTTCGAAAACCAACCACTTCCGCTTTTAAAGGCTTATTCGATTTATGCGGATAGATATAACATAGATCACCTATACTTACATCAGGACCTTCAGATTCAACTGTAAGTCCAATAACTTGCGTCACTTTGCCGTTTACCCTAATTGGATCAATCGTCTGTAAGACTTCTTTGTATTTATCCACCTTCGGGATCGATGTCTGTGCCATTATGATTCCTCACTTTGTAAGGCCAGTTGCTGGAGCACGGACTTAATCTCTTTCAGCTGAGTATCGATTCTTGCGTCTATGCTTCCGTATGATGAACGAATTACGCAACCTTGATCTTGCACAGAAGAATCCGGAATAATTTCGAGTTCGGCTTGTGAATCAATCGACGTAATCAATTCTTCTCTGGCATCCTGAATAAACGCGAACTGTGAAGGCGCTACACATAAAGTAATAATTCCCTTTTCACGACGGCGAGAGAGTATTTTCTGAATGAACTCAATTACCCAACCAGGCTCGAGAGAAAGTTGACGAACAATAATTTTTTCTGCGATAGATGTGCTTAAATCAATTAGAAAAGGTTCCGATTCTTGGATAATTTGTTGTTTCAGCTTATAGGATGATTCAAGTATAGATCTAGCTTCAGCCAACATATCATCATATTCTTTTCGCAAAGCACTCTCCGCTTGAGCAACACCTTCACGATAACCTTCATCAAATCCTACTTGCTTTGATGCGTTCGCTATCTCCACATCTTCAGCTCGCTTACTTTCCCACCAACTCGCAATGTCGGATTCTGTTTCTTGGCGAATTAATGCACATTCTCGCTTTGCCTCTTCAATCTGTTCACTGGCAAATGCTTCTGCATCATCTAGAATTTGTTTCTTTAATGAGGTTGCATCATTAATCTCAAGTTGCATTTCCTCAGTAAAACCTTCATCGGCAGGTGGCGAGTCCGAATTAACTGTAGTAAAAGCTGCAAGCGATTCAACAATCTTTTTTTCTTCAAGCGGATAATACGCGAATGATTTAATGACATTAGACAATAATATCATCTCCTCCACCACGTGCGATGATGATTTCACCCGATTCTTCTAAACGACGAATCGTAGCAACAATACGGGTTTGTGCTTCTTCGACATCACGCAATCGAACAGGTCCCATAAATTCCATTTCTTCTTTGAAAGTATCCGCCATACGCTTGGACATGTTTTTGAATAACACATCGCGCACCTCTTCACTTGCAACTTTAAGAGATAGCTGCAAATCCGCATTTTCAATGTCGCGGATAATTCGTTGAATGGAACGATTGTCGATATTGACGATATCCTCGAATACGAACATCCGTTTCTTGATTTCTTCAGCAAGTTCTGGATCTTGTATTTCTAATGAGTCGAGAATCGTACGTTCCGTTCCTCGGTCTACACCATTCAAGATTTGAACGATAGAAGCAATACCACCAGCATTTGTGTAATCCTGCGTAACAGTCGATGAAAGCTTCTGTTCTAATACGCGTTCAACTTGTGAAATAACTTCCGGTGACGTACTGTCCATGAGTGCAATCCGCTTAGCAACATCAGCCTGCTTCTCTTGTTGGAGTGACGACAAGATAATAGATGCTTGCTCAGGTTGCAGATAGGATAAAACGAGTGCAATCGTCTGCGAATTCTCATTTTGAATGAAATTAAGAATTTGTGCTGGATCTGCTTTTCGTGCAAAATCAAAAGGCCTTACTTGAAGTGTAGCTGTCAAGCGATTGATGATATCAAACGCTTTTTGAGAACCTAGTGCCTTTTCCAAAATATCCTTGGCATAGGCAATACCACCTTGAGAAATAAATTCTTGTGCCAAACAAATTTGGTGAAACTCGGCTAGAATTGAGTCCTTTTCCAACGTGTCTACTTTACGCACATTCGCTATCTCGAGCGTTAATTGTTCAATTTCTTCTTCACGTAAATGTTTGAAAATTTGTGCAGAAACCTCAGGGCCTAAACTGATCAAAAGAATAGCTGCCTTTTGTCGTCCGGTCAACCCTTGCAAAGCGGCTCTGGCCATACAAGTGCACCTCTATTCGTCTACTAACCAAGTGCGCAGCAAGTTAACAAATTCTTCCGGCCGCTTTCTCGCAAGCGTCTCAAGCTGTTTGCGCACTTGATTGTCATTCGTTACATTCTCGATATCGATTGTTGGAAGCTCAGCCTTCTGAGAGGCAAGATTCATTTCCTGGTCTAGAAGTTGTTGCGCTGCTTTCTTACGTTTTCTAATTGCTAATCCGATGATAGCACCTATAGCTAATGCTGCTAGAGCTAATGCTCCATAGGTCAAGTACGTTGATGTCTTAGTCGCACTTGCATCCGAAGTTCTAGCAAAAGAATGTGCAAATACAGTAACTTTTTTTTGTAATTCATCGTCTGTATAAGTAGTCTTATTATCAGCAAGGGCAGTTCTAACGATATTCACAAGTGCATTCTGAATGGCTGTTTTTGTTTCTGCTGTTAACGAATTCGGATCATCTCTTACTGGAGGCTCGATACCGACATTAATACTTACATCTTTCACTACATAAGGTGTTGAAATAATGTCATTTGTGATACGGTCCACTTCATAATTGACGGTTTTACTGTTTTTCTCTGAATTGGAATTCCCTGAGTTGGATGCTCCTGGATAGCCAGGAACGTCCGTTTCGCCTGTACCAGGTACACCGCCATTATCCGCACCTTTGTTTTGATAGGACTCATTCGCTTCCTGCAGAGAGATTTCTATTCCCTTTTGATCAACTTGATTAGGTGCGCGGACAAGTTGTTCCTTCGTTTTCTTTTGATCAAAATTCATAGTTGTAAATACGCTAACGCTGACTTTATCTCGACCAAACATCATGCCAAGCATAGAGTTGATATTCTTCTGCAAATCATTTCTGAACTGCGTATTAATATCCGTATTTCCCACCTGAGTATTATTAGATTCTCCACTAAACTTATAGGAGAGTAAATTTTGATCAGATATGGAAATGTTCTCAATCGGAAGATTTTTAATGCTGTGTGAGACCAAATTGTAAATCGTATCTACTTTAGGTTGATCCAATGAATATCCCTGTTTGATTTGCAGGACAACAGATGCAGTCGCTTTCTCAGCTTGTTGTTGTAAGAAAGGACCTTCCTCTGGAAGCGAAATATTCACCTTAGAACTTGATATGGCTTGGTTCGCATTAATAAGTTGTTGAAGCTCTCCTTGAATAGCACTTAAGTATTTCACTTTAAATTCATTATCCGTGATACCGAATGAACTGCTACCGCTAAAAACTTCAAAACCCAAGGAGCCGTTCTTATTCAATCCTTGCGACTCGACAGCAAGCTTTACGTTAGCGACTTCACTAGTCGGTACTTCGATACTTTTGCCATCCGCACTCAAATGATAGGGGATTTTAGCTGTATCCAGATATGATTTAATATTTGCAGCATCACTCGGTTGCAATTCTGTATAGGCCAATGAATAGTCAGTCTTGGATAAATTAATACTGATAATTGCAGCTGTTAGTATCAATAGGAAAACAGTAGCTATAAAAATAATTTTCGTTGTTTGATTATAACGATTCCAGTATTGCTTCACCTTTTCCCAGTACTGGAGCAGGTTCTCGTTCACTCAGTCACCTCATTGACCCAAATTTAGCAGCATCTCTATACTTAAAGCTGCATTCTCATGATTTCTTGGTACGCCTCTAAAACCTTATTTCTGACTTGTACTGTAAGTTCAAGTCCCAATGAAGCTTTCTCAGAGGCAATTGTCAATTGATGCACATCGGAAAGTTCACCTTTAATGAAGCTTTCGTTCAACTGATCAACCTGCTTTTGCTGCACATTCAAATTAGTCATAGCATCATTCAGAAATGAACCAAATTTCTTACCAAGCTCATCTGCTCCCTCACCCGTATTATCCTTGGGAGTAATAGAACTCATTATATTAATTGGACTGTAATTAATTTTGTCAATCATTATGTAACCTCCTATCTACCAATTTCCAATGCTTTAGTAATCATCGATTTACTTGCATTTAATGCTGTTACATTGGCTTCATAAGATCGCGTTGCAGAGATCATATCAACCATTTCTTTGGCAATATCTACGTTTGGCATATATACAAACCCATTCGTATCTGCATCGGGATGTGAAGGATTATAAACTTGCTTTAATGGAGAGTTATCTTCAAATATTTTATTTACTCTTACACCCTCACCCGTTCCATCCGCCATTGCAGAGTTAAGCGATTGTGCAAAGCTGGGTTGGGACTTCGTTTCAAATGAGACTAACTTTCTCGTATATGGCACCCATTTACCATCTACAAATTTCGCTCTCGTAGTATCGGCATTGGCTATATTGGAGGATACAACATCCATACGCAATCGTTGTGCAGTTAATGCTGATGAACTTATGTCAAATCCGTTAGTAAGTCTCATTTCTTATTACTTACCCCCTAAGACTGTGTGCATTTTTTTGAAGTCGCTGTTCAATTGTTGAATCATTGCATTGTATTTAAGCTGGTTTTTAGCCATTAATGACATTTCATAGTCCATATCGACATTATTCATGTTTGTGTTGATTGCTGTCGAATCGTCTGTTTTCACTTCGGAATTCGGTAACTTTGATGTATTACCTATAACGAAATGCCTGGGGTCAGTGCGATATCCTGATATAGCAGGAGTTCCCGCACTCATCTGATTTTGCAATAGCTCTTCAAACACAACATCAGCACGTTTAAAGTTAGGGGTATCCACATTGGCAATGTTATTCGCTACCACCTTTTGTCTTAGCGTCGATGCATCCAGCGAACGCTCCATTAATTTCCAACTTGGCTTGTCCAATAAAGACATGAACGATTCCCCTCACTTATAATAGTTAGTAAGTACTTCAACAGACTAAGATTTGATTCCTTCTTATTTCGACATTATTCTCGAATTCCGATACAAAATAGTTCTATATGTAGAATTTTGTAAACCTTTGACTTATACTCTTTATCATCTAAGATATTACGATAAGTTACAATAAGAAAAAAGCCCTATCTTTTTACCAGATAGGGCTTTCCCATTTAACATTATAATTTTGACTTCATTTGTTCGATACTCTGCATCAGTTGTTCATTTAAAATACGGATATAAGTGCCTTTCATACCTAGTGATCGCGTTTCAATCACGCCAGCACTTTCCAGTTTACGCAGTGCATTTACAATAACAGAACGAGTTATACCCACACGATCTGCAATTTTACTCGCCACCAGCAATCCTTCCTTGCCGTCCAGCTCTTCAAAAATATGTTCAACAGCTTCCATTTCACTGAAAGACAATGAGCCAATGGCAACTTGAACCACTGCTTTACTGCGAGCTTCCTCTTCAATTTCTTCCGCGCGTTCTCTCAATATCTCCATAGCAATTACCGTTGAACCATATTCTGCAAGAACCAGATCATCATCAATAAAGTGACCTTCGCTTCGACTTAGAATCAAAGTGCCCAAACGATCGCCCCCACCAATAATCGGCACTAAAGTTGTATGCGTCGCTGGAAACATATCTTTCATCTGGTCTGTATAATAAAAATACGGGCTGTCTGGCTCTGATGTAGATGAAGTTTCTTCAATTTTCAGCAATAAATTATTAGATTCAATCGGAAATCTGCGTTCGATTAGAATCGTTTGATTCATTTCTGGAGATACAGGATCATTCGTAACCGCGTAGCCTAAAATTTTCCCTTTACGGCTAACCACATATATATTTGCGATAACGACATCTCTTAGTACTTCTGCCATATCCATAAAGCTAACCGCATTGCCCGCTTCTTTTTGGAGCAAACGATTCAGCCTTCTTGTTTTATTTAATAAACTCATGTAACTGCCTCCTACTAACTGCAACCTGCTTATTTCTTATAAGATATACTGACTTAAATCTCTATTTTGAACAATACTGCTTAGTTTCTCGCGTACATAAGCTGGATTGATCACTAGTGACTCTAATGTGATTTCGGGTGCTTCGAAAGATAAATCTTCCAGCAATTTTTCTAAAATTGTATGTAAACGACGAGCTCCAATATTTTCTGTTTGTTGATTTACTTCAACCGCAATACGAGCAATTTCATAAATAGCTTCCTCTGCAAACTCAACCGTTATACCTTCAGTTTGCAACAAAGCTGTATATTGTTTAGTCAAGGCATTTTTAGGCTCCGTTAAAATTGAAACAAAGTCTTCTAATGTTAAATCGCTTAGCTCGACTCGAATTGGGAATCTGCCCTGTAGTTCCGGAATGAGATCAGATGGCTTGGCAATATGAAAAGCTCCTGCCCCAATAAATAACACATAATCCGTTTTTACAGAACCGTACTTCGTCACAACCGTGGAACCCTCTACGATAGGTAAGATGTCCCTTTGAACGCCCTCACGCGAAATATCCGGTCCACTACCGCCGCGGCTGCTGCTTGCTATTTTATCAATTTCATCTATAAAAATAATACCACTTTGCTCAGCACGGTTAATCGATTCCTGAATGACATCATCCATATCAATTAACTTCTGCGCTTCCTCTTGTGTTAGAACTTTCCTAGCTTCTTTCACAAGCAATTTTCGTTTTTTCATCTTTTTGGGCAGCAGACTTCCGAACATTTCTTGCATATTCATTCCTGCTTGTTCATTACCTTGACCGCCAAGCATATCAAGCATCGATGGTGTTGCGTCTTCCACTTCAATTTCCACATGATCATTTTCTAATTTACCATTGGATAATTGCTCGGCGACTTGAGCTCTTTTAGAAGCCAGATTTGAATCAGGCGGCGTCTCTTCTTGCTCATCTTTATTTTGCCCGCCAAACAACATCTCAAGCGGGTTACGCTGTGTTTTGGCACGTGTAGGACTCGGAGCAAGTAAAGTAACTAATCGCTCATTAGCAAGCTTCTCTGCACGATCCTTGACCTTTTCCATTCGTTCCGCTTTAACCATACGTACTGATGTCTCAACCAAGTCACGTACCATCGATTCTACATCACGGCCCACATAGCCCACTTCTGTGAATTTCGTCGCTTCAACTTTAATAAAAGGTGCGCCAACCAGCTTCGCAAGTCTCCGCGCAATTTCTGTTTTCCCAACTCCAGTAGGTCCAATCATGAGGATGTTTTTCGGTACAATTTCATCTCTCATGCTTTCGTCAACCAGATTTCTCCGATAACGGTTCCGCAGTGCGATCGCAACAGATTTCTTTGCTTTTTTCTGCCCCACAATGTATCGATCCAGTTCTTGGACAATTTGCTTAGGGGTAAGAGAGCTATTTGCCATATGTGATACCCTCCTTAAATGTAGGCTAAAGTTCATTGATCAATTGAGAGCGTGTGCTAATCTTCCTATGTAAACATACGTTCTAGTCTATTCAATCTCTTCAACAATAATATTATGGTTGGTAAACACACAAATTTCAGCTGCTGTCGTCAACGCTGCATGAGCAATTTCCTTCGCACTCAGTTGCGGTGCATGTCGATAGAGCGCTCTACCTGCTGATAGTGCAAAACTACCGCCAGAGCCAATGGCCAGGATGCCATCATCTGGTTCAATAACTTCTCCATTACCGGACAGCAGCAAAAGTCCCGAAGCATCCATGACGATCATCATGGCTTCCAGTCTCCGCAACACACGATCTTGACGCCAATCTTTCGTTAGCTCAACTGCAGCACGCTGAAGATTACCATGGTGTTCTTCCAGCTTGCCTTCAAACTTCTCAAAGAGTGTTATCGCATCCGCAACCGAACCGGCGAAACCAGCAATGACTTTCCCTCTATGTAAACGCCGTACTTTTTTGGCCGTGCTCTTCATGATCATGCTATTGCCGAATGTCACTTGACCATCACCGGCTATAGCTCCCTTACCTTGATGACGAATTGCAAAAATCGTTGTCGCATGAAACGTTGCTTGATTGGGTTCCATTTCGATTCACCCCTCTATAAGAATCAGTTCCGTTAAGAGATCTCTCCATGCCTATGGGTCGCAAAAATGAGAGAAACCTCTAGCGAGGTCTAAAGGTTGAGTAGACCGCATCTAGAGGTAAATGTATGATTAAACGAATGAAAAATGCAATAAAACATTAATTTATAGTAACACAGTGCATCATCTCATGACAACTTATTCAGCGATTGTTTTCTCAAAATTCTGAATACTCTCCAAAGCACGGTTAGCCAGCTTTTCGTATTTTTCTTTTTTATTCCGAATACGTTCTGGCAGAGCAGGTAGCAAACCAAAATTTGCATTCATCGGCTGGAAATGTTTAAAGTCTGCGGTTGTAATATACTGTGCCATACTTCCTAATGTCGTTTCAGCTGGCAAGATTACACAATCTTGTCCTTTCGCCATTCGACCTGCATTTAGTCCAGCAATCAAGCCCGAAGCAGCCGATTCAACATACCCCTCAACACCTGTCATTTGACCAGCAAAGAAAAGATTTTCACGACGCTTGTATTGATAGGTAGGTTCTAACAGCCTAGGCGAGTTAATGAACGTATTACGATGCATAACGCCATAACGGACGAATTCAGCCTGTTCTAAACCAGGGATTAGCTGCAGCACACGTTTCTGCTCTCCCCACTTCAAATGCGTTTGGAAACCTACCAAGTTGTATAGAGTACCAGCTGCATTATCTTGACGAAGCTGCACAACGGCGTGCGGCATTTTACCCGTATGCGGATTGATTAAGCCCACAGGCTTCATCGGTCCGAACAACACAGTTTGTTTACCGCGTTTCGCCATTACTTCTAATGGCATACATCCTTCAAAATAAATCTCTTTCTCAAATTCCTTTAATTCTGCAACTTCAGCTGTAATAAGAGCCTCGTAGAACACATTGAACTCTTCTTCCGTCATCGGACAGTTCAAGTATGCCGCTTCCCCTTTGTCATATCGAGAAGCTAGGTATACCTTATTCATATCTATGGAATCTTTCTCCACAATAGGTGCAGCCGCATCATAAAAGTATAAATACTCTTCACCCATTAAAGCTTTGAGTTCTGCAGCTAAATCAGGTGATGTCAGTGGCCCTGTGGCAACTACTGTGATTCCCTCAGGCAGTGTTTGAAGCTCCTCATTGCGAACTTCAATTAGTGGGTGATTGCGTAATGTGTTGGTTACTGCTTGAGAGAACCCATCACGATCAACCGCCAAAGCGCCTCCAGCAGGTACGGCATGCTCGTCAGCACAAGCTAGAATGAGAGAGTCCATCCGTCTCATCTCTTCTTTTAGAACACCAACTGCATTCGTCAGTCCATTAGACCGTAGAGAGTTGCTGCATACAAGTTCAGCGAACTGATCCGTTATATGAGCAGGAGTTTTCCTTACATTACGCATTTCATATAAAGTAACAGGCACGCCTTGACGGGCAATTTGCCATGCGGCTTCACTACCTGCCAATCCTGCGCCGATGACTGTTACTCTTTGATTTTCTGGCAAAATCAGACACCTCTAATCTTTCATATCATCTGTGTGATCGGATTCGTCAACAGCCTCTTCCTTATGATCACATTGTGTACATTGAATCATAACCCCGTTCTTGCTTCGCTTCTCAATCATCATTGAGCTGCAAACTGGACATGGCCGATTGACCGGTTTATCCCAGGAAACAAAATCACAAGTTGGATACTGATCACAACCGTAGAATACGCGCCCCTTTTTGCTTCTGCGCTCGACTATTTTACCAGTGTGACAAGTTGGGCAAGTAACGCCGATATCCTTAATGATTGGTTTCGTATTCCGGCAGTCTGGGAAACCAGAACATGCTAGGAATTTACCGAAACGACCCATTTTATATACAAGATGCTTTCCGCATTTCTCGCATATTTCATCCGAAACTTCATCTTGAATCTCAATTTCTTTCATTTCTTCTTCTGCAAACTCTAAACGCTTTTCAAAGGAAGTATAGAAGGTATCCAGGACTCGAACCCAATCCTCTTTCCCTTCTTCAACAAAGTCCAACTCTTCTTCCATATGTGCTGTGAACTCAATATCTAGAATTTCAGGGAAAAACTCTTGCATCAATTGGATCACGAGTTCACCTAGCTCTGTCGGCACGAATTTCTTCTCTTCGATCGCCACATAGCCACGCTTCTGTATCGTTTCTAACGTTGGTGCGTACGTACTTGGTCGCCCAATACCCATTTCCTCAAGAGCACGAACTAAACGTGCCTCTGTATACCTTGGGGGTGGTTGTGTAAAGTGCTGCTTCGGTTCTACGCTTTGCTTCGGCAATGAATCGCCTTTTGACAGTGGAGGCAGCAGTTTATCTTCTTCTGTTGTCCCGTCATCATTGCTTTCGACATATACTTTCATGAAGCCAGCGAATTTCATTTTGGAACCATTCGCTCTAAATATGGTCTCTCCTGCGTTCAAATCAATCGTCATTGTATCCAGAATCGCGGACGCCATTTGGCTTGCAACAAAGCGATCCCATACGAGCTTGTACAATCGGTACTGATCTTTACTCAAGAACGCTTTCATTTGATCAGGTTCTCGAAGCACGGAAGTTGGTCGAATCCCTTCATGCGCATCTTGTGCATTCGCATTTTTCTTCAAATACTGACGAGGCGTTTCAGGGTAAAAAGTCGGACCGTATTTCGTCATAATAAAGTCTTTGGCTTCTTCTTGGGCAATCGGAGAAATCCGCGTAGAATCCGTACGCATATAGGTAATTAAACCGACGGTGCCTTCTTTTCCTAAATCGATACCTTCATATAATTGCTGCGCCACAGACATCGTTTTGGAAGCACGGAAATTCAGTTTACGTGCCGCTTCCTGTTGCATGGAGCTTGTAATAAAAGGCGGGGAAGGGTTACGTTGACGTTCTTTCTCTTTTACTTCTTTCACGGTAAACGCTTCGTTGCCCATTGCGGCAAGAATCAAATCCACATCTTCTTGTGAGTGCAGTTCTTTTTTCTCACCATTATGACTATGATACTTAGCTTCAAATACAGTTTTGCCTGCATCAAGAACTGCTGTAATGGACCAGTACTCTTCTGGTTCAAACGCTTTAATTTCATTCTCACGGTCTTGAATTAACTTAACCGCTACCGATTGTACACGACCAGCTGACAGTCCTTTCTTTACTTTTTTCCAAAGCAAAGGACTGATTTTGTAACCAACAAGTCGATCCAGAATTCGGCGTGCTTGTTGAGCATTTACTAAATCTTGATTGATGCGTCTAGGCGTTTTAAATGCATCTTTAACGGCTTCTTTCGTAATCTCATTAAACACAACACGACAAAGTTCATCTGGTCCCACGTCTAGATAATGGGCTAAATGCCAAGCAATCGCTTCACCTTCGCGATCCGGATCCGCCGCTAGATATATTTTTTTCACTTTTTTACTTGCGTCTTTAAGTTCTTTAAGGATAGAACCTTTTCCACGTATCGTTATGTATTTAGGCTCAAAGTTACGATCGACTTCTACGCCAATTTGGCTTTTCGGAAGGTCGCGAATATGACCCATCGATGCTTTCACGATGAACTTACTGCCTAAATATTTGCCGATGGTTTTGGCTTTTGCTGGTGACTCTACAATGACTAACGAATCTGCCATGGTTCGTCCTTCCTCCCCTCTTGGTTTCAAGGTAAGTTTACTTGGCGAGAAGCAAAACTTCGTGATTAGCCTATGCTCGAATGTATGTTGAACCCGGAAGCTGTTTAATCGCCTTTTTCAATACCAAAGATAACAGAACTCCATGCAAATGTCCAAACGTAAATTGCGTCTCTTCTAATAGAGTGTCAATTGAGACTGGATCATCTGACAACTTTCGAACAATTTCGACCTCATCTTCTGAGAAAATGAACGTCGTTTTTTGCTTCAAAGCAACCTTTATTTCATCTAGATTTATCATGTGTTTATATTCTTCGACAATCTCTTGGGCACATGTGACTAATTTCGCGCCATCCTGCAAAAGCTTGTGTACACCACTGCTTTGTCGTGAGTTAATTGGACCCGGTACCGCGAAAACATCCCGAGAAGAATCTAATGCACACTCAACCGTTATCAATGATCCACTATCCTCTGCTGCTTCTACAACCGTAACACCCAAAGATAATCCAGCGATAATTCGATTCCTCTGCGGAAACATCCCTGGATGCATACCTGTACCAATCGGGTACTCTGAAATAATTACACCTTCTTGTTCAATACGACGGTACAACAACGCATTCTCACGTGGGTAAATGGTATTAATCGCACAGCCAAGAACAGCAATGGTTTTCGCTTTTCCCTGAAGTGCTCCAATATGCGCCTTGCTGTCGATTCCTCTAGCTAACCCACTTACAATCCCAAAGCCTGCTCTTGAAAGTGAAGCTGCCCACTCCTCAGCAATTTTCTTCCCATACAGCGTAGGTGTTCGAGTACCCACAATTCCAAGCAAGCGCCCATGTAAGAATGATGGATCTCCTTTCACATATAAGACCCATGGTGGTTGAGCAATTTCTTGCAGAATTAACGGATAATCCACATCAAGTCGAGTCATTATCCGAATGGATTGACTTCTATATTGGTGTATCTTTTGTTCAATAAACGCAGGGGTCAGCCGCATTGCAATGGTTTCTGCTATTGCCCTTCGGATCCCACTTGATGCGATCTCACCTGCTGTCATCCCGATTAAAACATGAAGTTCAGGGAAACGACTCAGGAGTTGGTAAATGGTTTTCCAGCCAATCCCCTCAAGCTCGTGCAAGCCAATTAAACAGTTGCGATTATCCATTAGTATATACACTCCTTCCAAGAATGACAAATCTATGCATCTAGCTGAAAATAAAAAAAACCTCCCAAATCCCAATTAAGGGAAATGGAAGGTTGCTTACCTTCGTGAAACGAAGCTTATTTTACAGTGATAACTTTATCAAGCATACCTTTTTCTTCCAGTACGCTAACAAGTGTTGAACCCATTTCGGATGGTGTAGCCGCTACGCGAATACCGCATCTTTCCATCGTTGCAACTTTCTCTGCTGCCGTACCTTTACCACCGGAAATAATGGCACCAGCATGGCCCATACGTTTTCCTGGAGGCGCTGTTTTACCGCCGATGAAGCCAACAACTGGTTTCGTCATGTTTGCCGCAACCCACTCTGCTGCTTCTTCTTCAGCCGTTCCGCCGATTTCACCAATCATGATAACTGCGTACGTATCTGGATCTTCGTTAAAACGTTTAAGGATGTCGATAAACTCGGATCCTTTAACTGGATCTCCACCGATACCAACTGCGGAGGATTGTCCAATTCCGCGAGTTGTCAACTGATGAACAGCCTCATAAGTCAATGTTCCAGAACGCGAAACAACGCCTACGTGACCTGGAGTATGGATGTATCCTGGCATAATACCAATTTTGCACTCGCCTGGTGTGATAACACCTGGGCAGTTTGGTCCGATAAGAACTGTGTTCTTACCTTCTAGGTAACGCTTTACGCGTACCATATCAAGAACAGGAATACCTTCCGTGATACAGATAACCAATTCAAGCTCAGCTTCAATCGCTTCGATGATGGATTCTGCAGCAAATGCAGGAGGTACATAGATAACGGATGCTGTTGCACCAGTTACTTTTTTCGCCTCAACAACCGTGTTGAAAACAGGCAGCTTAACAAGCTCGCCATTTTCTAACGTGATATCAACAGTAGTGCCGCCTTTACCAGGAGTTACGCCACCCACCATTTGCGTGCCGTAGTCCAGACCGCCTTTGGTATGAAACAAACCCGTAGCGCCGGTAATCCCTTGAGTAATGACTTTTGTATGTTTATTGACCAAAATACTCATGATCGATTGTTCACATCCCTTATCTATTTTTCAAACCGCTCAGGTTTTTATTTAACAAGTGCAACGATTTTTTGTGCGCCATCCGCCATGGAATCAGCAGCAACAATGTTCAAGCCGGATTCGTTAAGAAGCTTTTTACCAAGCTCAACGTTAGTACCTTCAAGACGTACAACAAGCGGGCGGGAAAGTCCTAACTCTCTAGCCGCAGCAATAACACCCTCAGCGATAACGTCACAACGCATGATACCACCGAAAATATTAACGAAAATCCCTTTAACTTGCTCGTCGGAAAGGATGATTTTGAAAGCTTCAGTAACTTTCTCTTTCGTAGCACCGCCCCCTACGTCTAGGAAGTTAGCAGGGTCTCCGCCGTAGTGCTTGATAATGTCCATAGTGGCCATAGCAAGACCAGCGCCGTTAACCATACAACCGATGTTGCCATCAAGTGCGATGTAGCTAAGGTCATATTTGGAAGCTTCAATTTCTTTCGCATCTTCTTCTTCAAGGTCACGAAGATCAACGATGTCTTTATGACGGAAAAGAGCGTTAGAATCAAAGTTTAATTTCGCATCAAGTGCCATAACGTCGCCAGAACCAGTAACAACCAATGGGTTGATTTCTGCAATGGAAGCGTCTTTCTCAACGAAAGCTTTGTAAAGAGCAAGCATGAACTTAACTGCTTTGTTTACAAGCTCATTCGGAATGTTGATTGCGTAAGCAAGTCTACGAGCTTGGAAGGATTGAAGACCGATTGCTGGGTCAACAACTTCTTTGAAAATTTTCTCTGGAGAATGCTCAGCTACTTCCTCAATCTCCGTACCGCCTTCTTCAGAAGCCATCAAAACAACGCTGCCTGTTGCACGGTCAACAACAACACCTACGTAGTATTCTTTCTTAATGTCACAGCCCTCTTCGATCAAAAGGCGTTTAACTTCTTTACCTTCTGGACCCGTTTGGTGAGTGACAAGTACTTTACCTAGAATTTCGCTAGCATATGTACGAACTTCATCGAGGCTTTTGGCTACCTTAACGCCGCCTGCTTTACCGCGACCACCGGCATGAATTTGTGCCTTAACAACGACAACGGATGTTCCAAGTTCTTTTGCTGCTTCAACTGCCTCATCAACAGTAAATGCAACCTTTCCGTTAGGAACGCTGACTCCGTACTGTCTCAGGACTTCTTTGCCTTGATACTCATGGATATTCATTTCCTAAATCCTCCTATCAGTATGGACTTTCTATACGTGCTATACAGGGAAAAGTGTAATTTCCAATTGACGTTGTGCACGAGAAACGATCTTGCTACCGGAATTAGTATCACACTTCTTCGCAAGCCCTAACCATTGTATCACATTATTTTCGACAGTTTCTTTATTTTTTTCATGAAGTCATTCAAATTTTCCTTTCACACTGAAAAACTTTAGCTATCACTACACAATAAAAAAACGTATTTTCCATAATAATGAAAAATACGTCATGCTTCAACTAGGCTAATAAAACGAAGTTGGTTGTGAGTTTACCCGAGGTTCGCGTTCTGCTTGCTTGATAAAACGCATTTCATTTCCTGAAAAGTTACAAATTAAGCACTGAATCGTTGGTTCAGGCTCAGGAATGACGCCAGGGTCATGGAACTCGGTAATATTCCCGGAAAGTGCATCCTTTAAAAAAGACTGCGAATAGCTCGTGATTACATTAAATTTAATGCGGTTTGAACGACAATTGGGACAAAAATATGGTTTTTCCTGCATATCATCACCTCATCTTCCAGTATGTGCATGTCGCACATTTTTAAACCGTGAAAGTTCCTCGACATTATTTGCGTAATTTTACCAATTGCGATTATAATAAAAGAAATTAATCGGATCAATGAGGAAGCACCTTTTATCCAATTCGAAACTCAGTTCTTGCGACTGTGAATTTCATGGAGAAGAAGGTGTTTTTTATGTATGGCAAAGTGATGAGTGCTTGTTTACAAGGTATAGAAGGACGCACGATTGAAGTAGAGGTCGATATTTCGAGCGGCTTACCTCAGATTAACTTAGTTGGGCTTCCCGATTCAGCGATTCGTGAATCCGTGGAACGCGTTCGTTCATCGATTAAAAATTGTGGTTTCACCTTCCCTATGGACCGAATTACGGTAAATCTCGCTCCTGCTGACTTGCGCAAAGAAGGTTCGTCTTTCGATCTTGCAATTGCCGTTGGCATTCTCATTACCACAGGCCAAGTCCATGTTGAAGGTTCCGCTTCTACCTTATTTTTAGGAGAACTAGCGCTAGATGGCTCTCTTCGACCTATTCCTGGTGTCCTGTCCATGGTCCATGCAGCCAAGATGACAGGGATTAAGCGAGTTTGTCTTTCAACTGCGAACGCGCAAGAAGCTGCCTTAATTGAAGGTGTCGAGGTTTGTGTTATTGCGAATCTATCCGATTTCAAGAAATGGAACACATGTTCTCACTCCGAATTTATTTATCGAACAGCAGTGCGTGAATCCACCGAACTTTCTAACACTGTTATCAGCCCCTCTGGTTATGTTGAAGATTATGCTGACGTTAATGGCCAGCATCAGGTAAAGCGTGCCATGATGATTGCTGCCGCAGGCATGCACAATTTGCTCCTCCTTGGTCCACCAGGCACCGGGAAAACGATGCTTATCAAGCGTTTGCCCTCTATACTTCCACCGTTAACAGACCGAGAAGCACTTGAAGTTACGAAGATTTACAGCGCTTCTGGCAAGTTGACAGACCGTTCTACACTGATGCGTGCAAGATCGTTCCGCGCCCCACACCACTCCATCTCAGCTGCTGGTCTCGTCGGTGGTGGAACCATTCCCAAACCAGGAGAAGTGAGTCTTTCGCATCGTGGTATCCTCTTCTTAGACGAGCTTCCTGAGTTTACACGCAATGCACTCGAGGTACTCAGGCAGCCCCTCGAAGATCGCTACGTCATGATCGCCAGAGCAAGAGCCGTCTACACATTCCCTTCCCACTTTATACTAGCCGCAGCAATGAACCCTTGTCCGTGTGGCTATTATGGTGCTGAAACAGAAGCGAATGCTTGCATCTGCAGTCCAGCTAGGATCGTTCATTATCGCTCCAAAATTTCAGGTCCACTTCTCGATCGCATTGATCTCCATGTTGAAGTTCCAAAACCCAGCTATGCCCAACTCAAAGACAACGCTTCTAATTTGTCGTCTGGAGAAATGCGAGCGAGAGTCATGCAAGCTCATATGCGACAGCAGCAGCGTTATGCCGGAACAGATATTCAGCATAATAATGAATTGAGCGGAAGATTAATGCGGGAAATTTGTCAATTAACACCTGAATGTGATCAGTTATTGCGGACATCATTTGACGCATTGGGCTTAAGTGCACGCGCACATGATCGGATTCTGCGGCTTGCTCTCACGATTTCGGATCTAGATGGTTGTGATCACATTCTGCCCGCTCATCTCGCTGAGGCCATCCAATATCGGAATTTGGATAAAAACCAACGCATCGATGAAATTGTCATCTAGTCTAATTGATATATAGAGTTACGTTTAATGAGAAAAGCCCTTTGAGTTAGCAGTTGGATAACTGATAATCAAAAGGCTTCTTGTATATGGATGATTTTTGGATCTGTGTTACTTTCCGACATTTCAACTGCGATGACATCGAATTGAATGGATTGCTCATATTTATGAAACCGGTGCATATAAAATTGTGCAATTTCACGAACCTTCGCTTGCTTGCGGTAGTCCACGGATTCTTTGGCCGTACCGAATCGTTTAGATGGACGTCTTGTTCGCACCTCAATAAAAATGAGCTTATTCGATTTCTCTGCAATAATATCGATCTCACCAGAACGACAGCGCCAATTCCGCTCAATAATCTGATATTCCTGCTCTTGGAGATAACCGAACGCCAGTTCTTCGCCATGTCTACCCAACATTTTTCGATCATCTTTTCCCAATTTGTTCATCAATCTTGGCCTCTCGAAGGTTTCATCCGCTGATCGGATCGATAAATAAAACTTAACACTTCGGCTACTAATTGATACAGCTCTGGCGGTATTTCTTGATCTAAATCAAGTTTGGATAACACTTCAACTAACGATTTATCCTCTTGAATTGGAATGCCACTTTCCTTCGCTTTTTGCAAGATGGCTTCAGCCACATGCCCTTTCCCTTTGGCAATAAGGGTTGGGGCTTTCTGCGCTTCCGGTGAATAGCGTAACGCTACTGCTTTCTTGATCGGGTTAAGCTGTGATTCTTCGGGCATTTTTTTGGGGTGACTCATGCGCGAACATCAACCCCTTTATACGTCCTAGGACGGTAAAGCTCGCTTAAATCTACACGACCATCTAAAGAACCTATTTTAGTTGCCTCTTCCTTACCTTCTTGAATTTCAGGTGGCTTGGGATATGGCGAACATTTTAACGAAATAAACTGATAACCCACACTATTCATGGCAGCTGCAATCTCATCTTTGGATGACTCCATCAAACCAGCTAGCGCCGGATGATCATTGTGAATATTCAACGAAACAATTTTATTCACTACTTGAACATCGAGTAATGTATTACCCATTACCTTCATTTGAAGATCAAACAGTAGACGACAGTTACTAGCATCTACCTCGCCACGGCTTCCCTTTCGAGATTGAATATGAATAGTTGCTGTTTGCTGACCTGTGTTGTCCAGAAAAGGCACAAACATAGTCATTTGAGTAAACATGGCGTTCTTATCATTCGTTAGCATAAGCTGCTGACCCGTAATTTGACTGACCGCTTGTTGTGCCGCTTCTTTCAGTGATGCAGGTGTATCATCAGATGCTGTAAGTTGAAGTAATAGGCTTTTCAGCGTTTCCGTGGCTGGCTTCGCGATATCGCTTTGTTGATCGCCAGAAGTGTTAGTGCTGCTATTTAGCGAAAAGGAGTCATCCGTCGCTTGTTGGCGCACTGGCACTGCATTGCCGCGCTCGTCCAACTTGGCGGCAACATGCGACTCATGCTCAACGCCAACGGCTTTGAGCATCTTGCTGATCCAGTTTGTTTCTGGATCAGCCTTGGGCGTATCTTGAGGCGCATTAACTTGCGCCTCTTTAGGGGCAGGCCCGCCCTCCTGCTTCGCAGGCGGTGCTTGCACAGGCGCTGGCGAACCCGCTTGCAGCGGTTCGCCCTGCTCCACATGCTCAGCGCCGTGCGCATGAGCTTGGACAGTGCTGGCCGCTGGCTTCGCCGAGGCGGCCATCGTCGCCGCGCCAGGAGCTGGCGGCGCGGGAGGCGCTTCGCCCGCTGCTGGTGCGGCGGGCGGGGCTGCATGGGCAGCAGCCGGGGGCTCGCTGCCCCGCGGCGCAGCCGCGGTCGTGCCACCAGCCTGCGAAGCAGCTGGTACTGATGACGCAGCCTGCGGCGGCGCAGCCGCAGGCTCGTCCGCAGCGGAGGCTGGCGCAGCCGGCTCCGCTGGTCTTACAGCTGCGGCGGTAGCCCGCAGCTCCTTGAGCAGCGACACAACCTGCTTGGCGGTATCCGCCGCAGGGTGTGTCGGGTCTTGCTCAAGCAGCGCGTTCGCCTGCTGCTCGAGCTTCTCTAACACCTGGCCCGCCGGCGGGCCAGTCGTCACTTGCTTTACCGCATCTACTGTCGCAGGCGTAAGCGGCAGCCCCCTCTTCGAGGCAAGTACAGCCGCTTGCAACCATTCTTCTTTATTCGCACCCTGTGGCATTTCACGCATCACATTCTCAAATGCTTTCACATTCTCCTTGGACACGGGAACGCCTTCTTGCTGTATCTGCTGTACCATTTGACGATTTCCAGCTGTATCCTTTATCTCAAAAGCCTTTAGAAGCTCACCCAGCGAGTCATCCGCGATCAGCACGTCGGATGCAACAAGCGGCTTCAAAATAATTTGACCGCCCTTAGATTCTGGCTGCACCTGAAGCATGGTAACATCCCCCTGCTTCAGAGGGGTTTCCAGCTTTGCGCGAACTTGCGTGCCACCTATATTCACTAGCGCTTCTTGATCACTCAGAAGTTGAAGCACTACACCTTTGACAATTTGCCCTACCTTTAATTCGAGCGTCTTCGAATCAGCCGCAGTTAAATCCCCGACTAAGTTGCGAATTAATCCACTAATATTCATACAGCTCACCTCAAATCTGATTACACGTATGTATAATATCGGCGTCTGATGCCGTTTTCGTTACATCTTAATATTTAAATGAGGTCAAATAATAGCTGTTCGTTTTGCACTTCGTTCTCTTGCGCTTCAAGCTGCGCCATAATTTTACGAATAAATAATTTCCTATGTAACGGCGTCGGCCCGTATCTCAAGAGCATCTCTCGATGGTGCTTTGTCGCATAACCTTTATGTACCGCAATTCCATATGCTGGATAAAGCTCGTCCCATTCCGCGCACATACGATCTCTCGTCACTTTGGCGATGATGGAAGCAGCCGCAATGGATTGACTTAACGCATCCCCATGAATAATGGCGGATTGAGGTAAATCTATGTCCACATTTTCAGCATCAACTAGCAAATAATCCGGTACTTGATCCAGTTTCTCTACGGCTTGCTTCATGGCTAGTCTTGATGCTTGTTTAATATTTATTGCTTCTATATCTTCCACATTGACAATACCGATACCAATCGATATCGCCTCATTCATTATCTGATCGAACAACAGTTCGCGCTTCTTCTCTGAAAGCTTCTTGGAATCATTTACTCCTTCAAGCACATGTCCCATCGGAAGAATAACCGCAGCAGCCACAACATCTCCAAATAGACACCCGCGACCAACCTCATCAATACCTGCTATTGCCGTGAAACCTTGCTGCCATATGTCTTTCTCATGTTCTAGCACGTGCGTATGCCCCTTTCCCATTCACATCATTATAAAGGATCGTCGCGACGTCAAGCCACACCCATTTTTTTCATCTTAATCTCCGCACAAAAAGAAAAACCCAAGGCTCAGCCCTAGGTTCTTCCTGATTCTTTCATTATCATTAAAATGGTCGTTCCAATGAAATACGCCCCATTTTCCCTGCTCTCAGATCACGAATAATAATGAGGGAAGCTTTGTCCAAATCGACTTTACCCCCGCTTACAATAGCGCCGCGCTTACGCCCAATCGCCTCCATGACCTTCACCATTTCTTGAATGTTATCCATATCTTCCGGCAGTTCCTGAACACCAAAGCGCTCTTGGATACCGGCTCCATAATGCTGAACCATATATTTAATGGTAAACAGGGCTACGTCATCTAAATGCAGAAGCTCTTCCTTAATAGCCCCAGTTGCAGCCAAACGCATGCCAACCATCTGGTCTTCAAACTTAGGCCACAAGATCCCTGGCGTATCAAGCAGATCCATCTCGGTGCCAACCTTAATCCATTGCTGACCTTTGGTCACACCTGGTTTATCACCAGTCGCAGCAATCTTCTTACCTGCCAACTGATTAATAAGTGTAGACTTACCAACATTCGGAATCCCAACAATGAGCGCTCTGATCGCTCGGGGATTAATCCCTTTACGCAGCATCGTCTCAATTTTATGAGCCCATAGTTGTTTGACACGCGGCAAGATCTCCTTGACATGCGTTCCGTTCGCAGCGTCAATTGGCAAGGCAGGTAAGCCTTGATCCGCAAAATATTTCACCCATTCTGCCGTCACTTGCGGATCGGCCAGATCGTTCTTGTTGAGCAATACGAGACGCGGCTTGCCTTTTAAAATCTCATCAACCATCGGGTTCCGGCTGGAAAGCGGTATTCGGGCATCCAAGAGCTCAATCACGACGTCAATCAGTTTAAGCTTTTCCTCGATCTGTCTGCGAGCCTTGGTCATGTGACCGGGAAACCATTGAATGGTCATTTCTCTTCACCTCAAAAATGTATGAAACTAATTTTCTTCACCGGCCAGAAAATCACTTCTGCACGGCCTACGATTTTATTGTAAGGCACAAAGCCAACACTTTTCGTACGGCTATCTTTGGAATTCGGACGATTGTCACCCATGGCAAAAATCTCGCCTTCCGGCACTTTCGTTTCCGGGAAATCCAGTAATGTATTGTAAGGATGGCCTTCTTTAACCGCTTGATCAATGGCAGCTTGAATAAAAGGTTGTGCCAGTTCTTCACCGTTAATGTACACCTTGTCCCCAACTACCTTCACGGTTTCTCCAGGTAGGGCGATGACACGCTTAATATAATCTTTGCCTTCAGGTGCGTGGAAAACGATGACTTCGCCTCGCTTTGGATCACGAATATCGTACACAATTTTATTGACGATCAATCGCTCTCCCGTAAAGAAATTCGGATGCATCGAATCTCCATCAACAATAAATGGGGAGAAGAGGAACCAACGAATAATAATAACAAGCACACCTGCGATTACTAACGCTTTAATCCATTCCCACGTTTCACTTTTTGTTTGCACGGTCTTTGCTGGAGTAGCACTGATCGGCTGATTGGGTTGCATTTGATCGTTATGTTCCATCACTGACGGCCTCTCTTCCAGTTTTGGTATGATCTCTATTATGTCCTATTATGTACAGAAAAAATGAAAAGGAGACTTGACTGAACAAGCCCCCCATTTTACTATCGAATTTCTTTAATTCTTGCTGCTTTACCACGAAGACCACGCAGATAATAAAGTTTCGCACGACGAACTTTACCACGGCGAGCCACTTCAATCTTGTCAATCTTCGGAGAATGGAATGGGAAAGTTCTTTCCACACCCACACCGTAAGAAATTTTACGAACAGTAAACGTTTCGCTGATTCCACCGCCGTGGCGTTTAATAACAACACCTTCGAACAGCTGAATACGCTCACGTGTACCCTCGATAACTTTTACGTGTACTTTAAGTGTGTCTCCTGGACGGAAATTAGGAATATCCGTACGGAGTTGCTCTTTCGTAATCTCTTGAATAAGATTCATAGTTGACTCCCTCCTTCCACACAGGTGTTCATTCCGCTAATAGTTAGTAAAATCTAAGTTGTTATGCGTAGAGGACCACCAGACTCGAACTGTTGAAAAAATCACAACAGAATATATAATATCATAGTCCCAAGATTAATTCAATAGAGAAGATTCCGAGAACTCAACTATTTTGTTCTTGCTTTTGCTTTTTCCATTCCGCCACCCATAGTTTTTCCTCTTTGGACAATACTCTGCCCTCAAGTAAATCTGGCCGGCGTTCTAGAGTTCGGATAAGGGACTCTTTGTTCCGCCATTTTTTCACATTCGCATGATGTCCCGATAAAAGCATCTCAGGAACTTCCCAATCTCTGAACTTAGCAGGGCGCGTATAATGAGGATACTCCAGAAGTCCAGTTGAGAAAGAATCCGTCACCGCGGACATCTCATTCCCAAGAACCCCAGGTAGAAGTCTCACTACACTGTCTATAATGACCATAGCGGGTATTTCACCGCCGGTCAGTACATAATCACCAACAGATAGCTCGTCCGTCACCAGGTACTGTCTAATCCGTTCATCGTACCCCTCGTAGTGCCCGCAAATAAACACAAGATGCTCTTCGCCAGCTAGCTCTTCCGCTTTCTTCTGAGTGAAGGTTTCTCCTTGTGGGCATAACAGGATGACCCGCGGCTTTACCGCTACTCCTTCTGCTGTTTGATGCGTTGGCAAATCTTCGACGGCACCAAAAATCGGTTCTGGCTTTAGCACCATGCCCCCGCCGCCACCATAAGGGTAATCATCAACGGTATTATGCTTGTTCGTGGAATAATCCCGAAAATTAACCGTACTCAGGGAAACGATTCCTTTATCTCGCGCTTTCCCCAGGATACTAGAAGAGAACACGCCATCAAACATTTCTGGGAATAAAGTTAAGACATCAACTCTCATTCCAATAACCCTTCCATTAGATGAATCCGAATTGTTTTGTTCGGAATATCCACTTTAAGAATGACATCATCAATTACGGGAAGTAATAGCTGCTTGCCTTTAGGTAAAGCCACCACCCACACATCATTAGCTCCTGGCGTCAGTATTTCAGAGATCTGTCCTAGCTCCTGCTCATCTTCTGTAACGACTTTACAGCCGATAATTTCGTGATAATAATACTCTCCCTCTTCCAGCGGCTTTTGATCCTTAGCCTCAATCTTAAGCAGGGAGCCTTTATATTTCTCAACATCATTAATATTCGTAAACTGACTGAACAACACAATAAATACGTTTTTATGTAAGCGGGACGTTTTCACCGTCACCGGCGTTTGCTTATTTTGAGAGTCTACAATGATTAATGAATTTCCCACATCGAACCGTTCTGGAAAATCTGTTTCAGGCACGATTTTTAACTCCCCACGAATCCCGTGGCTATTTACGACTTTACCAACCGTCACTAATTTCTCCGTCATATGCGCTTGCCCAACCTCCACATTAAATTACCTTCTTTTCATATGCGAAAAAAGGCTAGGAATTGAATCCTAACCTCATTTCTTATGAAACGATTTCAACGGCTACCCGCTTCGTTTCTTTCACAGCTGCCGACGTGACAACCGTACGGAGCGATTTCGCAATCTTGCCTTGCTTGCCAATCACTTTACCGACATCGTCGGGATGAACAGAAAGCCTGTACTCGATCTTGTCCTCTTTCTCCACCACAGCGACACGTACCTCTTCCGGATGATCGACAAGAGCCTTAGCAATAACGGTGATAAGATCCTTCATGAACCCACCCTCCGAAAGATAACAGATTACTTCTGTAATTTCAGCTCGTGAAACTTAGTCATCAAACCTGCTTTTGAGAACAGGCTGCGAACTGTATCGGACGGTTGAGCGCCAGTTTGAAGCCATTTAAGCGCTTTTTCCTCATCAAGAACCACAGCTGCTGGTTCAGCAATTGGATTATAAGTACCGATTTCTTCGATAAAACGACCATCACGCGGGGAACGGGAATCCGAAACCACGACACGGTAGAAAGGAGCTTTATGAGCGCCTACACGTTTAAGACGAATACGTACTGCCATTGAAAAATCACCTCCTACTTAGAATAAACACACTATTATTATTTAAAAGGGAAATTTGAATCCCTTGCCTAATTTTTTCATGCCTTTGGCACCTTTCGGTCCCATCATACCCGAGAATTGCTTCATCATTTTACGCATATCATCGAACTGCTTGATGAAACGATTGACTTCCTGCACCGTATTCCCGCTACCTGCTGCAATCCGCTTGCGGCGATTTGCATTCAATAGCTCAGGCTTACGTTTCTCTTCGGTTGTCATCGACTTCACAATAGCTTCAACGCGAGCCATTTGCTTCTCGTCAACCTTCATATCTTTCATGCCTTTAATCTTGTTCGCACCAGGCAGCATATCAAGAATTTGGTCAAGTGGCCCCATCTTCTTCACTTGCTCCATCTGCTCAATGAAGTCCTCGAAGGTAAATTCGGCGTTGCGCATTTTGCGCTCCATCTCTTTCGCCTTATCCATATCGATACCAGCTTGCGCCTTCTCAATTAAGGAGAGCATATCGCCCATACCGAGAATTCTTGATGCCATACGGTCAGGATAAAATGGTTCTAAAGCATCCATTTTCTCGCCGCTAGCTACGAACTTGATCGGACAACCTGTTACCGCTTTGACGGATAACGCAGCACCACCGCGTGTATCTCCATCTAGTTTGGTTAACACAACACCGGATAATTCAAGCTGTTGATGGAAGCTTTCTGCAACATTGACTGCATCTTGCCCTGTCATCGCATCGACAACTAGCAAAATCTCATCTGGGCTCGTAGCTTCACGTACATTCTTGAGCTCGTCCATGAGGTTTTCATCAATGTGCAAGCGTCCTGCGGTATCGATAATCACATAGTCATTACCGTTATCCTTCGCATGTTGAAGACCCGCTTTGGCAATCTCGACAGGGTTCACTTTATCACCTAATGAGAAAACCGGAACCTTCAGTTGTTCACCCAGTACTTCCAACTGCTTAATCGCTGCGGGACGATAAATGTCACACGCAACAAGAAGCGGTCTGTGATTCTGTTTCAACAACATTTTAGCCAATTTACCTGAGGTCGTTGTTTTACCAGCCCCTTGCAAACCAGCCATCATAATAACCGTCGGCGGTCGATTTGAACGCGCTAGCTTACTTTGTGTACCACCCATAAGGGCCGTAAGCTCTTTGTTCACGATATCGATAACCACCATGCCCGGCGTAAAAGATTTCAGAACTTCTTGTCCGATCGCTTGCTCTTTCACCTTCGCGATAAAATCTTTCACAACTTTAAAGTTAACGTCCGCTTCAAGCAGTGCCAATCTTACCTCGCGAAGCGCTTCGCCTACATCTTCTTCCGTCAGCTTACCTTTGCTTCTCAGCTTGCCGAACACATTCTGCAATCGGTTTGCTAATCCTTCAAATGCCATGCGCTTCACCTCCTGCTTCTAACTAAGGTTTCAATCCATCCCTACTATTGTATCAAAAAGCTCTGTCACTTTCCTCTTTAGCGCTGGGTCACAATCACTCAAACCAACATCTAAATCTTGACGCAGCTTCATGCGTTGTTCGTGCTTATGTAACAGCTTTAACTTACTCTCATATTCCTGCAGTGTCAATTCCGCACGTTTGATATGCTCATAGACCGCTTGGCGACTGATCGTGAAGTTCTCAGCAATCTCCCCGAGGGAGTAATCATCATGGAAGTACAGTTCAAGAAATGTTCGCTGTTTATCGGTCAACAATGCTTCATAGAAATCAAACAGCAGGTTAATGCGATTCGTTTTCTCCAACATAGGATCGACAGTCATAATCTACCTCCGTAAAGGTTGCACACTTGACACCAGCACAACAGAACCTATCATACTGAATTCCAAGATGATTGTCAAGCATTATACCTTGTCAGTATTTTCACCTATCCATTTACCAAAAAGCGCATGCACAAACTGCTCAGAATCGAACGCTTGGAGATCATCCATTTTCTCACCAAGTCCCACAAATTTAACCGGCAGCGAGAGTTCTTGACGAATCGCCACAACGATTCCACCCTTCGCCGTTCCATCCAATTTGGACAAAACTAAGCCTGTCAGACCTGTTTTATCACCGAATAGCTTAGCTTGGCTTAAGGCATTTTGACCCGTCGTAGCATCCAGAACAAGAATAACTTCGTGGGGAGCATCCGGTACTTCGCGTTGGATTACACGATAGATCTTGTTAAGCTCCTCCATCAAGTTCACCTTATTTTGCAAACGTCCCGCTGTATCACACAAAAGGATATCTACTCCGCGTGTTTTGGCTGCTTGTACGGCATCATACATAACCGCGGCAGGATCTGCGCCAGATTGTTGCTTAATGACATCAACACCAACGCGCTCTCCCCAAGTCTCAAGCTGCTCAATGGCACCGGCACGGAACGTGTCACCAGCGGCCATCAGAACTTTCTTCCCTTGAGATTTGAACATGTGAGCCATTTTGCCAATCGTCGTCGTCTTACCTACACCGTTAACACCAACGAATAGGATAACCGTCAAGCCATTAGGATTGATGTTAAGTCCAGCATCCGCATCCCCTTTTAGCAACTCAATCAGTTTTTCCGAAAGGATCGGTTGCAGCTCTGCTGGATCTTCAATTTTGCGCTTTTTAACCTCAGCACGAAGTTCATCAATTAATTTCAGAACCGTATTCACGCCAACATCTGCGCCAATTAGAATTTCTTCCAGTTCTTCATAAAAATCTTCATCTATTTTCTTGCGTCGGCTAAATAAATCATCTACACGGTTCACGAAAGCATCACGCGTTTTCGTTAAACCTTCCTTGAACTTATTGGTTACCGCCTCAGCTTTACCTGAAATACTTTCTTTCAATCGTTTAAAAAAACTCATAGTTCCTCCTAATATATCCCCTATTTCTATACTTATGACGCCGTCATCGTAGCTTCCTCGTCTTCTAATCGAACCGATACGAGCTTCGAAACGCCGCCTTCTTGCATGGTGACACCATACAACACATCGGCTTCTTCCATTGTTCCTTTACGGTGTGTAACAACGATAAATTGCGTCATTTCCGAAAACTCACGTAAATACTCCGCAAAACGAGATACGTTAGCCTCGTCTAACGCGGCTTCTACTTCATCCAGTACGCAGAATGGTACTGGTTTAACGCGAATAATGGAGAACAAGAGCGCAATCGCAGTCAATGCACGTTCGCCACCGGATAGTAATTGCAGGTTTTGCAGCTTTTTGCCTGGCGGTTGTGCCACAATTTCAATACCCGTGTCGAGCATGTTCTCAGGCTCAGACAGAATTAAATCTGCGCGACCACCACCGAATAGTTTCGCAAAGACAACACCAAAATGGGACCGAATCGCATCGAACGTCGTTTTAAAACGTTTGGACATTTCTTGATCCATCTCACGAATGACTTGGTACAAGGTTGTTTTCGCTTCGATCAAGTCATCTTTCTGCGAACTCAAGAACTCGAAGCGTTCAGATACACGCGCGTATTCTTCAATCGCACCAAGATTTACATCACCTAGCGATGCAATTTCCCTTTTCAACTCGCGTACTTTACTTTGTGTACCCTGAATATCCTCAGGTATGGGGTAACGCATTTTCGCCAGTTCGTAGCTAAGCTCATATTCTTCCGCAAGCTTTTTGAGCAGGTTCTCCAGCTCCACATCAAGACGCGTCACGCGAACCTCGGTTTGATGGAGATTTTCTTCCACTTGCTTCAGCTGGATACGCTGGGTACGTGTCTCATTTTCACCATGTTCGAGCTTCTGCAACCAGTCTGCACGTTCTGCACGTTTGAAATCTATACTTTCGGAGCATTGCTGCTTCCTAAGCTTCAAGTCATTTAACAACTCGATTTGCTGCACTGTTTCCTGTTCGAGTGTTGCCATGTCACTGTCCAGTTGCGTCAACAAGTTGCGATTGACTTCAATCTCACGTTCCACTTCACTAAGATCCTGCTGTAAACGCCTTTGTTGATCTTGAAGGGATTGCTTCTCTTGTGAAGTCGATGCCACTTTTACCTTCAAATCCGTCAATTGGCTTTGCAGCTCTTCTTTTTCTGATTCACTTGCTTTACGCGAGCTCTCGGCATCACGAATCGCTTGCCCCAGAGAAGCTTCCTCTTCTTGAAGCTGTGCGAGGGTTGCTTCGCTTTCGATTTTTTTACGGCCAAAATCAGTTCGTTCACCCATTAGCGCGTTTCTGTCTTGACTATCCAATGTCAGCTGTTCCTCTACTGTGCGGCTTTCGGATTCCAGCGGATTCAATTCCGCGCGAATTTGCTGCTCCGTAATGCGCTGCTGTTCACCCAATTGTCGCAGCTGTTCGACCTTCAGCATTTCATCGGTAATTTCTCGCTTCAATGTACTGGATTGACTTCGCAGACCACTAAGCTGTCCCTCGGATGTTGCGATCTCCGCATCCAGTTCTTCGATTTGACGTTGACGCCCCAACAAATTCGTTGATTTCTTCTGTAAGCTTCCGCCCGTCATGGAACCACCTGGATTAACAACATCTCCTTCGAGCGTCACGACACGGTAGCGGTACTGCGCTTTGGCAGCGATATGGTTGGCATCTTCTAAGCTCTCAGCTACGACGACATTCCCTAATAAACTGGAGAATATATTCGTATACGTCGAATCGAAAGAAACGAGATCAACCGCGATCCCAACAAAGCCCTTCGAAGCTTTCAACGTCTGACTCTCATGATCAGATATTGAGCGTCCGCGAATGACATTCATCGGCAAGAAAGTAGCTCGTCCCATTTGACGACGCTTTAAGAAGGCAATTGCCTCACGACCATCTGCTTCTGTCTCTACGATAATATTTTGCAGCGCACCACCTAGTGCTGTTTCAATGGCCACTTCCACAGAAGCGGGCACTTTGACAAGTTCAGCCACCGCGCCTCGAATACCGCGCAAATCTTTGCGAGTTTTCGCTCTAAGTACTTCCTTAACACCTTGCTGGAAGCCATCATAATCATTGGCCATTTCTTTCATGGTGTCGCGGCGAGAAATTAACGCATCCAGTTTTTGCTCCCATTTCCGCACCATCGTCTGCGCTTCATCCAGCAACCCTTGCTTACTCTTTAGCGCTTGGGTAAATTGGACGTAGTCCTGCCTTGCTTTCTCAATGTCCCTTACTGTTTCTTGTAGTTTAGCTGAAAGCTCCTGCTTGCGTCGTGTTATACTCTCACGCTGATCCGCCCACTTCTGACGTTCCTCATCAAGTCTGTCCAATCGGCGCCCAATGCTTTCAATTTGCTGCTCGGCATAGCGAATCTCATTGCGAGACTGTGCCATACGATTGAGCGTTTCCAACAATTCACCCTTCAATTGATCTTCAGGTGATGAACTAATGCCTCCGCTTACCCCTTGTAAGCGCTGCTCCTCAGCAGTCAGTTTGGCTTGAAATTCGAACAACTGCGCACCAATATGGATGATTTTATCACGCTGCTCGCTCAAATCTGCTTCTTTATCTAATTTGCGCTGCTCTTGCATCGCGATTGTAGTGCTTAGCTGCTGATGATTCGTCACATAGTTCTTCTTCCGTTCTTTGAGAACCTCACCGTGACCCTCACACTTCTCAAATTCTTCACTCAGTCCTAACAGACTTTCTTGCAGCGTTTCTAATTCTTCTTCCAATCTACGTGTTTCCCAACGATGTTTTTCCAAATGTGCATCATGTTGATTTACAATTGTAGACAGCTCTGTCTGCTCTTTCGTCAACTTCTCCGCAAGCTTCGTAGCGTCATTCCAAGCCACATAGATCTGATCGATCTGATGAACATACATCGAGATCTCGCTGCTCTTGAGTGTTTCCTTCAATTCTTTGAAACGAATCGCTTTCTCCGCCTGATCACGAAGTGGTTCAACTTGATCCTCGAGCTCTGAAACTAAATCATGAATCCGTAGCAAATTCTGCTCGGTATCGTTTAATTTCTTCTCTGCTTCGCGCTTACGTGATTTATATTTAACAATCCCCGAAGCTTCTTCAAAGATGCCTCGACGATCTTCCGATTTCGTACTCAAAATTTCTTCTATTCGCCCTTGTCCAATAATGGAATACGCTTCTTTCCCGATACCGGTGTCCATGAACAGCTCCGTGATATCCTTCAAGCGACAAGGCTGTTTATTGATCAAATATTCACTATCGCCATTACGATGTACTCTACGTGTCACCGTCACTTCATTAAAGTCGAGCGGAAGCGATTGCGAAGAATTATCCAATGTGAGCGAGACTTCCCCATAATTCACTGCACGACGTGCATCGCTGCCAGCGAAAATGACATCTTCCATTTTACCGCCACGCAAAGACTTGGCGCTCTGTTCTCCTAACACCCAACGGATCCCGTCCGAGATGTTACTCTTCCCACTCCCGTTAGGACCTACAACCGCGGTTATCCCTCGTACAAATTCGAGTTCCGTCCGATCCGCGAATGATTTAAATCCGGCTAATTCGATCCGTTTCAAAAACATGGTCTCACCTCAAAAAGTATTGTAACATATCGCCTATCAAAATAAGAGAGAAAAACAAAAAAGGCAGCAGCTGCCGCCTCTTCTGGATATGCCACTATCGTAGTACGGTTACGTTTAATTTGGACAGTGCTCCAGCAGCAGCCTGCTGTTCCGCCTCTTTCTTAGAACGACCTGCACCGGTTCCCAAAAGCCCGCCATCCATATGCACTTCTGCAACGAACTCTCGTTCGTGAGCAGGCCCACGTTCATTCACAATCCGGTATTCCAAGGAACCCATATTATGATGTTGGGTATGCTCTTGTAATTGTGTCTTGTAGTCAATCACAAGCAGCTTGCCCTCACTGGAGATTTTGGCGAAAACATGCTTCTGTAGAAACGCCTTTACCGTGTCCAACCCTTGGTCTAAATATAAAGCGCCAACAAAGGATTCAAACACATCTGCCAATAATGCTGGCCGAGAGCGTCCTCCCGTCAACTCTTCCCCTTTGCCAAGTAAGACAAAAGATCCAAAATCCAAATCTTCGGCAAATGTCACGAGCGATGGCTCGCAGACAATGGATGCTCTCAGCTTCGTTAATTCACCTTCTGAACGCCCAGGATAAGATTCATATAAAAATTCCGAAACTGTTAATTCGAGTACGGCATCTCCAAGAAACTCAAGCCGTTCATTATCTTTATGTCCAGCAATTCGATGTTCATTCACATAGGAAGAGTGTGTGAAAGCTTGCTTCAACAGCTCCATTTTGCGAAAGGAAACACCTAACTGCTTCTGTAAATCTTTAATTTCACGGTTCACGTCGCACTTCACCACCCGGAGAAAATGATATTCCGTTATCTTTCGTCGCAGGCATGGTAATTATGCTTGAAATTTTTTCATGATAATCGTTGCATTATGACCGCCGAAACCGAAGGAGTTCGACATCGCAATAGCTACGTTCGCCTCACGCGCTTTATTAGGCACATAATCCAAGTCACACTCTGGATCTTGATTGTCTAAGTTGATTGTTGGGGCAATAAGGCTATTCGCGATTGTTAGTCCACAAATAACAGCTTCCACTCCACCAGCAGCGCCAAGCAAATGACCTGTCATGGATTTCGTCGAGCTCACTGCAACCTTGTAGGCATGCTCGCCTAGCGCTTTCTTGATGGCAATCGTCTCAGACTTATCTCCTACAGGTGTCGAAGTACCGTGAGCGTTGATGTAAGAAATCTCATCAGGCGTAATCCCTGCGTCCTTGATCGCTTTTACCATACAACGTGCAGCACCATCTGGATCCGGATCTGTCATGTGATAAGCGTCACCGCTCATGCCGTAGCCGATAACTTCTGCATAGATGCGTGCGCCACGTTTCTGAGCATGCTCGAGTGACTCCAGAATGAGTACGCCAGCGCCTTCACCCATTACAAAGCCATCACGACCTGTATCAAAAGGACGACTTGCCAAATGCGGCTCTTCATTACGCGTTGACATCGCACGCAGTGCGCAGAATCCTGCTACGCCAATCGGCGTAATCGTCGCTTCAGCACCACCGCAAATCATCACGTCTGCGTCTCCGCGTTGAATCATTTTGAAAGAGTCACCAATGGAGTGCGTACCTGTTGCACAAGCCGTTACAGCTGTGGAGTTCGGCCCTTTCGCACCCGTGACCATCGACACATGACCAGATGCCATGTTCGCAATCATCATCGGGATAAAGAAAGGAGAAACACGTTTAGGACCCTTTTCTAACAAAATGCGATGTTGCTCTTCCCATGTATTCAAACCGCCGATGCCTGATCCAACTGAAACGCCTACGCGCTCCGGATCCGTGTCTTCTTTCACATTCAAATTCGCATCCTTGAGCGCATTTAAAGCCCCAGCAACTGCGAATTGAACGAAACGGTCCATCCGGCGAGATTCCTTGCGATCCACATAGTTCTCAATATTGAAATCTTTGATCTCAGCCGCTATCTGTGTTGGGTATTCGCTTACATCAAAATTCTCAATCAAACCTACTCCAGATTTACCTGAAGAAAGGTTTCCCCAGAATGTTTCTAAATCTTGACCAAGGGCAGTAACTACGCCCATACCTGTAATTACAACTCTGTTCATTTGTACCACCTTCTATGTAGTCATTCATATTTTTTATTAGTGAGAATGGAGAGAAGTCCCGTCTTTATTAGAAACGGGACTCTGTAGACTATTACGTATGAGATTTTATGTAATTCGTAACTTCTCCTACTGTCGTAATCTTCTCAGCATCTTCATCTGAAATTTCTAAATCGAACTCATCTTCTAATTCCATTACTAATTCAACTACATCGAGAGAATCAGCACCTAGGTCTTCTTTGAAAGATGCTTCGAGGGTGACTTCAGCTTCATCAACCCCTAGACGATCGACTACAATTCGTTTAACACGATCCAATACGTCGGACATCCGGTTCACCTCCTCATTTGGTATTATACGAGAATCTTTGACAGATTGCCAGTAGACAATTTTGAGATTCTCATTTTGGAGAAACTTACATGTACATTCCGCCGTCTACATGGAGCGTTTGCCCTGTCATGTAAGAGGCATCGTCAGAAGCTAAGAAGCGAACTACCTTCGCAATTTCCTCTGGTTGCCCAAGGCGTTCCAGCGGGATTTGCTTAAGCATGTGTTCACGCATCTCAGCAGACAATTTGTCTGTCATATCGGTTTCAATAAAGCCTGGCGCAACGGCGTTCACAGTAATGCCACGCGAGGATAGCTCTCTCGCTGTAGCTTTCGTTAGTCCGATTACACCTGCTTTTGCTGCTACATAGTTGGCTTGACCCGGGTTACCGAGCACACCAACTACAGAAGATATATTGATAATTCGACCGAAACGCTGCTTCATCATCGGACGTGTAACAGCTTTGACACAGTTGAACACGCCTTTGAGGTTGGTAGCGATCACTTGATCGAATTCTTCTTCTTTCATTCGCATGATTAAATTGTCTCTTGTTATCCCCGCATTATTCACGAGAATATCAATTTTACCAAAAACTTCTAGCGTTTGCTTCACTAGATCGTCTGATTCTTGATAGCTGCTTACGTCTGCACGCAATTTAATCGCTTTGCGGCCCATCGCTTCAATCGCAGCTACAACCTCACCAGCAGCAGCTTCACTACCTGCGTAGTTGACCACTACATCGGCTCCATGCTCGGCCAAATGCAAAGCAATTGCCCGTCCAATGCCACGTGAAGCTCCTGTGACTAGCGCCACTTTACCCGTTAACATGACCCAGCACCTCCTGCTTGTACTTGTCCAACGCTTCGAGGCTGCCGATCGACACGGTTTTCACCGTTTTGTCGACCTTTTTGATCAGGCCTGCAAGCACAGTTCCTGAGCCAAGCTCAATGAACGTATCGACGCCTTCGCCGATCAGGTACGAGATTGTGTCTTCCCATAATACAGGGGAATACACCTGTTCTACCAGCAAGCCGCGAATATCGCTCGGCTGGGTCACAGGACGAGCCGTTACGTTGGCTACAACGGGTACGGCTGCATCCTTCATCTCGATGGACGCGAGCACCTCTGCGAGGCGCTCCGAGGCTGGCTTCATGAGGGATGAGTGAAACGGCCCGCTCACTTCAAGCGGGATGGCACGCTTCGCGCCAGCTTCCTTGCAGCGCTCAACAACCGCTGCAACGCCTTCCTTACTGCCCGAGACGACAATCTGTCCCGGGCAGTTCACATTGGCGAGCTCCACGACGGAGCCGCTGCTTGTGATTGCCGTGCAAAGCTCCGTCAGCGCTCCGCGCTCGGCTCCCAGCACGGCTGCCATGGCGCCCAGGCCGCCTGGGACGGCCTGCTCCATGAACTCGCCGCGGGCCCGCACCGTGCGGACCGCGTCTTCGAACGCGAGCACGCCGGCTGCGACGAGCGCGCTGTACTCGCCCAGACTATGTCCTGCGACATAGTCCGGCGTGATGCCAGCAGCCTTGAACGCCTCCAGACAAGCGATGCTTGTCGTGAGCAGCGCTGGCTGCGTGTGGTACGTGATCTTCAGTTGGTCCTCTGGACCTTGGAAGATCAGGTCAGACAAAGAAAAACCTAGCGCTTCATTCGCGCGGTCGAAATAGTCCTTGGCAGCTGGCAACGCGCCATATAGGTCAGCTCCCATACCAACGGATTGAGAGCCTTGGCCCGGAAATACAAATGCTATTTTACCCATACGAGAAAAGGATCCCCTTCCACGATATATTCAGTCATTTTTTCACATTAAAATAAGTTCATCTAGCTACTTACCAGACTAAAGCTGTCGCACCCCAAGTGAGTCCGCCGCCAAATCCAACTAAGATAAGTCGATCACCTTCGTTTAATCTGCCTTGTTCGGAAGCTTCTGCTAAGGCAACTGGAATGGAAGCAGCTGACATATTACCGTACTTGTCCAAGTTAATCATACATTTGTCTTCCGATAATTCCAAGCGATTCAGTGAGGATTGAATAATTCTCATGTTGGCTTGGTGAGGGACAAGCAGATCAATATCAGTTTTCTCCCAACCCGCTTTGCGAAGAGCTTCATCCGCAGCATTCCCCATAATGCGAACTGCAAACTTGAACACCTCAGCACCCGCCATGTAGATGTAATGCAAACGTTGGTCAAGCGAGTTCTGTGAAGCAGGATTACGGGAACCGCCACCCTCAATTTTCAGAAGAGGTCCTCCGGTACCATCCGCACCTAATTCGAAGGATTTGAAGCCTCTTTCTTCCGGCACTTCACCAATAACAACTGCACCCGCTCCATCTCCAAATAAAATACAGGTATTACGGTCCGTGTAATCGGTAATTTTTGACAAGCAATCCGCGCCAATAACAAGCGCATATTTATATGTACCTGTAGCGATGAAATTTGCTGCATTCGCTAGTCCATAGACGAAACCTGAACAAGCTGCTGATAAGTCGAACGCCGCTGCTTTCTTCGCTCCCAGTTTCTCTTGAAGAATACACGCTGTTGATGGGAATGACATGTCCGGTGTTATCGTTGCTACGATGATCAAATCCAGTTGATTTGCAGTAATCCCTGCATTGGACAGCGCTACTTGGGAAGCTTCAAAGCAGAGATCAGATGTAGCTTGTCCTTCTGCTGCTATTCTTCTTTCACGAATGCCTGTTCGGGATACGATCCACTCATCATTCGTTTCCACCATAGTCTCTAGCTCTTGATTCGTTAAAATGCGTTCTGGTACATATTTACCCGTTCCGAGTACCCCAACCGGTATTAAGTTCATGTTGTTATATCTCGCTTCCCGCGGCTAATTTCGGCAGATATGGTGCCAACCAAATCATTTTGTAAGGCAATTCTTGCTTGACGTACGGCATTCTTAATGGCATTTGCATCAGATGAACCATGACTTTTGAGGACTAGTCCATCAATGCCTAGAAACGGTGCAGCTCCATGTTCATTAGAGTCCAGCTTCTTGCGGAATTGCGTCAACCCTGGCTTCAACACCGCTGCTGCAAGTTTGGTGAATATGGATTTCGTAAATTCCTGCTTTAAAGCAGAGAAAATGGTGGACGCAGCGCCCTCCAATGTTTTCAACATAATATTTCCAGCAAATCCATCGCAAACAATGACGTCACACTGCGCGCGCAGCACCTGCGAGGATTCCACATTACCCACAAAATAAATCGGAGCTTGCTCCAGTAAAGGATATGCTGCTTTGGTTAATTCATTCCCTTTGGTCGATTCCGTCCCTACATTCAACAATCCTACGCGAGGTTTATCAATACCATGTACTTTGGAACGATAAATGCTGCCCATAATCGCATATTGGATCAATTGCTCTGGGGTTGCATCCATATTCGCTCCTAAATCCAAAGCAAGTACACCATGACCGTCCATCGTCGGAATCATTGGTGCTAATGCTGGACGTTCGATACCAGGAATTCTTCCTACAACAAGCAATCCAGTCGTCATTAATGCTCCGGTATTGCCTGCAGAAATCATAGCTTCTGCTTCTTTCTCACGCACTAATCTTCCTGCCACAACCATGGAAGCGTCTTTCTTCCGACGAACCGCTTTAACCGGTTCATCCTCGGCTTCGATGACTTCTTCCGCATGACGAATCGTTAGGTTATCCGGCCTCTCTGTGAGGTGAGCTTCTATCGCCGCGCTGTTCCCGACTAGAATGATATGTACATCCTTCCACTCTTTCGCCGCTGCGAGAGCACCCTCAACTACGATCTTAGGCGCATGATCTCCGCCCATTGCATCAATCGCGATCCGCATGGAGCTTGTCCTCCCTATCTAGATGTTGCTCTTTCTTCGAATGAAAGATGACAAAGTTGCCTCGAAACACCGTCTCTTCGCCCACATAAGTGAACACCTCCACACGTGCTTTTCCTTTGGAAACAGATCGCACATAAGCTTTGGCGACACACTTCTCTCCCAGCTTTACTGAGCGAACAAATCGAATATCAGCCGAAGCTGTTAATGCAATTGGATCGTCGATGACAGCAACAGCCAACGAGTTGGCTTGTGAGAAAATGTGATGTCCTCTGGCAATTTTGGTTCTGGAAAAAATATGGTCTTCTTTAATTTCAAAAATCGAAATACCGCTCTGATCCAATTGCAAGTCAATGACTTCTCCAATAACTTCATCAATTGGAAGTGAACGTACAGGATCATACGTTTTGACGGCCATATGCTTCATACGTTCCCGTAATTCAGGAATACCGAGCTCTAATCGATCCAAGCGGACAGTTTGGATACTAACCCCAAACGTTCGCATCAATTCCTCATCCGTCATAAATGGGTTCGCTTCAATGGACTGCAACAACTGCTGCTGCCTTTGTCGTTTAGGAAGGCGTTCGATGGTAAGCACCACCTTATCTCGTGAGATCTCATCTTATTACCAGATACTAAACTGTAGTATATTAAATTTAGGACCAAAAAGAAAGCAAAAAAAATAGCACCTCACCTAGGATGAAGTACTATGTCTAATCTTATGCTTTTACGATCTCTCTGCTTTTGTAAGTTCCGCAAGACTTGCACACGTGGTGTGCTAGCTTCAGTTCTGCACATTGTTCACATTTCACCATGCCTGGAACTTCCAATTTAAAGTGAGTACGGCGCTTGTCGCGACGAGTTTTGGACGTTCTTCTTTGAGGTACTGCCATCTTCAAAACACCTCCTTATACGAATTTCGGCGTTGCCTTATTCTTTGTTAAAAAAGTCCGCGAGACCTGCAAGTCTAGGATCAATCTTATCCTGCTTACAGCCGCAATCACGTTCATTGCGATTTTCTCCGCACACGGGACACAGACCTTTGCACGCTTCGTCACAAAGTGGTATGTACGGTAAACCAACCACTACATTCTCTACAACGTAAGGCTCCAAATCTACTTTATCCCCAACCACCAGATGAATATCCTCGTCCAGCTCTGGATCTTCTTCTTCCGGCTTTTGCATGAAAACTTCCTTGAAAGGAAGCTTAATTGTTTGGTTCGTGTGCGTTAAGCATCGGGAACAGCTTAACTCCAAGTCTAGCGTTAACGTACCGTTAACTTTAACTACTCCTTCTTCATACTTTGCATGAAGATTCGCATGAACAGGTCCATGATTAAGAATGTCTTGACGACCCTCGAAAGGTTCCGTCAAATTCATAACTTCACTCATAGGTACCGACTGCCCTTGCAGAGATAGTTCTCTAAAACGAATTTGCATGATATCACCCCAAACAAACAAAGATTATTATATCCATTATGCATACCTTTTGTCAATTTAAAAATATATGACTTGTGCTAGATATGACTTACTTCGGAGGCAAAGCTGCTAGATATTTTAAGGCATCTTCCATCGTGCCAATTTCGACAATTTTCATCTTCGTATTGATTTGCTTCGCTCTTTTAACCGCATCGGCATAATTCTCGATCTTCGTCCCGTCTTTGTAGGTCATATTTTTGGGTGCAAAGAAAATTTCCGCCTTTTCCCGATCCGCCGCAATAATCTTATGTTGAATACCGCCAATCGGTCCTACGGTGCCATCTGCTTCAATAGTTCCCGTTCCTGCAATGCGATACCCCTTCGTAATATCCTCAGGTACAAGCTGATTGAATATCTCCAATGAGAACATGAGGCCAGCTGACGGCCCTCCAATATCACCAGCCTTAATTGTCACCTGCTGATCTTCCAGATCGGCTTTAACCGATTGCATTCCTGCTGGAACGACACCAATCCCTGCCCGCGGCTCCTTCTCACCTTCTTGGAGAGGCAGAGCCCCCAGCGTCAATGTCGTTTGCATTTCAGCCTTTTTCCTAGCATACGTAATGGAGATAGTGTCTCCTGCTTTTTTACCTGCGAGAGAGTCTAGTAGATCCTGCGCTACTTTCACCTCTTTGTCCCCAGCCTTCAATAGTACATCACCTGGTTTAAGCACCTTCTCACCCGACAACCCTGGGACCGTCTGAAGGACCATCACACCCTCATGATCAATATGAAAAGGGACTTTGGCCTCCGTATAAGCCGCTTGAATCGCGCTAGCCTGTGAAGTTAACATGACGTATTCCTGACGCTGTGAATACTCTTGCTCGGACTCTCCTTGTTTGAGAACAGACGTTTTCGGTTGGATTTCTTCATACGGATGTACGAGTCCTACCAAATAGTTCACGACATTGGCATCAGCTACCCGCACGGTAGTTAACATGAGATTACCTTTTTCTGGGCCCGTGCTTTTGGCAATCGACACCATCGGCTTGATTTCTTCGGCAGTGCCCGGCATAAAAACAAAAAAAGGCAACCGCACAAAAAACAGCAAATATACAATGATAATCCCTACGAGCGCGGAAACTAGGTATCGTCTCGTCGCCGAGCTTCTCGGATATCGATATGAGTCATTCGACCACGTGTGTATCGTGCTCTCTTCTTCCTTATCCATACAGGTTCCCCTTTCCTGTTGCTTTCACTTGTTGTTTGGCCTACCTATTCTCGGGTGAAAGCTTGGTCTAATCGCTTATCTACTTGCGTACAATGAAGCATGTTCGATGGACGAGGTGATGCTATGCCTAATGTAAGATTCCATGCCAAATTCACCACATTGGTGCTCGGAGCTTTGGCTGGATTAGTTGTTATATCTGTCATTCTATTTCCCGACAAAGCTTTTCAGTCATCTCTCGAAGGGCTGACCATTTGGTGGAAGCTCGTCTTTCCCGCCTTAATGCCTTTCCTTATTATGACCGAGCTCCTGATTGGTTTCGGCGTCATTCAAGGTACAGGCGTGCTTCTAGAACCGCTAATGCGCGTCATTTTCCGCCTTCCCGGCGTTAGTGGTTGGGCATTGGCATCAGGCTTTGTTGTAGGATTTCCAGCAGGAGCTAGAATTACTGCATCGCTGCGCGAAAAAAACCTTCTTACACGTACGGAAACAGAACGATTAACGGCCCTGTCGCATTTATGTAGTCCTTTATTCCTAATTATGGTTATCGGGATTGGATTCCTTCATAATGCCAAACTAGGCATCTTACTTGCGATTATTCATTACTCTTCTGCTTTCGCAACCGGATTCTTGATGCGTCATAGCAAGCAAGTCATCACTTCACCTGAAGCCAAAACACTAGTAACGAAACCGAAAGAAACCATATCTATTGGTAGATCTGCCCTTATGGCCATGCGTCAGGCTTATTGGGAAGATGGGCGTACTTTCGGCAAGCTTCTCGGTGATGCCGTAACCTCGGCTGTACAAACGCTAATGTTGATTGGCGGATACATGATGATATTTTCCGTGCTCATCAACGTCATCTCGATTACTCATTTTACCGATATTTTACGCCCCGTCACGCAATTTCTGCTTAGCTTCATGGGTATTTTCACGGACACAACACCGCAATGGATCAAAGGATTAATGGAAATTCACCTTGGTGCCTATGCTTTTAGCCAATCCAAAGATCTCTCACTTCTGCCGCAAATGGCACTGCTCAGTGCATTCCTCGGTTGGGGAGGTTTGTCCGCCCACGCACAGGTTGCTGGCTTCCATCAGAAAACCGATGCTAGATATACGTTTTTTTTACAGTCGCGAGCACTGCATGCCGTACTTGCCCTATTTACTACAATTCTGCTCTGGAAACCCTTGCAGTTGCTCTTGTTAGACACAGAGCCAAGCTTTCTTCGATTAGACTTAGCGAGCAACTCAGCTACCGTGCTACCCTTCCCCTTGAACGGCGAAACGGCATGGGGCCTATGGGGACCAATGCTGATGCAATTCCTTTTTATTTTCTCCCTTATGCTGCTCGTTTCGGTTGGTCTACGCTTGTTTCAGCGGAAAGTAGTGAATTAACCAAATCGCAACTTGAAATCCCTTTCGATCTAGCTTCTAGGTCTGAGGGAATTTTTTGCGTAGTTCCTCTTCCACTTCTGCTGGTACTAAATCCTCGACAGGTCCATGGAATTTGGCAATCTCTTTCACGATGCTTGAACTCAAATACGAAAACTGCGGTTTCGATGTCATAAAGAACGTTTCCACGTCTGGGTTCAGCTTATGATTGGTCGATGCCATTTGCAATTCGTATTCAAAATCAGATACAGCCCGAAGTCCACGAACGATCAGTCTGACATTACGTTGTTTCATATAATTGACCATTAGATCCCGAAAACCATCAATCTCCACATTGGGAAGATCCGCGGTTACTTTGCGAAGCAGTTCCATGCGCTCTTCTAAGGTGAACAACGCATTTTTGGATGTATTGTTCAGCACCGCTACAATTAGTTTATCAAATACTTTTGCTGCTCTATGTATAATATCAAGATGACCGTAGGTAACCGGGTCAAAGCTACCTGGATATACCGCAACTGTAATACCGTGTTCTTGCCTCATCATGCTGTTCATCTCCTTCAATTACTGAGTCCTATGGACGCGTTGTCGCGTTTAAATATGGTAACAGCCGTATCTCCATAGTCTGCTCTGCGTAGCTGTTTGAAGCCGCCTATCGTTTCTAATAATACATCCTTAGCATCGTGTTCAACCACAATCGTGGCGTCCGGTTCCACAATGGCTTGTTCCTCCATCGTCATCATCAGCTCTGCGATCCCTTTCATTCGGTAAGGTGGATCCAGAAATACAAGTTGGAACTTCTCCGACCGCTTCGCCAATACCTTCAACGCTCTCGCCGCATCTGTCCGGTAAATCTCCACTTGATCCTTCACTTTGGCGACTTCAACATTGTGCCCTATGGTGTCGATACTCTTCTTCTCGATATCAATAAATACCGCCTTATCCATCCCACGGCTTAGCGCTTCAATCCCTAGCCCGCCCGTGCCGGCGAACAGATCGAGTACCTGCCCTCCATCGAAATAAGGTCCGATCATACTGAAGATCGCTTCTTTCACTTTATCAGTTGTTGGTCGTGTACTTGTACCGGGTACAGCCTTTAACGACCTGCCTTTGGCCGTGCCTGAAATCACTCTCATCTGTGCTTTTCCCTTCCATGCTGGTTCATTCTTTTGCTATCGTACCACAAGCACTAATCTGACACAAAAATTTTATCACTGCGATGTATAAATTTACCGTAAAGCGGTCATCCTTGAACTATCGACATCAGAGAATGTCGTAGACAACCGCGGAGAAGGCTTACGTTTCCCCATAAGCTCTTCATCCGGTTTCTCCTCTCCCATGAGGCGGCTGCGCAAGCAGTCGCCGTTATTATTTTATAGGACAGTTTTGTGGAACTCTTACTGCGTAAGGGTTTATTTGATTATAACAAAGGTGAAATTGCATTTAGTACAGATAGTACAATTTCATCTTGGGGACGCTTTAGGGACCAAAATTTTCAAATTAAAATATAATGCAACAAATATATTCCTAACACAGCCTACTATATTTGGTTAAATAACTATACTAAAAAGATCCTGCAAGTAAACAGGACGTCTTTGTTCCGTCACTATGGATGAGAAAAAACCTTACCCTGAATCCGCTTTATAATTCGTTTCAGCCCCTCCAACAATTGCAGCGATTTGTGTATCCGAAAGCCCTTGTACTTTCAATAACTCTTTTAACCAATCCACTTATTCACCCTCACTTTGATTCCAGGTTATACCCGGTAAATGAAATGCCCGGTTTAAGGCTATCTGGCAGGGCAACGGAAAAAGGACTCCTGATAGTTCAGGAATCCTAATAAATAGCTCTATTATTCAATATTGTAGATTTCAACCGAAACGAAAATTGCCTCAGGATAAAGGGACTACGAACCGACCAGCTTGAGGATCAAATTTGGATTTTATAAGAACCTAACGGAATCACAGTCACTCTCATCAAAGATTGAACCAATACTTTTGCTCATTTGCTTCATCTACTTCTCATGAGCTTGATTAATCTATCCCATTCCGACCGATCAATCTTTAAATCACGAACTGCCACCCTAAATCCATACTTATTAGCATATTCAACGAATAAATGATCTTCATTCAATATTTCATAGCCAATAATTCCGAATGGTTGTTTTGTCCAAGCTTCTTTTAAAAGAACTTTATCCGCCACTCATATCACCAATTTACCCCTCAATGTTAACAAAAATTCTTTCAAACTTTTTTATCTGAACACATTAAAAAATATTTCAATTATGTTTGGGATACATAGGGTTTAAGAGCTACAAATAAATAAGCACTTAAATGTGAGCGCCTCCATTTATCGTCTTTTACAATACCAATTGGCCATTTAACAGCTTTAATGAACTTTTCAACAAAGTCTCTTTGGAGTTGAGGTTATCCATATAGGTCTCGTCAAACATTACACATGCGAAAAGTAAGGATTTTGCTCTGATACCGACATTGTAGCATACTTAGATGAAGATTTTAACTGTCTATTTATCTTTAGTGCCATCGTTGCCATAACTTCATTAAATACTAGGATGTTTACCGTTTTACCCAGCGTCAAAATACTACTTATACCGCTATCATGATCTACTGCAACAATGTGTGCTAGCTATGGGTAAATTGCTAAATTACGCATCCTTAATATTAATTTTCTTCCCTTGAAGATGATTGCGGGTCAAAATAATGGAATCATTTGGCTCCTCTCGCAACATAAGGTCCATCTCCCTACTAAACTTAGCCTGATTGATTGGCCCGGTTGCGCGACCTAACTGCTGGCTGGAAATCCACATACCCTGCCCCATTTGTCCTGTCACTTCCATTTTCGTATCTGAGTTTCACCGAGGCCAAGCTCTGCTGCAATGTCTTTAGCTTTAGCTTTAGTTTGCCTTTGCTGGCGAGCTAATATTGTAGCGGCTTCGTTCTCCTCGTCTTCCATTTCATCGTATTCATCCAATACAATGAGTCCAGCATAAATTTAGTCAGCCGATGCCCATACCCTGAATGAATGCTTTGCATAAAATATTGTGCAAGTACTTGTTCAGGGATGTGGTCATTTGCAACTATACTATTTAGTATCTAAGCAAGACGTTATTGAACTCATCCGCGAATTCATTGATCAGGAAAAATATAGTGCTGCCATTTATTTGCTCGAGATTATTCAGCAGATGGAAGAGGAAAATCGAACCTCAGTACTCATTACTGTAAAAAAACAAGACTCCTCGAAGTGAGATATTTATGTGGATCGTCTTCTTCGCCTTATATCTCAACGTACTCCATTGTTCGGATGGTAAAAGGGTTAGGCATACCTCCGGTGACCATCTTCCCTATGTATCCTGAATTTCTCATTTCATCTGCTTGGGGATGGTCTTTGACTAAGAAACACAAATAAACCTATCCCGAAAAGGAATAGGCTTTTTTTGCAAATCATCTGATATTTCCCTCTAGAAGCCGCGTCAGTAGCATTCGTTTCCACACTTATACACTCTACTGCTTATAAACATTGATCCTTCTCAGCAAATGATACGCCCCATCATACATCACTACATTTCCCTGTTGGTTAATCGCAAAAACGTTTAATGACAGCATCCCTCCAAACGAAAACCCCATATTGGCAAAAGCACTTGCGTCGTACGTATTAGTTTTGGGAAGATAGAGTCCGGTGTTATAAGCTGCAATATCTTTCAAACCAACATAAGGCTGGGTTTCGCCCGTTATCTTAACTTCCCAAATCTGTCGTTGCCCTTCGACATAGAAAGTTCCGTTATCCTCATATACCCTTGAAATCTCTTCTTTTATGTCTATCGGAGCTACGAACCTCAGTTTCCCGGATTCCTGCAGTTCAAAAATCGATTGCTTGGATACATCTAGAACAAACATTTTGCCATCATTTGCAACGGCTGCCAGCTTTACATTTTCCTTATCAGGAGTGAAAGACATGAATACGTTTGCTTGCTTACCCGATTCGCCTGCATATATGTGATCATGAAGATTATCGCTAAAGTAAAAATGCTGACCATCCGGAGTTACCATAAAGTTACCTGGATGATAAGTTGTTTTCCCGATTGTATATGTCATCATTCGCACATTGGGTGCAATCTCATATATGACGGTAGATACACTGATATCAGAAGAAAAACTACTGGTAGCCATTAAATAAAGTTTTTCCAATTTAGCATCATACACAAGTTTGCGCGGCGAGAGAATACTGGCGTTAATATGCTGCGATCCAAACTTCGGGTCCGTATAGTCAAAATTAAAGCTCTCATCGAAACCGCTGTACATTACTTTCATTTCACCTGTTGCTTCATTATAGACACGAAGGATAAAACTCATCTCCGAAGCTGCATTTCGCTCTAAAATATAGATCAGATCATGATGATCGGAAGCCATACTTATCACATTAACATTTGGCCGTTCAACAAAGAAATTATACGTGAATCCCATATTCGAAGCCGTCATTAAGTTGTCGACACGAATTTCCGCCGCTCTCGGACGAGGCGTTGTGATCATAATGGATTTCGTTTCATCATTGAAAGCAACGGTCTGATTCAAGCTTTCTGCAATAAATCGCAATGGCACTAGTGTGGTATTATTCATTATGACTGCCGGCTGCTCTAATGTCTTACTTTGATTATCTATACGAACAATTCTGTTATCAATGGACAGTTTTATCGAGTGACCCGCATACTTGAGCGTGATGGACTGGTCCTCCGTATTCCATGTCAAATCTGCCTTTAAAGCATCTGCTATAAAACGCAGAGGAACCATTGTCGTATTATTTAACAGCACAGGCGGTGTTGAAAGCATCGTTTTCTGCCCATTTACTGAAGCCGTAATATCGTTTATGGTCAATTGAATCTTTACTCCGACCGAGCTTTTCCCATCATTGGCATAACTCGTTAGAGGATAACTATTAAGCAATATAACGGCAAACAGCAGGAATATCACATATACCCGAAACAACACATTTCTTCCCCCTATTGTCTAGGTACTAGTATTAGAAGATTTAATTTGTAAGAGTTCGTTATTTTTACGTTGCAGTTCATGAATGATGGCATTCGTGTTGTTCAAGTTTTTTTGTGCTGCTCGCGTAGCGTTTAACAGGCTGATGCCAAATTGTTTCTCAAATTCGGGCACGGTGTTTCCAGTAAGTTTAAATACGAGTAAACTCTTTGTTTGTTGAACATTGTTATATGCATCGCTCTCACTCTTAATGATGGATTTAAGATCATCTGAATGACTCACTGTTTCTAAAAGCTTTAGTGCCATTTGGATGGATTCATTATATTGTTTCATTAAGTCCTCAAAATCCATATTTAATTGACTCACAAATTCACTACCATTCGTTAGATTGGCATACTGCTGAAGTTGATTCGAGAAAGTTAGTAAGGCGGTATCCGTATCTTTCAGCCATTGGTAGACATTCATCAAGTTCTCCGACTCTTGTTTGGCAGGATTTATTGGGTTGGCTGAGGCAGATTGAGGCAGTGTCACATTTACACTATACGTAGTAGGATCCCATGTCACAAGAACTCCAAGTTGTCGCAGCATGGACAAGGGCACAACGGTGTGATCTTTATATATCATCGCGGGTAGTTCGTCGACTTTTAAACTTTGTCCAGCGGATGTTACTTGTACGATAGGATTTCCTTGGAAATCTCCATTTAAAGTGGCAGCTCCCGCTACGCCAACCGGGAGAGAGAGTACTAGTAAAGATAGTATTAACCTTTTCATTGTGCACCTCGTTAGGAATTTGTTTGACTGCTACTTACATTCCACATTTACAGCTCGCTCTCCTTCTGTTAGGCTTGATCCTTCCTTCCATTTTATGCTATAATCAAAAACAAGAACATACATTCCCTTTATTTTACATTCCATCCTACAGTCAGAAAAGAAGGTCAGCCATGAAAGATCAGCCTGTATTCGAGAATCTACGTGACAAGTATGCCGATGAAGACCGCGCCAAACTTGTGATGTTGCAGTTACGAACATTAATGGGACAGAAGCAAAAGAAGAAATGGTATCAGAAATGGAAAACGCCGACAAAGACGAAGCCAACGAATTGGAACGACTAGAACGTCCCTGCTGGCGTATAGTTTGGAACAATAAAATAGAGGCTCCCCTCCGTAGCTGGCTACGTGGAGAGCCTCTTCACTTTTATCGGTTTCTTTTGCGTGAATAATATAAGACCCCTAAGTAATGCGCCCCTGTGAATAGGGTAAGTATACCGAAGAACAATAAGAATCCACCGTTACGGTCACGGAAAAACAGTTGCACAACGAACAACGCAAGGGAGATTTCGCTCCAGAGAAGCGTCCTTTTCTTAAGCTGTGTCAAATCGGCTGTGGACTTGCTTATTTTGCGAAGATTCATGTAAGTCAGGCCAGCGAGTACGATAACACCAATGACGATCACGAGAATATAACTTGTATTGCCCGACATGTGACTCCCCCTAATTCTAGTAGATATACTATCTAAGATACATGGATTAGGACGGAATGTCTATTTGAAAATGTCCTTTCGAAGCAGGGGATTAGCTTACCCCGTTGAACTTATATTGCACATTAACTTCTAAACTCAGCGAGGTGCCGCATCATGTCTACCCTGACATTCAAGCCATTAGAGACGCCGGATATTCCATTTTTGATGGATATTTACAATTATTTCGTTATGCATTCCACTTATTCTTTCCATACGGAACCTGTTGCATTACCCGAGTTCACAGAAAGTGTTGTCCACACCAATCCCCGCTATCAAACGTTTGTCATTCTACAAGATGAGAAGCTGCAAGGTTATGTTCAAGTTATGCCCCATAAGAAAAAACAAGCCTATGATACAACAGGTGAAGTGACCATCTATCTGCATCCAACATGCGTTGGCAAAGGGATTGGATCTGCCTCTATTCAATATGTTGAAGCGTTCGCGAAGGAGCGCGACTTCCATTCCTTAATTGCAACTGTTTGTGCGGATAATTCAGCTAGCATCCACATGTTTACCCGAAATGGCTACCAACAATGTGCACACTATCGAGAGGTTGGCTTCAAATGGGGGCAATTTTTAGATATTGTTACGTTTCAAAAAATAATTTCGTAGTCCTTCCCCCTTGTTACGCGGCCCATCTCTATCTATTTCCGTTATTTACACGGGATAATTTCGCCTCCCCTTACAGAACCTAGAGCATAGTCATAATGCTCGGAGGGGATTGTCATGACCAAGCGGCTTTGGTCGTTTAGCATCGTTTGTCTGCTTGTAACTAGCTGCGGTGCGCCTTTAACGAAGCCTTTTCAAGATCAGAGCTCAACCCAACATTCAACTCCTGATGTCGCTCAGACATCTCTGGAGGCTAGCAGGGACTTAGTGGAGTCCCCGTTCGTTACAGATGCTTCCGGCACCAAGCGATTGAGCATGCTGCCACCCGCGAGCACGCCATCTGCTTCTGCGTTGCCGACAGCACCAACACGAGCACCAAGTCCTACGTCGACGCCCAACTTGAAGCCTAAGATCAACCCGAAAAGGTCAGTTGCACCACCTGAGGCCTCTAAGCGACCTTCCTTGCCCGTTCAAAAAAATCAGGGACAAGTAAGAATTTCTCAGAAAAAGCTTTCACTCTCTCAGCTGGTTGTTAAATACCCCGATACATTCAAGCTCCGCGGCTCCAGTCAAGAGAAAAAAGTCGCATTAACCTTTGACGATGGACCTGATACACGGTTTACGCCAAAAGTACTTGATGCCTTAAAAGCAAATCAAGTGAAAGCAACATTTTTCGTACTTGGTGCTATGGCTAACATGCATCCGGACGTCATCAAGCGAATTGCGAATGAAGGGCATGTCATCGGCAACCACTCATACAGCCATGAGAATCTACCAAAGCTCTCTGTGGATAAATTTCAAAACCAGATTGAAAGTACAGAAACCATTTTGCAGAACCTCATTGGCTACGCCCCTAGGTTAATTCGTCCCCCTTATGGCGCAATTAATGAAGAACAGGTCAAATGGATTGCGAATCATCACTACTTAATTGTGAACTGGAATGTCGATTCCCTCGATTGGAAATCACTGAATTCCGATCAGGTCCTTCACAATATCATGCAGCAAACGAAGCCTGGGTCCATTATCCTCCAGCATTCTGGAGGTGCGGACAGTCAAGATCTATCAGGCACCGTGCAAGCAATTGGACCGTTAATTACTAAACTTAAGGCAGCTGGTTATACGTTCGTCACAGTTCCTGAGCTGCTACACGTAACCAAAAGCAAATAATACACATGCAAAAAGCAGCCTTACCGGGTTCTCGCCCAGCAGACTGCTTTTTCCATATGCGCATATAACGCCAACTACTCACCAACCTGAGCGGTAGGCATAGCTGATTTACAATCGGCACAATAGCCAAATATTTCAAACCGATGGCTTTGAATCTCAAAGCTCTCCGGCAAATCCTTCACAAGCTTCATCGGACAGAACTCAAACGTCACAGTCTTCTCGCAGTTGACGCAAATCATGTGATGATGATGATGGGACAAACAACTCGCTTTGAACTTCAAGCCATCCGCCAAATGAAATTGCTCCAGAACACCCATCTCGCTCAACAATCGGAGATTACGATACACCGTATCGAAGCTTACGCCTGGATATTTCATTTTCATATGCTCATAGACGTCCTTCGGCGATAAGTAACTGCCCGATTCTGCGAATAAGGTCGCTAAGCTTCTGCGCTGCTCTGTAATACGCCAGCCCTTCTGCGACATCGCTCTTAGCATCTCATCAATCGTATCCGTATGCGTATTCACTTGCATTACCCCTCTGTGTTGAAATGTTCTCCTATTATAGTGCAGCAAATAGACCACTTGCGTCAAGTGTAGAACGATGACGGAATTTGTATCCACCGGATTTGGCCCAGAACTCAGGACTTACCATTTCGGCTAGTTAGCCTGCTAGGTATCGGACTGCGCTTCTAATTTCAGCAATTCTGCGCGAATGACATCCTTGGCAAAGTTCTCCCCAATGAAGACTGCTACGTCAGGCACATCGCCTTTAGGCGTTATTTTCACAAAATCCATTTCCCTATAGGCATACTGGAATAAGAACCGACTCGATGTATCCGAGAAACTGAGAATCCCTTTGGCACGATACACTTCCTGAGGAAGTTGGCTCACGAATTGTTCAAATGCATTACTATCTACAGCCCGTTCAAAAAAATGGGTATACGCCATGACATGGTTATGCGAATGATGATGATCATGCTCATGATGATGCTCGTGGCTATGCGAGACGGCCTCTTCGTTCGATTCTACCTGCACCACAGGCAACCCGTCAGAACCCTCTGTATGAATGTCTTCAATTAACTTGATATCAATCTGACTGAACACGGTATAATGCAAATCCGCATACGGATTCCATTCCCGTACGAGATCATGCACTTCTTGAAGTGCGGATTCCTGCAGCAAGTCCGTCTTATTAAGCAGAAGCAAGTTCGCACAACGAATTTGATCCCGCATGAGCCGGTAGGTTTTTCCGCGACTTGTTCGATTTAATTCAAGCAGCTGTGGGGCATCCACGACCGTGATGATGGCTGAAAGCTCTACCGGAAGTACGAGCGAAGCGTCCGTTATCTCATCAATAATTTCCATAGGATTCGCAATCCCCGTGGATTCAACGAAAATTATATCGGGCTGCTCTCCTGTCACTAATTCGTTCAATGCTGTGGCAAGATCACCACGACTCGAACAGCAAATGCAGCCACCTAGCAGTTCCGACATGGGGACTTCATTGGCAATTAACTGTCCATCCAAATTCACTTCGCCTATTTCATTCATGATCACAGCCGGCTTGCGGCCCGCTTCGGTGAAATAATCGATAGCTTTGGTAAGTAAAGTCGTTTTACCGCTCCCCAGAAATCCAGATAACACATAGACATGAACCCGTTTGTTTACCATTCGTGCTGCTCCCTCCGTCTTAAGGCTGATACGCCTACTACTACTCGGTCTTCACTTCAAATTTGGTAGCCAAGATGGGCCATTTCCCAACGATGCCAGCTAAAAAAGGAAATAACTTTGCCCACAATAGACTCGTACTTGGATCTGTTGGCTTTAACGGAAGCTCTATGCGTTCGTAAAGGATTTTCGTTGCTTCTTGGACCAGCTCAAGCGCCAAGTCCTCAGGTGCCGTTTCGGCTACTGCCTCTAATCTAGGGAGATAATGGTGTCCGATCGACTCCGATAAACGATGCTCCGCTAAGTTGTCTGAAGCCATGACCTCGCCCATGCCCAGGCTGACTAGGCGTGCTGTTTCTTCTTCAAATGCGTGCGGAATACAGTAAATCTCCAGCGCCAAAGCCGCTATGTAAATCTCTCTTAACAGTTCATCTTCTTTAGCCATCGTTAAGACAGGTTGTGGCAGATAGGCAATGATAGCAGGCTTCAACGTGTCCCAACTATTTTCTATGCTTTTCATCGTAAACTGCATCATCGCTGCCGCCAGCTCCACAGATGTAATTTGTTTCTTCTCTAACTCTTGCATAGGTGTTACTCCTCTTTTCTATCATGACTTGTAAAATGGATCGTCAGCTCAATAATTTCCGCTTGGCTTCCCAATCGTATCGGTGGTCCCCATGTACCGAAGCCCGAGGACACCAGCGCATGTAAATTCCCTTTGCGTAAATAGCCCCAATCTAGTTCAAAGATCCGTCTAGTGAACAGATGGTTCGGCGCAATTTGACCACGGTGTGTATGACCCGACAAATTCACATCAACACCCGCGGCTTCAGCTACGTCTAATTGATATGGCTGATGATCCATAACAATAATGGGCTGCGCAAGATCTAGTCCTTCCATCAAGGAGACTAACGATTTACGTCCCCCAGCGGCATGTTCCGCTGATTTATCTTTACGCCCCACAATAAATAAGCGTTCTTGGACATGGATGACTTCGTCCATCAGCACACGAATGCCGATTTGTTCCATTTGTTCCACGAAGGCTGGAATATGCCCGCCATAGTATTCATGGTTGCCAAGCACAGCATATACGCCTAACGGAGCCTGCAACTCTCGCATGGTCTGTCCCATTTGATAACGAATAAAAGGTTTAATATCATCATCAATGACATCGCCAGGCAGCAGAATCAGATCAGGCTCCATCGCCTTCACATGCTTGACAAGCTTGCGCAAATGGCGGTTGCCGACGACGGCACCCAAATGAATATCCGAAGCGACTGCGACCCGAAGCTGTTCCCAGTCCCCCGCTTGCTTTGGAATCGTAATCTCATATTTGCGGATAACCGGGGTTCGCGCCAGATAAGAGCCTGCTAGGAGGAGAATAAGTACAATGGCTATAACGATCCACCCCAGTATTGGCAGATAGCTAGCTGATGACACCGACGCTGCATACAACACACCAATCGCCACATCCGTGATCGGCAAAAGAAGAATACCGAATTGGATGAGAGCCAACCAATAGGAACCCATGATATTAAGCAGTCGTGTTAGCGTTGGCGGCAGCACCTTCGTTCCAAACCGTCCGATGACATAGGAGAACGCAACGATCCAAAACACCGGCCAATACAACCAGGGATGAAATGAATCACCCAATAAATACGATAAAAAAACCTTTAAGTGCCAGCCTATATAGCCGTTGATCGCCGCTACAATAGCAAGTATAATTGTGACCCTGAGCAACATACCATTTTTCATGTTTCTTGACGCTCCTATTCTCTATTACCCTCTACCTTTTAAAGCAAAAGACTTATTAGCTCTATACATTCCTCATCATCATTACGCACATTCCCCACTCGGCTAGACACGGGGTACGCCATCATAAGCTCCGAAGGATATGGCTGCAGAAGTGCACGAAGTTCATCCACATTCTTCCTACTCCGATCTAACCAGATAGCTTCCTTCTCCCGCGGCAAAATGACCGGCATACGCTCATGAATATCCTTCATCATCTCGTTCGACTCCGTGGTAATGACCGTACAAGTTGAGATACGCACACCTTCGGGAGATGTCCATGTATCGTAAAGCCCTGCCATACTGAACAGTTCCTTGCTGCGCAGCATAATACGCATTGGCTGCTTATGCTTGCCAGTTCCTTTCCAGTCATAGAAAGAATCTGCTGGGATAAGGCATCGTTTACGTTCAAATGGCTTGCGGAAGGCAGGCTTGTCCGCCAAGGTTTCGGAGCGCGCATTGAGCATCTGATAGCCAACTTTCTCATCTTTTGCCCATTCTGGAATCAGTCCCCAGCGCAGTTCACCTAGCTTATTTCGCTGCCCGTCATGGACGATCGCCATCACCTGCTGTCCGGGCGCAACATTATATTTAGGGCTATATCTCGGCATAAAAGTATCGTACATATCATAACGCAGCATCAATTCCTCTAACGTCACAGTGATCGTGTAGCGTCCGCACATTGGTTACATCCTTCTCCTTCACACCGTTATCCCATTCCCCTTTCTCCATTATGGAAAAAAGATAGGCTTACGTCAATTCGTACAGCCCGAAGAACTGTTCTTCTTCAGGCTGTACGAAGGGGCGCTAGCGATATATTTAGGCAGATTCACGATTTCTTCTTCGTTTCCTTCTCTAACACACTCACACGCGGATCCGTCCCATAAATGGTTGTGACCAGACTGTCCGCATATCGACCGATTCGCGCACCAATTTCCGCACGCATATAGTCCCTCGTCATTGTAAATCGATCTTCATGCTCACGGCACCGATACCGGTAACGGATCATCTGATCGTCCTTCTCCTCTTCCGCGACGTGCATGTCATTCTCGAGCATATGACGCTTCACTTTGGCTAAATCGGCGTGCATATTCTTGGCCAGCACCTGGGCTACCTTCGAATAGAGTGTCCTTAGCATCTCGGAGGAACGCTCCACTTCACGCGCCCTTCGCACAATAATCGTGTGCATGAGCGGCAGCAGCACAGATTCTCGTATAATACTAATATCGTCCGCTGTCGGGCGCTTCGTAGGAACCGGTTTGTCATGACGCTGGCTTTGAGCTGCTTCCCGGTGCTGGGGCAGCATCATGCGGCTTGACTCCCACAAACCGTTATTCTGCAATTTTTTGCTCATTTATAATGACCTCCGATTTTGAGCGAGCGAACCTTCGCTTGGCCAGCTGTCGTCAAAGAGGATGCGCGAACAATCGCCGCATTGCCGAACCGATCCTTAATACTATCCGTTACCTTCTCCAATTCACGTGCTTTCACTTGATCTTCAAATAGGGTGAGCTGGTACGTTTCATCATCCACGAACTGACTCAGCATCACGCCAGCACGACGAACGGGCATCGTGTCCCAGAATTTATAGAAAAGCTGCTTCACAGCTTGAAAAACAGTGCCGGTATGATTCGTCGGGTCCGGCATCTTCATCTGGCGCGAGAAACCTGTCGGCGCATCAAAGGGACTGCACATACAGCTGACCGTCACAATAGAAGCCATATAGCCTTTGCGCCGACAATCCCGGCACACCTCCTCTGTCAGCTCCATGAGGATCGTATTCACTTCAGACGATTCCGCATAATCCCTCGGCAGCGTCATCATATGGCCGATCGACTTCGGAGGCGTATCGAACGTGCCCGGCGTGACTGGACTATCATCCAGTCCGTTTGCCGTTCGCCACATCACCTCGGCGTGAATGTCGGACTGCTTGCCGAAACGCGCGCGAAACTTCTGCTTCAGTTGCGGCAGTGGCGTTCGTGCCACGTCGCCGATCGTATACATGCCCAACTTGGCAAAATGCGCCGTCATCCGCGAACCCACACCGAACATTTTACTGACAGGTTCCTTCCACAAGTGCTCCTCGATAGCGGATGGCAGCAATGTGAAAATGCCGGTCGCATTCTTTTTGGCCCAAATATCTGTGGCAATTTTCGCTAGGATTTTATTGGAGCTAATCCCCACTCGAAGCTTAACACCCGTTTGTTTGAGCACCTTATACTGCAGACTTCGAGCTACCTGCTCTGCATCTCCAAAGAACGGCAGGCTCCCTGTGACATCTAAGAACTGCTCATCAATGCTGAAAATTTCAACGAGATCCGTAAATTCCTGATAAATTTCGGTTATTTGCAACGAAACATTAATATAATGCTGCATCCTCGGCCGCATGACGATCAGGTCAGGACACTTCTTCAACGCTTCACCCAACCGTTCGGCTGTCGATACACCATATCCTTTGGCAACAGGGCAGGCAGCTAAAATAATACCTGACCTTAACGCAGGGTCTCCTGCTACGGCAACCGGCTTATTATCTAGACCTGGATGATCGGCCTTCTCTACACTTGCGTAGAAGCTCTGACAGTCAGCCAAGAAGATCGTTCGTTCCCCACCCTTGTTCCCCTTACTCATCGCAATTCCCCCCGCATATTCATCAGCATAGTCATAAGCTCTGCCTTGACCAAACTACGCAGCATCGTGAAATGATGAATGTAACCTCGAACTTTGTATTCGACTTGAATCCCTAAAGCATTCATTTCCGTGTGAATCACCTTAATCTCTCGCTGCTTCATCTTACTTTTCAACTGCTGTAATTCTGGATAAATCCCCATCTCAACCTCTCTGAGATAGAAAAGAATATGATTATAAACAATTTTATCTTTATAAACCTTAAGCTCCTCCATATCTCTTGCTAGCATATCAAGTAAAATCGGCAACAGTGTGTATTCCTTAATCATTTGAACATCCTCTTCTGTCTCTACTCTTGATGAACCACTCATGTTCTCACCACCATATGCGAACATATATTCGTTTTTCCATATTATATACCGAACACGTATTCGTTATGCAAGTGGTTTTTGGATATTTTTTCACCAATAAAAGGATGAACTACAGTTAATTTCAATTACTCCGCCTAATTTTTACCTATTTATTGAAATCATTCAGGCAGATGTCCAAGCGTTCGGGTAATTGCCTGCATTAAATAGTTTAGAAACAAAGAAACGGAGGTTTTCTTAACTATGGCATGCGATATTTCGGCGACTGCATTAACTTGCTGCTCAGAGAAAAATTTCGTACAGGATAAAGTATGTGCACCATGGACTGGCACAGTACTCGCCGCAGATGTAGACATTGTCGTTTACACGAATAATATTAATCAGAACCTTGTCGGCACGGGATATGTGAAATTCGATTCCGGACCTGCTGACATTACGATGGATGTATTGAACAGTGCGGGGACTTCCATCTTAACGGCTGCCATTACCATTTCACCGGGAACTAGTGTGGCTTTTACTTACCAACGCTTCGCCACTATACAGTTAACACTGGATGGCGGAGACTCAGGTTTATATCAGGGCGAATTCTGCATCACAACCCGTTATGCGATTCAATAATTTAATTTGACAACAAAGGAGGTACTCATCATGTGCTCTTGTAACTCCGCTCTTTGCTGTTGTTCAGAAAAAACCTACGTGCAGGATAAAGTATGTACGGATTGGCTGATACTTCCAACAGTTGCAACCACTGTTTACACCGATAATATGGCAACGCTGATTAGCGGTACTGGATATGTCAAGAATGACACTGGGACAGCTGCTATTACGGTAGCTTTTCTTCGTTCGGCAGCTCCCGTTATAACCGCTATCTCGGTGCCGCCAGGAGGCAGCTCCTCGTTTACTGTTGGGCGCTTCGATACGATTACTATTACGTCAATAGCAGCGGCAACCGGGGAATTTTGCATAACCGTGCGATACAGTATGTAAGAAGCACGCTACACTTGAGGTGGTTTTTCACTTAAACGTGAGAAGCCACCTTATTCATGATCGCAGCATGTTTGTTCGGATTGGATTTGGAGTGTAGTGGAGATGACATATTTGCCTTCTACATAACTCATCTCATCACTCAGTGTAGAAATGTCAACTGCTTTGACACATTGGCCGATAAAATTTATGGTACTACCGGGAGGAACGCTCAACCGTCTGTTATCGGCATCGGTTTCAATATCAACCTCTATCGCTTGGGTGCTACTCGAGCTGGAATATACACTAATCTGGGCCACTTCAATCTTGGACTCCACATCCATATCCGAAATCCAGGCTGATTGCCTTGAAGAAGTATATTGCCACAGCACTCTTTATTGATCGTTGTCAGCGGGGCTGGCGGATGTAAAGGATGGCAGTGATGGTGCTTAGGCGATGGGCAAGGCTTAACCCTTGGATTATATATAAGCTTTTGCTTAAGATTAGGTTTTGGGTTTAGGTTCCATTCCGGATTTGGCTTTTTGGTTGGATATCGGCTGCGAGAACTAGAGAGAACGGGATGTATGGTCCTCGTCATCGATCGATGATAACACCGCTTTTTCAGTTTCGGCCTACTGACTCTCCCTTTGTTCAAGAATAGGCAGGAAGACGATGTCTTGTGAACGATAGTCAGCTCTATAAACCTTTTCCTCGTGCTGCTTTTCTTCTTGATCACCGTCTTTCCTCCTTCCTTCGATGTGTCGATTCCTTTGCATACTTATATTAGATGAATGTTCTCCCTCAATGGTTATACTTGTTTGTGATTTATTTCAATATTAGACTAGGCAATCTGATGCATTGACCACACAACACCAGTCGTACCACTGCCAATATTGATTGAAATCGTTAATCCAGCCGCATTATAGAATAGGCCGATAACATCGCCAGCCGACAAAGAGACGTCCCCAGCCAATGTAATTTCACCGTTTCCCAATACCGCCCGCAAAGTTAGGACTAATGCTACGTTAACATTCAAAATAGGTAGAAATCCGCTCACCAAATTGACGGCGGAAGGCGATGTTCGCTGCACAGCAAAAAATGGATTGACCCCGGCGCCTAGGCTCAAGGTGACAGCTGCAGTCGTGGAGTAGTTAATCGTTGCCAGTATCGTATACCTTCCTGTTGTAGGTACTGTGAAGTTGCCCGTAACTGCGTTAAAGTTCGCATGTCCATAATAAGGACTTGCCGTCGACCAATTCGTAAGCTGTGTACTTGTTGCAATCGTTAGTGTAGATAAGAATCCCGAAAATCCAGTCGACGCAAAATTCGGTCCAATTGGACCAGTTGCACCGGTTGGTCCAGTTACACCAGTCGCTCCAGTTACACCAGTTGCTCCAGTTACACCTGTCGCTCCAGTAACTCCAATCGCACCAGTCGCTCCGGTCACTCCAGTTACTCCAATGGCACCAGTTGCTCCGGTCACTCCAGTTGCTCCAATCGCACCAGTTGCCCCTGTCACTCCAGTTGCTCCAATCGCACCAGTTGCACCAGTCACTCCAGTCGCTCCAGTCGCTCCAGTCGCTCCAGTTGCTCCAATCGCACCAGTTGCACCAGTTGCACCAGTCACTCCAGTCGCTCCAGTTGCTCCAGTTGCTCCAGTTGCTCCCGTCGCTCCAGTTACTCCAGTTGCTCCAATCGCACCAGTCGCTCCAGTAGCACCAGTTCCTCCAGTTACTCCAGTCGCTCCAATTGCTCCAGTGGCACCAGTTGCTCCAGTTACACCAGTCGCACCGGTCACTCCAGTTGCTCCAGTCACCCCAGTTGCTCCAGTTACACCAGTCGCACCAGTTGCTCCGGTTACTCCAGTTACACCAGTCGCACCAGTCGCACCAGTCGCTCCAGTTGCTCCAGTTACTCCAGTTACTCCAGTTGCACCGGTTTCTCCCGTCGCTCCAGCCACTCCCGTCGCACCGGTAGCACCAGTTGCTCCAGTTGCTCCAGTCGGTCCGGTTGGACATACGCACGGAATCCCGCTGCAGCTTAAAACAATTGAACATGAACAATGTCTATGTGATTTTACTTGATATTCATCCTCATCTGCAGGACCGCAATAGTTCACGAATCATAGCCTCCCTAAGCCAAACCATACGAGAACCTTCCTTACTTCAAACGACTCTATTACTAGTAAATGAATTGCAGCTTAATATGCTTGTACTCATGTCTCCCCTTGCATAAAAATGTACCCATGTGAAAAAGGACCTTAAGGAGTTACCCCAAGGCCTTTCGCAGCTATTCCATTACATGCGGTTTCCTCGCACCTGACTAGTTCCCCTTATAGATGAACTGTGTGCCGCTCGATTCCGATACAACTAGACGTTGTGTCACTCGCCGCTACGCAATTGGTTTCTTATTCCCCTCCGTACAGACAAAACGGCACATGTAGAGCATCTCACGCTCTACATGTGCCGTTTTCATCATGCCGCTATCGAAATATAGACCATAATCGAATCAAGTGAAACGTGTTATTCGGATCAATTTTTTGCGCGAGGATAAACGTTAAAATCTGATGCGTTTGGTTCCCACTTAGCTTCTCTCCAAAAATCCCCGCGGCAAGACCGATTAATCGTGTAACCTTTGCCGTGTTTTGTAAATCTGCCTTCGTGACGCCTTGCAGCAGCATTTTGATGCGTTCTTTTACCTCAGGATTTTTCATCTTGAACTTTACACGCTCCACGAGCGCAGGATCGATGCCATATTGCTGATAACTCATACCCGCACCTCCGATACCCGTCATGATCCTATCTTATGAGTGGATGTAGGCAAACTTGACTGCGCCAGATGCATATAAGAAAAACCTATGACGATAAATTGAAGTGGTACAAACCATTTGGCAGCAAAATGATCCGTACTCGGAGTCGCTTTCCGCCTCTATATACACAGCGCGTGCCGATTCTGGGGTGCATGGAGGAGCCAACGCATGGCGGCGGTGGTCATATAAATGGAAAAAGTACAGTTAAATTCGAGCTATTTATCGAAAAATAACCATTAACTGGATTTCATGTATGTATTCTGATCGAAAATGCGAAGAACTTCAAAAATCATTGATTTTACCTACATAATATCCATCTAATCTTAAATTATGGAAGATTCCCAAGAAATTAGCTGGAGTTTTTCCCGTTAAATTGTTCAGAGGGGAGTGCGCGGCCAGCCAAGCGGGGCTCGGGGCTTGAAACTCCCGGAGGTTCAGGGACTAGCAGTTCTGCGATCTCGGTTCTGGGTCATCTCCCCCACCAAACATCAAAAAAAACAGCCACCGTTCCCGGCAGCCGTCCCCTTCACTTACATATACAAAGCAATACAAATGACGCAAATGCAATTTAACGCAATGAGCAGCGGAAAACCCACAACAAACGAAGTATGCTTCGTTTTGTGACGCCACATGCGCATGCCGAGCCAACCGCCTATTCCACCGCCGAGAGCAGCGAGTAGAAACAGGCGCTTTTCGGGGACGCGGCGTCCGCCTTTTTTGGCTTGTCCTTTGTCATGTCCCATCTCAATAAACGTAATGATATTCATCAATAATAAATAAATAAGAAAATAAGTCACAACCGTACACCTTCGTTCTCCTAAAATAGTACAGCTACTCCTATCTTAAAAGGGAACGCGCTAGGGGTCAACTTGTCCCACCAAACTATCTACTTAATCTAGTACTTCGCTATCAAAAATATGAGCCCGCTCCAAATACGCCCTCAGCGGCATGAACGAAGCCCCCGTCCAGAAGGACGAGTCACCGACTAGCTCGGCTGCATCATCTCGCGCCTGCTCCATGATTTCGAAATCCGCCATCATATCGGCGATGCGGAACTCCGGCAGCCCGCTCTGCTTGGTGCCGAAAAAATCCCCCGGCCCGCGCAGCTCGAGATCGCGCCGGGCTATCTCGAAGCCGTCGGTAGTCTCCGTCATCGCCTTCATGCGCTCCTTGCCGACCTCCGTCTTCGGGTCTGCGATGAGCACACAGAAGGACTGATGCTCGCCCCGCCCGACCCGGCCGCGCAGCTGATGCAGCTGCGACAGGCCGAAGCGGTCGGCGTCGTAGATCACCATCAGCGTGGCGTTCGGCACGTCCACGCCCACCTCGATCACCGTGGTCGACACGAGCGCCTCCACGTTGCCTTCCTTGAAGGCGCGCATGATCGCTTCCTTCTCCTGCGCGCTCATACGCCCGTGCAGCAATCCGATCCGCATCTGCGGAAAATGCTGCTGCAACTGAATATGGACGTCGATTGCATTCTGCACGTCCAGCTTGTCCGACTCCTCGATGAGCGGACAAATCACATAAGCTTGCCGTCCTGCGGCCACCTCGCGCTGAATAAAGCCGAGCACACGCTCCAGCATCGCATGCTGAACCGCATACGTCTTGATCGGCTTACGTCCCTTCGGCAGCTCGCGCAGCGTCGAAACGTCCATGTCTCCGAACGCCGTAATGGCGAGCGTGCGCGGGATCGGCGTCGCCGTCATCGTCAGCACGTCTGGATTCATCCCTTTGCGCCGCAGGATGCTGCGCTGGTTCACCCCAAAGCGATGCTGCTCGTCCGTCACAACTAGACCTAACTGACGGAAATACACATCCTCTTGAATCAGCGCATGGGTCCCAACCAGCACGTGGATCAAACCCATCTGCAAAGAGGCCAGCAGATCGCGTCGCTGGCGCTCTGTGGAGCTTCCGGTCAGCAAAGCGACCTGCAGCCCATACGGCTCGAACAACGTGCTGAGCGAGCGATTGTGCTGCTCAGCGAGAATTTCCGTCGGCACCATCAGCGCGCCTTGGTAGCCAGCCTTCACCGTCGCGTACAGCCCGATAGCCGCGACGATCGTCTTACCCGCACCGACATCGCCTTGCAGCAGTCGGTTCATCGCGTAGGGCTCCTGCATATCGTGCAGGAGCTCGCCAACGACCTTCTTCTGCGACTCCGTCAGCTGGAAGGGCAGCGCGCGCACGAAGGCGCGTACAGCAGGCAGGTCGACCGCCTGCTTCAACCCATCCGTGCGGCTGCGCGTCACGGCCCGGTAAGCCTGGAGCTTGAGCTGGAAGAGAAACAGCTCCTCATACACCATGCGCCTGCGCGCCTGTTGGCCTTCCTCAACGCCGCTCGGCGTGTGGATGACAGCCAGCGCCTTGCTGCGCGGCATAAACCCGTACCTGCCGGTAATGACTTCCGGCAGCACTTCACTGATCAAGGCGCTGTACTGCGTCAGCGCCTGCCCGATCACTTTACGCATCCATTTCTGCGTAATCGAGCCCGCAACCGAATAGACCGGCTGGATTGTGCCGCTATTCGAATCTCCTTGTCCGGGAAATTCCGAATCGGACACACTCATTTGCCGCCGCTTGGCGTCCCACTTCCCAGTTAGGAGAATCTCCTGCTGCGGCCGCAAGCGATCCTTCAGGAAATGGCGGTTAAACCACACCGCCGTCAGCAAGAAATCATCGACCATCACCTTGCACGATAGGCGAGATTTACCGCTGTAGCGTTGTAAAACCGGCTCCCCGATGATATAGCCCTTTACGGTGACGCGGTCACCATCCTTCACACTGGCTAGATCGCGAACCGTATAATCCTCATACCGGAACGGAATATATTCCAGCAAATCCATAACCGTAAAAACGCCCATGGCGTTTAGCTCAAGTGCTTTTTGAGCGCCAACTCCATGGACTTCACGTACTTGACATTGATTTAAATCCATCTTTACACCGTACTCACGAAGGCTGCAATAGTACCTGGTCCAGCATGTGCGCCAATCACAGGGCCTAGGGTGATATAATCCACGTGCTCCACAGCAAACCGCTGCACGATGGCCTCCCGCAGCTGCTCCGCACCTTCCAAATTATTAGCGTGAGCAATATGCAGCGAGCGAATCGTCTTGTCCGACAGATCCGCCGCTAACAGTTCAAGAATGCGTGCAATCGCCTTTTTGTTACCACGAACCTTATCAACGACGCTCACTTCACCTGCGCTGTCTAACGAAAGAATTGGCTTAATGTTCAATAAAGAACCAAAAAGCGCTGACGCCTTGCCAATTCGACCACCCTTTTGAAGAAACTCTAACGTATCGACAAGGAAATATATATAAAAGTTCGCTCTCATGGTCTGAACTAGCGCTACAACTTCATCGACGCTCTTGCCTGCCTGAACAGCTTCAGCAGCAGCCACAACGAGTGCGCCAATACCATACGAAGCAGAGCAAGAATCGACGACGTGAACCTTGCCGAGCTGATCGCCCTCTAGGAGCGTAGAAGCCAACTCAGCCGTTCTGTACGTTCCACTCAACACAGAAGACAAATGAATAGAGATAACCTCTGTATCAGGCTCATCTAACAAGCTCTGATAGACTTCAAGAAACTCACCAGGCGACGGCGTTGATGTTGTCGGGAAATGCGCAGATGCCGTCAGCTTGCGATAGAAGTCCTCCGACTGAAGCGTCACCGTATCTAGATACTGATCTTCGCCAAAATTAATTTTGAGCGGCACCATTTCGATGTTCAACGCTTCTCTGACAGCCAATGGAATATCGGCCGTGCTATCCGTTACAATACGAATATTTGTCACAGGGCTCACTCCAATCACGAATTTACACTACCTGCTTGTACGATCTTATTCAACAGAGAATAGGTAAGCATATAAGGGTTGTCCACCAGGATGAAGCTCAATTTCCATATCCGGATACATCGCCTGAATAAAAGCTTCCAGTTCGCCCGTTCCTTCCTCCGTCGCATCTTCGCCCGTCAGAATCGTTACAATTTCGCTGCCTTCATCGATCATTTCCTCCAGCAGCTTCTTGCACGCGTCCATCAGACTTGGCTGCGAAGAGACAATCCGGCCATCTTGAATACCGATGAAATGCCCCTGTTTAATATCTATCCCATCCATATTCGTATCACGCACGGCATACGTCACTTGACCCGACTTCACACGTCGCAATGATTCATTCATCGCATCCGTATTCGTCTGTGCATCCGCCTTCTCCTGAAAAGCCAGAATAGCTGCTAGTCCTTGCGGAATGGATTTCGATGGGATGACGATAAGTGTTTTATTATCAACTAGCTCCACCGCTTGCTGAGCGGCCAAAATAATATTGGAGTTGTTTGGAAGCACATAAATCGTGTCCGCATCAATACTGTTCACAGCGTTCACGATATCCTCCGTACTCGGGTTCATCGTTTGTCCGCCAGACAGTACGACATCCACGCCCACACTTGATAAAATGTCTGTGATTCCGTCACCTAATGCAACTGCCACGAAGCCATACGGCTTATTTGGCGCTGTGAGTACTGCAACTGCAGCAGGACTCACGACAGGAGCCTCAAACCCATGTGTCACGTCTTCTAATATATGTGAATGCTGATCACGCATATTTTCAATTTTGATCCGGCTGAGTGCACCGTAATTCATCGCTTGATTCATAACCTCGCCAGGGTATTCCGCATGAATATGCACCTTCACGAGCTCTTCATCCGCAACAACAAGGAGCGAATCTCCCAGTTTGCTAAGCTGCTCACGGAATACGCCTTCATCAAACGTAAAGCCCTTGACCTTGCCTGGAGCAATCGTCAACATAAATTCCGTACAATAGCCGAACTCAATATCTTCCGTAGCTAGATGGGCTTGTGCTGGCATATGAGCATGTACTTCTTTGGCCAAATTCATGCCAGGTAGAAGAGATACCTCACCTAGATTCGTATCCATCGTAGCAAAGTCCTCATCGACTTGTACCAATCCGCCGTTTAAAGACGTAACGAAGCCTTCGTAGACACAGACAAGACCTTGGCCTCCCGCATCAACAACGCCGACCTGTTTCAGAATCGCAAGTTGATCTGGTGTTTTGGCCAGTGCTTCCTTGGCTCTGCCCAAAACCTCGTTCATCAGATCCAATACATCACTGCTGCGACGGAATTGCACGGCATGTCTAGCGGCTTCCTTGGATACCGTTAAAATCGTGCCCTCAACCGGTTTCACAACAGCCTTATACGCTGTTTCTACACCTTGCTGCAAGGCAGCAGCGAATTGTTGGCCATTCACACTTTCTAAATCATGCACATGTTTCGCGAATCCGCGGAACAATTGGGACAAAATCACACCGGAATTGCCTCTTGCACCCATCAGTAACCCTTTGGACAATGCATCAGCTGCTTTCCCAATATGAGAAGATGGCTTCTTCTTCAGTTCCTCACAGCCTGCTGTGAGTGTTAAATTCATGTTGGTGCCAGTATCTCCATCGGGTACAGGGAATACGTTCAATCCATTAACCTTATCTACATTCCTGCGAAGGTTATCCGCACCCGCCAAGACCATGGCAGTGAAGTCATTTCCATTTATTGAAATAAAGCGCTTACTCAAAGTGATTCCCCTTCCTGGTTATCGGGCTTTTATTTGGCCACTCGCACGCCTTGAACAAAGATGTTCACGTCGTCAACTTGCAGCCCTACAACTTCATTTAAAATATATTTGACTTTCGTTTGAACATTACCTGCCACTACGGATATTTTGGTTCCATAGCTGACAATAATATAAAGATCAATTTCAAGTCGGCCGTTCTCTTTACGAACTTCGACACCACGGCTCAAATTGTCTCGACCTAGCAGCTCAGCTATACCATCCTTCAATTGCTTTCTTGTTGCCATGCCTACAAGTCCATAGCAATCTAATGCAGCAGATCCGGCCAGAGTTGAAATCACTTCATTGGTAATATACACTTTTCCATACTCGGTTGTGAGTTCAATCGGCATTATGTAACAACTCCTTCAAGTTTCGCTATACCAAGACTAATCTTCATTGTACTATAACATACTTCATAAATAAACGGCAAAAATGCACGTAATTCGTTGACTAGGCTCCTTTTGCTATGCTATTATGTTTAAGTGTGTTTTTGCTGGTTACGTTCACGTATCACAAGTAAAAATTTGAGGAATACTGTCATGTCAAGCTTAGGCTTGCCACCCAGGCTTCTTTGTATACTGCCGAAGGAGGTGTCAAACATGTCCCGCAAATGTTTCATTACAGGTAAAAGTCCTAGTTCAGGAAATCACGTGTCCCACGCTAACAATAAAAACAAGCGTACTTGGGGAGTTAACGTTCAAAAGGTTCGCATCCTCGTTGATGGTAAACCGAAACGGGTTTACGTAAGTACTCGTGCGTTGAAATCCGGAAAAGTGGCTCGCGTTTAATTCGTAGCTACGGATACTTAACTTACTTATGTGAATGACAAAAAGCACCTTAATCGGTGCTTTTTTTGCATTCCTGGGGAGAATGACGTAAGTATGGGCAAACCTTAGTTTTTGCTAAACGTATTAAGTACAGCTTTCACGAATCCTCCCAAAAATCTCGGCAGTTTGATTGTGTAGAATTTCATTCTCTACCCCTCCTTAGAATTATCGTCAGTTCACTGACCTCGTTCAAGCATTCACTTCGCGGCCCGTCAGCCGCCTAATCCACAAGCTTCTGCTTGTTCTAACGCCAATTTCACTGACCTTCTTGAGCAAACGCTTCACAACGTGCATGACTGCTCCTAAACATCATTACAACAGTGTATGCCCAGAGCGTAGAAAAAGTGCCTTCTATTTTTACTTCCTCCCACAATTCAGTTGCTTCCAGAAAGCAAAAAAAGCTACAAGAGCGCATCACTCTTGTAACTATATGTATGCAGCTATGGAGCCGTTATGCCAACCTCATTGTACAATGCAACAATTAAACTGAAAATGAAATAGAAGAATACCGAGATGACGATAAACCATACGCGGAAGCTAATTTGCTCGAATCGACGGAAGAATCGCATCCCTACGTAAAGAGCGCCTAGCGAGAAAATGTACTTCACAAAATCGTCTATGTGTGAGAAACACGTCAATAATACCGCGCAAAGCAGACTGTACATCCCTAACCAGAGAAATCTCATTGTCTTTCGTCCCCTTTTAGCCGCGTATTCGTCTAATGGCCTCAGCACGGTCCTGTTGCCCGAATACGGCATTGCCGGCTACTAAGACATCAGCCCCCGCCTCTATGACCTGACGAGCTGTTATCTCATTGATACCGCCGTCTACTTCGATGTGAAGCCCCGTGAGACCCTTCGCATTCGCCTGCTCACGCAGCGCGCGAATTTTAGTCAGCATCCCAGGGATGAACGCCTGCCCACCAAAGCCTGGATTCACCGTCATTATAAGCACGAGATCCAAGTGCTCGTCAAGCACATGCTCAATCAGCGAAATTGGTGTAGCAGGATTCAACACAACGCCAGCTTTAATACCGCTTTGTTTAATTAGGTCGAGCGTCCGGTGCAGATGCGTACAGGCTTCAACGTGCACAGAAATCAGGTCCGCACCAGCCTTTACAAAATCAGGAATATACCGATCCGGCTTTTCGATCATCAAATGAACATCCAACGGCAGTTTGGTGACTGGTCGAATCGCGTCAACAACTAAGGGACCAATTGTAATATTGGGCACAAAATGTCCATCCATAACGTCGACATGAATCCAGTCTGCTCCGCCCTGCTCCACTGCCTTAATCTCATCACCAAGCTTGGCAAAATCGGCAGATAAAATAGAAGGTGCTACATATACCATTACGCCTAATACCTCCTCTTCCGATCCTTGATTTCAGTTAAAAATAACAAGTAATGATCATAACGAGAAGCCGCGATCGTCCCACTGGCAACGCCGTCCCGCACTTTACAGTCCGGTTCATGCAGATGCAAGCAACCTCTGAAACGACAGCCCTCAGCAACAGCCGCGAACTCTCTGAAACAACTGCTCAGGCCTTCCGCATCAACTTCCATAAAGTCCAGTTGGCTGAAGCCCGGTGTATCGGCCACAAGGCCTCCATTAGCAAGAGGCAGCAGCTCCACATGACGAGTCGTATGCTTTCCTCTTCCTAATCGTTGAGAGATCGCATTCGTTTCCAGATCAAGACCGCTAATCATTTTATTCAATAAAGAGGACTTCCCAACACCGGATTGCCCAGCAAACACACTCACTTTGCCATCCAAATGCTGTAGAATCGCCTCTACGCCCTCTTCTAACCTAGAACTCGTCGTAACGAAGGGATAACCAATACCCTCATAAAGGGTCGTAATCCGTTTAAATTCGGTGGACGTCATTTCTTTGGCATGAGAGGCATTGTCATCCGTCTCCGTTAGCAAATCGCTTTTGGTGAAGCATAACAGCACATCAATCCCCGTATTTTCGATATGCACGAGAAACTTGTCCAATAGCTGCGTATTCAGAACAGGCTCTGTCACCGAAAAAACGAGCACAACCACGTTCACATTCGCGATCGGCGGACGAATAAGCTCCGAGGAGCGAGGAAGGATTTCCGTAACGGTTCCCTCCCCGTTCTCAGTGGCTTCGTACACGACACGATCTCCAACAAGCGGCGTTATGTTTCTATTTTTGAACACGCCTCTTCCACGACAGGTCACCGTATTACCTTCCAGAAGAGCAGCTCCTTCAGGCAATACATAATAATAACCGCTAAGCGCTTTGACAATGAGTCCTTGCGGCATTAATTGGCCCCTCCAGCAGGTGGCTTGGAAGCTGTTCCACCGGTTTGACCTTGGCCATTCCCACCAACGGGTATAGCAGGTCCGGTATTTTGTGTCTTCGGAGTCGGGGATGGACTAGGTGATACGTTTTTCCCATTTTTTTGATCCAAATAATCTTGATAGGTACGTGTGATTGAATTAACCAAGCTGTCTCCTTCTTTGATCAAGATTACGGCTTTTTTGTCCGGTGAAACAATGACTTTGACATCCAAGTTTTGCGGCTTCGAGACTTTTTCCGTCAAGTATTCGAAGTTCTCATACTGGGCGTCGCTCACAATAATTTTGAACACAGAGTCCTTGCCTTCTGTTGTGGGCTTCACAGGTACGCTAACCGTGAGTTGACCCGCTTCTTCTGGCAAACCATCACTGATGACGAGTGAAATTTCCCCGCCAATGGAGGCTTCCTCGTCTTTTTTATAAGGAAACTGGGCGATTACTTTCCCTTTGGCTACTTTGTAGCTCTTCTCACGAGTAATGCCATTGACAGGGAGCTTCAGACCCAGCTTCGTAATCTGTGCCTTCGCCTCTGCTTCCGCCATGCCAACTAAGTCTGTCATTTTAACCGTTTCCTTCGCTTTGCTCACCGTAAGGGTAATCGCCGCTTTTTCCAATTCAAACTCCTCACCAGGAGGCGGTGACTGCCTGAGAATCAGATCAGGCGCATTGTCGGATGTTTCAGGTTTAATCGTAATTTGCTCATCCTTAATACCGAGTCCCTGCAGCTTTAATTTAACATCGTTTAGGGTTTGCCCCGCATAGTTGTCCATTTTAAATTTGGGTATGCCTTTACTCACGTAAAGAATGACCTTCGTACCAACATTCAGTCTTAACCCGCTTGGATCTTGACGAATGACCGTATCTTTGGGCAGTTTGCTATCCGCGTCGATTTCGACCGTCCAGCCTAATCTAGCAACCGTTAACTCAGCTTGCGCTTGTGTCAGTAGCTTATTCTCGACATTGGGGACTTCAACGGTCTCAATGGCGAACATACCTTTCACATAACCAACCATGTACCACATGGCGCCCAGCACAATTAACAAAACAGCAATCCAGATGAGCGGCTTAATCCAGCCTTTCCCCTTCGAAGGAGTGGGCTCTTCTCGCCAAGCTGGCTTATCTGGTTCATCATCGTCGTCGTCATCGAATTGAGCTAGCTGATCAGCGCGAATGGCTGGCATAACCAGCGTACGCTCTTCATCCATGCCATAAGCATCCCAGAAAGCAACCTTTGCTTCATTCCGACGATCTGGAGCCAAGCACGTATCGAGATCCGCCATCATCAGCTTCGCAGATTGGTACCGTTCTTCCGGCTTTTTACGCATCGCCTTGAGTATAATATTCTCTACACTTTGCGGAATCAACGGATTCACCTTACGCGGCTCTTCCACATCTTCCTGCAGATGCTTCAAGGCGACGGAAATCGGACTTTCCCCTAGAAAAGGAAGTCGACCGGTCAGCATTTGATACATCACAATGCCAAGCGAATACAGATCGGATTTCTCCCCGGTATTCGTGCCTTTCGCATGCTCAGGCGAGAAATAGTGAACAGAACCGACAACAGATCCGGTTTGCGTAATCGTAGATGATGTCGCAGCTCTAGCAATACCGAAATCCGTCACCTTCACTCGGCCGTTTTTGCCGATTAGAATATTGTGCGGCTTGATATCGCGGTGAATAATTTCATTATGATGGGCGTGATCAAGGGCATCTGCAATTTGACTTGCATAATGAACCGCATCTTCCACCTGTAATGGCGCCTTTTCCTTAATCAAATCATTCAGCGTCTTGCCTTCAATATATTCCATCACGATGTAATGGACATCTTCTTCTTGCCCAACGTCATAAATACTGACAACATTAGGATGAGATAGGGAAGCGGCTGCTTGTGCTTCTCTGCGGAAACGACGAATGAATTCTTCATCGTGCACGTACTGTGAACGCAGCACTTTGACAGCCACTTTACGATTCAGGAGCAAATCATGCCCTTTGTAGACTAAAGCCATGCCGCCTCCGCCAATACGTTCTAAGATCTCATAGCGGCCTCCAAGCTTTCTACCGATCAATTCCCATCACCCCTTTTTCCGTCCGTATCCTGATCATGTGCAAATAAAAGGACCGTTACATTATCATCTCCGCCTTCGCGAAGCGCGCTCTGGATTAACGCATCTGCCGCATCTTCCAACTGCTCGTTTTCCCGAACAATTCGCAAAATATCCGCATCATCGACCAATCCGCTCAAACCATCCGAACAAATGAGAATAACATCGTCTGGACGCCACGTGTACTCATAAAGATCCACTTCCACACTAGGCTCAGTGCCTAGTGCACGTGTAATCCAATTACGTCTTGGATGATGATCAGCCTCTTCCATCGTCAGCTGTCCATTCTTGACAAGCTCGTAAACTAAGGAATGATCCTCCGTTAGTTGCTGGATAGATTCCCCAGTCAGTTTATACGCACGGCTATCCCCGATATGTCCGATAATGAGAAGCTCCTGTGAAGCAATAATGGCAACGACAGTCGTTCCCATGCCATGGTACTTTTCTTGATCCGACGCAAAAGCATAAATCTCCTCATTCGCCTTCTCAATCGCTTCCCTCAATATTTGCTTACAGGACTCCACCGACATTCCCCAATGGATGGATTGCAATTGCGCTCCAATCGTGTCAATGGCCATTTGACTGGCAATATCACCAGCTTGATGCCCCCCCATTCCATCCGCAACAATAGCCAAAGATAGACCATTGAGTTGATGGTAGATAGCAGCACGGTCCTCATTGACTTGACGGACCTTCCCTATATCGGTACGACTTACCATCTTCATCCGGCTCTCACCTCATTTACTGCTCTCCATATGCTTCGCTCGCAATTGTCCGCAGGCAGCAGCAATATCACTACCTTGTTCACGGCGTATGGTGGCATTAATTTTGCCCTTCTCCAGAATACGTTGGAAGGTAAAAATATCATCTCGGGGTGTACGTTTGAAATCACGTTCAGCCACAAAGTTGACAGGAATCAGATTCACGTGGCTAAGCGGCATGTCTTTCAAGACAACCGCCAGCTCTTCCGCATGCTCAGGCTGGTCATTCACTTCACCCATCAGGGCATATTCAAACGTAATCCGTCTACCTGTTTTGGCAATGTAGTACTTACAAGCTTCGATGAGATCAACGAAAGGGAACCTGCGATTAACAGGCATTAACTTCGATCGCAGCGCATCATTCGGCGCATGAATGGAAATCGCCAAATTTACTTGCAAATTCTCATCCGCGAACTTATAAATGTTCGGTACGATTCCACTCGTGGATACCGTGATGTGACGCTGTCCGATATTCAATCCTTTCGGGTGAATCATGACACGCAGGAAATTCATGGTCGCTTCATAATTTTCGAAAGGCTCACCAATCCCCATGATCACGATGGAAGAGATACGCTCTCCCGTCTCATCAAGCAATTTCTGCGCTTTCACAACTTGAGCGACAATCTCACCCGGTCGTAGATCCCGCTTCAACCCGCCCAAAGTGGACGCACAGAACGTACAGCCGACTCGACAGCCGACTTGGGTCGTCACGCAAATACTGTTGCCGTAATTATGCTTCATCACGACAGTTTCAATAGCGTTCTTATCTTCAAGTTCAAACAAGAACTTGACCGTGCCATCCTGGGATTGATATTTCGTAATTTCGGACAGGGTAACGAACTCAAACTGATCCTTCAGCTTGTCACGAAGTGTTTTCGGCAAATTCGACATTTCATCGAAGCTGAAAACGCGCTTAATGTATAACCAATCAAAAATTTGACCGGCACGAAACGCAGACTCCCCATTTTCTTTGACCCAGCTTTGCCACTCATCCCAATTCAAATCATATACAAATGGTTTCTCTTTCAGATACGGCTTAATACCCACATTTATCACAACCTGTTGTTATTTCGTCTATTTTAAAATATTTTAACACAAAGCAGGAACGAACACACGTCCCTGTCTGTTACACGTCACGCTTACGCAGGCGAGCGATAAAAAAACCGTCCGAATGGAACTGCTGCGGCAAAATTTGCACCATCCCAGACGTGGCCGCCTTCGGGTCAATTTCCGTGAAAACATCCGCTGGCAGCGGAGCTAGCTCGAACTCGCTGTGTTCAGCAAGAAAGCGCTCGACAATGCCCTCATTCTCAGCCTGTTCAATCGTGCATGTGCTGTACACAAGCACTCCGCCTGGTTTGAGCAGACGATGTACACGACTTAGAATCGCATATTGCGTTTCACAGATCGCATCGATCTCCGCTTCCTGCTTCGCCCATTTGAGGTCCGGCTTGCGGCGAATAACGCCAAGGCCTGAGCAAGGTGCATCCAGCAGGATGCGGTCGAAAGATTCCGCCGCAAAATGCTCATCCAGCTTCGCAGCATCCATCACGAGCGTCTGAATCGACGATAGTCCCAGACGCTCCGCTTGATCTGCGATTAATTTCTGCTTGTGCTCATGCAGATCACAAGCCCAAATCTGGCCCACATCGTCCATCTTCTCCGCGATGTGGGCGGTCTTGCCGCCAGGGGCGGCGCAGCAGTCCAGCACCTTCATGCCTGGACGCGGGTCAAGAGCCTCGGCGACGAGCATCGAGCTCTCGTCTTGAATCGAGAAGTCCCCTTGCTGGAAGCCGGGGACTAACGCCATGTTCCCGGCCCCCTGCACAAGGATGCCGGCCGGGGCCAGCTCTGACGCTTCCGCGCTGAGGCCGCTAGCTTGGAGCTGCTCCAGCAGCTCCAAGCGGCTGCGCCGCCTCGCGTTCGCGCGAATGCTCACGTGCGGCGGCTCGTTGTTCGCCGCACAGATCTGTTCCGTCAGCTCAGGGCCGAGCTGACGGATCCACCGGCGCACGAGCCATTCCGGATGGGAATGGCTCAGTGCGATGCGCTTCACGTCACCGAGCGCAGCCGGCAGCGTGAGCTCGTCCTTGCTGCGGATGATCGCGCGCAGCACACCGTTGACCATGCCCGAGATGCCTTGGTGGCCTCGGCGCTTCGCGATATTGACCGCTTCGCTCACGACAGCATGGTCAGGGATGCGATCCAAGTAATGCAGCTGATAGAAGCTCAGCCGCAGCAAGCACCTCACCCAAGGCTCCAGCTTCGCAAGACCTTTGCTGACGAAGCGCTCCAAGAAGAAGTCAATCGTATTCTGGCGCCCAATTGTACCGTACACAAGCTCCGTCGCCAGTCCAGCGTCTGCACGCTCAAGGGCGTGCTTTTGCAGCACTTGGTTCAACAACAGATTGCTGTAGGACTGATTCTCCTCAACTCGAATAAGTACATCCAGTGCCGCATCACGGGCAGAACGCTTAACAGCGCTGCTCTTCGCAGCGCCCGAGGATGATTTTGGCGCAGAGGGCTTACTGCCTCTCTGCGAATTCGTTTGTGCGTTTTGTGGACGACTTGGTTTGTTTGTAGACAAAATCAAAGACCTCATTTTTTTCGTGGCATTGTTAATTGATTTACTTCATTTGATTGACATTAGTCTGAAAAATCCTTCTTACATGAGCAAAGCCTGCTCAAAAAATGTACGATAATTCGCTCGAACTATCGGCAGGTTGCTTTACGCTTTACACGTTCCCAAGTACCGTACCCGCCGGAATTTGCACTCCGCGAATGAATTCAGATACAGGCATCGCCTTTTTGCCAGCAGGTTGAATCTCCGTTAGCCACAATGTGCCTGCTCCCGTCATGACTTCAATCCCTTGCACGCTGCAGCTAAGTACAGTACCTGGCGCTGCGCCAGACCGCTCCCGGCCTGCTTCCGTCGGCTTCAAGCTTGCCCATACCTTCAATACATCCCCATTCCAGAACGTATAGGCGCCAGGGTATGGGTTTAAGCCTCGAATGTGATTCCACAGCTCTGTTGCAGAACGTGACCAGTCCAGAAGTTCATCTTCCCTGCGAATATTAGGCGAATAGACCGCATCAGCCTCATTCTGAGGAACAGCTTCGATTCGACCAGCCAGTAAATCTGGCAGCGTCCGCTTCAGCAAATCAGCCCCAGCTATACTCAACTTATCAAACAACATTCCTGTCGTATCCGTATCCTCAATCGGAAGTGCAACACGTGAGATCATGTCTCCCGTATCCAGTCCAACCGCCATATACATGATGGTCACGCCTATTTCGGCCTCACCCCGCATGACAGCATGATGAATCGGCGCTCCTCCCCGATACTTCGGAAGCAGCGATGCGTGAATATTAATGCAGCCATACTTTGGCACATCTAACACCGATTTCGGTAATATTTGGCCATAAGCCGCTGTTACGATTAAATCTGGCGCAAGCTGGCGAATCTGCTCGACGGAATCTGCTTCACGCAGCTTCACAGGTTGAAGCACCGGAATGCCATGCTTCTCCGCCTCTACCTTAACTGGCGTCGGCGTAAGGACGCGTTTGCGTCCCTTCGGCCGATCCGGCTGCGTGACAACGGTTGTCACGTTATAGCCTTCCTCCAAGAGTACACGCAAGGAGGGAACTGCGAAATCCGGCGTACCCATGAAAATAATATTCACGCTTCTTCTTCCTCTTCTTCATCGGCTGTATACGTTTTGACCGCAAGATCCGTAAACAATACGCCATTTAAGTGATCAATCTCATGGAAAATACAACGAGCAAGCAGCTCCGTGCCTGTAACTTCAATCGGGTTGCCATTACGGTCTTGCCCTTTCGCCGTTACGTTCAGCGCACGAAGGACATCACCACGAAGACCAGGAATACTCAAACAGCCTTCTGGCCCCATTTGCTCACCACTGGAAGTAACGATCTCTGGGTTTACCATTTCGATCAAACCGCCATGTTCTTCACCGCAATCCATAACAATTACACGTTTCAGAATACCGATTTGTGGAGCAGCAAGACCCACGCCTTCCGCTTCATACATCGTATCTGCCATATCATCAAGCAATTTATGCAGATTGGAATTAAATTTCGTAACTGTGATCGCTTTCTCGCGCAGCACAGGATCTGGATCTTTAACAATAATACGAATAGCCATGAATGTGCACCTACCTTTAAGTCGTCTAGATTAGGGGTTATTACATCAAATATTGCGGGTCAACATCCACGCTTATTAGCAGCTTTTCTTTGGCTGAGCGTTCCTCAAACCAAGCTACTGTCTTCCCAACGATCTCTGCAGCTCTATCTTCCCCACGATATTTTACCACGCATTGGAATCGATATCTATCTTTGATTCGGGAAATAGGCGATGCAACAGGTCCTAACACGTCAAAATGAAAGGATGAATCCATCGATACGGCTTCCGCAAACAAATCTACCTGCTGCCTCGTGTACGGAAGAGCGATCTCTTTTAACCGTGTAACAAAGGCTTCCGCCATGCGCACCAAGAGCGGTACTTGTTCATGTGAGAACGTAATTAAAATCAATCTTTGATACGGTGGATAACCTAAATTAGCCCGAATATCCATTTCATGGTTCGCAAAAGCCACATAATCATGATGACTCGCATATTGCACGCTATAATGGTCAGGTGTGTACGTTTGCACGAACACTTCCCCTTGCTTCTCATGCCGTCCCGCTCGACCTGCAACTTGTGTTAAGAGCTGAAACGTCCTTTCAGCGGAGCGAAAATCAGGTATATTCAGCACGGTATCCGCCGCGATGACCCCAACTAAGGTAACATCCGGGAAATCCAACCCTTTGGCCACCATCTGCGTCCCCAAAAGAACATCCGCCTGTTTCTCACGAAACATCGTCAATAATTTCTCATGCGAACCCTTTTCAGTCGTCGTATCCACATCCATGCGAATGACCCTAATACCAGGAAATATCTTACTCAGCTCTTCCTCGACACGCTGCGTCCCGGTCCCAAAATGACGAATATGCTCGGACTGACAGCTCGGACACTCCTTCACTTCACGCTCGGCATAACCGCAATAATGACAACGCAGCGCATGTGAGCTTTGGTGATACGTTAATGAAATGTCGCAATGCGGACACTGTGAAACGAAACCGCACGTCCGGCACATCACGAATGTCGCGTAACCGCGTCGATTCAGCAGCAATACCGTCTGTTCTTTCTTGTGTAACCGTTCTTCGATCGCTTTATACAGGGATCTGCTAAACATCGACCGATTACCGGTTTTTAGTTCCTCACGCATATCCACAATCGTCACAGGCGGCATAGGTCTGCTCGCAACGCGCTCTTTCATGGTCAGCAATGTAAAAGGAGGTTTCGGTCGATCTCTCCTGCGTCTCGTTTTCTCCATACTCTCGAGAGATGGCGTAGCGGAGCCAAGAACCACAACAGCATCTTGCTGCTTCGCCCTTTGAACAGCCACATCACGGGTATGATATTTCGGACTCTCTTCTTGTTTATACGAGGATTCATGCTCTTCATCTATAATGATCAAGCCAATATTCGTAAAAGGGGCAAAAATCGCCGAACGTGCGCCGATTACGACCTTCACTTGCTTGCGTGTAATTTTACGCCACTCGTCATATCGCTCGCCATTCGACAAGCGGCTATGCAGAACAGCAACGAGGTCGCCGAATCTCCCTTTAAAACGCTCCACCATCTGTGGCGTCAATGAAATTTCCGGCACAAGAACAATAGCTTCCTTATCCATATCCAAGCATTGCTGGATGGATTGTAGGTATACCTCTGTCTTTCCGCTCCCCGTCACCCCATGGAGCAGAAACACCTCATGTCGATCTTCAGCCACCGCATCGCGAATAGGAGCAAACACACCGCTCTGCTCCTCCGTCAGAGTAAGCGGCTTCGTCCGCTCAAAAGCACGCCCCATATACGGGTCGCGCATCACTTCCACCTCGCGCAGCTCAATCCAGCCGCGATCCGCCAAGCTTTTGACCGTGCTCGCTCCGACCTCAATCGTTTCCATCAGCTCCGTCAATCGAATCGCGTGCGGATGCAGGGTCAAATAGCGCAGTACATCCTTCTGCTTGTTCGCTCTGGCCGGAAGCTCGGCAAGCGCCTCTTCCAAGCCACGACCGCCTGCAGGTGGAAATACGGTCAGCACCTTTTTGGCATTCATCCGATCCTTCACTAGCTGCACTTCCGTCAGCCTTCCTGATGACAACAGCTCTTTAATCAAAGCGCCTTCCTTCGAAAAACGCTCCAACAACACGTCCATGGAAACCGATTCCTTACTCTTCACAAAGCTAATAATTGCTTCAATATCGGGCATATCGAGAAAAGATTGATCCTGGGATTCATCCCCTACGATAATGACACGCTCATATTTCGCCTTAAGTGCCGCAGGAAGCATAGCCTGCAAAGCAGTTACTTCATGGCACATATACATACGACTGATCCAGCGTCCAAGACTGACAAGTTCGCTCGTTAAAGGTGGAACCAGATCCAACACATTTTGAATCGGCTTAATGCGCTTCGCGTCTACTTCCGTTTCCTCTTGCAGTTCAACCACAAAGCCTTGCAGAACACGTGGCCCAAAAGGTACACCTACCCGGCTGCCGACTTCGACCCACTTACTCAGAGATGACGGCACTTCATAGTCGAATGCCCGATTGGTTTGCTTGGCTGGGACATCGACAATGACTTTGGCGTACATTAGGATTCCCCCGCCGCGGCTGCCATTCGCTCTGCAGCGAGTTCGAGCAGTTTGCGCGCAACGTCCCATTTACTTTGGATAGGCAGCGCTTGTACAAGTCCATTCTGATCATAGAAGCGAACGACATTCGTATCCCCGCCAAAGCCAGCGCCCTCTTGTGACACATCGTTCCCCACAATGAGATCACAATTTTTACGCTTCAGCTTGTCCATTGCATGCTCATCTAAGCGCTCTGTTTCCGCAGCAAACCCAATGACGAACTGTTTCTTCGTCTTCAGCGTTCCAATCTCCTGCAAAATATCCGGATTCTTAACGAGCTCGAGCGTCAGCGAGTCCGCTTTCTTTTTGATTTTCTGCTCGGCAACCACAGCAGGACGATAGTCGGCTACAGCAGCTGCTTTAATGATAAGTTGGCTTTCCGCAAGCCTGCTTAACACTGCTTCGCGCATATCCAGCGCAGACTGCACCGAAACAAGCTGCACGCCTTCAGGTACGCTTAGCGCTGACGGACCCGACACTAATGTTACCTTGGCCCCCATGCGGACTGCTTCCTCCGCGATGGCATAACCCATTTTGCCTGAAGAGTCATTGGTCAAATAACGAACAGGATCCAGACGTTCTACTGTGCCTCCAGCCGTCACTAACACACGTTTACCTGCTAAGCGCCCAGCCTCCCCTTGAAAATGCCGCTCAACCGCGGCAAAAATCTCCTCAGGCTCAGCAAGACGCCCCTTGCCCACGTAGCCACAGGCCAGTTGCCCTTCGCCTGGTTCAATGAAACGAACGCCGCGGCGAAGCAACGTTTCCATGTTGGTTTGTACGGCTGGATTCGCATACATATGCACATTCATCGCAGGCGCCACCCAGATCGGTGCCATGGTTGCAAGCAGTGTTGTGCTTAGCATGTCATCACCTAGTCCTAAGGCCAGCTTGCCGATTGTATTGGCCGTAGCTGGGGCGATCAGTACGAGATCCGCGCTGTCCGCCAAATTAATGTGAGACACGACTGCGGGATCTTTCTCATCGAAAGTATCGACAAAAACATGATGCCGCGACAAAGTTTGAAATGTTAACGGTGCAACGAATTGCACTGCCGAGCGCGTCATAATCACCCGTACAACAGCTCCAGCTTGTGTTAATTTACTCGTTAATGCAGCAGCTTTATAAGCCGCAATGCCTCCACAAACACCGAGCACGATCGTTTTGCCTTGCAATACACCCATGGGAATCCCCTTTCGAAATGCCAAATGGAATAAACGCCTACCCCGTCATTTAAGGACGGGAGCGTTTATCTAAAAATATAGCCGATAATAAGGTGAAACATAGAAAACCTATATTTTGAGAAAAAAATAACAACCACGAGGGTTGTTGGGTAAGGCAATTTATTTCTTCGCGTATTTCTCGCTCTCGTTTGTGTTAATTTTCTCGTAACCGATGTAATTACCGTATAGTTCCTCTAACGCAACACCGACATGCTTATGAGCCTTCTGGCCTTTTAAATCGGATTTTGCACCATCACGCAGGGATCTTGCTCTTTTGGAAGCTGCAACAACCAGGGAGTACTTGCTGTCTACGATATCAAGCAGTTTATCAATTGAAGGGTATAACATTCAATTCACCTCATCCATCCATTGTACGATTTTTGGAAACATACGATCTTTTTTGCAATGCTCAGCGGCTAGTATCGCTTGTATTTTCGCGCATGCGGTATCTACATGATCATTTACGATCGCATAATCATAGTGTTCCATCAGACGAATTTCATCGATGGCCACCGACATGCGACTGCGGATGACCTCATCCGTTTCCGTGCCACGTGTAACAATACGATTCTCAAGCTCATCTAGAGATGGCGGCAGCAAGAAAATAAATACACCTTCGTCAAACTTCTGCTTGACCTGCAGTGCACCTTGAACCTCGATTTCCAAGATCACATCGTGACCTGAACGCAGCGTCTCCTCTACGAAACGTCTTGGTGTTCCATAGAAGTTGCCCACATATTCAGCCCATTCCAGCACTTCATCGGTTTCAATCAACTGCTGAAATTGCTCGCGGGTTTTGAAAAAATAATTAACACCGTCTACTTCACCTTGTCTAGGAGAACGTGTTGTCGCTGATACCGAGTAGACAATATCAGGAGCAACCTTGCGCAGCGCCGCACAAACCGTTCCTTTGCCAACACCAGACGGTCCGGATAAAACAATCAGAATACCTCTCTCACGCTCAAGAGTGTTCGTATTACTCGTCATGATCATCGTCCTTATTCGAAAGTCTATGCGCTACCGTCTCTGGTTGTACTGCCGATAAAATCACATGATCGCTGTCCGTGATAATAACGGCACGGGTTCTTCTACCATATGTAGCGTCAATCAGCATGTGACGATCACGCGCTTCTTGAATGATTCTCTTGATCGGAGCAGATTCTGGACTCACGATCGAGATAATGCGGTTCGCCGATACGATGTTGCCGAACCCGATATTGATTAATTTGATAGCCATCTAGGACTTCCTCCTCGCGAAGCACATGCAAGCTTCACTCGATATTCTGTATTTGTTCCCGCATTTTCTCAAGCTCTGCTTTCATCGCAATCACTCTAGCCGTAGGCTCCGAATGATTCGACTTCGATCCGATCGTGTTCACTTCCCGATTCATTTCTTGAATTAAGAAATCCAACTTTCGGCCAACAGGCTCTTTGTCTAAAAGCAATGCCTCACATTGCCCAAAATGACTCTTCAGACGAGTTAATTCCTCATCCACATTAGAACGATCTGCGAAGAGAGCAATCTCAGTCGCTAGGCGCTGCTCATCCACAGGTATCCCATCGAGAACGAGGGACTGAATGCGAATCGTCATCTTCGTCGCATACTCCTGAACGACTTGAGGAGCAAGTGCTTCTAACTCGATATGAATTCGCTTCATCTCAGTTAGCCGATCGCGGATATCCCGCTCTAAGAATTCACCTTCGCGGTGTCTCATAGTGGATAGCTGAGTGACAGCTTCCTGTAAGCAGGCGCATAACTCCTGTTCAATCTCGTCATCAGGCTCTTGACGAACATCTTTCATTTGAATCAGCTCAGGCAGTTTCAATAAATCGTTAAGATCTACCTGCCCCGTGATCCCATACCGCTGCTTCAACTGCTCGGCTGCTTCCAGGTAAGCATCTGCCAAAGCATAATTAACCGTTACGTTCTTCGGGGAAGCTGTTTCACGTTCCGCCGTGATGAAGACATCTACTCGTCCTCGCTTCACAGCATGCAATACCGTTTTCTTCAAAGCGTCCTCAAAAGCCGCCCATTCCTTAGGCAACCGAATCGACACTTCACTATACCTATGATTGACCGATTTCACATCGATAAACACGTTGTATCCCGCAAAAGAACGATTCGCTTGTCCGAACCCGGTCATACTGCAAATCATTCTAATCACATCCATTACCCTATTTTAATTCATTTTGAAAGTGGGTACAAGTGGAAATCATGCCTTTTCGACTTTTCCCACACATAGTTCGTCAGATCTACGCACATTTCATACGCCAGAAATGGGGTCATCAGATAAATACCATTAAAGTATTGCATCGCGGTATCCAGCAATTCTTTGGCAATCTCCACACCCATTGCGCGACCTTCTGGACCTTTCAAGCCATCCATCCGTGCTCTAACTTCATCGGATAGACGAATACCTGGAACCTCATTATGCAGGTATTCGGCATTGCCACCACTAGCCAGCGGGGCGATGCCGATGAAAATAGGAATTTGTAAATGCTTGGTCGCTTCATAAATATCTTCAATCAGCTTCGCGTCGTACACGGGCTGCGTCATGATATAATCTGCGCCTGCCTCAATCTTGCGCTCCAAGCGCTGAACGGCTTTATCCAAATGCTTCACGTTCGGGTTGAATGCCGCACCAACAACGAAATTAGCCTTCTGCTTCAACGGTTTACCCGAGAAGGCGATACCTTCGTTGAGCTGTTTAATCATCCGAATAATTTCGAATGAGGTAAGATCGTACACAGAGCTGGACCCCGGGAGATCACCAAACTTGGCGGGATCGCCGGTCACGGCCAGCACGTGGTCTATTCCCAGCGCGTGCAAGCCCATGAGATGGGACTGCGTCCCAATCATGTTGCGGTCACGACACGCGATGTGGATGAGCGGACGCGCGCCCAAACGCTCCTGCACGAGGTAGCCGAGTGCTAGGTTGCTCATGCGCGTCACAGCAAGGGAGTTGTCGGCCATCGTAATGGCGTCGACATGCGCGTCCTGCAGGGCCTTCGACCCCTGCATGAACTTCTCGATGTCGAGATCCTTCGGAGGATCCAGCTCGACAATGACGGTTTTGCGCTGCTTCACGATGTCCAGCAGCGAAGGAATGCCCGCCGGCGGCGCAGGCTTCGCCGGTGCCGGCTCGAGCACGATCGCAGCGGCTCCCGAAGGGGCTGTGCCAGGCGCAGCAGGCACGTAGCCTTGCAGCGCCTTCGCCACAGCGGCGATGTGCTCTGGCGTCGTGCCGCAGCAGCCGCCGATGATGCGCGCGCCGAGATCAGCGAAGCGCAGCGCGCTTTCGGCGAAATACTTCGGCGTCGCAGTATACGTATAGTGCCCGTCTACGTAGTCGGGCAAACCTGCGTTCGGAAACGCCGAGAATGGAATGCCAGGAATCGGCGCGATTTTCTCCATCGAGCGGAGAATCCCGTTCGGGCCGACTCGGCAGTTGAAGCCGATCACATCAGCACCTTCATCACGCAGCCGCAGGAAAGCTTCTTGCAGCGGAACACCGTCCTGCGTGCTGCCCGTGCCTTCATTGGCAAACTGGCAAATCACAGGAAGTCCACTCATGCTGCGGATAATTCGCAAAGCGAGCTGCAGCTCTTCCAAATCATAGAAGGTCTCGAGTAACAGCCCGTCCACTGGTGAGTCAAGCAGAATACCAATCTGCTCCCGTAAGGATTGCTCAACCTCGGAGGTTCGCACATTCTTCCTCTTACCTGCGCGAATGGATCCGATGGCTCCAACGACATAAGCGTCATCGCCAACAGCATTCCTAGCCAGCTCAACACCCGCACGGTTAATGGCTTCAACGTCGCCTTCCAACCCATATTTCGACAATTTCTCCCGATTCGCCGAAAACGTATTCGTTTCAATAAGACGAGCACCTGCCTCGAAATAACGGCGGTGCACGTCAGCGACCGTTTCCGGTCTTAGCAAATTCAATTCTTCATATGAAATGCCGACGGGAAATCCCATCTGATATAAGTATGTCCCCATAGCGCCGTCACCGGTCAAAATTTCCTGTTGCAGCGCTGCACGAAGATCCAATTTCATGCATCATTTCCCCTATCTATAGTTTGCCTGTAAACACTTCTTCCGCAGGCCCCGTCATATAGACGTGATTGTCCTCTTCCAGCCACTCGATGAACAAATTTCCACCTTTGAGTGAAACGGTCGCTTCACGATCAGATAGACCATTCAGCACGGAAGATACTAGCGTAGCACACGCGCCCGTTCCGCAAGCAAGCGTAGGCCCAGCGCCACGTTCCCAAACACGCATATCTGTAAAAGCGCGATCTCGAACGGTTGCGAATTCGACATTTATTTTACGCGGAAACATAGGATGTGCCTCAAGTTTAGGGCCCCATGTTGCCAGGTCAAAATTCACAGCATCCTCTACATAAATGACACAATGCGGATTCCCCATGGATACCGCTGTGAAACGAAACGATGTGCCATCTACCTCGATTGGATAATCAATCACCTCGTCGGCATCAACTGTCGTCGGTACCCGAAGTCCTTGTAGAATAGGCTCGCCCATGTCCACACGAGCAGTCACAACTCGGCCATCTTGCACATGTACTTGCACCTTCTGTACACCAGCACCGATGGTCTCAATGGTAATTTCAGTAGCATCAATCAACTTATGATCGTAAACATATTTGGAAACACAGCGGATCGCGTTGCCGCATTGCTCGGCCTCAGATCCATCCGAGTTGATAATGCGCATTTGAAAATCAGCTTTCTCAGAAGGAAGAATAAAGACAACACCGTCAGCACCGATGCTAAAAAATCGATTACATAACTGAATAGCCAACTGGTCCGCCCCGGCAGGCAGCTCTTTCTCTCCGGCTACGACAATAAAATCATTGCCAAGTCCGTGCATTTTCGTAAAATTCATGTGAAGCACCCCTATGTGCGGTTTAGCCATTATCATAGCGTAAAATCGTCAGTATGCATAGCCCTGCGCCCTCGGAGTACGCCATAGTCGCTAAATCGCCATAGTTGTAAACCTGACAGTGACATTTGGATTTGGTGCAGTTGGTGGGAGTTTGCTAGGGAGATCAGATGGGATAGGGTGAGTGAGTAAGCATCTGTTGGTGGGATGAGTTGTAGTAGGTGAATAGTGAGTTGGTAAGCTAAGTTGCGGTAGGTGAATAGTGTCAGTTGGAGGTGCTGAATAAAATTACTGGAAAACCTACATCTATTTCGAGAGAATATCATCTGAAATTGAGTTTAAATGGAAAATATGTAGTTAATCCCTTCTATTCTATTCAATTCCAAAGAAAACCCCGATAATAACTAGAGAAAATCCATGTATTCGGAGATCCAAAGGAAATTCCAGTAAATTAACTGTAGAAAATACATCTACTCGTAGGCCGAGCGGGAGTCTGGTGGGGCAGCGTCGAAGTGAAGATGGGGCCTTAATCAGGAAAGAGCTGCCTCACGGCAGCTCTTTCCATCTTCCATCCATCTATCCATATCCCTTATCGGAAGCTCGGTTTAGATGATTTCGTATACACAGAAGCGCTTGACCCTCTCGAACCTCTGGAACCTTTGTTGCGTTTTGGCGACAACACACTGCCTAGCCCCATAAAGAAGGTCGGAATGCCCGCTGCAACTAATACGAGAATCCAATCTTTCCAGCCAAGCGGAACGGTTTTGAAAATCGGTTGAAGCGCTTCGATGTACATAACACCAAGCATAAGAATGAGCGATGATAGCACTGCGAGAACTAAGTACTTATTTTGCAAAGGATTCCGATGAAAAATGGAGCGTGAACTACGACAGTCAAACACATGAATGAGCTGCGCCATAACCAAGGTCGCAAACGCGACACTTTGCGCTTTCAACAAGGTCTCTGCATCGGTTGGATTTACACGTAAGATGAGCCAGAAAGCCCCCAATGTGCATACCCCGATGAGGATACCACGGGAAATAATTTTCCAGCCTAAGCGTCTTGCAAAAATACTTTCCTTAGCCGAGCGCGGCTTATGCTGCATGAGGTCTTTCTCTGCCTGATCCACACCTAGTGCCATCGCTGGCAGACCATCTGTCACTAAATTCACCCATAGAATTTGAATAGGCACAAGCGGAAGCGGAAGCCCCGCCATCATGGCGATGAACATCGTCATAATCTCGCCAACGTTAGAAGCGAGCAAATAGCGAATGAACTTGCGGATATTTTCATAGATGCTGCGCCCCTCTTCAATCGCTGCAACGATCGTCGAGAAATTATCATCGCTAAGAATTAAGGAGGAGGCCTCTTTGGATACATCGGTTCCCGTAATCCCCATCGCAATACCGATATCAGCCGCTTTAATGGCTGGTGCATCGTTAACGCCATCACCCGTCATGGCAACAACGTGTCCATTGCGCTGCAACGATTTCACAATACGCAGCTTATGCTCAGGGGACACCCTTGCATAGACGTAGGTATCATTGACTTTGGCGTCGAGCTCATCATCGGAGAGCTGTCCGATTTGCTGACCGCTCATGGAGACACCATTGGTTGGAATCATCCCAAGCTGCTTCGCAATAGCTTCTGCTGTCGTTTGGTGATCCCCGGTGATCATAACCGTCTTAATGCCCGCCTTGCGGCATTTGGAGATCGCTTCACGCACTTCTTTGCGCGGAGGATCGATCATACCGGTTAACCCTACGAAGACTAAGCCATTCTCAACATCCTCATGATCATCATAGCGATCACTCGCTTTAAGTTCCTTATAGGCAATACCCAACACCCGCAGCGCTGATTTGGCCATGCCTTCATTCGCTGATATGACCTTTTGTTTCAATGTAGATGTGAAGGGAATGACTTTGCCGTCCCACAAAATATAGCTGCAATGCTGCAGCAATACATCCGGCGCGCCTTTGGTACAAGCCATACGTCCATTCTCAGAGGACACTAGGACGGACATCCGTTTGCGTTCCGAATCAAAAGGGAACTCGGCGATCCGTTTATATTTTTCACTCAGCGAAACTTGCGTAATCCCGCTCTTAGCACTTAGAACAACTAAGGCTCCTTCTGTTGGATCCCCTTTAATGTTCCAAATGGAAGATGGTCCCCCAGTGCCGTCTTTCCCTTTCTTTCGCTTCGTTTCTTGTTTTTCTTCGACTAAGGTTGCGTTATTACAAAGAGCTGACACGTGGAGCAGCTTCGAAAGAGTTGGATGCTTGTGCGCGTCCGTATGTTGACCGCTCAGAAGAATGTGACCAACCGGCGCATAACCGTCTCCCGTTACCTCTAGCACATCACCGCCGACCCACAAATGGGTCACGGTCATTTTGTTCTGCGTCAACGTTCCCGTTTTATCTGAACAAATGACGGAAGCACAACCTAATGTCTCCACCGAAGGCAGCTTTCGGACGATTGCTTTCCGCTTAATCATTCGCTGGACGCCGAGCGCTAGTGCAATGGTTACAATCGCTGGAAGCCCTTCTGGGATAGCAGCAACAGCTAAGCTGACACCTGCCAAGAACATCGCATACGGTGGTTGTCCATGCATGATACCAGCTACAACAACAAGAATCGTCAACGCGATAGCGACGATAATTAAGATTTTACCTAACTGCTCCAATCGGTGCTGCAGCGGTGTTTCCATGGATTCTGTATTTTGAATCAGGTCAGCGATTTTGCCCATTTCCGTGCCCATTCCGATTCGAACGACAACTGCTTTCGCCGTGCCACGAGAAACCATCGTCCCCATGAAGCCCAGATTGCGCTGATCGCCAAGCGGAACTTCGTCATGAGCAATAGGAGCAATCGATTTACTAACGGCAATAGACTCACCAGTTAAGGCGGACTCTTCGATATAGACGCCATTCGTCTCCAGAAACCGAACATCCGCTGGGACCCTATCTCCGCTCTCCAGGAACACAATATCCCCTGGCACGAGATCCCGCGCCGGAATTTGATGAATGGCTCCTTCTCTCCACACATTGGCATTCGGCGCAGACAGCTCTTTCAGTGCACGTAGTGAGCGTTCCGCTCGAAACTCCTGTGTAAAGCCCAGTATCCCGTTCATCACAATAATGACGACAATCGTAATCGCATCTAAATATTCACCTAGCAAGCCGGAGATTAGAGTCGCCCCCAATAGGACCAGCACCATGAAATCTTTAAATTGATTTAAGAGCAGTGTGATTGGTGATACACGCTGCCCCTCTGAGAGCTCGTTTCGCCCTACCTCAGCCTGCCGTTTCCAAGCCTCTTCCCAGGGCAATCCTTGCTGTATATCCACCTGCTGCAATTGCAAGACATCCTCCGAGTTCAACTGGTACCACTTATTCTGACTCATCCGCCCTTCTCCCTCCTACATCCACTTGATCTTGTCTCACACTTTAAAGTTTTTCGAAGAAAAACTCGCTTCGGAAGCATTAGCTTATACGTATTTGTATTCAGACAAGCAGGAAAATATCCCTGAAATCATCTTTCCTGTCCAGAGCCCCTTAAGTTTTTGCGAAAAGTATGGCATCATAGAGATTAGCAAAGTTGTCAGACACGAAATGTAGAGGTAACCGCAATGACAAATGACAACTAGCCTCAAAGAATGGAGTTGTATGCATCATGGCTTTAGACGGACTCGTCCTTCATGCAATTGTTCACGAGCTTCAAATGTATGTAGGAGGCCGCATTAATAAAATTCACCAACCGAGCGAAAATGACGTGGTTCTTCAAATTCGCACCCAAAGGCAGAATGTGAAGCTGCTCCTTTCCGCCAACCCTACATACCCACGCGTCCAAACGACGGAACAAGTTACTATGAATCCAATGGATGCGCCTATGTTCTGTATGTTGCTTCGCAAATATTGTGAAGGTGGCGTCATTGAGGTCGTGGAACAAATCGGCATGGAACGTGTCATTCGTTTGCAGATTCGTCACCGTGACGAATTAGGAGATATATCCCTCAAGCATATCATTGTGGAAATTATGGGACGCCACAGCAACATCATTTTGCTTGATCCCGCTACAGGAACAATTCTAGACGGCATCCATCATGTGACACCAGCCATCAGTTCGTATCGGGTTGTCATGCCAGGGAGTACCTATGTAACACCGCCTGAACAAGATAAACAAAACCCACTTGAGGTCGACGCTGCAGCGTTCATCCAAGCCCTAGAGCGGACATCGTCGTCAGATGAGGTTTCCGTATCTCCATCGCCAATTAAACCAGAGCAGCAGCTGGTTGCTGCATTCAGCGGACTCAGTCCACTGATCGCCAAGGAAATCGTATACCGGAGTATGCAAGGAAAAACGGAAGTCGATACCGCATCGCTGTGGCAGGCGTTCAGTGAAGTAATGACCGCGATGCGCGAGGATCGCTATGAACCTGTCATTGTAGAGCAAGAACCTACAGGCAAACTATTCTTCGCGATGACACCACTTACGCATATCAAGGGCACGTCGAAATCATACGCTTCGCCAAGCTTATGTTTGGAGCAATTCTATGGCGACAAAGCGGAAAGAGATACGGTTAAACAACGTGTATCTGATTTATTGAAATTTTTACAAAATGAAGTCAATAAAAATGTTAAAAAACTGGAAAAACTCCAAGACACGATCGAAGATTCCAAAGACGCGGATAAATATCGCATTCTTGGAGAACTGTTAACCGCTTCTCTTCACACGATCAAGAAAGGCGACAAAGAAGTCCAAGCCATTAATTACTACGATGAAGATCAGGCGATGATCACCATCACACTGGACCCGCTTCTTGGCCCGGCAGAGAACGCACAGCGTTATTTTAAGAAATATAGTAAATTGAAAAACAGCACGGTGATCGTTGAGGAGCAAATTGCCCAAACGCACCAAGAGATTACCTATCTCACGACGCTGCTGCAGCAGTTGAGCGTTGCCTCCTTACCGGATATTGAAGAGATTCGCGATGAGCTTATGGAGCAAGGCTACGTGCGCGATCGCAACAAAAAGCAGCGTAAGAAAAAGAAAAAAGATAAGCCCGCTCTAGCCTGCTACGAATCCAGCGAGGGCGTACCTATCTATGTTGGTAAAAATAATACGCAGAACGAATATCTGACGAATCGTCTTGCTTCTTCGATGGATACCTGGCTGCACACAAAAGATATCCCTGGCTCTCACGTCGTCATTCGCGGTGAGTTCAGCGACACCACCTTGCTTGAAGCCGCTCAGCTAGCTGCTTTCTTCAGTCAAGCCAAAAACTCGAGTCAAGTTCCTGTGGATTACACAACGATCAAGCACGTCCATAAACCTAACGGCTCGAAGCCTGGCTTTGTCATTTATGTAAATCAGAAAACACTTTATGTGACACCAGAGGAAGAAGAAATCAAGCAATTGAAAGTGACTATCAAGTGAGTACGCAAAAAAGCACGCAAAATCAACACCTGCGCCATTGTAAGTATGATGGGTTCGCTCAATAGTCCGAAAATAGCCAACTAATCTCGACATCAGCGTCATCCAAACTCAATTAATCCGATTTTGCACACTTAAATCACCCCAAACAACGATTACTAGAGAAAAATAGCCAATTAATTCGGCAGAATCGGGCTATCTATTCTTTTTTGGGCGGGAACCCCTTTTTAGTTGGGAAATATCGGACTACAACAAAATATGGTGAAAGCCCAAAAAACCTATCGAGCGTCTCGATAGGTTTTTCTCCTTATGTACAGACTACTGTTTGTCCCATTGCTGAGTTAATGAAAGAATATAAGCCTTTACTTGCTCTTGCAAATCCGGGCGCTGTAAGGCAAGTTCAATAGTTGCTTCAATATATCCAAGCTTGTCTCCAACGTCGTATCGCTTCGCTTGCATCAGATAAGCCGCCATCTGCTGTTCCTTATTCAGCACGCGCAATGCATCCGTTAATTGAATCTCACCGCCGCGGCCAGGCTCTTGACGCTCCAAAATGCGGAAAATTTCCGGCAAAATAATATATCGGCCAATTACCGCTAAATTCGAAGGCGCTTGATCACGATCGGGCTTCTCTACCAGATCCTCAATCAATCGATAGTTCGCGTAGCTCGCCGCTGGAGAAACGATCCCATATTTACTAACATCAGCCCAAGGCACCTCTTGAACCGCAATGACGGAGGTTTCCGTTTGCTCATAGATATCCATCATCTGTTTAAGCCCTGGCGGTGAAGATTGAAGAATATCATCCCCAAGCAAAACGGCGAATGGTTCATCTCCAATAAATTTGCGCGCGCAGAGAATAGCGTGACCCAAGCCAAGCGGCTGCTTCTGACGAATGTAATGAACATCCGCTAGATTAGACACCGATTTCACAATCTCCAGCAGCTGAGTGCTCCCTTTTTCTTCAAGCATCATCTCAAGCTCTACGGATTTATCAAAATGATCCTCGATCGCACGTTTGTTTCGCCCTGTAACGATGATAATATCCTCAATGCCGGACTCAATCGCTTCTTCTACAATGTACTGAATCGCTGGTTTGTCAACGATAGGCAGCATTTCCTTAGGCTGCGCCTTCGTTGCGGGCAGGAACCGAGTGCCTAATCCCGCCGCGGGAATAATAGCTTTCCGAATTTTTTTCATGAATGATCCTCCTAAAAGTTTCGAGTAACCCTTGCAAGCGAAGTGTAAAATTGCAACCTCAAAACTCGCTTCGGAAGCCTACGCTTGACTTTAAATGTTCCACGACATCCATGCCGATGCGTTTCGAGCCGATAGCTCCGTGGAAAGCAGTATCACCACGTACGCCATGGAAATCAGAGCCTGCTGTGATCAGCAGTCCCTTACGCTCTGCAAGAAGTCTATATCTTTCCTCATCTTCTGGCGAATGATCAGCATGGTACACTTCAATGCCATCTAATCCTTGTGAAGTAATGACCTCTACTAAAGCATCATCGTGATAAATACCGGGGTGTGCAAGCACCGCTTTGCCGCCAGCCTCATGAATCCATGAAATCGCCGTAGCCGGCTCAATACGAGGTGGATTGGCGTAAGCAGCCGCTCCAGTAGCCAAATAGCGATCGAAGGCTTCTGTGATTGTGCTTACATAACCTTTATTCATAAGCACAGCAGCAATATGTGGCCGCCCAACCGTATCACCTTTGCGCTTCACATTGGCAACTTCTTTAAGAACTTCCTCCATCGTAATGTCGATGCTTAGCTCCTGCAGTCGTGCAATAATCATCTCATTACGGGTATCCCTTGTATCGCGTAAGGACGATAATCGTTGTAGAAATTGTTCATCCTCAATGTTCATGTAATAACCCAGAATATGAATGTCCTGACCGTTCGCAACCGTTGAGATTTCTACTCCGGGAACAACGACAATGCCCAATTCCAAGCCAGCAGCAAGCGCCTCCGCTACCCCCGAGATGGTATCATGATCGGTAATCGCAATTGCACCTAATCCGGCTTCTAAAGCCATTGCGACATTCGCTCTGGGAGACTGTGTCCCGTCTGAGGCTGTTGTATGTGAATGTAGGTCTGCTTCCATTCGATCCCCCGTCCTTCTTATAGAAAACGACTTAAATCTTCTTGTCTCAAGAACGTCATGAAGCTTACGGCCGAAATCGGCAGCAAGGTCGAGTTTAAATAAATCGCATAAAAGCTGCGCTCAAACACGATATTCTCGATTTTCTTCACTTTAAAAAGGCCTAGCGTTACCTCATGCTTCACGGACGATTGCGATAAGATGGATATCCCTAATCCCGCTTCAACGGCCGATTTGATGGCTCCTGTGCTTCCTAGCTCCATCACAATCTTCATCGAAGAACAATCCATGTTGCAGCGAGCGAATTCTTCCTCCATAACTCTCCTAGTGCCTGAGCCCTGTTCACGCAAAACAAACGGATACTTCAACAGCTCTTCCAATGTAACAACGGGGGCATCTGCTAATGGATGGTCCGATGGAACGATGAGTCGCAGTTCGTCGCTAAGGATCGGTTCGGTATGCACGTCCGGATGATGAATAGGCGCCTCAACAAGACCGAAATTGAGCTGATGACTAAGCACCTCGTCCAAGATTTGTGCTGTATTCATTACTTTCATTGAAACAGAAATGTTCGGGTAATCCTTGCTGAATGGGCCTAGAAGACGAGGTAAAATATACTCTCCCATCGTTAAGCTGGCGCCCAGCTGAAGTCGACCCTCGATCATCATTGTAAATTTCGACATCGCGACATCGGTGTCCCGAATAAGTTCAATGCTATTTTTGGCAAATGGCAGTAAAGCTCGTCCTGCTTCGGACAGTTCGATCTTCTTGGTGCTGCGATGAAAGAGCTTCACGCCAAAGTAATCCTCAAGTGACTGTACTTGCATTGTCACGGCCGGCTGTGTCATATGTAACGCACCGGCTGCATGTGAGAAACTGCCTTTTTCCGCTACGGTATAGAAAATGTGTAATTGATGAAAATTAAGTGCCATGATCTACCGCCTCTCTTTGCTCCATTATATGAAATCGAACCCGTACAGTCCATCAAGACGACAAAAAAAGAGTACGTCTGCCCTAGCTCCAGACATACTCTGCTTAATAACATGATTAGCGCCGCTTGCGACTATTCTTGATTAAGGTCATACGACGAGAGTGTCTCAACCAGGAATAGTACGATTTCAAATCGCGCAGCTCCATGGTCTCTGACATTTTACCAAGAAAGGTAACAATGATCATTTTGTGCAGAGGATTGCCTACAAGATCCGTCTCGTGCTCCAAATGGGAGAATTCGGCTACGACCACCAAATCATCATCAATCAGATAGACGTCTTCTTCGTTCCGATAATAAGGGACCATGCTATCATTTTTAAGCTTCTCCCAAAGAAATGCGCAGATTTCCTCAAGTGAATTGTTATCGCTAGAAATACGATCGCTCCATCTTAGCTTAGCATGATTCGTGATCACGATATCCGCTACTTTCTTATCACCTAGCTGTACGAAGAATGGTTCGTAAGTACTCCATCTCCCCATAACCTTATCTTTCATGATCACATCCCCTTTCCTATTTAAATGGGACCGAATACCTACTCCCTGAAGTTCTGTAAGTTATATTTTACTGTATTATAACTTTTTTTCCCATGGAAGAATATATAAAATTATTAATAAGTATTTATGAAGACAACAAACTATGCCTAATTTTCGGAAAATTGAGAAAACTTCTAACAAAGTCATTCAAAACAACACCGACCCAGGTCGATATCATTGATAAAAAAAAGAAAAAAGCTTCTCACGAAGCTTTCATTTTGCACTGCAGCCTCAAAGCGTGTAAAATCTAGTTTTGTCAGGAACGTCACTACTATATTCCGTTTTAATTTCATTACGATATGATTTCTCTACCTTCTTGACGTAGGGTAACTTAAGTAGACTGCGTGTGGTCTCTTCTAATTTGCTCGCATGTATATAAAGAACTGCATAATTCATTTTCTTGGATATGTAATGAAGGGAACCGAACCGCTCCAAATTTCTTGCGGCTTTGATATCGTTAACCCAAATGATTAATCCGCTTCGCTCAATCATCATGATTGCAACCTCTTTTCAATAATCCTAGTATGGAGTGATCTCACAACATGAAGCCATCAAACACTATTGTCCGCGTGACTCGCGGACATATAACAGAAAGCATACATCGCATTCACCTTGCTGTTGTCGATAACCAAGGAACGCTCCTGCACGGTGCAGGCGATCCGCACCTGCTCACCTTCGCCCGTTCGACGGCGAAGCTGATTCAAGCCTTGCCGGTCATTGAATCCGGCGCGGCTGATCATTTCGGCCTGTCAGAGGCCGAAATTGCCTTATGCTGCGCTTCCCACAATGGGGAAGCTGAACATGTGAGCACAGCCCGCGGCATTTTGGGCAAGCTGGGGTATCATGCCAAGCATCTGCAATGCGGTGCGCATGAGCCGTACCATGCGCCAACTGCACAGGCGATGCGCGAACGGGGAGAGTCCCCGTCAACTTTGCACAACAATTGCTCGGGCAAACATTCGGGTATGCTATCCCTCAGCAGACATCTTGGCGCTTCGCCAGATACCTACATGAGCCCGGAACATCCGGTTCAGGTATTGATGTTAGATGCTGTGAGCGCCATGTCAGATGTGCCTAAGGAACAGATGGAGCTCGGAATTGACGGCTGCGGCGTCCCTGTGTTTGGAATGCCAATCAACCATCTCGCGCTCGCTTTTGCCCGATTGGGCAGCCCCCAAGGGCTATCTGCAGAGCGTGCAAACGCTTGCCAAAGAATTGTCGATGCTGTGCGAAAATATCCTCAATTCCTCGCAGGAAGCGATCGCTTCGATACGCGATTAATCGAGGTAACAAAAGGACGAGTCATAGGCAAAATGGGCGCTGAAGGAATCTTCGCCCTCTCCATACCCGACCAAGCCATCGGCTTCGTCTTAAAGGTAGAAGATGGAAACATTCGTGCCTTGTATCCCGCAGTCATTGAAGCATTAAAGCAGCTAGGCTATCTGTCGGAAACCGAGGTCAGTGAGCTCAAGGAGTTCCATACACCTGCTGTTCACAACTGGCAAGGAACCGAGGTCGGACGCATCCGCCCCGATTTCTGCCTGTAATACCACCGCTTTTGATCACGAAGTAGTCCTTACATTAACCGCAATTCCCACTGCAGCTTCCACCGGAGCTGCAGCCTTTGCCGGTTGGCAAGGGATTGTTGCTTGGCACTTTAATGGAATCTGATACCGCGTGAGCAATCGTCGTTGAAACGGTGAACAGCAAGTCGTCCAAACGATCCTCAGCTTCTTTATACTTGCGAACTGCCTCAACAGCCAGGAGTTTCTCTTGCACGTCATTCACAGCTGCTAAGGCATCGTGATAGCTAGGGTGGTAGTGCCCGAAACGTTCGCACTCCTCAAAAGCATCTTTTTTCCTAGCAAAAACAGCTTGCAAATCTTTGACTTCTCTGCTGTTCTCAACTTCGGTTTTCCAATATAAATAATCTGCAACTTCCGCAGAAGAATTAATCATATCACCCATATCGTAGGCCTGCATAAGGATAGCCGACATATCCAGTGTTTCGGTTTCCATTGTTTGTAACATTACGACAACCTCATCCTTCCTCGCGAAAAAGTCTATAACACTTCTATCATATCACAGTTCGCCAAGAGTTTCTTCCTTTTCTCTCACAGACCCATCGTTGATTCCTGGTAATATGAGCTTCATCTCTTTCCAATCCTCACCAGTCCAAGCAATCTCCTCATATTCTTCCCAGCCCTCCAGAATCCAACCTGTTCGATCTTCTCGCAGCATACGAGGGATAATGAAGCAGTCTCGTCCTTCTTTTCTCAACTGCAGCACACTTTTCCATTCTATAGCTTTACGAATCATATCCTTACGTGTAGAGGCATGGTAATCGCGCAACTCTTTAATCCAACTCACAGGAATTTGTTGCATATCTGGATACAACTCCTCCCGCTGTGGCAAATACGGATCAATTTCATACAATTGAATCGTATCTTTAGAGTAACAAAGACCCAATACAGGCTCATCCCATGAGGGAATCTCGCCTTCTTCATCGCTCAATAGATTTGGAATTTGATTTGGATTGGGATGGAAGCCCATCGCTTCCAAGCATTTCGTCAAATGTTTCACATGCTCCCGTGACACAATAAAATTGGTTTCTCCCAAGCGCTCTCCGAGCAGGTTGCTGCACTTCTCATTCCGGAGCAGAGCTTCCGCAACCTCATTCGATTGACAGCGAAGCAAAGTCACATCCGTTAGGTAGAGCTTATCCTTCTGCTCTTCCCACTGCTGTAAGGTAATGACTACTCCTTCTGGAACTTCATAATAAGCATGATCCCGCAGAACTTGAATCACGTCAGAGCTCCTCAAACCATGATCTAACGCGCGCCCAAAGCTTTCTTTGGTCAAACGATAGGTACGTACGAGATCAGCGTTCTGCAGGTCAGCAAATGCCGCAACTCCCCACTCTAAGCGCAGAGAAGCATTGGGTGGTAACAGCACTTCGAAATCAGGCTGAACATACAGCGAAGGATCGTTTCGGTGAGATTGTTCAAGGAGAGAATCTGGACCCTCACCTATACTTAGCCGAGGCGTGATTAACCATCTGAACCAACGTTGCCCCTCTTGATCTTCTGCTAATTCGACAAAACGAAATGTCGATAATGGCTTAATCCAGGCTATCATCAACTCCTGACGCAGAGCCTCATCGTCCACAGGTTTATGTGTAATCGAACAGTACGTGAGAATGGCTTGCAACAGTTCTGAAACACTGTACCACTGCAAGACAGTCGCCCTTTCCATGCATGCAATCCCATGCTCGAGCCAAACTGGCGCAGGAATCAAGGCCTGTCGCCAAATGCGATACAATTGGGCTTGTTGATATTCATAGGAGCTTTGCAGCCATCTCTCGAAACGTCGATGATGGAACAGGAATCGGTTGCCCGTTTCATTTTTATAGAGAAAGCCCATTCTCATACCCAATTCAAGCATCAACGCGGCAGGCTCATCATAAACGTCCGTAAATGCGTAAGTAAGTCCTGATTGCGTGAGGATTCTTGCAGGTAATCTTACATGTTCCGTAATTTTCTGCAACTGCTTTTTATGTAAAGTTCCTTTATTCGTAAGGGAAAGTTCAGACTGCCGCGAGCAACTCACCATGCAATGAAACAATTGCTGCGCGAGTCCCCGTGGATTCGAAGGAACGCTGTCTTCCTCCATGTCTGCTATACAGTCGCTAAGATCCCTTAACTCCTCTAAATCACTTTGCTCGGGGGGCCATAAGATAGGAAATAGTAGGCTCTGCCACCCAGCGAATGCGTCCTCAGGCAATGTATACAACTGTTCTCCCCAAGATTTGCGAAAAGCAACAATGATACCATAACGACGAAGCCCCCATAGCCCCAAACTGACTTGAGCGCCAGCCATTTGCAGCACCGCTTCCTTTGCCAACCTCTCGCTAGTAAAAGGCAGACAGCCGAACGTCGACATCACCAGGCGCAGCGTGCTCTTCTCATCGGACGTGAGCTCACGGTAGAGTTCAGCTAAGTGGGTAGGAGGTGTGAGAATCTCTTCTAAAGAATCACCTAATGTGCGAAGTGCAGAGCACCACGGTTGTCTTAAAATAGATTCCTTTAATGAACCCGGCATTTTCCTTTCCACATGCTCGTACTTCATTTTTCATGCCTACCTCCTCATCTTATCGCTGGATCCCAGCTTGTAATCTCATATTGATAGCCTTGTTCTACAAGAAAGAGCTGTCTCTTCATTGCAAAATCCTGTTCTTTCGTGTCTGCGCTAACGAGTGAATAGAAGACAGCCGTGTTCTCGCCATTTCGCTTCGGCCGAAGAATACGACCCAGTCGTTGGGCTTCTTCTTGCCTTGAGCCATAACTTCCTGATACTTGAATTGCGATCGCCGCATCTGGCAGATCAACAGCGAAATTCGCCACTTTGGATACGATGAGCAGTGGAAGTTGCCCCTTTTTGAAGAGCTCATACAGCTCTTCTCGACGTTCATGAGGAATACTGCCGCATATCATGGGAGCACCTGTATGAGCTGCGATTTCTTCCAGTTGATCAATATACTGACCGATAATCAACGTTGGTTCATCTGGGTGAAGCTTCAGTAAATGATCAATGACCTCGAGTTTCGCTGTATTCTCCCCAGCAATCCGGAATTGATGCTTAGCTTCTGAAGCATGGTAATAATCGCGGTCCGTAATCGACAAAGGTACGCGGACTTCTTGGCAGGTCACCTTGGCGAGCCATCCCATTGTTTCGAGTTGCTTCCACGCCATGTCATACTTCTTAGGGCCGACCAAAGAGAAAACATCACCCTCTAAGCCATCTTCTCTAATTAGTGTTGCCGTTAAACCGAGCCTACGCGTGGCCTGTATCTCAGCAGTCGCACGAAAAACGGGGGCAGGCAGAAGGTGAACCTCATCATAAATGATGAGGCCCCACTCCCTCTCACTAAATAACCGCAAGTGCGAGAATTCGGCCTCCTTGCTCCCACGGTGCGTTAGAATTTGATAGGTCGCAATGGTAATCGGCCTAATCTCCTTCGTAGTGCCATTGTACTCACCCACCTGATCGCTAGTTAGGCCGGTCTTACTTAATATTTCCCGCTTCCATTGCTTCACAGAGGTTACATTCGAGGTAAGGATCAGTGTTGCACAACTTGCCTTCGCCATTGCAGCTATCCCTACTACCGTCTTACCAGCTCCGCAAGGAAGTACCAGAACCCCGCTTCCACCATGGCCAACTTGCTGAAAAGCGTCTACAGCTTGCTTTTGGTAATCACGCAGTTGGAACGGCTCATCCATCCCATCTTCCTCTCGCCAAGGGATCTCCAGAAATTCGCCGCTGCGGTAGGCAGCGAGGTCCTCTACTGGATAGCCGAGCTTCATTAACTCTTGCTTCAAAATCCCGCGATAGCTCGGTGATATGGCAATAGCCCGTTCACCACGGGCATCCTTGAGATATTTTTGCAAGGATTCATAGGCACAAATTTCTTTGAAAACGACCGTATCCTCGCTGACTAAGAAGAGTTCCTTTCCTACATGCAGCATACGTAGAATCCCATAGCGCTTCGTATATTTGCGAATCGTGCTAAGCACAGCAGAAGGTACACCGAATTTGGCATGCTGCTGCAAGCAAGATGTCATCTCTTCCAAGGCCATACCTGCCGCAGCTGCATTCCATAAAGACAACGGAGTAACTCGATAGGTGTGAAGATGTTCAGGACTTTTCACTAAATCTGCAAAGCGAGCCAGCTTTCCTTGGAGCTTGTCAAATTCAGGATGATTCGTTTCGAGGAGGATTGATAAATCGCTCTGAACGATCAGAGGCTTTGAAGGATCCATAGTCAATCGCATATTCCCTCCTTTTTCCTTTAGTATGAAAGGAAAGTACTTGATTTAAACATGGTCTCCATGCTAACGTATCTCAAAAGAGTTCATATACAGCGATTATCCCGACAATAACGATGGCAAATAGTGACACCCATCTTGCAATTACGCCAGGGCGCACACCAACTTTCACCTCTTTCGTGTACCAATGTGCTCTCCTCGCGCGTGCTTCAACCTCTTTCACATGATCCTCGAATTTTTTCTCTATATCGTATAAGTTCCACATGGTAATTCCCCCCATCCTTTGGTTGGAATTGATTTTAACATGGGAAGAAGTACCAGAGTTATCTATAAAAAATGATCGTTTCGATCGAAAATAGTGATGGTTGAGGAGTGCATTCAGATGGATCTTACCTTATACAAAACACTGCTCGAAGTAGCGAAATGGCAAAACTTTACGAAGGCTTCTGAAAAATTGGGCTACGCTCAGTCTAGTGTGACCTCCCAAATTCAAAAGCTAGAGATCGAATACGGGGTTGAAATTTTTGAACGCATCGATAAAAAGATGAGACCGACGCCTGCGGGGGACATTTTACTGCGATATGCAGCGAAGATTTTGAAGTTATATGAGGAATCCAAAATCAATGTGGCTGGTCAAACGACGGGAAGCTTCATGATTGGCACGCACGAAACAACATTATTCTCCTATATGCTGCCGCCGTTCCTCGGTGCTTTCAAGAAGTGCTTTCCAAACATTACGATCACCATCCACGAATTATTGGAAAATGATACGTCCCGTGCGCTAAAGGCAGGTGAATGCGATTTAGGGTTCATCGTGGACAAAGAACTCAGCGATCCTGATTTAATCTATAGGACGATACAAGAAGAGGAATTTGTCATTGTGGCAGCACCCGATCACCCCTTAGCCCAGAAATTGGCTATTACACCGGAAGACCTCAATGGCGCTGAAATTCTGATGTCCGTCTCAGGAGGACGTTGTCGGAAATTATTTGAGACCATGCTGCGTAAACATAATGTGGAATATACACTCACCTATGAAATTAATAACTATGAAACAATCAAAAAATGCGCTATGCACGGGCTTGGACTTTGCTTGCTGCCAAAAACAACCGTTACTACGGAAACACAAAACGGGCAGTTAGCGATATTACCGCTGAACTACCCGAATTTTAAATTGAATGTGCAATTATGCTATCATGCCAAACGACAATTATCTGTACCCTTGACAAACTTCATCCAGTTGATGTGTGAGACTACTCCACACGAACGGCTTTCTCTTGAGCAATCAAGCACAATTCAGCCGCTTTGAACGTATGCGCTTGTGTCATCGCATTTTCCGTACGATGGATGCAATCCAGAATCAACTGTCCGAAGAAAGGAAAGCCTACTTGTCCATGCAGACTGTAGTGCTTTTCTCCTTGTTGGTTAACTAGATACAACTGATCCCCTTGCGGATCGCGAGCAATATCAATATATTTACGCAGCTCGATATACCCCTCAGTTCCAAGAATCAATGTGCGCCCGTCTCCCCATGTCCCTAAGCCATTAGGTGTCAGCCAATCTACACGGAAATAATTCGTTGCCCCATTGTCCCCAATCAGTGTAGCATCGCCGAAATCCTCAAGCTCCGGATAATCCTTCGCATGATAATTCGCTACTTTACTGCTAACGACTGTTGCATCTTTACAGCCCGAATAGAACAAGAACTGTTCGATTTGATGGCTGCCGATATCACATAGAATACCGCCATATTTATCCTTTTCGAAAAACCACTCCGGACGGCTTGAGGCATTCAAACGGTGAGGTCCTAAGCCAATAACTTGAAGTACGCGACCAATCGCGCCTTCTTCAATCAGTTGACCCGCGAAAACTGCACTTTCCACGTGAAGTCGCTCACTATAATAAACAGCATACTTACGTCCAGTAGCTTCAACAACGGCCTTCGCAGCAGCAAGCTGGTCCAGGGAAGTAAATGGAGTTTTATCTGTAAAATAATCCTTGCCATGCTCCATCACACGAATCCCTAGAGGACCACGCTCTGAAGGCACAGCTGCAGAAGCGACAAGCTTCACTTCTGGATCATGAAGAATCTCCTCTTCAGAAGCAGCAACCTGAGCCTGAGGAAACTTCGCGACGAATGCCGCTACTTTCGCCGGGTCTTGATCGTACACCCATTTGAGTTCAGCCCCAGCTTCTAGAAGTCCGTTACTCATGCCATAAATATGACCATGATCCAACGCAATGACCGCAAAGGTGAACTCCCCTTTTTGAACAACAAGGTTCGGTTTCCCTTTTGGCGCATAATTCATGCCATCATTTTTTTGCATATCGAATTTCCCCCATGATCTTAGACATCAAGTGTTTTAAAGGCTCCTGCTTCTTTACTTGATTTGGAATTTTTGATTTTCTCTTGCAGATGCTGTTCAAAAAGGTCTTCATCGATCGGCAAATCAACCCAGTTGTCAGTGAATGTTGAGAGCATGATCGCATTCGAAATCATTAAGCCTTTAATGCCTTCTGCTCCTGGAGCAATCAATGGTGTTCCATGAAGAATCGCATCAACAAAGTTCTGCGTGATCCCCATGTGGCCTGTTTCTGTGCCTTCAACTGGGATTTCACATTTCCAACATTCCGGTTGACCAAAGCCACCTTTGTACGTTTCATTGAATTCTCTCTCGGAAACGCGCAAACGCCAGAACGTCAATTTGCCATCTTCAACGACAATTTTACCACGGTCGCCAGACAACTCGAACCGATTCGTCCCCGGTGCTTCTCCTGTTGTCGTTACGAACAATCCTGTTGCCCCATTTTCATACTCGACGAATGCAGTAACATCATCTTCAACTTCGATATTGCGGTGTTTCCCGAAGTAACAGAACGCACGAACACGTTTCGGCATCATGTCAATCGTCCACTGCCATAGGTCCAGTTGATGCGGATCTTGGTTAATAAGTACACCGCCGCCTTCTCCAGCCCAAGTTGCACGCCAGCCGCCTGAATCGTAATAGCTTTGAGATCTATACCAATTGGTAATAATCCAGTTCGTTCTGCGAATCTCACCTAGTTCACCAGAAGAAACCAGATCCTTCAATTTTTTATAAAGAGGATTTGTACGTTGATTGTACATCATGCTGAATACTTTACCTGAAGCTTCTGCTGCTTCATTCATTTGACGCACTTGTTTGGTATACACGCCAGCCGGCTTTTCGCAAATAACATGCAGGCCAGCTTGGAAAGCGCGTACAGCTGTTTCAGGGTGATCATAGTGAGGCGTTGCGATCAAAACCCCATCAATCAAGCCAGAAGCCAGAAAATCATCAAGATTGTCAAATAACGTGACACCTTCACCAAGATTTTCCTTCGCCCACTCTAAACGATCTGCTCGCGGTTCACAAATAGCGGTAAGAACGCCGCCTTTGACTTCATTTTTCACTAAATATTTGGCATGTCCAGTTCCCATGTTACCTAGACCAACGATACCAATCCTTACTTTCTCCACTGTACGTCACCTTTTTCTTGTCAGATTCACAATTATTGAGCACGTTTTCACTTTAGCATATTTAAGGGAGAGCATCTTGTCGCAGATTGACTACCTTATTGCGAACTTTGACAGTTACACACGATTGCGACCTTGTTTACTGTCCAGATGCAGGCAATTGAATGTTAACCGTTGTTCCAATGCCAAGCTTGCTTTGATATCGGATCACACCATGGTGTTCCTCAATGATTGTAAAACTCACCATCATACCAAGCCCTGTCCCTTTTTCCTTTGTTGTATAAAATGGTTCACCTATTCGCGGCAGTCTTTCCTCTGAAATACCTTGGCCTTGATCCACAAACTGCAGTTGGACGCCATTAGCATGATTGTTTGCTGTAATGGTCAGTATACCGCCAGTTGGCATCGCTTCAATTGCATTTTTGATCACGTTGACAAAAACTTGCTTGATTTGATTACGCTCACAATTGACCGACGGAAGAATCGTATTGACAATGAGTATGATTTCAACATTATTCATGATTGCTTCCGTATTCAACAATTGAATCACTTCATCAAGTATCGTTACGGGATCATGAGGCATGTAGGCAATGGCTTGCGGCTTCGCGAGAATCAGAAGCTCGCCTAGAATCAGCTCAATCCGATTAAACTCTTCTTGCATAATGTGATAGTATCGCAGCTTACTCTCTTCGTTCGCGTGGCACATTAGCTTCACAAAGCCCTTCAGCGCTGTCAACGGATTGCGAATCTCATGTGCGATACCAGCCGCCAATTGGCCAGCAACATGTAGTTTCTCCGTTTTACGAAGCAGCTCCTCCGTCTGTTTCTGAACCGTAATGTCCTGAACGGTTCCGAATAAACACAGTGCTCGTCCCCACTCGTCATACGTCGTTCTTGCTAGGGTATGCAAGATTCGTATTTCCTCTCTTATCACAACTCGATAAACGAGATCCAGTGATCCTTCTTGAAGAGCATTTTTGATAGCCGCTTTCGATTTAATCACATCATCGGGATGAATACTTTCAAGAAGGCCCTCCATAGGCATCTGTTTCACAGCATTTTTACAACCGAATAATGCAGCCAACTCGTCGGATACGTACACAACATTATTAAGTACATCCCACTCATAATGACCCAAACCTGCTATTTCTTGCGCAATTTCCAATTTAGCTTTACTTTGGATCAACTCATGCTCAATTCGCTTGTGAATGGTAATATCATGAACCAATCCACGCACGGCCATTCGTCCCCCGTCTAGAACCACTCGCTCAATTTGAGAACGCAAATGGCGAATATCGCCATCCTGTCGTGTAATTTTGTATTCTATATCTGACATCCCAACCAGTATTGCTTGCTTAATCGCGAGTGCTACTTTCTCACGGTCATCTACGATAATGGGCTCAATCGCTTTACATAAATCAATTCTTAAAGCAGGTTCCAGCCCATGTATTCGGAACATTTCGGCCGACCATGCCACGGAATCTTCATCCAAATCTCGTTCAAAGCTGCCGAATTGACCTAAACGTTGTGCCTGTACGAACCGATCTTCAACAATCTTACGTTCTGATATATCACGCCAAATCCCTAAATTCTGAGTGCGTTCACCTCGTTCGTCCGATAGCCACTTGAAATTGTTTTCTAACCATACATACCAACCCTTTTTATGAAGGAAACGACAGCTTACTCTTCCTTTTCCTTGTTCACTGGCAGCAGACTCTTTTTCGTTGATAAAAATGTTCCTCAGCCCATCAATATCTTCCGGGTGACAGAAAGCCAATACACTTGTACCGTACATATCCTCTAGTTCATATCCTAGAAGGTTTTTTATTGAGGGAGAAACATAAAGTAGAATGCTCTCCTCTGATGTTAAGGTAATGAGATCTTGAAAATCGTTTGTATACTTTTGATAGAGATCGTTTTCCATGGCAAAATGATTGTCAAGCAACTCTGTTTTACGAAGAATAATATGTAAGTTCTCACCAACTGGGTAGGCATTAACGTAAATCCATTGATTGGATGGCTTTACATACTCTTTGAATGAAGTTTCTTTACCACTCTTCCGAGCTTGATGAAAATTACTGTAGGAAGCGTGCCGAATAGCAGAGGGAAATTCCGCCCACGCCATTTTACCAATAAGTTCTTCAGGTGCTCGCTTTAAAATACTTGCGCCATAGACGTTTACGTATATAAAATGCCAGTTTGAATCTAGAATGATAAATCCCACGGAAGCGTTTTCTTCAAACGTGTTCATCTTTTCTATACGGACCCCCTTCATTAATTTCGTTATTATTATCGCTCACTAGGGAGCACCTCGTAAAGAGAAAGACATAAAAAAAGCAACCTTCCCTCAAAATCAGGAAAAGCTGCTTTTCAATTTGAACGAACTTATTTAATGACTACCAACAAGCGTTTGTTCTTTAGAAATTTGACTTAAGGCTTCTCCAGCCTCATCTTCATAATTCCCTCGAATAGCCAAATCGCCAATGGCTACAATACCGACAAGTTTCCCATTATCAATGACGGGTAACCGCCTAATTTGGTGCTGCGCCATAATCTTTGCGGCTTCATCAACAGTCGTATTAGGAGCCACGGTGATCATTCCCTTCGTCATGACGGTTTCTACAGCCGTTGATCCTGAATGTTTTTCCGCATAACCACGAATAACAAGATCTCGATCCGTAACGCCGCCTATGAAGGTATCCCCATCGAGAACCCCAACAAATCCAATGTCGTGCTGTTTCATTTTCAACGCAATCTCGAACACATTATCCAATAAAGTAACCGTCACACAGTCTTTACTCATGATGTCCTTCACTAATTTATCTGACAATCTCATCATCCTCCTTGGTGTCATGTTAGGCAACAAATAATTGCTACATTAGCATTCACCAAAGTACGGAGGGCATTCATGCCATATAATCCAAGGCCATAGACAGGAGTAAATTCGCTGCGTTCAGCATAGATCTTTCATCTATATCGAACTTGGGGTGATGATGAGGATATACGATACCCGCATCCACATTACCAGCACCTACGAACATAAAACAGCCTGGTTTCTCTTGCAAATAATAGGAAAAGTCTTCTCCGGCCATAATAAGAGGGGATTCATGTACAGCTTCCTCACCAAACAAAGCCGCGCCTACTTGAAAGAAACGAGCAGCTTCGTTAGCATCATTGATAACGGTCGGATAGCCTAGCTTATATTCCAAATCGTAGGTTGCTTGCGACATGTCACAAGTAGCTTGTACAATCCTCTCCATGCGCGTTCTCACTTCTTGTCTTAGTTCTGGGTTGAAGGTACGTACAGTTCCGTTAAGTACACTCGTTTCAGCAATGACATTGAAGCTAGTCCCGCCGTGGAACGAGCCTACGCTGACCACACAAGGCTCAACAGGGTCAACTTGACGGCTCACAATCGATTGTAAATTAACGACTAATTGTGAGGCGACGTACACGCTGTCAATCGTTTGATGAGGCAATCCGCCATGTCCGCCTTTCCCTTGGATGCGAATGGTGAATTCATCTGGCGCGGCCATAAAAGCCCCTGATCGCGTGTAAACATGACCAACAGGGAACGGTGTCCATAAATGAACGCCGAATACAGCATCTACACCATCAAGGGCGCCGTCTTTGATCATCGAGTCAGCTCCACCTGGTGAAATTTCTTCAGCATGCTGGAATAGAAAAACCAGATTCCCTTTGATCTCCGTGCGATGCATGCTTGCAACCTTGGCAATCCCAAGCAAAGTCGATGTGTGTGCATCATGGCCGCAGGCATGCATAATCCCGCTCTTAGTTGATGTATAGTCACATTTCTTCTCATCCTGAATGGGTAGAGCATCCATGTCTGCACGCAGAGCAACCGTCGGTCCCTCGCCGCCTCCGCGAAGCAAACCAACAACACCATTCCCCCCTACGCCAGTACGCACTTCAATATCCCAGCTTTGCAGATGCTTCGCTACAAATTCTGCTGTCTGGTATTCATGGTAGGAAAGCTCAGGATGCTGATGCAAATAACGTCTCCAACCCACCATTTCTTCGTAAATGGCTTGGAGACTTTCATGAAAATGATTCATAAGTTCATCCACCTCCTAAGGCGTGATCACCTAACTATATATCTAAAATGATCTCTTGAAACCTATTCTATCAAATATCAATCACGGTTTCATCTCTAAAGTGCCATCAAATATTAGAATTTACAGATGGCAATCGACTTGCAGAACCTTTAGAAACATACTATCATGAGAAAAGAATGCATACGTACAATATGGAGGCGTTAAAATTGATTATTGAAGCAACTGGCTTAAAAGGCCTGAAAAGCGATTTGGCTCACTTGGACGAAGTAACAACTAAACTTGGTTTCGTGCGCTGGCAATGGGAATATACCCGAGCTACTTATGATTTTAAAATGGAAGATAAAGCAAGCAAAGCTGTTTACTTCTTACGTGTAAATGTACGAGTAGAAACAGGTAAGCTAGAATCCCCTTATGCGGTATTATTTCTAGAGGAAGCTTACATAGGCAAAGAAACGTTCCCACATGGCTTGGACTACAATTCTCCAATCCCAGAGAACGTACTTAAGATCTCCAAACAAAAATTAGACCAACTGCAACAATTATTAGCAGACTAGGCGAGGAATCAGCATGAATCCCCCTCGAAGAGGAACGCCGGATTTTCTGCTGCTTTTATTAACCTTTGTGTTAGTCTGTTTCGGTTTAGTTATGGTGTTCAGCGCAAGCTCAATGACAAGTGCGTATCGTTGGGACGATCCATGGTTCTTTACGAGAAAGCAAATAGTTGCTGTCGGGATCGGCACGATAGGCATGTTATTTTGCATGAATATCCATTACACGAAGTTAAAAAAGCTCGTTATCCCCGCTTTCTTCTTCGTTGTACTCGGCTTAATCTTCGTTGTATTTACGAGTAAAGCGAATGGGGCGAGCAGCTGGTACTCACTTGGCAGATACGGGATACAACCGACGGAATTTGCCAAATTAATTGTCGTTCTGTACTTAGCTTCGCTGATTAGTAATAAAGAAGAGAAATTCAGAAGTTTTCGTAAGGGATTACTCCCTGCCATCTTGATCGTAGGTTTCGTATGTAGCTTGATCCTCTTACAGCCCGATTTCGGTTCCTGTATGATTCTCTTAGCATGCTCAGCTATTGTCATCATGGTCGGCGGGTCTAACCTCAAGCATATTTTTTATCTTGGAACTATACTTACGATTATTCTTGGTATTGCAATTCTCTTATACTTGTTGTTAGGCAATACTGACTCTAACTTTAGGCTCAATCGGATAACTTCCTTTATGGATCCATTCGCTGATCCGCAAGGCTCAGGCTTACAAGTTGTGCAATCCTTGTACGCATTCGGGCATGGCGGACTAACTGGGGCCGGATTCGGACAAGGTATACAGAAGCTTCATTATTTACCAGAAGCACATAACGATTTCATCTTTGCTATTATAGGCGAGGAGCTCGGATTTATTGGCAGCTCACTCTTCCTGCTCATCTACTTAATCTTCATTTGGCGAGGAATTCTCATTGCGGTACGTTGTCCAGACATGTTCGGCATGTTATCCGGTGTAGGAATCATGGTCATGTTCGCTATACAAGCCTTTATTAATATCGGCGGCGTCACCAATACCATTCCACTTACTGGTGTAACACTTCCCTTCATCTCAGCAGGCGGTTCCTCCATGATGGTCTCTCTTATCTCTATGGGGGTTATTCTCGGAATTTCTCGTGAACAATCTTACAAAGAATTACCAGCTTCACAAAAAACGCAAAAAACCCATAAAAAAAGACCCTTATCGACATAATATAACGTCGATAGGGTCTTTTTTTATGGGGCTTATTTTACTCGAAGTTGATCCTCTATTTCTTCTTCGGTAAATGCGACACCTTCTACCTTCACATTAACTTCTACCACATTTAACCCAGTCATATTTTCAACGGCTTCCCGAACGTTCTCTTGGAGATCTCTACAAACATCCTGAATTCGGGAGCCATATTTAACGATCACTCGTAAATCAATCGCTGCTTCAACTTGTCCTACCTCTACAGAAACGCCACGCTGCACATTTTTACCACTTAAACGCTTAGCTAAGCCTTCTGAGATACCACCTGACATGCCCGCGATGCCTGCTGTTTCCAAGGCGGCAAGCCCTGCAATTGTCGATACTACGTCATCAGAAATTCGAATTAAGCCGGTTTGATTGTCTTCGGACATACGGATCACTCCCTAAACTTGGTATAAATCTATTGTAATAAGAACAAAAGCGTAAAGCAAGAACTGCCTGCATGTATCCATTTTAATTTACAATGCAACACAAAGTAGGTATATTAAGAGAAGTGAAAAATTTCCAATACATTAGAGTCGGAGGGTTCCCATTGAAAGGAAAAATGTTCTACATAGGCTTGTTAGTCTCGTTCATAGCAGCCGGCATCGCGCATTATACGCACATGAATACAACACTGCAATTTGTAATCGCATGTATCGCCATCGTTTTTGTGGCTGGATTCTTAGGAAAAGCAACAGAAAGCGTGGCACATTATGCGGGAGACCGCATGGGAGGGTTCCTCAATGCAACCTTCGGAAATGCGGCTGAGCTCATTATAGCTTTCTTCTTAGTCAAAGATGGGTTATTCGAAGTCGTCAAAGCCAGTTTAACTGGTGCCATCATCGGGAACTTGTTGCTTGTTCTAGGGCTCAGCATATTCGCAGGCGGTTTAAAGTTCAAAGAACAAACCTTTAACGTTAAATTGGCTTCACATAACTCTTCACTAATGATACTGGGTGTTGTCGCGCTCTTCATCCCTGCATTATTTTCCCGCGGTTTGACCACTGACGAAACAACCTCCATGAGTATGATTGTAGCTATTATCCTAATCATAGCTTATCTGCTCTGGCTGTTCTTCTCCATGGTAACTCACAAAAGTGTGCTGTCAGATGAAGCCATTGAACACGGTGAGGCTGCATGGTCCAAAGGAACCTCGATCATATTCCTTATCGTTGCGACGGCAATGGTTGCCTTTACGAGTGAATGGTTAGTAGGAACCATTGAGGAAGTTAAAGATAAATTCGGTCTGTCCGACCTATTTGTCGGCGCATTCCTCATTGCTATTATCGGAAATGCAGCTGAACATAGTGCCGCGGTCATGATGGCCATGAAAAATAAAATGGGAGCAGCCGTGGAAATTGCGGTCGGAAGCTCCTTGCAAATCGCCCTATTCGTCGCGCCAGTCCTAATCCTGCTTAGCTTCTTCTTCAGTGGTACACCAATGAACATTGTCTTTACCACCTATGAGATTGCAGCCATCGGCGTCGCCGTATTCATTACCAAATCCATCACACAGGATGGATCTACGAACTGGTATGAAGGACTTCTTCTCCTGTTCGTCTATATCATTCTTGGTGTCGTATTCTTCTTAGTCTAAATGCCTATATGCAAACAAAAAAAGTAACCCCTCGGGGTTACTTTTTATTGTTCAACGCTTCATACAGCTGCGCAAGATTACGTTCAAGCTTATTGAGAATTTGTTTGCCAGGTAATTCGGAGATCAGCCCCGCTCGAATGGCAAAATCAATTTCTCTCGATAGTCCGTACATTTGCGTATCTAATACCTCTTCGTAAAGTGGACATTGACGTGTCGTCAAGTTTTCCATCTGAACTTCGATCAGCTTTTCGATTTTATCTGCATCTTCTTGAAGAAGATTAAGCGCCTTTTGATTCATATCCAGCAATAAATCAGATGAAGACATTCCCAACTTCCCCCTATACGCAAAGTCATCCGTCCTTATATGATCTATATTAAGCGAAATTGCCGTAATATACAAGAGAAGGTACCCTCAGAGATTCTGAGAATACCTTCTCTTTTTTCAAAACTAATCTTGAACGACGTTTACGCCTAGATTATGCTTCGCAAATACTTCAGCCATAGCTGTTTTCGCTTCATCAGCATCCGGCCCATGAACGTGTAAATCATAGTTGCTGGAGCTAAGTAAAGTCGTAAACAAGCCAAGGATACTTTTTACATCGATATACTTATTGTCGTATTGAAGAACGATAGATGATCTGAATTTATTAGCTGTTTGGGAAATCTCAACAATTGCTGCATTATTAGCACTTGGCATATTTCATTCCTCCATTATAGTCGCGTAATGAGTTGGTCGTCTTGCTTCCTCTATGATAACTTGGAATAGGAAGGGAAAGCAACTACAAAATTTCCTGCATTCTCCATGTAAGCCCTTTATTTCGTCTTAGGAGCTAGAGCCTTCTTCACACTATTTCCTAGGAAGACTAACAAGACCAGTATCCCAAGCAATAAGAGTAATCTCCCTTTATACCTCTGAAAATGAAATAGATCATGCGCAATCATCGACTCTAGGAACACAATAGGAAGCTTACCAAGTAATGTACCCCACAAGAAATGCCGAAATCTCATTCGAGTAAGACCTGCGGAGAAGTTAATGGCAGATGATGGCAATATGGGAATCAAGCGTCCGATTAATACATAGAAAAATCCGTGTCTTTCCATTCGCTTGCTAAATTGCGTAACGATCGGAAAGCGCTCCAATTTCTTTTCTACCCAAGCATGTCCATAATATCGCGCAAAATAAAAGGAAGCAACTGCCCCTAAGCACGACATTACATAGTTCACTAGAAATCCCATTTTTATTCCAAATATCGCAACATTAGTACCCGCTACGAGAACAAACGGAATGAACGGAAAGAAGGTTTGGAAGAAAATCAAACTCATTCCAATTATTTTACCAGGCCAGCCGATGTCCCTTAAATGTCCGGACAATTGACGCAGATTACTATGTGCAAGTTTAATGCCTACAGGATTAAAGAAGAAGAAATATAGCAAGCCAACGAGCACAATACAAATACAAATAAGCAGTCCTGTACGTTTACTTTTAAATGCCGACAAAATTCGACCATCCTCCCTTAGACCAAAATCATTGTAACATGTTACAACAGGTTCAGGAAGAGCAAACAAGTGATCGTCATCCTCTCTTCATGCACTGAATCGAGAAATACGTTCATTCTGGATACATACACATGTATTCGCCACTTCACCTACCTGATGTAAAAAGAAAAAAGTGCCTGTCCGAAGACAAGCACCAATTTGCGTCAACCGATCTGAATTTGATTACGGCCATTATGTTTGGCCTGATAAAGAGCCATATCTGCTCGGTAAAAGAGTGATTCCACACTTATCTTATCCTCTTCCCAATTCCAGTCCGATACGCCGCAGGACACCGTAACTTGAGGCTGCGTCTCTTCCATTACACGCCTCCGAATGCGCTCTGCAATACGAATGGCCTGATCCTTAGACACTTGAGGCAAATAGACAGCAAGCTCTTCTCCGCCCCATCTAGCCGCGATATCCATCTCTCTAATACTAGACTTGATGATTTGGCTGACATGAATAAGAATCTTATCACCAATTTGGTGGCCGTAAGTGTCATTCACTTTCTTGAAATTATCAATATCAACGACAATAAGAGACCCGCAGAAGTCTTTCTTCTGCATCAAATTCGCTTGTTCATCCATGTAATGCCGAGCATAGAGGCCAGTTAAATTATCCGTAATCACCATGCGCTTCACTTCAGCATGCAAGGAGGCGTTCGTCATCGCTAATCCTATATGGCTCGAGAGCACTTGCAAAAGTTTATAGTTGTCATAAGAGAAAAAGTTGGGCAAACGATGCACGATGAGGATGACACCCTCTACATTACCGTTTACAAGGATGGGTGAACCAATGAGTGAACGAGAATTCGTTCGCTGCATCAAACTAGAATTCACTTTATCATTACTCCAATAATCGGAAATAATGATGGGTTCCTTAGACGAGTAAATCAGACCTGAGAAACCTTGGTCAAGCGTAAATGTCTCATGAAACATGGCAGGTAAGTTCGTAGCTTGAACAATTAATTGATCATTATCTTTGGAGTTTTGAAGGATACAACTATAATCAGCACCAAAAATACTTAAAATTTCACTAGATGCTGAATTGAAAATTTCATTTAGACGTAAACTTTGATTAAGCTGTTTGGTAATTTCATTAATGAGTCGCAATTCGTTAATCATCAGATTCGATTGCTCATACAGCTTCGCATTTTCAAAAGCTGTACCCGCAGAATCTGCCAACAGCGAAATGAATTGCAAATCGGACGCATCAATTTGTTCATCCGTAAACTCCATGTACATGACACCATACACGCCTTGTTTTCCTGATAATGGTGCCGCGATGTTGCCTGAGCTTGAAGCGCTCCCTCTGATGGTTGGCTCAAAGATGACTTGACCTTCCATAAAAGCTCGCGTTCGAATATCGGACTCTGTCCGTTGGAAGTTCAACGGCTTAACGGACAAATTCGTTGAGTCATTATCTTGTGAAAGAAGTAAATCTACACGCGTGTTAGGGTATACACGGCCCATACAATCAATAACTTCTGTCAAAACAGAATGTACATCAATCTTCGCAAGCAGTTTCTTGGATGCTTCGAAAAGAATTACGTGCTTCTTGGATTCCATTTCCTTCAAATGATGAAGGTTATTCAAACGTTCGTACTTTCTACGTTCCTCCACATTTTGGATAGAACTTTGAAAGGAAAGTGCAAGACTATATAGCAACTGTGCTAGATTTTCCATATTTATACGCGATTGGGTAAAAAGGCCTAAATAAAATTGAACTTTACCATGATTATCCAAAACTGGCGTAACAGCAATCAAATGCGATTTCAGTTCTCGTACGTGCAAGTCATCGCCATTCATCAATTGCAACAGACCCGCACTTTCACAGCGAGCAAGCGGATTATCCCCTTGATCTGCAACTTTCCAAGAGATACCTGGTTGCAGGTAATTGCCTATCGAAGGCGTGTCGTTCGAACAAGAGTCGATCACACACAGATGCTCGTTTGCGCACAACAGCGCAGTTTGCGAAGGCAGCATGTTCGGACCGAATTGCTGATTCCAGTTTTCAAAAACCTGGTGTAAGTTTGGGTTTGCCTGCAAACCCTCGTAAGAAAAGTTGCCAGAAAGTATAAAGCCTTGCCGAAGAAACACATCAAAGTGTTCTGCGCGACTATGCTTTTGTATACTGCGAAGTTCACTCATAGGCTCTCCTTCACTCTCTAACAATAGTCCTGAAGTACCAATTTAAAAAGTACTTTCTCCTATCATACTATTTTTTCACATCTATTGCACGATATTTTCCTCTCATTCTGGTGATGAGAGACTTGACACTTGCTCCTGTTTTTAATAAAATTAGAAGTCGAGTAACACCATGATTTCGGTGAATGCCATTTGTGATCACCCTCACTGCTTTTGCTCCTGACAAGACAGCGGCTGAACTACTCTTGACAGGGAATCACATTATGATTCGTTAGCAAAATCGGGCACTTGTCTTCACCCTGACATCTAGATGCTATTTACAAACTAATTGTCATGAGAAGGAGTTTTCCCTATATGTCACGTTATACAGGACCTAAATTTAAATTAAGCCGTCGTGTTGGTATTTCCTTGAGCGGTAATGGTAAAGACTTGAAACGCCCATTCCCTCCAGGTCAACATGGCCCAGGACAACGCAAAAAAATGAGCGGTTATGGTGTACAATTGAACGAGAAGCAAAAACTTCGTCACATGTACGGTTTGAACGAAAAACAATTCCGCAACTTGTTCGACAAAGCTTCCAAGCTTAAAGGTATTGCCGGTGAAAACTTCATGGTATTGCTTGAAAGCCGCCTAGACAACTTGGTTTACCGTCTTGGTCTTTCCAACTCCCGTGCAGGTGCTCGTCAACTCGTTGCTCATGGTCACGTAACTGTGAACGGCAAAAAAGTTGACATCGCTTCTTACATCGTTTCCACTGGTGATGTGATTTCACTTCGTGAAAGAAGCAAAGGCCTTTCCACTGTGAAAGAAGCTCTTGCTAACCGTAACTACCTTCCAACTTACCTTGAGTTTAACGACGCAAGCGTAGAAGGTAAATACATCCGTTTACCAGAACGATCCGAACTTCCACAAGAAATTGACGAAAAACAAATCGTCGAGTTCTACAGCCGTTAAGAGAGCTGAGACGCAAGTCTCTACGACAAAAAGCCCAAAACCCCTTATGCATAGGCGGTTTCGGGCTTTTTCTTATTAAATCATCAATGCAAGATAATGCATATTTATGCGCCTATTTGGGGCTAATTGGGGCTTGGTTTGGGGCTAAAAATAATGCGGGTAGACGCTCTTATATTTCCAAACTCTTGTTAAAATGAAGCTGCCTGACGAGTCCACCACGGAAGTGGACGAAACACTCCTACGGGAGTGTCGCGGATCTCCGCTACGAGTTAGCCGTGTAAGGCTGACCTTTATATAGATGCTCTTTGAGAATCATATAAGGCCCTAACGGGATTCCAATATAGGAGGCATATCGTATGAAGTATGTAACGAGGATTGCTGACATGATCAAAGTGTTGTTCGATAAAAGCGGGAAAGCACAACCGACTTAGATGGTAATTACTGAGGACCCGAGGTTAACCGCTAGCGTTCGGCGTAATGCTGAGGTATTAGCGGAGCTCTTGCGTGAAAAGGCGCAACGTGAATCCGCGTACAAAGTTTGGCGTGAAAAAGTGCACCAGTTGATCAATTATTAAAACGGCAGATTGCTTAAACTTCAAGAAAAAGCCCTCGATCCCATTTGGGAAGAGGGCTGATATCTTACTCTAAAGCTTGAATTGCATTGAAACGTCTGAGTTCTTGTCTTCGATTATGAACCTCAGTTCCAATCACATCAATAGCCGTAATTGGTTATGAGTGTCTGTTACTTCCCCGGTCCCCACGGACAAGCTCTAACTGTCAAACAACTTTTTCATATGACTTTTTTTTTTGCAGCAATTATGGTAGACTATAAGTATCATTTGTGTGAGTATTCGACATTATTACAAGAATGATATTTTCAAATTATTTATCAAAAAAAGATTGAAGATGAAACCACAAAGCATCTGTAGTCATATAAGGTTCTCCTGCATTAATTCTCTTAACGATACGATTGCCTTTAACATTCATTCCTTCTTCTATTGAAAAAAATAATTCAATCCCAGCTCTATGAGCTTCTTGTAAAACTGTATCATCATAAGCTCCATATGGAAACGCTAGTAATGAGGGCCGAACACCAAGTTCTTGCTGCAATCGTTTCTGCATTAAGGTAATATCGCTAAAGATTCTTTTTCTATACTGAGTGTCCGTTTCAAGCACACCATTTTGTTCCATGTACTTTCGGGTCGTTAGAGCTGGTTTTAGGAAGCCGGAAGGATCAGATGGAACCGTGTGATGCAAATTGTATGTATGATTATAGAGGCCCATTCCTTTTGCTTGTAACTGGCGCATTTGATCCCAATTCATATGAGGCTTCGCTTCAGGATCGAACAAATCAGACGATATTCCCACAACAAAGTTTGAGGCTGTTACCTTAAATTCTTGTAAAATAGGCAGGACTTCCTCGTAAAAGGATTCATAGCCATCATCGAACGTCAAAACGACAGCATTAGCTGGAATTCTTTTTCCTTTAAGCATATATTGGACGAATTCTTCCATTTGAATGATATGAAAGCCTTTGTCCTTAAACATCATTAAGTGTTCTCGTAGTTGCTCGGAACTGATCGTGGTTGAAACCGAGCCGCCTGACGGAACTTGTTTACGAACATCATGGTATAAAAGCACTATGACTTTATCTTTATAATAATTTTTTTTCGGAACATCGTTTTTAGCGAAAAGGATGATTGATGCAAATAGCAATCCTAGTATAGTTATGCTTACAATTAAGTTACGAATGATTAACATGAAAATCCTCTTTTCTACATTTCTTTCGCACGCATCACGCATGCACACATCACTAACGAATAAGTATTATACATTGTTGGCACTTTTTAATCTATTTTAAAGACTTTCATACATTAGTCAATATAACTAAAGGTCGGCTTGCTCCTAAGACAGCGGAAGAAATTTTGAATAAAGAAAATAATCTACAAACCTCTTGAAGGTTTGTAGATTATTTTTTTAGCTATTCTTACTCCGATAAGTAATTTAGGATCGACCGAGCAGTACACTTCTGCGTAGAGTGTTCATAATAGTCCGGACGTTCTGAGGTAATCTCTTCGGTAAGAAGCGTCGGATGAAGGTTCACCTCCGAGTGGCATTACCTACCATTCTAAGGCCCGTTTCGCATTAAGGGAGTGTATCTCTCCTCTTTTCCGTATTCCAATTATTTATCGGTCAACGATATCGTCCGTAAGCTGGAGTCACTGGAAGTAGCAACGAGAATGCCGTCGTCGGACGTTTGCATTCGTGCGATTGGGTTCGCCACCTTCAGCAATAGGCGGCCAGAGAAGTCCAGCAGTTCCATTCCATAGGGTGCGTCGTCGCCCATTACGCAGATCAATCGGTCATTCTTCACCTGCACTGCCTTCACCGAATCATGTAGTACTATCCTGTCCTCACCGTCTGGATTCGCCTGATAGAGATGCGCTTGGACGACCTTCCCGTCAAATGAGGGCGCAGGCGAGGTATAGAACACTTTCCCGCCGGCCACACTAAACCAGTCCACTGATCGCTCGGTAAGCTTCATCTCCCCGGTTCCGTCCAGATCGGAGCGATATAGAGCGTTATCAGCATCCTTTACGTAATATAGTTTGTTGTCGAGGACACGGAACCGGCTAACAGAGGCGTTCACCAACTTGAGAGAGGCCCCGGTCTGAAGATTGATCTTGTAGATATTGTTCAAGTTACTATTATTCTTAGGGATTGCCGATCCCATAACATAGGCACTGTCCCCTACCACAGTCAAGGATCCATCATCGTCTCCGACACCGATACTGTCCGTATTCACTGTCAAATGCCTGCCGTACATAATGTCCGAACTGCCTAAGAGCTTAGCCGATGACCGATCCTTACCAGATGGCGTTAGAGACAGGTTTCCTGCGAAAGGAGGATTTCCCTCATTAACAATGATGGTGCCATACGCCGTTTCACGGAAATCCAGATAACCCTGCTGAGCCACCGTCGCCTTCCCGTCAGCTGAAATCTTGACGTAGACATCATGGCCCATCGTAACTCCGCCCATATGATAGCTCAACCAGAGGACTTCATCCCGCAACTCGAAGGAAACCCCTTTCTGCATCTCGAAGCCATTCTCTAAATTGTACTCGTATACGGTTTCCTTTTTCGTAGGGTTCTTGACCGGGGAGCGGTACACGTGATTCGTTGCACCCTGCGTCTCCACGAAATAATAATAACCCTTATACAATGCCACATTGTTCTGCGAAACGTAATCGGGGAGCCCCGTCTCAGCCAGTTGTGGATTATGTGACTGAATTGACAAACCATTCACGCTATCCCATGAGTAATCCCAGTTAAATTGGTCATGCGCGAACCTCCATGTAAGAGGGAAGTACGTCACGTCACGAAAGCTGAGTAGCGGATACTCCTCCTTAGCATTTTCGATGGTCTGACCATTCACGGTAATGGCCGATGCAGGCACCCCCGCGCGAGAGGAGACCGTATTGAGATAATCAGACTTGTAAGACACATAGGCCGAAGCCACTTGCCCTTGGGAAATCGAAAGCCCTCCCTGCTCGGACCAACTGGCTTCCAGCCCCAGTAGTCGAGCATCGTACCATGTCATAGGGAAGTACGTGATGTCCTTATATACCAACAAGGGGTACTTGCGATATGTGTTATCAACTAGGTTTCCATTAAGTTTCACCTTAAATCCTGGAATCGTCACTTTTACATCCGCCGCATCAGCGTTTGCCTCTCCAATGGGATTCAGCATTAACAGACTTAGCGATCCGAGAAGTGCAAATACAACAAATTTTTTCATCAATACTAATCCTCCTTCGTCATATCAAACATTACTAATTTCGGACGATATGTGTAATAAAAAAGTTGCAGTTCTTTGTTTTTTTGCTACATTGGGAAAAATAGGTAATAACATCTCACATATTGACAATGTATTTCTTTAGTTCCTCATCTTATGAATAATGGATTATAAATTTCCTAGCTTTCTTGGTACTCGATTCACGAATAGAAATATGAGACTTCCCTCGATCTGCTCCAACTTGCAAGCTTAGTTTGTCTGATACACGAAGGCCGCTGTATATCCTTATGCAGAAAAGTAAATACTTTCTAATGCAACTGTTCCTTAAATATTCCTTAATACCATTAACGGTTTCATTATCTGTTATCGGTTGTAAAAATTTCATGCATCAGCCTCACCTCCATGTAAATTTCGAAAAGCAAAAAAAGCCGCAAGCGCCAATAGAGCATTGGGGGAATAAACATTATCTTCATCACCCACAATAATGGTACACCTTAGTTGAATCTACGACTAATGGAACTTGAAGGAAATAAGGAGTCTTGTATAATGAAGAAATTAATGTTCCCCAGTTCAATTGTATGCTTGAGCATTGCAACTGCAATATCATTTCCAGTTTACTACGCACTTAAAGGAAGATGAATCAGATGAATCACATTAGGTGAATAAGCGCGTACTTATAGTATCGATTTATAGTAAAGCGGAGTCAATTTAAGAAATCGAGAGCACTCCATGTTAATGTAATAAAATTGGTGGGAAGAGTTTACCAGTAATGTCTTCTCTTCCCCAAAACCGTTACTGTTAGCGCAGAAACGGTTTTTTTTTAGGAATCGAAAGGTCTATATTTTTTTCGTGACTCTTCAAGCTCGATTTTTTTAATTTCCAAATATGGTCGGAACAACAGATGGCCAGATCATCCTTCTGACTTAATGACATCTAACTTTCCATCTGCAATTAATTTGCGAGCTGTGGAGATTCCAAGAATCTCCGCAGCTTCCCCAGTAAAAACAACATTGGTCCGTAAGAAAGACAGTAAATCTTCAGTAGATGAAAAATTCAACATGTTGTTATCTCCTTAATAGTTTAGTGCTAAGTAGAATCAGCCAAAATGCAATTACGACTAACGCGGCTATACGTATGATGCTTAAATCATTCCAATCGATGTCGGCTAGGTAAAGAATAACTAAAGCCGCAAATGAAATATCAGTACTTGTAATTTTTTTTGATCTACTCATAATTTCACGGTGGTTGTGATATAATACTCATTAGTTAGGTCGGGGAGGTTTCCCTCCCCTTAGGTTACTTAGCGCTTCTTCCCGGGGCGCTTTTTCTGTTTCTCTTTTTTCTCTACATGTAACTTCTTAATTTCAAAGTACGTTTTGTATAAAAGTAAAATTTTATTCACTAATACTAATATTGGATTATGACAGGAAAACGAAGAGAAATAGAGTAAATGAGAGATTGTAATTTTAAAGAAACAAGGGTTTTAAGTAATGTTCCACGGAAGGCTAATCAGAGCTCAAGGCGGAATTTGAACGAATTTGATGATTCGAACCTTGGACATATGTATAAAATAGAAGTTTTTGTACATATGTATGAATACACTAAAAACCCCTTATGTATCCAAAGGGGTTTTTATATTGTTAACCATGAATCGATTACTATTTCGAATTGATTCTCGTAAAAGTTCATTCGAAATTTTGGATGTTCCATATCACAGCCCGAAGTCTATTAAAATTATTTAGAGTATCTGGGATCGTTTTTATGGATGACCCACGGCAATATTTATGTTTTTTTAGTAGATTCGACAAATTGCTCGACATCAATTGACAAGTTATAACGATTTAATAGTTTAGTATATGTATTTAATTACAAATTAAGTTAAATTTGGAGGTAATTTTATAATGAAAAACGTATTGAACACTAAGAAAATTGCAACATCATTGTTAGCGGTAGCAATAATCCTTCCACTAGGGCAAGAAGTATTCGCAGCTGAAGCTACACCAAACCAACCAGGTCTTGTTGAAAGTGTTACTCCGGCTACACCATCTCTTATTAACGGTGTTCCGCAAAGTCGCTTCACACCGTTTGCCCAATATGGACCTTATTTCGACTCTTACAATCCAACTGCAGCACCAACACGTATCGAACAATTTCAAGAGATTGTAAGATATACTCATGATAATTCACTAAACAATCAAGCATTCCAAATGAGTGCTTCAATTCAACAATCTACTTCCAAAGGCTCTGAATGGTATGGGGAGGTTGCGTTTAGTGGAGAGATCAAAGCAGGTATTTTAGGAAAGATTGGAACCCAAGTTTCTGGTGGTGTAAAAGAAACCCGTTCTACTAACGAAGCTGTAGGTGTTAGTGGTGGCCCTCTTAATGTTCCTGCGTACCAACGTGGAGAAATAGTTTTCTATTATGCAGGCAGAACTTCCGGCGGAACTTTGAATTACAAAATGTATGACGACACAATCGGTGGATATCTATACTATAGCAAGCCAGTTAGCGTAAAAGTTCACCCGACAATTTTGGATGTTCATAGCACAGCCCGAGTCTATTAAAATTATTTAGAGTAGCTTAGAGAGAACAACTCTCTAAGCTATTTATTTGAAAGGTGATAAAGCAAAATAATGTATAAAATAAAATTCCTATCACTACTTCTTTTATTTATATGTTTGGTCGGATGCAACTCAAGTGCAACTAATCCAACAAATCCAGAAAAAAACGCTAATGTCCTCTATGTTCAATTTAGCGATCAATTTCATAAATTTAAAGATTCGTATTCCTCGAACAACTTTCTTATGATATCACCAAAAGAAAAAACTGTATTAACCACTTCTTTCCCACCTAATACAATCGATACTAGGAAATCAGATACTGTTTCCGACGATATTCAACAACCAACGAAGCTTGAATTGTATTTCAAAGGAAACAAGTTTCCGGTTTTATTTCAAGTTAGCTTTATGTATTTTCCTTCCTCAGAAGATGCGGGTTTTGTCGCCGTTAATTCAATGTCTGATAATGACAATTTTAATATTTTAAAGGAATATCAGGACATAATGCGTCCTCGTGAAAAAGAACTCCTGGTTTCCTTCAAAGGGTATTTAGTGAGCATTAAGTGTATTTCAACAAAAAATAATCTCACCGAACATGAAATTTCTGAATTTAATCAAAACATCGTGGAGTTCTACTCGGAATTCGAAAACTTGTTATTAGCTGCACAAAAGGGTAATTAACAACTATATCTGCATTGACCTAACAAAAACCGTCCAATCACTGCATGAAAGATCAACTCCATCTTGGATGAATCAGCTACATACCCTTAAAGCGCTAGCGAATGTGATACTTTGAGGTAGATTACATCACGGAACTTGAGAAAATGAAAAACCTGATATCGGAAATCGAAACTTTGAAAAAATAAAAAAAGCGGTAGTCTTAGGAGGAGTGTAATTCCTAGACTACCACTTTTTCACTTCAAGTTCGAACGTCTCGCGCTCCTTCTCCGTATCCTTTCGTTCGCCGAGACGCTCCAGAGCCTCGCACTGACGTTCCTCAACTGGCCGCAATTGCTCAGTCCTTAGTTCGTACAGCGCCGCGATATTAGCCTTCTGAACCGCCACGACATATGTATAAAATAATGGTTTTTGTACATATGTTCTTTTCTATTGTGGGATGATAGTAACCAAAATGGGATAGAAGTTATTCTCAAGGTCCGTTACCGTAGTGCAGACAGGGGGTTAGTTTATCTTCAACTGATGAAAACTTGCTCTCTATCTTTTCCGACAGACCGTTTAATTTAGAATCGACGGTTCCGTTAACCCGAACTGCCATAAGGGCTATGAGAACCGCACACAAGGTGGATTGTTGTCCGTGGATGGAGCTCAATGGCTCTGTCAATCAATAAAATAAGAGAGCCCAAAGGATTCTTTTTCCTTGAGCTCGTTCACCAGTGCTTCTGGATTAAGATAAATATTAAACCATTCATATATGTAGGTTGAAATGACTAATTTGATGCTACATGCCTTACGGCGTTACAACCGAATATTCGCTAACTTCAAATGTTTCAATTTTACTAAAAGCTATATAGTCTTTGCGACTCAAGAAGTTCGCTAAATTGAATGTTTTGTTAAAAGCGTATACTTCGGATCCCGTACCTTCTGCACGTCCGTTGTACCAGTTGATGAATTTATTGACTTCTGTCATGGATAGATCATATTCATTTTCAAGACCGTTAACTAATGTGATTACAAGTAGTGCACGGTTAAAAGATGGGGGTGTAACCGGAGCAGTAGGAGTTGCTGATGCTTCGTTTGAATTGAAACTCTCACCCAGGCTGTTAAATGCTGATACAACGTAGAAATATTTCACACCATTAGTAACTGAATTGTCTGTATATGAAGTGCCACTATTTGCCGATGAAATTAGAGAATACGAACCATTTTGAGTTAAGGAACGTTTAACTTTATATGAAGTGGCTCCTTGAACGGAATCCCAGCTTAGGAAAACTTGAGAATTACCTGCAGTTGCAGCCAAGTTCAATGGAGTACTAGGTATCGCATCTATTGCACCGTATACATTAAATTCATTTACAGTTTGTCCTGTTTGAGAGATATTTGTGAAACCTACTTTACTCACGCCAGTGACATTAACTGGGACTAATGTTCCATCTGATTGAGAAATAGTACTTTTGTAAATCTCTACATTGCTACTATTAAAAAAACTAACGCTAAAATTCGCAGTAGAATTTATCTTAATTCCAGTAATCGTAGCCGGACCAGACAATGTATAGCTCGCAAAACTGAGCGTTCCACCTACTGGATAGAACCATTCACCCGTAGACTCATTATTATCTGTTAATCGCAAAGTACTTCGTTCAAAATAATCATAACTTGCACCTGTAAGCAATGTTTTACCATCTAAAAGTCCACCTGAAAAGTCATTCGCTGCAAATACTGATGAAATTGGAATTAGTACTGAAATAATCATAAAAGCCATTAGACTTGAAACAATCTTCCTCAAAACAATCTCTCCCTTTTATGTAATAATATTAAACAACGTTTATGAATATACAAAATATGACAAGCTTTGTCTAAACAATTCCAGGAAAATAATGTAATTAGAGTAAGTTTGAAATGACACTCCTAATAGTTATGCTACTCTATCGTATAATTTTTCTAATTAAATAATAAAAGCCTAAGGGGATCTATCCCCTTAGGCTAAACAATCAATATTACTGTTGTTCCATCATTTCTAACTCTGATATTTGTACAAACTGAGGATTATAAGCATCAACAATTAGTACTCTCCAATATTTGTAGCTCCCCGTTGGCGTCCACGTAAATGCCTGGTGAGTACCGTTCTGTAAAGCGGTTCCTTCATATTGTGTAGTCCAGGTAGTATTATCATTACTTGCTTCAACCCTAAAATTCTTCATTCCAACACTATAACCCGCATATGCGTCTGCTTGATAAATTAATTTAGCAATTGATTTAGCAGAACTAAATTCAACTTTAATCCATGAATTTAATACTTCACTGTTTTGGCTAGACCAGTTATTTGTTCCGTTAGAATTCCAAAGATTATTAAAGGCTTTATCTGGTGTAAAACTCGCACTGTATGAGCTTGAGGCTGAAAAAGCACTAGTTGGTAAACCATCTGTCAAGTCTGTACTATAACTGGGTGGTGCTGTTGTCGTAAAACTAAAGGTATAGTCGCTTTTTAATGAAGTATTACCACTTACTATTGTTCCTGCGGGAATGATTACTGTATATGTCTGACTATTTAATAAATTCTGCGTAGGTTGAATTGTGAGAACATTACTATTAATAGCAAACGTTGATGCGACAACATCTGATCCTTGAACAATTTGGATTTGTTTTGTAATGTCTCCAAGCTGGATATTTTTATTAAATATTATATTTATTATTTTGTTTACCGGTACACTTATTGAGCTATTTGCTGGGTCTGTACTTACAACAACTAATGGTAACTCAACATCCCACTGTTTTCCTGCATTAATGATTATCGGTGCAACCCCACTGGAACTGCGAACAAAACCACTAGCAACAATACTAATATCCGCGCCATTATTCGCTATTAGCTTCCCGGAAAATGGACGGTCTGTGCATAATCCTGACTGTCCACCGAACGAAAAATGGTACTCTGCAGTATCGTTAGCATTTAAATTAAAAGCTGAACCAGGGGTAATAGTAGAATCAATCCCATCATAAGCACTTCCAACGGAATTGAATTGTGATCCGCCTTTTTTATATAAGTTTAACGTAAGATTTGATGCATCTGGATTTAGATTAGTAATATTTAATGATAAATCAACTTGGTTGGATCCTGAACAAAATGTATTCATTGGAATTGAAAAATTTAACTCATTTGTTGTGGAAGCTGCTGAAACAACTGTAGGGATTGTAAACATAGCAATAAGTAAAAATAAACCCAATAACTTCTTCAAACTCAATTACCACCTTTTACTAAAATTAAGTTACTCGGTGAATTTTACAATCTACGGCATAATCTGTCTAAACATTTACAGGAATATATTGTAATTTCAGTAACTTTAGAATTACTACTTAATTAGTGGCACGTCTATTTGTACATTTCACTTAAATAGAAAAAGCCCTATGAATAGCAATAGGGCTCGGGAATTTGACAATTAATATTATTATTTTATTCTGCCGCATCAAATGAATCTACATCAATTTCAGAAATTTCATCAAAAATAATAACATTCGATCGATTTAGGAACGGCCCTTTTGCTAATGGATTTTCAAAAGTATATCTAGCTAGACCAGTTCCACTAGGTTTTGCATCATACCACGTTGAAAAAGCATCGTATTCAGTATTAGAGAGTATGAACTCCTCTACCGTTCCAGTCTCAAGTGTTAATGTCAATGCAACCCCCTTTGTAACTGGGGTAATTTCAGCTGTTCCTGTACTTCCATCTACTGCATATTCATCAAAATCATATTTTAAAATCTTATCGAAAACAAGACTATTCTTGCGCGAAGAGAACGGCCCTTTAAGATGCTGATTATCGAATTTGTATTTAGCAGAACCTATACCAGCAGCTCTCGAATCAAACCAATTAACATATGAATTAAATTCTGATTTCGAGAGATCGAACTCTTGCTCCAGACCATTTGTCATTGTAATTTTCAGTACAATTCTAGTTGGAGCAGTTGGTGTAGCCGAGGCTTCATTTGAGTTAACACTTTCACCTGCGCTATTGACAGCTGAAACAACATAATAATAAGTTGTTCCGTTGGTAACAGTTGTATCTGTAAACGTAGTTTCAGTTACATTGGACTGTATTGTAGCATAAGGACCACCTGCGTTTGTGGAACCTTTAATATTATAATAAGTTGCTCCAGTTACGGAATTCCAGGATAAGTCTACTTTAGAATCACCACCTATAGCTATTAAGTTTGTTGGAGAATCTGCAACATCCAAAGGTGGTGTGAAACTATAAGTCCCAGTATAATAATGACTACCACCAATGCCACCAAATATATAAATTTTTCCATTTACAACATTAGCACCTGTTTGTTGTCCAAGCCCAGTTGAAGGAGAGTTTGCTAGTGATGTCCAGATATCTTTTACAGGGTCATAAACTTCAACCGGAAAATTATATGCTGCACTAGCAGTATATCCCGCTATCGCATAAATCTTATTGTTTAATACTGTAGAAATCAATCCATAACGAGGGGTATACATTGAACTTTTTGTAGTCCAAGTATTTGTTTGAGTATCGAATATATAAAGTTTATCATTGAGTACACCGTTATTAAACCTTCCACCAAAATAATAAATTTTCCCATTAACAGCTTGAGCAGTAGCATATAAAATTTTGGCTGGGGAAATTGCTTTTGATGTCCAAGTATTTGTAGTTGGATCATATTCAGCTACTCTATCGGTAGCAGGTGACATTCCACCCAAGATATAAATCTTCCCATTAGTAGCAACTAAACTCCCGTTAACTTTTCATCCAGGAGGTGTTGCCTTAAGCACAACTGAGTTCGTTGCTGGATCATATTTATTAAAGTTACCATTGCCTAGTGCTCCATATTGAAAATAAATCTTATCATTTAATTGCGTAGCAGTAGTCTCGTTGCTCTTCGTTATTGTTGCTTTTACTGACCAAGAATTAGTAGACGGATCATACATATTTACTGCATTTAAATCCACAGAACTTTCAGGGTATGATTGCCCACCAAACGTATAAATCTTCCCAGCCACTGTTGCCGAGGACGTTTTATATAAACCGCCTGGATTTGGCACATCGCTTTTTTGTTCCCAGGTCCCCCCTGAGTCAGCTGAAGCTAAAATAGGACAAATTAGAATTGCTAAAACAAAAGATAAGCCAAGCAAGATTCTTTTTAGATTAAACAATATTTTTACCACCTTTTGATTATTTGAATTCATCCAGAATCATACATTTTATTACATATTTCATCCAACCATTTACTGGATTTTTATGTAAAAATTTCTTTAATACCATAACATTTTCTATTTTTATTAGATAATTACCTATTTTAGTAATTAGTTCAAAAAGGTAGGATCTTTATATCCTTTGCTATGAATCTAATTGTTGCCCTGATACTTTTCGCAGCTGATTTGCAAGCCAATTATAATATTTCTGTTGTTTAGATAACTCAACTAATGTTTCGTCCAAAGCGCCAACTTTTTTATCTTCTACTACATGCCACTCAGGTTTAATCCAAGTGTTAAAAATCGTATTTGCCACACCGTTATCAAGAATCACTGCTTGCTGTTGAATGGCCATTCCAACTTTCACCCTTCCGCAGTGCCGTTAGATTCGTCTCGATCGATTCCAATCCTGTTTATGATAATATCATTTGATTATGCACGTAGATAACCCTTAATGACGACTATAAGTATCTTCCCCTATCGGGATATTTGTTATTTAATAATAATAGGGCGTAGTGCAGACAGGGGGCCAGGATATGACCGTCATTATTGATTATAGGAAAATGAAGCAACTCCAGAAAGACCTTGAATCTTTTTCTCAAACATCATGTGTTTTCTTGAGAATACTGTTTAATTCAGATTTCATGAAAAACTTCACAAAATTCCACTCGTTTGAAGAATTTTTAAAATTAGGAGGATTTGAAGTTCAAAACCAAATGGCGTTCAGAAACCCTAGTGATCTGTTCGATGCTCATGTAGCTCAACAGACACAATTTACCGATTGGAAAGACATGCAAGCACATGCTGTTAAAAGATACATTCAGCGTTTTCTTGAACTTTAAAACAACAAATCAAGCTACGTCCCCATCTTTTCAATTAACTCATTCATCTTCATCTTCATCTTCATCTTCATCTTCATCTTCATCTTCATCTTCATCTTCATCTTCATCTTCATCTTCATCTTCATCTTTTCATAGTATGTTTCATGTACCTCAGCAACTTCAGCTACTTTTTTTGAATACTTGATCCATCCAACCCCATTTCAAGTCGACTGCTCTACGTAGCTCTAACATTAGTGAAAGCTACCCAATTGAATTATTTTCATCAAGTCCTTCATTTAGAACAAGAGCTTGGACTACACAACACCGCTTGAATAGTCCACCTATGCTGAGGTGAATCAACTATGATAAATAACAAAAACACACCAATCAAACATTTATTTTCTATTCCAGAAGTACTTTTAAAAAAAGATATATCATGCATCTTTGAAGCTAGAAATGATACTGATACAGAAGCAAATCTGACAAGGATCTGGAAGGCACTGAATAGCGCGGGTTATCAAAACGTCGAGAGCCTATTAAACGCAACTCGGACTGATTTAATGAAGGTTAGAGATATCGGGCAAGCACGTCAGACATTACTTTTCGACTTACTTCATAGAGTATCTGACAAACCTGAAATAGTCCATTACGTTTCTGAGGAGTTAAAAAGAATAAAACTAGAGGGTATCAAGAAGAAATTACGTGAAATGGGGATGATAAATTAGAATGTTTGCTAATTTATCATGAAAAAAGCTCAATGGACAGCTTTCTCTCGTGCTCTTTACATCAGTTCTTATATTTTTAGGTTTATTTTCTTTTTTTAACGTTTGGAGGCAGACCTGCATCATACTAAATAGACATATACTGAGTGTCCGACCAAAAACACTCTTCACAAATTGCATGTGGGTAAGCGCCTGCGTGTCTTTTTCTTGTTATGCTACACTAAATTGTAGAAAATTGGAGTCTTCTAAGATATTTACTTGCGCTCCTACACTTAGTAAAATCAATTTCTCTCATACTCCCTCACCTCCCAATACTTCCCAGTTCAACGGAGTAAGCGGAGACTCCTCTATATAACAACTTAAACCTTCTTTAATGAAAATAGGGAGATAAGACGTTAGTCTCACTCCCTAAAACATTTTTCTAGAATTATCTTCTAATTCCGATATGATACTGTTAATACCAAAAGAATGCATTAATGCTAAGTGATGTTGATAATCCAAATGTCCCTTGTTTTTCTTGTATTCGAGAAAATATTAAAACATCCCTATTTGACTTTTCGGTAATTGTGCAACAAATATGTTTGAATAGCTGTATTTTTGTTCATCATTTAGTTTCAATTCATCTCTGACGAACTGGAGAATAAAAATGAAATTATCATAACACAGCATGAGATTTTTCATAATAGATAAATACGGATTACTAATCATCTCAAATTGAGTGCTATTTATCCCATTTGGATGACGTGAAATATCATTACTCAAATCAGAATAATATGTTTCGAATAAATCAATACCTGTAAGTTTCCCTGAAGTTACAGATGACACAATAGTTTTGTGAGCTGTAATCAAGTTGAAAAACGTTGTTTCAAATCTCTGCAAATTCATCATTTCTCTTTGGCCTGCCAGTTCTGCTGTAGATCGGGCAACTACTTCTCTCTGTAACTTAAGTTCCTCTCGTTGAAGAGATAACTCTTGACGCTGAATAATTATTGTGAAGATTATTCCTGCAAATGCAAGTCCAGTAAAAAGAGAATTAATTGCTCCAAACATATCTCCAGCTGTACCTCTATCATCTCCAAAAAGCCTAGTCATCACAAAGCCTGAAATTAACCAAAAACTCGCTATTCCTATCGACCAAGAGATAAATGATTTTTAACCCACAGTAAAAACCCCAAAAGTTTTGAATGTAACTTAATTCGCCACATGTAAGAGCTTACCTTTAATTAACTATTTCTTTTTTAGTTTGAAGATGCAGTGCCAACTCTTGTTTACTCTGTCGGCTTTGCGCTGCTGTCCATACTTAATAATGATTAGCTTCACCGCTTATAAAGGAGGTATCTCTCGCTCTAGACTTTTGCCCCGTCCAGGAGGTTCACAATGCCCTGAGATACTTTTGGGAAGGTATGGTTTGTCCTACTGTAAGGAATGTGGTACCACTGTTATGATATCACTGTGAGAGTTGCATTTCCCCAAACGATCAAACGCGAGTCACACAGGCGGTTACGTGGCTTATGGCGAACCAAACTTTGTTCTTATCCTTTTGAAGAGGGAGTCAGCAAAGTCTAAAAATGTAACCCGCACGCTAATACCATTGTTAAGCGGTAATTTATTCTGATGCTCTTACCCCTAATGCGCCATCTCCGGAATGGAGCCATATTGGACTAGGGCTATTGCCCATCATTGTCCTATCCCAATTGGTTTTCTTATCGGCTACTTTTTCTCCTGATCACACATAGTGTCTGGCTTTGCCTCGCAGAGATGTAACTACATTGTACTGACTCCTTCGCCTTCTAATAATGGTACAGTTATATTGTAATAAGTAATCATTCCGTGATTTATACGGATTTACTACTAATTCATTACTCATTGATTTGGAAGTCTCAATCCAATCTCACCATCAGTATTACGCCCTCTCCCATAGTCAATAACAACGAAGTCCAATGTTCGATTGATCTTTAAGCTGCTTGCTATGCTGGCTATAGCTCGTCTGCAAAAGTTGTTGCCGCTATTGGATCAATATCCTTTTTGTAACCCTTCTCAATGTATGCTCGAGCCTTTAAATACTCCATACCGTCTATAAATAAGAGTTTGACTGCTTGTTTCTCATGCGGCTTCCTGATGTTGTTTATTACGCTTTTGATAATATTGGTTATTGCTAAATAGAATTTATAGTTCGCGTGCCGACTGTCTTTCAGAACAACGGAGTTACCTGTTACGTCTGCCTTTACTTCTTGTCCAGTAATGCGTTTCGCTGCATTTCCTTCTACAGAAAGCAAATCATAGGCAGATAAGCCATTCTCCATTTCTTTAAGAGCGTACTCATAGTTTTAATGATATCGACCATATCAACGTATTTTCCGAGTAGCCACTTTGTCTTGCGGATATCTTCCTCGGTTATTTCATCAAAGTATGTTACTTGAATTATTTTCTTGTTGTCTTCGAGTTCAGCTGAGGAACTCTCAATGATTGCTCTTAAACCCTTGCTCATATGGATCACCCTCTGTGGATTTATCACTTTGATTAACTTGTATTTGTTTAAGTGCTTCTTCAACAACTGGTGGCACATCGCAATCGTATACTCCTAACTGGACCTTCTTTAGAGCCTCTACAGCGATATTTAGCAAATGTTCCTTACTTTGCCTCTTTTCAATTTCATCCCAAGCAGCACGGTATCCCATAATTAATGAGCGCAAAGTGTGAAGTTGGGTTTGATCTTCAATGAGATGTTCGTCGTTTAATTCTTCAAAGTGGTCTTCAAGCGCATCCAATGCCGACTCAGGCAGCCATGAGATAGTAATCGTTAAAGTATTCAAGGTGTCCTCCTAATAGTTCTCAAAATTCCTTCGCTTTTCGGCAACTCCGGTATAATAAGTGGAGTCCATTGTGTGGTAGTCCGGCCAATCTGAGTCAAGTGGTGACCCACAATACGGAGGCTCTTGAATCGGGAATGACCACCACAACACATCGCCTTTATCTTCGTGCCATTCATCAATTAGGATTGGTATGAAGGCATCATTGAATTGTTTTAGACGTGTAAGTTCTTCACCCAATAATAAATTTTGTTTTATACGTTGGTTGTACTGCACAGTTATTTCTCGGTTATTTTTGATCTGAAGCTCTCTGGAATCACAAGCTGATTTTATATCCAACCGTAATTGTTGAATCTCCGTCTGAGATACTAAAAGGTCTGCTTCCAATAATGCTATAACCATGCCATTCTCTTCTAACTGTTGTTTTGCGTTCATGCCTAACCTCCTCATGATCCTCAATATTCAAACGGTGTTCATTTCTTAGTACTACAAATAGTTAGTACTTATTTACACTTGCAATCTTTGTTATGATTTGATTGAAAGGATTGATGACTAAGTATGAAAGAGAAAATACTCATTACAATCAGTTGCATGTTACTTGCTACAGGGATACTACTTTGGTATTATGCAATCCATAGTCCCCCCATGTAGGATTCGACAATCTGGGATACGGCATTATCAGCTTTGCTTTAACTGTACTTGGATTGATCTCGACAATAGCGTCATTAATTTACTCATCATTAAAAAAGTATAAATGATGTTCCTCAATATTCAGCTGTGTTCGTGACCATACCGAACATTACCTCGATATGTTTAGACGCTCCGCCACCATGAAGGAGCGTCTAAACATTGCTACAATCCTCAATATTCACGAATGCTCATTCAATTTCCGCATGGCATTTCGTCCGATCTTTATACCTCTGAACTTCCGCTAAGACACCACAATGAAAATTGCTTGTTTCGTGGAATAGTCTAATTTCTACGTTTCTTTTCTTTGCTTCCTTCACAAGCTCTGTCAAATCGTCTAAAGTGAAATCATTAATCGAAAAGCAGATTGTATGTGATCCTCCGACTGCTTCTTCTAAGACGCATTTCTTCTTTCTAAATCCATTTTCGCACCTCCAAGTCCTTCAATATTCAAGATGTGTTCATGATTTTGTAGTCACTCTACCGCATTTCGTACATTGGTAGTCGATTTTTCGATTTTTCCAACTATGGTCACATTGGAGGTCATACTTGGTTAACAACTGCCAAATATCCGGTGGATACATTGTCCTAAATCCTTTCGCAATCTCACGCAATTCATCTACAAGCTGTGCGCTAGGCGTTCTTGCCATTCTCATTCCTCCTTAAGATCTTCGATATTCACGATGTGTTATTCATCAATTAGTTTTCATCGCCTTCATGACCACACGAACAATCTTTATAGATTTCTTTGCATGTTGGACAGATGTCGTTTTTCCCGTCATCATACCCAGCATCGTCCATCATGCAAAATTCGCACTGATCGTCATCTACATGCAAATGCCGTTCTTCCCGTTCCTCTTTGCACTCTGGACATATCATGTAAAAACCTCCATCAAGATCTTCGATACTCAAAGCTGTCCGTCAGTACCCTTCGAACTCTGGCATTTTATCGAGTTGGCTCTGCTTATATGTGTGTACCTTAATCTTCTAGTCGGGGAACACAGTGTACTCGCCATCAAGCCAATCTAACATTTTCAGACCATCGACAATTGTCTTTCTCATAATTGCAAACTCAGTAAACTTAAATTTTACCTTTGCTGCTTTACCCAGATTGCCTACTATTTCATCTACCGAATCGTCGGGAGATATGCATACTGGATCCAACCCTGCTGGAATAATTGGCTGCCATGTTTTTACTTCTGTTGTATTAAACATTGAAAACCCTCCCAAGTTCTTGATTATTCAGCAATGTCCACTAGTGCGCAGGAAATATTTTTCTTCAATCGTAATAATCCGTTCCATGAGTTACCTGTGTAGTATATTTTCATAAAGCAGATACTACTTTCATCAAAGGGGGGTGAGCTGAAATGCCAGCAACAATTTCTGTATTGAACAAGGTGTTAAAAACAGACTTCTGGATGAGAAACCGCCATGACAGACCATCTGATGCTGATATTCAAGCAGCTGGAATGCAAGCGGCAAATGAGAAAGCCAAAAATGAAGATATTGGTATTGTCCAAGCAATAATCCCAAACGCAAAATTCGATCATGTTGATTATGTTAGTTACGATATTATTGATTTGGAACAACATAAAACATGGGGGACTAATGAAAGGCATTGGCAATGTCATGCCTTTATTAATTACAAACTGTTTTACACGGAAGAATAATTCTTAGAAATACCCTCATCTTAATTTTGAGGGTATTATCTCATTAACTTGTACTTCAATATTCAGTCAATCCCTAGGCAATAAATCCATGTCGAAGTTAGAAGTAATAAATCTAATTTATTAATAGTTATTAAACGTAGGTTTACATCATTACCTAAGCGATCATAAATTTGATACATGTCGTCTTTTCTGAATTCAGTTCCCATGAAGTTGTTGAAACTTTTTAAAACTCTCGGCGCCCAATACTTGTTTAGCCCGTTTGCAATTGGTCTTGATACCCAAGCGAACATTTTGCATTTGAATTCTAATTCGCTCTCTACATTGTCGAGTCGAAAATACAAGTTGTTTCTTGGATTTAAAATTATTTCATTGTTGGCATTAATAAATGATCCTTCGAATGACCGTAATGCTTTCTTTACGTACTCTTCCAAGTGGTGCTCACCACATGTCATTCGATATTAAAACGTTTCCTGCATGCATATTAATTATAATAAAAGTACATAAAGATAATTTCCATTTATTTCAATAATATTACAAGTTGAATTATTAATTGTTTTTAATTGGAATTTATAAAAATATGAAACTCGTGGTTAAATATAGTAAATTTTAGGAGGAAATACACTTTATGTTGAAAAAAAATTCTAAAAAAACCTTAGCCATTGGTATCATCACATCTTCTCTAATTTTTTCTGTACAATCTGCTTTTGCAGCCACAATTGTAGAGTAGACAGCGCCACAGGCCGCTAACTCTGAATTGATTTAGGCATACGTGAGTTTAGCTGCTACGCAGTTAAGGCTCATTTGATGCCAGACGATGTATTTTGGGTGATGGATGTTAAAGAGCACGAATTCAGCTTAAAGCCGAATCCGAAGGCATTATATCTCCTTATATAATTCTACTTCGCTCAACTTCCACACACACTTCTCATAAAACATTCGCCATGGAACACCTTATTTATTAATTTCCAGCACCCCGGGCATAATAACATCGGAGGTGACTTACCATGAAATGCGTATACTGTGAAAACCTTCAGCAAATCAAAGGCAAGAAAAAACATAAATGCTACATCTGTTCAATCCTTAAACGGTAAAACAATGGTGCCTTCCGGCACCTTAATATTCAGTCGGTGTTCATTACCAATTAGTGCTAAATACAGTGAACGGAAGCTGTTGTATTTTATTTGTTGTATGTACGGTACGCCAAAGTATATCCTTTCTTTTGACACATGCGTCTGGTTCACCCCCAGACAACCAATTCATTGTCCGAGCTTCTGCTTTTGTGAGCTTCCTCCCCATACAAATCTCCGAAGTCTTAACTAACTCCCGATAACGTGGTATTTGCCATTCTTCCATTTCAAAACCTAAATAGGGCTTCATAGTAATAGTCTTTATCAACCCATGCAATTCGACCGCGATGATTATGTCCTTAATATTGCAAATTCATCCTCACACACGTTCCCTTTTCAATATGTTGTGTGACGTTAATTTGTTTTTAATGTGCTAACCACTCCCACAACAACAATGTTGGTTAGCCGATCATTGAAACATAATTTTTACTTTTTTTTACAATGTATACTTTATTTCCTTGCGACTAAACATATACTCGTCCAGCGCTGGTCATTAAAAATAATTGATAACTGGGAGGAGTCAAGTCTAATGAGTGCAACAATGACTGAAATCAAAACTACAGATTCAGAAGTAATGACTGAAAGATGGGATTGGCCAAATCCGGGAGATATATGCGGTTACACAGGCTATAAAACTAATAAATTTGACCTTAAGCAAAAGGTTGAAAACGGTGGTTGGATTGTAGCTTGGTCTGATGACATTTCAGAAACGGATGCTATTCAAGGCGTCGTCGCAGCTGGAGTTTCCGTGGTTAGCTCTAATCCAGGTCCCTTTTTACTTTGGATTGAACAATTAGTTGAACGTACGATTTCGTCACTTGCATCAGATGCGAAGCAAAAGTTCACAGATGAAATACGAAAACAAGTTAATGAACTCGCCGCGGATGTTATTAAACGAGCTTTACAAGGAAAAGATGCGAGTGAAGCCTTGAAACAATTTGATACTCTCGATGTTAAAGCAGGTGCAATTAAATATTCCGGAAAAAACGTGGTGTGTGGTAATACAGTAACCACAACTTGGGGAATGAAACCTTATATAGCTTTTAGATTACGTTAAACTAAATTTTGATTTAAGTTGAATTCCGAAACCTGAATAAAAATTATTCTTGAATTACTCTACTAGGCATAATCTAAGTAGAGTAATTCAAATTCCTTTATTGGGGGTGAATAGGATCACCTTAAATGACATCCAAATGATCAGGAGATGCACATCCCAGCAACAACAAAGCAAAATTAAGATGTAACTTGCTGATATTTAACCTCTTTGCAAGATTGGTACGTTTGATAATGGAATGATGATTTCTGAGATAGAATAGTTGATCCTCCGTCAGCTCTAATTTTGAAAATTCGTGCAACTTGGATATCCCCTGCTCCGTGGCCCTCTTCTTCCTTGCGACGATTTCAAAAGGAACTGGTAAAGCACGATAAGAAATGCATCCATCTACGCGACCTGAGCTCTCTTTGCAGCGCCTGAAATGACCAATTTATTTATGAAGTACATAACCGTAATGCGATGTACTCCAATCTTACTGGCAATATCTCTTGGCAACGCTCCTGCTCCTAATTTCTCGTAAACAGCAGCCTCTTTTCTCGAAAGCTGTAACATTATTTTCCCGCTCCTAATCATTAAAATATCCATAACCAAATTGAGGTTCATTGATCTGTTCTACGCTCACAACATCCTGCATGAGTTTAGCGAAGACAGCTATTTCCTTTTCATCCATGTTTTCAAGAAGACGTAGCTCTCTCGCCTTCAGTGATCTACCGGCAGCAGTTGTAAGCAAGGTCAAGATGGGTGATAACTGCTCGGTGCGCATACTCTTTTCTTTCTCAGAATTGCGTAACGCCGTTTGCTTGCGGTTATGTTCATCCCAATCTTGTTCGTCAAACCAGAAATTTTCTCCATACATAACGCGATATTCATCAATGAATACATTCTTTAATTCGTCGTTACTTTCGATATTGATATGGCAATCACCTCATGCCCTATATGGATTGCTTAGGACTCCTCGACCTCCTCGGCCCCTGTTGTCGTGCATCGCACTTGCTTGCAGCATTGGAAAATACCCCCAGAACGTTCGATAGCCTCTGACACAACTGACTTTGGAAACTCAGCACGATCTGCTTTGCTTGGTTTTGAATGGTGATGAGAAAGGATGTCCTTACGCCATTCAGCGACTTCTTTTCTATCCTTCGGTCCGCGTTGTTGCAGGCTGATATAAGGCTTCTTCGCTTTCTCCTTGCGTACTGGCTTAGGAAACATCATCTCTCTCACCACCTCTTCTTATTCAATCGCTTATTTATATTGTGTTGTATAACATAGCGTCGTTACCGATTGTCCATAATGCCATTCCTTCAGGTTTTCTTATTACAAAAAGTCGAAAATCTTCAAAATAGATTTCTTCTGCTCTAGTAACCACCAGGCGGTGAACAGTCTTGATATTTGTTTCGATATACAGATTGTCATCTCGATCTCTCCACAAGGAGCCGGTCATTGTTTTTACATTCAATTAGCTTTTTTCCTCCTAGCAGAGTTCAATTGTTCAATTGATCTATTTCCAGTTTGCCGCATAACTACTACCGACGTACTACGGATTTGAACCTATGCCTTCAATGTATCCAACTAGTTCAAGAGTCGCATAATGGCGTTCTCTTTCTTCGGGTGTGTAATTAGTTGGAAGTACAGCAAAAGCCGTGTAGAAGGCAATAGCCTCTTTTACAGGCGTTGATAGCATGTGTAAGTTGATAAATCTATCGAGAGCATCATCTAGCCACCTTTCTTTATTAATGGCTAAGGAAAAATTTCCTTAGCCACCTTCTGTTGCTTAGGCCGCCAATAAACTGCTCAGCCCATCTAACTCCTTCGCGTTAGCACTCCAAACCTTAAAGGCTTCTGCTCTTGTTGGTCTTTCGTATTCTTTAACCATGTCCAGTAAATCGCTACATATTTCCTTTTTGCTCTTTCGTTGTTGAGATTCCGCAAATCGTAGAATCATCACCGGTACTGTTATATCTTGAAGCTGATCATGCTGCTGTTTAGATCGTTTGATAATCCGTTTTAAACCAGCCGAACATGCTATTTCCTCCAGCTATTTAAATTGCAAATAGCTTTTAAAACATCTATGTAAAGTGGATGAACTGCACCATCCAACGTGCCGCCTGTCGTGCAAGACAAGCGTAAGCGGATATCCGCGACCATCTCGTTTGATTCAACGAAATGGTTTCGACCAGTATCCATCTGGTTGCTCATCAGGCGGGAGTAGAGAAAAGAATATAAGTTCCTTTGCGAATAAACTCTGCGTCCCAAACATCAAATACTGGTGTTTCTCCGTGCCATTGTTTGCGACGGACGTTGAATCTGACAAACGCACCTTGATCGAGTTCCCCGTCAGTTTCTACGATCCATGTTCCTTGATCATTCATCCATTTTTTTCTTTATATACCTCCCTTGGTTACCTCCCAGCTTATTTCTTCCGAGAAACCTTTATTAATCCACCTATACTCAGAGCAAATGCCAATGCGATGAAGACCCAAGTAACGATCTCCATGCTGATTACCTCCAGTTTATATTTTCAACGCTATATGTTAAGATTAGGGGGAGAGGTCTTTTGACCCCTCCGAGGAACTTTTAACGTCTGCGCCCTACGCGTCGTTTTTTGGTTCCTTTTTTCTCTGCTTCCTTACGAATGATCGTGAGTGCCGTGAAGCACTGGATGATCGCTGTCAGAATTAGTACCCAATCATTCATTTTCTCACCCTCCACAATAAACTAATTTTGTAACGATTTTCGTTATTAGTTAACAATTAGTTCAACTATATTCGTTAAACATTTTGTGTTACAATTAGTGTATAGGAGGTGTGAGTAATGCTTCGTTTAAAACTTAATAAAGTACTCGCAGAAAAAGAAATTTCAATGTATAAACTCCACGTTATGACCGGAATTCGTGCAAATACTGTAAGTGATTTAGTGAATAACAAAGCAAAACAGTGGTCTCCAGAAGCATTAACAAAAATTTATGAGGCTTTAGGACTTACGTCTATTAGTCAATTAATTGAATTTACGGAAGAAGATGACTTGAGTTGATTACATATGGTTCTGAGGAGGAACTACAAGAATATTTGATCGAAAACTTAGATTTGTATTTTGGTTTAGAATTTGTAGCTAAAGAGTACCGAATAAACAACTCCTATCGCGTTGATATTCTCGGTAGAGAAGGTGATAATTTTTATATCATCGAATTGAAAAAGGAAATTGCAGATATATCCGCTTTTAATCAAATCAAAAGATACCTCACCGCATTTAAAAGACAAACCGGAAAATCTGCGTTTGGATACATAGCATCTCCACGAGTTGATGAATTAACTAAGTTAGCTTGTTTGCATGATGAAAAAATAAGGGCAGTTGAATTACAGAATTTTAAATACATACCAACAACAAGACCAACTTTCGTTAGACCTGTACTCAAAGAGATTCTTACCGATCGAGGAATTACACATAAGAAGTTATCCGAAATGTCCGGAGTACCGCAAGCAGCTCTATCTAGATTTGATAAAACGCATTCTCATAATGCTACTCACATGTTTGCTATTGCAAGAGCACTCAATATCCCGGTTGAAAAACTATTTAAAATTTATGAGGAGCAAGAGGGATAAGCTCTCTCATGCTCCTTTTAGATCTTATACTTCTGAAAATTGAATACCGTCAAACCTATATTCTGAAAACCCATTCATCAGGAGGATCACCGTGTCAGGCTGCGTGACGAAATAAAAGTAATGTTCGACGGCAGTTTCTTTTGTTGGCATGTACATAAAATAAGCAATGATATTGTTACCACGTTTGATCATGGCTTCCTCATGTTTGCATATCCATTCACCGTTGTTTTTCTTTTTTTATTTGCACTTCAGCTACTTTGTTCAGGACTCCAAGTTTTTCGTTAGCTGAGAGATTCATTTTTCTCATTCTCCCTTTTCTTTAATTTACTATGGTATTTACTCGATCAACCGCTTGCTTGAGCTTCCCTATCTCCGTTTTCAATTCATCAGAAACTCCAACACTAAGGCGCGAACGCAACCGATCTTCCCATCCATAAGTAACGGTAATTCCGCACTCTTTAAAAATTCCTCTAACAATTTCCAAATGATCGGTATATGGCTTTAAACGATTGTGTTCTCTTTCTAATTCCCTGTTCTTGTCCGATAATTCTTTAATTGTTTTTCCTACTTCTTTTGATACATAATATCCAAGTTGCTTTCGTTCCCTTTTATCTACTTGTAGTTCTTCAAAATATTCTCTCGCGCTGTTGAGAAATGGATGTCTTTCGTTATCTAAACGGACACATTATAATGTAATAAAGGACAGCTGAAGGTATCTCGATATTTCTATAGAGAGCCTTGCGTTTGGTCGTAAGACTCTGTTTCTCTGGATAATAGATAAGACCAACCTCTACGGGCAATTCGTCAAGTTGAATAAGCCCAGTGGGACATACAAAGCTGAATTGATTGCAATAGGACATGTAACCAGGCCATTTGTTAGCTCGTGTGAAATCACTGTGATCTACTTTCACTTCATATCCCGTAACACAGGGATTGGCCCATGATTTCATGATGGCCATCGCATCCATTTTTAGAAGTTCTTTATTTGTGTGAGTTGCTCCATTCTTCACTTCAGTGAGGAAGAAATCTTGCCAGTGCCGTTTTGCTAGTACTTGTTTAATCATGTCCGCTCTAACTTTCACCAGTTGCCCTCCTTAATGAAGAATCGTTGCTTCAGGTCGTTCTCCTTGCGGAATAACCCAAACTTCCTCGTGAGTAAATTCCAAAGTCACTCCCGCCTCGGCCTTTGCAGCTGCTAGAAGAATTATTACATTTCCCATTTCCTCGGCAGAATCAGGAGGAACGGCATTTCCGATATACTCTCTTGCCTTAGCATCTGCACAACCAACTAATTGGAATGGTCTTCCATCTGGCATATATTGAGGAAAAGATTGCAGCAGAGCGAGTTCGTATGTCGTTAACGGTCTGTGCCATGTTCCGTCAAGAGCAACGATGATCCATTCACCTCGCTCATTATCTTCCGGTATTCGAGGATCTGCGATAGCAGCAGCGCTTGCGTGGATATCTCCACTGCCGATTACTATTAGACCGACTCGCCATATTCTTTCGCTTGAAGTTGACTTACAGTGGTTTGGTATTCAGCGAATTTCTTTAACTGAATAAATGCTACATTTTGTTCAAGATGCCCATTTCTGTTTATGTATCTACCTTTTTCTAAATTGTAAAACATTATAATGGGTTCATTTATTTGTTTTCATCACCTTTCTTTGAACTCTTTCTTATAATTACTTGTGCACTCTTTCTACACAAACAAGCGGTTACTCAAAGAAAAAATCTGTTGTTCTAAAATAGTGGACTACTAAGGCAGACTTCGGTTTATTTTTATTGATTCCATGAATCGCAAAGCGTCTACCCACACGCTGATTTTTATTACCAACTATTCACGATTTCTTCTATTGCCTTCAAAGCAGGTTGCGCCAGCCACCACCGTTTACGATTTTTCTTGCGCTCATACATCTTGACTCTAGGGTCAGGTGAAATTTCGTCTTCCAGATAGCGAATTGACATTGAAGTCAGTTCACTGATCTTGTTGATGTCGACGAATAGTAACTGCTGATTGATTTGTTTCTGCAGTTCTCGTTCGACGTAACTTGCTATTGCTTTTTCATCAATTTCAATGTTGATTTTCGTTGTTTCTAACAATCGGATTCAACACCTTCGTTTGATGATCGTTATTAAAGGATTTTTCGCACCTTTTTGTCGAATAATGGAAGTTACTCGTATCAAGGCAGAACCCTCCGGTCAATAAGGAGTGATGCGTCTTCTTCTTTTTCTTCTTTGAGCTTAATTTTTCCACGTGTTTATCATCCGCAATGAGAGATCGCGGTATAGACGCGTTGACCTTGTCCGAAAAAATTACCGTTTCACCCACCACAGTGAAACGTTGGCTTGAAGGTAGATTTGAACCGGGACACAGGAATTTATCCCGCCTTGCCGATGCCCTTTATGTCCCTAGTGATATTCTGCTAGGCATAACTTAACTAAAAAGGACCGGAGGGTTCTGCCTTGATACGACTTCAATATCCACTTTTCAAAGAATCCCCGCTCTCACGCGCTGGTTGCGCAAGTTCCATCATGGACCGAGTTCTTCAACAAGGATGCACGATCAAAAATAATCTGTCGTTTCAGTACGTTTTTTTCGTATTTTTCACCCAAAAAAAAAAAAAAAAAAAAAAAAAAAAAAAAAAAAAAAAAAAAAAATTTGATCGTACTTCACATCAAACACAATCATAATCTCTGAAAGAACAGTATTTGGTATATTGCTTGAATCCTGTTCATAGTTCCAAAGTGTTACTGCTAATGCCAAGAATCTCAGCTAGTTCTTTCTGTGACAAGCAGTAACTTTCTCTAAGCTCACTTATACTTCTAAGCTCATCCATAAGTTTTCAAAGTCTCCTTTCTCACTTTGATCGAAAATACGTTTTTTCTTATTATTAAACTAAAATTAACACGTTAATTTCGTATTTACAATAACAAAATACGTTATATTCGTATTTCCATACTTGCGCGGTTCACATATTTACGATAATATTGTAAATATATACGAATAGAACGTATTTCCTTGAAGGGATGAGTGTTTGGGAATGATTGTAGATCCAAAGATTGTAATAGCCGAGAACATTAAGAAATACTTGGAACAACACAATATGACTCAGAAAACACTTGCTGAAAAGATAAATATTAAGCCCTCCACTGTAAGCGACTATTTAAAATACCGTTCAAAACCATCTCATGGAATCATTCAAAAAATTGCTGATGTTTTCGGCATTCATAAAAGTGATATTGATACGACGTATAAAAAAGATACACAAGGCCTAACTACATCTCATAGTTCTTTTGGACTTTCTACCAAAGAAGAACGTGATATTGCTACCGATCTGGAACGCATGATCGGTGAACTAGAAACTAACGAAGCTCTGGCCTTCCATGGTGAACCAATGGATGACGAAACAAAAGAGCTTATGAAGATTTCCCTTGAAAACTCCTTGCGCTTAGCAAAACAGATGGCCAAGCAGAAATTCAACCCAAACAAAAACAAATAAGAGGAATTACCTGATGGCAATTAAACAACTTGTCAACCAGCTTATCTGCAAATATGGGACGAACAATCCTTTCACTATAGCTTCCGAGAAATATCCTTGTTCTGTTCGAACCGCTTGGCGAAATGATGGGCTACTTTAACACATATAAAAGGATTCCGATGATTCATATTAATTCCGGACTAAATGAAGTCGACCAATGCTTTACCTGTGCCCATGAACTTGGACATGCGGTTTTGCATCCTAAAGTAAACACGCCATTTCTAAGGCGACACACATTGCAATCAATTGCGAAAATTGAACGGGAAGCAAATACTCTGGCAGTTGAACTTCTTATTCCGGATAAGTCAATTCAAAACGGAATGTCTATCTACGAAGCGGTGCGCTTACATGGTGTGACCGAAGAAATTGCACATTTGAAGAAACCACCACGCTATAGTTTCTGGAGCGACGAGAAAACATTCTTTAATTTCTAGCCTTCTGCGTTTTCCAGCTGTAGGGCTGTTTACTGCACGACCAAACCGAACGTATGATCTCGTTTTAAAATGTGAGATTCTGAAAGGAGGTGTTGTCCTACTAATCCGCCCCGAAGAGCGTCTACCCACGCAAAAAAAGGATGGATACGGAAGGAACTCCACAAAACGAAACATGACGAAGTGTATTACTATTTTCTGAAAAACAGCGAGAAACGCTACATGTACCGACACAAGTATTACGATAATCTGGGCAAGCGGAAAGAGAAGAAGGAAGCGCTCAAAGGGCTGGTGGAAGTCAAGGCCGCGCTACTGAACGGGCAAGTGAAACAGGTCGAGCATAGCCAGATGACCATAGCCCAATGGCTCGATATGTTGGTATGAAACGTACAACAGCAGTTGGGAAGTCACATCGAGATTACAGCGTAAACACGCCATCAAACTTCAGATGATGCCGCTTCTCGGGAAGTATACACTCAGCTCTCTGGACAAATCGACGTATGTCGGTGAATATTACAATGTCCTCAAGAAGAAATACAGTGATAGAACGGTCGCGTTATTCCATCGCTTATTTAAAATTGCGATTAACACAGCAGTGGAGGATGAGATTATTCCCCGTAATCATTTCCAAAAAATCACCATTGAGATCAACGGTGATTTGGAGAATGTTCTCACAGCGGCAGAACTAGACTTATTCCTGCAAGTGACCAAGAAGTACGAGAACATTACGAACTATACGCTCATCCTTGTACTCGCCTTTACTGGCCTTCGCAGAGGTGAAGCGCTTGGTTTGCGGTGGAGGCACGTCAACTTTAATGAGAAAACAGTGACGGTTGAATGCACTCGCGACCAATATGGATGCAGAACACCAAAAACGAAAAACAGTTACCGTAAGATCCCTGTCGATCAGATGCTGATTAATCAATTGCTCAGTTATCAGCGCTGGTGCGTAGAGACAAAGTTCTCGTACGGCATGAAGGTGGACAAAGAGAACGACTTCGTCTTCATCTCTTATCAGGACGGCGCGCCGATCGCGGAGAACATGGCTTTCTATTCGTTTAAGCGCATACTCAAAATCCTCAAGATGATAAAGAGAAAACACCGATCATTTTCCTAAGGGGGTTATTTGTTGTACTAGCTTATTCAAATTTGACGAGGAAGTAATTCTTTTTACCGCGGCGAATAATGAGATAGGATTCACCCAGTCGACCCAATTGCTTCGTCGTCGCTTCCAGATCCGTTACCTTCACGCCATTTACTGTGACCGCTCCGCTTTCAATGTCTTGACGCGATTGGCGTTTGGATGGTGCTGCTCCCACAGAAATAAGAAGATCAATCAACGCGACGTCATCTTGCTCTAAAGTTGTTGAAGGCACATCCTTGAACGCTTCTTCGATTTCAACACGAGATAGTGATTGGATATCACCACTGAATAAGGCGGCTGTGATATTAAGCGCACTCTCTAGCGCCTCTCCCCCATGAACAAGCTTCGTAACTTCACGTGCCAGCACTTTTTGAGCTTCTCTCTTACCTGGCTCCGCTGCTACTTCAGCTTCAAGTCGTTCAATTTCTTCCTGGGATTGGAATGTGAAATATTTCAGGAATCGGACAACGTCATTGTCAGCAGTCCCTAACCAGAATTGGTAGAACTGGTACGGTGAAGTTTTGTTTGCATCCAGCCAAATAGCTCCGCCTTCCGTTTTACCAAACTTCTGCCCATCACTCTTCGTAACAAGCGGTAATGTTACACCAAAAGCGCGACGATCCGTTGTTGATTTGCCGATAAGCTCTAGTCCAGCCGTAATATTCCCCCACTGGTCGCTTCCACCAATTTGAACGGAACAATTCTTCGTTTCATTTAACTTCAAGAAATCATAGGATTGAAGAATCATGTAACTGAACTCTGTAAACGAAATTCCTTTCGTAATACGTGAATCTACAGAATCCTTAGCCAACATGTAGTTCACCGTAAAGTTTTTGCCTACATCGCGTAAAAATTCAATCACATTCAGGGAGCCTAACCAATCGTAATTATTCACTAACTCAGCACTGTTTTCAATTTCAGTTGAGAAATCAAGGAAACGTGATAGCTGATTTTTAATGCTTTGCGACCACGCTTCAACCACTTCAGGGCCGTTCAATGTACGTTCATTCGCTTTACCGCTCGGATCTCCAATAAGCCCCGTCCCACCGCCTACCAAAGCTAAAGGAACATGCCCAGCAAGTTGGAATCTTCTCAATGTTAAAATAGGAAGCAAACTGCCGATATGCAAGCTATCCGCTGTGGGATCAAAGCCGCAATATAGGACAACGCGCTCTTCGCTCAGCTTCTTGTTTAAACCTTCTCTATCCGTAATTTGATGCAGCAAACCGCGAAACTCTAAATCCTTCAGAATACTCATGTGCAACCATCCTTTATTATGAAATGAAAAAACAAAAAAAGCCTTCTTATCCCAAAGGGACGAGAAGACTTGACTCGCGGTACCACCCTAATTAAAACAGCACTTACGTACATCTATGATAAAACCTCTATCGAGGCCATTCAAAGATGAGCGACCGCGTTTAAATGATGGTTTTATCGCCCAAATAGAAAGACGTTTTCGGAAGCCAAAAACTTATACTTTCTATTGTGGTAACCAAAGTCATAGGCACGGCATGCTATTTTCACTCAAGAACCGATAACGAGGTTTAATCGGTAAATACTACTTGTGCAGGCACATTCCTACAGGTTCCCATTTACTGCTCAAGACCGTAATTCACTAACCTGCAGGTACCGGTTCGCACCATCCACCGGCTCTCTGAGAGCATCCACAAGCTACCTACTGCTGATCCATCAACGCATTTGTACTTGTTATAACACAGGAATCTGATGCTTGTCAAACCTAGAACTGAACCTTTCTCCCATCAGCATTACCGCAAAAGGTGCAATTATGGTATACTATTAGGGGTCATGTAAGGAGGATATTGGAACTTATGCGTAATTTTTTCGCGAAATGGAATCGTCCATGGGTTAGAACGACATTTAAAGTAATTGGAATATCATTAAAATGGGCCATTATTTGTGTGTTTTTGGCTGGCCTGCTAGGTGGATCCGCCGCTTTCGGATATGTAAGTGCACTTGTCAAAAAAGATCCTATCCGCAGCGAAGATGCGATTCGACAACAAATGCAAGAGAATGCTATCACAGGATTCGCCTATTTCAATGATGATGCTGTCATTGGACAATTGCGGACCGAAGAAGATCGACGTCTTGCGCAGCTCGAAGACATCCCGCAGAACTTGTTAGACGCCGTCCTCGCCATTGAGGATAAGGATTTCTACAATCATCGCGGCATCGATTTTCGTGGTCTCTACCGTGCAGTCACACAGAAGCTTCTAAATGAAGATGTGCAGACCGGTGGAAGTACAATCACGCAACAGCTAGCTAGACGTGTTTTCCTCACACTTGATCGCGATGATGGCCGTAAAGCAAGGGAACTGCTGCTTGCACTTCGGATGGAACGCATCATGTCGAAGGATGAAATTTTACTTGCATACTTAAATAAAATCCCATACGGCAATGGGGCAACTGGTTATAATTTATATGGCATTAAAGCCGCTGCCAAAGGTCTGTTCAATATTGATGATTTAGCCAAATTGAATATTGCACAAGCGGCATATTTAGCCGGATTACCTCAATCTCCATCGCAATACTCTGCATTTACAAGTAAGCCAACTTTTGATGAGGATGGCTTCAAAAAAGCGGTAACGCGACAACAGTTAGTATTAAAGCGGATGATGGAAGAAAGCAAAATCACTAACGATCAATATCAAGATGCCTTGAAATTCGATCTCAAAGCTTCTATGCCGGCAGCAGCTCAGAAAGCCTATACGACCTACCCTTATCTAATGATCGAGACCGAGCAGGAAGCATCTGAAATTTTATTGAAGCTTCAACATCCCGAGCTTGATCCGAAGACGAACCAAACCGCTTATAATGAAGCACTCAAAAACATACATACACAGCTATTACGCGGCGGTTATCAAATCTACACCACGATTGATAAAACAATTTATGATTCGATGCATGAGATTTCAGCCAACGAGAAGAATTTCGCACCAACGGATGAGAAGAAAGGCGGCATTGAACAGGTCGGTGCCATCATGATTGACTCCAAAACGGGTGCCATCAAAGGCATGATTGAGGGTCGCGACTTCTTCGATGAACAGCTGAATCATGCTACGCAAGCCTACAGACAACCTGGGTCTACCATGAAGCCGATTGCTGCTTATATCCCTGCACTGGAAAAAGGGGTCATACAGCCTGCCACCATCGTGGATGACATCCCAATCATTCTCAAAGATGGCGTTAAAGGCTTCCATCTGCCAGAGAACTGGGACCATAAATTCCATGGCCTGATGACGGCGCGAAGAGCTTTAAATCAATCTTATAATATCCCAGCGATCGATATCTTCCTCAATAAAGTAGGCATTACGCAAGCGTGGGATTTCGCTAAGAAACTTGGCATTACGTCTCTTACTAAAGAAGACAATGTCGCACAAACTGGTGTTATTGGTGGTTTAAGTCGTGGAACATCGGTCAAGGAACTAGCAGGTGCGTATGCATCCATTCCGAATAAAGGCGTGTTCAATGCGCCGTACTTAATTCGTGAAATTAAAGATTCGAATGGCAAAACCATCTATGCGCAAGAGCAGAAGCCCCAAACGGTGTTCTCACCGCAAACAGCTTACCTAATAACAGACATGATGAAAACCGTTATTAGCAATGCTAGCCAAGGGACAGCTACAGATCTCATGAAAAAATTCAAATCATACGGCAAAATTGAGATCTCTGGAAAAACAGGTTCCACACAAGATGATGCTGATGCTTGGTTCATGGGCTTCACTCCTGATGTAACAGTCGGTGTGTGGATCGGTTATGATCAGCCGATTAATAAATTGTCTTCCAAAACGGGTCAAACCAACCATGCCAAAGATATCTGGGCGCTCATCTTGAACAAAACAATTGAGCAAAAGCCAAATCTGTTCCCGAACAAAACATTCGCGAAGCCAGATGGTATTGTTTCATCAACAGTCTCCAGCTTATCCGGCATGCTTCCGAGTGAGCTGACGACAAGCTCCGAACATCTGGTGACCGATATTTTCAACAAAAAATATTTACCTACACAAACAGATAATGTCATGGTTAAAATGAAAATCAGTTCGCTAAATGGGCTTAATTACGTAGCTCAAGAATCAACTCCTGCTGATTTCGTACAAGAGAAAGTCGTGATTAAACGCCAAAAATCGATCACGCAATTATTAAAAGAAATCGATGAAGCGATGCAAAAGCTTCCTGAGAAAAGCAGAAAGCCTATCGATTTCTATAAGCCAACTGATTATGACGTAGATGCTCCTTCCGAAGCTGATCCAAGGGTTGACGATGGCAAAGTACCTCCAGCGCCTCTGAGCGTCGTAACAGTCAAATCTGGCGATACAGCGACAATTACCTTCCAACCGAACACGGATGCAGATATCGTAGGCTATCGCATTTATCGTTCAGATAATCAAGGTAAGTTCCAGCTCATGGGAGGAAAAGTCGTGCTTGCAGGTGCTGAAGCGAAGTTTGTAGATCAACTTCAAACGGCAGCTATAACAGGCTACTATGTCACTGCTGTAGATGTAGCAGGTAAAGAATCCACACCAAGTCGGTCCTCTTATACGGACGGAAGCTCTCTAGATTCATTAATCATCCCTGGTGTCGATAGCAATGGCAATCCATTGAAAGACCTTACCATTCCATCGCCAGGAACATCGAATGCCGGAACAGACACTGGGAATGGAGCTGGAACTGGGAATGGAGCCGGAACGGGCACACCTACAGGTAAGCCGGCGTCCAAAGATGCTCCATCCGCCCCAACGGGCATCAAGGCTAAGGCTGAAGAAGCTTCACTTGTCTTAACATGGAAAGCCAATGATGCCAAAGACAAAGTCAAACAGTATGTCGTGTACTTTAGTGATAAAGAAAAAGGCACTTACACGAAACTAGGCACGGTTGAGAATGGAACTGAATTCCATTACTACGCAGCAGCTTTCAATGGCTATTACAAAATTACAGCCATTAACGAAGCTGGAGAGTCTAAATTCTCTGCTACTATCGCTTACAATAAATAAGAGTACTTGAAGAAGAACCTGGCTCCTGCCAGGTTCTTCTTTTTTTGACGGATAAAAAAAGCTTTCTCTGCACCACTGAGGGTACGGAGAAAGCTGTGAATGAACCTAAATTAGTCTTCAATTGTCGATAAATCACCTGTAGGAAGGTTAAGCTCCCAAGCTTTAAGCACACGGCGCATGATCTTCCCACTGCGTGTTTTTGGCAGCTTGTCCTTGAATTCAATCTCACGTGGTGCTGCATGTGCAGATAGACCTTCTTTGACAAACTTAGAAATTTCAGCTTTCAGTTCATCAGAAGCAATAAATCCTTCACGCAACGCAATAAACGCTTTGATGATTTCTCCCCGCATAGGGTCTGGTTTCCCAATAACCCCAGCTTCAGCAACAGCTGGATGCTCAACAAGCTTACTTTCTACTTCAAATGGACCAACGCGCTCACCAGCGGTGTTAATCACATCATCTACGCGACCTTGGAACCAGAAATAACCATCCTCATCTTGATAAGCGGAATCTCCGGAAACATACCAACCGGTCAAACGGAAGTACTCTTCATATTTGGAAGGGTTGTTCCAAATTTTACGCATCATCGATGGCCAAGGCGTTTTGATCGCAAGGTTCCCCATCCGATTCGGTGGCAGAACGTTACCAGCATCATCTATAATAGCGGCATCAACACCCGGAATTGGACGTCCCATAGAGCCTGGTTTAATCGTCATGGATGGATAGTTACAAATCAACTGTCCGCCTGTCTCTGTCATCCACCACGTGTCGTGAATACGTTGATTATAAACCTTCATACCCCATCTGACGACTTCTGGATTCAATGGTTCTCCCACACTCAATACATGACGAAGTGCTGACAAATCATAACTTGCAGAAACATCATCGCCAGCCCCCATCAACATACGGAAAGCCGTTGGTGCACTGTACCAAACGGTTACTTTATACTTCTGAAGTGTATTGTACCAATCCTGTGGACTGAAACGTCCTCCGCGGATTACATTCGTCGCACCATTCAACCATGGAGCGAAAATCCCGTAGGAAGTCCCTGTAACCCAACCTGGATCTGCCGTACACCAGTAGATATCATCTTCTTTTAAATCAAGGACAATTTGTCCCGTATAATAGTGCTGCAACATCGCATTTTGAACGTGGAATACACCTTTCGGTTTCCCTGTTGACCCCGAAGTATAATGAATAATTAATCCATCTTCGCGATCCAACCATTCAATTTCAAGTTCTGTAGAAGCATTGGCCATTTCCTTATGATAATCAACTTGTCCTTCACCAAGCTCGATGTTCTCCCCAACTAGGATCACATGCTTCAAGTGTGGAAGTTCACTATATGGCACACGTGATAATTGACTAGGCGTCGTGATAATCGCAACCGCTTCACTATCCGCCAATCGATCACGAACTGCAGTTTCCATGAAAGCTTCAAAAAGCGGTCCAACAACTGCGCCTACTTTGAGCGATCCTAGTAAAGAATAATACAGTTCAGGTGTCCGCGGCATGAAAATGAAAACGCGCTCGCCCTTACCAATGCCTAGATTTCTAAGCACATTACCAAACTGATTGGATCTTTCTTTCATTTGTCCAAAAGTAATCGCTTCATCTCGCGTGCTGTCACTGTAGTACAAAGCGATTTTGTCCTTTTTCTCGCCTTCCGCATGACGGTCAATGGCTTCATAAGCCATATTCACTTTGCCTGTTTCGTACCAGGAGAAGTTTTTCTCGATGTCTGCCCAATCAAATGTCGCATGTGTTTGTTCGTAATTAGCCATGTTTGGATTAAGGGATACTGATTTAATGAGTTCATCTTTAATTTGATCCATAAACGTAAAACCCTCCTCACGAAATAAACCGCTTTCACTTTACTGATGAATTCGAGCAAAATGTGATCGATTTTTGACATGTTCTATTATAACACACTCAGAATATTTCGCCTACGTTTAAGTTTTGCTATGATTTCAAACAAAAGTTTGGTATAAAATTACTATGAATCCAAAATAAATGACTACACCGTCCTTCATGGGCGTTACGCATTTATGGAGAAATGCAGCCGACTACTTATGTGAAACATATAAACTCTTATATTTTTAGTAAAGGAAACGCCCATCATGCTGTTTTTTAGAAGGAGAGCCAAGGTTATGCAGCATATCAAAATCTACCACTCACAAAGCTTGCGCACTGCTCCCGATCAACCTGAAATTATAATTGAGGGTCCCGTTTCTCCAGAAAAATTGCAGGAACTCACGATGCACGCAAAGCTAGATGCCTTCCGTCGGCCGAAAGAACAACTCGAAGCACTCATCGAAATTGCTGGGCTACCCGAAGGACGAATTATTCTAGCTAGGGATGGAACCACCATTGTGGGTTACGTCACTTTCCATTATGCAGATGAAATTGAGCGATGGTCGCAAGGAAATATGAAGGATTTAATTGAACTTGGCGCCATTGAGGTCGCTGATGATTACAGATCGATTGGTTTAGGTAAAAAAATGATTCAACTGGCATTTGAAGAAGATCAAATGGAAAATGTTATTTGCTTCACAACGGAATATTATTGGCATTGGGATTTGGAAACGAGTAAATTAACCGTTTGGGAATATCGTCAAATGATGGAAAAGCTAATGAAAAGCATCGATATGATCTGGTTCGCAACCGATGATCCAGAAATTTGCTCCCATCCCGCCAACTGTCTGATGGTGAGGATCGGAAAGCAAGTACCCATCTCGTCGGTCGAGCAGTTTGATCGTGTGCGTTTTCAGCAGCGCTTTATGTATTAGCTCCATGAGATGCAGTTAGTAGCAGATCTTCAAACGAAATTGTTAGCCAATTCGGGGGAATTTGGAAATGGACATGAAGTTTACGGAACCTGTGTTTATCTATGATGATCAAGAAATTCAATATAAATTTAATGATACGCATCCTTTTAATCAGGATCGTCTCATTATGACCGTTGATTTGCTGCGTAAATCTGGCGCACTTCCAGACAACGCGGTACTTACGTCTCGCTCAGCGACGGATGCAGAACTCTTGCGGGTGCATTCAGCTACTTATATCGAGGCAGTGAAAGCATTAAGTGCAGCCGTTCCTGACGAGAGCTGGGTGCGTGAAGCAACCCGTTTCGGACTAGACACAGACGATACGCCCTACTTCCCCGGGATGCACGACATCACAGCGAAGGTCGTAGGCGGTTCTATCCTTGCCGTAGACCTCGTAATGTCTGGCCAAGCGCCGCATGCCTTACACTTAGGCGGCGGCCTCCACCACGCCCTGCAGAGCAAGGGTGCGGGCTTCTGCGTCTATAACGACGCATCTGCAGCGATCGCTTACGCTAAAGAGAAGTATGGCGCTAAGGTGCTCTACATCGACACGGACGTGCATCACGGCGATGGTGTGCAGTGGAGTTTCTACGCCGACCCGCAGGTCGGCACGTTGTCCATTCATGAGACGGGGAAATATTTATTCCCCGGCACTGGGGCAGTGAACGAACGCGGAGAAGGCGACGCGTTCGGAACGAGTGTGAACATTCCGGTGGAGCCCTACACCGAGGATGATTCTTGGCTGGAATGTTTCAGCGAGGTCTTGACCGAGCTGATCGCCCGCTTCCAGCCGGACGTCATTATCTCGCAGCATGGGTGCGACGCCCATGCTTTCGACCCGCTCGCGCATGTGCATTGCTCCATGCGCGTGTACAAGGCCATGCCCGAGCTTATCCATCGACTTGCGCACCAATGGTGCGAAGGTCGGTGGGTCGCGCTCGGGGGCGGCGGGTACGACATCTGGCGCGTCGTACCGCGGGCTTGGAGCCTGCTCTGGCTCGTGATGAGCGAGCAGGCGATTGTGGGTCAGCTGGAGGCGGAGCCCCAGCTGAGGCTGCCTCAGGCGTGGCTAGACGCCTGGCAGGGCAAGAGCCCCGTCCCACTCGTGGAAACGTGGCTCGACCCGGTCGAAGCTTGGGCGCCGATTCCAAGGCGCCAAGTAATCACGGAGAAGAATCGACAAACAAAGGAACTCGCAATGATGTATTTAAAATAAATCTTTCCGAAATCAAGAAAAGCTCAGATCACCGCCAACTAGGCGATGCTCTGAGCTTTATTCGTGAGGAGCTAATCTTTACAGCTGCTTCACCATATCTTCGACCATTTTATACGAATTCTCCGATGCAATCACCGTAAACTCAGCGAAATTCACATGCGCAGAACCATCTGCTTTGTCGGACATGGAGCGCAAGACAACATAAGGAATGCTATTCATCGCACATACTTGCGCAACAGACGATCCTTCCATCTCTACACAAACACCGTTCAGCTCTTGATACAGACTAGCTACCACTTCACGGCTTGCGATGAATTGGTCGCCTGATAGTACTCTTCCCTGCTTCACTTTACCTGCAAACAATTTCTCTCCCGAAGCTACGGCTAGCTCTACGAGCTTACGATCTGCTGCGTACACCGAGTTCTCAGCATAAGGAATTACGCCGCGCGGAAATCCGAGTGCTGTCACATCCATATCGTGCTGTACACACTCCGTGGAGATAACGAGATCGCCGATTTGCAATTCAGGATCTAATGCCCCAGCAACGCCAGTGAAGATAACAGCTTCTACACCAAACTGATCAATTAGAATTTGCGTAGTTACTGCAGCATTCACTTTCCCTACGCCTGTGCGACAGACAACAACATTTTTACCGAAATAAGTACCTTCTCGAAAGGTAATGCCTGCCTTTACCGTTTCGTTTATATCTGTCATATGAGCAACAAGCAGCTCAATTTCTTCATTCATTGCTCCGATTAATGCGATTTTGTTCCAAGTCATATTGATTTCCCTCTCTCTCTTCCTACATGAGAAAACCTCTATCGCATCTCTTCCAGGATGGAAGGACACGATTAGAGGTTTATTTTTCACTTAAGCTCGAGCTTTAACCGAATGACGATTAATGATTTCATGCGGTAAAATAACTTGCATATTTTCTGTTGATTCTTTATTCATCAGCTTCGTCAGTAGTCGCATCGACACCGCTCCGATATCATACATCGGTTGAGCTACCGTCGTTAAAGTCGGTCTGACCATGGATGCCATACGGATATTATCCACACTGATTACAGCGATATCCTCAGGAACACGAAGTCCATTGTCTTGAATCGTATGAATAGCGCCAATCGCCATTTCATCCGTTGCCGAGAAAATAGCAGACGGTTTAGGAGAAAGCTCCAAGAAATAGTTGACTGCATCCACACTTGACTCATAACGGTAGTTACCAATTCGTACATACTCATCACGAACTGGAATACCAGCCGTTTCAAGCGCGCGTTTGTAACCTTGATATCTAGCGAAGCCATTCGCTGGATCCTGTAGAGTTCCAGAAATCATGGCAATATCGCGATGCCCTGCTTCAATCAGTACGTTCACTGCATCAAAGGCAGCTGCCTCATGATCAATATCAACGGATGCCATCGCTTGATTCTCATCCTTCGTGCCACAAAGGACAACCGGAACGGATGATGTACGGAAAGCTTGAATATGTTCTTCCGTCACAACACCACCCATGAAGAGCAACCCATCAACTTGTTTCTCAAGCAATGTGTTGATTACACGAATTTCTTTCTCTTTCTTCTTGTCCGCATTACACAAAATAATATTGTAATGGTACATATTCGCGATATCCTCAATTCCACGCGCTACTTCAGCAAAAATAGAATTGGATATATCGGGAATAACAACGCCAACCGTTGTCGTCTTTTTACTTGCTAATCCTCTAGCTACCGCATTTGGACGGTAACCCAATCGTTCAATGGCTTCAAAAACTTTCTTACGTGTTTGCGGCTTCACGTTCGGGTTATTATTAACGACCCGAGATACGGTTGCCATGGAAACGCCTGCTTCTCTCGCTACATCATAAATGGTTACGGTCACGGTTACTCTCTCCATTTTCACAAGTATTCTGCGAACCTAGTATATTATCGTTATGATACGACAAATTAATCCATCTTGCAATGCAAAATGAAAATGCTTTGAAAATAATTTTCATTTTATTTTCAAAAGGGTCACAAATAGAATAAAAGCCAACCTCTTGTCGAGATTGGCAGCCCATTTTTAGGTTGAAATTGCGCTTTGAGTAATTTGAGATAACCGTTTACGAATTTCCTCAGCCCATGGCTCATCGCCTAGCGATTGCGCTAGCAATAAGATGTCCAACAGCTCATTGATTCGTTCCTCCACAATTTTCTCCATAGAATCATTCATACGCTCTTTTTCTGTTACTTTCAATAGCAGAAAGGCAACCTCCGAAACTTCATGGAAGAAGAATTGCTGCTTCTCTGGTTTACTCCCCAACCTACCGATCAGACCGGTAAGTTCAGGCTTTACATGAGGTACAACCTCACTTCGTCCACAGCCCTCACAGGAATAGATAGGAACATTCTCAATATCTACTTTACTTTGATAAATAACCGTGCGCAGACGAAGGTTCATTGTGCGTCCGCACTTACAATACTTTTGCATTCTAACACTCCTTCACTGACAGGCGGCATGTACATTAGTTGCTTGTACTATGTTATTCTACGATGTCATCAGATTTCCTTCTGATCGATACATAGTAGTTTTTGCCACCTTTGGAAGCGAGATGTTACTTTACCTGTTGTTTGCTAAACGAGATCACTTCATCCACAAAACGTTTGGAAAATGCCGGAAGATCTGGTGGTCTACGCCCTGAAATGATGTTGCGATCCACGACCACTTCTTCATCCACCCAAATGGCCCCAGCATTTTCGATATCGTCGCGAATGCCTGGCGTGGACGTCATCGTGTAGCCTTGAACGATTTTGGCAGAAATCAAAACCCAGCCTGCATGACAAATTTGCGCGATCGGCTTCACATCGGCATGAAACTCTTGCGTTAGTCTAAGCACATCGGCATAACGACGAAGCTTGTCTGGTGCCCAACCACCAGGTACATAAAGCCCAACATAATCCGAAGATTTCACTTCATCGAATGCATAGTCCGTCGTGATGGGTACGCCATATTTGCCGTGATATACAGTCTTCGCTTTGGGTCCAACGATATCTACAACTGCTCCTGCTTCGCGCAACCGGTAAACAGGATACCACATTTCCAAATCTTCAAATTCTTCATCAACAAAGGCTAGCACCTTCATACCTGCTAATTCCATACTAATTACCTCCTACAATGGATTCCGTTTGTTCTGTTTGAGCAAGCAGCTCCAAGATTTCATCACTCGTTTTGCAAACTAAAATACGATCTACTAATGCCTTGCATGTCGCGGCATCACTGCTAAGTAACCTATGCTTGACTTGCAAGAGCGTCTGAACCGATATGCTCAGCTCTTCAATGCCCAGTCCAAGCCAAATCGGCAGAGCTCGAATATCTCCAGCCATTTCCCCGCATACGCCTACAGGAATGCCAACACGCTTGCCTGCGTCGATCACGAGTTTAAGTAATCGAATAACGGCCGGATGATAAGGATTATATAAGTGCGCGATATTCTCATTCATTCGATCAACTGCTAGAACATATTGAACTAGGTCATTCGTACCGATACTCATGAAATTCACTTCGCTGGCAAGAACATCAGCTATGATGGCAGCAGCTGGTACTTCGATTGTAAGTCCAACCTCAATATTAGCATTATAAGGCACACCAAGACTACTTAGCTCCAGCTTCGCTCTTTCCAAGTGCGCTTTCGCTTGACGCACCTCTTCTATGGAGGTCACCATTGGATACATAATCTTCACATTCCCATAATGACTAGCTCTTAAGATCGCTCTTAACTGCGTCATAAAGAGATCCGTTCGATCCAGAGAGATACGAATGGCCCGGTATCCAAGGAAAGGATTATCTTCCTTGGCAAGCGGCATATAGTCCAGCTTCTTGTCCCCGCCAATGTCCAGCGTTCGGATTACGATTGGACGTCCTTTGAGCTGCATGGCCGCGTGACGGTAAACCTCAAATTGTTCCTCTTCACTAGGTAATGAATCTCGATCCATATACAAATATTCTGTACGAAACAGCCCTACACCTGATGCGCCATTCCGCAATACTTGGTCAATTTCCATAACCGAATTAATATTCGCATGTAGATTAACCAAGCTTCTATCTAATGTCAGCGGAGCCACATCGGCAATTTCTTGCAAACTTTCCTTGAACTCCAACCAGTTTTTCTTACGCGCTTGATAACGTTCTATCGTGATTTTATCCGGGTTAATATACAATGTGCCTTCTTGACCATCAATAATCAAGAAATCACCATTTTGAATAGGGCGCAGGAGCTTTCCTTCTAATCCAAGTACATAAGGAACAGACATCGCTCTGGCCATAATCGACACGTGCGAGTGCGTGCCTCCCAGAATTGTCAACAATCCTAGCACGTTCGTTGGATCCAGATGAGCAAGCTGTGAAGGGGTAAGCTCCTTCGCAACTAAAATATAAGGATGATCAATCGGCGGAACCGTTGTACTTGTATCCCCCAATAAATGCTTCAACAGACGATTACCGACATCCTTAATATCTAAGGCACGTTCTTTCATGTATTCATCATCAATTAAATTAAACATTCCTACAAATTTATCGATGACTTCTTTCACCGCAACTTCTGCGGCTTTGTATTGCAATTCAATAATACCTTGAATCTCATTCATGAAAATGGGATCTTCCAAAATGGCCAAATGTGCATCAAAAATATAGGCTTGTTCTTGCCCTACAACTTCTTTGATTTCTTGTTTGATTAGCTCTAGCTCATCCTTGGAATGCCGAATGCCATCATACAATCGCTCGAATTCATAAGCTAAATCGGTCACATCGATCATTTTCTCTGGAAAATCCCATTCCCAAGTGGGAATAACAAACGCTTGACCCATTGCAATTCCCGATGACGCGCCTACACCTCTAATCATCCGTTCGTCCCCCCCTCGGATTTAGTCGGCTTAAGGACAACGGACATAACAGAGCCTTGGCCTTTCTTTACTGGCTTAAACGGAGCAAAGCTCCATGACTTCACAATATCAGGATTCGTAATTATCATAGGTGTCGCTAAGGAAGATGCGAATTTCTTAACTTTGTTATAGTTGAACTTCACTAGAAGCTGCCCTGCTTCCACTCGATCGCCTTCCTTCACCACAGCATTAAAGCACTTGCCCGGTAAGCTGGACGTGTCAATTCCGATATGCAGTAGAACTTCAAGCCCTTCATCCGTTAGGATCCCCAGTGCATGCATCGTTGGGTAAATGTGCATAATGGTACCTGCAACAGGCGAAACCAACTCACCTTTATCAGGAATAAAAGCAACACCATTCCCGACTAGCCGGGAGGCAAAGATACGATCAGGTACTTCTTCAATGGGGATCATACGTCCCTGCATCGGGGAAGTGAATAATACGACATGAATATCTTTGCGTAATACCTTCATAATTTCTTCACGTATAAGCTCTGAAAATGTTCCAAACACGACTTGAACATTGCCTCCTCCAAGACGTATGACGCCTGCTGCTCCTAAGTGTCGTAATGCCGTGATGTCCATCAGACGATCATTGACAAGTGTAAGTCGCAATCGAGTAATACAGGCTTCAATCTTCTTAATATTGTCTTTCCCACCAAGTGCCTGCAAAATTAACGGAGAACGATACGGTATGTCCCCAGCCCACTCTTCAAGCGATGAGCCTTCTTCCCTACCCGGAGTTGGAATTCGGAACTTCTGAATCGCCCAGCGAAATAAGAAATAATACAGTAAACCGTAGATCAGGCCAATCGGAATCAATAATAAGCCATTGTGTGATAAGTGCAGATTAATAATGTAGTCAATAGCCCCAGCTGAATAAGAGAATCCATGGTGGATATTTAACTCATAAGCGATCCACATAGCTACGCCCGAAAGGATGGCATGGATAACGAACAGATAAGGTGCTACAAAAAGAAAAGCAAATTCAATCGGCTCTGTCACACCAGTTAAAAAAGAAGCCAATGCAGCCGTTAAAAATGTAGCTTTGATCTTCGGCTTTAAATCTTCCCTCGCTTCTCCGATAATTGCAAAAGCAATAGCTGGCAATGCAAACATCATGATCGGGTATAAGCCGGCCATATACATCCCAGCGGATGGATCGCCAGCGAAAAATCGTGGCAAATCACCATAGGCGTATTGTCCAGATGGCGTTTCGTACGCTCCCACTTGAAACCAGAAAAAGTTATTCAAAATATGATGTAAGCCCGAAGGTACGAGCAAGCGGTGAGCAATCCCATATATGAATGCACCGAAACCGCCTAATCCAAGTAATCCGCTTGAAATTTTACCCATTAGCGTCTCTAGATAAGGACCAATCCAGATCATTATATAAGAGACTATAAGCGTTGCGAGGCCCATGACGAGCGGCACCATCCGAGGTCCACCGAAAAATTGTATGTACTCCGGAAGCTTAATCTCCTTACAGCGGTGATAGATGATTGCGGCCAGTAGACCAATCAAGATCCCGCCAGAGACGCCTAATTGAAATTGCGTGCCCAGCCCATGCTCGATGAGTCGGGTAAACATGAAATACCCTAGCATGGCCGATAAACCAGCTATTCCAGCACTTTCTGTTAATCCCAAAGCCACACCAACAGCGAAGATGATTGGGATATAATCAAAGATTGTATTCCCAGCCAATGACAGCATGTCCCCAAAGCTTGAAGCATGTATGACATCCCAAGGTAAATCCCCTAGACAAAGCAGCACAGCAGCAATAGGAAGCGCAATGGTAGGCAGCATTAAGGAGCGGCCAAGCTGTTGTAAGTTCCCCATCCAGTTCAAACGAATGCTAACCTCCTAAAAGTTTTCGTCAGAAAACTGACTTCGTAAGCATCTTACCTTAGCAAAATCGAAGAGTATCTTCCACTTAATCATAAGATTCTCTTTATCAAATCGTAAAGCTTGTTCGTCCTTTTGTCAAAAAAAAATAAGCAGATCGCTTGTGCCATCAGGGTTATTCTACATAGTAAACGCAAAAGTTGACTAAGTCCCCTAAAAGCTGTCATACTTTACCTGTACCCAAATTCATGATTCGAGGAGGAAATACCCTTATGTCTTATGATGTTATTATTATTGGTGCAGGTCCTACTGGCGCAAGTGCTGCACTATTCACTTCAAAAGCAGGCAAGAAAACGCTTGTCATCGACAATGAGCAAAGTGTTACGAAGCGTGCATGGATTGAGAATCACTATGGTGTTGAAGCGATTGGCGGGCCAGATTTAGTAGAAATCGGCAAGAAACAAGCCGCTAAATTCGGAACTGAATTCGTACAAGGCAAAGCGACTCAGCTTGTTAAGAATGAAGATAGCTTTGAGGTAACCACAGAAAATGGTACATATTCAGGCAAGCACGTAATACTAGCAACAGGATTATCCGTTGAACTTGCGGAAGCCGCTGGTATCGCGACAAAAGAAGGAACTGAACCTCGAATTAAATCCATCGTTGACTGCGATGCGCAAGGAAATACAAGTCTCAAAGGTGTATGGGCAGCAGGCACAACGGCTGGTGTCAGCATGCATACGATTATCACAGCTGGTGACGGAGCCAAAGTAGCTATCAATGTGATTAGTGAACTTAACGGCGCGCGTTATGTCGATCACGATGTGTTGAAAGCTTAGTTCCTACGTATGAGAAAACCGCTAATCGCTCCCCTGCAAAGGTGATCGACTAGCGGTTTTTTTGATTGATGCTTACTTCTTATGCGACCTGCATTAATTGTTACGTGGATTCAGTATGGCATCTTCCACTTTAATGCAGCGATCCATGATGACTTCTAAGCCACCCTCACTCGCAATACGTGCTGCTTCTTCATTTACGATTTCTAGCTGCAACCAGAACACTTTCGCCCCAATCTTAACTGACTCTTCAGCCACTGGAACAACCTGATCAGCACGACGAAACACATTCACAATATCAACTGGCTCAGGAATGTCCGATAACGATGGATAGCATTTCTCTCCCAGAATCTGATCCGCATTCGGATTGACGGGAATAATACGGTATCCTCGGCTTTGCATGGCAGCAGACACCATATAAGATGTGCGGTCTGGTTTATCCGATAAGCCTACTACAGCGATATTCCCTGCATTGGCAAGCAATTCTTTGATATGTTCCCTAGATGGATTCTCAAATGTCATGTGGATCGCTCTCCTATTTATTCAAGTAGGTTAGACCTTGTTTCCCCATTGCTGCCCAAGTTTCAACAAATTGAGCTTTGTTCACTTTGACTTGCTTTTCACCACTCAAGGGGTCATTTAAGTAAACATTCGTTTCGTCAAATCCAACAAGAACAACAGCATGCTCCGAATATGTCGTTTTTAGAGGACCGATAGGCGTATCCCAGGTTACCCATTTGTAAGGAAGATTGTAGTCAATCGTCGTCCAGACAATAACTGGGATCCCGTGTGCCACTTGCCCCTCGTACAATTCAAAAGCTTCTCCCGTTAGATTAATCGCTTGAGGGATATAGTTTTGCATAAGCGGAAACAATCCTGCGGCATAGATCCCAAAGCCTCTTTTCTTACGGGTTACATCTCCAACGAAGCCGGAGTTCGGATTGCCCCAATAAGTAATGTTACCGCTCGCATCTAATTTCGCCGGCGTCATGTCAGTAGGCATTTCGCCGACTAAATCCATCTTCATTTTGTTCACGCCATAGTACTGCAGCAGCATCGTGAGACTTGTGATTTCACAACCGGCTGGCAGCTCAGGCAGTTGCTGAACAACGGGGACATCCAGCATGGCTGATTTGACCAGTGCAGGCGCGGGCGATGGCGTTGGTTTCACGGAGGCCTTCACCGTAGCGGCGGGTTTATCAACTGCTAAGACTACTGGACCAGAAGCGAATAAAGCTGGTTCTTTCCCAGTAGCCTTGGCATAAAGCAAGACAGCAAATACACTGCTCGCAAATGTAAGCCCTGCTACGAGAAACAAGCCAAACGTCACTTTCAATCCTTGCCAAATAATCCTCATGCTGACTCACCCATTCAATGTAATTGAGATTCTAGGACTCGCTCACTAGCTCAACCTGTGCGCCAATCGAGCGCAAGTGGTCGAAATATTGTGGATACGACTTCGCCACGTGGTGGGCATCCCGAATCGTTAAACCCTTCTCAGAGCGCAGACCAACTACAGTTAATGCCATGATAACCCGATGATCGAAATGCGCATTGATTTCTACGCCACCTTCAACCCCTTGTGGTTTACCATGAACAATAATTTCACTCTGACGCTCTTCTACATCAGCTCCAGCCTTGCGAAGCTCATTCAAATAATCTGTGATACGATCACACTCTTTATACCGTAGGTTCTCAACATTGTAGAAGCGCGAAGTCCCTTCAGCAAATACAGCAGCAGCAACCATCGCAAGAACAGCATCCGTAAAATGGTCACCATCAAATTCACCAGCAACAAGGCGCTGATTCCCTCGTACATGCACTACACCGTTGTCATGAGTTAAATTTACACCCATTGCTTTCAGAACATCCACACAGGCCTTCTCACCTTGTTTGCTGTTCTCTTCAAGCCGAAGTACTCGCACATCAGAATTCGTAACCGCAGCGGCAGCAAGAATAGCTGCAGAACCCGGATAGTCGCCTTGGATTACATATTCTTTGGCTTCGTAGGATTGTCCGCCTGGAATACGATAGTGCATCAAATCTTCACTTGCATGAACGACGATGCCCGCTTGTGCTAATACTTCAAGCGTTTGCCCTACGATAATTTTGGACTTCAAATCATGTAGAACTTCAATTTCACTGTCTTCTTCCAATAGCGGTGTCATAAACAACAAAGAACTCAGGAACTGTGAACTCACATTACCAGAAACGGTGATCTTGCCACCGCGAGGTTGTCCCCCTTTAATTGTTATCGGCAAACGACCGTTATTATGTTGTACTTCTACGCCCATTTGTTGCAAAGTATCGATTAAATCATCGTGAGGACGTTTACCTAAAGATTCTGGATACGTATTTACAAATGTCACTTCCGGACAGAAAGCAGCCGTAGACATTAAAAAGCGGAGCACAGCGCCAGCATTACCAACATTTAATTGGGACACATGCTTAGGGTTCTTGCCAAAGCCTGTGATTACAATTTTCTCATCATCTTCTTCTATGATAGCGCCAAGATCACGTACACATCGTCTCATAGCATCACTATCTTCACTATGAGCTGGGTAATAGATTGTACTTGTCCCGTTAGCTAGTGCACCGATTAGCAAATAGCGTGTAGTGTAGTTTTTGGAGGATAGAGCATTGATTTCCCCTTGGAGATGGGAGGTTGGTTTTACGATTGCTTTCATGTCGTTTGTTGACTCCTTCGCAAGTAGTTTATATGTATATCCAGCAGAATGAATGCCAAGAAACCAATCATCAGCAGGATGATAGAGATCCTAAGATTATTGACAGTGTACCATACGAAATCTAACTTGGGAACCTTCTCCACTAGCAGATCCATTAAGGAAAAGCTAGATCATGAAACACTTCGTTTGACATCACGTCGTTATATTTCTATCATACTAAGTAAGAAGCTTTTTCTTCTGAAAATACAAACATGGAGGCGTATCATGGACACGATTCTACCATCCGAGATCAAAGCAAGACTCGCGCAAGGAGAGCACCTAACCCTTATTGACGTTCGCGAAGATGAAGAAGTAGCAGAAGGTATGATTCAAGGCGCAATACATATTCCTTTAGGCCAATTACCAGAGCGGCTTAGCGAGATTCCGCAAGTCGAAGAAGTTATTTTAGTATGTCGTAGTGGAAACCGAAGCGGTCGCGCACTAGGCTATCTAGAAGCCAACGGTTATAAAGGACTTAAGAACATGACCGGCGGTATGCTCGAGTGGGAAGACTAAGCTGAAAAGCTTATCTTCTCCTTAGTGACGCACCGCTTGCTGAATAATGCGATCTGTAATTTCATCTTCAGTTAAATCTGTCGTATCAATAGATGTATGAGCAAAATCATAGGCATGCTTTCTTTGTTCCATTAACGTATGAACGCGTTCTTCCAAATTACCTTGCAGTAAAGGCCGATTCGTATCCGTACTCACTCTTTGGATAATCGTTTCCGCAGTTGCGTTCAACGCGACAACAAAGCCATGCTGCAACATGCAAATTCGATTAGACTCTGCAAGTACCGCACCACCGCCCGTCGCAACAACTTGTCCCTCACTGTCTAATATACGTGCCAGCGTCTCTGTTTCCAAAGCGCGAAAGTGTGCTTCCCCGTGATCCCGAAATAATTCGGGAATACTTGTCTGTTGTACTTCTTCTAACACGACGTCAGAATCGCAAAAACTCCATCCTAAACGCTCTGCAAGCTTTTTGCCTACGGTTGATTTCCCTGTTCCCATGAATCCAACAAGCACAATATTTCTGACTGTCACACAAATCCCCTTTTCCCATATGCTAGTCATACAAACTTTCCCAACATCATACCATAGCCCTGACAGCATGAATACAATCCATCTAAAAATCATATAGTAGTGTGAATAAATTCTAGCACAAACAGTTAAGATTTTAGAGAGACCACGCCGATAAGGAGAGATGGAGCTTTGAACCCAACTGTGCTGCAGCAAAACCTAACTACCGCCTTGACGAACCGCACACAACGCAAACTGGAGCAAATTTTGCACCCAAGCTATACGCTATGTAAAGAGGATGTTGTCTGGATTTTAGAGTTTATTAAGAAAAAAGTGGCTGAAGAAGACCCGATGATGCAAGGTCTAACTCAACCACGATTATTACGAAATTTCCGTTATTTTGCCGAGATCTCCCTCATGCTTATCCACAAACGCAACGGCTTCGATGAAGAAGCCGATCGTCTAAAGATGTGGCTGCGAGAAGCGGCATACGGCTTACAAGATGAGAAATGACTACTCGTTCCCCATCCAGTTGTAGTGGAAGGATCCTTCTTTGTCCACACGTTGGAACGTATGTGCACCGAAGTAGTCACGTTGCGCTTGTAACAGGTTAGCCGGAAGTCTTTCTGTACGGTAGCTGTCATAGTAAGCAAGTGCAGATGCGAAGGAAGGAACTGCGATACCGCGAGTAACTGCTTCTGCTACAACTTGTCTCCATGAACCTTGGTAGTTATCCACTACGTCTGTGAAGTAAGAATCCAACAATAGGTTTTTCAATTCAGGATTGCGATCATACGCATCCTTGATATTTTGAAGGAAACGAGCGCGGATGATGCAACCGCCACGGAAGATCATTGCGATGCTGCCGTATTTCAGATCCCATTTGTATTCTTCAGAAGCTGCTCTCATTTGAGCGAAACCTTGTGCATAAGAACAAATTTTACTTGCGTAAAGGGCTTGACGAACAGCCTCAATAAACGCTTTGCGATCCCCTGTGAATGCTGGAGCATCAGGTCCTTTGAGAACTTTGCTTGCTGCTACGCGTTCTTCCTTCATCGCAGAGATGAAACGGGAGAATACGGATTCTGTAATGATTGAAAGCGGCACGCCAAGGTCCAGAGCACTTTGACTGGTCCATTTTCCTGTTCCCTTTTGTCCAGCGGAATCCAGAATCACGTCAACCATTGGTTTGCCTGTTTCAGCATCATATTTCGTGAAAATATCACGCGTGATTTCGATCAGGTAGCTGTCCAACTCTCCATTGTTCCACTCCGTGAAGATCTCATGAAGCTCTTCTGTGCTAACGTTAAGTACGTCTTTCAGCAATTGGTAAGCTTCACAAATCAATTGCATATCTCCGTACTCAATACCGTTGTGCACCATTTTTACATAGTGCCCCGCGCCGTCTGGCCCGATGTATGTACAACAAGCATCTTCGCCAACTTTCGCCGAGATTGCTGTTAGGATTGGCTCTACCAATTTATACGCGTCTTCTTGGCCTCCTGGCATGATCGAAGGTCCTTTAAGCGCGCCCTCTTCACCTCCGGAAACACCTGTTCCAACGAAACGAATTCCGTGAGCTTCAAGCTCTTTGTTACGACGTTGTGTATCTGGGAAGAAAGCATTACCGCCGTCGATCAAAATATCGCCTTTGTCCAAATGCGGAAGCAATTGATTAATTGTGTCATCTGTAGGACCGCCTGCTTTAACCATGATCAAAATTTTGCGCGGCACTTCAAGGGATTGAACGAATTCTTCAATTGAGTATGTACCTACTAGTTGCTTACCTGGTGCTTCATTCAGAAGCTCCTTCGTTTTCTCAGCAGAACGGTTGAATACGGATACCGTAAAGCCTCTGCTTTCAATGTTTAATGCTAAGTTTTTCCCCATTACTGCTAAACCTACAACACCTATTTGTTGCTTAGACATGTCTCTCATACACCCTTCCGATATATAAATAGTTAAATCGTCATCGCGCCAAAACCGCCGTCTACTCTCAAAACTGTTCCTGTTACAAAGCTCGAAGCTTTCTCTGAAGCCAGGTACACCGCAGCACCTTGAAGCTCTGCAGCTTCACCAAATCGATTCATTGGCGTATGACGCATAATGGATTCGATCCGTTCAGGCGACAAAATCTTACGATTCTGCTCTGCTGGGAAAAAGCCAGGAATAATCGCGTTCACACGTACGCGGCTCGGAGCAAACTCACGGGCTAAGTTTTGTGTGATATTATTCACAGCTGCTTTAGAAGCGGAGTAAGTGAACACACGAGAAAGTGGTGGATCCGAGGAAACGGATGAAATATTAATAATGCTTCCACCTTCACCTCGTTCAACCATGTATTTCCCGAATACTTGGCAAGCTAGCACGACGCTTTTCAAATTTACTTCCATAATAGAATCCCATTCTTCCATGGAAATGTCAAAGAAAGGTGTCGCACTATTTTTACCTGGACAATTCATAAGAATATCCGCACTGCCTGACCAAGCGATAACATCTTGAAGAACAAGCTCTAAATCTTCACGTTTCGTTGCATCTGCTTGGAAAGTTTTCGCTTCGCCGCCAATCGCAGCAATACTCTCTCGAACCAGCTCGCTTTTCTCTTGATTACGCCCGACGATTGCTACTTTGGCACCATGTCCAGCAAGTGCTAAAGCCATTGAGCCACCAAGTGTACTATTACCGCCAATAATTACTGCTGTTTTCCCAGAAAGATCGAATAAGTTCATTGTCGTCATCCTCTCGAATAATAGTGCTTTGTCTAAAAAGAATTATGATTGAGGACTCCGTAGGTGCTGACTTTGAAAAGCGGTAATCGCGTCGAATTGATCTTTTAACTGATGATATACGCTCGTATAAATAGATGTCAATTGTTGATATACGCGATAATCGTTTTCATTCACCTCGTGAGCCTTTCCTACCCCGATCCATTTATGCGCATGCGATAAGTCCTCGATCTCTCCCATAGCGAGTAGACCAAGCAACGCTGCGCCAATTCCTGAGCTCTCAATGGAGTCTGGAACGGTAACCGCCGTACCGAGCATATCGGTCATCATCTGACGCCAGAACTCCGAGCGAGCGAAGCCGCCAGAAGCACGAATGACAGTTGCAGGTCCCATCATCCGTTCCAACGATGTGGCCACGGCTTGGATGGAGAACATGACTCCTTCCAATGCGGCACGGATCATATGCTTCTTCTGATGACTAAGCGATAGACCGAAATATACGCCACGTGCGTTAGCATTCCAATAAGGTGCACGTTCGCCGGAAAGCAATGGCAAGAAAAGCAATCCGTCGGAGCCTGCTCCCACCTCAGCAGCAAGAGCCGTCAAGTAATCGTAAGGATCCATGCCTAAGCGTCGTGCTTCTTCTGCTTCTGCGGTCGCAATCTGATCCCTCACCCAACGGAAGACAATACCTCCGTTGTTAATCGGTCCACCAACGACCCAGAAGTTTTCGGTTAACGCGTAACAGAATAACTTACCCTCGGGGTCTGTTTGAGGTTTGTTCACGACGCTGCGAACTGCGCCGCTCGTGCCGATCGTAACCGCGACAACGCCGGGCTCGAAGGCGCCTACGCCAAGGTTGGCGAGTACACCATCGGAAGCGCCAACAATAAACGGCGTGCCCGTGGACAAGCCCATGGCAGCAGCATACGCTGAACTCATGCCTTCTACACGATGTGTCGTAGGCACAAGCGCGGATAACTGCTTCGGTGTTACCCCTGCATAATCAAGCGCACCTGCATCCCAATCCAATTGCTCGAGATTGAATAATCCTGTCGCACTCGCCAAGGAATGATCAATTAGATACTGACCAAACAGTTTGGCAAACACATACTCTTTAATCCCTATAAATTTATGGGTATTTCGAACAAGCGCTGGTTCATGCTCCCCGAACCACTTCAATTTCAAAAGTGGTGACATGGGATGAATCGGCGTGCCTGTTCTCGCATAAATCTGTTGACCAAGTCCATTCTGCTTCAAATCCTCCGCATATTTCGCGGCACGATTGTCTGCCCACGTAATACATTGAGTTAATGGCTTATTGTGCTCGTCTACGGCGATTAAACTGTGCATCGCTGAGCTGAAGGACACGCAAAGCACTTGTTCAGGCGAGATGCCTTGCTTGCGAACAACGGCGCCAATTCCCTGCACCACAGCATCAAATATTTGATCTGGATCCTGCTCCGCACGATCTGCTGCAGGTGTGAATAGCGGATATTCGATGGAATGGGAGGCAAGTACCTGTCCGTCCCGATCAATGACCAGCGTTTTGGTACTCGTTGTTCCAATATCGGAAGCTATGATATAGGGCTTCTGACTTTGCGTCATGAGCAAATATTCCCCTCTGCATCGAATGTTAGTTCATAGGGCTCTGATAAAATTTCAATGTCTGGATGCTGACGAGCAGCGTCTAGAAGGTTCACGGAAATTTCAATCTCACCTAAGTGAAGTGTATCTTGGATGCGAACAAGCTTACAGGTCGTGTAATCTAAAATATTACAAGTTTTCACGGCTGCTTTGATCGCATAGAAATCATTTTCTAACGTAGTTGCGATTTTCGTAGGTGCACAAACCGTAGAAGTCAGACCATTGGCATAAGTAAATTCTAGATTTGTCTTATCAACTAAACGTTGGGTAGTGAAATCTGCAGTACCTACGCCATTGGCATTGCCTTTGGTCTCGTGTGTCAAATCAAGCACAACCATCTTCGACACTTCGGGTCCACCGTGTGCATACGGGGTAGGATAACGTCCTGTTACGTTAGGATCCATGCCGTCACCGCTAATATTTTTGCCGATGTAATCAATCACTAAGACGTCGATTTCATCGAATAAAATTTTCGGCAAACGTGACTTCGCTTCTACCAGTAGAACTTCCTCACGCGCTTCAATCTCTGCGGCTGGAAGAACCTCAACTTGACAAGTCTCATCGTATGCATTCTCTACGAGGGCTACGCCAAAGACGATCGGCAGCTTCTCAATCATCAAATTTGCCATAGCAGGAACATTCTCTGCCATGTATTTAAAACCTAGCTGATGACAAGCTTCAGCGCCTTTTTGCTTACCTAGGCCAATCGCAATCATCTTCATGATGCCGCTCTCAATGCGTCCGCGGAATGCGGTATGCGGCTTCACCCGATTAATAACGACAATGGCATCTGCTTCTGATGCAATGCGATCCACATAAACCGGCAAACCATTCGGTAGTTGATCGATTTTGACCACGTCCATGGAAGAACGGATCGGCGCCCCCATCGTTTCTTCTGTAATGCCAAAGTGCTGGAGAACCTCAGTCTGACCATCCGCAGTTGCCCCGCCATGGCTTCCCATACACGGAACGATAAACGGATGTGCGCCGCGTGCCTTAATGGCATCCAAGGTTGTTTTCGTGAAGCCCGCAATATTGGCAATTCCTCTGCTTCCTACAGCCACTGCCACTTGCTGACCAGGAAGGATACTCGGCATAACGCCGCTGCTTTCGAGCTTATCGGCAAGTTCCTGCAAAGGATTTTCCAAAATTGAACGATCAAACTTCTGACGAATTTTGACCATTTGCGGAATCGGAATGTCATTTAACAATTCTCTTAGAATACTCATCGACTTTCCCCACTTTCTTTATGGTTGTAATAATTGCACGGATTCACGAACAATTAATTCCGTTCGCAATAGAAGTTGCTCTGTTGTATGCAATTTATTCTCTATATTACCTAAGAGACGCAGTGCGCCTTCTTTGCTAATTTGTTCGATCGGCCTGCGCACGGTCGTTAAGGCAGGTGTCACATATGCCGCGAATACCGTATCATCGAAACCTACTACAGAAATATCTTTAGGGACTTGTAAACCCGCTTCAAACACAGCTTTAATGGCTCCTAATGCCATCTCATCATTGCAGCAAAAAACCGCTGTCGGCCTCTCTTCGAGGCTCAAAAAATGCTGCATCGCAGTGTGACCGCTTTCCAAATCGTAAAGTCCCGGCATACGGTACGCAGCTGGGACGGAAATCCCATAATGCCCCATTGCTCGTTCGAAGCCATCCTTCCGATTCTGCGCAGATTTAAAACCCTTACGCCCCTCAATTAAGGCGATTTTCTTATGACCTTGATTCACAAGGTAACATCCTGCATGAAAAGCACCTTGCTCCTCATCAGAGAGGACATTCAGCACACCGGCAGTGTCCACAGGCCGATTCAATACGACGAGCGGAATCCCTTTGTTCGCAATATGCTCAATGATCGGCCCATCATCATCACTTTGGCTAACAATAATAATGCCATCAAAGCTCTTCTTGGTGATGGAATGAAAGCTAGTGTAATCATCAATACCCTTGACAATCAACTGATAGCGATCTCGAATCACGGAGTTAACCCCTCGAATGGCTTCGTAGAAGAAACCAGCGGAAGTTCCATTGCTTAGTGTGGTAAAGAATAGCCCTAAGTTATACGAACGATCCAGCACTAAACTTTTCGCATTATAATTCGGCGTGTAATCCAGCTGTTCAGCGATGATGCGAATGCGCTCCTTCGTCTCCTCTTGGATGAGCGGACTGTTGTTCAACGCTCTGGAAACTGTCGTGTGGGAAACACCCGCAAGCTTCGCAATATCCTTAATAGTTGCGCTCATACATTCACCTCTAATAGAAGCATATCACATCTATGCACACGTTAACAATAGTCTTTTCGCGAGACAAAAAAACTCCCGTCTCAGGGAGTCCACAACTCATTTATGTATGATTTCTCTTCGCCGTCGATTGTCTCACTACTAATTCTGGCAGCAACTTTATCGTATGATGCGTATCTATATCTGTCACACCATCAATCTTACGAATTAATTCATCGACAGCGGAACGCCCTAGTTCTCCTGCAGGCTGACGCACCGTTGTTAAATGCGGACGAAATTCAGAAGCGAAATTTTGATCATCGAATCCTACGATCGAAATATTTTTGGGAATTTGGTAACCTTCCGTTTTGCATGCATCCATCAGGCCAATTGCAATGAAATCATCTGCTGCAAATACAGCAGTAGGCATTTTCGCGTTACGTATCCAACCATCTGCAATTTCGTAACCTGAGGAAATGCTAAACTCGCCCTGTTCAATCCATAGCTCAGTCAAACCTGCCTCCAACATCGCATGAATATATCCTCGTTCACGTTCCGCACTGCTTAGGAATGGCTCTGGCCCACGAATATGAGCAATCGTTTGATGTCCGAGATCAATGAGATGCTTGGTTGCTTCATAGCCACCGATGAAATTATCCACAATGACGGTCGACACAGATTCGTGGCAATACTGATTATCAATCAGTACAAAGGGAATTTTCTTCTTTTCCAACTCCGTTACATAGGCAAATTCATTTGTGGGAGACACGACGATTAACCCATCAACGCGATCTTCTTGAAATAAAGAATTCTCAAAGGATTTGAATACATCGGACGTGACCGATAAAGCAAGGAAATAGCCCCGCTCTGCTAAGCGATCATTCATTTCTTTCACCACGGCATCGAAAAATGAATCGTTGAGGGTCGATATCGCAACACCAATAATACCGGTCTTACCTCTGGCTAAACTACGAGCAGCTGCGTTCGGCTGATAGTCCAACTCCTTCATTGCTTGCAGCACCTTTTGCCGATTCCCCTCGCGCACCGTACCTGCATGGTTGATTACGCGGGAGACCGTGACCACAGAAAGTCCACTTTTCTTCGCAACATCAAAAATACTGACTTTCATGGCTTTGGCTCCTGTCTTTCACTTTAAAAAGTATAAGCGCTTTAATTTAATCGAAACAATTATAATCGAAAGCTTCCTTCCTACACAAGACTCATTCTTCTACCCTATAAACACACAAAAGAGAGTCCCGTATACGTTCATACAGGCTCTCTTTCATCCCAGCACACTATTCATTCTCACATCTCCAATAGAAGCATTTCTTGTCTCAATTCAATCAATTTAACTTTACTTTCCATCGCTGCCTTGGTATCCCCGGTTGACAATGCATCTTGCAGCGTAGCTAATTCATAATCAAGCTCCATGCGCAAAATAGGGATGCGTTCGTCTGTTCTCTTCGATCTTAGTGCTTGCATGACTTCTTCTACGGTCACAGCAGGCTCCTTCTGATACAGCACCTTATGTTCAATTCCGCTAATTTCCACCATGCGGATGATTTCCCCGAACATAATATTTTCAATGAGAATTTGCCGATCCTTAAATCTTTTTACTACGGCATGACCACGCGTATCTCCGATCAGTTTCTCCATCATTTCAGCAAGCTTCTCATCTTTGAATGAATAATTGCCTACAATCTTATACTTCTCGCCAATTCGTTCGAATTTCAGCTTAATCAGCTTCCGTCCAGTGCGAATAGAAATGATAAACTGAAGTTCACTTTCGTTCCAGTAGAGCGAATATCCTTCTTGGATGAGGGCTTTAATGAAGTTCCGGATTAGCCGGCGATCAAATCGTAACTCTAGGTTGCAATACTCCACTTCATGACTCTTACTCACGGCAATCCCCTCCATAATTGGCGCAAACCATTTATTTAAATATTCAGACAACTTGTGTTCTTACAGTTATCTTATTATGAATTCTATGTTTTAGCAACTTGGATTATGGATATTTTTTTAAAAGAAAGCGCACAAAAAAAGCCGATGCCTGTTTGCCATCAGCTACAGCCCATGTTCACGCCAATCTATGATTAATGCCAGCCCCAGAAAAATCCATCGCGTTCCCATGCGGCTCTACCGCCATGCAGTTTCTTGAAGATTTTCTTAACCTCTTTGGAAATGGCTTGATTCCCATTGTCATTCACATAAATATAGGATTCCCCAAAATTCTTAAGAATATAGTCAACGGCATCCTTTTGATACAAAATCCCAGCCGATTTCAACTCATTAAGCATCCACTCTGCAATTTCATTCGCTGTCATTCTCCAACCATTCTCCTTTCCTTGTCCATTCGACCATTATATCATAAATCCATACAATATCCGCACTTGACTAAGGACACCAGCACAATCATTACATAATTCTCGCTCAGCCCATTCCATATCCCCCATTGCTCCATATGCTATGTCGAAAGTCAATGAATAGATCTTAAAACAGAGAGGGTGAATGAAATGGGTTATGGCGTAGCAGGTGTTGGTGGAGTTGGCTGTGGTGGCGGATATGGATCTTCCGCAGCAATTTTGGTTCTTTTCATCTTGTTGGTTATTATCACTAGCGCTTTTGTAATCTAATACTTTACAGTTGATAAAGGGCAGCCCCTTCCAGGAGCTGCCCTTTAAGTTTATTAACCAGCTTCCGTCTCCGCCGGATTGAGGATTGCTGAGCCAATACTCATAAGTATAAGACCGAATAAAGCTAATACCCCCATGTTCATCCACAGTTGAGACAATGGTTGACCTGCAGACATGCGCTCGATAGCATCGAGCGCCCACTTTTGCGGGACAAAGTTTGCGAGCTTTTGCATCCATTCCGGCATGAGACTAATCGGCCAAAAACAACCTCCCAGCATGCAGGTTGGGGTCACAACAAGAGCGTTGATCACGTTCATATTGGTCGCATTCTTCACCATACTCGCTACAGCACTGGCAATCCCCATACTCGCTAACAAGAAAAATTCTAAGATGACAAAATGAGATGCGAATGGGAGGCCGTATTCATATCCAGCCACATATCTAGTAATGACGAGGATGACCAGCACTTGAAGTGTACCCACAACAAAACTGCCCAAGAAATTTCCTGCTACAATTTCAAAAGCGCGTACTGGCGCCGTGTACGTTCTTGCTAATGTACGAAGTCTTCGATCTTCCATAACGAGAGACACTGTATTGTTCATTAAGCCCATCATAAAGATCAGCATTAATCCAATCACGATATGCATGTTAGGATTCGTGTACAATTGCAAATCCGTTATTTCCGGACTAACTTGGTACTTTTGAATTTGAGAAATCGTTTGCAAGGTGATCTCTCGCAAATCAGTCTCTGTCAAACCTTGTTTACTGTATAAAGCAATCGTCTCTTGATACCGAGATAAGATTCCTTCCAGACTTATTTTGAGCGTAATCGTCGATTCATTCGAATTGAGTTGATACATGTCAAGCTGCGGCAAAGATCCTCCTGCTAATAATTTTTCACTTAAATCTGCAGGAATAATGAAGGCACCCATAACCTTCTGTTTAATAACCTCATTTTTCAATTCGGCCTCTGATGCAGCCAATGTCAAGCGATAGTCTGGTAATGCACTTATCTCTTGCACGACTTGCGTGCCTAATGCACCTTGATCCAAATTTAAATAAGCAATGTCTACGCGATTCTCACTTTGTTTACCAAGGACAGTAATGATCAGTGAAACCGCGGCAGCCGGAATAACCAAATACATGAGAAGTCCTTTTCTTTGAAATAGGGAACGGCGCAGCATATTGAGAGCGATAGCCAGACTATTCATGATATCCCCCTTTGCGGTAGGCAAGAAAAGCGATTAGCGACAAACCAATAGCGATACTCCCTAAAATTGATAAGTGATGCGCGACTATCGTCGTTTCACTCCCCAGCATGAGTTGAAACACACTTTGCATCCCCCAGTAGTTTAACGTGTAGGAACCTAATTGCTTAAGGAATCCATCTGGAAGCGGTGTAAAGCCCCCACTTAAGAATGTCATGATCATAATACCCGTTTGAAAAGTCACCGTGATCGCACTATCTGATGGGAAGAGGAGCATGACGACGATGGCCAAACTCATAGAAGCCAGAATCATACATAAACAAATAAGAAAGAGTGTTAAGAACTGAGAACCCCAATCCACACCATAGAATAGCTTTGTCGCACCGATGATAACTGCAACTTGACCAATCGATAGGAACATATTCCCAATGATTTTGCCGAGTAAAATTTGATACTCAGGAATCGGCATGCCATTCAATCGAGATAACGTATGATTCGCCTTTTCATTCTGTAAGCTGAAAGCAGTAATCATGCCTGAATATAATAAAAACATAACGAGAATTGACGCCGCATAATATTGCATCGCTGTGTAGCTGCTATTGGAACCTGCTAATTGGCCTACATGTACCAACGACGGGTTTGCAGAAGCACTTTGTGAAGAGTTGCCTTCGACTTGCTTTAGAGGCCCCAAAGAAGATGTACGAGCAGTAATCTGAATAGCTTGATTCTGATTCACTTTATCGAAATAAGTACGAAACACCATTTGAGCTGTTAGATTTTTCATATAATCATGACCCAATACCATCTCCCACTGAGCTGCTTTTCCTGCCTGCACCTGTGTGGTGAAATTGATTGGGATGATTACTGCAAATTCAGATTCTCCATCCTTCAGACGTCGTATCGCTTCCTCACGTGTTGATATTACCTGTGTTAATAGGTGTTTTTTAGTCTCTGGAGAGTCCAAGAAACTTTGAAAACCTTCCCGCAAAGCGCCTGAATCCACTTGAACAATATCAACCTTCACTGGATTTAATGCTTTATCCTCGACCTTAAACACACCTGAAAGAGCTGATCCCAAAATAAAAATAAGCAACAAGGGCATTAAAAATTGAATCAACAGCACATAACGGGTTCGCAGTTTCCTTATAATTTCATACTTAGCAATGGTCCAAATTGGCATGTACATATCCCCCTAATCTCTCAAGGTTCTTCCGGTCAAAGACAGGAACAAGGCCTCTAGATCAGGCTCCACCTGCGTGAGCGATTGTATTTTAACCTGATGTTTAGACAAAATGAAGAGGATATCTTGCAAATAACTTTGCGACGCGCTTACGATCAGTTCCAGTGTTTGTTCACTTGCATTTAACTGTTTTATCAATGGATACTCTCTCAACTCTTTAACTGCTTGATCCGTGAGGTTCGTGATTTGAAGCACAATTTTATTGTCTTGGGAAACTTGATTACGCAGTTCATCCTGCGTTCCGCAAGCAATAAGATGACCATGATCCATGATCCCGACTCTCGTCGAAATAGCCGACACTTCCTCCATATAATGCGAAGTATAAAGGATTGTAGATCCCCTTCGATTTAATTCTCGGACAGCATCTAAAATATGATTACGTGATTGAGGATCAATCCCCACCGTTGGTTCATCCATAATAATAAGCTTCGGTTGATGCATGATGGCACATGCAATATTCAGTCTTCGCTTCATACCACCTGAAAATGAACTAGGTTTATCACTCGCACGATCCAGCAGTCCCACGAAGGCTAAAGATTCCTCCACTCGCTCCTTAAGCAGCCTTCCTCTTAACCCATATAATTTAGCGAAAAAAGTGACGTTCTCCCGAGCTGTTAGGTTTTCATAAATCGCTAATTCTTGGGGTACGAGCCCCAAATTGCGTTTGACTTCTATTGGGTATTTAGCAACAGATTTGCCACCTACCAGAATGTCACCTTGATCGATTTTAAGCAATCCGCTTAGCATTTTAATCGTTGTACTTTTGCCCGCTCCATTAGGTCCTAACAGGCCAAAAATTTCACCTTCTCGAATCGTCAGATTCAGATGATCGACAGAAATACGATTGTCATATTTCTTAACTACATCCTTCAATTGAACAAAGCTCATAGGTCTCTTCCTTTCTTCACTTCACTTATTACCGTCATTGTACGCTTTTGCAAGCACATCGACAGGTAGAAGAAGTCATTAAACAAAGTGACAAAAGTCACTTTGTTTTTGCAAAGAAAAGTGTTATCCAACGAAAACTCGTATGCTATACTTTCTTTACTAAGATAAAGGATGCGAATCTTAATTGATAAACCAACTCTTGCTCATACGCTATCTTCTCCTACTCGTATCTGCGATTGCCTCCATGTATTTGGAAACCTACAAATCCAATGATACCTATGCACTCTTCGTGCTCTTATTTATTGGACTGACCGAAATCAGGCGAACACGCTTCCCGAATACGAATTGGATGCTCCTCTTTGAAATCGGCTGTACAGGTTGGATGAGTTATCACTACGGAGGAGTTTGGTTTCTTTCGTTCTTCTCAACACTTCTGACTTATATACCCAACCAGAATCGGCAGCAGCACTTTGGTGCAATTCTGTTACAACTTCTAGTCCTTAATTTTTCCTTGCAAAATCAACCATCTATGTATTTCACCATTGCTAACGTGATGTTTTGCACAATTGCACTCCTCTCTTTCCAGCTTCAGCGAATGAAAAAAAATAAAGATGATATTGAACTGCTTTATGATCAACTTCGAAAACAGCACTATACACTGGACGAGGCTCGTATTCAATTAATGGATTATGCACGAAAAGTAGAGAACATTGCCCAAACGGAAGAACGCAACCGCATCTCACATGATCTGCATGACGATTTAGGACATAAGCTTATCCGAATCAAAATGATGATGGAGGCCTCACTTACCATCCTCCCCTCTCAACCAAGCAAAGGTACTGAGATGTTACGTTCAGTTCGCGATCAACTCGGAGAGAGCATGGAACTCCTTCGTTCAACGGTACGTCGCTTGAAACCGAACAAGCATTCGCTCAAAAGTTATTCCTTGGCTACGTTAATTGATGAGTTAACGCGAGAGAACGCTATCGACATTGAACTCGATATTCAGGGAATGCCTTATGAATTGTATCCCAGCCTTGAATTCATTCTTTACCGAAATGCGCAGGAAGCGATCTCTAATGCGATTCGACACGGCGCAGCTACATACGTTCAGATCACGCTACAGTACGCGGCTAATCAAGTGACCATGAGCGTCTCCAATAATGGCACACGTCAGTTGGAGCCTACGGTTAAAGGGCTCGGTTTATCCGGAATGGAAGAACGAATTAAAGTAATTGGCGGGCAACTTCATATTTCGAATGATGACCATTTCACCGTAACTACCGTATTGCCGGCTTTTCGACACAATGAAGCTAATTAAAGGAGGGATTGTTGATGATTCACGTACTCATAACCGACGACGATCCATTTATTCGTGAAAGCTTACAATTGATTATTGGACTTGATCCTGAAATCACTGTTGTCGGTACTTGTACGAATGGAAACGAAGCGCTCACATTTATTCATAATGGAACACAAGTAGATGTAGTCCTCATGGATATCCGAATGCCTCTCTGTGATGGTGTCCAAGGTACAAAACAAATCAAGGAAGCGTACCCGGAAATCGCGATACTCATTCTGACTACCTTCGACGATGATGCATACATCATTCAAGCACTACGAAACGGCGCAAGCGGTTATTTATTAAAAAATATTTCCCCAGACCATATTATTCAAGGCATCAAAACTGTGAAGCAAGGGAATTTACTTATCCATCCAGATATTGCTAAGAAACTCACCAGTTTCATTCACGCTAGTCCCTCCAAAGCAGCTTCGCCAGCCCAACCATTTGATGGACTCGGCTTGACAGCTAATGAGCAGGCAATCATGGCTAAAATTTCTGATGGTCTTTCAAATAAAGAAATCGCCCAGGAGCTATTCCTGAGCGAAGGTACGGTGAAGAACTATGTAACTGAAATTTTAAGTAAATTGAACCTCCGAGATCGCACACAAATTGCCATATTCTATCTGAAGAAGCAACGAGGATGAGAAACTAGTTCACGACTTTCCCTGCCTCAATGTCTTCCACCGAAGTACTGGCCACTAAGTAATCAGAAATTTCATTGCTGTAATTGATAAAAGGTGTTAATTTAATCGTGGTTTTGAAGAAATGCCCGTTATTATTCAATAAATAATAATACGTGTTTTCTTCTGGCAGTTTATCAATAATGACTGGATTCCAGGAGTAACTAACTTTATCTACAACAAAATAACGGTATGACTCAACATAAGCATTCAAGGCTTTCAATTTCATTGGATCAGTTTCACCAGACACAACTAATGACTCAAATCTGGAATAAGACATTTGCGGGGGCTGGTTCCCCCACACATTTTTCAATTCCGATTCACTTACATACACTTGACCGGTAAATTTTTCTTTAGCCTTACGTAAAGCATCCGTACGGATCCCCATTCGTTCAATATCACTTAGTCGATAATATGTTTGATCGGTGTTGTTTAATAGGACTGGGTAGGTTGCTCCCTGATAATCCACATATTGCGCATAGGGATATTGCAGAATAATCTCTGTATAATTCGACTCATTCCCTTCAGTCGGCTGATTCGAATTCACACGTGGGACTACATAAATCGTTTTCGTGTTTTCCTGCCAATTCACGACTGCGCCTAAATAACCAGCTAGCTCCTTAACAGGCAAATAACTTGAATTATTATAAATTAATGGCGGATTCGCTAGTTGAACAGCTTGACCATTCACGACGACCTTGTAGTCATTCCTGAGATACGCATCGACACGTTGAAGCACATCTTGTGCATATACACCTGCCCCAAAGCAAGTTCCCATCAGTGTTCCAACGATTGCAACTTTTGACCATTTCGGCATCTTCTTCATTTCAATTCCTCCTGTACCTTTCCGTGCTTGTTAAGTTAACTCATTCGACAACTACCTTAATTTACCTCCTTGATTCGACAATATCAGTCTATTGACCTATACGAAAACGTCGAAGAAACTTGCGATTCATTGCGAGATGTAGAAAATTACTTTAGAATAGTTGAAAAATAGGATTGAAATGAGGACCTTATACCATGAGTTTTACTGGTTTTACACAACATGATTTTGATACCTTCGCTATTGAGGGTTTAGACGGACGTATGGCTGCCATTCGCGAGCGAATTCAACCTAAATTTAAAGCCCTTGGCGATGCATTGGCAACCGAATTGTCTGTACAATCAGGAACCGAAATGTTCCTCCATATTGCCAAACATTTACGCCGTAAAATCAATCCGCCTGTCGATACCTGGATGGCTATCTGTCCGAACAAACGCGGCTACAAGCAAGTACCTCACTTCCAGGTCGGACTATTCGATGATCGCGTTTTTATCTGGCTTGCACTTATTTATGAGTTGCCGAACAAAGGTAATATCGCTAAAACTTACATGAACCACATAGAGCAAATTCGAAGCGAAATTCCTGCAGATTTCCTGCTTTCCTTTGATCATATGAAAAAAGATACAATTCCCGTGTCTCAACTCGACACTACAGGCTGGAATGAAGCCTTAATCCGCTTCCGTGATGTCAAAAAAGTAGAGCTGCTTATCGGTCGAAACCTTCGATTCGATGACCCCGTGTTAGCAAATCCTGTTGAGCTGGAACAATTAATTGAACAAACCTTCGAGAAGCTGCTTCCTCTGTACAAACTTGCTGTTGATACACCATCGCTCTAATTTCATAAAATATTTATGTTAAATTAAGGTTATTTTCAACTAAAACGAGGCTTTCCTGCGCAGACTAAATCCTGTAATTCCCAATACACAGGAAAGGAGGCCTCGAATCACTTGGAAACAACAAACATAAGGAAGCTGCTCATCAGCTCCATCGCACTCACCTGTATCTTGGGTGGCAGCCTCACTGCTGTCGCACAAAACCCTGATTCTGAAGATCAACCCACCGTTACATGGCAGCAGGCAGATGAGACTGGACATAGCGGACACCATAAGCGGAAATGGCCGATCATTGAAGAATCCGCCACCGTTATCGGTGTCGACAAAGAGGTTCTCTTCAAATCGCTGAAGAGTGGAAAAAGCATTGTGGAAGTCGCCGCCGAAAAAGGCATCTCGGAAGCTGATCTGACCGCGAAGCTCCAACAACTGCGGACAACGAAAATTGAAACCGCTGTGAAAGATGGTAAGCTGACTGCCGATCAAGGCGATCACATGAAGCAAAAACTTGGCGAGCATTTAAAGTTCATTCTCAATGAGAAGAATCTGCTAGCTCACCATCCTGGACATGGCAAGCATAAGTTCGGTTTAAAGCCCGACACCGAAAAGCTTGCAAAATCGCTTGGCATGAGTAAAGACGAACTCCGTGCGCAACTACATGCGGGTAAGTCGTTGGCCGAAATTGCCCAAGCGAAGGGTATTTCCAAAGACAAGCTAGTGGTATCGATTAAGGATCAATTAACCCCGTCCATTGAGAAGTGGGTTGATCACAAAATGGAACCAAAGGCGAAAAAGTAACGCTTGGCGTTAACAGGAGGGGCATTCAATGGAATGCCTCTTTTTCTTTCGCACTCTTTGATAAAAAAATGAGTGATTACTCACTTTTCAAAGACATACATTTATCGTATGATGGGTTTAGTATTAAAAGTGAGTGATTACTCACTCTAAATTTTCTCGAAAGAGGTGCAAACCATGACATCCGCCACATCAATTCAAGTGCAAAGAGTCAGCAAACAATTTGGTGAGAAAACCGTTCTTAAGGACATTACGCTTGCGGTTCCTCGTTCCCAGATTTTTGGACTCCTTGGACCTTCCGGTTCGGGTAAAACAACACTTGTACGCATGATCGCAGGCATTGATGCCCCCACATTCGGTCAGGCGACCGTACTTGGCCAGAAGATGCCACAGCTAGCTATGCTCTCCCAAATCGGCTATATGGCGCAATCAGATGCCTTATACACCGAATTAACAGCGCAGGAGAACCTAGCTTTTTTTGCAGCCTTGTATGGCCTCAAAGGAGCCAAATGTAAGCAGCGCATTCAAGCTGTCATGGAGCTCGTGGATTTAAGCGATCACTTGAAGAAGCAAGTCAGCAACTACTCAGGAGGCATGAAGCGGCGGTTATCGCTTGCCATTTCCTTGCTCCATGAACCGAGCATACTTATTCTCGATGAACCTACCGTAGGGATTGACCCTGTGTTGCGCAAATCGATCTGGCAGGAGCTGACGAATCTGAGTCTGAATGGCACTACTATTCTTTTGACCACACATGTGATGGATGAAGCAGACAAATGCCATCAGCTCGGCATGATTCGAGACGGCAGTCTCACCGCGATAGGCACGCCAGAGGAATTAAAACACGCTACCTCTTCCTCCACGATCGAAGAAGCATTCTTAGTTTATGGAGGTGCACACGCATGAGAATTCGAGCTATAGTGATTCGGATCCTTCGCCAATTTTTCCATGATAAACGAACACTCATGATGATGCTGGTAGCTCCTATGCTCATCTTGTTCATGATGTCCTTGGTATTCAATGGCAACACCTATGTGCCCAAGCTTGGCGCAGTTAACGTTCCTGCCCCGCTCATTCAGAAGCTGCAGGACCTAAACGCAGAAGTTACTGTCTACACAGCAGCAGAAGCCCAAACGGAACTGGACAATGTTCGCTTAGACGCTGTGCTCGCCATGAATGGAACTACGCCTCAACTAACCCTAGAAGGCAGTGATCCAAGTAAGAACAAAGCTGTTCTCTTCCTGCTGCAAAAGGCATTGCAGAGCTCAGCCCCCACTGGCAGCGCAGCAACACTTGCTCCAACGATCTTGTATTTACACGGTGGGGCTGATATGGCCGCTTTTGACAATTTCGGACCGGTCCTTATTGGATTTTTCGTTTTCTTTTTCGTTTTTCTATTGTCAGGTGTATCCTTCCTGAGAGAACGTACAGGCGGAACCTTAGAACGACTTCTTGCTACACCCTTGCGTCGTTGGGAGATCGTTGTGGGGTACATCCTAGGTTTTGGAATCTTCACCACTTTGCAAGCTACACTTATTGCATGGTTTGCAACGAGCGTCCTCGGACTGATGATGGTAGGATCCTTCTGGTATGTGTTACTGATTACTCTGTTGCTAGCTCTTTCCGCACTCTCCTTGGGAACGCTGATTTCTGCCTTCGCAAACAATGAGTTCCAGATGATTCAGTTCATTCCGCTTATCATTGTGCCTCAGGTCTTCTTCTCTGGTTTATTCAGCCTGGATACGATGTCTGTATACTTGCGTTGGATCGGACATTTGATGCCGCTATACTATGGCGCGGACGCTCTGCGGAATATTATGATTCGCGGCGCAGGCTGGGATCGTATCTGGCTTGATGTGCTAGTGCTTGCCTCCTTTACTCTCGTCTTTATGATCTTGAATATAGTGGCATTAAAGAAGCATCGTAAGATATAATGGATGGATGTCTAGAACGGAGAAAGAGGTGAATGCAATGTCCGAGATCGAGCCATGGTTAACTGAACTGCTGCGTCTGAACGACGAAGAAGAGAAAATGACCGATAAACAGATTAAGATTGTTCAAGCGGCTGTGGAGATTTTCTCTGAGAAAGGTTTTGCAGGCTCCTCGACAAGCGAGATTGCCCAGAAAGCTGGCGTCGCCGAAGGTACGATTTTTCGCCATTACAAAACAAAAAAAGAGCTGCTTCTCTCGATCGTAGCACCGATGATGTCCAAACTCATCGCGCCATTTGCGGTTAAGGATTTTACAAAGGTTTTGGAAGCTGATTATCCGGATGTCGAACAATTCCTACGTGCGATTACCATGAATCGCTTAGAGTTTGCTCGCAAGCACTTTCCTATTATCAAAATTTTCATGCATGAAATCCCCTTCCATAATGAGCTTCGCGAACAATTTAAAGAAACTGTGGCCGTTCTGGTGCTGGAGAAAGCTTATAAAGCGATTCGGCATTTCCAGAAGCAGGGTCAGCTCATTGAACTCCCTGAACCCACTGCGATGCGGCTGATCGTTTCCACGATAATGGGGTTTCTCATCACACGATTCCTTCTAGTTCCCGATTCTACCTGGGATGAAGAGAAAGAAATCGACTATACGATTAAGTTCATTTTGTACGGTCTATCACCCCGATAAAATGGGAAATAAACAAAAAGCTGCACATCCCTCTCCTTTCGGAGAAGTGGATGTGCAGCTTTTCTACTTTAGACTAAGCCGCTCGTTGCGCGCTAGTTTGGCGATCAACCATAATGAAGCGCTGCAGCAGCAAGATCGCAGCCAGGCACAGCACGCCGCCGATGATGAACGGCAGCGAGTGTGCGATCGCGAACACCGCTCCGCCAAGGAGCGGGCCGGCAATGCGGCCCAGGCTGTCCATGGAGGAGCTGAGGCCTGTCGCGACGCCTTGTCCAACCTTCGTACGCTGCGTAATGAGCGACGTCACACACGGTCTGATCAGCGCGTTTCCTGCACCGAAGACCGATAAGTAAATCGCAGCGGTGACTACGCTGCTAGAGTACAGCAGCAGGAAGAAGCCAGCTGCTGAGAGCAATAACCCGATGCCGATAACGAACTGTTCGGCACCTTGCTTCACTAGGCGGCGTACGACGCCGCCCTGGATCAAGGCACCGACGATGCCGCTCGCGAGGAACATCATGCCGATGTCAAACGGCGTGGCACCGATTTTGTCCATTTGATAATACTGAAGCGTTGCTTCAAGTCCTGCCAACGTGAACGACACGAAGAAAGACAGTACGTACAAATACTTAGAAGCCCCATCGAAAGCAGTCCAGCGTGAAGGCGCTTTTTCCTTCGCAGATCTACGCTTGTCCGATGTTAGGGACTCTTTAAGAATCGCAGCCGCGAAAAGGAACGAAGCGAATGAAAGTGCAGCAGCAACGAAGAATGGCGTATATGTTCCCCATTTGCTAACAATCCCGCCTAGTGCTGGTCCGAAGATAAAGCCTAGTCCAATCGACATCCCAACCATGCCCATGCCTTTCGTTCGATTCTCTGCCGTTGTAATATCTGCAACATAAGCTACCGCACATGCCGTAGCTGCACCTGAGAACAAACCGCCTAGAATACGCGATACATACATGATCCATAGCTGATCATTGGCAAAGCCGAAAATCAAGAAGCTCACACTAAAGCCTAGCAGTCCGATTAGAATAATCGGTCTACGACCAATACGATCTGATAAGCCTCCCCAGATGGGAGACATCAAGAAGGAAGCTGCTGAGTACACAGACAAGAGTACGGCGTTATGAAACTTCGCTCCCGCACCAGTCACGACTTCTGGCAGCACTGGAATAATAATTCCGAATCCAATAAAGATCGTCATCAGCAACAACATGATGATTCCAATCTGTTTATTCATGATGCATTAAGCCTCCAAACCAATTCTTTTTCCTTATCGTACCATACCTTTTTTGGGGATGGAAATGAACATTTGAAGAACAAGTAACAAGATAAGTACAAACCCACTCGTTAAGAATGGCGCATGGTACCCATACACGTCCCAAAGTTTTCCTGACACAATAGGGCCTACAATCATTCCCAATCCTTCAATGGTGAGGAAAAACCCCCAGACCGCCCCCCTCTTCTCAGGAGGAATGGCCGAGGCAATCAGTGCATTCCATGACGGAATAATGAACGCATATCCTACACCGAGCAGCGCTACTAAGATGTACAGCATGCTCATTGCTTTCACGTAAGTGAACAGCAGTAAGGCTGCTGCACTGAGTGTAAACCCGATAAGTAAAAACGGGCGAATCCCTAAGCGGTCTACCATTTTGCCCATTGGAACTAGAAAAATAACCGTAACCGCTCCTCCAGCGACTAGAAATAGGCTGTATTGAAAGGAGGATAGCCTCAATACTTCTTTGGCATAGAGCGTTAGAATCGGCGTTAATATCCCTAGAGCAAATGTCTGAGCAAACATGGCCGGAAACATCAATGGACTGATCGACATCGATTTCCGAACCTCGCTTAAATAGGTAGATACACGATGTAACCAAGATGGTTTTTGTATTTGCTGCGAGTTAATGACAACCTGTTGTTCTTCTAAATCACCACTAGTCATATTCACATTCTGTTTGCGTGGAAGCATGAGCGCGACTAGCACGACTACCGTCATACAGCCGATAAGCAGCTTGAATGCAAAGGCATAGTTATTTTCACCGACGAAAAAGTTTATTACCACGGGCCCAAGTCCTACTCCAGACAGCCACGCCATATATACGACGCTCATGATCGTCGCTTTGCCTTCATCTCCTGCTACTTCAGTCGTTCCCGTAATAACACATGGCCATAATGGGGCTGTCCCAAATCCGAGCAGTGCACAACCAACAATCATCCACACGTATTCGGTTGAGATGGCCATGATGATAACGGAAAGGAAAGTCAGCAACACACCTGTTAACATGGTTACACGATAGCCAAGCCGATCAATAATCCAACCCACAGGTGTACGTAATACATTATCGCCAATATATTGCGCGGCCAACGTCCATCCGATAACAAATGCAGATGCGCCGAGCGATGTTGTCATATAGACCGGCAAAACGGTTAAAAGCAAGGCTCCCTTTACAAATTCTACGACAAACATAATAATTAACAATTCCATCACAAATGGTGAGAAAATCCGATTATCCCGCCATTTTCGCATCCAAATCATCCGATTTCTCCTTTTATTTGCCTATTTATACATCTTCGTGTTAGTTTGACCCCATTTTGTGCAAACTATTTTGAAAAAATTAACTTGCATCATATCTCTAGTTTGATATACTCATTTTGTTTGTTGCAACTTTTGGACAAGCAATCCACGATAGAAGGGAAGCGATAATCAGGTGGATCATACCCGTACACCCCTGTTCTCTGCATTGCTTGCGCATGCGGAAAGAAATCCAATTCAGTTTCACATTCCTGGCCATAAAAAAGGAGTCGGCATGGACCCGGAGTTTCGCGCTTTCATAGGCGATAATGCCCTTTCCATCGATCTCATCAATATAGCACCGCTAGATGATCTTCATCAGCCGATGGGCGTTATTGAAGAAGCTCAGAAGCTGGCTGCGCATGCGTTTGGCGCGGATCACACGTTCTTCTCTGTGCAAGGTACGAGCGGAGCGATTATGACAATGATTATGACCGTTTGTTCCGAAGGCGATAAAATTATCGTACCGCGGAATGTCCATAAATCCGTACTAGCCGCGATTATTTTCGTTGGAGCTAAGCCGGTATTCATTCAACCTGCTCGCGATAAAAATCTGGGAATTGACCACGGTATTCCGACTCGTTCTGTTCGCCGTGCGCTTGAGAAGCATCCGGATGCGAAAGCCGTGCTAGTCATTAATCCTACCTATTATGGTGTATGTACGAACCTTAAGGAAATCGTAGATCTCGTACACAGCTATAATATGCCCGTACTTGTAGATGAAGCGCATGGTGTGCTTATTCATTTCCACGAGAAACTACCGATGTCCGCTATGGATGCTGGTGCTGATATGGCGGCTACAAGCGTACATAAGCTTGGTGGTTCCATGACGCAAAGCTCCGTCCTCAATGTCAAAGGAAATCGTGTGAATCCGAAACGTATTCAGACGATCATTTCGATGCTGACTACGACGTCGACTTCGTATATTCTACTAGGTTCGTTAGATACCTCTCGACGTCACCTAGCACTGAACGGACGTGAAATGGCCGAACGCACCATTCAGCTTGCTCACTATGCCCGTAAGCAAATCAACGAGATTCCGAACCTCTATTGCTTCGGGGAAGAAATTCTTGGAGATGAAGCCACTTACGCCTATGATCCTACCAAAATCTGCGTGCACGTCCGTAAGTTAGGTGTCACGGGCTTTGAAGTAGAGAACTGGCTGCGCGATCACTACAATATCGAAGTCGAGATGAGTGATATGTACAACATCCTCTGTCTCTTCACACCAGGAGATACACCAGAGAATGTAGAAATTCTCTTAACAGCTTTGCGTGAGTTGTCTCACATCAATGATGATGTGGCAGAAGTCAAAGAAGTTGTTATCAAGGTCCCTGCGATCCCTCAGCTGACTTTGACACCACGTGATGCATTCTACGGAGAAACAGAAATTCTGCCTTTTAAAGACTCTGCCGACCGAATCATTGCAGAATTCATCTATGTCTATCCGCCAGGCATTCCAATTCTACTTCCTGGTGAAGTTATTACCCAAGAGCTGATTGACTATATTGTTGAACATGTAGAAGTTGGATTGCCTGTTAAAGGGCCTGAAGATCGTAGTGTCCAACAGGTGAAAGTGATTGTTGAAACACAAGCCATTTTCTAAGCTCGCTACCCTAAGGGATATATTGTAAAACCGTTTACATGATGCTATGATATGGGTGATGTTTTGCGAATGAGGTGATCAAGGGAATGGCTCAAAGCGCTTATATTAAATTCGTAACAGGATCCGCTGTCACTGCACTTACCTTGGATGAAATCAAGGACAAGCTACTGCATTATCGCGATCAACTTAGCCTAACAGCCAAACAACTTGGTTGGGAGTATGACGAAGCTGGATTCCCTTATACGATCGAGACGAAGCCGGAAGGCGAAGGCAAATGGTTTTATTTGAAAGGCACCAACGCTTTATATCATACGATCGTGGTTGGGGTCGGTTCTGAACAGAATCAAGAGCAAGAGCGCCAGTTCGTGCAATTCGTATTACCTGACAATGCCACACATGGTGACAAGAGCAAAGGCAATGAATTCTGCAAATATTTGGGCAAACTTCTGAAAGCTGAACTTCATCTATTTAACGGTAGAATCATGTATTTCAATCCTAGAAAATGAATGAGCACAAACAGAAACCCCCTAACAGATCACTCTGCTAGGGGGTTCTTATGTATAGCTCTTATTCTTCGCCTTCTTGAGCCACGATTTCATTGTAAATCGTTACTACACGTTCCCACTCTTCTTCATCTTCAATGTTAACGAGGAATGCATCTTCGTCCTCTTCTTCAACACGGAAAATCACGCCATCTGCTTCAGGATCATTACGATCGAGTAAAACAGCATACGCTTGCTCCTGAGATTGGAAGGTATATACCATGACCATTTCATGTTCTACACCGTTCTCGTCCGTAACGATAAAAACGTCTTCCCCTTGCTCGTCGTGATCGTGGTCACAGTCCGGGCCGTGCACATGATCATGCTTCTCATCGCTCACAGGCAGAACCTCATTTCATTAAGTAATAAGTTACTTAAATATCCTAACATTTTCATATTAAGAGGTCAAACCAGATAATCCCTGCTTGCGTTACTCCGATTGAATTTGCTTTTCCGAAACGACAGAATACTCGCTGCTTCCACTTTGCTGCATAGCAAACTTAACCACATACGTACCCGCTTCATCGAATGATACGCCATATACGGGAACCTTCAACCAGAATGATTCTTTGGAATCGGAGATTGATTTCTCGACAGGTGTAATCACACTTTTTCCACTTGGAGAAACAATGGAAACACGAACGGAGTTAATGCCCGTTTTCAAGTTGTCTACTTGTGCGAACACGATAAAGTCCGCTTGTTTGCCGCGTTCAACAACTCCGAACGGAACGATTGCCGAATCTTTCCGAACTTCTGTTGTAAAGAACATATGTACATTTGGCTTGAACAAATAAGCTGTTTTACTCGCATCATCCCATCTGAGCAAGGACTGCAAAGCATCGCTCATTGCACGCAAGGGAAGCACCGTCTTGCCATCCACAATAAGCGGTGGAACATCGGAATCCGCGAATTCTTTCGTTTGATTATTTACGACTAATCTAGCAATACTATACCCTTTATAATCCCCCCATATCGATGAGGCTACCACCGCAGCCGTACTTAAAACAAAGAACACTACCATCAACGTAAAAATGCGCTGAACTTTCATCACTTTTAACCTCCAACCTCGTTAGTCATCTATATGTCTGCATCTTTATACGCCGATGATTAGGAAGAGTTGCGATGAATTTAACATTTTGCTATAAAATTCAGTACGCGCTTAATATAGGCTTCTGATTCAAGCTGAAAAGAGCCGACATGCCCTGCTTTTTCGGTAATCCATAGCTCAAAAGCCGCTGGGTGACGCTTGTACATCTGGGCACTATTGGTATAAGGAATTGCTTGATCATCTTTACTATGAATGAACAGAATCGGCCTCGGGACAATTCGGTCAACAGCAGCTAATGCATCCACGGCATGCGGATTCAAACCAATCAATTTAGGCAAAATGAATAAAATAAGCGGAGTAAACGGGTAGCGCGGAAGCTTAGACCACACCGGCAAATTTTCCTTGAGATAGGGAATTAATTGGCTAAAAGCGCTGTCGGTAATGACACCTGCTACAGCTTTCGCCTCCGCAGCAGCTAAGATGGACGACGTGCCTCCCATCGAGAATCCAAGTAAAATAATTTCCGTTGGATGGCTTGTAGAGGTCTGTACCCAATCAATAGCACCTAGGATGTCTTCCTTCTCCAGGAAGCCAATTGTCGTTGTGTTCCCTCCCGATCGTCCTGAATTCCGAAAATCAAACATCAGTACATGATAGCCTGCATTCACAAGTGCTTGGGCTAATGACAAGGCTGGGAGACCTTTTTCAAGTCGTGTGCCCGCATAGCCGTGTGACATAATGACTGTCGTAGTTTTGGGTAAGGAAGACGCATGAGGCGACTCCAAGTACCAGCCGTCTAACAGTACCCCATCTGTTCGGCTTGGGAATGTGACATCCTTTCGGTGCAAGTTATAATTCTCAGGGGTATCATCCACGATTTTCCGTTTCGGATGCGTTAACTGCCACCCCACATAGGTTGAAATTCCAACTACTCCAAGCAGAATAATCAGTAAAAGAATAATACTGACAACTAACCCACTCATTATCAAATCAACACCTTCTATTTGTTTTACAGTTTCTTTAAATTCTATATATAGTGGTTGAAAGTCGGCAACCTCCCATGTTACATTAGAAAAAGATGGATTTTGTCGAAAATTGGAGGACACTGAATGAGTTTGCAAATTCAAATGTTGGGAACCGGCAGTGCCTTTTCCAAATTGTATTACAATACAAGTGCTTTAATTCGATCTACCGATGCCACTCTTCTTATTGATTGTGGACCTACAGTACCTAAATCACTTAGCGAGATTGACTTAGAGCTCGATCAGATTAATGGTATTCTCATTTCACATATTCATGCTGACCACATAGGCGGCCTTGAAGAAGTAGCTTTTCGTTTATTCTATCAATATAACCGTAAACGTGTGCAGCTTTATGTTACAGAGGCATTAGCTGAAGTACTTTGGGAGAATAGTCTAAAAGGCGGACTCTATAATCCGGAGGATGGCTTCCATCAGCTTCAGGACTATTTCGAACTTGTTTACCTACAGGAAAGAGTACCTTATCAGATCTCACCAGAGCTAACAATTGAAATTGTCCCTACTCTGCACATTGCTCAGAAGCTTAACTATTCGATCTTCATTAATCACCGGACATTCTATAGTGCTGATTTGCAATTTAATAATGACTTTCTCATCAACGAAGTTGTTCATACTCGAAATTGTCACACCATTTTTCACGATTGTCAATTAATCGGACCGGGCTATGTTCACACAACCTTAGCTGAACTGCTTACCCTCCCAGCGGAAGTTCAGAAACGCACGTATCTGATGCATTATGACGACCACATGCCAGAATTCATTGGCCTTACAGGTCACATGACCTTTATCCACAAACATGAAGTCATCGAAATCACCGATTGATATCGTTCTAGCCGAAGCCCTGAGAATTTAATTCTCAGGGCTTCTTTCGATAAATTCTCCCTTCTTTTTCATTTTTTTTTCGAGATCAGCAGGGATTTTATGACAAACCTAGAACATGTCACAAGAGTATGTGAACGGCGGAAATTTCCAATCGGGAGCTGATACGGTGATTATCAATGGGGTTTATTATGTCTATGTGTTCTTGTATGGCCTATATACGATTTATCTGCACTCGGTCTTGAATATCCCTTTGTTTCTTCTAGCCCTTTGTCTATTTGTCTTATCCGTTCGATTCCACTCTTCACATCCCGCTATGCCTTGGCTTCAAATACTCCTCATCGGTTCTCTTCACGTACTTGGACAATCTTCCTTATGCTACCCTCTATACCTATTAACGTTGTCACACTATTCCTATAAGGAAGAGAACAAATGGAAAGCATGGGTCTTATCCATAAGCGCCATGATCATTAATTTATCTACGGTTAATTTCATAACGCATTCTGCTTCTAAAGAATCCATGTTTGGATTCATGAGTATCCTCGACTTTGCTGCCGTCACTTGGCTAACACGAACCATCCACCTCCGCAGTGGCAAATTGGAACGAATCCGCAATGAGCGCCATTTATTAACGCAAAAAGATTCCCTTACTGGTCTCTACAATTATGAAGAATGTCATCGAAGACTCGAACAACAAATCAAACTTCATCAGCCCCTTGTGCTGTTTCTTATCGACTGTACGGATTTAAAAGCAATGAATACCTCCGGCGGCTTTCAAGCAGGTAATTTCGTGCTAAAGCAAATGGCTGATCTCCTTCAAATCTTATTCAAAGAAGCACTCTTTATTTCACGATATGGCGGCGATGAATTCGCTGTTGTCATGCCGCTTAACAAGGATTTCCTGACAACAGCTTCCTATCAGCAGAAGCTTGATTCTGAACTCCCTAAGCTAACTGGGATTCAAAATACATATGGTATTGCTATATTTCCTCAAGATGCGCTGACGAAAGATGATCTTATTTTGCACGCAGAGCATAATCTATTTATGAAGAAACGCGAATCTTGGTTAAAACGCGAAGAACAAATGCAGCGCTCCGAGAAACTGCGTGTCGTAGGTGAACTAGCTTCTGGTATGGCTCATGAGATTCGAAATCCTTTAACAACGGTCAAAGGTTTTTTGCAATTATCAAAAGCAAGCGATTACAATATTGAAAATTGGTATGGACTCATCATAGACGAGATTGATCGGATGAGTGATTTGACTGGTGAGTTTCTTCAGTTCTCCAAGCCGCATCAAACTGTCTTTCAAACCCATTCATTAAATGAATGCGTACTCAAAGTTATTTCGCTCATTGAATCGGAAGCGACCAGCTCCGGGCATGAGATACATTTTCATGAGTCAACCTATGCCGTTCATATGCTTATGGATCAAGATAAAATGATACAACTCTTGTTAAACATGATGAAGAATGCTTGCGAAGCCATGGAAGCAAACGGTTCCATCCATATGAAATTAAGCCGCGATCAGAAGAACGCGACTTTAGTCATTGCGGATAATGGTCCCGGTATACCGAGTGATCAACTTGAGAAGATTTTCCATCCCTTCTTCACGACCAAAGAAACAGGTACAGGTTTAGGATTATCGATTTGTTATAAAATCGTTCAGGATCATCATGGTACATTAGAAGTTGAAAGCGAGCTCGGTATAGGGACACGATTTATTCTTACGTTCCCACTTGCCGTGAACATGGCTTCCGGGAATGACAATTCAGCTGTAAGTTAAAGAGATTTTTTCATTCTGACATGCAAGATTCCGGCATCATAGAAAGGCTCATCTGAGATTACTGTGTAGCCTAACTGACTGTAGAAACCTTCCGCTTGACATTGCGCATCTAGAATCGCGTATTTGCAACCAAGCTCGAGCGCTTGTTGTTCCATCGCATGTATGAGTTGTTTCCCAAGCGATCTTCCTCTATAATCTTTCAAGACAGCTACACGTTGTAGTTTGGCTGTTGCTTCTTGGTATTCATACCATCTGGAAGTCGCAATCGGAACTTCGCCATCCCTAATGAGTAAATGATGGCAAGCTTCAGGGGACTCATCCTTTTCATCCATCTCAAGATGTGCGGGTACTTGCTGTTCATCAACAAATACGTTAAACCGCACAGCAAAACAAGCTTTCAGTTCATCCATTGTTGTAACACGAATCGTTTCCATGTGGGCATCTTCCTCTCTAAGATCGTTTCTTGATCTTATCCCATTCGAGAAATGTTGTCCACACGTACGTATTCACATCTTACTTTCTTTCTAATAAGTAGCTGCTAGCACCAATCGCAAACCCTAATAGCGCACCAACTGCAACTTCCCGTGGTAAATGACCTAAGCGCTCCCTTAGAGCTTTCCGTCTTCGGGCGTGATAAATTCCGGGGTGTTGCTGAGCAATCCGCTCCACCTGTTCGTCTAAATCATTCACTTCTACCGCGATCTCACCAGCGGATCTACGAATGCCCATCGCATCATACATGACGACAGCGCCGAATACGGAACTCACCGCGAAATCAATAGCTGAGAAACCTCTTTTCAGCCCAATGTAGGTAGCAAGTGCCGTAACTCCTGAAGAATGCGAACTCGGCATACCACCTGTTTGGACCAATTGTGACCAATCCCATTTTTTACTGAACATATACGTTAAAGGTAATTTGATGGCTTGAGCGGCACCAATACCGATCACAGCTGTAGTCAATGCTCGATTCATTTCTATTCACCTCACTACTAGCATCCATCACAGGTTTAGATTCTATGCGCAAAGTTTGCTATACTAGACACATTGATTCTTTTGTAAGGAGTGTAACTGATGAATATCGCTTTTTTCCTGTTACCAAAATCCGAAGTCATTACCGCGACTCCGCAAGCAACCCTTCGTCAAACGTTGGAGCGCATGGAGTACCACCGATATACCGCTGTTCCAATCCTTTCCGATGATGGTCATTATGTAGGAACTGTTACGGAGGGAGATTTACTTTGGTTTCTCAAAAATTCATCTCATATCGGCTTTGAAAACGCACATCGCCATGTACTTGAAGAAGTTCCTCTACGTGTTAAAAATAAACCCGTTCACATTCATGCTGACATGGTCGACTTAATTGATTTGGCCAAAGCACAAAACTTCGTACCTGTCGTCGACGATTCCGACAAATTCATTGGGATTGTCAGACGTAGCGAAATTATTGAGTATTGCGCCAAACAAATGAATTTACAAGCCAAAGCTGTACAGTCCTAATTATTTTAATAATTACCATATTGGCATAGTAAAAAGGCTGAGAGATGATCTCAGCCTTTTTTTGCTTTTTCATATCCGAACCTGTTATTGTACTTGACCATTGGATGAAGCCTTAGATGAGACAAATTCGCTTGCCCAATCAACCATCCCATTCATTAATGTCAAAATGAGATTAACCGCATCCTTTTCCGTAAGAGAGCCATTCGACTGACTGCTGACGTATTGCGACGTTTTTTGTTCCAATTTCACTACCAAATCTTTAATTTTTAAAAGTTCATTCGCCAAATCAGTTACTTGCTGATTGTTCGCGTTTCCTTGGTTCATATTTTGACCTTGATTTTGACCTTGATTTTGATTTTGACCTTGATTTTGGTTCTGATTCTGACCTTGTGATTGGCCCTGTGATGATTGACCTTGAGACTGACCCTGTGATTGGCCTTGATCCTGATCTTGGCCTTGACTTTGGGACGTATCATTTGCCGAGTCATTTGACGCGGCAGATCCATTACTAGAAGAAGCCTGCTGCTGTCCTTGGCTGTCTTGTGAGCCTTGCGCACTTGAGATCAACATTTTTTTGACCTGCTCTAACTCAATGAGCACCATATCGTTTTGCTTGGTTAATTCATCCATTTGCAGCTTGAGATCCTGTGTTTTGATCATGTTGTTGAAACCCTTCCTTTCCTTATTTCACAGCACCGCAAGCAATCCGTTTACCTGAATTGCCAGATGGATCTGTTTTCAAATCATCTGCTTTCTCGTGGATAACTACACTAGAGCCGCCCGGTTTAAACAGCGAGTTAGGCTTATCCTTTTCTAAGACGACCGCTTTCGTAACGCTGCTAAATCGTCCATTACCTTGTGCATCTACAATAAGATTTGGCAGATCTCCGGCATGTGCACCCTTCGGATTAAGGAAACCATGCTCCTTCATATGTGGATTGAAATGCCCTCCTGCCGTATCAAACGTTGGTGCTTCGCATATCGCCTTTTCGTGGATGTGCAGACCATGAACACCAGGAGTAAGTCCGCTTACCTCTACATCCATCTGTACACCGTCTCTAACAGCGGTTAGTTGTGCAGAACCTACTGATTGGTTGTTTGACCCTATAAGCGCTACACGAATCGTTTCCGGCGATGTGGTGGCCTCTGTTACTGTGGTACTTCTAACTGTTTGGCAACCTGTCAACATCATGAGACCCGCGCTGGCCGTCATCATAATTTGAACTATTTTCATTTGTACAATCCTCCTGTAAAACCACACATTGGTATATTCTACCCTTAGGATGCACAACTGCCCTTCACGATAACCACATAATACCTAACAATTTTTCTAAATCATCCTTTGAAAAAGCAAAAAACCTGCAATCTTTCGATTACAGGCATCTTCATCCATGTTCCTTTTAATATGATTATAAAATAGTCATGAGCTTAGCGATGATTTGAAGGTTCTCCAATTTCCGTTTGTAAAAGTGAAATTCCACCTTCGTATGCTCAACCGCGTCTTCCATCTGTAGAACTTGTTTTTGCAACTCTTTCGTGTGTGGCCATAATTCCGCCTGCCGCTGAAGCTCATTCTTCCCTGTTACGAGCCCTTCGCCAATCACTTCATACTCCTTCGTAAGAAGCATATGCTTTGCCCAATTCAATTCAGATACAGCATCGACATAAATGGCTTCCGCTTGTTTCAACAATTCCGGTACAAGTTGTAGCTCTAAAATAACATCCGACCGATTCATTCGGATTCCTCCTATGAGTTTTCATAGAAACTCAGCATAGTAAACCATCAAATATTATTGCTTAGCCTCATATATATTCCTAGTAAAACAAAACATGCACACAAGCTGAAACCCGCTAAAATAGCGGGTTTTCTCCTCTCATCCGACTTATTTCGCAAGACAATTCCGCTATGGAATGACAAAACTATTAAGTCTGCATTAAATCTGATAGATTCGCTCGCAACCTACTTGTATAACCTATTAGAAGTGCTACAATGTTACTATACGTATCAGAGGAGGTGACAAACATGAGCCAAGAAGAAGAAGTAGTACAACCAAATGAGCAAGAAGAAATCTCTGCTGAATCCACTGAAGAAGTGGTGAGTCAAGAGGCTGAAGAAGTAATCGCTGAAGCGATTGAAGAAGCAGCTGCTGCAGAGGAAGAAGCAGAACAATCCGAAGAATAATGTAACCGTTATCATACATGATCAAATATCCCCCTCAACTTCACAGTTGGGGGTTTATTGATTTCACATATATTTTTTTTGATTTCAACGCATAAATATTCTGAACATTCAAATAATACTGGTGTACCAATAAAAAGGAGATGATTTTGAATGGCTAACAGATCAAACACTTTAGTCGTACAAGAAGCAAAGGCAGCACTTGATCAAATGAAGTATGAAGTCGCTCAGGAAATTGGTGTCCCTCTCTCCAATGGTTACAACGGTAATTTGTCAACACGTGATGCTGGCTCAATCGGTGGCACCATCACAAAAAGATTAGTGCAAATGGCTGAACAATCTTTAGGCGGCTACAAACGCTAATCCTTTGATGTAGGAGCAAGCTCAAAAAAGACTGAATCACTCGATCCTCCTTAGAGTGACTTCAGTCTTTTTTCTATTTCCTTCAAATTCCTCCGATTTCCCTTGAATTTCCTCACCAGTTTCCACGAACACCTATAATTAATCCTCTAGCTTTAGTATGATTACCTTGCTCGGATACCCGAATAAGGAGTGTTGAAACCATGACCACGCAATACGAAATTTTCCGCGATCCTTTCCGCATGTTAATTCTGTTGGCCACGTTAGTGAGTGAAAAGCAAAACGAACCCGCCTTGCAATTTGACAAAGTACCTTATTTCGAAAATGATACCTTCCTTATTCAGCATGACAAGTTTGTTTATAAGAAAAATTTCACAGAAATCACTTGGTTTCAATTTTTGGGAAGAGATATCGCAAGCAGTAAAGACCTTTCACGAGAAGAATATAATAAAATGTTCGTTGATTGCCTGGCGTCCTTATACCACCTAGCATAAGAAAAAGAAGGAGCAGATCACCTGGATCCGCTCCTTCTCCTATTTCATTACTTCTTCTTAACTTCTTCTACAAAAACGTCACTTGCATCACGTGTGCTGCCGAGTTCAAGAATCGTATATTTTTTCTCACCGATCATGATCACATCTTCCACTTCAGGAAGCGGATCGCCTAGGTATACCGTGCCTAAATACACATTACTACTCTTCAATCTTAAATTCCAACGATGTTGTTGTTTCGTCATAGCTAATCCTCCCAAAACTCTAATGTTCTCAAGTTACCATAAATTCACGCAAGATGAAAGCTATACTAGGAAACATCGCTGAATTATGGTACATTAATTTCACTTACATAACCAGAGAGGCTGACATCTTGCAATGACATCTCGAGGAATTACACCGGATGAGCTATCCCTTCTACTCGCTAAAGAAACAGATTCTCCTCTTGAACCAACGGAGCCAATCTCTTTTTTACCGCGGTCCAAAAAGAAGCGAAAGCCTTATTCCATCCTGCATAAGCTGATCTTTTTTTGGAAGAAGTAACAGCCCAACAATTGACAATCTCTCGTTATTTTGGTATATTACTGACTATATCTAAAACGATCTGTTAGCTCAGCTGGGAGAGCACTATCTTGACAGGGTAGGGGTCAGTGGTTCGAGCCCACTACAGGTCATACATAACAGAAAACCCGTGAAGCCTAGTGCTTCACGGGTTTTCTGCATTAGTACACCTCTAAAACGTGTATTTCTCATTAGACTATTTTGAGATATTGGATACCGAACTTTGCAAAGAAAGTGAGCGCCTTCTGGTGCTTGAAATCCTTTAAGTACTACAAATAATTAGTACTTATTTACACTTAATATCGATGTTATGATTTGGCAGAAAGGATGGTGCTAGTTTGAGTCATAAAAAAAATATATCACTTAGTTTATTGTTATTTGTATTTGGATTGTTTTTATGGAATTTTGCAATTCACAAATCCGGGGAAGGATTCGACAATCTAGGATATGGTATCTTGGGCTTTGCTATTACTGCGCTTGGAATCATCTGCACAGTAGCTTCCATCATATATTTAGCCGTTAAAAGTTCTTTAATAGAATTTAATAACTATAATCATCCATATATCCCAAGAAGATTGTTCAGCTTTTTTTTATATGCTTTATCAGCTGGTCTATTAACCTTAATTTTTGGTTTCGTGACACTATTCATCCTAGAAAGCTTTGCCAAATAATAGTAGGCATATTCATTCGGCTACCTCCGAGCAAGAAAACAACCTGGTTAGCAAAACAGCTTTCCTCAATGCAGACCAGATCATCGGGCCATATCACAATAACTAACTTTGCTCTATTGCTTCTCCTCCCTTGCCCACTCCCCCACACGCAAAAAGAACCCCACTCAGGGGTTCTTATACAAATATCCTTACACCTTAAATCTATCAACCACGACTTGCAAACCTGTCATCTGATCATGAAGTTCGATCGACTCTTTATGTACACGCTCGAACATCTGACCCAATGTCTCCACATTGGCCAATACTTCCTCGGAACTTGCTGCCGTTTCCTCGGAACTCGCTGAGGAAAGCTCAATAAAGCCAACGATGATGTTTTTACGGTTATCGACATGCTCCATATCTGCCGAGATACTTTCAATCGATTCATGGATTTGCTTCAAAGAGGAATGAATAAAATCAAATGTATCCGATGTCTGCCCTGCATTCTCTTCTTGTGAGCCCACGATGTGAAGCGACTGCTCCATCGCTGCGGATGTTAGCTGCGCAGAATGCATAACATTCTCAATCAACGTCTGAATATGCTCAGATGCCTCGCCTGCTTGAACGGAAAGTGTTCTCACCTCAGCAGCAACTACGGCGAATCCGCGGCCGTTTTCGCCTGCTCGTGCTGCCTCAATTGAAGCGTTGAGCGCTAGTAAGTTCGTTTGTCTTGAGATGGCATGAATCGTGGTGACCATCTCTTTAATGGCATCAATATCCATCATAAGATTGCTTACGCTGGATGCTACTTCTTTGGTCACGGTAACGTTATTGCGGATCAACTCGATCATCGCTCGCATCGCTTCGGCGCCACGTTCTTCCTTCTCGCGAATAATTGTACTATTATTCTGTAGAAGTTGAACATGTCCCTTGGTGTCGTCAATCAATTCCGCCAATTCGTGAACGCCCTTCAAGCCATCCTCTACTACCTCTGCTTGCGTTCCAGCAGCCGTTGCCAATTCATGAATGGTCGTATTAATTTCATAGGAAATTGTATTGGTTTGCTTCATCGAATCTTGAATATGATCGGCATTGCCTTTACTCAAATGTGCAGATTGTTTAACATCTTTGACGATCACATGAATTTTCTCAATAAATTGATTTGTCGCCGTCGACAGTTTGCCGATTTCGTCCATCGAGGTATCGGGAAGCCTTCTCGTCAAATCTCCATCCCCCTGAGCGATCGCAACCATAGCTGATTGCAGGTTCTCCAATCGTTTGAACTGGCGACTAACAATGTAGAATAAGATTGCCCCTGCAATCAGCAAGCCTGCCAGTGTGGCTATACAGGTTGTGTAGAAGAAGTTTGTCAAGACCTGCTCAGACAACGTCAATACAAGCACTTGACCCGTTGACAACGATCTAAAGTAATACTTGGCTTTGGTTCCATTGTACGACATCGTCTCGAACGCTTTATGTTCCCCAGATAGGCTTACGCTAAGGGAATCTAGCAGCTTCGCGTCTAACTGCGTAACAGCCTCATCGGATGAGGCGACGAGTTTGCCCGTGGCATCAACGACGCCTGCAAATAGTACATCTCCGCCAAGCTCCGACTTTAATTGCGTAAGTACTGGCTTTGCTCCTATTTTACTATCGAGTTCAGTTAATGTAGCTCCATCTCTTCCTGTTTGTACAATGCGTGGCGATGTCCAACCAGACACTCCAACGTATTTATACACTTTAGGATCGACACTTCGCTGTTGCGCCGGTTGTGTGACAACTTTTTGCTTACCGGAAATGAGATCCATAAACTCATAGGCTTGATTCTTAGGATCAGCACCGAAATTGAAATCAATCTTTTCGCCCGCATTCGTCAGTACTAACTGCCCCTGTGCATTGGTGATCCAAAACTCATCTATTCCGGAGCGCTCAGCTATTTCTACTGCTTGTTTATAGGTCATCGGAATTTTATCATACATATAGGATAGAAGGGCTGCTTGTCCGATCATCTCCTTCTCCATCACACTTTCTGTTGTCTTTCTCGCAATTATAGCGTTTTCAATTCCAATTCTAGCTGTTTCTAACGTTGTAAAGCCTTTTTCATGAAGACTTTCAGCAGTCTGCTGATACGTAAGTGTCGCTGTTCCTACGGACACAGCAAACAATACGACCATTAAAGGCCAAATGATTTTGTACTTGATTGATTTGATAGCCATCTTGTTCTCCCTTTTATGTAGTTTCAATAATTCTAAATAATCCATTTCGCCATTTACCAACATATTCCTGCAAAAAGACCTATTATTCGACGGGAGGTAATGAATTTGTAGGTTGATAGAACTAAAAAAAGCTCTCCGGAAGTAGAATAATCTACGCCCAGAAAGCCCTCTAACACTTTTAAATACTCAGCATGCTACGTATTGCACTTCTTGTCTCCTCAATCGCCATTCTCAGTGGCTGCGTCTCACCTTGATAAGGATGTACACTTCCAAAGGTATGGTTGCCCCCTGGAATCTTCACCCATTGAATCGCTGCGTTGTTCGCGACTAGCTTTTCAGAACCTTTGAGCAACCGTTCCCCATCTTCTGTGCCTTGAACAAGTGTAATTGGGAAAGTAGCTTCATTAATTCTTTCAACGATATCAAATCTCTCTTCGTTGCGTTCCATATCTTCTAAGATTTCAAGATCGAGCGGCATCATTTGCTTCGTTCGTCCATTCAAGGTATAGGAGCGGCCAGTGGCCCTCATCTCCGCTTTATTCTCAGGTGTGAGCAAATCGACATGAGCAATCCCATTCCAGCTGATGACGCCTGCAATTTCCTCAGGATGATCCAACGCATAAATCAAGCTCACACCCGCTCCTCTGCTATGACCAAGTAAGAGGATTGGCTTATCCGTGCCTACGTGTTTATGAATATCAGCAATAATAACTTGTACGTCCTCTAGATCTTTAGAATAGGTATCACCTGCGAATTTCTCTAGCTCTGTAAAATTCATCAAATCTTCACCAACCCCATTGTGGGAAAAATTCAGGGCAACGACATCTACAGCTTCTGCCAATTCGCTCGCGACATGGGGAAACATTCCCCAATTTTTGAAGCCTTTATAACCATGTAATAGTAATAATGTGCCCTTACTCGGTTCTTGCTTTGCTTTATAAATATCGCCTCGTACGATACGCTGCTCTGACATATGTAGTTCAAAAGGTATTCCTTTATAGTCCTCCATCTGTTTCTCCTTCCTTTCGTTACCAAATCAATAATCAATCGTATACTTTTGTCATTTTATCACAATCTAACTCAGACAAGACAACTTTAGCCAACCGAGCCTGTAAATTTCTTGTAAAACAACCAACTCGCATCTTTGACAAAAATGCCCTACGATAAGGAGGAAGCTTCCCTGTTATCAAGCCGAAAACGCAGTAAACTGCGACTACTATTTCTCACCTTCCTTCTAACTCAGCTTTTGAGTCAAGGAATTAACAGCCGTTCACAAGCACAGCCTATGGAACCTTTACACAAAGAGACGGCCGCCGAAGCGGGAACCATCCAACTTCAAGTCAAAGCATCACCAGGAGCTCTTTATCAATCAGAACTTTCCTTCGTTAATAAACCATTACAACGCGCATTGGAAGAGAGTACGACAGGCGATGCTTCTTTAGAACCGATCCCACCTGACACCACGCTCATGTATTACAAAAAAGGGCAACCACTTCTTCTTGGTGTCACCCCAAGCGGGGAAGTCGTTGATTGGATTTCGAAGCAACATATCTCTCTCCCCAAATCTGCTCAGGAAACGCTGCAAGCACAAGTGCAATCCCTGCGTGCCAAGCATTATGGCGAGATGCTGCCTTGGGAAGAAGCAAGTCTCGTTCTCCCCAAATTCAGTTCATTTACCGTCGTGGATGTGATGAGCGGACTTAGCTTCGAAGGGCAGCGTCGCGCGGGCTCCCACCATGCGGATGTGCAGCCGCTAACGAAAACCGACTCCGCGACGCTCAAAAGCATTTATGGCGGCAAGTGGAGCTGGGACCGCCGAGCGGTCCTAGTGAAGCTGAATGGCCGCACGCTCGCCGCCTCCATGCATGGCATGCCGCATGGCGGTGATGGTATACCGGGAAATGACTTCGACGGTCATTTCTGTATTCACTTCCTCGGGAGCGTGACCCACGGCTCCCGCTCCGTTGACCCGGCGCACCAGGTCATGGTGCACCGAGCCGCAGGCTTGCTGCTGGACTACGTCAGGAAGCTCTCGCCCTGGGCGCTGATCGACGTCTGGATCAGCGCCGCACACCAAGGTGACCTGCAGCTGCTGCAGGTCACCACAGGGCAAGAACAGGCGATGCATGTGCGAAGCATGCGCCGCCTGTCCAAGTTCCAGGAGCAGGATACATCCCAGCTCCTGCAATTCGATACAACTGTCGATGTAACCATGACAGGGGCTAGGGCCTCCGCGGTGTCGAGTCGCCGCGTACTTTTCCATCTTGAACGTACCACTGTACAAGATCGGTGGTACATACGCAGCGCGGTGATCCAATGAGTAAAGCCCGGCCACTTTGGAAGTCCCAAAGCAGTCGGGCTTTACTTATTTGTTTCACCGATTCTATTGTAAGGATTGACCCGAGACCTTACGTAATTCATTGGCAAGTCGATGAAACTCATTTTGTGCAGGTACGGATGAGGTTGCTCCGTATCCCGCTGAAAGGAAAGGAATAATCGCATTAGCATCCTTCACTGTAAGTGGATTGCTAGGTGGTTCTGGTGTAATCCGTTTATTCCACCAGCCTTCATTCCCATATGATTCATCATAATCAACAGCGATACCATTCGCCATCACATCGTTGAGGTATTGATAAATATGAATAAATGTTGATTTCTTACCTCCGCTCCAAGCATAGGTTTGCCAGAACCGGGAGCATGCGCCGGCAGCATATACAGCCTCCATCACGGCGTATGAACCATACACGCCTGTCGTGTACGCTGGTGTAGCTTCACTTGCCGCTCTGATATATGCGATAACCGTTGGCATTTGGGCGGAAGACACATCAAAATCTACAGCAAAATAGATGCAGCTGCCCTCAGGCTGACCCACTTGCGCGGCAACTTGCAAAGCTGTTGCACCATCCGCCAAACCAGCACTTCTACCGCCAAGAGCACGACTCGCCGTTGTCTCATATACAGAAACCAACTGTAAACCAGCTGCACTAATGACGTCAGACTCTGATTTCGTTAAAGCCTTTGCACCACTTGGCACCAAATATCTGGCAACAAATGTATAACCCTGTCCGACGAAAGCAGCCGCTTTTTGTGCCGTAAGCGGTGTTGAACAATCAAACCCTTTCGCCACTTGCCATCACCTACTTTCCAATTGGTATTCACAGCATATGCCAAAAGAACGAGACCCGACACCACCAGGCATCTAAAGTCCCGTTCTCGGGCATGAAAAAAGGCTCTTCTCCAAGGAGAAAAGCCCGTTCTTTCATTCAATTTAAACTTCCTTCGTACCAAAACGAATGGCATTTCGTTCTTTGGCTCGCTGCGCTTCTACTTCTCGATTCCGAGGCTCCGCATTCGTAACCAATGAGTCCATTAGCTTCTGTGCAGCCAAAGCCACCTCTTGCACGGCTAGCTGGAAAACGGCTTCATTCACTTTTGAAGGCTCTGTGAACCCTGAGATCTTGCGCACAAATTGCAAGGACGCCGCCCGAACTTCATCTTCAGTCACAATCGGTTCATAGTTGAACAGTGGTTTAATATTTCGGCACATGTCGTACTCCTTCGGGCAATGTCTCCCATTTATACTCTGTTCTCAATATAATAGATGCCCATTGTTTTTTCAAGAACGTGTACATCTAAGCACTTTTCCGCAGGTCGCCTATACCATAAATCTATATCCAGATCCCCAAACTGTTCCTATGTACTGAGGTTTAGAAGGGGTTTCCTCTATTTTCTCTCTAATTCTGGCAATATGAACGGTTACCGTTGAGGCGTCACTCATCGCATCCATTCCCCAAATCCGCTCAAATAACTCTTCCTTGCCGAATACCCGATTAGGATATTGAACAAGAAACAGAAGCAGGTCAAATTCCTTTTGAGCCAGAACAACTTCATTTCCATTCACAAACACGCGTCTGGCTTCTTTCTGAAGTTCAAGCCCCCTAATCTGAATCGAGCTTCCTTCCATGCCTTTCCCAAACCGCTCTTTCATCCGCTCGAACTTTTTCAGATGAGCACTTACCCGTGCCACAAGCTCTCCCGAGCTGAATGGCTTTGTTATATAATCGTCCGCGCCGAGGCCTAATCCATTGACTTTATAAATTTCTTCGGCTCTCGCCGATACCAGGAGGACAGGAATATCATCATGTTCACGAATGGTTCTTAACACTTCAAATCCATCTATATCGGGCAGCATGATATCTAAGATAACAAGCTCAAACGCTTCCTCCTTGAGCGCTCTCAGACCATCAGAGCCGTAGTTTACGATCTTAACGGAATAGCCGCTTAACTCCAGATAATCTCTTTGCAAATTAGCAATGCTCTGGTCATCTTCAACAATCAGAATTCTTTTCATCATAACCTCCAAGCCTATTTAGAACTTTTTAAGAGATATCATAATCCCGGTTCCCTCACCTACAGCGCTTTTAGCCCATATTTTCCCGTCATGCCCTTCAATAATTTGCTTAGCAATGGCTAGGCCCAATCCACTTCCATTCTTTCTTGAGGGATCTACCTGATAAAATCGTTCAAAGATGAAAGGAAGCTTGTCCTCGGGTATGCCATTTCCATTGTCTTTAATTTCAATAATGGCAGATGTCCTAGTTTCCCTGAGTATAATGTCGATCTTGCCATTACCTTTTCCGGCATACGTCATGGCATTATCAATGATATTTTGCACGACCCTCTTTAATCTTTCGCCATCAATTAACACTTTGACAGGCTCTTTTAATTCATTTATTAAAGATACGGCTACATTCGCCTTTTCACATTCATATTTATGATCTGCCACACAATCCTCGAAATAACTGGCCAAATCACTCTTTTCAAAATGGTAGGGAAGTTGATTCAAATCAAGTTTGGAGTATAGAAGTAAATCATCAATCATTGCATTGACCAAAATAGCCTTAGATCGGGCCGTTTCTAGATACTCCTCCATCTTCTCAGGCGTCTTTGCGACCCCATCAATAATGCCTTCGATATAACCTTTAATAGAAGTCACAGGCGTCTTTAAATCATGAGAAATACTTGAAACAAGAAACTTCCGATTATCATCATATTTTTGCTGTAAATAAACAGATTCCTTCAACTTGATCCGCATTAACTCCAAAGTTATCCCCAATTCCCGAATCTCGCCTTCACCATCTTCTGAAATTTCGTTACTTAGATCACCTTCCCTAATTTTGATCGCAGCTTCCGTTAATCGGGAGATCGGGATGATAATTCTACGTGAGAACTTATAGGATATCCACACATTCATTAGTAAAAAAACAACCGTAAAAAAACTAATCGTAAAGATGCCAAGCATCCAATATACCTTTGTATTAACCTTGATTGGGGCAAGCAGCAGTAGAATACCCGAATCGCCTGACGAGAGTTTGAAATCAGCTCTATTAAACAGATAAGTTTTGCCATCAAGCTCGATCTCGCTGCGATTAGAGTCACTGGAGAGCATTATGCTCCTCTCGATATCAATCTTATTAAAATGTTGTGTGGCAAACCTAACCTCTCTACCCACGATAAGGATCGCACTGGCATTCAAAACGTTCACGCGATCAGTGAGCTCTTGTTGATACTTCGTATCCAGAAGTCCCTCGAACCCCAGGATCAGCGCTTCTCTTTTCATCTCACTGATGGCTGCACGAACCTCAAACGCTCGTTGAAACTGCTCTATACCGGCTTCGCGGCCCAAAACTTTCGTGTACGTAGCAATAAAAATAATGACAGCCAAGATCGTCAAACCAATGGAAAGCAGCACAGCCAGCGTATTCATCGTGAAAAAACGTTTCGTTAAGTGCATGTAGATTCCTTTCTATATATCCTTTCTGTCAAACAAGTAATACCCAGTAGTAAATAACATGATACCACAACCGAGCATAATTAGAATCTGGCGGCTTATTTTGAAGAAATTGATGGATTCAGATATCCAAAGGGTATACCAGTCAAACATCGACGTGATAAAAAAACTGGAATAGGATGAGAATACAATGCCCAGAAAATTAAATCCAATAAATACAAGAATGGACAGGAAAAATACGGCTAGTCCTCCCTGAATAAGATTGGATAACAGCACAACGATAAGCGCAAACACAAATACAGGAAAAAAAGTTAAGCCATATGACACCAGCACCTTTACGATTCCAATGAAACTGGCGGAAGAAGGATTGAATATAAACCCAGCTAACAGCGATAAAACCATAATAAACAAAAGATTACCAGCAATAAATAGTGCTAAATTCAAAACCTTAGCGGTAAACACGCCGAATCTAGATACTGGTCTTAAAAGAGTGATTTTCATCGTATTCGAAGAGGATTCACCATTAAACATATCAATCGCTACAAATATGGCAAATAACGGTAATAGGGTATAAGCAATAAACGTCAGTACGGCTATAGGAAATTCAATACTCCCTACAACTCTCAGTCCAAGGCCATGTTTAATCGTTGTTACCGCAATTTGACCGATCACGACGGCAAGAATGGATAATATCGCGGCTGCCATTATTTTTTTCTTTTTCAGCAGCTTCACGGATTCATTTATAAATGCAGCTTTAAACCCTACCATTCCTGTCCACCTCACTAACAAAATAATTCTCAAGCGACGAATAAAAAGATAGAATATTTTGGGTATACTCCACGTTAACCAGTTTGCCTCCGTAAATAATTCCGATTCTCGAACACGTTAATTCCACATCATGAATCAAGTGGCTGGAGATGAAGAAAGTCGTGCCTTCCTGCGAAAGCTGTTTGATCAACTTCCTCATTTCCAACATTCCTTCCACATCCAGTCCGTTTAACGGCTCGTCCAAGATTAACAGTTTCGGTTTTGATAGAATTGCCGCCGCGATCCCCAGTCTTTGTTTCATCCCGAGCGAAAATTTTTGTGATTTTTCATTTTTATATTTCAGCATCCCTGTGATTTCCAGACATTCATCAATTCTTCGCTGATCGATCTCAGGATAAAATCTTGCAAACAATTTCAAGTTTTCATTTGCCGTCAAATAAGGATACGATTCCGCTGTTTCAATAATACAGCCAACATATTTCATTGCGTTGACATAGTCTTCTGCCACACTCGCTCCGAAAATCTTTACATCGCCTTGATCTGGCTTCATGAGTCCTGTAATCATCTTCATAGCTGTCGTTTTTCCCGCACCATTAGGTCCAAGAAAACCGAATATATCACCTTGATCTACTTCTAAATTCAAATCGCTGATTCCTCGGCCATTCGTAAATGACTTGGTTAAGCCCGTTATTTCGATCGCCTTGACTGTCAATTCATCATCTCCCTAAAAAATCTCAGGAAGCCGCTATTCGCCGCCTCCTGAGAATCATTTCTATTCAAATACGCGGCTAAATTCTCCATCATAGAAAGGCTTCATGGTATTGCCTTGTTTATAAGCATTTTTATCCATCTCTAGATTCATTTCAAAATAAATCTTACCTGCCATGCTTGGATGAACCATGCCTTGCTTCTGTTCACCCTTCGAGTCCGTGTAAGTAAATGCTGGAGACGTCGACAGATTGTATTCGAAATTAAATACATCTTTGTTTGGATACTCGTTCTCAAATCCAGGATTTACGGTTTCGGAATACGTACCTGTTACTTTGTCGCCATCTACACTTGTGATTTTAACAGTACGCTCACCGATTTTCATGAACTTACCGTCTTTGTCCAAAATAATATCATTTTGATAGGTTCCCACATATTTAGAGCTGAATCCACCGGAACGACTAACCTTCTCAACCTTGGCTGTAGTTAGATCAGGCACAGTAATCTTCGTATTGCCAATCTCAGACAGCTTTAACATAACATTAAGGTTTAAGTCATGCTGAATCCCATTTTTATCTTTTCCTGACAACGTGATCTCACCCGTCAGATTTTCTAGATAACCATCTTTACTTTCATTTGCCGTACCTACTACCTTTTTCACGAAAATATCGCTCTCTATAGCTGGTAAATCTCTTTCACTATCCAGCATTTGTTTAATACCAAAGGAGGAAACTGCATTCACGATGGCCGGCACTTGTGCCTCTGATAAACTGCCCGAGAACACTTTACCTCCATTTGCGCCTTCCTCAACTTGTACATAATCTTTCAATGAACCAACGACAGCGTCAACGATTTTCTCAACCTCAGATGCTCCCTTTTCTTTAAAAGGGTTATCAAAATCGGCTGGACCTTTACGATTTTGGTTCACTTCTCCCGAATGATCAAATACATAATATGTATTATCCAATTCGTTTTTGTCTATCGTTTGCTTTTTGTCAGAGTACGTATATCTGGAGGTCGTTTCACCTTTGGTGTTTTTCGTTACCTCGTTATCCTCTTTCATTTGATTTACCGTATCCATTTTCATGAAATTAGACGACTGAATCAAAATTTTATCATTATCTTTCAGTGTATACATCGTCTCAACCGTATAGTTGTTAAGACCCTTTTCCATCACAGACGCCGTATTTTTCACTGAATCCTTCAACCGGTCATATCCGGATCCAAGCAGCGCATCAGCGAATGCCGTAGATACAAACAGACAGGCTCCAACCGTAAAAGAAAGTACTGTAATTGATTTTTTGCTAAGTTTCATTTCTCTTCTCCTTTTTTAAAACAATTTGCGGGAAACGTTTCCTTACTAGTTATTTTAGTATACGCTTATTGAATCCATCTAAATGGATTATTAACAAAGTATTAACTCTTATCGAAACTGCGTAGAAACTAAATTTTAAAAGCTAGGAGGTATGATGAAGGATAAGCGAATTTGTAAAATTGTCTAAATCCACTGTCTTAGGAGCTGCCAATGGCGTCATGTTCATGACATTCTTCGGTGCACTCTGGTCATCCATTGGCATTGTAGGTTCACATCGACTTGGAGCTCCTTGGCCACTTGCTCTTTCAGCTTTAATAACATTGATTTTATTGACCGGAGCTATTTCACTCTTTGTTACATCTCGCAGTATGAATCAATCCGTTACTCCGCAAGAAAAGGAAGATACGAAACGATTAAACCGAAAATTCGGTTTGATTTTTGGGTTGGAAGGCGTTGCGATCTTTCTTGCAAGTGTCATTTGTAATACACTCAATCATTTTGAAGTCTTTTTCCCTGTCATGGCGATGATTGTTGGCATTCATTTCTTTCCTTTAGCTACATTATTTCGAGAAAAATTTTATTATGGTACGGGCATAGTCATGACTATGTTAGGCATCATTTCACTATTTCTGCCTATCAACGGCACGATTCGTGAGGTATCTCTCATTCCGATGTCTACGTTTATCGGATTTGGGTCTGCTCTGACGCTCTGGGTGACGGGTTTGAGAATCTGGGTGACCCTGCTGAAAAAACTAAAGTAATTCTGATAAACGCACTGTGCGCAGAAGCGTGCATAAACGACACAAGCCTCTCATTTCCATCAGCATTGATGAGAACGAGAGGCTTGGTTTTTGTCTCTAAAATAAATAAAAACCCTTATCAACAAAGGGTTTCCGTACTATGGGCCCAGAGGGACTCGAACCCCCGACCAATCGGTTATGAGCCGACCGCTCTAACCAACTGAGCTATAGGCCCTAATGAAATTTGGTTGCGGGGGCAGGATTTGAACCTGCGGCCTTCGGGTTATGAGCCCGACGAGCTACCGAGCTGCTCCACCCCGCGTCATGTATGCCGCTCAACAGCGACAAAAATAAATATACACCAACGGAGATGGCTTAGTCAAGCGTTAATTTTATGCATAATGAATTCGTTTATGTATTGTATCTGACGCCAAAGCGTCCTTTCTTCGACTTATAAACCTCAACTTCCTGCGGGCACTCATACCCATAGATCCACCAATCTTCTTCCATACGTTTCGCTAAAACACCTGCTTGGAACTTCGAATCATATAATTTCGCCCAATATATCCAGTTCATGCGTATCCCTCCATTGTGGTCAGATCGTTACATTTAGCTTATCCATATAAAGGATCTCTTATTAGCATTATTGTCCAAAGACGATCTCAAAATAGGAAGAAATCCGATCTATTTGACCATATGACAAATAAAATGTGACGGTTTACAGGTTTAGCAGGAATTTCCCTGCTTTTGGGGAAGTTAAGTGATGTAGACTATTTTGGCCATACAAAAAGGAGAAAACACCCATGATCGAAACAATCAAAAGCTACCTACTCACGCATAGGGATGAACATATAAACGAACTGATGGCATTCTTGCGAATTCCTAGCATAAGTGCAGTTGCACAGCACCAACCCGATATGCAGAAATGCGCGGAGTGGACGGCACAATCTTTACAAAAAGCTGGACTTGAAAACATTGAAATCATGCCTACGAAAGGCCACCCTGTCGTTTATGCCGATTGGTTACATGCCCCCGGCAAACCGACGGTACTGATTTATGGTCATTATGATGTGCAACCTGCTGAGCCATTAGAGTTGTGGGAAACGCCTCCTTTTGAACCCGTAATCCGTGATAATAAGCTGTTTGGTCGCGGAAGTACGGATGACAAAGGCCAACTGTTGCTTTATGTGAAGGTTGTTGAAGCCTTTCTACAAACACAAGGTTCACTTCCCATTAACGTGAAATTCTGCATCGAGGGTGAAGAGGAAATTGCTAGTAAGAATCTCCCTGCCTTTGTTGAAGAACATGCTGCCAAATTGCAAGCTGATTCCATCGTACTCTCTGACACACAAATGCACGGTCCTGGTAAACCAGCACTCATGTATGGACTTCGCGGCTTAGCAGGGTTCGAAATCACGATCGATGGTGCGAATAGTGATCTGCATTCTGGTCTTTTCGGTGGTGCCGTACAGAACCCGATTCATGCAATGACTAAGCTGTTAAGCTCCTTTCACGACGAGAATGGCCGAGTAGCTGTACAGGGGTTCTATGACCGAATAATTGAACTTTCGGACAAAGAACGCGAAGCCTTCAAGAAAGTGGAGCCTGATGAAAACAAGGTTCGCACGAATTTGAACGTCACAGAGCTTTATGGGGAGAAAGGTTTCTCCTTTTATGAACAAACGACGTCTCGTCCTACGCTTGAAATTACGTCAGTTAGTGGCGGCTTTCAGGGCGAGGGTATTAAACCCATCATTCCAAATCGAGCTACTGCCAAAATTGCATGTCGCCTCGTCGCTGCTCAGGTTCCTGAGGAAATTATGGATCTGGTTGAAGCACATATACATGCACAGTTCCTTCCGGGGGTGTCTGTTACGTTAGATCGCCAATTACGAGGGAATCCCTTCATTACACCGATTGATGAGCCCATTATGGTAGCGGCAGCAGAAGCATATGAAGAAACTTTCAGTGAATGGCCAGTGTACACGCGTAGCGGGGGTTCAATTCCGATTGTCGAAGTGTTAGGTCGCGTCCTAGATGCACCTGTTGTTCTTATGGGTTTTGGTCTGCCAGGAGAGAATCTCCATGCCCCGAATGAGCATTTCCATTTGATGAATTGGGACAATGGGACAGAGACGATCAGCCGCTACTGGTTGAAGCTAGCTGCATTGCCTGCAACTACAGCAGATTCTAATTAAGTTTAGGGTAAAAGGAGTAACTTCTATGGGGAATTCATTACATATGCGTGACGCACAATTAGAAGATTTAGCAGAGATCGTACGTATTTATAACTCCACGATTGCGGGACGCATGGTTACTGCCGATACAGAACCCGTCTCAACAGCTTCACGGGAGCGCTGGTTTCACGAACACTCTGCCGACTTCCGCCCACTTTGGGTGCTTGAAAATGAAAACGGCATTTGTGGCTGGCTGAGTTTTCAGTCCTTCTACGGACGACCCGCCTATAATGCAACAGCTGAAGTGAGTATTTACGTAGATGAAACGTATCGTGGCCAAGGAATCGGTCGATATTTGATGGAACAAGCCCTTGAAACTAGTCCCAAGCTAGGAATCAAGTCTTTGTTAGGTTTTATATTTGGGCACAATGAGCCGAGCCTCCAGCTATTCCGCAAATTCGGATTCACGAATTGGGCGCATTTGCCTGGCGTCGCTGAATTAGATGGCGTTGAGCGGGATCTGATCATTTTGGGCAAACGTGTTGGTTAGTCGACACTGGTAAAATTAAAAGCGCTACTCCTCCCTACTCGCGAAATCAGCTTCGCGATGTTAGAGAGTTGTGGCGCTTTTTACTTGATCGATTTGGTAAAACTTGAACCAATTGTGGCTCTTCTTCCATTTAGATGGAAAAAATACAGGTAAAACGAGCTCTTTTACCTACAAATTTGAAATAAATGGATTTTCTACAGCTAATCCAGAGGAATCAGAGGATTTTATTCAAATCAACTGGAATTAGCTGCATATTTTCCATCTCTTCTATAAAAACAGCAGTAATCTGCGATATTAGATGGAGAAAATCCATCTAATCGCTATTCGCTATACACAACTCTCCAAATACAACTCACAATACACAACAGACTACTCTACTCCACTCTACTCATCATTCGTTGATCACACACTGCCACTATCTACTCACCCTGCAACACAATCGCTTCTACCTCTATCTCAATTAATAATCGTGGGTCAATCAGTGCCTTCACTTCAACCATCGTAGCAACGGGCTGCACATCACGGAAGTACTCCCCATGTGCCTTACCGAACTCTTCCCATAACGAAATGTCCGTCACGAACATCCGGGTTCGCACCACATCAGATAGTAGTGCGCCGAGCTCTTGGAGCGCCTGCTCAATCGTTTGAAGGATGAACCGGGTCTGCTCGTACGCATTACCTATACCAACAACCTCGCCGTCTTTCATCGCTGTCGTCCCGGCAACCTCGATTCGATCACCTACACGAATGGCTCTGCAATAGCCGACCACGGGCTCCCATGGCGAGCCTGTAAACACTCTCGTTCGATTCATTACATCATCGCTCCTTACATTTTACAGATAAGCTGCTAGTCTCGCTTGCAATCCCTCTGTGACCGGCAATAGTGGCAATCGTAACGCGCCTGAACCGATGACGCCTTGTTGGTGAAGCAGCCATTTGATCGGAGCGGGATTCGGCTCTTGAAATAGCAGACGAATAAGCGGAAGCAACTCCTCGAACTCTCGTCGACTGTCCTCCTGTGCCCCGTTTACGAAACTGCGAATAAAAGAAACAAACCTCTCCGTCTCCACATTCGCAGAAGCACTCATAACCCCTTTAGCGCCAGACTGCAGAGCTGCATACAGCAAAGTGTCCTCGCCACACAGGACAGGTTTAGAGCCTAATCTAGTCAATTCCGTGACCAGAGCAATATTCGGTGTACTATCCTTCATACCAATGACCCCATCGATATCTAAAATGGTCCGAACCGTATCCAGTTCAAGCGTTACCCCTGTGCGATGCGGCACATCATACAAGATCACCGGTACACCAACTCCCGCTACTTGACGGAAATGTTCAATAATCCCCTGCTGACTCGGTCTGTTGTAATAGGGAACTACAACTAAGGCAGCTTCTGCACCAAGCTTGCCTGCTTGAGCTGTTTTACGAATGGTCGAACGTGTATCGTTCGTTCCTGTTCCTACGATTAAAGGTACAGCAACGTGAGCCGCGTCACGAGCGGCTTGTGCCGTAGCGAACAATACCCCTAACTCGTCTTGCGTGATCGTTGGTGATTCTCCTGTTGTCCCATTGACAACCAATCCATCAATTTCATCTTGAAACAAATTATAAGCCTGATTATAAAAGGATGCAGCATCCACTTCAAACTCTTCATCAAAAGGTGTGACGATGGGGACATATAACCCCTGTAGGTCTTGTTCTTTTAGCAAAATAACCATCTCCCTGCCTCATTTGTTTGTACATTTACTTTAGCATGGAACTCTTCATCACAGTTAGCTATAATAAATGATAGAACTCATCAAAAATATTGATAATGAAGCGAGGCCATATATGGATCTGACGTATTTCCGCACCTTTCGGGAGGTTGCCCGTAGGAAAAGTTTCACCCGTGCTGCAGAGGAACTAGGCTATGCCCAATCAAGCATTACGATGCAAATTCAAAAGTTGGAACGTGAGTATGGTGTCCCTTTATTTGAACGGTACGGCCGGCAGTTACGCCTAACGCCACCCGGAGAAAGCTTGCTTGTGATAACGCAACAATTGTTGGAACTCTATGATCAATCCAAGGAAATGATAGCCAATCAAGTTAGCGGAACGTTGACCATCGGGACCATCAACTCGTTAGCAGCCTATTATCTGCCACCTTTTTTACAGAAACTCAAACAGCTCTATCCTGGGTTAAATATTCAACTCTATCCTGACAGCGAAGCCTCCATTCTCACCAAGGTCAAAGAAGGAGATTATGATATTGGGCTTCTATTAGATCAATATCCAGCAGATCCTTCTCTCGCTTGTACAAGTGTCCGTGAAGAACAACTCGTCTTCGTTGCCCCCTTAGATCATCCTTTAACGCAACAATCCGAAATTCAACTTGCCGACCTAGGTAATACGGAATTTATCGTCACTGAAGAAGGATGTATCTATCGAGGAAAGTTTGAAAGATTACTTAAAGACAATGCCGTTGCGCTACAGATCGGTTTCGAGCTAGGCAATGTTGAAGCCATCAAACAATGTGTGATGAGCGGCTTAGGCATCGCCTTGCTACCACGGATCACGGTAGCGAATGAGCTGGCCAATGGAAAGCTCACACAGCTTCCTTTTACGCATAGCCAACTTTCAATGGACTTACAGCTCGTGCTTCATCCTAAAAAATGGATGTCACAACCTTTACAAACGTTCATTCAATTATTGACTAAACAATCCGTAGAATGAAAAAAGAAGCTCACCTTTGTGAAAAGGTAGAGCTTCTTCTAATTTACAAGCCAATTTTAAGATTTGTACTCCAGTGCGGCGCCGATAGTACGGTAACCTGCCCAGATTCGCAAAATCTTGTGGTTTGTTACAAGACCACTTTAGTATAGAGGAATCCTACACCGTTCGTCAAATCTCGTCACAGATGCAACAATTATACCCCGTAAGCGGATGGATTAACTCTCCAAGAACGTAGGAGCTCCATATCATCTTGCTGGATCTTTCCTTTTTCCAAAGCCACTTCGAGCAACGTCGAGTAGTTAGAAAGTGTGTGTAGTGGCATTTCAGCAGCCGCAAACGCATCCGTCGCTTTGTCCAGCTGATAGGAGAAAATCGCAAGAACGCCAAGTGCCTCAGCTCCTGCATCTTTTACCGCAACCGCTGCTTTCAGCGAGCTGCCTCCTGTGGAAATCAAGTCTTCGATGACGATGACTTTTTGTCCTGGCTTCACAGAACCTTCAATCAAGTTCTCTTTACCATGACCTTTCGCCTTGTCGCGAATGTAGATCATCGGTAGACCAAGCTTCTGAGCTGCCCAAGCCGCATGTGGAATTCCAGCTGTTGCTGTTCCAGCCACAACTTCAGCTTCAGGGAATTTTTCCTTGATCAGAGCAACGAAGCCATCGGCAATCGCATCACGGATCGCTGGGTGTGACATCGTCAAACGGTTATCACAATAAATTGGAGATTTCAGTCCCGATGTCCATGTAAAAGGTTGCTGTGGACGAAGAGCCACGGCTTCAATATCTAATAACGACGCCGCAATATGTTGTGCGATTGTTTCAAGCTTACTCATACGTTCACCGTTCCTTTCAAGGTTAAAATAAAGTGCCTAGACGATTGAATCGATAATCGCTTCAATTGCTGCTCTTGGGTCCGCTGCGCCCGTGATCGGTCGCCCGATCACGACGTAGTCCGTCCCCTGAGCGAACGCCTCAGCCGGCGTCATAATGCGCGACTGGTCGCCGATGTCGGCCCCCGCCGGGCGGATACCGGGCGTCACGGTGACGAAGCCGTCACCGCACGCCGCCTTAATCGCTGTCACCTCAAGCGGTGACGCGACGACCCCGTTAAGCCCCGCGGCATGCGCCAAGCGGGCATACCGAATGACGGCCTGCTCGGTAGTACCGGCTACGCCGATCTCGTCATTCAGCACCTGCTGCGAGGTGCTGGTCAATTGCGTCACGCCGATCACGATCGGACGTGCTGCCCCTACAGCCAGCCCCTTGTCGACACCCTCCAAGGCGGCTTCCATCATGTACTTGCCTCCGGCTGCATGCACATTGAACACATCAACCCCAAGGCGCGTCACGCTCTCCGCGCCGCCCTTGACCGTGTTCGGAATGTCATGCATCTTCACGTCGAGGAACACCTTATAGCCGCGATCCTTCAGACTCGCGACAAAGGTAGGACCTGCAGCATAAAACAGCTGCATTCCTACCTTTACATAACACGGAATGCCTTCGAGCTGCTTAAGCAGCCCTTCAGCACTTTCCGCATTCGCGTAGTCCAAGGCGACCATGATGCGTCCGGTAACATCGTTTCGAGTTAACGTACTCATGTTTGGCACCATCCTTTAGACATGTATTGGCATTGCACGTGAGGAGAAGTTGATAGCTTCAAGCATATTCACTAGCGCTCTTACAGTATCAAGCGATGTCATACATACTACACCGTTCTCTACTGCTTCACGACGAATGCGGAAGCCGTCACGCTCAGGCGTTTTGCCCTTAGTCAAGGTGTTCACGACGAACTGAGCATCACCGCTGCGGATGAGGTCAAGAATGTTTGGTGAACCTTCACTAAGCTTGTTGACGGTTGTAACTGGAAGACCTGCTTGTGCAATCGCCTCGGCAGTTCCACCTGTTGCAATGATTTTGTAACCTAGGCGATAGAAGCCTTTCAAGATTTCAATCGCTTCATCTTTATCTTTATCCGCTACGGTGACCACGACGGAACCTGCAGCAGGAATCTTCATTCCAGCACCGATGAGACCTTTGTACAGGGCTTTTGCAAAATTCACATCACGACCCATAACCTCACCAGTAGACTTCATTTCAGGTCCGAGTGTCGTATCTACGCGGCGAAGCTTCGCGAAGGAGAACACTGGCACTTTGACAGAAACGTATTTATCTTCTGGCCACAGACCACCTTGGTAACCCATATCTGCAAGTGTTTGACCCATGATGACACGTGTCGCCACATTCGCCATTGGGATGTTGGTCACTTTGCTTAAGAAAGGCACTGTTCTGGAAGAACGCGGGTTAACCTCGATCACATACACTTGATCGTTATGAATAACGAACTGGATGTTTACTAGACCAATTACGTTCAACTCTAAGGCAATTTTCGTCGTGATATCGATAATTTGTTGTTTGATTTCTTCAGAGATGGATTGTGGCGGATACACAGCGATCGAGTCGCCGGAGTGAACCCCAGCACGTTCCACGTGTTCCATAATCCCTGGGATCAGAACCGTTTCTCTATCACAGATCGCGTCAACCTCTACCTCTTTACCAAGCATATAGCGGTCGATTAGAACCGGATGCTCAGGGTTGATTTTCACTGCATATTCCATGTAGCTAAGCAATTCTTCATCGGAGTAGACGATTTCCATTGCGCGTCCACCTAGCACGTAGGAAGGACGAACGATTACCGGATATCCGAACTTCGCTGCTGTACCCACTGCTTGATCCACCGATGTTACAGTACCGCCTGGAGGTTGAGCTACTGAAATTTTGCTAAGCAATGCTTCGAATTTCTTGCGATCTTCCGCTGTATCGATACTTTCTAGGTCGGAACCTAGGATACGTACGCCAGCTTTGTGTAGAGGTGCAGCTAAGTTGATAGCCGTTTGTCCACCGAACTGAACGATAACGCCAATTGGCTGCTCACGCTCAATTACGTTCATCACGTCTTCGAAGAATAATGGCTCGAAGTACAAGCGATCTGAAGTGTTAAAGTCTGTTGAAACTGTTTCTGGGTTGTTGTTGATGATAACAGCTTCATAACCAGCTGCTTGAATCGCCCATACTGCGTGAACGGTGGAGTAATCGAACTCGATCCCTTGTCCGATACGGATTGGACCCGATCCTAGAACAACTACTTTTTCTTTCGTCGTTTCGGTTACTTCATCTTCTTGCTCATATGTGGAGTAGTAGTATGGCGTTGAAGCTTCGAACTCAGCCGCACATGTATCTACCATTTTGTATACGGGCTTGATGTTGTTCTGCAAACGGAAAGTTCTTACGTCCGCTTCTTTCGTGAAAGTCGAGCAACCTGCCAATGTACGAATTTCCGCTACTGCACGGTCTGTGAAGCCTTTACGCTTAATTTCGAAAATAAGCTCAGCTGTCAAATCCTTCGCAGCAATTTCCTTTTCATACGCGATAAGTCCGCTTAATTTATTCAGGAACCACCAGTCAATTTTCGTCAAATTTTGCAGTGTTTCCACAGTATAACCCCTGCGGAACGCTTCTGCTAGTAAGAAGATACGCTCGTCGTCTGGTTTTACCAAACGTAGTTCCAATGTTTCTTTATCTAGTAAATCCGTTTCTTTCAAGAACAAGCGGTGAACACCGATTTCTAGGGAACGAATTGCTTTATGGATGGACTCTTCGAACGTACGGCCAATCGCCATAACTTCGCCAGTCGCTTTCATTTGTGTTCCTAGTTTACGGTTAGCTGCTGTAAATTTATCGAACGGCCAGCGCGGAATTTTGGAAACGATGTAATCTAGTGCTGGCTCGAAGCATGCATACGTTTGACCTGTTACTGGGTTAACCAGTTCATCCAGTGTGTAACCAATCGCAATTTTCGCTGCCATCTTCGCAATTGGATAGCCCGTTGCTTTGGAAGCAAGCGCAGAAGAGCGACTTACACGCGGGTTAACTTCAATCACATAATATTGGAAGCTATGTGGGTCTAGTGCGTACTGTACGTTACAGCCACCCTCAATTTGTAAGGCACGAATAATTTTAATGGAAGCAGAACGCAGCATTTGGTACTCACGGTCCGACAATGTTTGGCTTGGTGCTACTACGATACTGTCGCCTGTATGTACGCCAACTGGATCAAAGTTCTCCATGTTACACACTACGATACAGTTGTCGTTCGCATCACGCATAACTTCGTACTCGACTTCTTTCATACCCGCGATACTGCGCTCTACGAGACACTGACCGATTGGGCTGTAACGAATTCCGGAAGCAACGATTTCCGTCAATTCTTCCATTGTGTTACAGATACCGCCGCCAGTTCCACCTAGGGTGTAAGCAGGACGAATGATGATTGGGAAGCCAATTTCATTTGCAAAATCAACTGCTTGTGCCACTGTTGTAACGATAACGCTATCTGGTACTGGTTGCTCTAGTTCTCTCATCAAGTCTCTGAAAAGGTCACGATCTTCTGCTTTCTCAATCGCAGTAAGTTGTGTTCCGAGAAGCTTAACGTTCTCGCTTTCTAGTACACCTGCACGAGCAAGTTCAACAGCCATGTTAAGACCCGTTTGTCCACCTAGTGTTGGAAGCAAACCATCGGGACGCTCTTGACGAATGATTTGCGTAACGAACTCAAGCGTGATGGGCTCGATGTATACTTTGTCAGCCATATTCGTATCTGTCATGATCGTAGCTGGGTTGCTGTTGATCAGGATAACTTCCATACCTTCTTCTTTCAATGCTTGGCAAGCTTGCGTACCAGCGTAGTCGAACTCCGCCGCTTGACCAATAACGATCGGTCCAGAACCGATAACGAGAATCTTTTTGAGTGTATTATTTTTTGGCATATTGCAGTTCCTCCTTCACAGATGTCGATGCCGTGGAAGCATTCCACTGAGCAAGCATTTGCGCTTGGCGCGGCTGCTGTGGGTTATCTAGTTTGTGCTGACGAATCAGCGAGATGAAATCATCGAACAGGTAGCTGGAGTCGAATGGTCCAGGTGCTGCCTCTGGGTGATATTGAACAGAGAAAGCTGGGTATTGTTTGTGGCGCAAGCCTTCGATCGTGCGATCGTTATTGTTAATGTGCGTCACTTCAAGGTTCGTTCCTTGGATGGAATCTTCCTTAACCGTGTAGCCATGGTTTTGCGATGTAATGTAGCAACGTCCGGAGATCAAATCTTTAACCGGGTGGTTACCGCCGCGGTGACCGAATTTCAATTTATCTGTATCTGCTCCGCAAGCTAGTGCGAACAATTGGTGACCCAAGCAAATTCCGAATAATGGAATGTCGCCGAGCAAACCTTTAATCATTTCTACTGCGTGTGGAACATCCTTCGGATCCCCAGGGCCGTTTGAAAGCAATACACCGTCTGGTGCCAAACGACGAATTTGTTCAGCAGTTGCATTTTGTGGAACAACCACAACGTCGCAATCGCGTTTGCTAAGGTCACGAATGATACCGCTTTTTGCACCGAAGTCAACAAGTACAATGCGTTCTTTGTGTCCAGGAGCACCGAATACGCTTTTCGTGGAAACACGGGAAACTTGATCCGTCATAAGCGGCGTGTTTTTAAGAGTTGCCATCAATTCTTCAACGGATTTATTGGACGTTGTGATGATGCTTTTCATTACGCCGTAGTGACGAATTTTACGAGTCAACATGCGTGTGTCGATGCCGCTGATCCCAACGATGCCGTATTCTTTCAACAGGCTGCCAAGTGTATACTGAGCTCTCCAGTTACTTGGGATTTCTTCATGCTCACGCACAACGAAACCATGGATGAATGGACGCACGGACTCGAAGTCATCGCGAATCACACCGTAGTTTCCTTGTAGTGGATACGTCATCGTTACGATTTGTCCACAGTATGAAGGATCCGAAAGTACCTCTTGATAACCTGTAATTCCTGTATTGAATACAACCTCGCCGACGGATTCACCTTCACTACCGAACGATTTTCCTGTAAAAAGAGTGCCGTCTTCCAGCAACAATCTTGCCTGCATGTTCTTTCAACTCCTTCGCTATTGTCAGGCGGTTCTCACGAACCGCAGATGTCATGCTTACCATGTAAAGATTCAAGGACTTGCATAAAAATCAATCTTTCTGTATAAATATACACGATTTTTCATTCATCGTATAGATGCTTCTCGTGATTTAGGCTTTAAAATTGAGGCTATTTCTTGAACTTAGGAGTAAACAACTTTACCCGAAGCAATCGTGACAACCGGCCAACCTTGCAGCTCCCAACCGATGAACGGTGTGTTCTTGCTGCGTGATACGATTTCTTCTTTCAGAACGGCTTTCGTTGTATCTAGATCAACGATTGTAATGTCTGCCGCGCTGCCTACTTCTAAAGTTCCGTATGGAAGACCGAATACGTCAGCAGGCTTTTTGGTCATACGATCTACTAGGAAGCCAAGTGTCCATTTGCCTGTAAGTACAAATTTCGTATACAACAAGGAGAATGCTGTTTCAAAACCAAGGATACCGAATGGTGCTAACAACATGCCTTTCGCTTTCTCTTCTTCCGTATGCGGCGCATGGTCTGTGACGATAATGTCGATCGTGCCATCTTCCAACGCTTCGATAACAGCCTGTACATCACGAGGTGTGCGAAGCGGCGGGTTCATCTTCCAGTTTGCGTCCATTCCTGGAATGTCTTCTTCGGACAGAAGAAGATGATGCGGACACACTTCGGCAGTAACCTTGATGCCAAACTGTTTCGCGTGACGGATCAAGCGAACCGACTGCTCTGTGCTGACGTGACATACGTGGTAGTGTACCCCAGTTGCTTCCGCTAGCAATACGTCGCGGCCAACATGAATCGCTTCGGATTCATTCGGGATACCTTTCAAACCATGCTTTGTCGCGAAAGTGCCTTCGTTTACTGGGGCTCCTACAACCAATGTGTCATCTTCGCAGTGTGCGATGATTGGCATACCGAGTGATGCGGCAAGTGCCATGGCATCCTTCATCATTTGCGCGCTTTGAACGCCTACTCCATCGTCTGTGTATCCGATGACGCCTGCTTCTTTCAATGCTGCGAAGTCAGTCAGTTCGCGGCCAAGCTCGTTCTTCGTGATCGTTCCGTAAGGAATGACGCGTACAACGCCTTCAGTTGCAGCTTTATCTAATATGTAATTTACTGTATCTACCGTATCAATAACCGGTCTTGTATTGGGCATGCAGGCAATCGTTGTAAAACCGCCTCTTGCCGCAGAACGCGTTCCAGTTGCAATGTTCTCTTTATGTTCAAAGCCAGGCTCTCTTAAATGTACGTGCATATCAATGAATCCTGGTGATACAAGCTTGCCAGCAGCGTCAATGACTTCATGACCCGCTGTTTGTGGCACTTCACCAGTAGAAGCATCAACGACCTGTGCAATTTTCTCATTTTCGACTAATACATGTTTCTTCGTTTGTACATTATTTGCATCAACGGTAAGTCCGTTTAGAATCCAAATTCCCATTGTGATATTGTCCTCCTAGTATTCGTTTGGGGTCCCAGCAAAGTAATATCTAAACTCCTATCGAATCAATTCGACGTAGTATGACCGCTTTGAATGGTAAGTTTAGACGCCGATTGAGCTAAAGCTCAATGCGGACGGAATCAACTTCAGAGCTTGGCTTCACTTTGTGGGGATTTATAGGGATCTTTGATCGGAGATCAAAGTCACTCTTTTTATGATAAAGCTCGTTCGATGACAGCCATACGAATCGGCACACCGTGAGCAATTTGTGTAAAGATCTTGGACTTCTCATGTTCCACTAGTTCATCATCTAGCTCCACATTGCGATTCACGGGTGCTGGATGCATGATGATTGCATGAGGAGCCATGCGGCTTGCACGTTCGACAGTTAAGCCATATTGTGCGCGATATTCCTCAGCTGAGTTCAGCAACCCAGTGTCATGACGTTCTAACTGCACACGAAGCATCATAACGACGTCGGCTTTCAACGCTTCTTCGAAGCTGACATAAGGCGCAAACTCAGCTAGCTCAGGAGCTTGCATACTTGCTGGGGCACAGAACTGAACTTTCGCACCCAAGGCGATTAAGCCCCAGAGGTTCGAGCGAGCAACGCGGCTGTGTAGAATGTCTCCGATGATGGAGACCGTCAAACCTTTGATAGCGCCGAACTGTTTGCGCATTGTATAGAAATCAAGCAACGCTTGCGTTGGATGCTCGTTGTTGCCGTCCCCCGCGTTGATGAGCGGGATTTTGATTTTCTCAGCCAGCTCTTGCAACACACCATTAGGCTTCAGTCGAATTACACCAGCATCAATGCCCATGGATTCAAGCGTGCGCACTGTATCGTAGATGGACTCACCTTTTTGCACACTGGATTCAGCTGACGAGAAGTTCAGTACATCTGCACCAAGACGTTTCTGAGCTAGTTCGAAGGAGAAACGAGTTCTTGTACTATTTTCAAAAAATAAGTTCGAAACGAACTTGCCATGGAATTGGTTATTTACTTTGTTAGGGCTTTGTTCCCAATAGGCTGCACGATCAAGAATGCTTGTGATCTCCTCTGCACTTACGCCTTTCAGTCCCAAGAAATGTCTAGTTGTATATGTGCTCACGCTACTCACTCCTGTTTCCCCCTCTGGATAATAACTTCATCTTTATCATCAATTTCCGTTAACATCACTTCAATGCTTTCACTCTTGGACGTTGGTACATTTTTGCCCACGTAATCAGGTCGAATCGGAAGCTCTCGATGCCCTCTGTCCACAAGTACAGCCAGTTGAATCATTTGCGGTCTGCCTAAATCAATTAGCGCATCCATCGCGGCTCTTACCGTTCTGCCGGTATACAGCACATCATCAAAAAGGATGATTTTGCGATCTTGGATTTGCATTTTGCCGCCTTCTTGCACGTTCTCCACCGATCTGACTTTCACGCGATCATCGCGATAAGACGTGATGTCAATCTCGCCCACTGGAATCGGTACGCCTTCAATTTCTAGAATCCGTTCTGCTACTCGCTTCGCTAAGTAAATGCCTCGGGTCCGAATACCAATCAAGGTACAATTCTCTACACCTTTATTCTTTTCCAGTATCTCGTGTGCAATCCGCGTAAGTGCTCTACGAATTCCCATTTCATCAATAATGGTGTGTTCGGCGGTCTCATTCATCGTTTTCGCCTCCTGGCAAAACTATCTTCGTCAGCTTTCACATACGTTTCTGGTGGTAAAACCAAAAAACTCCTTGCCCAATTCTTGGCAAGGAGTTTACGAGTGCATAAAGAGATAGAGCGGGGCTGCTGGATGCGCACATCCTTAAGCTTACTGAATTCTCGACTCAGTATTACCCGACTTTTCTTATCGTTTTACCTTGCCAGCCTCTCTGGACTGTTTTTAAAGGCACATATGTAATTAAAAGAATTATGCCACTTTCGACAAGATAAGTCAATGTTTTTCGAACTTCTTTTTTTGAGCAAAATCGAGACCATGTGTTATAATTTACATATAAACTCGCTTTTCCACCTAGTAAATTCCAATTCCATGAGGTTACAAAATGAAGGAGGAAACTATGTTCAAATTGTTTAGGTATTTGAAGCCTTACCGGGTTTCCGTGGTTGCAATCATTACATTAATGCTTCTGCAATCGCTTGCACAACTGTACTTACCAACACTACTTGCAGACATCGTAGATGTCGGAGTAGTGAAAGGTGACGTAAGCTACATTCTTCGATTTGGTGCTTATATGCTTCTGGTTGCCATGGGGGGCATGGCCTGTGTCATGGTGGCCAGTTATTTGCTCGCGAAGACAGCAACTGGCTTCGGAAGAGATTTACGGCGAACACTCTTCTCTCATGTCGAGAGCTTCTCTTTGCATGAATTCGATAAGCTTGGAACGTCATCACTGATTACTAGAACAACCAATGATATTGCTCAGGTCCAACAATTAGTAGTTATGATGCGAATGTTCATTGGTGTACCCACTATGCTCGTTGGTGGTGTCATAATGGCCTCATACAAAGATACGAATCTTGCAATTGTACTATACGCTGTCATTCCTATCCTTGTTATTGTTATTGCCGTTATTATGCGTTTAAGTCTTCCCCTGTTTAAAACTCTGCAAATAAAAATCGATGGCATTAATCTTGTTCTGCGCGAACACTTAACAGGTATTCGTGTCATCCGTGCGTTTAACCGTTCCCCTCATGAGAAAACAAAATTCGAACGAGCGAATCAAGATTTCACGCAAATTGCTATCAAAGTCAATACGATCATGGCTACAATGATGCCGATCATGATGCTTGTATTTAATCTTGGTATCGTCGTTATCCTTTGGTATGGCGGCATTCGAATTGATAACAATCAAATGCAAATTGGAGATCTGATGGCTTTCATCCAATATGCGATGCAGATTATGTTTAGCATGTTCATGATGACCATGATATTCATGATGATTCCACGAGCTTCGGCATCCGCTGTGCGTATTAATGAGGTTCTTGCCATTCAGTCCAACATACATAGTAAAGACAATGCGCAAACTCTCCATGACGACCAAACTGTCGTTGAATTTAACCATGTGACTTTCAGTTATCCTGGTGCCGAGCAGCCCGCAATTCATGATATTTCTTTCCGTGCGAAACCTGGAGAGGTTACAGCAATAATTGGCGGAACTGGTTCCGGCAAAACGACGCTCATCAATTTACTACTGCGATTCTATGATGTGGAGTCCGGCACAATTACGTTGAATGGCCAACCGCTACCATCACTTTCTTTAGAGAGTGTTCGGAATCAAATCGGTTATGTGCCTCAGAAAGCAGTCCTATTCTCAGGTACAATTGCGGATAACCTCCGCTTCGGCAATGATCACGCCACAGAAGACGAGCTTGCCGCTGCAGCTTCTACAGCACAAGCCGCAGATTTCATCCACGGCATGAAAGATAACTTCCAAGCTACACTCGCTCAAGGCGGTACTAATCTATCAGGTGGTCAGAAGCAGCGCCTTGCCATTGGGCGAGCACTTGCGCGTAAACCGAATATTTATATTTTCGATGACAGCTTCTCTGCTCTTGATTTCAAAACCGATGCTAAGCTTCGCGCTGCCCTTAAATCAGAAACGGCACGTGCAACGATGATCATTGTCGCTCAGCGTGTAAGCACCATTATGGATGCGAATCAAATTATCGTTTTAGATGAAGGCAGAATCGCAGGTATAGGTACGCATAGTGAGCTTATGAAAACATGTGAGGTTTATCAAGAAATTGTTGCTTCTCAGCTATCAGAGGAGGAAAGTGCATGAGTGAGAAACCCAAAGAACCGGCGCGACCGGCAGCAGGCATGAATCCAGGTTTTATTGGCCGTGGCGGGATGGCTGGCATGGGGATGCCTGTCCAGAAGGCGAAGAATTTTAAAGGTACCCTAAAAAGACTCATGACATATTTGCAGCCTTTTCGTGTATCCATATCCTTTGTACTCCTTGCAGCCATATTAAGCACATTGTTTAGTATCATTAGTCCGAAACTCATGGGTAATGCCGTTACGAAGTTATCGGAAGGCGCTATTGGCAAGCTCAAAGGCATCGCAGGTGCCAAAATTGATTTCGATGCGATCCTTCAGATCGTACTTATCCTAGCTGCTCTATATATCTTCAGCTCCATATTATTGTACATACAACAACGAATCATGGTAAAAGTTACCCAGCGCATTGTCTTCAATTTACGCCGAGATATCAGTGAGAAGCTAACGCGTGTTCCTCTCTCCTTCTTTGATGCAAGAAGCCATGGCGACACCATGAGCCGTGCTACGAATGATGTGGACACAATCAGTTCCACGATGCAGCAAAGCTTAACGCAGTTGATTACATCCGTTGTTACTTTAATCGGTATCATTATCATGATGTTGACAATAAGTCCGCTACTCACTTTAGCTACTATTGTTACCCTGCCTCTGAGCATTCTAGGAACTAAAATGATTGCTACCCGCTCTCAAAAATATTTCAAGGGCCAGCAACGAACGCTTGGCGAGCTCAATGGACATGTCGAAGAAATGTATACAGGACATACCATCGTTAAAGCTTTTGGAAGAGAAAAACAATCGGTTGATAAGTTCAATGAAATAAATGATCGGCTGTATCACTCTGGCTGGAAAGCACAATTTATTTCGGGGCTCATCTTTCCTTTGATGTCCTTTATCGGGAATATCGGTTACGTGCTCGTTAGCGTCATAGGCGGTATCATGGTAACTCATAATGCCATTAAAATTGGCGACGTTCTCGCCTTCATTCAATATTCGGGTCAATTTGGCATGCCGATCACACAAGTAGCAAATATTGCGAATGTGATTCAGTCTACGATCGCAGCGGCTGAGCGCATTTTCGAGTTATTAGATGAGACGGAAGAAGTTTTGGAGAACAAAGTAACGGATTCCGTCGCCCACATTAAGGGGCATGTCCAGTTCGTGGATGTTTCCTTCGCCTACAAAACAGATACACCGCTTATCGCCAATATGAACATCGATGTGAAGCCAGGACAAACCGTAGCTATTGTTGGACCCACTGGCGCAGGCAAAACAACGATAGTCAACCTGCTCATGCGCTTCTATGAATTGCAGAACGGCCGGATTGCTATCGATGGTGTCGACTCTCGAAATATGTCACGTAGCCATCTTCGCGGACTATTCGGTATGGTACTGCAGGATACTTGGCTCTTTAACGGTACCATTCGCGACAACATTGCTTATGGCCGTCATGGCGCTACGGAAGATGAAATCATTGAGGCCGCACGCGCGGCTTACGCAGATCATTTCATACGAACACTTCCGGATGGGTATGATACGATTTTGAATGAGGAAGCGTCCAATCTATCCCATGGTCAAAAGCAATTACTCACCATTGCTCGTGCGGTTCTCGCTGATCCTCCGATATTGATTCTTGATGAAGCGACGAGCAGTGTTGATACACGGACGGAAGTTTCTATTCAACGAGCCATGAACAATTTGATGGCAAATCGCACTAGTTTCGTCATTGCTCACCGGTTATCCACAATCCGAGAAGCTGATCTTATTCTTGTGATGAATCAAGGAACTGTCATTGAACAAGGTACTCATGGCGAGTTGCTCGAACAGCAAGGTTTCTATGCTGAACTCTATCAGAGTCAATTTGCACAAAAAGCTGTGTGAAACAGATTGGCTCAAACGCCTCCTTTCTGCTAATATAGGAGAGTCAATCATAAATTTGAAGGAGATGTCCCCATGTCTGAAATGAATACCCTAGAAATTATCCAGTTTATTAAAGAAAGCAAAAAGAAAACTCCGGTGAAAGTATATGTAAAAGGAAACCTTGATGGTCTTGAGTTCGGCGAAGGCAGCCAATCCTTTATCACTGGCGGGAGCGGTGTCGTTTTCGGCGAGTGGAGCGTACTTCAACCGATTCTAGAAGCTAACAAAGATAAAGTTGTTGATTTCGTAGTTGAAAACGATCGTCGTAACTCTGCTATTCCTATGCTAGATTTGAAACATATCAATGCGCGCATCGAGCCAGGCGCAGTTATTCGCGATAAAGTACATATCGGCGATAACGCGATTATTATGATGGGCGCGCTTATCAACATCGGTGCTTCCGTTGGTGATGGCACCATGATCGACATGAACGCTGTTCTTGGCGGACGTGCACAAGTAGGTAAAATGTGTCACATCGGCGCTGGCGCAGTTGTTGCTGGCGTTATCGAGCCACCTTCTGCTCAACCATGTGTAATCGAAGATGACGTTCTTGTTGGCGCTAACGCGGTTATCCTAGAAGGCGTGCGCATCGGTAAAGGTTCCGTAGTTGCTGCTGGAGCTATCGTAACGCAAGATGTTGAAGAGTACACGGTAGTGGCAGGCGCACCTGCACGTGTCATCAAGAAAGTAGATGACAAAACGAAATCCAAAACCGAAATTCTAGCAGACCTACGTACCCTATAAGGTGAATTAGATCTGGAGGAAATCGTTATGCTTAGCCCTTTTGTAGAGCTGCGACGTCAGCTTCATCAAATCCCGGAACCAGGATTTCAAGAGTTCAAAACGCAACAGCTTCTTCTAGAACAATTAGCCAAGCTGCCGCAGGATCGTCTAACGATTCGTACATGGCGTACGGGCATTCTGGTCTATATCAAAGGTTTAAACCCGAGTAAACGCTTTGGTTACCGCGCCGATATGGACGGGCTTCCGATTACGGAAGAAACCTCGCTTCCCTTCCCGTCTCAGCACCCAGGCTATATGCACGCGTGCGGGCATGATTTTCACATGTCCATCGGAATGGGCGTTGTGACACACTTCACGGAGAATCCTATGAAGGATGATCTTGTCGTGTTGTTCCAGCCGGCTGAAGAAGGTCCCGGCGGTGCGTTACCGATGCTAGCTGCAGAGGAATTGCAAGATTGGATGCCTGACCAGATGGTCGCGCTCCATATTGCCCCGGAGTATCCTGTTGGTACGATCGCTGTCAGACCTGAAATCTTGTTCGCCAACACATCAGAACTGTTCATTGATTTGCTTGGAAAAGGCGGCCATGCTGCTTATCCGCATCAAGCGAATGATATGATCATCGCGGCAACGCAGATGGTTGGGCAGCTTCAAACCATCGTATCCCGAAACGTGAATCCGTTGGATTCCGCTGTGATCACGATTGGAAAAATGGAAGCTGGAACGAAGCAGAATATTATCGCGGAGAAGGCTCGCTTAGAGGGTACGATCCGCACATTATCTGCTGCTTCCATGAACAAGGTCAAAGGGCGCATTGAAGCGGTTGCCGCGGGCATTGAAGCTTCTTTCGAATGCCAAGTCACCATCGACTGGGGCTCGAATTATCGCCAAGTCTACAATGACCCTGCATTAACCGTTGAATTCATGGACTGGCTTCGTGGACGTGACAATGTTACGTTGTTCGAGTGTACAGAAGCCATGACTGGCGAAGACTTTGGTTACTTCTTGGAGAAAATCCCTGGCTTTATGTTCTGGTTAGGTGTCGATACACCACATGGCCTGCATAATGCCAAACTTGATCCCGATGAGCGCGCCATCGATGTTGCTATTGAGACGATTACGGCATATCTGAGATACAAGTCTAGCTAAAAAGAATAGGGCCTCTCGATCACCTCCGTAAAATGGGCGGTTGATCGGGAGGTTTTTTGTATGTCTGATGATTGGCTATACAGTTCATTCCCTCTACTTCTTCACTCCAACTATTATCAGATCCATATTCAACTAACTCAGCTATATCACACCATCCCAATTTTCCTCCACATCACTTAACTACTATCCTTCACTTTATTTCTTACTACAAAAGTATCCTACTTACTCCTATCTCTCCCACCACCTCAGCATGCTACTTTCCTTCACCTCTCTTCCAACTAACACACCACACCAACTTTCAACCGCAATAAACTAATTAACTGGATTTTATGTAGCTATTTTCAGTAAAAAACACTCTAAATTAATAATAACTGGATTTCATGTAGCTAATTTTGCTCATTTTACTTTAATCTAGTAAATCCTTTGAAATTAACTGCAGGTTTTCCATCTAATCGATACTTCGGGTCTAAATCGAGGGAATTAACTGTATATTTTCCATTTAGTTGATGGAGATCTTGCTAGTCAGAAGTAGAGTAGTTGTATTTTGTTCGGGGTTCGGGGTTCGGGGTTCGCACTTCGAGTTCACACAATTTCCACTTAAGAGGCAAAAGCTGTTGGCCCATCAAATTCCAGAATAAAAAAACCACCGCTGCTACCAGCGATGGTCTCTTTCTACAACTTATTTACAAACCGTTGAAGACGATCCAACGATTGCTCCAACACATCTTGTGCATACGCATATGAAATCCGAATGTAGCCTTCCCCATAGGAAGTGAAAGCATCTCCCGGCACGACAGCAACATGCTCTTCATGCAGCAGCCTCATCGCAAATTCTTGCGAGGATAAGCCGAACTTCGCAATAGACGGGAACAAGTAGAACGCGCCGTCTGGCTTTTCCAGCTCAATCCCCATGGCGATCAAACGATCGTAAACATAATCCCGACGGGCTGCATAAGCTTCACGCATCGGAAGTGCATCGTCGATCCCTACCGTCAACGCCTCTAAGGCGGCATACTGGCTTACTGAGCTAGCACAGGTCACGTTATACTGGTGAACCTTCACCATGTGCGCTGTAAGGTACGCAGGGGCCATTGTAAAACCTACACGCCAGCCTGTCATTGCATGAGATTTGGACAAGCCATTAATGACGATTGTCTTTTCACGCAACTTGCCAACTGTCGCAATAGAACGATGCTGAACGCCATACACTAACTCGCTATAGATTTCGTCGGATAATATAAATAGCTCGCGATCTGCCAATAATTCGGCCAAATCAACAATTTCTTTCTCCGTGAGAACCTGACCAGTCGGATTTGACGGATAACATAGAATGACACAACGTGTTTTCTCTGTCAGGTAGGGTGCCAGTAGCTCAGCTGTTAATTTCAAACCATTCTCTCTGGTATCCACATAAACAGGAACTCCACCTGCTAAGTGAATTAATGGCTCATATCCAGGGTAAATCGGAGCCGGAATGATAACTTCAGCACCAGGCGTCAAAATCGTACGCAACGTAATATCAACCGCTTGACTCGCACCTGCTGTGACGATAATCTCATCCGCCGCGCGATACTCTTGGCCATACTTGACCTTCACAAAGTTAGAAACAGCTTCTCTAAGCTCTATTAAACCAGGATTTTGTGTGTAGACCGTTTTATTTTGATCCAAAGCCCTTTGTCCCGCTTCGATAATATGTCGCGGCGTAGGGAAATCAGGCTGCCCTATCGTTAAGGTCAAAGCTCCAGGAATCGTACTGACTAGATTCGAAATTTTGCGAATACCTGATATTTGAATATCTTTGACTTGCGGGTTAATCAAATGCTCCAACATGCGTAGCTCTCCTCTCTCCCTTGAACAAGAACTATGTTGTTCGTATCGTTGATATTAGGTTCTCCATATCAGATGGAATCGGGGCTTCAAATTGCATCCATTCCCCAGTCCGTGGGTGTTCAAAGCCAAGAATCGCCGCATGCAAGGCCTGCCCATCCATCAACATGCCTTTGCTCTTGCCATACATCGGATCTCCAACTAATGGATGACCAATGAACTTCATGTGCACCCGGATTTGGTGGGTACGACCGGTTTCCAACTTTAACTCGACCAAAGTAAAATCACCAAATCGTTCGATAACCGCGAAGTGTGTTACCGCGGTTTTGCTGTTTTTCTCCGTAACGGTGTACATCTTACGATCATGAGAATCGCGTCCAATCGGCGCATCGATCGTCCCTTGATCATGTTGAATATATCCGTGTACCAAGGCGATGTATTTGCGATTAACGGTATGTGCCTTCAATTGCTCTGCCAGGCTTGCGTGAGCCTTATCATTTTTGGCCGACATAATTAAGCCTGAAGTGTCCTTATCAATCCGATGTACAATTCCTGGACGAAGTTCACCATTGATACCGGATAAGTCCTTGCAGTGGTACATTAATGCATTTACTAACGTACCCGAGTAATGGCCCGGCGCAGGATGAACAACGAGTCCACGCTGTTTGTTGATAACGATCACATCACTGTCCTCGTAAACAACGTTTAGAGGAATGTTTTCAGCCAATAACTCCACGCCCTGAGGCTCTGGAATCACTAACGCAATAACATCATGCAAAGACAATTTATAATTGGGCTTTACAGCTTTCCCATTCACCTTAACGTGACCATCTTTGACCCATTGTTGGACAAGTGTGCGAGAAATATCTTCTTCCAACGCTTCTGTAATGAACTTATCAATCCGTTCGCTCTCAAATTGATTTTCCACTGTCCATTCTATTGCCTCTTGCGTCACGGACTCAAGTGAGGTCTGGTTTGTGTTCATGTGTTGCTCCTTTTTTCTCTTTTCGTGATGCTAGAATGGACTCAATAAAGATCAGGATAACCCCGACAACGATGCAAGAATCTGCTACATTGAAAATCGGGAAAATATAATCGACTTCTTTGCCGAAAAAGTTAAAATCGAAAGTAAACTGGAAGAAATCCACAACTTCTGCGAATAGTGCGCGGTCAACGAAATTGCCAAACGCTCCTCCAAAAAGTAAACACAAGGCGAACGGTAATAACACTTTACCTTCACGAATCGTCCGCTGCATGTACCAAACAATCCCGCATAGCACGATAATCGTCACTACAATGAAAAACCAACGTTGATCTTGTAAAATACCGAAAGCCGCACCACGATTACGATGGGATGTAATCATGAAAAAATCTCCAATAACAGGGCGTTCTTCCCCTAATGGAACTTTTTTCACAATGATCCATTTCGTAACTTGATCTAGTATGAATGCAAGAAGTGCATACAGGTAATATTTCAAATATTTCATCTAAGTTTACCTCCTACATTGTAAAAAGCTTGTACATTCCTATTTTTCAAGGAATTACCTCACTAAAAAAAGCGGTCTATCGGCATCATAAACGGTATGAATGAGCTGTTAGAAGGGAGCTGTATGACCTATGAGCCATTTAACCGATGAGCAAATACAATCATTATATGTACAACTGTTGGAGGAAAAGGTTGCACTTGAAAAGCACTTCGCTTCGAACGATCAATTTGGACTCGCAAATTCGTTCTCCGATTCCATAGGCGAGCTCTCTATGTATGATAATCATCCCGGTGATATCGGGTCCGAAGTTTTTGAACGAGCGAAAGATATTTCGCTTAATGAACACGCAGAGATGCATTTACAACAAGTCAATGAAGCATTAGCCCGTATGGAAAGTGGCGAATATGGTGTTTGTATTTTTAGCCATCAACCTATTCCGTATGAACGCCTACAAGCCATCCCAACAACTTTATACAGCATAGAACATGTGCCTGATCCAGACCAATCGTTCAGGCGCCCTGTTGAAGAGCAGATTCTTTACCCACCATTCGGGCGTACGAGCTTTGATGAGAAAGACAACGAAACAGAGTTCGATGGTGAAGATGCTTGGCAAATCGTTGAAAGTTGGGGAACCTCAAACTCACCAGCTTTCGCTGAAAGCAACCAAGTGGAAAGCTATAATGACATGTACATCGAAGCCGACGAGTTGGAAGGCTATGTAGAGTCATTCGAAAGCTTTGTAGCCACTGATCTCTATGGTGAACATGTTACCATTGTACGAAGTAAAGCTTATAACGAGTATATGCACAGTGATGAAGGCGATCCTTTTCTCGAACCCGAAAGAACTGCTGATTTAGACGATGAGTAATTTCAATTTTTGACCCTGATTAAAAACAGGACAAACGAGCTTCGCATATAGCGAAAGCTCGTTTGGTTCCTCTACTCGTGATAATGAGCAGTCACAACATCATTACATCTGACACAGAGTGTTGGATGCTCTTTACTGTGCCCAACCTCTGGTGTCACTATCCAACAACGTTCACATTTCTCACCGTCTGCAACAGCGATTGCAATGGCCACATCTTTGGACTGAAGTGCACCTTCAGGTACAGAAGTACCTACTGGGTATAGATTAACAGCAGATACGATGAACAACTGATCCAATTGTTCAAATTGTGTCAACAAAGCAAACATCGCTTCATTCGGATACAAATTCACTGCTGCCCCTAAGGAATTACCAATGACCTTCTCCTTACGCGCTTCTTCTAGCGCCTTCAGCACGTCATCACGTACCTCCAAGAATGAATTCCATTTATTTTCCAATTCTTCATTGTATACACTCGTCTCTACTTCCGGTAATTCAGCAAGTTGTACGGAGCTTAGTTCAACACCTGGAATATACTTCCAAACTTCATCTGCTGTATGCGGAAGAATTGGTGAGATCAATTTCGTAATCGCAGTTAGTGCCGCATATAGCACAGTTTGTGACGCTTTACGAGCTGGATCCTCAGCCGCATTCGCATAGAGACGATCCTTGATGATATCCAAATAGAAAGAGCTCATTTCCACCGCACAGAAATGGTGAATCGTTTGATACACAACATGGAATTCGTAGGCTTCATAGGCTTTAATAACTTTCTCGATCATGCGGTTCAAACGAATCAACGCATAGCGATCAAGTTCGGATAAACTTGCGTAGGCAACACGATCTGTAGCCGGATTAAACTGACTCAAATTCCCAAGCAGGAAGCGCATGGTGTTACGGATTTTACGATAAACTTCCGTCGTTTGGTTCAAAATATTGTCCGAAATCCGATGATCGGATTGATAATCCACGGAGGATACCCATAGACGAAGAATATCAGCGCCTAATTTGCCGCAAACCACATTCGGATCAATCGTGTTCCCAATGGATTTGGACATTTTGCGCCCTTCGCCATCTAGTGTAAAGCCATGACTCAAAATGCCTTTATACGGTGACTTCTCTCTCGTTGCCACACCAGTAATCAAGGAAGAGTTGAACCAACCGCGATATTGGTCGGATCCTTCCAGATACAGATCAGCAGGCCACTGAAGTTCTGGACGCGACTCTAGAACAGCAACGTGACTGGAACCGGAGTCGAACCAAACGTCCATGATGTCCGTTTCTTTGCGGAATTCACCATGTCCGCATTTCGTACAGCTAGTACCGTGTGGAAGTAAATCCTTCTCATCCTTGATGAACCAAGCATTAGAACCTTCTTGCTCGAATAACTGGGCAACATGTTCAATTGTTTGCTCGTTAACAAGGGGCTCATTACAGCTGCGACAGTAGAAAATAGGAATCGGTACACCCCATGCCCGCTGTCTGGAAATACACCAGTCTCCACGATCTGCGATCATGTTATGAAGGCGCACTTCGCCCCACTCCGGCGTCCATTTCACTTGCTTGATTTCATCCAGCATCTCTTGTCTGAACTTATCGATGGACGCAAACCATTGCTCCGTTGCACGATAAATAACAGGTTTCTTCGTACGCCAGTCATGTGCGTATTGATGCTGAATGTCAGCAGCTTTTAGCAATAAACCTGACTCCTTCAGCTGCTCAATGATCAGCTTGCCGCCTTTTTCATAGAACAAACCTTCATAACCTGGTGCTTCAGCTGTAAAATGACCTTGATCGTCCACTGGACAAAGCACGCCGATGTTATAACGTTGACCTATTGCAAAGTCGTCTTCCCCGTGACCTGGAGCTGTGTGAACGCAACCTGTACCCGCTTCTAACGTCACGTGCTCGCCAACCATAACAAGGGATTCACGATCGTAAAATGGATGTTGGCACGTAACAAACTCCAACTCACTGCCTTTTACCGTCGATAATACTTCGTATTCGCTCCAGCCAATTTCTTTCGCTGCTGCTGCAAGAAGTCCTTGTGCCAGCACATATTTCTTCCCATTCGCTTGAACAACTGCGTACTCAAATTCAGGGTGTACGGAAATCCCTAAGTTCGCAGGTAATGTCCATGCTGTTGTTGTCCAGATGACGATGGCTGCATCTTCAGGTAACTTCCCTTTGCCATCCTTTACTGGGAACGCCACGTAGATGGATGTTGAAGTTTTCTCTTTGTACTCGATTTCTGCTTCAGCCAAGGCGCTCTCTGACGATGGGGACCAGTAAACAGGTTTCAAGCCTTTGTAAACGAAGCCCTTCTGTACCATTGTACCGAAAACACGAATTTGTTGAGCTTCATAACCTGGTTGCAACGTGATGTACGGATTTTTCCAATCTCCGCGTATACCAAGACGTTGGAATTGACTCTTCTGCTTCTCAACAGATTGCAAGGCGTATTCTTTGCAATATTCACGGAACTCAGGAACTGTCATCTTCTTACGATCGACTTTCCCGCTGTTCGTAATCACTTGCTCGATCGGTAAGCCGTGCGTATCCCAACCTGGAACATAAGGCGCGTCGAATCCTTGCAATGTTTTGAAACGTACGATAATATCCTTAAGCACTTTGTTGAGTGCGTGACCGATATGAATATCTCCATTCGCATAAGGAGGCCCATCGTGTAGAATAAACTTCGTTCTGCCCTTACGACTTTCTTGCACTTTAGCATAAATGTCTTCGGCTTCCCAATGTTCTTGCATCTTCGGTTCCGCTTGAGGTAAATTACCTCTCATCGGGAAATCTGTTTGTAATAGGTTTAATGTTTTTCCATAATCCATCTTTACCACTCCACTCCTGGTTCAATCTATCCTAGTCTAAAAAACAAAAAAAGCCTCTCATCCCAAAAGGGACGAGAAACTCAACTCGCGGTACCACCCTCGTTAAAAAGCATCATGAACACACGCCTAAAGGCGAATTGAACAGAGCTTCTTCACTCGATCATGTATAACGGCATGACCCGTTTCTCCCTACTCATTTCAAGAGACGCTCCTGGGGGATATTCGGTACGCTGCAGAGATTAGGCTCACACCACAACCCTAATTCGCTGACACTGCTCATAACGCCCTACTCGTTCCAGTCATAGCTTTATTGCGATACTTTTAGAGGTTGTTCAAAAGTCCATTTTTGATCACGAAGTAGTCCATGAAGCATATTCCACATCGAATATTGAATTCAGCCGGAACTTCCGGTGCTCACGTAGCTTACACTACGCTCCGCTCCTCATTTCCTAGCTTCTTTCAATCTTCTCGGTGCTGAAAACCGGACTTTTTGAACTCTCACTTTAACAGGAGTATACCCAATCTGGCAAGCATAGTCAATATGATACCTGCCTACTGCTCCATGCCTACTCTTCCTTATGTTCAAACTGCATACTTTGCCAGCCTTCTGTGTTCAATAATTCAAGCTGCGCTTCAAGTAACGTCCGGAAGCGCGTACGATAAATCGAAGCTTGTTTCTTGAGTTCTTCGATCTCAAGAGCTACTTTGCGTGAACGCGTCAATGATTCGTTAATAATCCGATCCGCATTTTTCTCCGCTTCTTTCAGAATTAACTGAGCTTCTTTCTTCGAATTGCTTCTAACTTCATCCGCAGCCTCTTGTGCCACGATGATCGTTTTGCTCAGTGATTCTTCAATATGCGTAAAATGATCCAAACGCTCCTGCAAGGCCATTGATTGATTCTGCAAATCCTTATTCTCACGAATAAGCGCTTCATAATCCTTGATGACTTGATCTAGGAATTCATTCACCTGATCCTCATCATAACCACGAAACGAACGTGAAAACTCCTTATTATGTATATCTAGCGGTGTTAATGGCATCAGTGCCCCTCCTTAGCGTTTTGCGCAGCAAAACTGACTTCGTAAGCATAAGCTGAGCTTGTCTGAAAGCTAGCCTACACCCATGTCTATACAGTTCAGTTCGACAGAAAATTAGCAATTCCTGCAAAGTTCGTGGATAAATTATCCACGGTCATGCAAACTTGCCAATCTTCACACGAATTCGACCTTTTTTCGATACGCCTTCCACTTCAAGCACTTTAAACCTACCAAAACCCTGCAAGGAGATCATATCGCCTTCTTTCAGCGGCTTGCTTGGATCTTCTTCCACCTTCCAGTTGACGCGGCAACGACCAGCTTGTATTGGTATCAATACTTTGGCTCTGCTAAGCCGGAATACATCGCTTACAATTCCGTCCATACGCATAGATGCAACGGATAGATGAAGCTCCTCCAATTGCACTTGCGCTACTTCTAGCTTATCTAAAGGGAGCAATTCCGTTTGGACATGCACTCTATGTACTTGTGACAAATTCAAATGCAAATAGTCAGCTGCATCCTGAGTGACTAAGAAATGGCAGCCACCCTCTATAACATGAATATCGCCAACCTTGTCTCGCTTCATGCCGAGTCCAAGAATGGCGCCCATGTAATCTCCGTGTTCAAGCGTAAGGAATTTGCCATCCCCTGAGGACACTGCCAACACGGCCATCGCCATGTCTTCACTATCCAAGCTGCGATAGTCAGGAGCTATAATAGCACGCTTACGCTCAGCTGCTTCATAGCCGCCATCCAATCGGCAATGTACATCCGGGTGTCGGTTGACGAGCGAATTGAGAATGAAAGCTTGTCTGGGATCGAGAAAATCGGTTAACTTCACGGCATGCTGCTGTGCAGCTCGCTCGACCCAATCCCAGGCTTTATCCACAAAATGATGCTCGTCTTGGTGAAAATGCCCATAAATATCTTTCATCAAGACTAGAAAATCCCCACGATGAAATCAAGTACAGCAAAGATACCCATAACAACGAATTTCAATGCGATCAACGCCACGATTGGTGAGAGATCAATGAAACCGATACTAGGTATGATTTTACGGAATGGAGCCAGATACGGTTCAACCAGCTTCGAGAGCAGTCCACCGACGAAACTGCCACGCGCGTTTGGAAACCAAGATAAGATCAAGTAACCAATAATCATGAAATAATAAATTTCTGTCAATACGCTTAAAAAAGAGTAAACGTTATCCACGTTGTTTCCCACCTCTGTCTATGTGTTTGGGGATATGCGTCTATTCCTCGCCCATCATCTCAGAGATATGACCATGAATATCTACTGAGTCTGGTGTACAGAGAAAAATATTCGGTCCAAGCTTAGAGATAGACCCATTCAATGCGTAAACCGTACCACTCAAGAAATCTACGATTCGGATAGCTTGATCGCCGCGAACTCGTTGTAAATTAACGACAACCGCTCTACGAGCACGTAGATGGTCTGCGATGTCCTGTGTTTCCTCATACGTACGGGGTTCACTAAGGACAACGCGTGAATTCTTCTGTGAATGAATACTGACGACATTCGCCTTATTTTTATTACGTAATTCGTATGGATTGGTTTCAGGTTCTTCTGTTGCTTCTACAATCCGCTCACGCTCTACAATTTCTTCCTCTTCCTGAAGTCCCAGAAAGTTCATAAATCGGTTATATACACCCATTGCGCTTCCCTCCTAACGAAATCATGCATAGGAATCATATCCCCTAATACCTAATACCCACTACCCCTCTTTACCTACCAAAACTGTACCTAAGCGAACCCAGGTTGCACCTTCTTGAATGGCCACGTCAAAGTCACCTGACATCCCCATAGATAACTCACTCACTTCGTAAGGGAACAACCTTCGTTCATTCAATTGATCTCTTAATTCACGTAATCCTCGAAAAACAGGTCTCGTTTCTTCGGATTCTAACTCATAAGGAGCCATCGTCATCAATCCGCAAACACGAATATGTGTAAGCTTACTTACTTCCTCCGCAAATTGGAAAAATTCTTGCGGCGATATGCCATATTTCGTTGCTTCACCGGAAATATTCACTTGCAAGAAACAATTGACTACTATACCCAAACTGGCAGCTTGCTTGTCCAGCTCTTTCGCAAGCGACATCCGATCCAGCGAGTGAATATACGCGAATTTGCCAATAACATCTTTCACCTTATTCGTCTGCAAATGTCCTAGAAAATGCCATGTTCCACGCTCATGCAGAGCTTCCCACTTCGGTTTTACATCTTGCCAACGATTTTCTCCAATATGCTGTAGACCCGTGTTCAATACTTGTTCTGTCGTTTCTAAAGATACATATTTGGTTACTGCGATGATCTTAATGTCATGTTCTTGACGGCCTGACTCCCGACATACAGTTGCTATTCGAGCTTCAACCTCTTGTTTGCGTTCCAATACGCTCATTCTCTCTACACCTCTATTCACACACATTGCCAGTTCCAGTTCCAATCAACGAAGACCGATCCAAGCGATCATTCTTCCTGTGGCCCCCCCTTCCTTTCGATGCGAAAAGAAGAGATCAGTTCGGCAACTCGTACATAACTGTGTTACTTCGATATGGGACGACAAAATTCCTGCTTGCTCGATCAATTTCTGATTTAATAATTGCAAATTCAACATATACTTCTGATTACCTTTATCAGTCAGAATAGCTGCTTGTTCCTCAAGTGATATTTCCGTCTCCTCAAATACCATCCTAACACGCGATGCTACCGTCTGATCAACTTCATAGCAACAGACGCCGATTGAGGGACCAATGACTGCTCGGATATCAGAAGGCTGACTACCAAAAGTATGTGTCATTAAGGATATTGTAGCCATGGAAATGTTTAACACCGTCCCTTTCCAACCTGCATGAGCAAGACCCACCACACGCTGAATGGGATCATAAAAATACAACGGTACACAATCCGCAAATTGCGCACAGAGTACAATGCCTTTCTCCTTGGTTATAAATCCATCCTTCGCTTGGAGAGCTGTTTCTCTGCTATCACGCCCCATGCCTTGCTCGTTCAGACTGACGATAGCGATGTCTTTCCCATGGACCTGCTCCGCATATGTAAAAGATGTAAATGACTGCCCTACAGCGTCAGCAACACGCTCTCGATTACGCACGACATCCTCCTGGTTATCATTCACATGCAAACCGAGATTAAGTGTTGAGAATGGCGCCTGACTTACTCCACCTAAACGAGAGCTAAAACCAGCAGTAATCTCAGGAAATAATGACATCCACGAAGCTATAGGTAATAGGACCGGTTGGTCCTCTTTTGAATGTAGTGATGATTGTAAGTCAAATGGTTCCAATGCAAATCCCTCCAGCCCAATTCATATATCACTACTTTAGCACAAAATAAAAAGACACACGATGTCTGCTCAGCTGTTTATTCTGCTGATACAGCGTTCTCGTGTGTCCAACGTCAATTTTTAAACTGACGATTAAACTCATATACCACTTCGGTGTCGTCCGTTTGTCGATATGGCCTTACATCTTCTAGCTTCACGAGCACAACGTCAGCACCAATTTTCACGATATGCTTCCAAGGAATGATCACATCGGTACCCGTTCCAAACAGTCCAAAAAATCGACTCTGATTCGGAACAACAATGGATTCGATTCGTCCTTGGCGCAGGTCAAGCTCCAAATCACTGATTTGTCCAAGCTTTTTGCCGTCCACAATATTAATTACGTCCTTTGTCTGGAAATCAGATATTTTCATGAGGCCTATCACCACATATCTCATTAGAATTTGTACTGATTTTTTATTAGTATATGTGTCTTATGGGCAAAATGTCCTGTCAAACAAAAAAAGACCTTCACGGCTTGTCTACCAAAGCCGTTCCAGTCTTTGTTAATTGCACTTAGGATTTCACATGTTTCTGCATCTGACAAATAGCCGATTTCTCTAACCTTGAAACTTGTGCTTGAGAGATACCAATCTCATCCGCTACTTCCATCTGGGTCTTCCCTTCAAAGAAGCGCATAGATAGGATCATCTTCTCTCTAGCATTCAACTTATGCATCGCTTCGCGCAATGCGATACCTTCGATCCATGACATGTCTTTGTTGCGCTCATCGCTTATTTGATCCATCACATAGATGGGATCGCCTCCATCATGATAAATGGGCTCAAATAAGGAAACGGGATCTTGAATAGCATCAAGCGCGAAAACAACATCTTCTTTCGGTACATTCAAGGCTTCAGAAATTTCATAAATAGATGGCTCGCGTGAGTTTTGATTCGTTAGACTGTCTCTAACTTGTAATGCTTTGTAAGCAATATCTCTCAAGGAACGAGAAACGCGAATCGGGTTATTATCTCGTAAGTAGCGGCGTATCTCACCTATAATCATCGGTACGGCATAGGTCGAGAATTTGACATTTTGACTTAAATCAAAGTTATCAATGGCTTTCATCAAACCAATACAGCCAACTTGGAAGAGATCGTCCACATACTCTCCACGATTGTTGAACCGCTGAATCACACTCAGTACCAACCTTAAATTGCCATTGACCAATTTCTCTCTTGCAGTTCGTTCCTGTTTTGTTTGCAGGTCAGTGAACAACTCACGCATCTCTGCATTGGTCAGCACAGGCAGTTTGGCGGTGTCAACTCCACATATCTCAACTTTATTTCGGGTCACCGTGATTACCTCCCAAGGAGAAACATTACTGTTAATTATCCCCGTGAGCGGTCGATTTATTCCTGCCTCATCCCTAGCTCAGCCACTTGACAAAAGGGTACTGACTCGCTCCCTCCCGTGACACCTGAACAATTTCGACATTTACTGCCAAAAAAAAATTTTAGACCATCTTGTTAAACTCTTTGCGAAGCCGCTTAATAATACGTTTTTCTAATCTGGAGATATAAGATTGCGAAATACCCAACAGATCTGCAACGTCTTTCTGCGTCTTTTCCTCCCCATCCTGCAACCCGAACCTCAGTTCCATGATAATACGTTCACGTTCACTGAGCTTATCAAGTGCCTTATGAAGAAGCTTCCGATCAACTTGTTCTTCGATGTTCCGGTAAATGGTATCATTCTCTGTGCCAAGCACATCAGACAAAAGAAGTTCATTACCATCCCAATCAATATTCAACGGCTCATCAAACGATACTTCTGTTCGAATTTTACTGTTTCTGCGCAAATACATGAGTATTTCATTCTCAATACAACGTGAAGCGTAAGTTGCTAGTTTAATCTTCTTCTCGGGATCAAATGTATTTACGGCTTTGATGAGACCAATCGCTCCAATCGAAACCAAATCCTCGATGTTAATACCCGTATTCTCAAATTTTCTCGCTATATAGACAACCAATCTCAGGTTGCGTTCAATCAGCATAGCTCGAATAGCTGCATCCCCAGATGGTAATTTTTCCAATAAGTATTCTTCTTCTTCACGCGTAAGCGGCGGTGGCAATGCTTCACTACCACCTATGTAATAGATTTCCTCACCTTTGAGTCCCAGCATCATCAAAATGCGATAATACGTTAGTTGAACAAGCAGTTTCCACTTCAAGAACATGTTAGTTTCCTCCTAAGAGTTTTGCCATAGCAAAACTTTCATCGTAAGCTAAGCTGCGTTTTCCAATGGAAAACTGACTTTGTAAGAATGAACTGTCTACTGCGTTGAACCTCTCCTGAATCTGGTCTATCTACTCATCTCGAAACATTAAACAGCTTGAATCAATGCAGGATGGATAATAGCTTGGTAGGAGCCATCGCTGCATAATTTTCCTCCGTCTAGCCCTATAAGCACCTTCGTTGCCTCCAATTGCGATTCATTATGAATAATCACCACCTTATCGGGTTTAATAGCCAGCATGAATTGCGTATTTCGGTTGACCCCACGGTAAGGTACGAGTCGCAAACGGTCCTGCCAAATGAACTCTTCCACCCCTATGCCGCTGATGATTTGATCCACATCTGAAGAACGTATTCTTTGCAGCCATTGCTCAGGCAGGACATCTCCCCATTCCGATACTTCCATAACCATTACTGGTGTGCGCGTCAATGGATCATACAGTTGGTTACCTGTATCAATTAAGCCTTTGCAGGTAGCGCTGAAATCCCCAACATGAATCGTAACCTCTGCCAAATAGGTTGTCATAACCTCACGCTGTTTACTGCTTTGAAACACCGTTCTAAACCACCAGATGAGCGGAAGCAACAGAAGGACCACAAACAAGATGCTACCAATTTGGAATTGGAATACAGCGACACCGGATTGGGTAAATACAATTCCCTTCATCACATCAGAGGAAGAGGCAAGCACATAATGAATGCCGAACATCCCGCCAGCAACAGCGAAATTGATGAGTAAAAAAGTTCCCATATTTCGTATTAAATTTTGTAGGGAACCGTAACCAAAAGCGGTCATAATCATACCTGTACAGAACATACATTTCACAGAAAATGTAAAAAGCAAGGTTGGAACTGGTAAAAACATCATAACGACATACGAAGCCCCTAATGCTGCAGAAAGTGCAATTCTCCACCATGTGAACGCTATTTTCCGCGTTTTTGCAGTGACCAATAGTAAGGCTGCATCCACCAGAAAGTTCAACAGGAAAATGAGATCCGCATAGACGACCATGCCATGCCTCACCTCCAAGAAGGGCACTATCTAGCAATTTCGTGACGAAACTTTAAGGTTCTAAATCAGTATATTGGATTCCAAGTTCAAAGTCTGTCTAATCATGCTAGTAGGAAGCTACTTTTTTTGTCAGTTAACGCGGTCCTGTCCACAGGGAAAAAGCTTATAGAACAACAAAAAACCGAAGCTTCTACGTTAAGTAGGGCTTCGGTCTCTAGACAATTATTATGTAATTATTTGTCAGTATTGCGTCCGCGATTTCGTAAGAAAGTCGGAATATCTAATTGATCATTAGAAGGCTGTGCGCCAAATGGTTTAAGATTATTTAAGCGGTTGTCAGGTGCAGCCGTCTCTGGTTGTCCTGGTGAAACTGGACGTTTGATAGACTGATGAATCGGAGCCGCTTTATGTTCGAAACCAGTTGCAATAACCGTAACTAAGATCTCATCTTTTAACTTCTCATCAATAACAGCACCGAAAATCATATTTACCTCAATGTCAGAAGCAGATGCCACGATATCAGCGGCTTCATTCACTTCGTACAAGCTAAGGTTCATACCCCCTGTGATATTCATCAAAACACCACGTGCGCCTTCGATTGATGTTTCCAACAAAGGACTCGAGATCGCTTTTTTCGCCGCTTCTGCCGCACGATTCTCACCTGTCGCTACTCCGATCCCCATAAGGGCGGAACCACGTTCAGTCATAATCGTTTTGACATCTGCAAAGTCCAAATTGATAAGTCCTGGTACTGCGATCAAATCTGAGATCCCTTGAACACCTTGGCGAAGAACATTATCCGCTTCGCGGAATGCTTCAAGCATCGGAGTCTTTTTGTCAACAATCTCGAGTAGACGATCGTTCGGGATAATAATAAGTGTATCTACTTTCTCTTTCAAAGCAGCAATCCCTTGCTCAGCTTGTAAAGAACGCTTACGTCCTTCGAAAGTAAACGGTCGCGTTACTACGCCAACTGTAAGTGCGCCTACTTCTTTTGCGATTTCCGCAATGACTGGAGCAGCTCCTGTACCTGTACCGCCGCCCATACCTGCCGTTACGAACACCATATCTGCGCCGCGAAGCGTATTCAGAATCGTCTCCCTTGACTCTTCTGCTGCTTTCTTCCCGACTTCAGGATTTGCACCTGCACCAAGACCGCGGGTCAATTTATCGCCAATTTGCAATTTATGAACGGACTTGGCCAAATGAAGCGCCTGTGCATCCGTATTTACGGTAATAAATTCTACACCTTTAACACCGTTTTCAATCATGCGATTCACTGCATTGCTACCGCCGCCACCAACACCAATGACTTTAATTTGAGCCAATTGGTCTAAATCCATATCAAATTCAAACATATGAGCCATATCCCCCTAACTTAACGTTCACTAAATGAATTCACTGAAGAAATTTTTAACTCGATCAACCCAACCTGGCTTTTGACTATCGGAGGATTTTTTGGTAGTCTTAGCAACCAGTTTTTTGGTGATGCCCGTATTACGATTCTTCATGTATTTGGAGACGAATTGAATAATACCAACACCACTCGTGTAGGAAGGATCACGTACCCCGATGAAATCAGGCACTGCAATACGTACAGATGTAGACAGTTCGGATTGTGCAATCGCCAGAATACCTGGGATACAAACTGTTCCACCCGTTAGTACATAACCTCCTGCAAGATTTCCAAATCCCAAACGATGAACTTCTGCACGAATCAATTGGAAAATTTCTTCGACACGAGGCTCAACGATATTTGCAAGATCAACCTGAGAGAACTCTTTTTCAACATTGCTGCCCATTCTCGTCACTTTAAACACTTGATCAGGTGCGGAATCTTCTACGGATGCACAGCCATATTTCAATTTGATCTTCTCAGCAATTTCCAGCTGCGTATGTAAGCCAATAGAAATATCATTGCTGATAAATTCTCCGCCAATCTGAATCGTTGACGTTGCAACTAAATTACCCTCATCGAAGACAGCAATTGTCGTTGCGCCAGCTCCGATATCAACTAGTACGGTCCCAACAGTCTTCTCATCTTTGGAAAGCGCCAAATTACCAGATGCGAGCGACATTAAAATAAGTCCTGCAACCTTCAATTCGGATTTTTCCACAACACGCATTAAATTATGTATGCCCGTTTTCGCTCCAGTAATAATCGTCGCTTCTACTTCCAAACGAACACCGATCATTCCGCGTGGATCATTAATACCTTCTTGTCCATCTACTAAATATTGCTTAGGTACAACTCCAACTATTTCACGTTCGGGAGGTAATGCGATGACCCTTGCCGCTTGAATAACGCGATCAATATCTTCTTCTCCGATTTCCCGGTCATCATTTGAAACAGCAACTACGCCGTGACTTGATTGAAGAGAAATATGATTTCCTGAAATTCCAACGTAAACCTCGGAAATTTGTATACCGACCATTCGTTCAGCATGATCAATAGCACTTCGGATGGAATGTACAGTTTGATCAATGTCAACGATTGCGCCTTTACGAATACCCTCTGACTCGGCAGATCCCACTCCTATTATATTAATGGTTCCGTTAACAACTTCCCCAATAATAGCTCGAACTTTGGATGTACCGATGTCTAAACTAACAATGATATCATTGTTGCTCAAGCCCCTGGCACCTCCTGTAACTTAGGTAAAATTGCAAAATCTTCACAAATACTTTTATACGTATTCCACACAACCGCCATATTCCCTCTTTTTTCTACATTATTTTTGCATTTAAAAACCAACTTCAATTTCTGTTTTCAATGTTGTAAAATGCAAACAATTTCGTCTAGTAAATACAAGAAAAAATAGAGTATGCAGATAGAGCCTATTTAACCATAAAACTAATTTTAACATTTTTTTCAGAGATTGAGTAGTCTCTGCTACGAATTTTTGTGAGTTTCTCCGCACCATAGCGGTTGTTATGGCTTTGGTGTTGTTTTTGGCGTAGGTTTAGGGCTGATCTTAGGATCTGTTTTGTTATCTGACTTGGCATCCCCGGTTGTTGCAAATGGCGTGTGATATTCAACTTCGAGCATCGTGATGATTCCATTTGAAATATGGTCCTCTGCTAGACCAGCAATATACCCCGGCAAATTATCAATTCTATCAGGCAGATAGGAAATGGTAGTATGGACTTCAAATTGTGAGCGTGTGTAAATCTTAATCTTGTCAGGATATGATTCCGAAGGATCCGGCTTAATCTCTGAAACATCCGACAATGCACTCTGCGGGATCTCTCCCAGTATTTTACATAGAGCTGCTTTATTCGGATCTGTTTCCGTCCACCCCGTTAATATTGGCATATCGAGTGGTATAACGCTGCCAGCTGGCAGTTCAATGACATTGCCGTCTGCGAGCACAGCTGACTTTTTACCATTAGGATCAATTTGGAAAGCTACTTTAGGAAATTCTTCGACTTGAATGTGAATGACGCCTGGAAATGTCTTCTTTACGGAAGCGCTCTTGATCATAGGCATCTGAGAAATCCGCTGTCCTATCGTCTTAGAACTCACTGCAAAAAAACGATCACCGACAACGACTTGACTAGCTTGTCCAATTGCATCCGTGGCTAATAGCACATTCCCCTCAATATCAATCCGACTAATCCGACTAAGGGAAGATTGGAAGAACAATATGACTAGAACAGTTAGGAAGAATATGATCAAAAAAGAGAGTAGCTTCCGATTCGTACGCGTACGTGGCTTAGGTACAGGCAACGTTGGTACTTTGTTAGCTTCGGACAAGAGGGGCACCACCTAATTATATTAATGAAGATTCCAATGAATATCGTGAATCCCCTCCTGCACGCAGAAAGGGATACGCGATAGCCACACAAGATATTACTCACTGGGAACCGGAGCTTGTCGACGCACGGAGGCCCCAAGTCTGACTAGCATATGTTCAATCCTATCATAACCTCTATCGATATGATGAATTTGCTCAACAATCGTTGTGCCATGCGCAGCTAGACCGGCAATTACGAGAGCAGCACCAGCCCGTAAATCAGTCGCTTCAACAGTAGCTCCATACAACCTTGGCACACCACGAATAAAGGCTGAACTCATATCTACGCGAATATCTGCCCCCATCCGGGACAATTCATCCACGTGCTTAAATCTACCTTCAAATATCGTTTCTTTCATCACACTTAATCCATCTGCTAGAGATAAGAGTACCATGACTTGTGATTGTAAATCCGTAGGGAAAGAAGGATGAGGCGACGTCACGATACGTTCAACTGCCTTGGGTCTAGCCTTGCAGCTTACATGTATTATATCACCGTCTGCGATGATTTGAACACCTGCACGCTTAAGCACATGGATAACCGAGGTTAAATGAGCAGGATTTACTCTTTCCAAAGTAATATTACCTCTAGTAGCCGCTGCAGCAACTAGAAAGGTCCCTGCAACAATACGATCTGGAATAATCCGATACGTGCACGGAGACAACGAAGTAACGCCACGAATCGTGATCGTATCCGTTCCTGCACCAATAATATCAGCGCCCATCGCATTCAAGAAATTTTGCAAATCCTGTATCTCTGGCTCGCGTGCAGCATTATAAATCGTTGTCGTACCTTCCGCTTTCACAGCGGCCATCATAATATTCTCGGTCGCCCCGACGCTTGGAAAGTCCAAGAAGATCTCATTACCTTGCAAGGTTTCGGCAGAACAGACGATTTTATTGGCATATTCTTCAATCTCGGCTCCTAGAGCTTGCAAACCTTTGAGGTGCAAATCGATTTTTCGTTCGCCGATCGCACAGCCACCAGGTTGATATACCGTGACACTGCCGAATCTAGCGAGTAGCGGACCCATAAGAAAGATGGATGAACGCATCTGACCCATCAATTCTTCGGGGATGTGGGAGGAATGAACTGTGGATGTTGTAATGGTTACTGTATCCCCTTGCTGCTCGGCTCGACAACCAAGTGAACGAAGAATACGAAGCATGGTGTCGATGTCGAGCAGATTAGGAACATTGTGTAAAGTATGCGTACCACTAGCAAGTAAGCATGCAGCTAATATGGGTAATGCGGCGTTTTTAGCGCCGTGTATCTGGATGGCTCCCGTAAGAGGTCTTCCACCTTCGATAACGAGCTTCTCCAAAATTCCACCTCCGATTTACCTCTCACCCATTACCAGAACCTCAGGTACTAGCTTAATACCGTACGATTGCTCTACGATCTGCTGTACTTCGTTGATAAGAGTAAGAACGTCCTCGGCTGTAGCTTCTCCTGTATTAACAATGAAATTGGCGTGAAGCATAGAGATTTCTGCTCCACCGACACGTTTGCCTTTCAGACCTGCTTCTTCGATGAGCTTCGCTGCGAAGCCCCCTTCGGGGTTGCGGAATACACTTCCTGCGCAAGCTAATTGCAAAGGTTGGGTCCGCAGTCGCCGATCTCGGTAAGCGGCCATAGCCCCAGCGATTTCGTTGCGGTCTCCAACCTGTAATTCAAAGACAGCCTCTGTTACAATGCCAGGCAATGTGTGCAAAATAGAATGTCGATAAGCATATTGTAAATCTTCTGCCTGCATGACGACCAATTCCCCTGTATCCAGGATGACTTCAGCCTGCTTGAGTATGCGTGACACATCGGACCCGTGAGCCCCTGCATTCATGTAGACGGCGCCTCCCACTGTACCGGGGATTCCTGAAGCAAACTCCAGTCCGGTCAAACCTTCTTTGGCTGCGAGTACGGACAATTTAATGAACGAATAGGAACCTCCTGCATAGACCATTGCGCCTTCAAAACGAAGGGTATCTAACGCGTTGCCTAGCTTAATTACGACGCCTCGAATCCCTTTGTCTCCGACAAGCAAATTGGAGCCCCTACCGATCACGGTCCAAGGTACGCCTCGCTCATGAAGAAACTTAATGGATGCAGCTACCTGCTCTTTGGAGTGAGGAATAATCAAGCAATCAGCCGGACCGCCGATTTTCCAAGTGGTGTATGGAGCTAGTCGTTCATTCGTTCTTATCTCGCCAATATTTGATGCCTTTAAGTCGGCTATTAACTTCTGCATGGGAAAACCTCCTTCACAGAACGTAGGGCGAAATGTAGAGGTGTAAGATTTGAGTCATACATGTTCTGACATTTCATTCATAAGGAGCTGAGCGAAGTCGGCCGTTCTTCGTTCCTTGTTCACTTATGAAGCCTTAGGTGTCTGTCACGGTTATAGTGTAGTTTATGTAAAATCGGTTAGAGTGTGACAATCGCCTATACGCTTTAACAAATTCACAACGATTTGCTATGCGCTTCAATCAATTTTACGATAGCAGCTACGGCATCACTCTCATTACGTGATTGCATCGCTGCTTTATACGTCTCACGGTTCTTGTAAAGTGCTTCGACATGATCGGCAAGCCCGTCAGCGGTTAAATCTTCTTCCTGAATCACATCGGCATAACCTGCCTTTTGAAAGGATGCCGCATTCAATATCTGATCGCCTCGACTAGCTTGAAGGGATAGCGGAATTAACAGCATGGGTTTCTCTAAACCTAGAAACTCAAAGATAGACGTTGCACCAGCTCGAGAGATCACAAGGTCCGTCATCGCAAGCACATCAGGAAGCTCTTCGTTCAAGTACTCAAATTGCTTATAGCCACGGGTAGAAAGATGCTCAGTAGACACATTCCCTTTGCCACACAGATGCACAATTTGAAATTGTTGGAGTAAACGAGCTAAGTTACTGCGTACAGCTTGATTCAGCACATGTGAACCCAAACTTCCACCCATGACTAATATAACTGGTTTTTGTGAATGGAACTCACAAAGTTGAAGTGCACGCGAGGCTTTACCACTGTTCATATGTTCACGGATCGGCAAGCCTGTAAGAACAGACTTCCCACCTTTAATATGCGAAAGGGATTCAGGAAATGTCACACAGACCTTCGTTGCAAAAGGAATCGAAATTTTATTCGCCAGTCCTGGCGTCATATCGGATTCATGGATTATAACAGGAATATTGTTCATACGGCTCCCAAGAACGACAGGAACGGAAACGAACCCGCCCTTCGAAAAGACAATGGCGGGTTTCAAACGTTTAAGTAACCGATACGATTCATAAACACCTTTCATGACTTTAAATGGATCTTTTATATTTTTGAGATCAAAATATCGACGCAATTTCCCTGATGAAATCGGATAAAAGGGAACCCCTTCTCGATCAATGATCTCTTTTTCAATACCTGTAGCCGAGCCTATGTACTTGACATCCCAACCTTGCTGCTTCAGCTTATGCATCAGCGCTAAGTTAGGGGTAACATGGCCTGCGGAGCCACCTCCGGTAAATACAATTGTCTTCATTCCCCTGTCACCTCGAATAGCGGGATATATTAAGCAGGATGCCAACGGATGTCAGCATGAGCGTCAGTGATGACCCCCCTGCACTTATGAAAGGCAGCGTAATGCCTGTTACAGGAAACATTCCAATAACAACGCCGATGTTAATAATAACTTGAACAGCGATCATGCCGATAATACCTACTGCAATTAAACTGGCAAATGTATCTGGTGCCGTAATCGCCGCACGCATCCCCCGCCATACTAAGATGGTGAAGAGCAGCAGAACCAACGTACCTCCAATGAAACCAAGTTCTTCCGCGATAATAGAAAAAATAAAATCAGTTTGCGGTTCTGGTAAGTAACTATACTTTTGCCGGCTCATTCCGAGTCCAAGACCTACTAGTCCGCCTGGTCCAATTGCGTATAAAGATTGAATAGATTGATAACCAGCACCAAGTGGATCCTGCCAAGGGTCGAGAAAGGCTGTTATCCGTTTAAGACGGTATGGAGCGGCAATAACGAGTCCAATAAAACCCGCAACCCCTATCATACCTAGATAGGAAAGATGAAGCAATCTCGCACCAGCCGTGTAAATAATTAAGAGTGACGCGCCTACAAGTACGACTCCCGTTCCTAAGTCCGGCTGCAGCATAATCAAACCGAATGCCAATCCCATAATACCTAGAGGCGGCATCAACCCTTTGGTTAGTAGTGTAATCTTGGACTGATTTTCGGCCAGCATCTTGGAAAGAAAGAGAATCATCCCTATTTTCATAAATTCAGAAGGTTGAATCCCGAAAGCTCCGATGCCTAGCCAACTTCTGGCCCCGCCACGAATCACACCGATACCAGGAATCAAAACAATGACCAACATACCAAAGCACACAAACAAGGCCAACTTAGCAAATCGTTTCCACACCAAATAATCCACATTCATCGTGAAGAACATCGCTACAATTCCTAGTACGGCGAAGATCAGTTGTCTTTTTAAATAATAAAAAGAATCACCAAACTCTCGAAATGCAAGTACACTACTAGCGCTGTAGACCATAATAACGCCGATTGTCAAAAGCAGCAAGGTCGGAATAATAATCCAAATGTCAGGAGCGGAGCGTGCTTTACCCATTACAGACACCTCTTTGTCAGTTGTGGGCCTCCTAATAAAAAGTGGATAAGCCCTACTTAAAGGTTATGCACGGACTCCTTAAACATGCGTCCCCTGTCCTCATAGGATGGAAACATATCCCAACTTGCACAAGCAGGTGAGAGAAGCACAATGTCTCCTTCCTCACTCATTTGCCAGGCAAGCTGCACGGCTTGTGAAACCGCGTCCGCTGCATCCTTAGCAGTATCGACGGTTTGCACCTTACTAATCCCTGCCAATTCAGCAATATGCCTGATTTTCTCTTTGGTTTGCCCTAAAGTGACAATTCCTTTGATGCGCTCCTTAAACGTAGGTAATAGATCCATGTAATCCGAGCCGCGATCCAATCCGCCAGCTATCAAGATCACAGGTTGATTAAAAGCTTCAATACTCACTATGGAAGCGGCAGCATTCGTTGCTTTAGAGTTATTATAAAAGCTTACGCCACCAAGTTCTCTCACAAGCTCTAGACGGTGTTCTACGCCTTGAAACTTTCTTAACTCATCAGTTATCACAGACAGTTCTACGCCAGCTGTAATGGCCGCTGCAGCGGCTGCCAACGCATTGGCGACGTTAAAGCTTCCGGGTATGCCCATTTCAGTAGCTGGCATAATCGATTGAATCGATCCCTGACCGTTCGCATACACAAGACAGTCGGTTTCTGCATCCAAATAGACGCCATAAGTAAGCTTTTCTTTCATAGAGAAATGAAATTGTTTCGCTTTCAGATTCGGCATGAGACGTCGACACACTTCGTCATCCCAATTCAAAATTGCGGTGTCAGCCTCTGTTTGATTTTCAAAAATTTTGGCTTTAGAGGCAATATAATCGTCCATGGACCCATGATAATCCAGATGTGTTTCAAATACATTTAACAATAGGCCAATGTTTGGACGGAAAGCTGTTGTGCCTTTTAGTTGAAAAGAGCTTAATTCAACAACCATCCAATTCTCAGCTGTCACTTCAGGTGTAGCTTCGGTTAACGCACGGCCAATGTTCCCTGCAACAACTGGTTTCAAGCCCGCCGTTTCCAGCATCAAACCGATCAGTGTTGTAGTCGTTGTCTTTCCGTTAGAGCCAGTGATCCCAATAATGGGCGCTTCACAAAATTGATAAGCCACCTCAACTTCAGTCACAACCTCGATACCTAGTTCTTCTGCTTTACGAATAGGGTCTACCGAATACGGAATCCCTGGATTTTTGACAACTAGCGCAACCCCCTCATGCACAAGGGACTCCGGATGAAACCCGCATACAACAGAAATACCCAGAGCCTCCAACTCGTCGGCTTCAGGGCACGCACTTCGTTCCTTTTTGTCATTGACAGTGACGAGAGCTCCTTTTTGATGAAAAAGCTTAGCTGCAGCGACACCGCTGCGAGCCAAGCCAAGTACAATCACTTCAAGTCCACGATAATCCCGCGGATGCCTCATTTTCTACAACACCTCATTCATATATAATCCGAGCACAGCAAGCACTAGACCTACGACCCAGAAAGTAATTACAACTCGCCACTCTGACCATCCCACCAACTCAAAGTGATGATGGATGGGACTCATTTTGAACACGCGTTTCTTCCTTGTTTTGAAAGAAACAACTTGAATGACAACAGATAGGATTTCTACTAAGAAAACTCCACCAATAATAGCAAGAAGCAGTTCTGCTTTCGTTAAGATGGCAACGGCCACAAGTCCACCACCGATCCCCAAAGAGCCGGTGTCACCCATGAATACTTTGGCAGGATGCGCATTGAAGACGAGGAATCCAAGTACAGCACCAACCATTGCTGCTGAGAAGATCGCTGCTTCTGGCTGTGTATTATTCATAGCAATAATGGTGTAAGCCCCAAATGCAATTGCACTTGTCCCTGCTAACAAACCGTCCAAACCATCTGTGAAGTTAACGGCATTCGAAGCACCTAACATCAAGATGGCCATTAACGGGAAATACAACCAACCGGCATTCATATGATACGAAACGAACGGCACATAAATATCTGTGCTATGTCCTTGCATAACGAGTAAATAACAGACAATGGCCGAAATCAATAATTGACCGAAAAGCTTCTGCTTTGCTGTAAGTCCCAACGAACGCTTAAAAATAATTTTAATATAATCATCAAGGAAGCCCACAAGTCCATAACCTAATGAAGCTATTAATAAAATGAGTAAATCTGTATTTTTGTCAGCAAAACGAAGTGTAGCCAAGGAAAGCGCGAGTAAAATAATGACGCCGCCCATCGTTGGTGTACCTTGTTTTTTGAGATGACCTTGCGGGCCATCCTCACGAATTTGCTGACCAAATTTCATCCGTCTTAAAATAGGTATACATAATGGCCCCATGATTAGCGCAAGCACAAATGCTACACCCATTGTTAATAATACCGCGTTTTCCACGTTGGTTCCCCCTGCTCATTTCCGTCACTCTATTTCAAAAATTGCAATCTATTAGGCTAATAAGCTTTGGACAACCTGCTCCAGCCGCATCCCGCGCGAGCCCTTCACGAGCACGAGATCCTCGGGGCTTGCGAGTGCTGCGAGCTCCTCCGCGAGCTGCGCCTTGTCGTCGTAGGCGCGCACCTGCGCCTGCGGAAAAGCGTTAGCCGCTTCATCCGCGATGAAGCGCCCGAGACGCCCGAACGTGAAGACGTAGTCTACACGTTCCGGAGACAACATCGCGCCAATGCCGCGATGGAACTGCTCTTCGTGCTCGCCAAGCTCCAGCATGTCGCCGAGCACGAGGAACTTCCGACCGAAGCCGCTCAGCTGCTCGGTCAGGGCTATCGCCGCCCGCATCGAGGCGGGGCTGGCGTTGTACGCATCGTTAAGCACGGTCAGCCCAGAGGCTGCCGTGAGCTTCTCGATGCGCATGCTTGTCATCTGCAGCGCGCGAAGCCCCGCTGCAACTGCACTTGGCGTGACGCCGAAGGCCTCGCCGACGGCTATGGCCGCGAGCGTGTTCACCACGTTATGCGTGCCAAGCAAGGGAATAAACAATTCCTCGTACCCGGGGGAATTAATGGTGAAGTAAGCGCCATCCGCATCCATCCGGATATCGGTGAGGTAACGATCATTATCGTGGCCTTGGCCGAAACGAATGCGACGCAACCCCTCTGGCAGATCCAGCTCGCCCAGTGCTTGTTCAATTAACGGTTCATCCCCGTTATAAATGATCAAGCTGTCACTCGGCATGCCAGTAACAATCTCCGTTTTCGCACGGGCGATTTCATCTCTGGAACCTAGCTGAAGCATGTGCGACTCACCAATCATGGTGATAATTGCGGCTTCCGGCTCTGCGATTTCAGACAATAAAGCAATTTCGCCACGCCCGCTCATGCCCATCTCTACGACGGCAAATTGCGTCGTTTCTTCAAGAAGCAAGAGTGTAAGTGGTAAACCAATATGGTTATTCAGGTTTCCCTTTGTTTTATGAACCTCATAAGTGCTTCCTAGAACAGCTGCAACCAAATCTTTGGTTGTCGTTTTCCCATTACTGCCAGTAATGCCGATGATTCGCACAGAAAGCTCTTGGCGGTATGATTTAGCTAAATCCTGAAGGGCTGTTAGTGTATCCTCGACAGGAATGTAAGGTACACCGCTTGGCGCCGCACCATGGTCATCTTGCCAGAGGATGGCCGCAGCCCCCTTCTGATAAGCATCTTCCGCATATTGGTGACCATCGAAATTTTCGCCGATAAGCGGGATAAACAGACTGCCTGACTGAATGGAACGTGTATCGGTAGAAACCCCTTTAATCAAAATGTCGCCATGAGCGCCGGACACCTCGCTGCGGAGCATCGCTGCTATTTGACTTAATGTACGCTGAATCACTGTGTTCTCCCCCTTATCGCAACCTTAGCCACCAAACGATCGTCGAAATCATGCTTGACACCCATGATATCCTGATACGTTTCGTGGCCTTTTCCCGCTATCAATATTACATCTTTAGGGCCTGCCTCTTCAATAGCCTTTTGTATCGCTTTTTTACGATCAGCTAACAAAATGTACTGATTTTCTGGGTAATTAACTTCTTTGAGCCCCGGCTCAATATCTGCCAGAATCGCATCTGGATCTTCCGTGCGCGGATTATCAGACGTCACATAAAGAAGGTCGCTATAGTGTGCAGCAACTTTTCCCATGATGGGACGCTTCGTTTTGTCACGATCCCCTCCACAACCAAACACGGTGATGATTTTCCCTTCGGCAAACTCACTTACCGTAGAGAGGGCATTCTCTAAACCATCTGGCGTATGTGCATAGTCAACCAACACCAGAAAATCCTGGCCCTCGTTGACAACTTCCATTCTACCTTCTACCACTGCGATACGTTCTACACTCGTACGGATAGCCTCTAAGGGAATCCCTTCCGCTAAGGCAGCAGTAATTGCTCCTAACACATTGTACACATTGAATTTCCCTACCAATTGCATGCGAAAGAAAGCTTCTCCAGCGAAGGAATGCAGCTGAAACTCAGTCCCTTGGGAAGTCATCCGAATATCGGAAGCGCGAACATCACAATCGTTTTCAATACCGTACGTAATGACTTGAGCCGCTGTTAAACGACGAAACGTCTGAGATGCCTCATCGTCCCCATTCAGAATCGCATATTGGCGAGCATTTGGATCCTCGAAAAAACTATTGCCTAGGCGAGAGAATAGCAATCCTTTTGCTGCAGCATAACCATCCATCGTTTTGTGATAGTCCAGATGATCTTGTGTCAAATTGGTAAATATGCCTGAACGGAACTGAATCCCCTTCACTCTTCCCATATCAAGACCATGCGAAGAGACCTCCATGATACAATAATCGGTCCCTGCATCCGCCATTTTTCTTAGAATACGCTGAAGCTCCAAAGCTTCCTGTGTATTCGTCGCTTTATTTTCTATGTAGTCATCACCAATTTTGATATGGATATTGCCCATTAGTCCTGTTACTTTGCCTTGATCCGCGATGATTTTCTCTAGAATATACGTAGAGGTTGTTTTACCATTCGTCCCCGTAATACCGATAATTTTAAGCTCTTTGCTGGGATATCCGAAGAAATGGGCAGATAGAGCCGCCATCGCATATCTGGCATCTTTGACAACGAGTTGAGGGACAGGCAGATCCAGTACTCTCTCCGTAACAAGCGCAGAAGCCCCGAGCGCAATCGCTTTGGGGGCATAGTCGTGGCCATCAGCTGTCAAGCCAGGGATGCACAGAAACAAATCTCCCTGTTTTATTTTACGAGAGTCTGCCTCAATCCCCGTGATCTCCGTGTCTTTATCGCCATGTATATGGGTAATGAGCAGTGCGGAAGCAAGCTCCTGCAGTTTCATAAGCAACCCTCTCTTCCTAGATTTATCTAACTATTATGGACAATTTTATGCAAGTAGAAAAGCTAAACATGTCTTATTCGCAAATCTTTTTTTGAGTTTTGTGCAAGTCTTCTATTTCTCTGGATCCACATTGGATAAAAAGATACGAATCGTAGAACCCTGATCCACACGTGAGCCTGCTTTAGGCGCTTGAGAGATGACGTACTTCCCATTTCCTGATTTGGCCAGCTTAAAATTCATGTTCAGGTCTTCTAATATATCATCAACTGACGCTCCAACCAAGTCCGGAACTTCAACAATTGGAATTTCTCCATAGCGATACTCTTTATCCAGTTGATTTTTGTCCGGCTCAACCTTCATGTATCGCAGTGCATCCGCCATGATATCTCTGACTAAAGGAGCTGCAATCAGACCCCCGAATTGAATCCCTTTCGGATCATCTACCGCCGCATAAACAACAATCTTCGGATTATCTGCTGGCGCAAAGCCAATGAAAGACACGATATGTTCATCAGGTGAATAACGTCCATTGATAACCTTCTGGGCTGTACCTGTTTTTCCGCCAACACGATAGCCATCAATAAATGCATTGCGACCTGTCCCTTTCGCTACAACACTCTCCAGCGCTTCACGAACTTGTCTAGACGTGTCCTCTGAGATGACGTTACGGACTAATTCAGGCTCAACTACATCGACAACTTCACCCGTATCTGGATTCGAGAAGGATTTGGCAACGTAAGGCTTAAATAGCTTACCACCATTGATCGCTGCTGAGACCGCAGTAATTTGCTGGATGGGTGTAACCGAAACACCTTGACCGAATGCGGTTGTAGCCAATTCGACTGGACCTACTTGCGATGGTTTGAACATAATCCCATTCTCTTCACCGCCAAGATCAATTCCTGTCTTTTTACCAAAACCAAATCTGGAAATATAGTCAAATAATTTCTCTTTGCCTAACCGCTGCCCCATCACAACAAACCCCGGGTTACAGGAATTTTGAACAACCTGCAGCATTGTTTCACTGCCATGTCCTCCACGTTTCCAGCAACGCAACCGAGCGCCCCCAACTTCTATTGAACCTGGGTCGTAGAACTGTTCATTCTTTAAATCCACTTTCTTTTCTTCTAGTGCTGCGGCAAGGGTAATAATTTTAAATGTAGAACCAGGCTCATACGTTTTCCAAATCGGTAAATTCCGATTATACGTTTCAGCCGGCGACTCCATGTATTTACCTGGATCATACGTCGGTCGGCTGCCCATTGACAGGATCTCACCGGTATTCGGATCCATCATGATGGCAATGACGTTCTGAGCTTGATACTGCACCATCGCTTGATCTAACGATCGTTCCATCACCGATTGCAAATGGCTGTCGATGGTCAACTTCACGTTCAGCCCGTCTTTAGGCGGTGTGTAAGTATCCGTTGTACCAGCTAATTTCCGGCCAGCTGCATCTGTCATATAAGCGATATTGCCTGCGATCCCTGTCAATTGAGAGTTATATTTCGATTCAATCCCTGTTAGCCCTTTATCTATCCCTGCGAAGCCTAGGATATGCGCTGCAAGCGAACCATAAGGATAGTAGCGCTTATTATCTTCGGCTACGATGATGCCAGGCAGCTGCAAATTACGTACTTCCTGCGCCTTTTCTATCGTAATTTTACGACCCGATGGCTTTATATAGTTTTGCATTTCTTTCTTTGTAATTTGTTTGTATATGTCATCTTCATTGCCATCCAACACTTCTGCCAGTTTAGCGGCTGTGGCGTGAGCATCTTTAATTTGTATAGGAATCGCCACAAGTGTAGGGGTACTCATACTATACGTAAGCGTCAAGCCATTACGGTCTTGAATTTCGCCACGTTTGGGTGCAAAACCAATCTCTCTTCGCCAACTGTTCTCGGCCAACTTCGCGAGGTCTTGTCCGATCCAAAGTTGAACATAGGCAAGACGGATAATAAGTGCTGTAAAGATGACAGTTCCAATGATTAACGCCGTAAACAATCTCCGACGAACGGTAACGTTAGAAGCCCGCATGAACGTTCAGTCTCCCTTCCCACTATTGTCATGTTCATTCCTAACATGACTATTCAGGACAAACTGGGGTTAGAACAAGCTGTTCACTAACGTTGTTTATTTGCTGTGGTTGTCGTTCGTTGCGTCTCCGTTTTGGCGTTAGGCGTTGGTGACGGTGTTGGCGTACCTGCAGGTGTTGCAGAAGGTGTTGATCCGCTTGCCGTGTCTGCTTTATCACTTAGTGGTTTAAGCTGCAGCGTTACGCTACGACCTTCACCTGCTGCAGATTGCTCGGATACATACCCTTCTCCAGAGGTTTGACAATCAATTTTGAAGAAAGAACACGTTTCAACAGCATCTCGCAGAGATTTGCCCACTAAATTCGGAAGTGGCATTTCTTCGACAGGTTGCATGGCAACGTAAATATGCTGCGTAGATAAAATTTGAGTTCCTGCCTTCGGGAATTGATCGACCACTTTTTCACCTTTACCGAACACTTCAAGCGAAAGTCCTATATCTTTGGCAGTGTCTTTAGCGCTTGTCGAAGAAACATCTAATAAGTTCGGTACATTAAGACGATTCGCTTCTTTGGTGATCGTTTTCGGCTTTTTACTTGAGGCTACGCCCATGTATTGCAAAGACTCACCGACGATTTCTTTGAACGCTGGCGCAAGGACTTGTCCGCCCAAATGATAGTTTCCGCCAAGATCAGGCTGATCTGCGATCAATGTAATTAGAATCCGTGGGTCCTCTACTGGCGCATAACCAATAAATGAGATTACCCACGTATCCGGTGAGTACGTTTTTTCACCAGGAAGTACGATATTCGCTGTCCCTGTTTTTGCTGCTATCCGATAATCTTCCATATAGGCAAGCTTACCAGTCCCTACTTCTTGGTCGGATACGACTTGCTCTAAATATCCACTCACTTGCGCTGCCGTTTGCGGACTTACAACTTGTCTGATGACTTGGGGTTCATACGCCGTGATAACTTTCCCTGTTTTAGGATCAAGAATATCCTTCACAATATGCGGCCACATCAATTTACCACCATTCGCAATGGCTGCGTAGGCTGCGGTCTGCTGGATCGCTGTCACAACGACTTTTCCTTGCCCGTAGGTTGCTGTTGCGTACTCAGATGGATATTTCATGTCAATGAGCCCTTTAACTTCTCCAGGCATATCGATATTCGTTTTTTGATCGAAACCAAACTTATTAATATAATCGCGTAGTTTATTCTGTGTTAACTTCTCGATTCCTAGCTTTACAAATGCAACGTTACTAGACCTCTTCAAACCTTCTAAGAAGGTAATTTTCCCCCACCCAACGAGATTATGGTCATGGAGGATACGGTCTGAGACTTTAATTGACCCTGATTGATAGGTTTCTGTCGGATTAAACAATCCCTCTTCCACGGCTCCTGCAAGGGTAACTAATTTAAATGTAGATCCAGGTTCATATCGAGAAGCAACGGCGCCATTTCTAAAATCTTTCTGTGGATCATAATTCCAATACGTATTCGGATTAAAGTTTGGCGTATTAGCCATCCCTAGTATTTCCATCGTTTTTGGATCGACCGCAATCGCTGTCAGGCTTTTAGGATGCCATTTGTCATTAACTTTCGCTAATGCACTCTCTAAATAAAACTGTATGTTTTTATCGATCGTAAGTCTAACATTGTTTCCGTCTTCCGCAGGTTTAAAGTTGACTTTGGCATCAGGAAGTTCGACACCTTTACCATCCTTTTCATAACTTAGCATCCCTGGAACACCCTTAAGCGTATCGTTTAGGTTCAACTCTAGGCCAAGCGATGCTTCACCTTCTTTGTTGGTGTACCCAAGAATATGGGACGCTAACGTTTCACCCGGATAGTACCTTTTTTCATCTTCAAGAATTGAAATTCCAACGCTCGCTCTGGCGCCCAACTTGAGCTTCGTTTGTAGATTGCTAATGAGTACACGAACTTGATCCGCCTTCTCTTTCTCAATCTTCCAACCTTCGTTGCGTACTTCAACATTGGCAGCGAAGTCCGTCCCATCTAGATTCTTTTTGGTCGCCCTCTCGCGAATCTTATTTACGAGATCTGCGCGAGATGCTTCGGATTCTTTCAAAATATCAGCTAACCCCTGGGTCAAATCCTCAGCAATATGCAAAGCATCAATCACTTTCGGATTTAGCGCAATCGTATAAGCTGTTGCTTCTACGGCGAGTACTTTATCATTGCGGTCCAAGATTGAACCGCGTACGGGAGCCAGCACTTTATCCGTTTCCCATCTCTTCTCTGCCTTCTCTAGCAACCAGGATGCTTCTACCACTTGAATCCAATAGACTTTAAACATGAGGACAACAAAAAGAAGGGTAAAAAACCCTCCAAGTAGCAAAGAACGTAACTTAATTTTTTTAGTCATATGAGTACCTGCCCATTACGGTTTAGAAGCTGTTTTCGTACTTTTGCCACTCGTTGTAGCTGTCGTTGTACTAGATTTCGTCTTCGTAGATGCCGTCGATTGCGCTACGACATTACTTTGCTTCACATCTTGTAAATTAAACCCGAGGCGTACTGCTTCCTCTTTTAAACGATCTGGGCTTTGAAGCTTCTCAACTTCTTGCTTAAGGGCACTGTTCTGTGCTTGAATTTCACGTATTTCACCTTGCATTTTCAAAATATTCGCATTCATCTGATAGATCGCAGCAAATCGCCAAATGATCACGCCAGCAACAATAACACAAAGTACAACTGTGAATAAGTAGAGCATTTTCTCTTGCGCTGGCAATGAGGAATTGCGATAAACAACCTTGGTTGTTTCTTTTATCTTAACACGCTGTTGCTGACTCGGTTTGCGTTTCGGATCAAGTGCCAAATTGCCTTGAATGTATGACATCGCTTATTCCTCCCTTGGTCAAAGCTTTTCTGCTATTCTTAATTTTGCCGATCTGGCTCTTTGATTGACTTCTAATTCATGTTCACTAGGTAGAATTGGTTTACGAGTAACCAGTTTCAAATCTCCTGCTTTCTCACAAACGCACATTGGAAAAGCCGGCGGGCACGTACATTTCTCCACATTTTTCACGAAAAACTGTTTGCAAATACGGTCCTCTAAGGAGTGAAATGTAATGACTGCAATGCGTCCTTGAGGCGCCAAACAGTTAAGTGACTGCTGGAGCGCTTCTTCAAATGCGCCTAGTTCATCGTTCACGGCAATTCGTAACGCTTGGAAACTGCGTTTGGCCGGGTGCCCCCCTGTCCGCCTTGCAGCAGCTGGGATCCCCTCTTTGATCAATTCCACGAGTTCACCTGTTGTTTCAATCGTTTTCTTCTCTCTCGCTTCTACAATGACACCAGCAATTCGTCTGGAGAACTTCTCTTCCCCGTATTCGAATAAAACTTTTGCGATTTTGTCAGCAGGCCATTCATTCACGATTGTTTTGGCGGTGAGCAGCGTATCCCGATCCATTCTCATGTCAAGCTCGGCATCATGGTTGTAGCTGAATCCGCGATCACCATCATCCAACTGTGGAGAAGATACACCTAGATCGAACAAAATGCCATCAACCTGGGGCCTTCCATCCTTCATAGCTTTGGGTACACCGCGTAGTACATGCTCAATTTCTCTGAAGTTGCTTTTGATAATGGCAACGCGATCTAGATAGGGTGCAAGCACCGTTTGGGCATTGGCTAATGCAACATCGTCTTGATCAAGGGCAATAAGCAACCCTTCTGGTCCTAGTTTGGAAGCGATAAGCGAGCTATGTCCCGCGCCTCCCATTGTACAATCCACGTAAACGCCATCTGGTTTTATATGTAAACCTTCTACAGATTCTTCTTTAAGTACAGTCACATGATGAAACACTTGTTGTCCTCCTAAAAGTTTCGCCTTGGCAAAACTGACTTCGTAAGCATATTCTTAAACACTACATTTCTATAAATCAAAATTAAAATCGACCAGCTTCTCTGCTATTTCATTGAATGACTGTTCAGACTCATTGGCATAGCTTTCCCAAACTTGCTTACTCCAAATCTCCACACGATTAGAAACACCGATAACGACACAATCTTTTTCTAACTTAGCATGGTCGACGAGATTGCTTGGAATGTTAGCTCTTCCCTGCTTATCAAGCTCACACTCTGTTGCACCAGAGAAAAAAAACCGGGTAAAAGCACGTGCATCTGATTTCATTAATGGCAATGCTTTCAGCTTCTGTTCGAGAATTAACCATTCGGATTGCGGATATACAAATAAGCACTGATCCAAACCACGGGTGATGACAAAAGCTTCGCCAAGGGCTTCACGAAATTTAGCCGGAATGATCATTCGGCCTTTCTCGTCAATGCTATGTTGATATTCACCCATAAACATAGCATCAAGCCCCCCTTTCCCTCCACTTTGTACCACTTTTCACCACATTTGAATCAATATTCGCTAAAAATAAAAGAAATCCTGCTTAGTTAGCAGGATTAATTAATTTTTTTTCGTATTTTAGGTCTATTCTGTGCCTTTTGTTCCTTGTTCTGTATCTTGGGGTGTATTATCAGATACTTGTTGCTCCTTCAGTTGCAACCGCAATTCCCTCAAATGTTGGTTCCGCTTGCGTCTGTATACCCAAATCGGGATGGCAATTAGAAGTAATATCACCAAAACCGGTACCGCGGCAGCAAGGAAAACGAGGACACCTTGCATCACTGCGACCAGAACATTCAGACTAGAGCCCCATGCTTTTTCCACACGTTCCGCTAAAGTTAGTTCATTCGGGTCAGACAGCAACGGTTTTTTACCGGTTTGTTGATACATACGCAGCTCGATGGTGGAATAAGAAACATTTTGATCTAAGTATCGCATCCTGCCTTTGATTTGCTCAATCACCTCTTGTACCTTGGCGAGCTCATTAGAAAATGCGAGTAAATCATCCGTCTTCGATGCTTTCTCCATAAAACTGAGCAATCTGGTTTCAACAAGCTGTTTGGCCGTCAGACGAGAGCTGAGATCAACGTATTCTTCCGTTACATCCTGCCCTTGTACATTTCTTTGGAGCGCAGGGCTTATTTTTTCTAGGCCGTCCAGCATGGACACAAAACCATTCGCTGCGACTTTAATCGTGTATGTTCCACCCTTTTCACCCGTATTCGCACTCTCGGAAAATTGCAAGATGTAAGCGCCGCTTAAAGCAACAAGATCCCGCAGCTGAGTTTGTGCTTTACTATAGTCTTCAACTGGCATCACAAGATTAGCCCGATAAATAAGTTTGCGATTAAAACCAGCTTCTTGATCGTTTCCACTTGCAGGCATCACAACATTTGGCGCAGCCGCCTTTGCATCCGTTGTTGTATCTTTCGTTGTGGATTCCTTCGCCATAGCTGCTGGAGCTGCATTACTTGCTCTTACATCTTTATTTGCAAATTGATCCGCTGTCGCACCGGAAGTTTGCACGCTGTTCATTTCAACTTTTAAATCAGCCTTGGACGCGGATTGTTCGCTCTTGGAGGATGAACTACATCCTGCCAACACACCCAACACCAACATACACATGACGATCATAAGCGCTAGGTTTGCTCTTGTCTTTATCCTCATTTCAACACGCCCCCAATTTCCATTTATAGGTTACACACCCTTCAAACGGAATCTCGAACTCGAAAGTTGCATGGAAACAACGCGGGTTGCAATAAAAAGTGATAAGGAGGTTTGGTTTGGATGAAATGTTACAAATTTTAGAGTGACGCTGACCAGGTTACGAGGCAGTGGAGTGCGGGGTGGCTAGCGTATTGTCGGGGGTGTTGGGGCTTCCTGTCTTACTGAGTTGCTGGGGTTGCTGAAGCCAGTGTGGGTATGAGCCGAGACTTTTAGGAGTTAGCTGGAAAAATTACAGTTATTTTAGTTGAATTTCATTGAAATATTGATTTAGATGTATTTTATGTAGTTAATTATCCCATAATTGCTCAGTTTAACGAAAAACCCTGAATATACCTACAGAAAATCCAGTTAATGTTATAAACTAGTCCATTTCCACTATATTAACTGTACAAAATCCATTTATTCACATTTGACTCCTCATCTACTACCTTCTTCCAACATCAACAACCTCAAAAAAAACCTCCAATCCACATAAGTGGACTAGAGGGCATCATCTTCACTTCAAATCACATCATCTATCCTAGTGCTCATCCCAGCTATCGAGGTAAGCTTTTTGCTCATCTGAGAGAGCATCCACACTCGTACCTAGTGACTCAAGTTTGAAACGAGCAACTTGCTCATCCAGTACATAAGGAACATTGACAACTGTGTTTCCTAAAGATTGATAAGAATCATTCACGTGTTTCAAAGACATCGCTTGAAGCGCAAACGTCATATCCATGATTTCAGCCGGATGACCATCCCCAGCAGCTAGGTTAACTAAGCGACCTTCAGCTAAGATATACACTTTGCGACCATCCGTTAACTGATACTCTTCAATGTTACGACGAACTGTACGCTTTGAAGAAGACAATGCTTCTAACTCAGGTTTGTTTACTTCAACATCAAAGTGACCCGCATTCGAAAGAATCGCGCCGTCTTTCATCACTTTGTAGTGTTCGCCACGGATAACATCGCGGTTACCTGTAACTGTTACAAAGAAATCACCCAATTTGGCAGCTTCGATCATCGGCATCACCGCAAAACCATCCATATACGCCTCAACGCCTTTGATCGCATCGATTTCAGTGACGATTACGTTTGCGCCTAAACCTTTAGCACGCATAGCTACACCTTTACCGCACCAGCCATAGCCAACTACAACGACAGTTTTACCTGCAACTACCAAGTTTGTTGTACGGTTAATGCCATCCCATACAGATTGGCCAGTACCGTAACGATTGTCAAACAAGTATTTACAATAAGCATCATTAACAGCAACCATTGGGAAACCAAGCTTCCCGTCTTTTTCCATCGCTTTCAAGCGAAGAATACCTGTTGTTGTCTCTTCCGCACCACCACGCACATTGACAGCCAAATCTTTACGCTCGGAGTGAAGAAGCGAAACTAGGTCGCCACCGTCATCGATAATAAGATCTGGTTTGGATTCCAAAGATTTAATAAGAAGTTCTTTGTATTCTTCTGGACTTGGGTTGTATTTTGCAAATACAGTGATTCCATCTTCAACAAGCGCCGCACATACATCATCTTGCGTGGAAAGCGGGTTACTCCCCGTGATTGTAACTTCAGCTCCACCTGCTTTAACAACCTTGGCTAAGTAAGCTGTTTTAGCTTCCAAATGCAAGGAGATTGTTACTTTCAATCCTTTGAAAGGCTGTTCTTTCTCAAATTGCTCACGAATTCGATTCAAAACAGGCATATGCGCCTGAACCCAATCAATTTTCAAATGACCATCCGGCGCTAGCGCCATGTCAGTTACAATACTGTTTGTTGCAGTTGTCATCTTTGTTCCTCCTACAAATAATAGATACGATGCGTGCCGTCTACGGGTATTGGTGTCTCAAGTAAATGATGCAACCAAACATTCCCATAACGATTCAGATAAGCACACCCATTATACACTCTTTCTTGTGGCTTGGCTAACGGAAAAATAGTTAGTCGAACACGTTCCAACTGACGGATCGCTGCATCAAATTGCGTATGTGACGCCTCACTTGCCTTATGATGCAAATAATCGATTTGTTCCACGATTTTGGCTAGATTCGTATCTCCAAGCTTTTTGACGCCAGGATTAATTCCACTTAGAGACTCCACAAGGGGAGCGTAAGTGCTAAGGAAGGACTCCTTAACAGTTTCAAACCGTTCGTTGAGCTGAAGCGTATCTTGCGCATCCAACCAGGCTTGCTTCTTCTCATCAAAGCGCTCCAGAACGTCTGTCAACGTGAGCTCGTATTTGTCCATCTGTTTCTTTATCGTACCCTCAATCAAAGTAAATTCCAAACGCGGCACCACAATCGGCATCCGCATACGGAAATTTTCAAAAGCTTGCTTTGTCAGCGCCCAATAAGCAATCTCCCCTGGACCAAGCACGGTCGCCAGAACGGGAAATAAATATTCCTGCATGAGCGGCCGAGACATGACATTATTACTCAACTGATCAGGGGTCGAGATCGCTTTATCACGAAGATCCGCTTTCGTATATCTAACCATTTTTTTCTTATCCGTAAAATATTCGCCCTCACGGTGGAGCAGCAGCCTCGCACCTTCAGCGAAAACAAAGAGATTCGCAGCATCCTCATGAATTTCCGCTTGAATCCCGTAACCCGCTTGACTCACTTCAGCTTGGCTGTGCATTAAAGATGCGGCAAATGATTCATTCTGCTCTACCATGCTTTCGAACATGGATGACTCTAGGGTACGTACCGAAGGCTCATCCGCATCAATTAACACAAGTCCATACTCGCCAAAGAGCATCGCCATCCAACGAGCAAATGCATCTGAAAGGGTTGCGCCATCTCCTGCAGCTGAACGCATTTTATCTAACAAGGACGCTTTGAATTCTGTATCCATTAACGATTGATCCAACTTATTCAATGCCTCTTCCCACGCTTCAGAAGACAGTGGCAGGCGACTCACGGACGTTCTTATACCAGTAGGGTGCTCTACCTTCAATTTCTCAATTTGTTGCGCATTCGAAAGCACATGAACATGATTGACTTCATCGAAGTCGTGATCCTCACCAGCAATCCAGAAAATTGGGACAACTGTTCGTTGCAGCTTGGTACGCCATTCACGCGCCAATTGAATAATGGTGATGGCTTTATATAGAATCATCAATTGACCACCAAACAATCCTGCTTGCTGACCACCAACAATCGCTAGCGTTTGCTGATCTCCTAATGCAGCGATATATTCGAGAGCCATACCTGTATTCCCTACACGTCGATTATAGGCCTCTAGCACCCCTACAAGCTGTTCACGCACGACATGCGGAGCTTCCGCAGCTCCGTCCAGCCAATTCACGCGAGCTTGCCAATCTTCCGCATTGCCAAAATGATAAGGGAACAGCGACTTCGCCTTACCTTTACCCGTTATATAATCTTCCGCTAATGTTTGATTTTTCTTCCATTGAAAAGTTTCCATTTGCATATGCGACTAGTGTCTCCTCTTCATAACAAATAAAACAACTATCTTTTAATTGTACACGGTAGCCCCGAAATCGTCAAAACTGTATTTTTTCTAATTACAATTATGTAACGTTTAGGATAACGAGGAAAAGCCGCCCCTCTTGGGACGGCTAAGCTTATTAGTATAAATGACAAGCAACGAAGTGATTCGGTTCCACTTCTTTGCTAGGCGGCATGGAATCTGCACACTTCGCCATCGCTTGTGGGCAACGCGTACGGAACGGACAACCACTTGGCGGGTTGAGCGGGCTTGGCACGTCACCTTGAAGAATAATACGTTCACGAGTTCGTTCAATCTCTGGATCTGGAATCGGAATCGCAGAAAGCAAGGATTGTGTGTAAGGGTGCAACGGTTTCGCGTAAAGCGCGTCGGACGTTGTCACCTCAACGAGGCTGCCTAAATACATAACCCCGATACGATCGGATATGTGCTTAACCATCGCTAAATCATGCGCGATAAATAGGTAAGTTAAGCCCATTTCCTTTTGTAATCTTTTGAAAAGGTTAACGACCTGCGCTTGAACGGAAACGTCCAAAGCGGAAATCGGCTCATCCGCGATAATGAATTTCGGTTCGATCGCAAGCGCACGAGCAATCCCGATACGTTGTCGTTGACCACCGGAGAATTCATGTGGGAATCGGCTTGCATGCTCATCATTCAAACCAACTGCACGAAGCAATTCCATAACACGTTCTTTACGCTTTGCACCTTTGTATAAGCCGTGGATATCAATTCCTTCAGCAATGATATTCCCGACAGTCATACGCGGGTTCAGGGATGCGTAAGGGTCTTGGAATACCATTTGCATATTCCGGTTGAATTCCTTCAACTTTTTCCCAGTCAGCTTATGAACATCTTCACCATCGAAAATAACTTCGCCTTCTGTCGCGTCATATAGCTTAATGATCGTTCTTCCAGCTGTGGATTTCCCACAACCCGATTCACCAACAAGACCAAACGTTTCACCACGTTTAATTTCTATAGAAAAGTTGTCTACGGCTTTCAAAACCTTGCCGTTCCCAAGATTAAAGTGCTTCTTCATATTGCGAATTTGCAAAATCGGTTGCTCAGACTTAGCCAATGTTTTAGACATGCCTATTACCTCCCACTCCTACAGGACGTTCAACCTTCGGCGCATCCGGGTGAAGTAACCAACAAGCGGCTGAATGTGTTTCAGACAGCACGGAGTGTGCTGGATCTTCTTCCAGACAGTGATTCATCGCATATGGACATCTAGCTGCGAAGGCACACCCTTTCGGTGGAGCGAACAAATCTGGCGGTGTACCCGGAATTGGCACAAGCTCCTCATTCGTGTTCGTATCCAACCGCGGCACTGAACGAAGCAAACCCCATGTATATGGATGCTGTGGCTCATAGAATATTTCATCTACGGTGCCCTGCTCAATAATTTTACCTGCGTACATAACTACAACACGCCCTGCCATGTCAGCAACAACACCAAGATCATGTGTAATCAAGATAATGGATGAGTCCGTTTCAACGGAGATCTTCTTCATCAAATCAATAATTTGAGCCTGAATGGTAACGTCTAGTGCTGTTGTCGGCTCATCCGCAATTAGAAGCTTAGGAGAACATGCGAGCGCAATCGCGATCATGACACGTTGACGCATACCACCGGAAAGTTCGTGTGGATATTGATGAATACGACCCTCAGGCGAGTTAATCCCAACTAACTTAAGAATTTCAATAGCTCGTTCTCTTGCAGCACTTTTACTTAAACCCTCGTGTTTGATCAAACCTTCCGTGATCTGATCACCAATTTTCATCGTTGGATTCAATGAAGTCATTGGATCTTGGAAAATCATGCCCATTTCCGAGCCACGAATTTTCTCCATTTGTCTGTTGGAAAGCTTGGTAATATCCACTTTCCCATCAAACATGATAGAGCCGCTTTTTATATAACTAGGCGGAGTAGGAATTAAACGCATGAGCGTTTGTGCCGTTACGGATTTACCGCAGCCGGATTCACCTACAATCGCCAACACTTCACCTTTTTTCAAAGAAAAAGATACGCCGCGAACAGCTTGAACTTCACCCGCATAAGTCTGGAATGAAACTCTCAAATCTTTCACTTCTAGTAAATTGTCTTTGGTGCTCATCATTATTCACCCCTTCTTACTTGCGCATTTTTGGATCTAGCGCATCACGAAGCCCATCGCCGAGTAGATTGAAGCTCAATAAGATTAAACTGAACACAATCGTCGGGAAAATAAGGCGATGCGGATATAACCGAATATAGTTAGCACCGTCTGACAGCAAGTTACCTAGCGACGCCAGCGGTGGCTTTACACCAAGACCGATAAAGCTCAAGAATGCTTCCGTAAAGATCGCAGATGGCACAACGAATGTGATCTGTACAATGATTATACCAAGTGCATTCGGGATCAAACTACGCATAATTATTCTCATGGGAGAAGCTCCCAATGTACGCGAAGCTAATACGAACTCCTGTTCTTTGAGCGTAAGCATTTGTCCACGAACAAGCCGTGCCATAGGCACCCACCCCGTAATACTGTAGGCGATGATAATGGAAGATACCCCCGAGCCAATAACCATGATTAATAGGATGGCAATCAACAAGAAAGGAATTGCGTAGACGATTTCAATGGAACGTTGCATCACTTCATCAACTTTTCCACCATAATACGCAGAAATCCCACCGTAAATAACACCAACTACTAAATCAATTAATGCTGCTGTAATACCAATAAATAGGGAGATACGAGTACCCCACCAAACACGGGTCCAAACATCTCGACCAAAGTCATCCGTTCCAAAGAAGTGCGAACTGCTTGGTACCGCATTTTTAAGTTTTAAGTTTTGCGTCTGATAATCGTAGCTTGAAACAAATGGAACGATAATCGAAAGTACGATTAAAGCTACCAATATAATTAAGCCAGCCATAGCCAGTCTATTTTTCTTAAGTCGTCTCCATGCGTCCTGCCAATAATTAAGTGAAGGTCGTACAATGACTTCACCAGTTAGAGATTTATTTGAAACGGGAGCAAACTTGTAGTTAGTATCTGTTGATTCATTTGGAGTTTGCATGAATTTATTTCCCGCCTTTCCCAAGACGAATTCTAGGGTCTACTAAGCCATATACAACGTCAGTAATAAAGATAACGACAATCAAAATTGCTGAGTAAAATATAGTCAATCCAGAAATCATCGTATAGTCATTCGAATATACAGACGATACAAAATGTTTACCCAAACCTGGTACACTAAAAATTTGTTCAACAACTAACGTACCTGTGATGACGTTTACAAATATTGGGCCGATGATCGTGATAACCGGCAATATCGCATTACGAATTGTATGCTTAACTACAACTGTCAAAGTTGACAAACCTTTTGATTTCGCTGTTTTAATATAATCTTGATTCAATACATCTAACATGGAAGTACGCATCAACCGAGCAAGAATCGCAATGGTACCGAAGGACAAAGCAATAGCTGGTAATACCTTGTATTCAGGACCTTTCCATAAACCAGCAGGCAAAATTCCCCACTTCACACCTACATAATAGGAAAGCATTGGCCCAAGTACGAAAGATGGAATGGAAACACCTAGGATCGCAATGAACATAGCTGTGTAATCGCCAACTTTATTATGTTTCAAGGCTGCAATAATTCCTAAAGTTAAACCAACTACAATTGCGATTACAATTGAAATCAATCCAAGTTCTAAGGATGATGGGAAAGCTTGTTTGATAATATCTGTAACTTTGTGAGCAGGGAATTGAAAGGAAGCTCCTAGATCGCCATGGATGATATTGTTCATGAATGTCAAGTATTGTTCCCACAATGGCTTATCTAAACCGTATTGCTTCATCAACATATCTCTCGTAGCTTTCGGAATCTTCTCAGCGCCTTCTCCTAGTGGATTACCTGGCAAGTTTTTCATCAGAACGAAAGTAAATGTTGCGATTAGCCATAACGTAATAAGCGCATATAGGAAACGGCGAAGAATGAACTTAATCATATTGCTCCTCCTTTATTAAAATATAAGACAAGAAAGTTAGAAGAGGCCGCTCCCACGAGGTGCGAACGGCCCCTTCTGCTCTAAACTACTTTTTTAAAGATTACTTAACTGAAGCCCATTTCAATTCCCACTCTTGACCAAACGACGGAAGAATCAAACCATTAATTGTTGATTTTTTCAGGTACGCACGAGTACGGAAGTACAATGGAGCTACACCTTGATCATCCATAAGGATTTTCTCAGCTTCAACCAAAGCTTTAGCACGTTTCGTCGTATCTGTTTCTGTTTGAGCGGACTTCACAAGTTTATCGTACTCTGGATTGCTGTAGTCACCTTCATCAAACTCGCCGCCAGTTACCCACATATCCAAGAACGTCATTGGATCGTTGTAATCTGCGCCCCATAGGGAAAGAACGATATCGAAATCTTTTTTGGAGGAAAGCTCGATACGCAATGCATGAGGAACTGGGTTCGCTTCAGCTACGTAACCAAGGTTTTGTTTCCATTGTGCAAGGATAAACTCAAGTGATTTTTTCGCAGTTTCTGTATCATCCGCGTTCACTTTCATTTTTGGAAGTGCAGTTAGACCAAGCTCTTTCAAACCTTCTGCAAGCAAAGTTTTTGCTTTAGCAGCATCGAACTTCGGTTGCGTTTCGCCAGCTGTTTTACGGAATTCACCACCAGCACCGTCAGAAGTACCACCTGGCACTAGACCAGTGGAAGCAACGGAACCATTAGCAAGAACTGTATCTACATAAGCTTGACGATCGATTGCCATACCAAGTGCTTGACGAATTTTTTTGTTCGCAAGCGCTGGTTGTTTCTTCACTTGGTACATCAAGTAGGAGTTCGTCAACTCTGGTTTAGGCAGGTTGTCCGGTTTACCTTTGTACAAAGTCAGTTGATCACGATTGATTTCAGTCAAATCAGCCGCATCAGTTTCATATAGGTTAAGGCCTGTATTTGTGTCTTTAACGATATTGACTGTTGCTTTTGTTAACTTCACATTTGCAGCATCCCAATATTTTTCATTTTTAACAAGCTCAAGTGTTTGGCCATGATCCCATTTGCTCAAGATGAATGGACCTGCACCGATAACTTTGTCAGCTTCAGCGCCGTATTTGTCGCCAGCTTTCGTTACGAAATCTTCACGTTGTGGCAAGAAAGTTCCGAATGCAAGCATTTGTGTAAAGAATGCAACCGGTTTTTCAAGTTTGATTTCAATTTGCTTGTCGCTGATTGCTTTAACGCCAAGTGCATCTTGTGCTTTTTTAACTTCTTCAGGAGTTTTCGCTTTAGTAACAGCTTCTCCACCTTTAATCCAAGCTACTACGAAACTATATTGCCCTTTTGTAGCAGGATCCAATGTACGTTTGAAGGAATAAATGAAATCTTGTGCTTTTACAGGTTGTCCGTCAGACCAGTTCGCGTTGTCGCGAATATCGATCGTGTACGTTAGACCATCAGGAGAGATTTTAGGCATATCTTTTGCAAGACCAGCTACTGCTTTGCCGTCTTTATCTGTACGATATAGACCTTCATTAAATGCGCTAATAAAAGTAAAAGCAGCATTTGCAGTTGCTTTGGAGCTGTCCATAATAGGAGGCTCAGCAGAGAAATTGATTTTAATTTCTTGAGGCTTGTTGGACGCTGGAGCTGAAGTACCTTTAGTACCATCTGTTGGTGATACTGCTGGTGTTTCCTCACTTTTGCCACAACCCACTGCTACGCTACCCATAAGCGTTAATGCTACTGCTGTAGTAACCCACTTTGTCGCTTTCATATAAACTCCTCCTTTAAAATATGTATGTCTAGACATCTATGGCTAGGTGTTTTGTTAGTTTTATTAACATAAACCTTACACCTTTAACCCGGAGATCAATGAAACCGCTTCTTTAATGTTATATAACTTCACTCGAACCTCTGGTAAAAAAATTTACTAGAGTCTACGCAAGGAATTATAACATAAACGATGAGTTTGTCCACAATTAATTTACCTATGACTAAATAACTGGTAAAAAAATTTACTCTCACGGTTTTTAATTATACAACCAACGGTTAATAAAATCTAGACGATTTTGTTTGTTATTTTCTACAAATCTCAAATAAATATTACAAACATCTACTTAATTATTGCCCATAATATCCAAAATCAGGTAACCACATGGAAAAACTATGTTGTAAAAAGGTAGTTTTTACCTATATGAACGAAAAACAACAGAATATATAAGGCCGACAAGCCTACAAAGCTAAGTCGCCAAACAAGCCTGCCCACTTTGATTAAATTAGTTTCCCCTTTCAAATGATTTTGATAACCCCCAATAATACCAAAAGCAATTAATAAGATCAGAACTATTAACCAGAAGCCAAATTGGGTATGAAAAAGTTTGTTCCACATCAAGGATACAGATCCTAGTAGAAACAAAGTTGTGATATCCATAGTAAAACGTGTGGTCATTTTCTTATCCTTCAGAAATAGAAAGATAAGGAACCACACTAGAACAAACGTAATAAATGGTGCTACTGCCAACATGGCATATAAGGTAGATAATAGACTAACGAAACTATTCAGCAAAAAGTTTCACCTCTTAATTTTCTATCGCTTTAATCATTCTATACACCATGCTATTCGCAGGTAGCTCAATGCCCATTTCATTGCCCATCTTCACTAAACTGCCATTTAAATAGTCGACTTCCGTATGGCGTGATGCCTCGATATCTTGCAACATCGAGGAATGATTCGTTTTGGTCGACTCACATACAGCCATAATGGTATCCCATAGCTCAACCGGAAGTTCAACTCCTTTGGCAGCAGCCACATGAAGCGCTTCTTGGTAAAGATCTTGCATAAGAGACAGAGTCCATGTCGAACGGAGTAATTCACCATTTTGTACACGTAAAATGGCGGTGAGTGGGTTAATGACCACATTCACAACTAATTTACTCCAGATTCTGACTCCCATATTTTTCGACAATTCCGCACGAAATCCTGCTAACTCCAACATCTGCACAATGAAAATATGTTGATTATCTGGGGCAGGAAGATTATTCGGTTCTAACGCCCCTAAATATGTGATACCATGCCCCGTATGATTGACAGATGTAGGACTAGTTCGCTTAGCCCCTTCAGTTGTTACCGCAAATAAAAGCTTATTCCATCCGATGGCTTGGCCTAATTTCACTTCATGACCCATGCCATTTTGAAAACATATTAGGTAAGTGTGACGTGTCATTTGGCTTTGAATATAGTTGATAAGCTCTGATGATATCGCCGTCTGCTTCACCATCAGGAAGATATAATCGACTTGTTGCGCAAGTGGAACACTAGCTTCACCCGTCTCTTCGGAATAGCTATGGAATACGATCGGCCTCTCCGCCTTCGCTTCTAGTGGCTCCATCCCAATGATTTGGATACCAGTCTCCGCCAATTTAATAGCTTGATCTTCAGACCTTGTTACTACTGTTAAATGCGAACAAATAGGGGCAAGCTTAGCGGCAAAAAGAAGTCCAAGAGAGCCAGCACCGATGATCATAATATGCATGCAATAACCACCTTTATTTATGTACCCACTATTATACAGCAAAAAAGCCGCAAACCAAGGCTCACCTTGATTTGCAGCTTTTCATTCTAAGCGATTTAATAATTAATCGACTCTTTCCAAATTACCATTTGCATCCATTTTGAAGCGCGGCTTCTCTTCTTCCTCTTCCTCTACGAGAAAGGCCATTTTCCTGGCACGGTCCATGATTTGAATAAGCGCTTTATAATCATCATTCACGACGCGATAATCGGTTTCAACTTCATTTACTTGTTTATTCAGCTTATTATTTTCTCTGCCAAGTCTATCGAGTTCGTCCTCTTTGTCCTGCAGTTCTTTTTCCAACGTTTTAATATGACGATTCATATCCTGATAGGTACTGCGCCATTGCCGTAAGAAACGAATGACTGCATCGATAGACAGCGTCTCTTCAGTAAACACTTCATTCTTGCCCGAAGATACATCTGGACTATCAAGTAAACCAATGGATGAAGATCCCGAAATTGAAACAGGTGCATGCTTTTTCAGCTGTGTCCGTTTCTGACGCTGTGCTTTCGCAATTTGAATGGCTGCTTCATATTTCTTCCGAACAAAGCTGTTCCAGCGAAACCCACATGCGGCCGCTGTTCGTCCAATGCGCTCGCCAACTTCCTCAAACGCAGATAATTGTGTACTTCCTTCTCGGATATGACGCAATGTCAACTCCGCTAAAATTAAGTCGTCTTCATCGCTCCAAGCATCTTGTCTAATTGCCGACATAAGGCCAAACCTCCTAACAAATTATAGGGATCTTTGGTCCGAGAGCAAAGTCTCTCCTTTTCGGGAGCTTTGATTACTGATCAAATTCTCTCCTACCCGCGGATACATCATAAAGAAGAATCAATTAGTCAGACAGGTATCAATTGATTCGTTGCCATTATTACTATTTCTATGCCCGTACTAGAGTTCATAGAATCTATTTGATACTAAATGGTATTGCCAAATTTTTTGACCCTCATACATGGGATTCGTATAAAAAGACATACTACGTCTATATGATGAAATGTTTTCAATTTCGTCACCGTTTGACGGTTTACACCAATAAGATCAAACGGTATAATGTGTTGTAGTTATTGTGCAACGTGGTACGAGAGGGGGATGTAACGAGAATGGATCGCATGTTTCGGGTTCTAGGTTTTTGGACACTTGTTATCGCACTAATGAGCTTAGCTGGCGATATGATACCTATGTCTCTGATTTTCTTTTTTCAAACTGCCGTATTCGTTATTCTAGGCTATATGCGCTTGTCAGAACGTACTTACATATTGCTGTTCTGGGGATACATGATTATCTCCTTCAGCGGATTTACGTATTGGTCATTTTTCAAAATGTCCGTCTAACGCAGATAACAAACAAAAAGGTGAATCGGCAATTATGCCGGTTCACCTTTTTTAATGGCAATAAACACTTTAAACAATTCACTCATCCCGTCACTCAACAGTAATTGTCGGATTGAACGATTTCTTTTGGACACATCACTAAATGGATTTGGATCAAAATGATTTTGCAACTTTTCCAATATGCCCTGCTCGACTAAAAACTGACGCTGTGTCTGAAACACATACGGCTCAAATCCCGCGGAAATCGCAGCCTCCTGACACATGCTGAAATTAACGTGTGCCGTAATGTCCTGATCACCTGGATCAATAAAAGGATTGTCGTGCGCTTCGTGCTTCCGATAGCACATTAATGTCCCCTGATGCCGATGAGAGGCGTACAATTCCTCCTCTACATCGCCATAGTCAATTGCAATAACGCAACCGCTTCGAATCCGTTCCGAAAGTCGGACATACCAATCTACTGCCTCTAGATTCCATTCACTCATCTGTCCTTCTTGCCATTGAACTTCTAATGTATTTAGATAGTCTAATATGCGTCCAGGTCGAAGAGGTAACCATTTCTCTTGTAAATGTGGCTCTTGTTCCTGCCATATCACATAAGATTCATGAAAGACACCTTCTTTGTACTGCAGGCGATGAACCGGGAATGCATCCAGCAATTCATTGGCCAACACATACACATGATCGCGCGGAGGCTCACTCAACCATGCTGTTTCATCCAAGAAACGTATTCGCTCCACGTGCTCAACAAGCCTTTCTAGTTGCAATTGGCGATGATAGGCACTCGATTCAATAAGCGTATACGTCATACATTCATAGACATCGGGGGCAGCCCGCTTCATTTCATCAAGTAATTGGCCTGCCATTCGCCCATTGCCTCCCCCCCATTCAACGATTTCAAATTGAGTAGGCTGATTGGTTTGAGTTTGCAGATGGTTATATATGAAAGAGGCCACCATTTCGCCCATTACGGTCCCTATGGAAGAGCTAGTATAGAAATCTCCTTGTTTCCCTATCTTTATTTGGTCCTTCCGGTAATAACCAACTGTTTCCTGGTATAAGCATATCTCCATATAGTCTCGAAAGGAGATTCTTTGATCTACAGTCGAACAAATACGTTCCTTCAGTACCGCGACAACGCTAGTAGGCTCTAGTTGATTCACGATTATAAAACCCCCATTTCTTTACTTACAGACAAATGAATAGGAAACCCTTATAATGAAAAAGGATTATGGAAGGAGAGACAGCCCAGCATGACAAAGAAGTGGATTACCCTAACAGCGATAACGGCAATTGGCCTAGTCTCGTTGACCGCATGTACAGACAACACACAAGTTAAAGAAGCATTTCAGCAATCCGTAAACAAACAATCGGAATTAAAATCTTATACTTTCGATGGTAGCACGACTCTCGCGATCAGTGATGGTTTGATGAAATCAGCTAACCCTCTTACCAACGGGTTGTTAGCTTTGATCAGAGAAAGCACAATTACGTGGAAGGGCATTAGCCAAGTTGACCCCCTCCAATATCAATCCGACTTACGCGTGACACCGAAGGGATCTACATCCCCCATCGACATACCAATTCTCATTAAAGATAGCAAATTGTATTTTAATATGCCAGCCTTAAATAAGACAGGGGATGAGTTCTATGCGATAGATTTACAAAAAATGAGCAGCACAACGGCTAGTCCCCTTAAAGCTGACACATTGAAAAATACACCACAAGTTTCTACCGCGCTTACGAAATTGATTTTCGAAGGAATCGATGCGAAGTGGTTTAAGCAGGCCAAAGACCCTATTAAACTAACTGACGGTTCTACAGCTAAATCGATTCAAGTTGATCTGACTACAAAAAATGCAAAAGAAATCAACACGCAATTCCAAGCCAAGTTGCCAGAGTTCATTGGCACTTTACAAACAAATGGCTTGTTAACAGCCGACAAAGCAGAAGCACTCAAGAAAAATGGCATGGCTTCTATAGCGCTTAAAGCACCAAGCAGTATGAAGATCGCAATAGATGATCAAGGCTTTATTCGTGATCAGACGCTGGATATCACGTTCTCAGTGACACTAGATGGCAAAGTCCTCGACAATCACATTACACTTCATCAAACTACTGATGCCATTAATCAAGGTGCGCCTCTAACAAAAGAAATTCCTGCTAAAGTCAAGAGTTTTGATGATATTCTCAAGCTTTTAACACCGGCAGCAAAAAAATAGGAACAAGGTTAAATACTTACCTTTCCCCAAAGGTAAGTATTTTTTTGTGCTTCATTTAATAGAAATATGATAATCTATTCATAGGGGGAGAATACCATCAATGAATTCTAAAAAACTCACAGCCTTGCTGTTGTCCATTGTTTTGCTATTGCAACTCACTTTGCCTACTGGAGGCGCCTTGGCTGAAGAAATCAAATCATCTCAAGATGAAGCTAAGGAATTGCTGCAGAAAGGGCTCACTATTTTCGAAATCGATAAAGAGGTTGCTCGTCTTAACGAGCAGGATGCCAAAATAGGTGAGCAGATCAAACAGAATGAACAAGATATCGTTAAGCAAAACGGTAATGTGGAAGCAACTCGCAAGCATGCTGGCAAAGTGCTTCGCGCGTACTATACAGGAGACCGAGATTCGATCTGGATGCTTCTCTTCGCGGCAAATTCCTTTACCGATGTCTTGCGTATGTTCGAGTATTTACAGATGATTATCACGAATGACCATCGCTCACTAGCGAAGTTTACGGATTCCTTTCAGAAACTCACCAAGTTACAAACGGAACTCGCGAATTCACGAACTGAGCTGCAAGTTACCAAAGATAAATTCCTACAACAGCGCGAGAGACTCGTTAAGCTTCAAGAAGAACTGGACAAACAGCTTGCTGTCAGTGCACAAGCTCAGGTTATTGCATCCCAAATCAAAAGTTTGAATGATCAGTGGAAGCAAGAAGGCTTACCTTTGGCCAGAGATTACTTAGACAATTTATCCATGGCTTTCCGCGAGTTACCCCAATTCTTGATGCAAGACAGCAAGTATATTAGCATGACATCAACAACACCAGTCATCAATCTCACAGATGCAGATTTTAATATCTATCTTCACTCCAAGAGTGAGCTTCTGAAAACGTTGAATTTTGAATTCAAAGATGGATCTATGGTCGCCACAGGCAAAAAGGGCGAATTGCAGATAGCCATACAAGGAAATTTCGTCCTTCTTACCAACGCTGAAAATTTGAATGAAATACGATTTGTTGTTGATAATCTTGAATTTAACAACTTCAAGTTGCCTGATACGACCATTGCAGACTTTACGAAGGAATTTTCACTAGGTTTTGTACCGAAAAAAGTAGTGAGCTACCTCGATGTGATCAGTGTCGAAACCAAAAAAGGCGTGGCAGTTGTGAAACTCAAATTATCTCTGTAAACTAGTAGGGATCATGCATGGAAAAGTGAGGAACAACAAAAATGGAATCTAAAATTGGTCTTATGATGGATCTGCCCGACGGAAAAATACCTGGCTTCTATGCCCAAATCGTCAAAGCGCTTGCCGGCAAAGTCGAGTTATTCGATCGCGATAAAGAAATGCTGATTGTTAGCAATGAAGAGCAACAACGCGCTGCACTTGAAGTCATGGCCCATTTTAATATTGAAACCACACTAATGGAGCTTCGTTTGTTAGTTGAAGATGCAGAGTTGACGGATTTGTTCAGTGACTACGGGTTCACTAGTCGTGCAGAACATAACTATTTATACGATAAAATCGTGATCCCTTTCCGTTTTACTGCGAATAGTCCCTCTGTCGAAGTTGATCAAGCTGCCCTTCAGGTTGAAGAGCATCTCATCGCCCAGTACAAAGATGGCGGCCACGACGTGTACGTTGTTGATCGACAGCTCGAAGAACTCATGCACGGAATTGCCAAAGCTTATCGCTGCGGCATCGAAATCCTTCGATAACGCAGCAAAAAGCCCACATCGGCTGATGTGGGCTTTTCTCTATTTAGAGCAAATCTGCTGCCAATTGAGCCAGATGCGAGCGTTCGCCGCGCTCCAGCGTGATATGTCCGCTTATACCTTCCTGTTTAAAGCGTTCTACCACATACGTAAGCCCATTACTGGATGCATCTAGGTACGGATGGTCAATTTGATCCGGATCACCGAGGAGAACGATTTTACTGCCTTCCCCAACACGAGATACAATCGTTTTCACTTCGTGTTTAGAAAGGTTCTGCGCTTCATCGATAATAATAAATTGACCAGGTATGGAACGTCCACGAATATACGTTAACGCCTCCACTTGAATACTGCCGAGACCGGCAAGTATTTTTTCAATATCGCCTGGTTTTTTAGTATCGAACAAGTATTCCAAATTATCATAGATCGGCTGCATCCAAGGGCGCAGCTTTTCATCTTTTTCACCAGGCAGGTAACCAATATCCTTGCCCATCGGGACGACCGGACGAGCAATTAACAGTTTCTTATATTTGCGATCATCCTCAATTTTCATGAGCCCCGCAGCTAACGTAAGCAGCGTTTTACCTGTACCCGCTTTCCCAGTTAGGGTGACGAGCGGGATATCGTCATTGAGCAAAAGCTCAAGAGCCATTCGCTGCTGCGCATTGCGCGCGGCAATTCCCCAGATGGGATCATTACTCATGTAAAGCGGCTCAAGTTTTTTGGCATCCGGTGTAACTTTGAGCAGTGCGGACTTGGAAGAGCCCAGCTCATCGCGCAGGATTACGAATTCGTGCGGATGCAGCATATAGCTCAAATTAAGTGAAGTCACGGTCAAGAAGCGATATGAATAAAACTCATCAATGATCGAAGGGTGAACAAAAAGCGTGATATACCCCGTATACATATCGGTTTGAGCCACAATCCGATCTGTTAAGTAATCCTGTGCTGGGATTCCTAGTACATCCGCCTTAATTCGGACCAACGTATCTTTGCTAACAATAACAACAGGTCTAGTCACATCATTTTCTTGTTCTTCCAAATGGTAATTCAATGCAACCGCTAGAATACGATTGTCGTTCGTTAATTCAGCAAACGTATCTTGCAGCTTCGCAAAGCTGCGATGGTTAAGCTCCACTTTAATGCTGCCGCCATGTCCAAGTGTAATGCCGTCAGATAAATTGCCTTTGGCTCTTAATCCGTCTAGCAATCTCGAGACATGTCTGGCATTGCGACCGATTTCATCCGCATTTCGTTTCTTAGAATCGATTTCTTCCAACACCACGGCGGGTATGACCACTTCATTATCTTCAAATGCGAATAAAGCATTGGGGTCCTGAAGCAGTACATTGGTATCTAACACGTAAATTTTTTTCATTGGTGTGTCCCCTCCCAGATTTGGCGTTAGATCATTGGTTATATTCATACATACAACCTAACTGTACAGGACAAACTAAACGCGAGATTCAAGGAAAGAAGGGAACGATTCTGGTGAGACTAATATACGTATGCGGACTGATATTGATCCTCGCGGTAGGCTGCAGTCAAGCGCCGAAAAGTGGTGCCCCCTCTCAAGATACGAATCAAAAGCAAGTAAAAGTTCAACAAATTGCTCCGCAAAAGCTAGAAATCAAAGATTCTAAGGCGGTTGCAGCGCATTTGGAAAACCTAGCATTGGGTATCCCTCAGGTTGAAAGCGCACATTGCGTCGTCTTCGGCAATACAGCTGTCGTCGGCATTAATATTAAGAAGGAGCTTGATCGAGCGAGAGTCGGAACCGTTAAATATTCGGTGGCCGAAGCACTCAAGAAGGATCCTTATGGCGTGAATGCCATCGTTACAGCTGATATGGATTTAGATCAACGCTTACGCAACATCCGGGATAACATTCAAGCAGGAAGACCTATACAAGGCTTTGCAGAACAAATGGCTGATATCGTTGGTCGTGTGATGCCACAACTGCCACGTGATATCCGCAATGATCCAGATATCGATAACGCAGGTCCTAGTGGGGACAGCCCTCAGGTTCCAGCCCGATAAATTGCTGAAGATGACAAAAAGCCTGACTGCAGACGCAGATCTAGGCTTTTTTTATCGCATCAAAAACTCGGCCGAGTGAAAATTGGGCATCTCGGCTCTCACAAGCTTTCGCATATTCGGCTGTATTCATCATGTGGGCGCTATCTGTCCATTGCATCGGTGCAGCTGTTAGAAGTTCAGCCATATCGTTTGCGCCTCCTACTAGGTGGTTGAAAACGCTCCTTACACTTACAGTATAGCATAGTGAGTGCCAAGCGTTCCACCATTATGTATCTATTTTCAAATCAACGGGCACTCCTTATTTGCCCAGATATATTTAAGTGTACGTTGATTTGTTAAAGTTATGTCCACGTTCCCAGCGTTACAGCACTATTGATTATTGTAAATGGGATTCGAGTTGATATCATCCAACAGCTTCTCCGCACTCTCGCGATCGAAACAATGCTTGTGATACTCCCCTTCATGGTCATAGCCAATCCATATTTTCATCGGATCTTCGATCGGCAGCACTTCTAGATTACTAACTCCGTGATCTTCAACTATTATAAGTGCAAAAAAATCCAGCGTTTCCTTCGCCGCTTCATCCTCAGGACGAGCCTGGGACACAATATGCATTTGCAACCAATTGAAAAAAGCATCCCCTAGCTTCATTTCATCGTCCATCCTCTCTTAGTAGAACAACATCATATCCAGCATCTAACCAATCCATCCATTGTTTGATCCAAATGCTATGCATCCTATAGCTAGTTTCCCGATGTTCATCCATTGCGATTAGCAAACCTTTCGCCTCTCGCTTAGTCAACAAACGGTCCAGAAAGGCTTCTGCGCAGTGCGATAGATAGAATGGCTCACCATTAAATACAAGGTTACCTTCATGCGTTAAATCTAATTCTACGAGGTCTGATCCACACATCTCTTCATCATCACTGAGCAGGAGGCTCGCTTTAAACATCTGGAGTAAGCGAGGATGTTGCTGGCCTGCTAGCTGGCGGAACGATTCGAATTCTGCGTCAGGCAGGCAGCTCATACGCTCAGCCCCCAACACGAGCGGCGAATAACTGAGAATAGGTGTTAACCAATATCGCGTCATAAGGCATGGACTCCTTACTTGTTATGTCGGCCTTTTGCCGGTTCTTTTTTCAATAAAATAGCGGATTCTAACCATGAACATCAAAGAAATCGCTACAGCCAAGCAAAGTACAATGGGCAAGCCTACGATTTGGAATACGAGGAGCATCACGGAACCGATTGCTAACAACACATAGATTAGAGCTGCTTTAAGCACTGGCAGCTTGCGGGTACGAAACACTTTATTGTACACATAGGACATAAAAACAAAGATTAATAGATACGTAATCAAGAGGTGATTGGCAAACCATTCATTCAGGGCAGTCAACGAACATACACTCCATTTCATTAATAGGTTAAGTCATCCAATGTAAGTCATTCCTCATTATCCCTTAAAACGACAATAAAATAAAGGGAAATGCGGCTAGAAAGCCCACATTTCCCTTTATTCGAATACTTTGTGAATTAAACGTTAGCTTCCGCTGTTTTGCGGTGCTTCTCAGCACGCTCGCGCTCGCTCTTGTTCAGAATCTTTTTACGGATACGAACCGATTTAGGTGTAATTTCACAATACTCATCATCATTCAAGTACTCAAGAGCTTGCTCCAAAGAGTACGAGCGAGGTGTTTTCATTTTTACTGTTTCTTCTTTATTTGCGGAACGAATGTTGTTAACCGCTTTTTCTTTACAAATGTTAACGATGATATCATTGTCACGTGTATGCTCACCAACAACCATACCTTCGTAAACTTCTGTTTGCGGATGAACGAACAAGATACCGCGATCTTCGACAGAAAGAATTCCATATAATGTAGATACGCCGGATTCACTGGAAACGAGTACGCCTTCGTGACGTCCGCCAACGCCTGCTCCTTGGTATGGACCATAGCTGTCAAAAGCATGGTTCATAATTCCGTAGCCGCGAGTAAGCGTTAGGAAGTTCGTTCTGTAACCGATCAAACCGCGTGCTGGGATCTTGAACTCTAGACGAACGTTACCGCTGCCGTTGTTGATCATGTTGACCATTTCGGCTTTACGAGAACCTAAGCTCTCCATAACGGAACCCATGCTGTCTTCTGGAACGTCGATGATCAAATGCTCAATCGGTTCCATTTTTTGTCCGTCGATTTGACGAATGATAACTTCTGGTTTGGAAACTTGTAATTCAAAGCCTTCACGACGCATGTTTTCAATCAAAATACCTAAGTGAAGCTCACCGCGGCCCGATACTACGAAAGCGTCAGGGCTATCCGTATCTTCAACACGAAGGGAAACGTCTGTTTCAAGTTCTTTATAAAGACGCTCACGGATTTTACGGGAAGTAACCCATTTACCTTCACGACCCGCGAATGGCGAGTTGTTTACGATAAATGTCATTTGAAGCGTTGGCTCATCGATTTTCAAGACTGGCAATGCTTCTGGGTTCGCAGGATCTGCTACCGTTTCACCAATGTTAATATCTTTGATACCTGCAATGGCAATGATGTCCCCTGCAGCTGCTTCTTCAATCTCAATACGCTTCAAACCACTGAATCCAAAAAGCTTCTCGATTCTAGCTTGTTTTTGTCCGCCTTCACGAGTCATAACCGTAACAGTTTGACCTTGACGGATTTTACCGCGGTTCACACGGCCTACACCGATACGACCCAAGTACTCATTGTAATCCATCAATGTAACTAGGAATTGAAGAGGTTGCTCAACATCTTCCGTTGGAGCTGGAATGTGTTGTACGACTGTTTCATAGATAGCTTCCATGTTATCATCTTGTTTCTCTGGATCTAGACTTGAAGTCCCTTGCAATGCGGAAGCATATACAACGTGGAAATCAAGTTGCTCGTCAGTAGCACCAAGTTCAATGAACAAGTCTAGAACTTCATCAACAACTTCTTGTGGACGAGCGTTCGGACGGTCAATTTTGTTTACAACAACAACTGGGGATAGGTTGCTCTCAAGCGCTTTACGTAGAACGAATTTCGTTTGTGGCATTGTACCTTCGAAAGCATCAACAACCAACAATACGCCGTCTACCATTTTCATGATACGTTCAACTTCTCCGCCGAAGTCAGCATGCCCTGGTGTATCTACAATGTTAATCAAGTAATCTTTATAGTTAATCGCCGTATTTTTGGCAAGGATGGTAATACCGCGCTCTCTCTCTAGATCATTGGAGTCCATCGCTCTTTCTTGAATAGCTTCGTTATCGCGGAATGTTCCGGATTGTTGAAGCAATTTATCTACGAGTGTTGTTTTACCGTGGTCAACGTGTGCGATAATGGCAATGTTGCGAATCTTGTCTCTTGCATGCATGAATGTCAAACCCTCTCTACCCTATAATTTTCGTCTCTGTTCATAAAACAAGCGTCGGACATAAGCGCCGACGCTTGACATTTACCCTTAGTATACGCAGTTTCTCGACATTATGCAAGACAAAAGGCACACTTAACAAAACTTTTAACTGGAAAGAAGCAAGTTCACCACAATCTTCGCTTTCGGAAAATCATGGAAAGTCCAACAACAACAAGGATCAAAGCGATTACATAAATCCCTAGTTTGACTAGTAAAGTCAAAGCAAACAGCGCTGCCGAAATGATGCCTAACACCATAGCTGCGATCCAAATACCGCGATCACTCCCCCGTTCAAACAAGTGGAGTTCATATAAACCAATTGCAGGACCTAGTATGAAACCTGGCCAAATATAAGCCATAGAACCCCAACCAAATAAGTTGCAAAAGAAAAACATAAGGGCATATACGGTTAAAATGCCGCCAGGAACGAGAACGCCCGCTGGTAAACGGCGGTTAAAATACAACAAATGAAAGAGCAGTCCAGGCACGAGTAAGACAAGTGGCCAAAAAAAGGAAAAAAGCATCTGGAAGACTCCTAATTTGCCTAGCAACAATAAGACAGCTAAGCCAATAAATACAATACCAATGGAGTAGCTATTTCTAGCGATACGAATCCCTCCTCAAATGGGCATAGGTTGAATAGGGTAAATCGACTATAAATCGACACCCTTCAACAAATATTTTAGCTCACATGGCATAAAATTGCTAGGTGTTTATGATTGCCCCAATTTGCGTTCAATTCCAAATGACTGGGTATACTATAGCTCGCACAGGCCCCATTTGCCTTGGCGATCGGTCGTCTGATGTTCAACTGAGGAGGTATCATGGAACAAACTCTAACTAGCGATAAGGTAAAACAGAAACCACTTTGGACCAAAGCTTTTCTGATCACATCACTCGCAAATTTACTGCTTTTTTTTAGTTTTCAAATGCTGATCCCTACGATACCTACTCATCTTTCTCAATTAGGTGGAGACAATGTCCAAGTCGGACTTGTCATTGGGATTTTCACTATTTCCTCACTCCTGACAAGACCATTCGCCGGCAGAGCATTAGACCTTTTAGGTAGAAAACATGTTCTCTTAGTTGGTTTAACTATTTGCGCACTTACCATTGCCGGTTATTCATATATCGCAGCAGTTACGTTAATTCTAGCAGCACGATTCGTTCATGGCATCGGCTGGGGATTGTCGACGACATCGCTCGGAACCGTAATAGCCGATATCATCCCCCCTGAACGCCGCGGCGAGGGAATGGGCTATTATGGGTTATCCAACACCTTGGCCATGGCCGTCGGTCCGTTAACTGGTTTGTGGGTCATGCAATCCATAGGATTTGCTTATGTGCTTTTAATCTCAACTATTCTTGCTATTTTATCTTTGTTTAGCTCGCTTTTCATTACATATCCGAAGCCTCTACACCCAGTGAAACCAAGTCAACGCCCTCGCTTTGTCGATCGCCTATGGGAACAGAGCGCGCTCCTCCCCTCTGCCCTGTTACTATGCAGTGCAATCTGTTACGGAGGAATTGTGACTTTCATTACCTTATTCGGCTTAGAAGCAGGCATTCCTAATGTAGGTTTATTTTTCTTATGCAATGCCAGCATGGTTCTACTCGTGCGTCCCCTCACTGGGGTTCTCTTCGACCGCAAAGGACCGGAGTGGGTGCTGCTCCCTGGAGCGGCTTTCACGATTTCAGGCTTATTATTACTTTCATATGCGCACTCCAACACTAGCCTAGCTATTGCAGCTTTATGCTACGGCGTTGGATTTGGCTCGATACAACCCGCTCTTCAAGCGTGGACGATTCAGCGTTCTTCCCCTGAGCGCCGAGGCGCTGCCAATGGAACCTTCTTCTCAGCCAACGACCTTGGCATTGGATTAGGTGCCATGGCGTTAGGCGCCCTCGCTAACTGGAGTGGTAGTTACGCGATGATGTATAGATACTCCACAACATTAATTATTCTATTCCTCTTAATCTATGGCTGGTCCTTCTGGGCCATCGCGTCGCACAAAAAAACAGCACACTGACCCATGGTCAGCGTGCTTTGAATTCATTCATTCCGCGTCTTGAATTGCAGCATTCGTACCCCTTTGGCGATACCACCTGCCGCAATTACGACAATGGTTGCCATAATGGGGATCCAAATATGTAAAAACTCATAATCATGCAGCAACCAGTCAATCATTTTCTCATCTTTTACAAACATTTCCCCTGCTGTATATCCAAGTATCCCTGCTCCGATAAATACCAGAATCGGGTATTTCTGCAATAAATTCATCACAAGCGTACTTCCCCAAATAATAATCGGAATACTTAGTCCAATACCCAAAATAATGACCGTATTATTGCCATTTCCTTTGGCTGCAATCGCTAATACATTGTCCAAACTCATGACGAAATCTGCAACAATAATCGTCCAAATCGCTTTGCCAAGCGTTGAAGCTTCCTTGACATTGGAATGCCCCTCTTCGTCCGTAAGGAGCTTAATCGCAATCCATAAGAGCAAGATAGAACCGCCCGCTTGAATGAATGGAATTGAAAGCAGACTCACGGCTACAAGTGTCAGTATTAAACGAAGAGCAATAGCGCCGAACGCCCCCCACCAAATCGCAAGCTTGCGCTGTTCAAGCGGCAGATTCTTGCTGGCTAATGCAATGACAACCGCATTATCGCCGCTCAGAACGATATTGATTAACATAATTTGCAGAAATAATAATAACGCATCAATCATTGCTTCACGACCTCCTGGCGAACATGGAGAGCAAGTGATTGGAAAGGGTGCGTTCACAGCAGCGTCGAGAGTTAGAATAAATGGGCGTTAGTTTCCTGTTTCAATTGTCCATGTACGATTTCAATAGTTTCTGTTGCTAAGACCGCTTTGTCAATTAACTCATTTAGAAAACCCATGCTAGCTTCCAGCTTCTCAACCAAGATTAAGTTAGGATTCGTACTAGGAGATGGCGGAAGGAACAAGGAGCAGCAATCCTCATAGGGTAAAATCGAAATAGGAAAAGTCCCAATTGATTCTGCAAGACCAATAATTTCTTGCTTGTCCATCATCATCAACGGTTGAAGGAGCGGTAAAGTGACCACACGACCAATAGCATTTAAACTTGGCAGGGTTTGACTTGCAACTTGCCCCAAGCTCTCACCGGTAACTATGGCTCCAAGTCCTTCACGCTCAGCTATCCGTTCAGCAATTCGGTACATAGCCCGCCTAATGAGCGTGACTAGCAAATTATCCTGATACTCACGATGTATGGAGGTTTGAACCTCTGTGAAAGACACCATGTGAAGCTTTAGGGAGTCCGTGTAGCCTGCCAACTGATTCGCAAGCTGAATGACCTTATCCTTCGCCCGCTCACTCGTATATGGATAGCTATGGAAATGGATAGCCTCCAAGGTCAACCCTTTTCGCATGGCTAACCAACCTGCAACAGGACTATCAATACCTCCAGACAACATGAGCAGCGCTTTGCCACTTGTACCTGACGGGAACCCCCCAGCCCCTTCAATGACTTCAACGTATAAAAGCACCTTATCCTCTCGGATTTCTACACGCAATTCAACCTCAGGCTTTCGAACGTCCACCTGCAGCCCCGGAATCGCTTGAAGCACATAACCGCCAACCAAGTAATTCATCTGCTGCGAGTCATGCGGAAATGCTTTATTAACCCTGCGAACTGTCACCTTAAAAGTCGAAGGTTGCTTAGGTAATGCCTGCATCATCCGCAGCGCTGTTTCTTGAATTGCAGCTAGTTCCAATGGCGCATGATACGCTGGACTGAAGGATGCAAGTCCAAATACACGCTGTAAAGAAGCAGAAGCCTGTTCATAAGCGGCACCCCCTAGCTCCACATATACGCGTCCAAACTCCGGAATATACCTAACATCAGGAAAAGAACTTAAAACTTTACGAATTTGAATTATAACACTCTGTTCAAATCGTTTGCGATTTTTACCCTTTAACATCATTTCGCCAAAACGCAATATTAAACAATCCGGTTTCAATTTCGCTTCCCCCTATGGATGACGGATGGATTTCTCATGGGAGCAAGCTCCTTGGCCACCTCTTGTAATGAGCGCAGGAACAGCGCTATATCTTCTGCTTGTTGTTCATCAGAAAAGCTTATTCTTAAGCCGCTAGCGGCCACATCACGCTGATAACCCAATGCCAGCATGACTTCACTAGGCTCCGATTCACCAGATGTACAAGCTGATCTCGTAGAGATGTAGATCCCCTTCTGTTCTAGGGCATGCACGACGACCTCTGCTTTCATTCCTGCAAAAGAAAAATGAACAATATGAGGAGCCATCTCCTCCTCCACCGCAGAGCCTGAAATTGCTAGCTCAGGTATGGCAGAGATACCGGTCAACAATTGTTGCCTGAGCGCCCGCTTGTGAGCAATTTTCGATGCAAGATGATCCATACTGATGCGCAGTGCTTTGGCCATGCCCACGATCAAAGGGACATTCTCCGTACCTGAACGAACACCAAATTCTTGTCCCCCACCTGCAAGCAATGGTTTGAGCTGTACGCCTGCTCTCCGATATAAGAAGCCTGCACCCTTTGGACCTCGAAATTTATGCGCAGAAGCACTGCAGAGATCAACTCCCCATGTCTTCGGTTCTAGAGGAAGTTTAGCAATGCCTTGTACAGCGTCAACATGAAATATAATTTTCGGAAAACCCGCGAGGAACTGACCAATTTCTTGAATCGGTTGGATCGTGCCAATCTCATTATTCACATACATGATGCTAACAAGAATTGTATCCTCACAAATGGCTGCTTGAAGATCCTCGAGCTGTACGCTGCCAGTCTTAGAGACAGGCAAATAGCTAACACGAAAGCCTTCCTGCTCAAGTCCAGCAAATACTTCCTTAACGGATGGATGCTCGATTTGCGTAGTAATCAGATGCTTGCCTCTTTGCTGATAGTTGTAGGCTACGCCTTTGATCGCTAAGTTATTACTCTCAGTCCCGCCAGAAGTACAAATGATTTCATTTGACGATACCTTAAGCGATGAAGCTATAACTCCCTTCGCGCTTTGCAGAAGCTTCTCAGCTTCTACACCAAGGCGATGAATCGAGGAAGGATTTCCGTAATGAGATTTCATTACTTCCGCGATCGTTTCTATCACTTCTTCATAAAGCGGCGACGTTGCCGCGTAATCCATATAAAGCATAGTTTGCAGATTCCCCTTCATACCCCTAAACTAAAATGATTCTTGTTTCATGGGATGCTTTTCCTATTAAAACGTATATCCGATGAGAACTCAAGTAAGCAGGCAACAATGCGAAAGGCCGATCTCCGCATAGCACATGCGAAAACCAGCCCATTGGATCCGTATTTATTGAGCAAAATTAGAACGATGATCGAGCACTTTTGAAACATACGCTTGCGTCTCTTTCGGCAAGAACTGAAGCTTAGCGGCCAAATCCTGATCTGTCTTTATCCCTAAGCGATCGACACGACCAGGACCAGCATTGTATGCTGCAAGAGCAACGCCTTCGTTCCCATTATATTTCTTCAGCAATCCACTAAGGAAATGTGTACCTGCATCTATATTCTGCTTGGGATCAAATGGATTCGTGACCCCATAACCGCTGCTAGTTCCATCCATTAGCTGCATTAATCCTTTGGCACCTGCGGTTGAAACTGCTTGATGGTTGAACGAGGACTCTTGCTGAATGACCGCCTTAACCAAAGAGGTGTCTACGCCATATTTTAAACTAGCTTGCCCAATGAGCCCTTCAAACTGCGTTACAGATGTCGGCTGTGAGAGGGACTGCAACGGTGTAAATGATTTATTCAAAGCGCCTAACGCGCTTGGCAGATTGCTTAGCGATTGATTAAGTATAGATGTATCTAAAGGGTCAGTCCCCGTATTTACACCTTGGCCCATCAATGTGTTTAAAATCTCACTGAAATCACTAGTTTCGTCCGAGCTTGAAGATGAGGAGTTATCAGCGAAAAGACTTATTTTACTCATCGTCTGAAGCTGAAGCAGCTCTTTCAACACTCTAGGGTCAATTCCTTGCGTATTCGTGATGCTGTTCATTCTCAGACCTCGCTTTTTCATTTTCGATGTATTCATTGTACACGTTTTGAGCCTTGACGACTATACTTTTATTCGAATACATAAAAAAAAGGACAGTCTATTGACTGCCCCCTCTTGCCTTTCAAGAAATATTCTGTTGCAGCATTTCATTGTCATTCAATGATCTTCTCACTGTGACTCGTGATATGCGCAAATGATCGGTTTCTTCAACGATAAACATAAACTCGTCGTTATAACTTACCTGCTGATTACGGCTAGGAGGAATTTCCGTTTGGGAATAAATCCAACCACCGATCGTATCATAGTCATCCGACTCGATTTCAAGTCCGAAGTAATCATTAACTTCATCAATTAACAACAATCCATCAATTGAGAATGTATTCTCATCTTTCATTTCGATCGTTGGGCGCTCCTCGTCAAATTCATCTTGGATTTCACCAACAATCTCTTCCATAATGTCTTCTAACGTCACTAAACCTGAAGTACCGCCGTATTCATCAATGAGCAAAGCCATTTGGCTCTTGCGTTTCTGCATCATTTTCAGCAAATCACTGATATGAATAGAATCCGGTACCGTAGTAATCGGTCGAATGATTTTCTTAATGCCTTTCAGGTTGGCATCAGGCTTCAGCAGATCCTTAATGTGAACAAAACCGATGATGTTATCCTTATCTGGATCACACACTGGGTAGCGAGTTCGCATTTCTTTGATCGCGATAGCTAAGTTCTCTGCATAAGAAAGTCCTGCATATAAGCATTCCATTTCTGTACGAGGAATCATAATTTCGCGTGCTGTCGTCTCAGCAAATCCGAATATATTATCAACAAGCGTGAGCTCTGTGTTATCAATTAGTCCGTTTTTGTGGCTTTCCTGCATCAGGACTCGAATTTCGTCCTCCGTATGCGCAGATTCGTGTTCCGTTGTAGGCTCAATCCCAGCACGGCGCAACATCCAATTCGAAATGCCATTTAATGTCCAAATGAACGGGTACATCATTTTATAGAATAATACCATGGGTCCTGCAGAGAGCAACGTAATTTGTTCCGCTTTACGAATCGCATACGTTTTAGGAAACTGTTCACCTAACGTGATATGAAGAGTAGTCATTAAGGAAAACGCGATAATAAATGTAATCGTGTGAAAAACGGTGTCTGGTAATCCCAGCGGAGCGAATAATGGCTCTAAAATTTTGGCAAACGTCGGTTCACCTACATAACCAAGTCCTAATGAAGTGAGTGTTATTCCTAATTGACACGCACCAAGGTAAGCATCAAGATTATTCATAATTCCTTGAGCAAACTTCGCATTACGCCGGCCTTCACCGACAAGCGATTCAATCCGACTTCCACGTACTTTCACCATTGCAAATTCTGCTGCGACAAAAAAACCGTTTAACAACACTAGTCCAAACATTAACAGAAAACTGATTAACGTTTCGGGCAAAGGATCTTCCAATACCTTACCTATCCCCTAACAAGTGCAAAAGCTGCACCCAGGAGAGTAGGTACACCTCCCTTAATTTTCGATTTTATTTTTTTAAATATCACTACTCATTATATAATAATACTGTAATCATTCAAAGGTGCGAATATGACACTTGAAGCCAAATAGTACGAGCAAATGGGCGTAAACACATTAAAATAAGCCCTTCTCGCGCTTTTACACAGGAATAATGGCATTCTTAAGCCCTTTTCCACCTTTTTTTCTGATTAAAAATAAAAAGCAAGCCGATTTCTCGGCTTGCTTGGCTTGCTAGGAATAATATGGAATCAATAAAAAATAGGCGGCAACGGCAATAAAACCAAGAGCAACGGACCAAGAACCCAAGCTCTTATTTCCCATTACAAAAGCAATAACACCGAGAATAATACCCGAAATCCCAAGCAGTACTGGCCATACAAATAAAGAGGCCAGAGCAACAAACAGTGCAACATACCCCACTGCTTTATTGCGTGTTACAACTTCTACGAGCTCAGCGACTTCCTCATCAGAAACTGTCGAGGTCGAACTGGACTTATAATCTGGGTTTATTCTGGTCTGAGGTACAGCAATCTCAGCTGCATATTCTTCCCCAGCATGGAGTCCGCTTTCGAGATGAAGCTGACTCTTCTGGAATCGCTCCTTGGTGGCATTGTCTAAAGAACTGTCCTCTTTATTCATGCTACCTCCGCGTTACACATACCTAGTTTTTACTCGCAGGCTTAAACGTGTGGCAACACGTATTAGCCGCTTTAGTTGCAGTATCATGATGAGTAGTATCAAACGATTCCTCTGAAGCAAATTCTTCATTGTAGCTAGCATGAGCGTGCTGATCAATTTCAATCATAATCGTGTCCGCATGACAGTTGTTTCCTTGTGTCCAATATTCACAATTCGCTACTGCGCATTTGACTGCTGGCATCATTATCACCCCCTTAACAATTTGCCCGCCTCAGGAGTGAACTATGCCTAGCGAAGTCTGTCAGATAAGACCAAGAACATGGCGTGCGACCACAACAGCGGCAGTGCAGGATCCCCATGTTTCTCTATCCATTCTTTATATACAGCCGGCTCGAGAAGGTGGTCATCTACTTGCTCTGGCAAACGTCCCAGCTCATCAGCCTTGCTTGCTATCCATGCTAAACAGCGCTGAGCTTCGTCTTTATTTCCAAGTTCTAACTGGATCCAGCCATACCAAGCAGTCAGAAGCAGCCACTCGCCGCCCCCGTAATATCGATCTTCGATGTAGCGCCCAATCCCGTCATGTTTAAGATCAGCTTCAATCGCTTGCAGTGTTCGCAGCATAATAGGGTCGTCTGGTTTACATACACCAAATGGTAAGGCGAGCCACATTAGGCTTGCGTCAACACCAAACAACGCCGGTTGCCATACTTCATTCATACAATGAATAGATTTCACGAAGCGCCCGTCATGAACAGCATGCGTATGTATAAAATCTCGGATGAGATCAGATTTCTCAATCAAGGCCGGACGTCCTTCAAGCTCACCTAGCGCCTTCAGTCCTCCATATAAACAGGCCAACGTTGCTGGATGGACATAATCAGGATATTCCTCCCAACAATCAAAATTCGGATAGTGCCAGAATGTCATGACATAGTCTACTGTTATCTCAATGCTGTCCCTGAACTCTTCTAGAAGTGAAGTGTCACCCGTCAAACGTATATGTTCTACAAGCCCCCAGATCCAAGCCCCGTAACCATCTAACTGGAAGTGACCCCATTCGGAATGATCATCTCGCCCATCCAAGTGATACCTTGTCCCTAAAAACTCGGAACGATCAATCCACTCCCTATTCTCGTGTTTTCGCATTAGATCGGTTAGCCGCGGGCGTTTGTCCTTCAGAACTCGATGCACCCAGCGGTAGAATTGCTCCGCACTTTTCGTTTCTCCAACACGATCCATCGCATTTGCTATAAAAGTACCATCACGCAGCCAACTATAGGAATAGGTTGAAAAAAGAGGTGAAGCCACGTAACCTCCGCTAGGATGTTGATTCAGCTTAATAATGTCCTTGCTAACGCTGACTAATTGTTCTAGCTCCATAACGATTTCCTCCCTTTTATATAAAAAGGGATGCGTTGTAACCGCATCCCTTTGTTGGTTTATTTTTTATTGGATTAAACTTTTTCACCTTGCATACGGCGTTGTGTAATGTAATCTGTTTCATAGTATGCAAGATCTTCACGAAGCTCTTCGAACACCTTGGACAATTCGATTGTTAAATCACGCACTTCACGTGATGGTTTCTTGCGGAAACGAATCGCATCTTGTCCTGTATAAGCGTAACGACCATCTTCAGAGTAGCACTCGTTCTTAGGATAGAAAAAGGTATTAACACATGTATGGTATACCTCATAGAGCACTTTTTCCGAAAAATCAACATTAAAAGTAGGACGTCTTAAGCTAACGCCTAATTTCTCATAAGCCACTTCACAAAAAACTAGAAGATGACGAGTGTCCTGTAAATACCCGCGGTAAAATTCGTCCATTGCCGGATCATTTTCCACATTTAACAGTGAGAGAGATTGTTGATTAAGAAACAGTTCCATTTTGGCCGTCGTTTCTTTGAGTTTCGTACGCGTGGAATCACAAACATTTTTCACATTAAAAACAGCCATGTTAGAAGACCTCCTATAATTGCGCTACTTCTATCCTACCATAATTTATCCCGAAGTGGTATATGTAAAACACCAGTTACCATGCATAAAAGATAACCGCTCGCCTAACCCTACTCTTAGATAATATGTTCTTCATTAACGAGTTGACCTTTTTCTACAAACAAAAAGGAGGGCATGAACATGTGGCGCTATCTCTCCACCATTGCGGTTGTTCTTGGATTAGGGGTTATACTCTTTCCGCAGCCTCAACAACGTACCAAACCTGGTCCTGAGGTTTACAGTGCGAAGTATGAAACAACGTCCAAGCTTGCGCTATTAGAACAAGATGTAAAGATTACAGATGAACTTTGCAGAAGTCAATGTGCTATCGATTATACGACCATGCTCAGTCAAATCGAAGGCGGTGAGCCTGTAACCAATGTTATGAAAAACATGCGCAGTCACCATGAGAAAATGGATGTGCTAGTATGGTCCAAGCGCGGTCAGACTTGGGAGCAAGGCATCAAATCGGGAGAACTTCCCCCTGCTTATGCAGACCAGGCCGCAACCTATCTGAAAGAAGCCAAAACTGCCGTAGATGGAGGTAAACATTACCAGTCTCCTAAATTCGGTGCTGGACATCATGTGTATTTCGTCCAAGGAACTGCTTCAACCAACGGTCAAGATTCGCTTATTGGGGTTATTCATCAGGATGTGCTGGCACAAGTGACCGATCATCAAATGAAAAATTTAAGACTCGAGCCTTACCCCAACGAGAACCGTTGGAAAGTAAAAGCCGTTGAAACGAATACATTAAATGAGAAGATTGTCGATCATCCCGAAGATAATCAAGGAACTAGCCACTATCAACAGAATGAAGTCGTCGTCCGTTTCAAAACGGATCCAACGGAGGCTCAGCTCAATCAAATTAAAACAGAGATTCATGCAACATCTGCTCAAAAGCTAGGTTATACGTATGTTTTCCGTACAAATGATAGAGATGCCAAGTCATTGATCGCCTATTTCAGTAAATGGAACGTTGTGTATGTTGAACCACACTTTCTTTATATGACCAATGATTACTATGATGATCAAGAACGAACAGATTCAAACCCATCCAGTACCAATACAGATAGCATTCAAACACCAGTCTCATCAAACTTCGTACCCAATGATAATTTGTATCAAAAATATCAATGGAATTTGCCGTTGATCGAAACATTACAAGGCTGGCAGCTAAACCGCGGCGCAAATAATGTCATTGTTGCCGTAGTTGATACGGGTGTTGATCTGGCGCACCCAGACCTGCAAGGTCAATTACTGCCTGGTTACAATGTCATTAGTGGAAATGATAATCCGCAAGATGATGTTGGACATGGTACACACGTCACAGGCGTTATTTCAGCTCTTGTCAACAATCATCTAGGCGTTGCAGGGATGACTTGGTTTAACAAAGTGATGCCCGTTAAAGTACTAGACCAGACAGGTGCAGGCAGCACATACTCGGTTGCTCAAGGAATTATTTGGGCAACGGATCACGGAGCAAAGGTTATGAATCTCAGTCTCGGCAATTACGCAGATTCTGGATTTCTCCATGATGCTATTCAATACGCCTATGATAAGGATGTCGCACTCATCGCGGCAAGCGGAAATGACAATACTGAACAACCTGGATATCCAGCTGCTTATCCCGAGGTATTTGCAGTTGCGGCCATAGATTCGCAGAATGAGAAAGCGCCCTTCTCCAATTATGGCGACTATATTGATGTGACCGCTCCTGGTGTCACCATCGCCAGCACGTATCCCAACAATCAGTACGCTGCCCTATCGGGTACATCCATGGCTAGTCCGCACGTAACAGCACTCGCTGCTTTAATTCGATCTACTAATCCTAATTTGAAAAATACGGATGTCTATGAAATTATGAGGCAGTCCGCTCAGGATCTAGGCGACAAGGGTCATGACAAATACTTTGGTTATGGCGTGATCGATGTCGTCAAAGCTCTCGAGATGGCGAAACAGGATACGGCTGCTCCATTGTCCTACTGGCCGCAGGATTTAGCGCGCCAATTACATCTTGTACCGCAGAAGTATGCGGGTACCTTGGGGCTTGAGAAATAGAACACTCACCACCTTCCATGCACAGTTAAAAACCTTCAATCCCCCTATTTTTGGCGGGATTGAAGGTTTTATTGATTATAAAATAAAATACCCACAAAGCCGAAGCCTTGCGGGTAACCGACTGAGTGGAAAGTTTGCCGTAAGCCGGGTTCTGTACTTCCAGTGGTCATAACGGGCGTCTGCTCCCCTGCCACTATTGAAGCGACAATCATCTATCTAGGCTGTACATTGCTGCACAGCTCAAGCGACCAACCCGAACGCGTCTCAGGCGAAGACTGCTGCCTCGAAAGCAGCTAGCGTTCCATTAGGTCTTGCTCCAAGTGGGGTTTACCAGGATCTATGTCACCATAGAACCTCGTGGTCTCTTACACCACGGTTCCACCCTTGCCTGTGCTATATTTCAAGCCATCGGCGGTCCATTTCTGTGGCCCTATCCTTCAACTCGCGTTGACTGGACGTTATCCAGCACCCTGCCTTATGAAGCCCGGACTTTCCTCTCGCTATGGCTTACCCATAGCCAGCGATTGTCTGTCAAACTTTCCATTGCATAGGCTAGTATACTAGGAATGCCTACGAATTACAACACATGGTCGTTTCCTTTCTTTCCTGAAACAGCCGAAAGAGAACCAAAACCACGTTTAGACGAATTGAAACGGTTCTGTATTAATCGCGGATGCGAGCACTTGCGTATCCGTCTTGGCCAGCTGCGCGGCGAGATAATCTGCGACGCCGCGCTTCATGATCTTCTCAACGTTGTGACCAACGTCGAGGAGGGCTAACCCCGCCGCGAGCGCATCATGCGCGGTGTGGTAGTCAATGTCGCCGGTGACCAGCACATCGGCGCCGGCAAACATGGCGTGCCGCATGTAGCGGCCGCCAGAGCCACCCAGCACGGCCACCTTGCGAATGGGCCGTGATAGATCGCCGACGACGCGCACCGTCGGCACGTCGAACACAGCCTTCGCGTGCTCCGTGAGCTCGCGAAGTGTCATTGCCGCGGACAGCTTGCCCACGCGGCCCAAACCGAACACTCTACCCTTGAGGTCCATCGGGTAGAGGTCATAGGCCACCTCCTCGTAGGGGTGGGCCTTCAGCATAGCAGTTACCGCTTTGCGCTGAACGCTAGCGGTGACGATCGTCTCTACGCGTACCTCTTGTACGCGTTCCAGCTTCCCAACTTCCCCGATAAACGGAGTAGCCCCTTCCTGCGGCAGGAACGTCCCCGTCCCGGGGATATTGAAGCTGCAGGAGCTGTATTGGCCAATGCCGCCAGCTCCAGCCTTAAATAGGGCATCCAGCACGACTTGATGATGCGTCTCCGGTACGAAGACGACGAGCTTCTGCAACTTCTCGGTATGCACATCTTCCAAGTGTGTCATCTCAGTTAAGCCTAGTTGCTCTGATAGCAGATCATTAACGCCGCCTTCTGCTACATCCAGATTCGTATGAGCAATATACACAGCGATATCATTCTTAATTAATTTTTCATATAAACGACCTGCTGGTGTTTCTGTCTGAAGATGTGCCAAAGGTCTGAATATAATTGCATGATGGGCAATAATTAGGTTCGCTCCAGCTTCAATAGCCTCATCAACAACGGCATCGGTCACATCAAGAGCAACAAGCACCTTCGTGATCTCTTTCTGTAGTGAGCCAAGCTGCAAGCCGATTTTATCATCGGCCATCGCGTAATGCTTCGGAGCCAGTTGTTCAAACAACTGGATTACGGTTTGACCTTTTGCAAGCACGCGAGTACCTCCTTAATTTCATGCATTTCTTGGCTAACTTGCTCTGCTTTCGCGATGGATGCCTCTGCAGTAGATAGCTTCAGTTGGTCTACGATCATGGCCAGCTTCTTAAGTTCACTTTCCCACTTCACAAACCAAACCTCAGGCGTCTCATTAATCAAATATGGACCCATCTGTTGCAATCGTTCCTTGGAAACAGTAACTCCACCTTGAAGAATCCGCTCCTCATAAAGCGCTTCTAAAGCTCCGCGTTCCTCTGTATTAGCGGTAACCGCGGTTAAGATCTCATAGATCTTGCCATCTTCTTCGAGAATTGTTTCTGATTCCAACTTCCAACCATTGGAGAGCAGCCAACGCCGCACATGATCTTCACCCACATTCGGTTGTAGAATCAAATGTTGAACGCCTGGAAGCTTCAATTTACCAGCCTCTAGAATGCTCGCCATTAAGCTGCCACCCATGCCAGCGATCGTAATGACATCCACTTCACCTGCCTCAATTACCGCAAGCCCATCACCTGATCTCACTTCGATGATCTTGGATAAACCGCTCTCGAGCACCTGTCTTTGGGCTGCCTCGAACGGCCCAGGGTTTACTTCCCCTGCAACCGCAGCAACGATAATCCCCTGCTGTGCCAAATAGGTTGGCAATAACGCATGATCCGAACCGATGTCAGCAACTTTCGAGCCCACTGGCACGCGATCCGCAATCATTTGAAGTCTTTTCGATAATTTAACCATATCCTACATTACCCACTCTACCCATTTTTTTCGCAGCAAAAATAATGCTACGCCTACTGAAACTAATTTCGCCGTGAATGATAGTTGAATGACACGCGAGCTCATGTCTACATCTACGAGGAAGGTCATGGCCTCAGGGATAAACCAAACCAAGCCTCCTACTAGCATGAGCACGCTAGCCGCTTGTTTATTCGTGTGATGTGCAAGCCAAGCCATCCATATGAGTACAACGCTTACAGGTACCCAGCTTAATTGGAGTGAAAACCAAGCAGGATGCTCTAACTTTTGCATCAATAACCAGCTATAAGTCCCTACAAGCCCTAGCCATCCACAAATTTGAAAAATCGCCATTCGACCAATCAAACCATTAAATAACCAGATAAAGCTGCAAAATGCCAAATATCCAATGTACGTTGTTGACGTGTGTATGTCCGACAAGTCCATGATATGTAACCCCAAAAGTAGCATAGCAATAGATGCTATGCCGCACAAGACATAAGCAATGACAGGCTTGCGACTAAATTGTCTATATGCAAATGCATAACAAATAAAGACAAAAAGTGTGGAAATACCAATTTGCATTGGCAATCCAAAAGAGTTAAAATTAAGAGCAGATAAGGCAAGAGCGGCAATTACCGCTAATGCGAACAACCATATTTTCCAATTACTGTTTGTTACAGCCGTAGCCGAAACACCCAAAAGTGAAGCCGGTTTAGGGGTCATATCATCCACATACAAATTCATTAGAAAATCGCAATAATGCTCGGGCAGCAATTTGCTCCGGCGCCAATGATCGATTTCTCTTACTATCACTTTTCTTCTCTCAGCATCCATCTATTCGCTCACCTTCCTAGCTACTTTATCGGTGATTCAATGCTCAGATTTTAGTAAATTTTTAAAGGAAACCGCAAAAAAAGACCCCGCCGAATTTGGCAGGGCCCACTCCAAGCGATTTTATTCCAAAAAGTCCTTCAAACGTTTGCTACGGCTCGGATGTCTTAATTTCCGCAAAGCTTTTGCTTCAATCTGACGAATCCGTTCCCTTGTAACACCGAATACTTTACCGACTTCTTCTAATGTTCTTGTACGTCCATCATCAAGTCCGAAACGTAAGCGAAGCACATTCTCTTCTCTTTCAGTTAACGTATCTAGCACATCTTCAAGTTGTTCTTTCAAAAGCTCGTATGCAGCTGCATCCGCTGGCGCGAGCGCTTCTTGATCCTCGATAAAATCCCCTAAATGTGAATCATCTTCTTCACCGATTGGTGTTTCTAAAGAAACAGGCTCTTGTGCAATTTTCATGATTTCACGAACTTTATCCGTGCTTAAATCCATCTCTTTTGCAATTTCCTCTGGCGTAGGTTCGCGCCCCAGTTCTTGCAGCAATTGACGTGAAACACGAATCAATTTGTTAATCGTTTCTACCATATGTACCGGAATCCGAATCGTTCTCGCTTGATCCGCAATTGCGCGAGTAATCGCTTGACGAATCCACCAGGTTGCATAGGTACTGAATTTGTAGCCTTTGGTATGGTCGAACTTCTCCACAGCCTTAATAAGACCCATATTACCTTCTTGAATCAAATCAAGGAACAACATGCCGCGACCTACATAACGTTTGGCGATACTTACAACAAGTCGAAGGTTAGCTTCAGCTAAACGACGCTTCGCTTCCTCATCCCCATTTTCAATACGTTTAGCCAACCCCACTTCGTCTTCCGCGGAAAGAAGCGGTACGCGACCAATTTCTTTCAAATACATCCGAACTGGATCATTAATTTTAATCCCCGGCGGCAAAGCCAGATCATCATCGAAGTTAAATTCATCGCGCTCGTTTTCTTCCGGATTCATCGAATCTTCATCTGACTCATTCCCCACATCAATACCTTGCTCGGAAAGTTGTTCAAAGAACTCATCGATTTGCTCAGGATCCTGATCGAAGGGAGCTAATTTCTCCATGATATCCTTGTAAGTTAGTGAGGACCGTTTTTTCCCCTGCTCTATAAGTTGGTCTTTCACCTGGTCCAGGGTCAATTCTGTCTCTAATTCTGTACGCTGATCATTCGCCATGGTACGGACTCCCTCCTCCCTAGTCATGTCAGTTTAGCTAAGATGACTTCAACCGTTTTTCTAGGGCAATAATTTCAATTGCAATTTGTGCAGCTTTAAGATGGTCTCCCTCGCGTACTGCGCGAGCTTGTTCTTCTTTCTTGCGTTCAACTTCTTCTTGCATTGGAACTTTGCGAATTTGGCGAATATAGTCGTCAATCACTTGTTCGTGTAGTCCATGACCGGCTCCCATCATAACGATGGAGCTAGCCAAGCTCTCCAGCTGTTCGTCTTGCAGCATGGCAATGTATCGGCTTGCATCGGGCTCTAAATACTGAGCGTAGTAAGCATATAAATAAGCAGCTAAGACTGCGTGAGCTTCAACATTAAACTGGTCACCCAATTGCGCTTCAACATGAGCACATACGTCACGATCGTGCATCATTACGGCTAAAATCAAACGCTCTGCATTATGATATGCGGGTAGCAACGAGGGCGTTTTCTTCTTTGTTCGTTCCGCTGGTCTCCCATTATTCATAACATTATTCCACAGAATTGGTTTATTATCCCCATCTGGTCGGTTTTTTTCCGATTGCAATAAGATTTCATGGAGATCCAACTTCATGGCTTCATAGGAAGAATCAGGAAACTCTGAAGCTAACTGTTTGAGATAATGTTCGCGTTCCATTGGAGATTGCAACTGGCTAATTAATTTCACAGCGGATTGCAGATAACGTAGTCGTTCACCGTCCTCATGCAATTTAAAATTTTTGCGGATGTATAAGAGCTTATATTTCATCGATGGCACGGAAGCTCCAATAATCTCCCTTGCGAATCGGTCAAACCCATATTGACGAACATAATCATCTGGATCTTTGCCATCTGGCAGCATCGCAACCGTTACTCGGCTTCCGGTCTCTTCCAATAAAGGAATACTCTTGAAAGCAGCAGATTGTCCTGCATTATCACCATCATAGCAAATGACGATTTCATCCGCGTTGCGGTTCAGTAAGGCTGCATGCTCTTTGGTTAATGCCGTGCCCATTGTTGCAACACCATTGGTAATACCTGCTTCCCATGCTTTGATCAAATCTACATACCCTTCGAAAATAACCGCTTGCTGAAGCTTTCGCATATTCGGCCTGGAAAGATGAAGATTGTACAAAGTCCTACTTTTATTAAAAAGTATGGATTCAGGGCTGTTTAAATATTTGGGTTGCGCATCCCCCATAGCTCTGCCGGCAAATGCAATGACCTTGCCCGTCGAGTCGCAAATAGGGAACATGATACGTTCACGGAATTTGTCCACGTAGCCATGACCTTCATGTTTGGCGGAAATCAAACCGCCTTTCTCCATTAAAGCTAAATCAAATCCACGTTTGTCCAATTGTTGAACGAGCGTGTCCCACATTAATGGTGCGTAACCAATCTGAAACGTATCAATCAGCTTATCGGAAATTCCTCTAGAGGTCAGATAGCCTTTCGCCGCTTTACCTTGATCGGTGTTACCCACGACATAATGATAGAATTTGGCTGCAAACTCATAGGCCTTTAAAAGGGTGGCTTTTTCTTGCTGCTGCTCATTCTGCTCGTCAGATACTTCTTCCCAAGTTATTGGGATATCTGCGTCTTCTGCAAGCTTCGTGATCGCTTCTGCAAAGGTTAAGCCCTCGATTTCCATAATGAACCGAATTAAGTTCCCCCCTGCCTGGCAACCAAAGCAACGATAGATCTGTTTCTCTGGTGTAACCGTAAACGAAGGACTTTTCTCCGAGTGGAAAGGACATAGTCCCTTCATATAATGCCCTTGTTTGCTTAAATGTACGTGCCTTCCGATGACATCTACGATATCATGGCGCTTCAGTACAGCCTCAATAACCTCTTCAGGTATGCGTCCGTACCTCATTTCAATCCACCTACAATTCAGGTCGCTTTTCCGACTAATTACTATTCGCTATTTGTTTTCGATTTCCTGCAAATTTTTTAAAAGATTTGTCAAACCATGTAGAAAATTTTTGCGATCCGTCTCTGTAAAGGGTTTTGGCCCTTTCGTATGCTTACCATTTCTTCGCAATTTAGCGGAGGCATGGCGGCGTTCCAACAGATAATCAATCGAACTATCGGTATATTCCTGCCCCCGATTCGTCAAACAAATCGAACCCTTCGCTAAACCCAACGCGGCGAGTCCAAAATCTTGTGTTACCAGAATATCACCTGACCGAATCTGATTGGCAATATATAAATCGACAGATTGATCGGAACGATCTACTTGAACTACCTTCACACCTGGATTTTCCTTCATCTTATGATCAAATGAAGCAACTAGAACAACTTGTACGCCAAACTGTCTACCCGCCTGTTCGATCTCCGACTTTACAGGACAAGCATCGGCATCAACGATAATACTTCTTGCACTCAAGTGTCAGCCCCTGCCTTCAGAAGAAATCTCACCGTACTATTATATACGATGGACTTGCAAAAAATCCTGCAAGCCAGAACATAAAGCTTTCTAGATATGTTCAATATGATCCATAATTAAACTGGCTGTTTCTTCAACAGCACGATTCGAAACATCAAAAATGACACACCCGATTTTGCTCATAATTTTATCAGCAAAATCCAGTTCTATTTTAATACGTTCAACATTCGCATAGGTTGCATTTTCTGCAAGTCCAAGTGTCCGGAGACGTTCTTGGCGTATTACATTTAATTTATCAGGGTCAATGCGTAAGCCGATAATCTTATCTTTTGGCACGGTATAAATGGCAGCAGGCGGCTGCATTTCCGGAACTAGTGGCACATTTGCCACCTTCAGTCTTTTGTGCGCCAAATACATGGATAACGGGGTTTTGGACGTACGCGATACACCTAATAGAATGATATCAGCTTTCTGAATGCCGCTAAAATCGCGACCATCATCATATTTAACAGCAAATTCAACGGCTTCGACCTTCTTGAAATAGTCTTCATCCAGTGGATGAATCATCCCGGGTTGTCTACGCGGTTCTTGCCGCAATGCCTTCCCTAGCGTCGTCACAACAGGGCCAAGTAAATCGATAAAGGGAATATCATATTGTTTAGCTTTCGTTATCAAATCATCCCGCAGCTCAGGAATAACTAACGTAAATACAACAATTCCTCCATGCGTTCGAATCCCATTAATCACTTTATCTATACCCTCGAAATCGTGAATAAACGGAGCGCGAACGATTTCTACAGGCACTGGATGGAATTGCATAGCAGCTGCCCGAACAACAGACTCTCCTGTTTCACCGACAGAATCCGAAACAACATAAACACGAGTAGGTTGTGGATGTTCCATCTTCCTAACCCCTTTCAGCAGGGACAGACCCTACTAGCATTTGTATGTAAAGAACATCAGAACAGAACGATAGCATGAGAAAAACCTCACCGATATGCGGATAGCACAAGGGCGAGGTGTTTTCCACCACATCATATCAAAGGGAGAAACACATGTCAATTGAATCGCATATTCATTTAAATATTGTATTTCTCCATTTGCTCAATAAAACCTCTTGATTTCCACTGCACACCAATATGTATGTCCATGTAGGCACGCATGCATTGCTTAAGCTGCTCTTTCGTCTCCTCTTTCACTTGAACGGAACCCAGTCTGCGCATGTCCATTCTAGGAAAAAGTCTTAGGAGTTTCTGTGCACCTTCACCAATAGCAATCGCAGAGGCATCTTTATATCGACAGCGACTGCATAGCGTACCACCCATATTCGGGCCGAAAGTCGTGATTCCAGTTGTTTCACCACAGGCGACACAAGCATCCGTTATAGGCAAATAGCCAGCTAAATCAAACATTTTCATTTCATACAAATGCGTGACGATTTGCATGTCCTTATTTTCTTCAATGGCCATTAGACCAGCCTTGAGCTGCTCGAAAATGTAGTTATTGCCTTCTTCATCACCCAGCATGCGATCTGTCATCTCTGCTAAATAAGAGGCATAGGCCGATTTATGTAAATCTTCGCGTAATGCATGATGAGCCTCAATAATTTCAGCTCCGTTGAGAGATCCCATCTGACCTCGTTGTTTAAAAAAAACAAAATCGCCGTACGTAAACAGCTGCGTAACGGCGCCATGTTTGCTCTTCAATTTCTTCGCACCGCGAGCCATAACTCCAACTTTCCCCAGCTCGGGGGTGAATAAACGAATAATTTTGTTGCCTTCTCCGTAGTCCATGCTACGAATGACAATCCCTTGAACGCTATGCAGCAAATAGCTTCCCCCATGAATGCCGCTCTGAATACACGAGTTCTTACTCTCACATATTCAGACCATCAAGCGGCTCTTCGTTACTTTGATCCTCTTCTTGCACTTCTGAATCCATGCCAGGTTCTCCCGTTACTTGTTTGTACAGCAGATAGGCGTCCACATCACCGGTCTTTGAAAAATACGTCCACGAAAAATCTTTCATGTTCAGCATCCTCCCCATCGAACGTGATGTTCATAGGATGTGCATTGAGCGCGTCAGTATGCGATGTAAAAACTGGTACTCTCAGGAAAAAAATTACTCGTGACGGAAACCGAGGTCACGAAGCACTCTGTCTTGGTTTCTCCAGTCTTTCTTAACTTTTACCCATAATTCTAAGAAGGTTTTGGAGCCTAATAGTGTTTCGATATCTCGACGGGCTTGACGCCCAATTTCCTTCAGCAACGCACCTTGTTTACCGATGACGATCCCTTTTTGCGATTCACGCTCTACGAAAATGACCGCGGAGATATGAACGATCCCATTCGGTTCGACACGCATATCTTCAATCTGAACGGCAATAGAATGTGGGATCTCTTCCCGTGTCATATGGAGAATTTTCTCACGCACAAGCTCCGCACAAACGAACTGCTCCGGGTGATCTGTAATTTGATCTGCAGGGTAGTACTGAGGTCCCTCTGGCAAGTAGCGAATAATTTGTTCGAGCAACGTCGTTACATTATTCCCTTTCAACGCGGATACAGGTACGATTTCTGCGAAATTGTATAGGTCCTTGTAATTGGTAATAATGGCAAGCAGCGCTTCAGGCTGAACGAGGTCGATTTTATTCAACACCAGGATAACTGGCGTTTCAATATGTTTTAACTGCTCGATAATATAGCGGTCTCCCCCACCTATACCATCTGCAACGTCAACCAAAAATAATACGGCATCAACTTCACCAAGTGTCCCATGAGCAACTTTACTCATGTAATCGCCTAGCTTGGACGTAGGTTTATGAATACCTGGTGTATCTAGAAATACAATTTGTCCATTATCTGATGTATACACACCATGAATCTTATTTCTAGTTGTTTGAGGCTTATCCGACATAATCGCAATCTTTTGTCCGATAATTTGGTTCATTAATGTTGATTTTCCGACATTCGGGCGTCCGATAATCGCGACAAACCCTGATTTAAATTCTTTTTTGGCCACTTCTACTTATCCTCCATTTGTGTGCAAATCTTTCGTTGTAAAAGCGCCTGGCAATAAAGCAGCCACCGTCGTTTGAACGAAAGCTCCTTTGAGATTACTCAAATATACAGGCATTTCCGGTTCGCACAATTCAATTAGTACTTGTCGACATACGCCGCATGGCGAAATCGGCCCTTCCGTATCTCCAGTTACCGCGATTGCTTGAAAGGATCCCCTCGGATGCCCATCTGCAATAGCACGGAATAACGCAGTTCTCTCGGCACAGTTCGTCGGTCCATAGGCAGCATTTTCGACATTGCATCCTAAATGCACGTGTCCATTCGCGTCCAATAACGCGGCACCGACCTGAAAGTTGGAATAAGGCGTATAGGCTCGCTTCATCGCGTCCTTAGCGAATTCAATGAGTTCTTGCGGATTCATAGCCATCCACCCTTTTATTAATTAGTAATAGTTAAGTTATAGCATGTTTAAGCAGGTAAAAGCGAGGAGCGTCACCACAATGCCAATCATTGCGCCCAAAAAGAGTGCTGGGAACGGCCTTGTTTTCTTATCATACAAAACAATAAGGATAATAATAGATAGCGTGTATCCAAGTAAGGCGGCAATCGTTTCGGTGACTAGTACCAATATGACTGTAGCGATCGCAAAGGCGATAGCTGTTAATAAACTGGGTCTAACTAGTTTCCCTTTGTCAGAGAATCTGGTTTCAATCACGATGACTGTAAGCATGACTAGAGCAATTAAGATCCATATTGCCCCCGCTGACATCGGTGTTTCTTGAAGTCTGGCGTGCCGTAACAATTGATCGATTGGCTCATAGAAAACAACTAAGCCGACAACGATTGCAAACATTGCAGACACCAATACGGACGCCGCGGCGACGTCCTTCGCAATTTTGGCTAACGGATGGCGGTCTGGCATAGCTAGATCCACCGTTTTCTCGACAGCCGTATTAATTAGTTCCGTAACAATCATGAGTGTGACGGCTAATAAAATAAACAATATATCGGTTTTGGATAAATGAACAAAAAGAGCTGCTAATAACACAAGAAACGCAACGGAAAAATGAAACTTCATATTTCGCTGCGTATCTAGTGCATATTTGATTCCTTCATAGGCATACCGAAAGCTTCTACGCCATTTACGGAAGCCGCCTGACATTAGCGTGTCAAGCCTGCCTTCTGCAAAATGTCCTCCTGTTTAGCGAACATCACTTTCTCTTCTTCTTCACTCTGGTGATCATATCCAATCAGATGTAAGAAGCCATGAACAAACAAGAAGCCCAGCTCACGTTCAACGGAATGACCATACTCTTCTGCTTGCGCAATCGCACGTGGCACAGAAATTATAATATCGCCAAGAGGCTCAATAAACGCCTCCGATACGGTTTCGCCTTCTTCAAGCTCCCCCTCAGATTCGTCACCATCATCTTCATAGTTAATTTGAATTTCATCATCGCCAAATTCACTCATCGCAAAGGATAGGACATCTGTAGGCTTGTCTAAATTGCGGTACTGCTTGTTCAAATCTTGGATTGTCTCATCATCTACGAACGTAAGGGCAACTTCACCTTCAGATACGCCTTCACTCTCACCTGCAAGCTTGAGCAGTTCCTCGAGCTTCTCTATGAACGCCGGCGAAATTTCTTTCTCTTCCTGCTCACTGCTCCATGCTAATGTCAAATCTACACTTGCCATAGGGATAAACCCTCCTTCTTATGCGCCTGGTTTCTTAGCCGTTAGTTCACTTGGATATTCAATACGAGAATGGAAGATCCCTAACAAAGTTTCATTCAGTGTTTTAGCAATCTTATCCAGTTCCTTCAAGGTGAGATCACATTCGTTGAATTGACCATCGTCCAAGCGTGATTTAATAATTTTGGTTACCATGGAATCAATTTGTTCAAGGGTCGGGTTACGCAATGAACGTACCGCTGCCTCCACACTATCTGCAATCCCCACAATAGCCGCTTCTTTGGATTGCGCTTTAGGACCTGGATAACGGAAGTCTTCTTCGCGTATTGCTTTGTCACTATTTTCTTCTTCAGCTTGCTTCTTCGCCTTATGATAGAAAAAGTGCAAAAGCGTTGTCCCATGATGCTGTTCAGCGATATCACGGATCGGTTTCGGCATTTTATAATCCTTCAACATGTCAACACCATCGCGTGGATGCGCAATAATAATGGACTTGCTAAGATTCGGATCTATCCGATCATGCGGATTCTCGATATTTGTTTGATTTTCAATAAAGTAGCTAGGACGCTTGGTTTTGCCAATATCATGATAGTACGATCCTACCCGGCACAAAAGCCCGTCTGCACCAATAGATTCAGCCGCTGCTTCAGAAAGGTTGCCTACCATTACACTGTGATGGTACGTACCTGGTGTTTCTGTTAACAGCTTGCGAAGTAGTGGATGATTCGGATTAGAAAGCTCTACCAGCTTAAGCGGGGACAAAATTCCAAAAGAAGCTTCAAAAAACGGAAGCAGTCCGATGACGAAAACAACCGTTACAAGTCCACCAGCCGTAGCAAAAGACAGAGACATTAGAGCTTCTCTTTGCTGAAAATGATCCTCCATCAACAACATCGCCGTTATCGTCAACATGGAGAAAAAGGCAATCATTAGGCCCGCTTTCAAAATAGTCGCACGCTGACTTGCACGTTGAATCGTAAAAACACCGCTAAAACAAATAACTAAGCTAACTAAGCCAAACCGAAAATCGAATAGCGAATCGTGCTCTGTATTAAAAATAATACTAGCAATGATAGAGAATAAAACCGATGAAATAAAAGCTAGGGGTGCATCCAGTAATATCGCGATCAAGATGCTTCCGAGTGCTGTTGGAGCTAGATACCCGATAAACGGATAATCAAAATTCTGGAGCAGTGAAATGATTTTCATACCAGCAATATTCATTACGAAGATGAGTACTAGCATGACCAGTTGTGAATTATTGTATTTAACCTGTAAATTACTCTGTCTTACAAATATAAAAATCACAAATGATAAGAGCGCACATAGGATGCCTAGACCAAGCTGAGGCAAATGATTAGCCTTATCTTTTAATAGCTTCAGCTTTTCCAACCGCGTGTATATTTCTTCCGTAATAACATCTCCAGCTTTAACCAGGACATCATTCTTATTAATATATACGGTCTTCATATTGCCCCTTGCTTGTCCTTTCGCATCTTCAGTACCCTTCTGATCAAAAAATTTATTCGGGGTAATCAACGCTCTGGCAATCTCGGTTACCATCTCACGGGATGTATTCTTCGCCAAGGTTGACGTATTCACAACTTCAGCTACCTTGGCCCTTGCCGTCTGTGCATCAAGAATTTGGTCATTCATCAATTTCATGACGATCTCTCTGGTTACCGATCGCATGTCTGCAAGATCTTCCTTCGTCAACCTAGGCAGTTTAAAGTAAATTTCCTCTGGCAGCGGATATTTCTGATCCGATAGACCGAGTTGGATTTGTTCAAGTAACAAATCATTATATTGCCCACTATTGCGCAAGGTTTTGATAGCGTCATTCGTTAGGTCACTAATTAGCTGCGGAATGACACGACGGTAAATGCTAACTTTATCATCGAACTTCACTTCTTCATCAGCGTTGATCTGAGATAACTTATCAAAAATAGCATCACTTATGACTTCATTCTTGAGATTAACGATCTTGTAGACAGGCTGAACGCGCTTTGCAGCGTCTTCTTTGGCTTGCTCTGTTGCGACAGCGTTCTCAATCTGCTCTGGCGCATAAATCGTCTTTTCACTCTTCATGCCTAAGGTAATATCGAATACTTGTGGAACGAGCTTAGCATACAGGGTGAAATAGAATATCAATCCCAATATGAGAAACAAGAGTATTCTTAAGCCTGTATTGTATTTCCATCCGCTCAGCCGGTAATGAAATTTGCCCTTCATTTGCACTTCATTCTTCATTACGGAGGTCATTCCTCTCTATCTATCCAACCTAGCATCATTACTTATTTATTTCAGCGTTATAGGCAACAATTATTTTCTGAACAAGTGAATGACGAACAACATCACCTTCATCAAAATAAATAAAGCCCAGTTCTTCAATACCACTTAGAATACGGGACGCTTCAACCAATCCAGAAGACTTCCCTCTAGGTAAATCAATCTGTGTCACATCGCCTGTAATGACCATTTTGGAACCGAAACCAAGTCTCGTCAGAAACATTTTCATTTGCTCTGGCGTCGTGTTCTGCGCTTCATCCAGAATGATGAAAGAATCATCCAACGTACGCCCTCTCATATACGCCAAAGGGGCGATTTCGATGAGTCCGCGCTCTAGTGACTTCGCAACTTGCTCAGGCCCTAGGACATCATTAAGAGCATCATACAATGGGCGTAAATAAGGGTCAACTTTTTCCTGTAAGTCCCCCGGCAAGAATCCTAAACTTTCCCCTGCTTCGACTGCTGGGCGAGTGAGGACTATACGTTTTACAGCTCCTTCTTTCAAGCGCGTCACGGCAAGAACAACTGCTAAATACGTCTTACCTGTTCCTGCTGGACCTATGCCAAAGACAACATCCTTTTTCTTAATCGTATCCACATACTTCTTCTGCCCAATTGTTTTGACACGAATCGGCTTTCCCTTATGTGTGGATGTAATTTCACCTTTGAATAAATCCAATAATTGCTCTGCCTTCATTTGTTTCGCTAACTCAACGGCATAAAGTACATCTCGCTCAGTCACCGTGTAATTATTGCGGATCAGCTGCAGCAGAACTTCAAAGAGCTGCTGAAGTGAGTTCACTTCCGCAGCTCTGCCTTGAATTGTTATTTCGGCTTCGCGCGTAAAGATTTGAGCTTCAATTTCCCGTTCGATGATATGTAAGAATTTATCCTGGGGACCAAACAAAGCGAGTCCTTCATTTGGATTTTTCAATGTAATTTGGACAGATTGCGCATTTTCTATCAACTGGGCCTCATTCTCCTTGTGTCACAATTGGTTGTTCTTCCGCGATATTCTCTTCGACCTCAAAATGAACGTCTATATAAATTTTACCATTCTCTGTTTTTTCATGCAAAATTTTTTCTCCGACGATCCTTGCATCCTCACCCGCAGCCCCTAATAATTTGGCTCTAGCTTGCTCCATGCCTACCTTTTTCGCGTTCGCCGATTCCACAGGCTCATCAACGACATGTACCTCCATTATTTTCTCATGAAGCCAACCAAGAGGGATTGAAAATGAACGCCAAGCTAGTGTTTTGCGATCAGGTATGGTTTCAAATTGTTCGAATGATGTCTTCCCATAGCCTGTAAGCTGCAAAGCTCTTGACCCTACTACGAGATATCTTCGATGTTCTGTTTCACCTGTAAAGACCTTATATTGTTTCGTAAGCGGGGCTTCGATTCGGGAGGTATACCAGACCACTCCCCTTATCTTACCATCTGCGACCACGGTTTGACTATTTTGCTCATCACCAATCGTACCAGAGATCAAAACAGCCCCTTTGCGAACATACGTATTCGGTTTAACCATCGGCTTGCCTTTCACCGATTGTATTTCAGTGACGAGCGCACTTTTGGAAGCCACGATGTTTCGTGGATTTTTCAATGGACCTTTTCCGGGGATGGTCGCCTCAACAACCTTAATGGTGATATGCGTCCCTCGAATTTCGACGCCAACCCACGCAGCACTTGGTAGTTGCTGCTGAATAGCACGAGAGAGCTCCTCGGTCTTGTCCAACCTAAATTTCCACTGAAACTTATGGATACCTTGCTTGGATGCAGCCTGTAAAATGTCCGACGATGCGATACGATCATTGCCGTCCACTGTCACTTGCCACACCAAAGAAGTGAGCACATAAATACTAATAATGAATGCAGCAATGCCGCCAAACAACACTTTTCTCCGTCCAATTTTATCCATAAAAAATGGCAGCCCAAACCGCTCCACCACATGCACTCTACAGCCTGTCCTTTTCAAAAGCGGCCGAATTCGGAAGAAATCCTTGATAAGGATGTACATCTCCAACTTCCCATCTTTGCCAGCTTGAATATCCCATATGGAGAAGCCACCCTCCACCATGGGACGAATCAACCTTTCGCAGTCGTTGCCTCTGATTTGTATGCGTACATAGCCACGCAAACGGGCAATGAATAGGGATTGTTTCATGACTCAGCCTCCAGTTCTCATTCGCACTACCACAATATTAAGGCATATATTTCACATGATCGATGATGCCTTCAATGAACACTTCTTCCGATAGAATCGCTCTTATGACCAATTGCTGGCCGCAAACTTCTAACGTTCCTTTCGCTAACTCCAGCTTCAAAATTTCACTGGAAAAATGCAGTACGCCCCGGTGATTCTCAACATATAGCTGTACGTTGCCGATCATCGTGATTCGCGGCAAATCCTGTACAACATCTTGGGGAAGATCAAGGATCTTGGCCGTGAACTGGTTCCATTTGCGGGTCAAGCGACGCATAGCTGGGCAGTACCCCCTCTAACTAGAAGATCGAGAATGAAGAAAAGGCGCATAGACTTTCTACCAAATTATGCGACAAGAGCTGCTTTTATGAAAAAGAGGCATAAAAAAAACGTCCCCTCGCATTGGCAAGAGGACGTTCTTGATATGATGTCATCGACGGTAGGGTTTCTTAGCTCGTGGCGGGCCCAAAATTTCTGCCCACACAACACCTTGAAGAACTTGATCCCGATTCGGTTGATCTGGAAATTGGCTTGCGGTCGAGATCTCATCTGCATAAATAGGCGAACTCGTTGTTGTTCCACTTTTCACCACTTGAGGTGTGAAGGGTGATGCCTTCGGTTTCTGCGTTGTAGCACTTGACTTGCCAAGCCCAGACTGATTAAACTCGTCTCTTGTGCGTTCAGGGCGACTGGAAGGAGTCATATGACCCGAAGGTGCTTTCTTCGCCTCTGCATGCCTTCTAGGGTCACCTGGGCCGTTACCGAAGGTCGGCATGCCTTTTCTTTGCGCACTCTGCTCAGCTCGCTTGCGTCTGCTTTGTATTTGATAGAAGAAGGTTAGCGCTATAATGACCAAATACCAGTTCTTAAATAAAAATGCGATAAGCTGTTCCATTTGATCACCTCACAAACCTTATTCTTTTTCATTTTTTCCATCGTTTACTTTACCCAAAGAGGAACGCATTTGTGTATCAGATTCAATATTTTTGAGATTCATATAATCCATGACTCCTAATTGACCATTCCGTAGAGCTTCAGCCATGGCAAGAGGGACTTGCGACTCCGATTCAACCACTTTAGCACGCATCTCAACGACTCGCGCTTTCATCTCCTGTTCAGCAGCAACGGCCATCGCGCGGCGTTCCTCAGCTTTCGCTTGGGCAATCCGTTTGTCTGCCTCCGCTTGCTCTGTTTGCAAATGCGCACCAATATTTTTGCCAACATCGACATCCGCAATATCAATAGACAGAATTTCAAAAGCTGTCCCCGCATCCAATCCTTTGCCTAAAACTGTGCGAGAAATCATGTCAGGATTTTCTAAAACATCTTTATGAGATTCACTGGAACCTACGGTTGTAACAATCCCCTCTCCGACGCGGGCAATAATTGTTTCTTCGCCGGCTCCACCTACGAGTCGATCAATGTTCGCACGAACCGTAACTCTCGCGATAACTTTTACCTCAATACCGTTCTTCGCTACGGCTGAAACATTCGGCGTTTCAATAACACGCGGATTTACACTCATTTGAACAGCTAGCAATACATCACGGCCCGCCAAGTCAATGGCTGCCGCGCGCTCAAACTCCAAATGAATTTTTGCACGATGTGCAGCAATTAATGCATTCACAACACGGTCAACGTTTCCACCTGCTAGATAGTGACTTTCCAATTGGTTCACACTAAGATCAATACCCGCTTTGGTTGCTTTAATCATTGGGTTTACTATGCGACTTGGGGTTACCCGACGAAGTCTCATGGCAATCAAGGTAATAATACTGATTCTGACACCGGAAGCCAACGCAGAAATCCATAGCATGACCGGAACCACACTGAGTAATATCGATAATACGATGATAATAATCGCTGCAAGCAGCACCAAATATAAACCTGGTTCAATCGTCATTTGTTTGTATCCTCCTAAATATTAGGTTGGTCTTCTACAGCTTTCACTACTACTCGAACTCCTTCGACTTCCACAACGATAACTGCTTTATTTACCGAAATAAAACTACCATGCGTTACCACATCAACACGTTCCCCTTGAATCAATGCCGTACCCGCAGGTCGCAATGGCGTTATGGCTTCACCCGTCAAACCTATTAAATTGGATCGATCGGGGCTCGATGTAAAGCCCTTGCTCGTAGTTAGCTGCTCCTTCAGAATAAAACGGTTCCAAACGCCGCGATGCTTAAACGTCCTGATTGCAGCAATGATAACCACAAGGGCGACTAGCAAGGCAATAATTAACATGAATGCTGCTTCCTTGGGATCTGAAGATGCCATCAGCACACCGCCGAATAGGCAAATCGCCCCTAGAACACTTAGAATTCCGAAACTTGGCACAACCAATTCTAAAATTAAAAGAACCAAACCAAGTCCCAAGACAGCTAAGTCGCCAAAACTCGCAAAGCCAGCTAAGTAAAAACCTAAGAAATATAAACCAAAGCCAGCAACTCCCGCCAAGGCAAGCAATCCACTACTGAAAAAAAGCAACTCAAGTGCAATCCCAATAATCCCAACCATCAATAAAACGGTACCTGTCACAGGGTGAGTCAGAAACGCGGATAGATTATCAAGAAACATCGTCGTTCACTCCTTCCCGTCATACTTCCTACTCAATAGGTATGTACGTAATAACTTATGAACTGTTTCAGAAATTAGTAGAAATATTAAAATGCACCTGAATGTTAAAGAAAAAAGACCGAGCAGAATGATCCACTCGGTCTTCACAAAACATATTTGGTATTAACCTAATAATTGTTGAACTAACTGATTGATAAGTTTACCATCAGCGCGTCCTTTAACCTGAGGCATCAATGCCGTCATCACTTTGCCCATATCCGCTTTGGAAGAAGCACCAATTTGCTGGATGGTCTGCTGTACAATGGCTTTCACTTCTTCCTCAGAAAGCTGTTGCGGCATGTACTCAGCTAGAATAACAAGTTCTGCCTTCAGGTTGTCGGCTAGATCGTCACGACCTGCCTTACTAAATTCTTGGAGGGAATCCTTACGCTGTTTGATCTCACGAGTTAGAACATCAAGCACTTCATTGTCGTCTAAGGGTCTTTTCAGATCAATCTCAGAATTCTTAATCGTAGATCGTACCATTCGAATTACAGAGAGCTTAAACTTGTCCTGACTCTTCATCGCTTGTTTCATATCTTCGTTCAATCGATCGCTTAAGCTCATGTTGCCTCCTAGAACTTTCTTTTACGAGCAGCCTCAGATTTAAGCTTGCGCTTAACGCTAGGCTTGTCATAATGCTTACGTTTCTTAACTTCTGCAAGAACGCCATCCTTAGCGATGGAACGCTTAAAGCGACGAAGTGCAGCATCTATAGTTTCGTTCTTACGAACTCGAGTTTCTGACAACAGTTTTCCCTCCCTCCGAACAGACCATCTAAGACAAAACGGTTCATCAAATCTCATTATAGGTGATAGTAATTAGGGTGTCAATCGCAAAACTGATCTTTCCTACTAGAAAGATTAGTTATGGACCCCAAGCGGTGCCAATCTAGCACCTGCCATCAAATGATAATGCAAATGGTGAACAATTTGACCAGCGTTTGCTCCAATGTTCGTGATCACACGATAACCGGATTCTTCCACCTCTAGCTCTCTAGCAATTTCAGCAGCTACACGCTGCATTTGCCCCACGATTGCCCAATCTTCCGGCTGTCCCGCCGCTAAAGAAGCAAAGTGTTTCTTCGGAATGATTAGGACGTGAATCGGTGCCGCTGGCTGAATATCATGAAAAGCTAGAATCTGATCATCTTCATAGACTTTCTTTGAGGGAAGATCCCCTGCAATGATTTTACAAAAAATACAATCACTCATTGATCCATTCGTCCTCCCGACAGTGTTATCCTACTTACCTTTAAGTTTATCGGAAAGCGCTCAAAAAATCCAATCCAAATCTTATCGGAATTAGCGATGAGGTTGACTTTTGAGGGATTGGTGAATCTTCTTCCATTTCGCTTTCTCAGCTGCTTGAAGTCCTTTGTCCTCTTTGCGAGCCAAATAAGCTAGTTCCTTCTGTAATTTCACATAATTCTGAAACCGCTCTGCGGACAAAACGCCCGAATCTAACGCGGATTTCACGGCACATTTGGGTTCATTCTCATGCTTGCAATCTTGAAAGAAGCATTGCTCGGCGAATTCCTCGATATCTTGGAAAGAAGTACTCAAACCCTCAGAAGCGCTCCATAGCTGCAGCTCCCTCATTCCTGGTGTATCGATTAAAATACCGCCATCCGGCAGTAGAATCAGCTCACGGTGCGTTGTCGTATGCTTTCCTTTGTCATCCCCAGATCGAATATCCCCCGTGTTTAGAATATCTCGACCGTAAATACGGTTCACCAAGGTTGATTTCCCTACCCCTGACGATCCCAGCAGTGCCACAGTCTGACCCTGGGTCATATAGCTAGCAAGTTCGTCTAAGCCACGATTTTCAGCAGAGCTAATAATATGAATCGGTACCCCAATGGCAACAGCGGCTACTTCAGCCGCCAACTCATCTGGGTTCGCGCAAAGATCAGACTTGCTTAATACGATGACAGGATTTGCGCCGCTCTCCCAGGCTAGGACTAAGTATCGCTCAATGCGGCGAACATTAAAATCTTGATTCAACGCATTAACCAGAAATACGGTATCCACATTGGTTGCAACAATTTGCTCTTCCGTGACTTGTCCAGCCACTTTACGGGAAAACTTACTTCGACGAGGAAGCACGGCATGGATTACAGCACGCTGCTCGCCTTCTCGGAGTGATATCACTACCCAATCCCCTACCGCAGGGTAATCCTCGCGTCGTAGAGCTTGGTGACGCATTTTGCCAGAAACTTCAGCCAACACTTCGCCAACTTCCGTCTGAACGCGATACATATGTTTATGTTCTAAGGAGACGCGGCCTGCGACAAATCCTTCTTCGTTAAGAAAGGGTTCAAATGCTTTTTCGAAACTATCGTGCCATCCTAAATCTGCTTTATTCAAGTCCTTATTTCATCCTCTCAAGGTGTTCTAATGTGAAGTATATACCGAAGCGATAAGCCTCACACGGGAAAGAATCGTTTAGATTATTTAATCCGCGGATCCTATTTGACACCGGTCAATTCACTTGTAGACTGTAAGTCTATTTTTGCATATAATAAGTGTAAATGGATCGTTTGAATGGAGTGAGCGGATGAGTCAATTCATGAGAGCCTCGACCCGCAAAAAGCGTGATGTAATGATGGAAGTCGCTTTAACGATGTTCATGGAGAAAGGGTACGAAAATGTTTCTGTTGATGATATTATCGGGGAAACCAGCACCTCCAAAGGAACCTTCTATCATTATTTCAAAAGTAAAGATGCCATTATTTCAGCGTTATACAGCAAACAAACACAATTAATTCAGGAGTGGGTGAAACAACCCCCTTCGAAGGTACAATCGCTAGAAGGTCATATTAATCGTCTATTTTTAGACTTAGCGTCGAATATTCAAATGTCACCACGATTAATTCGAAGTTTGCAGGCACTTTCTTTACAAAATGATACGGTGAAATCAGAAGAACTTCAGCAATTGAAAGTCCTGACTCAAAGTTTAATGCACTGGCTCCCGGAGCCAAAAAAGATTGATCTGCTCGTATGCATGTATACCGGAACGATCCTAACTTGGTGTAATCAAGATGATGCCGACCTGCTCTCCATGATGAAAAACAACTTAGCCTGGCTTTGGGTAGGTCTTCGTTCTGAAGAACCTTATGCATCGCTGCAGGTAGAACCCGTCCCCAAGGAGGAAAAGCGAATGAAAGTAGCCATTATCGGCGGAGGCTTAGCTGGTTTAACAGCAGCCGCGTATTTATCAGAAAACCCACACGTAGAAGGTATTCTATTTGAGCGCAGTCCACAGTTAGGAGGGCGAGCTTTTACGTACGAGAAAGCAGGTTTCACGCTTAACTACGGCGCGCACGCCATCTACGGAATTGACCGTCACACACTGACTACCATGGAACGCGAGCTAGGGCTATCCTTCTCGTCTAAACAAGTGGATAAACGCAAAGTCGTCTATGCGAAGCATAATCAACTTACGACTGCGCCGCTCGATGCCATTAACCTTCTCAAAACCGATTTGTTAAGCACGATTCAAAAAGTTCGCTTTGTAGGTGAAATTGCAGCCATTATCGCCAATATTCACAATATTAAGAACTACGCAACCTTGGCCGACTATCTTGCGGAATCTAACGCGGATGAAGATGTTAAAGAGCTTTGGGAGCATTTGGTTTGTTCCAACTTTTTCATTACACCTGAGGATGCTCGTAACGTATCCGGTGCAGTGATTAGCGAGTACTATCACAACTTATTCTTGTCTAGTAAACCTGTTAACTACGTCTTAGGCAGCTGGGCTGTTATCACCAATCAACTCAAACAAAAATTGACCACTTCCGGCAAATGGGAAATCGCCTTACAGGAAGGTGTAGACGGACTTCGTTATGAGGATCGTAAATTTGTATTAAAAACGAAAACACGTGAAATGGCGTTTGATAAAGTGATCTTCGCAATGCCTGTACAACAAGTAGTGAAACTACTTAAAGGTTCGGCATGGGAGCCTTTCTTAGCACCGTATGAGTCCAACACAGCAACCGAAGTTATGGTTTATGACATTGGATTAAGCCGCGTCGTCGCTAGACCATTCAGTTACATCAGTGACATGGATAATAAACTATTCATCAGCGATGTTTCTGCAACAGACCATACACTAGTTCCAGAAGGTGGACAGTTGCTGCAAGGTATTGCTTACCTTAGTGATAAATTCGATAACGAAGAGGAACGCAAAGCTTATTTGGACAATAAAACCTCTCAAATGGAAGCCCTGTTCGATAGGCATTACCCAGGTTGGCGCGATGTTACTGCAGTTAAGCGTGTTTCGAAGAAGGCGATGGTTTCCAGTGTGAAAAACATTGCGACCAACAGACTTTTGCCAACACGTGTAGAAAATATCCCATTCTACTTCTGTGGAGACGGATGTACAGGTAAAGGCGAGCTTGCTGAACGCGCATTTTCGAGTGCACGCAGCGCGGCATTGTCGATCGTTCAGGAAGTTGAACAAGCTTTACAGAACGTATAAATCACATGAACTCTATATTTTAACAAACAAAAAGCTGTTCAAGATCTGACTTTGTCGTCAGAAATTGATACAGCTTTTTTCGCTTTATTTGCTGGTAATGGTCACCGTTCGAGTTGGCCCATCCCAATTGACGATACCACCAAAGGTTTCTCCTACGAATCTAGCAGGTGCAAGTGTGTAGCCATTTACTAGTCTAGCTGGTTCTTCCAACTCAATCGGCTTACCATTGACATAGACTGTTTTTTGATCAAGTGTCAATTTCACGGTTGTACTCCCTTTAGTTGCTGTGACAGATCGGGTAGCCGCTTCATAATCAACCTTAGCTCCCATCGCTTCGAAAATGGCTCGAAGCGGCGTAAATGTCGAACCATTTACAATGACAGGCGCTTGTTCAAATTGCTGTACAGCACCATTGATGTTCACAGATACTTGTGATGAAATACCAAATGTACGGAACGCCACTTGCTGGCCGGATTTATTCAAGATACGAAGCTGTAAAACAGAGCCTTCCGGCACCTCGCCAGCTTTAAGATCTATCCCGTATGGCAAACTCGTTTGGGAAGCGATAACTCGACCATTCAGTAGATACTCCACTTTACCAATGTATACTTCAGGTATTTTGATAAAAGGAATGATTCTCGTTTGCTTCGTAAAAGCTTGATGATCAGCATCAATCGGCACATATCCTACACGGTCCGTTGGTTTAGCTGCGTCCTTCACTTCAGATAAAAGATAGGGATTAGCAATCAACTGACTGTAATAGCTTTGAATATCAGAGGAAGTTGATAACGAGTAATCGTTCTTTGCGTTATTCATTTGCTGATCCACATTAAAATACGTAATAGCTTTCAATCTTGGATATTTGTAAGGCATAACTTCATACAACCGTTGTAGATTCAACTTCGCCCATTCCGTGTAATCTTCACCAGCCGAATGTGAATAATGCGGAACGCCAGTCTCACTCAGCATCAAAGGTTTACGGTCTGCATAGGTGTTGTACAACCTTGTAAGACGTTCTACGTTGCTTGTCGCAAGCATGGAGGGCAGTGATGGATCTCCATTTTCGTACGGCTCGATATATAAACTGACACCAACCCAGTCAACATACGCATCACCTGGATAGTAGGGATCGATATCATTGGCTGGTACATCCCCCGGACTCCACACCATAGCCACATTCGGCGCATCCGTCGCAAATACATCATGAAGCATTCTAAACTTGGCGATATATTGTGCAGGATTCCCATGCCACTTCACCCAAGCACCATTCATCTCCCCTGCAAATCGTAGAAAAATCGGAATTCCAGCGGCTTTTGCTTCTTTCGCCCAGCTCCGTAAGTAAGCCCCATCTGTGACAGGATCTAATCCATTATCCGGCTCCCAAGCGATTTGCAAGGCACCTCCAGCATCTTTGGCACGCTTTGCATAGGAAGATGGGAAACCTTGACCCCAGTGAGCATAAGCTAAGTAAATCGCGTGCTTTTTGCCATACACAGATTGCATTTTTGTAAATGTATTACCGACTTTAGGATCTTGCTCGGAATACATACCTAAATAGGTCCCGTATGCTGGTTCAAACTTAGCTAAGCGCGAGTTGACTGATTGGGATCGCTCTTGAACGATGCTCTCGACATTTTCTTCCCGATACAATTCAACGGTTGTCCGAATTTGATCCGCACGCTGTAATTTGACAGCCCCCCAATCCTTGCCTGCATTAACCCAATATTGATTTTCCTGCTCATAATAACGAATCGCTTGATCATAATCGCCGATATCGTCAAAATACTTGTCTAATTTACCGCTGAAAAGGGCGGCATTCTCCCAGTCCCCCGCGCTTGCATAGTAATCAGCCAAATATATCCAATGGGGAACCGCTGCTTTCGAATTTCCAGACGCTTGCAACGAGTCCGCTTGTTTCCAATGATCCCAAACAACATCCGCACGCGCTGGTGCAGGAGACCCCGCCATACCCGCCGCAAGAATACCGACTGCCAGTGATAGAATTCCTATTCGCCTATTCATTTTCAAGAGATACAAACTCCCTTTCATGGTGTTCAAAGTTTTTCGCATGTACTTGATACGTTATGAGCAATGGAAAAGTAGCATAAAACTTAAAAAAATTACAAAACCGCTCCAATCATAAGTAAAATTTGATCTGAATTTTATGTTTTCACCACGACAGTTCGATCCCTTTTGCAATTAACCATTGTTAGAATATAGTTAAAAAGAGTAAGAAAGGGTTTACATTGGATGAAAAATATAGGGGCAGTTATCCTAATGGCAGTTTGTATAAGTTCGCTATTTGTTGGTTGTGAAGCTGCATGGAATCCCTCGTCCCTTGGAGTGAAGTCCATTCCTATTAACTCAAAATCAAATGAAGTTACACAGGAATTAAATAATCAACACGTTTCGGACCCTTCACCGATGGTCAAGATGACAGAATCAATTGAAGATAAGAGTCGCACACCTGCCTCTGATGTAAGCACAAACGGTACTGACATTTCTACTAATGTCGTATATGTACAACCAACACCAATCGAACAATTCAACTCAGAACCCTTGCATATCCTTTATGCCGGCGATGCGATGTTCGATTGGTCCGTCAAAGAAGCGATTAATCGATACGGACCTGATTATCCTTTCTTACATATTCAATCCGATATCGAGCAAGCTGACTTCTCTTTCGTCAATCTGGAAACGGCGGTTACGCAAGAGAACGAGAAGGATACTAATCAGATCTATAATTTCAAATCGAATCCTGAATCCCTTACTGGTCTGAAAAATGCTGGTTTCGATATGGTATCCGTTGCCAATAATCATTCCATGGATTTCTTGCAGAAGGGTTTTCTCGATACACTTACCCATCTAGATACGGCTGGTCTGCTTTATGTGGGAGGTGGTCTGAATGCACAAGAAGCGTACCGAGCAAAGAGCGTTAATTTGAAGGGGAAAATAGTAAAATTCCTCGCCTTCTCTCGTTTCATCCCAACCGGAGATTGGTTTGCAGGTAAGAACAAGCCTGGTATTGCTCAGGCATATGATAGAAAGCCCGTGCTTGATGCCATAGCTCGGGAACGCGAGGGCGCTGATTATGTTCTTGTCTATCTGCATTGGGGGGTGGAGATGAATAATCGTCCTGAAGCATGGCAGCGCGAATTCGCCAAACAAATGATCGATGCAGGTGCAGATGCTATCATTGGGAGTCATGTGCATGTGTTGCAAGGTTTTGAGTATTACAAAGGCAAGCCCATTGCGTATTCGATCGGTAATTTCCTATTCCCTGATTATGTAACGGGACCAAAAGCAGACACGGGTCTGCTCCATTTGAAGCTAGATGAGGAGCAAATCGAGATGTCGTTTCAACCATTTTACATTGAGAAAAATCAAATCGTCTCCAAGGGTTCTGTGTATGTAGAAAAGCAATTAGCCTATTTGACATCTATTTCTTATGGGGTGGCACTCGAAGGGCAGACGATTCGACCGGAGATCGGAATCGCCAGCAAGTGAATATCATTAGGAAGTATGTAAGCGGAACTGCCGATGACTCTCTCCCAGCATATGGAAGTCATCGGAATTCCACTTCTTACTACTTATTTACTTATGGGATTTCACCAAAATGGCTCTAGTACGCTTCCGTTGCTTCTCCGTCAAAGGCTGTACATAAGAAGCGTCACCACGAGGTGCAGTTCCTTTTATTTTACCTGCCGTATACGTGCCACCTGCAGCTGGAATAGCCGTACGTACACCATAAGATGCCATAACCACACCGATTGGATTACTGATGGAACGAGAGCCATCCGCTGGACCCGCGAAATTAAGCGCTACCGCATAGCGATCGCTGGAACGCAGCCAGACTGAACCTGAATCACCCGGAAGTGATACCGGACCTGAAGTTCCTACGATGACAGTCTGATTGCGAAACAACAGCGTACCTAGGCTGCCCCCATAAGAAACACGCACATCCACATTGTTAGACTCCACGATTCCTCTTACAGCACCTGTCGTACGACCTGATTTAAACACTTGAAGTCCAACAGGATAGCTCAGAAGATGGCCTGGTACTGTAATTAATTCGCCAGATGCACTGCGTAAATATCTCGGGTTTAATAGGCTGTTCGAGGTTGGAAGGGCAATAGACGAATCCTGGAAATTAACTTCACCAGGACGTAACGGAACAAATTGGTATGCTCTCCCTACTCGATCAGTCCCGGAACTTCCGCCATCTGCCGGACCAGGCTGGACCGTTTCCGAGAATGCCGAAGAATTATCTCTGATCAACACATGGTTGTTACTCAGGATGTAAAGTTGATTGTTTTTGATTACGATTAAGCCAGCAGTCCCTGTGGAGGAAGGATTCGTTTTGCCAATGCTCACCCCGCCAGGAACTGGACGATTCCTACTTTGAAACGTAGTTGCCCTGTAAACTTTGGGTTTTGGAGCCTTTAACACATGTGCTTTGAACGAATCCGCGGAGAGAAAGCGCACGGGAACAGATGACCCCAATTTTGAAGCAACGCTTTTAAGATTATTTAATCCTGATGGCACGATTTTTTGGTGGGTGTATACAATGACACTCGCACCCGCTGTTGGTTTTTTGGGATCTGCGTATCCAACGCCGACACCCATAACCTCCGCCCTTTTCAATAAGACAGGTGAGAGACGATTCTTATGTTTTAATGCTTCATGAAATGTTGCCATGCACATTCCCCTTTTCATCAAGTTGGTGCAGTGTATGCCAACTTGTACGTTTCGGCATGATGTCTTTACCTAAGAGGCAGACAGGAAATAAAAAAAGGCTAATGACCGGAAGTCGGTCATTAACCTTTATGGGGTAATACTTAGATGAAAACTTCTTCATAAAGTCTCTTAACTACAAATAATTTCAATTACCTATTTAAAGCTCTTCGAGCGAAATGCGACTCCCGCGACCGGATGGTTCTGCGGGTTGAACTATTAATTTGCGCACAAGTCGAGCCCGAAGCTCGGGTACGTGAGAGATGACACCTACAGCTAATCGATCTGTATGCAACTTCTCAAGCGCACCAATGACCATGTCTAGCAACTCCTGGTCCAGTGTGCCGAAGCCTTCATCGAGAAAGAAAAACTCTAACGGATATTCGCCTTTGAGCTGAATCTGAGCGGACAAGGCTAACGCTAAGGCTAACGAGGTAAGGAAGGTTTCCCCACCAGACAATGTGCCAACTGGTCGCTTCACCCCGCCATTCGCATCATCACGAATAACGAAACCACCACCAGAGTCGACTTCGATCCCATAACGTCGACGCGTCAACTCACCAAGTCGCTCGGATGCCGCGCGACTTACTTGCATTAACTGCTCTTCGGCAAGATACTCGACGAAGGCATTGGCCTTAAGCACGGCTTGGAGCTTGCCAAGCCGTTCTAGCAGCGTCGCCTGCTCAGCGCGCTGTGCTTCGAGCTCGCACCAGCGCAAGTGCCGCGCAGCAAGCTCGCTGGCGCCCTGCGCCGCCTTGGCCCGCGCCTCCAGCGCGGCCTCGGCGCCGGCCTTCGCGTCGCTCAGCTGCGCCTGCGACTGCGCCCACTCGGCCGCGCTCAGCACGCGGCCCTGCAGCTTCGCTGCCAGCTGCGCCAGCTGGGCGCGCAGCGCCTGCTCGCGCTCGCGGTGCTCCGCCGCGAGCTGCGCCCACTGACGGCGCTGCTCAGGCGCCAGCGCCGCTGCCTCTGCGGCTTCGCGCGACGCGAAGCCGCCTTTCTCGAGCGCGCTAACCAGCGCGCGCTCGGTCTGCGCCAGCTGCCGCGCTGCGGCGGCAGCGGCTTCGGCGGCGGCGCTGTAGCGCTGCGCCGCTAGGGACTGCTCGCGCTGCGCAGCAGCGTGCGCGAGCTTGGTCTGCTGCGCGAGCTGCCGCAGCAGCGCGAGCGCGGAGGTCGCCTCCGCGATGAGCTGCGGCACCGCCGCGCCAGGCGCGCGCTGAGCGAGCTGCCGCGACTTGTCGGCGGCGAGCTGTGCGAGCCCTTGCAGACGCTCATGGAGCTGCAAGGCCGTACGCTCGCGCTCCTGCGCAGCAAGTTGAAGCTTTTCGATGCTGGCGAGGAGTTCCTCGAGAAAAGGGATGCTTTTCTCAATGCGGCCGCGCAGCTCATCCGCCATCCGCTCATGCTCAAGAATCTGTTGAAGCTGTTCTTCAACAATTTCCCAGCTCAGCCCCGTGAAACGTTCTTGCCACTGAAGAACTTGATCTTGGATAGCAGACGTCAGACCACTTAGTCTGCCTTCAGCTTCCACAACCAAGCCAGCAGCCGCTTGCGCTTGCGCACCTAAGACTAAATCTTGTTGTGTCAATTGTACATGTTCTTTGAGCAAATTCTCATAAGCCCTCTCACACGCTTCCACTTGAAAAGCAACTGCTTGTGAGGCAGAGTTTACACGCTCCCATGCCTTTTGCCAATCTTCCAAATTCATGACCGCAAGTGAGCTTGGCGAACTTTCCTGAGTCCTTTTTTCTTGACCTACGGCAGCCTCTTGAAGCGCTAGATCACGTCCAGCGTCTACGATCTGTTGCTTACTTATCGCCTCTTCTGAAAATCTCATCTCAGCAGCCTGCTTATGTAGATCCGCCATTTTTCGAATGAGTTGCCCCGCTTGATATTGGCTTTCTTTCGCTTGCTGCAAGAACGGCTCGATCTGATACAGTAGGCTTTCAGAAACGCTTGTCGTATCCAGATCCACTTCGTTCCCGCTGCTCTTATGCAACGCTGGGTGCTCTAGCGCACCGCACACGGGGCATGATTCACCCATTTCCAACTCTGCAGCCAACTGAGCAGCTAAGGCATGACGCTCTTGATTCTTTAATTGCTTTCTTTGCTCCTCCAACCACCCATGCAGGTCACTGGAGAAAGCTGTTAATAAGCCTTCTTGCTTCTGCAATTGCCATTCACTCGTAGCACTTGTTTCAAACCATCTTGTAAGCTGAGAATATAACACTCTTTGTTTGTCCAAAATTAAAGCTCTCGATTGCTCCACAATGTTACATGCATTTACTTTGTCAACTTTGTTTCTTTGAGCTTCTAGCTCTTGAGTCTGAAGAAGAAGTATAGCCTTTTTCTCCTGAACTGCGATTTGCAGCTGTTGCCTCTTCACAGCATCCGTCTCAACCTGTTTTAATTGAGCTTTCAGTTCTGTTTGTTTAGCCACCGCTTTTTGTTTCGTGTCCTGCGCTTTAGACATCTCCGCTTGCAAACCCAATAATGCTGATTTCACTTCAGCTTCTTGGGTTTGAGCCGTTTGAATTTGCGACTGTACTTGTTCAAGCTCTCGTCCAATTACAAGCGCTTGTTCTAACTGATCCAAACGCAGCAATAACGGCCCTTCTTGCTCGACTAAATCCTGCCCTGCTTTGTCAAAAGCAAGCGATGCTTGTTGATAATCAGTTTCAGCATGCGCTAGGGATGACGTCGCGTTTACAAGAAGTGTTTCGCTTGACGACACATCTTTACTAGCTAATTGATGTTGATCCAAATATGGAATAACCCGCTCCGCTTGTTCCGCAAGTTTCAGGACCCGTTCTTTCTCCGCAATAAGACCTTCTTGTTCATAATGCTTCCGCTGCTCTTGCTCAAGACTTTCCGATTCCATGATCCATTGATAAATTTGTTTATTTTCTTCGTATGCCTTCTCCTGCTGCTCCCAATAAAGTCGACTTCGAACAGCTTCTTGTTCCGCTTCAAGAAGTCTTCTATTCGCTTCTTCCAAAGCCTCAGTGGTCGCTTCGCCCAATCCCTGCTGCTCAGCAGCAAGCTGTTTAACGGCACTATCCGTTTCCTTTACTTTAGAGCTCACCTTTGCGCTTAATTGGTCACCATAAGTTTCAAGATGGAACAGCCGTTGCAGCATTTGCCTGCGATCTTTACCTGTCAAAGTCAGGAACTCAGCAAATTTCCCTTGTGGCAGCACTACTGCTCTTGTGAAATCCTGCATCGACAGACCTAGAATGTTCTGTACCTGGAGATTGACTTCCCCTGCCTTATCCGCAAGTACGATGGTTTCATGATCTCGAATATGCAAGAGACGTGAAATCGTTCCGTTAATCGACATTTCCGCTCCGCGCTTAAATTGCCTCTCTACTCGGTAGCGCTCTGTGCTCGATGCGTTCGTCAGTTCAAATGTAAAAGAAACGAACAGCGTTTGCTCCGCATGATTCATGATCGCTTGCGTACCACCGCTCGCTCTCTCTACTTTGCCATAGAGGGATAGTGTTATCGCATCTAAAATCGATGACTTCCCGCTGCCCGTTGGTCCAAAAATACCAAACACGCCCGCATCCACGAGTTGGCTAAAATCAATCGTTTGCAGTTCTCGATAGCTTTGCAAACCAGACATTTGTAACTGAATTGGACGCATTGTACTTTACTCCTTTCATTCGCATCGCAAAGTTATCCACAAGTATTCGTTGGGGAAAACACTTTGCCTACCACCTTCTCACGTACGTAAAGTACGTTCATCCTTGTCCAATCAATTACTCTCCGCCAGTTGCATCCCCAAGATCTTTCTCTTGCAGCAGCTCCAAAAATAATTGAACCAACGCAGGCTCAGGTTGTGCGCCTCCCGTTTGGCGCGAGTAGAAGCGCGTAAAATGCTCTTCCATCGAGAAAGCTGCTCTCGGCATTGCTGAGCGCACAACTTCCATCTCCGGATAGATGGGGCGAATGTGAATGAATCCTTCATACGCTTTGCGTAACGATTGTATCTGCTCAATGGACATAGCCGATGTCATCGTAATCTCCAAATCAATCCATGCCGAGCTATCCCTTTGCTCATCTAACCATTGATGAACCTGCCCAATGCCTTCCTTTGCCTTCCAACTCACTAATGGGCGTCCGGAGGTCAAGAAAATCTCCTTAGGTTCAGCTGTTTGTCCTGGGGCAAGATCAAGTATCGTAACCGATTTGGCTTGACCTGCTTCCGAGAAGCTATAGGCTAGCGGAGATCCACTATATCGAATGGGTGATGCCGCCTTCACATTTTGCGGGCGATGCAAATGACCTAGCGCAACGTATTGCGCCCCCGCTGACAGAGCTGTTGTATCAACCGTATAAGCGCCGCCTACTTGAATAGGTCGTTCAGATTCCGTTTCATGTCCTCCAAGGACATACAAATGACTCATAATTAAATTCACTGTGCTAGCTTCGAAGGAAGCTGCCTGTTTGCGGATGAGTGCACCAACCCGCTCCGAGTATTTGCTCCTCAGCACTTCTTCCTCGGCAGCCTCGGACAACAACTCCTTCAAACGTGATTCCGAAGGATACGGCAAAGCGATTAGTCGTGCAAGCTCACCCGTACGTGCTATTCCAATCGACTGAATTTCTTGAATAGGCAAACCTATCAAGGTTATTCCTTGCGTTGCTGCTAGCGGACCCGAAGCTGCTAGCCGATCCGGATGATCATGATTGCCTGAAATAATCGCCACATGCCTTTTCCCGCCATCAGCTAATCGGGCAATGCCTTCATAAAACAACTGCTCCGCTGCCGCAGGAGGATTCACACTGTCATAAATATCTCCTGCAATTAACACTAAATCAATGTCTTGATCTTCCACAATGCGTACGAGCTCGTCCATAAAAGCGATCTGCTCTTCCATCCGGCTTCGACCTTCCAAAGCTCGCCCAAAATGCCAATCCGCTGTGTGTAAAATTCGCATATCTCATCTCCTTCCTACCCCTGACCAGGCTTTCGTTTTCAATGACTACATCTCTACCAACTTAGCTCCATCAAAGAAATAGAGGAACTTTCCGTGTATCGGACGTTTCCAAATGTGTTCAACAGCTCGTGCATACAACCCTATTTGCTTCTCATAACGAAGCTGAAGTTCTGATTCCGTGCTTCCTCGTACAGCATCCGTTTTATAATCAACAAGAACAAGTCCCAGTTCATCTTCAAATAGACAGTCAATGACCCCTTGAATGAGCACTGTTTCACCAAGCTTAGATGGCTCCGTCTCCGAGTAAACTTCATCCGCAGGGAGTCCATAGCTAAATGGAACCTCTCGCTGAACATGATGTGACTGAATCATTCTTCGGCCAACCGACGTCTCAAAAAACTTCAAAATAACAGGTATATCTACCACATCACGCTGATCTTGCGTCATGGTTTGCTTGTCCAACATCTCTTGGAGTGTCGATTGGATACTTGCCTCTGTAGGTAATTCCGATAGGGACATATTTTGCATAACGGCATGAACAACAGTTCCTTTCTCTGCCGCCGTTAACTTCTTCTCCTCCATAAATCTCGGTCTACGCCAAATCGAGGGTGCTGGTTGATTGGTCACCGACACCGGTCCCAGAATAGATGGGGGTTCCACAGCGTTCGGTGACTCCAACTCATCTGCGATTCGATTGGCCTCAGATAATCGTTTCATCTCCGAAACTGTCGTTTTGGCAAAATGTTTAGGTGCATCTTGGAACTCATATTGCCAAGATAAACGCTCACCTAAAACATCTTTCCAATTCCCCGATGTAGTGACAACCTCTCGTTGCTGGATTGCCATGAAGCGATCTTGATCTGGCTCGAAAGCAGGATCTACTAGTACATCTAATTGCTGCAAGCTTTCTGGTGTAATAACAGATAGTTTCCATTGCGAGGAATCATGCAGCAGTCTTATATCTGAAGACATATCGCTAATACCAAGCCTTTCTCTCCACAAGGCTGCATCAGGATGACGCAGCAATGCAGGTCCGACCCAGTCCAGATAGCTCTTCGCTTTAGCCAACTCAAAATCAGGCAAATACCACGCCTCTCTAGATAAATGACGTCCCCATCCGCGCAGAAGCTTATCGAGAGACTTCACAGTGCCTAATAAGTACAATTTCTCACGAGCTCTTGTTAGTGCTACATATAGGACACGCATTTCTTCGGCTAGAAGCTCTAGCTTCAGCCGCTTTTTAATGGCAAGTGAGGGTAAAGTCGGATAACTGACACGAAGCGTCGTATCTACAAATCGCGGTCCAAAGCCAAGTTCTTTATGCAACAGAAATGCTTCATTCAAATCGCGTTGATTAAACATTTTCGCCATTCCCGCAACGAATACGACAGGAAATTCTAAACCTTTACTCTTATGAATGGACATTATTCGTACGACGTCTTCCTGCTCACCCAACGCACGCGCGGTTCCAAGATCGCCTCCACTTTCTTTCATCCGCTCAATAAATCGTAAAAAACGGAATAATCCGCGCAGGGATGTACTCTCGTATTGTCTAGCTCTATCGTACAGCGCTCTTAAATTGGCTTGTCTTTGCATGCCGCCTGGCAACCCCCCAGCGAAATCGTAATAGCCGGTTTGTCTAAAGATTCGCCAGATCAAGTCAGCAAGAGAGCCCTGTCTCGCATCATTTCGCCATTGTTCTAATTGTTCAAGAAACGCTGTCAATTTCAACGACAACGAGTCATGCTCATCATGGAGACTTTGTCCAGCGGTGCGCAAGACAGACTCATAGAAAGCTACAGATTTATCCGCAACTCGGATTTGTGCTAAATGTTCAGCACTCAGTCCCACCATAGGTGATCGCAAAACAGCAGCCAAAGGTACGTCCTGATACGGATTGTCGATGACTTTCAATAAGGAGAGCATCGTCTCGACTTCAGTTGCTGAGAAGTACCCTGTGCTGAGCTCGGCATAAGCAGGTATTCCCTGTTTCTTCAGCTCGTCGATTAATATGGGAGACCACGCTTGGGTGGCCCGCAGTAGAATCACAATATCCCTGTAAGTTGCCGGCCGATTGCCGCCTGTTCTTTTATCAAATACCTGAAAGGCTTCTTGACTCTCAGCTCCTAATAAGCCCCTGATTTGACGAGCTATGGTACGTGCTTCCAGCTGTGCGGTTTCCAGTTCTTCTGCTTCCAAGGCAGGATCCGTCCCATTTTCAGTGCTTTCCGCGTTGAACTCGTCACTATTTTCTTCGGATTCTTCCATGAACGTATCGCTTTTGTCAGCACCGTCTTTCGCACGGTCAATGATTAGCATTTCCACAGAACAATCGGATAGCGAAGGCGGATACCCAGCTCCGTACACCAGTTCCGCACGCTCATCGTAAGCAATTTCGCCGACAGTTTCATTCATCATTTGTTTGAAAATAAAGTTAACCGCATCGACGACTTGAATACGACTTCGGAAATTTCTAGCTAAGTCAATTCTTCCACCGTTCATTTCACCATCAGATGCTGATTCTTTGTTGGAACGATACGCTTTGTATTTTTCCAGAAATAACCCTGGTTCTGCCAATCGAAACCGATAAATACTTTGCTTTACATCGCCAACCATAAACCGATTCCCTGGCTTGGTAGTTGAAATCAGCTCAACAATGGCTTCTTGGACACGATTCGTATCCTGATATTCATCCAGGAGCACTTCCGCAAATTGTTTCCTATACGCTTGAGCAGCTTCTGAAGGGTATAATTCACCCGGCATGGAACCAGGTGCACTAAGAATTTGCAAGCAGTAATGCTCCAAATCAGCAAAATCAATCAGCCCCTTCGCTGCTTTAGCCGCTTGATATCTTTTGCCAAAATCAACGATAAGATCAACAAGGACATGCAATAAAGGAGCCATTACGGCAATTTCTTGATGAAATTGCTCTGGTGTCCGTCCGAACAATTCTTCTTTTAATTTGTTAATTTGATCTTTCGCTTTGTTCCGTAATTCTTTGACTTCTTCTTGTAGTCCTTTATCATAATCATCGCCTTTGCAGGCTTTGAGCTTGCCGAACTCAACCGTCTGAAAACCAAGATACAAGACGGACCATGGGTATGTCGTTGTTTCCAGCAGATTCTGAACGAGTAGCAAATCATCACGTAAATTATCGATATACGGAGCAGGTCCTCCAGGGGATTCTGCGATATGCATGGCTTGTCCTAGCAAGTCCGCTGCTCCCTCTAGTTCAAGGGAAAGATCATGAATAAGACTTTGCTCCCATAGTGAATAATCCACAGGCGCAGATGTCGCGGCAACATAAGGCAAGGCTTCCTCAACTATCGCGTTTGCCTCATCCACATTCTCCTGGTCAGCTTGATGTGCTCGCGGCCCGAACATTGAAGCTGTTCCTCTTAACCAGTGCTCTGGCCAAGGATGACTACGAGATACATCGTATAGCTTCTGAATGAGCTGCATTATCGCGCTATCGTTACGTTCACCACTGAAGGAGTCCACCAACTGCCAAAAAGCACTGTTCTCATTACTTCCCGCATAATATTCTTCCAGCATCTCTCCAAGCAAATCTTGACGAAGCAATTCAGCCTCTGTTTCATTCGCTATCCGAAAGCCAGGATCTAATTTGATAATACTAAAATAACGTTGTACAACCTCTAAACAAAAGGAATGCAGCGTAGTTATGGACGCTTTACCCATGAGTGCAAGCTGCTTTCGCAGATGTTGGGAATGCGGCTGTTTCATGAGTTCCTTCTCAAGTGCTTCTCGAATCCGATGCTTCATTTCGGAAGCTGCAGCCTTCGTAAAGGTAGCAACGAGTAAACGGTCTACATCGATTGGCTCCCACTCATTGGAGATCCGTCGAATAATGCGTTCTACGAGTACCGCTGTCTTGCCAGAGCCCGCAGCAGCGGCAACCAGCATATTCTGACCCTTAAGGGTTATCGCGTCCCATTGATCGTCCGTCCAAGCGCTACCTATAGGCTTAGGTTCTTGCTGATGTGTCACCTTGTACGCTCCTTTCTACCTTCACGACTGTCCTGCCTGTACAGCCAACTCCGTCCAAACTTGATCTTTCGCACGTGGTCGAAAAACTTGGATTTCATTTCCTTCAAATAAAGGATCAATTTGACAAATCGACATATACGAGCAGTGCTGGCAAGCCGATTTCTTCCCTAACCGATAGGGGGCGATATCAACATGCCCGTCCGTAATGTTTGTTCCAATTTGTTTCACTTGTTTGCGTACAAAAGTACGTAGTGTATCCCACTGCTCATCGGTAGCTACCGATGAAGTCGAGTAAAAACTCCCATCTTTCTTTAGGGCAACTGGAATAAGTTGTGAATGCCCCGAGCTATGGATAAGTTCATCATCCATCAATCCAGCTACCTCAGCATCAGCGGTAATTAAACCCTTCATTTTGAACCGTTTACGCAGTTCCTTCTCCACAGAGGCAGGATCAAGCGCATTTTTCTGCTGCAGCATCGGATTATGCACATGGAAGTAAAGCACCCCTGCAGGCTTTGCGTGGGTACCGAGCCATGTCTCCGCATGCGTAAGAATAACATCCAAATAAGTCAGCATCTGTAGGGATAATCCGTAGTACACCTCTGAAAGCTGCAGGGCTGTTTGACTGGATTTGTAATCAATCACTCTTAAAAGTACACCATTCTCACCATCGGCTCGATCCACACGGTCAATTCGGCCAATAATCTCCATGGTACAGCCATTCTCCAATTGAAACGTTAACGACGGTAAATCCTTCCCTGGTCCAAAATCAATCTCCAATCCTAGTGGCTGAAATTGACCATGTTTGGCGTGTTCGCCGAGAATAACTGCCGCCCTACCTACCACTTGCTTCAGTTTCCGAGCTATATAAGCGTAACGACTTGAACTAAGTAGAATTTCCCCTTGAAGTCTCGGTGCGAGCTCATCAACGACTTGTGCAGACCTCTCCATACATTGCTCGGCGGAAAGTGAACCCCACTCTAGCTGATCCTGCTGCAGCTTCTGAACAAACTGATTCAATGCCGCGTGGAATAATTGTCCAATATCTGGAGCATCTAAGCGATAGACTCGACGTTCTTGCAGCCTTAGGCCATGAGAAATGAAATGCGAGAACGGACAAGCCACATATTTCTCCATTCGTGAAACGCTGGCACGCAAGTGCTGCCCATATAGCATTTGGCTAGTAGGGATGGAGAGCCCCTTCTCTTTGTTCGTAAATTGCAATGCCTGTACAACCGATTGTAATTTCATCTGCCAAGCGGGTTGTTCCGCGTACCAATTGTACGCATCCCACCATAGTTCTGACATGCGTCCGCCTAGCATCCAATGCTTCATGCGAACAGCCAAATAAGAGATCGCCTGCGTCGGATGTGCCAAATAGGCAGCTTGCTCACTTTCAGAGGCTTCCGCTGAAGGTTCTGCTAAAAGTAGAGATTGGTCCGTACCTGGAAATAGCTGTCGCATCTGTCTAATCAGTTCTGAAGGCAATAACGATTTCCCTTCTTCATCTGCTAACGGGTAACTCATCCAAAGCCGTTTGCCTGGTACAGTCAATGAAGTGTAGACGATAAATTGCTCATCCAACAGCTTTCGACGGCTTCCATCCGCCATAGGTAATCCAGAGTCCATGAGAACACTGCGTTCTGCTTCTGTGAGGACACCTTTTTCAGCCATCTGTGCAGGAATAACTCCATCATTTACACCTAAAATATATGCATACCGAATCCCGCTTGAACGTGTGCGATCCATACTTCCAATCAGCAATTGGTCCATTGATGGCGGAACTAACCCCAGCTTCATGCTTTCCATTCCTGTTTCTATTAAACCGTTAAACAGCTCTAAGGAAAGTTCATCATCGCCCATGGTTTCCACTAATTGATCCAGCATATCCATGACACTGTTCCACATTTGACCGTGCTCGCGAGCTTTTTCTGGCTTTCCATCAAGTGTTGCTTGCTGCGTCCATAATTCTAATTTCTCTGGCGCTTGAACGGTTACCAGTAACTCATAAACCGCTTCGACCTGAGCTTTGACTGTACGCGCTTGTGAAAGGCGATTGGATAACGCCAACAATGGACCGACGACCCACGATTTGCTCGTATTTAAAGCTTGAAGCTCATCTGTTTGTTCATTTACCCCATCTTCTGCTTGCTCCAAATTAGCACGAAATTTATATGTCCATGGCTTGCCATCCGTCCATCTATAGCCTTGAATCCCGAATGCAAGCACATAATTCTCTAATTTATCTAGCTCAGTCCGTTGAGTTGTCGCACCAGGAGGCAGCAGTAAATCCGTTTTGATACAACGGAATACGGCATCGTAATGCCAATTATGTTGAATAACCTCCAGTGCAGAGCGAATAAATTCTACGAGTGGATGATGAAGCACCGAACGCTTCTGATCGAAAAAATGAGGGATCTCATAATCCGTAAGCACCATGTTTAACAGATCCTGATACCCTTCCATGTTCCGTACCATAATGGCCATTTCACGCCACCGTACACCATGTTCTCGAACTAACTGAAGCATATCACGCACCGCGCCCTCAACTTCTGCACGACGATGAACGGCTTCCCTAATAACAAGCTGGTCAGCGATCTTCTCTCCAGGTGAGGGCTTATATTTAGGTGCTCCGCCACCGATTCGACGGTCATAATTCTGCTCCAAATAGGCAAGTGCAGGACTATCTTCATATCGAGGCGAACGCTCCGGAGCAAGATGAAGAACTTCAGCCGCATCAAGTCCTAGCTGCCATATCATATCTTGCAAACGCACCATCGTCGTAGCTGTAGGATGAAATAAATCCAATTCATCTGGGCTATCTCCCGCCTGCAGTTCCCGATCTAGGCATAACGTAATCGTCACTTGCTTACAAGCAGCAAATAATGCACCAAGTACCTTGAATTCTTGCGGTGTAAAACCATGAAATCCATCAATCCAGACTGTTGCTGAGCGCAAATAAACCGAGTTCGGCACTTGCTCTGCGAGCAGCGTCAAGTAATCTTCACCGTCCAAATACTGCCTCGCTAACTCGGCCTCAAAATGGCGATACACCAGTTGAATATCGTGCATTTTATCCCGCAGCAATCCGTGTTCACCCAGGTTAGTTACTCGTTTATTCTCATGCGTTTCCAGCTGTTCAGCTGTCACACAATAACGTTTCATTTCCGTAAAAAGCTGATTCAGTCGGTCGACGAAGCCCATTTGCTCAGCTGAATGACCGAAAAGTCGAAGTTTATCCTTGTATTTATGTAAAATGCTTGTTAACAGCAGTTTTTTGCCTGTATCATCAATCGGCAAACGTGCTGTCCCGCCTTCTTCTTGCATGACACGCCATGCTAATCGATGGAAACTTAATACTTGCGCGCGAATCATTCCACGAATAGTTGGATCCGATACCAGTGCGTGCTCAGCTTGAAAAGTAGCTTGTTCAGGAACAAGCAAAATCAACGGATCACCTTCAGGCGCTGATGACAGCTGCTGTTTCATTTCAGTCAGACAACGTTCACTCTTGCCGCTTCCAGCTCTACCAATCACGAATCGAATGGACATTTATGGCCTCCTAACACTTTCCGTCGGAAAGCTTGCTTCGTAAGCAATTCTCGTTTTCTATCTCTCTATTCTATCATATTTCTGATGATGAGTCGGCGTGGTAGATGATGGAGGGGGATCTGAGGGGTACTAAGGAGCTAAGTTAGCGCTCGATATACGAACGTACATTCTATTAGTATAGCATGGAAAACAAAAAACGAAAAGAAATATACGATGAAAACTAACCGATTTACGACTTTCATCAGTCAATACAGTTTTATCATGACGCTGTTAGTTGCAGTAGTCCGATAACTCCGAATTAATTCGAAGATTGCATATTGAATTGGACCAATAGTTCGATTCTACCGAATTATTTCACCATTTTTCTTTAGCCACGGTTGTTACCGGTGAATTAGTTAGGCAATTCCTGACTAAATTAGATTTTTTGAACGAGACATCGAGATTAATTCGGCAATTTCGGACTATTAGCTCCCCACTCCTTCCATCAAAATCAAAATCCACACTATTAGCAACATCAATACAAACATCAACGTTAATACCAACACCAACACCCCCAAACACAACAAAAAAGCAAAGCCAGATTAACCGGCTTCGCTTTTTTAAATCTGTTTATTTGCTGCGCACTTCGAAAATCGCAAACTTCAAATAATGTCCTTCATCAACGCCTAGAATACGCGGGTGGTCCATCCCTGCGCCACGGAATTCGATTAAGCGGAGAAGCTTGCCCGCATCTGTTGCCGCTGCATGTATCGTTTCAAGAAATAGTTCAGGATGCATGTGGTATGAACAACTTGCTGTGACGAGATAGCCACCTTCATTGACAAGTTTCATGCCATGTAAATTGATGTCTTTATAACCGCGGCAAGCCCCTTCCACCGCACTTTTGGTCTTGGCGAAGGCAGGTGGATCGAGTATGACCACGTCCCACGTACGTCCACCGGTGCCCACAGGCTTAGAAGTGTCTATCTTGGCTTGTCCCGCTGCACCAGCAACAGCGCGAAGCTTGCGCTCATCCAAACCTTTCACTTGTGTACGCAAGTATTCGAAGGCATCCGCGACGACGAATTCGACGCGATCCTCGAAACCATTCAACGCAACGTTCGTGCGTGCACTTTCGATCGCATGCTCGGAGATATCAAGACATGTTACTTTTTTGGCTCCGAATTTACATGCGTTAAGCGTGAAGCTTCCCGTATGTGAGAAGCACTCCAGCACAGAAGCGCCATCCCACAGTGGGAACGTCACTACTTTGCCGTTCGCGTTCACAGGGAGCATTTGCGTTACGCCATTCTCTTCGATTTCCGTCAAGTTGATGCCGCTGCGGTGACCCCAGCCAGTCATCAACGGAGCGATCGCCGCGCGATTCTCACGCTGGTCGAAGAAGTAACCTGTCTTCTGACCTTCCTCAATATCAACGCGAATGCGAAGGCCATTTTCTAAAATATCAACATGCTTCGCACAATCGCCATAGAGTAGTCCCTTCGTCTGCTTCAGACCTTCCAGTTCACGAATGGAAACGTCGCTTCGCTCATAGATCCCTACTGGCTTCATAACTTGTACAAGCGCTTCGACGATATTGTCTCGGCACAGGTCCATTCCTAAAGTCAAAAGCTGAACAACCAGTGTGTTCTCGAATTTATCAACAATAAGTCCTGGCAAGAAATCAGCTTCTCCATATACCAGACGATAAGACTGCGCTCCTTTCACAAAGCGCTGACGATGTAGGAAACAACGTGTAAAACGTTCGACGAAAAACTCCGTCGTCATCGCCTCAATCGGGCTATACGATACAATACGTACCGTAAGTTGTGAAGCTTCGTTGTAATAGCCAGTTGCTAGATACTTGCCCAAGTGATTCTGAACGGATACAAGCTGTCCAGGCACAATGTCCCCATCCGTGCGCTCAATTTCACTTTTATACACCCATGGATGTCCTTGCTCCAAGCGGGGTTTGCGTTTTTTATGTAAAAATACTGCTGCCATGTTTTAGCCGTCCTTTGCGTGAAACCGTTCACCTATACCATCTGGCTTGTCATGCTTGTCTTTACGGTCACATATATTGGTTGAAAACGTCGTACGTCACGAAAAGGAGATCCTCTCATGATTCATGCTATTATACTGCCTGTTGCTACAGGCTTTATCTTATTTCTGCTGGGGATGAAGCTCATGGAAACCTCGCTTCAGACCTGGGCAGGCCCCCGCCTCCAGCTGTGGCTGGAGCGGTTTACCCGAACGCCGGTGCGCGGCCTTATCACCGGCACCGTGCTCACTGCGGCGCTGCAGAGCAGCACCGCCATCACAGTCATCGCCATCGGCCTCGTCGGCGCTGGCATCCTGTCCTTCCCGAGAACACTAGGCGTGATTCTCGGAACGAACATCGGCACGTGCCTCACCACTGAGCTGATCGGGCTCAGCTTGGGTGGCATCGGCGTGCCGATCCTGATCGCCAGCGCCAGCGTTTGGCTGGCGAGCTGGCTGGCTGGGCCCTTACCGCCTGCAGCGCAAGGGCTTGGCCTGGATCAGACCGCCGCGCATGACGGCGGCCGCCAATGGCTGCGCAGCGTCCGCTATGGCTCGCTAGCGGTGGCGGGCTTCTCTCTCGTGCTGCTCGGCATCGAGATCATGCAAACCATCGGGCCTGCGCTGCAGTCCCGCGGTCTGTTCGCCTGGTTCGTGCACCAGGCGCAAACGAGCCTGCTCTGGGGCATCCTCGCAGGCGCAGCGGTGACCGCGCTCGTGCATAGCAGCGCAGCCGTCATTGCGATGGCGATGAGCCTCGCTGCCACTGGGGCTATCCCCGTCGAGCTCGGCGTTGCCATTACCATTGGTGCCAATGTCGGCACCTGCGTAACCGCCTTAATAGCAGGTATGAGCAGTTCACGCGCAGGACGATACGTCGCCTGGTCGCATGTACTGCTCAATGTCGGAGGTGCGATCCTCTTTTACCCGTTTATCCATGTGCTCGTTAGTCTTTCAGGACTGCTTGCTGATGACGCCGCTTCACAGATTGCCCGTTCCCAAACCATTTTCAACATCGTAGGCTCCTTAGTTGCGTTGCCTCTCTGCTATCTTAGTATGTGGAAGCGCCTTGAGTTCCGTTCACAATAGCTACTCCAGAGCTAGTCCCTAATCTCGTTGCTCCTGCTTCAATCATCGCAATCGCCGTCTCTACGTCGCGCACGCCGCCAGAAGCTTTCACACCAATCGTGCTGGACACATGTTGACGCATCAAGCGAACATCTTCTACCGTAGCTCCACCAGGTCCAAAGCCAGTCGATGTTTTCACGAAATGAGCACCTGCTTCTTCTGAAAGTCGGCAAGCAGTTGCTTTCTGCTCATCATTCAGGAAACCTGTTTCCATGATCACTTTGACGATAGCTTTTCCTTTTACTGCATCAACGACTTGTTTAATATCAGAACGAACTGCATCCAATTGTCCTTCGAGCAGCAATCCAATAGGTAAAACGGTATCGATTTCAGCAGCGCCATTTTCAACAGCTTTGGTCGCTTCGAATGCTTTAACTTCACTTAAACTCGCACCAAGTGGGAAGCCAACTACAGCTGCAACCTTTACACCCGTGCCTTCCAATGCTTTGGCAGCTGTGGCTACAAACTGCGAATTCACACAAACACTAAAAAATTGATGTTGGGCAGCTTCCTCACACAATTTATGAATCGCCGCTGTGCTTGCATCTGCTTTCAATAACGTATGGTCAATATAACTAGCAATTTCTTTTGCATTCAATGTCATTATGAAGCACCTCATCTGATTTAGTCATTTCGTCCATAGCTTTGGGCTCCCGTGTAATCGAGAAAACCTCTATCGCAGTCATTCTAAGGAACGACCACGCGTAGAGGTAGGTAATTGCCTTACACCTTCACTTACAAATTCACTACGCCTTCAAGAATGCGTACGAGTTGACCCTTACTTTCATTTACACCGGCTTCCGTAACCTTCACACGGCACACTTGACCGATCATCTCTTCTGAACCTTCAAAAACTAACTGCACATAGTTATCGGAATAACCACTATACAAACCGCTATCTGGAGCGCCTTTGTAGGTACGTTCTGGAATGACTTCCAGGACTTGCCCAACAAATTTCTGCGCATACGCCAACTGCATTTTCTCAGATAGATCAATGAGTTCGTGAACACGCGCGTTTTTGATTTCTTCATCCACTTGATCCTCCATCCGCGCAGCAGGTGTACCTGTCCGCTTGGAGTAAGGGAAAACGTGCATTTCGGAGAACTTCATTTGCTCCATGAACTTATAACCGTCACGGAACATTTCTTCTGTTTCACCTGGGAAACCAACAATAACATCCGTCGTGATCGCGACATCTGGCATAATTTCGTGCAGACGCTCAATTTTGCGAGCGAACTCAGCCGTCGTATATTTCCGTCGCATCCGCGCAAGCACCTGATCATCGCCCGCTTGCAATGGGATATGCAGATGACGGCACATTTTGTCCGAAGATTTCAGTACATCAATAACTTCATCTGTAATTTGGCTAGCTTCAATGGATGAAATCCGAATGCGCTTCAAGCCTTCCACTTTATCCAAATCCTTGAGAAGCTTCGCCAAGCTGTAGTCTTCAATATCTTCGCCATAGCCCCCAGTATGAATACCTGTGAGTACGATTTCTTGATAACCTGCTGCAACCAGCTGTTCCGCTTGCGCAATTACGCTTTCCGGTGCCCGACTACGCATAAGTCCACGTGACCAAGGAATAATGCAGAAGGTACAGAAGTTGTTGCAGCCTTCTTGAATTTTCAGAAAAGCCCTTGTGCGATCAGCAAAATCAGGCACGTCCAATTCTTCGAAAGTGCGGGTTTTCATGATGTTGCGAACGGCATTAATCGGTTGACGATCTGACTCAAATTGCTTCACGATTGGAATGATTTTCTCACGATCCTGCGTCCCGATCACCATATCTACGCCTGGAATAGCCATAATTTCAGCTGGTGATGTTTGTGCGTAACAACCCGTTACAGCGACAATTGCTTCTGGATTACGACGAATCGCACGACGAATCATTTGGCGACTTTTCTTATCCCCAGTATTCGTAACCGTACATGTGTTAATCACATAGACATCTGCTGTATTCTCGAAATCAACTTGCTCATAGCCCTCATTTTTGAAAAGCTGCCAAATTGCTTCTGTATCATAAAAGTTCACTTTACATCCTAGTGTATGAAACGCTACCGTTGCCATTTTCGCTTATCCTCCCATTTCTCCGGTTTCATAGAACAGACACGTAAGGCCGACCATAGCAGCCGTCTCCGTCCGTAAAATACGATTCCCCAGCGAAACCGAGCGAAAGCCAGCTTCTTCAGCTTGCTTAATTTCTTGCTCTGTGAATCCACCCTCGGGGCCTACCGCAATCAACACTTGCTTACCTGGTGCAATTTGCCCTGCTGCTATCGCGGACTGAATCGCAGGTTTCAGTTGCCCTCCATCTTCTTTCTCATAACAAATCCAAGCGACATCGGCTTCCTTCGCCCTCTGTAACAGTTGCTTCCACGAGTAGACGGATTCAATCTGCGGGACACGGTTGCGATGAGCTTGCTCTGCTGCTTCCTTCGCGATTTTCTGCCAACGCTCCGTGCGCTTAGCTTCTTTCTTCGCATCGTATTGCACAATGGTTCGTTCAGATAAAAAAGGAAGAAACCGGGCTGCCCCGATCTCAGTCCCTTTTTGAATAATAAGCTCCATTTTATCGCCTTTGGGTAAGCTCTGTGCAATCCACACGTCAACTGCCGCTTCCGCATCCATCGCGAGCTCTTCCACGATTTCCGCTGTAACAGCTCCCTTATCCAAGTGAGTGATACGAACGAGCACCTCTCGATCAACACCATTGCTGCAGATCACTTGATCTCCTACTTCTGCTCGCATGACGCGGCCGAGATGATGCGCGTCGTCCCCCTCAATGGTGACTGTTTGTGTAGCAGTATGGAATTGCTGGGGCGGTAGAAAATAACGTTGCATAGTCAAAGCCTCTCTATCTTCGTTCATGTGAACATCATTTGAATAGCTTATTGCAGGTAGAACTTCCACACACCATCATACCTCGTTTGAGCTTGAAAATCCATATGGAACTGTCTGGTCAGGATTACATGCCCAATATACCTGAGACCATATCATAGAATTGGATAATGATTTTATTTCCTAATCTCAAATACGGATCAAGAGTTACGCGACGCAGCGGGCCTACGAATACTATGACAAGAAAAATAACCGATGCCCATTGTTCAAATTTTTGAACAGCTTCCGTGTATTTGAAATCAACCAAATCTTGAATAATTCGATAGCCATCAAGCGGAGGAATTGGAATTAAGTTAAATAAAAATAACGTGATATTGATACTCAGCATTTTATTTAAGAACTGAACAATCGCTTCTCCACTTCCCTTTGACATCCCATTCAACCAGCCGTATTTCTCAAAAAGCACGACAATAATAATGGTAATAAAGGCCATAATCAAGTTACTAAGCGGACCCGCTGCGGTCACCATAATCCCATACAAGCGAGGACGCTTGAAATTCCCTCGGTTTACAGGCACCGGTTTTGCCCAACCAAAGCCTGCAATCAGCATCATAATGGATCCAAATAAGTCCAGATGGACCATCGGATTCAACGAAACCCGACCAAATTTATAAGCCGTATCATCTCCTAATTTATAGGCGCTATACGCATGCGCCCATTCATGAATCGTAAACGAAAGCACAAGTACCAAAATCACAAACGGCAACGTGCTCCAATCATAAAATAATAAGCCTCCCATGAGCCAACACCTACAGCTTTCTAGCTACGATCACAACCCAATTCGAATCATAGTTTTTCTCTACGATCGTGAATTTAGCTGCAACCAGTGCTTTTTCTACATCCGCTTCTTTGTTCGTAATGATCCCTGAAGTTATGTAATAACCACCATGCTGCAACACCTCGTACACATCATCAACGAACATGACAATGACCTCAGCCAAAATATTCGCAACAACGAGCTGAACAGGAATGGAAACACCTAATCCTGCATCCCCTTCGGACTCGCTTTCTTTAAGTACGCCAAGAAGATCACTAAGTTTCACAGTAATTTGTTCTTCGAGTTGGTTTTGCTTCGTATTATCCAACGCACTTGTAACCGCTACGGGATCCAGATCCACAGCAAGTACATGCTTCGCACCAAGCTTAGCTGCTGCAATGGAAAGAATACCTGATCCGGTTCCCACATCGATCACATCGTCACCAGGCTGAAGAACTTTCTCCAACGTTTTCAAACAAAGTGAAGTTGTGGCATGTGTACCTGTCCCGAACGCCATCCCCGGATCCAGCTCCAAAATCAGTTCTCCTGGCGAAGCCGTATATTCTTCCCAGGTCGGTTTAATCGTCAAACGATCGGATACGCGAATTGGTTTGAAATATGTTTTCCATGCATGCGCCCAGTCTTCATCATCGACTTCAACAACCTCAAATGTCGGGTTCCCCGTATCAATATCAAAATCCGCCAATTGTTCCACAGAAGCCTTCAAATTTGCCAGAACAGGCTCCATGTCGGTGCCGTGGTAGAAGTAACCTTTGATCACAGCTCTACCTTCCGGGATATCGTTAAATGGCGTTTCGTATAATTGACCAAACGACGTATCTCTCTCTTTATTTAAGGTGCCGGATTCCTCAATGGAAACACCTCCAGCTCCCAATTCATGAACAAAGTTAGTTATCATTTCAATTGCTTCTTCTGTCGTATATACAGTTAATTCTTGCCAAAGCATCGGTATTGCTCCTCCTGTCGGTTATTCCCTATGCGAAATATCTCCCTTAAGGGCTATTTTCACAAAGAACATTGTACTACACTTCGCTTCTGGGGTAAAATGGAGTCAACAATGTAAGCGCTTTTTTATTTTTCTTAACACAGTTCTAACACTTGGGTGTTACATTGAAACAGTCATCATCATTATGTATCGTAAGAACGGAGACATCCTATGCGCAAAACACTCATGATTCTTCCTATTTTCCTTGCAATGGCACTCATCGCACCACTGACTACCAAAACCATGATGGCTGAAAATTATAGTCAAGTTACAGCGCATCGCGGAAGTTCAGGGAGTACACCTGAGAATACGCTAGCTGCATTTCAACAAGCCATCACCGATCACGCAGGATACGCGGAGTTAGATGTGCAAGAAACTGCTGACGGTGTCGTCATGCTTATGCATGACAATAGTGCTTATAGGACGACCGGTATCAATAAAAATATGTGGGACGTCACCTCATCTGAACTCAAACAAGCAAGTGCAGGAAACTGGTATCATAAGGATTACAAAGATGAGCATGTTCCTACGCTGGATGAAGTTATTTCTCTCGCCAAAGGTCACTTGAAACTAAATATCGAGTTGAAAAATAATGGTCATGTGGTAGATCTCGCACAAAAAACAGTGGACATCATCCAATCACATAATTTTGTTAAAGAATGTACGGTGACTTCTTTCGATGCAGAGCTTTTGCATAAAGTGAAATCACTTAACGCTGCCATTAAAACTGGCCTCATCGTTGGCCAAAACACAGAAGATCTTGATCAATTGATGAAAAGCTCTGATTATGATGTTATTTCTGCGGCCTACCCCCTTGTGAATGAATCTTTCATGAGGCTCGCCGAGAATCACCATAAAGAAGTTTATGTTTGGACTGTTAATGATACACGGATGATGAGACGGATGTTGGCGCTTGGTGTGTCCAGCATTATTACGAACTATCCAGATAAACTCGTCAAATTGATGAGCGTTGAATAATTAGTGGTAATTTTTCCACACTAAAAAGCACCTGTCCTGTCGGCCTCGATATTTGAGGTCAAATGGAACAGGTGCTTCTTATTTAAACCGAGCCACCTGCTGTTTCAATCACGCGGATAGCCTGTTCATAACACTGCTCGTCAATAACGGCTGCCAATACAATATCAAGTCCCACTGTATCGACCTCATGATCTTGACTAATCATGCTATCTGCCATGGACATCTCAATGCCACTGCCGATATCATTCGTAAAACGATCAACCTGCACATCTACCGCGCGCAAGGCTTTCAATTTTGAAGCAACACCTTCCGCTTGTTCGGGAGAATGAAAATAGGCAAGAATCCCTCTTTCAGTCATTACTGATCTTCCTGACGATCATCTGCCGCTTGCGCGCGCTCAGCAGCCTCAAAATCATCTTTATCGGCTACTTCCGCTGAAAATTCTACATCCTCTTGCTTAGCAACGGGTAGTTTGCTTTGTGCTTGATTGTTATTCTTTTGATTCATGTTCGCATGCCTCCAAATATCCCTATTCTCTTTCATGATAGCCCCATATATCATTTGCGAACGGGTATCGTTTTATGCAAACGCCAAATCACGTTTATTCCTTTATTTTCTCAAAAGAAGCATCATATAAGCGAAACATCGTTTTATAACCCGACTCATCAAGTTTAATTCCAACGTCAAGCCTCCCTGTGAGCTGCAAAGGTCCTGAGGTATATCTGAGTTTCATTGAATCAGGCACATATACAATCATGATCTTATTCCAGTACGTTTCATCCCCGTTATCAAAAGGACACTCAGCACCAGGTTTAGGAATCAGTAGAAACCAATGCTTATCGAAAGACAGTACCTCTCCCATAAAACCTTTGATTTGGACGGTTTTCCCATTCAAATCCCAGAACTTATTGGAAGGTGTATCCTGTTTAACTGAATCAAAAAATTCGTCCCATTTCAGTTCGTTTGACAGTTGCTGTTGTTTCACTGGAAGTGTTGCAACAGGCTCAGGGGGCTTAGTTGTTGACACAGCAGGTGTTGATTTGTTGCTTTCAATCTTTACTTGTGGAGAAGGTGTTGGAGGCATAGGAGAAACCGTATTGGTTGAAGCAGTTGCTGCATCTTTTTGAACAACAGCGCTTGGGCTTGGAGTTACAAGGGATGTTGCTCCAGGTGTTTCGGCAGGTAAAGCTTTAGGCTTTTCTTCCAGTGTCTCCTTGGAGGAGACACGATCGCTTGGTATCGGAGATACGACAGACTCTACATTCGACGCGATACTTCCGAAGGATTGCCCTGGGAGATCAGCCTTTTTTTGACCACAGCCCGAAAGGATAAGGAACAAGGCAAACAAACTCAGCCCAGCGATTCTATGTTTATTTTTCATCCTCATGTCACCTCAAGAACGGAATAATTGCAATGGATCCACACGATAAGCTTGAATTGCAGGGCCAATGGACGCGACAATCGCGATCAACAAGGTAACTATTACTAGTAAGGATTCCCCTGGCACGATAGCTCCTGCCTGTATTTGTAGTCCTGTCTGTGCAAAGACTGCATCACCGCTCATATATCCTCCGATATGTCCAGCAGCAAGCCCAAGTGTTAAGCCAATTAACGTTAAAATAACGCCCTCACCAATAAGCGAAAGCCAGATGAAATACTTTGATTTCCCAATTAGTCGTAATAGTGCGACGTCTCTCTTGCGTTCATGTACGGCAGCTGTCAACGATAGTAAAATGGATCCCGCCGCTAGCAGAATGCATATCACTGTTACGAACTTTACCGCCTGTGTCCCTTGATCAACCACATTGACAACATCGGCAATCGCCTTGCTTGTATAAACAGCCTGCACATTGCTGTATTGTGTGAAAACCGTTTTGATTGTCTGGGCTCCTAGTAGTGATTTCGGTTTAACAACGATCGCAGTTATCTCTTTAGCCGCATTTGGCTGACTTTCGTGAACAGCCCACGCATAGTCCAACGTAGTGAAAACAGCTCGATCATCCGACGTATGGAAAGGTGGCAATATCCCCACTACAGTATAGGTGAAGGCATGATGATGTTCCTCTTCCTCGCCTTCTCCCTCTTCTTCTTCCAAACCTTGAATAAGTCCATGTGCACCTGCGAAAGTGTCTCCTACATGAAGACCCAGAGAGCTAGCCACATAGGAACCAACAATGGTTTCTCCTAGCGTACCGTATAACTTACCTTGTGCCATTTGTTTCGAAGCACCATAACGAGTTAAGAAATAACCGGGTTCCATACCGACAATCGGAAAACCATTATAATTATCTCCCGTGGTCATTGCATAAGCGGACTCGACGAATTCATTGTTGCGTACATCTTCTAAAACAGTGATAGGAATATTGCCCGTCGGCGCGCCGATGTGGTAATAGGTATTAAGCGCAAGCTGTGACGCACTGCCTTTGGCGCCAATCGTGACTTCGAAGGGGCCATAGCCTTTCTCAGCTCCTTGCTCTACGCCTTGGCTGCATAACAAAAGAAATACAACAAGCGCTGCTGTAATTGCCACAGAGCTAATGGTCAAGAGTGACAAGGTTTTGCGATGCCAGATGTGACTCCAAAGTAAGGAAATTACCTTCATACTGAAACACTCCTAAGTAGATCGTTCAACTCTTGCATATACACACGTTTGGGGAACATTTCAGCGATATGCCGATCATGCGTGACTGTCAGTAATGTTAATTGCTCATCTCGGCAAATATCAAGCAGTAACGTCATCATTTCGCTCGCTGTCTCCCAATCCAAGCTGCCCGTTGGCTCATCCGCTAATAGCAAAGGAGGCTTGGTGATTAATGCCCGAACGATGGCGGCTCTTTGCTGTTGACCTCGAGATAGTTGAGAAGGGAGATGCTGCCCACGGTCCTGCAGGCCCACTCGTTCCAACCAATTGTCGAGCTTCTTCTTTCTCTCCTGCTTTGTACCGGTCTGCGGCATGATTAGTTCAATATTTTGCCTAACAGTTAACGATGCTATCAGATGAAAATCTTGAAAAATATAACCGATATTCTCCGCACGGAAACGATCTCGCTTACTTTCAGTGAGGCGATGGACGGGGTGTCCTGCCACCCAAATCTCACCCTGATCTGCCGTTATAATCCCGCTTAGCAGATGTAAAAGTGTGCTTTTTCCACAGCCGCTCGCTCCCATCAGCGCAATCCTTTCGCCTTTTTGAATATGCCAATGGGCTACCTCTAAAATAGGTAATCTTTGACCATGTAGATGGAAAGATTTCGATACTCCCTGTAGATTAATCATCTGTAAGTCCCTCGCTTCTATTCGACTCCAAAAGAAAAGAGGACACAGGGAAGGAGCTCCCCATGTCCGTCTGCTCCACTGTTTAATTTTTCACAATACGCTCATTGAAGGAATCCCACGTGTATGTTTTTCCTGTCAGCTGATTAAAAGCTTCTAGCGGCAAATATAACTTACCGTTATCCACATTGCCAACCCATGCACTTGCTGTACCATTCACTGTGATCGCTCCAGACGAGACTAGAACGGAAACCTTTTGACTATCCTTCGTAAAAGTAACTGCACCTGCCGCTTCATCCCATGCTACTTGAATTTCGAGAGATTCTGCTAATGACCTTGCAGTAAACAAAGTTTTGGAATCCCGCGTTACTTTGAACATCGGGTACAGATATTTGTCTTGAAGTTCTTTCGTTGCTGCTGCTAAATCAGCGCCAATCACTTTCGCACCGCTTTTAGCAATATCCGTATTATCCACATCACCTTTGACGAGTGCAGCTATCGGACCGTACGCCCAAACGCCAACGTCAACCCCTGTGTGACCATGCCCTGTCCAGCCTACCGCTAGACGCTTCGACACGACTGCATTATAACCGCCGCCACGACCGTAAGATGAGCCATCACCGTTCAGAATCAATTGTACTTCCTCATCAGATAGATCCGTGAAGCCAATATTGTCGGCTACGATTTTGCGAATATCATCTGCCGTTTGAGCTTTTTTCAAGATGCCATCAATGTACTCGTACGAATGCTTCTGTTTGTTAAACAAATCTACGTTCAATTCATATACATTGTCTCTTGCTAGTGACAAGCCGCCTGTTTCATGATCCGCAGATACAACTACAGATGTATTACCATCTTTTTTAGCCCAATCCACTAGCGTTTTGAATGTCGCATCCAACTCTAACATCTCTTGAATATTCGCTGGAAGATCGTTCGCGTGACCTGCATGGTCAATACGACCTTGCTCGACTAACAAGACGAAGCCATTTTTATTTTGTGATAAAATATCGAGTGCTTTTTGGGATAATTGTGGTAAGGACGGTACCGTATCCGTACGGTCAAGTACATAAGGAATTTCAGCATCCGCGAAAAGTCCAAGTGCTTTGCCTGCTGTTGCTGGGATTGCATCTAAACCTTTTTTATCAAAAGCCGTTTGGTAGCCCTTTGCTTGAAAATCAGGAATGATATTTTTGTCAGTACGCTTGCCTTTGTCCTCTTTCGTAGTGAAGTTGACTTTCCCCCCACCGAAGATAACATCAACACCGCTGTTCAAATATTGGGAAGCAATCGCGTTTTGGTTGCTGCGTTGGCGTACATGTGATGCCCATACAGCAGGAGTTGCACCCGTAATATTGTCTGTTGATACTAAACCAGTTGCTTTGCCTTGCTTCATTGCTGCTTCGATAACAGAAGCATACGGCTTGGCTACATCCCCATTGGATACACTGATCGCATTGTTGTACGTTTTATTACCTGTTGAGAAAGCAGTAGCTGCTGCAGCTGAATCCGTAATCGTACCTGACTCTGTTGTGTAAGGACTTGCTTGAGAGTATGTAGTCGCTTTCCCCACGTAATAGCCGCCATCTAATTCTAGACGATCTTTACCTAGGAACTTCTTCGCGTAGTAACGAGCAGCTGTTACTTCAGCTGGCCCCATCCCATCGCCAATCAGAACGATTAAATTTTTAGAAGGAGGCGCTTGAACTGTTGATGGTGTTGCTGAATCTGCAGCGGAGACTGTGCCTGCTAAACTTAGAGTTAATAAAGAAACTGCCATTCCTGAACCCATTAATTGCTTTAACGCTTTTTTCAAATGTTTTCCCTCCAAAAATAGTATTTCACCTTCCTAGCATAAGGCTCGTAGATTTGGAGAACGTCAAAATCATATGAAGGTCTTGTAAATTTGATGTGATTTGTAAAGGGATGATCAATGGGGGTGAGAAAGAGAGCTATAGTTTGGTGATGTATGCGTCTGTTAGCGCTCCAAATGCCCTGATTTAAGACAAATAGTGTCTTTTGTGTCCGTTTGGTGCAGTGGATGGGTGGTGGCGATGAGCAGCAATTGGAGCAATTAGTGCTTGGTGTTTGGTGTTTGGTGTTTGGTGCTTGGTGTTTGGTGCTGGTACGAGGTACATGGTGCTTGGTGCTTGGTACTTGGTACTTGGTACTTGGTGCATGGTGCTTGGTGCTTGGTGCTTGGTGCTTGGTGCTTGGTGTTTGGTGCTGGTACGAGGTACCTGGTGGGGGCTGGTATGTTACAGGGTTGCCCAATAGTCGATTTCACCTCCTAACGGACACAGCATACGCTAATTCAATTAAAAATCACCTATTCTATAGCTAACGGACACAGTTGCAGCTTTTTCGGTAAAAATGCCACTTAAAAGCTGTTTTTAACCCCAATAGTGACGTCTGTGTCCGTTAGCGCTCCAAATGCCCTGATTTTAAACAAATAGTGTCTTCTGTGTCCGTTATCGATAGAGGGGGGTGCGATGGCGGACAAATCCACTGAAATGATAGAATTTCTCCTTAAAAGCAAAAAGCACCTCGCATGTGTGAATGAACAGATTAAATCTGTCATCCAAACACGCGAGGTGCCCTAGTTATCTAGTCGCCTAAGAAGGCTCTCTTCATACGTTCAAAAATAGACTGGCTTTGCTCATGCGTATGCTCGCCGCTTTGCTTGCCGAACTGACGCAACAAATCCTTCTGATCTTCTGACAAGTTTGTCGGTGTCATCACGATGACCTTCACGTGCTGATCCCCTTGACCGAAGCCGCGCAGATGCGGAACGCCTTTGCCTTTCAGACGGAAGTACGTATCGGTTTGCGTACCTGCTGGAATCTTGAGCTTCACTTTCTCAGTAAGCGTAGGGATTTCGATTTCATCCCCAAGCGCCGCCTGCATGAAAGTTAATGGCACTTCACAGTACACATCATTACCTTCACGTTGGAAGAATTCATGATTTTTCACGCGAATCACAACATAAAGGTCACCTGATGGGCCTCCACGCGTTCCGCCTTCGCCTTCACCCGAAACGCGAAGTTGTGCGCCATCATCTACACCAGCTGGAATCTTGATGTGGATTGTGCGCGTCTTTTTCACTTTACCAGCGCCATGACAAGTTCCGCATTTTTCTTTGATGATTTTACCGGAACCATTACATGACGTACACACGCGGCGATTCACAATACGGCCAAATGCTGTATTCTGAACTACTTCTTGTTGCCCGCTGCCATGACAACCGCCACATGTTTCTGGCTTTGTTCCTGCTTTGGCACCTGAACCATGACACGTATCGCAATTTTCAGTTCGTGGAATGTTGATATCCATTTCTTTACCGAAGATAGCTTCTTTAAATTCCACTGTCATTGTGTATTGCAAGTCATTACCACGCTGCGGTGCATTCGGATTACGACGATTACCACCGCCGCCGCCACCAAAGAACATATCAAAGATATCCCCGAAGCCGCCACCGAAGTCTTGCCCCCCGCCAAACCCTTGATTCGGGTCCACGTGGCCAAACTGATCATATTGTGCTTTCTTCTGATCATCACTTAGAACATCGTACGCATCCTTAGCTTCTTTGAACTTATCTTCAGCATCCGCCGCTTTATTGACGTCAGGGTGATATTGACGTGCCATTTTGCGGTAAGCTTTCTTGATTTCATCCTGCGAAGCATCCTTACCGAGACCTAATACCTCGTAATAATCACGTTTACTCACTTGTTCCACTCCCATGTTCAAGACTACAAACGGAAAGTCAAAGCCACGGAGATCTCTCCCCCTTGGCTTTGACTCTTACGTTCCATGCATACTAACAAACAGTGCTTAATGACTTCTTAAACCTCTATTTAGTTAGAATATGTTTATTTTTTAGGTTCGTCAACCACTTCGTAGTCAGCGTCAACAACATTTTCTCTGCCTTTAGGAGCTTCGCCTGCGCCAGCATCAGGACCTTGGCCTTGATCCCCAGAAGCTTGCTCATATAATTTAACAGAAAGTTGTTGAATAACTTCAGTCAATTCTTCTGTTGCTTTTTTGATCGTTTCAAGATCGTTGCCAGTTAGAGCAGCTGTAACTTTCTCTTTCGCTGCGTTCGCTTTGTCGATCTCGCCTTGGTCTACTTTGTCGCCAAGATCTTTGATCGTTTTGTCAACGGAGTACACCAATTGATCTGCTTCGTTACGAGCTTCAACAAGCTCTTTACGTGCGCGATCTTCTTCAGCATGCGCTTCCGCGTCTTTCACCATTTGTTCAACTTCCGCGTCGCTCAAGCCGCTGGAGGAAGTGATCGTGATTTTTTGGCTTTTGCCTGTTCCTTTATCCAAAGCAGACACGTTAACGATACCATTCGCATCAATATCGAAGCTAACTTCGATTTGCGGAACGCCGCGTGGAGCCGGAGGAATGTCACCTAGCATGAAACGGCCAAGTGTTTTGTTGCCGCTAGCCATGGAGCGCTCACCTTGAAGTACGTGAATCTCAACGCTAGTTTGGTTATCTGCATAAGTGGAGTACACTTGTGATTTCGTAGTAGGAATCGTTGTGTTGCGGTCGATCATTTTCGTGAATACGCCGCCCGCTGTTTCGATACCAAGGGAAAGTGGAGTTACGTCAAGAAGAACAACGTCTTTCACTTCACCAGTCAAAACACCAGCTTGAACTGCCGCGCCAAGCGCAACAACTTCATCCGGGTTAACACCTTTATGAGGCTCTTTACCGATCAATTTTTTGATCGCTTCAACAACCGCTGGAATACGTGTGGATCCACCAACAAGAACAACTTTGTCGATTTGGCTTGTGGACAAACCGGAATCTTGAAGTGCTTGACGTGTTGGTCCTAGTGTTCTTTCAACAAGACCAGCTGACAATTCTTCGAACTTCGCACGAGTCAAGTTCAACTCCAAATGCTGAGGAACGCCGTCTGCTACCGTGATGAACGGAAGGGAAACTGTCGTAGTCAACACACCGGAAAGTTCTTTTTTCGCTTTTTCAGCAGCATCTTTCAAACGTTGAACTGCTGCTTTATCTTTGGAAAGGTCAATGCCTTGCTCTTTTTTGAACTCAGCAACGAGGTAATCGATAACAACTTGGTCAAAGTCATCTCCACCCAATTTGTTGTCGCCGCTTGTTGCTTTAACTTCAAAGAATCCATCGCCAAGCTCAAGGATGGATACGTCAAATGTACCGCCACCAAGGTCATATACGAGAATCGTTTGGTCTTCTGTTTTTTCCAGACCGTAAGCAAGTGCTGCTGCAGTTGGCTCGTTGACGATACGAAGAACTTCAAGACCAGCAATTTTACCAGCATCCTTCGTCGCTTGACGTTGGCTGTCGTTAAAGTAAGCAGGAACTGTGATAACTGCTTGCGTAACGGTTTGACCAAGGTAAGCTTCTGCATCTGCTTTTAGCTTTTGCAGGATGATTGCTGAGATCTCTTGTGGCGTGTAATCTTTGCCATCAATGTTTTCTTTGTGGTTCGTACCAATGTGACGCTTGATGGAGCTAATTGTTTTATCTGGGTTTGTGATCGCTTGACGCTTAGCAGTTTCACCAACTACGCGCTCGCCATCTTTCTTGAAACCTACAACGGATGGCGTTGTGCGGTTACCTTCTGGATTTGGAATTACAACAGCTTCTCCGCCTTCCATAACGGCAACGCAAGAATTTGTAGTACCTAAGTCAATACCAATTACTTTACTCATGTAAAGATGCCTCCTTATGTCCCCTAGGAACGTGATTAGATTTTAGTTAAAAATGATAAGATCAGTTAAACACTAACTTTAACCATTGCAGGTCGGATGACCTTATCTTTTAGGATATAGCCTTTTTGCAATTCTTCTACAACAATACCTTCTTCATGCTCCTCGGATTCCACTTGCATCACGGCTTGATGGAATTCAGGGTTGAACGGTTGACCAACAGCTTCGATAGGCTTAAGCCCTTCAGCAGTTAATAGTTGATCAATACCGCGGTAAGTCATATCCAAGCCCTTTACCAATGCGTCGAAATCCTTCGTCTCTTTGCTTGAAGACAGCGCGCGATCAAAGTTATCCACAATCGGTAATAGCTGCTCAATCAATTTTAGCGAAGCGTATTTCGCGAAATCTTCCTTCTCCGCTCTTGCACGGCGACGGAAGTTGTCGAAGTCCGCTTGAACGCGTAATAAACGCTGATAGTTTTCTTCGGCTTGCACACGCGCCTGTTCCAATTCGCTAGATACCGTAGCTTCCTCGGAAACTTCTACGCCAGCTTCTTCATTCGTTGCTTCGTTGTCGGCTGCGTATGTAGTGTCAATGTCTTGTTCGACTGTTTTGTTATCTCCAGTACTCAATTGTCCTTCACCTCCTAAACATAATACACGACATATTTGGGTTTAGTTTGCCCATCTTTAGTTCTCTTCAAAAGGCTGCTTCATCTTAATCACTGTATGGATACGCAGCACCGCGGCAGCTACTTCACCAGCCGCTTGCAGAGCGTGAATTTTCACATCTGTCGGATCCATGATCCCTGCTTCCACAAAATCCGTGATCAACCCCGTATCACAATCGATCCCTAGGCTGTCCGTATCCTGCGCAAGCTGGGCCGCTTTCAACTCCTCAACCTTCTCGAGAGGATTGTAGCCAGCGTTCACGACGATTTGAGACAATGGCTTGCGAAGTGCTCCCGCGACAGCGGCCACACCAAAGCCCTCCATGCCCTTCATCGTCTCGCGCACACGCTCCAGATCATGCGCGACGGCCATCTCCGCTGCGCCGCCGCCGGGTAAGTACCCGCCACGCACGGCTGCTTGGACGGCTGACGCAGCGTCCTTCGCGATGCGCGAGCGCTCATGCGCCGCTTCGCGCGTCGCGGCGCCAACGATCACGGTCACGTGCTGTTCGCCGTGACCCTGCGCTACGCGCACGCGCTCCAGCCGCTCGTCATACGCGGCATACCCCGCGTGACCGAGCGCAGCGCTCAGCTCCGGCGCGCTCTTGCGCAGCGCCGTGCGCCGCACCGGCCTAGCGCCGGTGTGCTCGCTCAGCAGCTGCAAGTCCCGACGGGACAGCCGCTGCAGCACGAGGATGCCATGGTCGGAGCAGAACTGCTCCGCCTCTGGGTCAACTCCGCGGTCTGAAGCAATCAGACCGACGCCAAGCTCCAACAGCGAGCCGAGGCTGCTGCGGAAGAGCTCCCGGAGCTGCATGTAGCGCTGGAAGCCTGCCTCGGTGACCAGCGATTCCTCGCTAACCGCCTCAGGCTCCAGGGCATCATGCAGCACGAGAATGCGAGCATCTCGCCGCTCGTGCTCGAGGTGCAGGTTCATCGGCTTCTGATTTAACAGAATGCCGGTCCAGACCTCACTGCTCGCTTCTTCATGTGCGAGCACACTGTCTGCGAAGCGATAGCCCTCTTCGCGCAGCTTCGCCTCACCTACCGCTTCCGCTGCTTGAATGATAAGCTTAGCGATATCTGTTTGCTCTCGCCCCGCCGTATAAGCGATCCGTTGCAGCGCGCGATCTGCAAGACCAGCAATCTTACGACTACGGCCCTGTAAGCTCGCTACGGCCAATTCAATGCCCTGTAGCATGCCAGTGACAACCTTGGCAACAGGAACGCCGCGTGTAACTTGCGCGACACCTTCTTGCACCATGGCTCCAGCAAGTACTGTCGCTGTCGTGGTCCCATCGCCAATCTGGCGTTGTTGACTGCGAGCGACCTGAATCATTAGCCTAGCAGCAGGATGAGTAACATCCATCTTTTCCAATATAGTTACACCATCGTTGGTAATAATGACATCACCTTGACCGCCGACTAGCATGGTATCTAGCCCTTTAGGTCCTAAGGTTCCTTCCACAGCCGAACAAATAGCTCTGACAGCTGCTGCATTATTCACTAACGTGGAGTACCGTTCTTCGCTTTCACCGTGCATGGGTTTGGCTCCTGTCATTTGCCATACCAACGTCCTAGGACCAATTCCATATGCTTCGATAGATGTTCCATTAAGCCAATGACTCTACCGTATTCCATGCGAGTAGGTCCCAAAATACCAATCGTTCCAAGCGGTGTGCCGCCAATGGAATAGGAAGCTGTAATTAAACTGCAATTCGATATGGCTTCAATACTATTCTCAGCACCAATTTTAATCTCAATGCCTTCATTTGACGGAGTAAATAACTTGATCAAAGTTGGTGCTTCTTCCAGCAGATCAAAAATGCTCTTCACTTTCTCCACATCCTTGAACTCAGGCTGTGTAAGCATATTAGTCATCCCACTGAGGAAAACACGATCTTTCTCATCACTTTGTAGCACGCTTTCCACCAAACCAAGAAGCTCTTGATAGCCAGTGACATATTTGCTTAATTCATTAGAAATCTCATTGTAGAGCTTCGATTTGAACTGAACCAACGGCACGTTCTTCAGCCTAGTGTTCAGAATGTTAACGACCTTCTCGATTTCCGACATTGGAATTCCTTCGGGTATCGTTACTGTCTTATTTTCAACATGCCCCGTATTCATCACTAGGATCGCAACAGCTGTCGTATCCGAGATCGGAATGATTTGGATATGCTTCAATGTCGTGCTAAAAACCTCAGGACCGAGCACAATAGACGTGTAATTCGTAAGACTGGAGAGCATGCCAGCAACGTGCTGAATAACACCTTCCATCTCTTGAATACGTTCTGCGAAAGCCCCTTTCATGGAGTCCAAATCATGACTATGCAAGGAACCGTGCTTTAACAAATGATCGACATAATAGCGATAACCTTTGTGTGAAGGAATACGACCTGCGGACGTATGAGGCTGCTCAAGATAGCCCATTTCTTCGAGATCAGACATTTCGTTGCGAATGGTCGCTGGACTAAAACCAACATTCCCACGCTTCGAAATACTTCGCGAACCAATTGGCTCCGCTGAACGAACGTAATCATCTATGATTGCACTTAAAATCATGCGTTGGCGCTCTGTCAACATGAGTACCCCTCCTCCTCACTTCTCACTATTTGCCACCTTCGTTAGCACTCGTATTTAGTGAGTGCTAAATCCTAATACAAAAATAACAGACCCTAAGGTCTGTTGTCAAGTCAATCCAAACGTTTAAGTACGGCGATTTCGTCGCAACAATACTGTTTTTTGCAATGCATGCAGTCTCTCCAAACCTTCTCAGGAAAAATCTCCTTCGGAACGAGTGTAAAGCCGTTTTTCTGAAAGAACGCCACTTCATAAGTAAGTGCCATAACTTTAATAATTCCTTGGCTTCTTGCCTCTTCAACTAAGAAGTTAACTAGCTTGCCACCGATTCCTTGACCCTTGTAGCCAGGCGTCATTCCAAGTGAGCGAATCTCAACAAGATCTGGCCCTAACCTCGTCAATGAACCGCAGCCTATTAATAGGCCATCGAATTCTGCGACAACAAACGTATCAATTTGATCTTGGAGCATTTCCTTGCTCCGCGGCAGCATGATGCCTTGCTTGGCATACCCCTGTATAATTTCAAAAAGCTTATCGATATCATCCACCGAAGCTTTTCTTACGGATACCGTAGTTGATGTATTCACGCTTCCCCACCCACCATTCGCACAAAAATGCATAAAAGCCACGTTAGCGCTCTGCGGCTTTCCGCTGTTTCGCTTGTGGATTTATGTATAAATATACAACAATACGTATAAATGCACAAGCGTTTTTTGCGCGATTTCTGTTTAGCTTAAGAACGAAGCAAAGACTTCATTTCCTAACAAAATGCCGTGTTTCGATAGACGATATCCTTCCGGCGTTTGTTCAATCAGCCCTTTGTTAATCCAGCTTTGCAACGTAGTTCCGAAGTGGGATTCGATCGTCTCTCCGAATTGATCCATGAAGTCCGTGCTACGCACACCTTCAAGAAGTCGCAGTCCAACCATCATAAAGTCTTCCATCGCTTCTTGGGGGGTAACGTCGAATTGTTCCATGATCGGTAATCCCAGCTTCGTTGCATCAATGTAAGGTTGGATGCCCTTCACATTCACATGACGCTTACCATTCATATACCCGTGTGCACCTGCGCCTAATCCATAATAAGAGCGATTGCGCCAATACATCGTATTATGTCTGCTTTCGCGGCCTGGTTTGGCAAAGTTACTAATTTCATATTGTTTGTAACCCGCTCCCTCTAACCTTTTCATAATCAACTCATACATATCGACTTCCTCATCCTCACTCGGGAGCGGCAGTTGATTTTTGTTGAATAAAGTGTGGAATAAGGTGTTTTCTTCAACTTTCAAGCTGTAAATTGAATAATGCTGTAAATCAAGTGAGAGCGCCTCATCCAATGTTGCCTGCATGATATCCACTGTTTGCTTTGGAAGCCCGAACATCAGGTCAATCGATAAATTATCGAAGCCTAACTTCTTCGCATTAGCAATGCTTCTATGCACATCATCTGTATTATGAATACGGCCGATAGCCGCGAGAATGTCATTGTTAAAAGATTGCACACCGAAGCTGATGCGATTTACACCGCCGGCTTTCATGACAGCAAGTTTATCTTCGTCCGTTGTTCCTGGGTTGGCTTCCATCGAAAATTCGACTTCTGTGCTATCTGCTGGGAAATACGTGCGTACGATACGCAAGAAGCGTTCCATTTGATCTGGAAGCAGCACCGTTGGCGTTCCCCCGCCTACAAAAATCGTCTCCACTTTCAGAGGAGGATGGTTGCGTACAGTAAGCTCCATTTCACGTTCAAGCGCATCTAGATATTCCATCACAGGTTGACCCTTGAGCACGTAAGAGTTGAAGTCACAGTAATGACATTTATTTGTGCAAAAAGGGATATGAATGTACACCGCTGTAGGCGTTGTATAAGTAACTAACATAAGGGTATTCCTTTCTACTAGCTTGCGAATTGGAAAAAGCCAAGGGACAGCGTACGCTGCCACCCCAGCTTTTCGTTCTAACATCTATTCGTCGATTTTCAAAACAGCCATGAACGCTTCTTGCGGCACTTCTACACTACCGACCTGCTTCATGCGTTTTTTACCTTCTTTTTGCTTATCTAACAATTTACGCTTACGGGAAATGTCACCGCCGTAACACTTCGCAAGTACGTTCTTACGCATCGCTTTAACCGTTTCACGAGCCACGATTTTCTGTCCAATGGCCGCTTGAATCGGCACCTCGAACATTTGCCGCGGGATAAGCTCCTTGAGCTTATCACAAATGATTTTACCGCGATGATAAGCGGTATCACGGTGAACGATGAAGGATAACGCATCCACTTGCTCGGAATTAAGCAAAATATCCATTTTCACAAGATTGGATTTCTTATAGCCACTAACTTCATAGTCGAAGGAAGCATAGCCCTTCGTACGTGACTTCAGCATATCGAAGAAATCATAGACAATCTCTGATAGTGGAATCTCGTAAGTCAATGTAACACGATTCGTATCTAAGTATTCCATATTCATATATTCACCGCGTTTACCTTGGCAAAGCTCCATAATTGTACCCACATAATCATTAGGCACGATGACAGAAGCTTTCACGTAAGGCTCTTCAACGAAATCAATTCGTTGTGGATCCGGATAGTTCGATGGATTGTCAATTTCCATGACATCACCATTCGTTAACGTAATCCGGTAAATAACACTCGGTGCCGTCGTGATCAACGGAATATTGAATTCACGCTCGATACGCTCTTGAATGATTTCCATGTGCAAGAGTCCTAAGAATCCGCAACGGAAGCCGAAGCCTAATGCCGTCGAGGTTTCCGGCTCGAAACGCAAGGAAGCGTCATTCAGTTCAAGCTTTTGCAGCGCTTCACGCAGATCGTTGTAATCAGTTGTTTCAATTGGATACAATCCGCAGAAAACCATTGGGTTAATCCGACGGTAACCTGGCAGCGCTTCTGGTGAAGGGCGATCTGCTTCTGTCACGGTGTCACCGACACGCGTGTCTCCAACATTTTTAATACCAGCAACGATAAAACCAACGTCTCCGACCTCTAGGGAAGGAACCGACGACATTCTTGGTTTGAACGCACCTACTTCAATTACTTCAAATACTTTGCCTGTTGCCATCATTTTAATTTTGGAACCCGCTTTGATCGAACCATCAACGACACGCACATATACGATTACACCTTTGTAACTATCGTAATGGGAGTCGAAAATCAATGCTTTGAGCGGTGCATCAGGATTACCTTGTGGAGCCGGTACTTTCAGGCAAATTTGTTCGATAATCTCTTTAATGCCGATCCCCGCTTTAGCTGAAGCATGTACAGCATCGCTAGCGTCAAGCCCGATCACATCTTCGATCTCTTGCTTTACTTTATCAGGGTCCGCACTTGGTAAATCAATTTTATTGATAACAGGTAAAATTTCTAAGTTATTTTCCAATGCGAGATATACGTTTGCCAGTGTTTGAGCTTCAATTCCTTGAGCCGCATCAACAACCAACAATGCACCCTCACAAGCCGCTAGGCTTCGTGAAACCTCATAAGTAAAGTCGACGTGTCCTGGTGTATCAATCAAGTTAAGGATGTAGTCCACACCATCGTCAGCGCGGTAACCTAATCGCACCGCTTGAAGTTTAATCGTAATTCCACGTTCACGCTCTAGATCCATCTGGTCGAGAACTTGCTCTTGCATCTCTCGTGAAGACAATGCACCTGTATATTCCAGAATACGATCAGCTAGAGTTGATTTACCGTGATCGATATGAGCGATAATTGAAAAGTTGCGAATTCTTTGTTGTCTTTCTCGAATGTCCGTCATGCTAAAGACTAACCCCCACTACATGCAAATAATTTTCATTATAGCAGTTGTGGGAAGTCGGAGCAATGCACACCTAGCCTTTGCCTAAAACAGCATCAAACAAAGAAATAAACAATTTAATCCCATGGTGCGCTGTAATCTGTAAAAGATCACCTAGTTTATTCCCTACTCGGTTCAAAGAATTATCATGAATGGCAACAGGTTCAGCCTGTGGCTCTGTCGTCTGTTTCCCTTTTATCACAGTGTCTTTACCAAGTGGCGTAGGTGTGGGTGTTGTTTTGGCAACCGTCGTCACCACTTTTCCCGGCGCTTTCGTTGGAGCAACTTGTTGGGCTGCTTTGGAGGAAGGCTGAGGACCTTCTATGCGTTCCATGCCGCTGGATGCTAAACTGACGCCGAACAAGATACAAAACAGCAGCAAGAGTCCAAATAAGCCTACCTTGATATAAAAGTGCCTCAGCCTCATTTTATTCCCTCCTCCATGGTTTACTCGCTTACGAGTTTTTAGGTGTAGTCACGGGTGCATCCACTTTTTTCGCGTTCAAAATAACTTCCGATATCGCTTCAGCAAGCCAATCTGTTGTCCGGTAGCATTCCTCTAGGGTATTGTAAGGACCTCCAACCTCAATCAAAATACTGTTCGGCGAAATGTTTTGGTTGTACAGCCCATTGCCCTCGCTGGCTTCTTTCGCATGAATTCCCTTCGAGACGCCTGGGTGCTTCTCTTCCAGCACTTGATGAATTTTTCTAGCAAATTCCTCATTCTTTTTCCAGTTTGGGTTTTTTCCGCCGATTATAAAATACACCTGTGCGACATCCTTGCCTTCAATCGTGGCTGTTGTTTTACTACGTGCTGCTGAATCGCGATGAATATCGAAGAAATACTGCAGATCCTTATGCGACGTCATTGCTTCCTGAAGCGTTTTGGCCGAATACTTGTAGGAATACGGATATTCAAACCCTTTAACAGTACTCGGATAAACAGTCGAAGAATGCACAGCACCAATGCCATCTCTCTCTAAATTCTGAGCTAACCGTTGACCGACGGAGATGATATTCACTTTATCACTGTAGGCTTTATCTGGATCTGTAACACCTTTCAGCTCTGGTAAAAAGGACTCATTACTATGTGTTTGATAGATAAATGCAATATTATCGCCAGCTGTTTTCGGTGGTTGTGCAACTGCGTTTGGTGAAGGGGATGAAGAGCTAATAGGTGTCGGCTCTACGGATGGCGTTGGCTGTGGAAATCTGGCTTCCGCTTCCAAATCACTTGATATTGGATTTAGATCATAGGGGGCACTTGGATTCGTTTCGCTCCCTCTTACCAATACCGTCGATTTGTTCAATTCCATGCCTGGCACTTCACTAGCTACTAAGCTCTTAGGATCACTTGGATTAATATCCGTCATCATCTGAAAAGCGAAGTGAAACACATTGTGCTGGGAGAAAGTGAACTTTTTCTGATCCTTATTTAAATGAGGGACTTCCATACCCAACATATCGATAAAAAACTGATTCGTGACAGAAGCGGCGAGACCTTTCATGGATGAAACAGGCGATGTGGACATTAATCGGCTTTGCAGGACGCCACCCAGACCAATTAGAACGAATAGAGCTAAGGTCGAGGTGCTGAGGACAATAAACGTTTTCCCGACGGAACTGGCGCTCTGAAAGGTTTTGCGAACTTGGCTGAAATTCCATGTGGCTGTCCATTTCATAGTTACCCATGCCTCCTAAACTATCTTAATTCAATCTATGAAACGAGCTCGAACGATAGAACTAGTTTTCACTAGATTTTTTTAATAGAAAAGGATGGTAGGTTCTCGACCTGAATATACTAGGCAGCTCCAACGCCAAAAAGAACTGCTCCCACGTAAGTAGGCTCAGTTCTCTCGTTTCATTAATGCGTATATGCAGCTACGTTGTCTACATCTACGGCGTCATGTAAAGCCGCATTCAAGCCGCTGGCGATGATATTGGCAATATCCTCAATAAACTGGTCAATCTCCTTTGGTGTCACGAGTAAATCGTGCCCTACGGGGTTTAGCACCTCTTTGACAAGCTGCAGCCGCTCGTCTTCGTTGATATTGTCCAGAAGTCCGAATATCTGCCCCGTGTTGCTCGTTTGACCGCTGAAATGCTTCTGCATCAGATCAAAAGCATTATTAACAATGGTTGATGCATAGACAACCGTTGGTACGCCAATCGCAATAACAGGAATACCCAACTGCTCCTTCGTCAAGCCTTTGCGTTTGTTGCCGATTCCTGATCCCGGGTGAATGCCGGTATCCGCAATCTGAATGGTCGTGTTGACACGATCCAAGGATCTAGAGGCCAGTGCATCTATGGCGATGATGAAATCAGGTTTAGATTTATCCACAATTCCTTGTACAATGTCGCTGCTTTCTATTCCCGTCGTACCAAGAACTCCAGGGGCAACAGCACTCACGGCTCGATAGCCCGGGCTTACATCCTCGGGAACCAGTTCAAAGTAATGGCGCGTAACCATGATATTTTCAACGACGAGAGGCCCCAAGGCATCGGGAGTCACATTGCCATTGCCCAGTCCAATAATCAGTGCTTTCGCATTTTTCGGAATACCGACTTGCCGCAAAAACTGCTCAAACTCCTGAGCGAGTTTCGTGGCCACGCGATCTTGAAGCTGACTGTCTTTCTCCCGCAGTGCAGGTACCTCAATCGTTATATAATGACCCAGAAGCTTACCAAGTGCTTTGGAGCCTTCTTCGTTCAGGACGTTTATTTTGGTTACGCGAATCCCGTTTTCCCGTGTGAACTCCTGCTCAATACCAGGAATCGGTTGCCCCTGATTGGCTGCATGGGCCATATCCCTTGCATCGAGTGCAAGATCGGTCTGTGTGTTAAATATGCCTAAGTCCATTGGAGGTCCCCTTTCATACTTGCGCTGTGTTGCTTATTGTGTGACAGATGCCGCGGGGTTATGCAGAGATAAAGACCACTGAAAACCTATTGATTTGAAAATCGGAGACTTGTAAATGCCTTGTCAGAATTGCAAGGTGATGATATTCTCAATGTAACCAAACAAGTTAGATCTTCACACGCAAAGCATGCGCCGTTTCCATTACTCCTTGGAGTTGTGGGACGGCGCTATTTTTATTGGGAATGGAGAGTGTTAAAAATAACATTACATCAATTTGATAGTGCACACAGAGAATGGTTGAACTCACATATATCCAAAAGAAAAGGTGAAGCTTTAAGGAAATTAAAGACTAGTCATGCTTTTGCTGAGATAGAGTTTCTGCGTTATCTATGGTGGAATGCATTTGGACATTTTAATTACTTGCATCCGGAGTATGAAATTGTTGACTTCATGGACGGTAAAAGATATCTCGATTTCGCCTATATCCGTTCGGGTATTCGCATTGCCTTTGAGATCGACCCTTACGGAACTCACTATGATAAAATGGATCGAAGACAATACTCAAATCAATGGGTGCGCCATATGCACCTTGTGAACGACGGATGGATCATTGTACGAATCAGCTTAGATGATATCAGGGAACGACCACGTCTATGGCAAGCATTGCTCCTTCAGCTTATTGGCAGATTATTTGGGGAACAAGAAACTACGGAAAGTCGGTTAAGTGGCCAAGAAAGAGATATTCTGCGGTTAGCCTTACGTTTGGATCGCCCGATTAAGCTCGTAGATGTTAAGGAAGTGCTGTGTTTCGGGTATGATACTGCGAGAAAACACATGAGGCTCTTAGAAGAGAAAAATGGCTCCATCCGGAAGTAAAAAACGTGGTGAGAGTCCACTCTTGGATTGTAGATACGACTCGCACTCCTCCCTTGTTGTGAGGACATGCTAGTTTCCTGATACTGATACTGCATTAGCTACTGCTATTCTCCACTGCCACTCTCCTCCCACTCATTCCCTGCCCCAGCCAGTAAATCAGTCTCTATTGCCCCAATTAGTCCGATATTACCGAACTAATCTTATACTCTGCGTCTTCAGATCTTAATTAGTCCGGAATAGCCCAACTAAATCAACCCAAACAACCAATTCACAAGTAAAATAGCAAATTAGTTCGGCATAACCTGACTAATCGCTCTCCGTAGTAAGGAATCTTCGATTTAGTTCGGGGAAATCGGACTAATTGAAATTCCGAGTGACCGGATGCTGAAGTGAGCAGCAGCAATTAAGTGAGTGGCAATGATTGAGTAACATCGTTCATGAACTGCCGAACAGCTAATAAAGACCACTGAAAACCTATTGACAGCTCTTGCAATTTGAAATATTGCGTGGTAGAATACTTAAAGTTGTCAGCAAACATACAAATGTAACGTTGAACGTGTTTTGTAAGTAGGAGGTGAATTTCATGCCAAACATTAAATCCGCTATTAAACGAGTAAAAGTTAGCGAAAAGCGTCGTCTTCGCAACGCTTCCCACAAGTCCGCTTTGCGTACTGCTGTGAAAGCTTTCGAAACAGCTTTGACCCCTGAAGCTTTAGTTTCTGCTTCTAAGAAATTAGACAAAGCTGCTTCTAAAGGTTTAATTCATAAAAATGCCGCTAACCGCAAGAAGTCCCGTCTAGCTAAAAAGCTAAACGCACTTTCGGCTCAAGCGTAATTCACGGACATAAAAGCAAAAGACTAATTCTCCTAGGAGAATTAGTCTTTTTTCCATTGTTCTTCCTAGGCAGCGAGCCTAAGAAGAAATAGTTCCAACCCTAACACTTTATCGATTTTCCCCGTTTTCATCTGCAAATCAAGATCCGCCAACTCACCCATAATTCGGCTCAGCTTCTCCCCGTCGTACTTTCGCGCCTGCCCTTCGGCAACTTTGACAGCAAAAGGATGTAAGCCAATCTGTGAAGCCATCTGTTGCTGCGAGTAGCCCTGCTTGCCAAGCTCCTTCACCTGCAACATAATCCGGAACTGTCTGGCGATGAGCGAGGCGATTTTGATCGGCTCCTCACGCTGCTTCAGAAGCTCCTCTAAGATCACAAAAGCCCTCTCCAACCGCACATTCACGATGTCCTCAATAAGTATGAATACGTTCTGCTCCGTGCTCCGAGCGACCAATTGATCAATTACGTTAGGCGAAGCTACACCTTCGGCACCGACATATAAGGAAATCTTCTCAAGTTCGGCCGATAACGATTGTAAATTGCCACCGGTGTACAGGATTAACTGGTCTGCCGCGCCACCTGAGAATGTAAAGCCTAGCGTACTCGCTTGTTTCGCTACCCAATGCGTCAATTCCTCAGGACTCAAAGAAAGGAACGGCACAGCGGCCTCCATGTCTTTGAGAGCTTTAACAATCTTCTTACGCTCGTCCAATTTATCTGCATCCACTGTGAATACCACAACTGTATGTTCCGCGGGTGATTTCAAATAGGCTGTTAACCGATCCATATTGTGCTCTAACTTCGTATTTTCCTTCGCACCTGTGAAAAATAACGCATTTTTAGCAATAACCAGTTTCTTCGGTACCATAAAAGGTAATGTTTCTGCATCATCTAATGCTGATGAAAGTGACATTTCACTCAAATCGAATTTACTCACCGCAAATTCCCGATCTTCTGGCCCCATTAGAGAATCTGTTAAAATCTGAATAAATTCGCGCATTTTATATTTCTCAGGTCCGTAGCACAAATAAACGGGCGCTGGGCGGCCTGCTTGTATATCTTTTAATGCTCTTTTGGCATCCATGACTGGCATTCACCCCTCTTGTTTATTTTAACAACAACAAAGGGATTACGTCAAAGCCCGAAGACTTTGAAGCAACCCCTTCGCCAGTCTATTTAAACACCGATTCAAGGCCCTAGAAACCTTAACTCGTGTGGATGAATGAACTGTTCCATGTTCCATAAAATAGTTTACGCAATTTCAGTCAAATTGGTGCAACGATTTTTGTTTTTATTTATTAGCTTCTGTTTTCTCTTTCACATCGATAAGAATCGTTTGAAGCAATCCCTTACTAATAACCTGATAAAACAGCTTGTCATCCTTCGACCATTCCAATAGCTTGATTTGATCTTCTGTCTGCCATACATGCTTCGAAGCAAAGACAATCTCAAGCGTGAGGGTATTTCGAATGACTACGTGCGCCTCTTCAATCGTTGCCTCATACATACCCGTTGTAGACTTTAGCTTAGTCTCCCCTGGAGGAACAGTGAATGAGAGAATTCCTTGACTCGAACTCATTCGATCTGAACTTGCAGGGTCAACGGTTGGTGACGGAGTTGTTTTCCGAGATGGTGACTCCGTGGACTTCGGCTCTAACGATGATTGCGGTACACTTAAGCCAGTCGCAGGAGTAGTGGCGTCTGCTTTAGAATCAATCTTATCCGACTTTGGAATGGACGCATCAGGATCTCTTAACCGCTCTGGAGCTGATGTAGATGGTGATACCTTGTTTGTCTGCATGTCACCGCCAGTAGCTGGCGAGCTATATGCACCTGGCTTTTCTAATTGCGCTTTGGAAGTAGCTTGGGGCAAATTCCCGCCATCACCTGTAGCTGTGTTAGCTGTTTCTGTCCCTTTAACAAATAGATCTGCCGTTGGTGCAACAGGTGATCCTTCATTAGAAGATGCAGCGTTTTCCTGGGTTTTCGCGATGTCATTGTTTCCTTCTTTTTGATTCAACTCTGAAGTTGCCGTTACACGCTTATCTGCTACGGCTTTGGAATCAGAGCTTGAACGGGACATAATCCCATCCGCATTATCGATAACTGGATTCTGCATATTAAATGCGAAAAATCCAATAATCAATCCCGCGGCAACGACGCCGCTTGCGAATTTCCACGAGAACTGTTCTTTAAATCTGCTCACCCCTGAGCGCTTAGGCATGTCTTCCACTGATTCTATCCTAGCAACCTTCGATGGGAAAACAACGACATTATCCGCCGCTTCCATCACATTTTGTTTATCCAATTCAAGCAGCTGCGGCATAATTGCATCAACCAAACTGAAAGGCGGCATAACCTTAGGAAGCTGGGACAATTCGTTCGACAATGCCTGCAGACGCTCAAACATCTGTGCACAGTCCAAACAATGCATAAGGTGAGCATGCAGCTCATTCTCTTCTTTAGGAGCTAAATCTCCATCTAGTTGTCTTTGCATGTACATCATCACCTCTTGACATTTCATCCCCGAACACCTCCTTTCTGATAATCTTGGAGTAACGACTGTAAGGTGTGTCTAGCTCGGAATAAGTAAGACTTCACCGTATTGAGTGGTAAATTTAGCGATTCTGCAATTTCATGATACGAAAAGTCCTGCAAATAACGTAGAACAACTACAGTGCGATGGTGTTCGGGAAGCTTATCAATTGCCTCTCTAATATCCTGAGCTAGGTAGCCTGTCAATATTTCCTGTTCTACATCATTATCAGCTGTAAAAGTCATGTCATGCTCATCCATAGAAACCGTTGGTTTCGCTCTGCGAAATTTATCGATGCAGATGTTCGTTACAATCCGCTGCACCCACGTTTTGAACAAGGCTTTTTCTTCATAGGAATTAATTTTGGTATAAATCCGAAGAAGAGCTTCCTGCGAAGCATCAAGCGCATCCTGTTCATTATTCAAAATATAAAAAGCCGTCCGATAAACGTGAGACTCAATCTCTCGCAATAGGGTAATGAGCGCATCACGGTCACCGGCTTGTGCTGATCTTACCAGTTCGGGTGCTATCACTGGGATCCCTCCCCCTTGCATTCTTACAGACGCAATGGCATCTCATAAGGTTGCAATTTTTTTAGAATAAATATATTAATAACTTGCATCTATCAGAATAACAAAAAATGAGCCACATAACATCTTTTAGACGTAAAAAGTGAAAATTAGTTTCATAATAGTTGATTTTAACAAAAGAAAAAGCCTAAGAAGATCATTCCCAACAGGAGATGATGATGCTTATGGCTTGTACTTGCGGCGCTCGCGAGAGTTTAAATAATCTACCTTCTAGTTCCATAGCTTCATCCGTGTGAAAATCCCTGAATTCCGCACTTCCATCTGCACTTCTCCCATTCGATCTGTGCGATAAATAGCCACGTTCGCATTGGCCAAGCGATCTGTAATTTCTGGAGAAGGGTGGCCATATGAATTCATTGCACCCACTGAGATAACAGCCACTGCTGGTTTCCAGTAGGTCAACCATTCTGAGGTGGTTGAAGTTTTACTGCCATGATGGGCAACTTTTAGGACGTCGATTTTGTTATTGCTGCTGATACGAGAGGCAGAGCTGGTTGAATCTACTAAAGCAGGATGATCACGTAAATAATCCAGCACTGCCGCTTCGGATTCTTTCTCCATATCCCCTGTAAACAGCCAGCGTGTCCCTTGCATCTCGAGCAGGAAAACAACGGATCTCGCATTCTGCTCTTTCACAATTTCAATCATTGTCGAATTCGTTTCAAGCGGATACATCACTTGCAATTTCGTAACGGGATCAATGTCGACCCAATTTTCTACTTGCGCGGGTAATAAGGGTACTTCTTTTTGAACCAATGTGGAAAAAAAGGTCGTCATAGAATTGCTTTCCTTAAAAGTTCCGTTAAATAGAAATTGCTTCACTGGAATTTGTTCAATCACAGACTGTAAACCACCACTGTGATCCGCATCCTCATGCGTAAGTACGAGAAGGTCTAGGCTTTGAATGCCTCGTTTTTTCAGGAGTGGAACAAGCAGTTTACGCCCCACTTCAAACGGATCCTTACGGATTTTCCAATCATCACCTGGCTTACGGAACGTAAGCGTCCCTCCTCCATCGATTAATACATGGCGTCCGTAAGGCGTTCGAATTAGAATAGCGTCCCCTTGCCCCACATCGATAAATTGGACAAGACCTGTTCGTTGAAAGCGATTCGGTGAATACCCCATCCATAACAGGATGAGAAAGCCGCATATTGCAAAGATTAAAATGAGTTTGATACGCATTCTCTGTGGACTATTCCTGCTGTCGACTTCCAATAGGATGGGAAGCTCACCCATCGAATTTAGGTAACTACGATGCCAAAGCATATAGATAATGATTAGGAATCCATAGTAAAAACAGATCCAAGCCATACTTGGTGATGGCCAAATCATGGTGAGATGTGGAATCTGCTGAAGTTGATCCGTAATCCAGAATATAGCCTGATTCAGCCAGGTGATTAGTTGACCAATTCTATTGCCTAAAGGAATGTAAATTAGACCTAGTGCTAAGGCAACCAAACCTGCTGGAAACACGATCATGCTGATTACAGGGACTAGCACAGCATTCGCTATCCAAGATAACAAGGAAAACTGATTAAAATAGTAGATAGAGACCGGAAAAGAGACGGATTGGGAAACGAGTGTGATGGCGAGGGTGTTTTTGAGTGTGGGGGAAGAAAGGTACGGTGAGAGCAATACCGTCACCCGCTGCACACCGAGGATGAGCCCAAGTGTAACTAGAAAGGAAAGCTGGAAGCTTACATCAAGCAAAAAGTAAGGATCCCACAAAAGCATGGCCCAAGCGGCCACTGCAAGTATGTGCAGCACCTCCTTCATTCCTCCACGCCGAGCAGCATACAGCGCAATCATTGACATAAGCCCTGCCCTGACAATGGACGGCGATGCTCCAGTAACGAGGACGTAGAAAGGCAGCAAGCCCATGCAGATGAGCAGATAAGTTTCTTTGGTGACTTTAAAACGGCGCAATATCCATATGCATACACCTAAAAATACGGCAATATTCAAGCCTGAAATTGCTAAAATATGCGTCAGCCCCAGCTCCGAAAATTGCTGGAAGCGCTCTGGATCCAGATCGTCCGTGAGGCCGATCAGCATGCTTTTCATGAACCCCGCCTGCGATGCTGGGAAGATCACGTCCATGCGCCTGCTGAGCGCAGCGCGCAGCTCGTCGTTCCAGCGCAGCAGCTGGACGACGCTGAAGTGCGCTGCCGCAGGCTGCACCTGCGCCTGATCCACCCCTTTGGCTGAAATGAGCCAATGGGTGTGGTGAAGGCGCAAATATCGGCGGTAATCGAAGCCGCCGAAGTTGCGGGCCGGGGACGGGCTGCGCAGCGTCCCCGTTAGCGTCAGGGCGTCGCCGCGGCGCCAGCCCGACGCCACGGATTGCTGCGCCTGCTCCGTCAGGCGCAGCGAGACCTGCACGCTTTCCCCGCCGAGCGGGAAAGCGGTGTTGTCTGGGAAGCGGACGGACTCCGCTTCCACGGTGAAGCTAGCCCTGTCACCGTCAATGGTGACAGGGCTGGTGAACCGGCCGAGCAGCGTAACCTCGCTGCCTGCCTCACCCACCTGCTGCTGCTGCGCCAGCGGCAGTGCAGTGATGTTGCGCTGGTCGGTCCCTTGATAATAGCCGTAGGCTATTACGACCAGCAGCAGGGCGCCCAGCGTCTGCCGGCCAGGCAGACGCAGCGCGTAGAGGATGACAAGCGCGGCTAACAACAGCGCGCTTGTCATCCATGTCAGCCACGCGATCTCCGTATAGATCGCGAGCACATAGCCACTTATCCACAGACAGCATCCTTGAACAACTGGTCTTTTCATGGGAGATCTCTCCTTCATTTTCACTTTCATACAATTCTAAATAAAAAACCTCTTTCTAACGCACCCACAATGGCTGCGCTAGAAAGAGGTTCTTCCCCTAACTACTTTCAGTTTATTTCACAGTTCTCAATCCATCTTGTTTAATAAATACAATTGACAGACAACAGCACTTGGATTATATTCGTTGTACATACAAAATAAGAGGAGGACATCATATGACTAACAAAGCTCAAGTAAAAGAAACGGATGACAATGAAGCTTTTTTGCATCAATGCTTATACTTCACTACCAATCGGCTGAGTCGGGCAATTAGCCGAATGGCCGACGATTCATTTGCAACAACAGGACTTGCGCCCGCTTACGGTTATTTGCTCAGACTGGTTGTCGCAAAACCTGGCATTCCACAAAAAGAACTTTCAGAAAAGCTCTACATTACGCCATCTACTCTTACCAGATTTATCGATAAATTGGAACACAAACGACTCGTAGAGCGCCAAGTGAAGGGAAAAACTGTGCTCGTTTTCCCCACGGACAAAGCCATTGAACTCGAGCCATCACTTCGTGCAGCATCGAAGGAGCTTCTGCGTTCTTATAAGGCTATTCTTGGAGATGAAATCGCGACTCTATTGACGCAATCTTTGGAATCCGCCAGTGAGAAATTAGAAATATAAGTTGAGGTGTAAATGATGAATCAAACAAAAAGCAAGCTTTATTACGGCTGGATTATTGTTATGCTAACGTTCGTCACATTACTTGTGTCAGCAGGCATCCGTTCCATGCCCAGCGTTTTGATGATCCCTTTCCAAGAAGAATTCGGATGGAGCCGCGCGGCTATATCAAGTGTCGCCTCTATCGGAATTTTACTATATGGACTTGTTGGTCCGTTTTCTGCGGCTCTGTTATTACGCTTCGGTATCCGCAAGGTTGTATTGCTCGCACTGTCTGTTCTAGGTGCCAGCCTTGCCGTCACGCCGCTGATTAATTCCTTGTGGCAGTTCGATTTGCTGTGGGGAGTCGTTTCTGGACTTGCAAGTGGAATGATGGCAAACGTGCTTGGTATCACTGTCAGTAATTTATGGTTCGTCAAACGTAAAGGGCTCGTAGTTGGCATACTGACAGCAAGTGCAGCAACAGGTCAGTTGCTATTCCTCCCTTTGATTGCAAAGGTGACTTCTGATTACGGCTGGCGGTATGCAATGTATGCAGCGGTAGCCGCTATCATCATAGTCTTTATTTTGGTAGCCATATGGATGAAGAACAATCCTTCGGATGTTGGTGAAGCGCCATACGGTACAACAGAAGTTGTAAAGCCAGAGCCTTTCAAGGGCAATGTATTTCTTACCCCTATCCAGAACCTCGTTATTGCAAGTAAAAATAAAACATTTTGGCTGCTCGCGGGCACCTTCTTCATTTGTGGGTTCTCAACAAATGGTTTGATCGGCACCCACCTCATTGCCGCTTGCGGAGATTTCGGGATGATGGAAGTCGCCGCTGCCGGGCTCCTAGCCATGATGGGCGCTTTTGATTTATTCGGAACGACGATATCTGGCTGGTTAACTGACCGATTTGACAGTCGCTGGCTACTTTTCTGGTACTACGGCCTGCGCGGTTTATCCCTCATATTTTTACCGTATGCCTTGGCTGCTACACCGTACATGCTAGTCGTGTTCTCGGTATTTTACGGTCTCGATTGGATCGCAACCGTACCGCCAACCGCTAAACTTGCAGGTGAGACTTTCGGTAAAGAAAAATCTGGCATGATATTCGGCTGGATAGTGGTGGCTCACCAGATCGGTGCTTCCTTTGCCGCGTACGGTGCAGGTTTAATGCGCGATTGGCTTGGCACTTACTCACAAACTTTCTTCATTGCTGGTCTTACCTGCTTCATTGCCGCTTTATTCGCTATTCGTATACAGCGACAACTTAAAAAGCACAAAGAACAAGCAGTACTGGTATAAAACCTTTATTTGTAGTCGCACAAGCATAGGCACTACCCTATAAGCAGCTATGGGAATTGTCAACAGAATGACGAATTCCCTAGCTAGCGAATACGAATCAATCAAGCGCATTTGCGTGAATCCGATCTCTCTCGGCTTCATCAAAGCTGACTCCGTGCTATTTAATTGACTACCTCAGATACCGTACCTGCTGGCGGCTCATATGAGGTCAATTGGCGGAACGAAATACCTCTGGCTCCCATTAACTCGCTAACCTTCTCATGATCTTTCGGATACCCCCGATGAAACACGATCTCTGTCACCCCGCTGTTAGCTAGCATGTTTGCACAAGTCCAGCACGGTTGATCTGTAACATACACAGTCGAGCCCTCTCGATCTTCCCGATCTGTAAACAACAATAAGTTCTGTTCTGCATGAATGGTACGTATACAACGGTGCTTCCGCACGACTTCCTCTACATCAGCAACGAGCTTTAGCTCGATTTCTTCCACAAGCATACAACCTGCTTCCGTGCAATCTGCTACGCCCATCGGTGCGCCATTATAGGCTGTTCCTAGCAGCTTTTTCCCTTGAACGAGTACCGCTCCAACATGTCTACGGTTGCACCGTGAGCGCGTGGAGGCCATATAGGCAATATCAAGGAAATATGTATCCCAATCTTTCCGGATGCTCATGATGACTCCCTCCTGATGACTAGATCTTCTATTAAGATGTTGCTCACTCAATTAAAATACTTTCAAAGTCCAACTATTTCTAGTATTTTCTCATATTTTGCTAGAAATGAAAAGTCGGGCTAGTTTGGCCCTACAAACAATAACCCTTTCAGCTTATCGAACATTTTCTCTCCGATCCCTTTCACCTCCTTGAGTTCTTCGACTCGCTTGAAACGTCCTTTCTTCATGCGATACTCAAGAATAGCTTTGGCTTTACTTTCACCGATTCCAGGCAGTTTATCTAACTGCTCCAATGTAGCGGTGTTTAAATCTAGCAGTCCCTTCTGAGCTTCATTTGATGGAGGTGTAGGTTTAGTTGCAGTTATGGGTGGAGGTACAGGACTAGCAGCGGTGATTGAAGGAGGTTCTAAGAATGAAGACGAAGTTTGCGTATTTAATCCCGCGGAATCCGATCCTTCGGATCGTAGTGCTGTGGATGAAGATACTTCATCAGATTTGGATGTGACCGTAGAACTCGCCTTTGGCGTTGCTTTTGCTTTTTCGTTGGCAACTGGTGAAACTTTCCCCGCTGCCGCTTTTTTCTCATTCTCCCCTTGCAAAAGCAATTCTTCCATCTGCGTATTGATTGGCTTGAACGCTGTTTGAATGGCGGGCTGTCCACCACGTAGAAATGGCCACACAACCCAAACAAAGAGCGAGACAGCGCCAAGAATCAGCCCAATTCGCTTTATTTTATTTCCAAAAAAATCCACAAACTACCTTCTTTCTTAGCATATTTGCGTTTGGGCAACCATATACATGAAAAAGCGTCCCAATGACTACACAGTTAGTCACGATAAGATTGAGACGATGCTTGGACCTCTATCCTTGCCATTCATGGCTGAGTAACCGCGATTACAGGTTGATTTTCGTATACAGACTGATTTTATCGGGAGGGATCACTTGATGAAAGCTGGATTCATCGGTACTGGGAGTATGGGAAGTATACTGATTGAAGCATTCATTCATTCCGGGGCATTCAATCCCGAGCAAATTATTGCTAGCAATCGAACATTACGTAAAGTTGAATTACTTGCGGAGAACTATCCTGGCCTACAAGTGGCAGAATCGAATCGTGAAGTGGTGCGTGGAAGTGATTTGATTTTCCTCTGTGTGAAACCATCTGAATTTAAAAAGGTTATTGATGAAATCAAAGAGGACGTGCTTTCCTCTCAATTTATAATATCCATCACAAGTCCTATTCTGATTAAGCATTTGGAAGGTCTTCTACCGGCTAAAATAAGTAAAATCATACCGAGTATCACGAACTACGTTTTAAGTGGTGCTACGTTATGCATTCATGGAAATCGTATGCAGCCTGAAGATAAAGAATGGCTTGAAAATATTTTCACACATATCTCTACACCCATACGTGTATCTGAGAGTTATACGAGAATTTCATCTGATTTATCCAGTTGTGGTCCTGCTTTTCTAGCTAGCTTTATTCAAGCATTCATTGATGCGGCTGTGGAGGAAACGGGTATTTCTGCTGAAGAGGCTACATTACTAGCAAGTGAAATGACGTTAGGTACAGGAAAATTGCTTACTACGGGAGGCTTCAACCCTATTAGTTTACAAAAGCGGGTATCTGTTCCTGGAGGCATTACGGCAGAAGGATTGCGGATATTGGAAAAGGAGCTTTGCGGAGTATTCTCTCAAGTAATAAGTGCAACACATGCAAAATATGAAGAAGACATTGAGAAGGCAGAGCAGCTTTTCACTTTGAAGCAGCAGTAGCCCTCTCAATGCTTAATCTTAGTTGTCTTAACCTACAACGATATTAACTAATTTACCCTTAACAACAATCAATTTGCGAACGGCCTTTCCGGCGGTCGCTTCTTTGACTTTGTCGAGTTCAAAAGCCATTTTCTCCATCGCTGCTTCATCTGTATCTTTAGAAATCATCACGCGATCAACAATTTTCCCATTGATTTGCACGACGATTTCAACTTCATTATCCACAGTCCATGCTTCATCATAAGCTGGCCATGCTTCGTACGTAATGGATTCCACGCCGCCCAATTTCTCCCAAAGCTCTTCAGCCAAATGCGGAGCGATCGGGGATAGCATTTGCACGAAATTTTTCATTGCCTCTAGTGGGAGACGTTCTGTTTTGTAAGCCTCGTTGACGAAAATCATCATTTGGCTAATCGCTGTGTTGAAGCGAAGCGCATCGAAATCTTCTGTAATTTTTTTGATTGAACGGTGCCATGTACGTTTAAATGCATCGCTGCCTAGCGTCTCATCTGCGCTAATTTTGGAGTGAACTTGACCATTATCATCAACGAACAGTCTCCATACGCGATTCAAGAAACGGTAGATCCCGTCTACACCCGTTGTATTCCACGGTTTCGTCGCTTCCAATGGTCCCATGAACATTTCATAAATACGAAGTGTATCCGCACCTTGATCGCTCACGATGTCATCTGGATTCACAACATTGCCGCGTGATTTACTCATTTTCTCCATGTTCTCGCCAAGAATCATCCCTTGGTTAACAAGCTTATGGAAAGGTTCTTTGGTATGAACAAAACCAAGATCGTAAAGCACTTTATGCCAGAAACGCGCATACAGCAAGTGAAGAACCGCGTGCTCCGCTCCACCAATATATAGATCAACCGGCAACCATTGCTTTTGCAGCTCATCGGAACAGAACGCTTGATCATTCTTCGGATCGATGAAACGCAGGTAATACCAGCAGCTTCCCGCCCATTGCGGCATCGTATTCGTTTCACGACGAGCTTTCATACCTGTTTCTGGATCAATTATATTGACCCACTCAGATACGTTAGCAAGCGGTGACTCACCTGTACCGGATGGTTTAATTTCATCTACTTGCGGAAGCAATAGCGGCAATTGGTCCACTGGAACTGGCTTCATTGTGCCATCTTCAAGGTGAAGAATTGGAATCGGCTCACCCCAATAACGTTGACGGCTGAACAGCCAGTCTCTCAAACGATAGGTTACTTTGCCGCGGCCTTTGCCATTTTGCTCCAACCAAGCGATCATGTGGCTGATGCCTTGCTCAATGTTTAATCCATCGATTGGTCCGGAGTTCACATGTTTGCCATCGCCGGCGTAAGCTTCCTTCTCCACATCTCCGCCCTGCACAACTTCGATAATCGGCAAATCAAATTGTTTCGCAAATTCCCAGTCACGTTGATCATGCCCTGGTACCGCCATGATTGCCCCTGTGCCGTAACCACCAAGTACATAGTCAGCGATCCAGATTGGCACTTTCGTGTCATTCACTGGATTGACCGCGTAAGCACCTGTGAACACACCAGATTTGTCTTTCGCCAAATCGGTACGCTCCAAGTCGCTCTTACGCGAAGCTTTTTCTTGATATTCTTTAATCGCAGCTGCTTGTGCTTCTGTTGTAATCTGCGCTACAAGCTCATGCTCCGGCGCTAATACACAATAGGTTGCACCGAAAAGTGTGTCGGGACGTGTTGTGAATACAGTTAAACTTTTCTCAGCATGACCTTCAATCGCAAACTGAACCTCAGCACCTGTTGATTTCCCAATCCAGTTGCGTTGCATATCCTTAATGCTTTCAGACCAGTCTAGCTCCTCAAGATCCTCTAGTAAACGCTCTGCATACTCCGTAATTCTCAAAATCCACTGACGCATCGGCTTCCGAATAACCGGATGGTTACCACGTTCGCTCAATCCATCAATGACTTCCTCATTGGCCAAAACCGTACCTAACGCAGGACACCAGTTAACTGGCACTTCATCGACGTAAGCAAGTCCTTTATTGTACAGCTGGATGAAAATCCACTGCGTCCATTTGTAGTACTCAGGATCCGTTGTACTGATCTCCCGATCCCAATCGTAAGAGAAACCAAGGGATTTAATTTGGCGGCGGAACGTATCAATATTTTTCTTCGTAAATTCACGTGGGTCATTCCCTGTATCTAGGGCATATTGCTCCGCAGGAAGTCCGAACGCATCCCAGCCCATTGGGTGAAGGACATTAAAGCCTCTCATCCTTTTGAAACGGGAAACGATATCTGTCGCTGTGTAGCCTTCTGGATGCCCTACGTGCAAGCCTGCGCCTGATGGGTATGGGAACATATCCAAAGCATAAAATTTCGGCTTATCCGAATTTTCTAGTACCTTAAATGTTTTCTTAGCATCCCAGTATGCCTGCCACTTAGGTTCGATGGCTTGCGGGTTATAGCCTTGTTGTTCTTTGGTTTCTTTCAATTCTTGTGTCATACCTTCCGTGCCTCCTTAAATTGCTCTTCGCTCATGTATGCAAATACGCACAAAAAAACCTCACATCGCTAGCGGATATCGCTAGGGACGAGAGGTATAATTCCCGTGGTACCACCCTAGTTAACACAAGGCGTTCTTCACCTGTGTTCACTCTGCCCCTTAACGCGGGTGAAACGATCCAGCTAGCGCATCTGATCCAGGATCAGGCGGTTCACCTTCTAGCTCCGAGGCGAGTTCTCAAGACTAACATCTGCCGGCTCACACCCTAGCTCCGACTCTCTGAAAGATGCTGTACAAGGTACTATTCCTCATCTAAGCTTTCCATACAACTGATTAGCTTTGATTATATGTAAAATAATGCCGCACTGTCAAGCCGATGGCGAATCCCGTTGGTATTATTTTTTTGCAATAAAAAAAGCGCGCTCTGTCATCTCTGTTGGTTGCTCCCACGTAAAGTCAGCTGCTTGATGTACCTCGCGAAAACCTACCTTGATCAGCATTTGTTCTAGCCACTGCAAGGGATACGCTCTTTGTTCATGCGTCTCATCAATGCGTCGGAAGGCATCCTGCTGGCCGCTTTCTTTGACGAAGATCGTTAAATCATGTTCAATCTGAACACGTTCCTCATCTAATTCGCTTGTCCAAATGTAAGCAACGTCGTCTTCGTTAAGAAAAAAGGGCTGCGATTCTGCATATGCGAACAACTGCTGTGGCGGATGTACATCAAAGAGGAATAACCCACCTGGCTTAAGTCCCGCCCATGTTTGACGGAAAGCATCCACGATGTCTTCTTCCTCTAGTAAATAGTTAAGGCTATCACAAAACGAAATGGCAACTTCAACTTCCTCGCCAAGCTCCCATTCCCGTATATCCTGCTGAATCCAACGGATACCGCCGCCGCGAAGCTGGCTGGGTTGTTCACTATACTTCTGCTCAGCGACAGCCAACATATCTTCGGACAAATCAATACCAGTCACCTGAATGCCTTCAGCAGCCAATGGAATCGACAAATTGCCTGTCCCGCAACCTAAATCAACGAGCGTTGCAGGTTGTACTCCAAACCGTTCAAAACTTTCCTTCAGAAATCGAAGCCAGTCTTCATACGGCATACTGTTCATCAGGCGATCGTACGTGTAGGCGAATTTTTCGTAACTCATCTCAGCCTTGCGTCTCCTCTTGTTTCAGATAGGTCCAATCTGCTTCTTGATAGATGAGCCCATCTTTCATAAGTTTACCTAAGGCACGTTTGAAGGCTGCCTTACTTAATCCGAATTTATCCTTAATAACGTCCGCTTGCGTTTTATCCGAAAAGGGCATCGCATTCCCCGGACGTTCGCGAAGTACTTCAAGAATGCGTTCCGCATCCTCGTCGCGTCCTTTTTCCTTGGGAAGCCTCATGGAAAGATTAACTCGTCCATCTTCTTCACGAACGAAAGCAATCCTTACATCGACTTGCTCACCTACGCGAAGTAAACGTGTTCGCTCTTGTGGGATGATCAGCCCGATGACGCCATACCCTAGGACACCTGCTTCACAAATAACGAAGGTACCCATTTGCAGAGGGCGATACACGCGCGCTTTCACCCATTGGTTCGTCCAACTCGATGGAGCTCGCACGCAAAGCGGTGCCAAATCCTCTTCAAGCGCTAACTTCGCAATCAATCGACCTTGACGATCGTGTGTAAGCGTTGCAAACACTTTGTCGCCAACCTGAGGGCGAAGATCCTCGAATTCAGGCACATTCCGATAAGGCAAGAGCAGATGACGACCTAGGCCCATTTCTAGGAAATAACCAAAGCGCGGATGAATATCAACAACCTCAAGTAGACCCACATGCCCCATGGTCAGTAGCGGTTTCCTCATGGTCGCCATCATCCGATCCAACGTATCGTGGAATAAGAATACTTCTACTTGGTCTCCTGGGCTAATACGATTCCCAACGATTTCCGCATAAGGCAGCAGAAAATCCTGTGTACCGTCGCTTAGGAAAAAGCCGTTTGGTGGAACTTCCCTTGCTACCTCTAGGGTAACAAGGGATCCTGCTTCCATTCTCATACGCGCTCCACAACTTTAGCATCGGACCAAAGTCTTTCGATGTTATAGTATTCACGGTCATCACGATGGAAAACGTGGAGAACAACATCCCCTAAATCAAGCAGTACCCATCTTGCGGTATCAACGCCTTCATACCCTCGAATATGAACGCCATGTTCGTGAGCTTTTTTACGAGCTTCGCCCGCAATTGCTTGAACTTGTGTTTCCGAATTTCCGTGGCAAATCACGAAATAATCAGCGATTAGGGATACGCCTTTTAAATTCAAACTAACGATATCTGCTGCTTTCTTGTCTTCCGCTGCCTCAACAATGAATGCTAATATTTCTTCTGGGTTTTTACTCATGCAATCATCCTCCATGTCATTAGGTGTGTAGTTGTATTTGTTCCAATAAATCATTGCGCGTCAGAATTGTTAAGGGATAAATGCGCTTTCCTTTGGAAATCAAAAAGTTGATCGTGGAGTCAAAACCGGCAATCAAAGCGCGTTCAAGACTCGTATTTGCCAGTTCACGAATAAACTCGACTCCTGGAAAATCACGACCTGGCTCCATATAATCCGCCAAGCAAACTATTTTGTCTAGCAGCGTCATCTGTTCTCGACCAGACGTATGATACCGAATCGCATCTAAAATTTCCTCGTCGTCGATTCCGAATTGCGACTTAGCGATGAAAGCCCCTGCATGTGAATGCCATAGCTCCTTATCGAAAACTAACAAATCTTGTGGTAAATCGTTCTCACGAATAATCTTAGCTTGCTCACCAGTAGGCCAATACTTGCAATAGTCGTGCAAAATCGCTGCAATATCTGCTTTGACCGCATCCCCGCCAAATCGCTCAGCAAGCATAACGCTCGTTGCCATCACGCCAAGGGTATGCTGCCAACGCCGCTCGGGCATTTGCTCCTTCACAGCTGCCATCAGGTCCTCACGTTTCATATAAGCCATTCACCTCCATGAAATGCCCAACCTTATCTGGTACAAGATACCTGACAGGATCCCTCTTCTGTCTCAACGCCCGAATAGCTGTCGATGAAATTTCAACGAGGGGCATCGGAACAAGCTTCACTCGGTTTCGTATATGTTCGGGCAGCTGTTGCAGGTCCAGATCATAACCAGGTCTGGCTAATCCAATAAAATGAATATGCCGCACGATGTCATCGATGCGATGCCACTGCGGCAAAAACTGAACCATATCCGCGCCAATAATGTAAGAGAACGCGATGTCCGGATATTGCGATTTCAACAGCTCGATCGTATCGATACTATAGGATACGCCGCCTTTGTTAATTTCGATATCGACAGGACGAAAAAAAGGATTGCCTTCTGCAGCAAGGCAAACCATCTCCCAACGCTGCTGACTCGTTCCTTTCGGGGCATTAGGTTTATGCGGCGGGACGTTTGCTGGCATTAGCCAAACCTCGTCCAAGCCCCCTTCCACCCTCGCACGTTCAGCTGCGATTAAATGACCGGTATGAATGGGATCGAATGTGCCTCCCATAATTCCGACAAGCATACGTCCACCTCATTAGCGCGGCAGTTCAATCTTCTTATTGTCACGCGATTCTTTGTACAACACAACGATTTTACCAATAACCTGAACTAGTTCTGCGCCTGATTTCTCGGACAATTCCACTCCGACTTCTTGGCGATCTTCACCGCTATTGTTGAGTACGGTGATTTTGATCAATTCACGCACCTCAATAGCTTCTTGGATGTGACGAATTAAATGCTCATTTACGCCACCTTTACCTACTTGAAAAATCGGATCTACATGGTGCGCCAAAGAGCGCAAATGTCTTTTTTGTTTGCCTGTTAACATGGATGTCCCTCTATTCATTCTTATTCAGTTAATGACTGTTCTACCACCTGTCTCATCGCCGCAACCGGCGCAGGGGTTCCCGTCCAATACTCGAAGGCGTATGCGCCTTGATAAATAAACATGCCAAGCCCGCCATGAATGCGCGCGCCAATGGCTTCCGCTTCACGAAGAAATCTCGTAATCCGCGGGTTATATATAAGATCACTAACGAGGTGATGCGGTCGAAGCAGGTGTAGTGGTAAAGGGAGTTCATCTACGTTTGGATGCATACCTGCCGACGTCGTATTCAACACGAATTCAACATTGTCCACAACGTTCTCCAACTCGTCCATCCCTAAACCAACGGTTTCGGTGAAAGCGCCAATTGTGGCTGCCAATTCGACTGCACGCTCTTTGGTACGATTCGCGATATAAATGCAGCTCGCACCTTCTTTCGCAAGTGCATAAGCTACACCTCTCGCCGCGCCGCCTGCCCCAAGAACTAGAACTCGTTTACCTTTGAGCTCGATGCCCGTCTCTTCTTTCAACGAACGAACATACCCGATACCATCGGTGTTAAATCCTTTGAGCTTCCCATTCTCGTTCACAATGGTATTCACTGCGCCAACGATCAAAGCTCCTTCATCGATCTCATCAAGGTAATTCATGACATCTACTTTATGCGGAATCGTCACATTCACTCCGCGATATCCTAGTGCCCTAATTCCCCGAACTGCTTCCCCAAGCGCTTCTGGCTTAACATGAAACGCAGCATATACCCCATTGATGCCCGCTTCCTGAAAAGCGCGATTCAACATTATCGGTGAACGAGAATGCCTGATCGGATCCCCGAAAACCCCGTACAAAACTGTATGACTGTCGATCGTCCGAAGTTTCTCCATGATTTCCCCCATGTTCTCCCTAAATCAACGATTCCCGTGTAATGACTTTAATCCCTTTCGGTGCATGTACAGCAAGCTGAGCACCAGCAAGGCTGTTCACTTTAATCCATCCTAAACCAGAGACGAGCACATCCATCTGTTTCCCCTTCGGAATGTGCAACGGATGTTTGACCAGCTTCGGAAGCTCTTCAAGATCTGCCTGAGCCGGAGGCGTCAACATGACACCCTTATGATCTTCATATAACTGATCCGCTTTCTCGAGCTTCGTACGATGAATCTGAATGGCATTCGACGTATATATCGTGAAGGATTGATGCTCACCTTGGATAAAATCAAAACGAACTAACGCACCAAAAAATAAGGTTTGTCCTTCATTAAGTTGAAATACCATTGGTTTCAACGGTTTGTCCGGCATGAGTGGCGTTAAATCACGCTTCTTCACGACTTCTGTAAGACGATGCTTGTACACAATCCCAGGCGTATCAATAATGAATTTCCCATCATCGAGTGGAATTTTCACTAAATCAAGCGTAGTTCCCGGATATAGCGACGTCGTCAATTCGGATTCCAAATCACTGTAATCACTAATCAAGCGATTAATCAGCGTTGATTTCCCAACGTTGGTTGCACCAACCACGTACACGTCCATGTTGCCACGATATTCTTGTACAGCCGAAATAACACGGTCAAAACCGATGTTTTTCTTCGCGCTGCAAAGAATGATATCCACAACCTTGAGATTCTCTTCCTTCACGCGACGCTGTACCCAGTTAATGATTTTGTTGGCATTCGTCACTTTCGGAAGTAAATCAATTTTGTTAACGACGAGTAAAACGGGATTATTGCCGATAAATCGGGCAAGTGAACTAATCATGCTGCCTTCAAAATCAAAAATATCCACGATTTTCACGACTAGCGCCTTCGTTTGACCAACATGTCCTAATAATTTCAGGAAGTCGTCTTGTTGAAGGGTAATGCTTGAAGACTCATTATAATGCTTAATTCGGTAACAACGCTGGCAAATCAAAGGCACCTTCTGCAAGGCAGCCTCTGGAATAAAGCCCAGCTTACTTTTGTCTTCTGTTTGCAGCCCAATGCCGCAACCCGTACAATGCCCAATTGTTTCTGTACTCATGAAACCTCCCTATTTCTTCATCCTTGCTAGAGCCCATTTCTCAATCAGCCGATTCACTTTCGTGAAGAAGCCTTCATCTTTTCTTGAGATGGGTTGAACAAGGATCGTGTATAGCCCCATTCGATTGCCGCCAAGCACATCTGTCAGCATTTGATCCCCGATAACAGTCGTCTGTCGTGCATTCGTTCCGAGCAACTTCATCGCTTTATGGAAGGAAGCATTCGTCGGTTTTTTGGCACGGTGAATAAACGAAATGCCCAGGGGCTTAGCAAAAGTCGAAACCCTGTTATGATGGTTGTTCGACACAATGACAACCTTGAAGCCGATCTGCTGCAAATGGTTCAGCCATTCTATTAACTCAGGTGTCGCATGTGGATCACGTGCACCAACAAGTGTATTATCAAGATCCGTTATAATTCCGCGAATGCCGAATCCCCACAAGTGATTGGCATCAATATCATAAATTGTATGAACAGACTGTCTGGGTACTAGCTTTTTCAGCAAACAAATTCCCTCCAACTGCTTCCTTGACATATACGTGAAACTATACCATAGTGCCTCGTTTGTTGCAAAAAGAAAAGAACATATTTTCCCCCTATGCCTTGTTTGGCAATGGCAACCACTCTAAAACACGCTGTATTTTGTGATCCCAATATCCCCATTCATGGGTAGCCGACTCTTCTTCATAGGTAATAACTAGCCCTTGTGCATGACAATAATCGCGGAATCGAATGTTATCTTCATATAAAAAATCCTCAGTGCCACAGCATTGATAAAGCTTAGGTTGCTCTACTTTACTAGCAACAAGCTGATTAGCGAGATAGAACAAATCGTTTGGGCTATTTTTTATCGTCGTCACATCGCCATAAATCAGTTGAAAATCATTCGGAAAAGCTGTAGCTCGCTCAACAATATCTACGGCTCCAGACAAACTAGCCCCTGCTGCATACCGATTCGGATGCGAAAGTGCCAACTTCATCGCCCCATATCCCCCCATGGATAGTCCTGCCACGTAATTCAGCTCTCGTTCTTCGGCTAAGGGAAAGAAGGATCTTGCTATCACAGGTAATTCTTCACTAATGAACTCCCAATACTTCGGACCTGACGCCATATCTGCATAAAAACTCCGGTTTACAGCAGGCATAACTACTGCAATACCATGCTGAGAAGCATAGCGCTCAATGGACGTTCTACGCATCCAAATGGTATGGTCATCGGACAACCCGTGCAACAAAAGTAAGGTAGGATGCTTCCCACCATAAGCATGCGAAGCTAGTCCAATCTGACTTTTGGCAATTTGAGGTAGTATGACATGCATGGAAGCAGCAACACCAAGGGATTCTGAATGAAAATGACAATCGATAAACGCCATCTGATTAAATCTCCTCTCATAGGAAGCCACCCTCCTTGATGGGAGAGTGGCTTCGGCTCATCATTTTATTTGTTCTTTGACACGGACAATTAATTGGTTTGCTTGTTGATATTCGACTTCAGATACAGCTAATTGGCTGTATTTGGCTCGTTCGAACAGTTCAATTAATGCGTCCAATTCTTTCTTCATCCATTTGCTCTGTGTTGACCACCTAGTGGTTGCTTCACGTACTGTTTCATATTCGTATCGGGTGTACCCTTTACGACGGCAAGCACGGAGCATTTTTTCAAATTCAACGATGATTTTCTGATTAAAATTCACGACTTGCAGCTGCTTCCTGCGAGTACGCCAATTGTGCCACGCTTCGCTTCTTACTAAGAAGAATACAGCAACAGTAAGAAGTGCTGCTACCACTACACCACTTAATGTCAGCCATAGCCATGTGAAACTTGCTGCTTCTGTCGTTTCTTCAGGCAATGTGCTAGTTTCTGTGTCTGTCGGTATATCTTCTACAACAGGTGCTGCTTCAGGGAATACGTTAGGCAAAGCAAAGCCGGAAGTTGGCTCGAATGAAATCCATCCAAAGCCTTCAAAATAAATTTCCACCCAGGAGTGCGCGTCGGAGTTGCGAACCGTGTAGGTGCCCGCCCCATCTAAATCAATCGTTGCTCCTAACTGGCTCAAGATACCCTGCTCGCGAATGTCATCAGCAATCGATGAAGCGCCAGAGGAGTATCCTTTCACCCAGCGAGTAGGCAATCCAAGCGATCGTGTGAGAACAGCCATTGCCGTCGAGTAGTAGTCACAATAGCCTTGCTTCACTTCGAATAAGAACCGATCCACGAAATCCTTGCTCTTCCCCTTCGATTCATCCGGCGTATTCGTATAAGGAAAATGTTCCGATAAATACTTCTCAACCAGCTTTGCTTTATCATAAGGATTCGTCGCGGATTTCGTAATATCTAGCGCTAACTGCTTCACTCGCTCCGGTAAATCGACAGGAACTTGCAAGTATTCAGCCCATTCCGGTTTGTTGGTAAAATCTTGCTGCGATTGTCGCAGTAGATCTTCCTCTAGAATCGGCTCTTGGACAACGATCGAGTAATCTTTGGGATAATTAGATCGTCCCGTGAATCGAAGTTCCGATTGTCGCGGTGTCCAAATGATACGCTGGAACGGATTCTCGCCTTGATTGATTTCCACGATTTTCTGAATGGCATAGCCCCCGAATATGACCGGGAACGTCTCATCTCTCTCCATCACAACACTTTGTGTAACTTCCTGTGTTTTCAATTGGGATACATCAAATCGTGGATCAAGCGGTAACGGATTCAAATTCACCCGATACGCAGGCAATCTCTTCTCCGTTGGTCCAAGCTCCCATCCTTTACCATTATACATCGATCGGGTTTCCCCACGGAAGTAAGTTCGTTTGGTAGATTCAACGGTCATCACCGGTGTGTAGTCAAATCGAAATCCACCACCAAGTCGACTATCATCTCGGCTATAGCCAGATGAAGCATCTGCGGTCGATGCGGCAATACTAACCCCTTTGCCAAGCAACGGCACCGTTTCCCCTCGACTTACTTTCCAAGCTGTGTAAGGGTCTGTCAGTATAGGGTTTACTGTCGGAGCGAAAACGCCAGCTAAAGTAATTACACCAATTAGAATAAGAATAGGAACAGTAAATGACGACGGGTAATCAGAAATCGTTTCCCAAACGTCTGGCGCTTTCTTCTTCAATTGAGAGAAATGTCTCACAATTAAGAGCAGAAATCCACAAAGCATAATCATCGCCACTTGAGGCCATAGAAAAATCATACTGAAGGAATCACGAACAGCAAAAAACAAAATGCTAACAAAGATGAGGACTACAATACGGAACCTTGATTGCACGGACCACATTGCGAATAAATAGATGATCCATGCTCCCAAGCTAAACCAAATATACGGTTCAAGCTGCCCCGCGTTAAGCCCAATAAAGCGAAGCGCCTCTTTCCAAGTTGTCATATTTACAGCTACCCAGTGATAGCCCATACCCAACCCATGAAACCAGATAATCAGAACGAATTGGAGAAACGCTCGTAGGCCGTCTTTTATTCTGGGAATACAGTAGGTCGCTGTCGTAAGAACTAAGGTCCAGGTAACGAACGAAACCGTCTCTGGTAGCCACAACCCATCTTCTTTCATAATCCAAATCAGAAATTGGTATAGGAATATCCCCACGAATATCGCAGATACACGCAAAGCCCAATCTTTAAGAAGAATTCTGCTCCACCATGTGTTAGGCATACCGTTTCGCCCCTCCCAAGAGGTTAGGCAAGTCCGTTAATTGACTTACTTCATACCCCATATAGCCTTGCGAGCGAATGGCCTTAATATAATCCTCATGTGCGGAAATATGTTCCACACCCTGTGGGCTGAAAGCTTGATCTTCTTGGGCATGAATCCAAATATGACATGGCTTCATTTGAAGCAGTGCCATTTGCTGAAACATCTGCAGCATTGCGCTCCCTTTTTGCGGGGAAATGAGTACAATTAAGCTGCCAGCAGGCCAATCCTGCGAGCGTTCCTTCAGAATTTGGCTGAGCGTTTGATAACCATCCGCATCTACACCAACGAGATGTTTTACAATTTCCTTGTAATGATGCTGACTGTGCTTCGGTTCAAAATAAGTAAATTCCTTGCCGATCGACAGTAAGCCAAGTGCCATTTCTCGTCCCGTTCCGTATCGGAATAAGGAAGCTGCAACAGACACCGCTAGTTCAAACTCGGCCGCATCTCGGTATGCTCGAGCAGTTCGGTCCAGTAAAACAATGGTTTTCGGCAAAGATTCTCGCTCGAACTCCTTCGACTTCCAAGTCCCGGTCTTCGCGGTCGCATTCCAGTGAATACGTGAAAGTCGATCGCCATAAATGTACTCCCGAACACCATTGATTTGAGTCGTTTCACGGTGTGCGCTCGTCGCCGTCGAGTGATGCTGCATGCCTTTGAGCATTTGATGAAATTGCGCCCATTCGCGGATCATAACGGTTTGCGGATACACCGTTATCGGTTGTTGCAGATCTAATCGACCCTTATGCTGGAAGAAGCCAAAAATATCTTCGGTCAAGCATTCGGTTTCTCCGAAACGATAATACCCTCTCCGAAGTGGCGGCGTGCTGTACGTGAATTCCCCCCGTCGTTTCCAGTCTGGCACGATAGATCCTTCGAACACAGATTCGTCTCCATTCTGACGTATGAGCTGATCTTTAATCATCACGTAGGGAACGGGCCAGTAGCCTGGTAATTGGACACCGAGCCCAATTTGTAAAGATTGTCCTGCCTCCAGTTTGGCCTCTATGCTTGTATTCGTAAGCTTCCGAGTCCCTTGCACACGTCTGATGCCGCTCCAATTTCCTGAAAGTAAATAGACAGTTAAAAATGTCATCGTTATGAACAGCATGGAAGCCAACTTGCCGCCTTGAAATAGCATGAATAACAAGCTAGCTGCCAAGCAAGTTATAAGTAGCCAAAATGGTGCCGGAAGCCGGGTGAGTTCCCCGAATCGTTTGAATACCGGTCGTTTCATAGGCTCACTTCTCCAATCTAACCGGAACCCGTACTTGCTCAAAAATCGTCGCGAGCACAGAGGCAATGCTAACGCCATCCATACGCGCTTCCATTTGAAGGATCATACGGTGACCCAGTACAAAAGGAGCTAAATATTTAATATCATCTGGGATGACATAATCACGGCCATGTAAGAAGGCATAGGCTTTGGAGGCTAATACCAACGATAGCGTAGCCCTTGGACTCGCACCAAGGAAGACCGCGTGATGCTCGCGTGTTTTTCTCGAGATTGTGACTAAGTAATCAGCAACTGCTTCATCCAAATGCACTAGGCGAACCTGCTCTTGAATTTCAAGCACTTGCTTCGTATCTACAATAGCATTCAGCGCTTCCATCGGATGTACTTTGCTTTGGGAAGCTATCATCATTTTCTCAGCTGCTTCACTCGGGTAGCCAAGGCTCAACTTAATCATAAATCGATCTAATTGTGCCTCTGGCAAAGTATACGTTCCCTCAAAATCAATTGGATTCTGAGTTGCTAGCATGAGGAACGGGGATGGAAGTTCATGCAAATCACCATCTACCGTAATATGTTGTTCTTCCATTGCTTCAAGAAGAGCTGATTGCGTCTTGGTTGTCGCACGGTTAATCTCATCTACAAGTAAAATATTTGTCATAATCGGCCCCGATCGGAAAAGAAACTCCTCTTTTTTGGGGTGATATATAGATACGCCAGTTATATCCGTTGGCAATAAGTCCGGGTTACATTGAATACGGCGAAACTGCCCATTAATCGATTTCGCAAGTGCTTTAATGAGTACAGTTTTCCCTGTCCCTGGGACATCCTCAAGCAGAACATGACCACCTGCCAACATCGCAGTAAGCAACAATTCAATTTCGGCACTTTTGCCAAGAATACATGATTCTAAATTTGCTTTCAGCCTAGCTAGTACTTCTACATGATGCTGGGTGGCAGTTTCCATGTGTTGATCCTCCTTAGAGTTTTGCTTGCAAAACTTGCTTCGTAAGCACTACTGAGTTTTCGTAAATCTTGTATGCGTAAACATGACGTTTTTTGTACCAACCTGCTTCATCTTCTGTTTCGCTCAGAAAACAAACAAAATGTACGTAAATCTAGTTTACAGGAAAGTTTTTCTTCCGTATACTTGTAAATCCTCTAAAGTTATTTGTTAAAATTAACCACGTAAATGAGCCTTGGATAAATTACTGAAGGTGCGAGGAGAATAAATGGTTGTTTGGTTACGAAAATGGACGAATCGGGTGGATAGTCAGGTGGATTTCGTGAGAGAATGTAGTGCTTGTTGACTGACCTGAATTCCTGTGTGAATGCGCTCCGTTGAGTTATACGTTCAGGCAGATGAGTCGCTAATTGATTTAGATGTAAAATGTACAGCTGTTTCGGTATACAATGCTTATAAAATCAGGATAAATGGAGTTTTTCCAGTTATTCCTCCCGTAACGTCCCTAGACAGCCACCACCCTCCGCGACACTATACGCACAAACGAAAAAGACGCCTCACGGCGTCCTTTTTTCACTTCATATTTAGCCTTCCGCATCTGCCCTGCTTTACCCCTTGGGCTTCACAAACAAGGCAGCTAAAAAGGAGAAGATGATCGCGGCGGAGATCCCCGCGCTAGTCACCTTGAAAATACCTGTAATGATGCCTATATACCCTTCCTTATGCAGCTCTTCCAGTGCACCATGAACAAGGGCATTCCCAAAGCTCGTAATCGGCACCGTCGCACCAGCGCCAGCAAAGGCAATCAACGGTTCATATAGATTGCAACCGTCGGCTATGGCACCAAGCACAACCAATGTGCTCATGGTGTGGGCCGGTGTTAATTTCCCAACGTCCATCATTAGCTGCCCCAGCACACAGATGGCTCCTCCAACAACAAATGCCCAGAAAAAACTCATACGTATAAACCTCCAGACTCGATGGAAACAGCATGTGCGATACAGGGAATGCTTTCACCTTGTTGGAATGAAATCGGTGAAAGCAAAGCCCCCGTTGCGACAACGAGGATTCGCTTCAATTCTCCTTTTGCCATGCGCTTTAATAAATGCCCATAGGTCACTGTAGCAGAGCACCCGCATCCGCTCCCCCCTGCTTGGACGGTTTGTGTTTCTCGGTCAAAGATCATTAATCCACAATCATTATAAGTCGTTTGCTCGATTGGGAATTGATGCTTACTAAAGAGCTCGCGTGCAATGCTGATCCCCACCGATGCGAGGTCCCCCGTCACGATAAGATCGTAATAAGAAGGGTCGCGATTCAACTCGCGACAATGTGTTTGAATCGTATCGACAGCGGCAGGCGCCATCGCAGCGCCCATATTAAACGGATCCGTGATCCCCATATCCACGACGCGTCCGATCGTGGCCGCGGTGACGACAGGGCCGTCCCCGGTCTTCCCAAGCACGGCGACGCCAGCGCCAGTGACGGTGTACTGCGCCGTCGGCGGCTTCTGCGACCCGTATTCCGTCGGATAACGGAATTGCTTCTCCGCCGTGCAGTTATGGCTGCATGTCCCAGCCATAACATGGTTGGCTGCGCCAGAATCAACTAGTTGCGCGGCTAGCGCCAGCCCTTCCATCGACGTGGAGCAAGCACCGAATATCCCTAGATAAGGGATATTCAATGTCCGCGCAGCGAACGTGTTGGAGATGATCTGATTCATCAGATCCCCTCCAACATAGAATTGGATTTGGCCGTCGGTAAGACCAGCTTTCTTCAGTGCAAGCTGAGCGGCTTCTTCTAGCAGCGCTTTCTCCGCTTTTTCCCACGTTTTTTGACCAATTGTCAAATCACCGTGAACGATATCAAAATCCTCATTGAGCGGTCCTTTTCCTTCATCAGGACCCACAACAGTACCTGTTGAAAGAATGACAGGCCGATTCTCGAAAAGCCAGCTTTGGTGTCCCTTCAGCATCTCCTCAGCCCCCCGTGAAGATCAGATGTGCAATCCCTACAAAAAAGGCCGCCACTGTTCCGAAAACGATGACTGAACCTGCTAATTTAAACATGTTACCGCCAACACCGAGAACGAGTCCCTCAGCACGATGCTCAATAGCTGCAGAACAGAGAGAGTTCGCAAACCCGGTAACTGGGACAGAGCTTCCGCCACCTGCCCACTGTGCGATTTTGTCGTAAATGCCAAAGCTGGTTAAGATCACCGAAATAATAATCATAACAGCAACGGTCGGGTTGCCGGCGGTCTTCTCGGTAAAACCAAAGTAATTAATGAACATATGCATAAAGCATTCACCGATTAAGCAGATTGTCCCACCTACCAGAAAGGCTCTGCCACAATTTTTGAGTACAGGTCTTTTAGGTTCTTGCTGTTTAGCTAACTTTTGATACTCCTGTTGTGTCATCGTTAAGTTTTTCTTCTTGTTGTTAGGCATGACTTACTCCTATTCCCTCAAAGCCTAAGCTCTGAGAATCGTATGTACCTGCTGGATAATTTGAGTTAACTGAACGGAACAGCTTTCATACATCTGTTTAGCTTCAGAATTGTTCGTCGTTAATGAGTACAACTCTAGGTCTGCTTCGCATTTCTTCAAGCACGCTAGTACGGCAGGTCGTTCGGTAGATGCTGGTAGGACTAATTGGTCATCAAAAAGGTCAACGGATAATTCACCATGCGTATCGACCTGTCCAAGAAATACATTTTCTTTGGCCACACCCATCTTTTCAAGTTCTGTTTGCAGCCAACCTCTACTTTTACCAGCTGCAGCTAAGGGCTCATTTTGAATAACACCATCCATCATAACGGCTTGAGTCGGTTTCTCTATGGCTAGCTTTAGCCCTACATGCTTTGGCGTTAATGGTTGGTTCTCACTCTTCAGTAGAATACTCAAATCACCGCTGGATTCCAGCATTGCGAATTCCACATCCGCCACTCGAAATACACCTTTCGTACGCAACTGTTCAAGTAATTCATCACCTGTATAGCGTTCTTTTTTTAAATTACCTTCTAGAATCTTGCCATCCTTGATGAGAACCCTGCCATTGCCTTCAAACCAGACTCGAAGGGTCTTGCTCTTTAACGTCAATATTTCCAGCACTAATGGCACAAGTACCCATATTAGAATCGCGATAACACCATGTACATAATTTGCTTCGACGTCGGTCGAGATGTTCCCGGCCAAATCCCCAAGCGTTATGCCAATGACATATTCAAAGAAAGTGAGCTGAGAAATTTGTTTTTTACCTAGAATCCGCGTCAATACAAACAGAAATATCAAGGTACTTAATGCTCGAATCGCAATAAGTATCCAGTCCGGCACATCATTCCTCCCCCTTCTTCAACTTTCAATATCTACATTATGTGTCATTTGAACCCTAACTATTATTGCTCTAAATTGGATTTATTTGTTAACATGTATCAAACACTATGGGGGCATATTAACAACCGCAAACAGGAGAGCACATATGTCGATGATTTGTTCTCATCCATTATCAAAATTGAGGAGTGTATACGACATGACAGTAGCATCAGACGTTAAAACCACCTTGGCATCCTTAAAAAGTGCCCAAGCCAGTCTTGAAACCTTCGCCCTAAGTACACAAAATCAAGAGGCCAAGCAATTATACGAGACAGCTGCCCAATCGACTCAGCAAATCGTTGATCAAGTAGCCAATCGCGTCCAGCAGTTAGAAAATGAAGAGCCTCAGTACAAAGGTTTTTGAACGCGAAACAGCCGCTGCGTGAAATGCGCAGCGGCTGTTTTTTCTTTTTCATATGAATAAACAAAGAAATAGGATTAGCAATACAAATAATATGAGTATGAGCAATTTCAGTTGGTCTTTTGGCATGAGTGCTGTCCCTCGTTTCATTGATATTCCCTCCGTTACACTCATTGCGGCTGCTGTCCCGAAGCTTTCCTCACTTCATTTGCTAATCGATTAAATTCCTTCTGTGCTTCCGCATCTGAGGTCGCGAAATAGGCTGCTGATAAGAAAGCTATTATCTTGTTCGCATCTTCAACACTCATCATCACAATAGGCCTCCTCTAATAAAACAACTTTATTTACCAGTCCAATAATCAAAAGTTAGTGATTTATTTCTGAAAAAAGAATAAGGAATATAGCAATATCCTGCGTCTCCCCAAGCCGTTCCCCATGAATTTCGGGCGATAATAACGCCTTTTCCTTTTTCCTTACCATCCTTATAGCCAACTGCAAGCAGTGCATGACCGCCTAGTAGTCTTTCCTTTTTCCGATTCGGATAGGGGATTTTACCCGTCTTAGCAGCTGTCTTATTCTCAAATGAGGCATACAGCCAAATGCCAAATACATCAGGTGAGCCATCTGCAAGCGCAGCCTTCATCCCTGCTAAATCATGAATCCGATGATAGCCTTCAATGCGATAATATCTAGCAAGTGACTCCGCTTGATAATCCGGTGTTTCTTTAAAATTTGCAATCTTATACGGCCATACTTCCTCTGGACATACGCCAGTTTTCTGCAACACTTTCATACCATCGCGGATTGTCGCCCCTGCATCAAGCTCTACCGTATTTTCTAACTCACGTTCATGCCAGTAATGAAAAAGACGTGATAACCTCATTGGATTCTCTTCTTCGGATCGCAGCCAATACTCTCTCAGACCACTTACAATGGCATTCGACGTGCATGAACCTAAAGAACCTTGGTTGACAACGGGCGAAAGTTTACCCCGCAAATCGATTTGCCCCGGCAGTTGTGATTCCCGAATATAATTGACACTCCTGTATGTGAAATCACGAAAATCGCGAGGGTCTTGTTTGACTGTATATTTCCGCATACCTGTACCTCCTAAGAAGCCTAATCGCTGAGTACTCCAGTGTATTCACCCATAGGCAGGAGCGTGCAAAAAAGAGCCCGACTTCAGAAACGAAGTTCGAGCTCTTCATGTATGCCTTCTTATTCCGCTATTGTAACCGTCACAGGCGACCACTCGCCTATAATCGTCTGACCATGTAAGGAGACACTACCTTGCGGTGTCAAATCCTTCTCCGTCATCATGCCTAGGGCAACTGTGAAGCGATTGAATTTGATCGGTACATGCTTCTCACGTCGCACTTCCTCGCCATTCACATAGAAAATGACTTCGTCATTGCCGCGGTGATACGTAATTTTGTACGTGTTGAATTCTCGTGGTTGGAAATTCGTTTCCTCTTTGAAAATACAGAAGAATCGCGTTTTGTCCGTCTCTGGAACTTGTACGCCTGGAAATGGAAGTACGGCATATACACTCGCATATTTGTCGTTTCCAGCAAAGAAATCCAGCGCTGCCCCTGTTGTAAAATCAAGCAAATTCAAAGAGACAAAGCCATCATATAAATCGTTCGGCTCTGTGTTCTGCGTGCGAGCGCGGATTTGCAGCTCGAAGGAAATTTCTCCTTCTTCAGGTACCTCAACATCTTGAGCTGAATAATACATATGTTTGGCGTTATCTAGAAATTGTACATAGTCATTTTTGCGGCTAAGCGGTGCACGGGCATATAGAATGCCATTCCGAACAATAATCGTCGCATTCGGCTCTCTGAATTCCCAGAAGGAGCCATCTGGCATCGGGAATCCACCTATTTTCCAAACTTCACCCTCAGATAAGATGGTATGAAAATCACCTATTGTGAATTGTTTGCTCATCGCTTATGACCTCACTTTGTTGTGATATATTTTTTATTGAAAAATAGCTTTGACGACCAATGCGAGCATCATGATCAAACCGCCTCTTGTTGTTGCTTTTAGGGAAGCACCCATTAATGGCAGATAAGCGGGAGAAGGATTCTCTGACTTCAAATTACGATATACCCGATAAAATGGTACGGCTGTCACTAATGCAAGAAGGGCATAGTAAGGAAACACACCCATAACAACGCACAAAATCAATGCCAAGTAGGATAATACAAATAAAAATTTAGAAAATACGAGTGCTCGTTTCTCGCCCCAGACAACAACTAGCGTTCGCTTACCCGCACTTTGATCTGATTTCCAGTGAAGGAAATGATGATTAAATAGAATTAAAGTCGTCAATAAGCCGATTGGCAAAGATAGCAAAATAGGCCGATAATCTACCTGCATGGTCTGCACATAATAACTGCCTAAAGTAGGTAGTACACCAAACGAAAGTAATATCGCAATTTCACTATATCCTTTGCCGCGATAGCCAAATTTAATAGGCGGGGCCACATAGAAGTAGGCAATCAAAGCACCTAAACCTCCGAAAACAAGTACGAGCCAGCCGCTGCTAACGCTTAAGATAAGACCGCAAATAAGAGCTATAGCAAATAGTGACCATGTCAAAAAACTAAACGTTCGCTCTGATATGGTACCATTAGCAAGAAACCCTGAATTCGTCGAAATTGTTGAAGCAGTTTCCCTGGCTGCCGTATCAATGCCATTACGAAAATCCCATAAGTCATTAATCATATTCGAGAATAAGTGTGCAGCGATGGACCCAATGAAGGTTAAAATAAATAAGATCGGATGAAATGTATCGTTCCAAACGATTGCTCCTAATCCACCTAAAACGACAGGAATAACCATCACTGGAATAACCCGAAATCGTGATGCTTTCAATAATAATGTGAAGTTGAGGTTATTCATTTCTCACGTCCCTTTCAACGTACATTGCTCTGCTATTCATACTATCCCAATCCTAGTAGCACTTCAAGTAGGTTTCTATTCCCCAAGAACCACAGTATTCCAGCTCTGGTAAATAGTCCGAAAACAAAACAAGGATGCTAGAGTAATCTCTAGGCATCCTTGTTCTTATCTCACTTATTTTAGATAGAAAACCTCACGCATCGGCGTAATTGGAACAGCTTCACGGAAATCGAAGGATCCTACAACCATTTTGGAAGTAATGGCATTCCAGCGATTACATGCTTCACTCTCAGCGAGGTAGGCGAAAGCAGCCTCTACATCATCACACAAAAATACATAGAAAAACTGCGCGCCATTTTGAAAAATGGAGTAATCTCGGAATCCCGCTTTACTATGCTCCTCCATAATCTCTGGCCAAGGAGCCAAGTGCATCTTCACATATTCCTCAAGATCTTCTTCGCGAATCGTCCATGTCCAAGCAAATTTACCGCTATTTTGCATAAGGCTCAGCCCTTCCTTTATCGTTTATGGTAGAGTTGCGGACGCAACTGGTTATCGTTTCACCAAATCTTCGCGAATCGGTGTAAATACATCTAAGAGTGCTGAATCTTCCAATGCGGTAACACCATGCTTAGCACCACTTGGTATATAAATCGTTTGGCCTTGTTCAATAACTGTAACAACACCATCGATTGTGAATTCGATTTTGCCTTTCAAGCAATATGACATTTGCTCGTGAACATGACTGTGCTGATAGCCAATTGCTCCTGGTTCAAAGTGAACCTCCATCATCATTAAACCTACTTCTGCTTTCAAAATACAACGAGTCACGCCTGGTTCCGCAGCTTCCCATACGCCAATATTAGACATCTGACTTTCCCCTTTCGTAATAAAACGCTTCCAGCTCCAAATGAAAAAAGAAGGACCGCAAGCGGCCCTTCACTTACTCACTAATTATACCCGAAAAGAACCCATATGAACATACTTGAAAATAAACGAACCTCACGCCGTAGTCGTCGCGCGATCCTTCCCTTTGTCCGCTTCCCCTGCGTTCTTGTTGGCGGCTTCACGATCCTGCTGCATATCGGCGACTGTTTTCACCTTCACACGAGCAGCCCCTTCATAGTCACGCGTCGGAATGAGGTTTCCTGCTGCAAGACGCTGTTTGGCTTCAGCAATCGCTGCACCATATTGCGGTAACCACGCCTCTTGGGCAACTAGCATCTCGTCTACCATTTGCCAAATTTCCTTCGGATTGCAGACAGCTCCAACGAGTGGATCCATCATAAAGGCTTGACGCAACAGCTGATCATCCCCATGCACAGCCGCCTCTACAGCTAAACGCTGAACAGAAATGCTAACATTACACACCGCCGCTGGCCCCAATGGCAGATCACCAACATGCGGCATCGAGATACCATTACGATCGACATAGCCTGGCGCTTCAATAATCGCATCATCCGGCAAATTCGAGATCACACCTTTATTGACCAAATTGAAATGCCCACGATAGACGCGGCCTGTTTCTAATCCTTCGATAATATAAGAGCCATGCTCTTCACTTCGTTTCTCGCTCGCAAAGACGAATGCGGGATCTTTCATCCAGTTCGGAAAATCTGTCTCAAACCAACGTCGTCCCTCCGTGCACACACGTAAGTATCCGCCTGTTTCACCATTAATCCAAGACCCCATATCAATCCAATCCCCAATTTCACTTGCCCGTTTCCGATACCACGGAACATATTCACTCAAATGTCCATTGGACTCGGTGCTATAGTAGCCAAAGCGGCGCAGCATATCGATACGAACCTTCTCTGTTCGTGCATATTCGGCATGATTTTCAAATGCTTCTAATAAGCCTGCTGTCAAATCTTTCCCTTCATGTGAAGCTTGGATATACCAGGTTTGATGGTTAATGCCAGCACATATAATATCCACGTCTTTCTTATCCAAGCCATAAACATCTGCGATTTGATGATGGCCATGCTGGACACCGTGACAAAGTCCAATCGTACGTACACCGCCGTATTTATTACAAGCCCATGTCAACATCGCCATCGGGTTCGCGTAATTCAACAATGTGACATCTGGCGCAGCAACCTCGCGGATATCTTGGCAAATGCGAAGCATTTCAGATATGCCACGTTGACCGTACATGATGCCCCCTGCACACAATGTATCACCAACGCATTGATCCACACCATATTTCAAAGGAATGTCCACATCTGTTGCAAAAGCCTCTAGACCGCCTACACGTATTGTGCAAAGCACATACTTGGCCCCTTCCAATGCTTCCCTGCGATCCGTCGTCGCTTGAATCTGAATCGATAAGCCATTCTCATGAATGTCACGTTGACATAGCTCCGTCACCATCTCTAAATTGTGTGGGTTAATGTCTGTAAAAGCCACTTGGATATTATGAAATTCGGGTACAGCTAATAAATCTCTAAGTAGTCCACGTGTGAAACCAATACTGCCTGCGCCAATGAATGCTACCTTAAATGTCATATTTATCGCCCTCTCTATCACTTCGTCTATGCTTCACATTGTACCAAGCAAAGAGAGAAAACGTTATCAAATTTCTAACTACTTCACACCCCAATTGTCAAAAATCCTAACTTCCTTCCGGATACATATGCTTATGCGTATTCATCGATTTACGATAATCCGTAGGAGTTAAGTTCGTGTGCGCCTTGAATAACATATGAAAATATTGACGGCTGCCCACCCCGATATATTCAGAAATCTCTGCAATCGGAATGTCTGTTTCGAGCAGCAGCATTTGCGCTTTTTCCATTCTGATTTCCGTTAAGTACGTCATAAGGGTTTGTCCTGTCACCGTTTTGAAGATGCGCTGTAAGTAGCCAGGGTGTAAATTCACAGCCCCCGCTATCTCTTTCACTTGAATCTCGCGATCGTAATTTTGATGCATATAGTCCATGCTTTTCTTCACATACCATTCGCTTTGCACCACACTACTGCTTGCAGATTCACGTCGTAAACGAGCGATTCGGATCAACAGTTGTGCAATCAGCAGTTGAATCATGGACTCACTCTTGTCGGCAGGCTTGTCTAGTTCTAGCACCAAACTTTTCATCACATGATACACTTCATCTGGATCACGCAGCACTAAGTAAGCGGTCTGAACTTCCAATAATGAGTTCAGTTGTACCTCTTCAGCGGCAAGCTGTTGTAAGGATGGCATCACGCCACGATGAGGAGTAAACCGAAATTCCACATTGAGCATCCGACACGGCTCATCATCTTCGACAATAAGTCGATGGGCAATATTGGCATTAAGAAGAATGAACTCCCCTTTTTTCAATCTAACTCGTTCAGTTCGGGTTGGGGAAAGCTGTATCTCTATCTCACAAAAGCCATGTATGGTATACATGATCTCCGTCGCATCATGTCGGTGAAAGGGCATATGAAAGCCTTGCCATTGTTTAAAATAATAAGCAACCACCTGTGGATGACAGGGGTGATCCGGTAACAACGCAGGAAATAATTTTGTCGATTGAGGCATTGGGGAATCCTTTCCATCTGTTCATATGGTGTACATATGGTCATTGTACTCCCCTGCCTTCAAAAAGAAAATCCCTTCCAATGGAAGGGATTCTTCTACATCATTTAGTCTCGATCTGTGTAATCATCATCCGAAAACGGATGACTTATATTATCCATAATTTCTGCAACTGCATCACTTAACATATCTGTCGGTGTTGTATCTTCTTCCTCTGGCCGCGTTGGGATTGTATCATTGCAGACATGATCGAAATAGTGACTTTTGTCCATCGACATGTGTCACCTCCTTCTTAACTTCCTAATAAACTGTCCTCGTTTGCTTGTTTTGTACACTTTCCGCTTACTTTATTCACATCTTCCCTAATTTCCACAATATCGCACGCAAGATCTCCTTGCCTAAATGAACGATATGAAGTAAATTAAACCTATATGAACGTATATCAACACAAATAAACCAACTCTAAGGAGAGATTAATCCATGGATATCCGCTATGCATCACACCCGAATGAAGTTAAACAATTTGATACTGAACGTTTACAAACTGAATTTCAAATTCAATCGTTATTTACTGAAAACCAAGTGACATTAGTTTACTCTCACGTTGACCGTTTTATTATTGGCGGAGTTTTACCTACAACTGAAACGCTTAAATTAGAAGCTGACACGAAAGAAATGGCTGCTGACTACTTCTTAGAGCGCCGCGAAATCGGTATTATCAACGTTGGAGCAAGAGGTACAATCACTGTTGATGGTACAGCGTACACAATGGACTCCAAAGACTGTATTTACATCGGACTTGGCTCCAAAGAAATTTCCTTCGCAAGTGATGATGCAGCGAACCCAGCGAAGTTCTATTTCAACTCCACACCAGCGCACACAACGTACCCGACTGTAAAAGTAGCGATTAGCGAAGCGACTCCTGCTCACCTAGGCAGCATCAATACTTCCAATGAGCGTACGATTTATAAATACATCCACTTGGATGGCATTCAAAGCTGTCAACTTGTTATGGGTATGACATTATTGAAGCCAGGCAACATGTGGAATACAATGCCGACTCATACGCACAACCGTCGTTCCGAGGTTTATTTCTATTTTGACATGCCAGAAGATGCTGTTGTCTTCCACATGATGGGTGAGCCGCAACAAACGCGTCACGTTGTTATGCGCAATGAGCAAGCTGTCATCTCACCAAGTTGGTCCATTCACAGCGGTGTTGGTACGAACAACTACACATTCATTTGGGGTATGGCTGGCGAGAATCAAATGTTCAACGATATGGACGCAGTTGCTATGCAAGATCTAAAATAATCGGTAATCCCATTAGAAGAACGGATGAAACCCGATGAATCCTTTACGTAGATATGAAACGATCATGGAAGTTTTACTCGCTCAGAAAGAAGTCACCGTGAATGAGCTAAGTGAACGTCTAGAAGTAACAGGAAAAACCATTCGCGAGGATTTAGCCAAGCTTGAAGAAAAAGGGCTGCTTATCCGCATTCATGGCGGTGCTATGCTAGCTCAAAGCGATCAGTTAGGCATTCTCTCTGCGAAAGAACCGAATATCAAGCATGCGGACAAAAAATCAGAGATTGCCTCTCTCGCACTCCGATACATCCAACCTCGCGATATTATCGCATTGGATGGCGGCTCGACAACGCTTGAAATTGCTAGGCGGCTGGATAATCAGCCGCTTACGGTTGTAACTAACGATCTATATATCATCTCAGAGCTTGTCCATAAGGATGAAATTCGGCTAGTTGTGCCAGGCGGTTATCGTCTGCGCAACATGCTTGCCGGTCCAGAAGCCGTAGACTATGTGCGAAGTCTCAACATACAGAAATCCTTCATTTCTGCTACTGGGGTACATCTGCAGCATGGTTTTACGATTTACACGAATGATCTAGTTGAATATAAACGTGCCTTAATCAGCTCCAGCGCAACCGTCTATGGGGTTATCGATCATTTCAAATTCGGACAATGTGCGTTGCGAACTTTCGCTTCCCTTTCTGAAGTGGCTATGATTTTAACCGATAGCGGGTTGACGGAAGCGACGGCCCGACAGTTCCGCGAAACGGGCATCCAGATCGAAACACTTTAAACGCAAATTGCAAAGTTGAAACCTAACATTTCTTTTTGGGAAAAGGAGTACGTCATGACACTTTTTAATCTATCGGGAAAAACAGCATTCGTTACAGGCGCTTCAGGCGGCCTAGGCCAAGCTATGGCGATCGGACTTGCAGAAGCAGGCGCGAACGTCATCGCGGTTTCCTCTTCTGAAAGCGTTCAAACCGTTGAAGCGATCCGCGCATTAGGCGGCAAAGCAGAGCTTATCGCTGCTGATCTAAGCAATGAAGACATCCTTGAGGATGTCGTTGCTAGAGCGATTGGCATTTACGGCAGCATCGATATCCTAGTAAATAACGCGGGTATTATCCGTCGTACTCCAGCCGTTGACCATGCGCGTCAAGATTGGCACGATGTGATTGATCTGAACTTGAACTCGGCATTCTTCTTGTGTCAGTTGATTGGTCGTCATATGATCGAGCGCGGCAGCGGTAAAATCGTGAATATCGCTTCCATGCTGACGTACCAAGGCGGAATCAACGTACCAGGATACACGGCAAGTAAGCACGCGATTGCTGGTGTGACGAAAGCTTTAGCGAACGAGTGGGCTGGAAAAGGCATCCAAATCAATGCCATTGCCCCAGGTTATATGACAACGAATAACACAGCGCCTATTCTCAAAGATGAGAAGCGTACAGCTTCTATCACAGAGCGTATTCCAGCTGGCCGTTGGGGTTCACCGGAAGATTTGAAAGGCCCTGTTGTTTTCTTGTCTTCGAATGCTTCCGATTATATGAACGGACACGTGCTATGTGTGGACGGCGGATGGATGGCTAGATAGATGGGCATCGGGACACTCGCTCATACCGTCGGCCATCTGCCCTTGAAGGAATTGACCGCAAAATTAAGCGGACGAGGCATCGACTTCGTTCAATTAGCACTCAGTAAAGCGATTAGCGACTATGATTTAAGCCTCGGGAAATTAAGTCCGGCTCTTGCCAATCATATTGGCGAGCAATTTCATCGCGCAGGCGTGCGGATTGGCGTGCTCGGATGTTACATCAATCCCATTCATCCCGATCCGCAGCAGCGTCGTTATGAGATCGATAGATTCAAAGAGCATTTGCGATACGCCCGTGATTTTGGAACGTCCATTGTGGCAACCGAAACAGGAGATCTAACAACGTATCTTGCGGAGGATGCTAACGGGTATGAGGCCAAAGGATGGTCGATCCTGAAGCAAACAGTTGAGGAATTAGCAGAAGAGGCCGATCGTTGGGGTGTTCATATCGGATTAGAACCGGTTGTCACACATACGCTATCGAGTACTGAGAAAATGGCTCGAATTCTGGAAGAAGTGCCTTCTAGCACGTTAGGCGTCGTTTTCGATCCCGTTAATTTAATTCCGCCGACTGTGGTTGAACCGCAAGATCAAGTAACTTTCTTGGATCATGCCTTCGCAACTTTTGGCAGCCGAATTGTACTGACTCATCTGAAGGATTACGTAGTGAACAATGGTCAAAAGAATGAAATTGCGTCCGGTAAAGGCATATTCGAGACAGCAGCTTTTTTAAACAAGCTACACTCGCATAAACCTGGTGTCGACATTTCATTAGAGCGACTCGAAAATCATACGATCGAAGAAGCTTTCTCGTACGTCAGAGGCTTACTGTAAGAAAGAACCCCGATTTCTCTCTAAGGAGAGATGTCGGGGTTTTCTTACTATATAAATATTGATAAGTTTCCGTTACTCGGAAGAACAAATTCGTATTGGCGATAAAAACCGCCTTTCAATCGCAGTCGCTCATCCTCGAAGATCCTCGATAGAAAGTTTTTCTCATTTCTTAATATCAGGATGCGTAAGGACTTCGTATTGGTCACCTAAGTGATGCTGCAACGCCTTTAAGGTCGCCACTCCTACGAGAATATCCTCCTCGCCAGCTCCTCCGCTCACGCCAACCCCGCCAATGACTTGCCCGTTGACCACGATGGGAAATCCGCCTACGAAAATCGCAAACTTCCCCGGCATCATGGCATGAATGCCAAACGCTTCCCCATGGATCGTCGCTGGCCCGCCAGGCTGATTAAACAAGTGTGTCGAACGTCTATGCCCACTAGCCGTAAAAGCTTTTGCCATCGCCAGCTCAGGGCTCGTGTTGCGTGCCCCGTCCATCCGCTCTAAGGCTAGCAAATAACCGCCTTCGTCGACGATACAAATTGTTTCTGCCGCTTGAGCTTCCTCGGCGGCTTGAACTCCAGCAGCAATCATCACCTTCGCTTCCTCAATTTCTAGCTTCAAGACGGATCTCATGATGCATAGCCTCCTTTGTCGAACCTTATCCGCTTGGTACATCACATTCTCACCTTCGGCACATTTTCCATTTATATGAGGTTTTAGGCGGAAAAAGTCGTATGAGTGACTAGCTAACAAGAATTTTGGCGCAAAAAAAGCCCACACAATCTCCAGTGATGGAGACTAGTTAGGCTTGTCGCGATTATTATTTATTCGGCTGTTGCGCGCGAGCTGGTCGGGTTGGACGTTCTACCCAGTTCTCACGGCTCATGCGTTTCACTTGATTAATCGGATTAGATAGATCGATCACTTCCGCTTGAAAAGGCTGCTCTGCTGCAAGTTTCTCTTTGTAACTTGTCCCAGGTGCAGGCCCGCCTCCACCATTCCGTTTTCCTTTGTTCCATACGCGATTCTTACTCATGCCACCACTCCACCGTTTTTTGTTTAAGTGTAATGGCAGTTACCAAAAAACGCAAATGTGGTTTTTCAGTATGGTGCTGGTTGGATGGGTAGATTACCTATCGCCTATGTGTCAACTTCCTCCCCACTACCACACAGCTACCTTCCTTCTACCACTAAATTCGCAAAATAAATGGAAAATATGCAGCTAATTTCACGCAATATCGCTGATTAAAGAGATTAACTGGAAAACCTACAGCTGATTTTCACCGATTGGCTAAAATCAAACCAAATCACTGAAATTAGCAACATGAAATCCAGTTATTTCGTGTTTTCAAGCAAATTTGGCCAATTCAAATGTACTTTTTCCAGTTAATGCCGCGAGTGATGGTAGGACATGGTCCGAGTGAATAGGCGAGCCCCGTTCGATACGGGAAGTTCGTTTGATTTGACAAGCGCAACCGACAAGAGGAGCGCAAGCTCCCCTTTCTCTACAGATCGAATGCCTTCGCCAACAAGCGATATGAATGCAAGCGCGCTTCGATGTTATGAATCGGCGAGACGACCATGATTTCATCCGCTTGGTAAGCTTCATTCAATTTCAAGATCTCTTCTTTCACTTGCTTCGGCGTGCCAACAATCCGTCTGTGGCGTCCATTGCGAATCATGGCATAGTCATTCTCCGTATAAGGGTAATTGAGCGCCGTATTCACAGATGGGAATGATGGAAGCAGCATCCCGCGACCTAAAGACAAGAAGAACAAGTCTGTGCTAAGCGCCAGTTGATTCGCTTCTTCTTCCGTATCAGCACAGATGACCAACACAGCTGCTAGGGAGTGTGGTTTCTCATTCAGGATTGAAGGTGTGAAATGCTCGCGATAGATACGCAGGGCTTGCTCACAATCCGCGTTACCAAAAAATTGTGCGAAACCGAAAGCAGCCCCCTGATCAGCAGCAATTCTTGCGCTGTCATAGGAAGATCCGAGCAACCATATTTCTGGAGCCGTTGAGATAATTGGCGATGCATGAAGTGCAGCGAACCTATGCCCCGCTGGTAGTGAATCATATAAATAACCCGTCAAATCAGCGATTTGCTGCGGGTATTGGTCAACACCTGTATATTTGCCCTCTTGCAGCGCACGCGTGGAAATTGGCATACCGCCTGGTGCACGGCCAAGCCCAACATCAATACGTCCGGGATGAAGCGCCTCTAACAACCGGAAGTTTTCAGCAACTTTATATGCGCTATAATGCGGCATCATGATGCCTCCAGAGCCTAGTCGGATGCGCTCAGTTTTGGCAGCCAAATGAGCAATCAGAACCTCTGGACTTGAATGCGCCAAGGCTTGTGAAGCATGATGTTCCGACACCCAGAAGCGGCTGTAACCAATGCGATCTGCTTCTTGTGCGAGTTCAGTCGTCTCAGCCAACGTCTGCGCGGCATTACGACCTTCTCCAATTTGCGATTGATCCAATATACTTAGTTTCAACACAAGTAATCACCTCCATCTAACTGTAACACAAAAAAGAACAGAATGCCAAAAACAGCCGTGACACATCACGACTGTATCATTTCTTGCCTTTTACCCCTTCAAAGATCCCGCCATGACCCCTGCTACGAAATACCTCTGTAAGAATAAGAACATCACTACCATTGGTATTGCCGTAATAACAACTCCTGTAAGGAGCATGGGATAGTCGGTCACATATTCGCCTCGGAACTGCAGCATAGCTAGCGGAAGCGTTAATTTGGATTTGCTATTGATAAGCAGCATGGGGATTAACAAATCATTCCATACCATCACGAACAGGAAAGTTGCCGTTGCCGCTAAGGAAGGTGCAGATAAGGGCAAAGCGATACGTGCATATAGTTTCCACTCACTAGCCCCATCTATACTCCCTGCTTCCAAAATTTCTTTATTTAGTACCTGCATAAAGCCCTTCAACATGAAAACGGTCAATGGCATGAGCATTGCAACAGAGACAAGTACTAATCCATACAAATGATCTGACCAGCCTAGTTTATGTGTAAGTGAGTAGATCGGCAGCATATTGACTTGTGATGGAACAATGAGTCCAGCAATAAACAAGCCGAAGATGATCTTAGCTATGATTCCCCCAAAGCGAAATAACGCATAGGCGATCAAACTTCCGAGTGCAAGTTCAATAATAACCGTGCCGAGGGTCACTTCCACGCTGTTGAAGAAGTATTTCCACATCGTTTGTCCTTTGAAAATGCCACTAAAATTTCCAAACGTGAATGGCTTCGGCCAGCCGAGAGGCGAGGCGAAGAAGCGCTGTGTCGTTTTGAAGGAAGAGACGACTACAAAATATAAAGGTGCTGTTATCAATACTGCATACAGCAGTAAGATAACACGACCGAACCATTTCATCCCCATAATTGCTAGTACCTCATTGGATTTAGTAGGAAACACGATCCGCTCGCAGCGCCTTGAACTGCAGGATCGTTAACACAGATAACAAGATCAGAAATAAAACAGAACCCGCAGATGCCATGCCGAACGAGTAGTTCGCAAAAGCGGTGTGATAAATATAGGTGGTCAAAATTTCCGTTGCATAATTGGGTCCACCGTCTGTCATTGTAAAAATGAGATCAAATGCTTTGAACGATTGAATCGTTGTATATGCAATAACTATAGTTGCTGAAGGCGCTAAAAGCGGCCATGTTACCTTACGAAACACCTGAAATTTGTTGCCTCCATCGATCTTCGCAGCCTCGTAGAGCTCTTCTGGGATCGCATGCAGCCCCGCCACAAACACAATCATCATTTGCCCAGCATGAGCCCAAACTTGCACGCCAGCAATGGAAAATAGCGCTATTTTTACCCCGCCAATCCAGTTCTGACCATAAGCCCCCAAGCCCACTTCCTTCAATAAGGAATTGATAAGACCAAGCGATGGATCATACATAAACGACCAGATCAACCCTACCGCAACAGATGATAAGATTGTCGGGAAAAAGTAAAGAGCTCGAAGGAATACGTGAATCTTCGTATTTTTTACTAATAGCAGTGCAAGAGCAAGTGAAAGCACCGTCTGTGCAATCACAACCGCAAGCATGAACTTCGTGTTATTCCATAGCGCTTTTTGGAACACGATATTATGCAAAGTTTTGGCGTAATTGTTCAGACCAACAAGCTGATAGGACGGCGAGATGCCGTCCCAGTCAGTGAAGGAATAAAACAATCCGTATAGTGTCGGCACCATGAACAGAGCTAGATAAAGCAGCGTACCTGGCAAAAGGAACAACCATAAGACGGATCGATTATGGCTCATCTTATTTCACGAGATGCTGATCGATAATCGCTTGCGCTTCTTTCGCTGCATCTTGTGGCGATTTACCGCTTAGCACGGCTTGAATGGAGTTTGTGACCGCTTTTTGATTATCCGCATTGGTAATGCTAAAGCGCGGTTGGAACAATGTTTTCCTAGTTGACCATTCCGTCGCCACTTGTAATTCAGGCGTTGTGTATTGTACATCTTTCACCGTGACATTCTGCCCGGTTTCATTCGCATAGGTCGCTGCTATCTCTTTTTTGCTCAAAAACTCAATGAATTTCTTCGCCTCTGCAGGATGCTTCGATTTGCTATTCACCGCTAACATAAACGTACTTGTGTGTACGCCCTCGAATTTCGCTTGATCAGCTGAGACGGTAATCGGAGCCAAAAGTTTTTGCTCAAGGTTTGGATTTTGCTTTTTATTTTGAGCCAATTGATAGGAACCGCTGGCAAGAATCGCTGCTTTTTCCTGAATGAACAACGCACCAGCAGCTGCATCTTTTGTACCAAGCGCATCTTGTTGCAAGTAGCCTTTGTCATTCAATTCTTTGAATTGTGTCAAGGTTTTCACCCAGAACTCATCGGTTAATTTCGCTTGGCCCGCTTCTACTTTCGTGAAAATATCTGTACTCGGTTGATTATTCATCACCATGGTGTTCATGAATTGTCCCGGCCCAATATCCGCTCCTGCAAACGCAATTGGGATAATACCGTTCTTTTTCAACGTCTCGCAAAGAGCCAAGAAACCAGCCCAATCCTTCGGAGGCGTTAAATTAAACTTTTGAAACAATTTCACGTTGTAAATCGGATCGTTATAAACGAGCTGGTACGGAACAGCTACCTGTTTGCCGTCTTTTTTACCAACTTGAATGAGCGTGTCATTAAAATTACTTAGAAACTTCTCGCCGGATAGATCGGAGAATACGCCTGCTTTAGCCAACGCTTCGAACTGTGCACCAGGGAACGATGTGAACACGTCTCCGACAGAACCATCCCCCAGCTTCGCTTGGGCTGTGGATTGATATTGCTCGGATGGCATGGTTTGCATTTCGACTTTGATGTTCGGGTTCTCCGCTTGGAACTTCGCAATAATGCCATTAAGCGAGTTCACATCCTCCCCGCGCCAGTGTAGGAAGGAGATCGTGACAGGCTTTGCGGACGCTGTAGCGGCTGCCGTACTCGGTGCTGTAGAAGCCGTTGATGCCGCTGGGCTCGCCCCTGTAGATGAGGAGGAACCGCATGCTGTCAGCAAGGAAACGATAGAAAGTGAGGCAACAAGGAAACTGTATTTTAGTTTAGATTTACGCATGGATAGGACCCTCCTAATTGGTTAAATAGTTGTGGTGGATTGTGCTTCTTGCAAGGCAAGCTTTTGTTGCCATTTCTCTCTAAAAAGTGGAAGCGCAGCCTGTCCGAAGGTTTCTGCCTCTTCTAAATGTGGGTAACCCGATAGAATAAAAGATGAGATGCCGAGCTCCGCATATTCGACCAAACGATCTGCTACTTGATCGGCTGTGCCGACAATGAGAATGGCTCCACCCGAGCGAACGAGCGATAAACCTGTCCACAAGTTCGGCCCAACGACGAATTGTTGGTTCTTGGAGAGCTCACGAAGATCGTTTTGACGCTGTTGATTCGTTGCATCTGTTTTGGCGAAAGCTTGCTGCGCTTGCTCGATAGCTTCCGGTGATACCTTGGAAATACTCTCCCAAGCCGCGGCCCAAGCTTCTTCCTCGGTATCTCGCACTAATACTTGTGCACGAAGTCCGTAACGAAGGGGACGATCTATTCCTGTTTCTTCGCGATACTCGGCGCGCACCGTTTCGATTTCAATCATTTGCTCGCGTATCCAATCGTGCGGTTCTCCCCACATGAGGTAGGTATCGGCAACTTCTACAGCCAATCTTTTGGCAACAGGCGAGCTCCCTCCTAGATAAAACGGCGGATGCGGCTTCTGCACCGTGAACGGCGAGCTAACGGGACGATTGAACTGGTAGTACTTCCCTTGATAGAGCTTCTTCTCTTTGGCGGGTTCGTCTTTGGTTGTGTCCGCAAACTCGGAAGCTGAAAGGACATCCGTTTCTGTCCACGCTTGCTGCATAACCTCTACGTATTCTTTTGCCCTCTCGTATCGTTCGTCGTGTGCATGAGCAAGCGGATCCCCCAGCTCTTCCAGATCCTGCACGGAGCTGCCGGTTACGACGTTAATCATCGCGCGGCCCCCTGATAGAACATCCAAGGCTGCGCCCATTCGAGCTGCCAATACCGGAGCTACGAGTCCCGGTCTAACCGCAACCAGCGGTCTCAACGTCGTCGTGTGACTCATAACGGCAGATCCTACAACCCAGGCATCCAAGCAGGCACCGCCAGTTGGAATAAGTACAAATTCAAAGCCCGATTTCTCGGCTGTTTGTGCAACTTGAATCAAGTAGTCTAATGTCGCTTCTCTTTCAGGGGCAACGCCTACATACTTGCCGTCACCAGAGGTTGGCAGGAACCAACCAAATTCGATTTCTTTATGTTGTGTCATCTCAGGCTCTCCTGTCGATTAGATGGAATTGTGTAAACGATGCAATGCGCGCTCATTGCCTTCTCCAGTGATCCGGTAGATAGGATCTATATCCTATAAAAAAGGTAGGAATAGAATGTATTAGTATCATATCAGCGGTTGCAACCTAGGGTCAATGTCAATTCGTGTTATTTTTCATTTGTCATTTTGTGGGTTATAAGATATTAGAAACATTGTCATTATCCCGATTAAGCATTACTATGAGAAGAAAAGGGATGTGAAAATGAGTTGTTTCCTGTAGAGGAAGATATGCGTGAGGATTACCAAGAATTCTTAGACATTCATTTTTTTACGCCATCGGACTTCGAAAAGACGGGTAGCGTCTGGCCGATTCGGCTCGGATACAATATTGCTAAAAGCAATTATCATATCGGTCCACGTACAACACCCTACTACTATTTGATATTTGTCTTAGAAGGATCGGGGTCTTTTACGCAAAATAATGTCACCTATCGATTAAGCAAAAATGACATGTTCTGTCTTCTTCCAGGTGTTACACATGAGTATTTCACGGATGAACATTGTCTGCTTCGCAAAACGTTCGTTGCATTTGACGGCAAGCAAGCCCTTCATCTTTTAGAGCGAATTGGACTTCGTCCTGAAGCGCCTTATCGAAACGGCGGGCTTACGGATCAAGCGAGGGAACTCATGGAGGAGTTCATCAGCCTAGTTAATCAGGGAGAACGGCAAGAGAGCGACTTGTCACGTTTAACTCAGTTGTATCGCATTTTCGATACGCTATCTGTCACCAACAAACCTCCAGCTTCCCACGAGCATCGCTCTCTTTCCTGGCTTCAGCAGGGTCTAGCCTATATTCAAATTCATTATGCGGAAGGCATTACCGTTGAGCGAGTCTCCGACTATGTCGGCGTGGAACGAACTCATTTTACAAAGCAGTTTAGTAAAGCCTTTGGCGTCCCGCCGATCCAATACATTCAGGACTTGAAAATGAAAGAAGCTAAGCATCTCTTATCCAACACGGAATTCACACTGACAGAAATTGCACATTCGGTTGGTTATCCTGATTTATTTAGCTTCTCAAAAGCATTCAAAAAACAGCTCGGCCTCCCACCTACTCAATATCGCCGCGATCTAAAAACGATGTCGTAAATCATTTATCTAACTAGTCACAAAGTGACAGAATCTCTTATTTTACACCTCTACCAAACTTATCCATTAAATGTTATTTTAATATATACATCCTAGCGAGGGAGAGATTGCCATGAAAACCATTTACGAGAATTATAGAGGATTCAAAATTAACAAAGATGAAAGCACCTATAACGCCATTCACGCGGATCGTATTATTTTTACTCAATCGCCGCTTAGTCAGGTTCTAGATTCGATTGATCATTACATTGACGTGACGGAGAACTCGGATTCACCAGGAGATCTGTCTTCCTTTCCGCAAAATTAACTTACAGGCATTCCACGCATGTGGATATACGAACCAATTGGACTCATTAACGGCTAAGTTAACGCGAGCATCCACTAGTTTGGAAAGGAACGCCGGAATAGCCCTGCGGCGGTAAGAACGTGGATGCAAAAAACGCAACTGTCCTTTTTGGGACGGTTGCGTTTTTTGTATGGCGGGGGAGTTAGTCGGTTGCGTCGACTAACTCCACTCGCTTGGCCTTTGTTGGGGGGGAGTTAGTCGGTTGCGTCAACTAACTCCACTCGCTTGGCCCCTGTTGGGTGGGAGTTAGTCGGTTTCATCGACTAACTCCACTCGCTTGGCCTTTGTTGGGTAGGAGTTAGTCGGTTGCGTCGACTAACTCCACTCTCTTGGCCTTTGTTGGGTGAGAGTTAGTCGGTTGCGTCGACTAACTCTGCTCTCTTGGCCTTTGTTGGGTGGGAGTTAGTCGGTTTCATCGACTAACTCCACTCTCTTGGCATTTGTTGGGTGGGAGTTAGTCGGTTTCGTCGACTAACTCCACTCGCTCGGCCTCTGCTGGGTGGGAGTTAGTCCGTTGCGTCGACTAACTCTGCTCTCTTGGCCTTTGTTGGGTGGGAGTTAGTCGGTTTTGTCGACTAACTCCACTCGCTCGGCCTTTGTTGGGTGGGAGTTAGTCGGTTTCATCGACTAACTCCACTCGCTTTGCTTCTGTCAGGTGGAGGTTAGTCGGTTGCGTCGACTAACTTCCACAAGTAGCAGCTACAAAATCACATGCTTCAGCTTCATCAGTTCCGCGACCTTCTGGAACTGCGAAGCATTATGTCCGATCGACATTGCGCAGTGATGCGTCGGCGCTTCTGCGAACCAGCGTGACATGTAAGCATCCGGATGCTCACGGAACTTCACTGGCGTCTGTGTGTTGCCGATTTTCATGATCGGCCCGTTCGTGGACTCGCCTTCGCTTGAGATTAGCTTCAGCTTGCCATCGCCGGTCTGGGTCACATTCAACGTCGTGATCGCCCCCGTCTTCACTTTGGCTTCCACGGATACGCCAGTGCCTTGCTTGCCGTGATACAAACCCATGCCGCGCAAAATCGGCTTTCCTTCGGAAATCGCGATATGGAACGGTCCGTCATGGCCAAGCAAAATCGTCTCGTCGATATAATCCACGACGACGATTTCCGAGAAGGAGCCGCCGACGCCAAGAATATCGCTGATTTTCATCGCAACAGCCGTCTTCAGGTCCCCTTCGCCAGAACAAGGGATGCCACGCGCAGTTAGCAGCGAGTGACCCACAATGAAGCCGCCTTGCAGCTTCTCGTACTCACCACCCGGCGCCCCGTGGTAATAGTACGATAAGGCATCTAAATCATATGCGCGCACAAGCTTCTCTTGTGCTGCTGCCACCCGACAGGACCACTCCAATTGTTCTTTCGTTGGCTTCTTTGCAATCGGATCCGAAGGGGAATCACCGCTGATTTGGAACATGTCCTGCAGTTCATCCAGTTTCTGCTTCACATCCTGCGGAGTCACTTCACGCAGCATGCGGTCCAGATCACACATTTCAAGCACTTCCACGTGTAGACCTGTCTGTGCAGAAATCATCGTAAAATCACTGTACATATCGAGCATCCCACTATAGGTATTACCTAAGAAACCGAAGCGACTATGCTGCAAAGTTCTAGGTACTCCCGCTGCCCGCACCCACTCTTCAATTTCCTTCCACGCACATACCGCTTCACGTCGCTCACGCGTCACTTCATCCGTCAGTGAGATGGCAGGCGTATAGTCAAGACCGAGCATGCCATTTACAACTCGAAATGGTATTCCTGCTCTATTGAACACATTAGCAAATTCAGGCACTGGACAAGCGCCACAATGAGCCAACCATTCCCCTGTCGTCGACTGTTCATAATTAAGTCTCGCCGTTGGCTGCAAATTGAGAAATACAACAGGCGCTTTACAAATTTGATGCATAGGTAACACGGTAGAACTTGTGGAGTAGGTTGCTGCATGGCAGAAAACAAGATCTACTTGCCGCTCATTCAGCCACTCTCCTGCCTTCCGCCCTTCCCCTTCCGTATCCACAAGTCCATAGTAATAGACGTCTGCCCATGAGGACATTTTCTGTTCAATAAAGCGTCCATATTCTTCTAATCGTTCCTCTAAACCAGGAAACTGTTCCCAGTATGCTTGTAATCCAACAGAATATAAACCAATTCTTGGCTTGAGGCTTGCCTTAATCGCTGGGTACATTGACATTGAAGCATCTCCATTCGTCCATAAAATAATAGCTTTATAAACTTATTGTAATGGCTTACTATCAAGTTAACATCCAAGGATCTTGGTTAAAAATAATAGATTCTTGCGACGATATCGGAGGCGCTTCCCACATGAAAGAAAATTTTACAACCGCTTGGTCGGAGAACTCGATTCGTTTCATCTCTAGCCCTTCCTCATTCGCCAAAACAAACCTGTTTTACGTACAAGAAATAGGTCATTTCCATACGCTTCCAGGCTATTTCACAGAACGTGAAGGGCTTGATTCCTATTTGATAGCTTATATATTGCGGGGCACAGGACAGCTGACTTACCGAAATAACACATATCCATTAGGAGCTCATAAGTTATTTTTCATCCATTGTGATAGCTATCATCACTATTCAACCAATCCTCAAGAGCCCCTTGAGCTACTCTGGGTCCATTTCCACGGGAGTGCTGCAACGGCCTATTATGATCACTATGCAGCGTCACGCGAGCCTGTTTTGCAGCTAAACAACCAATCGTCCGTATCAACTATACTGCGTCAAACCTTGCAAATCCAACAACAAAGAAACGCATCAACGGAGTTCCTCACATCGAAGCTACTCGTTGAGTTGCTGACGGAGATCGTCCTCACTGCGCAACAATTAGGCTTATCCGATTCGGACAAGCCTGCTTATATCGATGCGATTTGTCAGACCCTCGAATCGAGATTTACGGAATCAATTTCATTAGAAGAGCTTGCTCGTGAACATGCTGTCAGCAAATACCACATGGCCAAACGGTTTAAACAGTATACTGGCTTCTCCCCACACGAATACCTGATTGGTATTAGGATGACCCATGCAAAGGAACGACTCAAATATTCCGATATGCCCGTATCCGAGATAGCTGCCACCGTCGGCATCGATAACGTCAGTCATTTTATCAACCTGTTCAAAGACCGCACCGGCGACACACCGTTGGTCTACCGAAAGAAATGGCAGCGACCTCGCTGATTGGGTGGAGCTGCGGTGCAATGTTGTCATGTAAAAAAGAAGAAATATCCTAAATAAGACCACGGCAAGTGCCTATTTATCCATGGGATGATGGAAAGTCAACTATAAGCATTCGATAATACCCTATTTTCCAATACATTGAATAAAAACTCTCCTTTTCGTAAGAATAAGCACTCGCAATGGTCTTAAACTGCAAATCACTTGGCATTATCGAGAAATAAGCACACCAGGGTGTGCAATTTCCATCGCTTGAAGCCGACAAGCATTCAAATTCGTATTAGCCCAATTCGTTAAACTGTCATGATTGGAGTGCGGGGTGCGGGGTGCGGGGTGCGGGGTGCGGGGTCCGGGGTATGGGGTGCGGGGTGCGGAGTGCGCGGTGTGAGGTGCGAGGTGCGAGGTGCGGAGTGCAGGGTGCGGGATAGTGTTGGCGGTTTCGGTTTCCGCTTACTAATTTCCGTTTCCAGTTTCCATTACCGCTTCTAATTTCCGATTCCATTTCCACTCCCGCTCTCACACAGATTCCCCGGTATTCACTCTCTACCCCCGCCCCGCTACTTCAAATCCGTCTCATCCAACACAGCCGGAATCTCAATCCACGCCCGTACACCCTGATCCTCCCGCAACGCATACTGCAAGCCAAAGCCCTCCCCGAAATGCAGCTGGATCCGCTTTTGCACATTAATAATACCGAATCCCTTACTACTCTCTTTCCCCTGCAAAATGGCATTCAACATCCCGATATCCGCAGGGCGATAGCCGTTGTCCTCCACACTAATAATCAGTTTACCTTCCGTATGCTTCACCTTAATCCAAAGCTCCCCATCATGGCTCATATTCTTGATGCCGTGAAGGATGGCATTCTCAATAATCGGTTGCAGGAGCACCTTTGGCATTAAAAACTGTTTGGCATCCTCTTCAATTTCCCAATACGCCTTAAACGCATACTCATAGCGGAATAACTGCAGCCGTACATACGCCTCAGCGTGATTGATTTCTTCCATCACCGGAATGAGCAACTTACCCTTGCTTAGCCCAATTCGCATAATGAGAGACAAATCTTTAATCATTTCCGCCGATTCCGACGCCCCCTCCATTAACGTATGCCAGTAAACAGACTCCAACGTGTTATAGAGAAGATGCGGATTGATTTGTGTATGCAATATCGACAATTCAACTTCCTTGTGCTTTAACTCAAGTTCATACTGATCATAAATCGTCTGATTCAATCGATTGGTCATTCGGATAAAATGATTGCTCAGCAATACGATCTCATTTTTACTCTCCGCATGCATGGTTATAGCTAAAGCTTTTCCTGGATGATACGAATTCGTGATTCGAGCCAGTCGAGAAATAGGTTTCAAAATCGATTGTATGAAATACATACTCGCCAAAATCAAAATAAAGAAATAAATCAACATAATCCAATCGACCAAGCGTTGAACGCTAATATGATCGATAATGATCGACTGGACTGGAACACGCATCAGCAGCTTCGTCCCTGTAAATTCACTTGTGTGAATGACTGACATAATCTCATTGCCGCTCTCGATTTGCTTATAGACCCCTTCTCCCTTACCGTCAGGCACACCGATCTTCGAGCCAATCCCGAAAGCTTCCGTATTCGTAGCCAAAACCGTATTATCGGGATCCAGCAGCAGAATTTGAGCATCTTTGTACTTATCAAAAGGAACGAAATCCATCTGCAACGGAGTTTCAATACCCGACACGACTAAGTATCCAATGACCGTTTCACCGTTATAAATACTGTTTAATTGCCTCAAATAAGCAACAGTTTGCATATTATTCGGGTTATAACCGAATTTATCAATAACACGAATGATGCCCTTCCCTTTCGCATTGCTGACCGCTTTATACCACGAAAGATCCGTCATATCCGTCGAGTAAAACACCCCATTATTCAAAAGGTCCGAATTAGGAACAAATGAATACAACTTATCTTTATCTGAAAAGAACAAGGAATATCTCACCGCATTGGTTGAGTAATTGTTCAAATATTTATCTAACGCTTTGAAAATTTCAAAACGTTCATATTCAGAGGATGATGGAACACTTACTAATTGTTGGATTTCTTGCGAAATCATAATTTTTTCCGTTTTTTCTTCAAAATCGCTGCTTTCACGATCGAGTGTCAAATGACTTCCCCGCACTAATTGGAGCAGTGCTGTCCCTACTTGTTCCTCTGTGATGGATTCCAACTTCTTGGCAACGACCAAATCCAACACGAGGGTTGGAATCACGACGAAGACGATAAGCAATAGGATCAACTTTTTCATCAGTTTCATATTTTGCAGCATTTTGCGCATACCCTCTTATCATCCTTTCACAAAGCTTCCGTCAAGCTGGCAGGAGCAGCACCGCTGTTGGTTAGGCTATCAGTACGTTCGCTATTCCCGAAGGAAACTCCTTTAAACGCAAAGAAAACGCCTCCAGAATTCGCATTCTGAAGGACGCTTCTCCCTATCCTTTCACGCTGGAAACTGATAAGCCACGAATCATAAACTTCTGGAAAATCAAGAAGAACAGTACTGGCGGCAGCATCGCCATGGTCAACACCGCGAAGCGTACACTCCATGGAATGACCGAATTGGAATACACCACATAACGATAAATACCTGTGGCGAGTGGGTACATGCTTTTATCCGTCATCACAATACTGGGCCAGTAGAAATCATTCCACGTCGTCGAGAACGACAGCATGAGCAGCGTGCCAATAATTGGCATCGACAGCGGAATTGCAATACGTATAAAGGATTTGAATTCACTTGCCCCATCGATACGCGCAGCTTCCAGCACTTCTTTGTGAATGCCATCGAAGAAATTTTTGAGCAGCAGCATAAAATAAGCATTCGCCGCCGCGGGTAACCAGAAGGCCCAGTAGGTATTAATCATCCCCAAGCTCTTCAAATTCAAAAAGTTTGGTACGATATACGTCGCAGGCGGAATCAACAGTGTCGAGAAGAAGAAAAGAGTTACCCATCGCTTGAATGGAACTTTCAAATGAGATAAGGCATAGGCAGCTAACCCGATAAACAATAAGGAGCACACGACATTTCCTATATAAATAAAAATCGTATTTTTCAAAAACGTCAACAACGGAAGGTCGAAGCTGTTGAACGCATCGTCATAATTTTTCCAAATCCAATGTTTCGGGAAAAAGGTTGGTGGAAAGGTGAAAAACTCTTCCCTCGTTTTCAAAGATCCAAAAAAAGTATTCAGAAACGGATAGATGGTCGTAACCGCAATCGCCAGAACGAGCAGCACCATGAGGGTGTAACCTAGTTTGACGGAACCTTTTTTGAAATCATGCTGGGAAATTAATCCTCGTTCGCCTGGCTTCATGCTTTCTCACTCCTGCGCTGCATGACGTTGTAAAGGATGCTCATTCCAATGAGCACAAAGAACATTAAGCTGCCCATAGCACTGGCTTTGCCAAATTCGAGATCGCGGAACGCTGTGTGGTTAAGCCATAACAAGTATGTCAACGTTGCATTATTCGGACCACCGTCCGTCATTGATAATTGTGCTTGGAAGCCTTGAGAGGTCGTGATTAGTTGGAGAACAAGCAGTAGTCCCATTAAAGTTTTGATGCTAGGCAAAATAATATAACGAACCCGCTGCCACACACTAGCGCCATCGATCTCAGCGGCTTCATACAAATCCTTCGGAATCCCAACGATCGCCGCAATGTAGATTAATGTAGCCGCTCCAAAGCTTTGCCATGTTTCTAGAACAACAATCGAAGCCATCGCTAATTTCGGGCTAAAGAACGAAACTTGATCGATGCCTATTTTCTGCAACAAACTGTTAATTGGCCCTACGGCATCAAAAAACCACATCCACATACCGTACAAAACAATGGCAGGCACCGCACTAGGTAAATAGCTGATGATCCGTGCTGCCCCTTGGAACCGACGAAGCTCCGAAACCGCGATTGCCACTAACGGCGGGACCCAGAAGCCCAGAATAATACCTAAAGCCATATAGATCAATGTATTCTTAATTGAAATCCAAAGCAGATCATCCTTTAGAATACTCACATAATTTGCTAAGCCAGTAAAATGATTGCCATCTACGAAATCAACATTGTAGAAGCTATAAAAAATCCCTTTGAAAATAGGCACCCATAGAAAGATAATGAATAATACGACTTCCGGTAAAATAAACAGCGTACCCCATAAATACCAGTTCATTTTCTTTTTCGATACTTTGCTTGCTACGATCGGTTGTGAACTCAGCTCTGCATCCATCCTAAACACTCCTTATAGTGAGAAAACCTCTACCCGCAGCCACTCCAGATTAAGCGGCCGCAGGCAGAAGTAAGTTAGGCTTACCTATTCGACCTTCACTTTGTCAAACGTTTCCGTTTGCACTTTGGTCGCGGCTTCAGACAGTGCTTTTTTCAAGTCCACATCTTTCGTCGTAAACACTTTTTGAATGACGTTCGCCATTTCCGTATAATACTTTTGAGCTTCGTATTGCGCTTCTGGCTTACCGTCCCATAGAGCTAGCAATTGCGGATCGTATTTGAACACGTTATCGTACTTCGTTAAGAGATCCGTATACTTTTTACCGAAATCAGAGGAATCTTTCCAGTAGTTGATCGGTTGCGGAATGTACACGCGGTTCTTACCTTTACGATCTTCAATTTCTTTCTTCGTAGAGTTCAAGAAATCGTCTGTGAAATACTCATCCGTAATCCATTTAAACGCCATTTCTTGCTGGTCTTTGTCGCTCTTCGGATTAATAACACGATAGTTACCACCAAGTACGCCCGTATGCTTGCCACCTTTCGTAAATGAAGGCATAGGATACACAACGAGATCATCCTTACTGATGCCGCCTTCGTTGATCGCCGTATCTGCTGCGTTACCGCTGCCACACATAACCATCGCGCCACGGCCTTGAGCAAATGCATTCAAAGCGTCGCCATAACCAAGTGCCCAGTTCTGCGGAATCAGGTTCTCATCTTTCAGCTTCTTGTAGAATTCAAGCGCTTGCAAACCAGCGTCCGAATTGAACACACCGACTACTTTCCCATTATCAAGCTTCTGTACATCCCCACCTGCAGCATATAGGAAATTCGTCCAGTTCCAACCCGCTTCCGGACCTTTCCCCATTGGAATAAAGCCTGCAATCCCTTTGGCTGGATCATTGATTTTTCTCGCTGCTGCTAGCAGATCGTCCCATGTCCAATCCATTGGCGGAAGGTCTACGCCTTTCTCTTTGAATAGCTTTTTATTCAACGTGATCGTCATGACGTAACCATCAATCGGTACACCGTATGTTTTCCCATTAACAACAAAAGGTTTGGAAAGCAGATCATTCATATCCTTGGCATGCGCCCATGAGCTCATGGAATCGGTAATATCAGCAACCCATTTCTTATCAACAAGTACTTTGCCTTCCGTTGCATAGGTCGTATACTCCGTTGGCGCGCTGTTCGAAGCCATTTTTATCCCAATTTCGAGCGGATTGTACTGCCAGTCGTCTTTTTTGAAATCAGCATTCGGAAATTTTGTTTTAAATCGAGCAATGCGCTGATCTAACTGATCATTTTTCTCTTTTTGATCGGCTTTAAAGCTTTGCGCCGTAATCGTTACTTTCTTCGCAGCAGGTGCTGGCGTTGCTGCCGCTGGTGTCGATTCTTTTACCGCTGGCGCTGGGCTAGTCGTGCTTGATGTTCCAGCACTTGAACTGCACCCCGCTATCAATACCGTTAACGCAATTGCACTCATTGTAGACGCTTTCTTTGCTCTCATGTTTGGTTCCCCTTTCGAATCGCATTCACTTGTAGTTGCTACATTTTTGATTATAAGGGGAGTTCAAGGCAAGGGCGATGTGTCGTATTACGCTTAGTATGTCGTATGTTACGCACCTGTTTGCTTCACTTCCGAGATATTAATTCCGAAATGTTTTTTGAAAATTTTGCTAAAATGCTCCGGAGATTCGTAACCGATTTCTTCGGAAATCTCATAGCGCCGTTTATCCGTGGTCAGAATGAGACGCTTCCCTTCTTCCATCCGCAACTTCGTGACGTAGTCCCAGATGTTCGTTCCCATCACTTTTTTGAACAAGTAACTCAAATAATTCGGACTTAAATGCACCGCATCTGCGATATCTTGCAGCTTCAATCCTTTTTCGCAGAAATGACCCTCGATATACATTTTCGTCTCATACACGATTCGATTGTTCGCCTCATCTACACCAGCAGTGGTTACGTCAGGATCCGGATTAATGCTGTCTTTATCCTCAATATAGAACATGTAATGACCTTTATTCGTTTCACAACAAGTTAAGCTCTCAAGCGCTTCCTTGTACATCACCGGCCACTGCGTAATACCCTCACGGATCCGACTGATGCCGATCTGACTCTTCACGTTCAAATATTTCAACAGATTCGTATGTATCATTTGAGCCACCATCAAGAGCTGATTCACGCGCATCGAGCCACGGCTTTCCTCTTCCGTAATTTGCAGCAGTAATGTGAAAATGGAGTTGTGATTATTGAAAACAAGATGGCTCCACTGGCTCGAAGTTTCCTCCATGATGTTCAGAGCGGCGTATTTCAACAAACTGCGATCCTTCAACGTGGATATTTCCTGATCATGAATGCCGCCACGTTCTAATGATAATTTGATAGTCAGCATGCTAAAATACGTGCCATTCATGCGATTATCCAGTGTCTCTTGTATGGTAGGGACCTCGGACTCGTGGATCGTGCCAGTCACCAATTCATTCAAATAATAATTCGTCTCATGCGTCATGTGGCCAGGCAGGGTACGCGAGCCTTCCCAATTCGCGAAGCGCTGACCCCTCTCTTCTTTTTCCTTCAACAGCTTGGTCACTACCGAAATGAGATGCGGCGGCGTAATCGGCTTAACTAGATACTCTTTTGCTCCAAAACGGATCGCTTTCTGCGCGTACTCAAACTCACCATGTGCCGACAATATCACAATCGGAATGGACGGATCCTCCAAGAAAATATTCTCGATTAACTCAATGCCATTCATTTTCTCCATCTGAATATCTGTAAATACCAGATCTATTTTCTCTAAATGTATAAAATCCAGCGCCTCAAATCCGTTATACGCGATGAAAACCTCGTTAATGTCCAACTTCGACTGCTTCAAAATCGTCGCAACACCCTTGCAAATCATCGGCTCATCATCTACAACCAAAATATTAACCATGCTGCCACCTCGTTCATTTACTTGCCATAACTCCATTTTATTGTACAACAATCGATGTGAATATGTGTTTTATTACGTTTATTGTGTGGGATGTGTGGTTGGTGCGTATAGAGTGAGCAGGCGCGTAGCGTGCGATCGCCGGCCGGGTTACTCCTCTTGCGCACAATATTTGTGCGCTAGCGTGCGATCGCCGGCCGGGTTACTCCTCTTGCGCACAATATTTGTGCGCTAGCGTGCGATCGCCGGCCGGGTTACACCCCTTGCGCACAATATTTGTGCGCTAGCGTACACTCGCCGACCGGGTTACTCCCCTTGCGCACAATATTTGTGCGCTAGCGTGCGATCGCCGGCCGGGTTACCCCTCTTGCGCACAATGTTTGTGCGCTAGCGTGCACTCGCCGGCCCGGGTTACTCCCCTTGCGCACAATTTTTGTGCGCTAGCGTGCGATCGCCGGCCGGAACTGTCCTCTTGCGCACATTATTTGTGCGCTAGCGTGCGATCGCCGGCGGGGTTACTCCCCTTGCGCACAATATTTGTGCGCTAGCGTGCACTCGCCGGCCGGGTTACTCCCCTTGCGCACAATGTTTGTGCGCTAGCGTATGATCGCCGACCGGCATACTACTCTTGCGCACAATGTTTGTGCGCTAGCGTGCGAATGGCGGAAAGCTTACAAAATCTCCACACGAAGAAGGGAATCCTGTTCTTTGAATTTTCATCTAAATAAAACGCCGCCAGCTCCAAATAAAGAGCTAGCGGCGTATGCTTTACGCTTAAAATCATTCTTATCTTCAAGATACCAAATTACACGACACGAGGCAAAATAGAGCTATGCCAGATTATTTCTTAATTAATTTGAAATCATCATAATGGAACCCTGGTGCAACTACACAGGAAACCAGAACAGGTTCATCACCTAGCGGTCGTGCCATTTGCCATACATGTGCTGGAACAAGAACTTGTGGATGCTGACCGTTCAGCACATCAGGTCCTAGAATAATTTCCTGAGTAGCATTAGGCTGCTCATTAGTTCCTCCTAAAGTAAGCGCAATCGGGCTGCCTGAGTGCCATAACCATAACTCGTCGGACAAAACGGTATGCCACTCCGAAAACTCATCTGGATGAAGCAGGAAATAGATCGATGTTGCTGCGTAACGCGAACCAGAGTATGCTGCATGCAGTACTTCTTTTGGGATTTCGAAAGAGGCTTTCCATAGCTCTTTGTACCATCCACCCTCAGGGTGGGGTTTCAAATCTAGTGTTTGAACAAGTGGTGAAAGTTGTTTGGTAATCATATGATTTCTCCTATTTCTCTCTAAACTTACAAAGTATGAATTATACCATACTGAAGTCACATATTGTATATGTAAGAAATTCCGAAACCCACAACCGATGAAAACGTATTTAAAAAGGATGCCATCTAACAAATGCTGGGAAACGAGGGATGAAGATGCCAGATAATTTAAACCTACAATTGAGGGTAGCGAAAGAACGGATGTTTCGGCTGCACAAAGCAGAACGCAAAAGAGAAGATCTTCTGAATAGAGTATATGAGCAGGAACGTCTCATACGAAGGCTTGAGTTGCAGCTTGAATCCGAGCAGGCAGATGTAGATAAGTTAACTCGCTTGTCACTTACGAACTTGTTTCACACGATTCTTCGCAGTAAGTCCGAGCAACTTGAAATGGAACGGCAACAAGTCCTAACCGCTGCACTTCAGTTAGAAACAGCCAAACAGTCCCTTCTGGATGCACAGAATACTTTGATTCAAGTCGGTGACGACCTTGCCAACTATCAGCGTGCAGCAGACGACTATAAGAAACTAATGGCTGTGAAGGAATCCGCACTCTTAAACGCCCCCTTATTATCAAGAGAACTTGAAAGAATGGACGACAACATCGACGATCAGAAACTTTTGGTTAAAGAGCTGCAAGAAGCGATGACTGCCGGAAAGCTTGTTCTAGCTTCCTTGGCGGATGCTTCCAATAGTTTGGAGAGGGCAGAAAATTGGGGGAAATGGGACTTATGGGGCGGCGGTGGCTTGATTAGCACCCACGCAAAGCATACCCATGTGGATGAAGCCAAACGGTTTATTCATCAGGCTAATCACCAGATCCTGAATTTCCGCGACGAACTAAACGACTTGAATCGGAGTTTTCAGATTGAGATTGATATCAGCGGCACGTTGAAAATGGCTGACTACTGGTTTGACGGCCTCATTGCAGATTGGATAGTTCAAGGTCGGATCACTAATTCTCAAAACCAAACGCTTTCAGCAATGAATAAAATTCGTCCTGTCGTTACTCAGTTACAGAAGGAGTTTTCAGCCGCGGAAGCGACTCTAGCTGACATGATTATGAAACGAATCCATTGGATCGAAGAATCTAACTTGGACAGTTGACACTACAGAGCCACCTCCAACCAACGTAGAGAGTGGCTCTTTCCTTATATTTTTTATATAAGAAGCCGTGCTCATTGTTCGTTCTTCCACAGAACCACTCATTCAGTGATAGCACGCTATTGCTCTTCCCATTTATGAACAATAGCTGCTACAATCTCTTCCTTCGTCTCCTCCGTTAATCCATTCCGAAGTTCTGTAATAAATTCTATAAAAAGCAGAGATAAGAGCTCATTCATCTCCATATTAAGCGATTGATGATGTTTCCAATTCATATCGTCGAAAAAAACACGCATCCGATTGGCCTCGGCTGGGTGCAATCTGACGTTAAGCGTTAAATATGCCGCACTGTCCGAATGGCCCTCCTGAAAGGAAAGTCCCCATTGAAAGCCAGGCACTGGCCCCCCATTCGGTCGCTCATTCGAGTTTGCACTGGCAACAATGCCCCCAAATTTACTTCTAAGCTGTAAAATGTATGTATATAGATCTTTGCCCTTGCGCACATGATCCATAAAATTATCAAATAATAGTTTAACTAGAAAAGTTTTGTTAATTCCACTCAACTCTTCTTCTGATGTATAAACAATATCCTCCAAGAAAGCATCTGCTCGGTCAAAATAATCCCGCGGTGCCCTCACTTTAACCGTGTGGTAAATTTCCGTTTCCGCTGCTCCCCGTTGAAACAAGCCCGTCCATGATCTTAGTGTGAGCATAGCATACTCCCCTCCTTCTCCCTCCTAAACTATTATTCCGAATCTAGCAAAAAAATGACTACCTCCAAAAGTGTCTCCCAAATAATTCTAAGCGAATATGAGCTTGATATACTTTTTGGGTGGTGATCGGCGCTCTCATTGTTTATGATGAGACTAAGACATATAGCGACGATCTTACGAAGCCGGAGGATAAACACATGGGTGTAGGAACGACACGGAAAGCGATAGTCATTGGAGCGGGAATCGGTGGATTATGTACAGCACTATCACTTCAGCAGCAGGGATGGCAAGTGTCGGTTTTCGACAAGGCATCATCACTGAGGGAAGCCGGGGCTGGAATCGTGCTCGCAGCCAATGCCATGAAAGCACTCGATCTACTTGGCGTTGGGGAAACCGTCCGTACCGTAGGGGCACCTGTTGTTCAGGCTGACATTCGAAGCTGGGATGGCACATTAATTACAAGTCTTCCAGCTGCCAAACAAGCGGCACGATACGGAACGCAAAGTTACGTCATTCATAGAGCTGACTTGCAAGCTATTCTTGTGCAAGCAGTAACGGCAGCAACGCCTATCCAGACCAATAAACTATGGGTCGATGAGAAGCGGAGTGAGCGAGGAGTACTCGCTGTGTTCAAAGACGGTACGCAAGAGGAAGCCGATGTCATTATTGGTGCCGACGGGTTTCACTCTGCCGTACGAGAACGACTTTTTGGTCTAAGCCCCGTCCGCTATTCGGGATATATGGCTTTAAGAGGCGTTTGTACGCAGGAGGAGGCCAGCAACGCAACTAGTGGCGGGGGCTTCGAGGCATTGGGACCAGGAAAACGTTTCGGTCTCTCACGTCTCGGCAACGGTCGTGTATTCTGGTTTGCCGCGATTAATTCACCTCAAGGAAAACTGCCACTGGTAGAAGATAGAAAGTCTGAGGTGCTACGTCATTTTTATGGTTGGTACAGTCCAATCGTGTCTGCTATTGAAGCAACGGAAGCATCAACCATACTGGCTCATGACATCGTTGACCGTCCCCCCTTGCCAAGGTGGAGTTCAGGCAGGATGACGCTTCTCGGCGATGCCGCACATCCGATGATGCCCAATTTGGGACAAGGAGGTGCGCAGGCGATTGAAGATGCCATCGTGCTGGCAAGGTGCCTCCGAAACCCTGATATTCCTATTGCACTTTCAGCATATGAGAAGGAGCGAATGGCTCGAGTAAACCGAATTGTGCGGATGTCTCGGTCGATGGGACGAATGGTACAACTCGAGAACCCGATTCTGATCTACTTACGCAATAAGCTGCTGTCTTCCGTGTCCGATACCCGTTATATAAGACGTTTCGATCCAATCATTGGTTATGAGCTGTAGGATGGATATAAACACCTTTTTTACTGAAAGATATTGCACATTGGCTGTCTTGTAACATAAATTGGTTTAAGCGCATAGAAGTCAAAGCTGTAAGGCTGAAATGTTTTAAAACCAAAGGGTGAACATAGATGGAGAATACGAAGTTAGATGACCTTAGAAATCGAATTGATGAAATAAATGAGAATCTGCTGGAGCTGCTCTCCGAAAGAGCACGCATTACCCAAGAGATCGGGCAGGAGAAGGAAAAGCAGGGCGTGCCCAAATTCGATCCACTTCGCGAGAAGAAAATGCTAGACGCCTTGGTTGCTCGGAATACAGGCCCTTTCGACGACGATACAATTCGTCACCTTTTTAAACAAATATTCCAAGCCTCGCTGACCTTACAACAAACGGTTCACAAAAAGCAACTGCTTGTTAGTCGTAAGCGGCAACAGGAAGATACCCTCATTCATCTTGGTCCTGCCACTATTGGCGGAGGCAAGCCGATCATGATTGCTGGGCCATGCTCCGTGGAAAGTATTGAGCAAGTTCGTACCGTTGCTGCCGCATTACAGAGCGCTGGCGTAACCGTGCTGCGCGGCGGTGCCTTCAAGCCTCGAACATCACCTTATGATTTTCAAGGCTTAGGTTTAGATGGCTTGAAGATCCTTAAAACTGTCGCCGATGAATTCGGACTCCAGACGATCAGCGAAATCGTGGATCCCGCACATATTGAAATCGCGGGTCAGTACATCGATGTGATCCAAATTGGCGCGAGAAACATGCACAATTTTGAACTATTGAAAGCCGCTGGCGAAGTTCGTATTCCGATCCTGTTGAAGCGTGGCTTGTCTGCTACGCTCGATGAATTCCTACATGCTGCCGAGTACATCCTATCTCGCGGCAATACGCAGGTGATGTTAATTGAACGCGGCATCCGAACCTACGAGCGGGCGACGCGAAATACACTTGACATCTCAGCAGTTCCGATTCTGAAGCAGGAGAGCCACTTGCCGGTGCTGGTCGATGTGACCCATTCGACGGGACGCAAGGACATCTTCGCACCATGTGCCAAGGCTGCCTTGGCCGCTGGCGCGGATGGGATCATGGTCGAAGTCCATCCGAATCCGGCCACAGCTCTTTCAGATGCTCAGCAGCAGCTGACGATCGAGGAGTTCAATCAATTTTATGCGACAATTCAGCAATCCGGATTGTTTTAACAATTCTCGTTTCCACGCAAAAAAGCCCCCAACCCACATATAGTGGAATTGGAGGCTTCTTATCTATACTGTTTTATCTACAAAGGAAATTTTATTGGTTTCAGCAAATTTCTTCAGTTTAGACGCCATCGCCGCGATATCAAAACGGTTCAACGTTTTGTTATATACCCAACGAGGAGACTTACCCGTAAGCTCGATGATAATTTGACCAGGCGCGTGGACAATCTCTTTAATATTTTCAGCACCGAGCACTAATTCTCTGGCTAGACCTCGCTTCGAGAGATTTGTTTTGGTGACTCGCAAATACGGTCTGCGTACGAAATAAATGAGTACACCAACAACCAAATAGCTAAGCGTTGTATACCAGTACATTTTGTCCCCTTCGGTTTTCGTCAACGTAAACAACAAAAAGAGCGAGACAACGATGAAAAACGCAGCCAACATAATACTTCTTCCTTTAAATACGACCGGACGATCCGGGTCCGTTGAAATAGGTGCCTTCCCTTGCTTGGTACGGGTCAGGTTTGCCTTTTTCGTATTTTTACTTACCATTCTTTCCCACTTGCGTGACATGCCTTTCACTCCCTGCGTAATAGTTGCCAAACTCTTCTCCTCATAATCCCATACTTATGACAGAATGTCGATATTTAGCTTGTCACACACGGCAAAAAGGAGCCCTTTAGGACTCCTGCACTACCTTATTCGTTCACATTCGAGTTATACAGATTTCCTCCGCCTGTTCGCACATCATTCGCCGCCGTAGTTCCTGTTGCCGCACTCGTTGCATAAACCACGTATCCTGCTGAGCTATCCAAATTGACGGTATTATTGTTAAAAGAATTGTTCACACCTGTCGCATAGGCCGTACCATGCGTACGGACTTGGAAAGCATCGACGACATTCGCGTTACCATTCCGATATCCTTGATTGTAGCGGACAATGGTATTCACACCTTTTACGTCAACAAAGCTGTCAGCACTGTTTGCACCACTTATCCCCGTACCATTAAACGTGCAGTACTCGATAATCGTTCCACTCGCGCCTTCCTTCACATCAATATGCTCTGCTGTAATACCGCCATCGAAATTTGTATGACTAATCACGTTCCCTGTTACAACATGCTCATAGTTAGATCCGGAGTCGGAGCCAACATACGCTCCTTCCCCATACCCTGCTTGATACAAGCCTGTATTGTAAATAAGCGAATACGACAATGTATTGTAGGAACTGCCATCCCGGAAATGGATCCCCTCATCGCCAACATTATGAACTTCCACATTGTTCAACAGATTGTTATTGCCGTTGTCGATGATTATTCCTTTCTGCGCATTCATGATTTCAATATCACGAATCTGCCAATAGTTACCCGTCAAGTGAATACCATAGGAGCCATCATTTACATTCACCCCTTTGAGCACAGCAGGATTAGCTGCATCACAACTTTTCAATATAATAGGGTTTGAAGCGGTTCCGTTTTTGTCCGAAAAGAATAAACCCTGCCCACCTGGGTCACCACTAGTCGAACGATCTCCTACATAAGTACCAGGAGCTAGTAGAATGATGGTCCCTGCCGTCGCATTTTTCATGGCATTTTGAATGGCAGCGGTTGTTGTCAGTGCATTCGTACAACCGGTTGGCGGCGTTCCCGCAGACGTTGTTACATTGATGGTGCTACTTTGACCAGAAGCATTGCCGGCCGCATCCTTAGCTTTGATATAGTAGCTATACGAGGTAGACGCCGTTAATCCCGTATCACTCGTGGAAGTGCCTGTTACGGACTTAAGGAATGATCCGTTTCGGTATACATCATATCCCGTTACACCAACATTATCTGTCGATGCGCTCCAGTTGAGATTAATTTGGCTGCTGGAAGCTGCTGTGCCGTTAAACCCACTAGGTGCTGTCGGCGCTTGGGTATCCCCACTCGTGCCACCACCGCTAACGACAACAAGCTGCGGCTTATTCGACGCATTCTCATTACTATTCAATGTTGTGTATTTACCTACACTTTCTTGAAGTGCAAATGAAACGACACCATCTCCCGCCGCTTGTGCAGTCACATACGCTGTAACATCAATCTCGTTGTACGTTGTTGTTGTATTGATGGCAACACTACCTGCTGAGCTGTCTACCGTTGGTTTGGTATTCCAGGTAATCGCAGATTGCGTCCAGCTGTCTGACGTCTGATAGGCCGATAAGACCGTATTCGAGGATGCGCTGCCATACATTCGGAGCTTCGCACTCGTTACACCCGATAGGCCAGATAGGCTGTACTTGAGATACGTGTACCTAGATGCACCTGGGTCATTCTTCACATACAACGAAGTGGCTGTTCCATAATTGTTTGTCGGGTTACCTTCATGCACATAGGAATCATCTGATGGACTTAGTGTAGTTGTCGCTGCTCCTGCCACTGTTGGAATGGCTAGCAACATAACCGTGGACAGTATAGCCACAATTCCTTTCTTACTTTCCCATGCCTTGAAAAACTTTCTCATTATTATTCCTCCTCAGACTCCATTGGATAGCGCTTACAAATAGAATTATAAGAGATCATCGCATCCACATGTTTCCCGCTATTGTTCAGAACTTGCACTGTGTTGCTGTCTTTTATACCTGCTTGCGATACGACTTCGGCGTCGTTCCAAGTACACTTTTGAACACACGCGAAAAGTAAGAGCCATTCCGAAAGCCCACCTCCTGAGCGATGAAACTAGCTGATTTGGATGTGGTTTCAAGCAAGAGACATGCCTCCTTTAATCTGCGAGATATAATAAATTCCGTTATCGTGCGCCCCGTTGACTGCCGAAAAATATGGGATAAATAAAAGGTAGAGAGGTGCAAATCCTCCGACATCCGTTGTAAATCAAATTTATCCTTGTAATGTTTTTCAATCCATTCTGTGATCTGCCCAGTTGTATGATTACTGCTCAGCTTTTGCTTATCCCTCTGCGCCTCACAAATTTCACTTTCATAAGGCTCAAGCTGCTGTAGCATGGACAATAAGCATAAGACAAATTCTTCTTGCTGTTTATGTGTCGTAACACGACTCAGTTTACCATGTAAATGTTCATACATTTTGGCTAGATGCTGTTGCTGAGTGATCACATGATTCGCTAACGCCTGCTTCCAAAGCGTGTTAAACCAAGTGCGAATTCCGCTAAAGGCACGCAGCGCTGTATCCAGTCTGTAAGGATCAAACATGAGGATAGATCGAACGAAGGGACCTTGGATTTGAATGCGATGCAATTGAAACGGTTGGAAAATCAGAAGGCTGCCTGGCTCAATGGTGTACCAACGCTTGTTCACTTCTACACGCCCTACCCCTTCATACACATAGAGGAACTCCATGCAAGAATGAGCATGATAGATCTCCCAATTCGGCTTTCGACTTGATTTCTCATGATTAAGATGAAAGGGCTCTTTGGTGACATCAACACTTGTGCTCAGCTTCAACCGTCTACCCCCCCCGATTATTGGAAATCGTTTACAATATGAGCGTGAGCACACTCTATCACATTCTCGTATCAAACAATTGTATAAATTCTAGGAATTCCTGTGTTTTGTTTAGATGCCATGCATGTACAAAAAAAAAAAAAAAAAAAAAAAAAAAAAACAGATCCTGCTATTTTCTCTTAAGAGAAAATCTACAAGATCTGTTTATCCTAGCCTGGCTTATACGTTGACTTTTTCTACACGTTTGTCCGGAGCTTCCAAATGCTCAGGCGCTTCTTTCCCTTCGCCAACAAGTTCCCTAGCAGAATTTTTAAATTCATGCAGCGTACGACCTACAGCACGACCAAGTTCAGGCAGCTTAGACGGTCCAAACAAAACTAATACAACTACTAAAATTAACATGAGTCCAGGCAATCCAATATTTTGCAGCATACGCACATCATCTCCGTTTCATTAGTCTTGGTTATGGCGCTTTGGATACACAGCTACAGCTTCAATTTCAATCAGCCAATCGGAGCTAACGAGGCTTGCAATACCAACCGTAGAACGTGCTGGCTTCACAGGATTTGCTTCAGTACCAAAAAATTGCGCATAAGCATCAAACCAACCTTGATAATCAAACTTGCCTTCTTTGGCTGCATCCGGCGTTACATAGACACGTAGATAGGCAACATCCGCAAGTGTGAGACCTTTATCTTTTAATTGCGTTTCAATGGCTTTCAGAATGCCAATCCCCTGTGTTTTCGTATCCCCGTAACGCTCATATACGGTCTTACCTTCTTTATTAATAACGGGCGGCACCGTACCGCTTGTGAATAAATAGGAGGATCCCGCAGGAACCGACACACCAGCAGCAATGGAAGAAGTAGGATTACCATAAAATTCGACTTCGTTAATCGGCTCAGCATTATATTTACTTGATTTCTCTGTCCCAGCCGCATAAGCACTTACGCAAATCAGGCATGAACCAACGGTAGCTGCTACGATCGTCTTCCACTTTTTCGTGATCATCATCATGATTCACTCCTTCTCCTCTACTCTTTCATTACTCGTTCATGAATTTCAGTAACAACTTTCCGCGCAGATTCAATAGCCCCCGCTTGCCAAGCAGTGATATAACTGATGTGCTCTCCTGCCAAATAAATACGACCATCGGGTTGGCATAAGGTTGGATAGTAGTTCTTACGATCGTCCGCCGTATAGGAGGCCCAGCCCCCTTGATTATATTTAATCTTCTTCCAATCTACAGAGAAAGATGCTTCAAACTCCTTGTGGTATTGCGGATGAATCTTCGCGCCTTGGCTTAATGCATATTCCTCTCGTGCTGCAAGTGACATACTACCAAGTTTATCTGCATTTCCACCGAACGAATAATAACCTAATAGAATTCCTTTTTTGGAAAAATAATCGTTCGGCGGGTAATAGATATTGGCAATATCCATATTCGTCAACGAGCTTCCACCATAAATCATCTCATCTTCTTCCCAGAAGCGACGTTTGAATTGAAGGCCAATTTTGCCTGCTGCAGCATAACTAATCTTAGCAATGGCAGTTGACATTTCAGGAGAAAAGTCAGCTTTAATGTTCTTGAGAACTGGAAGTGGGATGGTACAGATGCAGAAATCGCCAGACACCTCTTTATTTGCACCGCTAAGCAAGTCCTTATACAAAATTTTAACACCATCAGAAGACTGTTTAATCTCATGAACTTCCGCATTGAATTGAATTTTGTCGCCTACGCGTTTCTCGAACGCCTTCGCAATCATATCCATTCCACCTACTGGGTGGAACATCATCATTTGCTGATCATAGCCATACTCACTGCTGAGAAATTGACCAAAACCAGAATTAATAATCGCTTTCAAGCTAAATGGATCCTTGCGAACACCTGCGTCAAATTTGCCGCCCGGCTCTTCCACATACCCAGCTCTGCTTGAACCTTTATAGAATAGATCCGCATTCAAATCCCCTTCGCTTTTCAAATACGCAACAAGCTTCGTTTTTTCTTCTGTTGTCAAAGGAAGATCTAGCGCTTTCTGATTAACAGCTTTAGCCAGCATTTCTGCCACATAACCACGCACATCGGCTTTTGCTTGCCGCTTAGGAATTTTCACTCCTGACAACTCGCCTACATTTTCATTATAGTAGTACCCGCTCTCATTCACATTGTTAAAGGGTTCTATAGCAACTCCGAATTTACGGGCATAATCCAGCGTCACATGAAATTGGGGAATTCGCATTGGTCCTGCATTGAAGTACATGCCATTGTCGAATCGTGCCACCTGTTTTGTGCCACCAATTTCTGTAACGGTCGTACCTCTGCGCACTGTCCATGCTCGTCCACCTGAACGCGCTCTCGCTTCTAGGATGGTGCACTGATATCCTGCATTTCCTAGCTCATAAGCTGCTGTCATCCCGGCAATCCCACCACCTAAGATGATAACTTTCTTTCCATTGCGGTTCGTTGATGTAAGATCCCTGCCCGACGGCGGTGTATAATCTGCTGCTTTCATCGTTTCGGGGGAGAGTAGTCCTAAAGTACCCATCACACTGAATATTGCGGCTGACCCTCCTAGTTTGCCGACTGTTGTCAGAAATTGTCTACGTGTAATTTGATCTTCCTGGATCGGTGTCTTCTCCATACATCCATCTCCTCGTGTTTGAGTTTGGCTATCCGCTACTTAAACGTAACAGCGAGAAAAGGAATAGTCATTAATTTATGTAAGGTAACATGACATAAATTTTACTTATACTAAGATAACCAATGCCTATTTGATCGTTTTTCCAAAAAATGATAGAGTTTCTTTTATTAGTGTCAGATTTAAGTTAATTTACCTTACATTAAACTGGAGGGATAGGCTGATGATGACAAAGAAGAAGGTAATTCAAATTGGTATCGTAAGTGAACTCACAGGGTTAACAGAAAGGCAAATTCGCTACTATGAGGACCGCAAGCTTATTTTTCCAGACAGAAGCAAGGGAGGCGTTCGTAAATATTCATTCGAGGATATACAAACGATTATGGATATACATACCAAGCTAACTGATGGCTTTCATACGGTAGAATTAAGACGAATGCTAGCCGGTTCCTAACACTAACATACCCATTAGACTGGAGGACTCCTATGCAAATCAAAGAAATGATGTCACTGGTCGAGCATCTAACAGAACTGCGCACTCGCATTATTCGTGTCCTTATTGCCGTAATCCTCACCTTAATTATTGGTTTCATTTTCGCCCAGCAGATTTTACTTTACCTCAAACATAGCTCTACAGCATCCGGAATTACGTGGCATGTCTTCTCACCGATGGATGGCATTCGTATGTATATGTTGATTGCATTCGCTGTCTCTCTCACATTGACTCTTCCATTCATCCTCTATCAAGTGTGGGCTTTCGTCAAAAAAGGTCTTACCCAAGAGGAACAAATTGCCACACTCAAATATATCCCCTATACGTTCTTATGCTTCTTACTAGGTTTAGCTTTTGGTTATTTCGTTGTATTCCCGATGTGCATACGGTTTACTGTTGGTGTGACGGAAAATCTCGGTTTAACGCAAACCTATGGCGTTGCTCAATACTTTAGTTTTATGCTCAATATTATTATCCCGTTATCACTAGCCTTCGAGCTCCCGATTGTCGTGATGTTCCTTACAAAGTTGAAACTGCTGAATCCTAAATTACTTCACAAAGTACGCAGATACGCCTATTTGATTCTAATTATTACAGCCAGTCTCATCTCTCCTCCAGATTTAATCTCTCATCTTATGGTAGCTATTCCCTTATTCGCACTATATGAAATTAGCATTTTACTCTCTCGTTTCGTTTATAACGGGCAACAACGGGAACAGAGTCTCAGAAATCTTGAATATGGCGTCTCTTAAAATAGTACTACTCTCATATTGTCCATCTCCATCGATTCGGATATAGTTACTTCATAACTGGCATACAGAAAAGGTGAACTATGCGAATTGAACAACTCATCTATATCATTGAGATTAATCAAACAGGTTCCATTTCTTTAGCAGCGGAAAAGCTTCACGTATCCCAGCCGAACATCTCTCAAGCCATTGTCAGCTTAGAGGACGAGCTTGGCGTGAAGCTTTTCGTCCGTTCGCGCACCGGAGCGACACCTACGGAAGACGGGAAACTAATCATCAACAAAGCTATAGAGATTATGAATAAAGTGGAAGAACTTCGCGAAACAGCAGGGTTTCAATTTAATCAACTTTCAGGTTCACTCTCCATCGCCTCTGTCCCAAGTCTTTGTTTGAGTGTGTTACCTCCCACACTGTCTATTTTCAAAAAAAAACACTCGGATGTGGAGCTTGTTATGATGGAGTTGAATTATCCACAGATCATCCAAGAGGTTCTAGGTGGACAAGTTGATTTGGGACTCATTGCTGTCGCAAGAAATTATCAAAGCCCCCATACGCAGTTGATCTCCGAACATTTGATGGACTGCCGAATTATGGCTTATGTGGGTAAAAAATCCCCTTTAGCGCAACGAAATCGCATCACCATTGAAGAACTTCTTCAAGAACCTCTTTTGATTTCCTCTGATTACTTAAATAACATATTCAAAAAACATGGGGAGCCTAATATCCTTTTTAAGCTTGGGAATTCTGAAGCAGCTAAACGGATTATTGCTGAGGGAATCGCGATTGGCTTCTATACGGAGACAGGGATGCGATATGACCCTTATTTAGAAACAGGGAGCATTGTTGCCCTAGAAGTCACCGGTGTAGATTTCGGGGTTTCTTTCCGAACATTGCGCTTGAAGAGCCGTCATCTCTCACTCCCTTGCAAAGAATTTACGAAGGAGCTCAAAACCATTATTGCTGCAATGTGACAACCGTTTTACACAACCATAGCCCCTTTCTCTAGCTCGAAATCATGTGTCAATCGATGAATTTGTCGAATTAAGACTAACATTATTTAGGGCTTTTCCCTCATTGTTCCACCCTTCATTTTCAGCTATAGTTACCTCATAACCAAGTTCTAGGCATATTCAATCCGCACATCTCATATCATGTATAGTTGCTTATTTCTGAAAACCGAATGTAATTTTGCAGAAAACTAAGTTGAAACTTGAAGGGATGTTGATTTCGTATTCTTACTCTTGAGAAAATCCAATTTATCGAGACACAATGTATCAATCCGCAAGATGCTATTATTATTCGTCTGCTTATCGAGGGTGTCGCCCCTCACGAAATTGTTTATTTGAAAAGTAATTCTTTAGATGAAAAAAAACAACTACTTACGGTGTCTGATGCCACGGGCGGCAAAAGGTACATACCCGTTTCTAAAACTTGTGTCGAACGGTTTCAATCCGCTTTGAAACAAACGAAATATCTGACTAACTTGGGTAACCCGCTTCTACCTAAGAAATTTTCAGATTTAAGAAATAGTCCTTTTCTAATCAAAATGAGCATGACCGACTATATCGCAAATCGAGCGATGATTACCGAATTGGATTCTGTTATTCTCCGAACGATTTACATGCGCCTTCGTCGATTAGCAGAGTATTTCTCACTCCCAGAGCTTACTCATTTAACTACGGTTAAGCTTGAAGTGAAACAGCTTGCGATTGTATAGCTTTCATGCCAAAGGCCAATAGGCCTTTTTTTACGCAAAAAAAGTGGATCCCCTTCTTTCTAGGAGATCCACTTGTATTATTCGGTTTGAAGACGATGAGTACGTTGTCTTCGTTTCATTAACTCTGGCAGCGCTATGCCTAGCATCGTTACTAGCACACCTAACCATTGAAGTCCATTCACAGATTCGTGGAGAACGATGAAGGACATGATGACAGCCGTCGGCAACTCCGCTGCGCTCATAATCGTAGCCATACCTCCGCCAATACGGGGAACACCAATTGCAAAGAACAATGGAGGGATTACGACACCGAACAAGGCTAGCAGCAATGCCCATGGTAATAGCGATTCATGCAAGGATCCATTCCACAAGAAATGAGGCGGGAAGATCAGCATGACGATGATAAAGGAGCCTGTTTGCATGACGGCACCTCGCGTGATTGGCGCAATGTGCTTAGCAACCCTACCGCTCATGGCAATAAACAGCGCGTAAGTCAAAGCAGATAACAATCCTAACCCTACTCCAAGCCACGAAGGTGCTTCGAGATTTCCTTTTAGATAACCACTTGCCATAATAATACCTATAAATAAGAATATAAGTGCGATGAGTTTATCTCTGCTAGGTCGTTTACGATCCATAATAGCTTCTAAGACGATACCTATCCATGTAAATTGAAATAATAAAAGAATGGCAAAAGATGCTGAAACGTATTGCAATGCTGCATAATAAAATATTCCAGTTAGGCCCGAGCTTGTTCCAACTAACATGAGCAGGAGGGCATTCCGAGGTGAAACACGAAACGTTTGGGCTTCTGCTGATCCTTGTTTCGCTGATTTGGCTGTTACGAAAGCCATGATCCACATCATGATGAGTCCAAAAAAGATTTGTGAGCCAACCACCTCACCCACATGAAAACCAGACTCGTAAGCCTTCTTTACGAATGTTGACAACAACCCAAAGCTGCAAGCGCCAGCTAATACATATACGTAGTATTTCATGCTAAAGACCTTATCAAGATATCTCTGACGGTATCTCTAGTCATGACCTTATATTGACCTATGGTAGATTTCATAAATGATTTGTGTACTAATTCTTCGATGCGTTGATCATCAATGCCATAATAGCCAAGTTGATTCGGCGCTCCAAGAGAATCCCAGAACTGACGTAAGGCTTGAATTCCTTCTAGCGCCACTTCGTAATCCGTTTTTCCTGTGTCGTCGATTCCGAAAACTGACATAGCCAACTTCTTCATCCGCGAAGGATCATCTTCTGCACAATGTGACATCCAATTCGGGAATACAATAGCAAGTCCTCCTCCGTGAGGAATGTCGTAAACGGCGGATAATCCATGCTCAATTTGATGTGATGCCCAATCGCCACCGTCTGTCCCGCAAGATAGCAACCCGTTGAAGGCTGTAGTTCCTGCATACATGATCGTCGCACGATGCTCAACATCTTGCAGATTCACCAGCAACTTCGGAGCTGCTTCCATAACGGTCAGCAAGACAGCTTCCATGAAGCGATCCATCATCGGGGTATGTTCAGTTCGGTGGAAATATTGTTCAAGTACGTGGGACATCATATCCACAATTCCATATACCGTCTGATCCAAAGGAACGGATGTGGTATAGGCAGGATCCAATATAGAAAAAGCCGGATAAGCTAATGGACTGCTCCAGCCGCGTTTCTCATTTCGATCCCAGTTCGTAATAACAGAGATGTTATTCATCTCCGACCCTGTCGCGGCTAGTGTTAATACGGTCCCCAGAGGCAGAGCTTTCTGCGGTTCAGCTTTCCTCGTAATAATGTCCCAAACATCCCCATCGTAATAAACACCAATAGAAATGGCTTTGGCACAATCAATGACACTCCCCCCACCAACAGCAAGAATGAGATCGATCTGATGCTCACGGCATAGCTCTATTCCTTTTTCCACCGTTGTCAGTCTGGGGTTAGGTTCTACACCGGACATTTCGACAACGATGGCTTGCCTATCTAGAAGCTGCTTCATCACAGCATCGTATACACCATTTTTCCGGATACTACCTCCACCATATACGAGCAGTACACGTTTCCCGGCATTCCCTAGCTCTTGTTGCAATTGCTTGATCTGACCTTCGCCAAACCATAATCGTGTTGGATTATACTGAATAAATGATTGCATTGTGTGTAAACTCCTTCGATGACTAATATCTACAGAAGTATATCACAAGTCGAATTCAATAGCATTGGAAACAGCTTTGGTATAGACACTCCTTTCTATAAGAAAAACCGCACACCTCTTAGTAAGATGTACGGTTTGGAGCACTTATATGCGATGTAACGGAAGTGAGAACGAAATGCTGCAACCCTGACCTAGGCGGCTTTCCGCCCATATTTGTCCACCATGATACTGCACGATTTCCTTGGCTATGGCCAGCCCTAAACCGCTTCCACCCGAGTTGCTTCTTGATTTGGATACCTTATAGAACCTTTCGAAAATATGAGGTAGATCCTCCTCACTGATCCCCACACCTGTGTCGGATACCCGAACAACAAGTTCACGCGGCTGGTCCCTTATCTGGGCTTGAACTTGAATGGAACAGCCCCTGGTCGAAAATTTAATGGCATTGTAAATAATATTGGCATATACCTGCTCTATTCGATCCACATCCACAGTCAGCATGTCCTGCGCATTCATCTGCGCCATGTTTAACGTGTAGGCAATGCCAGCATTTTGTGTATCCAATTCATATTTGGCAAAAAGCTGACGAATCATCGTCATACAAGACGTTGAAGCAAGCTGGAAATGGAACTGCTTCGTTTCAAGTCGGCTCAATTGATACAAATCCGTAATCAAGCGTTGAATACCTACGATGCGCATATGTACTACGCTCAAATATTTCTTTTGTTCTTCTGGTTCCTGAATGACATCATCCAGAATCGCTTCTACGTAACCTTGAATTGATGTGAGTGGAGTCCCTAGATCGTGGGATATGTTCGATAGAAGATCGCGCCGCGAAGTCTCCATCAAGATTAACTCATTTGTACGTTCTTTTACCTTGGACTCCAGATCATTATATAATCTAGCATTCTCAATGGAAATTGCAGCTTGAGCTGAAAGCAACTTGATCACATCCAGCCGATCTGATGTAAAGGCATTGCGAATTAAATTATTTTCCAGATAAAAGACGCCGATTAGATTACCTTGATGTAAGATCGGTTCGCAGAAGATGGATTTACTTTCTGCTTGTCTTATGTAAGGATCGTATGAGAAAAGCGTTGATTTCTCCGCATCGTCTAATACGATCCCCTCTTTCATTCGAGCTACATACTGAATCACGGATTGTGGAACATTATCTCGTGATTCTAGTAAAACAGAGCTAACCATACAGGAATCCTTCCCTGCGCTCGCAAGCATCTCCGCTTCAACATACAAGCGATCTTTATCTTTCAGTACAAGGATACTTCGCTCTGCACCGGAAGAATACGTTACAATCTCCATCAATCGTTTGATCAATTGTTCAAGATTCACTTCACTCGAGAGGGAACGTGACGTATTCATAATCGTTTTGAAATCAATGGCTTGCAGCGAATAATCACTGATTTTGGTTGTTGCCCAATCTGGCGACTCGGCGCGCCCCGTAAAGTAAGCCGGATATCTAAGCCTTAGATCATCCGCTTTCGCTTTCGCCCCCCAATTGACATACCCAAAGTAAGCATCAACGAAATACGTCTTGGCGAATTTTTCGCGGCCGCTTTGCTTGTAATATTTCCCCGCGATCTCGCAAGCCATGGCTTCATGTTGAATAAATCCTTGCTCACGCGCTTGCCTTATGGCAGATTCATATCCCTGCTCCGCTAATTGCCCAAACCCCCTCACACGATGCCATTCTGCATGCATGAGGAGCGTTAAGTGCGAATAGTTCTCCGGGCAATGAGCAGCCCATTTATCCATCTTCCTGAGCATTTTCTTAACTCGTCTTGCAAGCCATTTCTGTTCATCGCTTGGGAGCTCAGGAAATGCCGCGGCAATGGAAAGGACATAATAGAAGTAATTTTCAGGGATATGAAATAAACCAAAAGATGCAGTTTGATACAGCTCAGTTGACTTTCCTGTCTTCACAGCATCTTCAAAGTAACCGAACAAATAGTACAACATCATTTTTTTGACCGAGTAGACATGGATAATGACTTGATTCGGATGAAATTTCAGCTTACTAACGAATTGTTCTTCCTCTTCCTGATGATTGCCGAAAAGGATCGGATTCACCGACATCCCTTCCAGATTCAAGGTCAGCATTCGCAGCATCTCAAGCATAAGCAGGGTATCATGATGATTCGTCTGTTCCAAAATGCGATAGTTCTTGGCCAAATCTTCTTTCACTTCTGCGAGTACAGCGCCTTGAAAATCCTTCATAAGCATCTGATAGGTTAGTGCATACCCGGCAAACACGAGATCCCCATCTTCGATGCCGCATCGAAATGACTCTTTCAACTGCTCCAGACAGATGCGTAATGATTTCACCCAAGGGGTAATAAACAAGCCCAATGAGAAATAACTTTTACTGCGATATTGGTGAGATTGAAACCTTGCGTTCATCCGCTCACCAAGTTGGCCATATTGATAGCCCCGCTGGTAATCTCCAAACCCTGATCCAAGAATCAAACCATATGCACCATACACATACGCCATAGAAGGCGTATTCCCGTACTTCAAAGCAAGCTTCGTCATAATTAACATAAAAGGAACGAATAAATTCGTATTTACGAAATAGGCAGATACCGCGACACTCATCATTAAATCAATCAATTTCATCCGAAATTTATCTTCCATTATGGGCAAATCATACAACTCGAGTGTGCTTCTTCGCCCAATCAACCCTCTCACATTTAAGTACGTCATGACGATATACATGTTGGACGGCGCTTCAGACAATCGGATGCCATACTCTGCTAAAGCTTTTAAGCCAACCTTGATACTCTGATGATGCTTGCCAATATTCGTATGCAAGACGACTTGCAGATTATATACTTCCAGCTTCTGCTCGTTGGATAATGACCCTTGCAGCAATTGTTCATAGAGGGTTTCCGCTTCCTCCGCTTGACCGCTCAAATAGAGGCATTCCGACTTCTCTAAGCGAATCGCAAAACCTAATTCCTCTTGCTCAAACCCCTCAATCTGATCCATCACTTCTAATGCTTTATTAAAATATTGGATTGCAGAACGGTATGCATTCGAGGATTTCGCTTTACGTCCCGCATTATAATTAAATTCAAGTAATTGTATTAATTCATGATCCATGCTGAGCAGCGTGGAACCTAAATTCATATGATTCACAATTTCAAGCAGGCGCTTCTCAATCTCATCTTGCGCCAGCTCCTTCAGCAGCATTCGAGCAATGCTCAAATGCATCTCAGGCAGCTTCACTTCTTCAACGGAGCCATACACAGCTTCTTGAATGGAATCATGAACAAACATAAACCGGATATCTCTCGCAGCCGCTTTCCCTTGTGCATCGTTATAGAATTTATAATCTGTTCCTACAGGGATAATCAATCCATTCTGTATCGTCAATTCCAACTCTTGCAAAGCGTCAACGAAGGATTTCCCCATAATAATACCCAATGCTTCCAAGTCAAAAGAAACACCTAAACAAGCAGCTAAGCGCAAGACATTTTGCGTGTTCGACGGCATCCGGTCTAATTTCTCAGCAAGAAGAAACATCAGATTATCTGTGATTCTAAGCTTTTGAATCTCGTTCATATCCCAGATCCAACGATTTTCCGTATAATTAAACGAGAGCAAATCTTGCTCATGCAAGGCCGTCAGAAACTGTTTGACGAAAAATGGATTGCCCCCGGTTTTTTGCAAAATAAGCACAGCCAGCTCCGTAACTTGCTCCTCATCCGAAATCAAGGACTCGGCTACCAAGGTTTGAACATCCTCTAACTTCAACGCTTTTAACACGATTCGATCCAACACAAGATGCTGCGGTAGCTTATCTAGTAGTTGAACATGCATAGAAGACAACCAATTCGTATCATATTCACCGCGATATGAACCAATAAACAAGAAATATTTCATTTGCGTATTGTTTAAAAGCAGATCCAAAAATTGTAAAGATGCCGTATCTGCCCACTGCAGATCATCTAAGAATAGAACGATCGGACGATCCTTCCCCGAAAAAATCAACAAAAATTGTTGCAGCAAATAATGCAGACGATTCTGTGTTTCTTTTTGCGGAAGCTGCTTCGCATTCGGCTGTTCGCCAATCAGTAAAGCTAACTCAGGCACAAGATCAACAATGACTTTACCGCTCGTTCCTAAGACACTGAGCAACCGGTCACGGTACTCTTCGATTTGCCTATTCTTACCTGTCAACAGTTGTCTCACTAGCTCTCTCATCGCTTGTGAGAGCGCGTGATAGGATACATGCTGCTTATTCGGCTCGAATCTCCCTGAGAGGAACCACCCACGGTCCTTCATAATCATTTTCATCGTTTCAGCAATTAGGAAAGTCTTGCCAAATCCAGACTCTCCTGTAACCCATACAGCTTCCAATGAACCATGAATGGCTTGCTCATACACATGCAGCAATTTATCGATCTCTTTGTTTCGCCCATATAAACCTTGCGGAATCTGAAATCGATCCGTCATATCATACATCCCTACTGTAAAATCCTGAATATCCTCTCCAGCATTGATTCGCACTAGGCAATATTCAAGATCCTGTAGGATGCCATACGCACTTTGATAACGATCCTCGGCATTTTTGGAAAGCAGCTTCATGACCATATCTGAAATTGGTTGAGGAATATCGCTCATAACTTGATTAGGCGGCGGAGGGGTCACAGCTAAATGCCCGTGAATTAATTCCACCGGGTCTTCCGATTCAAAAGGCAATTTCCCCGTCAACATTTCATAGAACGTAACCCCTAACGAATAATAATCCGTCCGATAATCAATGATCCGATTCATTCGTCCTGTTTGCTCTGGGGACATGTATTGAAGCGTTCCCTCTAGCATTAAAGGGTCCAGCATCTCTTGCCGCTCTCTTGTAAAGGATGAAATGCTGAAATCCCCCAGCTTCATGATTTGTTTATCCCAATTCACGAAAATATTGCTTGGATTGATATCTTTATGTATGACATACCTTTTATGAACATCTCCAACAATCTTGACGATTTGAATGGCAGCCCTTAAGAAATCTTGAATGGACTTTCTGAACATTGGGAATAAATGGGCTAATGCTTCGCCATCAAAATCTTCTAGAATCAAAGCAAAATTATTCTGGAATTTTGGAAGGGATAATGGTTTAAGCACACAGGGAATATCCAGCATCTTCCCTATCTCATACTCGCGCTTAAGTCTGGCAATATCCGAGGAAATCGGAAAATCAGAACGAAGTGTCTTAATCATTACTTTCTCCATAGATTGCTTATGAACCGCACGATATAGGACCGTCCGTTCATCCTGGTGGATGGGTCTGATGTATTCAAAATCCGGAAAAATCAACCCTAATACCCCCTCACAAAATTGCCTGTCAAAACTTAAAATTTAAAACTTTACCAGTCCAAGGAAGTCCTTTATCGAATCGCTTCTTGTCCTTCTGTCGAAAAACCTTTAACACATCAATATTACCCATCTCGAATTTATACATATCCCATATTTCACATGGCGTCTCTGTGGATTCATCTTGTTTCAACAGCGCATTAACCGCACGTCTTGCTGCTTCATTAGCCCCCTCCATAGTCGCTAAATTCGTGTTCGTACGCACGTAATCTGACGCTAAGAAGAGATTCGGAATGCTCGTGTACGCTTCGGGCCGATCTTCCCACGTACCGACACGATTAATGAACAGAAGCGCATCATTCGTGCAAGCTTGTGCCACTTCATCATATTGAATGTCACTATCCAAAAACCAGGAATGTAGAATCTCGTCCCTCAAAATAACAGCACCATCTACATTCAGACTTTCCTTCATCTGAGCCCAGACTTCTTCCTTAATTTCTTCGGGTGTACAATGCGTTGCTGGTTTACCATATAGAATACCAGGTGCATCCCAATCCGAAATATCTATGGATAGCACCCCTTTGACACTGCCATCTCCGTATTCACTTAAATTCACATCTGGCCAGAATTGTTTCTGGGAAACGGAAGTTAACGACCATGGAGCATCCAAGTAAATCACATGTCCATGCGTTACGTGGACGTCTTCCCTTAAATAATATTGAATGCCATTCATCCAAGCGACCGAATCCACGAGCCTTTGAACCCCTTGAAGAGATGGATCCGCCTCGAGCATAGCTTCTGTAATGAGAGGCCCCATCACCTCAACCGGGAACGCTGCAATAAAGTAATCCGCTTCAATATGAATCGTTTCCCCGTTCTCCGTAATCTCCGCACTGCGGATAACCCCGTCAACACAATGGATACGCTCAACTTTGGCATTTAAATGGTAGTCCACGCCACGCTCCTGCAGGAATGTCAACCACGGGTAGATCCATTTATCATTCGTTGGGCCATTTAAGAGACGCACGAAGCTCTTCCCTGGTGTAGACAGATTAAGCGTCATCTGCGCTGCTACAGGCCCTACAGTTTGCGTACTTGCCACTTTGGATTGGCAGGCAACCAACGTCTTGGTGAAACCTGCAAATATACGCTGGAAAGCAAGAGACTGCTTCTCCGCTTCTATGAAATCCCACCAATCGATTGTTTCATACTCCTCGCGAATACGCTCTTCACAGCTCGTCATGACTTGCCAAAGCTTTCGGCCATATTGCTCTAAATCTTCTTTCGTAAGACCCAGCTTATGACTTATCAGTTCCTTCGCTAATACAATATTATCTTTGTTGACTACAATTTTGGCAGGGAGAGGCTGCAGTGGAGCTGTATTGGTAGCGATATCTAATCGCGTTACTTCCATTAAGTTATCGTAAACGGTTTTATTTTCATAAGGAATTCGTTTCAACGTATCAATGACATGTCGATAAAAGCGCGGGAATAAACGAAAGCCGTGTTCTCCCGGCAAATCTCTTCGTCCACCTTTACCACTACCTACATAAGGCATACTCCTTGCTTTCCCGCCTGGAATACTCTTAAACTCGTAAACAGACACATCATATCCTCGTACGATCAGCTCATGAGCAGCACTCAATCCAGCAACACCGCCACCCAAAATTGCGACCTTTTTCAACATACTTCCTCCTCATTTTGGTTTAATTTGTAAAAATTCATGATTTCTCTATCATATCATTTAGATCCTCTTACGCATAGAATAATCCTAGTAAAATAAAACCTTTCATAGCTGTGGTAATCAGCAATGAAAGGTTTGTGCCATGCGTATTAATCAAGTTGAAAATGAGTTAATGAATGCAGAAGCTCCTCGGAAATGTGATTCAATGTTGTTGAGGAGCGCTCAACTTCCTGGGTCGAGGCTGCTTGTTTCTGTAGTGACAAAGTAACATCTTGCGTGTATGAAGTGGTTTTCCTTGAAATCTGAACACTATCCTCCATTGAGGCGGATACTTGCTGAGTACTCGCGGATATTTGCTCAGAAGCGGCAGAAACCTCCTGAATTTGCTCCGCCACCTGATCAACAGCATGCAAGATGGATTCGAATACAATGCCCACCTTTGCGATAAGCACGCTCCCCTTATCTACTTCGTTAATCTCCAATTGTGCTTTCTCTACGACGGATTTGGAGCTGCTCTTCACTTTCGCTATCAACTGAACAATGCTCTTCGCAGAATTACTAGATTGATCAGCTAACTTCCTTACCTCCGTAGCGACCACCTGGAAACCCCTACCATGATCACCCGCTCTTGCCGCTTCAATGGAAGCATTCAATGCGAGCAGTCGCGTTTGCTCAGAAATATCCGTGATCACGTCAAGCATTCGATCAATCTGCGTAGATAAATCAACAAGCTCCGAAATCGTTGCTGCCGTTTCAGTTACTTTCAATTTAATCGAAGACATTTGGTGTACGGCTAGGTTCATATCTTCAAACCCTTGTCTGGCTTCAATCGCAGCTTCGTTGGCAGCTTCAGCGACGAATGAGGATGTTTCTGCAATGCGCTGTACCCCGGCAGCCACTTCATTCATGGCAAATGAGGTTTCCTCTGAACCTTTCATCAAGACCTCCGAGCCTTGCGCCATATTCGTCATGATAGACTGAATAGCCTTCGAATCAGCGGAGGTTTCTATCACATTCGATTGAAGCTGCTTCGACGAGTCGAAAGCTCGCTGAACGACAAGTCGACTCTGGCGAATAACGCCTGTGAAGCTATCTGCGATGAGATTAAAGGCGTTCACTACGCCGCTGAATTCATCCCTAGAGTGAGATAAGACACGCACTGTCATATTCCCTTGTACTAGAAGCTGTGAAGCTCGAGCAAGCTCGTCAATCCCCTTTTTCACAGATACATATAAAGCCATAAATAAATATGCCGCTAGAAGCAATACACCCAGCACAATAAGTGCGTCGATCACTAAACTTTTCGTATAAGCATCCACACGTTGTTGTAGTAATTCCATTAACAAGCTAATCTGGTGCGTATACAGAGCTATTGCCGCCTCCTTGGATGAACGTGATGTAGCCGCGAATTCATTCGCCGTAATTTGAATAACACCCGTGTTGACCAGTTTCTCATCCAAAGCTCCGATTGTAGCAAGTGCAGACGAAACGTTCTTTTCATGCAATTCAAGACTCAAGGAGGCCATGTCAGGATTTAACTTCCTCAACTGTTCCCCAAACGATTGAATCTCTGTTAAAATAGACTTTCCTTCACCACTTAGATGAATTAATTCTTCTTGTTCCTCCGGGTTTTTGATTGACCGACGAGCAGCTACTTCGATCCCTTTACGCTCAATTTTCTCAAGATTATTCCAAAATGCAGGAAAAAGATGTACAGTAAAGTTTATGAGGGCGCTTGTGCCTTCATCTGGATCCAAATCCAGCTTCGCTTTCTGCTCAACGGCATGTATGAGTTGGATCACCTGTTGTTCCATTTGCTCATGTTGAAGTTCATAGTACTTCTGACTTAACCCAGCTACACTCGAAGAAATCGACTGCCATTGGCCCAAGATATCTAAAACAAGCTTCTCTTCAATCAACGGTGTCTCGGTTTGACCCGCTTCCACTTTCAACCACGCCATGGTACGATCAATTTGTAGTTGTATGTTCTTTAAATCCAACTTATCTGATGGTTGAACACCGTCAGTGGAAGGTAACCCTTGTCCGAATTGATCCAATTGGATCAACAATTCACCCAATTCATGTTGAGTGGATATTCCTGACATTTCTAGTTTAGCTCTTTGCCTATTTTGCGTTGTCCCAGCTAATAATTGTTCAGCTAACAGCGTAATTGGAATCACGAACACACAACCTATAAGGAAAAATTTATGCGGGTAGCGCAGTTTATTCAAAAGGTAAATTGCAGGCTTAAATAACGTTGAAGCCAAGTTTTTATCCATTCGGTTATCTTTCATCCTGATCCACCCCTCCATTCGCGTCAATAATCCTGACACGAAACTTAATTTATGGACCCATCTTACAATGAATCCTATCAAAATACAGGCAATTCGAACTATTTTGATAAAATTCCACAAATTTTTCACTTAATTATGTGATTTTTTATAACGAGTACTCCTAAATTCCTATCTGCCTTCGAATCCTTTATAATAAAGGGTAAACCAATCATACACGCCAGAGAGGATGGTTATTCCATGCCCGATCGAATAGGTACACGATACGTGCCAAGTACACAAATCGTCTCTTTCCCTCATGGAACTCTCCATTATGGTGATGATGTATTTCTGACTCGCAAAGTATTACTGTATCGTAAAGCGCTTCGTCACAATCAACTTGGTGTCGATTACATAAGCTCACTTCAGGATAAAGCCGCGTTTATTCACGATGGATTTCATCACATGTTGGATACATCTATCGCTCAGGATGCCGTCACCATTATTTTACAAGCCAAAAGTGGTTCGCTGTTTGCCCATACCATGTTCAAACGCAAATGGACCTATGCCGCCGTTGTCGCGATCATTAGCGACTTAGGAGTTTCGCTGTTGGATGCCATGGAAGACAAGATTACAGGCTTTTCCGTACGTCCAGATAATTTATGGTTAACCGATCAGAATAAACTTTCCGTCATTAACTACTGGGAGGTAGATGAACCTCAAGAACAGGGAGCCGTTGGCCTGTGCCGCTTAATGATTCAGCTGCTCACAGGGAGTGAAACGATCTCCGATACATTCGAGGTTATGCACACGAGTCTGGAGCGCGCTTCAATTCCAAGCGCGACGACAGAGCAGAAATTAGCTTTGATTCGCCTCATCAAATTTATTTGTCATGGGCAATCCTCGCTCTCCTCGCTCGTATTCGGACTGCGGAGTTTACCTCCAACTGTCCCTAGCAACAAAAGCAATATGGAAGCTGAACCGATTCCTGAGGGATCAACGGAAGTACTGCCAGTTGCACAATATGAGAGCCATACCCGTTCAAATCGTTCGGCTAAACTAATTGCGCTTGGCGCTGTCTCAGCACTCGTGGTAGGGGTTGTCTCTGTTTGGTATTTGTGGCCAGAGCCACGAGTCGTAGAAACTGTCGTCATTATTTCCCCGACGCCAACAAGCACGCCCATTGCTACCGCCAGTCCCAGCGCCACTGCCACCGCTAAACTAACGACCTTGAAAGAAGAGGGCGAGAGCACCGTCGTACCTAATCTTGTAGGCCAGACACAAGAGGCTGCAGAACAAATGGCACTAGCAGCTGGACTCCATTACAACTTTTTCATCGAAACAAGCACGCTTGCTAAAGGTACAGTCACGAAACAAGATCCAAAAGCTGGAACGAATGGCTTGGTCGGGGATAATGTAACGTTTTGGGTGAGCAAGGGGGCACAATGAGGAGATAATGAAGGTATGCATAGTTGAGAGTGCTGTACAGCACAAATGCGAGATAAGTTAAGCGAGCGTGCTGACAGGTCACAGGCGTGAGCCGGTTTCGTAGCATTTGGCCGTCATTAACTGGAAAACATACAGCTAATTCAGAGTAAATCAGCCTCATGTAACATTTAGACGGAAAAACTCCAGCTAATTATCGGGTTTCTGCAGATTTCGCAAGAAATGACCGAAAACAGCTGGAGTTTTTCCAGTTATTTTCCTTTTCGAAGAAATTACGAACTAAATAGATGGATATTTCCATCTATTTCACATTAGATAGCCGACAAAGATATGGTGTTAGTTTCTGAACTGTCCACAAACCAATCTATCGAGCTACTCCAAAACACGTCCCCCACCAAAATCGCTCATTACACACAAACTAAGCATGTAGCAGCTACCTCGTCACGAAACACACTCAGCGCGGCATGAGGAAACTTCTATCGAAGCACCTCGAGGATGAACGACCGCGGTTTAAAGTTAGTTTTCATTGCCAATACGAATGTGTTCTTCCGAGTAGCGGGAACTTATCAATTCATATGTGGTGAAAAAAAAGCAGTTCAAGTCGCGTACGACTCGAACTGCTCTTTCCATTTTTAAGCGTGGAAATCTTGACCCGAACGAACTTCTTTCACATAGCCAGCGCGGATAACGAAGTCACCGAAGTGTTCATCACTTTGACGCTCTTTGGCATAATGAGGGATGATCGTTTGCAAGGAATCCAGAATCTCGGATTCACCGATGTTTTCTTTGTACAATTTATTCAAGCGGTTTCCTGCGAATCCGCCACCAAGGTACATGTTGTACTTGCCTGCCGCTTTACCGATAAACGCGAGTTCAGCTAGCATAGGTCGTGCGCAACCATTCGGGCAACCTGTCATCCGAATCGTAATTTCCTGCTCACGTAGGCCTACACCTTCAAGAATGGACTCGACTTTCGTAATCAAAGACGGTAGATAACGTTCCGATTCCGCCATGGCAAGTCCGCAAGTTGGGAACGCAACACACGCCATCGAGTTTCTACGCAATGCGGAATAGTGGAGACCATCCGTAATGCCGTGATCTTTGATTAGTTCTTCGATTTTCTTCTTTTTCTGAGCGCTTACGCTGCCGATAATCAAGTTTTGGTTCGACGTTAGGCGGAAATCACCCGTGTGAATCTTTGCAATTTCACGAAGACCTGTCATCAGGCGGTAGTCACCATCATCCATCACGCGACCGTTTTGAATGAACATCGTGAAGTGCCATTTGTTATTGCTTCCTTTTACCCAACCGTAACGATCGCCATTGGATTCGAAATGGAAGGCACGAGCTGGCTCAAGGTTCCAACCTAGGCGAGTTTGCAGTTCATTCACGAACCACTCAATACCGCGATCGTCGATTGTGTACTTGAAACGAGCATGTTTACGAACGGAACGATCTCCGTAATCGCGTTGGATCATAACTGTTTTCTCCGCTAGATCAACAGCCTGCTCTGGCTTAATGAAGCCGATCACTTGCCCAACTTGCGGATACGTTTTGACATCACCATGGGACATCCCCATACCGCCACCGACGGATACGTTAAAGCCCACCAGACGTCCTTCTTCAATAACCGCGATGTAGCCAAGATCCTGCGAGTAGACGTCTACATCGTTGGAAGGTGGAACGGCGATTCCGATTTTGAACTTACGCGGCAAATACACGTGACCGTAAATCGGCTCTTGCTCTTCGCCTTCGCGGCTATCCACGATTTTCTCGCCGTCTAACCAAATCTCATGATACGCTCTCGTACGCGGGTCCAAGTGGTTCGAGATGCGATTCGCCCACTCATATACCTCGCCATGAATTTCGGATTGATACGGATTGGGGTTACACATAACGTTACGATTCACGTCACCGCATGCAGCAAGCGTACTTAGCATGGATGCGTTAACTTCTTGAATCGTTTTCTTCATGTTCCATTTGATCACACCGTGCAATTGAAATGATTGACGCGTCGTAAGACGAATCGTCCCGTTCGCGTACTTCTGTGCAACACGATCCATCATCAACCATTGGTCAGCCGTTACGATACCACCAGCAGCACGGACGCGCAGCATGAATTGGTAGGCAGGCTCAAGCTTCTGCTTCGCACGTTCGTTACGCAAGTCACGATCGTCTTGCATGTAGCTGCCGTGGAATTTCATCAAACGGTTGTCATCCTCGGGGATGGAACCTGTGATGCGATTTTCTAGTGTTTCTTCTAGACTTCCGCGCAAATAATTACTGCGGATTTTAATTTGTTCAACATCACTATGCGGCGCACTATTCTTCGATAGTAAATTATTTTCTGACATCTTGAGCTTTCTCCTCTCGCGATCGCGGGGATCCCGTTTTAATAAACATCCCGTTGATAACGTTTTTGCTGTTGCATGTTAGCCAAATATTGCACGGCTTCTTCGTTATTTAATCCGCCCTCTTGCTCAATAATCGTGAGCAGCGCAGCATTCACATCGTGTGCCATTTTCTTCTCGTCACCGCAAATATAGACAACAGCGCCTTCTTGCAGCCATTGATAAAGCTCGCGGCTTTTCTCTAGCATGCGGTTCTGAACGTATACCTTTTGATCCGTATCACGGGAGAAGGCTACGTCTAGTTTGGTTAGAACACCATCTTTCAACCAACGCTGCCATTCAACTTGATACAAGAAGTCTGTAGCGAAGTGTTGATCCCCGTAGAATAACCATGTTTTACCGTCTGCACCCGTCTCTTCTCTCTCTGCAAGGAAAGATCGGAATGGCGCTACGCCAGTACCTGGTCCAATCATGATAATTGGCGTTTCTGGGCTCTCAGGCAATTTGAAGTTCGGGTTGCTCTGAATGTATACCGGCAATGCTGCACCTGATAGTGCGCGCTCAGCCAAGTGAACGGAACAAACACCATAACGATTACGTCCATTCGCCTCATAGCGAACCGAACGCACGGTGATGTGCACTTCATCCGGTGAAGCTTTGGATGAACTTGCAATCGAATACAAACGAGCAGGCAATTTACGAAGCACGGCTACGAATTGACTAGCAGACACACCTTGTAAGGAGAAGTCTTGCACTAAATCTAATAAATCGCGGCCAGCGATGTACGATTTCAGCTCAGCTTCATTGCCCGGGGCAACAAGCGCTTGGAGCTTCTCATTTGACGTCAGCTTTGCCACTTGCTCCAGCAAAGGTTTCGTCAGTACAGTAATTTCGAAGTTACGGGTAAGCGCTTCTTGTAATGGACGCTCTTCCCCATTTTTGTTAACAGCAACTGGCGTGCTAGCATTCCAGTCCATCGCTTGAATCAGTTCATTAACAAGACGCGGATGATTCTCAGGGAATACCCCTAAGCTATCACCTGGTTCATATTGCAAGTTGGAACCTTCTAAAGAGATTTCCACATGGCGCGTTTCACGATCGGAGCCGCGGCCATTCAAGTTCAAGTTCTCAAGCACTTCCGCTTGGAACGGGTTCGTTCTGGAGTATTCCGACTCCGTGGAAGGGGAACTTCCTGCCGCAGCAGTTGAACCACTAACTACAGCACTAGCTGATGAAGCGGTTAGAGCACCCAGTACACCAGAAACCCAAGCCGCAGCCGGCTCATCAAAGTCAACATCGCAATCAACACGATCAGTTAATGACTTGGCACCAAGCTCCTGCAAACGCTTATCAAAATCTTTACCTGTTTGACAGAAGAATTCATACGACGTATCACCCAAGGAAAGAACGGAATAACGAAGTTCTTCTAATTGAGGTGCTCTTTTACTATGAAGGAATTCGTAGAATGAGATCGCATTATCCGGTGGATCGCCTTCGCCATGTGTACTAACGATCATAAGAAGGTTTTGGACCTTTTTCAAATTATTCGGTTTGAAGTCACTCATTGAGGAAAGCGTTACTTGGAACGATTGCTCTTCTAGCTTCTTCGCCAGCTTCTTAGCTAAACCATGAGAATTACCTGTTTGGGATCCGAATAGTACGGTTACTTCTTTGGAAATGACAGGTTGACTAGCTGCAGCCGTAGGTACGGAAGCAACAGGAGCTGTCGCAGAAGTTGTCGAACCTTGTTGAGCAGTTAAATATCCACTCAGCCAAATACGTTGAGTATCCGTTAACGTTGGTAGGACGCGATTGAGCAATTCAACTTGCTCTTGGTTAAAAGGACTGTTTAAGACTTGAAGTTCCAACAAAATCCACCTCATCAGCATGTATTGATAAGCTTTGCTATTTTTCGCACTATTTTTACTCTCCATTGAAAACTATCATAGTGCGCACCGTAGGTCAATTAGAATCATCTTATGAGACTTATAAGCGGAATTGATATATGGTTAAATGAGCACTTTTCATGCAAAAAATGACCCCAAAATGGGGTCATTTCTCTTCAATCCGGGTTGGAAGACACAAATAGCTCCGAATTAGTACACGAAATAGACTAACTCTGTATCTAAAGTGCCTACCTCCCCCACGGCTGATGAGGAACGTATTATCCTTTCACAGCTCCGTCCATGAGACCTGCGAATACGTATCGCTGGAAAAATAGGTAAATGAGCACAGTCGGAAGCATGATAATCAGGATCGCTGCGGCAAGCTCATTCCAATAGGAAGCGCGCTCCCCTACGAAAGACATGAGGGCCGTAGACAGCGTGTGCAGCTTCTTCGCAGGCATATATAAGAATGGAATATACATGTCATTCATGATCTCCACTGTTTTAATAATCGCCAACGTTGCGGTTGCAGGAACCATAAGCGGAAATATAATCGAGCGGAAAATGCGGAAGTATGAGGCACCGTCCATCATGGCACTTTCATCCAGCTGGTTGGAGATTTTCTCCATGAATTGCAGATAGATGAAGATTTGCAGGAGATCCGTCCCCGCATAAATTAAGGTTGGTGCGTACAACGTGTTGTACAAGCCCAGCGCTTTAATAATTTGAAACCTAGCCACCTCTGTGGTGTAAAAGGGAACGACCATCGCGACCGTGAACAGCGCGAAAATCAGTTTTTTCAACCGGAAATCGAATCGATTTAAAATATAGGCTGTCATGGTGCCCAAAATCATATTTAACACGACGCTCACAACGATGAGAATAAACGTATTTTTAAACCCTGTCAGAATATCTCCTTTAATAAACGCTGTTTTCAAATTTCCCAGGTAAAAGCTGTCCGGAATAGCTATCGGAGATGAGGCAGCAAGCTCTGCAGCAGGCTTCAGAGAGGCAAATAGTACCAGGAACAAGGGAATGAGCACGATAACCGTGATACACGCAAATACGAGGTAATACAGCGGCTTTAATCTCGAGCTGATTGTCATGCTTCACCGCCTCTTGCAGCTTGAAAAATTTTCTTTTGCACATAACTGAACACGATAATCATGACCATAAGCAGAATAGCCATCGTCGAAGCTAAGCCGTAATTATTGAATTTAAAGGCGGTATCCACCGTGTACAAGGTAAATGTCGAACTGGCATTCGCAGGACCGCCTTGGGTCATCAGGAACGGAATGTCGAACACTTGTAAGGCACCACGCACGTTCAGGAATAACACGATCTCAATAACCCGACTCATACCAGGTATCGTGATATGCCACAACTGTCTTAACGGACTTGCGCCATCCATGCGTGCTGCTTCGTATAAATCCTCTGGAATCGACTGCAAGCCAGCAAGAAATAAAATAACGTGCAAACCGCAATAGCGCCATAAAGATACGAAAATCAATGAGTAGTTGACGACCGCAGGATCACTTAACCAGCGTTGAATCCATGAATCCAAGCCTACGGTATCTAGAAATAAATTAAGAGGACCATTAATCGGGTTATATAAATAGCTGAACACATACGCCACTGCGACCCCATTAATCACATAGGGTAGAAACACGATGGAGCGGAAGAAGGCATTCGCTCTCATTTTGGCGTTCAAGCTTACAGCTATCATGATTTCGAGTGGAAGAATCAAGGCATGAATGAGGAAATACTGCCAATTATGATAGAGTGATTTCCAAATCTCTGGCATATGAAAGGCTTGCACATAATTATCTAGGCCCACATAGTTAAACGTTCTGCTGATCCCATTCCAGTCCGTCAAGCTAAGCTGTACGAGCTTTAAAGTCGGATACATCAACAGCAACAAGAGTAGAAATACGGGCACGGCTAGAAAAAGGACGATAATCAACTTTTTTTGCATGTTATAACTCATGTAGGTTTCACCTCCAAGGCATGGGTAGAGGAAACACGGTCACCTCATAACGACCGCATTCCCTTCTGCCCTTCCATCTCTCTACGATCTTATTTCTTTGCGTCGCGCGCTTTGATCCATTTATCATCCAATTGCTTGGAAATATCACTTAGCTTTTTGCCTGAAATCATATCTTGACCGACAGTCTTCCAGTCCAATTGCGTTGCATTGATTAGATCTGTGTACTTCTGGTTGCCTGGCACATACAAGAACGGGGTGATTTTGTTATTTTTGTAGAAATCATTTAGAAACGGCACATTAGCTGTCACACCATCAATAACTGCGCCTAGTTTCACTTTATCTACATACTGCTGATGAACAGCAGGGCTATAGAACCAGTCCATGAACTTTTTCACAGCTTCAGTGTTTTTGCTGTTTTTATTAATCGCGTAGAAGTGATCTGTGAACGTCATCACGGTAAGCGGCTCGGATTCACTGTCACGAACAGGCAACGGGAACGCAGCCAAATCATCAGCATTGCCTACCTTGGACATATATGTATCCAAATACCACAGGCCCGCAGCTACAACTGCCGCTTTCTTACTCTCAAACAGGCCTGTTGCTTGATCCCAGCTTACGCCCAGTGGATCTGGACCCATGACTTTTGCCCCGTACAAGGCTTCAATCTTGCTATAAGCTTTGTAGAACGGTGTGCCTTCTGCAAACGGATGAGCCGCAGTCGCAAGGTTGCTTAAGTAATTCTCATCCCCTGAGGTGATGTGGTGCATGAACTCATTGAAGGGATAATCCGGCCAAGCATCTTTGCCACCCATCGCATATGGGATGTATTTTTTGTTGTCTTTGATTTTGTTCAGAACATCCAGGAATTGCGGCCAAGTCGTTGGTACAGCAAGTCCCAGTTCTTTAAAAATACTCGGATGATAGTAGACCATCTCAGGGAATTGAACGGTTGGCATCGCTAAGACTTTGCCGTCCACAGCATACTTTTTCGCGTATTTATTCTTAGCCGTCGTGCTCAGATCGTCGAGCGGAAGCAGCTCGGTTTTGAAATCATTGATAAAGTTCGGTTTCAATTCAAAGAAATCCGGCATTTCATTTGCAGAGAGACGGACCTTCATCGCTTTCAAGTAATCGCCATCATTTTTGAAAGCTTCCACTTCCACATTCACATTAGGGTCAACCTTGGAGTACTCTTTTACCTTAGCTGTCAAAAAATCAATAAAAGATGCGTTTACGTCCCACATTGCCATCTTGATGGTCACTTTACTGCCGGCAGCAGCCTCTTGCTTTGGTTTATCTGTCCCGGCTGGCGCTGGCGTTGAACTGCTCTCGGATGATCCGCACCCGCTTAGTACAACTGACATCGTCAACACGCTTGCTAATAGTGATCCTGCCCATTTTTTTCTCATTCCAATAACCCCTCCATGACCTCTTATGTTTGCGCTTACAACCCTTATTCTAAGAGTGTTGAAGCACGAAGGACATGACGATTCTTGTGCTTACTTGTGCAATTCTTGTGCTTTACCCCAATCGGCTTGACTCACGATACTGTTGAGGTGTCTGACCGGTCACTTTCTTGAAAATGCGACTGAAATGCCCCTGATTCGGGTAGCCCACCTTCTCGGCGATTTCGAACAACTTCATGCCGCCCCACATCAATTGGATGGCTTTCTCTATCCGAACATGGGTCACATAAGCGATGAAATTCTCACCCGTTTCCTTCGTGAATTGTTTACTTAGATGGCACTCACTGACGCCTACCCACTCACTAACATCACTCAACGAAAATGGTTCATGATAGTGCGTATTGATATAAGCCTTCGCTTTGTCGATCAGTCGCGGAGACTGCCTACTGGCTATTCGACGAGGGTCTAATTGAGCGGCTGCATGAGAGACCAACTTCTCTAGCCAGAGGTGAACATCTGTCATTCTCGTCATATGCAGCAATGCTTCATAGGGTTGTGTATTCAGTTCAGTTACGTCCTTCCAATCCAATCCACGGGCATGAAGCAGCCCCCCTAATTCCCATAGGAAACCTTGATACATTTTTTGAATATCTTTCAATGGCTTAGCGTGTTGGGATTGCCAGTAAGCAAACCCATTGTCTAATTCTCCTTGCCACGGTTGGCCCAGTTCCAGACAGCGCAGCAGTACTTTGCGATCCCAGACCTCTGAACCACTGGATTGCAGCTGAGAACGGTTCATCCTGGCATGCTCTGGGAAGAATACTCTACCTTCTTGTGTAAAAAAGCGCAGTTCAGCAAGCTCCCGAGCTTGCTCGTAAGCTGATCGCCATTCCTGCCGATGTTGTATGAAATCAGAAATTCCGATCGAGACGGATTGATTCACGTACTGTTTGAAATGACTCACAAGTTGATCCATTCCTTCTGCGATGCGATGCCTGATGCTATGACGACCTTGACTTGCTTCCTGTCCGAAAAATAACATAAGCACATATTCCTTCGCACTCATAGGGAGAATGGTAACCTCGGAGAAATACCCCTCCATCACTTGTCGAATCATATGAATGGTGAAAGTTGCACTCTCATCCGAGGTTGAGACTTGTATACAGCCGATAATTTGTTCACCGCTATCATTTGGACTCACCGGAGCTTCAGAAGTCAATCGGCCTCCTCGCAGGTGCTCGGTAAGTGTAACCTCCCGTGCTTTCATTTGAAGTGCTCGTTGCTCGCGCTCCTCTTGCTCAGCTTGCTGCATTCGATCTTTTAACATATCCATGGCTTTCGCCACGACAGCATTCATGGGTTCCGGTTCCATATGTGACTTCACGATGTAATCCACAGCTCCCAACAGGAACGCTTGACGCACATAGTCATATTCTGAGTATGCGCTGAGGACGATTACGACGGGATTCCGCTCCATCCTAATTTCACCTAGCCGCTCCAAACAGGTGATACCGTCCATCTTAGGCATTTGAATATCCATCATAATCAAATCAACGTCTTCCTGCCTCTGGAGCGTTCTCAACGCCTCTTCACCATCAGAAGCCTCAGCGATAATTTCACACTGGTATGTGTCCCAGTCAATCAGTTCACGTAGAGCAAGCCGTACTAGCGGTTCATCGTCGACAAGCATCACCCTATACATCGATCAATGCCTCCTTTTCCATTGTCGTACCAGTCGGACAATCTGCAAGGAGCGGGAGAACAAGTTCCATTTGCGTGCCAATTCCCTGTTCACTTCTCACCATGAGCCTGCCTTCGGGTCCATATTGAAGCTCAATACGACTTCGTACATTCGTAAGGCCAATCCCATTGAAGGAATCTCCCCTTTGCTTACTCGATGGTAACTCCTTCTCCATCTCGAAACCGTTCCCATTGTCCCGAATCGTAATTCCGAAGTGACGGTCTCCAATCTTATATCCGCGAATCTGGATAAGCCCCTTGCGATCTAAGCCATGAAAGCCATGAACAATACTATTTTCGACTAGCGGTTGTAACAAAAGCTTTAACATCATTGATTGGCAGATCTCATCCTCCACTTCGGTATGAACCTCAAACCGATCTCCATATCGAATTCGCATGATGGCGAAATAATCATCCAGCAGCTGCAACTCTTCCCGAACAGTCGTGTAACTGCCACCGCGATTAAAAGCCGATGAAACAAGATGCATCAGTGATTCAGTCATTTTCTGAATGTGCGGTGCTTTCGCCATGAGCGCCATGATTTTAATGGCATTTAACGTGTTCACTAGAAAATGAGGTCCGATTTGCGATTGCAAGGCACTCATCTCCGCGTTCAAACGCTCATCTTCTTTGATTTCCCGCTCCTTAATGAGCTCCTGAATGCGTAGCGTCATTTCGTTAAAACTATGACCTAACACATAGATTTCTATCGGACCTGAGGCTTCCAATTGCACTTGAAAGTTCCCCATCTTCACGCGGCTCATCTGCCTAACCAGGGTTAGAATGGGCTTCGCCATACTTCGTACCCAGAACCAGGATGCCAATAAAAAGACAATTAACGCAACGGTCGAGACAAGCATCGTGCGATTATAAACTTGTTTAACGCTAGCCAGCATTTGATCATAAGGCATCACATGAATGTATTTCCATCCCGTTTGCTCAGAAGTCAGATAACTAACGAAAGACTGTTTACCTGCCTCACTTTGCACATAGTTCCCGGTCTGCTCACTCATCGCTTGCTTCAGTAAAGGATGACTCGACGTTTGATTCATGATCAACTCATCAGAAGAGCTCGAAATGATGCTGCCATTCGGTGAAATAACCAAGAAATATCCTGACTCCGATACCTGCGTTCGAAGCAATTGCTGAAGCACACTGCCTCGAAAAATAAAGTAAACGTTTTCAACACCATTAAAAGAATCAGGAAATTTCGGCGAAATCGACGCCGTAATCTCCATATGTCCACTGGTCCCAGGACGTAGGTTATCCTCCGCACCAAATATCTGAACTTTATTAACCTTGTCTAACGTTTGTTGGTACCAATGTGCATGCCGAAGCTCGTCTTCTTGTAAGCCCAAGCTTTGTTTATACGCATACGTGCCACCGTCACGGTAAAAGAATACCGCCGAAATGATCTCTGATGTGTAATGAAAATAGTTACTTAACTGGTGATCCAACTCTATACTCGCTTCATGGCTCGCTTGTTGATTCTGATTGGCTTGTTTATGAATGATTGTTGCGGTAGCAAACAGCTTATCATCATTGGCTATTGTCGCAATGGTATTGATCATCCTGCTCGTTTCCTTGTCAACTGTATACGAAACTTGTTCTAACGTTTGCATCGCCCGTGTCGTGACGTTATCGAATAAGACATGATTGAAAGACCGTACAGAGAACCAAGTTACGATGAAAATAGGCAAAAGAATGAACACAACGAAAGAGACATATAAGACGGTAGCCATATGCCACCGTCCCATGAATGCAAGCTTTTTAACCATATTAGCCTTTCACAGCAGACCCTACGGTCATCGCCTTCTCAACTTGTTCACTAAAGAGGATATAAACGAGCACCGTTGGCAAGCTGGCAATTGTCATCGCCGCCCCCATTGCACCCCAGTTTGTCGTAAACTGACCTTGGAAGAAGAGTAATCCGAGCGGTAAGGTTTTCAGCGATTCTTTGGTAATTAAAATGAGTGCCATCGTGAATTCATTCCAAGAGGATAAGAAAACGAAAATGACCATTGTCGCCATTGCCGGTTTTATAATGGGTAAAATAATCGTATAAAACGTTCGATAAATGCTGGCACCATCCATACACGCGGATTCTTCTAGTTCCACAGGAATGGAACGGAAGAAGCCATAGAACACCATGCTGGAGAACGAAATATTGAAAGCAATATAAGGAACAATGAGTGCACCATACGTGTTAGCTAAGTGAAAATCCCGAACAAGAATAGCCAATGGGATCATAATAACTTGTACGGGAATGAACATCCCGATGACCACATAGATTCTTGCCACTTCCTTGAAACGCCATTGCATGCGAGCTACTGCATAAGAAAATGTCACGGAGAGGATAATCGTCCCTACAACGGTGCAAGCTGCCACAAGCAAACTGTTGCTAAAGTACTGCGGGACATTGAATTTGGACCAAGCATCTACATAATTTTCGAAGCGAAAATGCGTTGGAATCCCGAATGGATTCGTAACGAAAATCTCGTTGTTATTTTTCAATGAATAGAAAATCATCCACAATAACGGATACACCGACAACCCCGCATACACCCATAAAAGGATGCCAAGGAGCGGATTTTTTTTGCGTAATTTGAGTAAGCCGTTCATCTTAAACATCCTCCTTTAAAAGGTAATACGTTCACGTGCAATAAGTTTGTTAATCGCTAACGTTACAATTAAACATTCAATGACAAGGAACGCTGCTGCCGCACTGCCATAACCGAATTCACCAACACGGAAAGCAGAACGGTACATCAGGTACGTCAACGTGTAAGTGGAGTTACCTGGCCCGCCGCCTGTCATGATAAACATGTTAGCAAATGCATTCAACCCACCGGTAATCGCGAGGACTAGGCAAAATTTGTACGTCTCAGCCAGCATCGGAATCGTAATTTTCATATGTGCTTTGAATTTGGAAGCGCCGTCGATACGGGCAGCCTCTAAGTACTGTTCAGGTACAGACTTCACAGCCGCAAGAAGCAGAGCGAACTGATAGCCCATGTACTGCCATGCATTTACGAAGGCAATCGCGAAAATTGCTGTTTTGCTGTTCGTCAGCCAGTCTTGACGATAGGAGATGCCGAGCGCTTCAAACACTTTGTTGATCAACCCATACTCACTGTTATACATCGCCAACCAGAGCTGACAGACGACGGTTATTGAAAGTACAACCGGAATGAAGTAGGAAATGCGTAGAAGCTTACTCCCTTTGAAGCCCTCTGCTACGGCAAAAGCGAGCACAGACCCGATCCCAATTTGCACAATGGCTAGGATGCCTGCAAACACAAGTCCGTTATAGAGGGACGTATAGAAAATACTATCTTGAAACAATCGCGTGTAGTTATCTAGAAAAATAAACGTGCCTTCACTCAAGCCATCCCATTCGAAAGTACTGCGGTAAAAGGTTTGCAAAATCGGATAAAACACGATCACTGTATACAAAAGGAGAGCCGGCAGCGTGAACAGCATAATCGCTACTTTATTTCCCATGAATTTGCGCATGTCATCACTTCCCTTGTAGAGTAGAAGACTCACCATAGGACTAGACGTTCCACGGTGAGTCTTCCATGTCATAGAATCACAATTATTTCGCTGTAACTGCTGCTTTATTCAGATCTTTCACGAATTGATCGGACGTGTAGTTACCAGTCATTAGGTTTTGTGTAGCATCTTCAAGTGCTGCTTTGAACTTCGGATTGGACAAGCCCCATGAGAAAGCGGTTGTGCTTGTGATTTTCGGAATATCCTTGGATAGCTGATCCATCATTGGAGGGAACTGCTTCACAATCGGTTTGTCTACCTTTGTTGCTACGATCGGGTTACTGCGGTTCGTATACTTGTACTCGGCATACTTCAAGGAGATGAATGAGGCAACTTTCGCAGCTAGCTCTTTATCCTTCGTGTTTGCGGATACAGCATATCCACCTGGACCACCGCTGCCACTGAATGCTGTTTTACCTTTTTCATAGGCTGCGCTATCCGCCGCTGGCAAGTACATGTAGCCGGCCTTGTCGCCAAGTGCTTTGGTTGCTGCTTCAATTTCCCATTGACCGTTGATGAACATCGCTGCTTTACCTTCATGGTAAAGTGCCGCGGCTTGATCATAGTTTAAGTTTGTTGCGCCTTTAGGCAGCATGCCTGCTTTCACAAGCTCAATAATTTTATCAGCAGCTGTTTTGTACGCCGCGTCTTCTGCTTTCGCCGTACCTTTATCCAACTTATTAATACCACCTGCATCAGCACGTGTTACAAACATGTCATAGAGCGCTACGCAAGGCCATTTCTCTTTAGCAAAAATGGAAAGCGGTGTAACACCTTTTGCGTTGAACGTTTTAACAGCTGTCATCATTTCATCATACGTTGTTGGTACTTTCACGCCGTTTTGTTGGAACAAATCTTTGTTGTAGTACAACAAGGCTACTTCATTGCCTGCATACGGGAATGCGTATGTGTGGCCATCATCGGTTACAAGTGTGTTCATTGCGCTCGGCTGCATTTTGTCCTTGAAGCCAAATTTCGTTACATATTCATCCAACATCAGGATGTTATTGGACTTTTTGAACGTGTCGATAATGTCTAGACCTGCTTGGAAAATGTCCGGAAGATTCCCCGTCGCTGCGTACGTCTTTAACTTCTGTCCATCATCTTGTGCTTGGATATCTAGCTCTAGCTCGACATTCGGCATTTCCTTTTTCAACTCAGCTACGGCATAGTCATAAGGTGTTTTCGTATCTTCATCTGCATATTGCGCATAAATTCTAAGTTTTACTGGTTTCGCATCTGCCTTAGCCGGTGCTGTCGTTGCTGCAGCTGTTGCTGCTGGTGCTGCGCTGGTTGTTTCTTTCGGTTTTTCTGTGGAACCGCAAGCTGCTAGGCTAGTCGCCGCGAGTAAGCTTACGAGAGTAACTGCCATCTTTTTCATGTGTAGACCTCCCAATAATTCTTGTGCGTTTCTCCTCTTTACATCCTCAGTATAGAGGCAAAAACCCACAGTGATAATGGAATAACTGAGGGCTTCTTGTAAAATCCGCACATTCGCGTGCAGTTGTTATAAGCGATTATTCTCATACTCACTAGGCGAATAACCGAAGAATTTCTTGAAGCTTTTGCTAAAATAACTAGGATCATTGACCCCAATCTGCTCCGCGATATCTGCCAAACGAATGTTGCCTTTGCCTAGTAATTCCTTCGCTTTATGCATCCGCACATGCGTCACGTAATCCGTTACGGTCATCCCGATTTCCTTTTTAAACAGCGCCCGCAGATAACTTGGGTTAATAAACACCTGCTGAGCAATCTGATCCAATTGAAGCTCCGAATCCATGTATTGCCCCTCGATGTACTCTTTGGCTGATTGGGCAATTTTCGAGGATCTCGTCTTCTTGTGCTTATTGGTATATTGAATCGCCTTAGCAAAAAGTTCCTTAATCCATGTCGATGTGCTTTCGATCGAACCCAACCGCTTGATTTCACTGTAAGGGTAAAAAGCTTCGCCAAAGCAGTCCTCGATGGGATGCCCCATCTCCGTAACGTAGGACAAACAGACAGAAATGAGTCCCATGGAAATCACATAGGTATACTCCAAAGATAGTCGTTGCTCACGAATCGATTGGAAAACTTCTTCCAGCTTATCTTCTACTTTCTCCGTATTATGCATGCGCAAGAGCACGAGCAGCTCCTCGTTGACTTCCGTTGGGTAGAGTGCCTGTTTGCCAGTATTTAGTACACTGGTGCCATAGGCAATCACACGGTCGTTTCCTAATACGAATTTGTTTTGTAAGGCTTCTAACGCTTCTAGGTACGAGGTTCGAATGCCGCCGTATCCAGATTGACTGCGACCGACACCAATGGTGATCGTGAATTTTAGGTATTTTTTGATCAGAAAAATGAGCTTCTCATATCCTTCTAACGCAGGAACCTCGAGATCCTTCCCACCTTGGTGCTCAACTAGACAAATAATCCGTCCTTCTGGCCCGTTGAAGATAAGGTGATGCCCGGTCTCCTCTAGCGCTTCGTTCAAAATGTTCGTAACGGCATATTTCCACAGTAAGCGTTCGCTCACTTGATTCCATTTGACATCTAGTTGATCGATCTCAATACAAGCAACGACGAACAAGGAGGAGCCGAATGACTCCCCGAGTTGTTGGAGTTTGTGGGTCGTTTCCTCAGGCGAATGATGATATTCGCTGCTAAGCAAGTGATTCAAGTAACTTTCCTTCATCAATTGCTGATTTTCCTTGAGGGTGGATCTCTCTTCCCTTGCTTTCTCATGCTCCTTCTGCAGCTTAAGCAGCGTCAAGATGAGTTCATCCTTGGAGAACGGCTTGAGGATATAATCCTCGACGCCAAGTTTTAACGCTTTTCGCGCATAATCAAATTCATTATGTCCTGTGATGAGAACCACACTCGTAGCCGGATATCGCTCCTTTAATTGTTCCGTAAGGGTCAACCCATCCATAAAAGGCATGGTTATATCTACAAGCGCTATATCAGGCTGATGTAAGTGAACTTGCTCGAGCGCTTCGATCCCATTCTTCGCTTCGGCGCAAAGTTCAAAGCCATAAGCCTCCCAGTCTAACGCTGAACGCAAATATTCTCGGAAAATCGATTCATCATCGACGATTAATATTTTTTGCATGCTTATCTACTCCTCATCACGCTGAAAAGGCAACCATAGTGTAACTTCCGTGCCTTGTCCTTGTTCACTTGTAATTTGTAAGCCATATTCATCTCCATAGTACAATTGGATACGGTCGTTCACATTCTTGAAGCCATATCCCACGGCCTCTTGCGGAGAATCGGTCTTTTTCACGATCGCCTCGAGCCGCTCTGTATCCATACCCACACCATCATCGGCGACAATGATTTTTATTTTGGCATCAACAATTTCGCCTGTTACCCTGAGAAGTCCAAGACTTCCTTTCGTTTTGAGCCCGTGATATATGGCGTTTTCGATTAGCGGCTGTATGGTCAGTTTCGGTATTTGACCTTGGAGCACATCGTTATGAATATCAAATTCATAAGTAAACACATCGGAATATCGGATACGTTGAATGGCTAAATAGTCTTTCACGTTGCGAATTTCTTCTTCAATCGTGATGGTTTCGCGGCCTTTACTGAGCGCAGCGCGATAGAAATCGGCTAGTGCTTTCGTTGTCCGCTGCACATCGCGGGTTCGTCCCATTTCCGACAAGGTATAGATGACATCCAACGTATTATAGAGGAAATGCGGCTTAATCTGCGCTTGAATAAGGGCGAGCTCGTATTCCCGCTTCTTCTTTTGCTCCCAATTAATGTTAGTCAGAAGCTCTTGAATCCGCCGAATCATCGCATTAAAACCGGATGACAGCATCCCGATTTCATCTTCTGAATTTACTTGGAATTCAATATCTAAGCTGCCTTCTTTGACCCTCTTCATATATTTCGTGAGCCCCATGATAGGCTTGGCGATCAATTGAGAGAGCATTCCTGCGCCAAGAAGGGCGAAGAAGAGACAGACAATACCTAGCAGAACGATGAGTAACGTAATTTTGCGCGTATCTGCCGTTAATGAAGCTAGTGGTGCCATCGATATTAATTTCCATCCAAAACTAGGGACATCAGAGCTTACCACGAGTGTTTTCTCATATTCAAAAGAAGTCGGCTCAGACGCATGCTTACTTGATGTAATCCAGCGCTTCATCTCAGGAATTGCCACTTCTTGAAGCACATCCTCTGGATGCTGTGAAGAGGTAACAACACCTTCATCATCCACGATAAAATAGCTGCCATCTTGGATCGAACCGATTTTCTGATAGATAGCGGATAAGGAGCTCTCCTTGATATTGAGCACGAGTAGGCCCAGTTTCTGTCCGGTATAGATGTTTACAATCCGCTTGCCTAACGTCATCACCGTTTCTTGGGAGCCATTCGTTAAATAATCCCTGCGCTGCATGGGAAACCAAATGTTATTCCCGCTCGATGCATCAATTTGTTTGAGCATGGGGCTTGCGGGTATCCACTCCCGATTCCGCTCCATGAGTACATTCGAGCCATAGACGTGATTATTCGTATCAATGAAGGCTGCAGACTGCACATCGGGGAAAACAAGCAAGGCGAAGCTCAGCTGATTCGTGATCTGCGTGTACATCTGCAGGCTGGTTTCAGGTGCAGCTAAGGATTGCGGGTCTTCGACAATGACCTTGTTAAGATTGATCGTTAGCATATTTGCGCAGCTCTCTACGTTCGTTAACATACCTGTGATGCGGGTAATGATGAGGGAGGAGTTGTCTGACACGTTTTTGATCGTTTTCTTGACAATAGCATTCGTGTAGACTTGGTTCGAAACAAAGCCCAGCACAAACAAGGGCACGAAAATTAGTGGAAAATAAATGAGAATGATTTTATATCGGATGCGTTGGTTGCGGAACCAATGCGATGTTGGAATCAACTTCTGAAATATATGCATGAGTGCCCCCCTTTAGCGAAAACAAAAAATCCCCTACCGCGCAACGTCAGGAATTTCCTGTCCGTTACATTGTAAAGGATTCATACCATTTTTTAAACTCACCACGTGAGTGATCATTAGCTTGTGCTTTCTAAACTGTTTTCTCGAAATAAACTAATCTGCCTAGCTTGAATTTCCAAAAGTAAAAACATGAGAAATTCCTTACTCAGTTTCATTCGACTTGCATTTATATAGGCATCAACAAGCGTGTCATTGGAGATGGCTTTCAAATTTTCGCGATCATTCATTGTGCAACAACCAATTCGGGTTTTCTTCTAGCATCGACATCATTTTTTTCATCGATTGTTGGATTTGTTCATCGGAGGGCAAGCATATATTGCCATAAGATTGTTGTACAACATCCGTTAACACCGAATCAAAAATGCCATTAAATTGCTCTGATTTCACATGAACCCCTCCTAATTTTCATTTATTTGGAAATTCTTACTTCTATCTTAGCTTGAAGTGCGTGAAAAAACAGCGCATTTTTTTTTGCATCTCTTACATCTTTTTTTTCTATATTATGTAATTTCGTTTGCATTCAGGGAGTCGCGACAAAGAGGTTTGTGGCACAGATTGCGCAGGGTAGTTCGTAAGAACTATACGTGGTGGTGCGCGAGTAATGCGTGGGGAAATATCGGACTAAATCAGCTTCAAGCGAAAATCACGCGAACTCATCACGCACCCGCTCCCCAAATCAAAAACGCCGCCACCTCCGTTTGGACGGAGACAGCGGCGTATGCCTAATTTATTCGCGATGATGCTGATGATGTTCAACAATGCTTGATGCTTCCATTAATTCTCGCATGACGTCAGATCGCAACTGTTGATTCGTGAATTCACCTTTTACAAATAGATGTCCCTTCTCACTGGAAGTATAACGTGGTGGAAGTTTGTTCAGCGCGATTGCCAATATATCATCTTGGCACGTTAAACAATCACACTTCAATTCATAATTCTTCCTGAATTCATCGAACAACTGCTTAACCACGGTTTCCATTGCGTTGATGACAGCCATCTGTTAATCTCCCTCTAAGATCCTTCGTTAAGTTTATTATACTCGATAAACTTAGAATGACAAAGATAAGGAGTTTGTACGTTGAACTTGAAATTGATAGATTCCTGAGCCAAGCTCAATCCTTACATGGCCTTCATCTTCCCGGGCACTTTGAATGCCTGGTATGTTCTCTAGCTTTTGACCATGACAGGTCACTTCCGTAAGAGTCGCTCCAGCTAAAATGACCTCTCCGCTCGTGTTTGGCGGGAGCTGGAACGTATAACGAATGTCCCCCGATTCTTCAACGGACCATTCACTCCGAACCTCCCCATAATTCGTGATGAGGGATGCTTTGGCATAAGTGAGACCTGAATCTGGCCGTGGTCGGAAACTCATGCGTTTGTACCCTGGCTGCGCATCATCGGAATCCAAACCTGCTACTTTGCGATATAACCAATCGCCAATTGCACCGTATGCGTAGTGATTATAGGAGTTCATATTATCACTCCAGAACGTACCATCCGGTTTGATACCATCCCAGTGTTCCCAAATCGTGGTAGCTCCTTTATGAATTGTGTACAGCCAGGAAGGATAATCCTCTTGCATCACAAGTTTGACCGCCACATCATGATAACCATTCTCCGAGAGTACATGACATAGATATGGTGTGCCGACAAAGCCCGTCGTCAGATGGTAGTTTTGTTCTTTGACATATTCCACTAGGTTTGCTGCTAAGCGTTCCCTAACGCTGCCTTGCACAAGTCCGAACATCAACGGAAGCACATGCGCCGTTTGTGTATGTCCCGCTAATCTTCCGCTAGGTGTCACAAACTCCGCTGTAAATGCTTCCACAATACGCTCATAAAGTGCCGTGTATTCAGCGACATCCTCTTCCCGTCCTAGGACTTGGGCTGTTTTGACAAAAAGCGAAGTCGAATACGCATAGAAACACGTTGCGATTAAATCTTTAGGCGTTGCCCCAACGTAACTGCCCTCTTTGGCATCCAATCCGAGCCAGTCTCCAAAATGGAAGCCCGTTTGCCACAAGTATTCATTCTCACCTTGCTCACGAATGTAAGTGATCCAACCCTTCATACTGTCATACTGTTCTTCCAGCACGCGTTGATCCCCATAAACCTGATAGAGTGTCCATGGACAAATCACCGCCGCATCCCCCCAAGCCGCAGAAGAATGATCTTTCTCATAAAGTACATGCGGGATGACAAAAGGTACGCCTCCATCCTCACGTTGATCCGCTTTCAGATCTCGCAACCATTTGCTGAAAAAGAGTGCCACATCGTAATTGAAAGCTGCTGTTCGAATGAACACCTGCGCATCGCCGGTCCAGCCTAACCTTTCATCACGTTGCGGACAGTCGGTAGGCACATCGAGGAAATTCCCTCGCTGTCCCCAAACGATATTACGCTGCAACTGATTAAGCAGTGCGTGCGAGCACTCAAATGTTCCCTTCGCTACCATATCGGTGTGGATAACCAGCCCTGTAAAACATGCAGCATCGAATGCAGCATCCTGCGGCCATCCCATAACTTTGACATAACGGAAGCCTTGGAAGGAGAAATGCGGTGCATACGACTCTTCCCCACGTCCACTGCACACATAGGTAACTGATTGCTTCGCCGACCTCAAATTGCCAATATAGAAATTCCCTTGTGCATCAAGCACTTCTGCATGCAGCAGTTCAATGCGTGTGCCCGCGGGCAGATTTAATTTCATCTGTACTTTTCCTACCATATTTTGCCCAAAATCAAGCACAGTCTCCCCTGACGGGGTTTCAATGACAGCGACAGGCTGCAACTGTTCCGTCATTCGGGAGGGTTCATTCTCTTGCATCACCAATGTTTCCTTGCCATAGTCGAGTGCCACACTCGGAACCCAATCTTGATCATCATAACTTGGCAGACTCCATCCTGTAAGCTCTAATCCGGCATCGTAGATTTCACCATGATATAACTCTGACATACGGACTGGTCCAAGCGATGCTAGCCAGGAAGAATCGCTGACGATAGTCTCTTCGGTACCATCCTCATATACGATATGCATTTGCATGAGCAGTGCCCGTACGCTTCCAAAAACATTCCGCTGATGCTTCCACGCGAGGTTGCCTTTGAACCACCCATTCGCTAACGCAGCGCCAATTGTGTGTTCCGTTCCTGAGATCAGGCTGCTTGTTACATCGTAACTCTGAACCTGCAGACGATGCTTGTAGCTGGTCCAGCCCGGCGTCAACTCCCAATCGCCTACACGCGAACCATTGAGCTCCAGCTCATACACACCATGACTTGTCGCATAAATCGTCGCTTTACGAATCGCTCCGCTTACTTGAAACGTTTTCCGAAGGTAGTAGACTTCTTCCGCATCTGGGTCTATACGAGAAGGATCTGGTGTAATCCATACCGCTTGCCAATCTGCTATGTGAAGCTGCCCCATCTCCCAGTAAGCGATTTCACTCCACGGGGAAGCCAAACCAGATTGATTCCAGACCTTCACGCGATAAAAATACCGAGTCCGCGGCTGCAGCTCAGGTCCTGCATAGGCAACAAGCACAGATTGATCTGAAGCGATACGGGTCGTATCCCAAACCAAGTTCGCCGGTTCAAAATCATTAGATTGCAAGCTCACCTGAATCTGATAAGCGGATTGCAAGGTAGCGTTAGTATCAGTTTCGAGCTGCCAAGTAAAGCGTGGCCCAGCAGTATCCAATCCGATTGGATTCTCTTGGTATTCACAAAGCAAAGTTGAAACACGAATGAAACTCATTGGTTTTCCTCCTAGATACACGGGTGATCGTGTAAGATGTACTTTCTTATATATGGTACCTTTACGACTTATTGTAGAGCATCCCCTTTCATCTTTATAAGGTGTATCCCGACATTTATATAGGTGAAACACGACAATATCTCATTTGTATTGCGATACCCTTAATTTCCATGTATAACTCGAATAGTATAAAGTTATATGATCTCATAGATAGGAAGGCGCTTATTATGCTACAAAAAACACACAGTGTCGCTGGGATGATTGCAGCCGAAATCGTACTCATTCATGGCGACGTCAGCTTCTTCACATGGGATGCCGCAGGTTCTCTCTTACTCGGTTGCCTAGCGGGCACCTTAGCCGATGTAGACAAACCAGGTTCCACCATGGCCAAAGTTCTCTTCCCTTTATCTGCTTTACTTCATGTTTTGAAAATCAAACATCGAACATTGACGCATTCTTTGCTTTTCATGGCGCTGCTCGCAATGATCAGCTTACCTCTGCCCCCTTTATATTTCTGGGTATTCATCCTTGCGTATGCTTCACATTCCTTAATCGATCTTCTGAATGATCGTGGTGTCCAACTTTTCTGGCCAATCCCGCTCAAAATCCGACTACTACCCAAATGGATTGCTATCGACACCGGCTCCGCGAGTGAAACTGTATTTCGTTGGATATTACTCATTGTCTGTCTTGTACTTCCATTTTGGAACTATGTGTTGCCGTATCTGCCTTATTCATTAACCTAATAAAACCAAAAAAATCGCTAATTTGGCTGACCAAATAGCGATTTTTCGTATATCTAACTATTGCATCGGAATGGACAGCTGAAAACAAATAAAACCTTCCTCCAACTTCACTTCAATCGTTCCCCGATAATATTCAACTCGTTCCTTAACGACCGGCAGACCTAGCCCTTGATGACCACCTTCTAACTTGGTGCTATAGCCGATCGCGAACAAATCCGTGTCGTCCTCCAGATTAAAAGATGGATTCACCCGATTCTTTACGGAAATCTTCACATCATTCGATTCCTTCCAGCCTTTTACAGAAACCTCTCGCTCTTCTACTGGGAATTTATTTGCCTCATCAAAAGCATTATCAATGAGATTCCCAATAATTTTCACAAGATCGACCGATTTCACACCAAGGGATAACCCATCCAAACCTGTGAATTCATAGCTAAACGAAACTTTGGTTCGCATCGCAAGTGTAATTTTCGATTGAATCAATGCAGCAATAGCTGGTTGACCAATTCGAATAATATCATTGACTTCATTAATTTCCTCAATTAACTCTTCCATGTAGCGCAGTTGATCTTCTTTTTCCCCATTGGTCAATAAAGCGTACAAGGTTTGAACATGATTCAGAAAATCATGGCGCTGACTACGAATCGTTGCAAACATCAGGTCTACATTTTGAATATACATCTCTTGTGTAGACTGAACAGCTGTTTCACGCGATTTGGTAATGAATCGGAATACGAGAAATACGAGAATACAACTGAATACGGTAAACAGAACAATGATCAGAGCAACACGAATAAGCTGGTTTTTTAACGTCATCTGTATGGACTGGTAGTCCGAAACAATGGTTATGACATAAGGAACTTCTCGCTGAATTTCTGTTATTCTCTCTTTAATTGGCACATATACAAATGTCTTAAGAATCGGATTACCTTCGTAGCTTTCAACGACACTTACTGGCTTTTCGTCCTGAATAGCACGCTTGAAATTCGTATAATCATCCCCATGGATAATGTTACGTGTACCGAAAAGCACAGGACGGTCATAAATGGAAACATACATAATGCCATTCGGTCTTGTATATTCCTTCGGCTTCGTACCGAATGTGATCCCGTTTAATCCGGAAATTTCTATAATATCCGGATTGGATATCAATGTTTTTTTGACAATCGTATCCGCACCAATAATGTCCTTGAACTTCTTTATTTTATCTGCATTCACAAACACACAAATGATATAATTCGTTTCTCCATCGTAATAATAGCCAAATTTACTAACATCACTCGTGCCTGAAGCAGGCACTTCATAAATCCCCGCCCAGAAATTAGGGAGTTTTTGCCCTTCAGGTATCGTAACATTGCGATTTTTCATCAGCTGGTCAAAAGCGGTAAACCAATACCCAAACGTAATTGTGCTTGTGAGCGTAAGTTCATTGGGATCAGAGGATTTGCCAACCATGATATCATCGCCGATGCCGCTGCGCTTCATGAGTGATAATCCATCGACACCTGCTTCCGCAGCAAGTGTAACTAGCTGATCATTCGTCACCTTATCGATATCTGGATCCAGTTTACTTTTGGCCAATATAGCTGCAGATCGCAATTGTTCCCCAATCAGATCCTCCACGAAGAAAGCTCCCGCTTCCGATTGCTCGATGGACATTCGGATTTGATTCGCTGTCATGGCCATCTGTTCTGACATCGCCTGTGTTAACAGGGATTTCGCATACCAATAATAGGAGCTATTGTTCGTAATTAATAACAAAATTACACTAATAAAAGTGATATAAATAACTCTTCTGTTTATTCTCATGAAGTTGTCACACTTTCCCATTTTGTATGCTAGACATTACAATTCTGCACAAAAAAAATTTACGATTACATCTCAACCCATTGCGCAGAAATCACTCCACATTATATTAGTATAGTAGCTGTAGAAATCGTTGTCTATTAATTAAAAGGTATTTTAAACTTTATTTGGTAATAATACAAAATAACGGAAGGTGATTTCATCTATCCCCAGCTTAACACAAATAATTCCTCCTGCCGATTGCTTTACTTGTCGCAAGGACTTTAGTAGTATAGCTAATATCGAATGAAACGAGGTGCTAGACTTTTGTCCAATGATGAAATCATATTGACCCCTGAGGGTTTACGCAGTTTAGAGCTAGAACTTGAAGATCTAAAAACAGTGAAGCGTAAAGAATTAGCAGAACGGATCAAATTAGCGATCTCTTACGGTGACCTCAAAGAAAACAGCGAATATCATTCTGCTAAGAATGACCAGTCTTTCATGGAAACGCGCGTTCTCACGATTGAACGGATGCTCAAGAAGGCCAAAGTTGTGAAGAACACGGGTACATCCAAAGTGCAAGTTGGCTCAACTGTCGTATTGAATGACGTGGAATTCGCCGAGAAAATCGAGTACAAGATTGTTGGTTCTCAAGAAGCCAATGTCAACGAAAATAAAATTTCGTATGAGAGTCCGCTTGGCATCTCCCTTATGAACAAGTCAGTAGGCGATGTAATTAGTGTAAATGCACCAATGGGCATCATAAGCTATGAGTTGCTTGAGATTCGAATTTAAGCACTACAAATAAAAAAGCAGTTCATAACTAGAACCTCTAGTTATGAACTGCTTTTTTATTTGACAGTTTGAAGGAAAGCAAGCGCCTTTGTCATCTTCTGAATGTAGGCGTCATCTAAGCTGGAGCACATCCATTTCACATGTCCATCCCCCGTACTTAGTAACTGGTCGCTGTCCTGCAGCACCTGCATTAAGTGATTCACGGTCCCTTTGCTTCCATCTACAATTTGGATATGGCTCGGTAGGATTTGACTCAATATTTGACTATAAAAAGGATAGTGAGTACAACCGAGCACAACCGTTCCGAACGTACTTAGATTAAATGGATCCAACTTATCCTTAAAATAATCGACAATCTGAGGACCATCCATGATAAGATTTTCGCAAAATTGAACCAACTCCGGAAGCGGTACGGAATCTACCATCCCCATATCATCGATTCGGGATACAAGCTCTCTATATTTCGCTTGCTGCAGTGTAAGCGGCGTAGCGAATACAAGTACTCTTTTGCCTGATGAGCGATTCATCTCGATGGCTGGTTTAACAGCAGGCTCCATCCCAATAATGGGAATCTGGTAGATTTTCCGTAACTCTGCGATCGCGATGCTCGTTGCTGTATTACAGGCGATGACAAGCGCCTTAATTTCTTCTTGAATAATCGTATCAACGGATTGCTTGACGAAGGTTAGAACCTCATCTTTCGATTTAACACCATACGGAACATGCGCGGTATCTGCAAAATAAACAAAATCTTCCCGAGGCATTCGCTTCATGGCTTCATTCAGAACCGTGATTCCACCTAGACCTGAATCAAAAAAAGCAATTTTCATCCTATTCACCCTATTTATTAGCGTTCTGTCTTAAAAAAACACGTGATCAAAAGTGGACCAACTTATAGTAGTCCCGCTGTGACAAGGCCATTCCGTACGCCTTCTTCATCCACATGCGTCGTCACATGATCAGCGTATGGCAATAAATCCTTATGTGAATTACCCATTGCTATGCCAAACCCGACATAGGAAAGCATCTCCATATCATTCAAACCATCACCGAATGCCACCGCATCTTCCGGCTTCAAGCCCACCAGTTCCAGCATTGCCGCGATGCCCTGAGCTTTGGAACCACCAGCAGGCAATACATCCATCGCATGTTCGTGCCAGCGAATCAGCTTAAACTCCGAATTCAGCCCTTCATACAAATGTTCATCTTTCGCTTCACAGTGCAAGAAAATTTGATAAATATCGTTCGATTTCCAGAAATGCGGATCATAACTTGGTAAATCAACCTTCAATGACGATACGGAGCTATGTACAAAAGGGTGATCCTGCGCATCTGTCGCAAACGCATGCTCACCTTCGAATACAAGTGAATGCCCGTGTGAGGCAGCCAGCTTAACCAATGCTTCAATCGCGCTTTTGGCAATTACGCGGTGGTACAGCGGCTCGCCTTTGTAAACGGCATATCCACCATTTAAGCAGACATACGAATCTATGCCTAGAAGCTCTGCCAAAGGTTTAATGAAATAAGGTGCTCGTCCAGTTGCAATAACGGGTTCGATCCCGCTTGCTTTCAATTGGTGAATTGCTTTAACGGTGCTATCAGGCACCTGCTTGTCCTCATTAATTAACGTACCATCGATATCAAAAAATACAATTTTATACACAGTTGGGTTCTCCTTTGCATTCGGAAGCAGTTGTTGCCGCTTCTTCTCTCTTTCTTTCAATTAAACACCAAATGCCCAGAAAAAACAAAGAAAAAAGAGAATCCCTTGGGCTTCTCTCCCACTTTGCCTATACGATACTATCAATGATGCCAAAGGCTAATGCCTCTTCTGGACTCATGTACCAGTTCCGCTGATGTTCCTTCACACGAGCAAGCTCCTCTGCTTGCAGATTCGTTTTGGACATAATGCATTCATCATAGATGTTCTGCAACCGCTGCGTTTCATCCACGCGATTCTTCAAATGCTCCAAATGACCATCAATATGTGTGGAAACGGAATGATACATGAAGGTACTCAGCCTGCCTGCGTGCCGTTTGTGCCCGCTGACTGCAATTAGCAGACTCATACTCGCGGCTAGTCCGTACACATAGGTGTGAACGGGGGTTTTACTGTTCTCGATCACATTAATAAGACCAAAGCCGTCGTAAACACTGCCACCGTTACTATTAATAATCAGGTCGATAGGCAGCCGCTTAAAATCCTTTTCCTTCTTATCTTTGTCATCATCCCATTGATTGATTTTCATGATTTGCTCAACAATCAGTTTCACAGAGGTCTTATTGATGCCATCGAATAGATAAAGGGTTCTGTCGCTCATAACATGCCTCCTGTCCGTATGGCCTTGTATTACAGTAGTCTATTCTCGGTTTAGAAACTTTGTAACTCTTTGCGTGCTGTTTTCAGATTTTTGGGCGTTTAACAAACTAATGTCTACAAACCAACAACTCAGATAAACCCAGTCACTTAACCAACTACCATGTGTATATACAAATAGAACCTCTCCACTCCCAACGGAAGTGAAGAGGTTCTCCTAGCTACTCTTAGTACATATTCACATTATCAAATTTGCTGCTCGCCCGATGCGAGTAAAGACCAATTTGCCCCGAGGTGAAACTCGTATCCGTCGTTGTCAGTAGTTTCGCTCCGTTCACCCAGAATTCCAGCGTGCTGCCATTTACTACGGCTTTGAAGTCATACCAGGTCCCCGTGGTGAATGTGAATGGCACGGTGACGAGGTCTGTAGGCGTACCGCCGACGACTTTGAGGATCTTCAGACTATTCGTGGACTTATAGTACATGAATGTATAGTAATTGTTCGCATCCACACGTCGTGCGATGAGGCCAAGTCCAGCTAGGTTGCTGGCATCGAAGCTGTCAGCTTTGACTCTTGCGGCAACCGTGTAGTTCTGCCAAGTACTCAGCCCGGAATACGCATTGACTGCAGCTACCGTATTGTTCGACTGGGTAAATACCTTTGTACCATCCGTCACAACGCTCCATGTGCCTCCAGTTGTTGCCCAGCTTGAGGCTGATCCTGACTCATAGTCATCACCGAAAATAGGCGCCACGCTCACATTATCAAATTTGGCATTTGCCCGATGAGCGTACATGCCGATTTTGCCTGAAGTAAGCGTTGTATCCGTCCCCGTCAACTGCTTCGTCCCATTCACCCACAACTCCAGTGTGGAGCCGTTGACAACAGCTTTGAAATCATACCAAGTGCCTGTGTTGAGCGTATAAGGCATCGTCACAACATCACTTGCGACACCGGCCGCCAGCTTCGTGATTTTCAGTGTATTCGTCAGCTTGTAGTACATGAATGCGTAATAATTACTACTATCCACATACCGTGCAACAACACCAATCCCCGCGTAATTCCCTGCATCAAAGGCATCCGCTTTGAGCCTCGCTGAGACGCTGTAATGCTGCCAAGTACTGTCACCAATAAAAGCAGTAGCTCCACCAACCGTGGTATTCGACTGGGTGTATACCTTCGTACCATCTGTGATGACACCCCACGTTCCACCTGTTGTCGACCACCCTGCTGCTGAGCCAGATTCGAAATCATCACTCAGAAGTGTGACTGAACTGGTGCTTGTCGTACCCGGATTGCCATCTGTTTGAAAACTAATCGTAACCGTATCCGATGTACCGCCTGCTTCACTGAACGTTAAAGTCTTGGAGTAACTTGAATTCGGCGCCAAACCGACCGTATTAATCGTAAAATAGATCTCCCGCTCCCCTCGCAAATTCCCTGCGGATTGCGAAAGCGCAAGCCAATCGCCTTGACCGCTAACGGTCCAATTCGTGCTTAAACCGCCGCCTTTATTGACGATCTTCAATTTGTGTTTTTGAGAACTATTCGTCACATTCTTAACACCAACGTTGATGCTAGCTGGTACATCCATCTTCGCAGCTGGGATGCTCCCCAATGCCCCAAGCCGATTCGTTTCTTGGAACTTCGTGATCGTGCCCTTCTTCGCCGTTAATTTCAATTGCAGCCATTGCGCTGAAACACCTGTAGGCGGCGTAAACGAAATCGCTTGCTCCACTTTGTTGCCATACGGTACCGAGACATTAAATGTACCCGTTTGAAAACTCGTATAGGTGCCATTCCCAGGATTCAAATATCCCGCTTCCCAATTCACATCCACGCTCGTTCCGTCCTGCTGCTCATCGTTATACACAATAATTGTTCGAGTTGTAGCCGTACCTCCCGAAAATATAAGAGGTGAAGCCCCGATCAAATTATTCTTATCCCCATCCTTATCAAAAGCAGCAACAGGGGAGTACGTATTATGGGTGTACTCATACGAATCTGATTTGATAAAGGCTGGTTTCGCTGAATCATACGCGTTAAACACAGGTCGATGAATCGCGACCGGCTTCAATCCTGGTGCCGTCATATCCGACCACGTCGGATACAAGGTATCCTCCGTAACTTCATAGGCATAGATCCAATTCGCATAATAGCGAATATCCGCAAAGCCCGCATACCGCATTGCTCTAGTCATCCGATCTGCCGCACGATGCCAAACCGCCTGTGAAACGAGATTATCGTTCAACATATCCTTAGCCAACGTTGAATTATACGTTCCATTCGCATTGAGCGTCGGCCATCCACCCGAAGGTGTATAGGCTTCCCCCTCGCCTTTCGGCTTCGTACTGTTATTCGTGTACATTCCATACATCGTGCTATTGTTCAACCAGCCTATTTGGTAACCGCCCGTATAGTGATGATTCTCTTGATCTGCCGTTGTAAAGTCATCCTGAATGATTGGTTTCGATGTATCAATCGATGTGATTGCCGCTGCAATGGTTGGATGCAAAATTGTCGTATTGTTGCTCGTTGAACTCCAATTTTCATTTCCACCGCTCCAGATTACAATACTTGCATGATTCTTCCTCGCATTCACCCATTGTTTAACCCATTTCGTAATATGATCCATTGCATCAGTAGTATAACTATGCACACTGTGATACTGCCAATAAGGCGTCTCATCGATGAGAAGTAAGCCGATTTCATCCGCATAGTCGTATACTTGCTTGATCCCTCCGTGAATGTGCGTTCGCGCAACATTGTAGGTCGTTTTCCATTCATCCATGGTTAGTTTGACCTCAGCAATGCTCGCATTCGCATACGATTGCGATGAACTATATGCTGCGCCATGTCCACTACCCGTTGCCCAGTTGAACTGCAGGGCATCTCCGCGGAGATTTGTTTTAATACCATTGAGCTGATAGTAATTCGTGTTTACAGCAAATTGTCTAAAGCCAAATCGCGTTGCCAAGCTGTCGATCGTGACCGCACTTTGAGTAAGACTCGTGTTCAAATTGTACAGCTTAGGGTCGTGCGTCCACCAATATTTCGCATTCGTCCAAGGTACAGCGGTCCATGTCACCGTTTGGGAACTATTGGCTGCCACCGTCACGGTTTGGTCAGAGAAAGTTTTCTCTGTACTACCGCCAACGAGCTGAGCGCTATTTGTGACTGTGACCGTTTGGCTGAACGCTGTCGCGTTCGTCACCGTCGTTTTCACCGTTATTTCGTCGTCGGAAGGTGACGTGTTATTTTTCAAATCGGTGATGACGAATGTGTCTGAAACAAATACTTTGGGATACGCCACTAGCGCTACGTCATCGTTGATCCCGCGACCTTGCCCCCAACTCTGATTGTCCACACCAATGGGATACAGAGTTTTTCCACTTGCATCCTTCGCATCGGCTGGCAGCGCATAGTAACCCCACACACGTACTTCTAATGTATTCGTCCCCCCAACAATAGCCAGAGGTGTAATATCCAACTTATACGGCAGTCTCGTCATCAAGTAACCGTCTGTTTCTGTCGCTAGTTGTGTGCCGTTAACGAACACTTTGGACAGCGGGCCGATATTCTCGAGGTCTAGGAAGATTTCCTTCCCTGTCATTGATGAGGGTACCGTGAAATTCCTTTTATACACCCCATAATTCAGTGTATTCCATGATGTTGGGTACCCAAAGCCAGCAGATGTATCCCAATAGGAAGGGACCGTAATATCATAGCGGGTTGCTCCGCCATTCGGATAAAAGTCCCACACCCCATTCAATGAAATCTGCTCCCGACTCGTGTCTGCCTGTGCGTTGTTTGTCACGGCAAACAGTGTACTTACCAGTAACGAAGTGAATAACAACAAGACGATCCTTAGATTCATTTTGCCTAAACTCCACGGTATTCGCATCTAACGTCCTCCTTCAAATGAGTGAGCCATAATATATAGTAAGCGCTTACAACACCTTCGCTATTCATCCCCTCCTCTCATTCACATCCCTTATTTCTCAATTCTTCTCTATCGAAACACCTCGCTGATTCACCATTATGGCTACCTGACTATCGACGGATCCTGTTAACAGAATCTGAATCTCCGTACGACCTTCCACCTCATTTACCTTCAAAAGCGTCACCTGCCACGCCTCACTTTCATTCGACTCACACTCAGGTAAACATAACGTAGCGATAACCGCTCTTTGCGTAAAAGATTGACGGTACGCTAAGACCGGGATTACTTTCTTTGTGCCATAATCGTCGGATCTCCACCCCTCTTTCGTCGCAAGAGAAGCCTGAGCTCCTGCACTCCCAGCCCAGTACATCCGGCAACCCGATGTCTTCCCAAGCTCCTCACCGTATGAAATCAACGCTTCCAACCCCTCATCAATCCGATAGCTCCAATCCATCACCCTAGCTTGATCGGACAAATGAAACATTTGCTCGATCTCATGCGTACCTACGCCATCCAACTCATCCACGACAAGGAGCAATGGCAACGATTTCCCCATCAACAGCCATCTTCGATGCGCAACTGGCTCGCTCAATCGCGCATAGCCATGATGCGAAGCATCAATGAAATCATAGGCCTCGCAAGACAACCAACGATGTAGCTCAACAGTCGCTTCCGGCTCTCCCCATTGCTGCGTCGATAGGTACGGCGTTTGATCCTGTCCATCGACCGTAATCGTGTTGTGTGCCGAAGTTCCTTTGAAATACCGCCGCCATTCGCCTTCTTGGTACGTGTATCTGCCTGAATCTCCAAAGATTAAGCGCCCTCCATGCATCCATTCAAAATGCAAAGCATCCGCATGACCATGTGCCCCGCCTAGCGGTGCTGCGTCAAAGAACACATACTGCTGCGCATCTTGCATCACATAATATCCCGAATCAGGGAAGGCAACGGTTGACCGAATTTCCTTCTCCATTCCTCCTATCCGCTCCGTCCAATACACGAACTTCTCGCTTCCTAACAGCCAGAGCAGCCCCTCACTGATCTCGCCTTGCTGGCAGATGGCTTCATCCTCACAAATTGCGCCTATAAAGCCGACTTTCGCTCGCACATGCGCACCGCTATCCGAATCAGATAGCGCGACAGCCTTACCATCTGGCCGTATCGTCGCTACGCTAAAAGCCACCATCGATTTCAACTTTTCCAGATACCTGTTTGGAAAAGGATGCCCCGTCTGCTTCGCCAGTAGAAATGGCGTTCCAAACATATCCAAGCTGGCCGTATGATAATGCGGTGTCAGTTCATTTTGAATGCCATCCTCACGAATCTGATCGTGCAGACAAAGCGTAAGCCGCTCTTGCGCAAGCTGGCGCCAATATGGTGCTTCCCCATGATTAGAAAGGAACGTGCCAACCATAAACAACCCTTGCATGTGCATGGTAGCATGATTAATTGAGGTATCTCCCAGATGCCTCGACAGAAACGTCGCTTGTTCGGCCAAGCTGTCTCGCCACTTTCTTTCAAAATCACCATCCATCAGCGCACTATGGCTCATCAACATATATCCCCAGACCCAGGATTGCACACGCAATCCGACTTCGAGCAGCCGCCATGGACCCGGCCGTTGGAAATACACCATTTGCTCGTATGTTAACGAGGTTGGCTTGGGATTCTGCTCGATCCAACTCGTGATATGCCGCTTATAAGCCTCCACATACCGTTCATCCCCTGTTAATATATACGCAATTCCCAAGTCGCGCAGATGCCAATGGCGATTAAGAATCCATGTATACTCCAGGTCCTCCGTAGGATTGTACAACCAATCAGGACGCAAACCGTGATCGATCCACTCCCCTGCAGCCATTGTATAAGGAAGCTTGAACTGTCCCGCACAAGAATGGTCAGCTTGCTCCAAAATGTGTTCCACACGTATAGGAAAATACGCTTTAAACGTCCCTGCCGCTTCACGCAGCTCCGCATTGGTCAGATAAAATTGCATCATGATCTCCTTTACTCACACGAATTATCCTTTGACAGAACCCGCTGTGACACTAATGAACGATTTGTTCGCAAGGATATACACGATGAGTATCGGTAAAATCGACATACACGCGCCAGCAAGCATAATGTGTGTCTCCGCAGCGGCCGAGGTGCCATATCGCAGGCTGGCTAACCCTACGGTCAGCGTTTGAAGTGCTGGCTTCGTCATCGTGAACACCAAAGGCAGAATATATTCGTTCCACGCATTTCGGAACACGAACAACCCTGCAACGCCTAGCCCAGGCGCCAATAGCGGAAGGATAATCCGCCAGTAAATGCCATAAACGCTGCAGCCGTCAATCTTCGCTGCCTCATCTAGATCTCGCGGGATCCCTTTAAAGAAACCAATGAGCGTAAAGAAGGTTGCTGCATGACCACTGATCAAGATGATCACAACGCCCCATAAGGACTTGTGCAGATTCAAATGCACCATCAATTCGAATTGCGGGCGCAGTACAACAGCGCCGATCGAAATGAACATCGTGGACGCGAGCAACGCCACATAGACTTTTTTACCCGTAAATTCCTGTCGATCCACGGCATAAGCAGCTAACGAAGCTACAAGTAGACTACCTATTGTGGTTGCAATACTAACGAACAAACTATTCATCGTAAAATGGGCGAAATTCGCACCCTTCCACGCCTTCGCATAGTTGGAAAATTGCCAGACGGATGGCCAGAACGTTGCACCTGTGGTTACTTCTGCATTTGTTTTGAAAGAACCAAGCACAGCCATGATGACCGGAAATAAGGTGAACACCACGATTAGAATCAAAAATGCCCATAGTATGAGCTTACCCGTTACTTTCGCAATGAACAGTGAGATATAGGAGGGTAGCGAGGTTGTTTTGTTATTCGTTATACGAGTTGGAACCGTCTGCATGTAAGCCTCATCTCCTATTCGTTAATCTGATTCAAGCGTTTAGATAAGTAGAAATAACCTAACGTTACAACGCCAACAATCAGCGCGGATACGAAACCAACTGCACTGCCGTAACCGATTTGCTGCTGAACAGCACCGCCTGCCGACGATACGGGGAAGAAGAGCTTATACACGTAAAGATACATGACTTCTGTTTTGCCAATAGGCCCGCCTTCAGTCAACACCATGATGCTCTCATAGCCTTTTAAGGCTGCTGTTATGGCGAGTAGTACAATCATTTGCAGTACAGGGCCTAACATAGGGACAGTGATGTAAATAAATTTCTTCCAACCATTTGCCCCATCAATGGCGGCACTTTCGTAGACGTCCTGCGGTATATTTTGCAATCCGGCGAGGAACAGCAGCATGTAATTCCCGATGGCACCCCAAACGGCGATGATGATCATCGTGAGCATGGCGAACTTCGTTCCCAGCCAATCGATATTCGAATGGATAATACCGTATTTCACAAGATATTGATTGAGAATCCCATTATACGAATTGAAAATAACGTAGAAGACGACAGACATGACAGCTGTACTAATGACCGTTGGTAGAAAATAAATCGCACGAAACAGATGTCGTCCACGCAATGCCCCGTTAAGTATCACGGCGAGCACTAAGGCGATGGGTAAGGTTAGAATGATTTTGCCCCCAGCATATACCAAGGTATTGATAACGGATTGCCAATAAGTCTCATCCTCATACAGTCTTCTGAAATTATCTAAGCCATTGAATGTCTTAGCCCCATAGCCAGGATAGCTGTAAAACATATAGCGCATGGCCCACCCTAACGGGTAAATGCTAAGCACCAAGGTCAGAAAAAGACTCGGAAATGTAAGGATATAAGGGGCAAGCGCATGCTTACGTTTCATCATTGCAAGGCTCCTTTCTACTTGAGAAAAAGAGCTACCCGCTTCAAACTCACGGTTTCAGGCGGATAGCTTCCTCTCCCAGCGTGATCTTATTTAACTAGACTGCCTTGCAGATTTTTGGCATCAAAGTCAGGCATAGGTTGATTCTTGGTCGTACCTGTTTGCCTAGCTTTATCTAAAGCGGCGTTATAACGTGTCGACAAATCTGTCGTTATTTTATTCACATCGCCGCCCTCTAAGATGTATCGCAAGGCTTCATCGCCCAAATTTTTACCTTCTGGCGTCACCGCTGGGACAACTGGGAACAAGGCGTCATATTTGTTAGGTAGGAACAAGTCCATATTGGCGAATCCTGGTTTTTTCGCAATAGCCAGCACATCTGGTACAGCAGAGATCCCTACACTATCCTCTTGGTATGTTTTCAACACTTCTGGACCGTACATCGTTTCGATGAATTTCCACGCCTTCGCTTTGTTCGCCGATTTCGCACTCATCGCGAGCCATACCGTCGCATTTGAGAATGGCGAAGCGCCATTGATTGTGCCATCTACCGTAGGAAGCGGGGCCGCACTCCATTTGATTTTGGCAGGGAATTGGTTCTTGTATACACCTGGCTCACTCGCATGGTTGATGTACATGCCGATTTTACCTTCCGCAAATTGTGCACGGAGCGGGTCGATATCAAGTAGTTCAAAACCAGGAATCATACTGCCATCCTGCTTCATTTTGCGCAGAGCCTCGAGCATTGGGATTTGACTGGCAAAGTCGAACTTGCCTGTTTTGAAGTTAAAGCCATCCAAGATCCCTGTACTTAGCGCGACAATCGGTGAAGCGGAACGGCCAAAGCCGCCGTTATTTTTGAAGTTACCTGCGAAGCCATAGGCTCCAATATCCTTACCTGCAACGGTCAGTTTTTTAGCTGTTTCAACCAGTTCATTGATGGTTTTCGGAGGTGCTGCAATGCCAGCTTTTTGGAAGAGATCAACGTTATAAATGAGACGCCAAGTGATACCATAATTCGGTAAAGAGTAGATTTTATTGTCCACACGATTTCCGTCATCGATGATGAGGTTTTTGAAACGGTTTTTAAATTCAGGGGTCATGTAGGTGTCTAATGGTTCTAGGTAGCCTTTCTTGATGAACGGGGCAAAATTAGAGCCTGATGTCTTGATAATGTCCGGTGCTTGATTACTAGCGAAAGCGACATCCAAAGATTGCTCATAGTTGTCGGCCATGATCGTGACTTCGACTTCGATATTGTCCTTATTCTCGGCATTATACTTCGCGATCTCCGCTTTGATATGATCCGATGCACCACGGTCGTTCGTCCAATAAGTTAGCTTTGTTTTGGGGCCGGTGGCTGCTGGCGCTGCGGAACTTGCCGCTGCTGTTGCTGCAGCTGTAGCTGCAGGGCTTGCAGATGTATCCGCTGTATTGCCGCTCCCGCAAGCAGATAAGGTGACTAGCAGAGCTGCGGATGCAGCGAGATGAAACGGTTTCTTACGCATAAATGGTTGGCCTCCCTTTTCTTTTCCCATGTGTTTACTTCTAAAGTGTAAGCGAATTCACTCTAGCTGTGAGGAGGGTAAAACCACTATTCACTAGGAAAATATGATTGTATTAGGACGGTTTATAGATTTGCTTGAACTCCGTCGGTGTCATCCCGACATGTCTCTTGAACACGTCTGTGAAGTAGGATCGATCCTCGTAACCCAGATGAATCGCAACTTCTTGCACCTGCTTATCCTCAAGAAGCATCTCCTTCGCCTTCTCGATTCGCAGTCCGTTCATGTAATTGATAAGCGTCGTCCCTGTCACCTTTTTGAACAGATTCGCAAAATAACTCCCGCTCAAATACACATGCTTCGCTAAATCAGTCACTGTTACATTCTTATCCAAATTCTCTCTCATATAGTGAATCGCCTGGGCGATGACCGAATCCGCTTCCAGCTCACGCTGCTTCTGCAAAGCGTCGCAACCTGCTGAAACCAATTGATCGAGTAATTCATTTAACTCACGCAGCGTCAAGCGCTCTCCCTTTTTCAGAAGATCCAGCTTCGCTGTCAGCTCGTCCATCCCGCTTGGCATCGTAATCTTCTCAGCGAAAATGCGATGCATAAGCAGCCCTAGCTCATGGCACACATTCATCACATCGCTAGGTTGTACCCCTGAGTAGCCATGCACAATGTTCTGGAGAAGAGGCAGCGCCCTCTCTTGATTGCCCATACGCAAGTAATCGAACAGCTCTTTCTCATGCTCGGCACTGTGCCTAGAACGTGTAGCGGCATGATGCTGAATATCTTCGTAGAAGAAAACACTATTCCCGCCCGTGTAGAAATTGTGGGACAGTGCTTCCGTTGCCTGCTGATAGGATTGGGGCAGTTCGTGAATCGTTCTGGCCTCAAGCCCGACACCTATGGATATCGTGTAGCGAGAGTAGTTCAGCATATGCTCGCGACACTGTTCGGCCAGCGTAACGATGTCCATGTGAGTTGGCACATTCAGCAGACAAATGAAGCCGCTCAATTGCTCTCGGAATACAATGGATTTCGTGGCAGAAGCGAGTGTTTCTTCGAGGATGTTTTTGACCGCGAAGCGTGCCAGTTCAACGTCATGAATGCTATGCGTATCCACTTGCTTCGCAAAGCCATCAATTTCAATGCACATAATTATGAGCCGCTCCCGATTCAGATCGAGCTTCAAATAATCCCAACGTTCCTTCAGCCTCACTTCATTGGCGTTGTAACGCAGCAACAGATGCAAATATTCTTGGCGCAGCAGCGGCATGCTTTCCTTAATTTGGCGCTCCATTTCGCTTTGTTTGGCAAAATGGACCCGATCCAGCTCAATCTGCTCTTTCGCTTTCTGCACAACTGCTTCAATCGCCGTTTTCAGGAACGGTTTTGCAATAAAATCAAACGCACCCAGACGAAGCGCTTGTTGCGCATATTCGAAATCGGTGTACCCGCTGAGCATGATCACTTTGCAATTGGGCATCACGGCCGTAATCGCTTTGGTCATCTCTAAGCCATCCATTCGCGGCATCCGAATATCGGTTAGCACGATGTCCGGTCTCAGCTCCAACACCATTTGCAAGCCGTCCTCTCCATTGCCTGCTGTCCCTACAACCTGCACACCATGCGTGTCGACTTGGATCAAATCAGCGATTCCGCGAACGACACTTTTAATATCATCAATGACACAAAGTGTAATATCAGCCCTACTCATGTTAGACTTCCCCCTTGATCGGAATCGTTATGTTTACTTTTGTCGCTTCAAAAGGCTCACTTGAGAGAACCATTGTTGCATCGCCGCCGTAATACAGCTGCAATCGGTTGTAGACATTGCGCAGCGCGTAGCCTTTCTTCTCTGTGTTAGGATGATTCAGGCTCAGTTGCAGCTTATCTGCATCCATGCCGGAACCGTTATCTTCAACAACAATATGCAGTTGTTGATGATCGGATGTAAGTTCGATACGAATTTTACCTCCAGATTCCATATGTTCAAACCCGTGAAGCAAACTATTCTCAACCAAGGGTTGCAGCATGATTTTCATAATGGGCAGTGTTTGGCTGGTATCACTGCTTACCACAATTTCAAAGTCAAAAAGCTCCTCATAACACAGCTGTTGTATCGTCAAATACTGCCGCACATGAAGTAGTTCTTTCTCGACCGTCGTCCATTCTTCGCCATGATTGAGGCCCAATTGAAAGAGCTGAGATAAGGCGATGACCATCGATTTCGAGTTATCCAGCTCACCAGTTTCCATTTTCCAGATAATCGTATTGAGCGTGTTATATAAAAAATGCGGTGAGATCTGTGCCTGCAACGCCTTGGCTTCGGACTTTCGTTTCTCTCGTTCAGCGTCCTTCACTTCGTCGATGAGTTCATTGATTTCCAGCAGCATGCTGTTAAATTTGTGGCCTACCTGACTGACCTCATCTTGATAATGGCTCTGGAATCGAACTGACAGATCATTGCGTCCTACCTTACTCATCAGCATTTGCAGATGATACAGCGGCTTCAGCAAAATCGCCGAAAGCACATTCGACACCAGTACCGCCATAATGATGCAGACGAGCATAATGATGCCGGTCGCCCATTGAATCCAGCTCAAATCCTTGAGCAGATCAGATCTCGATTGGACGCTGAGCAGCAGCCAGTCGGGATTGAATTGCAGGGTCGCATAGTTAATTAGGTCGTATTGCTCCGTAATCCCTACCTCGAAATGGCCCCTCAAGCTCGTCCCAATATGTTTCTCAAGGAAATCTTTGTCATAGCTCTTGGGCAAATTCGGCTGATTCAATAGCACGCTTGCAGCATTCCGATTCACAAGGAACAAATTCTGATCTTCCTTCTCGGTGTGCCGGTCGGACAGCATGCCTTGGATCGCCTTCTCGTTCAAATTCACAACAAAATACATGTTCGGACTATCACTAATCGATTTCATAACTAACGAAATAACGCGATCTTTCCCTTGAAAAAGAAGATCTTCATGCCCTTCGACCCAGAATGGTTCTTTGGTTAGTTGCGCCTTCTCGTACAGCGGCGAATCATAGAAAGAGTAGCCTTGATTTCGATAGTAACTGGCAGAATAGAACTCCCCAATCGGCGTCGCAATAAAAATCGATTCGATCGACGGCTCTGCCAGCTTCGCTTGCGTGAACGCCGAGTTCATCGCTGTCATGTGACCGTAGTAGCCATCTTTCTTGCCAGCGGCAGAATCCTTCGACATCTGGACAAACGGCTGCGAAATCATAATATTCAACACCGAAACGAGAATCTGTTTCGCTTTCTCATCCAGCACACGTGCCGAAGTGTTCAGATTATCCTGACTGAGCTGGAACGTGTTCCGCTCGATGACGCGCGCACTAATATAGTAAGACAGCCCCCCTGTCGCCGCGATCGAGATGGCAATCAGCAGAACGAACGACACCCACATGCGCTTCTTCAGCGTAAGTTTGTACAGCATGGTTTTCATGAACGTACACCTCCATGCTCACATTGTATCGCAAACGCTTACAAGGGGCATACAGAATTTTCCTGTGTGGCGGAGAGAGCGACTGCCCCCGACATCCCCTCCCCTCTCTCGGGGAGGGAACGAGGATGCGTTAATAGTGCATTTGGTAGCCGATTCCCGACGTGAGAGGAACGTGGATGCGTTATTTCTGCATTTTCGTCTGGATTTGGCCATATTCCACTAGAATAGGGCATCCTCGTTCCCTTTGACTCGTATTTCTCAGTACTTTCGTTAAATAGAGCATCTACGTTCCCCCTCATACGCTAGTTGCTGCACTCCTACCAGAAATTATACTTGCACACTCACGTAGAGGAACGAGGATGCGCTAATTGTGCATTTGGGGGCCAGTTCCAGACGTGAGAGGAACGTGGGTGCGCTATTTCTGCATTTTCGTCTGGATTTGGCCATACTCCACTAGAATAGGGTATCCTCGTTCCCTTTGACCCGTATTTCTCAGTACTTTCGTCAAATAGAGCATCTACATTCCCCCTCATACAACTAGTTGCTGCACTCCTACCAGAAATTATACTTGCACACTCACGTAAAGGAACGTGGATGCGCTAAACATGCAATTGGGGCCGATTCCCGACGTGAGAGGAACGTGGGTGCGCTATTTCTGCATTTTCGTCTGGATTTGGCCATATTCCACTAGAATAGGGTATCCTCGTTCCCTTTGACCCTTATTTCTCAGTAATTTCGTCAAATAGAGCATCTACGTTCCCCCTCATACGCTATAAGTGGAGTTGATAGCTACGTGCACGTTCATTACCACTCGCTACAACTAAAAGTTGCTTATCACACAACACATGCAACAAAGTTCTAGCGTGTCTTTTACTTACATTAAGATGCACAGATAGTTCTGAAGCTGTAAATGGACGGATTGTTCTGCGAGCGAAACGAATGATTTCACTTTCCAGCCAAGGGAGTGTCGGTAGAACATCGGTGGCCATAAACTTGCCAATAAGTGAAAGAATCAACTGTTGGCATTGTTTCGGTGCTTCAACTATCGAAGGGTAGGCAATAGGGAGAACTAACCACCCATCTAATGCGAGGTATGCATGGCGGAGGCACAAATCTTTGAATCGCCAAATTTCAAGATCTCGCGCATGTGAACTGTAACCTTGGATTTCGATTACGGCTTTTACATCTTCAGGCATATAAGCAAAATCCAAATATCGATAGCCGTTCGCGAAATCACGAACCTCCCATTGAGGATATAGATCATTGAAGTTACCAACCTTTGGATACCAAATTGTACGGAGGAACTCCATCTCTGCATGTCCTAATCCATGTTCTAAGCGTTCACGTCTACGCTTGTTCGACTCCTCAGCAATTTGTTTTGCCATGAATACTTCAAAAGCTTGCTCAAATTTCAACAATTCTTACTCTCCTTTTTTGGGCACAAAACAAAACGCCGCTCTCACCACGATTACTGAAAGGACTAATTCCTCAGCAACCATGATAAAAACGGCGTGTGCTTCACGACCAATGTCATATTATTTGTTTATTAGTATACTAGACGGCGCCTAGATCATGCTACATAAAAATGACTTACTATACCTTCAGTCTGCTTCCGATTGAACTTGATATTCCGCAAGGGAAACTGTCAGCTCATCCGAAACACGGATACCCTCAGATACTAACAAAAACTGCTGCAACTGTGCACCCTCATCATCTTGGATCGCAATTTCACCTCGAATGTTGAGTACTCTATGCCAGGGGAGTTTGTGCTTCTTACTCATCGCATGCAAAATTCGCACAACTTGACGTGCAGCTCTTGGACTTCCGGCTTGCCGCGCAATTTGGCCATACGTCATCACTTTTCCTTCGGGAATGGATCGGATAACTTCGAGAACTCTCTCCGTGAAAGGTGTCATTCTACCTGAAGGAACTTGATGCATACAGGCTGAGACATCTCAAGTACACTGCCAGTTGGGACTAGTTTCCCAGTCGTCTCATCGCGCGCAAAGCTAACGATATTGTCAGAGTCTTTATTCGCTACTAAGACAAATCTACCATCAGGTGAAATCCCGAAGTTACGCGGATGCTTTCCTAGCGTAGGCGCATGTTCTACAAGCGAGAGGTGCCCTGTTAGTTCATCAATGGCATAGACAACTAAGCTATCGTGTCCACGATTGGAACCATACAGGAAACGCCCGTCAGGAGAGATGTGGATGTCTGCGCAAGCATTTTCACCCTCGAATGAGGCTGGTAAGGTTGTAATGTTTTGAAATTCAGTAAGTTGTCCTAGCTCCTCGTCATAGCCGAACGCCGTTACCGTAGACCCGAGCTCGTTAATGACATAACCAAACTCAAATGATGGGTGGAAAACAAAATGGCGTGGTCCCGACCCAGGTTTAATTGAGACTTCATGATGTGGAAAGAGACGCTTCGCTGTGAGATCTAATCTATATATAATAATTTTATCAAGCCCTAAATCACAAGCACCAATAAAGCGATTCGCACGATCTACGAAAACAGAATGTGCACGCGGTCGATCCTGTACCGGAAGTAAACTTGCACCGTGATGCTGCTGAATATCAGCAGAAATCCCGATTTGACCATCCTCTAGAATCGGAGATAACCCAACCATACCACCATGATAACTAGTCACCATCACCACTTGGTTCGTGTTGTCCAACTGAATGTGACAAGTTGTGGCTGGCAAGGTGTTTTCAGTATTGAGTAGAGATAGTTCGCCTGTCTCAAGATTAATCGTGTAGGCACTGGCTGCTCCGCATTTCTGCCCCTCCGTACCTACACCTTCACCGAGTGCATATAGTCTTGAATTGTCTGCGTCGACAGCAAGAAAAGTTGGGTTTTGCAACCCAGTTACGTTGTGCTTTAAGGTTAGACTGCCTGATTCTGTATCAAATTGTGCCGTATACACCCCAGGATTCTTCGCATCGGCGTAAGAACCAATAAAAGCTAGTGTTTGTTGTGTCGGTTGCTGCTTGTCCACGGATGTCACTCCCATTCTCATCTAATTTCAATATGAGCATTATCTCAAATCTGCTCCTTGTGGGCAACTATTGGATTTACTGTGGGGTTGGAGAAATGAGATTGACCGGAGAGTAATATTCGTATGTTTTCTGACATGAAAATCACTCATGGTCAACAACGCAAGGTAATCTACACAGATAACCTTTTTTAGGTTGTTGACCATAAGTGATAATACCCGATCCAGACCGCCTAGGACAGTCCTTCTCTATTTAAACAGCAGAAGAAATATACACAGAGTAAACGGCATTTTGTGTAACGTTCATATTTAGGTATACTGAAATTGCATCATTTCTTATGACAGGGTTACCAGCTATATTACTAGTCCATGTTACTGTGGCATTTGGTGTGACTGCATAGGCAGCACCATTGGAAAGACGCACGGGTTGAACTCCTACATCCGTAGGTCTAATTGAGAAGACTATGGTTCCAGTAAGCGAAGCCGTAGTTGTAAGAGTAATTGTAGATATGATGTTAGCAGCTAACGGTGCCCCTGCAGTATTAATAACATCAAAACATACTTGGAAAAGATACACTCCAGCAGGTAAGTTGTTTACAGCTATTGCTCCAGAAAAAGCAACTACGTTTCCATTCGCAGCATCGACATAAGGCACCATATTGGAAAGCGCTCCAGGCGACCCTGCTAAACGTTGAAATCCTGCATTATTTCCACCAAAATTAAGAATTTTTGTGAAATTAGTTGGTGTCGCTCCGGTTGCTCCTCTTGCTCCAGTCGCTCCAGTTGCTCCAGTAGGTCCGGTTGCACCAACTGCTCCAGTTGGTCCGGTTGCACCAACCGCTCCTGTTCCTCCAGTTGCACCAACTGCTCCTGTTCCTCCAGTTGCACCAACTGCTCCTGTTCCTCCAGTCGCTCCAGTTACTCCTATTGCACCAACTGCTCCTGTTCCTCCAGTTGCACCAACTGCTCCTGTTCCTCCAGTTGCACCAACTGCTCCTGTTCCTCCAGTCGCTCCAGTTACTCCTATTGCACCAGTTGCTCCTGTTACTCCAGTCGCTCCTGCTGCTCCAGTTGCTCCAGTTGCTCCAGTTGCTCCAGTTGCTCCAGTTGGTCCGGTTGCACCAACTGCTCCTGTTCCTCCAGTCGCTCCAGTTACTCCTATTGCACCAGTTGCACCGGTTGCTCCGGCTGCTCCAGTTACTCCGGTTGCTCCAACTGCTCCTGTTCCTCCAGTCGCTCCAGTTACTCCTATTGCACCTGTTGCACCGGTTGCACCGGTTGCTCCGGCTGCTCCAGTTACTCCGGTTGCTCCAACTGCTCCTGTTCCTCCAGTCGCTCCAGTTACCCCTATTGCACCAGTTGCTCCCGTTGCTCCGGTTGCTCCTGCTGCTCCGGTTGCTCCCGTTGCTCCAGCTTCTCCTGTTCCTCCAACAGCTCCGGTTGCTCCTGCTGCTCCGGTTGGTCCGGTTGCTCCAGTTGGTCCCTGTGGTCCACCTGCTGGCCCCGTCGCTCCGGTCGCTCCTGTGTCACCTGTTGCTCCGGTTGCACCAGTCGGTCCAGTCGGTCCAGTTACTCCTGTTGCTCCAGCTGCTCCTGCAACACCTGTTGCTCCAGTTACTCCTGTTGCTCCGGTTGCTCCAGTTACTCCTGCTGCTCCAACTGCTCCAGTTGCTCCGGCTGCTCCGGCTGCTCCCGTCGATCCTGTTGCTCCGGCTGCTCCCGTCGATCCTGTTGCTCCGGCTGCTCCCGTCGATCCTGTTGCTCCGGCTGCTCCCGTCGATCCTGTTGCTCCGGCTGCTCCCGTCGATCCTGTTGCTCCAGCTGCTCCGGTTGCACCAGTCGCTCCAGTATTTCCTTTCTTCCCTTTATGCCCTCTCTTCCCTCTAGGCCCTCTCTTACAGCACTTTGATGATGAGGACGATGTCGTGGACGTTGTCGTGCAACAACAATCCGATTGCGATTTTTTCGGATTATTACTCATATAATTTTGCAGTTCCGGCTCAATCGCATCCACGATACGTTTAAGTTCCTCTTTATTTAATCTCTCCAACTATCCCCCCCCTTTCCATTGTATTAATAGTTTATGAGCTAGAATATATATTGCGAGGGCTAGAAGAGAAAACAAACATTCCCCTAGTTGAGTGACATTTCACATGAAATCTTAATACTATAATTATATAAAAATACAACTTACAAGAGGTGGCAGAATGATCAATGCTAATCTTTCTATCCCACATTTTCATATTACTGTAATTCCCGAGCAGCTTGAAAAATTAAACGAGAACATAAACTTAGAGCTTTGGATTCCAGCAGTTCTTCGCCTTGATCAAGATGAATATCAGATAAAGCTAGCATATCGCGGCTCACATACACGTAAATTCCCCAAAAAATCGTTTCAGGTCAAGTTCATTTCACCAATGGTTTACAAAGGAGAACGAGAATTTCACCTTAATGCTGAATACGCAGACCCCTCACTCATACGAAACAAGCTCTCCTTTGACTTTTTTACCCGCATCGGTGCCCTATCACCACAAACCTACCATGTGCTACTGTATATCAATGAACAATTTGCCGGTATATATTTGAAGCTTGAATCTGTAGATAATCGTTTTTTACAAACAAGAGAATTGCCCGACGGGCCGATTTATTACGCTATAAATTCGAATGCCAATTTCTCACTGCTTAGTCCTAAAACCTCTGAAGTTAAGAATTCCCTTGAAGAAGGGTATATGAGAAAGTGCGGAACTGCTGCAGACGATGCCGATTTGCGCACGTTTATTTATAAAATCAACACAACCACAGTCGCTCTATTTAAATCCGAAATTGAAAAGCTGTTGGATGTCGATAGTTACCTTCGTTGGTTAGCGGGAGCCGTATGCACTCAAAACTTCGACGGCTTTATTCATAATTACGCTTTATATCGAAATAGAGAAACAGAACGGTTTACTATTATTCCGTGGGATTACGATGCAACCTGGGGGAGAAATGTGAACGGACGCATACTGAAGCATACGTATCTTCCGATAGAGGGCTTCAATACACTCTCCGCGCGTATCTTGGATGTGTCCTCGTTTCGATCATCCTATTGTAGTCTGCTGCATGCCATTTTTCACGAGCATTTTACGCGGATAGCTCTGGAACCAGAAATTATTGCAATGCAGCAATTACTTCATCCGTTTATCCATCTTGATCCTTATAAAAAAGATAGCGAGGGAATATTTTTAGACGAGCGAGGATTCATTCTTTCTTTTATCGAAAAGCGGAGGACTTTTTTGATGGAGAATATTGAATCGTTTCAAACACAAAAATAAGGCAAGCAAAACAGTAATTCGAGTCTACCGAATACAACTTTAAGTACGTGGCGAGCTAACATATAAAACCCCACTTCATCGAAGTGGGGCCTTCTCTATCTATTATCGTCTGCTCTTCAGCCGACAAGCATCTCTTACACTTTACGCGAAGTCAACTTCGCTTGCGTCAACAACATCAAGTAATCGTAGCCGCCAGCCTTGGAGTCGGTACCCGACATATTGAACCCGCCGAAGGGGTGTACGCCGACAAGTGCTCCTGTACATTTGCGGTTGATGTACAAGTTACCGCAATGAACGGTCTCCAATGCTTCTGCGATGCGATCTTCGTCCGTGGAGAAGTACGAACCCGTCAACCCGAACTCCGTGTCGTTGTACATCGCAATCGCTTCTTGCCAATCCGCAGCTTTCGCTATCGCGAGCACAGGTCCGAAAATTTCCTCCTGCATCAAGCGTGCTTTGCCGCTCACATCTCCGAACACGGTTGGCTGAATGTAATAGCCATTACCTTCTGCTTTACCTCCGCCAACCAGCAGCGTGCCTTCGCTCTTGCCAACCTCGATGTAGTCCAGAATCCGCTCATATGATGCTTTATCAATCACCGGACCTGCCGCGAAGTTTAACTCTGGCATTCCGCTTTGTAATCTGTTCGTGTAAGCGACAACCTTCTCGACCACTTCATCGTAGACCGATTCTACGATGATCGCGCGGGAACCCGCGGAACATTTCTGCCCTTGGAAGCCGAAAGCCGAAGCCACAATCGCAGCCGCTGCTGCATCCAGATCCGCCGTTTCGTCGACGACGATGCCGTCTTTTCCACCCATTTCAGCAATGACTCGCTTAATCCATATTTGCCCTGGAGCTACGTCAGCAGCCAAACGGTTAATCCGTAAGCCAATTTCTTTCGATCCCGTGAAAGAGATGAACCGTGTTTTCGGATGCGTCGTCAAATAGTCGCCAACCTCAGCACCACTGCCCGGAATGAAGTTAATCACGCCCGCTGGCAGACCTACTTCCTCCATCAACGCGACGAATTTATGTGCGATAACTGGTGTCGTAGAAGCTGGCTTCAGCAATACTGTATTCCCCGAAACAACAGCAGATACCGTCATCCCTACGCATATGGCAAGTGGGAAATTCCACGGTGGAATCACAACGCCAACGCCAAGCGGGATATAGGAAATCTGGTTATTCTCGCCAGGAATTCGCACCAACGGTTGTAACTCATTGATCCCACTCAAACGGATCATTTCACGCGCGTAGAACTCGATGAAATCGATCGCTTCCGCGGTATCCACATCGGCTTCTACGTAGTTTTTGCCAGACTCCAGGATCATCAGAGCCGAGAATTCATGCTTGCGAGCACGCATAAGTGCAGCCGCTTTGAACAAATATTCCGCGCGTTCTCTTGCGGGAACCTTTTTCCAGGACTCGAACGTTGCGAGTGCGGTGTTCATTGCTTTTTCAGCCAAAACCTGATCAGCCTTACTTACGTACCCGATCACTTCATCCACATTACCTGGATTAATCGATGTAATTTTCGCCTCTGTCATGACCTTCTCAGCACCAATATAAAGCGGATACTCGCGCCCAAGCTCACCCTTCACCTTCGCGATCGCCGCTTGCATCGCCTTCATATTGTCCTCTAGTGCAAAATTCGTAAACGGTTCATTCGCATATGGAATTACCTTCGTTGATAATGTCGTCATGTATAATAGCTCCTCTCCGAATAAAAAACTTATTTATTTGTTTATTGTTTATTTGATCCTTATTTGAACATATTTTTAAGAACAAACCAGACATTGGCTGGACGCTCCGCTAACCTTCTCATGAAATAACCGAACCAATCCACGCCATATGGCACATAAATGCGGACGCGGTAGCCGTCTTTCACCAATTGCTTTTGTAGATCTTCGCAGATCCCATAAAGCATTTGGAACTCGAACTGATCTTTCCCGATGTTATTCTCACTCACGAATTGTTTCGTGAAATTGATTATCGCCTCATCATGACTAGCGACAGCTGTATAATGTCCGTTCAACAAATGCTTCTGAATAATGACCTTGTAATTCTCATCGACAGCACTTTTCTCTGGAAAAGCAACCTCAGGAGACTCCTTATAAGCTCCCTTCACCAATCGCAAATTCGCACCAAGCTCATGCAAATCATCAATATCCTTTTGAGTACGGAACAAATAGGCCTGAATCACAATCCCTACATTGTCGTATTCTTGACGCAGCTCCCGATAAATATCTAATGAAACCTGACAATGCGCATAATCCTCCATATCAATCCGGACAAAATTCCCATGCATCCGAGCACGCTCCAGAATCCGTTTCATGCTGCTTACGCAAAGCTCTCGGTTAATATCTAGCCCTAAGGAGGTCATTTTCAAAGATAAATTGGAGCGAACACCTGACTCCGCAATCGCGTCAAGAGTTTGGATGCACATCGCAGCCGATTCTAACGCTTCATCCACGCTAAAAACAAACTCGCCCAAATGGTCCAACGTCGCTACGCGGCCATCTTGATTCAAACCGCGCACGGCATTGATCGATTGCTGAATCGTCTCACCAGCCACAAAACGTGCTGCGCCAAACCGGAGTCCGTATTTCTTTGCTAAGCGATTGGCTGCGCGACTTTTGCCAAGAGATTGAAACATATTACGCATCATGAGTTCCATCTGTGGTTGCCTCCAAGAAGAAATTGTACACTTATGTTTAATTTATATTCAAATTATACAACTTTATTTCAAATTTGAACACTACTTGTTTAAAAATAATTGCAAACTTGTACAAAAACCTTTTTATTCTTCTTATATCTGTACAATATTCATCCAAGCACCGGGTTGTGTTGAATCACCTACCTTTTCATGGTAAATTAAAACCAAATAAGGCGGATAAAAGAGGGTTATCATGTTCATTCCTGAACACTTTCCATTGCATACGCAGATTCAAACACTTCCAATAGAAACGAAACTTACCGAAGTTGCTGAGGCTATGTACAAAGGCACTGCCATACTCGTTCAACATAATCACACGACTGTGTTATTCACTCCTGAGGATGCTGAACTTTTGCAGTCCTTTTCTGCTGTGCATGTGGCTGATTTACTTCAAATGACCTCTTTTTTCAATACTCCACTGCTTAGCATTGCGAATCTGCTTGCTTTGGATCTTCAGGATCAAGCACTCCCCCAAGGATCGAAACGACACATCCTATGCACGGATGAACTAGGTACAATAGTAGGTTTTATTACTTTACAAGGGTTTGCTATTTACGCAATGAAAGAGCGGCAGAAGTGGTACGCCTACTTCAGTGCCCTCGCGGATACGGTGACTGATGCCGTAACTGTTGTTGACCGAGAAGGTGCCGTGATTTGCTGGAACCCAGTTGCAGAAGATCTCTATGGACTGCCGCGTGAAGACATTGTTGGCAAGCGCATAGGTGAACATTTTGATGTAGAAACCTTGATGGTTTTGAAAATGTTAGATGAGGGCCGGCTCATTCGGAATACGTATCATCGCCCAAGACCTGACACGCATGTACTCATTAATGCTTCACCGATTAAGGATGCCGAGGGTACGATCATTGGTGGTATTGCAACAGAACAAGATATTACCCAATTGGTGCGATTGAACGAACAATTAACTACCGTTGAGTCCGTTGGGCTACCTAATGAAGCTTCGCAAGAAGACCCTTTTGCTCTGATAAAAGGAAAAGGGCCTGCCATCGGCAAGGTTATCCAATGGGCCAAAAAAGTCGCGGCTACACATACCCCCGTCCTACTCATCGGAGAATCGGGCGTTGGGAAGGAGCAGCTCGCTCAAATCATTCATCAATCGAGTTCGCGAAGGGTTCAGCCTTTTTTAACTGTTCATTGCGGTATAGTGCCTGCAGGTATTCTGGAGACGGAGTTGTTCGGTTATCAAGGCGGGGCATTTAGCGGTAATGAAAGTGGTCAACCGGGCAAATTAGAACTGGCCAAAGAGGGTACACTATTTATTAACGATATTGAGAAAATGTCCCTAGAGCTCCAAGCCAAGTTATATCGCTACATCACGCAGCAGACACTTGTCCGTTCTGGCGGCAATCAACTGATTAATGTTCAAACGCGCATTATCATTGCGACTACGCAGGATCTAGCTAGCAAGGTTGCTTCCCATGATTTTCGAACTGACCTTTACTATGCACTGAATGTCGTTTCCATCCGAATCCCGCCATTGCGTGAACGGAACGAAGATATCCCGGCGATGGTTCATATGTATCTCAAGCAATTTTCGATGCACTACCAGAAACCAGCACCTACCCTTTCGCCTGAGGTCATTTTGGCACTGTCCCAATACGATTGGCCGGGCAACATTCAGGAATTGAAAAATATCATCGAGCGGTGCATTATTTTAAATGAAGATGAGATGATCACGCTTGAACATTTACCACCTGCCTTGCAAGAGCAGCAGCCAAGTCTCATTAAGGATACAGAATCCTCAAGTTTTCAACTGAAGGAACAAGCTACGGAAGCAGATGAAATCACGTTAATCGAAGAAGCTTTAGCCAAAACAGCGGGTAACAAAAGTGCAGCAGCCAAGCTTCTAGGGATTTCTCGCGGAACGCTTTACAATAAGATGAAAGAATTTGATTTGGAGTAAATTTATTTGAATAATCCCCCTTAAAGCCCTTGAAAATTCCAAGGGTTTTTTTGTGCAATTCCTTCAAGAATTTTCTTCACTCTAGCTTAGTAGAAGGAATAAATTGAAAAGAATTAACTTTTGTTGAATTGGAGGCTATCATCAAAGTGGTCTTGTAAGCACAAGAAAAAGCTCAAGTCACTATCATTCATTCCTAGTTGCAGCCATAGGTAATGAATAGTAGTAACATTGAGCCCGATTTTATATTAATTTTGAAAATTAATTGATAGTAATACCTGCACTCGCATAACCAACAACTGTATGAACAAGAGGAAGGATACTTGTTGCAGTAGTTGTGAAAACCATCATATATCGTGTTGTTGCAGTAACTGGAATAGCAATTGCAGTATTAATACCACTGCTAATAAATCCAAGATTCACTATACCAGTAAGTGGTGGTGCTAATGTAACTGAAGCACCTGAAACTGGAGTAAAGTTATTACTGTTTGCTGGTGCACTGTATAACTCTGCTCTTATGGTAACTGTTGTTCCAAGAAGGAGATTTAATCCTATTGTTTCACTAAAGGATGCTGAGATTGATGTGATCACTCCATCTCTTGGTACAGAAAATGCAAAGTCAAGTATTGGACCAACTATTGTACCTGTTAAATCAATTACTGGACCAGGAAGTATTGTGACATTTGGAGCCGAACTTCCAAATCCAACTAAACCTGCTGTTCCAACGAGTCCTGACAAAAGAGTTGTCATTACTATTGGACCACCAGATGCAAAAGGAATTATCGAGCCTGTGCCTGGTAGACCTGTTGCTCCGGTTGCTCCAACTGCTCCCGTTTCACCTGCTGCTCCGGCTGCTCCCGTTGCTCCGGTTGCTCCAGTTGCTCCAATTGCTCCTACCGTTCCGGCTGCTCCCGTGGCTCCTGTTGCTCCAGTTGCTCCAACTGCTCCAGTTTCACCTGCTGCTCCGGCTGCTCCCGTTGCTCCGGTTGCTCCAGTTGCTCCAATTGCTCCTGTTTCACCTGCTGATCCGGCTGCCCCCGTGGCTCCGGTTGCTCCGGTGGCTCCGGTGGCTCCTGCCGCTCCAACTGCTCCTGCTACTCCTGTGGCTCCGGTGGCTCCTGCTACTCCAGCTGTTCCAGCTGCTCCGGTGGCTCCGGTGGCTCCTGCTACTCCTGCTGCTCCGGCTGCTCCCGTTGCTCCGGTTGCTCCAGTTTCACCTACTCCTGGTCCCGTTGGTCCCATCGGTCCCATTGGACCCATTGGACCCATTGCTCCTACACCCGTTGGCCCCATTGGACCCATTGCTCCTACACCCGTTGGTCCCATTGGACCCATTGGACCCATTGGACCCATTGGACCCATTGGACCCATTGCTCCTACACCCGCTGGACCTGTTGGCCCCATAGGTCCTGCTAATCCTGGTGCACCAGTTGGTCCAGTGCCCCCAATTCCGTAAGGTCCTGTTGCTCCACGAGGTCCTGTATCACCCTGCGGTCCCATTGGTCCCATTGGTCCATGGTGTCCATGGTGTCCATGTTCCCCTTTAGGGCCAGTTGGACCTGTATGGCCTCTTTTACCTCTATCGCCATCGTCACCTTTTTTGCCTTTTGGCCCTTTTGGCCCTGTTGCTCCTGTTGCTCCGATTGCTCCGATTGCTCCTGTTGCTCCTGTTGCTCCATTTGCACCAGTTGCACCGTGTGCTCCTGCTTCTCCAGTTGCCCCTGTTGCACCAGCCGCTCCAGCCGCTCCTGTGAAACCTCTAAAACCGCGTGGACCGCGATCTCCTTTTGGGCCTTTTTTACAGCATTTCCGCTTGATTTTCACAAATACAATTTTGTGACAGTGTTTCTTCACTCTTTTCTTACGTTTATGGCAGCCGCATCCACTTACTTTATGGAGCTTCGCCCCACTTTTTTTATTAATTATACGCTTCTTTACTGTCGTGGTACTTTTCTTTTTGCCAACTAAGAGACTCAATTACAACACCTCCTGTGATGCTTCATCATACGGATTATCACAGAGGTTTGTCTGTACTTTTTGGCAATAGATGGTTGTCCATTCCAAAATATGCATATGACTATATGTAGTGAAAATGCGATTCTTCTATAGAAGCAAGTGTCAAGCTATTAGGATGATGAATGGTTAGCCGCTACCAAAATAATATGACGTACAGATAGTATTATTATAGTAAACAAGGTGATTTGGATATTAATACTGTTAAATATGAAATAATTTTAAAACATTGCAAAAAAAACTCTATCTCCTAGATTTCATTCCCACCAAACATCATAGGGTAATGAAAACTAACAGAATAGAGTCAATTTCTAAATTAAGTTTTGAATAGTATTTTAGAACTATTAGTTAAGTGTAATACCTGCACTTGCATAACCAACAACAGTATTAATTAGTGAAATACCTGCTGAAGTAGCAGAAAACACCATTAACAGACGTGTTTGCGCTGGAACAGTAATTGATAAACCTGTAGTATTACCACTAGTAATATCTCCTAATGATATGGGGGTTGCAAGTCCTGGTGTTAATGTTACGATTGCACCTGGAACTGGCGTAAACGAATTGCTGGTTGCCGTTGCGCTATATAGTCGTGCAGTTACTGTAATTGTCGTTCCTATGCCGAGCGCTAATGCTACAGTCTCACTGAAGAACGCTGAAATGTCTGTTATAGTTGATATTCTAGATACAGAAAATGCAAAATCAAGTAAAGGACCCGCAATAGTACCAGTTAAATCGATTACTGGACCAGGTAATAAGGTAACGTTAGAAACTGAACTTCCAAATCCCACCAGTCCTGCTGTTCCAGCTAAACCTAATGCAACAGTTGTCAAAGTAATTGGTCCACCAGATGCAAATGGAACAAACGCTCCTGTTCCTGGAATTCCTGTCGCTCCTGTTGCTCCAATTACTCCTGTTGCTCCAGTTGCTCCGGTTGCTCCTACTGCTCCGGTTGCACCAGTAGCTCCGGTTGCTCCTACTGCTCCTGTCGCTCCTGTTGCTCCTGTTGCTCCAGTTGCTCCTACTGCTCCTTCTGCTCCGGTTGCACCCGTTGCTCCTGTTGGTCCCTGTGGACCACCAGCTGGTCCCGTTGCTCCGGTTGCTCCTATGTCACCAGTTGCACCTGTTGCTCCGGTTGCTCCAACTGCCCCAACTGCACCTGTTGCTCCGGTTGCTCCTGTCGCACCTACTGCCCCAACTGCTCCTGTTGCTCCCGTTGCTCCGGTTGCTCCAACTGCACCTGTTGCTCCGGTTGCTCCGGTTGCTCCGGTTGCTCCAACTGCTCCATCTACACCTGTTGCTCCGGTTGCTCCTGTCGCACCTACTGCCCCAACTGCACCTGTTGCTCCCGTTGCTCCTGTCGCACCTACTGCCCCAACTGCACCTGTTGCTCCCGTTGCTCCGGTTGCTCCGGTTGCTCCAACTGCTCCATCTACGCCTGTTGCTCCGGTTGCACCTGTTGCTCCAACTGCTCCAGTTGCACCCGTTGCTCCTGTTGCCCCAACTGCTCCAACTGAACCCGTTGCTCCGGTTGCTCCGGTTGCTCCAACTGCACCTGTCGCTCCCGTTGCTCCGGTTGCTCCAACTGCTCCATCTACGCCTGTAGCTCCGGTTGCCCCTGTTGCTCCAACTGCTCCAACTGCTCCCGTTGCTCCGGTTGCTCCATCTACACCCGTTGCTCCGGTTGCACCTGTTGCTCCAACTGCTCCAACTGCACCCGTTGCTCCGGTTGCTCCCGTTGCTCCAACTGCTCCATCTACGCCTGTAGCTCCGGTTGCCCCTGTTGCTCCAACTAATCCAACTGCACCCGTTGCTCCCGTTGCTCCCGTTGCTCCAACTGCTCCATCTACACCCGTGGCTCCGGTTGCCCCTGTTGCTCCAACTAATCCAACTGCACCCGTTGCTCCCGTGGCTCCTACTGCTCCATCTACACCCGTGGCTCCGGTTGCTCCGGTAGCTCCAACTAATCCAACTGCACCCGTTGCTCCCGTGGCTCCTACTGCTCCTTCTATGCCCGTTGCTCCGGTTGCTCCGGTTGCTCCAACTATTCCATCTGCACCTGTAGCTCCTGTTGCTCCTGTTGCCCCGGCAACTCCTGTTGCACCTCCGGGTGGACCTTGTTCACCTACAGGACCAGTTGCACCTGTAGCTCCTGCAGCTCCTGTTGCTCCAGTAGCTCCTGTAGCTCCTGTAGCTCCTATAGTTCCTGTCACACCAGTAGCTCCTGCAGCTCCTGTTGCTCCAGTAGCTCCTGTAGCTCCTGTAGCTCCTATAGTTCCTGTCACACCAGTAGCTCCTGCTGCTCCGGTTGCTCCGGTTGCACCCGTAGCTCCTGTCGCACCTGTAATTCCTGTCACACCAGTTGCTCCTACTGCTCCTGTTGCCCCTGTAGCACCTGTAGCTCCTACTGCTCCTACAGCTCCTGTAACACCTGTTGCTCCTGTAGCACCTGCAGCACCCATGGCTCCAGTTGCCCCTGCTGCTCCTGTCGCACCAGTTGCTCCTGCTGCTCCTGTCGCACCAGTTGCTCCTGTTGCTCCTATAGGACCACCTTCATAAGGAAATTCAATTTCAATTTCCTCACCATTGTACAATTCAATTTCAATTTCTGAGACTTCATACCACTCTATGTCTTCTAAAAAATCCTCAAGTTCAGACATTCTTTGAATGGGGCCATCGCCTATTTCAAACTTTATTTTGTATTCTTCCTCGTTAAAATACTCGATTTCAATTTTTCTGATATTCATAATTCCAATAATTCCTACTAAATTCATTAACTGAGCAAGTTTACTCAACGTACTTACACCTCCTTATGATTTTGAATACTAGTTACATGCAACCGAGATACATTTTCTGTTAATAGAACCAACCTCCCTTAATTAAAAATGAAACTACTCTAGTTTCCTCGTATATTATATGTGTACAAACTTTCCGTGCATGGACGAATGAGAGAGGACATATGCCGCAAAAAACATTATTTGTAAATAATTGATTGATTTAGGTGCTGAAATTCGTGATGCAAGCCTTCCACCTCACTTCTAAACACATTATGAACATGGAATAGTTGATAGATTTCAAGTCATATGTACTGCAAAAAGAAGCGGCTGCACCCAATTTCATGGGGGGCCGCTTCTTTTATAAACCTGAGGTGTCCATGATAAACTGCATCACTACATCTCCTCTTGTGTCTTTCGGTACAAGGATACCTAAGCCATTATTCGTGTTAACACGGTGAAAGCTGAGAGAAAAAGCCGTTACCTTTAGAAAATCTTCAATTGCCGTCAACACACCGTTTTCTTCCCCATACTCATTCATCGCATTGTGCTGATCTTCATTAATGCCCCCTGTATCAACAAGCTCACTGGAACCAGCTCTTATCCCTTTTTTAGCATGCGGTTTTTGATATTGGAGAGGAATGGTTTCCGGAAAGTAATACGAATCACGTCTTCCATATGGCCACTCCGTATCATGAAGAATAACAATCGGAAATTCACCTGTTTTTGTTGCTATTTGCTCAATGGCCATTAATTCATGATATACGGTATACCAATTGTGGTCTCCGTCTATTAGAACCAGATCAGCAGTTTCGATCTCTGATAATATCTCCAGACTGTGCTTTTTATGAAGGACTAATTCCTCAGAAAATACAGCTTCATAAGCATAAGTATTAAATCCCGGTGCAGGATCAATAACTGTTAGCTTACTGTTCATCATTTTACAGAACTCAAGTAATTTAATCGTTGAACGACCTGCTAAGAAGACTCCAATTTCTACAATGTGAGAAGGCTCATATTTGATTAGAATAGGTTTAATTATTTTTTCAAAAAACCGTTCCATGCCACAACTCCTTTTTGATCACCATATTCTTCCAAAGGAAATTTGGTTCCCTATAACTTCATTTACATGCCGTGCCCTCTTTATGAAATTATGAATAGTTTAGAAAGACCAGGTTGGATTTTATCCCTACAAAGAAAGTGAGTGAACACGTTGATTACCATAAGTCTTTGCCTTATCGTTAAAAATGAGGAGAAAACACTTCGGTCTTGTTTATCTTCCGTTGCAAAAGCGGTTGATGAGATCATCATCGTAGATACTGGTTCTACCGACCAAACGAAATCGATTGCAAGCTCCTTTACAGATCGTATTTACGATTTCAAATGGATAGATGATTTCTCCGCAGCCCGTAACTTTGCTTTCCGGCAAGCCACGAAAGATTACATTCTATGGTTGGATGCCGATGATATTTTGAAGGAAGAAGATGGAAACAAGCTCATAGCGTTAAAAGCAGATCTGGCTTCTTCCGTCGATTCAGTAACGATGTTTTATAATTATGCGTTTGATGAATTTGGCACCCCTACTTTCAGATTCAAGCGAAATCGGTTGGTAAAACGGGAAAATCAGTTCAAATGGCATGGAGCGATTCACGAATATTTAGAGGTTAGCGGAAATATTGTGGACTCTGACATTACCGTAACGCATTGCAGAATCCATACGAAGAACGACAGGAATCTCAAAATATTCCAGAACAGGTTGTTGCGCGGAGAGACATTCACGCCAAGGGATTTATATTACTACGCGAATGAATTAAAAGATCATAACAAGTACCCAAAAGCAATTATTTACTACAATAAATTTCTAGCGACTGGAAAAGGCTGGGTGGAAGATGAAATTTCCTCCTGCAGCAATCTAGCGGATTGTTACAATGAACTAGGTAACAGTAAAATGGAACTCCAATCCATATTCCGATCCTTCCAATATAATAGTCCACGTGCCGAGTTCTGCTGCCGTCTAGGCTATTATTTTCTGAACCGCAAGCATTACGAACCAGCCATTTTTTGGTATAAATTGGCGACGGAATTGCAGGTTCCTACACACAATTGGGGATTTTCAAATCCTAAATTTTCAACATGGCTGCCACATCTCCAACTCTGTGTCTGTTACGACCATATAGGGCAACACGCCAGTGCTTATAAGCACAATGAAATTGCCCGGGGCTATAGACCCGACGACCGCAATATACGGCATAATAAAAAGTACCTTGAATCCGTCCTGCATATCTCAGAGAGCTCCGAATCTACTGAATAAACGAACAGCGGCTGCGCCCATTGGTACGAGGCGAAGCCGCTGTTTTTAAATGGTATCAACTTTCTTCCTCCAATATGGTTCGGTAAATTTCAAGATACTTGTCTGTCATCCCACTCGTTGTAAAATGTTCCAGCACATATTCGCGGAGCTCATAAGGATCCGGCAATGTCCCCTGCATCAATTTATTCGTCATCTCTTGGACGGAGTGGCAGATCAATTGAGGAAACCCGCTCATCACCTCAGGAACAGATCCATTCGGCAAGGCCAAGACAGGTGTTCCACATGCCATAGCTTCAATCATGACGAGCCCAAAGGGTTCCTCCACCAGCGTCGGAAACAACATGCATTTGGCATGCTTCAATAAATCTTGGCGCGCTTGCCCTCCGACTTCACCGACATATTGAATAGTTGGATTCAGCATGGTTTTGGAAAGAATTTCTTTATGGAAATAGTCATGATCATAAACGGGGCCAGCAATAATTAACTTTTGGCCTGCTCGCTCTGCCGCTTCAATCGCATGATGAACGCCTTTATAAGGAATAATAGCTCCGATGAAAAGCAGATAGTCACCTTTTTGATCAGAGAATTGAAATTCATCCGGGTTTAAACCGTTATAAACGACATGATCCTGAGGCCCGCCGAACAAGTCCCGATGCCTTTTGCTTAAATATACGGGATGTTTAACTGGATTGGTTAATGGATTATGGATCGTACAAACGGTTGGAATAGCAAGTTTTTTCTGACCGACAACAGAAAGCTGCGTATGATCATGAATAATATCTACCCCAGGTGGCAATGTCAGTTTTACAAAGCTAGGAATCTGCCACATGTCATGACCCTCATGTAAATAAGGCATCAGTTTCCCTCGAATCTGACTTCCAAACGGAGCATAGAGAATAACTTCATGCCCACGGTCTACAAGCTCCTCTGCCAGCGTATAAACAACTCGCTCTATACCGCCGTATTTTACGGGTGGAACGGGAAGATAATCTGGACTTATCAACGCAATCCTCATTCCTTATCCCTCCTACAAGTTATCAAAAACGAAACTATTCCTTACGAATAGGTATATAATGGCGTTCAATCCGGAAAGGCTTCTCTCGCTCCACTAGATCTGACGGATTGTATCCAAACTGATCCAACTCCAGCCCCGATACACCTAGCGACCATTTCTTAGAAAACCGTTCTGCATTCAAATAGGCGCTCGCTGAGTAATTCGTTTTGTTCGTTTGGAACGTACTTCCTCCATAGTGATGAACGTAAACGTCATTCGCTACCCACAGAATTTGACCGCTGACACGGGCTCTCAAACAGAAATCATCATCCTCATAATTCCCTGGGAAAAACCTCTCATCTAGCCCACCTATTTTGGCAATAAGATCCCTATGAAAAAGCATACAATGCCCGATCAGTTTATGTGGGAAGAAGCCTTGACCTTTATGTTGGAGTGACCAATGGCGTGCGAAAATCTCCATCTCTGCAGAAGACTTATAGGGGACATTATAAACGAGCTGTGCCCAAGCGACATTATTAGAACGAGGTCCAACGATTGCAATGTTAGGGTCTCTTTGTAGGCATCCAAGTAAACGAGACAACCAACCTTCAGTAACAACCGTGTCATTGTTCAACAAGCAAATATATTCACCGTCAGCTTCTGCGATCCCTTGGTTGTTGCCAGCTGCAAACCCCTTATTTTCCTGATTGCATATGAGCTTGGAGGAAGGAAGTGTCTGTAAATACGCAATGGTACCATCCGAGGAGCCGTTGTCTACAAACACAAATTGAATCTTAATACTGTCATCCTCATGACGCAAAATACTTTCTACGCATTCTTGCGTAAATTTTAATCCATTCCACGTAAGCATGACTATGGAAATAAGCGTAGACATCCCATTTCCCCCTTTCAATTCGCCCCTTTATTATCTAAAATGACCATAATATAAGTATTCATTTAATTTTCATATGGTGCAGACTCGTTAGAACAACCAATTTGGCATAAATGGGCACATATCGTTTCGTCGAATTGCAAAAAAAATCCCCTTTCCATTATCGGAAAGAGGACTCACTGTACCCTAACATTCAGCGCCGCTCATCTCATTGGTAAAAAATCGCTTATACTCTTTCGGCGTAAGTTTAATCGCTGACTCGCCTACATAATGAAACTGTAAAGCACGACGTTTCTTAGTTGATAGATTATAAGGAGTACCGTGCTTGAGTAACCCGTGGAATAAAATAATACCGCCAGGTAATAAAGGCACTGCGACATCCCTCTCTACTTGCACATGGGCATCACAAAGCTGCCAGTCTCTTATTGCATAATGAGGTGTCGCCCCATCGGCTTGTGAACCAGGTATGACATGCATACAACCATTATCTAACGCAGCTTCATCAAGGGCGATCCAAACGCCAACCACGGGTTTCTCAAAAGCCAAATTCCCATACGCCATATCTTGATGCCACGGCTTCTCCCCTCCACCATGCGGGGGTTTCAGCAGCGCCATATTCTGAACTAGCTTAGGTGTCTCACCGAGAATATCTTGTACCATAGACAGGATAGAAGGATGCTCAGCAATGCTCCTTAACTGCTCATCCACTTGAACAAAATTATGCACCTTACGAATCGCCAATTCCTTCTCTTCGTCGTTCTTCAACTCACTCACCGGCTTTGTGAATTGAATCTGCGCACCTTTATCATCTTTGAAAATAAGATCATTCAGCGCTTCGATCGAGAGTTCGACTTCTTCCTCATTTAATACATGTTCAACCGCAACGAAACCATCAATTCGATAACTAGCAAGATGCTCTTGATTCCAATTCGTAAAGCCATCTACTTTGTCCGCGATGCGCTCAAAGCGATAAAGCTTGGCTGATATTTCCTCTGGTGACTGGGATACTTGTTCTATTTTGGCCATAATGGGTAACCCCTCCGTTTAAATTATTTGACTATTTATATCTTTATTATAGGAATGGAAGGTAGTAAAATAAATGCATTAAACCACATTACTATTTGTACTATTTTACATAGAGGAGAAGTGATATTACATGTCAGTTTTCTCATCCCAGGTGTTAGAACTCAATCGCTATTTCGGTAAAACCATTTGTGAGGTGAATTGGAAGTGGAGCCGTGACCACGAGCCATTTGAAGACTTCGATTTCTGGTATGTATGGGAAGGCGAAGGTGAGGTCACCTTAAATAGCAAGATTTACCCTGTACGATCGGGAGATTGTTTCCTCTTCAAACCTGGAGATTTATCTAGCGCGGAGCACAATCCTGAACGACCACTTACGGTAACTTACATCCACTTTACAGCCGAAGAAGATCACACGCTTATGATGTCACTGCCCTCCTTCGTTCACTTCGATCCCGCAGAATTTCACGAAACCTATCTGGATCGTTTCGTACATGTACGTCGGACAGGAGCATTTGGTCATGAGGAAGAAGCCAACGCACTGCTGAAGCTAATTCTTCTGTTATTTGAGCGTCAAGCTCCTGCCAATCAAACAATTGCTGATCCTGCCAAGCGCTCGATGAATCGAGTCATGATGGATATCGCGGCACATATACGGCAAGATCCAGGGCGTCAACATCAGATTCAAGATCTAGCTAATCAAGCTCATCTTTCGCCACGATATTTCTCTCTAAAATTCAAAGAAATTATGGGTCAAACAATTGAATCTTATCTCATTCAATCCCGAATTGAGCGTGCCACCTATCTGCTTAAGCTAGGGATGAATGTCAGTGAAGTCGCTGAAGCGCTAGGCTATCGAAGCATCTACTTCTTTAGCCGCCAATTCAAAAAAGTAACAGGAAAGAACCCCTCACAGCTTCGCTCATGATAAATATTTTTTGCAACTTTGGCTGAGCGTGATAAAATGTACATTCACGACAGCATCGCGCTAGTACATCAAGGAAGGTTAGGTTATCATGCATTCATCCAATTTATTGCGCTCGTTTAACTTTTTGTATTTTGCATTACTTGCCCTCTTCGTCTCTTTTCTTCCCGTCTATTTGGACGCGCAGGGACTTTCTACATCTCGAATTGGTCTCATCATCGGGACTGGTGGTTTTATCGCCATCTTTTCGCAGCCATTATGGGGCATGATCAGCGATCGAACAAAAACGATCAAGAAGATCATGTTACTTCTCCTCTTCTGTTCCACCATTATCGGGTACTTGCTTTACGATTCCAAGAGCTTTATCGTACTGCTTCTATTTACGATGTTGCTTTATTTTTTCTTAATGCCGCTGGATCCATTGACAGAAAGCCTTAACTTCCAGACCGCGGAACGCCTGGGTACGAGCTATGGTTCCATTCGTACATTCGGTGCTGTCGGCTACGCGGTGATGTCGTTAATTGTTGGCTATGCGGCGCAGTATTTCGGCATTCATAGCTTGGCCTACCTTTTTGGCGGCATTGGCATATTGAGCTTGGTCATATGCTTGGCGTTGCCTGATGCACCTGTGACTGGGAAACCGATCTCACTGCGCAGTCTGCGAAATTTTCTAAGCAATAAAGAAACCATTTGGTTCATGGTCTTAATCTTCATTTGCGCAGTCCCACAGCGGATTAATGATACGTTTCTAGGAGTCTATATCCGTGAGTTAGGAGGCAGTAACCATCTGGTTGGCATAGCCTTCTTCTTAGCAGCTGGGAGCGAAATCCTAGTATTTGCCTTAAGCTTCTGGTGGCTGCGAAAAGGCAGAGAATTAGCCCTAATTTCATTCGCTGCCTTCTTCTATTTCTTGCGATTCTTTGTCAGCGCTTGGATAACGGATCCACATGTGCTTGTTGCGATTCAGCTTCTCCAAACGTTTACATTCCCTATCTTTTACTCCGCTGCGATTCAGTATTTGTATCAGATCGTTCCTGAAGAGTGGCGTGCAACTGGACAGACGGTGCTAGCTATCATCTTCTTCGGAGTCTCAGGTATCGTCGCTTCTTATCTAGGTGGATGGTTCTATCAGTCCTTTGGTGTACACACGTTATTTATCTGGGTGTCGGTCATGTCTTTTTCTGGATTCTTGTTAAGTCTGGTGCTGCGTGCGGTCTATCGTAAACAGAAGCTGGCAACCTAAGCTTTTTCTGCTAAAATGATAGGATAGAGATGAAACGGGGGCACATCATGGATTACATTATATTAGACATTGAATTTAACGGCCGCAAGTTTGCTAGTGATTTACCTATGGAAGTGATCGAGATCGGCGCAGTTCGCCTAGATGCTACACTTAAGCAAGTAGATGAATTTTCAGCGTTAATTAAACCTGTATACTTCTCCAAATTAAATGCTTTTATTAAGAAAAAAACGGGGATTCCCCAAGAAGATATTGATGAAGCGGCTGGTTTCCGCAAAGTGATTGCCGACTTCTTGGCTTGGCTCGGACGGAGTGATGAATTGTTGCTCGTCACTTGGGGTGGAGAAGATCTCAAGCGAATTGTATTTGATACGCGAATGCACAAATTAGATGATGCGTATTGGATGGCAGCTCACTATTTCGACTTATTGAAAGGGTTCACCCGCTTCAAAAAAGTAACCAACGACGTCAGCGTCGAAGCGGCGCTTATTGATTTGAACATCGTCGCTGAGGGCACAGCTCACAGAGCGTTGGACGATGCGAAGATGACAGCGGAGGTATTCCGCTCCATCTTCACCGAACTGGACTTTGATCGCAAGCAGCTCTACGTGGACATGTATACGAATGCCAAGGAACGCAGGCTGATCAAAACAGCCGTGAAAACCATAACGACACAGAAGGTTGTGCCGACCTGGGAGCTATTCGTAGAGAAATATTTCGCGGACAAAATAGAAGCAGCCGACGCTAAAAAAATCGCGGAAATGCAGACACTATTCGCCGCGGAGGTGGCGAAGCCCCCAACGAAAACCGCGGGTGGTGCAGCTACACAGTAGTGGCTGCGTTGTCCTAACATGTTCTCCCTGCTGGGAGGGAACGATGGTTCACTATTTATGTGTAACCTGGTGAAAATCGTCGACAAAGGGAACTACAGTGCCTTATTTCTCCGAAAAGCACTTCAAATTCCAATATTTAGTCATTTAGTGCATCTACGTTCCCCTTGGAGCACCTTTCGACCGATTTCCATCAAATAGCACACCTACGTTCCTCTTCATCGGTTCATTGTCTGGCATCATCAGTGGATGCCACAAAAAAGGAGCTAAGCGCATAAAGCCGCTTAGCTCCTTTTCATCGTGAGCCTTCATATCTCCAACCACACGCTCCCATAACGAAAAAGCCAACCGAACCGATTCACTTTGCTCTGCAAGTTATCGATTAGATTGACTTTCTATCATTTCAACCATTACAGTTGATCCACACCCAGACGGTTCGCATAAAAACCGGAAATCACTTTGTCATTGGTCGTCTTGGATCCATTAGACTGTAAGGAAAGTAAAGTATCGGTTAGCTCCATAAACCACATCTCATCCTTGATGCCAAGGGCAACGTCGATCATACTGCGCACGCCATCTTCTGAATCAAGTCCGCTTATTGGCAGTGCCTTCACACTGGAGAGTTTCACTTCAATTTGATGACCAATAATTTCATCTTGATCCGAAGCAATGACATGAACGAAGGCGATACCATGCTGCCAAGCGATCGCTCCCACATATCCATGAACCATTTCATCTTCACTTGTTGTTGCGACTACCCAATCACCAATTGCAACATTCAACATACGCCTCGCCACCTTCACTCGAATTGTTACTGCATACTGTAATTATAATGATTACAGTATGCAATGTCAAGTGAAGGTTAAATAAGCTAGAGGCATCCACAAATTATGGATACCTCCTCTATTTGCAACTTATTTCAAGCCTGTTGTTGCAATCCCATCAATAAATTTCTTCTGCGCGAAGAAGAATACGAGTAAGAGTGGAACGGTAGCCATCACAGATGCTGCCATTAACAGGTGCCAATCCGTACCTGCTGTATCGGTGAATAACTTCAAAGCAATCGGTAGTGTAAACAACTTCGAAGAGCTGATGTAAATTAACGGATCAAGGAAATCCTCCCAGCTGTGTAAGAAGGTGAAAATCGATAAAGTCGCGAATGCTGGTGTTGCCATTGGCACCATGATGCGCCAGAATGTCTGCCAAGGCGTACTGCCATCCATTTCAGCTGCTTCATCCAAGTCCTTAGGAATCGTTATGAAAAATTGTCGAAGCAAGAACACTCCGAAGATGCCGCCTGCCCCTAGCATAGGTGGGATGATTAGCGGGAAGTGATTATTCACGAGCCCTAACTTAGAGAACCAGATAAAGTTCGGAATAATCGTAACCTCATTTGGGATCATCATCCCGCTTAGAAGAATAAGGAAGAAAACATTTTTGTATGGAAAATTAATCTTAGCAAAAGCAAAACCAGCTAACGCTCCAAAAATGCACGTTCCTACCGTTACCACAACCGCGATGTACACACTATTCGAATAATGCGTTATAAATAAGGACTGTACCTTAAACACTTGCGAATAATTGGACCATACAATCGGACTCGGAATCCATTGGGGAGGAAACGAAAATATTTTCGTTTGATCTTTAAGTGATGTAGTCACCATCCAGACAAACGGCATCAAAATGATGGCAGAGACAATCGTTAGAAACAAATACGATAAGGTATTACCAAGCATTCGGATGGATTTATTGCTCATGATGCACCCACCTTTTTCTGAAGTTCCACTGCACCATGGTAAGTACGAGTACTAAGAAGAAGAGGATAAACGCAACAGCAGATGCGTAGCCAAATTCATATGTTTTAAAGGCTAACTTATAGATGTAGTACACGAGCACACTTGTACTATTCCCAGGACCGCCATCGGTCATAACACTGATCTGCGAGAACACTTTCAGTGAACCAATCAGGGTAATGATTAATGTTAGGAATAGCGATGGCGAAATCATCGGTAATGTAATTCTCGTGAACTGCTTCCATTTCGATGCACCATCAATCGTAGCAGCTTCATAGTACATTTTCGGTACATCCTGCAAGGCCGCGAGGAAGATAACCATGTTCATGCCCACTTTTTTCAACACACTGACGAGAATAACAACTGGCATCACGAGTGTCGTATTGTACATCCAAGCAGGGCCCGTAATGCCGAAGAAATGCAGTATCTGATTTACCAATCCAGCATCTGTAGCGAATACATATTTCCACACGATAGCCCAAACAATAATAGATGTGACGACAGGTGTGAAGATAGCAGTTCGGAAGATGCCAACACCGGGAAGTTTCGTCGATAATAGTAAAGCAAGTCCTAATGCTAACATGAGATTAAGCGGAATTAGTCCTGCGGAGAAATACAAGGTATGGCCCACGGACGACCAGAACAGTTCATCATCCGTTAATACTTTCACGTAGTTATCAACTCCAACAAATTTCGTTGCATGCAGGAGCGAATAACTGGTGAAACTAAGTCCAAAGGCACTAATGATCGGTCCAGCCATAAAAATCAAGAACCCGAGCATCATCGGTGCAATAAATAGATAGCCATATATCGCATTTCTGCGTTTAATTCGACTGAAGTCGTTTCGTTTTTTCGTAACTACTGTTGCTGCTGGCACCTCAGCGGGTGCTGCTCTATACGTATCCATGGTGTTTGCTACACTCCTTTGTGAGACAATGGCCAAGCAGATCAGCTTGGCCACAGTTCTAGTCCAATTCGATCATTGCGCTAGAATTGCATTAACATCTGTTTCCAACTTCTTAAAGATATCGGGAACTGTCCCTGCTTGCGTATAGATCGCATCAAAGTGCAGCTTCATTTTGTCATCGATTTTTTGGAAGTTAACGAAACCTTGACGAACGCGAGCAGCTGCCATTTGATCCAGTACCGCTGTTTTCATGCTCTCAGGAGATGGTCCTTGCTTCAAGAATCCGTCGGAATTAAGAACAGATTTACGACTTGGCACGAAGAATTGGGATGTGATCGCCATGTTTTCTTTGTTGCTTAAGTACTTAACAAGCTCAATGGCTTCAGCAGTATTGGAGTTGTTTTTGGGAACCATGTAAGCTGCATAGCCAAGTGTTGTTCCTTGACCGCCAGCTGCTTTCGGCATAGGAGCGATATCCCATTCAAAATCTTTGATTGCTTTGGCTTTCCCCATGTAGCTAAGCAAGTCTTGTTGCATGCCAATTTTTCCAGATTCGAATCCTGTTTGGTCACCTGGCTTCGGATGAACCTTCGTTTTGAACATAGCATCACTGAAGAATTGAAGTGCCTGCTGGCCTTGTGGTGTATTCAAAGCAACTTTCTTACCATCTTTGGTGAAGAAATCAGATCCATATGCCCAAACCAATGTTTGTAGCGACTCGATCCAGCTCCGTCCCCATCCACCTGGACGAATCAAGTTCATCCCGTAGATCCCTTTATCTGGTTGAGAAATCACGATAGCTGCTTTATTCATTTCATCATAGGTCCAGTTGCCTTCTTTATAGAGTTCTGAAGGCGTTTTCAAATTTTTCTCTTTGAATAAATTTTTATTGTAATACATCATATTAGGAGGTGTTGAGAAAGCCACACCATACAGTTTATCTGCCTTTGTCACTAAGTCTAATGTAGATGGAATGAGATCGCTTGCATCATATGCCGTATCAGTTTTGATGGCTGAAATGTCTTCCATCTGCCCTGCTTCAAGAAATTGTGGAATACCTCTTTCGAGCATCCAGATCACATCTGGTGCTGTTTTGGAAGCAAGCATTACGGACATTTTCTGTAAGTAATCTGCGGATGGAATGATCATGATTTCGACACTGACGTTTGGCTTTGTCTTCCTATAATTCGCGATCATATCCTCGTACATTTTTTTATGCTCGTCAGTTCCCCAAATGCTGAATGAAAGCTTTACGTCCTTCGCTGGTGTTTTCGTTGCATCTGCTGCTTTAGAACTTGCTGGTGATGTTGTTGTAGAAGCTGTTTCTTTCGTTGAACTGCAGCCTGCAATAAAACTACTAACTATCAAAACAGATGTCGTTAAGAGTAGTGCTTTCTTCATCGTATTAATCCCCTTTTTCTTCAAGTGGTGTGAAGCGCTTACATACCCAATTATAAACCGTGATCATTTATAGGATAACGCTAAAAAATCTATAAAAGGTTCAAAATAGCAAGGTCTTTTACGACTTAGAACAAACCGACTACTGATCCCGGAACTCGGACGGTGTACATCCCGTATGCTGCTTAAACAGTGAAGCAAAATATTTATGATTGACAATGCCACACATCACCGCAACCTCAGACACTTTCAGTGTCGTTTCTTTCAACAGTTTTCTCGCCTTCTCCATACGGCGTTCTGTCACGAAATCAGACAAATTCTGCCCCGTTTCCCTCTTGAACATATTGGATAAGTATTTCGGGTTAAGGTAGACGCGCTCAGCTAGAAACTGTAAGGAAATATCCTGATTGAGATATTCATTCACCAGCTCTCTTACCCTTCGGATCAATAAACGATCCGTATCATCAGGCACAACAGTCACTGTTGCATTGGAATTGGGCTGCTTAGTTATATGAAGCTGCGAACTAATTTTCTGAAGAACTTGGGCTAACTCTACACGTTCGATGGGCTTCAATAAATAATCACTTACGCCATATCGCAAAGCTTCTCTCGCGTAAACAAACTCATCGTACCCACTTATCACGACAAAAAGGAGATTCGGATGAGACTCTTTCGCTCGCTTGATCAATTCGATTCCGTTCATTTCACTCATACGAATATCGGTAATAATGAGATCCACTTGATCTTGCGTTTTCAACCAATCTAATGCCTCACGGCCGTTACTTGCTTCCGTAATTCGCAGTTTCGAGGTAATTACATCTTCAATGATTTTCTTAAGTCCTTGCCTGATCTTCAACTCATCTTCGACTAACAAAATATGCATACTATTCCTCCCACTGAAATGGTATACGAATGCAGAAGGATGTGCCTTCAGGACCCGTGTGTGCAATAGACAAACCGTACGACTCACCATATAAAATCACTAGACGCTGATGTATGTTGCGGAGGGCAAAACCTTTTGATTTTTTATCTGAAAGTAAGCCGGATTGATGACGTTCTGGTTCAATTAATCGTTGCTCCACGAGTTTCCTGCGCTCTGGATTAATACCCTTGCCGTTATCTGTCACAAATATATAGAGATCCTGACCCTCGGCTTTGGAGGTAATTTGTATCGTAATCGGCTCTTTGGCAAGACCGTGTTCAATCGCATTTTCCACTATAGGCTGAAGAATAAGCTTCGGTACCATCGCATACTCGTGTGAAAAATCCACAAGGATTTCTGCACTCAGCTGGTCTTCTAGTCGGAAGCTTTGGATATTCAAATAGTTTTGGACAAACGCCAACTCATCCTTCAAATACACGAATCTCTCCTGTTTATCCACCGTATACCTCAGCAGCTTTCCTAAGCTCGTGATAACTTGAGATAACTCGTTATTCCGTTCTTTCACCGCGACCATATTGATGGATTCCAATGTATTATAAAGAAAATGAGGATTGATCTGACTTTGCAGCGCATTCAATTCCGAATCCTTCTCCCGTAACCTGAGCTCATACATCTCTTTGATCATGATATCCAGACGAGAAACCATGCTGTTAAACCCTTCTGTTAACAAACCAATCTCGTCATTCGAATAGACAGTAGCTCGTTCTTGAAAATCTCCACCTTGAACACGCCGCATTTTGCGTTGTAAATGATGGACAGGCTTAACCAGCCTATTCGATGTAAATAGTGCGGCTCCAAAGGCAAATATGAGCGAAACAACTGAGATCCACAAAGTGAAGCTTGTGAGCTTACGTGCATCCTTCAAAAGATCTTCCTTAGGAATCGTGCCGACAATCTGCAGACCGCCGTACCCCGTAGTACGCAAAGATGTGATAATATCCGAAGAGCTTGTACTTACAATTTCATCGTAGGAAGGAAGTGGAGCTTCTTTTGTAAACGGGTAGATCGGTTGCAAACTTTCATTGAAGACATACAATTTACTGTTTTTTGAGACTTTTACCGTGGACAAAATTTTCTCAAAGCCTTTACTCGTCAAATCTACCTTCACATAGCCGAGCTCGCGATTCGTGAGTGGATCTTTAATCAATCGTGCAAAAGACAAGGCTTCTTTCGGTTTGTTCAGATAGTAATTCCACGCCACAGGAGGTAGAATAACCAATCCACCGTCCTTCTGCTTGACTTGCTCCATCCAAGCCGAGGTATTAGGCTCCCAGTTTCCCTTGATCGTTTCCGTCAGATTGCTGAACAACGTCCCGTCCAAAGCAAATATGAACACACCTTCTAACTCCGTCCGATCAATTATGATGGATGCAATGAGTTGACTCATCTTAATCTGCTCTTCAATACTTTTGTAGTTGCCGCTAACTGTAGCGATTTTATGTTTTTCTAAAATTTGCAATAAATTCGCATCATAGTACATCGCAATTGTAATTCGCTCGATATCTTTCACATAGCGTTCTAAATTAATCGACAACTGCTCCACAATTTGATCTGAGTACGTTTTAGCCTCTCTCTCGACATTGGTCGAATACTTCTGATAGGTTAAATAGCCACTAAATAAAAATGGTAGCGTTATCATAAGACAAAATAAGACCAGAAATTTCGTACGTAAGGACACGAACGGCGATTTATTTAGCTTCACAGGCTCCCCTCGCTTCTTATGCGTGCTAGTATTGTAGGAAAGTATAAATTGTCCCTGTTAAATTTACAAGACAGTTCTGACATTTTATGAAAGGAAAAGAGTCCAGACCTTCGGAGTTTTAATGCTAAGGAAACTCATTAATACAACCAAGCGGGCACTTATATGAATGACAACTAGACTAGCAATCAAAGTCCAAAAATATTATGGGCACCAATTAGTGTGCCCCATTGTAGCCAGGACATCAATCTCACTGGAGTAGGATGAAATCGATTGTACTTTTACGATTACTTGGTTCTCATTGCATCTCCCTGCGCCTTTTTTTCCCACTCCAAGGAGTAAAAGCGCATTACAATTTCCATTTGGAAGTGGTTTCCGCTAAGAAAAGACCTCCCTAGAGGTCTTTTTCTGTTTTTGAATTAATGTAGGCTTATTCATTAATTATATTGAGAAACTAAATCATATTGTTCATGTTTCAATGACATCATTCATTTAATGGCAAGATCGTTCATCTTATAATGAATCAGTAATGAACAATTTGTGTGAAATCGGAGGTAACCTTCTATGAAGAAAATGGGAATAGGCTTGCAATTATACACACTACGGGATGAAATGGCTCAAGACGCAACAACGGCTTTGCATAAGGTAGCCGAGATGGGTTATGAGGGTGTCGAGTTTGCAGGTTATTACGATTTTAGCCCTGAACAGTTAAAGGAATTGCTTACCACCTTGTCATTGAAAGCCATTGGCAGCCATGTAAACCTGGAACGACTACGAAACCATTTAGAAGAAGAAATTGCTATGAATGTTGCTATCGGCAGCCGTTATGTCGTCTGTCCAGGAATCAATCAAGAACAGCGGCAGGCACTTCTCGAAACTGTTACTTTTTTTAACAAGTGCAGCGAGCAGTTCGCAAGCAAAGGCATCGCATTTGGCTTTCATAATCACTATGTTGAATTCACCGAAGCTTATGGGGATCAGATTTGGTTTGATGCATTTATGGGAAGTACATCCCCAAACGATATGAAGAGCGAGCTCGATGTTTGCTGGGTACATAATGCTGGCTGCGACCCTATTGCTTACCTCGACAAATATGCCGGACGCATACCTTTAATTCATTTGAAGGACATTCGCAAGTTCGAAGGCGGCACTTATCAAACGGTGGAACTGGGGCGCGGTGAAATGAATTTACCAGCCATTATTGGTGCTGCAGCAAAGGCGGGAACAGAATGGCTCATCGTCGAACAAGACGATTGCGACTTGCCTGCGTTAGAAAGTGTACAGATAAGTATGGATTGGCTAAGCCAGAATTATAGGTTTATGGAGGTCATTTAAGATGGCGAAAACACTTAAAGGGGCAATTATTGGTTGCGGGGGAATTGCGTTCGAGAAATATTTCCCTGCACTTTCCAAGTTGAAGGAACTAGAACTGGTCGCTTTCTGCGATATTATTATCGAAAAAGCAGAAAAAGCAGCGGCAGCATACGGTTCAACGGACGCAAAAGCATTTTACGATTATAAAGAAGTCCTAGCAAATGTCGCCATTGATGTCATCTATGTATGTACGCCGAACGATTCGCATGCGGAGATCTCTATCGCGGCCATGGAGTCAGGCAAGCATGTCATGTGTGAGAAACCAATGGCTAAAACGGCTGCAGAAGCACAAGCCATGGTGGATGCTGCCAAACGTACAGGCAAAAAGCTCTCGATTGGCTATCAGAATAATTTCCGACCAGACAGCCGCTATTTACAACAAATTTGCGATAATGGAGAGCTCGGGGACATCTATTTTGCCAAGGCTCATGCGATACGCAGACGCGCTGTTCCAACCTGGGGCGTCTTTCTAGATCAAGAGAAACAAGGGGGTGGCCCTCTCATTGATATCGGTAGCCATGCGTTGGATTTAACACTTCGGATGATGAACAATTACGCACCAAAATGTGTTTTGGGCAAGGCCTATCACGAGCTTAGCCGTAAAGAAAACGCAGCGAATCTCTGGGGACCGTGGGATCCGGAAAAGTTTACGGTGGAGGATTCTGCTTTCGGCCTCATAACGATGCAGAACGGTGCGACCGTTATACTCGAATCCAGTTGGGCACTTAACTCACTTGACACTTTAGAGGCCAAAACGACGCTTTGCGGTACGGAAGGCGGAGCGGATATGCGTGACGGACTCCGAATTAATAGCGAAAAACTCGGTAGAATGACTACGACCATCATCGATTTGAGCGCAGGAGGCGTCGCTTTTTTTGAAGGCCAAACAGAGAGTCCAAGTGACTTGGAAGCTCGGTTGTGGCTCGAGTGCATCCTTCATGATACCGAACCGTTGGTAAAACCGGAGCAAGCGCTTGTTGTCACTCAAATATTAGAAGCCATTTATGAGTCATCGAGGACTGGAAAAGCTATTTATTTTGAGTAGCCTCTTTTGAAACAAAAGTAAACAACAGCCGCCCAGATCAAGGGCGGTCACGTTTGCGTACAGAAATATTTGCGCACAACTGCCTAGAAAGTTTGTATAATTACCTGATAGAACCAAAACATGAACGATTTGCTCGAGTCAAAGGGGGAAGCCAGTGTGTTGCATAGACGCGAGAATAATTTGCGAACTGAAACACTTTACGTAGGGATGGCGCATCATAAGAAGCGTTTTCGAAATCCACGTGAGTTGCTTCACACATACATCATCCGGTTACAGACGAGCGGCAGCTGTGAAGCACTCATTGATAGCGAGTTTGTTGTAATTAAGCCTGGAGACCTGCTTTTGTTTCGTCCAGGAGAAAAATATGAGCTTATCCTGAAAGACAACAGCATCGATTACTATTTGATTTGCAATGGAACATGGATTGACCAGTGGTGGGAAAATTTCTCACCTCCGCAAAAGTCAACCATCCCTCTCGACGACGATCTTCTGAAATTATGGAATCAGTTGGCGAAGGAAACGTTACGGATGAATGACACCTTCGAAGAGCTGACAGATTATATACTGCGCGTCTTTTGCTTAACCTTACAGCGCCTGCATGAAATTGCCAGCATGGGAGAAACGTTAGGTCCATCCTACATCGCCTATAGAATAAAAAAATTCATCGATCAGCATGCGACAGAAGCTCTCACCTTGGAGCAAATTGCCAAACATGCGGGTATTAGTATCTCCAGAGCTGTCAATCTGTTTAAAAGCAATTTCGGTCAATCCATTATGAGTTATGCCATTGAGGTCCGTCTTGCCGTCGCATGTGAACGTATTCGTTACAGCTCAATGTCACTTGACTCTGTTGCTAAATCAAGCGGTTTTAATAACTATACTTACTTCCATCGACAATTTCGCATTCATTTCGGGTTATCCCCCCGTCAATTTCGAGAAGAACAACAGAAACGCTCGAAACTTCCAATGGAACAATAGAAAGATCGCTCTTCACTTGCCAAATAGCAACATGTGAAGAAGCAATCTTTATAATTAACTAATTCGTAACATGTACAATCATTTTTTCGCTAGATGTGGCTCCAGCATAGTTAATGAGCTCAGCTCGATACTCATAGTTGCCCTTCGCTTTATTTACTAAGGTCGTTACGGATGATTGGGCATCCGGTGTATGATTGGTCAGCACTTCTGAATAGATGAGAATACCGTTTTCATATAAATTATACGTCCCGCCATTCGTTCCCCACCACATATTCATGCTGACTTTAAAATTGCCATCACCATCCCAGTTATCGTTCGACAGAACTGATTTACCCGGAGCTGCTTTTGTTACGGTTACTACATGTGTGCCGCTCTTTGTTGTGCCAAAGGCATTAGTAAGTTCGGCATAGTAACGATAAATCCCATTCTGCTTATACGTAATTGATGTCACGGTAGATTGAGCTGATGGTGAATTGTCAGTTAGAATTTGTGTATCAATTAATTTATCATTCTCGTAAAGCTTATACATTCTGCCATTTTCACCGTACCACATATTCATCGCTATACTGTAATTACCATCTTCGAGGCCAGTATCATTTCCATTGTAATCAGAAAGAATAGGCGTACTTGGTTTGGCTTTACTCTTTGCTGCAATATTGGTCACTGTCGCGATCGCAGTTCCGTGATTTCCTGCTGCATCAACGATTTCGAAAGTGAAGCTATCATTAAATGTGAACGTATAGCTGTTTATACCACCATTATTCGTAATCGTTACCGGTTCGCTCGGTGTGATTGTGGCGGTGACACTTTGTGCGGTTACCGAACTATAGGTCACAGTTGCTGTTGGAATCGTATTATCTATATTACCGACTACATATTTGGAGACATTGGATACATTGCCCGCAGCATCCGTTCCTCTTGCGTACACTGTTTCATTTGCAGAAACAACTACAGGAGCTCCGTAAGCAGTCCATGCACCGCTAGTACCCACTTTGTATTCTTTCACTGTTGCATCAGCCGGATAGCTGATCGTGACAGTGACATCAGACTTGGTCGGCACTGTCATATCTGCCGCTAAAGTTGCATCTGCTGGTATTGTCTTGTCAATCCTAACGGTTGCCGTGCGCGGCGTTTCCATATTGCCTGAAATGTCCACGCTCCAATAAGTTAGCGTATGAACTCCCTCTGTCGTCAAGAAGATTGATGTGCCGTTTTGTTGCGTTCCGCCATCTACCGTATAGTAAGTAGCGGCTACAACGGATGTTCCCTCGGTTACGCTCAAATTAACTGTCGTGTCTTGATTGACCCAACCCGTCGGAGCATTATCTGTTGTCGTGGGTGGTATTGGAGCTGGTTTTATGGTGAAATCATCCATCCAATATTCTTGTCCTGTGGAACCTGCAGCCATGGTTCTGAAACCGGCTGAACGAAGATAATTCAACCCCGCATAAGTTCCCCCCAGATTTCGGATTGCCCTCACATCCACCTCAATCGTATGCCACTGGCCGTCAGCAATCAAGGTATATGCAGCTGTTGGCTCGTTGGAAGAAGCGGTCGCCGCAATTGGATATGTTCGATTATCCAGCCGTATCGGATAAGCCTCCAAGGCTAACACAAGCAGCGTTCCCGGATTCACCTTATACTTGGCGCTCACAATTGGAAATTGATTGATATTCCAGTCCGGCGGGTAATTCCCAAATCTGAGTTGTTCAGTCTCATCGTTGCCACTCTTATAGTAGACGTGGATGACTCCATTTGTCCCATTCTCATAGATCCGCTCATAGTTCGTGACCTCATTCCCACGTGAACTGTGTCTATAGATTTGAGTATATAAATTGTCATCGGCATCAAATGAATTGTACAGCATCGGCTGACTCAGATAGTCCGTTGCGTTAATAATCACATACGTTATGCCGGATATTGATTTGCCAGATGCATCCGTCGCTTTACTATATACGGCATATTGACCAGGTTGGTTGTAAACATGGGTTGGGCTAGCCCCTGTTCCTGTTGAACCATCGCCAAAGCTCCATGAATACGAGGTAGGTATGAAACTGCCGAACACTGTAGAGGAAAATGGTACTGCAGAACCGGTAACCGCCTTGAATTGACCGCTCGTTACCTGCAAAGATTCCGGCGCACCAGCTCCTGTCTCAACAATCCCCATGTCCGGAGCGCTGCCAGCATAAGCCAGATTGACAGATGCTCCATCAGCCCAAGTTAATGCCGTGTCTAAGCTGAGAACTCCACTTGTAATTACGCCAGTCGATGCGTTCTTCGTATAAGCGATGTTCGTAATACGGGCCCGATTTGCGGATGTCCCCACAGAAATGAGGTCTCCCACCTGGTTGTCGATTCCCCAGCCGTCAAAAAAATAGTTCGGATTGTTGACTGTGAGCGATGTGCTTCCGCTACCCGCACCTATCGCTGTTGTCAGATCCGTACCACTGTCGATCATCGGACTCCCTGGTTGTAACGTGTAATTGTAATTACTAGGATCAGTGAATAAAGGATTTACGTTCATGTTTTGCGCAAACAGTGGAACTTTCGTTCCGACAGCCGCTGACATGGACTCCACTTCGGACAGAGACCATAGTTTATAGTCACTATTAAACAGAAAACTATTATTATTTCCGAGGAAGTTAGGGGTCACTCCCGGACCATGCCAAAAGTTGTTTTTGATAAAGCTGAGTGTTCTGGAACCGTCATCATTAAATGCCCTTTCGAAATACCGGAGATTCGTATTTGACGCGTTGTTATCATTGTTATAAAAAATGTTGTTCTTAAAGAAATTGTTTTTGATCGTGAACACACCATTACCGCCAAACAAATAAACAAACATTTCGTTCTCTGCAAATATGTTGTTATAAAAGACAGAATTTTGGAAAGACATGTTCGCTGAATACGGAGCGCTGCCTAAAGTGCCTCCACTATAGTTACGAATGAAACGATTATTACGGAAAATAGCCCCATCGGCATGGATGGAGTCCCTGGATGATGCATTTCCAGATCCATACCTTTGTTCGGAAAACACATTGCCCTCCAGAAGAATTCTATTGTTCGGAAAGATTTCAAAATTTCGGCTCCACTGGCTGTTAAATACGTTGTTTCGCACTACTACATCGCTTACAGTATTATAGTTCGTGTCAAAGTACGAGAAATTCAACACCGTGTGCCTTGCTTTACTGAAATTATTGCCTTCTATTAACAATTCGGAACTATTGGAGAACGTGATCAAATCATCGCCTAAATAAGCCTCTGTAACTATGTTATTAAGTAACTTTAACTGGCTGGTGTAGTTAACGAAAATGGGTGCACGGTAGCCCCACCCGGCCGTGGCGTACGAAAAGACGCAATCTGAAATCGTAATGTTGCTGTTAGGTGTTCCGTTCGCTGTACCCGCTGAATACATGGTGCCGTCGGTGCTGTCTATTTTCAGCCATTTTCCAAGATTCAGATGTGAGGTTAGTTTAAATCCATTCAACGTTATGAAGGACTTACCTTTGATTTGAACAATATATGAATCCGCGTTCGGATACGTAAGTGTCGCTTGTCCTTTATTTAACGCTTTAAATAGTATCGGGTTCGCCGTTGTGCCGCTGTTCTGCGGAATCAGTTGATCACTATAAATCCCGTCCATAAAGAGCACAGTATCTCCAGCAGCAGCTGTAGAGGCTGCTTTGGTCAGCGACCAAGGCGTGCTTGTCGACAATCCATTATTCGATGCACTCCCAGTGGGGCTGACATAATAGGTTACACCTGCAGCGTGAACAACCTGAGGAGGAACTCCCATGCCTAGCCCCAATATACTTATTAACATACTCACTACTGTCAGTATCAAATACGCCTTAGATCTTTTCAATTTCCTTCATCTCCTTTATTAATTTCTGCTCCATCCTTCCAATCCATCATGAAAGAAACGTTATTCTGTGATTATCACCCCCTCTCCATGCTGCTAGGTTGCTTACTGCTCCCTAACTTTACCTCAAAAAAAAACATGAAAGCGCTATCATTTATCGAATTAAAACAAGCCTGCCGCGATAAAAAGTATAGAAATCAACGAACAGCAAATAAACCACGATTGACTTGGATTTTTTAATGAATGTAGTCCATCCAATACCCCTGTGGGAACCATGTTTACATCTATGAAACTTTCTCTTCCCTATCCGATCACCGGCGGAATTCTAATCTCCACTTTGGTGCCAATTCCTGATACACTCGTGTAGCTCAGACCATATTCTGCACCGAAATATAACTTTAATCTTTCATTAATGTTATGAACGCCGAATCCGCGCCAATCATCCTTAGATTGCTGCTGGAACATGCTCATCAGAGCATCCTCCATCATACCTATACCATTATCTTCAATGCACAGAAGTATCAATCCGGCTTCTAGCTTTCCGCTTATCGTGATGGTCCCGCTTCTATCTGGCTTCATCTGAATGCCATGCATAATGCTATTTTCGACCAAAGGCTGTAGTGTTATTTTAGGTATTTGATACGATAGGATGTCATTGATATTCAATACAAGTTTAATGCTATTATCAAATCGATAATTCTGAATTTCAACATAGGTTTGAACATGTTGGATTTCATCATCGATCTTAACGATATCCTGACCTTTTCTTAAGCTGAGCTTGTAGAAGTTCGATAAGGATGAGATCAAAGATTCAATATCCGAGCAATTATGTTTAATGGCCATCCAATTTATGGAATCCAGCGTATTATACAAAAAGTGAGGATTGATTTGAGATTGCAAGGCCTTAAGCTCTGCTTGGGCCCATTTCAACTCCGCATTCTTCATCTCTTGCCCGGTTTTGAACTGTTCATCAATTAATTTCTCAATCTTTTTGATCATAAAATTATAAGATTCCGCCAGCTCCCCGATCTCATCTCTGCCGAACTTCTGCGTGATGACGGACAATTCGCCATTTTGAACCTTCCGCATTTTAGAAATTAATCGATAAATCCGTTTCGTGCTGGACACGGAGCTTATATAAGCGAGCACATAGGCTACTGCTGCCATGACAATCATAATCAGGATTAGCACGTTTCTTTGACGGGAACTGGCAGACAGAATATCCGTTATTGGGATTATACTTACGATTCGCCAATCCGTACCTTCAATCGTTTTATAACCGACAATCGCTCCCTTACCCTTAACAGTTGTTTTCTGCCATATATCCTCTTTCTCCGTCGCTAAGTTCGGAACTCTCCAATTATTGATCTGTTCAAGTGAAGCAGTCGACTGGATGATCTTCCCGCTGCTATTTTCTATATAAATCATGCCTGTTTCCGTAATGTTGGCTGCTTTATTGATAATATTCAATACATCACTTAGTAAGATATCGATGCTAAGTACACCCATGTTTTTAGAATAATCATTTGGATTTTTGACAAGACGCAGTACGGATAACACTTTATCCTCTGTCACATTGCCAGTCTTTTCCGTGTAGTGGGTCGTGGTTGGAGATAATAAAACTTTACCGTTACTATTTAATAATTGCTCATACCAGGGGGCATCACGAATGGATTCCATGCTATAGATGAGTTGTCCATCCCCTGAGTATATTAATTCATCCGGTACGAACAAACGAATGAGGTGGATATCTTCGTTACGCAGTAAATATTGAAATAGTCTTAACAGATAAGAACTATCTTTCAGTTGCATCGGGATTTCATAAGATGATTCATTTCTACCGAACACCCTTGTTGCCTCTTCATCAAGAATAATATAATCCGAAATCGTAGAAGCGCTGTTGACTTTGGATGCAAGTGAAGACGCTGCTTGTTCGAAAGACTGCTTGGCCGAATACACCGTGTTTTCCTGGATCACTTGCGCTGCCTGTCTGTAGGCTAAAAAAGTAAACCCGAAGAGCGGCACGATCATGAGGAAGAAGAAAATCAAAACGAGTTTGTTTTTGATTTTGAGATCCTGGATGTATTGCCAAAGAACACGAATCGATTTCCCTATCATAAGTAATGCCTTTCTCTATAATCGGAAGGATTCATTCCGGTCATTTTTTTGAATATTTTGGTGAAATGGTTGGGGCTTTGATAGCCTACCTTTCTCGATATTTCCAACAGCTTCACTCTTTCTTCTTTCAAAAACTCCTTAGCCTTTTCGATTCTGACTTCGGTTATGTATTGGTTAATTGTTTTCCCTGTTTTTTTCTTGAAAATCATGCACAGATAGGTCGGTGTCAGAAACAAATGCTTCGCCAGCATGTTAATCGTTAAGTGATCATCATGGTAATGCTCCTGGATAACCTGCATGATCATAAATACATTTTGTCCGATACTATTCTTGGAATGGATATTATCGAAAACAACCGAAATTCGGTCCAGCATATAGTTTTGGATTTCTGTCAAGCTGGACATACTCGTGAAGATATCCCAAAAATACACGTGTTCCTGTTTTTCAAAGGGATCGATATTGTATCCTGTTGCAAATGCATTTAATTCAAGGAGCATGCTGCAGAAAATGTCTTTAACTTGCTTAATGGGTAATTCGGTATGCCTTCTTATTTCGTCATGCATCTGGATAATGAATCGAAGCGTCTTATCTTTATCACACTCATTCAAGCAATCTATAAATTGCTTAATAACAACAGCATCCAATCGATATGATTGACCGTTATCAACCCGATTCTCGTAAATAACCATCTGATTTGCCCCGATAAAAAATTGTTTCTGCAAGGCTAGCGCAGCAGTTCGATACGATTCTCTAACCTGCTTCAACCCATCCACTTTTATTCCAATACCCATAAATAAATCGACTTTCACGCTTGCCAATTCCTCTATCGTTTTTTTCAGAGAACTAATAATCGTTGAGGGAAAATCTCGATGGCTAATCCCTTTTCCGTAAAAGTGAATGACAAGATGCTGGTTGTCTTTAAACCCTGCTAGATGGTACATCACGGGATTATTAAATACCAAATCTATAGCTTTATGTATAAGTTGTTTATGATTATGTTGATTATGCTCCATATCTACGGTTGGGTCTGATAGGATGTCTATTTTTATTATTGCGGTTATAACATTCCCATGAGATAAGATATCTTTATTAATTTGTTGTAATCGTTGCAAAATATCAGGGAACGGTGTTCGCATACCAGCCATGTCCAAAGCTAGTTTTTCCTTGAGAATTGCGTTACTTTCCGCATTTTTAACTTGTTCGTCCATGACGGCATGAACAGCCAGACTTACCGCGCGTTTCACTTCTTCTCTATTGACAGGCTTCTCTAGATAATTGATTGCACGCAATTGAATAGCCGATTTCAGATATTCTTTATCCGCATACCCGCTTAAGAAAATGAATTTACAATCCGGAAGGATAGCCTTTACTAAGACTGCGAATTCAATGCCATTCATTCCAGGCATCTTGATATCTGATAGAATGATGTCAGGTCGTATCTGTTCAGCCAGCTTCAACGCTTCATCACCTGATCCCGCGCATTCAACAATACTAACGCCAAGGCTATTCCAAGGAATAAACTCGGCTAATCCTTCTCTTGTCGACTTCTCATCATCTACAATAATAAGTTTTATCATATACGTGTACGCTCCTTGGACCTGATTGGAAAAGCATACCATATATTACCTCTAAAGGCTCTTGCATAGAGTCAACTGCCGAAACCTTTAGAGGTATTAAACGGAATTATTTGTTTTTCAAATATTCATTGATTTGCGTTTGCGCGACTTCCATGTATTTCTCAACACCGGCCTTCTTCAAGTTTTCTTTGTAAACTTTAATCCCGTCATCCACATCATCAATAAAACCCATATAAAGCGGTCCGGCATACTGTGCAAACAAATTGCTCAGATTGGTGCTTACATCATTGATCTCCTTGGTGTTCAGGGCAAAATCGACCAGAGGGTTCGCTTTATAGCGTTTTTTGGCATCATCAGTTAAAGCGGCAAAGTTGGGAAATGATCCGTCAAACACTTTGGTATATGTTTCATTCGTCCAGCCCCATGTGCCAGCCGCATTCGGCGGATATTTATTATCGATAGGAAACTTAATAACTCCCTTGTCATCCACTGTATAATGAGTACCCTTCACCCCGTACTGCGTTAGCATATTGTAGGATTCGTTGTATCGCAGCAAATCCAGAAGCATGAGAGCTCTTTCTGCATTTTCGGATTTCGCGCCAATTGCCATGCCTCCTGCCATATAGGAGTATCGATCAATGGATCCTTTAGTAAAGGCTGGATAGACCTTTACATCCCATTCTGGATGGTTTTTGCTTACTTCATTGTAAATATTATTACCACCCGGAATACTTGAGATTAACGCTGCATTCTTGCCGTTCTTGAAAGAATCATTGAGCCCGACCGTGTTAGAAAGTGCATTCTTCGACCAGTATCCGTTATCTTTCCATTGCTTCATTTTCTTCAAAAATTGCGTAGTTTCCGGTAAATCGAACGTATACTGGAGCTTTAAGGAAGCATCGTTTTTATTGATAGCAATAGGGCTCGTGCAGTTCGGAGCTCCAGGAGCCATCAGATCATTGTTTCCGAAGTAGAGAGAACATAGCATCCAAGCATCATTTTTCCCCATATTAAAAGGGATCATGTTTTTTTCATTTTTTGCCACCGCATCAAGATAGACGCCGAAATCATCCAACGATTTGATATCCGGTACGTTATACTTCTTCATCAGATCGCCTCTAACGACATACGTACTGTAATTAAAACTTGCTGCTAGCGTAGGCAACGCAAACATTTTGCCACCAACAAAACCGCCCGCAACCTTATCTTTCGCTTCTTTGGCTGAGATAGGAGCGTAGGTGCTCAACATGGCGGGAGTGATTTCCTTGAAAGCGCCTCTGCGAGCGTTATCAGCAAAATTCATATAATTAGCGGCGAAAATCAAATCAAATTTTTCACCGGAAGATAGCATCAAGTTATACGCATCGTTGGATAGAAAATTGATTTTGACCGTTGCATTGATGTCCTTAAGCGTCAATTTGTTTAATTCCTCGTGGATGAGCTTGGCATCAGGCGTTCCATCCGATGGCAGATACATACTGAGTTCAACTTTTTTGGAAATATCGACCCCTGGAGCAGCTGCAGCCGTGCTTTGAGCTTCTGGAGAAGGATTGGCTGAACTCCCCGTTTGGCCCCCCGTATCCTTGGAACATCCTACTGCAATCATCGCTACTGCCAGAATAGATATTAGTACATTGCCCATCCTTGACCACTTTCTTTGCATACCATTTCCCCCTTTATTGTATTGATAACTGGAAGATTCCAGAGTTATCCTTTCACTGCACCTACCGTCATTCCTTTAACGAAATACTTCTGGATAAACGGATATACCAATATAATGGGCCCCGTTACAACTACCGTCATGGCCATCTTGAACGTTTCTGTGGGCATTTCAACAACAGGGATGCCTGTTTTTTGCGCAACAATCTGTGCAGCCTGCATGGAGTTAAATACTTTATACAGGTGATATTGTAACGGCATCATGTGCGGTTTCGTAATAAACAACATCGCTTGATACCAGTCGTTCCAGTACGTAAGGGCAATAAATAACCCTATTGTAGACAAAGCGGGAAGAGACAACGGAAGATAGAGCCTAGTGAAAATGGTGAAGTCTCCTGCACCGTCCATTTTGGCAGATTCACCTATGCTATCAGGGATTGTTGTAAAAAAAGTTCTCATAATAATGATGTGAAACACCGCTAACAGATGTGGAAGGAGCAACGCCAAATAGTTGTTTTTCATCCCTAAACTAATCATGATGAGATACCACGGGACTAAGCCTCCACTAAACAAGGTCGTGAAAAAGAAAAAGAATGAGAATTTATTGCGGTATTTAAAATCTTTGCGGTGAAGTACATACGATGTCATGGACGTTAGAAAGAGTCCTAGAACGGTACCTGCAATAACTAAACAAATCGTAACACCATAAGCTCCTAGGATGACCTCCGGCGTTTTCCATATCAAGTTATAGGCTTCCAATGAGAACTCTTTCGGGATAAGCCTATATCCATGCTCAAAAAGCGAAGCGTCTTTCGTAATCGATCCCAAAACCGTAAGAAGGAACGGAATGAGACATAATAACGATATAATACCAATGAGTAGATAGCCGATAATGTTGAAAAAGAGATCATCTTTTTTTATGATTTTGTTCCCTCTCATGAAACCACTCCTAAAATAAGGCATACTCCGGATTCGCCTTCTTAATCAGGTAATTCAATGTCATTATGATAATGAAACCAACAGCAGATTGGTACAATCCTGCTGCCGCAGGTAAGCCCAAATCCAACCCCTGCTGATTCAGTGCACGAAACACAAACGTATCAATCACATCCGTCGTATTAAATAGCAATCCGTTATTACCAACTAGCTGATAAAACATATCCAAATTCCCCCTCAGAATACCACCGACTTGCAATAAAACCATGATGATAATCGTGACTCGCAAGAGAGGTAAAGTGATATAATAAATTTTCTGAACAATGTTGGCTCCGTCCAATTCAGCCGATTCATACAAATCGGGATTAATCCCCATAATGGCCGCTAGGTACACGATGCTGCCATACCCGATAATTTTCCACAAATAAAATCCCACTATAATGAAAATCCATAAATAGGGCCTGCCGTACACATCAACCGATTCAATCCCCCATGCTTTCAACAGCGTATTCAAACTCCCGAACTCGTAGTTGAATATGCCATACACGAAGGATCCAACAACAACCCAGGAAATGAAATACGGTAAAAGCATTGTGGATTGCGTAATTTTTTTGAAAAGTTTTCCCTTCACTTCGGAGAAAAGGATCGCTACGCCAACCTGAAACACTACACCGACTACAATGAAGGCTAGATTGTAAAGAATCGTGTTTTTGGTAAGAAGCCAAGCCTGCCCGGATTGAAAGAAAAAGGTGAAATTTTTGAACCCGACCCATGGGCTTAACAAGATTCCTTTATCAAACTCAAAGTATTTAAAGGCAACAATGATCCCTCCCATCGGAAGATAACTGAAAATGAAAAAATAGATGACCGCAGGGGCTAACATAAGAAACAACATTTTGTTTTTCTTTACTTCCATTAAAAAGCCTGACGTTTTTTGCATGTAACAACCCCGTTTGCATATTTAGTAGTCATAAAAGCCATAGACCCACTATAACAGCGCTTTCATTACGTTGAAATAATGCAATCTTATCATGATGAGCGATATATTCTACTTTGCCATTTATTCGAATAAATAATTGTAAGTATTCGGGCGTCGCTCTTGCTTAAACAAGATGCGAGCTTCTCCGCTTGCATTCCCTACAGACAGCCATGGCTGGTAATAAGACTCAGCAAGGTCGATTTCGCTAATCACTATACCTTGTGTTTGTTCCGGAATTTCTGCAATGATTTTGCCTTGGGGATTGATAATTCTGCTTGGATTCTCTCCCCACATTCCAGCGACCACGACGTGAACCCCACAATCAATCGCTCGTGCAAGAGACTGAATTAAGGCATTTCCCTGCGTAGGTACAAATAATAGTTCTGCACCTTTCAGCGTTAGTATTCTAGCTACTTCAGGAAAGTAACAATCCCAGCAAATCATGATGCCGATTCGACCCAGGTCCGTATCAAATACCGGATACTCGCGTCCAGGCGTAACCCCCATCTCAGCTTCATCCAGAGGCACATGCGTTTTTCTGTATTTTCCTGCTACATGGCCTGCTCGATCTATCAAGAGCGCTGTATTATAAAGGACATCCCCATCCATTTCGAAAAAACTAGTAATGATGTAGTAGTTATATTTTCTAGCGTAATCCGCAAGAAAATTCGTAAATGTGCCCGGTATCGACTCACCAAAGAGTCCGTAGCCCCTACCTTCACAACCTTGCTCATAGACGCATTCACTAAGACATACGACATCTGCACGGTCCACTCCAGCTTGTTCAAGAATCGTCCCCATCGCAGCTAAATTGTCATTTCTATTGCCGGAAAACTTGTTGATTAGCGTAGTTGCTACCCTTAGCTTTCTAGAACCTTCAGATTGTTTCTCAATGAAAGACGGCCTTCTCCATACGATCGTACCGCTCGCTGACCATCGGAAAGCAAGCTCCACCTCGACATGTACGGCCCCTTCCGGCGCAATCATCGTTCTATGCAAATTCACCCACTGATCATCAAGCCTACCTGCTTGATCCAAATAGTCTCTTGTCAGTAATACGCCTTCTGAATCAGACCAGGTGAGCAAAACATAGCAGTTAAGCCCGTTTAACTCTATATCAGTTCCCCGATATTGGACATTGATTTCATATGTCTTTCCACCATTTATCCCGGCAATTTTACACATCCATTTTCCGTATTTCTCCAGATTACCGTTTGCATGCATAACTAATACTGGATCTTCACCCCATACGTCCCTTATAAATTCTGGAGCAAGCGCTTCATGTGGAGACCAGCTTATCCAATCCTTAGAATCGAACATTTGCATTCGATTAACCATCGTCGTTCTCCCTCCTTTCAACGATTCCGCTGATACTTGTAAAGTATAGCATCGCATATATGAGGTGAAAATTATGTAAAGTTATAGTTATGAGCGATATCTTACACTTTTTGTGCAATTCTCATGATTGTGCCTTTGCGTTATATAAGCCTTCAATGAGACAAGTCGCTGTAAATATTTTATAATATAGGCATGATATCTTATCGTAAGATTCTAAAGGAGTTTACTCATGTCTTCTACACCCGTTTTAAATGATGCCCAATGGTCGATATTACTTGAATATATTGCCGAAATGTATAACGAAGTTACGCTAAGTCGAGGCTTTCATTTTTATAAACAGCAAATGGTAACGTCTCTGATTATATCTACTGAGATGAAGAAAGTTAACGCCGTCGTAGAAGAGTTTGGAGAGAAGTGTCAGGTAGGGATTGACCTGAATCTGTTGAAAGCCAGCTCCTGCACCTGCCCTGTTAAGACATCTTGCAAACATGTGGCAGCAGCCTTGATGGAGTTAGCCGATCGCCAAGGCTACCCAGCCTCCCAGATCATGAATGCCAAGATGGCGTTGAAACGCGTTGCTGCCCAATCCTCCAACGTGTCAAATTTGGAGCAACTTCCGGGGATGACTGTGGAAGGTTGGCACAAGTTCATGGAGCACTACACTTTTCATCTAAAGCCCTCCTATGATCAATGGAACTACGTTGAATTACTGCGTGGGCAATTCGCTAATCTCAAGCGAACGCCGATTCCGTTCTCTGAAACGGATCAGTTTTATTTTGAATTTCATCAGAGACTGTTCATTCTGCGCAAAATCGTAGAGCAGAATGCCCAAGCTGGTGTCACCTTTTTCACGGCTGCAACCGTCTATCATTTGAGTGATGAGTTGGATGAGTGGATGAAAGAAACCGGCTCGTTAAATGAGGGGCTGCATGGGGAGAGAACAGCACAAACTTCTGCATATCTCCGTGCGCAAATGGCGATTGAATCACCGAAAAAACTCCACCATTTCAGGGTGTTCACGGCATTTTGGGCTTACCACGTAGCTGCTGAAGAAAGCCTGGTTGCTTCGGAAATAACGGCTTTCGAAGAAATGGAAGCTGCAGATCTTTCTTTTTCCCTATGCGCTGGACGAGCATATCTCTTTCTTCGACAAGGGAAACCTCACCTGGCCTGGGATACATTAGTATCGCATGCTACCTTCAAGGAAGCCCCAACTCTTCTGTTCAAACCATTTCTTGATGAAATGAAACATGCTCATGAATGGCATGAGATGGTTCAATGGCTGCGAAGAATGAGTTCGTTCTATCACGGAAAAAGACATCTCGAAGTTGACGTTTACGTCTCCTATTGGAAACTGGTCGTCGCTGAATTGCCTGAACATGAGGCAGCCATGTGGAAATCGCTAGAAGAGCTTTTGCCAACTACGTACCGCATTATTGAAGATCTCTATTATGAAAAGCGACAATGGAAGCCGTGGATCGAAATGCAAATTGCACAGGGCTACGACCCTTTTACCCATCGAGTTAATGTGCTGCAACCTATTGAGAAGGAGTCTCCTGAGCTACTACTCCCTTATTACCATCAAGCGGTCGAGCACTATATTCGACTCAAGAACCGTCATGACTACAAAGCAGCAGTAAGGCTGTTGAAACGTTTGGAAAAGGTCTATAAAAAAATGAAGCAACCCGAACGATGGGAAGCGTTCTTCACCCGATTCGTCAGTCGGTTCAGCAGGCTGCGCGCCTTGCAAGAAGAATTGAAGAAAGGGAAGCTGCTAGAATGAGCACCAAACTGCACGAGATGTCGTTATGTATGACCCTAACGGATAGTGGAGATGCCTTGCTCTGGGGCTTCAAAGATGGCCGAGATGTCTCGGGTGACCACTTCCGTAAGCTTTTATTCACGTGGCATGAGCCTTCACTCTATGGCACTTTATTAGAAACGCAGCAAGCTGGCGAACTTGTCGTAACGATACTCCCTGCCGAGCAGGTTCTTGCCTTCTTTGCCGAGCCCAATTTCATGGATATTGTCCAGTGGGAAATGGGGACAGAGTCTTCAAAGACGATGTTGCGTCTAGCACCACTTCTCCAAGATGCAGCTAAAAAAGGGCTCTACTTACCAAGCTATGAAGACTTTCGAAATGGTCAGTTAGTATGGACTTGGGATCGTAATGCGGATGAGCTAGCTGACGTAGATTGGGGCCTTCTGGCGAGCATGGATGACCTTGGCGAAGTTGGATTACGCGCTGCCTTCTCAGCTACAGTTGTAGAAACCCATTATGCGGATGCGACTGCGATGGCCGATTTACGGCGAGATTATCCAGCATTGTTTGCGACGAATCGGAAAACAAACACGGCTGACGATTCCCCCGCCGCTTTTACAGAAAACGAATGGCTCTCCGCCATGGGTTGGCGACCAGACTTAGCGCCATTCCGCCCTGCTCTACAGCTGCTTGAGCCTGATGAACTTGAAGAAGACTGGCGGTTGCGACTCGTACTTCAGGACAAACATGACAGCACCCTGCTCACCCCAATTCGGCTGCATGTGGATGGAACAGCTTCAGGCCAATGGGCGTCAGACTGGACGCCGCATGTGGTGGAGCGTGCGCCAGGCTGGGTAACACGCTTATTGGAAGCACTGCCTCGCATGGCCGACGATGGGGAACTACTCGCTCATCCGATGAGCGATGACTCGGCTTGGACGTTTCTGACCAAGGACAGCCGCATTCTATTGGAGGACGGCTGGAATGTCATGCTTCCGGCTTGGTGGGAAGCCGCAGCGAAGCGGAAGCCTCGCCTGAGTGCCAAAGTCGCTGCTGAAGCAGGCAGCGATGCCGGCGGCGGCGGCAAAACCGAGTCCTTATTCGGCATGAACTCGCTCGTCAATTTCGATTGGCGAATCGCGATCGGAGACTCCGAATTGAGCGAAGCTGAATTCAACAGTTTGCTCACGCGGAATGAACGGTTAGTTCGTTTCCGGGGACAATGGATCTATCTGGATCCCGCTTTTCTTGAGCAAATCCGCAGGTTGATGGATAGTGTTGATCCGGCTGAGGGCTTGTCGCTGCAAGATATTTTCCAGCTCCACTTATTGAGTGAATTGGAGAGGGATAAGGCAAAATCCTCCTCCTGGGATGGCGAATCTCAGGAGGAAGTGGACTACGAAGAAGAAGCTCGCTTGCAGTTGGAGGTTGAGCTGAACGGACATTTGCTTAAGTTAGTTAGGCAGCTTGGTCAACCTTCAGATCTAGAGCTTATCCCTGTGCCGCAAGGGCTTCGCGCCGAGTTGCGGGGTTATCAGCACCAAGGCTTTACTTGGTTAACCTATCTTCGAAAATTCGGCCTTGGTGCGTGCTTGGCTGATGATATGGGACTTGGTAAAACCGTCCAATTCATCACTTATTTACTGCATCACAAGCCAGTTTCTGAGCAGCCTGCGCTACTCATTTGCCCTACTTCCGTACTGGGTAACTGGCAGAAAGAGCTTGCGCGCTTCGCACCTGAGCTTACGGTTATGCTGCACTACGGAAAAGGTCGTTTGGGCGGAGGAGCATTGGATGATGCCCTGCAAGGCGTCGATATTGTCCTGACTTCTTACACGACAGCACTTATGGATCAAGAAACACTTCAGCCTTACATGTGGAGCTCCCTCTGTTTGGATGAAGCTCAGAATATTAAAAATGCACAAAACAAGCAGTCCGCCGCCATCCGCTCGTTAAACGCTGTTCATCGAATCGCCCTCACGGGTACACCGATTGAGAACCGATTATCAGAGCTGTGGTCCATCTATGACTACTTGAATCCAGGTTATCTCGGGAATCAGCGAGGCTTTCAAGTTCGTTTCGCGAATCCGATCGAGAAACATCAGGATACGGAGCGGACTGCGCAACTTCAACAGTTGGTGAAACCTTTTATGCTGCGCCGCAAAAAGAAAGATCCTGCCATCCAACTCGATTTGCCGGATAAGCTGGAAATGAAGGTCTATATCAACTTGACGGCCGAGCAAGGCGCGATGTATGAGCAGACCGTCAAGGATCTGATGGAGCGCATGAAGAAGCTCGAGGGCATGGAGCGTAAAGGCGCAATCCTTGGTGCTTTGACACAGCTGAAACAGCTGTGTAATCATCCGATGCTGCTTACGAAGGAAGCAGAGCTGGCTGAGGAAATGGCTCAGAGCGAGGAAAGCCGCGCTGAGTTGGTCTTGCGCTCCGCGAAGCTGGAGCGGCTTGTGGCGATGGTCGATGAGCTCCGCGACGAGGGCGATTCGTGCTTGATCTTCACGCAGTATGTGGGCATGGGCCGCATGCTGGCGAGTGTGCTCTCCAAGCAGCGCGGAGAGCCGGTGTTCTACCTCAACGGGAGCACGCCGAAGCAAGAGCGCGACCGCATGATTGAACGGTTCCAAGCCGCTGACGGCGAGGGCCCGAGTATTTTCGTGCTGTCGCTGAAAGCCGGCGGCGTCGGTTTGAATTTGACCGCGGCGAATCACGTATTCCACTTCGACCGCTGGTGGAATCCCGCGGTCGAGAACCAAGCGACCGACCGCGCGTATCGAATGGGCCAAACGCGGAACGTGCAGGTTCACAAGTTCATCTCGCTCGGCACACTGGAGGAGCGGATCGACGAGATGCTTGAGAGCAAAATGAGCCTCAGCGACAACGTCATCTCCTCCTCCGAAGGTTGGATTACCGAGCTTTCGAATGATGAGCTGCAGGATTTGTTTACGCTGCGGAAATCTTGGTAAAAGCGGCTACTCGGTGAAAGGGCTGTCTCCGTGTCTACGGGAGATGGCCTTTTCTTTTTGAAAGCCTATATCCTCATCGCTAACTAGATTAGCCTCTATCTTTCGATCTACCTCCGTCTTAAACACCACTACTCATCCGAATGATATAATCGACAGTATATATTCCATCAAATTTCGACATTACCTATTACTGAAGGAGACCCAACATTATGTTTCAATGGAAACTTGTCATACCAGCTACTTCCCTGCTCCTAACGGCAGCACTTCTCCCAGGAGGAGCGTCATCCGTATCAGCAGCCTACTCCTCGTCTGTTAACGCTTCTACGAAACTCGTATATGCTTCGGGCAAGAATTTCACGGTTAAAACGGTCACCGTTGATCTCACCGATCCAACACTTGAACTTATTCCTGCCTTAGCCGATGGTGGTATCGGACACGACGACGCCATGCAATCCATCGTGGAGCGAGAGAACGGTGTCGCGGCAATTAACGGAACATTTTTCAACGCCTACGAGTCTGATCCTTATATCCGTTACCCCAACGGAACGTTGCTGGCATCTGGCGAGCCGATGCATTCTGGGGAAAATCAGACGCTTTTTCTAAACAAAGATAAGGTGCCTGACATTCAGTTTGTCAATCTCGACATTGCCATTCGAACCAGTGAGGGTGGCGGAACCTACACCATTAATCCTTGGGGTATTAACAAATATTACGGAGACACGAGCACCGACCAAATTGTCTGGTATACGCCGGATTTCGGCCGCTGGATCGGCTTTCCTAATGGCACTAAAGTGGTAATTAACGAAGGACTTGTCACTCGGATTACGCAGGATTCCGTTTCCGTTCCGGAAGGCGGTTACGTGTTATTCGTCGGGAACAGCGCCAATAATAAGCAGAACGTACTGACCAAGTTAGACGTAGGCGACAGAATCACAAAGGATATTCTTGCAAAAGGTGAGGGCGGAAGCAATCTCGACGCCAAAACCTGGCTATCCGCCATCGGCGTAGGTCCGAAACTTGTAACGAACGGATCCTCGGATATCAATGTGAGTAGAGACGGCTTTACGGATCCCAAAGTCACGCAATCTTCTGCGGCTAGAAGCTTCGTTGGAATCGATGGCTCTAATCGCCTAGTCATGGGCACCGTGCCCAGCGCTACCTTGTCAGAACTTGCATCAATTTCGATTGCCCTTGGCTTAAAAGAAGCAATGAATATGGATGGCGGCGCAAGTTCCGGGCTATATGCGAACGGCGCCATGATGACATATCCAGGCCGGAAGCTTAGCAACGTGCTCCTCGTCCGCAAATTGGATAAGCCTAAAGTACAAATTGATATTAACGGTCAATATATCTCCGATTTCAGCGGCTTCATCGATAAAGAAACGACAGTCGTCCCAATTCGTCCTTTTATAACAGCAATGAACGCCAAGTTTTCTTGGGATGCTGCAACTAGGACTGCTACCATTACCAATGCTGGCGTCACTTTAAAACTACAGGACGGGAGTTCGGTCGCTACAGTCAACGGAAAGTCCGTTTCTGTCCCTGTTCCCTTGCAAATCATGAGCGACAGTCGGATGTATGTCCCTCTTCGTCTCGTTGCTGAGTCACTCAAAAGCACCGTTGAGTGGAACAGCAAACTGTACCGTGCATCAGTGCGTTTGCCTTAATTGCATTAGAGGATGTAATAAAAAAGCTGGTAGGGAATCAAACATGAGAAAATGTTTGGATTCCCTACCAGCTTTTTATTGTGAGATGATTCGACTCTAATCGACATTAAAACTTCCTCACAGATTAGAAATGATGGCTTCGATCTTTCTCTGCTGTTCGTTGATTTTCGGGACATATTCCGAAAAAGAAGGTAACAAAGTATTTTCAACTAGCCTTTTCAATTGTAAATCAAGCGCAGCCTTGTACCGGTCGGAGTCCTGTAAAAAGCCTGCCTCTCTTGCACATATCGTCAATTCACTCCAATCTGCAAATGAAGATATGCCGAGAGAGTTTTGATTTTGTCCTAAATGTATGCGGAAATAACTGAGTGTCTCAGGTAAATAAACAGCGTTACCTCGAACAAGAAGCGAGAGCCATGTCGCCAAATCATTGATGGTCGTAAACTGTCTGCCACAAAGAATGCCGAACGGTTCTATTAAATCCTTTTTCCGAAAAAGCACAGTAGTCGGCTCTCCGATAACATTATGTCCGTCACTCAATATGTCATTACCAAAATCAATTCCGTTCAACACCGTCGTCTCATTGTACAATCTTCGTGTTGCATATACAGGAGGTCTTTCGTTCCCGGATCCGTCGATCAACTGGCGGTAAGAAGTAACTAGTGTAACGTCTGGCATCTCCAAATAGCATGCCATCATTCGCTCAATTTTCTCGGGGTGAAACAAATCATCATCCATTAAATAGTTGACATATTCACCAGAGGATAGTTCATAACACTTGTTCCAATTTTTCACAAAAAGCACGGTATCGTTTTTAAAATACTTGATCTTCGAGTACTGTGCCAGATAGGGCTGCAACATAACCCATACGCCCATGTCCGTGCTATCATCACAAATGATGATTTCAATATTGGGATAGGTTTGATTAATGGCACTTTCTAGCGCTAACCTCAAATACTGAGGCCTGTTATAAGCAGGGATCAGAATACTGACAAGCGGCTTACTTTTCATGGAATTCCTCCATCACTGTTTTGTTCTATTTTTTATGATCCATTTGTTTCGATAACATGCTCATTAAATTAAACGTTTCTCTTTTAACCGGATGAATCCAATAATAATGAGGAGCTATTTTTGCTGCTTTCATTTCATCGAAGGAAATAGGTTTTACCGTACGCACGTATTGCAGGCTTTCATCATAATTCCAAGGATACTCCCGGCACTTTCCTCCATATTTCATAGCGAGTGTTGCATAGAGCATTTCTTCCATTGCAAAGGTATCCGTTGTTGCTAACAATTGCTCGAGTTGAATAAAATTGGTTTCAGCAAGCATTTTCCTAACTATGGGACGTCGATAAACTTGTGCTGGATTAAAATAGCGGACAAAGTAGTTTGTCTGGAAGAACGGTTGCCAACGATGCCATTCGTTCCACAGCGTAACCCCCGGATAAAATTGCGGATTATCATGCATAGAACGTTGGATTTGCATATGAGCTCCCATGCAGTCATAGCCATCCATTACCTCTTCGATGAATAACTCAAAACCAGGCTTGATAAAAAGCACGTCAGAGTCCAGGTTAATCAGGTAATCGTATTCAATGTTCGTTTCTTCCAGCCAATGCATAACATCATATAGAAATCTGCCTAATTTCCCGTATTGTAAAGGTCTGCTGTACGTACAAATGGGAATGCCTTGGCAACTACCGAAGCTCTTATTTGTCCCTCCGTTGTATAAGACAATCCTCGCATTAGGAATGTAATGTCGAATATTTTTTATTTGCTCCGTTAGTACACTTTCGTCCTCATGTGCCAATATTGCAAAACAGATCATATAGGATCACATCTTTCAAGATAGATTGAACCAGCTAGGTGGTTTGGTAAGATCGCAATCATAATGATATAAAATAGCTGGAATTCTTATTTGGTTCACTATATCCTCCGATACTCTTCCGCCCCATTCATCATCTTCACCGCCACTTATATCCTTAAATTTATGATTGGATGCAATTCTTTTGGCATAACACATTAGGTGATTAGGCCTTCTATAGTAAAAAAATTGATCTTGGCCGTTTGAATACTCTTTGCCATACTTGCACAGCTTGATAAACTGTCCGTTGAAATACACGGCTACGTCAAAAACGATGCAATCAGCGTCTGGCGTCGATTCGATTTGCGTTAACAAAGTGCTTACATAATTGGGTACCAGACGATCGTCATCATCGACAAAAACGATATATTCGCCTTTTGCTTGTTCAAGCAGCAAATTTCGTTTTGCGCCTATGGTGCTTTTTTTATTGTCCATTAATACGAGGATCTCTACAGGCATACCTTGCGTTTGTTGAGATAACTCCTGGATCATTCGCGATAAAAAATCCATACGTTCGGGTACGGAGGGAATCAGGACGGATAAGGTAATATTCATTTCACTTGTCACACCCTTTTTTCAATCTTATTAGCGAATTGTCGCTACCATTTGTTTTAAGTAAAATTACGGTGAATGTAGCTTCCATGTTTATACGTTATTCTCAAATGTTGATGGTTCCTCATCCATGAGTCCACCCGCTTCTCGAACAATTCACCACCGTATGCTGGGTACCTTTGCGATGCCGGATGTTTTTCATTGTAGATGCGCGCTCGGAAATCCTCGGTACGAATCAGATAGCATTGATCCGAAAATCCATACCCCAGATAAAAACAATCATTCTCTTCTACAGATTCCTGCTTTGCATACTCGTAGCTAAAGTTCCAGGTTGGATTTGCAACCTTGATTCTAGGGTCATCTTCCATATTCTGAAGCGCTGGCTCCACCCATTCGAGCGGCCCCGCTAGGATCGAGTCACTGGAGAAATGGAGCAAATAATCCGTCCTGCACAAGTAAATAGCGACGAGCTCAGAAATAGAATAATTATAGCCTCCGTTAAAACTCTCCTTATCTATTGCAAAGAAGTCCAGCGCCTCTCTTGCATAACGATCAACGATGGTGTAGGAAGTGAGAACACCACTCTGAACCAACTTGTCGGCATAAAAGCTAACTTCTTCCGGATCATTCACGTTATTGATGTATAAAACTGCTTCCTTGAACTGAAAACGATTATAGCGAAGATTAGCTTCCAGTCTCGGCGTTTGAAGAAGGTGACGCCAATCCTTTTCATAGCATTTCGTTTCAAAGGTCACGTTCCACCGTTTCATATAACGCCTCCTTTCTCAGACACTACGAAAACCTTGCTCATAAGATATGCCTTAGCAGGTCCGCCTGCAACGGCTAGAACCTTAGTTCATCCAATAATTCCCAAGAAGGGGCTTGTCAATAATCACCCCATTCAACGAACTTTATCACCAATACTCCATGGTAGTAAAAAAGACAGCCTATAAGTAGAAAACCTACTTACAAGCTGTCTTTATATAACTAAAATATATGGCCAAACCACCAAATCTAGCTTAGTGCAAACCTTCTAACGCAACGTCTGTTCTAGTTTCTTGATGTGCTTCTGTCTTGCCGCGGCGCAGGAAGAGTCCGAGAACAACTCCGCACATCGCGATAATCATCATACAAGTGAAGGTATACCCGAATGCATCAGGAGCTACGGATAGCATCGACTTTTGCATTTCTGCAGGTGAACTCACTGGAAGCTTCTGCTCGGTAATCAATGTTGTTACACGTGAAGTCAGAATTGTCACGACGATCGCAACACCGAAGGAGCTAATAACTTGCTGCATCGCACTTGTCAACGAAGTAACGCGGCTGACGAGGTCTTGCGGAGCTTTTTTGATCAAATGGGAGTTGATTGGCATCATCATGAGCCCCATACCTGCCCCAGCCATTGCTAGTGGTAGAATAAGATCCGTTCTTTGCGTGCTCAGATCCAAATGGGAATATTGGAAAATCGCCCCTGACACCAAGGTAAGACCGATGACAACTAACCAACGAATACCGATTCTATCAAATAAATAACCGCCAATTGGCATCATAAGTGCAGAAGCGATCGCTTGTGGGAACAGGGTCAAACCGGTATCGAATGCACCGTAACCACGAGCTTGCTGTAGGAATTGCGGGAGAAGGAAAATCGCGCCAAACATACAGAATTGGATCACCCATTGAATGAATATACTAAAGGAAAAATCGAATGATTTGAAAACGCGAAGCTCAAGTAATGGAATTTTCGTTTTGAGCTCAACGATGACGAAAGCAATCAAAGCAACGGCACCAACGATGATACCGCCAAGCGCTTTATCAGACGTCCACCCTGTAGCACCTTGCGAAATACCATAAGAGAGCGAAGCGAAAGCAATCGGACCCAGGATCATCCCCGGCAGGTCGAATCCGGCAACTTTTTTACGTGCCACAACAGGTAATTTCCACAATCCGAAAATTAAGCTGAAAATACCGACAGGCAAATTAATGAGGAAAATCCAGTGCCAGGAATGGTATTCAACTAACCAACCTGATAAAATTGGCCCAATAGCTGGTGCTAATAAAATAGGTACGCCAAGCATACCCATAACTTGCCCAATTTTGTTAGGCGGACTAAGTCTGTATACATACGCCATTGCGACTGGCATCACAAAGCCTCCGCCTAAGCCTTGCAGAATGCGGAAAAAGATCAACATTTCAGCAGTGTTTGGCGTCGCACACAAAAGAGATGCAATCGTAAATAAAAATACGGATGTAAGAAAAACATTTTTGGCTCCAAAACGGTCAGATAACCACCCCGCTAATGGAATTACTGCAGCGGATGCCAACATATAGCCTGTTACCGCCCATTGAATTGTAGGTAGATCTGTTTTAAAGTCAACCACTAACTTCGACAATGCAACATTCATTGCTGTCGTGTCGAGGATAACCATGAATATGCCCGTAATAATAGCGATTAACGGCACCAGAATGCTCGTAATCTTAAATTCCGGCTCGGTTCCACCGGATACAGCCGTTTGACTCATTCCTAACTCCTCCTTAGACAACTTCTCTCTTCACGTGTTACAATATTTACGGGACAATTGTCCGCTACCCCATATTACGGACAATTGTCCGCAAAGTCAAATGATTTTTTCATGAAGGATCTCTGTACCAGGAGGAACGAAAAATATGAAACATCCAGATGATCATCAAGGAATCTGTGAACTAGTTAAGGATGCCATTACACCTAGCAGTCGCCGTGGAGAACGGGATACGGAGTATCGTCGTCGCATCCTCTCTGCTGCTCGCATGCTTTTAGAATCGAATGATATAGAATCCGTCACGATGCACCAAATTGCGAAAGAATCCGGAGTGGGCCAAGGAACCTTATACCGCCGCTATACGCACATTGGTGATGTGTGCAGTGATTTGATCAAGTCAACGACTACGCGGTTTATTGATATGCTTGAGGCGAAGTACACAAAAGCTGATCCTGAAGGCTCAGGACTTGCGCAGCTATCCGCTTGTATTCATGATGTCATTGATTTCGTTGACGAGAATGTCTCGCTGTTGTCTGTCATCTCTTCCATGCATGCGGACAAACGCAGCGTTAGCATTCATAAGAAGCCGTTCTTTACCAGACTGCGCAATATTCTAGCTCCACTCATTCAACATGCCATTCAAAATGGCGAGATCAAGGACTTAGATGTCACTCTGACGGTCAATACGCTTCTCATTTCCCTTTTTCCGGAACAGTATTTGTACCATAAAGACGTGCTTGGCTACACCAAACAACAGTTCACTGAAGGTATATGTCGACTATTTGTAAAAGGAATATAAATGGATGAAATCAGATATGAATGCGAGCCAGCGTACCTTTTGGAAGAAATACATGGCGAAAGCCAGAATAGATGTCGAGTTTGCGGCTTTTACGAAAGTACCGCGAAGCTGGAACGATGAGATCCCCGCGTGTCCTGTTAATCGGCTGTATTTTATTATGGAAGGCGAAGGTTTTCTTAAAATAGGTAATCAAACCTACTACCCGCGTCCTGGCGAGCTCTACCTCCTTCCTGCGGGCAGTAACCAAGCCTATGGCACGATTAGTGAGAATACCTTCGGCAAGTATTGGTGCCATTTTACCGCGAAAATTGGTGATTTGGATCTCTTTCAGATTTTGCACACAAGTCCATCGATTGTCGTCAAAGACTCGTTAGCCCTTGGGCAAACATTCGAGAAGTTGATTGCGCATCGCCGAAGTGATGCTTTATCCGCCGAATTCCGGGTGACTGGGATCCTACACGAACTGATCGCGGATTTCATTGATGGCAATGCTTCCGTAAAACTGAATTTAGCTACGACCCCAACCCACGAGAAAATGAATGTTGTTCTGCGGTACATGGAGCAGCATATGGCTGATCAGGTTTCGATTGAAACGCTAGCCCAGCTCGCTCATTATCATCCGAATTATTTCATTAACGCATTCAAACAATTTACGGGGTACTCCCCGATCCAATATATGAACCATCTGCGCTCGGAAAAAGCCAAAGATCTTCTCCTGACAACGGAGCTGAATGTTTCCCAAATTGCCGATTACTTCAGCATGGAATTATCGTATTTCTCCCGCATGTTCAAGGAACAAACGGGATTTAATCCAACGGCGTTTCGCGATCTGCGGCCGCGCTGAGATAGTCCTCTAGCCTTCCTATTGGGATGGCTGGGGGGCTTTTTTGGGTAATTATTAACATTTTGTCCATACAGATATGAGACAACCCACATAGTATAAAACAGTACGAAGAAAAATATGGAGGTGCCTATATTGAGCTGCTCAAAATGTAGGCCAAATAACAAATGCAAAAAATGCAAAAGAAAAACATTAATCGTTTGCCCTCTTAAGAAAGGAAAGAAATGCCCTGAAAAAAAAGTCATCAAAAAGAAAATTATTCACCTAGAGTGCCCTCCCCCTGAAATTAATGTTCATGTACCCAGAGGAGCGACTGGAACTACGGGAGCAACTGGTTCTGCTGGAGTTAGCGGGGCTACTGGCGCTAAAGGCGATATAGGACCTATAGGGGCTACTGGGGTTACTGGGCCCATTGGCGCTATGGGTGAAGCAGGAGCTACAGGAGCTACCGGGACGACTGGCGCTACGGGTGAAGCAGGAGCTACTGGTGTTACGGGGCCTACTGGCGTTACTGGGCCCATTGGCGCTATGGGTGAAGCAGGAGCTGCTGGCGTTACCGGGCCCACTGGCAATGCGGGTGAAATTGGCGCTACTGGCGTAACTGGCCCCACTGGCGCTACGGGTGAAACTGGGGCTACTGGCGCTACAGGGCCGACTGGACCTACGGGTGCCACGGGTGAAACCGGGGCTACAGGTGCTACAGGTGAAACTGGAGCTACTGGCGCTACTGGGCCAACTGGACCCACGGGTACCACAGGTGAAACTGGAGCCACTGGCGCTACTGGGCCTACTGGACCTACGGGTACCACAGGTGAAACTGGCGCTACTGGCGCTACAGGGCCGACTGGAACTACGGGTACCACAGGTGAAACCGGGGCTACTGGCGCTACAGGGCCGACTGGAGCTACGGGTACCACAGGTGAAACTGGAGCTACTGGCGCTACAGGGCCGACTGGACCTACGGGTACCACAGGTGAAACTGGAGCTACTGGCGCTACTGGGCCGACTGGAGCTACGGGTACCACAGGTGAAACTGGAGCTACTGGCGCTACAGGGCCGACTGGACCCACGGGTACCACAGGTGAAACTGGAGCTACTGGCGCTACAGGGCCGACTGGAACTACGGGAGCTACGGGAGCTACGGGAGCTACGGGAGCTACAGGTGAAACTGGAGCTACTGGCGTTACAGGACCGACTGGACCGACGGGTGCCATAGGTGAAACTGGCGCCACAGGCACTACTGGGCCGACTGGAGCTACGGGTACCACAGGTGAAACTGGAGCTACTGGCGCTACAGGGCCGACTGGAGCTACGGGTACCACAGGTGAAACAGGAGCTACTGGCGCTACAGGGCCGACTGGAACTACGGGAGCTACGGGAGCCACAGGTGAAACTGGCGCCACAGGCGCTACTGGGCCGACTGGAGCTACGGGTGCCACAGGTGAAACTGGCGCTACTGGCGCTACAGGGCCGACTGGACCGACGGGTGCCATAGGTGAAACTGGCGCCACAGGAGCTACGGGAGCTACGGGAGCCACAGGTGAAACTGGCGCTACAGGCGCTACCGGGCCGACTGGACCTACGGGTACCACAGGTGAAACTGGAGCTACTGGTGCTACAGGGCCAACTGGAGCTACTGGTGCTACAGGGCCAACTGGAGCCACTGGCGCTACAGGGCCGACTGGAGCTACGGGTACCACAGGTGAAACTGGAGCTACTGGCGCTACAGGGCCGACTGGACCGACGGGTACCACAGGTGAAACTGGAGCTACTGGCGCTACAGGGCCGACTGGAACTACGGGAGCTACGGGAGCTACAGGTGAAACTGGCGCTACTGGCGTTACAGGGCCTACTGGACCGACGGGTGCCATAGGTGAAACTGGCGCCACAGGCGCTACTGGGCCGACTGGAGCTACGGGTACCACAGGTGAAACTGGAGCTACTGGCGCTACAGGGCCGACTGGAACTACGGGAACTACGGGAGCTACGGGTGCCACAGGTGAAACTGGCGCTATTGGCGCTACTGGGCCAACTGGACCTACGGGTGCCACAGGTGAAACTGGCGCTACTGGCGCTACTGGGCCAACTGGACCGACGGGTGCCACAGGTGAAACTGGAGTTACAGGCGCTACCGGGCCGACTGGACCTACGGGTGCCACGGGTGCCACGGGTGAAACTGGCGCTACTGGCGCTACTGGGCCGACTGGACCTACGGGTGCTACGGGTGAAACTGGAGTTACAGGCGCTACCGGGCCGACTGGACCTACGGGTGCTACGGGTGAAACTGGAGTTACAGGCGCTACCGGGCCGACTGGACCTACGGGTGCTACGGGTGAAACAGGAGCTACTGGCGCTACCGGGCCGACTGGACCTACAGGCGCCACGGGTGAAACTGGCGCTACTGGGCCGACAGGCGCTACGGGTGCCACGGGTGAAACTGGGGCTACTGGCGCTACTGGGCCGTCTGGACCTACGGGTGCCACAGGTGAAACTGGCGCTACCGGCATTACCGGTCCAACTGGGGCTACTGGGGCTACGGGTGAAACTGGTCCCACAGGTTCCACAGGAGCTGCGGCAGTATCCGAATTCGCGTACATTTATAATCTAGGTACTCAATCGGTAGCACTAGAAGCTGATGTAACTTTTGATACAAATGGTATTATTTCATCAGGTATTACACATGCTATCGGAGATGCTGAGATCTTTATTACCAATCCCATTCCAGGTAACTATGAGGTGACCTATTCCATCTCAGGTGTAGGACCCAATCAATTCGCACTATTTTTAAATAACACCACCTTGGTATTGGGATCCGTTTATGGTTCCGGTGCAGGCACTCAGCAAAACAATGGGCAGGTAATAGTCGCTTTAGCCGCTGGCAATTATCTAACTCTGCGAAATCATAGTTCAGCTGCTGCGGTCGGCCTTCAGACATTAGCCGGTGGCACACAAACAAATGCAAACGCTTCTGTTCTTATCAAAAGATTAGGTTAGTATCTAATAAATCAGCGAGCTGTTTGCAGGCCCTGCCTGCCATATCAACTTGCTCACATACATCAAAAAAACGATCAATCCCCATTTATCATAGGGATTGATCGTTTTCTCGTTCGTTCTTATCCTTGCATTTACGGATAAAACGCGTTCTTCGCTGTCGTCGTCGGGCACCAGCGCGCGTTAAGCAGGAACTTAATCAGCGTGTCTTTCGCACGCTCTGTACCAACGTAGCGCAAGGATTCCGCCGCATGTGCACGCACGTAGCGGTTCTCATCATCCAGAGCGATTTCCAATTGTGGAATCGCGGCTTCTGCACTTGCCCCTAAACGGGACAGCGCCAAGCTGGACATAAACCGCACCTGCGCACTTTCGTCCTGCAGCGCATCACCTAAACATGCCACCACTTGATCGTGGCCAGCTTCCATAAGTCCAAGGGCATCAACAACAGCACAGCGGATTGTCTCCGATGGATGCTGCATCAAATCTACAAGTGCAGGTACCGCCTCACTCGCGAGTCCTCTCAATTCACCAAGCGCGAACACAGCATGCGCGATGATTTCCTCCGAATTCTCTTCAGTTGCCTCCTTCTTGTCTGAGGCCAACGCGGCAATCAAGCCATTTACTGCGCTCTCTCCCGCAACGGATAAGCCATATGCAGCAAGTCGGGATACATTTTTATCCTCGCTATGAAGGGCTTGAAGCAATGCGTCTACACCACTTTGACCACTTGCCGCAAGCTCGTAAGCCACATTAATGGCATCAGGCTCAAAACTGCTTAAACCAGCGCTTAATTCCGCAATCCGCTGCGGATTAGAAGTAACTGTGTTAGCGATGCTGCCAACTTGTCCCGACAGCCAATTCCACGTCTCTTCCCACATCAAATCGTGCTGCGCTATCGGCAGTTGTATCCCCTCCGGTTTACGCCACCCACTCTCTTGGTTGTTCCAGCTTGGCGTTACTGGCAGCTCCGTCCGCATAAATTCAAACTTCAACATATAACGAGGCGTTCCCAGCACATTCGGAGTGGAGCGATGCCATATATCATAATGGATCAGTGCAAAAGTCCCCGCTTCCCCACTTGCCAAAACCTCACCCTCAGGTTCATTTCCTTCAAAAGTACGAGATTCATAGTTTTGCGTACCTGGAAGTACGCCTGTCGGTCCTAATTCCACAGGTGTATCCTGTGGGAAATACATAATCATAGCCCATTGCGGGTGATGATTGCGCATCCTTTTATAACCCCAATAGCTATCTTTATGCCAACCACCAGCGACGCTTGAAGCATTGAAATGCCCATGGCGGTGCGCATGCATCATATAATTAGGTCCCAACACACTCGTCAATGCACCTGTTACAACGGGATGATCGAAAACTTTGCGCAGCTCGCGAATTCGAGGTAAAAGATTGTTACCAGGATTGCCTTCTTCGGTGTAAACCGTGTTCAATTGCTCTACTAAACTTTCATGGAATTCACGTGAAAAATCAGTTTTGAGAATCAGGCAGCCATTCGTAATAAACGATCTCATTTGCTCATCAGTCAATAATAAAGGTGAATTGCTCTGCATTGTCTCTGCCTCCTTGGCAAGTAAGGAATGTGTGAACCATGCTTTTATTATATGAATGATGATTCGGACATTAAATAAACAATCTTAATCCGTGCTAGCACAAAATTAAGGTATTATTATCCCTCTCGTTTTAAAACAGAGTACCTATCCTCGTTGCATATCTCTCCGATTTTGATATAAAGTTAAGATGAAATCGAATCATAGCTAGTCTTTTCCTGAGCTTCCTATCCAATCTTGCGATAACTATAATTATTCATACATTTCATTGAAAAGAGATGTTACACGATGACCTACCCGCAGGATCTAAAAGAACGAACACCGCTATGGGACAGCAACTTTCCTATCCACTTCTATAGAAACCGCCCGTCCCCCCGTGCAAAAGATGATACAATTCTCAATTTGCATTGGCATGAGCATTTTGAAATTATTGATATGCAAGTTGGCAAAGCCGTATTTCACATCGACAGTCGCCCCTACGAGGTAGAACCTGGCGATCTTCTTTTCGTCCCTGCTGGTGCACTGCACGTGGGTTACAGTTTGGAGCGTGAACCGATCGAATACGTAGCGATTGTGTTTAATGCGTCTTTGTTACGTGTGATTAATCCCGATCCGATCTATGAAAGATATATCCTTCCGTTCCTAGACGGACGCATTCTCCCACCTCCAATGTTAAAAGCAAATGATGAGCATGCCGCACCTTACCGCCGACTCATTCGTGAATCGACGGTTGAATTTGAACAGAGAGATTCCGCCTATGAACTAGTAATCAAACATAATTTTCAACTGTTATTCACGTTGCTCTCACGGCAATTTCTACCGGACAAATTCATAACCAAGCCATTCCCAGCGCGTCACACTGAAGCCTTTAAGCCACTAATCCAACAGATGGAAGCACAGTTATCTGAACCATTATCCGTGGAGCAAGCAGCACGAATTGTGAATCTGAATCCGTTCCATTTTTGCAAAACCTTCAAGAAACTAACCGGACGCACCTACATCGACTATATGAATTGGCTGCGAATTAATGAATCCGATCGACTACTTCGTGAAACGGAATGGACTGTAACGGAAATTGCTGAGCGAATCGGTTGTGGGAATGCGAACTATTTTACGAAGCTTTTTAAGAAATATCGAGGATTTCCTCCGTCTGAAGTTCGGCGAAAATTAGAAAAAACTTAGCTTATAGTAGCGCGGGCATCACGTAACTATATACGGCAATAAAGTGGCAGATGCTTCCCGCGAGAACAAACAGGTGCCAGATTGTATGATGATAGCGTAATTTGTGCCAGAGGAAAAAAGGGACACCTCCGAGGTAGCTCATCAATCCGAGCCCTAACCAAGCAAACGCCATATGCGGCAGTCGTACATAAAGCGGAATAATGAAGAGCATCATGAAGGCGGCCATGCCTAAATACATGAACAGCCCCCAAGGCATAAAACGCTGAATGATAACATGCACATACCTTACACCGCCAAAGGCTAGCGCCCAAATGACGATGAGCAGCTCAATCGCAATCCGGCTATGCCAGGTGATGAGCAAGAAGGGCGTATAGGAACCCGCCATGGCAATGAATATCGCCGCGTGATCCAGCTTTTCGAAGCGTTTCCCCCACTTGGGTGAGCGAGCACCGTGCAGCAGCGTCGAGGACACGTAGAGCAAGCAAAAGGAAACTCCGAACACAACGTTGCTCGCCGTGTAGAGCCAATCTTCAAAAAGTGCAGACCGCTGCAATAACAAAATCAGCCCATAAATACTTAAACACACACCAATCCCATGGCTAACTGTGTTTAAGCGTTCTTCTTTGCGTGCAAGTTGCTCCTCCATGTGCCAAGACACTCCTTTCGTGTGTTTGTCCTAGTTTTTCCCATGGAGGTGGCGCGTATGTATGAAAAGTGGAGCGGAGGTGCCATTTGCCTCTTCTGTCCTACTATAAAAAATAAAACGCCGCTAACTCCAACAAACAGGAGCTAGCGGCATGTGCTGCACGCTTAATATGATGGCTCTCTTCACAAAAGCAAACTTGATTCTCCCCCTGAAGCACCGCATTTGAATATCATACAATTTAAAGTGGAGAACCTTCCTTTTCCTTCTTCTTTTTATGCAGCAAGGCAGCCAATTCTTTATGATGCTTGAACATAATGAGAAGCGTATTCCCCACCCATATCCACAACAACATCGCCGCAGCGTCCCTCACATACAGATATATACCCAAAAGCAACATCCCGATCACAACCTGCTGACCATCTACCTCCGACGATATCGGCTTCCATTTATGAATGACCTTCATCCCGCCTAGCATGACTGCCAAAATAACCGCCAACGCTAGTGATACTTCAAACTGTGTCAGGCCACTCCAAACGCCAAATGTGACAGCGATCGCCTTGCCCCCTTTTCCACGCAAAAAAGGCGAAAACGCATGCCCAAATATGGATGCTAATGCAATGGGAATCAGTCCATATCCAGACATCCCGCCAACTTCCACTGCCAATAAAATGACGAGATAGCCTTTAATAAAATCAAGCAATACCCCGGCAATGCCTAGCCGAAATCCCGCTGCTTTCCACAAATTGAGGGCGCCAGGGTTCCCGTCCCCTATGGTTTTTAGATTTTTCCGAGCTAACCGACCCAACCAGTAACTAAACATAAGCGCACCCGATACAAAAGCACAAATCGTCCACACGATGATCATTGCTCTCGCCTGCTTCCTACTTTGACGTGCCGCCCTTTCCAGGCTACATGCCCTAGAAATACGACCTGATACATCGAGTACAGCATGACCATAATGAAAAATAACGTGGACACCATGTGTAACACAGGAATGACGATGCCAAAAATCCCAACGTATTTTACAAAATAAAAAAGCTGTGCCATGTACAAGAGGTAGCCGATTAGAAGCGGTATGCCCCATGTTGTCGTTAGGAAAAAAGGGAAAGCTGCTGAGAGGATCAGCCCAATCGCCCAAATCGCGGTAAGCGTAAGGGTACCTGCTTTGAGTTTAGACGTGCCTAGGACAGCACCTTTGCCGAAGCCTTGGATCTGGCTTTTTAGGCCCTGAGGATACATCCGGAACGAAACCAGCCCATAGCCGATAAAATTGTTCACCGGAATCCCTGCTCTTACATACGTAGCACCAAGATTTAGGTCGTCCAGCATTTCCGATTTGATGCCTTCGTGGCCTTTGACCGATTCGTAATCTTCCCTAGTCGTTAAAATACAAGACCCATAGAGGCCTTTCTGTTTATTATTTTTCTCAAAAGGAGATGTAAACGCAAATACACCGAGCACATTGAAGATGAGCGCTAGTCTCTCTCTTATATTCTCCGTGTAATGGTAAGGAACGACCGACAGCACTCCACCTAATTTATTCCGTGCTTTTACCAAACATTCTAATGCCCGAGGTGCGAACCGAATATCTGCATCCAGAAAAGCAATGAGATCACCCGTGGCGTGGGAATAGCCGTTCCATACGGCCCAGTTTTTGCCCGTCCACCCGTCAGGCAGCTTAGGATTAGAAATCACGGTAACGCCGTAATTTTCAGCGATTTCCTTCGTGTGATCCTCCGAAAAATCATCTACTACGATGACTTCATAGGGTTCCAAGGTTTGGATTTTCAGGGCATGAAGAAGGTGAGGGAGATTGTCCGCTTCATTCCTTGCCGGAATAATGATAGACAACTTAACTCCATTCAGAGCTTGATCGGTGCTGCGGGGGATCTCTTGTCTTCTGAAGATCATGAAACCAGACAAACACCCTAGGACACATATGACTAGTAACGCCATTTGGGGAACTCCTCCTTCACATCCCACTGCTAATGGGGCCGGTGCGAGACATTTTTCCGATCCGGAAATACAGGCTATATAGATGTATATGAAAGTTCAATCGCTTCTCATGCGAACAATTCACTCGGTATGTTATAATATTGCTTATCACCTTATTGGAGGCATCCTTATTTATGAAAATTTATGTCATCCTCTCTTTTGATGGGGAAACACTTGAGAATGTTTATGTCGGTCCCGACGAGGAAAAAGCGCTTGCGTTCAAGCCGGCCGATTTTGAAAATTGCGATGCCCTCTTTGTAGAAATATGGGAAGACGGGGAAAAGACCGACGATTTCCGATTAGAAGAAGAGGAAGAATTCGAAGAAGATGATGTACAATATGAGGACGTGGATCTGGTTAACGAAGAAGACAATGAGGAAGAAGTCAAATAAGGTTTCCCTCTATATCGCATAGAAAGGACGATTACATATGGATTATGCTTTCGCTATTGAACCAGCTGCGTTTACTCGTTTTGATGAAGAGTCCGAGCTGATCGAGCAATGTAAAGAATGGGGTTTAGTTTCTGAAAAAGCGGTCAAAGCAAAAGCCTTTTTCTATAAAGGGAATAGCCTTAATGTAGCATGCAATATCGTCGGTCTCGTGGATCCTATGACGGCAGTTATTGAGTTAGATACGAAGCAGCTGCACTGCATTCATCCCTCCTATTTGAAGGAAATGCAAGCTGCGAACTATAGCCAGCGAGGTGCAGCTCTAGCTGAGGATTCCGTAGTTGCGGATGAATTGGAGACTGCTGAGCCGGAAGAAAAGCCAGCCAAAGCAACAAAAGCCGCGAAAACGGACGTTGTTTCTGAAGATGGACAAGCAGCACCTGCTGAGAAAGCGCCCCCTAAGGAAAAAACGAAAAAAGAGAAAGCCCCTAAACTGGAGCTTCCTGAAGAAAAAGTGAAAATGAAGGCGACTGTTACGGAGTTTACAACCGTGCCGAACAACTTCTCAGACACTGATGATGAAGTCATCATCTATGATGCTGTATCCATCCTCGATCCAGCTTTAGACATCGGCACTGCCTGGTCGAGCCACAGCGCAACGCTCAAAAAGCTCGAGCTCGCGGTCGGCGACACTGTCACCTTCGAGTGCAAAATCGTCGCGAAGAAACTAAGCAAACATCCCGTGCCGTACAAAATCAACAATCCGGGTAAGATGCAGAAGGTAGCGGAATAAGGAACTGGTAGAGCTTCAGCCCCTTAGAGGGGGGCTGAAGTTTTTTTGTTTGACGGGGCTGCATGGCGCGGGCGGCATGCGAGTGCCCCGGGTTTTCGGGCGAAATAAGGCCCAAAAAAGGGCCTTATTCTCTCGCACGCCGGCCGCAGACTCACAATAGCGCCTTAAAAGGGCGCTATTGTCTTCGCCGCGCTCGCTTTTCGAGCGCTCTGAGCACTTTAAGGCCCGAAAAGGGCCTTATTTCTTCACACGACGGCCGGCAGACTCACAATAGCGCCTTATAAGGGCGCTATTGTCTCCGCCGCGCTCATTGCCGCCTCCCTTCCTCTTCCACAAAGGACTATTCCTTCAAAACTTAGCTACTCCACACATCATCCCCGCCAACATACACACTTCACACAAACCATATGCGAAAAAGCTACATGAACACAAACCACACACCTAACAGTAGCTAGATTTGTTCCTGAACTACATCTCAATCAGTGGCAAAAAGGCCTTATTGCCTCACTCACCAGCCTGCGGAATCAAATAAAGGTTTTAATCCTAATTAAATCTCCGGCTTCACCTCCCACTCCACTTCCTGTTGCCAAAGGCACTCTGCAAGATCAACCCTACATGCTATAATAAGCATTGAGAAAGGTGCTGATCAGATGGCTCCCAACCTGACAACCATGCAGCCGGCAGAAACGATCGGTATGCTTGCCGATTATCATTTCCCTCCCTACATAACATTAGCTCATATGTTCCATGCCCCACAGGAATGGGCGATACGCAATCGAGAGATGACGCAGTTCATTCTCCAATATGTCGTCGATGGTTTTGCTCACTACCCAGTTAACGATATTCCCTATGAGACGCGCCGCGGCGATCTCTTATTTCATCGTCCGAATGAACGACACTCGATTATTAAAGAAGACCATAGTCCTTATGTGTGTATTTCACTTGTGTTTCATTTTGGCACGTCTGCTTTCCCCTACGAGGAACTATTCAAACATAAGCATCTACTTGGAAATTTCGCGGACCATCCGGTAGAAACGATGTTATCTCAGCTTGTTTCGCATTATCGCCAGCCAGGACTTGTGCATCAGATGCACTGCCAAAGCTTACTTATGCGTATTCTTGCTGAAGCCGCGCTAGGTTTGGAAAACAGCACAACACGCACCAAGACTGACTCTCTCACCATGCCCAAACTCGTCTTAATCAAAAACTATCTAACCGAGCACTACAGCCGTGAAATTCAAATTAAAGAACTGGAAGACGTATCTGGTCTCAGCAAAAACTACATTTTGACCTTATTCCGCCAACATGTCGGCATGTCTCCTATGCAGTACTTGACTTGGATCCGCATAAACAAAGCGAAGGAGTTAGCCATTCACAGCAACCTTTCCTTCAGTGAAATTGCGGATCGCGTCGGTTATTCGGATGTCCATACATTCGGACGCATGTTCAAGAAAAAAACGGGACAAAGTTTAACCCAGTTTTGTTCGAATTTGATCTATTCTTAGATCGTCGGGAGTGTAATTGGTATAGCGATTGGTTGGGAATGGGTTAGATGAGTTGATTGATGAGTTGATTGATGAGTTGATTGATGAGTTGATTGATGAGTTGATTGATGAGTTGATTGATGAGTTGATTGATGAGTTGATTGATTGGTTGATTGATGAGTTGATTGATGAGTTGATTGATTGGTTGATTGATTGGTGATTTGTTTGTTGATTGATTGGTGATTTGGTTGGTTGATTGACTAGTTGAGGTTGGACTGTAATTAGGTGACTGGTATGCTAGGAGTGATCAGACGAGGTCACTCAACAGGCTTGTATCGAGATTCGACGCTCCCCTCCAATACAAATTAACTGGAAATTATACATCTATTTCAGTAGAATTTACCAAATAAATTGGATTAACTGGATTTTATGTAGCTAATTCTGCCCATTCTACCCAATACGGCCAAATTGGCACTATTTAGCTGTAGATTTTCCATCTATTCGGCAAAACCAAGGATTTTCCGAAGATTTAACTACATAGAATCCATCTATTTCATTTTGGTACGTGAGCATCGACAACAAAAAAGCCGTTCCCCCATAGATTCATCTACTTGGAGGAACAGCCTCATCTTTACCTGTCTTACCTGTCTCTACTTTACTTACGCACGCCAATAATCAGAATGCGCATAGCGATACGTCTTCGGCGCTTGCTTCGTCCCTATCGCGAACGCGCCTTTTGGCTGATAGTCATACGGAGTTTCTCCTGCCGTATAGGCGGCTTCTTTGCGCTTTTGGATACAATCGACGAGCATATGCTGCTTCAACGATAGATACTCTAACGTATGCGGTCCAAATTCCGCTTCGATTTCGCCTGGGCGGAATTCGTAATACACCGTACGGCGAAGCGCGTTGCCATCTCCCTCAGGTGAACCATGCAGCAGCTGAATATTGTGGAATATGACATCCCCAGGGTTCATTGGCACCGGTACAGCATCGCTGACATCGAAACCAGGCAACGCGCAGCGTTCCTCGGCAGCGTCAGCTGCCCAATGGTTCGAACCAGGAATAACCCACAAGCATGACTTGAGATCCGCCTCATCCAAATAGAAATCCACATTGAAGATCGGACGCGGATCTGTGCAGCCTACTGGCACAGCAGAGTCTCGATGCCAAGGCACGCTGGCCGCTTGATTCGGGATTTTCACCACTAAGGAATCCCAGGTAGGAATGAAATTAATCCCTTGAATCTTGGCAACAGATCGCAGGATAAACGGATGGGCAAGCAATACCTTATTCGCTTCTTGCTTGTCGATAATAAACTCTGTCCGCCAATATTTGCGTTCACCATTTTTCCTCACACGGTACATATAATCCTGGTCATCGCTTCCAGCCATCCCAATGTCTACGGCCTTCATCGTTTGCTCCTGGAGGAGTCGAAGCTCCTCTCCAACTACCACATTGCGTATAACCAGAAAACCATTATCCAAGAAAAATTGTGCTTGTTCACTCGTAATTTCGTCTTGCAGCAAAGCATCAGGTTCGGGTATGTGAATCTTTTGTTGGCTCATGCGAACAACCTCCTCAAATAACTTTCATACCTTTACTTTACTGCATCGGTTTACGAAAATCTTTAGTCTAAACAGGCATTTTGGTTGCCAAAAGCACTCTGTCCACTTTGATATTCTTTTGGCGTCATACCGACGGACTTTTTGAACAACTTCGTGAAATAAACCGGATCTGAGTAACCTACAAGCGAGCCTACTTCATACATTTTCACATCCGGATAATCCTCCAAGATATGCTTTGCTTTCACGATTCGCAAATCAGTCACGTAGTCGGTGATCGTCTTGTTCGTTTCCCTTTTAAACAACTTGCATAAATAACTAGGATTCAAACCTACTTTAGCGGAGAGCTCATTCAACTCAAAGGCTTGATTAAGATCAGACTCCAACATGCGAATCACATCCGCAATGATTTGCTTCTTGTGCACCTTAGCCTCGGCAGGTACGTGTTCGGAAATTTCCTTTTCAGTTGAATCCAACACCGCAAACTGCTCCCCAACTCGCTTCAAAACCTGAAATAAATCCTTCTTATTCACTGGCTTCGACAAATATTCTTCTACACCGAATCGAATGGCTTGACGCGCGTACTCGAATTCATTAAATCCACTTAAGAGAATAATATGAGCATCCGGATAATCCGCCCTTGTTCGCTCGATTAGCTTCATACCGTCCATCATGGGCATTTTGATATCGGTCAAAAGTATCTTGCAATCCGCAGCGTCCCAGCCACTCATTTTATCCATCGCTTGAATCCCATTCGCGCATAACCCTACAATTTCAATAGGCAAATCCATCGCCTCAACCATGGCTTGAAGACCTAACCGAATCCGCTGCTCATCATCCACTATCAACATTTTCATCGTCATCTATGCGCTCTCCTTCCATGCTTCCAGAACGGGTAGGACAATCGTTACGGCCGTGCCAACCTCGATTTCACTGCTCACTTGCAAACCATATGACGCACCATATTGCAAAATAATTCGCTCATTCACGTTGGCTATCCCGATGTTATTACGATTTTCTTGCCGCAAGCCTTGCATCGCATTTCGAATAATTTTCAACTGCGTATCTTCCATGCCACACCCATTATCCCGAACGGTAAAATAGATCGCTTGCTTATCCACGTAAGAACTAATCGTAATTAAACAATTCTCTTCTTTCATTTCAAAACCATGGAGAATCGCATTTTCCACGATGGGTTGAAATAACAGTTTAATAACCGGGTAGCTCAGATGAGCCTCGCTAATGTTTAACTCCAGCTGAATATCTTTAGAGAATCGAAAGTTTTGCAGCGCCAAATACTTCTCCAAATGATCCAGTTCCTTATGAATCGTCACTTGATCCGTCCCGCGCAATATGCCATACCTCAGCAACTCTCCCAAATTGTAGGTCATTTCCGAAATCTCGTAATCTCGTTTCACTTCGGCCGTCATACGGATCACTTCCAGCGTGTTATAGATGAAATGCGGGTTAATTTGATGCTGCAGTGACCTTAGTTCAGCCTCCCGTTTGCGATTTTGCGTCTGATAGACTTCTTCCACCAGCTCATTGATTCTTCTAATCATATTATTAAAATGCTTCGCCAGTATGCCAAACTCGTCCGAATACTTCACCGGAATTTGAACGTCTAGATTCTCCTTGTTAACCTGTTTCATGGTCCTCATTAAAGTTCGCAATGGCCGCGTCAACGCGATGGCAATAATTGCTGAAGTCACTAAGGCCACTGTAATCGAAAGCAAGACGAGAATCATAGTGAAATCCCGCGTGACCCGCGTCTCTTCTGTCAGATGATCCACAGGTATGAACACAATCTGCTTCCAACCCGTTACTTCTGACGTTGTATATGAGGTTAAATATGACTTCCCTTCGATCGTCACCTTGAAGCTGCCTTGTGCACCTACGGCTTTTTGTACGAGCTCATTGCTAGCCACATTGGTTGAAATCCATTTCTGCTCGCTATCATAGATCACGGTATTCTGATCATCAAGTACCATGGTCCGGCCTTTAGTGACCTCATCCAGCTCGCGGACGGCATCACCAATGACTTGAATTCTGGAGTCAAAGATGATCATGCCAATGCCTTCCAAGGAGTTCGTATTCTTCAATTCTCGGGCAATCGAAAAATAATATTTATTCGTCTGACCAACGGTTATTTTCTGTGTGGAGATTATAATGGAAGAGCCTTGCGCATTCCGCACTTGTTGTCGTAAATCAACGGCCTGCTGCCGAATGTCGGCCCGAATTGTATCATTTTTGGTACTGTCGTACATGTTGCCATAATTATCGAATATGTACACGGACTCCGTATCATTTTTTAAACTGTTCAAGCCTTTGACGAAGTTCTGGAGGCGGTTATTTTCTTCTACCGTTTTATTCGGATTAGCTAGCGACTCCTGAATATCCTGCATATAAATCTGGCTGCCCGTCACACGCTTAATATCCGAGACGTACTGGTCTACCCGCTCCAAAATTTTCTGTGAAATCTGGTTTACGTAGAGAGCCGTATTCTTTTCAATAGATTTGGAATAACTCGCATAAGAGATCATTGAGATTGTAACAATTGGCACTGTGATCAAAATAACAAACACCGTAATCAGCTTCTGAGTCAGTGATAATCTTACAATCCAATGCCATATATCGCTTAGCACAATAGGTTCCCCCCAGCTCTTTCACAGGAATGTAAGCCCTTTCTTTATTAAATCCAAGAAAACCCATGGCTCTCAAATAAGAGCCTTGGGTTACTATTTCGACTCGCCAGCAGCGGTGTCCTGCTAGCTTTTCATTTCACTGATCCGTTCGTAATTCCGGAGAAAATGTACCTCTGCAGGAACAAATACAATAAGACCGTCGGAAGTAAGATGATAAGGATGGCCGCACAGATCAATTGCCACTCTGCGCTATTCGTACCTGTAAATTTCATCAGGGTGGTCGAAACAACACCTAATTTCTGTGAAGGCATATACAAATATGGCGTGTACATATCGTTATAAATCGAAATTGTTTTTAAGATAATGACCGTTGAAATAGCTGGTGTCAATAGGGGGATGATTATCCTGTAGAAGATGCCATACAGTGACAGCCCTTCAATCATCGCGTTCTCATCTAACTCATAAGGAATATTGCGAATAAATTGAAGCAGAATGTAAATTTGAACAACGTCTGCACCAATGTACAAGAGCACTGGGGCAAAATGCGTGTTGAATAATCCTAACCATTTGATAATGGAGAAAATGGCCACCTGTGTCGTGATCGCTGGAATAATCGCTGCCCCGGTATAGAGACCAAGAATGAGGAAGCGACCAGGGAATTTAAAGCGCCCAAGCACGTACGCCACCATTGTTCCCATGACGATATTCCCGATCAAGGATAAACCAATCACAATTGTCGTATTCAGAAACGCTTGCCCGAGATTCCCTCGTTCAAACACGATCTGGAAATTCTCAAAATTCAGAAAGGAGTTCGGCAGTGAAAACGCGCTGGACATGCCATATTCCTTGCTCCCCTTAAATGCATTTACACACAAGATATACAAGGGGAAAAAGATAATCAGGCTCGCGAAGGACAAAAGCACATATTTCACTGTCGATGAGATCGGTCTTGGTTTCATGGTGTCACTCCTCCTTTCCTCCAACAATTCTGCGTTGTGCAGATACTACGACAATCACGACGATCATCAGTAGCACACTCATCGCAGAAGCGAGTCCAAAGTTATTATATTGAAACGCGGTCTCCACTGTTTGCTGAACATATGTTTTACTTGCCGCCAAAGGGCCACCTTTGGTTAAGACGAAAGGAAGGTCGAATACCTCCAAAGCCCCAATTACAGTCAGAAACAGATTAAGCTCGATAATTTTCCTCATACCAGGTATTGTGATGTAGCGAAGCACTTGGAGTCTTCGTGCGCCGTCTATTTTAGCTGCTTCATAAATATCCTCAGGGAGTGATTGCAATGCCCCTAAGTACACAACCATATTGAAACCCATAAATTTCCACACGCCAATTGAAGCTAGTGATACGTTGACAAGTCCTGGCTTACCTAACCAGGAGATAGGATCCATGCCTAGCAAACTTAAAAAATAATTCAAGGAACCTGTGTTGGTATCGAACACATAGCCAAACATGAACGCTACAGCAACTCCATTCATAATGTAGGGCAGGAATAATACCGTCCGAAATATGTTACGTCCTTTGAGCTTACTGTTCAACATGACCGCGAAGAAAAAGGCTACAATATTTTGCAAGATGCCACCTACGAAGTAAGCAACGTTATGGAGGAAAACATAGAGAACTTCCATATTTCCCATAATCTCTTTGTAATTTGAAAATCCAACCCACGTTTTAACCGGTGTTAATCCATCCCACGATGTAAAGCTTAGATAAATAAGTCTCAAAGCTGGATAGTAGGTAAAAGTCAAAAGCAGCGTGAGTGGCACGATAAGGAACGATACTATTAAGGTAATTTTTTGTTGTTGGTAGCTCATCTCCATACCTCATTGCTCTTTAATTTGAAAAAGAGGACTGAATGTTTGCGAACTATCATTCAGCCCTCTTACGCTTAACGCTTACTTACCGAGCGCTTTCTTCGCTTCTACCCATTTTTTGTTGTACTTATCAAATACTTTGGCTACATCCGTTACCGCTACTTCTTGGGCGATATCGTTCAAGTCGATTTGTGCTTTGTTTTGGATCGCCATAGCATCACTGTTATCCGCAGCGATTTCAACGAAGTTCAAATCTTTCGTAGCTAAGAAGTCAGACAATTGTGTAACCGAGGACTTCTTATCCTTCAAGGATGGAATGAAGCCAGCGAAATCATCATAACCGGAATCCTCAATTAACCATTTCACGAAAGCTTTCGCTGTTTTGAGGTTTTTACTGTTTTTGCTAACGGCATAGAAATAGTCAGGTGTCATTAGCGTAGTCAATTTCCCTGAGTTATCGAATGGCATTGGGAAGAAGCCTACATTAGCACTTTCCGTACCATTTTCTATCACTTGTGGAATAACCCAGTTCGGCAAGAGGTACATCGCCATTTTACCAGAGGCTACATCCTTCTTGGATTGTTCCCAGTTGGAAGAGTTGATATCTTTCTCCACATAACCCTTGCCAATCATTGTTTTGAGAATACCTAGTGACTTGGCGAAGGCACCATTCGGGTCAAAAGCGTTCTCCTGCTTAATGCGATCATTCCAGAAGTTCGGATTGCCGGACATCGCTACTGCTACGTGCTGCCATGTGTAGAGCGGCCATTTGTCCTTGTAGTTTGTTGCCAGAGGCACAATCCCCTTCGCTTTCAGCTTGTCGGATGCGGCATAGAATTCATCGAGTGTCTTCGGAAGCGCTGTGATGCCGGCATCAGCGAAGGCTTTTTTGTTATACACAATCCCTGTTGTGGAACCGCCTGTTACGAGACCATAGGTGCCACCGTTCGCTGTTTTGTAGTCTTTAAAGCGGATTTTATCATTCAGACCGAGATCATCCAGCGGGGCAAAATAATCAGGAAGCTGTGTATTCGGAATGTTCGGAATCAATACAACGTCCGGCACTTCCGCCGTGGCCAAGCGTAATTTGATAGCCGCTTCATAATCCTTCAGCGCTTCGAACTCCACGTCCGCATTCGGGTATTTCTTTTTGAACGCTTCGCGATAATCTTTCAGCTTGGTATCAATTAGATCTGTACGGTTCGTTGCAAATACAATCTTTCCTTTAATATCATCATTCGGGTTCGCTGCTTTGGGAGCCTCCGTCGCTGGAGCTGGAGTAGCCGCTGCCGTCGTAGCTTTGGCTGCAGGTGTTGGGCTTGCTGTCGTTGTTGTTGTTTCTGATCCGCATGCTGCGAGTAAAGTGGTCAGTAAACAAATTGATGTTGTGGCTACTAATGTCTTCTTCATCCTATTTCCCCCAATGAACTAGTTTGTGTAGCGCTTACATTTTTATTATAAAACGTCCATGCGTTGAGTAAAATGGCACGCATTTGTTTTTCCTTGTACTGTATTTCCACTTTTCAGTGGGAAAGAGCCAAATTAATGGGGGCCGAAGCCCCCATTTCACTCATTTTACAATATCGAGCTTATGCAGCAGATTATAGAAGACCATGGCTGCCTCAGCACGCGTCGCAACAGCTTGAGGCCGGTAGGATCCGTCCGGATTGCCGCTTAACAAACCTGCGGCTGTTGCTAGACGAATGGATGCCTCTGCCCAAGAAGACATGGAAGCAGCGTCTGTGAATGTAAGTGTTGCAGCAGGCTTCACCGCCTGAGACAGCTTCGTTAATGCCAGCGCTCGGCTGAGCATGACTGCCATCTGCTCACGCGTAATGGTGGCATTCGGCTGGAAGCTGTGGTCTTCGAAGCCATCTACCAGACCTAACTCATTGGCAGCATGGATCACGGAGGCAAACCAATCATGTTCGGCTACATCCCTGAATTTGGCTTGCGATCCCTTCGACGGGACGATACCCATTGCTTTAACCAGCATCGTGGTAAACTCTGCTCGTGTAACTACACGATCTGGTGCGAACGTGGTGTCTGTCATGCCATTCAACAGCAGCTTGGAAGCTAAGGTTCCAATGGCAGTCTGAGCCCAATGTGTACCTGGGACATCTGTGAAATTCACTTGATGGGAAACAACGGCATACACGCTATTCCCATTTCTGCTAATTATCGCTTCTACCCCATCGGCTTGGGGCTGGAAGGATGCAGGAACGAACGTCATAGCGCCTGTTTGTTCGTCAATAACGACAACAGTAGCAGATGACAGGTCGCTAACGCTGTTCGTGAAGACGCTCCGAGTGATGAATAACGACCCGAAATGTTCAATCTCGGTTTGTTTGCCTCCACTTGATACTATGAGGTGGAAAGACACCGGCGTACCGATTAGTGTGACGCCTTGCTTTTCAGCTGCTTTGCGAACTTGGTCAGCTTGCTCGGTGGATACAGGCATAATGGCGATATGCAGCGCTGCATCCCCAGAATCAGTACCTATCGCATTCAGAATGGCAGGGTTAGATAACATTTGGAGTGGGATCTCGTAAGAACCCGCTTCGTTTTGCAGTGTAACTACTGTCTTGCCGAGTGCAACAGGATTAGCTGCAAGTGCTTTGGACAGTAATGAAATTGGAATCACGACTTCATCCGTTTCCTTCGTGCTGTATGCCATAACAAGTGCCGTCCCTTGCTCTTTCGTCAACAGAAGCTCTAACGCCTTCTTCATCTCTGCTTCTTGCATAATGGCTTGACGCACGTTTTTTCCTTTGCTGTCGGTAACCGTTACGTGTTTGAAGGCCTCATTCGTCAACAAGATTTGATTGGCTTTATCCAAAATGGTTGGTCCAGGTATTGTACCCCCTGGTGAGGATGAGCTAGTATCTCCTGGATCTACCGGGCCAACAGGATCCACGGGATCAACTGGGTCCACGGGATCCACAGGATCTACTGGATCTACAGGATCCACAGGATCCACAGGGTCTACGGGATCGACTTCCTCCCCTGTTTTATAGACCTTAATCGTATCGAAATACAACGTTCCTTGCCCGATTGTACCTCCCGCTCCTTGATTCACATAAATTGAGAACTCTTTAATCGCATTCAAATCGATGACTCCGTCTCCGCTAGAGCTCCATGGTGCTTTAGTAAACTTGCTAAATGGCAGCTTAATTACACTTGATTTGTCATCGCCAAGCTCGATATAAGACTCCCATGCCGAACCGTCTTCCTCAAGGAATTGTATCGTCAATTTGCGATGGGACGCGTCCTTTTTCAACCAGAATCGTATGCCTTCATACGCTCTCCAGTCTAACGCATCGAGCTTTTTGTTCACGCCGGCAAAATTCTTAGCAGCCGTTGGCAGCTCATAGACATATTTCCCTCCAAAACGTCCTGCCTCTTTTTGATCCGCCACAGGTGTGAAAGTAACGGTTCCACCGTCTTTGTTCGTCGAATAGGTGTCGCCAGCAACGAGTTCGCCACCGCCATAATAGTCAAAATCATCAATCGTCGGCACTTGATCAATCGCGATTGAATCGATATAGATGGCATTCGCTCCCAGTTGCCCTGCACCTTGGTTTACAAAAATAGCATAGGATGCAATTTCAGCGCGATTGAGCTTACCGTCCCCTTTCGACCATGTGCGATTACGGGCGAAACCACCAAACGGAATTTGAACGACATTTGCTTCCGTTGAAGTCATCATCGTCTGCGCTTCCCAAATATCTCCGTCACTTTCTGTCAATTGGAACGTAAGTCCATGCCCCACTGTATCTGATTTTAACCAGAACGAAAGAGCGTTGCCTCCACCCGCTATATTCAGCTTCCCAAGTGTCCGTTTGACACCGGCATAACCTTTGGCAGCTGTCAATGTGTAGCTGAGTTTAAGCGCATGACCACCATCTTGTTTAACGTTATTTTCTAGGGAAGCTGTAATTTCAGCGCCGCCATCATCCCTTACATAATCAGCACGGACACCCGCATCAGTTGAATAGAAGTCGAAGTTATCGATCTCACGAAGCGAAGCCGATTGAATATCGTCCAAATACAGCGCTCCTGCACCATTGCCAATAGAGCCTCTATCCACATAGATGGAAAATTCTGATACAGACGTTAAATCGAGTTTCCCATCTACCGCCACGGATTGCCATCCTGCCAGATGGAAAGAACCAAAAGGAATCTTCATCAAGGTGCCATTCGTATGATTGACATATACCTTGGCTTCCCAATACTCGCCGGTAGCATCCTTTAATTGATACGTAACGCCCCGTCCAGCTTCCCCTGCTTTCATCCATAGCTGGATGCCATTGTTTGCCGACCAATCCGCTCCTCCGATGGATTTGGTAACACCCGCGTATCCTTTGGCAGCAGTCAGATCAAAGGCAAGCTTGAGTCCAAATGCCCCCGATTGCTTCGTCTCCGCATCCAAAGTTGCGGTAATGGCATCCCCACCCGAATTACGGTTATATTGGGCTTGCAACTTCGCATTATCTGAACCATAGTCTTCGTAATTGTCTACAACAGGTGATTTATACAATCGAAAATCATCCAAATAGACGGTGCGTGTCACATTCGCTGATCCATCAATGTTAATACTAAATGTCGTAATAGACGAAAGATCTACGACATTGTTCCCTACACCTAGATGCGAGTTTTTCCACCAGTCAGGTACATAAAATTGGTTAAATGGCAACTTAATTAACTGTGGTTCACTGCCAGATACGCCAATATCTTTTTTCCACACCTCGCCTTTCGTAGCACTTCCTTCATTGAACTGAATAGAAATGCCCGTGTAGGCTTCTGCAGGCTGTACCCAGAACGAAATACCACTGTTGCCAGACCAATCTGTATTGGTAATTTGCTTTTCCATACCGCCCCAGCCTTTGCTCAGCGATGAGGTCAATTTCAAGCTGTAATTCCCTTCGGATTTATGACCGTTATCCAAACTTAATTCGAGTGGTGATCCGGATGTATTCACGGAGTATGCACCTTTGAGCATACTATCTGAGCCTGTATAGCTCTCAAAGTTTTCAATGACATCCGTTTTCACATTGGTAGGCGGCTCTAACTTTTCTGAACCCACACCAATTTGGATGCGTCCCACTTGTGGACTCCAGTACTCCGAAGCGAAATTTGCTGGGATAACTGGGAACACAACCTTCAAATATTTGGTTCCCGCTGGCAAGGTATAGGCGGTGTACACCATTCGGCTCCACCACCCCTCACCTGGCACCTCATCTACACGAACTTGAGTAACAGTCGAGTAATGTTCACCATCCGGCGATGTTAAAAAAGTGAAATTGGGAAGCCTGTATTTACTTGGTTCTTGTCTGGCAAAACTCGTCATGACGAAATAATTCATATCACCCGCTGTTTGATACACGAATGATTCCGCATTGTTAGCTGTACGTACTAAACGCTTCAAATCATCGCCAAAATAAGTGCCCCCAGATTCGAACCCTAGATTAGGCGAATGGTCAGCCATTTTCAACATATTATTCATTTCGTCTGTCAGTACACCATTGGTAATGGCAACGCTAGAAATCGCATCTTTATAGATAAGTTCTTCGCCACTCGTATGGTTGTATACGATTTCAATATGACCAAGTTGAGAATCTCCATCCCCTTCTGGGAAGGTTACTTTAAAATACTTTGCATCCGATGGCAGCGTATATGCGCTATATACAATTTGACGCCACTCTCCACCGCCAGCTTCTGTTTTAGTAACCTGAAGCTCTGTGTAATTGGTTCCATCCGTAGACATCCAGAACTTAAATTCGTGATTCGGATGATCTGATTTGCGGAATGCGGTAGTCTTCAATGATAATGCCCGCAGTGCACTGGAATTCGTTGGTGTTGATGGAAGTGCATAAGCTACGAATTGATCAACCGCATTCGGTTGCAACTTGAGTCGATAATGATCTCCTCCGAATAAAGCTGGATTCAGATCATCTGTGGTAAATTTCAAATCCGTTGAGAATTGATACATTTTGCTGTAATCAATGAGCTCATCCTGAATCGCATGTTTCGCGATGACCGGACCTACGACTGATGAATATGTGGATTCACCAACAGTATTTCGTGCCTTCGTTCGATAGAAGTAGGTAGCACCTGTCACAGAGGTCATATCATCGAACAAATCAGTTTTGGAAGCATCATACACCTGCGCTCCAACGATGTCCCATGGCCCATTGGCATACACAGATCGCTCTACCGTGTAGGCAGTTGCTCCTGTTGATCCCTTCCATCCAATACGGGAGACTGTATCAATCGGAAGCATCATCGGTGCTTCTGGAAGTGGTAAAACTGGCTTTGACATAATACCGCGAATCTTATAAGCTTTATCCCGTAATAGCCCCAATACGGATGTTTCTTCGAAGCCTTGCTCACCTGCTGGGAAGCCTGGCCATTTATACGCTTCATAGAATGTGCCACCATACGTGCCTTCCGTATGTCGGAAGAAGCCTCCGTCTTCACTGTGATAGCGTAGACTCCAGATCAAAGCACCGCTGGTACCATTTTCAATAACATTGTCTAAGAATGGTGTTAATTCACTTTTTGGAATGAAGCCGAATTCCCCAACATAGAAGGGCTTTTTCCCTTTGGCCAAATTCTTATCGATATTCACTTGAGAAGCAAAGCTAGCGTAATGGTTAGGATAATAATGGTTGCTTACAATGTCGATAGGCGAGTTTTCCTCTAGGGAACTAGCATCAATGCCGTATTTTCCGTCAATGAGCAAATGTTTGGCATCGATATTTTTGATGAAAGCTCCTATTTCCGTTGTCCATGCAGAAGTCGGGGGTGTTAATTCATTCCCTGTCTCCCAAGCGAGAATGGCTGGATCATCCTTGTAAAGCACGTTTGTTATTGTATTCCTACGATTCAAAACATACGAGATTGTATCTTTAAAATCCTTCTTAATGTCCGCATCTGTCCAGAAAGCATCCTTGCTCTTCCCGCGAAACTTGGCATACTCACCAATTCCACCCCACCACTCGTATTGATCGACGAATGGGATGATAAGACGAATGCCGTACTCGTTGGCAAGTGCAAGCGCACGGTCTAGGGCAACAAACGCTTCCTCGTTGAACTGATTAGGTCCAACGACATGGCGAATCATGCCAGGGTAATCGGTATCCTTTTTGACAGAAAGGACATAGGTTCTCGTTGCTTTCGCTCCCATTTGCTGCAAAGCTTTAAATGCATCTCGCTGCTCCCATTCTGTGGGAACCTGCCAATAACCATCTTCGACCATTGTTAGCGTAGGCACATTCGCCCCAATAAAACGAAATTCACTGGCCCCTTCCATCAATTTATCCCCTGATCGCGTAATAAATTGCGAGAGCCCTGGATTTGGTTCCGCTTTCATTTTTGGCGTGCCTACAAAACCGCTCATCAGCATAGATACCACTAACATGGTTACTACAAGCTTTGCACACATGCTTTTCAAACGCATACGTTCGCCCCCTCGTATCCTACATTTTGTATCATTTTTAATTATAGGAGGGATGATCGATGGTTGAAATGTACTGGCTTGGCATTTTATTGGACTCTATTGTCCTTCTATTCATTTCCGTTAATTGGGCATTTGTGAGATCTGTGTTTGTTCCCTGTACATGCGAGGTGTGGTGCCAACAACCTTTTTGAAAAGGCGATTAAAATATGCTGCATCGGGATAGCCAACGGCTTGCCCTACCTCATAGGTTTTCAATTCCAACTGGTTAAGGAGCAGCTCCTTGGCTTTCGAAACTCGAAGGTCCATAATATATTCGGTGATCGTCATTCCTGTTTCTTTGCGGAAAAGAAAGCTGACATAGTTGGCTGTCAAATACACATGATTCGCCAATTCGGACAATTCAATCTCACGATTGTAGGTTTGCTCGATGATCTTTTTGACTGTGCTCACCACTTTGCGTTCATAGGCCCCGGGCTCCAATTCCATATCCCCTAACATCCGATCCATCCTGTCAAAAATATCATCGAATACATCCTGCAAAACCGCATGCTCGCAAAGCTGTAATTCAAGTTCATTCGTGTCAGGTTGAGGAAGAAGCGACCGATTGGTCGCATCCGCAATACGCATTCGCAGCTGGTATAATACATAGCCAAGTACGCGACATAAATCAGCCCAGTGAATGTGGATACGCTTCGATCTATGATAAAGCTGGTCTTTTAATTTATAGAGTTCGTCACGATCCATCCACTTCGATGAATTCTGCAATAACGAATCAATTAAAGATACCATCATCGTTATTTCAGAACGATGATAACTAGGTTCCACATAGGGAATTAAACTGAGATTACCTTCGTTATACCACTGCAAGCAATAGGCAGAGATCGCTTCAGCGTAGCCCCTCGGCCAGTCTTCGAAGCGTGATATTACGGACGATATGCCTCGCAACTCAGCTATATCTACCCTTATAGTCTGAGCCAGATTCTCGACATCTTTTACACCAAATACAATGAACAGCTGCAGATTAAGTGTAAGTTTGCATGCGATCATTTCAGGCATGGATGTGACTATAGGCATGCTCTGTGACATGGTTGAGATCAACGTTTGCCTAGCTTTGCACACAACAAATACACTAGGTACGGCACACTCACTATAGGTCGAGAAGGATTCCCAGAGCACCTCTAGTTGATCTGCCTTCATCTCACCTGCAAGAAAGCTTTTTAATAACAAATCTGTCGTTTGTCCCTTACGCATTCGTTCATGAAGTCGATGATCCATCAGCTTCTGAAGAACTTGGTGAAGCTCCTTCTTATTCACGGGTTTCACTAAATAATCACTGACCCCGGACCGAAGCGCATTGCGTACGTAATCAAATTGATTATAGCCACTCAAGATAATGATGTTGGTTTCTGGATGAGTCAATCTAACATGCTCTGCAAGCTCAAATCCATCCATTCTTGGCATTGAAATATCTGTAATGATAACATCTACGGCTTGTTTGCTCAGAAACTGAACCGCTTCCAAGCCATTCCCGAACGAACCCACTACACTCACATGCAGTTCCATTTGCTCTATCATACTTACGATGCCTAATCGAATTGCCTTCTCATCTTCAACAACCATGATGCGGATCATGTTCATCCCACCCTTGAGGGCATTCCAGCATACAACTCTGGTCCCCTTCATTCTATCATATAGGCAAAAGCCATCATACGGATTTTCCGCATGACGGCTTCAGTTGTGATCGCAAACACTCCTGCTTAATAAGCTTGGATATCATCTACATAAATCGTACTGCTGCCTGTTCCGCCAGAACCTTGGTTAACATATAAGTTAAACTCTGAGATTGAACTCAAATCCTTCGTCCCATTGCCTCCTGAATACCAAGGCGGATGTTGGAAAGCTGTGAACGGGAGTTGAATCGTTCCGCTTGTTGTGCTAGATAGCGTATACGTGGTTTCCCATGGCTCGCCGTTCGGTTCTTTGAATTGAATGGTTAAGGTACGGTTCGACCCATCTGGCTTCAGCCACAATTGGATACCCGTTTTACCCGACCAGTTCTGACTAATACTATGCACAACGCCTGCAAAGTTAGGCGTCCCCATGGTGTACGCTAGCTTCAAGCCGTAGGATCCTTGCGATTTATTCGTCCCGTCTAACGTTGGTGTAATCGCGTTCCCATCCGTGTTACGCACATATGCAGCAAGCACGCTTGGATTGGAGCCACCGTAACTCTCGTAATTATCGATAATAACTGTCGTTGGCGGTGGCGGAGTTGAGCCATTGCCTAAGCTAATGGAATCTACATAGATGGTGCCGCTGCCATCTGCGCCCGAACCTTTATTGATATATAGATTGCTTTCCCCGATGGAGCCTAAATCAATAACACCATTTCCTCCACTATACCAACCTGGGTGCTGGAAGCTCGTGAATGGAATGGACAACGTCGTTGCAGTCGTACCGGCAAGGGTATAATACGTTTCCCATAGTTCACCGTTAGTTTCCTTAAATTGAATCGTTAATGTACGATTCGAACCATCTGGTTTCACCCATAGATTAAAGCTTGTGTTCCCCGTCCAATTCGCATTGCCGAGCGTGTGTACGGCACCTGCATAACTGGTCGTTGCGTTGACTGTATAGACGATTTTGGCGCCATAAGCACCTGCATCCTTTGTCGTTGCTTCACGAGTCATTGTGAATGTGTTGCCACTTGCATTTTTCACATATGCGGCTTGAAGTGCTGCATCGGAAGCATATCCATCGAAATTATCAACCGTCGATGTTGGTGCTGGAAGTGCTACCGTCGTGAACGCGATTCCTGAATTGGACGCATTCGTTGAGCCAGTACTATTAACTGCGGTTACCTTCCAATAGTAGGTTTTGTTATTAGTGAGTACACTTGAAGGTGTGTAGCTTGTGCTTGTAAGTCCGCTTACATTGATGACAGGATTCGAATACGACGTATTATCAGCAACGACCAGTGTGTAGGTAGCTGCATTAGTGGCGGTACCCCAAGTAAACGAAGGTGTCACGTTCACACTTGTTGCTCCGCTAGCTGGAGCAGATTGCGTAAAGCTTCCCGGTGCTTGCAATTGTGTACCAGAAATTGCATACACCGCTGAATAGGCACCAGCAGTGCCGGATAAGTTATGTCCTTTGACCCGGTACCAAGTTGCTGCACCTGCCGTGGAACCTGTATCCGTCCATGGGGTTTGATTATCCGTGACGCATTGATTACATGCGACAGTCCAAGGTCCACTGCTGCCTGCCGTGGAGCGTTCGACCGTGTATGTATCTGATGGCACAGAACCACGCCAGTTCAATACATATTTACCACCGGAGGTTGTGGAACCGGTAATCGTAGGTGCACCAGGAATGCCATGAGCAGGCGGTGTTGTGATACCTCTCATTTTGTAAGCATGATTCCTCATTTGCTGTGCTTGCGTACGCATGAAGGTTGTGTCACCTGGATAGTGGACTGTATAGCCATCCGGATGCTGCACATAACCATAATTATCGTTGTGGCCAAATAGCGCCCAGTACATGTCACCTGCAATCACACTATCATTCTCAATGGCTGTATGGAAAGCGGCCAAGGTGCCGAATTGCTCGCTTTTCCAATCGTACTCGCCGACAAACATGACTTTCCCAGCATTTCTAACTTTATTCGCTTGTGTCTGGAGAACAGGGACGGATAATCCTTTATTCCCCCATGTATAGAAATGGTCTGAATACATATCAATGCTCGAAATCGTCAAATGGGCATCCGCAATTCCATAATTTCCATCTGCTACTAAGTGATTCGCATCCTGCTGTTTCAAGTAATCTGCAATTTGCTGTGTCCAATTTTTCAACTGTGTCGGATTGTCGTACCAGCCTAACTCGTTACCTGTCTCCCATGCGAGAATCGTCGGGTCATTCTTGTAGGCAACTCCCGTATATGTGTTCACCCGATTTAACATGACACTTAGATGTTGTTTAAACGCTGTAATAATATTCGCATCACTGAAAAACTCGTACCCTGTATAAATGACGCCATCATCTGGATACCCGTACCATTTGGTCCACGTTTTCTTACCGCCATGGTAGTAATTGTACATATCAATGACCGGTAAGATGAGTCGGATGCCTTGATCTCCTGCGGCTTTAATGGCATAATCCACCTTCTGCCAAGCTGCCTCGTTATAATTGCCAAGTGTAGGCATAATACATTTGGCACAACCAAATGAGTTGACCAAGTGTGAGCGTACAACAGTTGCCCCCATTTCTTTGGCGGTTGCGAGTGCGTCATCTACTCGAAAATTCGTTGGAAAATCAATCGTACCATTCGTTGGTACATTCTCATCCAAGCCCAGCCAATAAATGTTCGCTGAACTGAACCGAAATGGCTGTCCATCCAGCTGCAACTGATTTCCCGATCGTGTTACATAGCCCGTCACAGCAGCCTCAGCCGCAGGCGGTGTATAAATCATCCCCCACAGCAGTAAGAGCGGCAAAACCCAAGCCAGAAGAATTGTCCTGCTCCTATTGCTTAATGAACCTGTGTACATCACTATCACCCCAGTCATCTTATTTCGAGGCACTGTAAGCGCCTACAAATTAAGTATACGCTGTTTAATCCGAGATTGAATTGGACTCAGCATCAAAAACTTGACCTTAAACTGGAATCTACATCCACACTAACCCTACTCTACTCTCAAACCCTAACTAGCTAATTCTTACTCATCGGTCCCCCCTACACGCTCACCAACTACACACATCCACACTAACCCTACTCTACTCTCAAACCCCAACTAGCTAATTTTACTCGTCGGTCCCCCACGCAATGCTACGAGGCACTCTACGCAAATTAACTGGAAAACCTACAGCTAATCTAGCGGAATTAATAGGAAAATTTGATTTAGATGGAAAATATGTAGTTAATTCTACTTGAATTGATCAATCCGGCAGGAAAGACTAAATTTAACTGTATAAAATCCATCTAACGTCCCATTAGACTGTATTCCAAGGAAATTAGCTGGAGGAAATCCATTTATTCGCGGCCGCTCCCCTAACCCCCACAAGAAAAAAACACCAGACCGTGTCGGGTGCCTCACACTGGGATGCCCCAGTCTCTTCTATGCTTTCTACTATCGCTTAGTGCTTCAATCTTCTTCTCGCTTCGAGCTCCTGCTTTAGTGCTTTTTCCACCATCTCGGCCATCATGTCGAACTTCTCAGCAACCGTGTAAGGCGACAAAGTCCCGCAGTGCGAACAACGCTGCATATGGAGTTCTGTGGGTTTGGAGCACGATTTGCAAGTAATCATGAGATGTTGTCCCCTTTGTGTAAATAAGATACATCTATTATACACTTCTGGCACACATCACACACCTTTAGTTCGAACGAAAGGTTCGCGGTGAGCTTCCGTATTTCTGCTTGAACGCTCTTTCAAAATGCGTTAATGTATTGAATCCTGATGCAAAGCAAATTTCAGTAATCGGAATATCCGAAGCTTGGAGAAGTGATTTGGCAAATTGCAAGCGCAATCCTTGCAAGTAGATTTGGAACGAAATGCCTGTCATTTTATGAAAAACGAGACTAAAATAATTCGGCGCCAATCCAGCTTGCTTTGCAGCATCTTCCAAACGAAGTTCTTCCCGAAAATGATGATGCATATACACAAGCGCTCGCTGTAGTGTTGAGGATGGAGACGGCGTGACCGGCAACTCTAGTTGATCTTTCCGATCATGGTAATTTCGAAATAAATACAAAAGGATTCGCTCAAAAGCTCCTTTGATCAAAATAGAATGTCCTGGCCTCTTCATTTGAACCTCATCACGAATCAGTTGAAACTCAGACTCTATAATCTCATGATGCGTTTCGTTCAGATCTACCATATATTCCGTCACTTGCCCAAACATGAATTCCCGCAGTTCTTGATCGAGCAAATCCTCATCGAATACTAGATTATACAGCTCCATAGGTTCATTCGGATACGAATAGACTTCGTGGAAATCGGCGGGAGTTAACAGAAACAAGCTGCCTTTGCGCAGCTCATGCTCTGTTCCATTCACTATATTCATACCTCTGCCTCGAACTACTAAGCAAAGCTCATAAAATTCATGCCAATGTAACTCGTGACGCTCATTAATATACTGAAAGTAAATCTGAAAGGAGGAGGCAGGTTGAATAAATTGTTCATTCGTTAGTCTCACCGGTTGTTTCTTCATCCTCGTCCTCCTCCTTTCTAATTTTGTATATCATAAGATTTCGCTGATCTCAGTCAAAATTCCTGCTACTCTACATTCGCATATTTATTTCCAGCTAGATCTTTGCCGCGAGCGAGCCATACTTTGTGATTTGGATTTTTATCTTCAAAAATCTTTGTATCTGTTGAGAAATAACGCATGGTATAGCCGCAGCGACGGAATTCACTCTTGTTGGGATCAGCACCGTGAATGATGCGTGAATCATGAAGGGAACATTGACCTTTTTGCAACTCAAAGTGAACAGCTGTCGACGTATCTATATTTTTGATTTGCGTACTGAAGAGATTCTTGGCGCCATCTACATTCTCATATTCGGAAAATCCATTGGAGTGCGTACCTGGAATGACTTGCATACACCCATTTTCCTTCGTACTGTTATCAATAGCCAACCATACGGTAATAATGTTATCGAAGTTGCTGACACGGCCTTTCCAATAAGCAGAATCCTCATGCCAAGGCGTTGCTCTCCCAACAAACGGATCCTTGCAAATAAAATGGGAAGACCACAGACCAATGTTAGGTCCGATAATTGGCTCAACGAGATCCAACACATCATCGGATAATAAGAAGTTCAATAAGCGATCCTCACGGAAATGCGGCGTGTCTAACTCATCAGACAGTTTGCTGCCTTTTTGCTTCAACTGATCCTCAAATACTTCCGTTAACTCGGCTAATTTTTCAGCGGAGAATAACTGTTTATCATACAGAAAATACCCATTCTTCTTATAAAATGCAACTTCTTCTTGCGTTAATTTACTCATCTTGAACCCTCCTGAAGGTGTGATCTTATCTACACACTAACTATATCCTGAAATAGGATCTGGGGGCTTATCGTAAGCTTAGAAGAAGTTAGCGTATCTTCAGGTTCTTAACAATTTCACACTCAGCACCAGAATGCAAGCAACAGCACTGCGAAGCGAACGATTTCTTAAGAGATGTTTACTGCCTCGACTAGCCAACTTTTGAACGAAAGAACCAGTTTCAAAACCCTTTGGTTTCGTTTTCCAACGCATACAACCATTTGGTTTCATTTTCGTCATATACAACCATTTGGTTCCATGTCAATTCCTTTTTTCTGTAAAAAGGTATGCGGAAGTCTAATCGATTTTCATGAAGTTCCACTCTTGTACATATCAACCATTCACCTAATGACATATGCATAGAATTAGATAAACCTAATTTGGTTTATGTGAGGTGATCATTCGTATTCACAGCAGTGCAAAGTTGTACAGAAATGGCGCACAACAGTAAGTATGCAGCAGTTGTCAATGTATTAGAACGTACAATTCACTTTAAAATACGTGATGGAGTGATGGTGGTGGAAAATTATCAAATCGTTCCCTGGATCAATGACGTCTTGGAGCCAGGTATCGTAGCTAACATGTATGTTCCTCCTGGGTTAGAAATGTTGGCACGAGAAGTTATGGTACATTATGACTTTCAAGTCAATGATATGCTCTTAATTACCTCAAAGCCAGATAAAGGCGGAGCTATTTGGAAAATCAGCACAAGTAAGGGCAATCTCAGCATTAAATGTTTGCACAGGCGGCCTAGAAGAAGTCTTTTCAGCGTTGGAGCTCAAGCGTATATGTCCGGTTTAGGTCACCGAGTTCCGTCTTTCATCCCTACAAAGGAAGGACATTACTACGTTGAAGCAGGCGGCAAGCTCTGGATCGTTACAGACTGGATCGAACCGCTGGTGCCGGTATCCAAAGTCGACCTAGAAGGCGCTTCACAGTTGTGCTTCGGCTTAGGGGAGTTCCACAAAAACTCCAAAGGCTATGTACCACCTAGTGGTTCGGAGAAATCCTCGCGAATCTACGGCTGGGGCAAATACTATGAAAAAATAATTGCCAAAATAGGCTGGTTTCAGGATATTGCCCTCGCCTACTCTGAAACTGCAGCAAGCGCAAGTTTACTTGCCGTCATTGAGGAATTCAAGCGGCAGGCAAACGATATGTATCTCCGTTTCCAAAATTCCCCATACAATGCCATGTTAGCCAAGGGTGAACCTCACTGGGGACTTGCCCATCAAGATTTCGGATGGTCAAACGGCCAAATGGGTCCTGGTGGCATCTGGGTTATCGACTTAGACGGCGTTTCCTACGATCTGCCTATTCGAGATCTACGGAAGTTAATTACTAGTACCATGGACGATATGGGCGTGTGGGATCTAACATGGATTCGCGGCATGATCGAAGCCTATCATCGAGCTAACCCGCTTGACCAAGAAACGTTCGAAATTTTGTGGATCGATATGGCTTTTCCTAATGAATTCTATAAGCATGTCAAAGAAATCGTGTTTAATCCGCAATTATTCCTTGATACCGAACTTGCGTCGATCCTTCAAAGAGTAATGACTACAGAAGCAAGCAAATGGCAAGCATTAACCGAGCTCGAAAAAGATAAGGCAAATTACCCTGTCGGCGACTACTCGTCGGACTACGTCAAACCGTCTATCCAACGTCCGTCTGTTATACTGCCAGGAGATATATTAACACCTATTTACTCCGAAATGCCCGTTACGCCAATCACACCAACTTCGCCTTCTGTTGAAGAGATCTTGCCAATACCACTTGTGCAAGAGCCAGTTTATGCTGAGTTACCTGTAATAGAGGAGCCAGTTTATGCTGAGTTACCTGTAGTAGAGGAGCCAGTTCATGCTGAGTTACCTGTAGTTGAGGAGCCAGTTCATGCTGAGTTACCTGTAGTTGAGGAGCCCGTTCATGCTGAGTTGCCTGTAGTTGAGGAGCCCGTTCATGCTGAGTTACCTGTAGTTGAGGAGCCCGTTCATGCTGAGTTACCTGTAGTAGAGGAACCTGTCTATGCCAAGAAACCGGTGGTTGAGGAACCTGTCTATGCCAAGAAACCGGTGGTTGAGGAACCTGTCTATGCCAAGAAACCGGTGGTTGAGGAACCTGTCTATGCCAAGAAACCGGTGGTTGAGGAAGCCATCCTTGTACCTTATACGCCAACGCCAACACCAGAGTCCGTTTCGGTTCCGGTTACACTAGAGCCTCTGCATGCGGAAGAACCTGCTGCTATAACCGTACCATCAATGCCAGCACTCGTTCAAATCCCAGCTCGAGGGCAAAAGCGATTTAAACTTCGCGTTCCAAGAAAGCGGCGCGCTTTGAGAAAGACTAGAATCATCAAGAAAACCCGTTATCTGAAACGCAGAAAATTAAGAAGACTCACCAAATGGAAGCGCGTCACAGCTGTTAAGATCATCTGGGGTTATAGAAAATGGCATGCCAAGAAAAAAGTGAAGCCTGTATTCCGTTCTCGGAAAAAATCAATGAAACGTAAACTAGGACTTAAGAAACCAGTTACACGTGTATTGAAGCCAACGAAGAATAAAATACAACAATCCCATCCGATTAAGAAAGTACCACCACCGTGGAAAAAAAGGCAGATTCCACCTCGAAAAAGGACTGCCTGAGAAAGGAAGCTGTTAACTCGTGAACATTCTGATGATTTGTACGGAAAAGCTGCCTGTCCCCAACATTCGAGGGGGAGCTATTCAAACCTATATTGACGGTGTGGCTTCGCTACTAAGTAAACATCACAGAATTACCATTTTAGGAAGATCGGACCCTGCTTTACCAAACGATGAAATTACGAATGGTATCCACTATGTTCGTGTGGAATCACATGGTCTACTTGAAGCATACGCTGCAGGGGTTATCCAATTTCTACAACATACACCGGAACATTTTGATATTATTCAAATTTTCAACCGCCCTTTACTAGTGCTTCCTGTTAGGGAAGTTGCACCTACATCACGGATTATTCTAAGTATGCATAACGACATGTTCAATCCCTATAAGATCGATTCTATAGAGGGGAATAAAGTTATCGACCAAACTGAGCGTATTATCACCATTAGTCAGTATATCGGAACGGCTATCTGTGATTACTATCCTCATGCTGCGGATAAAATTAAATCCATTTACTCCGGTGTCGATTTAAATCGCTTTGCTCCTTGGATGGAGTCAGAGAGTGCAAGACGTGATCGAGAGAGCCTTAGAGCAGAACACAACCTCTCCAATAAGAAAGTCATTTTGTTTGTCGGGAGGCTAACTCGCAATAAAGGTCCCCATGTGTTGGTGCGTGCCATGTCTCAAATCAACCATTCTGATGCTGTACTCGTTGTTGTCGGTGGTGCCTGGTTCAGCGATAACTCCGTTAGTGACTATATCGCTTACGTCAGAGCACTTGCTGTGCGCTCACCTCTGCCCGTCATAACAACCGGCTATGTTCAAGCGCAAGATGTTCACCGCTGGTTCTGTGCAGGAGATGTCTTTGTTTGTACATCTATCTGGCAGGAGCCGTTGGCACGTGTGCATTATGAAGCCATGGCCGCTGGGTTACCCTTCCTTACAACAGCTAGAGGTGGCAATCCAGAGATTGTTAAGAATAATAACGGATTACTCATTAATAACCCGGAAGACCCGAGCGAATATGCACAAAAACTAAATTCGTTGTTATCTGATATGAATCATGCAAGACATATGGGACTTAACGGACGAAGATTGGCAGAACAAAACTTCCCGTGGGAACGCGTTGCTCAGGAAATTCTTGCCGTTTGGGAACATAGATAAGAATAACCATGCAGATTTCTAGTTAACTTACTGGCTGTCCCACAAGTAGATACTTCTACTTAGGGACAGCCCATTTTAATTGCCAGGAGACTCACAACAAGACTTCTTAACTAGTGATCCTGTTTTTGCAGGAAAAACCCCTTCTGCGAGTATGGATCCTCTGCGAAACTAGCAGAAGCCATAACAAGAGTAAGAGGTTTCCCATTGAAATGATTCAAGCAAATAATAAACATTCTACTTACTTGATCAAATCTCTTTGTTCTAATTTACATGAAACTTATGCATCTTATGCTTCTTCGTCTTCGTCGTCTTCGTCGTCATCGTCGTCATCATCGTCATCGTCATCGTCATCGTCTTCTTCGTCTTCATCGTCTGACTCTTCTTCGCTTACAGCAGACACAGTAGCTTCTTCGTCTTCTTCATCTTCGTCGTCATCATCATCATCGTTGTCTGATTCTTCGTCTGACTCTTCATCTTCATCATCATCGTCGTCTGATTCTTCGTTTGATTCTTCATCTTCTTCATCGTCTTCGTCATCTTCTGAACCAAACGCCATCTTAGTACCATCAGCCAATTCCAACTCAACCTCATCGACTTCTGACCAGTTAATGCCAGTTCTTAAATCACTGATTTCAGACAAATCAACCTTGTCTTTGTCACCGTTCTCAAATTCCAATGAGAGCTCTGTCACTTCAGGATGCGCTTTTAAATAACTGAGTAATTGTTCCAAACTTTCCAAATAAATCATTCCCCTCGCCATAAATTAGAAACTTTAGTGTCTCCATGTATACTATGATTTTTCCTACTTCATGCTTAGGCTCTTGATAGAGTAGATTGGCGGATTATGTTTGTCCGCTAGAAGATTTTCCATAAACCGTATACATATCAGCTTATTTTCCCTGTGAATAGCCCTAACATTTCATAATTCTTCATCATAAATTAATAATGTCTTCATATAGACAAGGAGGTAAAAGCTTATGAAAGGATTAATTCTCTGTGCAGGCAAAGGTACTAGACTCCAACCTTTTACCAATATAAAACCTAAAGGTCTGCTTCCAGTGGCGAATAAACCCTTAATTCATTACGGTATTGAAAAGCTAGTGGAATTAGGCATCGACGAGATCGGAATTGTCATTCGGCCCAACCTTCATACCATGTTTTTGGAAGAAGTAGGTGCTGGCGAAAGGTGGAATGTAAACATCACATATATTTTTCAAATTAATCCTTTGGGTATCTCAGATGCTGTGAAACACACCGAAACTTTCATGGACAATCAACCCTTCCTCCTTCTTCTTGGGGATAATTTGATTACCCAAGATCTTCATGGCTTATGTCACGCAATCACACATGAGAACCATGATGCAGCCATTCTTCTAAGAAAAGTGACGAATCCAAAGCAATTTGGAATTGCCGAAGTTAATAAAGATCGCATTATTGGTCTGGAAGAAAAGCCTTCAGAGCCCAAGTCAGATCTTGCGGTTCTGGGGAGTTATGCGTTTAAACCAAGTATATTTAAAGCTGTGCATGCGATTAGCCCCTCCGCCAGAGGCGAATACGAAATTACAGATGCCATTCAATGGCTGATTCATCACCAATATTCGGTTACCTATCAAACGACAGATAAAAATTTCTCCGATGTTGGAACTATGGAAGGCTGGCTGGAAGCGAATAGGTGGATGCTGAAACAGTTAGAGGAGGAAGGTTCGTTAACGACTCCAACAGATTATCTTGGAACTACGATCATCCCACCTGTATGCATCCACCCTAGCGCTGAATTGATTAATTGTGTCATTGGACCTTATGTGACAATTGGACCCAATGTTAGACTTGAAAGTTGTACATTAGAGAACAGCATTTTGCTAGAGTACGCCATTCTTAATCCTAACCACTATCCAATGACGAACTCGATTATCAGTCCACAGTCGGTGTTCGTGCAAGAAGACGGAGGGTCAGGAAAATGAACATTTTAATTATGGGTATGGGGTATGTAGGCGTCACAACTGGATTGGTATTCGCAGAACTCGGCTGGCAAGTTACGGGGTTAGATACGGATACAATAAAAATTCATGCATTGTCAGAGGGTAAATTATCCTTCTATGAACCAGGACTGGACCTGTTATTAGAAAAACATATTGCATCTGGTAAAATCAATTTTATTTCCTCTCCAGAGAAGGGAATTCGTGAGAATAACATCATTTTCATATGTGTTGGTACCCCTTCTGATAAAGATGGAAGCGCTGATCTTCAAGCTGTTCGTGGGGCAGCCCAAAGTATTGGCACTTACATGGATGACTATAAAATTATTACTGTGAAAAGCACAGTTCCTATAGACACAAATCGTAAATTAGTCGAGTGGGTCAAAGAATCTCAAATTCACCCCCACCCCTTCGATGTTGTATCTAACCCCGAATTCCTTCGGGAAGGCAGTGCCTTGTTTGATTCACTGAATCCAGACCGTATTATTATTGGAAGCGATAGTGAGCAAGCTGCAACCGTCATACAATCCTTATATGACAGCATAAAAGCCCCTACTTTTGTGACCAAACCTCGAACAGCGGAATTGATCAAATATGCATCGAATGCTTTCTTGGCAACTAAAATTTCCTATGTCAATGAATTAGCCAGACTCTGCGAATCGTTAGAGGTCAATGTCACTGATGTCACCAAAGGAATGGGCTTGGACCAGCGGATAGGCCCTCATTTTCTAAAAGCCGGGATCGGTTATGGCGGATCATGCTTCCCCAAAGACAGCATGGCACTCTTATATACGGCGAAAGAGCAACATGTGGAGTTGAGTATCCTTGAACAAGTTGTTGCTGTCAACAACTCGCAGTCTTCACACTTTTTGAACATATGGGAAGAAAAGCTAGGTGGATTCAGAGGTAAAACCATTGCGATTCTTGGCATTTCATTTAAACCGAATACGGATGATTTGAGGGAAGCGCCTGCACTAGCCATCATTCAACAATTACAGCTTAAACAAGTAAACCTCAGAATACACGATCCCATTGCCAAGTTGCCTGAAGCTCTTCGCTCTACTATGGTTCAACAATTCGAGACGCTTGAAATCACATTGCAGCAGTGCGACGCAGTCATCCTTTGTTCGGAATGGAAAGATTATCGAGAAGCAGATTGGCAGCAGTTAAAAGCGCTTATGAAAGATTATTATATTTTTGATGGAAGAAACACACTGATCGGCAAAGAAATGACCAAGCTAGGCTATGCTTACTATGGCATTGGAAATAGATAATCGCTCTAAGATGGGAGGTTAAAAGAAATGAAAATACTCGTCACAGGAGCAGCTGGTTTTATCGGATCTCATCTTTGTGAGAAACTTCTCCAAGATCCACGCAACGAAGTCATTGGTTTGGATGCTCTGGTTCAGAAATCTCCAACCCCTATTGAAGTTAGAGAATATAATCTACGTTATTTGCTTTCTCATGATCGATTCACTTTCACGAACCAGAATCTGATGCAAGTTGCGTGGGAGGAGATTCTTCCTGGTATAGATATTGTCTACCACTTGGCCGGGATGCCTGGCGTGCGTTCGAGCTGGGGGGAGGATTTCAAAACCTACGTCACCAATAACATCGAAGCTACCCAACGGCTGCTAGAAGGCTGTCGTACTTATCCAGTGAGTAAAATCGTGTACGCATCGACATCCTCCGTATATGGCGAAAAAACGAATCAAGTGAATGAGGACGCTACGACAGTGCCACTCTCGCCATACGGGGTCACTAAACTGACTGGAGAGCAGCTCTGTAAGGTTTATGCTACGAAAGATGAACTACCTATCGTTATTTTGCGATTCTTCACGGTGTACGGTCCTAGACAGCGTCCTGACATGGCATTTCATCGCTTCATCCAACATATTCGTCACAATAAGCCTATCCCTATTAACGGTGATGGACTCCAAACGCGCGACTTCACATTCGTTGGCGACTGTGTAGAAGCCATTGCAGCAACAGCCCATGCAGCGAATATCATTGGCGAAACCATCAATATCGGAGGCAAAGAACGTGCCTCTGTACTTGATTGCATCGCCATTCTTGAGGATCTTTTTGAGCGAAAAATAGACAGGCAATTTCTTGGCAAGGCTTCCGGAGAGCCTCGTCATACCTGGGCAGATATTAGCAAGGCGCAATCACTGCTCGGCTATCAACCGACAACCGATTTACGGACTGGACTACAAGCCGAAATCATGGATTTATCTCAAACTCCTTATTTATAAGATGTTACACCATGACAACTAACTGGATTTTCTACACTTGCCCATTTGTAGAAGCATCCAGTTTTTTTGTTGTCCTCGGTTTCACTCGAGTTTGCCGGTTTTGCCGTGTTATTAAGATGAAAACTTTACTTTCTATTCTGCTCACCTTGTTTTCTCTAGTGACTACTACACAAATTCGAAATTTGGACAAAAATTCGACCCATTTTACATTAGTTTATCTCTTATTTTATAAATTATGGATAAAAACAGTCTTTTTTCTCATAATAAATCCAGTAATTAGAAACTACGCCTACAACACTCGACTTTAACCGTCACAATTACAAGCGTTTCCATGAGTTTATTGCCAGCATATCCATTTTTCCCAACATCATTTCGCTAGGCTAGGTTTGCAATTCCGGGCGTCATCGTTTATATTTTTATCTTGCTGGCTATCCTATTAGCATAGAATTCGGTCATTTTAACAATATAAGTCAGCAGATTAATTATAATGAGGTGCACCCCATGACATTGAAAAAAACAGCTGCAGGGCTTCTTATACTAACTATGGCGGTTACAGGCGCTGCATGTACTTCCAAAGATTCCACAACTACTCCGACACCTGCGGGGACAGCAACAGCAGCTCCACAAGCCACAGCGGCTGTAACGCAGGATGCAACGAACATGAAGGGCTACATTGCAGCAAGAATTGCACGCGAGAAAGTAGATTACTTGTTCGCTGAAGCCAAATCAGCAGACGGCGCTCTTGTGGTAAATCCGATTGCTGCAACAGATAAAGAGTCAGCTAAGAAGTTTCTTTCTAGCTACGTCGATGCCGCGATGCTTGATACGATTGTAAATCATTATGTCACGGATGCGAAGGCTGGTGCGGCATTCCTTACGAACACGAAGTCGTACTTCACTGACAATATTTTAGCGACCAAAAAGGAAGAAATCACGTTTGATAAAGCCAACACACCTGAGCTCGTGAAATTCACAACAAAAGATGGCGTTACGTATACAACGAAAAAAGTAAACGATAAATATCTTCTTTCCGAAGTAAAATAATACTTGTACATGACAATAGCCCAGCCCCTAAGTTATGAGGGCTGGGCTAACTTCATTCATCTCCTGCTAAAGAGCTAAGCATCCGCTTAGCTCTTCTTACTTTATCTATTTCTTAAAATAATTGCTCTCATGGAGCCAATCTGCGATTTGGAACGATCGCAGGATATGATTCTTCTCCGCATCCTGCGCCTCGCCAACCAGCGTACCATTATTAAGAATAGTGAAATTCCGATTCGTATTCACAAGGATTTTGCCCATCGCAGTTGACTCGAATTTCGCTTTATCTACCCCCATCAGATACGCCAGTGTAGGTAAGGTATCGACCTGCCCTCCGATGGTGGGAATCTTCTCACCTTGCATGCCTTTACTGTAAATAATGAACGGAAGCTGCAGCGAATGCGTTCTCCAGGCTTCATTTTCCAAGGAGGGGATTGCGTCAACTTGATCTTGATAGTACTTATGCACACCGGTATGATCGCCATAAATCGCAACAACCGATTGATCTAACACACCTAATTGATCCAACTTGTCTAGGAATGCTCCAATCTGCTTATCTGTATAGTTGATTGCTTGAAAGTAGGCCCCCATGATCGTCTTATCCAAATTCGGATCTACATGCAGCTGCCTTGTTTTCTCAGGTAAATCGAATGGTCCATGACTAGACAATGTAATGACGTGCAGCATGAACGGGGATTGGACATTCGCCATTTTGTCCCCAAGCTGTCGGAGATAAGACTCATCAGACAAACCAAGGCCGACGGTATCGTCTTCCTTGTACTTCCGCAAATCCCAACTCGTTTGGTACCCGATATTGTGATGTGCTTCGACCCAGTTCCAGCTTCCCGCGGGTTCCGAATGCGTAGAAATCGTCTGGTAGCCCATACCTTCCATCAACTTGGGCAATGAATTGTACGTATTCGTCGGATACCGAAAGAAATTCGCACCCGATCGAATAGGGAACACGGATGTCGTCGTCAACAAATCACTATCTGAACTCGTCCCATTATTAACCTGCTCGTAGAAATTGTTGAAATATATACTATTTCCTAGTAGACGGTTTAGATTAGGTGTAATTTCCTGTCCATTGACCTTTTCACCAATAACAAAGTTCTCAAGTGATTCTACCTGAATTACAATCAGATTTTTCCCTTGAAACTTCCCTTTGTAGCTGTTATCCGGTAAACCTTCTGCATTCCCTTTAAGCCAATCTTGTACCTCTGTTCGTTCTTGATCATCAAGCTTGATGTTACTGGATGCACCGAACAGTCGTATCCCATCATACAGATGATAGCCAATGGGTGACATATCTGACATGGATTGAAAAGGAGCCCAGCTAAGATTAAAAAACATCATCTCGCCTTTCGTCGTATTCTTCACATCGATACGATAATGCTCGTAGGAAACAATGCCCACAGCAAGGACAATCAGCAGCAATGCCAGAAGAGGCTGCCTTTTGTTTTCACGTCGACGCGATAGAATCGGCGTGTTTCGATAGCGGAAAAGCGCAACCGCAGCAATTAACACGAGATCCACAAACAACCATAAATCAAACGGACGAATAAATGTCCAAAGATTATAATCGAGTGGATTAAATCCATTGGGATGAGCTAGGAAGCGAAGCGATAGAAATGCTGCGTAGGCTCTGTAATACACTAAATCGCAAAACAACAATAAACTGAACAGCACCTGTATCCCGATCAAATAGTTGCGACGGCCTCGTTTTTTGAAGAATAGTCCAACAGCGACGACAAATACAATGAACATAAGATGCGACATGACGGGTGGAATGGTGAAATACATTTTACCAATATTAATCCCCGCCGTATCTGGTGCATGAAGAGCTGCCAGCAAAAGCTGTGACTTCCATAGTATTGCAAAGAACGTATACATGGTCAGCTTCTCGCTGCTCACGATTAATCGTAGTACATGCCCGATCGTGGTGCGGAAGGTCTTTCTTCTATAGGATGATAATTGCAGCAAAAACGGTTCACCTCATACTTCTTGATTTCAAGCCGATTTTCCCATTTTAACACAAGTTACTTATGTATGTTGCTTACAAATATTGCAATCTAGCGACAAGCAAGGGGCAAAAAGCTATTCTTCGTAAAGAAAAAGAACCTGAGACGAGTGCCCCAAGGTTCTTTCAAATGGTACGTTCTCTCACAATTCAAATCATCACTTGATATAAGTTAACAAATTATAGATCAGAACTGCAGCCTGTGCACGATTCGTCGTCTCCTTAGGAAACACCTGATTGGCGTAGCCATGGACCAGCCCTATTTGGACCAGCGTAGCAACACTTGTGAATGCGTAATCAGCTATCAACGGGACGTCTTCAAAAAGGGTTAAATCCGATTGATCTCCGACAAGAGTGAGATGATTGGAGGCGCGTAATGCTCGATCTGTCAGCACCATCATATCCTCTCTCGTAATGGAATCTTTGGGATGAAACTGATTCGCTTCGTTTCCTTGCACGATACCCAAACCTCTTGCAACAGCTACAGGCTGAGCATAATAAACGTTAGCATCAATATCATCAAATGGTTGGCCGCCAGTCCCCTTTAAGCCAAGAGCTCTCATCAATAGCACCAGGAAGTCCGCACGCGTCACCGCCGAATCAGGACTGAATTGTCTCTCGCCAGTGCCATTCACGATGCCTTTGGAAGCCAAATCCTCAATCGCCTCCACAGCCCAATCAAAGGAATCAAGATCATCGAACGTATAGGGATGATGTATCGTAAGTGTGGATTTCGCATTCGTTTGCTTGGTGACACTACCAAGCTTGGAATCTACAATCTTCACACTGCTTAGTGTGAGTTCATTGTTCCCATTCTGGACCGCTTGAAAATGCAACTTGAATAGGGATTGTTCACCTTCTAATCCTTTCCCTTTTCCAACCTTTGTATGCGCTAGCTGAATATGTGAGTCCTTCACAATGGGTGGAACAGAGAACCCAGGTGCATCGGATTTGGCATCTATGAATTTTAACCTTGTAGGATCATACTCCATATTAATTTCGAAAGCATAGACGTCAATTAACTGATGTCCTGTAATGAGAACTTCAATGGTGTCGCCATAATTCGGCATTTGTGATGAAACCTTCATCGTAAATGTGCCTGACTCCTCGGCCTCAGAGGCCCAACTGGTTGTAGGAAGAATCCAACTTAATAAGAATACGAGTACGAAGCTTAGTTTCATCCATTTTCGCAAAACCATGTTCGATTTCCTCCCTCGGCAATCAGCAATCAGCACGCAATAATAAGAACTCAGAACGTTATGTTTGTCCCTGAAAATTAAAGATCGCCCGCTATGAAACTATACGAAATGTATCATAACGGGCGATGTGCGTCCTGCTTAACCTTGCTTACACCTAATTAGAAGCTTCATCATTACTGCATTACTGTTGCAGAATACGTTGTGCGACAGCAGCCAAATCAACCAGATCCACTTTGCCATCCCTGTTGAAATCAGCTTTCTTGAATTGTGCCCAATCTGTATCAGCGGATGTTTTGCCGTAAGCCGCTGCGACATTTGCCAAATCTATGACGGAGAGGATACCATCATTATTCAGATCTCCTGGGTCGCCAACGTATTTCAGCGAGTCAAAGACATCTAAGGCTTGTTGCAGATTCGCTAACGCTTGCGTCACTTGTGGTTTCGTCACAGCTGGATTCGCAGCAACACTTCTTGCAGCGTCGATCGCAGCTTGCAGCGCAGCTTTCGCTCCTGGTGCGTATTGACCACTGCTATATCCTTCTGTAGCCCCATCATGCAAGGATTGCGCAGCCCCAATCTTCCCATTCAAGATCGACAGATCGACAATCGCTTTCACCAGAATCACTTCAGAAGCTGAGCCCAAGTTCGTTGCTGTCTGCAAATCTGCGAGGGCAAGACTGTCTAATACAATCGTTGTCGACACATCATCACTCGGGGTTAACGCTTTCCAGTGAAGTGTGATCAACGGTCCGTTGACATCACCACTTGCCAAATTCGCTGTCAGAATGCGTATATGTCCCCCTCCAACCTTTTGACCAATGATCGTAATGGCAGGATTTAAAGATTCCACCGAGTCAAATTCAAGCAATCCTGCGTCATAAGACAATTGAATATCTTGCGCATACACGCTGGAAACGACATCAGACAAACTGATTGTCGTGTCAAAAGATTGCGCGCTTGTGACTGTTGTAGGTCCCACTATTGAAGCTGATGGCGGTACGGAACCGTACACTCTCACCTCGTGCACAGACCACCAACTGGAGTTTGTTCCGGTTTGAACCACCTTGAAATACCTTGCCACCTGTGGAGCAAAATCAATGGAGATAAGCCTATTGCTTCCCACTCCGGTCGCGATCGGACTCCCCCAAGTCACACCATCATTGGATACGTATAACGCATATCCGCGTGCATAATCATTATTGCTGCCTGTGGAATCCAACTCAATGTTGTTGATACTCGTGGGTACCTTCATGTCAATGGTAAACGATTGCTCAGGCGAAGGAGACATTGGTTTACCCGCACTCCAACGCGTCCCCATATCGCCATCAATGAGGCGTGCCGCTGGATCTGCTGATGTCGAAGTTGCTGTCCATGCGGAGCGATCCAAGGCTCTCTTAGGCGTTGTTACACTTAACGCCGCACTAAACGCGGAAGTGTTATTTCCGCCATCTTTGGCTTTTACTGTATAGCTGTAAGTTGTCAGCGGTTTTACCGTTGTATCCAGATACTCAGCCGTTGTTGTGTGGCCAATGAGCGTCCCATCCCGGTAAACATCATACCCTGTGACATTGAGATTATCGGTCGATGCGGTCCATCCAATTTTGACACGATCATGTGCCGCAGTCTCTTTAAGAACTAAATTAGTAGGCACGCTTGGTGCTTCCGTATCCCCAGTATCTGTCCCATAGAAGTTAATCGTTTGTCTTTGAGCACTACCTGATGTGCCATACACACGACCGCCGATACCATTAATGATGTGTGTGATTTCACTGCCTGCTGTCCCATTTAACCAAATCGTTGTCGCATGATGGATTTTGACACCAGCCGCATTCGGCACTTCGATGGCATTTTCCAGCTTCACCGCTGCATCTCTGAAATAGGAGTACACGCCAAGTCCCCAAGCTTCATGTGTCGTAACGGTATCAGCTACTTTATAAGAGGCATAGCCATTCTTGCTTCCATCCATCCACACCGCTTGATTCGGCACATCATACGGAATCTCTGACTGGTAGAAGTAAACACGACCGCCGTTCCCATTCCATAAGGTTTGATACTCATTATGATGCTCATTAAATAAACCATACAAGGTGACATCATCACCATTCACGATGAGGCCATTGGTCGAAACATTTTCTGTCCATCCGGCACCAGCACCATGATCTGCCCGCCACATCCAGAAGTGATCCCCGATAATGTCATCGCTGTTAATAGTCATTTGTGCTTTATTTTGACCTACAACTGCTCCGCCAGTACGGAAGAATAGATCGTGCAACGAAGTAGGATTCGCAGCGTGATCCAGGGCACTGCCTGTTGGTCCGACTTCTAGGAGCGATGAAGTTGCATTAGGCCCAGCCTCATACAGCAATCCTGCCAACTTTACACCATCCACATCAGCAATCGTCATTGCTGGTTTATCTGTCGTTGGTATCAGCGTTGGCATCCCGATGCCGAGTACAACTGTATTTGCGTTATTGATACGAATTGTATCATCAATGTGATAAATTCCTGGCGTAAACAGCAAATTCTTGCCATTCGCCAATGCAGCATTCATATTCGCAGCACTCGTTGTTGCCGGTACATCCGCGCGAACAATGTAGAATTGATCGATACTAATGGATTCTCCTGGAGTTGCACCATTCGCCCAGCTAGCCCCTTGCGTATTCTGAGACAGTGATGGCACGAATACTTGGTATTCATTCGCGTTGTTGATATAGAGATACGGCTTCTCTCTTATGACTGGCGTGTTCTCCACCACTGTATAAGGCGGATCCGGGAAGTTCCCTGTTGGGGTATTCTTGTCACCCACGAACACCATGTTCCAAACCCCATTGGACCAACTCGACCACTGACTATTCCGCGAGAACCATTGTTGCTGAGAAGCTGGTGTTACTTGACCATCTACGATAGAGTCCGCCAGGAAGCCGCCACTTGCCCATCCAGCGCCCCATCCAGCATCGAAATCGAACAAATTCAATTTCCCTTTAATATGTAAACGCCTGAGCGGTGCCGCTTGTGAAACCGCGATTTGCGTTGTACCTGCGGAGAAATGAGCCGGCGCAGGCGGTGTATAATTGAAAGTCGGATTAATGCTCAGATTCTCAATCCCCCGCCAGAAGTTACGTGTCGCATTCCCATTATCCCAATCTGCATTCACATTCAGCCCGCCATTGATCAACACATCATCTGGATTTCGTCCAAGTCCTGAAGCTTGTGTATTAAACCCAATAAAGTAATTACCATTATACGTTCCCGGTTTAAAAAGAAAGGCGTCTCTTTCCGTACCAAATTCATTGGACTCCTGTCTTGTGAATACCGCATTCACTGCACTTTGAATATCAGCTGCAGGCATATCAGGATCGAAAACATATACATTAGGACCAAAAATGGATGAATTGGCATCACCGATGGGTGTTGCTGCACTCGAAACACCAGGACTCCACAAACTAAGAACGATTGCCATCATCGATACAGATGAAACCATTTTTTTCAAACTACGCATTGTATACCTCCCTTAGATTAGAAACGATCTATCCTGCTCCACATTCTTTTGGTAAGCGATTACATAATTGCTCCGATCACCCTCTCGTCTTACAAAGTAGGATGCTGACTCGTAGTTGGTATCTCCATCATAGAAAAATACGGCTTTTAATGAAAGCGGTAAACTTAAGAAGATTAGGAGAGTTACTTAAGGTTTTGGGATATTTTAACTATAACGATGACCTTGCCTTATTCTACCTTACTTATGGATATGCTGAAGAATAGCAGGTCGATTTCCGATCATTTTCTACCCTGGTCCTTATCCTGTTCACCTTACGAAACATCCGAAAATCTTTAGAATGAAGTAGAGTCAATCAATCAGGAGGTCGAACATGAAAAAACTAACACTAATCTCTACAGCTTTACTTGCAACAACCGTTCTTGTATCCGCATGTGGAAACGGCGAAGAAGCTGCTCCGGCAGATAAAGGCACTTCCGGTGAGAAAGTAAAGCTTACCATTTGGCACAACTGGTCTGGTCAAGATGCGAAAGCTGTTGCTATGCGTAAAATTCTAGATGATTTCCAAGCTCAGAATAAAGATATCGCTTTGGAGATTGAAGGCCTTCCAACCGACGGTTTGAAAACTCGCTTAAAAACAGTTGCAGCAGCCAATGAAATGCCCGACCTATTCGTCATGTGGCCAGATGCGATGACGAAGGAATTCGTAAGCGGTAACTTGCTTCAACCGATCAATGAGTTCTTGGATAGCAAACCAGAATGGAAAAACAATTTCATTCCAGGCGCTTTGGACGGATATACGGTAGATAACAAAATCTATTCCGTACCTATGAACCTATCTCCAACTTCTTTTATTTACTACAATAAAGCGCTTCTTGATCAATATAAAGTCGCTGTTCCTAAGACTTGGGATGAGCTTATGGCAGCTGTCAAAACGTTCAATGACAACAAAATCATTCCAATCGCACTTGGAAACAAAGCGAACTGGGCTGCACAATCCACGATTTTCAGCGGACTTGCTGATCGGATGACAGGATCTGAATGGTTCCTTAAAGCCGCTAAGCAAGATGGCGTGAAGTTTACAGACCCTGAATTTATTCAATCTTTGAAAAAGCTGCAAGAGCTAAGCAATGCCAAAGCGTTCCAGGATGGCTTTAACAGTATTGATCAAAACCAAATGAGACAACTTTTTTATCAAGGTAAAGCAGCAATGTTCATAGATGGTGGATGGGCAATGGCTGACGTCGTTCAGAATGCACCGAAAGATTTGCTTGCTAACACGCATATCGCTTTACTTCCATCCATCGCGGGTGGAAAAGGTGACCCTCAATCCACTTCTGGTGTTGTTGGAACAGGACTTGGCGTTAGTAAGAAACTTACAGGAGCTAAGAAAGAAGCCGCTCAAAAATTATTCTACGCACTATCTGGTCCCGATGGACAACAAGCAACATTGAACAGCTCCACATTGGTTAGCTACAAAATCGAACTTGATCCTTCAAAAGCAAATCCACTATTCGTTGAACTCAACGATCTGATGAAAACAACGAAAATCACACCGGTTTATGATGCTAAACTAAGCTCCGCTGCAGTAGAAGTTATCAATAACGGACTACAAGAGCTTCTTATGGGTGGAAACGCCGAGGCGATTGCTAAGAAAATTCAAGACTCACAAGCGGCTTCGCTAGGTAAATAATACGTTATCGTACAACCAGCCCTCCACATCCGTGGCAGGGCTGGCTAATTTCATACATGAAGGAAGTGAGATTGATGAATGCTGCTTACGTCCGCAGGTTTGTTATTATGAGCCTTGCCCCTGCGATACTTGTTTATGCCTTATTTGTGTTTGTCCCTGTTATCTGGTCAGGCTATTATAGCTTCTTCGACTGGAAAGGAATTGGTACGGCGAAATTTATCGGTTTGAAAAACTATGTAGAAATTATTCATGATCCTATTTTTTGGACATCCTTAAAGAATAACCTTATTTTTCTTGTTGTTGCTGTGCTCGGCCAGCTGCCGGTTGCCCTCATTCTTGCGATTCTGTTGCATAAAAGCAATGCGCTGCAACGATTCATCCGTTCAGCCGTTTTCGTTCCGATGGTTATGTCCTCAGTCGTTATCGGAATGATCTGGCAATATATTTATCATCCGCAAATCGGTATTCTGAACCTTCTCCTAGAGAAGCTAGGGTTAGAGTCCTGGAAGCTGCAATGGTTATCGGATCCTAAGATTGCCATCTTCGCCTTAGCTCCTCCTCTGATTTGGAGCTTTGTCGGGTTATATCTCATTATTTTCATCTCTGCTTTTCAAAATATTCCTGGTGAAATTCACGATGCCACGCAAATCGATGGCGCTGAAGGAGCACGCAAATTATTCTCCGTTACCCTGCCTATGATGTGGAGTACGGTACAAATTGCCATTATTCTATGTATTTCTGGAAGCTTGAAATCCTTCGATCTCGTGTATGTGATGACGAAGGGCGGACCTGCCCACGCGACAGAGCTGCTCGCTACGTATATGTATAATTCGACGTTTTCCTCATACCGATATGGATTTGGCAGCGCCATTTCGACAACTATCGTCTTGATCTCCCTCATTTTCATTGGGATTAGCCAATGGGCAACAAGCCGTAAATCCAAAGTATAACGAAAGGAGGAAGCTGACAATGTCTTCTATTCCCATTCAAGTAAAATCAACTGTGACAACTCGTAAGTTCTCGCTTCAAGTATGGAAACAAGGCGCATTATGGACATTCTTAACCTTATATGCGATTCTCACGCTTTATCCGTTGTTTTGGCTCGTTATTTCCTCATTTAAAACGAATAGCGAATTCTTTAACCATCCTTTCGGACTGCCCCAAGTATGGAAATTCTCGAATTACGCAACAGCATGGAAAGCATCCAAAATGGGTACGGCTTTTCTCAATTCGGTTATCGTATCGCTTATCTCACTCGCATTTACGCTATTTCTGAGTTCCTTAGCAGCTTATGTATTAGCTAGAATCAAATTCCGCTTCAAGGGCATTATTCTTGCCTTTTTCGTCATCGGGATGTTGATCCCTATTCACAGTACGTTGGTACCTTTGTTTATTCTAATGAAACAAATCGGACTATTGAATACCTACTGGGCCCTCATCTTGCCTTACACCGCTTTCGCATTACCAACGGCCATCTTCGTTCTTACCGCTTATTTGGCTTCCGTACCCAAAGAAATCGAAGAGGCTGCCTATATTGACGGAACGAGGCTCTGGGGGGTATTCTGGCGTATTATGCTGCCTATCTCATTGCCGGCTCTATCCACAGTCGTCATTCTAAGCTTCTTGCATTTCTGGAATGACTTTTCGTTCGCCCTTGTTTTTATTAGCAAAAGCAGTTTAAAAACATTACCGTTAAGCATCGCTAATTTCGCCGATGGCTACCAAACAGACTACGGTTTAACGTTAGCCGCTATGACGATCGCTGTTATTCCGACTATCGCTGTGTACTTGGCCTTCCAAGAGCAAGTTATGAAAGGTATGACCGCGGGAGCTGTAAAAGGCTAATTGACTTCAACGATCCAGACAATGAGTTAGGAGATGACACGTGTTGCGCGAGTGGTTCGGCTATTCTCTACAGCGTAAGCTATCCTTCATTATGCTTGTCACAACATTAATCCCCCTCTTGTTTCTGGGTACTTTCGCTTTTACAACATCTTCGGATATTACCAAAGATAAGGCGCAGCAAGCAGGCTTGAATTCACTCGCTCAAATGGATGCCAAATTTCAATTCATCCTGAAAGATGTTGAGAATATCTCCATTTTCCTCATTGGACAACGGGACATTCAATCGTATTTGAAGAGAACCGATGAAAACCTGGATGCTCAATCGCAAATCCTTGGGTTAATGACGAATCTGGTATACACCAAGGATTACATTTCGAATATCACTATTTATCCCAGCAATAATACGACGCCTCTGTCTACTTCTACCATCTACAACTCGAGTTTGGATCAGGAGATCAATATTAAACAGATTACGGACAAGATGTGGACGGGCTTATATCACATTGAGAATTATTTGGGAAAACGTGATGTATTTTCCTTTATACGACCCATACGAGCTATGAATACCTATCAAACACTGGGTTGGTTATCGATCAGTGTGGATGAACAAGTGCTGTCTCGCATTTGGTCCGTTCCACAGTTAGCCGATGGCTATGGTCAAGTAGCTTTGTTGAATGATCGAAATGAAATCATGTCTTCAACCTCCAAAGGGTGGCTGTCACAAAAAGCCGATAGCGTATTCCCTGGCATTACGGATCGCGTTCGTGGTCATTCTTCCGGTGTATGGACGTCAGGGACCGGGAACACACAGCAGAACATTTTGTTTTACCGAGAACCGATGATCAACTGGACGATTGTTGGCATAATTCCTTCGAAGCTATACAGTGCTCAGAATCGATACATTTTGCAATTAACGGCTGTTGCTGTGGCGCTTTCCGTCCTTACCAATGTGTTTCTCACTATATTCGTTATTCGCAAGGTCACCACGCCTCTCGGGTCGTTAACCCGCTTGTTAACCAAAATCAATCCTGATGAACCCTTACCCCACTATCCCGTTTACACATCAGATGAAATTGGCCGACTTGCTGGCAGCTACAATTTGTTAAGCACACATATCGAAGCTTTGAAAAAACAGCTCATACACAATGAAACACGCAAAAAAGAAGCCGATATGCGCGCATTGCAAGCCCAAATCAATCCGCATTTCCTTTATAACACGCTGTCTTCCATTCATTGGATCGCTTTACTCAATGAAGAGAATCGCATTGCAGAGATGGTCGGTGCCTTAAGTGACTTCTTGCGTTTCAGCTTGAATAAGGGCAAAGAATATTGCAAGGTCTCGCAGGAACTAGCCCATATTCGCAATTATGTGCAGGTTCAATCCATCCGTTTTCCAGATGAATTTACCGTGGACTACGTGGTTGATGCCCGACTAAGTGATTCGTTCATGCTGAAACTGTTGCTTCAACCATTGGTTGAAAATGCAATGATTCATGGCATTCAAATGAAAGAGGAAAGGGGTATCATTTCCATTTATGTCGAGCTGAAGGGTAATTCCATGTATGTCAAAGTAATGGATGATGGCCTTGGAATGACAGAAGAACGGTTGCGCGAGGTCACCGCAAGCTTATATCCTTCTGAGGGCATGGAAGCCAACGATACTAGTTACGGGCTGCGTAATGTGCATGAGCGCTTACAGTTGCATTATGGGCTTGATTCGGGGCTCAAGATTGAGAGCCGATTGAATGAAGGCACTTGTGTGTCATTTGCGATTCCAGTTTTGGAGGATAATCATGAAAATCTTGATCGTTGATGACGAGGTCATCATCCGAACAGGCTTGGCCAAAGTCATTAATTGGAAAGAGATCGGACTCGAGCTGCTTAAACCTGCCGTTTCGGCCGAAGAGGCGCTGCGCCGCATGCCGGAGGAACGTCCGAATATTTTATTAACGGATATCCGAATGAAGCATATGAATGGGTTAGAACTAGCCCTTAAAGCGAAAGAAATCATACCGGATATCGAGACGATTATCTTATCTGGCTACGACGATTTCATGTATACACAGCAAGCGATTCGGCAAGGTGTCAGCGACTATCTCTTGAAATCCAGTCGGCCTGAAGAGATTATGAAAACAGTCCTCCAAGTCAAAAAGCGCATTGAAGATAAATGGAAGCATCTCAATCAGGATCTCTATAAGAACAAAGAAGTGCGTAATCGTTTGTTTGAACGCTGGATTATTGAAGGAGAAACCGCTGCAGTCGATGCAGAGATGCTGCCGGACTACCTAGCTCTCTTATTTCTCTCACGTGAGCATGAACAACCCAAGTTTCAAACCTACGTTGTTACCGCTGAAGGATGGGGAGAAACAGCCGCGGAAATTTCTTTGTTGCTTTTTGCAGTAGACAATATGCTGCACGATATCTTGCATTGTGAAACGTTGATTTACAGGCAGCGTATTGTCGTGGCTCTTCCCAAAACAAGTGCATCCGATTTCTTCGATCATCCCCAATCTGCCAAGCAAAAAATCGAGCGACTGCTCAAATGCAAAGTCAGTATATCCATCGGCGAGGTTGTTCACAAACAATCCGATTTGTATAAATCCTATGTCACGGCGGACTATGCATTTAGCTATAAACATCACCTCGATGAATCTATTCTTATTTATTCGGACATTGTTGAGCGCAAAGGCGGCAAAACGGTCTGTACGCACGAGGAAGAGCTTGAACTCTCTTCAATCCTGCTGGATGACGACTCGGTCGCGTTGAAGAACTGGGTTCAGCGCTATTTGCAATCGGAACTGAGTGACCCGCAAATGACGATCGAATCTCTTGAATCATTGGTCCGTTCGGCTGCGCTCTCCGCTCATCGTTGGCTGGAACGCGTATTAACTGCAACAGGACGTCAAGGCGCACTGGATGATCAGAATATCGCCTTCGTTGTCAAACGGGATATTGTTCTGAAGGATGCGTTATTTCAATATTTATTAACCCTGATGGAGCTTTATCATCACCGATTGGGTAATGGACAAGCCACACATACACAGAAAGCAATGGCCTACATTCATGAGAATTTGGGGAGGGACGTTGGCTTGCAGCAGGTTGCCAAATATGTTCATCTGCATCCGAATCATTTGAGCGAAGTGTTTAAAAAGGAAGCCGGTATTACGTTTGGTGACTATGTGACACGCCAAAAAATTAATCGTGCCATGGAAATTCTAACCGTATCCCCTGCCAAAATAGCCGATGTCGCAAGCTCCGTCGGATTTGAAGATATCAAATATTTCAGCCAAGTGTTTAAGAAATTCACCGGCAAGACGCCGAGTGAGTTCCGGGAGGAAGCAGTCCTTCATCCTGCTGCTCCACCTCCAAAATTTTAACAATATCATGGTGTAAGAGGAGAAATCACAGATGGAATTATCAGGATTATGGCGATTGCAGCAGTTCGAAGTAGGACAAGTTCGACCACTTGAAGTCGCGGCAGCATGGTTAGACGATCGTTTCTGGATTACAGCGAAGGTTCCCGGGGATGTGCATTCTGCCCTCATTGAACGAGAATTGATTGAGAATCCGTATTTCGGCCATAATGACGCGAAAAGCCGCTGGATCGAACAGAAAGAATGGTGGTACCGCCACTCCTTCAATTATTCGTTAGGGGATTCAGGAGACGAGAAAGAGAAACATGAGCTAACCTTTGAAGGACTGGATACATTTGCTACGATCTACGTGAATGGCAAAGAAATCGGAACGACGAGCAACATGTTGATGGCTCATACTTTCGATGTTTCACGCGTCATTCAAGATGGCAAAAATGCCATTGCCGTAAAGTTCGATCCTTTGCATTTGCATAATAAGGATAAAGAACTATTCCAATGGTCTTCGTATACCAAAGAGCGCCCTTGGCTGCGTAAAGCTGCGATGAACTTCGGCTGGGACTGGGGTCCTCGCATGGTCACCGTGGGAATCTGGGGCAAAGTCTTTATCGAGCGTTACCGCCGCGCGAAGCTGGATAGTGTTTTTGCAAGAACACGTTCGATCCGTGATACTGTGGCGGAAGTTCTAGTCGATGTTGACGTGACAACGCTCCGCAAAGGCGTACAGAAATCGTGTGACATTCGTTTAGTGGACACAGCTGGTCAAGTGGTTGCTTCTGCGAGCGGGAATGTTAGCTCGTCGGAATCGTTTGCATTACAAGTCGCTGATCCACAACTTTGGTGGACACATGACCTCGGCAAACCTTACTTGTACGAGTTGGAAGTTGTTCTATATGCTGACGGTGAGCAAGTGGATGCGTATCGCAAGCCGTTTGGTATCCGTACGATTGAGCTGCAAGTAAAGGATGCAGAGGGACAAAATGCCTTTGCCTTCTTCCTCAATGGTGTCAAACTATTCGCCAAAGGTACGAATTGGATTCCTGCGGATCACTTCATCGGAAGCATTCCAGACCAACGCTACAGAGACCTCATTGATCTTTCCGTTACATCGAATCAGAACATGTTGCGCGTATGGGCAGGCGGCATCTACGAGAAAGATGTCTTTTATGAAGAGTGCGACAAGCGGGGCGTTCTAATTTGGCAGGATTTTGCCTTCGCGAATGCGTTGTTCCCGGATTTCAACCGTGACTTTATGGAGAATGTGAAGAGCGAAGTGATCTACAACATCAAGCGCTTGCGCAATTATACCTCCCTTGCACTCTGGTGCGGGAATAATGAAATTGACTGGCTATATGATATGAAATCCGCTGGCGGTGACATCAATTGTCCGTTCTATGGGGAAATCATTTATCATGAGCTGATTCCTGATGCGCTCGAAGAGCTCGATGACAGTCGTGCTTACTGGCCATCTTCCCCATTCGGTGGCAACGATGCCAACGATCCTGATGTTGGCGACCGCCATAACTGGCAGGTGTGGCACGGTTCCGTTTATCCGCGTCAATTTGGTGATGTGCCTTTGCTTGATTACAGTATTCAAGGTGTCACGTTCAAAAATTACAAAAAAGACTTCACCCTTTTCAGCAGCGAATTCGGCATGCATGCCTCTGCCAATCGTTACACGTTGGAGAAAAACATTCCCAATGGCCAATTCTACTGGAACAGTGTGGAAATGGCTTATCGCAACAAAGATACCAATCACCAAAAGGGTATTCTGCTCATGGAAGGATATACCGGTATTCCGACTAACATTGAGGAATATATGAATTTCTCTATGCTGACCCAAGCCGAGGGCTTGAAGTATGGTATCGAGCATTATCGTCGGAACAAACATCGGACAAGTGGTTCCCTTATCTGGCAATTGAACGATAGCTGGCCAGGCACGAGCTGGTCGCTTATTGATTATGAACTGTTACCGAAGGCTTCCTTCTACTATGCGACGAAGTTCTATCACCCACTTCTGCTCTCCATCGACCATGAACCTGGGCAGGACTTGAACGTGTGGGCTGTCAACGATACGTTAGCTGAGTTACAAGGACAAGTTCACGTAACCGTTTATAGCTTCGCTGGGGAGATCGTGTTTACGCAGGCATTCGATGCTGCTGTAGAGGCGAACACTGCGATTCAGCTGGGAAGTCTACCTGAGGCAGCCGTCTTAAACGGGGCATCCGCCGAGCAAGTTGTTGTCCGTGTTCACACGACAGACTGGGCTGCGCCAGATAATCTTCATTATCTGCGTGATCAGAAAGATCTTCAGTTCCCAGCGACTTCGCTTAGCGTGAACATCGATGCACAGACGCAAACTGTGCAGATTACGGCCAATGGCGCACATGCACGTATGGTTAAGTTGGATTTGCCACAAGGTAACATTCGCTTCAGCGACAACTTCTTTGATTTGCTTGCTGGAGAGCAAGTGACTGTGGGGATTAGTCATCCAACTGGTGCTAAAGTGGATTTGAGTCGTTTAACAGTGAGTGCACTGAACGTTTGAGTGTAATGAGTGGATGAGAACTGCTGAAAACTGCATTAGAGCATCAATTTCGCGGGTTGAGCCTTACTTTTAGAGAAATTATTGCGAAAAGGCATCCATTTCTCTTGATTTTCCGTTTTCATGATCTAATTTCGAAAAAAACTGCTTTTTTGCAGTTTTTTTCTTTTTCTACGTTTAAAGCACCGCCAACGAATATTATCGTATCTCTAACCGTTTGTTTAACTCATCAATCAGTTCTGGTTTTGATATTCTCAATAGTTTTAAAGAATTAATATATAACGTTCTAGACCCATAAAGCTTTGATATAATTAAAATGCATTTATTTATTCCCTTACTTCGCTTAATTATAGGAGTTAAATCATAAACTTTAACGTTAAGATACTCACCCATTCTGTGAAAATCAAAAGCGTAGGATTGAATTTCACCCCATTTAACAATAAGTTTACCTGAACCATGGACAATCCCCTCGTCTTGAAGGATGAGCACAGGGATCTTTCTAAGTAGGAACAGGAACATTAATAGACCCCCTAGAGATACTGAGATTAAAAACACGCCAATTACTAACAAGTAAGTATTTTCCCCAATAAAATTAACTAGTAGATAGCACCCCAGTGTGCAAAAGCCGATCGAATATACCAATTGAAACAGTACACTACTAATTTTATATTGAACCCTCAATTCGTTCATTCATTTGGCCCTTTCTTTTATAGGATTGCTTAAAAACGAAATAAAAACAAATTTGCTCTAAAACAATGTAAGGTGTGCGTCTAAATAGTTTCCTATCACTTCAATATATTTATCTCCTACACTGTCATGAGCCATAACAAAACAACCACTCCAAATATCCCATCCAATGGTTATATTAACGCCGTCTTTTACAAATTCCAAGAAAACTTGTTCAAGCCCGATAACTGGTGTGCCATGAATAAACCGAAATCTCTCAGTAACAATAGCAGCAATTTTGTGGACATGTGACAAATCAGCATCGTATATTTCATAGGAATTGTAGCCTTTGGAAGTTTTAATATGTTTCCCTTGTAGTTTTTTCATCGAATCATCTCTTCCTTACTAAATCAAATTGCTTTTTCAAAAAAGATAACCTACAGTTATTTCTCCCTCATGGTAAAATTCAATCACGTAAACCGAAGGACAATAGACGAAAGTATCAAAGTCAACCGCTAGAACATCATCTATTGCTTCTATGAATGTTTCTATTTCAGTCTGTAATACTGGATAGCTTCCTGCCCATATAATAAATATCGGAGCTTTTATGTCAATATTTAAGGAAAGCATAGTAGACAATACATCTGTAGCACTTTTTATTTCAGATTTCCGCGGGGCTTCTCTCCAATCAATTCTTCCCCAGGGAGTAAAAGAGAAGGCATCCACTAATTCGTCCCTCTTGATTTCACTTGATTCTTCGGACAAAATAATAGTACCTTCACCTAGTGCCTCTAAACACTCTTCAAATATAGCGCCATAAGAGACTTTCAGCTTTGACTTTTGCTTATGTAACAGCTGTTCTAATCTCCATTTTCTATTACTCGTATATTCCATGACATCACCTTCTAGCATCTAGGTAAATTTGATTATAAATAGTTGACCTTTGTTAATTTCCATTGAAGATAATAAAATGTATTCGATATGAGTTACATATTACATACTTATTCTTATTAAATTGGTAATGAAAGAATATTCTATGAATCGAACAAAAGGTTTGATGTTTTACGAAAACGCAGGTTTTCAAAGGGGCATTAAAACTGGATTTATTGCAAAGCCCTAACCTCCATTCTATTAATGGGGACGTTCTTATGGCGCGGGACGCGAACACGGAATCTCGTCTCGCTGATGTAGCTGGGGAAATTTCTGAATTTGGAGCGGCTAGTCTGTTACACCCTTGTCTTAACTGGAAAATATACAGCTATTTACGAGTATTTTCCTCGAAAATTTGATTTAACTGGAAAACATGTAGGTAAAACTGCCTCTTTTGTGCAAATTGGCTAATTTGGTTAAAATTAACTGTACATTATCCATCTATCCTCAAAATCCCAGGCATTACGGCAAAATTAGCTGTACATTTTACATTTATTTGAAAAATCAGCTACTCAACTGAGCACTATTTCTACTCCTACTTCTACTTCTACTTCTACTTCCCAACTCTACTCACAATCAACATGTCAAAGTAACAGGAACGTCACCCTCCAGCGCGCGTTACTCGTGAAGAGCGACGCCTCTGGAGGATGTCCGATGTCCCAATCAATCTCTTAAATTGCTACACCTTATTAAGTCCCCAGCAGCTCCAGCGGCATAAACGCATAATCCCCGTTCCTAAGAATGCTGCCCTTACGAATAGGAATACGGTGCTTAAAGATCGGGCCATCGATGACTGTAGTATGGAACTCGCCGCCTTCGCCACACGGGTCAATACCTCGGGCTTGCAGTTCTTTTACATAGTCGTGAGTTAGCGTTCGTCCCAGATCTTCTTCCCGCATCCCTAACGATACATTTACTGTGACAAGAACGGATTCAAACCCCAGATCTATGAACTCTTTGACGGCTTGGACATGGTCCATTCTCCATAGTGGCATGCCAAGTTGTAAGCCAGCATTTTGGGTAACCTTGTCGTGCCAACAGCCCTCAACAGGCATATCCAAGTCTCCTGTGACTAACACTTCTGCGCCTTGATGTTTGGCTTGTTCCAAAAGGCCCATAAACACCGCTTCGTAGTCATCCCAACTTGCAGCAGCTGTATAAACGGGCAAGCCGATGGAATCAGCTTGGGCACGAATAAGCTCCGGAGGCATACCGTGGGATCTGGAACGTTTCCCTTCTTCCTCCAGCATGACGATGAGTCCGATTGGATCGCCAACTTTCATGGACTTATACAGCGCCAGAACGCTGTCCTTTCCCCCACTAAATGAAGCTATAAATTTATGCCCGTGAGCACCATTTTTCCAGTTTACGATGTGGTTCATTCCTGCTATTCTCCTTCATATTTAAGCTCTGAACATTATATCACGAGTTGATTCGAGATTTACTAAGCTCTTTCGCAACAGATCGTCCCGCTACTCGGCCAGTAAATAAGCACCCTCCAAGAAAAGTCCCTTCCAGCGCACGATAGCCGTGAAGACCTCCTCCTCCAAAACCGCTAGCCTCACCAGCAGCATATAGTCCTGGAATAGCTTCTCCAGCTTGATTCAATACGCGACCGGATAAGTCCGTTTGCAATCCGCCCAACGTTTTGCGACTAACGATATTCAATCGCACAGCGATAAGCGGTCCATTTGCAGGGTCCAGTAGACGATGCGGCTTCGCAACACGAATTAATTTATCCCCGATATAATGACGCGCGCCTCGAATCGCTGTGATTTGCAAATCTTTGGTAAAGGGATGCGCGATCTCCCGATCTCTCGCTTTAATTTGCCGTTCGATATGGTCAAAATCAAGCAACTTCTCCTCCGTCAACGCATTCATCCCAGCGACCAGCTCAGTCAATGTCGGGGCAACGACGAAATCCTCTCCCTTATCCATAAAAGCTTGCACCGGAGCCATCGCTCCAGGCAGTGCTCTAGACAACACTTTACGGACGCTTTTCCCCGTTAAATCAGGATTCTGTTCGGAGCCTGACAATGCGAATTCTTTTTCGATTATTTTCTGAGTCAAAATAAACCATGAATAGTCGTAGCCAGACTTTAGGATCGTCTCTAACGTGCCTAACGTATCAAACCCCGGGAAGTTAGGGGCTGGAAAACGTTGACCACGCGCATCTAACCAGAGTGAGGATGGCCCCGGAAGAATACGAATACCATGATTATGCCATACCGGATTCCAATTCTTAATCCCTTCCGTATAGTGCCACATCCGGTCGCGATTCACAATCCGCCCTCCGGATTGCTCCGCAATGGCAAGCATGCGACCGTCGACATGTGCAGGCACGCCTGAGAGCATGCGCTTGGGTGCTTCGCCAAGCCGGCTCGGCCAATATTGGCGGACTAATTCGTGATTAGCACCAATTCCGCCACTGCTCACGATCACCGCTTGGGCATGGTATTCGAATTCGCCAATCACGTCACGCGAGCTTGCTTCTCCGCGAGCCGCCGTGCTAGGCACAAGTACTGAACCCCTGACCCCCGTGATGGCACCGCCGCTCTGAATAAGCTCGTTCACGCGATGACGCGATCGGTACGCAACAAGTCCATTAGCCATGTGCGCCCTGACTCTCTTCTCAAATGGCTCTACGATGCCTGGGCCTGTTCCCCAAACGATGTGAAAACGAGGTACAGAGTTGCCATGCCCCTCAGCCAAATAACCTCCGCGTTCGGCCCAACCGGCAACTGGGAAGAAGCGGACCCCCAAGGCATGCAGCCATTCCCGTTTTTCACCTGAAGCGAACTCGACATAAGCCTCTGCCCACTTGCGGCCCCAGTAATCCTCGTCGTCTTCGCGATCAAAGCCAGCTGAGCCCTGCCAATCCTGCCAGGCCAGTTCTTGTGAATCTTTGATACCCAGCCGGCGCTGCTCGGGGGAATTAACAAGAAATAAGCCGCCGAATGACCACCAGGCTTGTCCGCCAAACGATGCTTCTGGTTCTTGATCCAAGAGCAGCACCCTTTTGCCAGTATCCGCAATCTCTACCGTTGCCACTAAACCTGCGAGTCCTGCTCCAATCACAATAGCATCATAGTCCATGATCGAGTTCTCCTTTGATTCTTTCTCTTCCCAAGATAGCTTTTCCGATTTTCCGCCCAAAAAAAGGCCTCCTTCTGACCACGATAGCCAAAAAGGAGGCAATGCAACGAATGGAATGTCCATCCGATTACGAATCCTTGAGATCTTCTTCCATGTCGTCAATGACGACAAGTGATTTTTCAAGCGTAAGCTTTTTCAGAGGCTTCACCTCAATTGCCCTAGGACGCGAGTCGCCATAAAGCTCAGTAAAGATCTCTTCAATTTCATCACCAGTCAAATCTTCACGTTTCAGCAACTCTTCCGCAATCTTGTGGACGAATTCCGTATATTCGTTTACGAGCTTCTTGACCTCGAGCATTTGCTCTTTAAGCAGCTCATTAATTTGTGGTCGAAGCGCCTTAAGCCCATCCGTGCGCGAACCAACCGCTAAGAAGCTGAACAGTTCATCGCCCATCCCGAGCATCCCGAGATACGCACCTGCGATTTGGGTCGCATGCTGTAAATCTGACGTTACACCGTTTAATTTCTTGTTCAGGAATTCATCTTCGACCGCACGGGCAGCCAGACATACCTGAATCTCTGCCAACATCTCAGAGTCGCTGCGGTTATACCGCTCATGTGTCTCCTTTGTAGCTGAAAGTCCGAGAGCCCCACCCCGCCTGACAATCGTGACTTTCCACACCCGTTCATGAGGCTTAAGCAAGAACTGCGCCACTGCATGACCTGCTTCGTGATAAGCAACATTGCGTTTCTCGTCATCGCGCATAGAACGGAGCGGTTGTTTAAGCCCCCACTCATAAGTTTCCATAGCGGCTCGGAAGTCTTCATAGCTCGCCGCCTGTGCTCCACGTTGATGAGCAATAACGACAGCCTCGTTGACAATATGTTTTATTTGAGCTGGGCTGTAACCAATGGAATCTAGACCTGCTTTTTCCGCGGTTAACGTTTCGTCCAGCTTGACCTTTTTCAAATAGTATTGGAAAATATCAACCCGACCATCATAATCCGGGACATCCACCCAGAGTTGGCGATCGAACCGACCCGGCCGAAGCAAAGCAGAATCGAGCACATCAGGCAAGTTGGTAGCAGCTACCGTTAACACTGGCGGGCGTTCTGCCTTTTTACGGCGCAGTCCTAGAGAGCGCAGCATCTTTACGATCTTGGAGGTATCAATATTAGGTGGGTCCATTTGCAAGAGTAGTTCGTTCAGTAGGCCTGAACCTCCGCCCATGCCCATCATCCCCATGCCCATACCGCCACCGCCACCTTGACGACTCATCCCAATCGCATCGATCTCGTCAATAAAAATGATACAAGCGCCATAGACGCGCGCAAGCTTGCGGGCTTTTTTGTAAATCCCCATCACCTTGAGGTTACCTACGCCGAAGAACATATTCTGAAAACTTGGCGCAGACGCATAGGCAAAAGGAACCTGTGCTTCATTCGCAATAACCTGTGCAAGGTAGGACTTCCCGGTACCTGGCGGTCCACAAAGCAGCAATCCGCGAATGGCTTCGCCGCCCATTTCCTTGAACTCTTTGACACCTTTCAGCAGGGTGACAATCCGTTTCGCATTTTCCACAATTTCAGGATTTCCACGATAATCATCCCATGTCGATCCGGTCTCTCCAGGCAGAATCCAATACGTTCGTCCTCGAGCAAGGAACCAGAACAGCGCAACAAATTGAATGATCATAAAGGCCATAGCGAATACCAGTTGCATCAATAATGTCGCAACACTTATCGCTATCCCCCAAGCGGTCGGCCCACCTGCCCATAGCAGCCCGCCAAACAACACGATGGCTGCTAGCCAGAGGATTAACTTTCGCCATCTAATCCATTGATATCTCCTCATGGCTACACTTCCTTCATATGATTAAGTTTGAATATCCCTATGAAAAAAACAACAATCTTGGCCCCGCAAGAAAGCAGGGCCACAGCTACGATTATTGGAATTTTTTAATGATATCGAGCACGTACTTAGCCATCACAGCGAGACCGCAAATGAAATAAAAAATCACCACAATCCACCCTGTTGGATCGAACGAAATCATAGATAATAGGACCGTCAGTGGCAGCACATAGTATAGGACATCTTTCAAATAACCTAGCACGACTGTAGGTCCAAAGGAGCCAACCCAGAAGGATTTGAAGAACGCAATCAGAAAATCAACTAACATGAAGCCAAAAATGCCCCAAATCGTGTAAATTATCCAGCCCTCAATTGTATTTGTCACTTTTCATCACCACCTTCCTACATACTATGCTAGGATTACTGACGGGTGAGAGATCAGTGGGCAACAAGCAATGAGCCTGTAATATTTACCTTCTAATACTTACTTCATTCAGCTTAATTTTCCTTCTCGTTCATGACTGTTTTAAGAAAAATATATTACTTTTTTTTGGAAATAAGACCGAAGAATGCAGCGGAATCTTTGAAAATCCACCAAGAAATAGCTTCTAAATCGCGAAAGCGCAACCAAGCTTATGATATTCAGCGATAGAGACCAGTTGAGTTGAAGATATTTTCCTTTTTTTACAAATCAACACCCAGAAAAACCCATCAACTCCCGAATGCTGTGAGTAAGATTGACTAACTCAAGCACGCACCGCAGGGTCGCAATTTTATACTCATTTATTTTATTAAGGAGAGAAGAAAAAGATGAAGCATTTGCGAATGAAAAAACTGCTTATCCCTACGCTAGCCCTCACTCTTGTTATGACTACGGGCACAACGGCCTTCGCGCAGAACGGTCGCGATCACAAAGACGATGATCGGAACAGCAACTCACGCCAAAATTTTGACAAGCGCCCACAAGCCGCCATCAAATTTGACTTCAAAGACATCAAAGGCAAAGAATTCGAATGGGCGTTAAACTACATTATGAGTCTCGTCTCTAGACGTATTTTTGATGGGTATCCCGATGGTACCTTTAAACCACAAGAAACGGTCACACGTATCGAGGCCATTACAGCAGCTGTACGATTAATGGGACTTCGAGATCAAGCCGAATCCGACGCAGAGAAAGCGACCAAACTGAATTTCAATGATGCAGCGAGTGTGCCTTCATGGGCCGTCGGATACGTAGCTGTCGCATTGGAGAACGATCTTTTCGCTGAATCGGACACGAACGTCAACCCGAATCAACCGGCCGATCGCCTCTGGGCAACAACTCTCCTCGTGAAAGCTTTGAAACTTCAAGACGAAGCTGAAGCCAACATGAACGCAAGACTCCCTTTCTCCGACTCATCTAGTGTACCTGCTGGTTCGGTGGGCTACGTTAAGGTCGCCGTAGACAAAGGTCTCGTAAATGGGTTTGAGGATAATACATTCCGCCCCAAACAGCTCGTAACGCGTGCACAAATTGCAGCCTTGTTGGATCGCGCAGGCAATCAATTGCCAGGCAGCATTGACGGACTCGTGACAGGAACAGTCGTGGCGCCAGTCAGCGGTAATATCTTAACCGTCCGAACTAACGGTCAAAACATCAATTTGACATTAAACCCCGATGTGTTTATTTATCGAAATGGAGCCAAAGTTAGTCCCTCCGCCTTGCAAACTGGGGACGTCCTTAAGATTCGCTCCAATGACAATTCCATCATTTATATCGAAGTCTCTCAGCTAGGCGGAGGCAACCCGACAACACCTACGCAAGCCGTTGGTGTGAAGACGGGCATGGTAACTACCGCGATAAATGGAAATACGCTCACCCTGTTAAGTAATGGGCAAACGATTTCCCTTCCTTTGAATAGCAATGTACTTTACTTCCGTAATGGTGCTCAGACGACAGCCGCAGGCTTGCAAGTAGGTGACACCGTAAGTACACGCTCCTACAACTATGGGATTAGTTATGTTGAAGTCACACAATCTGTGGGCACAGTCGGGACACCAACGAATTTCGCTTCGACTTTAACTGGGACGATGACCTATCCGATCAGCGATAATACGTTGCTTCTAACCACGTCTACTGAACTTCAAGGCGTCTCACTGAACAGTAATACGATCGTGTACAAAAATGGTGCATTTACAACTATTTCAGCGCTTCAGGTTGGTGACATCCTGACTACCTACGCCTATAATCATATGGCTGCTGTTATTGAAGTGACCAAAAGTGTCTCTCCAGTAACAACGACAGGTGAAATGACTGGAACCATTTCTGGTCAGGTCAACAATAACTTGCTCACGCTCACGAGTGGCGGACAGTCATACAGTTTGCAGCTTCACGCAAACACCTCCATCTACTCCGATGGCGTTCAAACGACGAGCGGCGTATTGCTGCCAGGTCAAGTGATTAAAGTGCATTACTATAACGGCGTCGTGCTTCATGCCGAAATCCTTCAGCGTGCAGATGGCACTTCAGTCACGCAGCCAACAATTGCCCAGCTCACAGGTACGATCATATCAGCTACGAACAATCTCATCGTGCTTGTAAGCGGCAATCAGGCGCAAGCGATTAATTTGAACGACAAAGCTTTCATCTATCGCAGCGGCACTCAGGTCAGCGGTTCAGCGTTGCAGCCAGGTGATATTGTCAAAATCCGCTCCTATAACAATTCAGCTATCTATGCGGAAGTCACACAGCTCACCAACGGTAACAATCAGAACTTCAATGTGTCTGGCACATTTAACAGCGTAACCTTTACGAATCAAGGCAAGATCGCCACAATCACCATCAACCAAACCGGAACAAATGGAAGTAACGTGACAACAACTTACAACGTTTCCACATCCGTTAGCATTACTGGCAACATGTCAAACTTGGTGCAAAATCACGCCATAACGCTGCAAGGCACAGGTGCCTTGATTACGAAGATCAACATTCAGTAGTCAAAGAAAAAAGGGGCTCCCAAAAGTCATGGAAGTGGCGGGCGGGTGCCTCTTTTTTTGAAAAGTCACAAGAAATTGTTCCCTAAAGAAGTCCTCCAACTCTGCTTGTTCGTGTCTGGAGTCCAACTGTGGAACCTCAAAAATGCAAAAGAGCATCCTTTTGAGTCGAAGTAACTTAACTAGCTGAAATACTTGCGAATAGGCAACTATTTCTGGAAGTTTAGATCATTTTGGGGCTTTTGGGTCCAAAAGGTTGCTTTTTTGCACTAATTCTTCGATTTATAGGCGTTTCCTACTAAATTAAGTGTATTTTCGCATCTTTGACCATTTATTTCAGTGTGACCGCAAGGAGATGAGGGTGAGTAGTGTATGGAGGCTATTGTAACGGTGGTTTTCACCGTTACAGCGCGGGATGATGGCATTCGAGCGCTTCTCGCATCTGTAAGCGCGGTTTTCACCGTTACAGCACGGGATGATGGCGATTCGAGTACCTCTCGCATCTGTAAGCGCGGTTTTGAAACTAGAATAAAAAGTAGACACCTCGTTAGGAGATGAGGATAATAATCTTATCAGGAGGTGTTCATTTTGGGTGAACAGCGGCAAAGGTATAATGATGAATTTAAACAACAGACGGTG
>NZ_JABMKY010000020.1 GCF_013204845.1 Paenibacillus qinlingensis
ACCGTCTGTTGTTTAAATTCATCATTATACCTTTGCCGCTGTTCACCCAAAATGAACACCTCCTGATAAGATTATTATCCTCATCTCCTAACGAGGTGTCTACTTTTTATTCTAGTTTCAAGAAAGTGCTTACCTGTCTGGCAAACAGCTGGTTTGCTTGCATAAGCAAGCTAGGAGTGCTTATTGCTCTCGTATCCTTCCGAAATGCTTAGAAAGACAGGAGATAAGCACATAAGGAGGGCTTATCGGGTGTCATACACCTGACTTAGCAAGAATAAGCAAGCCTAGAGTGCTTATTTCATCCAGAATGTTTTTGCCACCTCTTAAAAATGATTAATATTGTGAGGAAGCTTGTAGGAACGGATTCGGTGGGTACCTGAAGAAGGTATTAATTTCTCTAACTGCACAAGTCTACGGAGGAGTTTACCTGCATGGTTTCTACTAATGTGCAGTTAATCGGAGATGGTTTTGGGAAGAAGAGGGTCGTTGGATTGGCCAGCGATCCTGGCTGAGAATTTCTCTCTCTTCTAATGTTAAGTGATGGCTAGACTGTTGCTCTCCAAACCAGCTGCCCATCATTTGGAGGATTAATTGCTGGCAACGACGCGGTTTTTCTTTGATTTCATCATAAGAGAACCGGAGTATCTTCCACCCATCAAGTACGAGGTGGTTTTGGCGCGTTAACTGGTCTGCAAACTGCCAACGATTCAAATCCGTATGATGTGCTTTATAACCATCAATTTCGATACAGACCAAATGTATCCCACGCATATAGGCGAAATCCAAATATCGAACGCCATCTTTAAAGTCTGAAATGGGGTATTCGGCATGTAGGAAATCAAATCGACCAACTGCCGGCCACCAAATCAGCTCAAGAAACATTTTCTCCGCATGACCATGCCCCTCCTGAAGACGTCTTAATGCTTCACCATTCCTTCCTTGTAACTGAAATTGTATGAATTCCTCATAAAATTTGTTAAATGACATTTAAATGCCTCCTGTTCATAGAATAGAAAAACCGCCCATCTCCTGTTGGAGAGGGCGGTCTGTGTGCTTCACGACCATAGAAACTATTCCTCTGCATTTTACATGAGTGCCTGCTAGTATGACAAGTCATTATTCGTAAATTGCTGCCAGTATCATACTGGGAGTACATTGGTGAATAAGGCAATAGAAAGTGCTTACCTATCTGGCAAACAGCGAGTTAGCTTGTATAAGCAAGCTAGGAGTGCTTATTGCTCCGCATATACTACGGGAATGCTTCGAAAGACTGTGAATAAGCATAAACGGAGGTCTTATACGTTGAAATTCCCCCGTCGTATTGAGAATAGGCAAGATTAGTGTGCTTATTTAACCTCTACTTACATGTCATCATGCTGAATACTGTTTGCGGAACCTTAACGGCGAGATGCCTGCTGCTGCTTTGAAGCAATTGGAGAAGTAAGGCGCGTTGAGAAACCCAATATGTTCAGCAATTCGTGCAATAGACCACTCTGTTTTAATGAGCAACAGCTTCGCCTGTTCAATTCGATAGTCGTGCAAATAGGCCATTGGCGTGCAGTTATAGATTTCTTTCATACATCTGACGATATAGTTGGGATGGAAATGAAATTCTTCGGCGAGTGAGCTATTCGTCACATCGGATTGATAATGTTGGCGTAAATATGCTTCGACTTTGTCGGCGAGTAACAGGGCAGGTGATGCATCGTTACGTGATTGTCCTGCATCTAAGAGACGAAGGAGTTCCATGAAAAGCTGCTGTTCACTCCAATATGTCTCTGAACGATGATGAACTGAGTCCGACAACAGTTTGCGGAGATGTCGCTCGGCAAGCGCAAACTCCGGTGGTGCGCTATACTGCGGGATGCGAATCCGATACGGATTTTCCCAAGATTTGCGAACTTGCTGCGAGTAAACAGTCCCTAGATCTCCATCAGTCGTTTGCTGCCAGACACCATGAAAGTCGAAATGAATCCAAAAGAAGACAGTCTCTGTGTCACAGCCTTTGACGGGATAATGGTAGCGATCAGGCAGCAGTAATAAGGTTTGCCCCTCCGCAACTTCCCACTCTTTATCATCTTCGCCCATATATAGAGTCCCCTTGGTCACCCAAAGAAGATCAAATACGCCTAAATTACGTCGGCTTGGATGCATTTCTCCTGGAAGATAGGTGGATAGGCCAATCATGAGGTAATAGGGCAGCGGTGGTAGTTCCATCCAGATATGACCAAGTTCACTCACCGTTTTCCCTCCCTTATGAAGTGTTGAATTTTATAAAAAATAAGTTGATATTATTCGTAGTTCCTCTTTATTTATAAGGATAAACTGTTAGTAGTTGATAATCAAATGTTATATAAAATTGGATGACAAGAGGAGATTCTACATATGGTGAACTTCACGAGTACACAGGCTGTCAACAACAAGGTACGCATACATGATTCTTTTTGGGATCCATTTATGGAGCTTGTACGAGGGACGGTTATTCCGTATCAATGGGATGCTTTGAATGATGCGATTGCGGATGCTGAGCCTAGTTATGCCAGTCGCAATTTCCGGATTGCAGCAGGGCTCGAAGAAGGGGAGTTTGGCGGGTTTCTTTTTCAGGATAGCGACCTTGCGAAGTGGCTCGAAGCAGTTGGCTACTCTCTGGCGAATACGCCGGATCCTACGTTGGAACAAACAGCGGATGAGGTCATTGAACTCATTGCCAAAGCACAGCATGAGAATGGTTACTTAAACACGTATTTTACGATCAAAAAGCCAGGTCAGGCATGGACGAATTTGTATGAAGCTCATGAATTATATTGTGCGGGTCACATGATGGAGGCGGCTGTTGCTTATTATAATGCGACGGGAAAAAGAAAATTGTTAGATGTCATGTGCAAATTCGCTGACTATATTGAAACGATTTTCGGTCGTGAGCCTGGACAAATTCGGGGCTATGATGGACATCAAGAAATCGAGCTAGCACTTGTTAAGCTTGCTCAAGCTACAGGGGAAGAACGCTATGTGAAGTTGGCGCAATTCTTTATCGATGAGCGAGGCACAGTACCAAACTTTTTAGTGGAAGAATGCAAAGAAAGAGAAGGTTACAGCTATTGGACAGAAAAGAAGCAACCCATTCCGACAGTTGCGCAACTGGCGTACAATCAAGCACATAAACCGGTTCGCGAGCAGGAAGTGGCTATTGGCCATTCGGTGCGTGCTGTTTATATGTATACAGCTATGGCTGATCTTGCCAGATTGACGGGAGATCAAGATTTGCTAACGGCTTGCCGCCGTTTATGGGATAACACAACTAAGAAGCAGATGTACATCACAGGTGGCATAGGCTCAACACATCACGGTGAAGCATTCACGTTCGATTATGATATGCCCAACGATTCGGTTTACGCCGAAACATGTGCGTCAATCGGCCTCATCTTCTTTGCTCAACGTATGCTGCAGCTAGAAGCGAAGAGTGAATATGCGGATGTCATGGAACGTGCGCTGTTCAACAATGTCATTGGCAGCATGTCACAGGACGGCAAGCATTATTTCTATGTGAATCCACTTGAGGTTTGGCCGAAAGCATCGGAATTCAATCCAGGTCGTCATCATGTCAAAGCAGAACGGCAGAAGTGGTTTGGCTGCTCATGCTGTCCTCCGAATGTGGCACGCTTGCTTAGTTCATTAAACAGCTATATCTACACGTCATCCACAGTGCAAAATACGATCTACACACATCTATTTATCGGCAGCGAAGCTCACTTTGAGCTTGCCGTTGGCGAAGTCGCCCTTACCCAGAAGTCTAGGCTTCCCTGGGAAGGTTATGTCAGCATTGAGCTAACTTTGACTCCACAAGATATGTTTACACTAGCGCTGCGCATCCCATCCTGGAGCTATGGTGGGGCTGTCATGAAAATCAATGGTGTGCCGACAGCTTATGAAACGGTGAATGGGTATGCACTAGTTGAGAGGCAATGGGAGCAAGGGGATCTAGTGGAGTGGGAGCTTGAGGTCGAGGCTCAGTTGACTATCGCCCATCCAGAGATCCGCGCTAATGCAGGCAAAGTTGCCATTGAACGAGGACCTCTCGTGTATTGTCTGGAAGAAGTGGACAATGGCACACCGCTAGCTTCCGTTTCCATTGATGTGATGCAGAAGCTGCAAGTGAATTTCGAAGCAAGCTTGTTGGGTGGTGCTGTCGTGATTGCGGCGGAAGGCCATGCCAATGAGTCCGCTTCATGGTTGGAGGATATGCCGTACCGTCCATTCACACAGCAGAAGGTTTCAGAGCGAGTGAAGCTGAAGGCGGTGCCGTATTATCTCTGGGGTAATCGAGGCGTAGGCGAGATGACAGTTTGGATTCGCAAGGGCAGCGTGTAAACCCTTGTGAATGGTGTGAGTCCTTCGGGTATGATTCCGAAGGGCTTTTTACTGCATGAGCGCAAGAGGATATGACGGCCAAACATTATATTTACATCGGTTATAACACGTGTTATATTTTGTGTAGAGGTGCTTTTAATTTGTCTATGAAAAGAGTAACAAGCTTCGATGTAGCTAAGCGTGCAGGTGTTTCACGCAGTGTCGTGTCGGCTGTTCTTAACGATACACCAGGCATAGGTGTTAGTCAGGAGAAGCGGGAAGCGGTGCTTGAAGCGATCCGCGAGCTGAACTATCATGTCGATGCAAGGGCAAGCGGTATGAAGACAGGAAAGAGCTTCTGCATCGCCGCATTCGGAAATACACGTAATCCGCTGTTTCTACAGGTACTTGAAGGTATTCAACGAGCATGTACAGAGTATGGCTATCATATTCTGCTCAGCGGGGACCCGAATATGGACATAAGCAAGCTTGCTGATCTTTATTTGCAGCGGAGAATTGACGGTATTATTTCGTTGGATTCCGTAAATGCGGTGGATGAGAGCTGGGCTCAGGTGCAGAAAGATTCCGGTATTCCATTCGTTTCAATTGAAGGCTTTGCCGAAGAGTCAGAAGTTGTTTCTATTCTGGTTAATTACAAGCAAAGTGTGGTTCAGGCTTTAACGCATATGAATGAACGAGTGGGTATTCAACCAATCTATGTCATTTTCAGAAATGAGGATGATATCGAAAATTGGGCAGAACGTGACCGAAGAGAAGCCTACTTAACCTGGTGCGAGCAACATGCGAGGAATCCCCGTGTCCGGGTTATTACGATAGGCGACGAACACGCAATCATGGAGTTGCTGCAGGAGATATCGACAGATAAGCATGGTGGTGTCCCTTCAGTATTAGTCAACTGGTCAGTCGGTGTCCCTCTGATGTATCGGAAAGCGTACGAACTGCGACTACGAATCGGAGAAGATATCTTTCTCATGAGCGCAGATAATACGAAACGAAATAATCAAGCCATGCTCCCGATCTTGTCGGTGATGGACATCCCTTATGTTCGTATGGGGGAAATGGCGGTCCATGCTTTGAATGAGCAAATGAATCAAGCTAAGGCGCCATCCATAGCTAACAAACTATGGGTCGAAGCAGAGCTTCAGCCTGGTGAAAGCAGTTAACGAATGATCTGCTGTCGTCAGGTTTTTTTTAAGAGTTATATAACACGTGTTATAAGAAGAAGGAGAGAGCCCATATGTTCTGGACATTAGACAAATTAAGCAAAAGATTAAGTGAATTAGCTGGTTATCGCTATCGCGAGAGTCAAGCCATTCGGACATTCAGCTTCCAAGTGGATGAGCAGAAGGAAAATGGCATACGTACGCCAATTTCGGACCAATGGAGCGAAATAGCAGTAGGAGATCGTTGGCAGGGACGTGACCGCTATGTGTGGCTCAAGCAAAAAGTAACGATTCCTGCTGAATGGAAGGGACAGACGACGCTCGGTTTATTCGATTTTGGGAAAACGGGCTCGGGAAACAATTCCGGATTTGAATCCTTGCTTTTTGTGGATGGTCAGCCTTTTCAAGGTGTCGATTCGAATCATACGGAGGTATTTTTCCCAGAGGAGCTAGTTGGCTCAGAGGTTGAACTGCTATTTCGGCTTTGGTCAGGTCTGGAAGGCGGAGGTGTACCGACGGATCAAGTCCATGAGCTGCGCAGAGCAGAGATTGCCGTATTAGATGAAGCGACGGATGACTTGTACTACACGGGTCGAGCGATTCTGGAGACGGTTAAGCTGCTTAGCGAAAACCAGGTAGAACGTCAGGAACTGCTCAAGGCAATTGACCGCGCTTTCTTGAAGCTCGATTGGTCCCGTCCTGGTTCGGAGATGTTCTATGCATCTATACGTGAGGCACAGACTTTCCTCGCAGGTGAAGCAGCCGTATGGGAGAAACGTCATGCGGTCACTGTGCGCTGTATCGGGCATACCCATATTGATGTCGCATGGTTATGGCGATTGACACATACACGGGAGAAGTCGGCAAGATCCTTTTCAACGGTCCTACGTCTGATGGAGAAATATCCAGAGTATGTGTTTCTTCAAACGCAACCACAGCTATACGAATACATCAAGACCGACTATCCGGACATCTATGAGCAAATGAAGAAACGGATCGCAGAAGGGCGCTGGGAAGCAGGCGGCGCGATGTGGCTGGAAGCAGATTGCAATCTGACGAGCGGGGAATCCTTGGTTCGACAGCTGCTCTACGGAACCCAATTCCTGCGCAATGAATTCGGTGTGGAATGCAAATATTTGTGGCTACCTGATGTATTTGGCTATAGTTGGGCCTTACCGCAAATTCTACAAAAGTCAGGTATTGATACGTTTATGACAACCAAAATCAGCTGGAACCAATACAATCGCATGCCGCACGATACGTTTCAGTGGCGAGGGATGGATGGTACAGAGGTACTCACACATTTCGTTACAACACCAGAAGTGCCAGGTTCTAAGGTATGGTGGTATACGTATAATGGCGCGGTTGAGCCATTTTCGGTCAAAGGCATTTGGGATACCTATCGGGATAAAGAAGTAAATCAAGAGTTGCTGCTATCGTACGGCTATGGGGATGGTGGCGGCGGAGTGAATCGGGATATGTTAGAAATGAGACGCCGTTTGGAACACATGCCAGGTTTGCCGAAGGTCGTTACGGGCAGAGTGGATGATTATTTTGACAAGCTACAAGAGACCGTGGAAGCGACAGATAGCTATGTGCATACATGGGATGGGGAGTTATATCTTGAGTACCACCGTGGAACTTACACCAGTCAGGCCTATACCAAACGGATGAATCGCAAATTAGAGCTTCTGTACCGCGAAGCGGAATGGCTGCAAGTTTTGCAAGCCGTTGTGGGATCGAATTGGCGCCAATATCCAAGTCAGGATCTGTATGAAGGTTGGAAAATCGTACTGCGCAATCAGTTTCATGACATTATTCCAGGTTCGTCCATCCCTGAGGTGTATGAAGATTCGCGGATTGAATATGAGGAGGCCGAGCGGATTGGTAGGGCCGCTATTCTTGGAGCAACCGAAGCACTTATTTTAACATCAAATACGGCTAGGAAATCGTTTACGGTATGGAATAGCGCTTCTTTTGCCAGAGAAGAACTGGTGATTATCCCTGTAGATGAGGTAGGAGCGGAAGGGCAATGGCTGGATGCAGCTGGGCAGATCCTATCCGCGCAGCTACAAGAGGAGCAGTGGTTAGTGCTTGTGTCGCAAGTACCGTCACTCGGATTTTGCACCGTTGCTTTCCAAGAAGCAGCAGCGCTGGAGAGCGCAACTAGCTTTGAAACCGCTTCGATCGCTCAAGGTATTTCGACTCCTTTCTATGACATACGTTGGAATGAAGCCGGTCAATTACTCAGCATTTGGGATAAGGCGAGTGAGCGAGAGGTTCTGGCTGAAGGCGAATGCGGCAATGTGCTACAGGTGTTTGAGGATAAGCCGAAGGACTATGAGGCGTGGGATATTGATATTTTTTATCAGGAAAAAATGCGAGAAGTGACGGAGTTGAAATCCGTAAGCCTGGCGGAAAATGGGCCACTTCGGGCCGTGGTGCTATTCGAATGGTCCTATATGGACTCGAAGATAATACAGGAAATGATCGTATATGCCAACAGCAGGCGGATTGATTTCGCTACGGAAGCAGATTGGCAAGAACGCCAACAACTGCTCAAAGTTGCATTCCCTGTGTCTGTACGTTCTACGGAAGCTACGTATGATATTCAATTCGGCAATGTGAAACGGCCTACACACTGGAACACAAGCTGGGATTATGCGCGTTTTGAAAGTGTCGGTCATCAATGGGTCGATTTATCTGAGCGCGGGTACGGGGTTAGTTTGCTAAATGATTGCAAGTACGGACACGACATCAAGGATCATACGATTCGTCTATCGCTGATTAAATCAGCCACTTATCCAGATCCGTTAGCCGATAAAGGTGCTCATCAATTTACGTATGCATTGCTGCCGCATGAAGGGGATTGGGTAACGGGTGAGACGGTGAAAGAAGCTTGGGCACTTAATAATCCTCTGCACGTTTCTATGGGTCGCACATCGGTGGATTCGCACTCATTGTTCCGTCTTTCCTCGGAGCAGGTACTTGTGGATTCGGTTAAAAAAGCGGAAGACAGCGACGCATTAATCGTTCGTCTCCACGAATTTACGGGATCACGTCACAGCGTCTCCCTCACAAGTGATTATGCCGTGAAGACGTGGCAGGAATGTGATCTTATGGAGAGACCTATAGGCGAAGTGATTCAAGGTGATACAATAGAGTTGTTTATTAAACCCTATGACATTCGTACGTTTAAGGTAACAGTGTAAACTTGGCAAAGGGCAGTCCAGAAAGTAGATGGATCTACTTTTAGGACTGCCTTTTAATTAAGCGTATACGTTTTCGGTTACTGTAAACTTCACGCTATTGGCCAACATGTAGTGCTTCGGGCAAATAAATGGATTTTATGCAGTTATATCTTTCGATTCTCCGAGCGAACGCAGAATAGATGGATAATCTCAGGCTGTCGAGAAAGTCTCGCGGTGTTTTCGACAGTTTGATTTTTATGTGGTGGATCTCTCCTCTTAAAAGAAAAATCGATTTAAAACAATCTGAGAGACAACGTTCGAGTCTAAAAGTGACGTTAATTAATTCAAACTTGAAAAAGGGCACTTTCTCGACAGCCTGATAATCTACAGTTAATTTTAACTAATTTACACAATTAAGCTAAAATTGGTGAAATTAACTACATGGTTTCCATTTAATTCGAGTTTTGGAGGAGATTTCTCACAAATAACAGTATATTTTCCAGTTATTCCTCATGCTCAGGCTTATCGGCCAGCCAGTCCTCCAACGTAGCCACACGTGATGGATATTTGTAGCTTCTGGCTAGAAAGCCAATACCGTGCTTCACCATGGGATCCTGATCTGTAGGCTGATAACGCAAATCAACACTCCAACGAACCGTATCAGACATGTTCGGGGTCGACATATGCAGGCAGCGATCGTTGAACAGAATCGCGCTTCCTGCGGGTACAGGCAGGGCAACGGTTTCCGTTTTGCCTAACTGACTATCTTTGAGCGCTGTATAGCCTGTTCCTGTGTAAGTCTCACGATGCCACTTGAGCACGCGTTTGCGATGTGTCTGGGGTTTGATATGGAGGCATCCATTCACTTCATTCGCATCGACAAGCGGGATCCAGACCGTAATAACAGGATTCGCATTAGCATCTGGCCAATAGGATTTATCTTGATGCCAAGGTACTGCGCCAGCGGCTACTTTTGGGACTTTCGGTCGCACGTTATATACCGGATTCGCGAAAAGCTCACCGCCAATTAACGATTCTACCGCATCCAAAATTTTCGGATTGCTCATCAAAGTGAAGTACCCAGGTATTCGGTCGCGCCAGCTTCGGCCATATTTGAGAAAGTTTTCGGCAGATAGATTCTGAAATAGCTCAGCTAAGCGATTGGGAAATGGCCGATCTTCCAGCTTATCCGTAATCAGTCCATCCGCGAACAGTTCGTCCGCAATCATCGACACCTTCTGAGTCATCGCTTCACGAGCGGAGGCTAAATCTTCTTCCGATAATAAATGCGGGATGATGAGATAGCCCTGTTCCTCGTAAAACTGCGATTGTTCGGTAGTTAAACTTCCGCTTCCATTTTGCTTAATCAATCTACTCACCCTCCAACATGTGTTGTAATATAGAAAATATAACACTTCAAGTGATTGTTGTATTTGCTTCTGTGTTCGTCTATTGATCAATTCTTCCGGTCAATCTTATCGTCAATTTACTATCGATTGCGAGGGTTACTATGACTTTTTTAACTTCGGTTAATCCCTATGTAAGAGTGGGACATTATTATCAATTTCCAGTCGAACGAAACCAAGCTGAAGTGGGCAGAATCGGGTATTGCTATGCCTTTCATTTCGTTGCCGGAGGCAAAGGGACGGTTTCCGCCCAAGGAAGAACATATCCTGTGAAGAAAGGTGATCTGATCTATTTTCCACCTGAAATAGGTCATTCTTTTTACGCCAATCCCGATCATCCACTAGCCACCTATAACTTGTATTGTGATCTCTGGAATTATCCATTGAGAAGCAGTCAACATCTCGTTTGGGATGAGTCTGATTTTAATCGAGAGTTGCTAACACATATAATCCCTTGTCCAGAGCTGGACAAGTTACCAGTCGTTACGCCCATCCAGCACGATGCTTCCCTTGGTCAATTATTCATCCATGTCGTCAACCAGTCGAGGAGAAGTGATCACTACTCTGAGCTGATTGTAAGCAATCTCCTCAAAGCTTTCCTTCTAGCACTTGTACAAATAGCTTCAACGCAACACTTCATCGATTATCGAATGATTCCGATTATCGAGCGCATGGACAGGGAAGCGAATGCGAGTCGAGGTTATGACGAATGGATGAGCCAATGCGGGCTTCGCAAAACGCAATTTCATGAGCTTTTCAAGCAAGCTACAGGTATCTCGCCCAAAGCTTACTGGACCAAATCCATTATGCGCCAAGCGGAGGCAGCTCTATGGGAAAGCAATCGTTCCATAACGGCAATTGCGGAGGATTTCGGCTATTCATCAGTCCATCATTTCACCAAACAATTCACACAATTTCATGGCGTTTCACCTACGGAGTTCCGGAGGAGGAAAAATTAGAGTTTATATGCGATATGGTTCTTGTACCATAAGTTAGTTCAATATCGGCTTAAATAACTAGTATGTTACCATTTTTTCGATAAACTATAATTTGTCTTAGAAATGGAAGGAGGGACCGCCAATTTGGTAAGCGCTTGCATTTGAAAAAGCGGGTTGATTGGAAGCAGTATGCAATGATTTTCGAATTCGACTAAGGAATGATGGAGGAAAAATGAAAATAACCGTTATAAAGAAGAAGTTATCCGCAGTCATGGTATCCGTCATGATGTTCTCACTGTTTGCTTCCGTCGATTTAGCTTTTGCAGACGCCATTACACCATCTAATTCAACTACAACGGCAACAACACCAGCGGTAACAACGATGGACACAGCATCCAAGTTTAAAGCTCTTAAAGACAAAGGCATTTTCGATGGTTCCGACGAATCAGGGTCAGCCGAACTCGATAAAGAGGTGACGCGGGCCCAGCTTGCCAAAATCTCCGTTTTGTTGAATGGTTTAAAGGAAGATGTTCCTTCAAGCGCCATATATACAGACCTTGCTGAAGCAAGCTGGGCGGCAGGTTATATCGGTGCAGCAACCAATGCGGGCTATATGCAAGGCGTGGAGAAAGATCATTTTGATCCAGCCGGCCTAGTCACGATTGAACAAGCTGCTTCTGTACTCGCACGTGTTTTCAAGCTGGAGGCAGATGAAACCGATACGGCCAAAGTGAAGGGCATCGTGTCCGATTGGGCGAAAGAGAATGTAGCTTCTGCGATCAAATTGGGGCTCTTGGCGGACATGGCTGATTTTACCAAAACAGTGAATCGCGAGCTGCTTGTCAATGCCGCATACGCTGCTTATCAGCTGATTCAAGCCGGGGGTCCCGTTGTGTCCAAAGTTTCTGTGGCTGACTTTAAAGCTACGGGCGCTAAAACACTCGTGGTCAAATTGAATGGCTCACTCGCTGACACGAGTAAGTTGACGGTTTCCATTCTTCGTGGCTCCATTACAGGATCAGTCGTTACAGGTGCTCAGAAGTGGAATACCAACAAGAGCGAAGTGACGATCACGTTGGATACGAAAATGACAGAAGGCCTTTATACGGTAAAAGTTGAGGCTGTCAAAGATGGCGGTTTAACGGTGGATAAAGGCACAGCAGAGGTGTCTGTTGGCAACGAGAAAATCACGCAAATTGATTTCACGACACCGTCGGATAAAATTGCACAGGGCAAAGTCAAACTGACTTTTAAAGCCGTGAACCAGTACAAGGAAGTATCCGATCTGAGTGCAGCCGTATTTACCATCAATACAAGCCTAGATGGAGATGCGATACCTGCGGGTGATTCACAGTCAGTTATGCTCGATGTTACCCATGCCGTCTACAGCAACAAGCTGCGTCAAGACTCGCAAGTTTTCGTCACCATCATGGCTCCAGATTACTCCGTGACAGCCAATAAGACTTTTACGGTTGGTGAATTACAAGCGGTTAGTAAAGTTGAACTGAGCGATGTGGTTTACGTGAGTGGGAAGACGAAATTCGAGGCTGGTGATCTGGTTTCGGTTCCTTACAAGGCTTATGACCAATATGGTTATCCCGTTACGGATTTGGATATTTTAACAAACAGTACATTAACAAGCTCCACTGCAACAGGTGTAATCGACATGTCTGCAACAAGTCCTGCAAGAGGATTTGACTTTATTGCTGACGAAACCGGAGATGGTATTCCCGAGTTGAAGATCAAAGCTGCTTCTAACTTTACTAATTTCAGCATCCAGGATGTCATGCTTACGTTGACGGGACTTGGTTCAGGCCAATCCGTTTCCAAGGTAATGAAAGTGGCTGCTTCCAAAGCGCCTTATGAGTTTAGCATAGGTAACTTCCCGAATACGGTAGCGGTGGGTGACGAGGATTTCTACTTGCCACTCGTTGTCAAAGACCAAGGCGGGACGATCCTTACGACAGATGAAGTTGTAGAAAATGCCGATAAGATAAGTGTATTTGGATTATCAAACGGCAGTATATCAGTTGGCGCCAAGGATTCGCTTGGCAGACTAATTGGCGGAATCGAGAAGAGTGGTGCAAATAGAGGTACAATTCGCGTCTCCGATTTAAAAACGTTATCAGACGTAAATAAAGGTCCGTTAACGATTAAAGCTGCGCTCCTTACAAGTGAGAAAACGGCTGTGAATAGCACGAATATTGTTGCCAAGCGTTTTCCGAAAACCGTGTACTTTTCCGTTGTACCGAAACCTAAGATGCTTCCTTCGCTCGAAATGGTGAATGGAAGAACGGAGAATGCGTTTCGTTTGAAATTCAAAGATCAGTATAATGAGGATTTTGATCGCGATTATCGAGGCTATTCGATGAAATTATCTTTTGCTAAAACGTCTGGTACGGTTACTGATGCAGTTTATGTACTCAGAGGAAGTACAACTGCCTTCTTGGACACAACTAAAACATCTTTTATCGTTAGGGGTGTAGATGGTACGGTAGAAGGTTATGACTCAGGTAAAGTGTCAACTGATTTCGGTTATTATCGGGATCGCGATTTCTTCTTTATTGCCAAGGTTGGCGATAACAATGAAGGTACGTACCAGGTTACAGCTCAGTTGTTTAAAGGGGATGAGGCTGCAGTTGCCGCAGGATCAGCCTCCTTAATGTCAACAGCCATTGGTACGACGCAGCTTCTGAAAGGTCGAGAAGCCAATAATTTGCTGTATACACTGACACCATTTGCTAATGGCATTTATGCTGTCGATAAGGTTAAGGATACGCTGCAAGGCTCACTTACGAATGTCATTAATAACGTTTATTCAACAGAAGGTGTATCTTTAGAGAATATGTTTTCGGGCAAAGTTGTACTCACGGCCAAGGATGTTAACGGCAATATTGTTCAGCTCCCGAATAACACGATTCAACAGTTGAAATCGGTCACGACTTCCAACACGAGAGCTTCTTCCATTGTGAATAAGCCACGAGCTGATGGTGCTGTTGCAAACGCTTTTGACGGGTATGGGATTCGTGGTAAGGATGTTGGAACAACTAGCATATCCGTGCTATTCAAGCCATCTAACTACACTGGGAATAAAGTGGCTTTCCTTGATAACATCGCCATTAAAGATGATTCTTTAGTCGTTAGCTCACTAACAGCAACTTATAATGGGAAAGCAAGAATTATGGGATTGTCGCAGCTGAAAGCAGGCGTTAACATTTTTACAGGTAATACCATCGATACGGTGGCCAAGAAATTGCTGCTGAAACAAACGTTTAGCAATATTACGCTAATGGATCAATATGGAAACAATGCCTTTAGAAACAGTTCTGTGATCCGTGTAGCACCAATTTTCGGTATTCAAATTTTTATTAGCAATGTCAAATGGACGAATGATAACATTGTACCAGATTCAGGATATCTCGCAGTTGAATCCAATATTACAGGTGTTAACAATGTGAATGGATTGTCTAATCAGCCTTATCCTTTAGCTGGAAATGAAACGGCTGGCTATACCTATCCATCAACAGATGCGGATATTGGTGCAACCGCTGGCGGTAAAGTCGATCCTACCGATTGGGTATTCTCCACAATCAATAGTAAGATCAGATTATATCGCGGAGATGCGAAGTATATCTACAAACCAGCGACATCAGCGATTGATGGAACATCTGTCGAGGTGGCTTCCTTCACAGCAACGATGATTACAGCCAACGGGAAAAGCATTTCGGTTGATGTGTACCCGGATCCATTGAAGTAATGTTACGACCGTTCCATGGTATTCTACCAGGGAACGGTTTTTAATTTTTAGACCAATGATCACCGCTTGGCTGCTAACTTGTCATAGAAACTATCCAGGTGAAGTAAGGTTATATAGAACGAGAAGGGGGCGAAGGATGCGTTGGCACTTAGGCGAAGAAACAGGAATTGTCTGGGACATTCATCTCGGAGACCTTGCCCACCAGGATCATGTCGAAATGAGTGGGAAAGCGGTCTCGCTCATCGTGAGTTATGGCGTAGACTCGGAAGGAAGTATCTTTTTAAATCGTAAAGTAGTCTGGCCAGCTCTCCGCACGATTCCGAATGATACGCATGCTAGTTTAACGGAGACGTTTGGACAAGAGTTTGTGCCGCGTATGCGTGTAGAGGGCCAACTTGTCCAAGAAAAAGGGTTCCGAATTACGTTCGATGGCATTCTTCGAATCGCTTCTGTTTCTGATCAAGGGCTATTGATACGACGAACCGTATTTCCGTCGAGAGAAATACCTTACGCGTTAGACCATGTTCAGATTCAGAACATGACGGAGGGATCGATAAGACTAGAGATCGATCAGATAGCATTTACCAAGTATCGCAGAGGTACGAAGGGCATTTATGTCGTGGAAGCGGGACACGACGGGCCTGCTTGTGTGATCTTGGAAGCAGGGGCAACGGTGTCCTATAAGGGTTGGATCTGCGCCTCCACGTTAGGAGCGCCCAAAGAAACAGTGGATATCATGAATGAGGAAGCGAAGCGATGTGAATTTCTGCTGGCATTAGGTTCGTCTTTGCGACTGGAATCACCTGAACCTAATCTAAACCGCATGTTTGAGTTGGCTAAAATTCGCGCGGCGGAGAGTGTTTTCCGCACCAAAGGCGGCTTACTTCACAGTCCCGGAGGCGGGTCCTATTACGCAGCCGTATGGGCGAACGATCAGGCGGAATATGCGGGGCCCTTTTTTCCATTTCTAGGCGAACAAGATGCGATGGAGGCATCCTTGAATGCCTATCGACTTTATATGCCGTTCATGGGTCCTGACTTCCATCCTATTCCCTCCTCAATCATCGCAGAGGGCGTGGATATTTGGGAGGGGGCTGGAGATCGCGGTGATGCGGCGATGTACGCCTATGGTGCGGCGCGGTTTGCACTGGCGAGCGGCAGCTTGCAAATAGCTGAACAGTTGTGGCCAGCTATCGAATGGTGTTTGGCGTTTTGCCGGCGTAAACGAACCCAAGATGGCGTTGTCGCATCGGACTCGGACGAATTGGAGAATCGGTTTCCGAGCGGCGACGCTAATCTGTTCACATCGTCGCTTGCGTACGGTGCTCTTCTTTCGTCCGCTCATCTTGCGCGAGCAGTCGGGAGAGCAGAACTTGCTCCACGCATTGAGGAAGAGGCGGCTGAGCTGCGACAAGCGATTGAATCCCATTTTGGCGCAACCGTGGAGGGGTATGAGACCTATCGCTATTATGAAGGGAACGACATTCTGCGTTCGTGGATTTGTGTACCGCTGACGATGGATATCTTAGATCGCAAGGAACAAACCATTGCAGCCTTATTATCTTCGCGATTGTGGGTAAACGGCGGACTAGTCACCCAAGCGGGGGAAACCACCTTTTGGGATCGCTCCACGTTGTATGCACTGCGGGGCATACTCTACGCGGGCGAAACGGAGCTGGGGATCACACATCTGCTCGAATATTCGCGAAACAGATTGCTTGGCGACCATGTTCCCTATGCGGTTGAGGCATTTCCCGAAGGTAATGGTCGGCATCTCTCTGCGGAAAGCGCGCGCTATACGCACGAGTGATTATAGAGGGCTTATTTGGCATCGTGCCTGCGGGGCTTCATTCTTTTACCTGTTCGCCTAGGCTACCTGAAAGTTGGGACACGATGGCGCTTCGTTCCATCCGAGCGTTTAATTCCTGTTTTGATCTACTCGTTACCCGTTGTGACGAAGGGGTATTAGTCACATGTGTGACGTCTGACAAGCAGGAAACATATCTCTGGAATGAAGATGGACCGATAACCGTTCATCTGCGGTGAAGGCGTAGCCTGTCGGCTATTCAAACAGTGTTTAAATTAACGTAGAAATAGGTTATGATAGGGAATGAAATCATAATAGAAAGTGGGATCCATAGTGGGACGTAAGTGGAATAACATAAAAGAGAAGAAAGCTTCAAATGATGCAAGTACAAGTCGCGTATACGCGAAGTTCGGCTTAGAGATTTATGTTGCAGCACGCAAAGGCGAACCGGACCCGGAATCAAACCGTGCATTGAAAGTCGTTCTTGAACGCGCCAAGACGTATAATGTGCCGAAAGCGATCATTGATCGTGCGATCAATAAAGCCAAAGGCAGCTCCGATGAAATCTATGAAGAGCTCCGTTATGAAGGCTTTGGACCGAATGGTTCGATGGTTATTGTGGACACGTTAACGAATAATGTAAACCGTACCGCGTCAAGCGTTCGTGCCGCATTTAGTAAAAATGGCGGTAACATGGGAGTGACAGGTTCTGTTGCTTACATGTTCGATGCGACAGCGGCGATCGGTATTGAAGATAAAAGCATCGATGAGATCATGGAAATTCTGATGGAAGCTGACGTAAACGTGCGTGATCTTCTTGAAGAAGAAGAGATGGTTATGGTATATGCAGAGCCCGAAGAATTCCACGCCGTTCAAGAGGCGCTCAAGAAGGCTGGCATCACGGAGTTCGCAGTTGCTGAGTTGACGATGATTGCTCAGAATAACGTTACGTTATCCGATGACGCACAAGTGCAATTTGATAAAATGATTGATGCTTTGGAAGATTTAGAAGATGTTCAACAAGTGTATCATAACTTGGAATAGGTATAACGGATGCACAAAGAGGAAGCAGCTTTGATCTCAGATCCAAGCTGCTTCCTCTTCGCGTGTTCAGTTAGACACAAGAGCTGCGAAAGTTCAGTATTGCGGCGAAGTGAAGTGCATCGACGACAATGTGGGGAAGCTGCTGCAGACGTTGGATGAACGTGGACTGGCAGAGAATACGATTGTGGTCTTTACATCGGACCATGTGTCCATAAAAATAACCTATACGAGACCGCTTATCGGGTGCCGATGCTGATGCGTTGGCCTACGAGTATTCCACAAGGAATGGTTGTGGATAAGTTAGTGAGTGTCTTCGACTTCCAGCTAACGGGTGGTTGCGGGAGCGGTTGTTGTTGTTGTTGTTGTTGTTGTAAGTTTGGATGTATGGGCGTTACGACCAATGAACTGAAGCGAACGCGCTTCAGTTTTTTGGTTCTAGAAGTTGGAATTAATTTGTTTAAGGGCAAGGGGGAAGTTAGATTAGCTCATATATGTCCTTTCTAGTGTGGCATGTTGGTTGCGAATTGAGCCGGGGGATGGAGTAGGAGTAGGAGTAGGAGTAGGAGTAGGAGTAGGAGTAGGAGTAGGAGTAGGAGTAGGAGTAGGAGTAGGAGTAGGAGTAGGAGTAGGAGTAGGAGTAGGAGTAGGAGTAGGAGTAGAAGTAGAAGTAGAAGTAGAAGTAGAAGTAGAAGTAGAAGTAGAAGTAGAAGTAGAAGTAGAAGTAGAAGTAAGGTTGTTTGGATCTGAATTGTAATTTAAAGAGATGAAAATTTAGTAATTCCCCTATGTGCCAGATGAATAGATGGATTTTCTCCAGTTAAATAATGGGATCTTTCGAGAAAAAGCAGAATAGATGGAAAACCTACAGTTAAAAGTAACCATTTCACCCGATCTGAACAAAAATAGTAGTTTTAACTACATGTTTTACAGTTAAATGGAGTTTTCGATGAAATTCATCTGAAATAGCTGTATGTTTTCCAGTTATCGCAAATTTGTAAGTAAAGTACACATCATAAATGGACTTATCCATATCCTAGTCTCACCTCACCTCACCTTGCCATTCCTCTGGGCCATCATTTATCCTAAAGAGATACAAAGAGCGTAATAAAAAGCAAGGTTCGCAAGAATGTCCCGTTTCGAGCCATGCTCGAGTGATTCTATAATGAAAACGTATCCAGTTTGAATAATAGGTAACGAGGGGGAATTGGCCATGAAGCAAGGGAGAAAATACGGGGCAGTTTCGATAGGCTCCATGATGTTATTATCAGTCATTGCAAGTGCATGCAGCAATTCGACGGACCAACCAGAGGCGTCCAAATCCGCAACAGCAACGGCATCGGCTACTCCGGCGGCTGCTCAAACGGCAGCAGTGAAAGTAGACCCGTTGGGGAAATATGATCCGCCAATTGAAGTGACGACGGTACGATCAGTGGACGCAACTTACAAATACGCAGCTGGCGATTCGATCGACAGCAATATTTGGACCAAAATTTTCGAGCAAGACTACGGGATTAAAGTGAAAAATTCGTGGACTGTTGATTCAACGCAGTACCGTCAGAAGCTGAATGTATCCATTGCATCGGGCGATATTCCGGATTTCCTTGAGGTGAATAAAGAGGAATTGAAGCGTTTGGCTGATGCAGGTCAATTAGAGGATTTAACGAAAGTATGGGAACAATATAGCTCTCCTCTTCTGAAAAGTATGCAGAATCAAGATGGCGGCATTGGACTTAAGGCGGCTACAATTGAAGGCAAATTGCTTGGCATTCCACACACGTTCAGTAACGGCGGTATTAGCACAGCAGAAATGATCTACGTGCGAACGGATTGGTTGCAAAAGCTGAATTTGCCTGAACCCAAAACGATGGATGATGTGATCAAAATTGCAACGGCATTTGCCAAACAAGATCCGGACGGTAACGGGAAAGCAGATACGATCGGGCTTGCGGTAAATAAAGATTTCTGGGATTACGGACACGGTTCATTGCGTGGCTTCTTTAACGGCTATCATGGATATACCGATATTTTCATTAAGAACCCATCAGGTAAATTGGTCTACGGTTTTGTTCAAAAAGAACTAAAAGCGCCTTTAAAGAAGCTCCAAGAGCTCTATAAGGATGGCGTGCTTGATAAGGAATTCGGCGTGAAACCGCCAGCTAAAATCCAAGAAGATGTAGCAGCAGGACGTGTCGGGCTTGCCTACGGATTAGTGTCAGATGGCGGTTATATCCAGAAGGAGAATCACACGAAGGATCCGAAAGCGCAATGGAAAGTGTTCCCAATTGTTTCTGCGGATAGCCAGCCAGCTGTACCGCAGCTTTACGATACTGCTGGTACATTTTATGTAGTGAAAAAAGGATCGAAGCATCCGGAAGCAGCTATTAAGTTAGCGAATATTTATATCAATCATTTTTACGAAAAATCGTATGCACCGGATCCGAACCCATTCATTACGGATTCGAAAACGGGGATTATGGCAGCGAAATATGCGCCAGTTACGATGGATTCCATGAATACAAATTTAGAAGCTTTCCATCTCGTGACAGAAGCGCTTAAGACGGGAGATGGCAGTAAACTTGGATTCCCAGCGAGTATTCATTTTGAACGTATGACGAAGTTTAAAGCTGGTGATGACTCCATGTGGTTTAGCAATATCGTAATGGGCGAAGGCGGAAGCTTTAGTGTTATCGATCAATATAACAAAGCGAAGCTCGGACAATATAATCTGTTCCTAGCTCCAGCAACGCCGGCGATGTCCGAGAAACTACCGACGCTTAAGAAGAAAATCGCTGAAACGTATACCAAAATCATCATGGGTGATGCCTCCATCGATGAGTTCGACAAGTTCGCAGAAGAGTTCCAAAAGCTCGGCGGTGATAAAATCGAGCAAGAAGTAAACGATTGGTACGCGAAGAACAAATAAGTTGATGATGAGCTGCCCCGCTAGTAGAGGAATCTACTAACGGGGTATTTTGCCATAGGATGGGACAATTTTATCTTACTTGCTTTTTATTATCTTATGGCGGTACTCATATATCCAAGGGGCTCAATCTTTTGTATAGTGAGAAAAAGGGCATTTGGGTGGGGAGTTATGCGGATGGCAGGGCGACAGCGACGGTTCTCAATACTTGGCAAATTAATAGTGACTTTTCTCATCGTGCTTTCACCTATGTATGTGATTGGGACACAGATTAATGAATGGGGTGCAGGACTTGTCCGCAAGGAAATTTCCAAATCACTCGAGTCGCAAATTCAGTTCTATCGCTCATCACTCGAGAATGAAATTGATAGAATGGGACGTATTCAACGGCAATACATGAATGATGAAGATTTGGAAGCGCTAAGTGTGACGGCCGATAGTTTGACGGAATATCAGAAGCTTGTTATTTTGAAAAGGTTTCAGCAACGCCTCGTCTTATTGAAGGAATCGAGTATGTATATCGAGCGGGCAAGTGTGTACATCCCGCCTATTAATAAAATTATTTCATCTACGGCGTTAGCTGACGGCTTACCTCGGGAGCGGCTCGATCAATTGAAACGAGATACGTTCGCGCATAAAGGACTATTTTATCGCGATGGCGATCATCTTTACTTGCGTGAATATTACCCCAACAACCAGTTGGTGGAGGGGCGCGACCCGATATTTGTCCTGGAACTGGAGCTCTCCATGCCTGCTATGCAATCGTATTTAGCTCAGATTTCTAACTATGACCAAGGCGGCGCAGCGATCGTTAAAGGAGATTGGGATATCGTCCATACACAAAATAAAGAGGCGTACGCCCTGATTAGTCAGACCGTTCGGGGGCAAATGTCCGCGTTGCAGGACAAGTCTGTACAGGTCGTTCAAGCAGCCAATGAGCTCATCAAAATCGGGAATCAACGTCTTCTTACAGTTACCACGTATTCACCGGCTTTGGATCTGACGTTGGTTGCATTCGTCCCGGAGAAGGCTGTTATGGGGCCACTGGATCATTATCAGGTTTATTTATATCTGATCTCCTTATGCGCGCTTATTGTCATTGTCTTGTTCTCGATCTATGTGTATCGCATCATTCATCGCCCGCTCAGCAGGCTTGTCCGAGCCTTCCGCAAAGTGGAATCCGGTGATCTGCAAGTCGAGCTAACGTATAAAAGCAGTGATGAGTTTCATTATTTGTATGCCCAATTCAATAATATGGTCGCGCATTTGAAGAAACTAATTTTCGAAATTTACGAGCAAAAAATCCGGACACAACAATCCGAACTGAAGCAGCTGCAGTCGCAGATCAATCCCCATTTTTTATATAACAGCTTCTACTTATTGTATCGTATGACGAAAGCGCAAGATTTCGAGAACTCAACCCGATTTACCAAATATCTCGGCGATTATTTCCAGTATATGACCCGAAATGGCAGCGAGGAAGTCCCATTGGAGCGGGAGTTGAGCCATGTTCGCGCATTTGCGGAGATTCAAACCATCCGTTATATGAACCGGATTTCATTCGAAATGGAGGCTTTGCCAGAGGTATGCAAGCACATTGTTGTTCCACGGCTGATCCTACAACCAATTGTGGAGAATGCATATCATCATGGATTTGATCAGGACCATCATGAGCGTCATTTGCGAATTTCGACGACATGCCAGGAGGACGAAGAAGGTGAGATGCTCGTTATCATCCAAGTGGAGGACAATGGCAAGGGGATGACCGACGAGGAGCTGCGTAGTTTTCAAGCCAAAACGCAAGATGGTCAAACGACGGAGGAAGTAACGGGGATGTTAAATGTGCACCGACGTTTGCAATTAAGGTTTGGCGAGAAGGCCGGCTTACGCATTGTGCAAAGGGATGAAGGTGGTCTGATGGTGTCGGTCGTCATTCCATTCGTCAGATAGAGGTAATCAATTTGCATAAAGGGACGTGATATCATGCTGACTATGATGATTGTGGATGACGAGCCACTGGCCGTTCACTATTTGACAGAGACTTTGCTGGAGCTTGAGGACATGGATTTCGAAATGGTGAAAGCCCACTCCGGCAAGGAAGCGATAGAGAAGATGGAAGCAGGCAAAGTGGACATTCTTCTCACGGATATTCGGATGCCGGGAATGAGTGGGATGGAGCTTGCCGATTATACCCGTAAAAGATGGCCGCGCTGCCGCATCATTTTCTTGACGGGCTTTGATGATTTTGCGTACGCGCAGACTGCGATTCGTAATGGGGGCATCGACTTCGTCCTCAAAACAGAAGGTGATGAGGCCATCATTCAAGCCGTGCAGAAGGCGACGCAGGATATTGCGCTCGAAATCAACCGCGAAGAGATTCTGAAGCGCTCCCGAGAGCAGCTGCACGCCGCATTGCCAACGATTCGCCGCGATTACTTGAGGCAGCTCGTTCAAGGCGAGTCAGAATCGCTCGCCGTCAGGGCCAAGCGGTTCGAGGAGCTTGCGATCGGGCTCCACGCAGGTAGTCCTGTGCTCCTCGTCATCGGGCGATTAGATGAATGGGGGTCCTTCGCTGCCCCCTCGGATCAATCGCTCCTATTCTATTCCGTTCATAACATAGCGGAAGAATATTTGAACGGCTCACTTAACATGATAGCGCTTCCCTATGATCGCAATCGATTTATTTGGCTCGTTCAACCAACCGAGCCTACCGAAGCCCATGAGGAGCAAGAACAAGCGATTCGCACGCTTTCCGGTGGCGTAGAGCTTGTTCAGGCGGCCTGTCGGCGGCATCTGAAGGTGCCGGTTTCCTTCTTGCTTGCTTCTAGTTTCTGCACCTGGGAAGCGTTGATGCAGCGGATTGAGGCCTTGAAGCTGCAGTTGGCCTATGGCATCGGGAAAGGCCATGAGATGCTGCTCACTGAGCATCGCAGGGAAGATAAGGAAGAATTGCGTTCCAGTAAGCAGTTCTATGAAGAGCAGGATTTGCGTATTCATTTGCACAAAATGGATCTGTTGGAGACCTATTTGGATAACGGTGAAAAAGAAGGGTGTGAGCACCTGTTCGGTGAGGTCGTTAAAGCGATCAAGTTGTTATCACACAACGATTCGGGCGAAGCGCTCGCCTATGAGGCATTCTCGCATCTTGCTGCTTTTCTATTAACGTATATCAATAAGCGTCATTTGAAGGCGAAGCTGGGTGAATCGTTCCGGATCGAAGAGATTCTGAATCCTTTTCAGCATAACAGTACGGTTGGAGCCGTTCAATTTCTGGCGGGCATCGCGCTGTCGCTGGCGGACTATAACGGGCTGAAAAAGGCGGAGAGAACGACGGATATGATCGGTCAGATTCATCATTATGTACATGCTTTTCTACAAGAGGAGCTCTCGTTAACGCGCCTAGCGGAACTGGTGTATTTGAGCCCGCCATACCTCTCTCGAATGTATAAACAAACAACAGGGCAAGGTCTGCTTGATTATATTACAGATGTCCGCATTCAGCGGGCGAAGACCCTATTAATGACAACAGAGCACAAAATCCATGAGATCGCAGCGTTGGTCGGATTGGAGTCTGCGGCTTATTTTACAAGACTATTTAAGAAGATCACGGGTCTTACGCCACAGGTGTATCGCGACTCTCGATTAACTGGTTAATATAAGGCAAGAGCCGCAATAATGTCCCGTATCGGTGGTATGTGCGTTAATTTTATAATAAAGACATGGAAGAGGTTGGCAATAATCCAGCTTCTTTTTTTTATCCGGTAAGGGGGAGAACATGTGAACAGAATGAAATGGAAAGCGCAAATGCCCCTGCATTTGATGCTCATTCCCGGATTGATTGCCATCTTAATTTTTCAGTATTATCCGATGGCCGGCATTGCCATTGCGTTCCAGAAGTACATACCGACACAGGGGCTTTTTCATTCCAAATGGATCGGGCTGGATAACTTTCGATATGTGATGGAGTTGCCAGATTTCTACCGCGTGCTTTGGAATACGATCTATATTGCTCTGATGAAAATTATTGTAGGTCTGATCGTGCCGATTGTTATTGCCATCTTGCTGAATGAGATTCGAAAGAATGCGGTGAAACGTATTATTCAGACGCTGGTGTATCTGCCGCATTTCCTATCATGGGTCATTCTAAGCGGGATCCTGTTGGATGTTCTCTCGCCAAAAGAAGGAATCGTCAACGCAGGGATCCGTGCCTTGGGGATGCAATCGATTTTCTTCTTGGGAGACAATCATTGGTTTCCGTTCACATTGGTATTGACGAATGAGTGGAAGGAATTTGGTTTCAGTACAATTGTGTATTTGGCAGCGATTTTGGGCATTAACCCAGCGCTGTATGAGGCGGCGACGATGGATGGTGCGAATCGGTGGAAGCAAACGCTGCACATTACGCTTCCTGGCATGACACCGATCATTGTCCTGCTGGCGACACTCAGTATCGGGAATGTACTGAACGCAGGGTTTGATCAAGTATTCAACTTGTACAGCCCTATCGTATATGAAAGTGGAGATATCATCGACACCTTCGTGTATCGGATTGGGATGATCGATGCGCAATATGGCGTGGCGACGGCAGTGGGACTCTTTAAGTCACTCGTTTCACTTATCCTTATCGCACTTTCTTATACGATGGCGTATCGGTTTGCCAATTATCGCATTTTCTAAGGGGAAGGAGGAAATTCAACATGATGAAGACAACGTCTTGGGCATACCGAGGGTTCACAATTGCGAATTATGTGTTTCTTATTAGTTTATCTGTCCTTTGTATCTTGCCATTAATACATTTGCTGGCGATGTCGCTCAGCTCCAACAATGCCGTTGCCACAGGCTCAGTCACCTTCTGGCCGATCGAATTCACTTGGAAATCGTATCAATTCATCATGGATAAACCAGAGTTTATGGCCTCTTTCATCATTTCCATCAAAAGAGTCGTGTTAGGCGTCATCGTGAATATGGTGCTGACCATTCTAGTCGCCTATCCGCTGTCCAAGGAAGCAGGGAGCTTCAAGGGCAGAACAGTGTACGTATGGATATTCGTGTTCACCATGTTATTCAGCGGGGGGATTATCCCACTCTATATGACAATGCGGTCACTCGGGTTGTTAGACACGATTTGGGCCTTAATTTTAACGCATGCTGTGCCAGTGTATAATGTCGTTATTTTGCTGAACTTTTTCCGAGCATTGCCCAAAGAATTAGAAGAAGCAGCTCTCATGGATGGCGCAGGGCAGTGGCGCATCCTGTGGAACATTTACTTGCCTTTGTCTACGCCATCCTTGGCCACACTTACGCTATTCGCGACAGTTTCCCATTGGAATTCATGGTTTGACGGCATTCTATTCATGAACACGCCATCCCATTATCCACTCCAAAGTTATTTGTATACAGTGGTTGTAGGTCTGGATACGCTGATCAAAAGCAACACGGATCTGGAGGTGCTGGCACTCATATCGGATCGTACCGCACGTGCCGCGCAAATCTTTCTTGGAGCGTTGCCGATTCTCGTCATTTACCCGTTTCTACAAAGGTATTTCACAAAAGGAATTATTCTTGGCAGTGTCAAGGAATAGTGGCAGGGCTGGTAATTGTATAAATTGATTGTGAGGAGAGACAGATATGGCAATAGATCAAGTTACGAAAAAAACACTGCAACGAGCCTCCTTGGAGATGAGTCTTAAACCGTTCAAGAGCCTGAATCCTTCCGCGATTGACGAGGTTTGCACAGAGGCGCTGCGCCAATGGCAGCCGCTGTTGGAAATGGCCGAGGTGGCATCCATGCTGCTATGGGTATCAGATGGCAGTGAAATCCTGACTTGGAAGGGGGAGATGGATGTCCCTTTTGAATGGGCGAGATACATTGGATTTGCGAATGAGGAAATGTTCGGTCATGTTACGGATAACAAGGACCCTCATATTGCTCGTCCCTATATCAGTGAGCCTGTTACCTTCACTTATGGGGATCTGAAACGAGTAATTGCATCATTCAAACGGATCGCTGCAGAGAAGTTTGGTGTCAAGCTGGAGGTTGGTGCTACTTTCGATGCAGGGCCGGAGTTCGCTTATTCCGATTTTAAATATAAGGATCATCCGGAAATTAATCGGGCGGAGATCGGCGGCAAGTACGTATCCCTAAAAACACACTACACCGTCGTTTGCAGTTGGTCGAAATTGAAGGGGGATTCCGTGAGTTATGCGGCGTATCCAAATGGTATACCGGAGGATTTACCCTTCGGTGAATTTCTAGGAAAACAGTGCGCTAGTTATTTGCCTGCACTTGGATTTGATTATATTTGGTTTTCGAATGGGTTTGCACTCTCGTATTTTCCGTGGACCTATCTAGGAGCTAACTATAATGGGACGCAATTAGCGATTGCAGATTACGAGGAAGTTACGACTAAGATACTTTCATTTTGGGATGCATTCAAGCTGGAATGTCCAGATATTCGAACGGAAATAAGAGGAACGAACTACGGGACTGGTATGGATCTGGCCAAAGATTATGTGCCGATGCAAAACCTGTACGACAAGGGTTATCTGACATATCCACCTCCGAACTCCCCCTGGGGAGCGTTGAATTACGATTTTGGACTCGAAATCACAGGCTACTTGTCACGGATTGCCGAGCTTCCGAAGGATACCTATATGTATCGTTTTTATGCGAATGATCCTTGGTTCTGGCAAAATCCATGGTTCGACTACTATGATCGAGAGCCACACGATATTTATTGCCCGCTGGCAGCGGCAAGGATGAATGCAGAGGGAGGTGTAGAGCCGCCTGGCGTCGTGCAAATTCTAACGATTGATACGGAAAATGGGGAACTGCAAGCGGAAAGCGCATCTGAAATTATTCCCCACATTCGTAAAGCACTCAAAGATGCACCTGATCAGGTCGGTGTTGTCACCTGGCTATATCCATTTCGTGAGCTTCATGAAGTGTTGCAAGTGGATCGGGAGGCAACTGGCCGTGTATTCTTTCACGATTGGTTTATTCGCAATGCAATCAATGAAGGATTGCCGCTGAATACCGTACTCGGAACGGATACCTATCGGGCAATGACGGCAGAAGCTAAAGAGAAGTTGAAAAGCACTGTGCTCTTGATTTCGACAGCAGGATTAACGAGGGAATTGATCGAAGAGATTGAGGCACTCGTAACCGATGGTGCACAGGTATTGCTCTATGGGGACGTGCTGGAGCCAGTGTTATTAGATATGCTTCAATTGCAGAGGGAGCAGCCTTTAGAAGGTGATTTTGAGCTGAGCATTTCACTTTCGCAGGATGAGATTGGAGAGCAGGTATCTTCTCATAAGCTTAGACATCGTGCTGATATTGGGGATGGCGGGTTGAGCTTGGCACTCCAGGATAACGCACATTCGACAACAAACATACATGCCGTAGCTGTTCAAAATGGGGTGAAACGCGCCTTTGCTGTATCACGAAGTGAGGCGGATTGGAAGGGGGGAAGAATCGGTTGGTTGCGCGGATCTTTACCATTCCAGCCAGCTGGAGTCACGCATCTGCCGATTCGGCAAGAGGCAGAATGGTATGATTCTTCGGTATTATTGCGATATATGCTGCAGCCATTTGGTTATCATCTAGTACAGAAAAAGCAAACAACCGAATCGCAATCGGCCCTAACTTTCATCTCGCGTCATGAGAACGCGTTCTGGTTCACGGGTTGTAAGCAGAATACGACTGTTCAGCTCCAAATCGGACTCCCAGAAGGTGTGCCGTTATTTCCTGGACAATCGGTTCAGTTAGGGAGCGACACAGGCATATACGCATTAGACCGCACTTTCCATGAGGAATGCCGTATCGTGGTTTCGCAAAAGGGGCAATCGAGTGTGCTTTGCCGAGAAAATTCGGTGTTCCCCATGCCCAATCGTCAGCCTAGACGCAATCTGACCGTTTGGCATTTGAAAGACGCCAATCTCACGTTGTTCCCACCGGTTGAAGCTATTGCTGCAGGGATCGTAGTAGTCAGATTAAACGAGAAAGAGTTTCTCGATCTTACAGATGCTTGCCAAGGGGATCGCATTTATCTAGAGGGAATTACAGGTCGAATAGATCTACTTTGGTAAGTGTACTAAGGGGAAGACAAGCGATGGAGCTACGAAGTCAGATGGGGGAAGCATTCGTTTTCCCAGGTACAGAGAAGCAAAAGATGCGTTACCGACCGTATGGTGGTGAAAGCGGTGTGCAGCTGAGGAGTCATCCCGATGCCCTGCATCCTGATAACCGCCAATTCCAGCAGGGGATTGACTACATGGTCGATGGCGAGGATGGAACCATCTATCGCATGGCAAGAGGTGCCATTCCCAATTGGGCGGTCCATCCTTTGTATGGGCAGGAACGGTTTGATCACCGCGATTATGAGAAGATTTCAAATGCTACCTATACGGTTTATGCTGATTATGACTATAAGATAAAGCAGGTTGTTGTTGATGAAGACAGGGTGGCAGATGCGAGTAACTTGATGAAACGACTACAAGAGAAACCATCTATTTCACTCGTCGTGCTTGGTGACAGCATCACAATGGGGGCCGAAATCCCCGATGTGAAATTCACATTTGCTCATCGATTTGCAGAGCAATTACACTCTAAATTTTCATCATCAGAAGTTACGCTGTCAATGAAAGCCATAGGCGGTGAAACAAGCGGGCGTGGCTTGCTTCGTTTACAGGAGGATGTGATCGCTTCCCGACCCGATGTGGTGACGATTGGCTATGGTATGAATGATCAAAATGGGGATGTGGACAGAGGGAATAGCGTTCCACCATCTGAATTTGAACAACATATCGCTGCCATGATCGAACAGCTTCGCGCGCAGACGGACGCAGCTATCATTCTAATCACACCTTGCCTACCTAATCCAAGTTGGCATTTCGCAAGCAGAAATGTAGCAGAATACGCTGACAGTTTGCGGCGACTTGCCATTCATTTTAAGGTAGCACTCGCAGACGTTCAGAAACTATGGGTAGCTGAATTAGCAGCAGGCAAATCAAACGCGAGTCTATTGATGAATAACGTCAATCATCCGAATGAATACGGGCACTCGCTGTACGCAAGGGCATTGGCGGAGTTACTTTGAACTAGGAAATGGCACTTAGTTAGGTTGTATATCCAATTAAATGGAAAATATCCAGCTAATTTTGTCCAATTCAGCGTTCAAGATGGATTAACTGGAAAATGTACAGCTAATTACTCCAATTTCACTCGGAATCGCCAAATTGTTTAAAATTAGCTGTAGGTTCTCCATCTATTGTTCATATTTGGCACAAATGTAGTAGAATAGATGTAATTTTTACAGGTAATTTGCCACAGAACAACCAGCCACTTCCGGAACCAATAAAGCCCCTAACCTGAAGCAATTGCTTCGAGTTAGGGGCTTTTTGCTAGCTAAACCACCAATATACCGGAATAAACAAAATCGATGTTATTATCCCGGCAGCGCCCATGGCGAAGCCGCTCATACTGCCTTCCTCCTCCGAATCTTTGAGGAGGCGTGCAGTGCCTATCCCATGCGCAGCGGTGCCAACGGCGATGCCGATGGACAGCGAATCGCGCCATCCGAGCCAAGTCAGGAGCCTCCGGCCGATCATGCTGCCGAATAGCCCGGTGAGCACTGTTAACACGGCTGTTAGCTCCGGCAAGCCGCCGAGATGGCGCGTTATTTCAAGCGCGATCGGCGAGCTAACGGATTTGGGCAGCATGCTTAGCAGAATCTCGCGGCTTCCGCCGAGCAGTCCAACCAGCGCAGCGGCGGTGACAATGCCGGATACGGATCCGATCGTAACCGCAAGCAGGATGCTAGTGAGGTGTTTCTTAATCAATCCCGCATGCTTATACAGCGGTACGCCTAACGCTACGGTTGCTGGCCCTAGCAACAAGGTAATCATATCCGCGCCTACTTTGTAGGCGGCATAAGGAATGTGGAAGCTAAGCAGGATACAGATAATAAAACCTGAACATACAAAGAGAGGATGCAGCCACCGCCACTGCCGATGAATAAATTGAGCAGCCGTATAGGCGACGACACTAAGTGCGATGCCGAACATTGGGTTCATAAGCCATGCGGTGGTCGTCATTTCATCCCACCTTCGGCTGTCTTTTGCCCATTTGCGCTAGAAGGCACGGGGTGTCTTTGATCTTCACGGTTTGTCATTTTAGAGGTAATAAATCCAGTCACAAGAAGGACAGCTACTGAACTCCCCATGACGCCAACACTGATCGAAAGCCAATTCCGCCCGATTAGCGGGAAGAAGGCCATCGTTCCCACGACAAATGGCAGAAAAAACAGCATCATATGGCCCGTGAACCAATTCGCCGTCGTTTCTACCCATTCGAGTTTCACTAGCTTAGCAAATAGCGCGATGGTAAAAAGAATAAGTCCTATCACATTCCCGGGGAGCGGGATGTGAAAGCTCGTTTGAAGCCAAATGCCGATAAAATTAAAGGCAAGTAAAATCGCGAGTCCTAGCATAAGGGTCTCCTGTCTGTCGTATTCGTCTGTAATTTTGGCCTATTGTAACGTCTGTAATTTTGGTCTATCTTCTTGGCCTCTCGTAATCTTCTATCTTCTTAAAGTGATTACGGAAGGGAATCGCACTATCGTGCAGGAATGCGTATCCTCACAATAGTCCCTTCGCCTAACTGACTTTCCACTTCAACCCCATACGAATCACCAAAGTAGAAAACAATACGATCATGCACATTTTTGATGCCTATATGTGTTTCGTCCAGTGTGTCTGAAGGCTGGGCAAGTCGATTTCGCAGCTGCCCAAGCTTGATTTCATCCATGCCAACTCCATTATCCTTGATCTGGATCAGTAAGTCATCCCCCGAAATATCGGAAGATACTTCTAGAAGCCCTGATTGACTGCTCCGCTCCAATCCATGTACGAAGGCATTCTCAATCAGCGGTTGCAGCGAAAAATGCAGAACTTGCAAAGTCTCACTATTCACAGAGAGTTCTTCCCGATATTGAATTTTATCCCCGAAGCGCAGCTGTTGAATTTTCACATACAGGCGAATATGGATTAATTCCTCCTGTAAAGTAACCGTTTCTTTCCCCGTTTGGATATGAATGCGGAACAAGCGGCCTAGAATACCGACCATTTCACCGACATCTCGTTGTCCGCTGATAATCGCCTTCATTTGAATCGTTTCCAGCACATTGGCGAGAAAATGCGGATTGATCTGACTTTTCAAAGCGCCATATTGCGCGACCTTCTGCTGAGCTTTGGCCATAGAGGAACGCTCAATATAGTTCTGCAAGTCTTCTAGCATTTTACGGATACCTTGATACAGCACGCCGAACTCATCCTGCCGGTCCGAGCTAAGATCGACATCAAAATTGCCTAACCCAACCATTTTTACCTTGCGGCTCAGTAGAATGATAGGCTTTGTCACGCGCGCGGAAAGAATGAACATGAATAATACCGCAGTTCCTAAGGATAAGAAGGCTAGTGCTAATATGATTTTGATCAAAATCTCCGCTTGTTTCGTCATTTCTTTCTCATCAATGGATTGGATGACCTTCCAGCCCGAGTAGGGCGAGGTCACGAAGTTAATGAACGAATTGGCCCCGGCAAAATACGCGTAGAAGCTTCCATTTTCAGCACTCAATACAGTCTGAAGCTTCTGATTCTCGAGTGTGATCGGTACATTGGCATTCGCAGACGTACTTTCGGAATTATAAATACTAGCACCATGACTATCAATAATGGTAAAGTTGCGTTTACTCGTCTCGGACAATTTCAGTATTTCCCGTAACGAGTCTAAGCGAATATCGATGAGCATAACCCCGAGTGGCTGCTTGCTTCCTACCTTATTAATGACCCTCGCGATGGAAATAACGGGATCCTTGGCATTCACACGATGGAAGGGGAGGTGCGTTCCGAATAGAACGATGCCACCTTTACTTTGCTGTGTCTGCAAGTACCAATCCTCATGCGTGAAATCTTCCACATCATAATCCGAGCGATTAAAATTTGCCGAGTAAAAGACACGAGAACCTGCGTAAATTTGTACGCTATCCACATTTTTAATGGTCATTTCAATCGAACTGACGAAGTGTTCAATCGTATTCCCGTATTGAATCCGCTGATCATTGCTGTTCTCGTCGCCATCCGCAACCCAGTGCTCCAAGGCATTCTGCAGTTGCCCATCCATTTGCGCGTTGAGCGTCCCTTTCTCAATACTTTGCAAATATTGGTCAATATTGAAGGACAGGTTCGTGAGAATCAGATTCGAGGAGCTCTGGTACTCATTTTTGACGGCTTGGATGGAAAAGAAATAGATAATCACCGAGATAATCAATAAAGGAACGGTGATAATCAGGATCATAAGCACGAAGATTTGATGATTAACATGCTTCATCCGGTAATGCTGTGAGAGTCGCCGCCATGTGTTCAAAAGTCTACCACCCCCATTTCTTCCGATAATCGGTTGGTGTCATATTCGTAATGCTTCGGAATGTTTTGACGAAATGCTTATAGCTTTTATACCCGCACATCGTGCACACATCCGTTACTAGGTACTCAGGCTTCTTCAAGCATTCTTGCGCATAATGGATGCGAATTTCAGTCACAAACCGCATGTAGTTCTTATCTAGCTTTCTTTTGAAAATACGGCTTAAATACGATGGATTATAAAAGAAACGATCGGCCACCATTTGCAGAGTAATGTCTTGGTCGATATGCTCTTTAATATAAGCTTCAATATGATCGAAAATAAGCACATCCGGATGATTCGTTGAAGAGAACTCATCTCGATACACATCGCTGACTTGCACCATCCAAGCGGCTAGCCAGCTGAAAAGGGTATGGAGCGTCGGGAAATCATCGACACACGTTAGTTTTAGCAGTTTTTCACTGTAAACGCCTTCAACAGGAATGCCATTGCGGTGGGCAAAGCGAACGATGGTGGAGATGATTTCTTGCATAAAGGCGAATCCGCGATCCATCGAAGTATGGGGTAAATGTATGCTCAAATCCTGAGCGAGTCGGTGCATTAGTGTCTCAATATCCTTGTGATTACCGCTTTCAAGTCCAGCAAGTATGCGACTCTTATCAGCTTCTTCAAGAAGAAGACGTGAATCTTTGGTACGAGTCGGTGACTCATTGGCTGCGATTGGAAAGAAGATCTGTCGCTTGTCCTGATAATAGCGTTGATATAGCGCTTGATCGGTTTGACGAAGCAACTGTGTTAATTGCGTGCTATCCGATGTTGGTTTACCAATCGCCATGAAAAAGCCGGAATCATAACTTGGAAGTGAGTCGAGGTTAGCCTCGTACGTCCTCATTTGATCATCCAATACCGCTACGGCATAGCATTTGTTCTTATCTATATAGAAGAATAATTGTGGGGGAATACTGGAACTAGACAGTATTTCTAACGCGGCTCGAATGATGCGTTCAGCATGCTGTTGAAACGTTCTTCTTTCGTAAGTTTGTGAAGAATTCATAGGTAACCATGTGACCACAATAGGTAGATACTTAATGGTCAAATGCCCGAAGTCGTTGAGTTGTTGGCGTATGCCTTCCTCCCAAGCAGCGTGTTCATCTTCCAGTAAAAATTTGATCAACTGGTTGCTTTTAAAGCTTTTATTTTCGCTGGCTTGTTGTTCCAAGTTCGTACGTTGTGCTCGTTCATTATGTCTTTGTTTAAGTGTAGTCATACAGCTTTGAATAGTCGAAAAGCTTTCTTCATACTCCAGTGGCTTTAAGAGAAAGGCATGCACGCCGCCAAGACGGATCGCCTTTTGAGCATATTCAAAGTCATTGAAGCCAGTCAAAATAATAAAGAGGGTATCCGGGAGTGTCGCTCGAATGTGTTCAATCATCTGAAGTCCGTCCATTTCGGGCATGCGAATATCCGTGATGATGAGATCAGGTTGCTCATGTAGAGCTGTGAGCCAGCCTTCCTTGCCATTTGCAGCTTCAACAATCGTAGTGACACCAAGTTCTGCCCAGTCAAAATAATGCTGCAAGCCAGCTCTGATTAGTGGTTCATCCTCGACAATTAGTAGTTTATACATGAAGTTCCCCCAGCTTGTTAGGACTTGAAACCGTGCGGTAAATCAAGTATAACATTAAAATTATCGGAAAAGAGGCTGTCTGTTGCTGGAAAATGAACAGGTCAGAATAGGACTATGAATGTAAAGATACGGGGATTCTCCACGATATCAATATCACGTATGCTTAGGGCACGGAATGAAACGAAGCATGTTTATTCCACAAACAATATCGGGGGTGCTCAAATGAGGGCTATGAAAAAAGGACTAATGACATTGGTAGGCGTTGCTCTTGTCGGGTCGCAGTTAGTTGCATGTACGAATTCATCTACGAATACACCAGCGAACACAGCCACGAGTACTGCTGAAAGTAAAACGGTTACACCGAGTCCAGTGGCTGCGAAGCCAGTTGAGATTACATGGTGGAACTTCCCGAACTTTCAACCGCTGGATGGGGAAATTGGGAAATATGAGAAGCAGATTATTGCTGCTTTTAACAAGAAGCATCCCGAAATTAAAGTCAATTTAGAAATGATTACCTTTGAAGGTGGTCCGCAAAAGCTGAACGTGGCCATCGCTTCGAACTCGGCGCCGGATGTGATTTACGATGCTCCGGGACGTATTATCGACTGGGGGAAGAAGAAGTTACTCGCTCCGCTGAACGATATCGTCACCGAAGAGGTGAAGAAAGATATTACGCCAGCTCTTTGGAAGCAATCCATGGTCGGCGACCAGATTTATATGTATCCGATTAATACGGCTCCATTCATGATGGCCGTCAATAAGACGGTATTTGAGAAAATCGGTGCGCTTGATCTACTGCCTCTGAGCCGTCCTGATCGTACGTGGACCGTAGCTGAATATGAGAAAGCGCTTCAAGCTGTGAAGGAAAAGGCACCGGAAATTATTCCAACGGGCTTCTTCGCTAAGAGTACGGCAGGAGATCAAGGAACACGTGCTTACATTGCCAACTTAGGTGTGTCGAGGTTTTTGAGTGAAGATAACTCCAAAGTAGCTATTAATACCGACAACGCTGCGAAAGCATTGGATTGGGTAGCTAAAGCGACAAAGGACAAGATTAGTGTGTCTGGTTCTGCCTCTCTTGCCGCTGCAGATGTAAACGATTTATTCTTGCAAGGCAAATTAGCCTTTACTTTGAATTATTCAGCTGTACTGAAAGCGCAGAACGTTCCGCTCAAAAAGGTGCAATTTGAAGATATTCTATTACCATTCCCAACTTTAGATGGATCTAAGCCAAAACTTGAGCCGTATTTGGGCGGTATGGCCGTGTTTAACAACGGAAACGCAGACAAGATTGCGGCTGCCAAGAAGTTAGTCGATTTCATTGCGAATGATCCCGAATATGCAAAGAAAAACTTGATTCAAACAGGCGGTTTATCTGCACGTACCTCGATTACAGGACTTTATAGTGATGCCGAGTACAAATACGCAGAAACAGCTCGACAATTCATCACGGATGCACCGACAATTGCCGATGGTTACGCGGAAATTCGTACATTCTGGTTCCCTGAATTGCAACGTGTGTTAACAGGCACAGCAACCGGCAAGGAAGCGTTGGATAGCTTTGCATCCAAAGCGAACGAGGCCATTGCGAAAGCGAAGAAAGAACAAGCAGCTTCCAAATAAGCACGAAGAATGTTCTCTGAGAGTAGAGTGCGATCGTACTCTACTCTTTTCATCTCAAAAAAAGAAAGGGAGGGAAGAAACATGGAGGTAACGGTTCGTAAAACCAAAGGTTACATACGTCGAGATTGGCTTATGAGCTATGTCTTTTTACTGCCTGCGCTTGGATTCTTTCTGCTTTTTGTTGCCTATCCCATGGTGAAAGGGATCTATATTAGCTTCTTCGATTACTCTTTGCGAACGTTTAACTTTATAGGATTTGATAATTATGTCGATTTGATTCAGAACGAAACATTTCTAAAATCGATGCGAAATACGCTGCTGCTAGTCGTGATAACGGTGCCTATTGTGATCATTTTCTCCTTATTCGTGGCCGTTTCCATTTATAAGAAAAAAGAGTTTGCTCGATCATTCTTTCGAGGCGTCTTCTATTTGCCAGCCGTTTCTTCTGTCGTCAGTATTACGGTTGTATGGGGATGGATCTACCATCCGAATTACGGCATTCTCAACTATTTAGGGGGATTAATTGGGCTTGAGCCCATTTCGTGGCTAGGCGACCAGCGCACAGCACTGCTAGCAATTATCGCGGTTTTGATCACAACCTCAGTAGGTCAGCCTATCATTCTTTACGTGGCTTCCCTAGGGAATATCCCAACTTCGTATATCGAAGCGGCTGAAATCGACCGAGCGAACCCGTGGCAAATCTTTTTGAAAATTATCTGGCCTATGCTCATGCCGACCAATCTCTATATTATCGTGATCACGACGATCAATACGTTTCAGTGCTTTGCCTTAATTCAATTACTTACTTCTGGCGGGCCAGTTTATAGTACGTCGACCGTCATGTATGGCGTGTACGAGCAAGCCTTCGTGCTAGGTCATTTCGGCAGCGCCTCGGCTATGGGTGTATTCCTTGCGATTATTATCGGGGTTATCTCGTTGATTCAATTTAAATTCTTTGGCAGCGATGTTGAGTACTAGGAGGGGACATCATGAAAGTAAACGCTGGGCAAAGGGTATTTAACGGATTTTCTACGCTATTATTGATCCTTTCTACGTTGTTTTTTATATTTCCATTTTATTGGATTGTGACGGGTGCTTTTAAATTCCAAACGGTAGCAACACAAATTCCGCCAGAATGGTTCCCACTCAAACCAACCTTACAGAACTGGGTGGATTTATTTAAGAATCCGGTATGGCGTTGGACGTTAAACAGCTTCATCATTGCTGTGGTTGAAATGTTTGCTGTCTGTCTTGTTTCCGCTTCTGCCGGCTATGTCTTGGCGAAGAAGTTGTTCCCAGGGCGGAAGATCATTTTTACGATGTTCATTGCTGCGATGGCTTTACCGAAACAAGTCATTCTTGTTCCGCTATTTACAATGTTGGCCGACTTCGGATGGGTCAATACGTATCATGGACTTATTTTACCAGCGATTGGTTGGCCATTTGGTGTGTTCTTGATGAAACAATTCGCTCAGACGGTACCTGGGGAGTTAATTGAAGCAGCGAAGATCGATGGCTGCTCCGAAATCCGACTATTCTCCACGATTATCTTGCCTTTACTTAAACCAGCGTTAGGAGCGCTTGCGATCTTTACTTTCATTGCCTCTTGGAATGACTATTTCAGTCAACTCATTATGACGAGGTCGACCTCCATGATGACATTGCCGCTAGGGGTAGCAACGATGCAAGGTGAATTTACGACCAACTACGGAATCATGATGGCAGGAGCGGCACTCGCGTCTGTTCCAATGATTACGATCTTTCTCGTGTTCCAAAAAGCCTTTACACAAGGGATTACGATGGGTGCGGTCAAGGGTTAATGGTGCAGTAGTGGGATACAAGATAACAGCTAATAACCATGTACACAATGTAATCAGTCAAACAATCGGAGGAAAACAGAGATGAAACCTTATAATTTGGAACCATTTCGCGGTATAATTATCGCATTATATGCTAGCTACGATGAGCAGGGAGAAATGAATACAGACGCAGTGCGTCGATTGGCTCGCTATTACGCTACGTCGGGTGTGAAAGGACTTTATGTTGGCGGCAGTTCAGGTGAGGGTATGCTGCAAACCGTTGAAGAACGTAAGGTGATCCTTGCGGCTGTGATGGAAGAAGTAGGTGATGAGCTGACGATTATTGCCCATGTGGGAGCAGCTGCCACGCGAGATAGTGTTGAGCTTGCCAAGCATGCAGCAGAAGTTGGGGCGCACGCCGTATCAGCCGTTCCCGCCATTTATTATCGGTTGTCACCGGATAGCGTGGAGGGGCATTGGCAGGCTATTATCGATGCGACATCCCTGCCATTCATCATTTATCACATTCCTCAGACGACAGGCTTTCATTTATCGAAAAGTTTGTTAATGAAAATGGCTGCACAAGACAAGGTTATTGGCGTAAAGATTTCTGCAGAGAGCACCTTTGAACTTCAACAGTTTAAAGCGGCTGGAGGCAGTGAGTTCCTCGTATTCAACGGACCAGATGAGCAGTATTTAGCTGGACGGAGTATTGGTGCAGACGGAGGCATTGGCGGAACGTATGGGGTGATGCCCGAGCTATTCCTCAAAATTGAACAATGCTATGTGGCAGGGAATATGCGCGAAGCACAGGAGTGGCAGTTCAAGGTGAATGAACTCATCGTTGAATTATTGTCTTTCCCTTCCTTATATGGAGCTTGCAAAGCGGTTCTAAAGCTGCGCGGGTACGATATTGGAGAGCCGAGGATGCCATTATTACCTTGCACACCGGGGGATCAAGGAAGAATCGAAGAGTTGAATGTGCGAATCATGACACTGGTTGAGCTAGCAAAGGCATAAGTGGGGGAGTGTTACGGATGGAACGTAGGGAAATATTCCCAATGAGCGGTTTGATCGTCTCCTGTCAGGCGCTGGAGGATGAACCTCTTCATGGCGGTGATGCAATGGCGAAAATGGCAAGAGCAGCTGTTCAATCGGGTGCCATTGGTATTCGGACGAACGGGGTTCACGATATTTTGATGATAAAAAAAGAAGTAGATGTGCCTGTGATTGGACTTATCAAAAGAGAAATGCCTGGCTCCAGTGTGTTTATAACACCAACGTTGGACGAAGTAAAAGCCATTGTGATCGCAGGCGCTGATGTCGTTGCGCTTGATGTCACGAATCGGGAAGGCCGGTTGGAAGCAGTGAAGCCGCTTATCGAATGGGCTCATGAAATGGGAGCCGCTGTTATGGCAGATATTTCAACCTTCGAAGAAGGGTTAGCAGCAGAAGCGCTGGGTGTCGATTTCATCGGGACGACGCTTGCTGGCTATACACCGTACAGTACGCAGCTAGATGGGCCTGACTTCGAATTACTTGAACAGCTTTGTGCAAAAGTTAGTGTGCCTGTTGTTGCGGAAGGTCGGATTTGGACGCCAGAGGAAGCAGTGAAAGCAATGGCTTGTGGCGCTGCCTATGTCGTGGTGGGGAGTGCAATCACACGACCGCAGCTCATTACGGAGCGCTATGTGAAGGCGTTATCTTCTAAGCATGTGTAGGGGGTATACGAATGGTAACTTATACGTATGAGCCCCTAGCAGATTATGCAATTGGTGTTGATGTTGGAGGTACCAAGATCAACGCTGGCCTCGTCAATGCACAAGGTGAAGTCTTGTGTATGGTCAGTTTAGCGACACTGGCGGGTGAAGTGAGGACGGTTGATCGTATTCAGCAAGCCATTCATGAGGTGATCGCGGAAGCTCAGAGTTTGGGGCCAGACCTGTTTCTAAAAGGCATTGGTGTCGGAAGTGCAGGGCAAATCGATTGGGCGAGCGGCTCGATTCGCTCTGCGTCTGACATTATCCCCGGTTATGCGGGAACGGCGCTTAAGGATATTCTTCACGAGCACTTCCAGCTGCCTGTTATCGTCGATAACGATGTGAATGTGCTGGCTCTGACAGAAAAACATTTGGGAGCTGGACGAGGCGTGGAACATTTCCTATGCCTTGCGCTGGGCACTGGTGTTGGCGGCGCACTCGTTGTGGATGGCCAACTGGTCCACGGTGCTTGGGGCGGCGGCGGTGAGCTTGGCCACATTTCGGTTGATTTCAGAGGCATCCCATGTGTATGTGGCGGGATTGGATGCTTGGAGCAATATGCGTCGGGGACTTCTATTGCGAGACGTATGCGCGAGAAGCTTGCACGCATGGGGATAGCGGATGATTCCGTGGATACAAGGGAGGTATTTGCTCGTTGGCATGCGGGAGATCTGGCGGCGAATGAGCTTATGCAGGAAACCTTGTCGGCGCTAGGATCGGCCATAGCCTCTTTCATTCATATGTTTAACCCCGCGTTAATCGTAATTGGCGGCGGGGTAGCCGAAGCAGGTGATCACTTGTTTACCGAACTGCGGAAAGAAGTAGCACGAAAAACGATGCCTGCCATGTTGGATGGTGTTCGAATTGAGCCAGCGTATCGTGGCAATTGGAGCGGTATGATTGGTGCAGCACTGCAATTGTGGGAATGAAAATATGGAAGTAAGAGCATAGATGAGAGGACAGCCTCTGTTTTATCGTATAACGCGATAGAGCGGAGGTTTATTCTGTTTTTTAGAAAATAGCACTAAACCATGCTACTCAACAGCACAACACACAAGTAATCCTTAGATAAAAACCTGGTGGCAATCTGGTGAATTTAGGTATCGGTATGCACCCCGGATAACCTGATGTTGGACACATCACTCGGTATTTAACTGGAAAACCTCCATCTATTTTCACTCGTAATGCCTAACATTGCTGACAAGATGGAAAAAGTACAGCTAATACACCCGCATTTGGCTGTATCAGCCAAATCAGGCCATATTAGCTGTACAAAATCCATCTAATTGATCGGATTTGCGAAAACGGCAAGAATTAGCTGTAGTTTCTACAGTTAGATGTACCCGGTGGGGCAGAACCAACGCGATTCCCTCTCGGGGGTGCCAGGAAAGCACTGGCTAGACAAGAAGCTGATCATAGATCAGCTTCTTTGTCATTTCCCTCGCCAGTTCCCATGCCGGTAATCGGAAGGCGTGGTGCCGGTTGTGCTTTTGAACACGCGAGCAAAATGGAATGAGTTCTTGAAACCGCATCGCATGGCGATTTCACCAATAGCCAAGCCTGTTTGCGTCAGCAGCTCGTTCGCCCGCAGAATGCGATAATTCCACACAAATTTGATAGGCGTGATTCCCTCATGTTTGCGGAACAAGCGAACCAGATGCTCGGGAGACAACCCGACTTTATCGGCAATGCCTTCCAGTGAAAGATGATCATGGAATTGTTGCTCGATGTATTGTTTTGCATGTAGAACCGAAGGATGCGTATGCTGCATATGATTGCTAGTCGATTCTGCAATAAATAACTGAATTGCTGCCAGGCCCAAACTGCAAAGGGTATCCGAGGTCGCTTCGTAGCGCAATCTTAAGGAGATGAGGATGTCCGTTAGGCGATTGATCTCTTCACTTATAGCTTGGGTATGTGGCAATTGCGCTAGTAGGTTGCGTTGATGCTCCGAAAGCTCACCCACATGAACAGCTATCCAACGATGCCAGGTTTCTTGCTCTTTCGCGAACAAGAACTGTTCTTGATGACCTGGTCGTAGAAGGATCACTTGTCCAGGCTGAATCGTATGCGGAACTTCATCAACGTACACGGTCATAGAGCCAGTATGCAGTAAAACTAACTGCAGATCTGCTTGTATACGGGGACCGAATCGACTGCCAGGAGGGTATACAACGGTTCCGCCAACAGCAGCCTGTACGTTAGGGAGGTGTAGCGTGAATTCGGAGGTCATGAGGAAGCTCCTTTTCATTGATCTAATGAAACAGAATGTATGTAATCTCAATCTATGAATATCAATTACAGATATATATTCGTCAATCACAGCCATGTTCGAAAAGGGAATACGTCTGTATGCTAAGTATATAGCTAGTGCTTACATTTTGAAAGGGGATATGGGATATGCAAAGTCAAGTTAAGGAACGTTTAGCACCGTTAGGGGAAAAAGAATTGGCGTTTTTTCATGAGCATGGGTATTATTTGTGGAAAAAAGGGTGTAGTGCAGATCTTGTAGATGCCTTTAATGGACACATTCACAGTATACGTTCAGCAGATGAGATAGCCGAATGGGCACTCCCCAAAAAAGGCAGTCAGCAAGTAACAGATAAGGACAGGTTCTCGGTGCGATTATTTAATCCGCATAAACATGACGGTTTTTCACAGCAAATTATGAAGCTCCCTATCGTGCGCGGAGCACTTGCTCAAATGATGGGTGACGAGGCCGTTTGTGTGCAAAGTATGTACTTCTATAAGGAGCCAGGCTCACCAGGGCAAGCGCCACATCAGGACTACTACTATATCAAGGACGACCCGAAGTCGATGATTGCTGCTTGGATTGCTTTGGAGGAAGTCGTGGATGAAGAAAACGGCTGTTTGTGGGTTATCCCTGGTACGCATAAGTTGGGCCTGTTACCACATGGAAAAGTAACGAATCTGGAAGAACATGAAAGCTGGACAGATGAAACGGAAGGTGCAGACTTGAGTCGAGAGATTCCAGTTATTATGGAAAAAGGAGACATTTTATTTTTTCATGAGCTACTCATTCACTCGTCCTATAAAAATCGCAGCAAGGATCGCTGGCGCCGCTCGTACGTGTGCCACTATATCCGCAATGATTCCAGTGTCTTGTTCCGTGAAGATTTACGCGTGAAATATCCGTTATACTAGGCAAGTTAACATAGTTCGTCATCTCAGGATGATGAGCTATGTTTTTTTGTACTGCGATTGTCAAAAAGTAGTTTCCTTCATTTGGAACACTGGTATAATGGATAAGATTCAGTTCGGACTATCGCAATCAAAGGGGAGAGCGCATTGTCATTAATTGAGGTTAAGCATTTACGGAAAACATTTGAAACCGATGTGAGACGAACAGGGCGATTTGCCACAATTCGGAGCTTGATTAAGCCAGAGAAGCGAGAGATGGTCGCGGTCGAGGATATTTCTTTTTCCATTGAAAAAGGAGAGAGCGTTGCCTATTTGGGACCGAATGGAGCGGGTAAATCGACAACGATCAAGATGCTGACCGGTATCCTGGAGCCGAGCGGTGGAAGTATTGAGGTGGCGGGCTTGATCCCGCATAAAAGCAGAAAGCTGAGCTCTTATCAAATAGGTGTCGTATTTGGACAACGGAGCCAGTTGCTGTTCGATTTGCCTGTGAAGGATTCGTATGATTTATTACGGTATATGTATAGCATCTCGTGGGAGCAATATCACAGAAATTTACGTGAATTTGCAGAGGTTCTGGAGGTTGAGCATCTTCTTAATCGTCAAGTGAGAACGCTTTCGCTTGGTCAGCGGATGCGTTGCGAAATTCTTGCTTCCTTGCTTCACGAGCCGGATATTCTCTTTCTGGATGAGCCTACCATTGGGCTGGATGTTGTGGCGAAGGAGCGAATTCGCGCTTTTATCGAGAAGATTAATCGGGAAAAAGGTGTCACACTACTGCTGACAACACATGACATGCATGATATCGAAAGGTTGTGTCACCGGACGATGATTATTGATAAAGGCCGCCTCATATATGATGGCAGCTTGCAGCATATTCGCGATCATTATGCGACGGAGCGTCAAATTAAAGCAACCTTCGAGGACACAAAGCTCGCCGAAGCAGCTGCTTCGCTATTCATGGGCTTCAATGTGCACACGTTGGTTGAAGAGCGGATGCTCAAAATTTCCTATGATCAGCATCACATCGATACGTCCATATTACTTAAGCATCTGTTAGAGAAGACTCAGCCGCGTGATTTGACCATGCAAGATGAGAACATCGACGCTTTAATATCTCGGATTTATCGCGAAGGACTTTCCGATTCGCCGCAGGAGCGGCAACACGAGTTGGAAGGTGTGGTTATCCCCTCATGAATACTCTCCAACGACTAGGCGGAATGTCACGAATTGCGGTTCGCCAGCGCATGCAGTTTAGATTTGATTTTATGATGACACTTGTGTCAACACTTATGTTCTGTGTGCTCTATTACATGCTGTGGAAAGCGATTTATATGTATGGGAGCGGGCAGGTATTGCCTTGGGAGCAATTAATTACCTATGTTATGGTAGGTCAAACGATTAATTTTGCCCGCTGGTCACCTGCTGAGCGTGCGCCTACCTATGCCATGGCGTTACGTGTCCGCTCGGGGGACATTGCACTGGATCTGATCCGACCGGTGGACTTCCAAGTACAGCGATTTGTAGAAGCCGCAGGATTTTTTGCTGTGGAAATGTTATGGGTGAATATTCCTGCTCTGCTGCTGCTGATCTTCGGACTTGGCATTCAATCACCACCAAGCTTGGGGGCTGGAGCTGCTTTTCTGTTAAGTCTTATCATCGGTTTCCTAGTGGCGTTCAGCATTAACTCCATTATTATGATGATTTCGTTCATGACGACGAATACGTTCGGGGTACAGTTGGCGAAACGAGCGATGATGGATATTTTCGCAGGAACGTTGATCCCATTCGATTTTTTTCCTAGCAGCTTACAGACCGTTCTGACCTATTTACCTTTCCAAGCAATGGCCTATATCCCATTATCAATTTATACAGGCAAGTTAACGGGTGCGCATATGGGCTATGCGCTATTGGAGCAGCTTGCGTGGGCGCTTGTTATGATTGTTATTAGTCGATTGTTGTGGATGAAAGCAGCGAAACGACTAGCAATTAACGGGGGGTGAGAGGATGTTAGCACCAAAGAGAAGTTTTATGGGGCAGGTAGCCTATCTGATTGGGATGTATGGTCAATTTCTAAAAGTGTATGTCAAAACGTTGGTTGAATATCGTGCGGATACGATTATTGCGATCATTGCGGGGATCGTTGCGCAGGGGAGTACGTTGATTTTTTTGACGGTCATTTTCAAACGCATTCCGATGTTGGCAGGTTGGGACTACAACGAGTTAGTCTTTATGTTCGGACTTGCGGCCACGGGCCGAGCACTGAATCAAACTTTTTTCAATGCGCCTTTCATGCTAACAGGCAACATTCGGAATGGACGGATGGATATGATGATGGTGCGGCCAGTTGGTGTGCTTTTTCAAACCATAGGCTTCTCGCAAGAATTGAATGGCGTCGGCCAGTTGATTACAGGTATTGCTATTATGGGGTATGCGGGGTCCCATTTGGATATGAGTTGGACGTTCTTAAGCGTGCTTTATGTCGTGATTGCTTTGCTATGTAGTGCTCTTATTCAATTCTCGATTCTACTAACGATTAGTGTATTAACGTTCTGGTTTCAAGAGATTCGATCTCTGATTTATCCAATAACTTGGTTATATGATTTCACTAGGTACCCTATGCAAATCTTTCATCCCGTTCTACGTGGATTGTTAACTTACGTCATCCCATACTCATTGGCCAGCTTCTATCCAGCGGCGTATGTATTGCGACCAGAGCAATACGGCTGGGCCGCTTGGGGCGTTCCAGCCGTAACCTTGGTGGTCGTCATGGGGGCTTATTTTATATGGTCACAGGGGTTAAGGCGTTATTCGAGTGTGGCGGGATAAATTGTTCGCTGCGACTGCAGTCGATATACATGGGATATACACCTTCCTGAATAGGAGGAACCACTTTGATGGTGATAGGAGGAATCGCTGCGGTCAGTGGCTCTTGCAGGTTGGAAGCCGTCTGTCTGAGGCGCTTACTCTTCTCGAAAACATCAATGACGAGATAGTACATAATACATAGCACGATAAAACCCAATCCGCAGATTTGTAAGTTTTGCATCCTAGTACCCCTCCTATGAATCATTTTTCATAGATTAACGTATTTAGGATGCAATGTCGCTCGAAAGTCGGTGTCGTTTTCTGACATATTGTCAAAAGGCTCCTAAATGTTTCCCTTTATCTTGACATTGACAGTGAGAACCATTATCATTCGTTGTAGAGGACTAAATGAAAATGATTATCAATAGGTGACGAGAATGAACGGCATCATGAGGGGGCTAGTCGATATGGAACATAGCGAGAATGGTATTGGCGTCGGGACCTTGCAGGTTATAGCAGATTTTCAATTAGAACGCTGGCTGCATACCCTTACTCATGAAGATCGTGGGACAGATTCGCAGGATCTGAATTGGCAGCAACTTACCCAATTCGCAGCGTATCACGCGATCAATGCATGGTATACATTACCACCTGCTGCTCGTACACACCAGGTGTTAAAGAGTGAATTTGAGAAAAAATGGACGAATAAAGTGCAAAAATTCGGGAGTGATACCTTTTATGGCGAGGTTAGACATCGCGTCCTTGATCAGTTGTATCACATTCTGACGAAAAAAAGCCGGATCGAGTGGCCACTTCTTTTATTTGAAAGCATGGACGTATGGGTTGATGAGCTAGATTTGGGATTATCTATGATCGTTCAGGCTATGGAATCTTCAGAAGAATCCATTGTAATTCATAAATTTGTCATGGAGGACAGTGCGGCTTCGCTTGCCCTGTTTGCACATATGTCGGTTGTTTTTTGTAACAAAGCGTTTGGAGGGAAGCCAGTGCAGCTGCAAGTCGTCAATCTGATGAGCGGTAAGCAGCATCGCATCGAGACGAATCAGTTCACAATGGAACAATCGCTCGATTATCTTAGACTGGTGAAAGATGTGTATTTGGAAAGTCGCAGTTGTACCTGCTGCAGAGAGGACGGACTTCATGGAAATAAATTCGACGTGGCAATCTACCAATGACTTGCTGTCCCTAAAATTTACTACGTTGACAGCATCCAGAGAAGGGGTGTTGTATGCGGGAACGGAAGGGCACGGGGTGGTCCAATTCTCGCCGTTACGTTCCTGGGAGAGCGCATCAGAAGGTTTGCCAGCACAGGTTCATGTGTACCGATTAGATTGGGTGGAGACGCAGCTATTCGCTTCTACGAGCCATGGATTGTATCATTTAGAAGAAGAGATCTGGCAGCAAACGAGCGTCACGGATCCCTGTTATGCGGCGATTGGCTGGGGTGATCGATTTGTTCTCACGGAGAACGGCTTGCTCTGTGGAAATGATGATGAATGGCTGCCGCTGGCCTACCGAGGGAAGAAAACCTATGATTTGCTGGTGACACCCCACTTTATATTCCTAGGCTATGAGGATGGTGTTGCCTTCTACGATTTATTTACTGGCGAATGGTGCAGTATGCCGCTTAATCAGGCGGTGACCAGTTTAGCAGTGTTCAACACGATGCTCGTCGGGACGACGGAGCGTGGGGGGTTAGTTGTAGGCAATAAGAACGGTGGATTCAATCAGCATCGGTTCGATGGGATGTTCTTGAATCGTTTGGTTACGCATCGCGGCGAAGTCTATGTGTGTGCCAATACAGGGCTATATAAGTTGAGTGAGATCAGAGGGAACGTCATGTTGCATGCTTTAAACGCACAAGCTGAAGTGACGGATCTGCTGATTTGGCGTGATATGATGGTCATATCGACGCGTGATTCAGGTATTAAATACAAACATGCCGATAAGACAGGTTTTCAAACGGTTTTGTAAGAGATAGAAGCTCCCAGCGATTGTATGCTGGGAGCTTTTTTTGCGTGAGAGGGTGAAAACTGCACGCTCAGGATGAGAAGGCAGCAGCAAGCGTGGAAAAGAATCGTGAGACGCCGATTATTGCATGCTCACCGCCTTAAATGTACTACTCCTTAGGCATGCCAAATCCGTGGCATCGCTAACGGTTCTTTCCCCAACTCCGCCCAAATATAGGACAGCAGCAGGCGAGCCTTCAAATCTTGATAATCGGACTCATCCCACAAATTACGAATCTCACCTGGATCCTCTTGAAGGTCAAAGAGCTCGCCATACGTTTGATTATAATAGACGGTAAGCTTATACCGTTCATCCACATATGTTTTCTGGTGAATAGTCGTCTTCTCGTGACGGAACTCGCAAATCGCATGGTCGCGCGCACGTTCTGTTTGACCTGTCCACACGCTGCTTTGGTCGACGCCTGTCATGAAGCAAGGTATCGGAAGACCAGCCAAGGAGAGGAAAGTAGGCGCAAGATCAACGAGCGATTGGATTGCATTCGACGTTTTGCCCGCTGGAACTTGACCAGGGTAACGAACGATGAAGGGGAGCTTAATCAGATCCTCATAATGGAACCCGCCTTTATACTGAAGGCCATGCTGCCCGAAGAAATGACCATGATCCGTGGTAAATACGACGATCGTATTCTCGGCAAGCCCAAGCTCGTCCAATCGATCCAAGATTCGGCCAATGTGAGCGTCCATACAGCTGATCATGCCGTAATAGGTGGCCACGAGTTGTTTGCGTTCACTTTCAGGCAGATGGGAATGCGAGTGATAGCCATGGATGCCATAACCGCTTTCTTTGAGATAGGAGAAGTCGGGATTCTCCTCTTGTGTGAGCTGAAAGTGTGGTGGATTCTTCGCATGTTCACCAGGAGTGACGGTTGGAATGGTCAACTTGTCCGGATCATACATCGTGTCCCACGGCGAAGGAACTAGATAGTCTGGATGCGGATCAAAGAAGCTGGACCATAGGAAGAAGCCATCATCGGACTCCTTATACTGCTCAAGCAGAGCATTCGTTCTTTCTGCAATCCACGTATTATAGTGAAACTCCTCTGGAATAGCCCAGTGATGCAGCTGATTAGGATCCATTGTCCCCGTCGGAGCTAAGAAATAATCCCGCCAGTTGGTGAGCCCTTTCTCTTCCATCCATAGCGCATAATGTTGTCCCACATGAGCTTCATTCGTATGATTGCGTGCTAACTCAACATGGTCAAAGCCATAGAAGGGTTGGTCAAATGCTTTCCAGTAATCCAGGTCCTGTAGAAGGGGATAAGCTTCAAGTGAGGGATACTCCTCTGTCCCTTTTAGCGGCTGGAAATGTGCTTTACCGATCAGAGCTGTGCGATAATCCGCTTTTTTAAAATCTTCGCCCACGGTATGGCGATCTTCCAGAAGCTTCGTACCGAGCGTCCACGCACCATGTTGACTAGGATATTGCCCGGTAATAATGGAGGACCTAGTTGGTGTACATGTTGGATTGGGGCAATATGCCCGTGTAAATGTCGTTCCTTCTTGAACGAGCCGATCTAGATTTGGCGTAGATAACTCAGGATTAAAAGCGCCAATCGTGTTCCAATGCTGCTGATCACTTGTAATGAGTAGAATATTCGGTTTCTTCAAGGTGGTGTTCCGCCTTTCTTATTCTTCTTGCATGCTAGGTTCAGTATAGAAATAAGAGGGGGAAAATAACATGATAGAATGTTAGAAAGTTGTCATTATGTCTACTTTTTCGTAAAATTAGGTAATGAGGAAGATGGGCTAGAGGAGGTTCGCTATGCAAGAATTTGAGATGGAGTTTGCCGATGTGTGGTTCGCTATTCCCGGGTCCTTTCAAACCGCAAGCGGCTGTTGGATCGTACGTGCAGGTCAGAACATAGCCAAGCCCACATACCATATTGGCCCCAAAGTGATAGAGCAGACGAGCTTTCATTGGATTGTGCAAGGCAAGGTTAGGGTGACTTCGCTTGACCATACCATTGAATTAAGCGAGGGGGATTTATTTTGCCTATTTCCCGGAAGGCCGTATGTTTATGAAACGATGCAAACAGAAAGTAGTACGTCACCTTTGAAAATGATTTGGTTAGCGATGGAAGGCAAGCAATTACCGCTATTAACAGCGGAATTTGGACTAACGCCACATAAGTATTGGTTACAAGGCATCGTTAATAACGAAGTTGGTGAAGCGCTGCGAAGCGTGATAGGTGCCATTTCGGGGACGAAGAAGAATATGTTTCTTGAGCAGCGGGCACTCAGTGATCTTTTTTATAAAATGAACCTGCAAGCGAACCGTTCAGCCGCCAAAGAAAAAGAAAACTGGCTCGCACAGGTGAAAGATTTCTTCGATTTGCATTATACCGAGCATATTCGCGTCGAGGATGCTGCCAATCATTTTGGCTACCATCGGTCCCATGTGTATGCGGCATTTCTGAAGAAGTATGGTACTTCACCGCAGCGATACTTAGCCCAAAAGCGCTTGGATAAGGGCGCTGAACTACTCAAAACCACATCGTTATCGGTCACAGAAATCGCTTATTCATTGGGTTATTCCGAGTTGTATGCCTTTACACGGGCATTTACGACTTATATGGGAGTCTCACCACGCAGCTATCGGGGATAATCGCCAATAAGCTACGAATATCCAGCAGGGGATACACCCGTAATCCGTTTGAATGCTTTATAGAAGTTCGAGTAGTCCTCAAATCCTGTCATTTTACATACTTCGGTGGGAGGGACGGACAGCTTCAGCAATTCGATGGCTTTGGCGATCCGTTTATGAATCACGTATTGTTTGAAGCTATACCCCGTTACTTTCTTAAAGAGATGAGAGAAGTAGTACCGATTGATAAAGAACGTATCTTCAATATGCTGAAGCGTTAGTTCATGATAAAGATTGTTATGAATGTACGTGACAATGTGCTCAATCTTCGCATTATACTCGCCCTCAAGCTGGGAGGTGTGGAGATGTGTGGCAATAATGTCATTGAGATGAATGAGAAGACGGATAAACGTCAATTCGATCAGTACCTGACTAGCAGGCTGATTGCTACGGTGATGTTCTTCCATATCTGTGAAATATCCGCCTAGTTGCTCAACCAACTTGCTTGGAATGCGGTTGGAGCTTCCGGGCTTTTTGCGTTCAAAATAGTGCAGAATCGGGTAGCTCTCATGGTGATAATGCTGACAAAATTCAGGCGTGAAGAAAATGATAATTCGCTCATAGCTGGAATCCGAAGTGAAGTAGGGGCGATGCATTTCCTTATTCGTGATGATTAATAAATCACCTGGACTCAAGGAATATGTCTGATCCTCTACTTGATAATTGACACTGCCAGAAATAAGATAATAAATTTCATAGCAATCCAACATATAAGAGCGATGCTGCTCATCATGTGGATTTTGTGTAATGGAATGTGTGTAGCTAAAGGCACCATTTTTGAGCCAAAATGAGGTGAGTTTTTCGTTCATCGTATCCCTCTTTAAGCTTGACATGTTTCCTTTACTATATCATAAAAATCAAGGATAAAAAGCAAGTTATGCAATGTTTCTCGCAAGGTCTACTATAGGTTGTGACACTGAAATCCCGCTATACTTAGCTCATTGGAGCTGAAATTATCCAAGCTAATTTCGAGGAGGCGTGTAAGTTGAAAGCGATTTTACAGGAAAATAAAGCATTTATTCAGGGAACATGGGAGCGAATTGGCGCGAAGATTTCTAAGACTTCACTACGTATTCAAGATGGATTCCCGCACACAACGATAAATGGTGTCTATGACGATTGGCATGATGATCTTTCCTGGTGGACCAATTCATTCTGGGCAGGGATTCTGTGGCAGCTATACAAGGATGATCCAAGTAATGAAACCTATAAAGTGTATGCCCAAAGTATTGAAACGAAGATGGATGCCGTTCTGCATAGTTATGATAAATTGCATCATGATGTCGGCTTTATGTGGCTATTAACCTCGGTGTTGAATCATGAACTAACTAAAGATGAAGGTGCAAGACAACGGGCAATGCTGGCAGCGAATGTGTTATCTGCTCGTTACAATTTTGCCGGTGGCTATATTCGTGCATGGAACGGAAGTGGGAATGAAGGCTGGGCGATTATTGATTGCATGATGAATATCCCATTGCTATTCTGGGCGAGTGAACAAAGCAATGATGACCGCTTCAAACACATCGGAATCCAACATGCAGACAAGACGTTGGCAACGTTCATTCGAGAAGATGGTTCCGTCAACCATATAGTTAGCTTCGATAAGGATACAGGTGAAGTGGTTGAAATCCCAAGAGGACAAGGTTATGCAAGTGGTTCTTCTTGGTCAAGAGGGCAAAGCTGGGCCATTTATGGCTTCGCGCAAACATATAATTGGACAGGGAAAACAGCGTATCTGCAAGCTGCGAAACGGATCGCACATTATGTATTAACGTGTTTACCGCTTACGGATTATGTACCGCCTTGCGATTATAGACAACCTCCTGATGCAACATTGTTAGATAGTTCAGCTGGTGCCATTACCGCCTGCGGATTAATTGAAATTGCAAAAGCTGTTCCTGAGGCAGAGAAGGATCTGTATTTACAATCAGCAATTCGCATTCTTAAGGCGCTTGATGAGAAATGTGCCATTTGGGATTTATCCGATGAATGTATCTTAACGAGTGCAACAGCAGCGTTTCATCCAGGCAACAATCCACGCACAGCAGTCGAGAACGGTGCTTTGATCTATGGCGACTATTATTTCGTAGAGGCGATAGCGAAGCTAAGAGCGTTATTATAGTAGTCATCTTTCTAAAAAAACCATCCAGCGCTTTGCAGCACAACTGCTGATCAAAGCCTGGATGGTTTTATTTGTACTGTTTATTTGTTCTGCTTATTCTTACTAGTTATTCTTATCGTTTATTATAACGATCCAAAGCAGCTTGTTGAATTTTGATAGCCTCATCGATGTTTAAGGATTTAAGCTTCTTAATAAAAGTATCATAATTTTCAATGGGTTCTGCATTCATTACGAACTTGTTAAACATTTCGCCTACATAGGTATTCACATCGCTCATAATGGAAGCAAATTTAGCACTTTCTTCCGGCGATGGCGTAACTGGCGGCATTTTCTTCTTGTTGATGGCATCACTCCAGTTCTTGACGGATTGCTTCAGAACAGGTGTAGTCCAACTGTATTGCTCGTTATAGCGCACATCAATTAATTTAGGAGAGCTGCCGGCATATTTCGATAATGCTTGTGCCATCGGTAATCCCTGCGGGTTTTTCATGATGAGATCGGTGTATTTAGGATATCCATTCTCCATCGTGTAGGAAACGCCTTCAATACCAAAGTTAAAGAGAAGATTACCTTCTTCCCCATAGCGATAATCAAGATACTTCACGGTTTCGATTGGGTTTTTGTTCGCTTTGGTAATGGCTGCGCCAAGGCCAGTGAAATAATTAACTTTTTGGCCAATTTCGGCACGATCACCTTTCTTAAGAGTTGGATACGTGACGCCTTGTAACACGAATTTAGGATTCTTATCTTTCATCAATTGATTGAATTTGCCTACCCCTCCGCCGGCTAGGACAATACTCGAACCAATGCGCTCACCCGTTACTTTCGCATCAAACAGCTTCTCATCGTTCGTCGCATATTCGGGATCCAGGAGGCCTTCTTTGTACCATTTCTGCATCGTTTTCACATACTCTTTGAACTCAGGCTGGGTAACGCCGTATTTCACAACACCATTATCTTGATAGAACTCGAAGCCAATACCCCAAGCACCGACAAGGAAACTGGAATCTCTTAGCCAGAAATCAGTGTTGATATGGAAAGGGATTTCATCAGCTTTGCCGTTACCATTCGGATCTTTCTCTTTAAATGCTTTCAATACGGTATACCATTCATCAACGGTTGTCGGTGCGGTTAAACCTAACTTCTCCAACCAGTCCTGACGGATCACAGGTCCGGTGTACGTTAACTGTTCATTTTTCAAATTGAGATCTGGGAAGGAATAAATTTTACCGCTATCTGTGGAAATTTGCTTCTTCACTTCCGGATTTTCCTTCAGGATTTTGCTTAGATTCGGCGCATACTTGTCAATTAAATCCTTGAGGTCGATAATGACACCGTCATTAATCGCTTTCTCAGGTCCACCTGGGTAAGACAACCAGTTAAAGTCGATGACATCTGTCAAGTTATTGGAAGCAACCATTAGATTCAGCGCTTGTTTGACTTGCTCTGGCCCGATCGGTGGGTGCGTATATTCCACTTTCACACCTGTACGCTTTTCTAGTTCTTTGTAGACTTCTCTATCATTGTAGTTTTTGGAGACAGGAGCTGCGTTGTTGTTCATTTCTAAGAAGTAGGTAAGATTAGTTAAAGGTTTTGTTGTTGCAGCTGCCGATGCTGCTGAACTACTTTCTGGTGTCGTTGTGCTGCTGCAAGCACTCAACATGGCGGCAATTAGAATGACAGATGTGGAACCGATTACAACATTTTTTAAGGTTACTTTCATTTCTTGTTCATCCCCTTAGGCTTATTTGTAGGTTGTATAACCTTCAACGCAAATATAGTGAACTTCTGGCTTTTTGAATACCATCCATTTGGGATTTGTACTATCAGATCTCTGCTTTTCGCGACCATCAATCGGTATACAGCTCAACTTGTACAGCATATTACCCTTTGATTGCTCCAATCATAACCCCTTTGACAAAGTACTTCTGGAGAAATGGATATATGATGAGAATAGGCGTAGTTGTTACAATAATTGCCGCATATTTAATGGTGCTGGCAACGAATGCACGATCGTCTGTCGTCATATTCGTCGTCATGCTATCTGTGCTATTGATGATTAGGATCTCTCTCAAAATCATCTGCAACGGATACAGGTCACGATCACGCAGATAGATTAGTGCATTGAAGTAAGCATTCCAATGTCCAACACCGTAGAATAAAATCATAACAGAGATGACGGGCATGGATAGAGGCAGGATGATGCGAAATAAAATGGTAAGATCATTCGCTCCATCAATTCTAGCTGATTCCTCTAAACTATCCGGTATCGCTTGAAATGACGTACGCATGATGATGAGGTTAAAGGTTCCCACTAGTCCAGGTAGAATAAGTGCCCAACGTGTATCATATAAGCCGAGTCCATTCACCAGTAGATAAGTAGGGATAAGTCCGCCACCGAAAAACATCGTAAATACGATAATCATCATGATGGGATCACGGAGCATGACATTCTTACGAGACAACGCGTAGGCACCTAAACTAGTAAAGAAGATGTTGAGCACAGTCCCAATGACGACGTAGAAAATGGTGTTTAAGTAACCAATACCAATCATTGGATTATTGAAAACAAGTCGGTATCCCTCTAGTGAAAACCCTGTAGGCCAGAACATGAGGCCTCGCTGCTGTGCAAACTGTGCAGGATCACTGAATGAGGCCATAACAATATAAATGAATGGATACAAAGTTACGATGCACAAGATAGAGAGTATGAGATATGTGGATAAATCAAAGCTAATATCGCCAATCGTTTTACGTTCTTTCATGATGAGCCTCCTACCACAGTTTCGTATCCGTTAAGGAACTACTGAGTCGATTCGTAATAATTAATAAGATGAAATTAATGACGGAATTGAAGAGTCCTACGGCTGCACTGAAGCTGTAGTTGGATTCTAATAACCCTTTGCGATAAACAAATGTGGAAATTGTATCGGCTGTTTCATACATCGCAGGGTTGTAGAGTAGAATGATTTTCTCTGCACCTACGCTCATGAAATGCCCAATCGTAAGAATGAATAAGATGATGATGGTCGGTGCGATACCTGGCAGGGTAATATGTCTAATTTGTTTGAAGCGATTCGCACCATCTACGCGAGCAGCTTCATAGAGTGAAGGATCAATACCGGCAATCGCAGCCAGATAAATAATAGATCCCCAGCCTACACCTTGCCAAATCCCGGAGCCTACGAAGAGGAAACGAAAGTAATCAGAACTGTTGAAAAATTTGAGCGGCTCTACACCGAACATGCCAAGCAGTTGATTGACCAAACCGTTAAGCGAGAAGAAATCCACTGTCATCCCAACCACAATGACTACAGAGATGAAATGTGGAATATAAGTAATGGTTTGCACGGCTCTCTTGAAGAAACGCACGCGCACTTCGTTTAATAACAAGGCTAACAAAATAGGAGCTGGAAAACCAAAAATAAGTTCATAGAAACTGATTAGTAACGTATTCTTTAGAACACGCCAGAAGTAAAATGAACTAAAAAATTGCTTGAAGTGGATGAAGCCGACCCACTCACTGGCTAGTATACCTTTTGCTGGTGAAAATTGCTTGAACGCAATTTGCGCCCCGTACATCGGTACATAATGAAAAATAACATAATACGCGACAACGGGTAGAAGGATGAGATAGATGAGTTTATTTCTAACTAGATCCTTCTTGAGTCTATACAAGTAACCCGACTTTTTCTTGACTGCAGATGCATCGATGGATCTCGCAGCGGCTGTTGTGCTGCTCGAATTGCTGTGCATGGGGATGATCACCCTTTCTATGTGTTTAATTTGATTATAGAAGGGGGGTAGCTGCTAGCCTACCGTATATCTACCCAATTGCCTGCGGAATGCCACTTTTGGGACTATCAAATGGTATCTAACCCCTGCAAGTTTCCTTGTTTGGATAGGAAGAAGAGAAAAACCAGAGGTGCTGCATGCGAAATGCAGCCCTCTGGTATTATTTGTTTCCAATCCGATATTTACCAGGTGTCAATCCAGTATGTTTCTTAAATATGCGCTGTAATCCAATGTCAGTTGAGTAACCAAGCTTTTGAGAAATGTCCAGAACAGTCATTTCCGTCTCTGTAAGTAATTTCTTAGCCTCTTCAACCCTCATCTTTGCAATATAGTCCGTGATCGTCTCACCCGTATGCAGTTTAAAGAATCTAGATACATATTTGGGGGAAAGTGCAAAATGGTCAGCGACACCCTCTAGCCCTAGATTGGCATCGTATACGCTAGTTTCAAGGTAGGCAACCATTTTGCTCATAAGCTCTTGATTATGATCAGAACGATCTTCATTCACAAATGTGCATAGTGTGGTATACATCAGCTTGATCTCTTGATACATTTCAATGGACGTATCACAAGCAGCTAATCGTTTATCAGGATCGTCTTCCTGTACGAATACCTCACGATACGTTAGATTGAGAAGCTGTAAACATTTTAAGAGTGTACTCACAATGTTATACATGAGCCATTTTCCTAACTCTGGGGCAATAGCGCCTCGATCGAAATTCATCGTGTATACCTGATCTAGGAGTTTAATTACCTGATCTAATTCGCCATGCTTGACTAAATTAATGATTTGGCTTTCGGTATCAACGGGATAAAAGTAGGTTTTCTCTTCTTCGCCCAGATCGCTGTAGCATATGACTGAATGTTCACCCTTGAGCCATTTATGCTCCATCGATCTTAATGCCTCTGCATAACATTCGCCAATCTGCGATGGAGAGGGGCGACTATCACTAACGGCAACAGTGACAAAGATCGAGAGCCGAATCTGAAGGATCGCATTTAATTCCTCCAAACAGGGCAGGATGTTCAGCTTCCATTGCTCTTCTTGCAAGCTGTGGTTGATCAAAACGCCAACTTGCTCGCGATCCATTTCGGCAAAGAAAGCCGACATGCCTCTCTCTTTAATCAAATCTTGTAGGATATTCATAATAATGAACCTTACGTGGGCCCACTGACGCTCGGAGTTATCTTTGACAAATTCGGAGCAATCATCTAGTTCAATCAGCAATACAGCGAAATGGTCATAAGCAAAAGGGGTGCCGATCATTTCGGTTGCTGATTCTTGAATAGATTCACTTTCAACACGTCCACGAATGAGCCGGTGAATATAGCTGGATTGAACGGTAGGAAAGTGTTTGTGAAGCTGACCTCGCAACTGCCGTTCCTCTTCCATAGACTCTTCCATGGAATTACGCAACGCTGTCCATTCGTCCCATTTGCCGGATCGGGAAGTTTGCGTTGTCTTAGGATTGATCACACCGATCAATTTACGTAAAGGGCTATAATTTCTTTCCGTCAACATGTAAGCAGCAATAAGGCCGATTAATAAGCACGCAGCAACAGCTGACAAAGCAGCATACTTGACATGCAAAACAGGAGCAATGAAGGATTTCTCAGGTACAGTAGCGATAAAGGTCCAACCTGTTTGCTTAGAGTTCTCATAGTTAACCATCCAACTATCTTTATCGGAAGATGTTGTGAGCGAACCGGATGGGGAAAGAGCAACTGTTTTCAAAATCTCATCTTGCAGAGGGGTATCTGATGTACGCATAATAATTTGCTTATCCTTATTCAGGATGTAGAACTGCACTTGGTTTGATGTGGATGACATTTCTGCTGTGTCTAGCAGCTTGGATTGGTCCATCGTCATGATTAATTTTCCTAGCGAATGGGTTCGATCGCCAAGAGGTATGGATGATGTGTAGGTTAACATGAATTGGCCAGAAGTGCTTTGGATAGCGGGCAAATAGTGTTGATAGCTATATCCATTCACATAGGATTTCATCCAGTCCGCATAGGTTAGATCTTTAAAGGGGAGATAGTGCTCATAGTAGAATTGTGTATCCATGCGCGCATTAGTAGTGAAAATACTATTTAAGGGCTCGCTGCTTATTGTGAAGTCATCAATAATGCTATTGACCTGGGAATAGTTTCGAAGCTCGGTAAGCAATTGGCTTGCGACATAATCTTTATGTGGATTATCAGGCTTGAATTCAGCCAATAGGGTTTGAATCTTGGGATTTACGGAAATTAAATAGCCGAATTGCTGGAGTTCAGTAATGCGATGATCCACATTTTGACGGAGTTGACTGATGAGCATACTGTTGGCTTCGTAAGCGTTCTCATAAATAATCTTCTCAAGTTGCGTATACATCCCCCATCCAATAAGGAGAGGAAATAACAGCATGATAACATTTGACGTAAACAAGCGGTAAAAAACCTTTTTACGAGGTGCATGGAGTTTCGTTCGGTAGATCATTCAATCACCGCCTTAAAGGGAAGAATTAGTGAACTAGATGACATTGACAAGTTGAGATGTATCTTGTTACTTTGCATTCTAGCATAAGACTAGGAAGATAGACCAGCGACATTTCATTTTGCTGAAAAGTGAAGTGAATTCACCAAAATGTGTAGGAGAGAAGCTGTGACTATGACAACTTTCAAACGTAGAAACATGAATTTTGTTAAAAAGTGCAGAGTTTTGACAAGTTAGTCAAGTATACATGAGGCGTTGAAGAATTTAAGCTGAAAAGATAGGAGGTTAGCATAGCTCGCATCCTTGATAGCGCTTTCTTATAAACTGGCAATGAGAATGCGTCGATAGAAGAGTGAAATGAACATCCTATATTTTGAAGTTGAGGAGTGAAGTGATGCCAAAAATGAGATTCAAACAGATGGTAAGCAAGATTCTTTTAGCTACATTGCTGATGGGTACCTGCAACACCTTTCTGACGAGTCCGCTGAATAAGGTGGATGCAGCAGAGACCAAATATTTACCAGAAGCGGATACCTATGTATCTAGCGTTCCAGCTGAGAGAGATGTCAACTACAATATAGCACCTACAGCCAATCAGCTGCACCTGAGAACTTCAGGGGAAAACAACACACAATATCCGTTTTTTCGCTTCAATCTATCCCAATTACCAACTAACTTGGATGGAGCAACATTTAAGCTTCGATTATTTAATAACTATGTCGCTAGCGCTGCCACTGTTGCAATTAATGTCTACGCGGTTGCCGATGATACGTGGTCAGAGACAGCCATGACCTGGAACACACAACCTGCCTATGGTTCACTAATTACGACGTTCAATTTGGAGCAAGCACCTGCAGCAGGCGGAACTGTTGATATAGATATTACAAATTATATTAAACAACAGAAGGCTTTAGATGGTAAAGCAAGTCTAGTCGTCGTAAGCACATCTGCTTCATGGCGAGCTTTCACGAATAAAGAAAGAACGTGGGAGGCTATTAAACAACCAGGATTGATCTACCTCAGAGATGCGGAAGCCCCGATCTACCAATCTGCTGAAATTAGTCCGGATTATAAGAATATTAGTCTGAAGTATGATGAGGCTATTTTGGATAATTCAGGTGGAAGTTTGAAAAGTAAGGTGTTACTCACGACAGATGGCACGACATACAATCCGTTAGGAGCGAATGACTCGGTTACTGTGACGGATAATGTTTACTTAAAAGTGAACCTACAAACAGGACTTGTCGGAGAGAATAATCGAATCAAAGTATTGGCGAGTACGTTAAAGGACAGCTATAACAATATCGCTTCTACGGAAGTAGTCACGAATTTGCTCATAGGACAAGTTAGTATGTTGCCTCCTAATTATTTGACAGCTGTCGTTGGGGGCACTGCCAAGACCATCCAGTTAAACTTCGACAAAGCCATTGCGTGGCATTCAGGCAATCCGAAAACGGGATTCCAGATCTCTGACAACGGTGGTAATACGTATCAAGCATTAAGCTTAAATGACAACGTCACAATAGAAGGTAGTTCGGTCAGTATTCAATTCAGTTCTACGCTTATTGGTAACAACTTCAAGGTGAAAGTACTCGGCAATACGATTAAATCACTTGCCAGTAATTTACCACTAGCAACGGATGTGATAACCACTACGCTAAATGTTCCTGCGCCATTATCAGCGCTTGTAACTGTAAAAGTTGCAGCCGACACGTATGTCGATGCAGGTGGCGGTGTTGGGACTTCTGATGTGAGTGCAAACAGTCCTTATTACAAAAATTTCGGTAATGAAACGCTCATGTACATTAGAGAAGTTTCAGGTGCTAATGTGATTGGGGCTGCGAAAGCAAGATCTTTCATGAAGTTCGATATCGCAAATTTGGGAACATTCAATACCGGTAAATTGAGAGTCTATCTGCAGTATGGGACAACACAAGCTGGCACTGCTTTATTTTATGCGGTAGAAGATGACAGCTGGACAGAGACGGGTATGACCTATGCGAATCAGCCTGCTTACGGGGAATTGCTCGGTACTGCAGAGATTAGTGCCAATCGGACAGATACTTGGTACGAAGTGGATATCACGGATTATCTGAGTAAGCAGAAAGCGAAAGATGGCGTTGCCAGTATCATGATTATGAACGATTCAACATCGACGACAGGAGCAAGAAGCTTTAAAACGAAAGAAGGCTCGGCTGTTGGAACCATTTATCCACAGCTTGCAATTGATTATGACAGTAAAGCTCCTGCTATTTCTGGTGTTGCTGTTACGGATAACCAAAAAGTTGAAGTAACATTCAATGAAAGTATTTATAATAAGGTTCCAGATTTAAAAACAGCGATTAGCACATCTTCCAATGGTACTGACTTCACCGCACTTGCTGGGGGAGATACCGTTAGCATTAGCGATAAGAAGCTGACAATTAATTTTGCTCAAAAAATTACAGTATCCTCATTATCCATTAAAGTAGCGGCGGGAACTTTAGCGGATACATTCGGTAATGCCAATGGCGTGGCTATTGAAACTCAACCTATTGTGGTTGATGTAGCGGCTCCCATTTTTGAACCAAACGTTACGTTGGATGCAAGCAATAAAGTGATTACCCTCCGAGCTAATGAGGCTTTAATTAGTAAGGTGGCTGATGCTGCTGCACTTAAAGCAGCTGTTACGATAAGCCAAAGCAATCAGGCATTTGTACCTTTGGCACAAGGAGATACCGTAGCGATCAACGGAAATTCACTCGTTGTAACGCTGGCAACTAAGCTCTCGGGTTCAGACTACAAAATAAAGGTGGCGGCATCTACATTAAAGGATGGGAGCGGAAATTCAGTAGCCGAGTTTATATCAAGCTCCTTCTCTGAAGACGTGCAACCACCGAAACTGGCTGCGGTTTATACCGTAAACTTTAACAAAACGATTAAAGTAGCTTTCGATGAACCCATTATGAATAATTTGGCAGATGCTGTGGCTTTAAAAAATGCCATTCAGCTATCATCCGATGGTGGCTTAACGTATCAAGCATTGGGTGCTAACGATAAAGTTGAAATTGGGATTAAGCAGTTAAATATTATTCTGCAGCAGCCAGTTACTGGAAGTAATAAAAAGGTCAAAATACTTGCTTCCGCGCTTAAAGATACAGTTGGTTTCACAACTGCGGAAGTGGTAGGAGCATTCGCTGCACAAAGTGTCGCTTACCCTTACGCAGAGCCGTCACAACATTATTTGGATGATGCCCTACTCCATATTCGGAATATTGCATTTGCCAATATGAACAATGGGCAAGGTAGTGCTCCTGAGACTGAGAACGCTAAAGGATTTGCAGTTGTAGCCCAGGCTATTGCAGCTGGAAACAATAATTCTGTTCTGATTGATGAATATGTGGACGCACTCAAAAAAATCTTGTCTGTGCCTGCCAAAATGCCAAATCTTCAAGCAGGACTTGATGATCGCTCACAATCTCCAATTGTATATGCGATTGCGCTTCTCTGGAACGATACACGGATTACTTCCAGACTGAGCGTGAACGAGAAAGAAACTTTAATCACATTTATGAAAGCTGCACTGATTGCCGAGATGTACATGTTAAACGATTATGATAAAGATGGCAATTATATTGGACATACCACAAGAAGATTAGCGATGAATGGAGATTCCAATAACGGGGTTACGGGTAACTTTGGTGAACCTCATTTGACGAGCTTCTTTGCTTCGGCTTTTGCTCTGGGACTGGAAAATATTAAACCGATCATTGCTGCGTATGACCACAAGGCATTTATAGCGGAGTTAAAAAGCAAAGGCTTAACAACGATTGCAGCTAGCTTCGAAAATACGAATAATTTCTCTACAGCTGCGACGGATGCCTTAAAACTGACAGAGAAAGCGGCAAGAGTAGAAGCAACCTTGAAGTCAAGCAAATGGTCATTTATGAACGTTACGTTAAATGAATTCTTGGAAGATCCTTTGAAAATTCATGCAGCCCAAGAAGCCTTTAACTGGCCGTATTTGGCAGAAGACGGAGAATTCCAAGGTCAGCTCGGAATGGGGTTTGAATTCCAATCAGCCGATCAAGGCGGGCCAAGAGAATCGCCGAGTTATGTCGTTCTTGGATTGGAACCGGCTATTTCCAATACCGTTCTATTAAATCATTTTGGTTATTTGCATACACCAATAAGCACAGATTTAGCAAATCACATCGAGAAATTACAGAAAGTTGCAGCTAATGATCTGTATGCTAAATTGGTCAATGGGTATTTTGGTCAAAGCTGGATCGATACCCATACGTATACGCTAGCGAATGATGTCTGGTCTTTCTTAATGGAACTGCTATTCTCGACGGGAAATATTACAGCAACAACATTTAATGATACGTTCAATTACAGCAGTGTTGGGGATATGACTGCCAAAGGCTGGGTGGTTGATCAAGCGGTATCGTCAGTAACGCATGACAACATCATTCCTTTCAACAAAAAAACGGTCACGAATTCTTCCGTCGTTGGCGGTCATAACTATGACGAGAATGAGAAAATATTTACGTTAAATGGAGGTGCTTCGCCTGTCATTGCTTACAATACAGCGAAGAAATTAGCTAACATTAACTATTATGCTTGGATGAGCACACCTGCCATTGGCAATGGCGAAGCGGGAATCCTTGCGCGGGTCACAGACGCCAACAACTATTATCAAATTTCGTATACCCAAGATAAGCTCTACATCAAGAAAAAGGTGAATGGCAGCTTCAGCATCATTGCGGAGAAGGCTTTCACGTTACCAACGACTAGACTTGGAGCTATTTTCTACTTTAACCCATGGGGCTGGAAGGATACTGTTGTAGAAGCGAAGGCTCATAGATTACGGGCAGAGCTAACGAATGGTACCATTAATGTGTATGTGAATGGCAAAAAAGAGCTAACTGCGCAGGATGCAACATTTGCAACAGGATATGTGGGAATGACTGCAACGGGTGCGAGTACGAAATTCGATGGCCTTCTGGCTTCTTACACACTACCTGATAAACCAGTATTGAATTCTGTTAACGTGGGGAACGGCAGCTTAGGCATTGACTTTACACCGGTGGATGGTGCACTGAAGTATAAAGTCAAGTATGGAACGACTTCTGGTCTTTATACGAACAGTATTACGACAGGCAGTACAACACCGATCATTCCAAACCTTGTGAACGATACAACGTACTATGTTGTTGTTTCATCGGTCACTGCACAAGGCGAAAGTGAGATTTCGAATGAGAAATCGGGTACACCTAAAGCGCCCGATGCTGTGACACCTGTCATTACGAGTTTAATTGCTGATGGAAGCAAGGTTACCGTAAACTTTACAACCGATCCTAAAAATACGTCCTACAAGATTAAGGTTGGAAAGTCGAGCGGAAATTATCTGGGTACGACCTTTGACGTGACGAATTCCGGTTATGTTGTGGATCTGCCGCCAACCTCAAGACCGTACTACTTTACTATCGTGCCTTACAATGCCAATGGTGCAGGTACGCCTTCTAATGAAAGCAGTGTTGTACTGGATACTCCTTTCTTATATATTGCTGGAGTAACAGCAAGCTTGGATGTGGATCCTAAATATATTGCAATGAATACGATTGATGGCGATCTGGATCCTGAATCTCGTTGGTCAGCCGAAAAAGAACAGTGGATTCAGTACGACCTGGGCGAACTCAAGGAAATTAACGCAGTTTCGCTAGCTTTCTCTAATGGCCATGTAAGGAGAAACTACTTTGATATTACGGTATCTAGTGATGGCATCAACTGGACGACTGTTTATCCATCTGGCGTAACAAGCGGCACAACGCAGGGATTAGAAACCTATAAATTTAATGCTGTGACTGCTAAATATGTTCGTATCTTATGTCACGGACATTCGGTTGCAGGTTATGGACTTGGTTTCAATAGTATTATTGAAACTCAAATTTTCGCAGCAGCTCCAAGTAAGCCGACTGGTCTGCAAGTGAGCAGTAAAACGGCAAATTCCGTAAGTTTGACTTGGCATGCTTCTACCAATCAGAGTGCAGCAGTAATCACCTATGATGTATACCAAAATGGAACGAAAGTGAACACATCGGACATCACGAATGCCGCTTATACCATTTCAGGTTTGCATCCTCATAGAGATTATGTGTTTACAGTGGTAGCGAAGGATTCCAATGGTAAAGTGTCACCAACCAGCAATCCATTGTCGGTGACAACAGAAGCAGGAGCCATGAGCGGCACGGTAACCTTAACTGGGGTGAGTATGGTTGAACCCACCATTCCACTTAGTCTGTTCTATGGTCTTGCGGGTGCGCAGAATATTACGGCACAGGATATTACGATTACCTATGACAAAACATTGTTCCGTTTCGAAGCGGCAACCGCTGTTCAAAGTGGTACAACGATTGAAAGCTTGGAAAGTTTGCCAGAGCAAGGAAAAGTTCGCTTCATTGTGTTACATTCCGGTGCTCACAATGCAATCACAGGTGATGTACCTGAAATCTTAAAAATTACGTTGAGTCCGCTAGCTTCTGGAAACGGTTCTATCGCTGTGACTGCCATTGAGCTATCCAATGCGCAAGGAGATATTCTCGGGGCTCAACTAGCAAGCAAGTCGATAACTGTTGGATCAGACAAAACGGCTTTAATTGCTACCATTCAATCTGCTCAAGCCGTCTATGACGCAGCCGTTGAAGGACTGGAGAACGGTCAGTATCCGGCAGGCACGAAGGAGCAATTGGTGACTGCCATTCATGCAGCTACTGTAGTACGAGATGAGGTTTCCAGTACTTCTCAGGTTGCAGCTGCCATTACTAGCTTGAATGATGCGCTCAGTACCTTCCAGAGCTTGGTAATTACAAGTCATACTGGTGACTTTAATGACATTCTCGGGTATGACCTTGGCGATTTAGGTAAAGTGGCTCCAGCGTTTGGTAAACATGTGGGGCTGTCTGACTGGAACCAAGTTAAACGAATGGATATCAATAATGACGGTATCATTGATATTTATGAAATAACATTTGTTGTAGAGAAATATATTCACAAATAATTGATCGTACAAACAGGGGATAGGAAGGTTGCGCAAGTGGCCTTCTTATCCATATTTATGAAGAGGAGCGATATAGATGAAGTTTTCTAAATTGTTGCATGTACTACTGCTTTCCTCCTTAGTTATTAGTTTATCAAGTCCTATCGAAAGAGCCGATGCTGCTGTTGTTGCAACATCGTTTGATATACATCTTGACAGAACCATCATTGTTAGTGGAGATGAGGTGGTTGTGACGATGACCGGAGCTGGCGAGCAGCTGTTTAAAGGCTATGAAGCGGAGGTTGCTTTTGATGCAACAAAGCTGAGTTTTATTCATGGCGATGCGAATTCGCAACAATTTACCTATCAAGCCGAGTATCTGGAGGGCAATCATGCTAAAGTGGCCGTCACGAGATCCTCTCCTAGTGTCGTATCTGCAGATTCGACGCCCATTCTAACTTTTAAATTCAAAAGCATTGCTACTGGTTCCGCTGATGTCACTCTTGTTGGCGTAAAGGCTTTGAAACCGCCCATTCTAGCTGCAACGAAATTTACGCCTAATGTAACCAAAGCGGTCACTGTGGGAGCAACTACTAGTTCGCCACCAGGTGGTGGCGGTGGTGGAAATCACCCGCCAACTACAGCACCAAGGGCAGGAACAGTTGAAGTTCAGCCAATTAAACATGGTGAATCCGCTCAAGCAGGACTAGATGCATCAACTTACACCGCAGCTCTTGGACAAGCACCAATGGATCAAAAAGGGAATAAAGTTGTCACCGTTGTTCTTAAACCTGAAGCAGGCGTCAAAGAATATGTGGTGAGTTTGCCAAAGGAAGCTTTCAACGCTACGAAGCATAAGGCGCAGGAGTCGGATAAGAAAGTAGAAATTCAGTCTCCGCTTGGAACGCTTACCATACCTGATAATATGTTCAAATTGAAGGATATCGGAACGAATCCCTCTTCAATCGAGTTTTCCATTGCCAAGGCGGATACCAGCTCATTCTCACCAAAGTTAAAAGAGAAAACGAAGGATAAGCCAATTATTGAACTGACTGTCAAGATCAATGGGGAAGTGGTTACCTGGAAAAATAAAGATGCGCCTGTTACCGTTCGTGTAGCCTATACACCAACGGCGAAGGAGCTTCAGGATCCAGAACATATCGTGATCTGGTATGTAGATGGTGATGGCAAAGTCATTAAGGTGCCATCGGGTAAATATGATGCTGCGACAGGCGAAGTGACCTTCGCAACTACGCACTTTAGTATGTATGCCGTGACGTATGAGGAAACTACGTATGATGATATTCAGAGTGTGCATTGGGCGAAAAAGCAGATTGAGGTTTTAGCTTCGAAAGGTGTAATTAATGGCACGACTGAATCCACATTCACACCAAGTGCAAACATTACGAGAGCAGATTTCCTTAAGTTATTAGTTGAGACATTAGGTTTGAGTGCAGAAGTAGAGGGCAATTTTGACGATGTTCAACCATCGGATTATTATTACGAAGAAGCTCGATTGGCTAGACAACTCGGAATCTCAGCAGGCGTAGGAAATAATAAGCTTAATCCGCAGGATTTTATTTCCCGGCAGGATATGATGGTTATGGTAGAAAGAGCAATTCGAATCGCTGGGAATAATCGGACAGTTACCAGTGCTGTTGATATGAACAAGTTCACTGACTTCATGAACATTGCAAGCTATGCGAAGGATAGTATAAGAACCTTGATTCAACAGGGATTGGTTGAGGGGGATGGGCAGAACCTGCACCCGACAGGGAATACCACCCGCGCGGAAGCAGCCGTATTACTTTATAAATTGTATTACTTACAGTAATTGATAACAACAAGGACTTGCGTGATAGTGGCGCAAGTCTTTTTTTAGCAAGTGAAAGTCTAGTAGCCTTTTTAAATGGAAAAAGTACATCTATTTTTACTGTATCTTGATGAATATAGCAATTAGATGGAAAAAGTGTAGGTATTTCTCGAGTATTCGTTAGTTCAGAGGGGAATGGGTGAAATTAGCTGCATATTTTCCAGTTATTCCACTTTTAAGGTGATATATGGCGAATTTAACTGTACTTTTTCCATTAAGGTTTCTAATCGGGGGGATTGTATTGATAACCCAACCCCACCCAACCCCACCCAACCCCACGAAAGAATTAAAAGTAGAATTTTTTCCATAGGATGTGAAGTAGCAGGAGAAGAAGCAGATAAACGTGAAACCTCGGGCAAATAATAGTTCCGAAATTGAGAATTTACATCTTAAAGTCGTATGACAGGAAATGGTAACGAACGTATGATGAAGGTAGGACGTGAGGCAGAAGGAAGGAACGAACTGCCAACGAAAAGTTGAAAGGGGTAATTTAGCTATGGCAATCCATCAAGTAGGCATTATCATGAATGGGGTTACAGGACGAATGGGAACGAACCAACATCTCATCCGTTCGATTGTAGCAATACGCAATCAAGGCGGTGTCAAATTGCCTAATGGGGATGTCATTATGCCGGATCCGATACTGGTCGGCCGCCAAGAGAATAAATTGAAAGCGTTGGCAGAAGCTCACGGAATTACTCGATTCTCGACAGATTTAGATGCATGCCTTGCAAACCCGCAGGATACCCTATATTTTGATTCGCAGATGACGAGTTTCCGTGCTGAGAGTATTCGTAAGGCTATCCTCGCAGGAAAGCACATCTATTGTGAAAAGCCGACGGGAACGAGTCTTGCCGAGTCACTAGATCTGGCACGCCTTGCGAAAGAGGCTGGTGTGAAGAACGGCGTGGTGCAAGACAAGCTGTTTCTCCCTGGGTTGATGAAGCTTAAGCGACTGGTAGATTCCGGATTTTTCGGAAAGATATTGACGGTTCGGATGGAATTTGGCTATTGGGTTTTTGAAGGGGACTGGCAGCCAGGACAACGTCCATCTTGGAATTATCGCAAAGAAGACGGTGGCGGAATTATAGTCGACATGTTTGCCCACTGGCGTTATGTCATCGATAATCTGTTTGGCAAAGTGCGATCGGTATCCTGTTTAGGCTATACGCATATCCCTCACCGAGTTGATGAAAGCGGTAACAAGTATGACTGCACAGCTGATGATGCTGCGTATGCGACTTTCGAAGTTGAGGGCGGTATTATCGTGCAAGCAAATTCTTCCTGGGCAGTGCGTGTCAATCGTGAGGATTTACTAACGGTTCAGGTAGATGGGACAGAGGGAAGCGCTGTTGCAGGTTTGCGTGACTGCAAGACGCAGCATCGTGTGAACACCTGTAAACCTGTTTGGAATCCAGACATCCCGAATCCGTTTAATTTCAAAGAGCAATGGATGGAAGTACCAGATAATCAAGTGTTCGACAACGGTTTTAAAGTACAGTGGGAGTTATTCCTTAAGCATATAGTGCTGGATACGCCATTTCCTTGGGATTTGCTCGAAGGGGCAAAAGGAACGCAATTATCCGATTTGGGACTGCTCTCATGGAACGAACGACGCTGGGTTGATGTGCCCGATTTGAACGTGTAGGAGGGGGGAGCCTATGTCTATTAGCTTGAAATTGATTGGAGAAGACAGATCCATCTACGATTATAAGGCAGGTCGTGCAGGAGCATTCGAGCTGCCGAGTGGGAAAACGTTTAATAGCCGGATTGCCTACTCAGCGGCCCATGTCGTCTGCGATCCCTATGCGGATACGGATCCTCTCGCTAACGCTCAAATAGATTGGGAAGCGACATTAGCTTACCGTAGGTACTTATGGTCAATGGGTTTATCCGTAGCTGAAGCCATGGATACCGCACAACGAGGGATGGGCTTGAACTGGGATCGGTCCAAAGAGCTGATAGCTCGTTCCATAGCCGAGGCGAAGGCGGTAGGAGGACGAGTCGCAAGCGGAGTGGGAACGGATCACTTGGTTCCAGGTGCTAGTGTAACAATTGAGGACATCATTACTGCGTACGAAGAACAATGTGAGTTTGTTGAAGGGCATGGCGGCTCTATTATCCTGATGGCAAGCCGGGCGCTTGCAAGTTGTGCGAAAGGCCCCGAGGACTATGAGCAAGTGTATGGCCATATTTTGCGCCAAGTATCGAGGCCTGTGATCTTACATTGGCTGGGAGATATGTTTGATCCTGCGCTCAAAGGATATTGGGGGCATGCGAACGTAAACGAGGCCATGGAGGTATGCCTCCGTGTTATTCACGCAAACGCTGAGAAAGTCGATGGCATCAAGATTTCCCTGCTGGATGCCGAACAAGAAATCACGATGCGACGGCGTCTTCCGTCTAGTGTCAAGATGTACACGGGGGACGATTTTAACTATCCTTCGCTTATTCAAGGCGATGAGCAAGGCTTTAGTCATGCATTGCTTGGGATCTTTGATGCGATTGCTCCAGCTGCCGCTTCAGCTATGCATGCATTAGATGAAGGGAATATCGCGAAATATAACGACTTACTTGCTAAGACGGTACCATTATCTCGCCATATCTTTCAGAAGCCAACCTACGCGTATAAGACAGGCATTGTTTTTATGGCGTATTTAAATGGGCATCAGTCCCATTTCAGAATGATCGGCGGAGCAGAAGGGTCTCGCTCTATCATACATCTCTCGAAGCTATTTACACTCGCCGACCAGGCAGGCTTGTTGGTCGATCCTGAGTTGGCGACTCAGCGAATGAAGTTGGCGTTGGGATTATCAGGAATTCAAGGAGGATAAGGTGCATGCAGTTACTACGAGATTGGGAACGTCTCAGCTTAAATCAAATCACAACGTCCAATTGGAGTTTGAAAGAGGCTGTGGAAGGGAGCGCAAGAGCAGGGATTCCTTGGATTGCTCCTTGGCGCCATAAGGTTGCGGAGATCGGTTTAGCAGAAAGTAAGCGCATCATACGAGACGCCGGCTTACAAGTATCGAGTCTTTGTCGTGGCGGCATGTTTCCCGCTGCAACGGCTGCCGAACGCAAGGTTAAGCTTGATGATAACCGCCGTGCGGTCGAAGAAGCCGCCGAGTTAGGCACAGAGGTGCTGGTACTCGTGTGCGGACCAGCACCGGATCGTGACATTGACAGTGCCAGACAATGGGTTGCTGAAGGACTGGAACAACTCGTTCCGTTTGCGGAATCGCATGGGGTTAAACTCGGAATTGAACCACTTCATCCGATGTATGCAGCAGAGCGATCCGTCGTTGTGTCATTAGCGCAAGCGAATACCCTTGCTGAAAAATTTCTTCCCTCACAAGTTGGGGTTGTAGTTGATGTGTTCCATGTTTGGTGGGACCCCGCTCTGTACCAGCAAGTGGAAAGAGCAAGTGGACGTATCCTAGGTTTTCATGTATCAGACTGGATTGTCCCCACACCAGATTTGTTGCTGGGACGCGGAATGATGGGGGACGGGGTCATCGAGCTGCGCCGAATAAGGGCAGCTGTAGAAGCCGCAGGATATGCAGGGCCAATTGAAGTGGAAATTTTTAATCAAGCAATATGGGACCGTTCAGGCGACGAGGTGCTGGAACTGATGAAGAACCGTTATTTAGAGCATGTATAATCAGGAGGTGTTCGTTATAATAAGGATGAAGAGCGAGCAAATCGCTCCTCGTCCTGTTTCGCTGTAAGAGTATTCTGGAGGTGCTGCGACCGTGAACGGTATCCACTTGTACGAAAGTAAGCATACCGAGAGCTATAATATCCGCGTTCATTTTCATCATCATTATCAGTTATTGTACGTCATTGACGGGGAAGGCAGCATCCTGCTGGAAGGGGAATCACACCACATATCGGAACATTCGACGATTGTCATATTTCCGTACTCGAAGCACGCTGTTTCCTCCAATACACGTATGACCTTATTGGTTTTATCATTTGATGAAGGAATGTTGGACGGCATGTTCACACCGTTAAACAAGGAGGATATTGGTTTTACAGGTTCGTTTTGTTGCAAACTTGCTCATCTGCAAGCGAATGAAATCAAATTGCTGCTGCGAAAGCTTCTTTATGAAGAGAGACAGCAGGGGCTGTATCATGACTGGGCTATGCGTACGCATCTGAGCGAAATCTTATTGGGATTGTGCAGAGCACGACAGTCAGACTGTATGCAAGATGCGAATAGCCTCCGAGCGGAGAAAATTCGAAATTATATAGATAAGCATTATTACGAGTCGCTGACAGCAGAGCAGTTGGCACAAAAGTTTGGAGTCAGCGCACGCTACTCGAATACGATATTCAAAGAACGCTATAAGCAGACGCCTATCCAATATTTAAACGAGATTAGGCATAGCTTAGCTAAGAATCTGCTGGCTGAGACCGATATGAACATTGTTTCACTTTGCTTTGAGGTAGGTTACGAATCGTTGCCGACTTTTTACAGAAGTTTTAAACAATTAGCTCAAATGTCTCCAACCGCATTCCGTCAAATGAATCGGCGTGAACCTTGAAATGTAATCGCTATCATTCTATGAGATCGAAAAGGAGAGTGTTGCTTATGAATGAAAATTTACGCGCTTATGTAGATCGTCGGGGACAAAAGGGGATGGATATTAGCAAATCCGTTGAGTTATTTAGGCGGTACGCTTATGTAGAGCAAAGCTGTATCAGAGCACTTGCCGGGTGGTTTCTTAAGTTGCCGAATTGGGAGACGAAGATTATACTCGGTTATCAACTTTATGCTCATGCAGAGCGGCTGAATGAACTCGGTACGCGTTTGGAAGAGTTGCGCGGCGGACGTCATCGTGATGCCAATATTGAGCCAGGGCTAGCACGGATTGGTAAAGAATTGGTTCATGCGCCAGACGATCACAGTTTTATTGCCGGTTTATCTTGGATGTTGGGCCATCTCGTGCATGTGTACAAAGAACATTTGGAGGTAGCAGATGCAAGTGCGAATGCACTGGAGATCCGAATCTTGCTTAGGTTACAAGTTGATGTGGAGAATGAGCTGCACTCCCTCCAAGAGTTAGAGAAGCAACAGTACGGGAATTCACAGGTGAATACAGTGCATTGGACACAATATTTGGAAGGGCTAATTGAAGAAGCCGGTGGCATAAGTGGATTAGGACTTCGTAGCGGGAAGAGCGTGAGCGCATTACGCCCAGAGAAGGCCCAGTTTGATTGGCCGTCACCAATGGTATTTGATGGCCGAATTGTTCATGCTGATTTGGGAAGTTATCAATCTAAGCTTGACTTGCCACTCAGAGATCGGTCGATAGGAGAATTTAAAGTTTATTTCAACGAGTTTTATGCTGCTGCCTTACTGGCTACGATTATATATGATTCATGGAAATTAGATGCCCCTCGTCAATATTTCATGGATATCGCACATCATTTCTGGGACGAAGTCAGGCATGCGGAATTTGGGGCAATTCGCTTGCGTGAATTAGGCGTCGAGCCTTCGGTAGTCAATATGGTACTGTTTGATAATTCGCAAGGGTTGCCGTTGCTTCACCGGCTTTGTTATTTGACATTAGGACTTGAGGTTTATTTTATGCCACGCAAAAGTGTAAGGGTAAGATATTACGAGCAAGAAGGAGATGCACGTTCGCAGTTGTTTGCCGATGTAGATTGGTCTGATGAGTCGAATCACGTTCGTTACGGAAAACAGTGGATGGATTATTTTCTCAAAGATGATGCCAGAACGATTGAGGACGTTCAGGAGGAAATTGCTAAATATATGGAAAATAATGTCAATAATGCGGTTGGAGGACAGAAGGTTCCATGGTAAACGATGCAAGGTTCCCGTGAGAAATGGATGTCGTGTGCCTAGGAGGCGAGAACGGTATGGATTCAGATTTCATTTGTCAATTCTTGTTTTGGCAAGAAGATGAGGAACAAACTGCCAGTGAAAACCGAGGGAATTACTGGAAAGATATCTGGAGAGATCTGTTTGGAAAACATGGGAGAGACGAAGATGAAGATCGTTATAGCGACTGATTCATTTAAAGGCAGTATTTCGAGTGTGGAGGGAAGCCTTGCGATAGCTGCTGGTGTCAGGGATGTCGTGCCCCATGCTGAAGTCGTTACTTTCCCTCTTGCCGATGGTGGAGAGGGGACTGTTCAAGCACTTATTCATGCGACAGCTGGAAGTTTCATCTCCCTTGATGTGACAGGCCCCATGCAAGAAAAGGTGAATGCTGTGTACGGTATTATGGATGACAGCAAAACCGCAGTCATTGAAGTAGCGCAAGCATGCGGCCTTTCCTTAATTCCGACAGATCAAAGGAATCCGCTGCTTTCCACCTCTTATGGCGTAGGTGAACTTATATCGGATGCGATTGGTAGAGGCTGTCTTCATTTCATTATTGGACTTGGCGGGAGCGCAACGAATGATGCAGGAGTAGGTATGCTGCAAGCCCTTGGGTATCGATTTCTAAACAGGGAAGGAAAGGAAATTGGGTTTGGAGGGAAATGGTTACGAGATATACGGTCCATCGATGAAAGTAAAGCGAATCCGACTTTGGCCCAGTGTACCTTTCGAGTAGCTTGTGACGTGAACAATCCACTTTATGGGGAAAATGGCGCCGCATACGTCTTCGGACCACAGAAGGGTGCCGATTCGCAAATGGTTCGAGAACTTGATCAGGGCTTGAAGCATTTTGCGGAGGTTGTTCTGAACGAGAGAGGCAAAGACATTCAGCAAATTGCCGGGGCAGGGGCCGCAGGAGGATTAGGGGGCGCATTTGCAGGCTTACTTCATGGAAGTCTTGAATCGGGGATCGAACTTATATTGGACGCGAACAAATTCAAAGAGACTTTGAAGGGAACTGATTTAATCATCACAGGAGAAGGCAAATTGGATGAACAAACGTTAATGGGGAAGGCTTTATCGGGCCTTGCTCATCATGCGCAAGAACACAGCATCCCGATGATTGTATTGGCAGGCAGCGTGCCAGTCAACACATCTTACATGCATAGTGTCGGCATTACGTCTTGCTTTTCAGTTGTGAATCAACCCATGTCACTTGAACAAGCGATGGATGTCAGAACAACAGGGACGTGTCTGCAATTTACGACAAATCAATTGCTTAGACTCATCCGAGCATTTCAGACATAAATAGATAGCCAGTCATGATAGATATAAGGGCTTACACAGCAAACACTGTGTAAGCCCTTTTCCTCATGTCCCGTTCCTATACTCGGCGGGTGTAATGCCCGTATACTTTTTAAACACTTTATAGAAGTAGGTACTGTTGTTGTACCCAGTTTTCTGCGAAATTTCTTCAATGGAGTCATGCGTTGTGGAAAGAAATTCCTTCGCACGATCTATCCGATATTCATTCAGATAATCAGGAATGGATTGTGCTGTCAGTTTTTTAAATATACGACCCAAATAAGCGGGGGACATATCAATAAGTTCGGCTATTTTAAAGAGAGACAATTCTCGGTCCGCATAGTGCTGTTGAATAATTTTATCCACGGAAGCGACAAGGTTGTCATGCTTGGAACCCTTTCTGTCCTTCAAACCAGCGCAGATACATTCAATTAACTCATTGAAATGATTGCGGACGTCCTGCAAGGTCTCCAACTTATGAAGTTGCTGGACGAAATTCGTGAAATCATAGTTGAAAGAAAGACCGGAGCTTTTCTCTAAATTAATGGCAGTTGTCGAGATCGAATAGGCCAATTGATGGAAAAGCATCGTATAGACAATGTAAGATTGATAATCCGTTGCAGTGAGAATATCATTGAACCATTTCCTCGTCTCATCTGCTTTCCCCAGCTTGAGCGTTTCGAGCATGTTATTCTCCAGGGCAACAGGATGAACAAATGCCAGTTGCGAAAGTTGCGGAACATGGGAAGCTTGTAGAATACTACGGTAGCCGAAGACGAATTTATTATCAAGCAATTGTACGGTTTCTTTGTAAAGATCGGAAATTTCAAATACATTATCGCCAACTTCACTGATGGCAATGCTCATAGATAGATTTAGATAGGCCTGAATTGATTCTTGCACACGTAAAGCCAGTTCACGAAGCGGGAGATTCTCTTCAAAATCGCCATTCAGAAGCACGGCTACGTTTTTCTCATCCATATCAATACATTCACATTTGCCATAGCTCCCGAATATCTCAGTTGCAATATTCATCGTAGCATATTTAAGAAGAGAGCGATCTTCAAAGTTGTATTGTTTGGAAAATTGATCGAAATGATCTATGGTGAGCAGGATAACCATGAAATCACGATATGGGTCAACACGGATATCAAACTCTTTTAGTTTGGTTTCGATATCGGTAACGCGCTTAGAGCTGCTATCCCAAATCAATCGCCGCAAAAATTCCTGTTTCAATTTAAACTGATTGTTTCGTTTCTCATTGGTCAGAAAATTAATATTGGAAATTACTTTATCGATTGGTTTATGTAAGGATTTGGAGATGACATAGGAGACTGTCAATCCTACTAATAATAGAATGGAACAAACAACAAGGACGTTCTTCTTCATGACTTCGATTTTCCCCATGATGGTATCGTAAGGAAGAACACGTATGAACGTCCATCCCGATTGATCATGCTTGGAAAAGACGACAAGGGACTTCTTCCCCTCCACATCTCCTACGAAATAATCGGAGGATTGCTTGGTGGAAGCGGTTAACACCTTCTGGATGTAAGAGCGGTCATTTAAATCGGAAAGAAAAGGCATAGTTTCTGTGCTAGTTACCGCTTTGCCATGACTATCAATAATAAATGTTGAGCCCGTTTTGTCGGTATCCAAGCTCATGATGGCTTCTTTCATCCAACGCTCAGATACATTAAGCATAATAACATTGTCTAGATCCTTGGCTGGTCCTTGTAAATCATAAAATACGAACGTGTACACATTCGCGGTCTTTTCAACACCCAAGAACGGAGTTTCAATCTGGATCGTCCGCGGGATTGGAGCAAGTCGCTTATACAAGGAAAAGTTTTCAATAAAATTGACCGCCTCTGGATCTGAGAAATGATCAATGCTTTGAATCGCATTCATAGATGATTGCGAAGTGGTATAGACCGTTTTGGAGTTCTTACTATAAATGTAAATGGAATGAAAGAAATAACTGACATTCATATAAGTGCTTAATCGACTGAGCGCATTAGTCGTGTCTAGCGTGTTAGGTGCCGTATAGTGCAATAGCTTATCGAACTGTGGGTCCGCATATATCTGAATGGCATAATTTGTCGAACTTTCAATCATAGATTTGGCACTATAACTAGATTGTGAAAGGCTGCTTTTCTCGGAAGCATAAATATTAGAGAGAGCGATTTTCTCGAAATTAGCGTACAGAGCGAAAGACAGCGTAACAATCGTTACAATAATGCAAATGATGAGCGAGAGAAAAATATTGGCATATAACTTCTTCGAGGTGCGAGCTTCTGTAATTTTCTTCAAATGTCATTGCTCCTTCATTTTACATGATCCATGTACACATTATTATAATGATAATCACAATATTGCGTAAGTCTATTCGCAAAAAGTATACAGATGTACAAATTTGTATAGCTGTATTTCTCAAAAATGTTGAGTGTTTTCAAGGGATTGTGAAGTATACAACAAATTGTGACATGAGCTAGGATAAGAGTAGGAAACCGGTCATCCTAAAACACATCTGAGAGATGGAGGGTCTGCATGGAGAGTAAACATACTATAGAGAAATATACATTTAACATCGTCGGATACTTAATGATTATGGCATTCGCTGCCCTGTGTGCTATCCCATTTATCATGATTATTATGGGATCATTTACAGAGGAGTCAGAGATCGTAAAACATGGTTATCGATTGTTCCCGCAAATGTTTTCGACAGAAGCGTATTCCTTCATACTTAAGAATCCAAAGCAAATACTGAATGCGTATAAGATTACGCTTTTGGTAACCATAGTAGGTACGATTATTGGCTTGTTTCTTTCGGCGATGACGGCTTACGTGCTGCAAAGGAAAGATTTTACGTATCGCAATGTGATTTCCTTCTACTTCTTTTTCACCACTTTGTTTTCTGGTGGGTTAGTTCCTTGGTATATCTTGATTGTCAAATACTTGGGCTTCAAGGATTCCATTCTTGCCTTGATTGTACCGTTGTTGTTGAATGTATTTTACATCATTATATTAAGAAGCTTCATTAGTTCAACAATCCCAGATGCCATTAGTGAATCAGCGAAAATAGATGGAGCAGGCGATTTCCGAATTTTCATTTCTGTAATCTTGCCACTGCTTAAACCAGCACTTGCCACAATTGGTCTATTCATTGCGCTGAATTATTGGAATGACTGGTACCATGCAACTTTGTTTGTAAATAAGGAGAATTTGTTCCCACTGCAGTATTTCTTGTACAAAATATTAAATAGTATTACGTTCTCCAACTCTTCCGTTGCCGCACAAGGCTCGGTCGTCATGGATACACCGAAGGAATCGTTTAAGCTTGCTATGACTGTCGTGGCAACAGGTCCTATCATTTTATTGTATCCATTTGTGCAAAAATACTTTATTCAAGGAATTACGATTGGCTCTGTAAAAGGGTGAATCCGGTTGATGCCGGTTTATCATATGACTTCAAGTATAATGAGAGTAAGGGGAGGATTTATCAATGAAAAATTTAAGAGTTCTTATGGCTGTAGGTTTAACCGCTTCCATGCTAATTGCAGGTTGTACATCCAAAACCGCTACTGAAGCAACGCCAAAAGGTAGTACAGAACCAACTGCAGCTGCAACTGTAGCAGCCAACAAGCCTGACATCTCCAAAGAAGTGAAATTAAAAATGTATTTGATTGGAGACGCACCTAAAGATTTAGGTCTTGTCTATGAAGAAGTCAACAAAATGCTCAAAAAAGATATTAATGCCACCGTCGAGCCGGTCTTTTTATCTTGGGGCGATTATGTTCAAAAATACCCGCTGTTGTTCGCAACTGGCGAAGATTTTGATCTGATATACGCAGCGAACTGGTACAAATACAGTGAGTTTGCCAATAAAGGCTCTTACAAAGAGTTAACAACAGACATGTTAAATAAGTATGCACCGCTAACGATGAAAGAAATTCCGAAGGAAGCTTGGGACCAAGTAAAAGTACAGAACAAAATTTTCATGATTCCTAGTTCCAATAAAGATTTCGCGATGGCTACAGTAGGTGTGCGGGGAGATCTGCGTGAGAAATACAAGATCGCTCCACTTAAAACCGTGGACGATTTCGAGAAATATTTAGACACGATTGCCAAAAATGAACCTAGCTTGGTTCCGTTTGACGAGAATGCAGCAGGGTATGCCTTGTATGACATGATCATTGGTGCGGAAACGTCAACGAAGGTTACTGTAAGCAATACCTTACTATCTCTGGATTTGAAAGATAAGTCAGGTAAACTCATCGATGTTGGACAGACGCCGCAATATTTGGAATACGCGAAGAAGATGGCGGATTGGAGCAAACGGGGCTTCTGGTCCAAAAATGCGCTTGTCAATAAAACGCCAAGTAAAGATTCCTTCCTTGCAGGTAAAAGCTCCTCTATGGCGGGGAATTCCTTGGATATGAGCAATACGGTTACAGCAGCCAACCAGAAACATCCTGAATGGAAAGCCGAAATGTTTGACCTATACAACGGTAAACCAACGTATGTGAGCAATTATTCGTCCAATGGGATGTCGATTAATGCGAACTCCAAAAATCCGGAGCGGGCGCTAATGATGCTGGATCTATTCCGCAACAATGAAGACTACTTTAACCTAACAACATACGGTATCAAAGGTAAGCATTATGACTTGACAGCTGATAAAAAAGTTCAAGCACTAAACGGTTCGGATTCAGGCTACAAGCCGGATTCAGGGTCACCTTGGGGCTGGAGAACGGCAGGTCTCTACAAAGCATTATCAGATCAACCAGCTGCCTTCACTGCAATTAAAGAAACATGGACGAAAACAGCTATAACGAATCCATTGCTTAACTTCGTACTAGATACAACGAATATCAAGAATGAATTAGCTGCGATTAAAAACGTGAAGGATCAATATCGTGATCCAATTAATCTTGGTGTTCTTGCAGATGCGACTGAAGCTGTCAAAACGCTAAACGCGAAGTACAAAGAAGCCGGTTTAGAAAAAATTCAAGCGGAAGCACAAAAACAAATTGATGATTTTTTGAAAAATAATAAGTAAAAGAGAGATCATGGGAGCAAGAGAGACTGCGCCTATTATCGGGCAGTCTCTCTTGTTATTGGCTACTAGGAGGTTATTCGGATGATCGCAAAGAGACTATGGGGAGATATAATCAAAAATCGTACGATGTACATCATGATTTTGCCAGCCTTGCTATTCTTTCTTGTATTTAGTTATTTACCTATGGCAGGATTGGTTGTAGCCTTTAAATCTTATACGTATACCAAGGGGATTTTCGGAAGCCCGTGGGTCGGGCTTGATAATTTTTCCTTCTTCTTTGAATCAGGCAAGGCGTGGCTTGTTACCAAAAACACGATCATGTATAACTTCATTTTTCTCATCGTGAATAACTTTTTGGAAATTTTTATAGCAATTATTCTGTTCGAGTTAGCTGGGAAGTATTTTAAGAAAATTCTGCAGTCTGTTATATTCCTGCCCTATTTTATCTCTTGGGTTGTTGCTGGAGCTATCGTTTATAATCTATTAAACTATGAGTTTGGTGCAGTCAATACATTACTGAAATCTGTGGGTTTCGAGCCATTGAACTTCTATAACAGTCCGAAACTATGGCCGTATATTCTTATTTTCTTCAGTGCTTGGAAAACAGTTGGTTATGGAACCGTGATTTATTTGGCCAGTATCGCTGGCATTGATACAGAAATGTATGAAGCTGCCAAAATCGATGGCGCGAACGTCTTTCAACGTATTATTCATATTACAATACCGTCTATTGTCCCAACCATCATGGTTCTTCTCTTATTGAAAATTAGTCAAATCGCGCGAGGCGATTTCGGCATGTTCTATCAGCTCATTGGTACGAATGGCATTCTATTCGATAAAACAGATGTCATCGATACTTACGCTTTCCGTGCCCTCCTTGATATGCAGGAATTTGGAATGTCAGCAGCCGTTGGCGTGTACCAGTCCGTATTGAATTTCATCATTATTATCATTGTGAATACGTCCGTGAGGAAGGCTAGTAAGGAGAACGCATTGTTCTAAGCCTATGAATAAAATGTAAACAAGACCGCAATTCCTTGGTATCCAAGGGAGGCGGTCTATTTTACTTTTGACGGTTGACCGTTGCCCTTCAGAATGCCATAATCGATGATAAAACGAAATAGGGAGTCGACCAACTATGGGATTACGTTCAGTCCTTGATACGTATCGGCATATGAAGATTAAAAATAAGTTGTCGATTTTGATTACGATGATTATCGCGGTTTCTTTAGCCTTTACAATTCTGATCCAGCAATATGTATTCTCGATCTATGATGGGCAAATTTATGATAAATCTTCACGCGTCCTTAATTTATCATCTACTGCGATTGAAACGGAGCTCAAGCGATTACAACAGCTCTCTTATCGGATTTTAGCAGAGGAGCAGGTTCAGGAATGGTTAACTTCACTTAAAAAAAATCCGTCCGATTATGATCGACTCATCATTAGTCAATACTTGGTAGATAGACTGATTAGCTATTCGGGTGAAGAACCCTATTTGTATTCCATTCAAATTATGGATGCCAATGGAAATGAGCATGAGGGCGGCAATATTCTGAGAATGGACCCTGAACGGAAAAGGCAGATTATGAATGTAGCTGCAGAAGGCAATGGGGAAAATCGTTGGATATATCCTGAAAGCAAAGATTCTGCATTGATTGCAACACGGGAAATTCGCTCCTTTCACAAAACAAACTTTGATTTGGACTATCTAGGGACACTTGTCCTACGCATTAATATTGAGAAGCTAGTTCGCGATATCGCACCTGAAGAGGGCGATGTTATGATTGTTTCTGATGAACATGTGATCTTTCCTAGTGAACCTTCCTTCGATTTGGGTCGAATTACGAAGCCCGTGAACGCTGGTAAAGGCTACGAAATCCAGGACATTAACGGGGAAGAATATTTTATTGCCCAAATCCAGTCTCTGAATACAGGTTGGACGTACTTGAACATTACACCTTTTAATCAAATCTTTGACCGAATCATTTTTATTAAGGAAATGGTCGTTTTCGTCTTTATTGCCATATTCGTCGTCGTGATATTGTTAGGCATACGTTTCTCTTACGGTTTAACTAGGCCGATCGATGAACTTATGGTGCGGATGAAACTGGCGGAGAAAGGAAATTTCGAAGAGGCGAATTTATTTCCGCCTGGCGGTCATGTTGCTATGAATGAAATTGGGCTCTTGCAGCGAAGCTTCCGTTTCATGATTGAACGCATTAACACCTTAATTCAGGAGAATTATGCCAATCGCCTTCTGATTAAGGAGACGGAATTTAAGGCGTTACAATCTCAAATTAACCCGCATTTCCTCTACAATACGTTGGAGTCGATTAATTGGATGGCTAAAGTAAATCGACAATCCAAAATTTCCGAGATGGTGGAGGCATTGGCGTATTTGCTTCGCCATTCTGTTGATTTGAAGGAACCTATCATTACACTTGGTGAGGAAATCGATATTGTTCGCAGCTATGTGACAATTCAGAAAATTCGCTTCGAAGAGCGATTGATATTTAGGCTGGATGTTCCTGAAGAATTAATGAGCCGGCCACTTCCTAAACTGACCCTCCAGCCGTTGATGGAGAATGCGATTCATTATGCGCTGGAGTCAACTATCGAGCCTTGTGAAATTACGATCCGCGGCTGGAGCACGGAAGAAGGCGTTTTCCTGGCAGTTGATGATACCGGACCAGGCATTCCAAAAGGGATGATTGAAAGGTTGCGTAGTGGTGAAGTGACGACAAAGGGGAAAGGGATTGGGCTGCTGAATATTGATGACCGGATTAAGCTTGCTTTTGGCGAAGCTTATGGTATTCGAGTGGATGAGACAGCGGAAGAAGGAGCATCGATCATTTTAAGTTTACCCAAGGGATTGGAGGAATAATGGATGTATAAAGTATTATTAGTTGACGATGAGAGAATTATTCTAGATGGCATCTCGCGTATGGTGGATTGGCCATCCTTGCAAACAGAGCTTATGGGGACTGCGCGTAATGGTGTAGAAGCCTTTGAACGCATACAGCAGCAGATTCCTGATATTATCATAAGTGATATTCGAATGCCCGGGATGGATGGGCTTGAGCTAGTGGCGCGAGTGAGTGAGGCGTATCCCCATATTCGTTTCGTCCTGTTATCGGGGTTTGGTGAATTCGACTATGCAAGCAGAGCGATGCAGTATGGCGTGAAGCATTATTTGCTCAAGCCTACGAATGAAGGAAAGATCGGTGAAGCGCTCAAGGAAATCGTGGCGGAGCTTGAACAGGAGACAAGTAAGGAGTCGTTCGTTCGGAATATGAAGGCGGAACTAGAGAAAGTGATGCCCCATGTGAAAGAACAATTCCTCAAGGAGTTTGTGACGAATAAGACGTATGGCAAAGTGGATTGGGACTATTTCCGAAACTTATTTAAACTTGACTTCGATTACCAAATCCGACTTCTCTTGTTTCAGTTGGAAGAAGGGTTTGAGTTTGAGCATCTGTTTGCGATTAAGAATATTGCCCAGGAAATCCTAGTAAGTCCTCTGCTTAGCACAACAATTGGGAATCATGTATTAATTTTACTGGAAGAATCCGATCAAATCGATCAACTCCATGAGCGGATCTATCATATACGAGACACTTTCCAAAGCTATTATAAAAGGGATGTTACGATCGCCCTTAGTGAGCCGAGCCACATCACGCAAGCGAGAACACTGTATAGACAATGTCTGCATCTGCTCAATTATCGTTTTTATTTAGGGGAGGGCAGTCTCATAACTCGTAAGGATACTGAAGTCTCCCAGGAAGCTTCACCGAAGGAGTTGGGTTGGGATGAGGAACGTCTCAATATGTCGGTGAGATCTGGTCATCGTGAGGAAGCGGAAGCCGCTTTACGTGCTTTTATTGGGGGCTTGAAAGAAGCGCAGCTTGATATTGATGCAACGAAATCCTATGTCATTCAGCAGTTTGTATCCCTCGTTCGTCAGTGCGCACCAGAGGAAATGAATCACTATTTTACGCAAATTCCTTTGATTGTGGAAATGAACACGCTGCAAATGATTCAAACGTTTATGGAAAATGTTGTGATTACGATGACCGAACGTTTCTATGGACTTAACAAAGTGAAACATAGTGCGATTGTTCAAAAGGTGATGGATGTGATTAATTCTCAGTTAGGGAACTCGGAACTTAGCTTGAATTGGGTAGCACATGATATGTTATACATGAATGCAGACTATCTTGGTAAGTTATTTAAGAAGGAAACAGGCGAGAAATTTTCTAACTATGTCATGAAAACAAGAATTAATCGTGCCACCGAGATGATCGCTGAAGATGCGGATATCAAAATTTTCGAGCTCGCTGAGCGACTAGGCTTTGGAGACAATCCCCAATATTTCAGTCAAGTATTCAAAAAATATCGTGGTTCAACCCCATCTGAATATATGAAATCGGCAGACACCTCTGCATTTTAAACAAATAGGTCTGTATTTTGGATTAACGTTTGCTCCTTCCAGCGGCATAATACGAGTAGAAAGAAAACGATTACAACTTTGGGGAGGAAATAACAGATGAAAAAAGTCATGTTTACGGTCATCTCGGCCGCGCTATTACTTGCAGGTTGTGGGACAAGCGGTTCAAGCGGATCAACAAGCACACCAAGCACAGGTGCTAGCCCAGCCGCAAGCACAGCACCTACGACAACTTCTAAAGCAGATCCAGTTACTTTGCGTGTTTCTTGGTGGGGCGGTCAAGCACGTCATGACTATACGTTGAAAGTGATTGAATTGTATCAGCAGAAGCACCCGAACGTGAAAATCGAATCCGAGTACGCCGCATTTGACGACTATTGGAAGAAGCTTGCTCCACAAGCCGCTGCTAACGGATTGCCAGACGTTTTCCAAATGGACGTTTCCTACCTCACGCAATATGGAACTAGAGGGCAATTGGAAGATTTGACACCATTCACAACAAGCGGTGTTTTGAATGTGAAAGACATTGCAGAAAACAGTCTTTCAGGTGGTAAAATTGACGGTAAACTAGTTGCAATGAATGCAGGATCCAATGCTCTAGGTGGTACCATCGATCCGCAAATGTTGAAAGACAATGGCATTACCTTGAAGGATGATTGGACATTTGGTGACTTAGACGCTGTAGGGGCGACACTGAAAGCCAAAGGCAAGCTGCTTGCTGGTGACCTTCGTCATGACGTATACTTCCCGTTCTATCTGAGAAGCGTTGGTCAAAAGCTATACGCGGCAGATGGCGCTAGCCTAGGCTATACCGATGATAAAGCCTTTGTAGACTACTACACGATGTACAAAAAATGGTATGATTCCGGTTACTTGCTGCCGCTAGATAAGTTAGCACAGAAAAAAGGAACAGCGGAAGACGATGAAATGGTGCTAGGTAATGCGGCTGCAACATTCGCTTGGTCTAACCAGTTCATTGGTTTCAATACAGCTGCGAAGCGTTCACTGGATATCATGAAAACACCAAGCTGGGGTCAAAACAAAGCACTGTTCTTGAAACCGAGTATGTTTTGGTCTGTGTCCAAAAACTCTAAGAACAAAGAAGAAGCAGCCAAATTCGTTGACTTCTTGATCAATGATATCGATGCTAACAAAATCATCATGGGCGAGCGTGGTGTACCGGTTTCTTCCAAAGTAAAAGAAGCTTTGATGCCGTTACTGACGCCTGAGCAAAAGAAAGTATTTGAGTACGTAGCTTGGGCAGAGAAAAACGCTTCTCCAATGGATCCGCCAAGCCCAATTGGCTCCGTTGAAGTAGAGAAATTGTTGAAAGACACTGCTGAACAAATCATGTACAAAAAGTTGACAGTTGAAGAAGGCGCAGCGAAATTCCGTAAGGACGCAAACGCAATTTTAGCTAAAAACAAAAAATAAGCTTGTCTGAAAGCCTCCGCACACCACAAAAGTGCGGGGGCTTTTTTATGCCAAAAAGCAGAGGGAAAGGACGATGTAACCGCTATTATCACTCTGTTATTTATACAAACAGAACGGTTTTTTGCCTTCTGGCTGTGGATGAACTCTTTTATAATAAAGGTAGAGAAGAGAGGAAGCGAGGCTTCCACTTCATAAATCAAGGTTAGGGGTTGATCACCAATGAACAAGCTGCGTTATAACGATAACCTGGTGGGGTACATATTTGCTTCCCCTTTCATTCTGGGGTTTCTCATCTTCACGCTGTATCCGATTATTTCATCACTTTTTTATTCATTTACGGATTACAACTTGTTTGATGCACCGAATTTTATCGGCTTTGACAACTATGAAAAAATGTTTACCGCGGACGATAAGTATTGGAAATCCGTTAGTGTAACCTTCACGTACGTGTTCGCTAGCGTGCCATTACGACTCGCATTCGCCTTAATGGTGGCGGTACTGTTGAATAAAGCTGTCTCAGGTATCGGCGTTTATCGCTCCTCGTTCTACTTACCTTCCTTGATTGGGGGCAGCGTGGCGGTTTCCATTATGTGGACGCAAGTATTTGGAGATAAAGGATTAGTCAATTCAGCCCTAGGCGTTATCGGGATTCACACAGATACGTCTTGGATCGGGAACCCGTCCACGGCGCTATGGACACTGATTGCTTTGTCCGTCTGGCAGTTTGGTTCTTCCATGCTCATCTTCCTTGCGGGTCTCAAAAACATTCCAGCTTCTTATTATGAAGCGGCCAGCGTAGACGGCGCGAATAAGATTCGCCAGTTTTTCAAAATTACCCTGCCGCTACTCAGCCCGATTATCCTATTCAACTTGATTATGCAAACCATCTCAGCGTTCATGACCTTTACGCCCGCCTATATCATCTCACGCGGCGAAGGTGGACCGCTAGACAATACTTTACTTTATTCTTTGTACTTATACCGCAGAGCATTCCAATTCTACGAAATGGGTTATGCCTCCGCGATGGCGTGGGTAATGCTAATACTTGTCGGTATCATTGCACTCGTTATTTTCCAAACTTCGAAATATTGGGTTTACTACGAAAACAAAGGAGAGAAATAACATGGCCTATTCAAACAACTACAAACGCTTTGGCTATCATCTCCTTTTAGTCCTATGCTCGCTTGTGATGATGTACCCCATCATTTGGTTGCTAGCAAGCTCGCTAAAGCCAAACAGTGAAATTTTTTCAACCGCTTACAGCTTGATTCCGAGCAAGATTGCTTGGGAGAACTTTCAAACAGGCTGGAAAGGCTTCGCAGGCAATTCATTCGGCCGCTTTTTCATGAACTCGTTCTATATCGTGATCCTTTCTACGATCGGTGCGGTGGCCAGTTCAGCCCTTGTTGCTTATGCTTTTGGCCGTATACCATTCTTCGGTAGAAACTTCTGGTTCGGTTGTATGATGCTAACGATGATGCTGCCACATGACGTTACAATCATTCCACAATACGTACTGTTTGCGAAATTAGAATGGATCGGATCCTTTAAACCAATTATCGTGCCTCAGTTCTTCGCGATTCCTTTCTTTATCTTCCTGATTATGCAGTTCATTCGGACGATTCCCATCGAGCTTGATGAAGCTGCTAAAATGGATGGTTGCAGTAAATACAGCATCTTTTTCCGTATTTTGGTTCCGCTTATCGTTCCAGCGCTCATTACATCAACGATTTTCTCCTTCTACTGGCGTTGGGAAGATTTCATAAACCCGCTGCTTTACTTAAATAAACCGAGTATGTACCCTGTATCCCTTGCCTTGAAGCTTTTCTTGGATGGCGAGTCAGTGAACAACTGGGGTGGCATGTTCGCAATGGCATCCGCGTCATTGGTACCGATTGTTGTCGTGTTCTTCATTTTCCAACGGTACATTGTTGAAGGGATTAGCACAAGCGGCTTGAAAGGATAGAGGATGAGAGGAGAACTTATAGACATGCCGAAATTAGTATTTGAGGAAAATGACATCAGATCAGCCCTTGACCGAGTGGTAGATCGCACGTTTCGAATGGATTTTGGATGGGATTGGCCAGGTGGTGTCGCATTTTATGGAGTTTGCGAAGCTTACGCGGCTACAGGAAACGAATCGTATCTAACTAGGCTGAAGGCTTGGGTGGATGAAAATATGGAGGATGGCTTGCCGAGGCTTTCGGTCAATGCGGTGTCCATCGGACACTCCCTTCTTACCCTATACGAAGTGACAAAAGAAGAGAAATACCTAGATACTGTGAAGGAAATGGCGGAATTCCTAGCGACACAAGCGGAGCGGTTCGGGGACGACATTCTTCAACATACGGTTAATTCCGAAACGTATAACTTTCCAGAACAAGCATGGGTAGATACGATGTTTATGGCGGGTTACTTCCTACTTCGTGTTGGTATATTGCTGAATAATGATGACTATTTCGAGCTAGGATTGAAGCAGTATCATGGACATGAGAACGTCCTACAAGATTCGAAAACAAACCTGTACTATCATGGATGGGACAATATCGCTCAAAATAATATGTCGGCCATGTTCTGGGCTCGCGGGAACTCTTGGGCAGCTCTCACGATGGCACGAGCACTACATCTCGTCGAAGTTACGCATCCTTCGTTCATGATTATTGATGGTTCATTGCGTGATCAACTCAGCGCGCTTGTCCGATTGCAAGATGAATCAGGCTTGTGGCACACCATTCTCAATGATCCGACAGCTCCGCTAGAGACTTCAGGATCAGCCGGAATTGCCACTGCTTTGCTTACGCGCGGCAGACTGTACAACAAATACACACAGAAGTCGATCGACGGTATTTTAGCGCGAATTACCGAGGAAGGCACCGTAACTGGTGTATCCGCGGGAACGGCTGTTATGAAAAATGCAGAAGGCTACAAAGGCGTGCCCGACAAACGTATTCAAGGTTGGGGGCAAGGGTTAACCTTGACATTCCTCGCTGAGGTGCTGAATTCGAAGAAAAATAGTTTCGGCAACGGTTGTTAGAGAGTAGCGGTAAAGAGCTTGCCCAACGTGGCAAGCTTATCCTACCTAAGCAGCCCAACCAGCTCAGCTCAGCCTAACCAGCCTAACCAGCCCAACCAGCCCAACCAGCTCAACTCAGCTCAGCCTAACCAGACCAACCAGTCCAACCAGCCCAACCAGCCCAACCAGCTCAACTCAGCTCAGCATAACCAGACCAACCAGTCCAACCAGACCAACCAGCTCAACCCAGCTCAGCCCAACCCAGTCTAGCGCCTCAAGCGGCCTCCCGCGCTATGATTAAATGGAAAATATACAGCTATTTCTGCGTAAATCCGTTAAAAATTAAGTTTAAATGGAAAACCTCCAGTTAATTTCGGTCATTCTCTGCGAAACGCACAGAAACGCCAAGATTAGCTGGAGGTTTTCCTGTTATTTCCTAAAAACTGAGGAAAAACGAAAAAATAGATGGAGAATTTCCATCTATTTTCCATAATCGGCAGATAGTTAGTGAAATGAAACCAATCCTCTACTTCTTTCTTCCATACTGTTTCCCAATGTCCACCATGCGTCGATACAGCTTACGATTAGACATGTTCTTCAGCGGATAGAACTGAGGCCTGGTGTTCACTTCTAGAATCCATGGAATCCCTTTGGAATCAATCGCGACATCGAGACCCAGTTCTCGGAATCCACGGTTGTGACTATCAAAAGCATACCCGACCGCCACACCTAACTGCTTCAACTGCGCTTCTCGTTCTTTAATGTCAGAAGAGGAGTAGCCTGCTCCGAGCATGGTGGGCTTGAAATAGCCTATAGTCCCGCCTTGATTATAATTCGTAGCTACTTTACCTTGTCTACCGATTTTGGCGAAGAGGCCAGTGCTGACCCATTCACCTTGATTCGTTTTCTGCACCATGACGCGAATATCGAAAGGTCTGCCTTTCGTCTTGGCGAGCTTAATCCCTTTCTGGAGTAAATAGGAACGCTTACCCGCATGTCTGGATAATTTACTATGCAGCTGCTTCCGCGTGGTATAGAAGTTTTTCGTGCGATTCAATTGGGTCTGGAAGCCTTTAGGCTTCCACTTGATGCGGATTATATTTGAACCACCGGAACCATCTGTAGGCTTGAAAAAGACTGTTTTATAATCATCTAGCATCGTATGCAAATTAGTTCTCGTAAAAAGCAATGTTCGAGGGACATAATGGCGCAATTGAGGTTGTTGAAGCAGCCATTTGGTTTTACGCCATTTACTCTTGATTGAACTGCTTTTATACCTGGGCATAGGGAGTACACCTCTTTTTAGACAGCGTATGTGAGGTGCGCGCTGCTTGTCAGTGCTTATACCCAGATGGTCAATCAAATTTGCTTAGATACTCTCTTACATGACTTTGCTACTCAGCTGTGAATTGAATTACTTTGTGTTCATACCGGCTAAGTGTAAGCTGCCCCTTACGGTAGATGGTTCCTGTGATTGGATCCACGCCATCACGTGGGAGCGTCACGTTGCCGCCTGCACCGTCCATGTTAACCACGACCCATACCTCGCAGCCATCGCCATGTCTCGGAGCGACAATCGTACCTGCTGTTACATCAGTCCGCAGTTGCACCCCAGCATCATCCGCATACCGCAGGATAAGCTTGTTCAACAATTGCTCGCCTTCCTCGCCGGTTGGCATAGAGCCAAGCATGACAATCTTGCCTTTGCCATACGCGCGCTCAGTAATAAAGGCTAGCCCCGGTGTCAGCCCCGATTCGACGGTTCCGACGGCAACGGCTTCCTTCGGCTCAAAGACGGAGCTCCATAACGAAAGCGGAGCAGCGACGCCAAAGGCGCTGCCAATCGATCCGCTGCCATCCATGGGGAACGTATAGACTGTGTCCACACCGGCAAGGTGCTCTAATTCACCGAGTGCAGCATTCGTATGCATGGTGTGTTCTTCGGTGCGTCCGCCAGAGAGAGGGCCAACCACCCAAACTCCGCCTTCGGCTACGAATGCAGAAGCACGCTTCATCAAATCCTCTGAGATATAAGGGAGGAATGGCGTAAACAACAGCTTGTACCCATCCAGTTCTGTACCTTCTGGTACGATGTCGCGGTGAATACCTAGATGGAGTATTCGCTCGTAGAAACTAGTTACAAGACCGCGATGATTCAGCTTCTGATGCGGCTCGGTTTTCAGAAACGCTTTGGCACGATCGGAATAAGTCATAGCAACCTCTGCTTGAGTCGGGCGAGTAGCTAAGATCGTGGCTTCGATTTCTTTTCTAGCTTGCTCAACTTCTAACACATTCGGGAAACCAACCGTAGGCTTGCCCCATGTACTGATAACAGAGCCATGTGGCTGTTCGCATCCTGCCCGCTGCTGTCTCCACAGCCAATAGCAGAAGGCTTCGGCTCCCAGCGCATAAGCGGCAACGGCTTCGGCTTTAAGATAGCCGTTTGGATGCGGCTTTGCGTAACTCGCAAGTGAGGCTGCATGGGATGGACTTGTTTCCATGATCCAGTAATCGCGACCGCGCTTAAAGTTCCGCCACAGGTCGTTATTTAATAAGTAGTTCGCTGGATGATCGTAAGTAGCATACGTATCGAACGACGCAAAATCCAACTCACGGAATAAACGCTCATTATCTACACTGAAAGCGACACTGCTATTATGCGTGATCGGCGCGTCCGAGAACTGGCGGATAATCGCCGCCTGTTCGTCTGAGAACTGAGCGATTTTCTCCATGGAAAATAGTTGGTACATCGTACTGAGGGAAGAGTTGTGTAAGAACGGCACCGGATCAGGCTGCGGAACTTGCTCGAAGCTATGGTAGTATTCGCTCCAAATTTGCGTGCCCCACGCCTCGTTCAACTTTTCAACGGTTTCATAACGCGCTTCAAGCCATTCATGCCACTGGACAAGACACGTTCCACACATGCATTCGGATACATGCGCTTTGAATTCGTTGTCGATCTGCCAACCGATGAGGCCGGGTAAGCGTCCAATAGCCCTTGCAATGTGCGCGGTGATAATGGAAGCTTTTTCACGAAAATAGGGATGATTCGTACACGCATGTTGACGCGACCCATGTCCCATGACCTGCAGCTGCTCATTCACATACATCCGTTCCGGATGACCCTGTGTGAACCAAATCGGTGGTGTAGGTGTCGGCGTACACATAACGGTTTCTATCCCATTTTCATGCAAGAGGGTAACCATGCGTACAAAAAATCCGAGATCAATCTCACCCTCGTGAGGTTCCATATTCGACCAAGCGAATTCGCCAATTCGCACGACATTCATGCCAGCTTGCTTCATAAGTTCAATATCTTGCTCAATGACTGATTGTTCCCAAAGTTCAGGATACCAAGCCGCACCATGATATAGTTTTTTACCCATTACCATCATCCATCCTCTTCATCAGAAAGTTAGTTTCTACTATAAATGCTATTGTAATCAAGGGCAATAACACATTCTTGCTGGGTAAATAAGGAAGTTTCAACTGTTTTGAGCGGTTTGCACTTTCTTGTATAAGTAGACATTCATGCGCTTGGAAGGGCTTACAAGAATGTCTGATAGGCGGTTAATCACAGGAGATGCATAATAAGGCTACAAACGCTCACAAGGCGATCATGACATGGAGGTGAAAAGGATGAAGCAGGCAGCTGCTCCTAACAACAGAGAGCTGGTTCAGGTGAGCGAGGCGAAAGGGCTTCGCAGATCACAGGTGTGGGCAAGGTTGCGCAAGGATAAATGGATCTACGCATTGCTAACGCCGGGCTTGTTGTATTTCATTATATTTAAATATGTGCCCATGTGGGGCGTACTGCTTGCCTTTAAGAATTATCAGCCTTTTCTAGGTTTTTGGAAGAGTGACTGGGTTGGCTTGGAGCATTTCCGTGTGTTTTTTCAGAATCCAGAGTTTTTCATGCTCCTTCGCAATACGCTGTTGCTTTCGTTATATAATTTGGTGTTTTACTTTCCAGCACCGATTGTACTTGCACTTTTACTGAATGAGATCAAGGTCAATATGTATAAACGAACCATTCAAACATTAATTTATGTGCCGCATTTCATATCATTAGTTATCGTGGCCAGCTTAACTTATGTTTTTCTAACGACACAAGGCGGGTTGGTAAATGAGCTTTTGCAGAAATATGTGGGTCATAAAATTGACTTCTTAGCTAGTCCGGAATGGTTTCGGCCGATGATTATTATACAAACGATGTGGAAGGAATGCGGGTTTGGCACGATTATCTTCTTAGCTGCGTTAGCTGGTGTCGATGTGGAACAATATGAAGCTTCCATCGTAGATGGCGCTAACCGCTTCAGACAGCTGTGGCATATTACCCTGCCATCGATTCGCAGCACGATCGTTATTCTGCTTATCCTGCGGATGGGCGATGTGTTGGATAACGGTTTTGAGCAAATTTTCCTCATGCTGAATCCATTGAACAGGGAAGTAGCTGAAGTATTTGATACCTATGTCTATATGATGGGGATCACACAGGGCGCTTTTAGTTATAGTACAGCTGTTGGTTTGTTTAAAGCAGTCATTGGTGTCATCTTGGTACTAGGTGCCAACTGGACAGCGAAGAGGTTCGGACAATCCGGCATTTATTAATACGAATATTATAGGTAAAGGAGGAGAGGGGTTTTGGCAAAGCAATATAAGAGCGTTCCCGGAACCATCTTCGATGTAAGCAATTATATTGTTCTGGGTATCATTGGTATCGTGGCCATACTGCCATTTCTCTATGTCATAGCAGGGTCGTTTGCTTCAGATGCAGAGTTGACGAGGCGAGCAGTATTCCTTATACCGGAGACGTTTACTTTAGCGGCTTACCGCTTTATTTTCTCAACTAGTACGATTTTAAAAAGTATTGGGGTATCGCTTTATGTAATGGTTGTGGGTACCTTCGTAAACTTATTCTTCACTGTTACGATGGCATATGCGCTATCGAAGCGGAGTTTAATGGGACGGAATACGGTACTCAATCTGATTATTTTCTCCATGTTGTTTGGCGGCGGCTTAATTCCGACTTTCCTGGTTGTACGTGAGCTGCATATGTTGGATACCTACTGGGCTTTAATGATTCCAGGCGCGATTAGCGCTTTTAACTTGATTATTGTCAAAAACTTTTTTCAAGAGATCCCTCCGGAATTAGAGGAAGCAGCGAAGATCGATGGCTGCACGGAGATTGGCCTGCTGTGGCGCATTGTGCTGCCATTATCGATGCCTGTGTTGGCAACTTTCACGTTATTTTATGCCGTGGGTCATTGGAACAACTTCTTCTCTGCTTTACTGTACATTAACGATCCCTCCAAATGGCCGCTGCAGGTCATGCTCAGACAAATTGTTTTGCTGTCACAGGCGGCAGCTGGGGATATTAACGCCATGGATCCAAATTTCGTACAACCGCCCGAACAGTCGATCAAAATGGCTGTTATCGTCGTGGGCACGATTCCGATTTTGCTTGTCTATCCGTTCCTGCAAAAACATTTTGCTAAAGGGGTCTTGATCGGCTCGGTCAAGGGGTAACGGATTACGATAGAGGCAAGTCCATAACTTAGAGGAGGCATGTTTAGATGAAGAAAAATGCGAAAAAATGGGTTACCGTAGCAACCGTAGGCACAGCTGTCATGACAACCATCGTTGGTTGCAGCAGTGACAAAGAGAGTACAGCTACACCAGCAGCAGCTGCCTCAACCACACAAGCAGCTACGCAGACCAAGGCACCAGAGAATCTAGCACCACTGGAGCTAAGCATCATGCTTCCTATTTTCAAAACGAATTTCCCGAAAGATGATGGTCCTGTTACAACCGAAATTGAGAAGAAAACCAACACCAATATTCATCTGGAGTGGGTCCCGAACGCTTCCTACACAGATAAATTTAATATTACATTGGCTTCAGGCAAGCTGCCTCAAATTATTTATGTTGGCGATGTGAAGAACCCAAGTTTCGTTAACGCGGCGAAATCAGGCGCATTCTGGGAAATTGGGAAATATCTGAAGGATTACCCGAACTTAAGCAAAGCCAACCAAGTCATTATGAACAACTCATCCATTGATGGGAAAAATTATGGGATTTATCGCGGTCGCGCGCTAGGTCGCAATGGGATCAGTTATCGGAAAGACTGGTTAGAAGCCGTAGGTATGCAGCAACCGAAAACGATTGATGATTTCTATGCGATGCTGAAGGCATTCAAGGAGAAAGATCCGGATAAGAACGGTAAAGATGACACCTATGGTATGGTTCTGGTCAAATGGACAGGGCAATGGGCAAGCGGGTTTGATACCATGAAGCTTTGGTTCGGAGCGCCAAACAAATGGGGTGTCGTAGACGGTAAGCTCATACCTGAGCATCAAACGGCCGAATATATGGAAGCGCTTAAATTTATGAAGAAGCTTTATGATGAAAAGCTGATTAATCAAGATTTTGCGGTCTTTGATTCAGCAAAGTGGAACGATCCTGTTGTTAACAATCAAGCAGGGGTTATCGTAGACGTTACAGATACAGCCTCACGTATTGATGATCGCATTCACGCAGCACTAGCGAAAGATGGTAAAGATAATCCTAATATTCACTATGTAGATAATATGATTGGTGTCACTGGTAAAAATGGCCTGAAAGCATTACCTACTTCTGGTTTTGCAGGTATCCTAGCGATCTCGAAGTCCAGTGTGAAAACAGAAGAAGAGCTGAAGCGAGTTCTGAAATTCTTGGATCAAATGAACGAGCCTGATCTTCAAACCCTAGCTGGATATGGGATTGAAGGTAAGCACTACACCAAAGATGGCGATGCTCTTGTGGCAAGCAAGGATACAGCTCTTCTCGAATCCGAAGTAGAAGGTTTGAACCAAATGCTGCCATTTATCCCGGAAGATCGCGGCTTGAAAGTGAAGCAAACCCCGCTTCGTTTGCAAACGACGAAGATTCAAAAAGAAGCGGAAGCAGTCATTGTGGCTAACCCTGTCGAGCCATTCATCTCGGCGGTTTATTCGCAGAAAGGCCAACAGCTGGATAACATCATCAATGATGCACGTATTAAATTTATCGTCGGTCAAAGTGATGAAGCGGCTCTGAAGGCTGCATTTGACACGTGGAAGAAATCAGGCGGGGATGATTTGGTGAAGGAAATGAACGACTTGTATGTTGCTGCGAAGAAATAAATAATAAGTACATGGATGAGCGCCCGAGAGGGTGCTCTTTCTTTTGGGCTCAAAACAGTTGTTTTCTAACTTTTTCTGATATGCTAGGATACAAAGAGAGTCATAATGAAAGACAGAGGGGTCTATGAGATGATTTTAAAAGGCGGATATCCATTCCCTATTCTTCTTAGCTGTATCGTGTTCTTCATTTTATTCTTGTTAACGTTCCGTTTTCGGAAATCACCAGAAAGAATTTTTTTCACAGTGACCACGGCGCTCATGTCTTTACAAGGTTTGTTTAGCATATTCGAAATCCTCGCTGTTACGCTCGAAGATAAATTATTTTGGCGCAATGTCCAGCAGATTCCTCTCTATTACTCACCTGTGATGATTTTGGGAGTCATTTTGTCTTTTATTGGGATAAATCGACGTGTTGTCGTTCGAAGCGTGGTTATTTTGAGTTTTATTATGCTGAGCTATTGGATCCTGCTGTTTACCGATCCCCTGCATCACCTTATTCGCGTATCGGCGTCACTTGAGGGAAATGGCCAAGAAGGTGTCCTGCGGTTGGAGCGAACGCATTTCGGACTTCTATTTTTTATATTTGAAAAAATGATGGGACTGTGGGGATTGGGGCTGTTGTTGCTTAATTACCGAAAAGTTGTCGGCACACAACGAACACAGCATGTCCTCTTGATGATAGCTATACTTTCACCTTTTTTTGTTCCAGAGTTGGCCGGTTTCATGGGAATCAAAGTCACGGTAGCTGTATCCATGCTGCCTTCAGGACTCCTGCTTTTCTATGCTTTATATACATATAACTTTCTTCAAGTTCCTCCCATGGTCAAAGAAAAAGTGCTTGAGCACATGACGGAAGGAATCTTAATTGTGGATGAGCAAGGAATGATTATCGATGCGAATCCAGCAGCATTCCCCATCATGGCAAGCTTAGCCGGCGATAATAAACTGAAGGGCACTCAGCTCCTGACTCATCTGAAAGATCACCCCACCCTGCAAGCTTTCTACAACAACGGTAACCAAGATGAGATGGAAGTGGAAAGCAGCGGCAGACATTGGGCTGTGCGTTTCATTCCAATCCAAATTCGATTTAAGCGTACCGGATCACTCCTCATTTTAACAGATATCACCGAACGTAAGGTTTATGAAAATGAATTGATCAAAAAATCGACACTGGATGGGTTAACGAATTTATATAACCGACGTACGTTTCTGGAGATTTTGGACACTGCGATGAATGAAAGTAGAGTAAACGGTGAATCCGTTAGTTTGCTTTTAATTGACTTGGATAATTTCAAGAAAATAAATGACAACCATGGACATCTCGTAGGCGATCGTGTGCTGGAGCATTTTGCCGGATTAATGAGGGATGCGGTTCGTAGTGGCGGGGCTGTCGGGCGTATTGGTGGAGAAGAATTTGCCATGGTCCTCCCTGGTGCGAACGGGACACAGGCCTATCAAGCTGCTGAGCAGCTTCGCCTTCGGTTGCAGCAAGAACCTCTGCGTTGGGTATCGATGGGTAGTGAAAGCGAAATCGCCTATACCATTAGCATCGGGGTATCAGAGCTTATCGATCCGCTCATGACGCTCGAAGTCTGGTATCATCATGCAGATACTTGCCTGTATGTCTCCAAAAATAATGGGAGAAATAGAACCACTTTGGCGCAATCTGAGGTGGGTGTGCAAGTTCCACTTGATCAAGGAAAATAAAGATCGTTAGTAGAAATAGAATTCGTTAGTGAAATTTTACTTTTGTAAACTTTCACTTTTTTTGCTTTTAAGGGTTATTGTATTTGTTAGTTGCTTAATTTAGGTTAAGTTATGAAGGGCGATTCATAACCGTTTCTTTATTTATGTGAGAATATTGTTGATTGAGGGAAAATGAAATATTGTTCTACCCACATTTTAGTTGTACAGTTGGAAAGCATGATTTTTTTCTTTTGTTAAACTAACTATACAAATTGAACTTTAGGGGAGTGATAAGATTTGTCTAAACATTGGCAAGCACGTTGGATAACGGATACCTGGTTTAGGTCTATGGAACATATCGATGCCCGAAAGTCGGAGACTGATTGAGGAAATGATCGGACTGAGTGGGCATAGGATTTCGCGCAACAGGTTCGGGTAATTAGACAATGATCATAATAAATATTTGAAAAAAAGGAGAGTAAACGATGATGAAGAACATCTCGCTGAACAAGACATGGTTTCGTCGTCTCCTGTTTTCCTATGTAACGATTTTTCTTTTTATTGTGCCTCTACTCATGTTTATCCTATTGATGGCATTCAGTGAGCTTTCTCGAAAAACCGCCGTCGAATCCAATAAAATTTTCACCAAGCAAGTGCTCCAGTCCATTGACAATCAAATGAAGTTGATCGATAACACGATTACGAATGAGATCGCAAGCGATGATGATATGCTATCGGCTTTTTTTAATCCTGCTTTACGCGACGACCGATTTTATTCGGGCTATTTGTCGTCTGTCAAAGTGAAAAGTCTCATGGCAACGATGCCGCTCATCGACTCGATCTATTTATATAGGCTGTCAGACGATAGAGTGCAGACACCATACTCCGTTTCCAAGCTAGCTGCATTTAATGATAAACAATTGATTGTAGAAGCTTTGAAGCAATCCGGACTAAATCAACAATGGTCAGATGTGCGGAAAGGTTTCACGGAGCAAGGAGAACCCACCGAATTTGTATCTTTAGTGAGATATGTCCCATTGAATTCTGGTAATGACGGACTAATCGTAGTTAATGTGCAGCTTCAAGCGATTTCCCGTTTCGTTCAAACACTGACGACGGAAAATTCCAATCATCTCAGCCTTTATGACCGCGAGGGGACGCCTATTTATGGTGACATTCATGGGAACGATTCCCTGATGACGGAGATGCATTCTGATTATTCCGAATGGGCTATTTTCAGCAGTGTGGCGAATGGTAATTTGTTTCGTCTTGTCTCCGCAATATCGAAATATTGGATATTTGTTTGTGCAATTTTCTTTAGTATTGGTGTGATATGGATTGTTGTAGTTACCAGGCGGAACTATAAGCCTGTAGAAACGATCATACAGCGTATCCAATTATTCTCCCAGCAAAAAAGCGCCGAACTGTTCCGTAAAGGCAATCAAGACGAATTTAAGTTCATCGATACGGCCTTGGTAAATTTGATGGAACGGTCAAATGCCTATCAGAAGCAGCACGAGGAAGATTTAGTTTTTAAGCGAAAACACTTCTTTTTCGAATGGGTGGATGGGAATCGTCCCTTGAAGTTCGAAGAGTGGCAACAGGAGATGGAGAGTCTCGGAATGCCATGCAATTTTGACTCGCTATGTGTTAGTGTGCTGGAAATTAATAAATATAGTAAATTCGCAAATCTTTATTCAGATCATGATCAAAATTTGCTTAAATTCGTTTTATGTAGCGTAGTAAAGGAAATCGCATTTGGCCGAAATGTAACCATATGGACCGAGTGGACGTCCAAAGATCAATTGACTTTGCTGCACTTGGTCCAGAAAGTACCGCCTGAAAGTACGCCCGAGCAGATTGCGAGTGATATAGCCAATGACATGATGCAATGGGTGAAGACCTACCTTGATTTTAATATTACAATGGGCATAGGTTCAGCAGTCGATCGTATTGAACTTGTACATTATGCCTACGTTGAAGCGTTGGAAGCACTTCAATATAAACCAACACTAGGTGAGGATCGTGTGATCTGTTATTGGCAGATTAAACCTGAAAGTAAGCAACAGTCACTCGATCTTCTCGAATATATCCGCGCGATTGCATTTTCATTACGAACGGGGGAGGGAGATTGGCAGGTTAGCTTCACACAACTTTTTGATGGTATTCGAGCCGGTCTATATGCGCGTAAGGAATTAGACAACCTAATGAGCTACATGATATTTTTCCTTGATAAGGAGTTTACAGACTTACGAGCGGGTGTGCAAAAAATAGGGGCAGACGGTTTGAAGGATAAACTGCAAAAGGCAGTAGACGACTGGGACACGGTGGATGAATTACAGGATATGTTAAGAAATGTTTTTACGAAAACAACAGAAGCGATGGTGACGTTGCGTGAGATGAGCAGCAACCATATGCTTATTCGTAAAATTAAATTATATATGGAGGAACATTACCAGAATCCAGATTTATCATTGCTTCATTTAAGCGATGTGTTTCATGTACATATGAAAAGTATTAGTCGTACATTTAAAGAAGAAATTGGTGAGAATTTTATTGATTATTTGACTCGAATTCGTACAGAACATGCGAAAGAGCTTTTGGTTCAAACCGAACACTCCATACAAGAGATTACGGTCAGAATCGGATATCTGCATCCGAACACGTTCATTCGATCATTTAAAAAGCTGGTTGGTCAAACACCAGGAGACTTTCGGAAGACTGCTCAAGTGAAATCATAAATAAGAACTTTATTGATTGATATATTTTTGTTGATGAATAGGATTTGGATGGCCATAGGATCGGATTCACTGGTGAAAAAGCCAGGGATGACGGTTCTTTTTTTATTTGCGAATATTGTTGATCGAGGGAAAATGAACGATTGTTCCACCTTACCTTTCAGTTGTACAGTTGAATCGCAGGCAACTACAAAGAAAGAGGGAACAATATGAAAGCAATACACCGAAGGCGAATCGACATGAAGAGATTAAGGGAGAATATGCCACTACTCCTAATGTTCATACCCGTCATTTTATTTTACTTAATTTTCAAATACGCACCAATGGCTGGACTGATCATCGCTTTTAAAGATTATAACTTTTTTGACGGGGTGTTCCATAGTCCCTGGGTTGGATTTGAACATTTCCAAAAGCTGTTCAGTAACCCAAATTCGCTGAAAATTATCCGAAACACACTTCTACTTAGCTCTCTAAATATATTCGTGGGATTTCCGTTTCCGATCCTATTAGCTATTCTTTTGAACGAAGCGAGAAAAATGTGGTTTAAGAAAATCGTTCAAACGCTTGTATATTTACCTTACTTTTATTCATGGATTATTGTCGGTGGGATCGTCTTTAGTATTTTCGGAATCGAAGGAAGCTGGTTAAGTCATTTGATGACCCTTTTTAAGCTGGAACCATTTCCATTCTTATACAATATCAAATCATGGATCACCATCTTTGTTGGTGCAGGGATATGGAAAGATATGGGTTTTAACGCCATCATCTATTTGGCGGCAATGACGACAATCGACCCGTCTTTGTACGAATCAGCAAGTATGGATGGTGCTAATAAAGGGAAACAGATTATTCATATTACGATTCCCGGAATTGCGCCGACCATCATTTTGGTCTTTATACTTTCTATGGGGCGGGTGATGGAAGTGGGATTCGACCCCATTTACGTCTTGAAAAATGCTGCGGTGAACGACGTTTCGGATGTCATCTCCACGTATATTTATCGCGTTGGACTGCAAGGCGCGCAATTTAGTTTAACTACAGCAATGGGCATGTTTGAATCAGTCGTTGCTTTAATTCTACTGCTCTCTGTCAATTGGATTGCTCGTCGCTTTCAGCAGGGTCTATTTTAGAAAGGAGGAATCGAGATGCGTGCATCCAATGGAGATAACATCTTCTACATCATAAATTATATCGTATTAGCCTTAATTGCCTGTTCTAGCTTGTTTCCACTTCTTCATTTGATTGCGCTTTCCATTAGTAGTTCATCCGCCATCGAAACCGGGAAAGTAAATCTATGGCCCATCGGCTTCACCTGGGAAACATTTAACGTTTTGATCAAGGGAACACCGCTCATCCGATCTTTCAGCAACAGTACTGTGATCACATTCGTAGGTGTTACGTTATGCATGCTCACCACGATTTTGGCTGCATATCCCTTATCACGTCCCAATTTTTATGCACGACGCTTCTTTACGCTTTCAATGATCTTTACGATGATCTTTACGGGAGGCATTATCCCTACTTTCCTTGTCATCCAAAGTTTGGGACTGGTTAACTCCTATTGGGCGCTATGGTTACCGGGTTTAGTAAGTACCTATAACATGTTGCTTCTACGCACGTACTTCGAGAACATCCCGTCTGAAATTGACGATGCGGCACGAATGGATGGTTGCAGCGAAGTACGGCTTCTACTTCAAGTTGTATTGCCCATTTCTATGCCTGTACTCGCGACATTAACGCTTTTCTATGGTGTTGCGTACTGGAATATTTTTTTTAGTATGCTGATTTACATCAACGATACCGATAAGCACAACTTAACCGTTCTCGTACAACAAATGATTCAAAGCCAGAGCGTGCTGCAGCAAACCATGATGGTGCAGCCAGACGATCAGGTTCATGTGGTGGAAGAGGGCATTAAAGCTGCAGGCGTGATTGTCATGATTACCCCGATGCTGGTGGTTTATCCATTTTTGCAAAAATACTTTGTTAAAGGCGTTATGCTAGGTTCTGTGAAAGGCTAAGGAAGCATGAAAGCGATAAGGAGGTGGTGCTACTAAGAAGAATCTGGTACCCAAAGATCCGATAAGGTAAGCTTAAATCAACTAATAACGAATAAGAAATTTCATTCAAAAGGGGTTTATCAAACATGAGAAAATGGATTGCGACATCACTAACGATGGCATTATCGATTTCAATGGTTCTCACGGCATGCAGTACGAAATCTACCGTAGAGCCGAGTTCCTCTGCTAATTCAACAACTCCATCTGCATCAACCCCAACTGCATCAACAGCGCCAGCTAAGAAAGGGGATATATCCGTATCGGTTTATGACCGTGGAAATATTCCTGCAGCAGAAGGCACATTAGAAGATAATCGTTGGACAAAATTCATAAACGAGAATGGCCCTGCGAATGTCAAATATGTGCCAATTCCGCGCAACGATTCGGCACAAAAATTCAATGTACTGTTTGCATCGAGTTCGGCGCCTGACATTATTAACGAGTTTGATCCGAATATACTGAACCCGCTCATCGATCAGAAGCAGCTTATGCCGCTAAACGACCTGATCGACAAGTACAGTGTTGAATATAAGAAGATTCTTCAGGATTATCCCGCATTGAAGAAAGTAGGGACCAGTCCTGACGGGAAAATGTACAAAATTGGTCGGGTGCTGGAGTCATTTCCAAGTTATGCGGTCTTCGTCCGTGAAGATTGGTTAAAAAAATTAAATCTCGACGTACCGAAAACGACCGAGGATCTGTATAAAGTAGCCAAAGCGTTTGCGGAGCAAGACCCTGACGGTAACGGAAAGAAGGACACATACGGTATGGCATTGAGTTATCGTTCGGAGTTTGCGATCGATATGATGTTCGGAAACCCTGTGGAGCAATACGGTCTTGTGAACGATCAACCGACCCGTGCATTTGAGAATGCGAAATTGGCGACAGAGTTCAAAAAACGTTTGTTCGATGAGGGACTAATCGATAAAGACTTTGTGAATGACAAAAATGGGGCTAAAGCCAAACAAGACTTTCTGAATGGCAAGTTGGGCATTTTTCCAACTTTTGTAGGCAGTTGGTTTGATTCGACAGTAACGGATATACAAACCTTGAAGAAGGCAGTGCCAGATGCCAGTGTGATCCCTATCGCACTGCCAAAAAGTCCAGTTGGCGAATTTATTCCGGATGTACAAAGTCCAGTGCAAATGACAACTGCGATTAATGCAAAGACGAAAGATCCGGTTGCAGCGATCAAATATATCGACTTTATGAATCGTGTCTCAACGGGTACCAGCATCCTTTTCGGATTGGAAGGTACGCATTATAAGAAGGATGCAAACGGATGTCCGAAAATCATCGATCCGAATAAAACGAAAGCAGAAATTAGCTGGGCGGGCGACTATGCGCAATCCTATTCCCGTTTGCTGCTAGGCAAGTGTTCGTTCTTCCAAAATCAATTCAATCCTGACATTCCAGAACAAAAAGCAGGACTGGATATGTTCAACAAAGCCGAGTCCTTATATCTCGATTCGACTAAAAAATATCGTTTCATCACTATGCAAGAGCTGATACCATCTTTCCCAAAAGATATGCAAACGTCATTTAACACTGTCAAAAAGCAAATTACCGATACGTGGTTGAAATCAGTCCTGAGCGGGGATAAATACTCGGTTGAACAAGCCTACAAGGACGTTCAGACTTCTTGGGATAAAGTGGGCGGCAAACAAATGGATGATTTCATAATCGATTGGTATAAAACCAATAAGGACAGCAGTTTCATGATGAAAGATTTATGGGAGACCGTTGCCAAACAAGAACAAATGAAGAAATAAGCAAGGTTCATTTCATAGAGAATGGGGGCCGTCATACGATCTGCGGTCCTCAACCTTTACTTTATCCTTATATGAATAAGTGGAGGTGAATTATGGGGGAGGTTTAGGAAGTTTGTTTGTGGTTTGGCGTTATTACTTATTATCCTGAGTGCAGCACGTGCCGCGGTTATACAGTAATTGCCGGTCTCCAATCCAGGATTGAACCGCGTTTGATCAATGTATGCCATAGTAATGAGTAACTTACGTTATCAAATCGAAGGGGTTGAATATTACATGTCTACTGTTTTAAGAAAACATGTTAAAAGATGTGCCTTCTTGTTTCTGAGTGCCTCCATATTAATCGGCATGTTTGCGACCGTGCAGCCGGCCTATGCGGCTACAACTACTGCAGATGTTACTGTAAACGCTAACATTATCGGAAATAAAGTTTCGCAGCTTCTGGTTGGCGGGTTTACTGAGGATCTAAATCTGTCAGTGGATGGGGGGCTTTATGCAGAAAAGGTCTTTAACCGCTCCTTCGAGTTTGGCTCTCTGGACAAGGCTCCCTATAATACGCCTTTAACCGGATGGACGCAGGTTAACCGAGGCAGCGGAGCAGGAACCATTACAGTGGAAAACAGTAGTCCGCTTAACACGGTAAATACCCATTATTTGCATGTAAATGTTACTGCAGCGGGAACTGGAGTCGGAATCTCCAATGCAGGCTGGTTTGGAATGAGCGTTAAAGCAAGCACCACGTATAACTACTCTTTCTTCGCCAAGAAAGGATCTGATTTCAATTCTTCCTTAACGCTAGCTATTGAAGGTGCAAACGGCACAGTTTATGGGAGTAATACGATCAGCTCACTGACGGGGGATTGGGTGAAATACACAGGCAGCCTTACGTCGAGTACGAACGATGCCAATGCTAAGTTGGTTTTAACGGCCAATGGCACAGGAAATGTGTATCTGGATTTTATATCTCTTTTCCCTGATCAAACCTACAAGAATCGTCCGAATGGCGCGAGGATCGATATGGGCGAAGCATATGAGGATTTACATCTGAAATTCATACGTTTCCCGGGCGGCTGTATTATTCATAGTTCTGCCTATCAATACAACTGGAAGGATCAATTGGGACCTGTCGAAACACGAAAGGAATATCCCAACATGTGGGTTACTCAGGACCCCAGGGAACATATAACAAACGGTTTTGGCATGTTCGAGTGGCTTCAGTTTATCGAAGACCTAGGCACGGTTGCCGTTCCGGTACTACCGGTGGGAGTCACACATATCAGCTCTGCACTTGACCCCAATTCTGCCGCATTGAACCAGCTTGTACAGGATACGCTGGACTTTGTAGAGTTCGCCAACGGTAGTGCTACTTCAACTTGGGGAGCGAAACGTGCGGCCATGGGTCATCCCGCACCATTTAATATCGAGTACTTGGGATTGGGAAATGAGGAGTATGACACTCCGAATGCAAGAGCGGATATTACAAAAGTATATAATGCGGTTCATCAAGCCTATCCGTCACTTAAGCTAATTGTAACGTCAGGGGACTCTCATTCCTTGTATGATTTCAGCGCTCAATTAGGCGCTTACGAAACCGATGCACATTATTATTTTACCCGTGGCAGCCTTGGTTGGATTGATTTTATTTATAGCTATAATCGTGAATATCCAAAGGTCATGATTGGCGAATATGGCTCTAATTCAAGAGATGCAACTATCAATGATGCGCTGGATATGGCCAAAGACAAAACGGTATTCGAGAAAAATGGCGATATTCTGGATATGTCCGCGTTTACGCATCTGAGAAGAGTAATCGATTTTGATAATGCCAATGTATTCAAAAGCAACTATCATCACGTAGACAAGATGTGGGCGGAAAACTTGGCGGATTATAATGTGAACTTCAGGCAATCAGGTGACACGAATCTTATGGTAGTTGCAGGCAAGGACGATGAAACCGGTGATGTGATCCTGAAGCTTATCAATAACAGCGCGAATACGATTAATTCGAACATCACGTTGAACGGCATGACGAACATCTCATCATCCGCTGATGTTACCTACTTGAAGCCCAAAGTGGAGGGCAACAAGGATGCCAAGGACGATAATTACAGGAATGATGGACTAGGCCAGAGCACGGATCTGAATGAAGTGGACTTTGGGACAACGACGGCAAGTATAATCGGTAATCTCCTCAATTATTCCCTGGTGCCTTATTCCTTCTCAGTCGTTAGAGTTCACGGTAATATTTCTACTAGCGATGCTTCAACGATATATGAGGTTGAAAACCTGAATGGTGGCGCAACGATAAGCAATAGCCGGGCGCTCACGGCCGAATATCAATATCTGACGGGCATGAATGCCAGCAATAGCAATTGGAGTAAAGCCGATTTAAAAGCAGCAGGCGAATATGTCCAATATAATAATTTTAATGTTGCCGAAGCAGGCACCTATAACGTTAAGATTGGCTACAAAACCGGTACCACTCGTGCCATCTTGCAAATGGCAATTGACGGAATAAATCAGGGATCATCATTTGATCAGTATGGGACCGGAGGAAACTTTGCAGATTTAGATATGGGTACGGTGACCTTAAGCGCCGGCAAGCACCCTGTCCGATTTACCGCGACAGGCAAAAATGCATCTTCTACGGATTACGGTGGAGCGATAGACTATATCTTGTTGACGCCAATCAATAGTGGTCCTGCTAACTTTAATAACATGCCCACAGGAGGAGCGCCATTAGGATGGAACACAAACACAAGTGTAGGCACGGTAACGGTACAAAACATTCCAAGCTCAGCTGATAAGAGCGTATTACTAAATAAAACAGGTACCACAACCGGCTCCATGACGTCCTTGTCCAAGGCGTTTGCTCCGCTAAGCGGCACAGTGGTGGTTGAAGCGAAAGTCAGAAGAGAAAGTACCTCTAATCTGTGGTGTTTGCCTTATGTATACAGCAGTAATGGCACGATTGCCGAATCGATACAATTTGATAATGGCAATATCAAGGCATACTACAACGGAGGCTGGCAGACCGTACAGTCATTTACGGCAGGGACTTGGTATACTTTGAAATTAGTCATAAATACGGACACAGATAAATTTGATTTGTTTATTAACGGTGTCCAGAAGGTGACTCAAGGGACGCTTAGAAACGCTGTTTCGGACATTGCCAAAATTGAGTTCTATGCAGCGGATTTCAACACGGGAACGACGTATGTGGATGTTGAGAGTGAGCCGTATTCTACTTCCGGTAACTTTAATAGCATGCCCACAGGAGGAGCACCTTTAGGTTGGAACGTAAACACAAGCGTAGGTACGGTAACCGTACAGGACGTTCCAAGCTCATCTGACAAGAGTGTAATGCTAAATAAAATAGGTACCGCGACGGGCTCTAAAACATCCTTGTCCAAGGAGTTTGCCCCGCTGGCTGGCGAAGTGGTGGTTGAAGCGAAAGTCAGAAGAGAAAGCACCTCAAATCTGTGGTGTATGCCTTATGTGTATAGTAGTGATGGAACCACATTGGCCGAAACCATACAATTTGATAATGGCAATATCAAAGCGTACAACAACGGGGGCTGGCAAACCATACAGACATTTACAGCTGGCACATGGTATGATCTGAAATTAGTCATATATACGGGCACAGATAAATTTGATTTGTATATTAACGGAGTCCAGAAGGTGACTCAAGGGACACTTAGAAACGCTGTTTCGGACATTGGCAAAATAGAGTTCTATGCAGCGGATTTTAACGCAGGCTCGACATATGTGGATATTGAAAGAGAGCCATATTCAAATTAAAGAAGACGAGTTTGATCCGAATTTACTGAACCCGCTCATCGATCTGAAGCAGCTTATGCCGCTAAACGACCTGATCGACAAGTACAGTGGTTCTTAATGGATTTTAATTTAACTGAGAAGGCAGTCGGTCTGAGGATCGGGTGTCTTTTCTTTTACGCAAAATAAGCTAACAGGGGAAGCGGATATAAATTAGCGGATCTTGGAACTGAGACAATTCGTGAATACGGAGGCAACTTGGTTCACTGCACATTATTGCGGTTAAAAGGAAAGGAGAGGCCGCTTGCTGTCAATTGATCCAGGCGCGAGCAACTTCAGCAATTGCAAATTAATTAGAGTGGATCATTTCAAAAGGAGATGTTATTCATGGCTAAAGAACTTAAAGTTGTATTGGAAGCAGCCGCACTTAAATTTGCGCAAGATACGGATAAACCACCCTATCTATTTGATCTGAGTCCGGAAAAGGGACGCGAAACCGTCGATGACGTTCAATCCGGAGATATTAAGAAACTTGAAGTCGATATGCAAGACTTAGTGATCGAAGGAGGCCCGAGCGGTCATGTACCTATCAGGCTAATACGCCCGACAAATGTAACTGCAAAGCTGCCGATCATTCTTTACATTCACGGCGCCGGCTGGGTTTTTGGCAACGCGCATACACATGACCGTCTCATCCGTGAGTTGGCGGTCGGAACGGACGCGTGCGTTGTATTCCCGAAATACAGTCTTTCACCAGAAGCTAAGTATCCGAAGGCTCTCGAAGAAATTTACGCTGTTCTGCAATGGATTGCCTATAATGGTAAAGATAACGGGTTCGATACGGACCGCCTCTATATAGCTGGGGACAGCGTAGGAGGAAACATGTCTGCGGCTATTACGTTGATGGCGAAAGATCGGGGAGGTCCAAGGATTCATAAACAACTGCTCTTCTATCCCGTAACGGATTCTAGCTTGGATACGGAATCTTATAAGGAATTCGCAACCGGTTACTTCCTTCGGCAAGACGGGATGGCATGGTTTTGGGAACAGTACGTGGCGAAACCGAGCGATAAAGAAGAAATCTATGCTGCTCCGCTGCGAGCGACCATAGAGCAATTGACAGGGTTACCGCAAGCATTGATTATTACGGCTGAAGCCGATGTCCTGCGCGATGAAGGCGAAGCTTATGCCAATAAACTTCGCGAAGCAGGTGTTCACGTTACGGCTGTTCGCTTTCAAGGCATTATTCACGATTTCGTAATGCTTAACGATTTGGCGAACACCGCTGCGGCAAGAGGCGCGATTGCGCTGGCAAATTCGTGGCTGAAAGCATGATCAGAATGGTTTGGAGATTTTCCTGACGTTCGAATTTAAGTAAGGATTCTAGCGAATAGATTTAATATAAAGCAGTAATGCATAGGTTATATAAACTTATGGATTGCTGCTTTTTGTATTGGCAGTGTTCGGACTAAAAAACAAGTGCAGTTTCTGAGATACTTACTTGACGGCAGCTGGTGAAAATTAACTGTTGCTGTTGTCTGTTAAAATAACGTGCAGGATAACGTGAAGAAGAAATTGAACTAAAATAGTATGAGAAATGGTAGTCTCTTTGCTAAGTTCTGAAATGAGATTTACTGTGAGGTAATTAGTAAGAATAATAAATCGAGGGTGAAAAATGAACAAGAAAGAATCTATAATTTATTTAATAGTAGCTTCATTTATATTCGGCGGAGCCATCATTCTATTCAATAGCATTTTTTGGACTTTATTTTTTCTATTATTTATAAGTTTTATATTAACACTCAAGATCTCAGATGAAAAAAGAAGTTTCGGGAAACAAATGTTTAGTGCTTGTATAGGTGTTTTCTTTTTTGGATGGATCGCAGTTTTAGTTATATTGCTGATTAAAATATTTTTAAGATACTTATATTACTTATTACCTTAACGGTGAACTTTAGTTGAATATGCAAAAGTAGAGATGCCAGACCTCAAAAAGGAGCGGGGGCTTTTCCCCAACCAAAGGGTTGTTTAGTTTCAATGGAAAGGGATAAGTCAAAAGAGAATAATAAACCAATATGCGGAGGTTATTATGAAACTACGAGTTACGGTGATTACACTTGGTGTAGATGATGTAGAGAAATCATTGCAATTCTATCGGGATGGATTGGGGTTATCGACAGAAGGAATCATCGGAAAAGAATTCGAACATGGTTCAGTTGCCTTTTTTGAGCTACAACCGGGATTGAGGCTTGCAATTTGGAATCGCAAAGATATTGCTCATGATACAAAGCTTATTCAGACTTCACCGAGCCCAACAGAGTTTACCCTTGGACACAATGTAGGGAGTAAAGAGGAAGTTGATAAAGTAATGGAAGAGGCGAAGAATGCTGGCGCTACAATAACTGTACCGGCACATGATACTTTTTGGGGCGGTTATTCTGGCTATTTCCAAGACCCTGATGGTCATTTATGGGAGGTAGTCTGGAATCCACAGTGGGAAATCACAGAAAATACCATTTTGAAATCATAGAAATTCCAACATATGCAGAAATAAAATTATCCTACGAACAAGATTACAAGCCTTTCATATAGACAAGATGGTTAAATTAACGAAAGAATGAGAACCCAATGCAGACTAAAAGGCAACTGACTAAAATCGGTTGTCTTTTCTAGCTTATGGGCAGTATACTTCAACAATAATTATTGAATAATTATACAATAAAATGTATAATTATGCTGACATTTAAATGATATGGGGTGTAAAAGTGACATATAAAATATTTGTAGATGGCCAAGAAGGTACAACTGGTTTAAAAATAAATGATTACTTATCTAAGATTTCTAACATAGAAGTAATCAAAATTGAGTCGGAAAATCGAAAAGATTACGAAGCCCGTAGGGCATTAATAAATGAAGCTGATGTCGTATTTCTTTGTCTTCCAGATTCTGCTTCAAAGGATGCCATATCTATGATAAGTAATAATAGGACCAAAATTATTGATGCAAGTACCGCGTTTAGGACTAACCAGAACTGGACATACGGATTACCAGAATTGCATAAAACTCAAAGAAATATAATTCGAAATTCATCTAGGGTATCTGTCCCAGGATGCCACGCAACAGGATTTATTTTAGCTATACAACCTTTGGTAGCTGAAGGAATTATACCAAGGGATTACCCAATGTCTTGTTATGCGCTTACAGGATATAGTGGTGGAGGTAGGAAACTTATATCTGAATATCAGAACTCAAACAGAGAACAGCTTTTTGCACCAAGACAATATGCACTTAACCTTAACCATAAGCATCTTCCAGAAATGCAACTATATTCTGGGTTAAACTCAGAACCACTTTTTACTCCGATTGTCGGAAATTATTATCAGGGTGATGCAGTTAGTATTCCTCTCTTTCCTAGAATGTTTGAAAAAAATGTGACGGCAAGTGATATCCAACAACTGCTAGCCTCTTATTATAAAGATGAACGTTTTGTTCGAGTTGCCCCCTTCGATTCGGAGGCATATCTTGAAGATGGTTTCTTTAATCTTATGCAATGCAATAACACTAATTATTTGGATATATTTGTTTTTGGTCATAAAGACCAGATATTACTTATTTCAAGATTTGATAATTTAGGAAAAGGTGCCTCAGGGGCAGCTATTCAAAATATGAACATTATGCTCGGATTAGACGAATGTACAGGACTAGAGTAAGAGAAATAGAAAAATGAACTGGGTGTGAAAACTTGAGTATTTCTTGTCGTTCAGATATTCCTAGTAAAGCCGATTATTTCAACTTATTTCAGACAACTGGCTGGAATGCAAATGGAGCTTGGAATGCCGACATACTTTATGAAGCAATAAAGAATAGTTGGTATATCGTAACTCTTTACGATAATGAGAAGCTTGTAGCATCTGGTCGCCTAGTTTCCGATGGATATATTCAATGTTTTATCTGTGAGATGATTGTTTCACCTGAGTATCAGAATAGAGGAATCGGCAAAAGAATTATGAACGAACTTTTGGACCATTGTAAAAACAATGGTATTAGATGGGTGCAATTAGCTTGTGCAAAAGGTAAAAAAGAGTTTTATGAAAAATTTGGATTTCAATCTAGAGCATCTGATGCTCCTGGAATGAATTTATTTCTATGAGCTAACGGAAAACGAGTTGAATAAACCTTAATTGACTGCCGAGTGCTGGCTAATGTGTTAACGGGTAGTAGAACGTGACAACCCTTCCCCCACAATGGGAGGATTCTTAGGTGGCTTTGGAGTATTATTAGTCCTAACATTAAATAATCTCTAAACGAACTTGTTTCTACATGCTCACTTTAGAAGAAAATTGTTTGCTAAGTTACATAAAAGAGCTTTTTGGCGATAGATACAATCTTTACAAAGTAAGTTCAACATAAAACGGCTGCCCTGCGGCAGTTCGTCATTGCACTATCTGAAAAGAAAATGTAAGTATTGACGAAATACAGTACAATGGTTATTATTACCATAATATTATGAGGTGGGGTAATTACATGTATAATTTGATTTTGAAACAATTTCATCATCATGACAGGCGTTAACACATTCCTAGAGATTAGGGATGGGTTAACGCTCTTTGCGCTTCCCATCCTGCGATATACAACGCGCAGGACCCATTGGGGTCTAGCGCGTTTTTTTGTTTACGAACCACGTAATTTTAGGGGGAGAGATTTTTGTACAGTAGATTTCATGGTAATTATTCTAGTCCTAAAACTAAACAACCTTATGGCATCTTTGTCGTTATTTATCACTTATTTCGTGATGATAAGCTTTCGGAAAGTGATAGCAAGCTTTACCTAGACACCAAAGAATGGTTCGAGCAGAATTTGCCCAATCCGTCATTCTACGATGATAACAATTCAGTGAATGCAGTAACATGGTTTAAGGATGGTAATAAGACCCCAGAGATGATAGTCTACTTGGAGTCCTTCATTAATATTGCTAAGAAATATAACGTCGAAATCATTGAGTCCATTTCCAAAGAGCTTCCTGGCGTACTTATTTATGAAGATGAATATCAAGTTGGAATTGTTCCTCGTTGTGCTAACGAGAGACTATAGCTGAGCAGAAAAATGGACGGCTAACGATATTGAAATATAGGGAGTAACTATGAAGAGAATGAATACCTTAGAAACAAAGCCCTCATGTCGCACTGATTTTGAGACGATCAAGGAGGGCGAGAAAAACATAAGATTTGCTGATCTGATCATAGATGGTAAATCGCTTTATAAAATGCTGATAAGCTATGATAAGGTTCCTTCTCTAGGCTGGATGAGTAATGACTATCAGAGAGATATGATTGATTATTTTTTACTGAGAAAACCACACGAAACAATGTGGTACAGATATCCTTTAATGGTTTGCTCGTGGTGTGGAGATGAAGGTTGCGGAATTATCTCTGTAAAAATCGATAGGGAGAATAATGTTGTTACTTGGAAGGACTTTTTCCTTGAGCCTGAGATGAAAAAAATTAATATCGATCCTTTTTATTTTGAGTGGGATCATTATAAAAAAATAATTAATAGCACCTTTGGAACTGCTGGCATTCAATAGTACGGTACGCTAAACTATCGGAAAACTCTAGTTCAACAAAAAAATGAGAAGGCTGCCGATGATTATTGTTCGGTACAAGGTCTAGCGCGTTTTTTGTTTCAGGACAAATAGAAAACGGAGGTATTCAGAAATGGCAATCATAACAGATGCAAAAGGAAATGTATTCTTAGAATTCTTTGAATTCAATGAGGATCAACTCAGTGCTGCCGAACTCGATGCCCCATTAACACATGCATTAATTGTAGCGGAATACCAAGGGAAGTACCTATTCATGCATAATAAATGGAGAAACAGTTGGGAATTGCCTGGAGGTATTATTGAAGATGGAGAAACTGCTAAGCAATGCGTAATTAGGGAATTATTTGAGGAAACCAATCAAAAAATCGATGAAGTTTACTTCAAAGGTTTAATGAAATTTAGACTTCAACCAAGTTACCATGGCCCTGAAAGAACAGAGTATGGAGCTTTGTTTTCGGGTCAATTAAGTCAACTTGATGATTTTGTTGAGAATGATGAAGCTAGGTGTATTATTTTATGGGACGGTACATCGGATATTGGAAAGATTAGCGAGATAGACAAGAAACTGATTGAGTTCCGGCATTAAGCGGCAGCCTCGTTAAAGTTACGGGTAGAGGAGTTTAGACGAAAAACGTTACTTCTATAGTTTAATAAATGAAAGGGAGGTTCAATTGAATCTACCTTTTTTTTGTTATATTTCATAAAAAAATCAGGTCAATAATTTTAAAGAAAAGGTAAAATTAGTTCGTTGAATTTCCAAAATATAGAATATAAAATGAATATGATAACAATTATAAGATGAGAATGGAGGTTTAAATTTGAAAATTAGCAAGAGAGCATTTTATATGATTACTATTCTTTCTGCTTTTTTGGGTGTTCTGGGAATAACAGTTTTATTTATCTCATACAAAGTTACTTCTTGGGTTAAGAATATAGAGCAAATAAAGCTAGGGTATCTAGATATATTCAACGAACATACAATAACAATAAATATTTTCGCTATATGTTCCATTACTCTATGTATATTTACAACTTTTATTTTATTGAGAATAATTCGAAGTAATACAAGAAAATTAATAGCAGTATTCTCTTTAATTTCTTCTATATTAATTGGCACCTATTTAATCCTTTGTCTCTTTTTTTATCAAAATCTGGACGAACTTATTGAAATGAATCATCTTATTTACCAACCTAAAAAGATTGATCAATCTACTGCTGAAAAGATTAGGATACTTTATAGTGATGCTGAAGAGATTAAAATCAACACAACTGACAATATAAACTTGTACGGATGGCTTATTAAAAAATCGAGTGTTAAAGAAGCCCCGCTACTTATATACTTTGGCGGTTCTGGGGAAGAAGTATCGGATATGCTATCGATTGCTGAGGGTTTAGATGGATGGTCTGTAGCTCTGATTAATTATAGATCGTATGGACTGAGTGAAGGAAAACCAAGTATGATTAGTTTATACAATGACGCTAATTCAATTTATGATTATTTTTCAAAAAGAAGTGATATTGATAATAAGAAAATCGTCTCGATGGGATATAGTTTAGGAACGGGAATCGCTGTGAACTTATCAAGTGAACGCTCGACAGTAGGCACAATCCTAGTTTCTCCGTATGATAATTATTCTAAGTTAAAGGGTAAAACAATATCAAACGCTTTACAGCTACATAATATGTTTCCGCTTTCATATTTTATTGGAGAATCTTATAATTCCATAAAAAAGGCTTCTTCCATTAAAACTCCTTTACTATGCTTAGCGGGGGACTTAGATAAAAATATACCTATAGAATATTCTAATAACCTTGTAGCTAAATGGGGAGGAGAGAAGACAATGAAGACAATTCATCGTGGTGATCACTCTTTCATATTCATGAGCGGGGCTGCATGGAATGAAATAAAGAACTTCCTTAAGATAGTATAACTTAATGTGCATGGCATTGATTAGTTAGAAATAGTTCGGTCAATGTAATTCATTTAAAGAACAGCGTGTTATGCTTTAGTTGGAGAGTCGAACAATTGGTCTAATACTAGTATTGGAGGTTTATGAAGATGGAATTAAAGGTTGAACGTCTAGATTTCGAAATGGCTGATATTTCTGGGTCGAGGTTTCAAAAGATTAAAGCTGAGGAATTATATTTTGACAATGTGAATATGACAAAGACACAAATCAATAATGCAAATATGAAAGGCATGGTCTTAAATGATGTGAATATGTCTGATTTTAGAATTTCAGATGCAAATCTCTCTGGCACTGAGATTAAAAATGCTAATTTTAGTCATGCTGTTATTGAACATGTTCATTTATTTGGCACTGAATTCCGTAATGTTGTTCTCCCTATGGAGGGGGATGGTAATTACAATCCAGCTGGCGATTACAAGCCAATTAGTTTTGTGAATTGTGATTTATCTAATATGCAACTAACAAACTGTAATTTAGCCAATCTTGATATTCGTGATTGTGATATTTCAGGATTGAAGATTAACGGGGTATTAATTGAAGAATTAATAAAGAATAAGTAATACTTGAGCAATTATTTCAGGGTTGGATGGTTTAGTATGTATGGTCAAGTGTTACCTTACCCACTGACAGCAGAACTTTGTTAGGGTGAACGTCTATTCCATAATCTAAATCTATTGTTAAAGCTTTAGGAACACTAGGAGTACACCACATGAAGAAGTCAATGTTTATTTTCTTTATAGCAATGATACCGAGTATTGCAACCATGTTTTTATTAGTTGAATTCTTCCCTTATACAGGTCTTGGAAGAATAGTGAGCATTCCTGCAACGTTATTTCTTAATATTACTTTTTTTATATTATTTTTACATTTTACACGTAATTTAATATCAGTGCGATTCAAATGTTTATTTTGGATTGCAGCCATATTATTCAGCGTACTATTGGCGGTTGTCTTACATCCACAGGAATACTTGCCGAGCGTTTTAAGGCAGCTTTGGGAACTAATGTTTTTTAATAAGTAATCCATCGAATTATTTCAATAAGCAATTCAGAACGTTAGTGCGACTTTGCCATAAGGACAATTTTTATTAAGTTTCACAAAAGTAAGGATGCAAGGGCAGCTTAATAATCAAGCTAGACGCGGCCTTCCGCACAAGGTCGGCAGTAGCGTTGTGGAGAATAGTCGTTAAAACAGAAAGTACCGACTGTGCGGTCCTTTCTGTACCTATAGTGCCTATGTATCCATTGGGATATGGTCCCACTCCTCATTTCCGCAGCCGACTATCCAGAACAATCCCCTGCGTCTCTCCATCACAATGCTCTCATTCATTCCGGAGGCATCTTCCTGTCCTTGAATACGACTGTTGACGCACGCCCAGTGAAGACGGTAGATTTTGTCTGCCTCATCCAGAATTTCCTCCCGAGTGCGCATGGAGGTCTGCCGATAAAAATCATCGAAAGATTCGCATCGTGAGACGAGCTCAATCGCAAGTTCGCAATTGCAGGTACGATCGGGGAATTCAAGAGTATCCACCAGCCGCAGCGCCCAGATCAGTGGCCAATAAGCTTCATACTGCCATGCAATATTAATGGCCTCTTGTGGCGTCGGCTTCACTGCTTCCAACAGACTGCGTTCATTCCTGGTCAGCTGGTTTTCTACGCCGAACTTGCGAAGCATGTTAGTCACAAAATTCTTTGACACAGCTAGATCACCTCCTTGGGCGATATCGCAAGCGTACTGGATTACAATTAGAAGGGAAACGGCCCTCTCTGCAATCTCTTCTTGAGACTTCCACAGGCATTCCGTTACGGGCGGAAGCTGTGGCAGTGTGTCCAGATGTAGAATACCACGCTGCCTGATATAATCAAGAGACGCTAACTTTCTTCGTTCACCTTCCTCGGATGACGTCATCCCCGTCCCTAAGACTTTGCTAGTGCAGGCTCGTGGGTGGAAGTCAGCCGTACCCGATGTCCCGTCTGCATGTACAATTACTTGTCCGTCATAATCAAGTAGCGTTCCGTCCTGCAGAAAACCTATCCCTTCGGTTTTGGAGAGAAGTTCCATGCACAGTCGCATCTGCTCTTCGCCAAGTTCTTTCTCCGCTTCCAACGAAATCAGCGTATTGAAAACGGAGATTTGTGTTAGGACCAGACCTTTCCGTTTATCGTCGTCAAAAGGTATGCGATTGTAAAAACCTATCATACCGGGTATATTTGTTTCGAAATAAGCCGGATTCGTTATCTCGTTGGATACCCGAATCGTCGTCTTCCTCTTGTTGAACAACGATCTAGTTTTAACAACATAGTCATTTCCCTTTTTTTCAATTCGATGGCCGTTGTCATACAGATCAGTGATTATAATACTGATATCCTTAATATCATTCCTGGATGCGAAGATAGTAAAATATTTCAAATTCCAACCTCCTTTGGGTTAACATAATCAGACTACTAATTTTTCTAAGCAGATGTCAAATTTATGTAAAGGATACAATTTAGTGGATACTAATATTTAAGTTTTGTTTAATAGATTTAATATAATGCCTTGTATCTACATATTTAATATTAATATTGCATGTGTTAGAATTGGGGGAAAAGTGCGAGGATTTATAAGGGGAACCCCACGACTAACTGTAAGATAAATACTAATTAGTCAATCATTTCTTATTCAAGGAGTACACAGTGAGATCTGAAGTCAAAATTCGCACACTTGCATTATTTTTAGTTTTTTTTATTTCAATATTCCCACTTGTAGTAAACTCATTATATCTTTTTATAACAGATAAGGTTCCAGAGAATAGCTCTGATTTGCAATTTATTACTAGTCTTTTCTGGGAAATAGTTTTGTTGGGAGTACTTTATTTAGTTTTGAAAAAACAGGGGAGAGATTACAAAGATATAGGTTTTGAATTTCAGAAAACTGATATTCTACATGGAATCCTTCTCTTTTTAGGCATCTATATTACATATATAATTGCTCTTACAATCTCTCCGAATTTTGGTCAGACGCCAAAGAATATTGATTTTTTAAAAACAAATATTTCAATTTTCTACATACTATTTATCATTATTAATCCATTTTTTGAAGAACTAATTGTTAGAGCATATATCATAACTGAATCAAAGTATCTGCTTAAAAATGAAGAAATTTCAGTGTTAATAAGCACAGTGATACAAACATCATATCATCTATATCAGGGATTAATCCCTGCGTTGTATGCAGGAATAATGTTCTTTGTTTTTTCAATATATTTTGTGAAGAGTAGGCGGATTGTCCCTGTTATTTTAGTACACTTATTTTTTGACTTCATAGCAATGTTAGAGTTAGGTAATCATGGTCCGAATTCATAAATTATACTGGGGGATTTAAGCCATGACTTATGAAACCGTTCTGGAGACAAGAGAGTAAGTTTTCCATATAATGGATAAATTTTATGGCTCAACTTTATTTCGTAAGTAAATTGTAGAGGGTTAAGGTTGCCTTTTGATCGTTGTGTTAGTTATTGTATGATGGGTAATAGAACGAATGCCTCAATGGGGTTTTTATAATATCAAACATAGGAGAATGAAATGGCCTGGAGCAAATTGAAACAACAGCTAGAGAGTTTTCTCAGTCCTGCGCTACATGGAAGGGTCGAATATCTTTCAACCAGCTATCGCTATTTACCAGATAAAGCAGGACTTTGTTATATTGCGGTAGATAAAAAGAACGTACTCAATATGAGTAATACCTTAATCCGATGGTATCAGACGGAGTTGGAAATTAAGAATGATTCAGATATTCAGATTCCTATCAACAATGAAGAAATTGAAGCGGTCAGAAAAGATACCAAAGGGAGTGTTCCGGAGGATCGTTTAAAAGTAATAGCAAGAAGCAGAAAAATAGCGGAATATGCGAAGGAGCTTTTGTCAGCGCAGTCATCATTAAGCAAATCAAATTTTACCGCTATAGCTAACAAGTTTTTATCCATTTCTATTGAGGAAAGCATAGAGAGCAATGATATCTTATTGAATATTCTAGCTTTGGTTGACAGACGAGTCGGAAAAAAGCGGATTTTAAACATGACCGAGAAGATGAAGCTAAAGCATCCGATTGTACAATATTTTTTTGAACTACGGCTTTGTACATTTGAAAATAAATAACGTATTGACCTACCAGAAAACGAAAAAAGACGCTGATACAGCGCCTTTTTTCATTTTTAGATAGGGATTTATAATTTCGACAAGAGGATAGAAAGAAGTATTCCTAAAATTGAAATCCATACGAAAACTGATTTAAATATACTTTTAAAAATCGAGTCTTGACTTTTCAAATCATTGCCATGGTTTTCATGGATGGCTAAATCGATATTTCCAGTCGCATTAGAAGAACCTTTAGAGCCTACACCTTTAAAAAGTAAGGTTAATATAAGCAGAATTATAGAACCCATAAAAAGATAATCAGAGAGTTGTTGCATTTTATTAACCACCGCCTTATTAACAATATTAGCACATTTTAACATTTGTGTTAAGGGATTTGTTTCTTTCTGCCGCAGTGCAGCCCTATTGCGCTTAGGGAAGAATAGCTTAGTGTTAACAAGAGGAAATTGATTGGTGTATGATTGTATTTCAGAGTCGGATAAAAATCTTTTGGATTGGAAGGGAATTTGTGAGAACAAGAGGGAAGTATCTACTAGCCGTATTGGTATGCATCATGCTTGGGATCGGTTCGAGGATGAATACCCTTGCGCTGCCCGATTTTGTGGTGAATCATTTCGGTGATGCTCTTTGGGCGGCTATGATTTATTTCGGCGTTCGTGCACTACTCAACCGAATGTTATCTATGAGAGCCCTGGCGCTTAGTCTTGGGTTCTGTTTTGTAATTGAATGCAGCCAATTGTACCAAGCAGAATGGATAATCAACTTACGAAACACTTTATTTGGCGGGCTAATACTCGGAAAAGGATTCTTATATGCAGATTTGCTCCGATATCTTGTTGGCGCTATAGCGGCTTATGCAGTGGATTGTTTGTTAAAAGAGACAGAACAGCTTTGAGGGCCTAGTGATCTGCACGAGAATGACCTTATCTTTTATCATTTCTTCTCAACAAATCGCAACAACCAATCCACTTGGGGAGTCACATAACCTTTACCCAAAACCATCACACCGGAAAGGACTGTAAGGTAGCTTGCTATCAGTTCCTCCGCTTCCCCATCCGCGACTTCCCCTCGTTGTTGTCCTTCTTCAAATAATGGCAGCAAAAGTTTGACGTAGACATCTACCGGGTATTGTTGAATCAGCTGACTGACTTCTTCAGGAACTTCTTCAAAATTCCTCGCCCGATGGAGTAGCATAAAATACGGAGCTCCATTCTCATCGAGCATGCCTTGCGTTAGGATTTTGATTTTTTCGATTGGAGATACCGTCAATTGGCTCAAACTGTCCATTTCCTTCATCGATGTTTCAATCGCTTCCCGGACTAGGGAGGTGAACAATTCTTCTTTTGTTTTAAAATAATGGTAGAACAGCCCATGGCTCACGCCAGCTTCAGCGGTTATCATGCTGATTTTCGTACCAGGAAGGCCGCGTTGGGCAAAAATTCTAACTGCAGCCAACGTAATCTGCTGTTTGCGTTCTTCATAAATTTTTTTAAGTTGGTCTTCTTTTAAACGAGGCATGTATTCAATCTCCTTCGGGAATTATGAAAAAAGTTGGTGAGTAGTTTCGCTATCTGATCAGGACCACCATCATTTTCTGGACCAAAATGGTCCAGTTTGTTCACGGTTTCCAATGTCGATCGGGTAATTGTTCGGTTTAATTTAGTCATCATATCTTTCGTAGAATCCGAACTCTTGCCCCCTTGAATCAACAATACATCTGCTTGGGTACTGCTGTAATTCTGATAAGAAGAAGAGAGCCGCTGCACTTCACGGTGTTCAATTAAATTTTGCGGAAGTAATTGTGCACGCCAGGTTCATACAATGCTACCTTGGTGATAGAAGTGTCCACGCTAGCCAGTTCCAGCGAGGTGTCGCAGCAGCTTATTCTTTATTCAAGTAACGGAGTAGAGAGCGTTAAGTAAATGGAGGGTGGTGGAACTCTCATCTCCCCTTAGCCCGTTACTGAGGAGCTATTTGTGCTGGCATCTTTTCTAAGGCTTAAATCGTTGTGAAATCAAGAATAGGGTGCACGTATTATGGCAAAATAACAAAAACGATAAGGAGAGATTCCCTTGAAAAGAACGATAGCAGATTCCATTGTGGAATCCCTTCTGAACGCTGGCGTGAAGCGAATTTACGGTATTATCGGCGATTCGCTTAATGCCTTGATCGATGCAATACGTCGTTCTGGAAAAATAGAATGGATCCATGTCCGCCATGAAGAAGTTGCAGCTTTCGCGGCTGGCGCGGATGCCGGCCTCAGCGGAGCAATCGCCGTATGTGCAGGTAGCAGCGGACCAGGAAATTTACATCTCATTAACGGATTGTACGATTGCCATCGAAACCGGGTGCCCGTACTTGCGATTGCCGCTCATATTCCAAGCAGTGAAATTGGCAGCGGTTTTTTTCAAGAGACCCGTCCGGACATGCTGTTTCAGGAATGCAGCTTCTTTTGTGAAGTCGTAACCGGTCCTAAGCAAATACCTCGAGCAGTTACGATGGCGATGCAAACCGCTACGGCAAGGTCGGGCGTGTCAGTCTTAGTTCTTCCAGGTGATGTAGCCGCTTTCGACTATGATGAAAGCCCGGTTCCAGAACGCGTCATTCATCCCACTAGACCAATTGTCTGTCCTTCAACGGACGAATTGAAGACGCTTGCTGACTACCTAGATAAAGGCAAGAGGATCACCTTGCTGTGCGGTGCTGGCTGTGCAGGAGCTCACGCTTCGCTCATGAAGTTGTGCGAGAAACTGCAATCCCCGATGGTCATAGCATTGCGAGGAAAAGAATATCTGGAATACGACAACCCGTATTCCGTCGGATTAACTGGCCTCATCGGATCTTCTTCGGGGTACCACGCCATGATGGAATGCGATGTCTTACTCATGCTGGGGACCGATTTTCCATATCGGCAATTTTATCCGCAAGAAGCGACCATCCTTCAAGTTGATTTGGATGCATCCCGACTTGGCCGGCGAACGACGCTCGCATACGGGGTGTGCGGAGATGTGAAGACGACGGTCGAAATGCTGTTACCCTTGTTAAAGGAATCGCACTCTTCAGATCATCTGCAGCACTTTGCTGCTCATTATGCGAAAGTTCGTGAGGAAATGGACCGTCTTGCTGCTCCCGGCCGAGCGCCCATTCATCCGCAATTCCTCATGAAAGTAATCAGCGATCTCGCAGATGAGGATGCCGTTGTGACTTGCGATGTTGGGACGCCGACTGTTTGGGCTGCTCGATATTTGAGCATGAATGGAAAAAGAAGGCTTCTTGGCTCGTTTAATCACGGGACAATGGCGAATGCCATGCCCCAGGCGATCGGGGCGCAGGTTGCGCAGCCGGGACGCCAGGTTATATCGCTGTCGGGAGACGGTGGACTCACCATGCTGCTCGGAGATCTATTGACTCTTCGTCAGCATAAGCTCCCGATTAAGATTGTTGTCTTTAATAATGGTGCGCTTGCATTCGTGGAACTGGAAATGAAAGCAGCCGGCTTTTTAGAATTCGGAACGGAACTCGACAATCCTAATTTTGCAGCCCTAGCTCAAGCCATGGGAATCGAAGGTATTCGGGTCGAGGATCCGAAGGACTTGGAGAGCGCCGTTCGCCGAGCGTTCGAACACAACGGTCCGGTAGTGCTGGATGTCGTTGTCAATCGTCAAGAGCTGGCTATGCCGCCGAAGATCAACTTCGAGCAGGCTCGTGGATTTACAATGTGGATGCTGAAAGCCGTTTTGAACGGGCAGGGCAACGAAATCATCGAGCTGGCGAAAACCAATCTCCTTCGGTGATAGAAAGGGTATATTGAAGTAAAGCTCAATAAACATTTAGAGAAGGCTGCGGAGAGCAATATTCCGCAGCCTTCTCAGCTATTTGAACTCGAAAACGTATTAGAAAAGGATAAGTTAAAAATAGCTAGAATAGTTTTATAAAAATAATAGATTAGGTAAGGTGGCATTCAATTTACGGACAGTTACTGAATTTATGGTAATATATGAGTAGCTGCCAAGAGATATGGAAACGGCTGCTATCGCGTTAGTTGAAGAGGAGGAATGCGTTGATGCAGGATCTAAAGTTCTTTGACCCCCAAGCATTATTTAAACATTTATATATAAATGCACCGATTGGGATCGCTTTAATCTCTCTGGATCGAAGATGGATGAATGTTAACCCAGCGGTTTGTAGTATTTTCGGCTACTCGGAAGAAGAATTTATGGATTTTACGCTAGAAGATATTCGACATCCTGATGATAAATACAACACCAGAGGTTTACTAACGGAATTATGGGACGGCGTCATCCCTTCATTCGAAGTAGAAAATCGATACTTTAATAAAAATGGCAATATCGTTTGGACCTACGTACATGTTTCTTTAGTTCGTGATGACAATGACGGGGAGCCTTTATATTATATTACTCAATTTATCGATGTAACCAAGAACAAGTTAGCAGAACTAAAGCTGCAGGAAAGTATCGAACGGTATACGTCGTTAAAGAAATACAACCACGATGCTATCATTTCTTTTGGTTTGGACGGCATTATCATAAATGGCAATAATATGGTGCAACAGATGACTGGATATCTCATTGAAGAGTTAATCGGCAGTGGAATGTCCAAATTAATTGGCGAAAAAAGTTCAACGAACTTGCTTTTGGCTTTAAACGATCAATCAGAAATTGAAAAAGTTGAGAAAGAAATCTCGTTGATTCAACACAAGGACGGTTATTCCGTTGAAGTGTTGGTAACGCTAGCTCCGATCATCATCCAGACTCAGATTATGGGCTTTTACATTATAGCGAAAGACATGACGGAACAAAAAAAATTGATTATTGAAAAAGAAGCTGCTGAAAAGACGAATAAAGCTAAAAGCGAGTTTTTAGCCATGATGAGTCATGAAATCCGTACCCCTATGAACGGGGTTATCGGTATGACGGATGTACTACTAGACACGAAATTAGATGAAGAGCAAATTGAATATGTTCAAATCATTAAAAAGAGTGGTGATACGCTGCTCGCGATTATCAATGATATTCTGGACTTCTCCAAAATCGAATCCGGCAAGAGCGAATTAATCGAAGAATCGTTGAATGTGAGAGATATATTATCTGAAACGGTTTATATGGTCATGTCTAAAGCTCTTGAGAAAAATCTGGAGATCACGACTTCTGTCTGCCCTAAGGTTCCTAACTTGGTGCTAGGGGATATTACTAAGATAAGACAAGTCCTGATAAATTTGCTCAGCAACGCCATAAAATTCACGCCTAACGGAGCGATTTCAGTCAGTGTTGTTACTGTGTCGCAAGAACTGAATACGGTGCGCCTTCAATTTGCAATCCAGGATACAGGTATCGGTGTACCGAAGGAACAGGTAGGTCATTTATTTGAACCCTTTTATCAAGTAGATCATTTTATGACTCGGAAAACAGAGGGCACAGGCTTAGGACTAGCTATCTGTAAAAAGCTTGTTGAGCTCATGGACGGTCAAATCTGGCACGAAGCTTCCAAAGATCAAACCGGATCAACTTTCTTGTTTACTGCTAGCTTTCGGGTCCAATCGAATCATCTAGACTCATCGCAATATGACAAGTGGCCCCAACAAGATGGTATAGTCGAAAATTCAACTGAACAGACCTTGAAAATTTTAATTGCAGAAGATAATGAAGTGAATCAACTTGTTTTAAAGAAGATGATAGAGAAACTCGGGCACAAAACGACAATCGTACAAAATGGAAAAGAAGCCGTAGAAGCTGTTAAGCGTTATCCGTATGATATCATCTTTATGGATATTCAAATGCCCTGGATGGATGGCTTAACGGCCACGAAGATCATTCATGAAATGTTAAACGGTAAGAAAAGCCCGTACATTGTGGCTGTGACAGCACACGCAATGAAAGGCGACAGTGAGAGATATCTGTCTGAAGGCATGAATGCTTATATCAGCAAGCCGATCAGCATTAACGCGATTTCAGAAATTATTGAAAGATGTGAAAAGTTGAAATCATAGGTCTTACATTGAGCGTTTGTTCAATGATCAGGGAGCAGTTTGCCACACAGCAACTGCTCTCTTGTCAATGATACAAATGTACTTAAATTTTATATTCCGAAGGGAAAGATGAAGGTGGATACCAATCTTTATGTAAGTATCGGTGTCAAGCTTACAGTTGCTTTAATCGGTCTTTTAATCATGACGAGGCTGCTAGGAAAAAAAGAGATATCACAATTAACCGCCTTTGATTTCGTTTCCTCTTTAATGCTCAGCGAACTCGTCGGCAATACGATTTATGATAAAGAAATTCATCTTAGCCATCTGCTTTTCGCTCTAATTATTTGGACACTGCTAGCGCTGGGATTGGAAAAGTTTATCGCACTGTTTCCCAGACTTTCCCGCTATGCCGCGGGAACGCCGGATCTGATTATTCGGGAAGGTGTGATTGATTTCAAGGCGATGAAGCGCAACAATCTCGATTTTGCCCAATTAGGCATGCTGCTTCGGGAAAATAATGTTTTCTCGCTGCGCGAAGTTGCCTATGCCTTATTTGAGACGAACGGCAGCATCAGCGTGCTGCTCCAGAAGGACTCCGGAGAGATTAACGGCAATGCAAGGGACCGGCAGGTCAACGTTAGCCTTCCCGCCTACATCATTGAAAACGGCAGTATCAATGAAGATACATTGAAGCGCCTCGGGCGAGACAGGATGTGGGTGGAGCAGCTTTTGCAAATAAGCGGGATTTCGCATCCTGAGAACGTGCTTTTCGCGGAATGGTCGAATTCGAGTGGTCTATATTATCAGTTAAAGGAAGCAATAAAAGCATAGTTAGATAACTTGTAATTATAACGGGGGTGTTATCAGTGCCTTTACAGGTGTATGAAGATTTTATTAATCAAACCAAAGAGAAACTTCTTCAGGACCATCGGTTTCTTGGACTGCTTGCAGGGGGTTCCATGACTTCAAATACAATGGATGAATACAGTGACTTGGATTTAATCGTTGTATACGATGCTGTATACCGAGAAGATATAATGAATCAACGTGTTCCAATAGCAGAAAAGCTGGGGAACTTGTTATCTGGCTTTACGGGCGAACATGTAGGAGAACCGCGTTTGTTGATTTGTTTATACGGACCACCGCCACTTCACGTTGATATGAAGTTTGTTACTGTTCAGGAACTTGAACAAAGGGTTGAGGATCCTATGATACTTTGGGAGAGAGATAAGGAAATCAGTGCACGAATTGAAAGGACCTCACCAATCTTTCCGTACCCCAGTTCCCAATGGATCGAAGATCGATTCTGGGTATGGGTGCATTATGGTGCGACAAAATTGGGAAGGGGAGAACTGTTCGAATTGATTGATCACCTTACCTTTATGCGAAACGCAGTACTTGGACCGTTGTTTCTTATCAAGAATGGTGAACTCCCAGCAGGAGTAAGAAGACTCGAAAAACATGTGAGCGAAGGACTGGAAGAACTAAAGGAAACTATTCCAAGCCATAGTAGAGAGAGTTGTTACCACGCTTTACAAATGACCATTCGACTCTATCAACAACTTCGTCAGGATTTAGGTGATTTTGAATATAAAAGTGAGGCGGAACAAGTTTCAGTTGCGTACCTCGAATCTGTTTACTTCTCGATACATGAATAGATATTCTCTAACTAGCAACGTGCAGGACCTCTGGTCTTGCGCGTTTTTTTATTTTCCATGACGGTTAGGAGTCTTCGGATATAAACGTTATTTAGTCATTCATTTTGCATACAAGATAACCGTCCTAGTGAGCGAAGGTAGATACTCGACGAATAAGCATGTATATTGAAAAGAAGGATTACATCGAACTGACCCGAATGGCAGTTCAACAGTCAGGAGAGACGCTGTAGTGAACACTGTACAATGGTTGTCCTTACTGCTTTTTCTGGCAGCGGGATTAATGATCTACGTGGCATTTTTGTCCTATCAGAAACGTCATCTACCTGTTGCTAGAACGATGATTATGATCATGCTAGGAGCGGCTTGCTACGCAATTGGCTATGCTTTTGAGTTGCTTAGTCGCAACTTATACGAAGTTAAGCTTTCGCTTCAAATCGAATATGTGGGCATTCCATTCATCACGACGCTTTGGCTTTTTCAGGTCATCCAATTCTCTGGGACGGTTTCGCGTTATCGAAAGCGCCTTGCGTTGGCGCTATTCATTATACCTGTAGGAGTCTTTTTTCTCCATTTGACCAATGAGTGGCATCATCTATTTTATGAGCAGTATATCTTGAATGATCAATCTTCATTTCCGTTATACAAAACGGCTAAAGGACCTTGGTATACAGCACATACGCTATATAATTACTTCATGTTAGTGTGTGGATTTTTTCTGTTCATTCCGATGTATTGGCGGTCTTCACGCATCGTGCGTAAGCAAATTATCGTACTGACGATGGGAGCCGCAGTGCCCTTGCTTTTCAACATATCCTTGTGGTTTGGTATGGTCGTCGACTTGACGCCTTTCGGGTTCGCAGTCTCTGGGATCGTTTATGCGTGGGGTATTCTGCGCTTCAATCTGCTCCGGTTTACACCGCTTGCGCTGACGCAAGTGTTCGACACCATCCGGGATGGTGTTATCCTACTCGATTATAAGGATCAAATTGTTAGTTACAACAAAGCGGCCGAAGGCGTGTTACCTGAACTCACTTTGACCAAACATTACCCCGCTCATGTCGAGGAGGTTCTCTCCGCCAATCCAGAATTGATTCATCCTATTCTTGACTCTCATAACGGAAACGAACGGTTTCCATTCTACAGATCCCAAGCTGACGGTAATAAGCATTATCAATGCAGCGTATCGTTCATCTATGATGCAGGCACGCCTATCGGAAAAATGATTATGTTTAACGATATCACAGAGTTGAAAGAGAACGAGACTAGGTTGCGTGAGAGCGCGAACCAGCTTGTGGAATTAAATTCGTTCAAGGACAAGATGTTTACGGTTGTGGCCCATGACATTCGTGATCCAATCGCGCTCCTAGTCAGTTTAACCGAATTGCTTGGTGAAGAGCTTACATCGGATAATAAGGAGCATGCCGAATTGTTCGGAGTACTCCAAGGTCAAGTTCAGAACACCTTCCATCTAGTTGAGAATCTGCTCGACTGGTATCGCAGCCAGAAAGGAAATGTGGTGTTCCGACCGTTAAGCTGGAATTTACAGCAAGTCGTTCGTCAAGCACTGTTGCTAGCCGAATCGAAGGCTGGCATGAAGCACATTGTAATGAGTGAGCACATTGACGAGAAGCTTACAGTCAGCGCTGATAAAGAGATGCTTGATCTCATTCTACGAAACTTGATTTCTAATGCGATTAAGTTTACGGGAATTGGTGGATGGATTGAAATTGGAGCTGCGGTGGACAAGGAAAGGATTGTTGTGACCATACGCGACAATGGCGCAGGAATGGATGAAGAGACAGCGGACATGCTGCATCGTGACGATACTTTTATCAAAGTGCCGGACCCCGAAGAAAGTGGAGGGCATTCTCGATTTGGGCTTATGCTTACTCGCGAATTTGTAGCCATTCATGGCGGGAAATTGTGGTTTGAAAGTGTGCCGGGCGTGGGAACGACGTTCTACTTTACTTTATTCAGTTCACGGAGCGGGATGGACGTAATTAACCAATGGAAGGGTGGTGAAGACTCATGAAAGTAATTTTGGTAGACGATGACACGACAATGCATTTGATTTTGAGCAAAATGTTACGCAAGTTGCCAGAAGTTCATGTTGTTGGCACCTTCATAGATACGAAGTCGGCGGCCTCCTTCTTACAAGAGCACACAGATATCGGCCTAGCGTTCGTTGATATCGCAATGAAAGGTGAAAACGGGATGGAATTCGCCGCAAGGTTAGGAAGCTCTGGCTCTCCGGTTCAACTTGTTTTCGTCACATCGCACAAGGATTTCGCCCTAGAAGCTTATGAACTTTCGGTGATTGACTATCTGGTCAAGCCAGTTTCCCAAGAGAGGCTGCAGCGGGCAGTCTATCGTGCCATCGTGAACTGGCGTGCTTTTCATTCGCCAGCGGCTCCATTATCACCTGAACTTCCCACAGAGAGAATCGTTATTTCAGCACTCGGAGACGTTGTTGTGAGCAATGAAGTGGGCCGAGTGAAGTGGATCTCGCGAAAATGCACCGAGCTATTCGCATATCTCCTGCTTTACCGAGGCAGACGTATACCGCGTTCGAAGCTGGTAACTGATATTTTTGGCGGCATAGAGCATGCTGGTGCGGAGAGATATTTGAACACGACAGTGTACCAATTGCGCAAATCACTCGAACCTTTGGGCATGCGGGAGGTCATACGTTCAGAGAACGATGGTTATGCACTCGAATTGAATGACTGCGTTATTGATTATGTAGAATTCGAAGCGCGAGTGGAGGAACTACAAACGATTGATGCCAGCCAAGTGGAAATTGCCCTAGGCGTTGAACGACTGTATACGGGAGATCTGTTCGGGGATAAAGCGTATGTTTGGGCCATTCACGAAACAGAACGTTATAGCCAAATATACGTCGCATTCGTCAAACGACTAGTAGCAGTACTTATTTCGTTGGGGGATACAAGCTCCGCTTCTAAGTTATTACTCAAGCTCAATGAGCACAATCCGCTAGACGAGTCGGTGATACGCCATTTGATGATCATACGTGAGATGATGGGAGATAAAAAGGGTTTGAACGCACTGTATACGAATTATGTTCGGTTGCTCAATCAGGAGCTTGGTATTCGTCCTTCGAAGGAGCTGACAATTCTAAATGACTCGTTAGTGCGAGCGTTTACTGATAAAAAGACAAAAACCGCGAAGCCTTGATGCTGCGCGGTTTTTGTCTTTTTATGGCCGAATCTTTCATTATTCTTTTATTGAGCTGTAGTAGATTGATAGGAGAAGAAGTTGTTAATGAACCGACGGTGAAAAATTAAAATCTGTCTGTAAAAAGGAGTATAACGATGATACTGATAGCAAGATTAAAGAAAGACTTTTTACTAAAGCTTGTACTTATTATAGCGGGGTGTGCATTATTTTCCTTTTTATGGATTATCAATCCCAATATGAAGCATGCATCTGCTGCGTCATGGACGTACTGTGCCGGCGAAGGAGAGAATTGTTCATTTACGGGTACGAAGATTGTCGAGTACGGTTGGGCAACGTTTGAAAACCAAATATGGGTCATTAAAAAACTGACGCCTAAATCGTACCAACTTAATGGTTCATCCGTGGAAGGTGTGCGATGCAGCGCGAACGAATTTGCTCCTGTTTCGGGTTCTATGTTTGGCAATTATTGTATGGTAAGTGAGCCCGAGCCATCGCTTGATGTCTCGTGGTCTGCGTCTGTCGGGGAAGGGAATAAGTCAGTTACACTTACATTTTCCTCTACAGAAACCAATGCCGGGACACTAGAGGAGTTGAAGAATAAGATTTCGGTCAAAAGAACGGATGAGGCTGACTTCACAGTTTTAACCCCGGACGATTCCGTCAGCAACACGACTTCCTCCATTCTCGGGGGCGGTACGATAGTCATTACCTTTCAAAAACCGCTAATGGGTTTGGACAACCAAATTCGAATAGCTCCTGGCGCTTTGAAGGATATTCTGGGCACTACTTTTGATAGCGCAATCGAGATTAATCAATTAGAAGAGAATGATCTAGGTAATTGGCCGTATGTAGGTAATAGGGGCATATCCCAAGAGGCATCATTTAACATGTCACTCAAATTCGTACAGGATACGCCCTATTTGGCTTATATCGAAGACACTGGCAGTAAATTATTTGTGAAAAAATGGGATGGCCGCAGTTGGATTCCCACAGGAGATGAGTCGATTTCCGGTGGAACCGATGGGCGAGTAGGAACCGCATTTTATGTATCCACGGCCGTTTCAGGCGATATGCTTTATGCAGCTTACTCGGATATAACGAATGGGTTTAAAGCCTATGTCAAAAAATACGACGGAAACCATTGGCAGCTCGTAGGCGGTGGAGCCGTTTCCGCGGACAGGGCGTTCGAGATGTCCATTACCGTTTCAAACGGTATCCCTTATCTGGCATACAAAGATGGGGCCAATGGCGACAAACTTACCGTGAAGAAGTTCAATGAGGGCAATAATAGTTGGGAAATGATGGGGATCGCGGGATTTTCACAGGATCCGGTATCACAGATCTCGTTATCAGTTAATAATGACATCCCTTATGTGGCTTATCGCAATGAGAAACCGGATCGCGTCAATATAGGTGGCACATGGCAAGGCATGACAAGTTATTCAGGAGAGTTTAAAAAGTTTGATACGGCTAGCGGCAATTGGGTGAATTTAGGTCCTTTTGCAACGGGCGGAAATTCGACCACGTACTTGACCTTTGATGGGGGCATTCCCTATGTGGCCTATGTGGATTGGCTCACGGGTTATGGGGTCACATTGAAAAAGTTTGAAGGAAGCAGTTGGACTAGAGTAGACAATGGGACTTTTAAAGTAAGAGATTCCAGTAATATCAGCTATACCTCGTTCTATTTTTATGAGGGCTTGCTCTATGTGGCAGGCTTATTATCAGACGGAAATACAGGTGTAAAAAAATGGAACGGAAGTAGTTGGGTATCTATAGGTACTTCGGGTAGTACAGAAGGATCGGTAATGGCTAATTCCTTATTTGTGAATAACGGCATTCCGTATCTAGCTAATAGCTCCTTTATCTCAGGGGGAGACCTTACGATCAATCGAAAGCCCGGGGTTCAGAAATTTCTTCTAACAGCACCGGTGTTGACCGCTGACTCCACGAGTAATAACACGGAAAGTCCAATTGAACTTACTTTCTCGGATTTGTCGGCATGGCGCAATGAGATTACCGAGGTTAAGGATGGCACAGTTACGATATCATCAGCTGTTTATGCGGTTAGCTCGGGGAAGATAACGTTTAATCCAGGTGTGCTGAGCCTAGGTAACCATACCATCACGGTTTCGACGAAACATTACGGAGATGCTACTGTTAGCCAGTTGGTTCAGTTGAAACCAGTGACGTTAGCGCCTGACACGACAGAAAATGATGTTGCACATGACATCGCTATTACATTCGCTGATAATCCTGCATGGCGCGGCGCCATTACGACGGTGAAGGACGGAGTGATAACCATACCGTCAGATAACTACGTCGTAGACTCAGGAAAAATCACTTTTAGTGCTGGAGTACTAGCACATGGTGATCATACGATTACGATTTCGGCAACAGATTATTTTGATACAAGCCTTAATCAACCCGTCTCATGGATGCCTTCACCTCATTTAACTGCGGATAACACCGATAATTATGCTGCGAGTGCGATTGACATCACGTTTGCGGATGATGCGAATTGGCGGGATGAGATCACAGCTGTCAAAGATGGAACGAAGACGGTGCCAGTAGCGAAATATGCAATAAGCGCTGGGAAAATCTCTTTTAAAGCAGCCGCTTTGTCATTAGGAACCCATATTATCACCGTCATTGCACCTAATTATGATGATGCCATCGTTACACAGGATATTCGCGCAGGTACAGGAGAAGTGATCAGCACTGATGCATCGCTATCTAATATGGTAGTTGATCAAAGTGCATTGACATTCAATCCTTCGGAGTTTTCTTATCATGTGGATGTAGCCAACAGCGTTACAGGTTTCAATTTGACTTTAACCAAAGCTAATCCAAACCAAACTCTATCGGTTACTGGTGTAACTTACACGACTAGTTCTGTCACCGGTGATGTGTACGTGTACACGATTTCTAATTTGAATGTTGGACAGAATCCAATCTTCATCGATGTATATGCACAAGATGGAAGTTCACATTCTTATGTGCTTACTGTGAAACGGGCTGAGCCAAGCGCGCCAAGTGTGCCAAATGTGCCTGGTGGAAGCGGTCCAATTTCACTGCCAACGTCACCAATTACTACAGTGATTACCTCCACAGATGGCAATTTGACACTGCCAGTGGGTAAAACAGGCGAAGTTAGTTTGAACAGGGAAGTTACGATATCGATTCCGGCGGATGCTTCATCCCAAGAACTCAAGGTGACCATTGATAAAGTGCTGGATACACAGGAATTAATTAAGGATAAGGAAACGCTAGCAAGCCCTATCTTCGAGATTTTGAAGAACTTCACCGAGAACTTCAGCAAACCAATTACGCTGACATTTGCTTTTGATACGGCCAGTATAGCAAGTGACCAAAGAGCTGCGGTTTTCTATTTTGATGAAAAGAACAAGGTATGGGTAGAAGTTCCCGGCGGAAAAGTAAGTGGGGATCAAATCACTGTAGATGTGAATCATTTTACGAAATATGCGGTATTTGCAGTTGACCGAGAGGTAGTTAAACTGGATTTTAGTGATATATGGGGGCATTGGGCTGAGTCAGGCATTCTGCAAGCGGTGAATGGCGGTCTAGTCACGGGTTACCCGGACGGTACGTTCAAACCGAATCATACTGTGACGCGTGCGGAGTTTGCAGTCATGCTGATGAATACGTTGAAGCTGCAGGGAGTAGGCGCAAAACTGAATTTTACAGATCGTGCAGAGATTGGCGCTTGGGCGCAACAAGCTATCGCACTCGCAGTGCGTGAGGGGATCTTGCATGGCTATGAAGATGGCAGCTTCCAACCCAACGCTGAAATTACGCGAGCCGAGATGGCAGTAGTTATTGCAGGAGCTCTGGGCAAAGTTGCCGAGACAGATTCTGGAACGAGCTTTGCTGATGATAACCATATTGCCGTATGGGCAAAGGGCAGTGCAGCTTTCGTGTTAGAATCCGGGATCATGCTAGGAAAAGGTGATAACCTATTCGCCCCGCAAGATCATGCGACGAGAGCAGAGGCACTAACAGTTCTCTTGAAAGTTGGCGCACAGAAGAGCAAATAATGGCAAAGAATTAAGGCTTCTCCTCCTTAATATAGAGAATTCCTAGTGTGACAAAGTTACGGTTTATTTTAATCAAACCTGATAAAGTCATAAGCGTTAGAAATAATAATAACAAAATAAGTAGATAGCATTGTTTCATATTGACCGAAGAACGGTGCTATTTACTTTTTTAAGGAATTGCTCTAATGGTTTTCTCAAAACACAACAAGAGGAGAAGAGATCATGGATCATTTATTTACACCATTTAAGATTAAAGGATTAGAATTGAAAAACCGCGTCGTTATGCCGCCGATGTGCCAATATGCAGTTGGGAACAAGGATGGGATCGTTAACGATTGGCATTATCACCACTATGTTAGCCGTGCAATCGGAGGCGCAAGCCTCATTATTATAGAGATGACAGACGTTGAGCCAGATGGCCGAATTACTGACTTCGACCTTGGGCTTTGGTCTGATGAACAAATCGCTCCTTTGAAACGTATCATAGATGCAGTTCATCAATATGGCGCAAAAGTAGGCATCCAGATTGCCCATGCTGGACGAAAAGCGGAAGATGCAAATGTTCCAGTGGCGCCATCCGCTATTCCGTTTGATGATAAGTCAAAGACACCGCGGGCTCTGACATCGGATGAAACGAAGCAAATAGTCGAAAAATTTCGTTCGGCTGCGGAACGCGCTATCAAAGCTGGGGTTGATACAATTGAAATTCACGGAGCTCATGGCTACTTGATCCATCAATTCCAGTCTTCGTATACGAATAAACGTACAGATGAATATGGCCAAGATTTGACGTTGTTTGGTCAACAAGTCATTCGAGCCGTAAAAAGCATAATGCCTGAACATATGCCACTCGTGATGCGTATTTCGGCCAGAGAGTATGTCGAAGATGGTTACGATTTGAAGGAAAGCATTGCGTTCTCCAAAGTATACAAGGATGCAGGAGTTGATGTTTTTCATGTCAGCTCGGGAGGAGAAGGCCCTATACTTGCACATGGAAGACCAGGAACGCACGCAGCGTATCAAGTACCCATGGCAAGAGAAATTAGGAACGCACTGAACATCCCCGTCATTGCTGTCGGACGGTTGGATGAGCCAGTATTGGCAAATGCCGTTATCGGCAACGAAGAAGCGGATCTCGTGGCCGTTGGCCGGGGGATGTTAAGAAATCCCTATTGGGCTCTTCAGGCAGCCACTGTGCTTGGCAAAGAAATCAATATTCCAGGTGTTTATCATATGGGATTTAATCTGAAGTAAACAGACGGGGGCAATACGACGAATCGAGATAACTTAAAGAAGCACTTGCCCAGAGCAGTGCTTCTTTTGGTTGTCTAGATCGAATAAAATAATCCACTTTAAATCCATTCGTGGAAGACTGATGAATTAACGTCTTTAATTTGTGCATAATACTGCATATACCTAAATGTTGGGAGATCAAGATTCGCATGCTGAAAACGGAGCAATCGGACATCGAAGAATTGCTGCGTTTGTCTAGCCAATCGAGTGATTTTAGAACGGGCAAAATCTCTTTCTCGAATCAGCAGATATACATAGCCTATTACAGTACTTTAATCGATCAGAATTTGCTTCAGGAGCATGTTCTTCAACCTTTGAAGCAATGCCCCATTGGTGCTATCCAGACGTTAGAGGAACTTCGAGAATTAATTCCGATCGACGAAATCGAGATTACAGATAAGATCGATGTTATTCAGTCCAAATTGTTCAAAGGCGCTATCATTGTTCGACTTCACGAAGTGGATTCGGTATGCGCATTGATTCATTTGGCAAACAAAAGCGGGATGCGTAAAAGTAACGATACGGAGAATGAGTTTAGCGTCGTTGGACCTAAAGTGGGTTTCGTTGAGGATATTGATACGAATCTTTGCCTAATAAGAGCGCAAATCAATATTCCAAATCTAATCGTCAAGGAAATCTCAATCGGTTCTGTATCCAAAACGAAGGTAGCGATTGTCTATATCAATGGTGTGACCAACGAACAGAACGTTCAAACGATTGAGCAAAGATTGCTGGCGATCGACTGCGATGTTGTATTCGACTCCTCCGAGCTCGATCAAATCATTTCGGACAACTCTTTGTCACCTTTCCCGTTGTTCGTGAGCACCGAACGCAGGGATCGGGTTGTGTACGCACTCATTTCGGGACAAGTCGCGGTCATCAGTGATGGATCGCCTTATTTTATAACAGGTCCTTCGAGCTTGTTCGATTTTTTTATTTCCCCGGAAGACTATTATATGCCTTGGATATTAGGGTCGTTTTTTCGCATCATCCGGATCCTAGGAGTTATCTTTTCCTTGTTTGCAACCTCCATGTATGTCGCAGTGATGACGTACCATTATGAGGTCATTCCACATAATTTGTTAGGTCCTCTCGTTTTTTCGAGGCTCAATGTACCTTTCCCGCCCGTGCTTGAAGTGCTGTTTCTGGAAATGACGATAGAGTTTCTACGCGAAGCCGGTGCCCGTTTACCGAGCAAGATCGGCCAAACTTTGGGTATCGTCGGAGGAATCGTAGTCGGCCAGGCAGCGGTCGAAGCTGCGTTAACTAGTAATATTCTTATCATTATCGTATCTCTGTCGGCATTAGCCTCCTTCGCCACACCGATATACAAGATGTCGAATACGATTCGCTTCCTACGTTTTCCGATTATTCTTTTATCCGCGGTCTGGGGCGCTTTGGGAATTTTTATCGCGATCTGCTTCTTAATTGTCCATATCACCAGGTTGCAATCGTTGGGATATCCGTATACGGTGCCCTTATATCCTTTACGAATTAAAGATTTTCGAGACAGCTTTATCCGTTCATCATTTCAATATACGGGAAACAGGCCGAGCTATCTAAAGTCGAGTTCAAAGAAACGATACATGCCAAAACCTGTAAAACGGCGCTTTGAGTGGGACGAATAATGACGTTCGATTACAAAAAGGAGGGGCGGCCGGTATTGTTAGTTAAAAACCTTCTTGCCACCCTGCTGGCTGTCGGACTCCTCACTGGATGCAGCGATCAGAGAGTATTAAATAAAATCAATCTTATCCAAACCATGGGTCTGGATTCCTCCGATCAGGGGGTGAAAAGTACAGTGCTTATCGGAAGCTTCAAGAAAAAGGGAGAGACTGATATTCAAGTCTTGAATACGGTAGCGGATACCACTTTTGACATCGCTCCCAAATTAAGCTTGCAATCGAAAAATATAATAGAATATGGCCAACTCGGTCTGGTAATCTTCAGCCAAAGCTATGCTCGGCAAGGTATTGGGCCAGCTCTAGAGAGTCTCTGCCGTAGCCAGAAAATATCTAGCAGTATGCTTCTCGGAGTAACGGATTCGACGGCTTCAGAATTGTTAGCCAAAGCACAGAAATCCCAGGATTCGTATTATCTATGCGATATGATCGATCAAAATATTAAATACGGCATTTTGCCGAGAAATAACCTACAGGAGACATTGTTTCAATATTACGGCGAAGGGCGCGATCTGTTTTTGCCGTATTTCGTGTCGGAAGGAGACGATATCCGTATCGAAGGTTTGGCTTTATTCAAAGATGACAAATTTGTAACCAAAATCGGAAACAATAAGGTGTTTTTATTAAAGCTGCTTATGCAAACTACGAAGAACGGGAATTTTTTAGTGCCTTTAGCAGGGGAGGAACATAAGGAAGAAAATTACATTCAATTCAGTAGTACGGGTTCCGGAGCAACTTTTAAGTTGGATCGACTGAACCCTGTTCCTTCCATCCATATCCATGTGCGACTGAGTGCTCAAGCCAAACAATACCCTAGCGGTATCGATTTCAACTCCAAGGAACAAATTTCGAAGCTCGAATCGGACATCGGTGCGTACTTTGAAGATGAATTGCAACAGTTTCTTGCTTTCTGCCAAAAAAAAAGTGTGGACCCGGTAGGCATCGGAGACTTCGTCCGAAGTAAAACGAAGGACTGGAACGCCGCGCATTTTGCTGAAATATACCCAAAAATCGAGTTAAAAGTGAATGTTCATTTTACTATCGTCCAACCCGTCATGATTCAATAAAATGAACGACAGGGGCGAATACCTGCAGGAGGCTTCGATGAGACAACCCGCGACCAATGAATGGAAAGTATCCCCATTCTTCGTATTCTTTCTGCTTTACGCTAGTATGGTCGAAATCGGGGTGTTGAATTATCAGAAAGCTTTGATGCAGTATGCGGGCTATAATGCTTGGATGTCCATTCCGATCACGGGAATTAGCATTCATATCGTCATCTGGATGATGTATCAAATCTGCTCATCCAAAGGGGAGATGGGCATCTACGAAATTAATCAGCATTATTTCGGTAAATGGCTCGGCATAGCCCTTAATGCAGCCATCGTTTGCTACTTCGCCTTTGGAGCCTTCATAACCTTCAGAGTTTATTTGGCTATTATTCAATACATGCTTTTCCCGGAAATGAGCCTGTTATCAATAAGTTTAATATTTGTTATTCTATTGTATTACACAGTATCAGGAGGTTTTCGTACGATTGTAGGGATCTGCTTCTGGGGGGTGCTTTTCTCATTTGCCTTTATTATCCCGTTAAATTTGCTGGGTCTTTCCTATTTGCATCTTCAGAATCTGTTTCCGTTGTGGAACCACTCGACAGCAGATCTGCTTCATTCCGCCAAAAGCATGGTCTTTCAATACTTGGGTATCGAAGCGATACTTGTGTATTACCCGTTTATTCAGACTCCGGCCAAATCACAAAAATGGGCTCATTGGACGGTTTTACTAGTAACCGTTTATTATTTGATTACAATCTTGATTACTTTTATGTATTATAGCGAGATCCAGCTGCAGAAAGTCATCTGGCCGACTTTACATAGGGTTTCGTTACTAAAACTTCCGTTGATTCAAAGGTTGGAGTATTTAGTTGTTTCCGTATTGTTTATCAAAATCGTAGCCTGCATAGCGCTCGGACTATGGGCTGCTTGTCGTGGCGCAAAGCTGAGCTTGCGCATGAAACAGCCTATCAGTTTAATCTTGATTCTGGCTGTATTTCTGGTCTTAGTGTTTTTTGTAAAAGACATGATATTGATCAAACGGATGTCCGGTTTCTATGAATCAACTGGATTTTATTTTATTTATGCGTATGTCCCGCTATTGTTTGTACTTACCCGCATCAGAAAAATAGGGAAAGCCTAGTGAATGCGATATACGTTATACATTGATAGGATACCGAATCTATACACAAATAAGAGCCCGAGGGGAAATATCCTCGGGCTTTATGGCATACCGTCAGCCAAACGTTCAATTTATGAATTGCCGATAAGCAGATCCGTGTATTTATTGATTCTCCTTATACTCAATCTTTAGCCCTTCAACATGACGTTTGCTCATCATCTTTCGTTTCTTTCGCGTGTCTACCGATTCGAACACAATGTCCATATCGTAGTCTCCTTCCGGGTAGAGCTTGCTGCGCTCGATATAGAGAGACAATCTCTTGCGGTTAATGAGCACTTTCTCTTGCTGGATTTGTACGGTAATATTTCCGCGATGGTCCGGCTCGCTGCAAACAATGCCTGTGCGGCGCAGCGAGTGCACCCATACGCAGTCGCCAATAGCGAATATCGGTATCGGCGCTCGCTCCCCTTTTTCTTTCATTGTCTCTTTTACAGGTATTTCTTCTGAAACCGTTGTAGTTATTGCAGGCGCTTCGGACGATCGCTGTGTCGCCTCGTATGTGATTTGCCTCGATCTCTCGATGAGCGCAAGAGGCATTCCGAGCTTTTGCGCGATATAGAAGGCATAGGAGGAGCCTGCTTGACCAATCGTCAACTTGTAAAGGGGCTCAAGCGTTTCCGCATCGAATTCCATACGCGCATTCTCGAAGCCAGGCGCAGCGTGAGCAAATTTCTTGATCTCATTAAAATGAGTCGTAGCCATGACAGTTGCCCCGCGTCGGTACAGTTCCTCTAGCACTGCGATTGATAGGCCGATTCCTTCGCCAGGGTCGGTTCCCGAAGCAAGCTCGTCGAGAAGGACCAGCGACGATGGTCCGGCTTCCTTGAGGATGCCAATCACGTTCTTGACATGTGAAGAGAATGTACTGAGCGAATTTTCAAGGCTTTGTCCGTCTCCGATATCGACCATAACGGATTTGTACACAGCAAATTCGCTTCCGTCTCCTACAGGAACGAGCAATCCCGATTGCACCATAAGTGTCAGCAGACCGACGGTTTTCAGCGATACAGTTTTGCCTCCCGTATTAGGCCCTGTAATAACAAGTGCTCTGTAATTGTCGCCGATGCGGATATCAAGTGGCACGGAATGCCTGCCGAGCAGTGGATGACGGCCGCACAGGATGGAGATCCGACCGCGATCGTTTAATTTGACCGTTCGTCCGTCAATTATTTTCGCGTATTTGGCCTTTGCGAACATAAAGTCGTAATGGCCGATCGTTTCTAAATTGATTAAAATTTCGTACTTATTGCTCTCAACCAGATCCGTGAGATTGCTAAGTACCCTTGTTTCTTCCGCGGCTTCCTCAGACTGCAGGTGCAAAAGTTCGACATACAGGTCAGCGATATCAGCAGGCTCAATAAATACAGTCTGACCGCTCGCTGACTCATCCAGCACGGCACCGCCAACTTGTTTGCGGTATTCCTTTTTCACGGACAACACGTACCGGCCTCCTCTCGCCGAGACGACGCTTTCTTGTAAATAACTGCGGTATTTGGACAAAGCCGTGTCGAGTTTCTTGCGAATGCGGTCGTCAAGAATGTTCATCTTCTTGCGGATACGCGATAAGGCAGCGCTCGCCTCGTTATCGACTTGACCATTGCGGATACAGCGCCGGATTTCGGCCAACAGTTCTCGCTGGTCGTAGAGGGATAGCGCGTATGAAGCGATGCGCGGGGCGATGGATTCCTTTTTTTTCATAAAGCTCTTAAGCTGCTGTGTACTTTCGATGAATCTGGCGAAGTGCATAAAGTCCTGAGGCGTAAAAATAAATCCTTTCCCGAAAGTGCCTATAAGCGGCTCAATTCCTTCAAGGGACGGGATGGGCACACTGGCACCATGGGCAATAACACTAACTGCTTCTTCGGTTTCTTGAAGTAGTGTTGTGGCAAGGACTATCTCGATAGTGGGTTCCATATTCTCAATGTGGGCACGGCCCAAATAACTCATGGCAAAGTCGGCCAAACGCTGTTTAACGCGGTCATATTCCAAACGTTGATAAGTGGACTTGTTCAAATGAATGCCTCCTTTTGGGTACAAAAAAACGGACTGGAAACAACAATCGTTTCCAGTCCGCTTAGGGAGAAACTGATGTTCTTAACAGCATCAATATGCAACCTGCCAATAGAGAACGACAAAACAAACCTGTCCAATTGAACGGTTCACTCGCGTACGCCAAGCAAAACAGATTGCACTATGAAATTGCTAGTTAAAAACGACCTCAGACATTAAAATCTCTCCTTTGTATTACTCTAGGGCTAGTATACCCTTATCATATGCGAGTCCAGTCAAGAAATCTTGGGAGAAAATAGCTTAAGTCAAACTTTCCGTGCGAAAAATAAAAGTCGGAAAAGTAATGAAACTCCACTGGAAATTAACTTCCATTCCACTTTCGATCCGTATACGCTTTAAGGTGAAGTCTTCGCTCCAAACTAAACTTTCGAACGGTTGGTGAGAGCATGTTCCGAGCAATGAAAGAAGGTCTGGCAAGAAGTTTAAGCAAAACGATTGGTGGACAAGGTCGCTTTTACAAAAAGAGTCTGATCACGATCTTCATCGTTTCGGGTATTCCTGGACTGCTGATGGGGGTGCTCGTGTATTGGATGGCTGGCGGGCGTGTGGAAAGTGAGCTTCTGCAACTGCATTATCGTCAAATTGAACAAAGGTCGCAAAATATCGATGACCAGTTAGGCAATCTTGAGCTGTTGCTTTCCCATTGGGCATTCGATAATAAATTTGACTATAGTTTGGATGGGTTTGATTTTGTAAGGAATTTCGAGCGGACGCAGGATATCACCAGAACACTAGTCGCCATGCAGGGATCAAACGCGATGGTGAAGCATGCAGAACTTTACATAGGTGGAACAAGTTCGGTTCTGTTCAACCCTGAATATATGAAGATCGATGATCGAACAGCTGCCGTAGCGTCCAGATATAATCCTCTTATCCACGGTCAAAATACGACCTACTGGACGCAATGGTCCTTTGATGCGAATCGTCCCGACAACAAAGATTTAACACTCGTTCATCAAGTTCCCGGTGGAAGTTTGAAGCCGTTCGGGGTCTTGGTTTTCCGTTTTGATAGCCAAAAGGTAGCCAATATGCTCAATACGCTGACGCCTTATAATGGCGGCGAGACGTTTCTGATTCAGAATGCTGGAGAACTGTTCGTTTCAGCAAATGGGAATACGAAGTCATCGCCATTTGTAAGCGCTCTTCGTGACAAAGTTGCCTCACTAGCAGGCAATAAGGGTTCTTTTTTCATGGATTGGAAAGGCTCTACATACACAGTATCGTACGGTAGTTTGGCCCGAATCGCGGAAGATTGGACATACGTATCCGCATCGCCGATATCGAGTATCACGTCACCCGTAGTCTTTATTTCGAAGTTAATTATCACGGTAAGTCTTGCGGTATTGCTTCTTGCGGCTATTCTTGCATGGCTGGCTTCACGTCGTATTTATTTACCTGTCAAAAGGCTTGTTGCGATGCTGGGCGGAGGTGTGACTCACTCTGAGCATGCGGACGAGTTCACATTATTGGAGTCGAAATGGATGAATTTGCATAACGAAAGTCTAGAGCTGAACACGAAGCTAACGGAACAGCTGCCGCACCTTAAAGACAGCTTTCTACACCAACTGTTGCAAGGCTATTTGAATGCGTATTCAGAGGACGATCTGCGCCATCGGATGGAGCGATTTCAGTGGGACGTGAAGCAGAAGCAATTCGTAGTCCTCTACGTCCAATTAATTGGAATGACGAGCATGGAGGGCAATTTCCGACTGGGCGAAGAGGGGCTTGTTACTTTTGCAGCCGTGAATATGATTGATGAGCTGGCATCTCAGTATTTTGAACAGAGTCACACCCTTAACTTTCACGATTTAACAGCGGGTATTCTTCTGATTTTGCCTGAGGATCATTCCTATACGGAAGCCTCCCAAGCGTTTAGTGACGATTTGAAGCAGTCGATTAACCGTATTTTGAAAATGCGCATGACCATGGCGATCAGCCGGCCGGTCTCACTGATTTCAGATGTTCCCATCGCATTTGAACGAACAAAGCAAGCGGTTAGCTATCGCTACTTTGAGAATGTGAATCAGATTATCGATATGGAGCATGACAATTATGCAGGAGATGAAGACATGGAGTTGCAATATCCTTTTACACAGGAGCGGGAGCTCATTCAAGCACTACGGACAGGAAAAGAAGGAGAAGCAAGTGAGTTGCTGGTGTCTTTCCTGGAGGTTTTAACCTGCAAAGGAGCCAAAGAAATTGAAGTTCAGCAAGGGATGCTTCATTTGCTTGGCAATGTTCAGCACGCCATCATGGTGTCCGGGATTAATCCGAATCGCCTCTTCAAGGGTGCGAATTTATACGAACAACTTTCCCAGATTCGAGAGTCTACGAGAATTCTTGCATGGTTTCAGGATAAAGTGCTAAGTCCCTTCATGAGGGAGATGTCAGGTCGTTCGGATGCGCAAGTGAAACGCATGATCGAACAAGCGATGATTTATTTGCAAAATAATTATAGACAAGATATTTCACTTGATAATTGCGCGGAGCATACGGGGACGAATCCATTTTTCTTGAGCAGATCCTTTAAGCAAGTGACCGGCAAAAACTTTATCGATTACTTGACGGAGCTGCGCATGGACAAAGCGAAAGAGTTGCTAAGAGACTCGGAAATGCGAATTAACGATGTCGCCGATCAGGTGGGGTACCAACATACGTATTTCAATCGGATTTTCAAAAAGCTGGAGGGCATGACGCCAACGCGCTATCGTGAGCTCAGTCGGACATCCTAGCAACAATGTGCTAGTTCGCCAAAAAAGTGCAAACGGCCCGATCACTGCTTCGCAATAATGTCCCCTTGTTCGCAAGAGCCCAGCTTTCTACAATAGGGCTACATGTGAAAAGGAGATGATCGCTTGGCTTCGAATTCGGCAATTAAGCTGCATTGGTTAAACAAAGAAGCATCAAAGCCTGTAGGGATAACGTGGGGAATACCTTGGCGTGAGGGTGAGCTGGGACGCAACGAACCATTACGTTTGGAAACGGATGACGGCCAAGTAACTGTACCTGTCCAAAGTTGGCCGACTGCTTACTGGCCGGATGGCAGCGTGAAGTGGTCCGCGCATGCGGCAGCAGTCCATCCCGGAACGGATGAAGGGTTTGCCCTTCGTAAAGGCATTGGCCCCGAGTCCGATCACCCTATGATCGTAACCGAAACTGATGATATCATAACGCTGGATACAGGCGTCATGATTTGCACAATAGGCAAGCATGGGAAACAATGGCTTCGCAGCATCGTTCGTGAGGGCAACGAAATTTGCAGCGGCGGCGAGTTGATCGGTTTGAAAGAAGGACTGAGCGAGGCGTCGGGCGTACGAATAAGTCGCGAGGAGACTTTCGAAAGCCGTGTCTTACGCGCTGTTGTTGAACAAGACGGCCCGATTCGTGCTGTCGTTAAATTAGAGGGCAGACTCCGCTCGACGACGGGAACGAGAGAGTGGCTCCCTTTTACACTGCGGATGTATATGTATGCGGGGCAGGAAACGATTAAACTTGTGCATACGTTTCACTATGATGGAAATCCTCATGAGGATTTCATTAAAGGCTTAGGCATCCGCTTTACGGTACCAATGAGAGGGGCCCAATACAATCGGCATATCCGTTTGGCAGGGGATCGGGGATATTTCAGCGAATCACCCAAAACCTTACATACCCGTCGAACTAAAGGGAAGTATCGCGAGCTCTTTGAGCGTCAGACTCAAGGGGAGCTGACTGCCTTTGACCCCACAGAGGATGCATATTTCCTAGGGCTGCTTGATGATTCAGCAACATGGGACAGCTTCAAACTCGTACAAGATTCTTCCGAGCATTATCGGATTTGGAAGCGGACGAGGGCAGGCTGCAGCTGGGTCAAGGTGACTGACGGCGCGCGCGCTGGAGGTCTGGGCTATGTCGGCGGTGAAGGCGGAGGCTTGGCGGTTGGGTTGCGTCATTTCTGGGAGAAGCATCCTTCTAGCTTGGAGGTACACGGTACAGCGGGGGCGGAGGCTGCGTTTACGATCTGGTTGTGGTCACCAGATGGGACACCGATGGACCTTCGTCATTATGATACAGAAACACACGTAGAATCTTCGTATGAAGGGGCCGAAGAGTTGCGTGCAACACCTTATGGCATTGCGAATACAAGTGAATTGATGCTGTGGTGTACGAGCGAGACGCCGGATAGGGAGATTCTGCAGCATATGCAGGAGGAGACGCAAAATCCATCGCTGCTCATTTGCGAACCTACGTATTATCACGCGTCGGGGGCTTTCGGCTATTGGAGCTTGCCAGATCGCAGTCATCCTGTGAAAGCGCAGCTGGAGAATCGGCTGGATGGTATCATTACCTTTTATCAAGATGAAGTTGAGCAGCGAAAATGGTATGGATTCTGGGATTACGGTGATTACATGCATAGTTATGATCCTGTCAGGCATGTATGGAACTATGATTTAGGCGGCTGTGCATGGCAAAATACAGAGCTTGCGCCCAACATGTGGCTATGGGTGATGTTCCTACGAACCGGCCGATTGGATATCTTCCGGATGGCAGAAGCGATGACTCGACACACAAGTGAAGTGGATCTGTACCATTTTGGCGAATATGCGGGACTAGGCTCGAGGCATAATGTGGTCCATTGGGGCTGCGGTTGCAAGGAGGCACGCATTGGGATGGCCGGCTTACATCGGTACTTCTATTATTTAACCGCCGATGAGCGGATCGGGGATATCATGGATGAAGTGCGTGATTCGGATTTCACCACGGTGAATTTGGATCCGATGCGCGCTTACTTTCCGAAGGATGAGCATCCAACGCATATCCGTGTGGGTCCGGATTGGGCGGCTTTCAGCTCGAATTGGATGACACGTTGGGAGCGCTATGAAGATACGTCCTATCGGGACAAAATCTTGGTAGGCATCAATTGTATAAAGGATGCTAATTATGGGCTCATCTCGGGACCAACTTATGGGTATGATCCGAAAACAGGCGTGCTCTCGCCACTTGGTGACGATAATTGGGGCAGGCACTTAGCCATATGTATGGGAGGACCGCAAGTGTGGTTCGAACTTGCCGGCATGTTGAAGGATCCCGAATGGGAAGATATGATGGCGCAGCTTGGCGTGTATTACAACCAAACACAGGAGCAGAAGGATAAGCTGACCAACGGTCAGATATCCACAAAAAATTTCGAGCATCCTGTGCTCAGTGCAGCGATCACTGCGTATGGCGCATTTTATAAACGGGACGATGAGACGGCGGAGAAGTGCTGGTCCATTTTACTGGGAAGCGCGTTTGCTAAGGTTGATCTACAGCAAGAGGCGTCCATCGTTACGCACGTGGATACCTTGCAAGAGATCGATTGGATGAATACGAATGAGGCCGCACAATGGTCATTGAATACGATTATTGCACTTGAGCTTATTTCGGATTGGCTACCCCAATAGACGGAATTTGAGGAGGAATGGGCTGTGGGACAAATGGGTAAGGAGCCTTATTTGGTAGGTAAGGTAGATATAAGTGCTGCGGGTCCTCGCTGTAAAATGCTTCTAGGCGACCTGAACGGTGACGGTCGCATGGAGATGCTGTTGGTGCATCCTGACAATCGGCAGGATGTTCGCTATATTCCCCATCAGGTGCAGTGCCTGACGGCCTTTGATCTGGAGGGCAATCTGCTGTGGCAGACAGGCAAGCCCGATTCCGGAGCTGGGAGTGCAGGGTCCGACTACCCTGCGCAAATCGCTGACATCGACGGCGATGGTCAGCTAGAAGTACTATGTGTGATGGATGGGCGCTTTCTCATCCTGAACGGGAGGACTGGCGAGGTGAAAGCTTCGCACGAGCTGCCGCATGAGCACGCCCATGATTGCATCATCGTGGCGAATTTGACAGGCGGGGCATATGCGAGTGACATTATCTTGAAAGACCGCTATCACACGATGTGGGCGCTCGATCGTCATTTTAATCTACTATGGACGCATGAAGGCAATCCTGGACATTTCCCATGGGTGTATGATTTGGATGGAGACGGGAAAGACGAGGTCATGGCTGGCTATGATCTGTTGGACCATGATGGTCAGAAGCTGTGGAGCTGTCAGGATCTCGATGATCATGCTGATTGTATCTGGGTCGGTGATGTGAATGGGGATGGACAGCCAGAGCTTGTGATTGGCGGCAGCGTTACAGTGATGTATGATCGCTTTGGCACAGAGCTATGGCGTTATGAGGGCTCAATTGAATCGCAGCATATTGCTTTGGGGAGGTTCCGCAGCGATAAGCCAGGGTTACAAATAGCAGGGCTGGATCGACTTGTCCGTGAGGACGATGGGAAGGGATTGAAGGGGAAGGATGGCTTGTTTTTGCTGGACAGCGAAGGTGTTGAGATTTGGAAGGAAGATCGGCAAACAGACGGTTGGCTGACGATTATTGAGCCACTCCGCGGTTGGGAAGCCGACTCCGCAGATCTTATACTGGCCTATCGCAGAGGCGGCGGTGTCTGGCCATCTTTGTACGATGGCGAGATGAATGTTGTTGTTGAATTTCCGCTAAACGGATACGCAGTTCATGCCGATGTATGTGGTAGTGGGACAGAGCAAGTGATCATTTATAATGACGAAACAGCAGCCATTTATGCCAGTGGAGCGCTTGCAATGCGAGAAGGACTATCCGGCACTCAACTGCCACAGTCCAAACGGTTGTCCAGCTCAACCTTATATCCTGGCGGCGAAATTCCGTTGTGAAGAGAAAGGAAATCTACGATGACACATGTGTTGAAGTTTGATTTCGGGGTAGGTGAACCGGAGTCAGGTTATACCAAGATTACTCCGCATACAGAGTATGAGAAATCGGTTGGATATGGTTTTAGCAATGTGAAAAATGTTCATGCCAAGGATAGAGACGAGCCTAGTGCTTTGCGCAGAGATTTTTGCATTCCGCTGGACACTTCGTTTCTGGTAGATGTTGCGGAGGGGACCTATCGTATTTCGGTTCTGTTAGGCGATGAGATCGCTGAAACGGAAACGACGATTACTACAGGTGAAGGAAGGCTTGTGCTTCATAAGCAACGTACTTCGGCGGGACATTATGCCCGTTCGAGTTTCTCTGTATGGGTCGCGGACGGGCAGCTTAAGCTAACGTTCACGGGCAGAGCACCGCGCATCAATGCAATGGAAATCGAGCCAATACCTACTGCTTGCACGCTGTTTCTGGCAGGAGATTCAACCGTTACGGATCAGCCGACGGATGGGTATCCGTACGCGGGTTGGGGACAAATGCTCTCATTATTCCTCAAAGCAGATGCGGCGGTAGCCAATTATGCCTTGTCGGGCCGGAGCTCCTTGAGCTTTATAGGTGAAGGAGTATTGGATACGATTTGGAGCAAAATCAAGCCCCACGATTACTTGCTCATCCAATTCGGTCACAATGACCAAAAGCCGGATGAAGCACGGTTTACAGAGCCATTTTCCACTTACAAGGAAACGCTGAAAATCTATATCGACGGCGCTAGGGAACGAAGCGCATATCCCATTCTGATCACGTCTGTGCAACGACGGTTTTTCGAGGAAGATGGTACGCTGCGCGATACGCACGGCGACTATCTTGTTGCAATGCGCGAATTGGCTGCGGCTGAAGAAGTGCCTTTGATCGATCTTGCCGCTAGCAGCAAGGCTTTATTTGAAGCCTTAGGGCCAGAGGGGACGAAACGATTATTCATGTGGCTGGCGCCAGGTGAGTTCATGAATTTCCCGGATGGCGTGGAAGACAACACGCATTTCCAGCAGTTGGGCGGGATTGAAGTTGCGAAGCTGGTTCATACTGGCTTGAAAGACTTGAAGCTGCAGCCGCTAAGCTTGTATTTGCGTTGAGATAGGGGGGCAACCTTGCCCCAGATAGAGTGGAAAAGGAGCTAAGCGTGTTTGCGCTTAGCTCCTTTTTGTGAATTTGTGGCAGCAGCGGGGACGAATTGGGGCAGTGAGGTTAATTCTGCGCGCTGTAACGGTGAAAAGCGCGCTTACAGATGCGAGAGGTGCTCGTATCGCCATCTTCCCGTGCTGTAACGGTGAAAACCGCGCTTACAGATGCGAGAGGTACTCGAATCGTCATCATCCCGTGCTGTAACGGTGAAAACCGTGGACCTCTGTCAAGAAAGTAGACACCTAATAAGAGAAGTTAACTAACGCTTTTGTAGTAAAGTTCTTCAAATCGATCCGGCGAGACATAGCCCAAAGAACCATGGATTCTTTTACGGTTG
>NZ_JABMKY010000021.1 GCF_013204845.1 Paenibacillus qinlingensis
TCCTTTCCCTCAAGGTACCTTCTTGCAGCTTGTATTTTTTCTTGTGGTGTTAATTTGGACATATAGAAAAACTGCACCTCCAATTGTTAGATTGTGTCTAACAATTGGGGTGCAGTTCATTCGGGACGGTCTTTTTGACGTCGCGGTGTCGTCAGAGAGGCAAGCTCTTAACGGACATGGATGCCGCTATTTCATATAAACACTGGCAGTCATGGTGATAACGGACAGGTGTGACGCTATTTGGTAAAAAGGAGCAAGTTGGACTAGCAAAATGGTGGGATAGCGTCGCTGCTGTCCGTAAGATCAGAAAAAGGCGCATATAGTGTGGAATAACGTCTCCCTTGTCCGTTAGGTTACGGGGAAGGCAATGGGGATGAGGGAGGCAAGCTTGTGTGAGGAAAAGCGCGTTGCAAAAAAACCATGGAAGACGGCCAAATGGCCGCTTTCCATGGTTTTTTGTAGTGGGCTTAGAGCGCAGCCCTTATTGTACTTTGTCCAACAATCGGTAAATCACAACCGCGGCCTGTGCTCTAGAAGCATTATCCGCAGGAGCGAATTGTCCTCCTGTTGTTCCGCTGAGTAGACCTAAGGCTGAAGCGATTCGGACGTAGGATCTAGCCCATGTACTGATCGTGCCTTCATCGGCATATTTGACCTCTTGTGTGGTGACGATATCTGCAAGCTTTTTACCTGCGGCATGTAAATAGGCATTAACCATGGTGAGGGCCATTTGTTCCCGCGTGATAGGCGCATCCGGAACAAAGGTTTGCTCGCTCATGCCGCTGATAATACCCGCAGAATAGGCCGCATAGACGGAATTCCGATACCAAGCATCTGCAGATATATCTTGGAATATGGCGGCATGATCACTTTGCTGTAATTTTAACGCTTTAGCGATGATGGTGACGAATTGTGCTCTTGTCAATGTGGTATCAGGTTGGAAGGAGTCTTGATCGATGCCATCGATAATTCCTTTGCCAGCCAAGTTTTCAATTTCTTTTTGTGCCCAATGATCCTTAATGTCCTTAAGGATTGTCTCGTTTTGCTTCTCAAGAACGGCATATTTGGAGAAATGAGCAAGTGAAGCCGTCATGGTGCCATCCGCATTGAGGGAGCCACCGATTGGCGTCCAAGCACCTTGTGCTTCATCGTAAACATAGACGCTTAGTTTATGAACATCTTTGACCTTTTTCGTATCAAAAGGAATGGTGACTTTCACAGGTGAAGCAAATGTACTGATTTTCGACCCATCCTCGGTTACGGAAAAATCATAAATAGCGGATGCTGATGTGAAATTCGGGATGGCTGTAGTAGACTTGCTCGATGTGAACAGAATTTTGCTAGTCGAAAGCTTGATCGGCCAAGCATTTGGCGGAATCTGCATGTTGATATCATTAGACGCGATAACGATCGGTCTGTTCATTTGCGAAGCCTTTTGAACAATATCAGCGTCGATCTCGACGGAGAGGATGTCCACTTTTTCCTTCGTTGTAGCATCCAAGGTTAAGTCAGACAAAGCTTTATTTAATTGGATTAATAAATCAACGTGTGCGGGTTTGAACTCATAGGTCATTTTCCCATCGGCATTGAGGAAGGGAGGTTGTTGTGAGCTGCCACCGCCGCCTCCACCACCACCACCACCTGCGTTAGGAGTAATCGTATACAGATAATAAGTATTATCGCTGAAAACATTGTTATGATAAGTGGCAACTGTTAAGGAAGTATCTTCACTAAACTTAAGCTCACCACCAGATATAGGGAACGTCGATATGATTGCTGCTTTATTCTTCTGCTCGATCTTATAGTAAATAGTTCCAGTTGTATAAGGAGAAGTGAGTGTGACTGTTTGTGTTCCTCTATATGCACCAGGTTGTAAGCTAACTAAAGGTGTGTTAGGTGGGCTATAGAAAGAAATCAGGTTTGAACGATGGTACGCTACACCGCCTGTTGGAAGTGGTTCTTCCCATGTTCCGAACATATAGAAGTTATGAACAGGATCAACATTACTCATCGTAGCAGCTAACTGCTTTTGACCGTTAAGAAGCGGTGCCCAAGATGGCGTTGCAACAAAAGCATATGGTCCATCTAGTTCCCTAATAATGCTAGTTTCATTGTAGGCTTTGGAATTAAGATATACCGAATAAGTGACATTCACGATGTCATCATGAATATCCACTAATTTAAAGTTATAACTGAGAGTAGGGTTTGTAGGGAAATTAAATGCTACGGCAGGTGACAATTGCAACCTAGGCACTTCAAAGGCACGGATGCCGTTAATAAGACCGTCGCCATATGCCATCTTTTGTGAAACATAGTTAAAGGGATAATGGTTGGATGGTTCATAAATATTCGGCTGTAAAGAAAGTAGATTCTCTGGTTGTGCTGACGTTTGAAGAATGAGCCGTATATCTTCTGCATCCAGATCTGGATTAGCTGCTTTCAATAAAGCAGCAAGTCCTGCAACAAAAGGCGTAGCCATGGATGTTCCTGACTTATAATCATAGCTGTTACCAATAATCGTACTATAGATATTAATGCCTGGTGCAACGAGATCTATTTTGCCTATATTAGAGAAATCCGCGATGGCATAACTTAGATCAGTTAGTTGGGCAATAGCGCCAACGCTGATAACTTCTTCATAAGCTGCTGGGTAGCTAGTAAAATAGGCAGTACGGTGGGTATCTGTGGTATCCCAAGGTTGCGTAGTGTATTGCCCAATTTCGTCCTTCGTCCAATTATTGCTGTCGTTGCCAGAAGCCGAAACAATCACAGTACCTTGATCATGAACTTTTTTAATAATGTCGTGCAAGGCAATACTGTCTGCATAACTGCCCAAACTCATATTGATCACATCAACTGGATGGGCGAGTACGTGTTGGAAAGCTTGGTACAAATAGCTCGTATCTCCTCCACCAGTACTATCAAGAACTTTAAGTGGCATGATCTGGACGCCATGAGCGACACCTACATCAGCCCCGCCATAAGGTTGCGCTGCAATAATCCCTGAAACATGTGTGCCATGACCATTATCATCTTGCGCATTGTTATCTTTGTTTACAAAGTCGTAACCTTGGATTATAGAATTTTGTAGGGCTGGATGTGTCATATCAATACCCGTATCCATCACGGCCACTGTGACATTCTGATTCTTTGTGAGATCAGAGTAGGTGCCCATTTGATCAACATGAGCCGCACGTTTCCCCCAAGTTTTCTTGTATGCCGAAGTTCCGGTATAGACCGATTGTGAGACAGTGGGTACTATATCCGTAGCTACTTCTGTCGCAATTAAATGCACCTTATAAACCGGCTCCGCATACTCCACATTCGGGTCCTTTTGAAGCTCAGCAAGCTTATCCGAGACAGAAAGCTCATTCCCGAAGTTGACCGTTGTCCACGAAGAAGCGGAGCGCGCGGACAATGACTGGATGCCGTTAGCAGCAGGCTGCTGCTTGTATTTCACGAGAACCTTCCCCGGAACGATGTCGCTCTCATTGAAGGAAGGCACCGTGGATGTGCTGGCTTGATCATTCGGTTCTTGAGCAAATCCGAGTGTTCCAAGTGAGAGATTGAAGACGGTAAAGAGTGAAACGAGTGCAAGAAGTAACTTTCTTTTATACAAAACCATGACATCCCCCTAGTAAATGTAATATAAATACGAAAAAAAAGATTCATTTCATATTTTACATGTTGATAGGGGAGGTTTATGTCGGAATATGTCGACGTTCTCTAAATATTCGATAAAACACTGGGTTGGGTCGCGTTCAAGCGACGGTTCTGTCTGCCGAACGAGATATAATACAGACCGAGAATAACAAGCTGAGAACCGAGCAACACGACATAGATATTGCTAAAAATAATGCCAGATCCGTGGCTGAATAGTGGATTCCAGCTAGACATGGAAGTCGATCCTAGATCGACGGCTTTGCTGTACAGTCCGATGGCGATACCTTGCCCAATGAAATTGGCCATCGATATCATACCCATACCCACGCCGACCTGATCTGCCGGCAGTGTTCGAGAAACCGAATTATTCACAGCAATGACGATGAAGGACTGCCCTACATTGCCAAGAACTAGGAAAACGGCAATGAGCAGCGGCGAGCTGCCAGTAAATGTGGTGAGCAGAACGAAACAGGCCAGCAATAAGCTGGAAGCCATGTAGGCCACATACGAGTTACCTTTGGCATCGGCCAGCTTGCCGCCTCTACGGCCAAATAGCGCAGATGCAGCGGCGGCAGGAACCAAGGCAAAGCCAATCCATACGGAAGGCAACTGTTGAACATCCGTTAGCAGCAAGGGACTAAGTACATAGAGTGAGCAGCAGCTTCCGCTTATGAGGAACGAGAGGGTAAGCCCGATCGTATATTTTCGATTTTGAAATAGTTTCGGTGCAATAAAAGGCTCACCCGCGGTGCGAATCCGCACCATGAATAATCCAAGAACGAGCAGTGCACCGAGTATAAGCCAGAAGCCATTCGTCACGCTGAGCAGGAGTAAAGCAATGGTGACACCTAACAAACCGCCGCCAATCCAGTCGAATTTGCTTGAACTTACGGGCTGTTCATTGCCTAGGTATTTTCGGTAAAAGGGAAGTGCGACCAGCACAACGAGAGATACGGCGAACAACCAACGCCAGTGTAGTGTGCTAATAATGAGGGCTGCAATCACGGGCCCAAGGGCATTACCAAAAGCTAGGCCGACAGCTGTCATGCCAAGTGCTGCCCCTCTTCGCTCCGGAGCGAAGTAGCGTAATGGGATAATCATAGCAATCGCCGGAATGACTGCGGCACCAGCGGCTTGCATGCATCGGCCGACCAGCGCCATGCCAAATGTTTGCGACGTCAGTCCGATTACGGAGCCTAGTGCGAATAGAAGGAGTCCGAACGTAACTAAATCTTTTAATCTGTAGCGGTCAGCGAGCTTCCCATATGTAACGGCGCCAATGGCGTAGATCATGATATAGGCAGAAGATAACCAGCTTACTTGGGCTATCGTCAGCGCAAATTCTTTACTGATTTTTGGGAGGGCTATGTTGAACATAACGCCGCTCATCATGGATAAGGTCATGGTGAACATGAGCACACGCATTAATTTGTCAGCGGTTTGCAGTGGTGCTTTGGCTGTCATAAAAAGGCACTTCCTTTCAAGAAAAGACTGTCAGTACTTACTGTCATCAATGCGAGAAAAAAACTAGGGCCGTAAAGCCCTAGCAAATAACTGGATACTCTCTTGCACGAAGGGGGCTAAGGTAATGCCAGGATAGCTTTTCTGACTATCTAAATCATTCATGAAAGCCCCGAAATGCATCATAATAAAGGTAAAGGCATGCAGCTCAGGATTCGTTGCGACGATTTTCCCTTTTGCGGACATGTCGATGAAATAATTGGTCAATATCTCAAGCAGCTGTTGAGGATGCTTCTGGGTACGAGTGCGAAAGCCGGGTAATTGGCCCTCATCTTCTTTGAGCGAGATTTGAATCATTTTCCGATTCCTATTCATGATTTCATGATAGGTCGTGCTCACGAGTAGAAGATCCGTCTCCAAATCCCAGACGAGCTTCTCGGCAAATAGTTTCTTCATCTCTTCCGCATAATGATAACGGTCGAAAGCCGCTTCGAGAAGTTTCTGTTTCGTGCCAAAATGGCGAAATAAGGTCTTCTCGCTGAGACCAGCCGCGGTGGCGATTTCCAGCGTCGTTACCCCGTTGTAGCCTTTTTCCGCGATCAAATGGAGTGCTGCTAATAGCAGTTTATCGCTGCTTCCCATCTTGCTGGTGTCCATAGCGTTATCCCTCTTCCGAACAAAATGTCAGTACTCACTGACATTTATTTTAAACGGGTTAGACGTTATAGTCAATGAGGATTTCAGATTAAGCTTGCTAACGTGCTGCCATCGAAAACTAGAATGCTCATAAATGGGTATGAAAGGTTCTCATGTGTTAAAAAAAGTGCATTAAATCGAAAGAGAACCCTGTAACAACGGGGTTCTCTTTTATTGATCATCTCTTATTTGCGCAGCAATAATTGGTCATTGTCACGGAAGAAGCGGTCAGGTACGATCGGATATGTGCAAGACCAGAAGACTTAACCTACATAAGGAAAAGAAAGTTGTTCCATAATCTTTAGGCTGGATAGAATGAGATCGGGAGGATGAATTGATGAAGAAGGTTAAAAAGAAAGTGAGTATGCTGATAGCTGCTAATTTGCTTTTTAGTGTGGTTGCCTCATCTGTTCCATTTTATGAAAGCGCAACCAAAAGGGCTGAAGCCGCTGCGGTGAATCTGATGACGAACGGGAGTTTCGAGCAGGCGACAACGGCCACGGATATGAATTGGAGCAGTGTAAATGCTCCCGCGGGTTGGGGGCTATGGATTCCTACTGGAAGCGGGAAGGCTCCAAACAAAACCGTGAATGTTACGCTGGATATGGCGACAGCTCATGAGGGTAGCAAGTCGGTATTGGTAGATGCATTTGCAACAAGCAGAGTCTCTATTAATCAGACGGTAACAACGGTGACCGCGGGTAAATCCTACCGATTGAAAATGTGGTTAAAAACAGAGAATGTGTCAGGTACAGGAGCATACTTCAGAACACAATTTTATAACACAAGCAAAGTTGGAGACGGTCCTTCAACCGCCAAATTGTTAGGTACGAACGATTGGACGATGCAGCAAGTGTTTATGACGATACCAACGAATGCAACTAAATTGGTCATCGAACCATTTCTTGAGACAGGGATGGGGAAAGTATGGTTCGATGAAGTAAGTCTGGAGGAATATAACGGAGTAACAGGAATTGCTTTAGACCCAAGCGCGATATCTATGACGAAAGATACAACGACTACGCTCGCAGCGGCGCTCACTCCGACGAACGCAGTGGATAGAACGGTGATGTGGACTTCCAGCAATCCGGATGCAGTCATAGTGGACAGCAATGGAAAAGTGACGGCAGTAGGTGTTGGAACGGCAACGATTACCGTTTCAACACCTGATGGGACGATTTCAGCACAATGTACAATTAACGTTGAATCAGCGGAAATGGCAGCATCATACAGTGCGCTTAGACAGAAATGGGCCGATAAATTAACAGGAGGTACTCTGTTCAATCCTGCGGATTCGGATATGGCCGCTAATCTCGCTAAACTGGCAGATAGTGTATCGAATGCAGCTCAAACTGGCTTCTGGGATCGGTTAAATAAAGCGGGTAATCGGACACATGTATGGAGCGATTTGACGAGTACAACCGATTCGAGCCAGATTAGCACGGCTTACGGTCGTTTAAAAACGATGGCAACAGCTTATTCCATGCCAGGGACTCCCTTGTATCAGAATACTTCCCTGCGAGATGATATCGTAAGCGCTATGGAATGGATGTATACGAACCGGTATAACGAAAACAAAAGTCCATACGGAAATTGGTGGGACTGGGAGATCGGGGTCCCGCAAACCTTGAATGATCTCATCGTGCTCATGTACGGGCAATTGACTCAGGGGCAGATCACCAAGTTTATTAAGCCGATTGATAAGTTTTGTCCAGATCCGAAGGTGGGTTCCGTTCTTGGTGTCAAAGGAGTCAAAATGACGGGAGCTAATTTGCTGGATAAAGCACTGGTTGCTACGGTTCGGGGTGTGATCGGAAATAACAGTGCCAAGATCATTCAAGGGCGGGATGCGATAGGTCCGGAATTTGTTTATGCAGATCATGGGGATGGCGTTTATGAAGACGGTTCACTTGTTCAACATACCAATATTGCTTATACAGCGGGATACGGAGCAGTTTGGCTAAGCCGAGCCGCTGATATGACGTACTTGTTGAACGTTTCCCCGTGGCCGGTAACAGATCCTAACGTCAATAACGTATACAAATGGGTGTCAGATACGTTTGAGCCGGTGATTTACAAAGGCCTCTATATGGATATGGTCAATGGCAGAGGCATGTCTAGGCAAGCTTCAGGCAGTGCAAGAGGAACGATTACAACGTTGCTTCGCTTAGCCGAAGGGGCGCCAGCGGATGTAGCGTTATCCATTAAGCGTATGGCGAGCGAGTGGATCTTGTCGGATACGACATATAGTAATTATTTCGATGGATTATCTGTCTACGAATTGAGTCTTGTGAAAAATCTCCTAAACGATGCCGCAATTCAGTCAAGAGGTGAATTGATCAAAAACCAGGTGTTTGCTGGGATGGACCGTGTTGTCCATTTGCGCGAGGGGTACGGTTTTGGAATCAGCATGTTCTCCGATCGGATCTCAGCGTTTGAAAAAGGCAATAACGAGAATTTAAAAGGTTGGTATACGGGAATTGGTATGACGTACCTTTACGATCAAGATCTGGGCCAATATCGCAATGATTTCTGGCCAACTGTAGATTCATTCCGGTTGCCAGGAACGACAACAAATGGCTCAGGCAAAGGCGTGACGCCAGGTGAATGGACCTCGTACATGAATGCGAAAGAGTGGGTGGGAGGATCGACAATTGACGGGCTTTACGGCGTGTCTGGGATGGATTTTTCCTTGACGAAAGTGACCGGAAGCGACCTGCAAGGCAAAAAGTCGTGGTTTCTGTTCGATGATGAAATCGTCGCATTAGGCGCAGGCATATCAAGCAGTAAAACTGGACCACAGCCAGTAGAAACGATTATTGATAACCGTAAATTGAGTAATGCGGGGGATAATGTGCTCACCGTGAATGGAGCAGCCAAACCAACTCAGCTTGGTTGGTCGGAAACGATGGAGAACGTTAACTGGGCTCATTTAGCCGGGAATATGCCGGGAACGGATATTGGCTATTATTTCCCAGAAGCGGCCAACGTTTATGGATTGCGCGAAGCGAGAACAGGCAAATGGAGCGACATTAACAGCGGTCAATCGGCGACGCCAATCACTCGGAATTACATGAGCTTGGCCTTTGAACACGGGGCAACGCCTTCGAATGCTTCCTATTCGTACGTGATGCTGCCGCATAAAGATACTGCAGCTACTCAGCTTTACAGCAATGCGCCAGATGTTGATGTATTAAGTAATACGACAGATGTACACGCGGTTAAAGAGAAGAAGCTCGGGATTACCGCTGCGAATTTCTGGCATCCAGGAACGGTCGATTTCATCACCGCGCACAATCCTTCTTCTGTCATGGTGAAGGAATCCCAATCGGAGTTATCTGTTGCCGTATCCGATCCAACACAAAAGCAAAGCACAATTACGCTTGAGCTGAACAAGGCTGCGTTATCCCTCGTGCAAAGTGATGATACAGTTACGGTTGTACAAACATTGCCGACTTTAAAGCTCCAGATTAACGTAGCGGGTTCCGTAGGCAAAACGCATGTCGTAACATTCAAGAAGGATACGACAGCACCCGTCATCGTTCCAACCGTTTCGATGAATGTCTACTGGACAGACGGCGGTAGCCTAAATTTCGATATTTCCGATTCTACAAGCGGAGTAGCGGGGAAGTCGCTCACGTTGAACGGCAGTGAAGTAAGTCTACCCTATACGTTCAGTCCTTTAAGTCTGTCAATTGGCAATCATTCCGTAATCGTTTCGGCAACGGATACAGCGGGGAACGAAACAAGATCAGCGTACACGCTGCATGTAGCGATGGATGCAGGCCATTTAGATGAATTGGTCAGGTATGCGTATCAGCAAGGTTGGATTACCAACCAAGGCATTTACAACAGCTTGTTAGTCATGATTGATGTTCTTCAAAAGCATTTAAATCAGACACAAGTACAGCAGGCGTTCAATGCGTTAGAGAATCATATTCGTGCACAATCAGGTAAAAAGATCGACGCAGGATTCGCAGGGAAATTGTTAAACGCGATTGCCTTTTTAAAGTCATAATCTAAATAAATTCATTCGAACAAATGCAGCCCGACTTCGTCTATGTGATGAAGTCGGGTCATCCTTATTTCTCGAGATACTTGATTTTACACGACGAACCGATTAAAATGCTCATTATTCAGTCAGCGAGGTGATTGCCCTGCGCAAAATATTCATGAATTTATGGAAGCGTTTTTTCCGAGGCAAAACGATCTTTCGCAATATGGTCACTCTTTCCTTGTTCGCTGCGATTATTCCTGTTCTCGTTGTTGGAATTGGGAGTTATTTATATTCAGCATCTGCTGTCCAGAGTGAAGTGAATCAATCAAATGTTCGGATCTTAAATAACGTATCTTCCACCATCGATTCCACGTTAGATCGCTTGCAAAACAATGCGATTCAAATGTTGTTAGGTACATTTTTCAGCTCTAACTTAGTGGAATTAAAGAGCACGAATTACGCCGGCTTTTACTCGGGAATTTCACGGGAATTATCTGCGCTCATGAATGGGAATAAAGAAGCTAGCGATGTAGCTGTGTACATACCGGATGAAGGTTATTTGATCTCTCCGATATATGGGGGGAGACGAATTGAAGGCATCGCGGAGCGCGAAACGCTCCTTAAAGAGCTTGCCTCTAATGATCAGCTTAGGTGGGTCAGCGGGCCATACCCTTTCATACCAGGCTATAACGACAAGGGCATTACGTTAATTGCTAAATTGCCCCTGCTGGGTAAACAGCTGATCGGGCTTATGTTTATACGTATTAATGAAGAGCTGTTCCAGAATATTATGAAACGGTTTATCAGCTATAAAGGTGAACAAATGTTCATTTTGGACGAAAAGGGAGTACTTGTAACCTCGATGGGGGAAAGTGACGTTCCGGAGGGGTTATTTGATCGGGTTGCTCATATAGGTTCGGAACAGCGTTTTCAGTTCGCCTATAACGGAACCGAATATATGGTGACTCCTATTACATCTTCTTTAAATAAATGGCAATATATCAACATGGTTCCGATCGATCAATTAAACGCCAAGTCGAATGGGATCAAATTAATCACACTGATCATTGTTCTCATATGTTTGGTGTTCGGAGCACTTATAACGCTATGGGGCACACGTCGTGTATATCGCCCTATTCAGAATCTTGTCGCTTATGTGAAAGACGGACAAACGGATGAAGTAGAAACCGATGAAGTGGGCTTTGTTCATAAGCGATGGGCTGAGCTCAGCAATACAGCGAATGACATGCAGCAGCAACTGAGTGACCAGTTGCCGCTGATTCGCGAAATCTTTGCGTTGCAGCTTTTACAGGGACGATTTCTCTATTATTCCGAGGATCAGCTAACGGCGATGCTTCGGAGGTATAACGTACCAGCGGATAAGGAAAGTATGGTCATGGTTATCGCCTTCGATTTGCAATCGGAAGGAACGGTGCGTTTTCAAGAAAATGATCGTGAGTTGATCGTCTTTGCTGTGAAAAATATTGCTAGTGAACTTTTACAATCCCATGCGATGGAAGGAATCGGCATTAATCTGCTGAATGATCAGGTTGCTGTTTGGTTGTATAGGGATCCGCTGCAATCCGAGGATGAAGAATCCGACATTAAACATTTTGCTGAGCGGCTGCGGCTCCTTGTATCGGACTATTTACGTCTTCAAGTTACGATTGGGCTAAGTGGCAAGAGTGAACAGATTGGCGAGCTGCCTGAACTATACGAGGAGGCATTGCTAGCTGTCCGCTCTCGTATTATTGTCGGTGGCAATCAAGTCATCGCCCATACAAAGGGTAAAAGTCATTTGGACATGCATTATCGATATCCGTTGGAGATTGAGACGCATTTTGAGAATTCATTGCAACTGGGAGATCGTGATGAAGCCGTCAGGATGATGGACGAGTTTGCGAAAGCAATGGGCGCTGCGATCCAGAAGCCTGAGCTTATTCAAATGTCGTACTATCGCCTGCTTACAGCTGCGATTCGAACTGCCTACATGCTCGGATTGGATACCGCTCAATTATTTGGAGAATCGAATGAGGATCCGTATCTCCATATTCGCAATATCAGTACGACTTATGAATTGAATGCCTGGTTTAAAGAACAATTGGTCGAACCCATCGTTGCTTATGTGCATGGCAAGCAGCATCAAGAGCATGAGCAGTTGATTGCGAAAGTGGTTCGGTATATGGAGGAGAACTATCACTTTGATTTGTCGCTGGATCAGTGTGCGCAAATTTGTGGATTGAGTCCTCAATATTTAAGCAAGCTGTTCAAAAAGAAAAAGGATGTTTCCTTTATTGAATATTTGACCAAGGTAAGGATTGAGAAGTCCGTTGAGTTGCTTCGTACGACGGATTTATCGGTATCCGAAGTTGCTGAGCGAGTGGGGTACCAGATGAAAAACTTTATCCGCGTATTTAAAAAGCATATGGGCGTGACGCCAGGTCAATTCCGAGGATCAGACGAGGAAAATTAGAATGCCCAAAAATTATTTTATCGATTCATATAGAGGCAAAAAAAGAGGAAAAGGTAAGGAGAAACCCCGTGGTTACGGGGTTTCTCCTTTTTTGCCTTTCCCGCAAAGCGTGGATAAGAATTGGTCATTGTCCCTATGACTTACGATCAGGTACGATCGTTTCAAGCAAAACAACGAGATGCAATCGTACTAATGAGAGGTGATGACATTGTCACATAGTCAGGTGGAACAGTTTCAGAACGTGATGCCGAGTGGACTAGAAGAAAGAAAGACATCTAAGAAATCATGGGTACACGAGTGGCAGGTCGCGCTGAAGCGTGACAAATATCTCTATTTATTGGCAGCGCCAGGATTACTATTTTTCCTCATATTCAAGTATGTACCGTTATGGGGATTGCTGTTAGCATTTAAAAACTACTCTCCCTATTTAGGTTTCTGGGATAGTGAATGGGTGGGATTGAAGTACTTCCGTGAGTTTTTCACGAATCCCGATTTTATGATGTTGTTTCGAAATACGATGGCGATCTCACTTCTCAATATCGTATTTTTCTTCCCCATTCCCATTGTGGTCTCCCTGTTGCTGAATGAGGTGAAGAGTTTACCTTTTAAGAAAATCGTACAAACGGTGATCTATTTACCTCACTTCTTATCTTGGGTGATCATCGTCGGTATATGTTTCTTGATTCTCGGCCAAAGCAGCGGAGTCATTAACCAATTAATCGTCGAATTCGGCGGGCACAAGATTGAATTCCTAACGGAGCCTAATTATTTCTGGGCACTGCTCACGGCTCAAAGTATCTGGAAAGAAGCAGGATGGGGAACGATTATCTTTCTTGCTGCACTGGCCGGGATTAACTCAGAGTTGTATGAAGCGGCACAAATTGATGGCGCGACAAGATGGCAGCAGATGCGGAATGTTACCATTCCTGGTATCAAAAGCACGATCATTGTTTTGCTAATCCTACGTTTAGGCCAAGTGATGGATGTAGGTTTTGAACAAATTTTCCTCATGGCAAGCGGACCCGTATCGCAGGTAGCTGACGTATTTGATACGTATGCATATCGTGTCGGTATTCAACAAGGCCGGTTCAGCTATGCAACGGTTGCTGGATTATTCAAATCAGTTGTAGGTCTTATACTGGTTGTTACGGCAAATCGTGTAGCCAAGAAGTTCGGGGAGGAGGGACTGTACTAACATGGATAATCAGATGGGTTCCAAGATATTTAATGTCCTAAACTATACGGTATTAACGATAATCGGACTTGTTACCTTACTGCCTTTCATTTACGTTGTGATCATTTCATTTACGGATCCAACCGAGTATCTGACGAAGTCCTTAGTTCTGATTCCTGAAAAATGGAGCTTGTCAGCTTATGAATATATCTTCTCTACGAATGCTTTCGTTCATGCGATGGGCATAAGCGGCATATTAGCGGTGTTCGGTACCTTACTAAGCTTAATTGTTACAAGTGCTTTAGCCTATGTGCTCTCACGTAAACGGTTGAAAGGGAAGAAATTCTTCCTTGTTGCCATCCTAATGACCATGTTGTTCAATCCGGGCATGATTCCGAACTACTTGCTTGTAGATAGCCTAGGTTTAATGGATTCGATTTGGGCACTTATTTTGCCAGCGTTGACCAGTGCTTGGTACGTATTTTTAATGAAAAACTTTTATCAAGAAATTCCCGATGAACTAGAGGAAGCAGCTAAAATGGATGGTTGTTCCGATATCGGCGTGTTCTTCCGCATTATGCTGCCGATTTCCGTCTCGGCGCTTGCCGCTTTCGGGTTATTCTATGCTGTAGCTTACTGGAACACGTACTTTAGCGGGGTGCTTTATATCAATAGCGATAGCTTGCGTCCGTTGCAGGTACTCCTTCAAATGTTGCTCATTTCCGCATCGCAAATGGCTGATCCTTCGGTGGCTGCCATGCTGGAAAGTGAACGAACTGTGCCTCCACAAGTAATTAAAATGGCTGCAGTCGTGATCTCCTCCTTGCCGATTGTCATGGTATATCCGTTCTTACAGAAGTATTTCGTTAAGGGTATGATGGTTGGTTCCGTGAAGGGGTGAGCGCAACGTACCTGAGAGGGGTGATGCTGGGAAGTACTGGACATGCAGGTTAATCATTCTGATTGTATAATAACCATATAAACGGGAGGTCTTTACATGAAACCAATGGTCAAAAAATTGGCAGTACTCTTAACAGCAACGGGGCTAGTCGCTTCTTTAGCGGCTTGTGGTAAAGCGAATGAGACTGCGCCAGCAAGTTCAGCAGCGAGTACAACGGCGGCATCGGCTAAACCCGCTGCAAAACCAACCGATATTTCCATTACAACGCTAGCTTTCGCTGCAGCACCTACAGGTGAGTTGGAAGCCGTGAAACAGCTGAATGAGAAGTTAAATGTCAATCTGAAGTTAAATTGGATCCCAGCAGCCCAAATTACAGAGAAACTAAATGCGCTGCTCGCTTCACGAGATTTACCAGACGTGCTTTTCCTAGAAGATTTTAATTATACGCCTGCTTTCCTTAATGCGGTTGATCAAGGTGCTTTCTGGGATTTAAGTCCATACATTAAAAGTTATCCTAACCTAGCTAAATATCCAGATAACGTATATAAGAACGCATCTTTGAAAGGCAAATTGTACTCCCTGCCACGTGTAAGACCGTTGGATGGTCACGAGTCCATGCTGATCCGCAAGGATTGGTTGGATAAACTAGGTTTACAGCAGCCGAAAACGATGGATGAGTTGGCCAAAGTTCTCGAAGCCTTTGCATCGAAAGATCCAGACGGCAACGGGAAAGCGGATACCTATGGCGCTGTCCTTCCAGGAGCAAATGGACCTTCGAGCACGATTCTATCCATGTTTGGTACAGGCACAAAGTGGAAAGAGGAGAACGGCAGCCTGATTCCGTATTGGTATACACCACAGACCAGAGATGCGCTAGCTTTCTGGAATAAATCCTATAAAGCAGGCGGCATTCTGCCGGATTTCCCAGTTCTTAAGGCAGCTCAAATTAAAGATATGCTCGTCCAGAGTAAAGCTGGCGTAGCGTTCGCGAACGTGGTGGATGCCTATAAATACAATGTGGAATTGCAAAAGGTAAATCCGCAAGCGAACCTCATTGCTGTTGAAATACCAAAAGCGCCAGATGGCAAGTTCTATTATGAGCAAGCAAGTGGTTATTATGGACAATTCCTAGTCAACAAGAAATCCGTTGATGAAGCGAAATTGAAGAAAATTCTAGAAGTTTATGATTACACGGCTACGGTTGAGGGCTACAATTTGGCTACTTACGGTATCAAAGATGTTGACTTCACAGTCAAGCCTGACGGAAGCGTAGAACAAACTGAAGAAGGTAAGAAAAAAGGATATTCCGGCGATACGACAGGTCAATGGGTAACGGGGTACTTTGATAAGTATACAAGAGCCAAAACAGCGGGTATGCCAAACGAAATTTACCAAGCAAATGTAAAAGTAATCGATACCATTTCCTCCATTCCAGATCCAACTTACGGGTTGATGAAGTCCGCACCATTTAAAGAAAAGGGAGCAGACTGGGATAAAAAGGTGAATGATATGATGGTCAATGTCATTGTTGGCAAAAATTCGCTAGAGGATTGGGATAAACTCGTGAAACAATTTAAAGATGATACTAGTTTCCAACAGCACATTAAAGAAACGAACGACTTTTACAAAGAGAAAGCCAAATAAGTGTGATGAAATGAAAGGACCCGATCGTGCCTGTTGATGGCGTGGTCGGGTTTCTTTTAAAAAAGAAGGGTGATTCTGGTGAGCGAGTTGAAATTATGGTACCGACGGCCAGCTGAGAAGTGGGTAGATGCTCTTCCCGTAGGTAATGGCAAGCTTGGGGCTATGGTATTCGGCAACGTACAGCAAGAACGGATTCAGATCAATGAGGATTCCCTCTGGTATGGCGGCCCCAAGAGGAGGGAGCAACCCGATGCCTATAAGCATCTTGCAGAAATTCGCAGGCTTATGTTCGAAGGTAAGCCACAGGATGCCGAGTATTTGGCACGGATGGCGATGACACCAGGCCCCAAATATGTTGCCCCCTATCAAACACTGGGTGATATAAACCTATATTTTCGACAAGTACATGGTGAAGCCATAGACTATATACGTGAATTGGATTTGCCGACAGGCGTCGCTAAGACGTCTTATGCCATCGACGGGACTAATTATCACAGGGAGATCTTCGCAAGTGCTAGGGATCAGGTGCTTGTTATTCGGTTGAGCGCAGATCGACTGGGAGGAATTAGTTTCTCTGCTAATTTGAGTCGTCGGCCCTTTGAGGGCACATCAGGAAAAGAAGATGCAGAAAGCATCGTCATGCAAGGGCAATGCGGGCCGGATGGCGTGCATTATGCGGCGGTTTTGAAGGCTGTAGCAACAGGTGGTAAGGTGCAGGTTATTGGTGATTTCGTCTCTGTGGAGGAAGCGGACAGTGTTACGTTGTATGTAGCTGCGGCCACTACATTCAGACATCAAGATCCCCTTGACGTGTGTCGATCACGAATCGACGCTAGTAGGGTCAAAGGGTTTGAGGCCATTCGTGAGGATCATGTGAAGGATCATCGTTCCTTGTTTGAACGTGTTGTATTGGAGATTGAGGATCCCAATGAAGCTGATGTAGCGGCTTTGCCGACCGATGAAAGGTTAGCTAGGGTCCAGAAAGGCCATGTAGATCACGGGTTGATTTCGCTATTTTTTCAATATGGCCGCTACTTGCTTATGGGGAGTTCACGACCAGGCTCGCTGCCTGCCAATTTGCAAGGCATATGGAACGAGAGTCACACACCGCCTTGGGAAAGTGATTTTCATTTGAACATCAATTTACAAATGAACTATTGGCCAGCAGAAGTAGGCAATTTGGCTGAATGTCATGAGCCTGTCTTTGATCTGATGGATCGACTTGTGGAGAATGGGCGTAAAACTGCCAAGGAGATTTACGGAGCTAGAGGTTTTGTGGCACATCACGCTACAAATCTTTGGGCGGAAACAGATATTTGCGGTACGTATGTTCCAGCTATTTTCTGGCCGATGGGCGGGGCATGGATGTCTTTACATTTATGGGAGCACTATCGCTTTGGCAGGGATAGGGATTTTCTAGGTGCAAGAGCGTACCCGATTATGAAGGAAGCTGCGCTGTTTTTCCTTGATTTTCTCATCGAGGATGAACAAGGTCGTCTAGTCACGGTTCCTTCTCTTTCGCCGGAGAATACGTATCGATTGCCGAATGGCAATGAAGGCGTTCTAAGTATTGGGCCATCCATGGATTCGCAAATCATCCATGCCCTTTTGGCAGCTTGTATAGAGGCCGGGGCAATTCTAGGCATAGATAAGGACTTTCTTGAAGAACTGGAGCAAGTAAGGAAGCGATTACCCGAACCCGCTATCGGCAAGCATGGTCAATTAATGGAGTGGGCAATGGATTATGAGGAAGTGGAACCCGGCCATCGCCATATTTCACACTTGTTTGCTTTACACCCAGGCGAGCAGATTACTGTTCATCATACGCCGGAGTTAGCAGAGGCAGCTCGTCGAACGCTGGAGAGACGACTTGCACACGGCGGTGGCCACACAGGTTGGAGTCGAGCGTGGATCATCAACTTCTGGGCAAGGTTGCACGATGGCGAACAGGCCTACGCCAATATCATGGAGCTGCTTGGTCATTCCGTGCATAAGAGTCTGCTTGGTGACCATCCACCTTTTCAAATTGATGCCAACTTTGGGGGCACGGCTGCGATCGCTGAGATGCTCCTGCAATCCCACAGGGATGAAATCTTGCTTCTACCCGCCTTGCCAAAAGCATGGCGTCATGGCCGAGTTAGCGGCTTGCGTGCGCGTGGCGGCTTCGAAGTTGAGATTGGGTGGCAAGATGGTCAGCTGAAAGAAGCGGTGCTGGTTGCCACGCAGGATGTCTTGTGTACGATCCGCAGCAAATCATCCCTTATGATCATTAGGGAGGAAGGAGATGAGCTGGTGGTGAACACTATAGGTGGAACAGTTTATTCTTTTAAGGCAGAGTCAGGGGCAAGGTATTTGGTTCGATGCGCAAATAGAGACTTTGCAATTCCTTCTATATCGAAATGAGGAGAGAACGAAATGGTGAAGAAACCAAGTCTCACGTTCGTCGTCTTGACAGATACTCATATTACAGCCACTTTAGAGGGGGCTGAAGCCCAGAATTTAGATCGGGCGCTCAAAGATATTGTGGCAACTTCCCCAGATTGTCATGGAATCATGCATGTCGGTGATATCACGGACAATGGGGAGCGAGCGGAATTTGAAATCATGGCACAGATTTGGAAAGCTAACATGGAGGGGCTGCCGCCCATCTATTTTACTTACGGCAACCACGATGTTCGTTGGAGAGATCTGGATAAGCAGATGTCGTTATTTACAGAACATACAGGGATTCATCATGCTTATTATGATGTATGGTTGGAAGGGTATCCTTTTATATTCCTTGGCACAGAAATTGGTCTGAAAGACTGCGCGTACTTATCCGAGACCCAGCTCAGGTGGTTGGATCAAAAGTTGTCCGAACATGAAGTGACGGAGAAACCGGCATTTATTTTTGTTCATGAGCCATTATTGAATACGGTTGCAGGGTCCCAGAGTGAGTTTGGCTGGAATGGGATTAGGCAGGACGCGGAATTAAAGATGATTTTAGCCAAACACCCGCAATCCATTGTCTTCACCGGTCACACGCACTGGGAGCTGGGCGCCAAGGAGACGATGTACAACAGGAAGTATGCGACCTTGTTTAATGCGGCTTCTGTCGCTTATTTATGGACGGATGACGACGTGTTGAAAGAGGGTTCACAGGGTTTTTTCGTCGAAGTCTACGAGGACAGGGTCATTGTAAAAGGAAGAGATTTCACTTCGAAATCGTGGGTGCCTGATGCGCAATATACGGTACACCTGCCAGTGGCCATTCCGGTTGTGGATCTGACGGTAGATCCGGATTGTACGCTCCGTAATCCTGCCATGAAAATGAACAAATCGGTCTTTCAGCCCTATGAACAAATTGAGGTTGCTTATGTCGGTTCGCTAAGAGAAGATGCCTTTGGCATTTATCTAAGAGGAGCTAAACCGAGTGAGACTGAACCGATTAGTCCTATTGTCTCCGTGCAAACCAAGACGTTCGGCCAACCAGATGGCAAGTTGATTTTCAGTGATCTGGATCTTCCAATTGGCAGTTACGATATGATTTATTTGGGTGAAACGCTGCATACGGAACTCACTCGGTTGCCTTTCGATGTAGTGGCAGAAGCAAAATAAGCAAAGACGATATGATGACATGTGAGGAGCAAATAGCAAGATGGCAGTTTCTATAGAAGAAGCAGTGAAGGTAGTTCCCACTCCACGCCAATTGGCTTGGCAAGAGATGGAGTTTTATGCGTTTATTCACTTCGGTATGAACACATTTACGGGGAGACAATGGGGATTAGGTGACGAGAATCCTCAGTTATTTTATCCAACGGCTTATGATGCTGCACAATGGGTGGAGTCCTGCCGATTAGCAGGAATGACAGGTGTCATCCTGACGTGTAAGCATCACGATGGATTTTGTCTGTGGCCGAGTGTTTACACGGATCATTCGGTCAAATCCACCACATGGCAGGATGGGCAAGGGGATGTTGTAAGAGATGTAGCCGAAGCTTGCCGTGCTCAGGGTTTAAAATTTGGTGTATATCTATCCCCATGGGATCGGCACGAGCCTAGTTATGGGGATTCCCCTTTATATAACACCTATTTCCAAAATCAGTTGCGCGAGCTTCTTACGAATTATGGTGAGATTTTTTGCGTGTGGTTTGATGGTGCTTGCGGTGAGGGTAGCAATGGGAAGATGCAGGTGTATGACTGGGAGGCTTCCTATCGAATTATTCGTGAATTGCAGCCGAACGCAGTCATTAACATTTGTGGACCTGATGTGCGTTGGTGCGGCAATGAAGCTGGTCATACACGTGAATCGGAATGGAGTGTCGTGCCTGCTGCTCGCAGGAATATCGAGGAAATTCAAGCTGAATCACAACAAGATGATGATAGTGCCTTTTCACAAAAAATTAATGCGGATACAGAAGATCTGGGGAGCCGTTCTGTTTTGGCGGAAGCCAATCGAATGATTTGGTACCCAGCCGAGGTGGATGTATCGATCAGGCCCCAGTGGTTCTACGATCCTGCTGACGACGATAAGGTGAAGACGGTTGATGAATTGATTGATCTGTACGAGAGTACCGTTGGCGGTAACAGCGCGCTTCTACTGAACATTCCACCGGATCAACGTGGGCTTATTCATGAGACAGATGCACGGCATCTGCGTGAATTTGGGCAATGGCGCCGAGCTACCTATGGGCAGGATCTAGCTGTAGGAGCGAAGGTGTGGGCTTCCCAAACAAGGGATAGGAGTGTTGATGCGGGGAATCTAACCGATGGTCAGTCCGATTCGTATTGGTGTCCTCCGGAAGGAATTGAGCAGGCTGAGCTTGTTATGGATCTTGGGAAGGAAATGACCTTTGACCGTATTGTATTGAAGGAGTATATCCAATTGGGACAACGGATTGAACGCTTCCAGTTAGCCTACAAACAAGGAGATGAGTGGGTAAGCTTGTATGCAGGCACAGTGGTCGGCTATAAAAAGATCTGCAGCTTCCAACAGGTGAGCGCGAGATACATTCAACTGAAAGTGACCGAATCGCGTATCAATCCCACATTAGGCAGCTTCGGTGTGTACTGCAGTAAATAAGTTAAGACGAAGGATAGCCCGACATGCCCATTGCGGACAAAGTCGGGCTTATTTATCGTTGAGTTGAGGCGATTACAAGTTAGGAAATAACCTCTCTGGTAGTTTGCCTTCCCAAGAAGCGGGCGCATCCAGTCCGAGTGCATGGGCGACGACGGTTGCTGTGTCGACAATGTTGACATTGTCGAGCTTGGTGCCAGGTGCGATGCCAGGACCTGTGCAGCTCCAGAAGATGGTTTTGTCTAAAGGATGATCACTGCCATGATTAAAAGCATTTTCACCGCCACCGCCGTGATCGGTGACGGCGATGATGAGGCTATCTTTTAGAAGATCAGCCTGTAGGAGTGCTTCTAGAATAACGCCGGTCTGACGATCCGACTCTTCAATAACGCGATGCTGCTCTGGCATATTGTACCCGTACTTATGACCAGCGGCGTCGGGGAGATCGAGTTGCACATAGAGCAGCTTGAAATCCGGGTTTTCATGTATGTAAGCAGCGATGGCTTGGACGAGCTCATCATCAGGCATTGAAATTGTATGAACACCGATGGAAGACTCAATAATCCCATCGTTGATGGGCTTCCAGGCGCTGTAGGCTGCTAGCTTAGCAAGTGGGAATGTTTCTCTAGCAACTCGGAAAATAGACGGATAGGGCGAGTCGTCGGGGAAGGTTTCTACCTCTGCTTTGGTATTCGTAAGCCCATGTTTCACAGGATCAACTCCGTGCAGCAGCGTCCCCCAACACTCCGCGCTGATCGTAGGTGATGCGGTTTGCGCTTCAAGCGTGGAGGCACCAGCCTCAAATAAACGATCTAAATTCGGGGTATGCGCATCACGGACAAAGTTGCCGGCGCCATCCCAACCAATAATAATGACACGTTGATAGGTGCTCATCACTGTTCCTCCCTTTTTTAACCCCAGAAGCTGATAATTAATATCCCTAATAAAATGAGAATAGAGCAAAGAATGCGTAATGTGCCTTGTTTCTCTTTGAGGATAACGATGCCTAGAGTGGTGGCAAAAACCGTCCCAATTTCACGCAGTGGGGAAATATGGGCAACAGGTGCGTATTTCATGGCGAAGAGAAATAATAAATACGATGCTGGATTGAGAATTGCGCCGAGAGCAATCGTTTTGAAGTTTATTTGCCACTCTCTGCGCAGTTGTTTGGATGCAAGGACAAGCGGTGTGAGCCCTGCGACGAATCCAATATTCGTTACTTCTAATAAAGCGATAGGCGAGATATGTGCGAGATTCAGCTTATCGACAAGTACGTAGCAAGTCGTGCACAGCCCTACACTAAGCGCCATTAGGAAGGGTTTAACGGATTTGACAGACGTCTGTCCAGAAGATCGCAAACTTGTGAAGATACCGCTGAGCAACAGGAACCCAATGACCATGCACAGCAGTCCCGTCCATCCGAGTAGCGATAAGGATTCGCGTAGAAACAGGACACCGACAATCGGGATAAATAAGGTATTGGTACCTCTCATAATCGGATAGATTTGCGAGAGATCCCCCATATTATAGGTACGCGAGAGCAAGAGGGCATACACAGCTTGTAAAGCGGCGGAAAGTAAAAGTAGTCCATATGCAGATAAAGTTAAGGGAGTGAACCATAATTCTTTGATCAAATAAGGAAGCAGGACAACGGTGGTGACCATGATGATGGACCATAGGAAGACGCCTTTGTTCAGGCTGCTTTTGGTAAACAAACTCCAGATGGCATGGGCAAGTCCTGATGCAATAACGAGAAAAATTGACGCAGTTAACAAGTGATCAGCTCCAAACGTAAGTGGGGTTATAGCGTTGGTTGGTGTTCGGGTTGATCACGGATGACGGTGCCGTCAGCGAGTCGAATCCAGGTGTCGAACGAACGCTCACCTTCACGGAGGCGAATCATTCTGGCACCGCGGTGAAAGCCTTCTTTGCCATAGGTATTATAGCCCGTCGCTCTGCCATAGCAGAGGCGAATTCCATGAAGCTCGCCCCAATAATCGTTGATGTGGTCATGTCCACAGAAGGTTCCAACGACATTGCCCATTTCAACCATAGCAGCGAATAATCCTGAATTCACGTGAGCGCAGCAGACATTTTCGTGTTTATTCCCATAGCATGTCGCACGTTCCCACACGTGCCCGTACTCGGGAAGCGGGATATGGAAAAAAGCGAGTGCAGGCAGTTCGCGCTGCTCGTTACGGGACTGTTCGGTATACCAGCCGATTTGATCATGGCGAATCCAGTCATAACCTGGAATCTGGGAGACAGTTGAGTGACTTCCGGAATCAAAAAAGTATAAGTTCGCTGCAGACTGTCCGTCATGGCCATGCAGGGAGAGACGGTAGTTGCCAACGCCGCTAATCTCCTCGGGTCCAGGTTGAGTCACTGAATACGGATAGGTGAGGACGCTGTCCATGAGTTCTTGTCTTGTGATGTAGTTTTCAGTATCGTGATTACCAAATACCACGGCCCATGGGATTTTGCGAGTTTCAACAGCTTGAACGGCGTCGCGGAACGCTTGAAGTGGCTGCTCGCAGTGCGGTTCACCTTCGGAAACAGGTCCTGTATAGATGACATCACCTGTAAAAACGACGAGATCAGGTTGCTCTGCGTCGAGTACTTCTTCCAAGAGTCGGAGGGTTTGTTGATCCTTACTTAGTCCATCTTTCCAGTGTAAGTCTGTAAACTGAGTGATCGTAAACGTGCGATCCTCACGAAAAGTCAGCGGTTGCTGCTTGAACATGATTATAGCCTCCGATTTGAATAGGGATTGTGGAATCTTGTTGAATCAATGTGAAGTGTTGTTGTTTGTTGCCAATTGTAAACGGGTTGGGCAAACCTGTCAACGAGCAATTTTTGTGGAGGAGGGGGGAGCGGGTTATCCAGATTGACACACCTAGCGCGAACACCTAAACTAATGAAAACAACATAAAACAACAACATCTATTAGATATCGGTCATAGTAGGAGGCCATTATGTCATTAACCTATGAAGATCGCAGGTTGACGATTCTTCATCATTTGGAAATGGAAGGGAAAGTACAGGTGCATCATCTGTCTGAGCTGCTTACCGTTTCGACGGAAACAGTGCGTCGGGATTTGGACCGTTTGGAAAAGGAAGGCAAACTGCGCAAGGTGTATGGCGGCGCCGTCAAAATGCGCATGGAGATGGTCGAGCCTCCCTTTCTGAACCGCGTGCAAATGATGAAACCAGAGAAGGCAGCGATTGGGCAATTAGCAGCGTCCCTCGTCCAGGATGGGGAAACGATCATGCTGGATAATGGGACAACCACGATTGAAATCGTCCCCTTTTTGAGCGACAAGACGAATGTGACGTTAATTACGAACTCCATCCCGATTCTTAATCTGGCGATGGAAACGTTTCGTGGACGTATTATTTTTGCTGGCGGAGAAGTCAATCAAGAATGTCGGGCTGTGACAGGTACACTCGTCGATCAGCTGCTTGATCAATTTAAAGTAAACAAAGCGTTTATTTCGGCTGGCGGCATCTCGCTCACGGATGGGATAACTGATTTTCATTTGGCTGAAGCGGTAATCTCACGCAAAATGATGCAACGAGCGGAAGAGTGCATTCTCGTTGCAGATCACAGTAAATTCGGCCTGTCTACATTTGCTAGAGTTGCGAAGTTGGAGGAAATCTCTATGCTGATTACCGATGTCGGCTGCCCGATAGAGTGGGTGGATACGATTGAGGGGCTTGGTATTGAGGTGCGGATAAGTGAGTGAAGTTTGGTGTGTGGGTGAGTAGGGAGTAGGGTAAAGGGTAAAGAGTAAAGGGTAAAGAGTAAAGAGTAAAGAGTAAGAGTAAAGAGTAAAGAGTAAAGAGTAAAGAGTAAAGAGTAAAGAGTAAAGAGTAAGACAGAGAAAGGCCAATAGGAGGAACGGTAACCCGTTCTCTTATTGGCCTTTCTGCGTAATCGCTGCTGAGGGGACTGCGAATTCGAGTTAGTCGGTTTTACCGACTAACTACTCGCCAAGGGAGGCAAAAGAGCCCGAGTTAGTCGGTTTTACCGACTAACTACTCGCCAAGGGAGGCAAAAGAGCCTGAGTTAGTCGGTTTTACCGACTAACTACTCGCCAAGGGAGGCAAAAGAGCCTGAGTTAGTCGGTTTTACCGACTAACTCCTCGCCAAGGGAGGCAAAAGAGCCCGAGTTAGTCGGTTTTACCGTCTAACTACTCGCCAAGGGAGGCAACAAGCGGCAGTAAGTCGAAAAAATCGACTTACACCTGCCCAATCGCATAACCTACTGTACCGTATGGTGCTTCGGCCGGAACTCGCTTGGCGACTGCCCCGTCCAGCGGCGGAATTGCCGCGAGAAGTGGCTGGCAGATTGAAAGCCAAGCTTATCGGCAATATGGTTCATCGACAAATGCGTCGTAACGAGCAATTCTTTGGCTTGCTTCAGTTTCAGCTGGCTGACATACTGGCGCGGTGATAAGCCGTACACCTTGGAGAACAGCTTGCTGCACTGGCTGCGGCTCATGTTGAGCTCTTTGGCGATGCCCGCGACGGAGGCTTCCTCGCCGAGACCAAGCGATAGCTTCTCCTCGATCGCGTGGGCGACGTCAGTTGAGAACAACGACGCATCGCAGTTCGTTGTACTCGTACTTTCACGCGTAGTTCTCAGTTCGGTATGCTGCTGGGCGCGAAGCAGTGCAAGCACATCATGAATGATGAGCAGCGTATAGGACTGCAGCAACAGCTTATCCTCGAAGAGCAGCTGCGGCGACTCAGCCTGCTCGGCTGAACGTTGCTCTAACAGCTGATTGCGCTGCACAACAGCTTCTAATTCTCCTACATAGCTGCGAAGCTTGCTCGTGGAGGCTTCCTTTTGACGGATCAGCTGGAAGGGGGTTGCCGCTAGCAAACTGCGAATTTCCGCATCGTCCAGATCGAAATGGACGTTGAAATAACCATAATGAACAGCTGACGGGTTGGCGGATTGATGTCGAACACCAGACTTAATAAGCAGCCAGTCGCCTGCGAACATGGTAATCGATTGGCGATTGATTTCATGCAAGACTTCGCCCTCCGAGCAATACAGCAGCTCAAATAAATGATGATGGTGTCTCGGATAGGCCCATCCTGGGGGCTGCAGACCAAAGTGACAACCGATGACCTGCAGCGTCTGAATCATATTTGGAAAACGGTAAATATCCCTATACAAATCCTCCACGCAGATTGCCTCCCGTAGCGTTTGATTAGTGGTACTGGTGCCCCAGTTAGCGATTGTTTTGTTGAATTTTGATGTTTCTATCATAGCATTATTGGCACATTTGGTATAGAACATGCGCCATTTGGCAATTGAGTAGGACGGCATGAATCAGCGATGATGAGAAGAGAAGAAAAGTCCACTTATACGCACATTCGGAGGGATTATCGTGGCTATTTTAACAGCAGGAAACAAGCAATTTTTACTAGATGGGGAGCCCATTCAACTCATATCAGGAGCTATTCATTATTTTCGCGTAGTGCCATCCTATTGGGAAGACCGTTTATTGAAGTTGAAAGCATGCGGTTTTAATACGGTTGAGACGTATTTACCTTGGAATTTGCATGAACCGAAGGAAGGCGAATTCAATTTCAGCGGCCTCGCGGATGTGGAGGCATTCGTAAAGTTGGCTGGAAACCTCGGTCTACATGTGATTGTGCGGCCTAGCCCATACATTTGTGCGGAGTGGGAATTTGGTGGGTTGCCGGCGTGGCTGCTACAATACCCCTCAATGAAATTACGCTGTATGGACGCTATGTATTTGCAAAAAGTAGATCAATACTACGACGAGTTGATTCCTCGTTTGAAGCCGCTTTTGAGTACGAATGGCGGGCCGATTCTAGCGGTGCAAATCGAGAATGAATACGGCAGCTACGGAAATGATACCGCGTATTTAACTTATTTGCGAGACGGCTTAATTAGCCGTGGTGTGGACGTGCTGCTGTTCACCTCAGACGGCCCTGAGGACGGTATGCTGCAAGGTGGAACAGTGCCGGGAACGCTGGCTACAGTTAATTTCGGCTCACAGCCGGAAGAGGCTTTTGAGAAGTTTCGTCAATATCGCGAGGATGAACCGCTTTTTTGCATGGAGTACTGGAACGGTTGGTTTGACCACTGGCTGAAGCCGCATCACACGAGGGACGCTGGTGATGTTGCAGACGTGTTTGATCGGATGCTCCGAGCGGGTGCCTCGGTCAATTTCTATATGTTCCACGGTGGAACAAACTTCGGATTCTATAACGGTGCTAACTACCAAGAGAAGTACGAAGCGACAATTACGAGCTATGATTACGATTCACCCTTGTCTGAATGCGGGGATGTAACGGAGAAATTCAGCGCGGTGCGGAAGGTGATTGCGAACTATTTGGGTAAAACAGAATCTGATCTTCCAGCGCTGCCTGCCCCTATTCAGAAGAGAAGCTATGGGCAAATTGCTTTGACGCAAAAGGCTGATTTGCTGGAATCATTGGCTTATCTGACAAAACCAGTTGAGCGTACCTATCCGGTGTCGATGGAGCATCTAGGACAAGATTATGGCTTCATCGTCTATTCGACGCGGGTGTCCGGACCACGTGTGGGTGAAAAATTGCACATCCAAGAGGTACACGATCGTGCGCAAGTCTTCTTGAATGGCGTGTATCAAGGGACGGTAGAACGCTGGGATCCACGTCCACTCCAGATGGACATTCCTGCTGAAGGCGCGAAATTGGATATCGTCGTCGAGAACATGGGACGCGTCAATTATGGTCCGCGTCTCCGTGATTGCAAAGGCATTACTGAAGGCGTGCGAATGAATAACCAGTTCCTTTTTGACTGGACGATATATCCACTCCCACTAGACAATCTAGCGGTAATTCCGTTCGGGCATGAGGGGGCGGCGGTTGAGACAGAGGTTGGGGAAGACAGTCACGGTATAGGAACGGACACAGCTCACGAATTTGTAGATCGTCCGACCTTCTATCGTGGGGAATTCCTTGTAGATGAAGCAGGAGATACGTTCGTCAAGTTGGCAGGTTGGTCCAAAGGCGTCGTATGGATCAATGGCTTCAACCTCGGCCGCTACTGGGAAAAAGGCCCGCAAAACACGTTGTATCTGCCAGCTCCTCTACTAAAAGTAGGGCGCAATGAAATCATCGTATTGGAGCTGCACCACAGAGAGAATACCAGCATTGAACTGACAGATACGCCTGATTTGGGTTAATACACGGGATTTGAACAAGCACCTTCGGCTGCAATTGCGGCTGGAGGTGCTTTTGCTTACGATCTACGAATGCAAAGGATTACAAAAAAGCAGCACCGATACGGAGTGATTCACACATCTGCCATGCCTATGTTATCATCATAGCAATCATTATTGGATGAGTGTGACCTTATAGCCAGCTATCTGAAAGGAGAATTGCCATGTATCGCGTTCTAGTTGTGGAGGATGAGCCGTGGATCCGCAAGGCTACGGTAAAAATGATTGAGAATATTGGCTCCGGTTTTGAAGTTGTTGGCGAGGCAGAGAATGGAGAAGAAGCGTGGAGCATGATCCAGACGTTGTGGCCATCCATTGTGATTGCCGATATTATGATGCCTGAGAAAGATGGGCTAGCGCTCATCGAACAAATACAAGCTAGAAATTATCCAATTGTCACGATCATTATTAGTGGTTTTGACAATTTTCAATATGCGCAAAAAGCGATTCGCTACGGTGTAACCGAGTATTTATTGAAACCGCTTTCCGAAAGCGATTTGAAGGATGCACTGCTGCGCTCGATTAACCGCCTGAAGCAGCTCCAGGATGTGTACCAGCATTTTGTCCATATTGAGGATTTCATTTACGAGCTTCCCGAATATCAACCTGATCAGTTGGTGAAGAGGAGCCAGGAATTATTGAGCTCTCTTTTACGCCTAAAAGGGAGACATGACGGGATCCGCACGACGTTATGCGCCATGCTTTTTGAGAAATGGGAGCAGATTCTGAAAGATATTTACCCGAAGTGGGAAATCAAAGACATGACCGACAGCTCGGACAGCGCCATCACGGAGCGGATGCAGAGCATTCTGCACCAATGGCTGAATTGCTACCCCGAAATGATGAATTTCAACTCCACAGGGGTTATCCATAAGCTGTGCAAATACATTCAAGAGCATTACAAAGAGGAGCTCACGATCACGGATTTGGCGGCGAAAGCGAATCTGAGCGTGGCGTATTTCAGTGTGCTTTTCAAAAAGCATGCCGGCGATTCCTTTGTGAACTATTTGAACGCAACCAGGGTGATGAAGGCGAAGGAGCTGCTTATTTCGGATATGAAAATTTACCAAGTAGCATCAGAGGTCGGCTTCATGACGGTCCCGTATTTCAATCGGGTGTTCAAGCAGACGACGGGTCTGTCTCCGAATGAATACAGAAAGAAGCTGGGCTTATGAGCAATCAGTGGCTCTATAAATACTCGGTTCAGCTCAAAATGACGGTCGCCTTTCTTACGCTATGCATCCTGTCCGTGACGGTAATGGCGTTATTTTCCCATAACTACTACAGCCGTGCGGTACAAAAGGATTTCACGATGATCTCTAAGGAAGCGACGACGCGCCTGAATTATCATATGGAATTTTATTTTAAGCAAATGACCAAATCGCTGTCGACCTTGATCACGGATGCCGAAATTCAGAAGTTCTTAGTCGATAACCGTGAATACTCCCCTTCGGAGAAGCAAGGCATCGAGAAGAAGCTGCAATCGTATTTCTCCCTCAACTACTCGGAAATTCAAGTCATGTTTCTCGTATCCAAGGATAATCAGGTAGTTTCTCTCTACGACTATGCAAATGGGGCTGAGGAAATTATCAAAGGGCAGCCCTGGTACTCGCTTCCGAATCAAGACACCTTGCAGGTTGTTCAAACACATCGCATCCAGCAGGGCATGTCCAATGGCATTCCGGTCATCTCGTTAATTGTGCCAATTATCGGTATCGATGGCATGGCCAATATCGGCAAGCTTGTTGTCGAGCTGCAGCTCAGCGAAATCGACCGAACGTTTAATAAATCGACGCTTGGGACGAGCGGGGAGTTTTTTATCGTATCATCGGACGACGTGATCGTCTATCATCCGAACCAAGATTGGCTCGGCTTGCCGCGTTCGCAAACCTCCCTATCCAATATTGACCTGAATCAGAAAGAAGAAGTGACGGTACAGAATTGGCAGAATAAGAAAATGCTCGTTTCCAGCTCGCAATCGACGATTACCAATTGGCAAATTGTTTCATTTGTGCCATTTGAGGAGATGGCTGGGGGGCTGAATGCCGCTAGAAATTCAACGGTCTACGCTTTGATTATCATCTTGCTTCTGATTATTGCCTTAGTTCCGAAGCTGTCCCACCATTTTGTGGAGCCAATCGTGCAACTAAGTAGGCTGATGCAGAAGGTTTCCAAAGGGGACTTCCAAACTAGAGCGCTGGCAGCGGCAGGTCGAGATGAAGTTCAGCAGCTGAACCGGAATTTCAACAAGATGGTCACGCAGCTGGATGATCTGGTTACAACTGTAACGGATTTAAGCTTGAAAGAAGCTCATATCCGCCTTCAGCAGAAGGATGCCTTCATTCAAGCCCTGCAAAATCAGATCAATCCCCATTTGTTATATAACACATTGGATATTATGAAGAGCATTGCTTATCTAGAAGAAGCACCGCTGCTGGAGAAAATGGCTTTAAACCTAGGTGAAATTTATCGCTATACAGCGAACATTCAAGGGGTGGAGGTCACCCTCAAGGATGAGCTGAATCATTTGACCAAATATTTGGAGATCACCCATATTCGTTTCCCGGATAGTTTTGAAAGTAAGCTGTATGTGAATGAGAAGTTCCTAGATTGTCGGATCGTAAAGTTGTCGCTGCAGCCGATTGTCGAGAATGCGGTGAAGTATGCGATTGAGCGGCAAGGCGGAGATGGGGGCATTTTCGTGAGTGCGTATGATGTGGAAGACGATTTGATGATCGAGATTGCGGATAACGGCCCTGGCATTCCTGAGGAGCGGTTGTTGCGGTTACAAGAGACGCTGAGTCGGATCACAGCTAACGTGCAGAATGAATACGTCAAAGAGCAGTCGCTGGGCCTAGCTAACGTTCATGCTCGTTTAGTGCTGCATTATGGGGAGCGTTATGGGCTGCGGATTCACTCTTTTGCCGGTAAAGGGACGGTTGTATCTGTGCTCATTCCTCGTAATAGCTAACGACTCTCAGAAGTGCATAGAATCGGATAACAAATCAAAGAGTAGGATAAAGCCTTTGCCATGCCAATTCGGTATCATCATACATGTAAGGGACATTACAAACGAATAGGTGGGTTTCTTCATGAAAAAGAAAGCGATAGGTTTAGTCACAGTGATGACATTAAGCGTCTTAGCAACTGCCTGTGCCTCCACGAAAAATGACAGCCAAAGTACAGATACGAAGCAGCCTAGGGCTACAGCTTCTGCTACGACTGCGGTGCCGGAAAAAGAAGAGAAGCTGACGATCACGATGATGTCTCGCTCCTATGCAGGCGGCGGTTGGCCGGATAATCATCCAAGCATCAAATATTTGAATGACAAATTTAACATTGATCTGAAAATGTTGTGGATTCCCTCGGACAATTATGTGGAGAAATTGAATGTGTTAGCAGCTTCGAATGATCTACCGGATGCGTTCTATATTGATCCTGAATTTTTCACGAAATGGTCAACGAAAAATGTCTTCATGGATCTCAAGCCAAAGCTGGCGAAATATCCGAATCTAGCGAAAGTAGTTCCTGATCAGCTATGGAGCGCTTTGAATCCGAAGGATAAGTACCTTGGTATTCCGCTCTGGAGTGAAGGCAATCGTGATTCCCTGGTCATTCGGAAGGATTGGTTGGACAAATTGGGGCTGAAGGAGCCGCAAACGGTCGACGAGTTCTATGAAGTGGCAAAAGCCTTCACGACCAAAGATCCTGATGGCAACGGCAAGCAAGATACGTATGGCTTCACTTTTTATCCGCAGCAAATGATTATTGGCGGTGTATATGGCCCGGATTATTTGGAGGCAGCCTTCGGTCTAGCGAATGGTTGGAAAGAAGAAGGCGGCAAGCTAGTTCCTGTTCAAGCACAAGCAAATGAATTGAAATCATACGTCACGTTCTTAAATAAAGCGTACAAAGAAGGCGTGCTCGATAAAGATTTCTTTGTGAACAAGCAAAACGATCCAGAGAGCAAATTTTATGCAGGGAAATCCGGTGTATCGTATGTGAATACGAATAATTTGTTTACAACGGTTATCCCTAACGTGAAGAAATCCGATCCGAAAGCCGAGGTCGTACAATTGACGCCTCCAGCGGGACCAACGGGTCTACGGGGAACGGTAACGTTTGATAATGTTGGCGGTCAGAAGATCGTATTCAACGCGAAGAGTAATGCGAAGATTCAAGATCGTTTGCTGAAAATGTACGATTGGTTATCCACGGAAGAAGGTTATGACTTCGCGAAGCACGGCGTTCCAGATGTGCATTATAAGAAAGTGTCTGCTAATCAATTCGAGAAGCTGCCAGCAACGGATACAGATATTCCTAAGAAGCTTCGCTGGTTGTGGATTAAACCGGATCCAATGCACCAACTGTACAAGTTTGACAATCCGAAAGATGTTGAAGTGATCACACAATGGATCAACAACAATGAGAAGTATACTTGGGTGAATAAAGGTGCTGGCCTTGTGTCACCAACGTTAGCGGAAAAAGGTAAAGAAATTAACGGCAAATGGCTGGATGCGCTCGTTCAAGTGATTTATGGAAAAGAGCCTATTGAATTCGTGGACAAAGCGGTAGCGAACTGGAAAGCGGCAGGCGGCGACACGATTATTCAAGAGATTAATGCTGCGTACCAAGCAACGAAATAACGGAAATGACATAATGCCGGGCACCTTCCTGTGAAGGGGAGGTGTCCTTTAAACAAGGAGAGCAGCCTATGGAAGTCCAAGGGATAGCAGTTGTCAAACGAACAACCCCTTCTAGCAAGCTCTGGCAAGATGTGAAACGAGGCTTCCCTCTGTATCTCATGATCACGCCAGGCCTATTGTTTTTCATTCTTTTTAAGTACTTGCCGATGGGCGGTATTATTATCGCTTTTAAACAATATGACCCATTTGTAGGGTTTATGGATAGTCCATGGGTTGGATTCGATCACTTTGTGAAATTATTCACAGAACCAGATTTCTTTATTTTACTGCGAAATACGATGCTTGTTAGTTTATTCAATCTGATCTTCTTTTTCCCAGCCCCTGTGGTGCTGGCCTTATTGCTTCATGAAGTGAAGGTTCGCTGGTTCCGTAAAACAATGCAAACGATCGTCTACATGCCCCATTTCTTCTCGTGGGTTGTCGTGGTAGGCATTACGGTTCTCTTGTTTGCTACGCAAAGCGGGGGAATTAATAACTTATTAGCTTCGCTGGGGTTAGAGCGGGTGGAGCTGTTAACGAATCCGGACTATTTCCGTTCGGTATATGTGTTCCAGAATATTTGGAAAGAAGCGGGCTGGAATGCGATTATTTTCTTAGCTGCGCTGGCAGCGGTGGATCCAACTCTATATGAAGCAGCGAGAGTAGATGGAGCAGGCCGGTGGCGCCAAATGTGGAGTATTAATGTACCGGCGCTCAAATCGACGATTATTATTTTGTTCATTTTACGATTAGGTTCGGTGCTTGAAGTCGGGTTTGAACACATTTATCTCATGCAAAATTCCATTAATATCGGGGTTTCGGATGTTTTCGACTCCTATGTGTACCGCAATGGTGTACTACAAGGTGCTTTTAGCTATACAACAGCAGTTGGGTTGTTCAAATCCTTAGTCGGCTTAGTACTTGTTATTGGAGCAAACCGTTTGTCTAAAAAATTAGGTGAGGAGGGCGTATACTGATGAATTTCCGGATGCAAAAAGCAGATATTCCCTTCCGCATCGTTTTGTACGGTGTTTTGTTGATCGCCTTAGTTATTGTAAGCTTTCCGTTCTTATATGTCCTATTTAGCTCGTTTGCCACGACCCATGAGATGAATACGAGAGGCTTCTTCCTCCTTCCTAAAGTTTGGAGCCTGGACGCCTATAAATATTTATATTTTAATGATTTATTTACAAAATCAATTCAAAATGCCGTCTACATCACGGTGCTCGGAACAGCGATCAATATGGTCACGACATGTTTAATGGCGTATGGCTTATCGAAAAGCTGGCTGAGAGGTCGCAAAACGCTCAACTTCCTCGTCGTCTTCACGATGTTGTTCGCAGGTGGAATTATCCCGCAATACTTGGTTGTAAAAGAGTTGCATTTGCTGAATACGTACTGGGCGATCTTCCTGACAACGGCGATTACACCGTTCAATATGATCGTGATTCGCAGTTTTTTCCAAAATGTACCCAGCGAAATGGAAGAATCCGCACGCATCGATGGCTGCGGGGAATGGCGACTGTTCTGGACCATCATCATTCCACTCTCAATGCCGGTTATCGCGACGTTCACATTGTTCTATGCGGTGCAGAATTGGAACACCTATTTCACAGCGATTCTCTATGTGAATGATCCTGGGAAATGGCCGCTGCAAGTATTCCTTCGTCAATTATTAATCGTTTCAGATACAGGTTTGGAGCTGACGGCAGGCGGTTATGCCTTCGGTCCACCAGTCAAAATGGCGGCTGTTGTTGTAGGCGCAGTACCGATGCTTATGATCTATCCGTTTATGCAGAAGTATTTTAATCAGGGCATGCTGCTTGGCTCTGTGAAAGGTTAATGACATGAAGAATTCGCAGGATGAAGCACTTCGATGGTTGCATGAGCATGTGGAGTTGGTTGAGGGTGATGTAGGGCCAAGTAAGGGAAACAAACGAAGTACGAAAGAAACGTATCTCGATTTGATTGAACTAGCGTTAAATGGGTATGATTTGCCGGCCTTTCATCAGGCATCGGTTGATGCAGGGACTGGGCATATTCCTGATGTGCAAGCTTACTCGCGTGTGACTTCAATCGTAGGTATTCTGCTGGCAAATGGCCGTATCCCCGAGCACCGGCAGTTATGGGCAAGCATGATGACAGCTTGCTGTGAGGATTTGCATCGACACGAAGGCAATTTGATGGTTGATTTTGCCGTAAAAGAAGTCATGCTGGCTTACTTCGCGATGGAGGATAAGGTCGATTCGGCGCTATCTGCGCCTTGGTTGACAGCGCTGGGGCTGATCGAGCCTTATCGGAACTATTATTACACGAATATAACCGTGACGGATAAAGAAAAGCTTCACAACATTAATATTTACAACATGGTTGGCGAGTATTTGAGGGAACGTGCGGGTTTGACCGATGCGACGGCTTATTTTGCGGCACATTGGCCCCATCAATTAACGTTATTTGATGAAAATGGGATGTACAAAGATCCGGGTAACCCGACTCTCTACGATTTAACGACGCGCTGCCAGATTCAGTTGCTGCTCGGTTCGGGCTATGAAGGCCCCTATCGGGAGGCATTGGATGAGCAGTTGAAAAAAGCGGGCTTACAGACGCTGTTCATGCAGTCTGCTGCGGGTGAGCTTCCTTACGGCGGCCGTAGCAATCAGTATCTGTTCAATGAAGCGCTGCTAGCTGCAAATGCGGAATATGAGGCGTGTAGGTACAAAGAGTTGGGAGACTTGAAGACAGCTGGGGCGTTCAAGAGGGCGGCTCGGCTGGCGATTGACTCACTCCATAGGTGGCTGATCGAGGAGAGTCCGCCTCGTCATATTAAGAATTTTTTCCCGACCGATTCCGGTTACGGGACAGAGGATTATGGTTATTATGCCAAATACATGGCCACCTTCGGGACTTTCCTGTACATCGCTGTCCTATCTGTTGATGACAGTATTGAGGAGTATACCTGCCCTGCGGAGATTGGTGGATACGCCTGGCAAACCTCCGACGCGTTCCATAAGGTGTTCGCGAATTGCGGAGGCTACTCGATTGAAATCGATACGCGTGCTGATGCCTATTACGATGCAACTGGACTCGGCAGACTGCACAAACGGGGAGTCCCATCGGAGTTGGCGTTGTCGATGCCATGTGCTGCAGAGCCGAAGTATCGGCTGCCGGAAACCGTGCGAGGCAAGGCGCTGAGCCTATGTGCGGGATGGATGATTGAGGCTGGGGATGTGCAATGGCTGTGCGAGGGTGAGTTGGCGCCCGAATGCAAGGTCGTGATCGTGAATGAAGCGCTGGATGAAGTAGAATGGAGCGTCACGTATAGTGGTGGTGAAATCCCTGAAGGAATGCGCATAAGGGAAACGTATGCTTTGACGGAGGCTGGATTAGCTATTGGAGTTGAACAGCTGGGCGAGGTAGAACATGTGCCCTACTACCAGGTGCCGTTGCTGCTGACGAATGGGAAGTATGAGACGATGATTACAAGTGAGGATAAAGGGATAAGTGTCGTAATGGGTGACTACAGATATGACGTCGTTTCCGAACATAAGCTGACTACCGTGGAATCCAAGCTTGGGAATCGCAACGGCATCTACACGCTTGCACGGTTTGAAGGGGAAATGGGACGGCCCTTGCAGCTACTTCTCAAACTAACATCAGGGGAGTGAACGGAAATGAAGTTAGCTTTTAGTACACTTCCATGTGAAGACTGGAGCGTTGAGCAGCTCATTGGTGCATGCGCCGATTATGGCTATTCGGGCATCGAGCTTCGCGAAGGGATCCATGCTTGGGGGAAATTAGATACAGATCGGACCATTCGCAGGCAAGCTGGAGAGGCAATGGCATCTGCGGGAATCCAAGTGACCGATATTGGCTCGGGTCTTTGTGTGAAAGGCTTAGGAGATGCCGAACGTCAGCAGGTTGAGATGGTATTCCCCCAGTTGCTGGCGTTCGCTCAGGATTTCGGGTCCCCGGCAATTCGCATTTTCTTAGGCAACTTCATGCGCAGATTCGATGACCCGATGGTGGAATTGAACCACGAATGCATCGTGGAAACGATTCGTTATATGTGCGATCTGGCAAGTGAGGCTTCGATCCGCGTTTGGATTGAGTCCCATAATGAATATGCAACTGGCAAAGTGCTGCGTGGGCTGCTAGATGATGTGAATCGGACGAATTGCGCTGTCATCTGGGATGTGCTGCATCCGCTTGAGGATGGCGAGCAGCCGGAAGAGACGCTTAGATGGCTGGGCAAGGATTGTGTGCACGTACATATGAAGGATGGCAAGCCATGGGAAGATCCTATCCAACACGATTGGGCATATACGCTGTTAGGTGAGGGCTGTAGTCCGAATCAGCATATCGTTAGTTTGCTGCTTGCGAGTGGCTATGAGGGTTATTTTTCCTTGGAATGGGAAACGAAATGGCGACAGGAGCTTCGGGTTGCGGGCAGCGAACCGGAAGAAGTGCTGCCAGCGTACGTGAGTTATATGGCTAATCTGGTCAACAACAACAATCATGAGGTGTAGATATATATGAGAGCGTTGGTAACGGTGAGTGATCCATTTTTACGTGGATTAATTTTTCAAGAAGAAACCATTCAACAATTAAACGCCTTGTGCGAAGTGGATTGGACCGATGAGCATGTAGATTCCGATCAACTGGCAGAGCGTATTGGTGACTATGATATTTGTATCACATCATGGGGTTCAGCGAAGTTGGATGCGGGCGTTTTGGGAAGGGCTCATAAACTGAAGTTTATCGGGCATGCGGCAGGTACCGTTGTACCGATGGTCGATCCCCTCGTGTATGAGCTAGACATGACGGTGGTCAATGCGAACACGTCATTAGCACGTTCAACAGCTGAACTTGCAGTTGCTTTAATGCTGCATGGCAGCTGGGATTTATCCGGCTACAGCCAACGCTTAAAGCAAGGTGGATGGACGCAGAACAACCGTGAATCTGTAAAAGGGTTGTATCGCCAAACGATTGGGCTCATCGGATACGGTGAAATTTCGCGCGAAGTCATCCGTCTTTTACAGCCGTATGAGGCAGAAATTTTGCTGTATTCGGGGAATTGTTCTACGGAAGAAGCACAGGAGTTAGGCGTGAAGCTATGCTCACTTGAAGAAGTTTTATCCCGCAGCGCAATTGTGTCTCTGCATAACACGTTGACGGAGAAAACGAGAGGGATGCTGGGAGCTAAAGAATTAAGTTTGCTGCCAGATGGCGCCTTGCTCGTGAACACGGCCCGAGGTCCGATTATTGAGGAGGAGGCTTTACTGAATGAGCTGACATCGGAACGGATTTCTGCGGCTTTAGATGTATTCGATATGGAGCCATTGCCTAAGGGGCACCCGCTGCTTCAACTTTCCAATGCCTATTGTTTCCCGCATATTGGCGGGTTTAATCACTATTGGAAGAGTAAGCTGGGACTCTTGGTCGTAGAAGATTTGGCTCGCTGGATCAATGGGGAAGAGCTGCATGGGGAAATTAACCAGGTTAAGTTTCAGAGACAAACGTTACCGAGTTGAATTCTGAGATATGTACAACTGAGTTGAGTTTAGGAGATAGATGGAACCGAGGTAAGTTCTGAGACATGTACAACCAAGTTAAGTTCTGAGATAGATATAATCAAGCTAGCACAGGAGGGGAAGATTACGTGACGCAACGAGAGGCGCAATCAGCGGGTCAGCAGGTGGAACAACGAGTGGAATTGCAGGCGACTGGACAGAAGGTGGAGCGGCAATTTACACATCAGATAGATCAATTATACTGGGAGCAGCTAAAGGCACGCTTAGAGACCAAAGTCGATAGCATGATTGAGCAGTTGGGGGACAAATGCCCCCATGTGGCGAAGGCAGACGGTGTGTATGATAACACACAGACGGATTGGTGGACGTCTGGATTTTGGCCGGGCATTCTTTGGATCATGCATGAACTGACGGGAAAAGAGCACTACAAGAAGGCTGCATGGCCGTGGGATGAACGAATTGAGCAGTGGTTAATTAAACCATCCCAGGAGCTCCACCATGATGTTGGCTTTCAATTTCTACCCACTGCTGTCGTGAAATATGAGCTTACTGGCGATGCTGACGGGTATCGCAGAGGCATGCAAGCCGCTAATTTCTTAGCGGGCCGTTTTAATGCAGAGGGGCAATTCATCCGTGCTTGGAATTTCGATAAGATTGGCTGGGCCATTATTGACTGCATGATGAATCTTTCGTTGTTATTTTGGGCTAGCCGTGAATCGGGTGACCCACGGTATAAACACATCGCCATTCGCCATGCGGACACGGTATTGAAGCACTTCCTTCGGGAAGACGGCTCCGTGAATCACATCGTCAGCTTCGATCCTGAGACGGGCGAGTTTATCGAGGCACTGGGCGGTCAAGGCTTTGGACCTGACTCGGCGTGGAGCCGAGGGGCATCTTGGGCTATTTACGGATTGGCCAACGCATACAGGAATACAGGCGAACAGCGCTATCTAGATGGGGCCAAGCGAGCGGCCAACTATTTCATCGCTTCGTTGCCGGACGATCATGTGCCGTTATGGGATTTTCGGACGGACTTGGCGGAAGGGGAGCCCAAAGACAGCTCCGCGGGAGCGATCGCGGCATCAGGCCTGCTCGAGGTCGCACGCCATGTCTCCGCGAATGAAGCTAGATTGTATCATGGGAAAGCGGAGCGTATGATTCGCTCGCTAACGGAGAGTTACATGACGGGCGAAGGGCATGAAGCCATCCTTTTGCATGGCACAGGGTATAAGCCAGCTGGACAGAACATCGATGTATCGTTGATCTATGGCGACTATTTCTACGTGGAGGCCGTTGCCAAGTTGAATGGCTGGCGGCGAGATATTTTCTAGGGAAGCATAGCGCAACCTAGGTGGCCCGCAAGGAGTTAGTCGTAAAAACCGACTAACTCGGGGGCAACCTAGGCGACCCGCAAAGAGTTAGTCGTAAAACCCGACTAACTCCGGGGCAACCTAGGCGACCCGCAAAGAGTTAGTCGTAAAACCCGACTAACTCCGGGGCAACCTAGGCGAACCGAGAGGAGTTAGTCGTAAGAATCGACTAACTCCGGGGCAACCTGGGCGATCCGCAAGGAGTTAGTAGTAAAAACCGACTAACTCCGGGGTAACCTAGGCAATCCGCAAGGAGTTAGTCGTAAAACCCGACTAACTCGGCGATAACCTAGGCAAACCGCAAGGAGTTAGTCGTAAAACCCGACTAACTCGGCGATAACCTAGGCAGCCCGCAAGGAGTTAGTCGTAAAACCCGACTAACTCGGGGGCAACCTAGGCGACCCGCAAAGAGTTAGTCGTAAAACCCGACTAACTCCGGGGCAACCTAGGCGACCCGCGAGGAGTTAGTCGTAAAAACCGACTAACTCGGCGATAACCTAGGCGACCCGCAAGGAGTTAGTCGTAAAAACCGACTAACTCGGCGATAACCTAGGCAAACCGCAAGGATTTAGTCGTAAAAACCGCGCTGTCAGCATCACACGTTAACAAGAAAGGGGGTGAAATGAAGAAAAGCTCTTGAATGTGCGGAATGTGCGCTCCACAAGTATTCAATAGCAACCGTGGTTTGGGCATAAATTACTTTTGTATGTACCATCAACTTGAAGAGAGAAAGGAACATGCGCGATGTCATCCTTTTACAAGAAAGCACTACTCATAGCTGCATCCTTCACCCTGTTTACTACAGCAGCATTCGGTATTCTTCCATTAAACACAGCACATGCAGCCGTAAACTCCTTCATCCAGCGTTCGGGAGACATCTTGTACAACGACCTCGACGGTGACAAGGTAAAGGATGCGAACGAATCCGAATTCCGTTTTATTGGCAGCAATATGATGGGGGCTGTTGTGACGTCGGATAACCACCAGTTTGAGTTGACCGATGAACAGAGATGGCGTCTCACGGATGAGTTTGAGAAGCGGGACCAAGTGGAGACGGCGGTTCAATCAGGACAGCAAGTTGTGCGAACATGGGCGATGCGGGTAACGGGCAATTTGACAACCTACAACAGCAGCGTGTACACGGCGTATGTTGGTTCCAGCACCGTTCAATTTAATGAAACAGCACTGCGGTCTCTGGATAAATTTCTGCAAATTTGCAATGAGAAAGGGATCAGGGTCATTATCCCTTTTATCGATGGAGCTGGCCATTGGGGTGGGTTATCGGAGTATGGCGCGAATTTCCTCACGATTGGCAGCGCGACAAATGTGAAATTCAAGAATATGATCTCGCAATTACTTAACCGCACGAACTATTACACAGGTGTAAAGTACAAGGACGACAAGGCAATTGTAGCTTGGGAAACGGGCAATGAGCTGACCAACGGTTATACGACTGAAGCTCAATATCTCGCGCTAGATAATTGGGTAGCTGACTTGGCTGCTTACATCAAAGGAACGGGAAGTTACACAACGGCCATTGATACCAATCATCTCCTAATGGATGGGCGCAACCAACCGGAGAGCTTCTATAACCGATACACGCAACTAGCGAATCCCGATATTGATATTCTCTCTTATCATACGTACTATCCATTAGCCGGAAAGACGAATACACAAACAATTCAAGCACTGCGAACATATACAAGCGGAAGTAAAGTGCTCAATGTGGGCGAAATCAGCATGGATACGAGCAGCTCCGAGCTGAACACGATGCTGGGGGAGGTCATTAATGGCGGTACGAATAGCGCGATGTGGTGGGCATTCCGAGGGCACAATACGGACGGTGGCTTCTATCATCACCAGAAGTTTCAAGATCTCCACTGGCCAGGAATTCCAGGAGCGGTGGCTATTCACAGCGATATTCAAACGGAAATTAACCTCATTAATGTTCTCGCGAATCGTGGTTATGAGATTCAAGGGTTGACGCGACCAGCTTTGCCTGTTCCAGCAGCGCCAGTTCTGCTTCCAATTACTGATGTGGGACATATTGCATGGCAAGGCTCCACAGGTGCGCAGTCCTATCAGATTCAGCGGGCAACGAGTGTGACAGGGCCTTGGACGACGATTGTTGCAGATTTTTATGAAAACACTATTGCGGCACGTTCATTATTTAGTGATGTAAGCGCTTTAGGTGGACAAAACTATTATTATAAAGTGCAAGCGAAGAACGCATCGGGAATTTCCGCAGCCTCTAATGTTGTAGGACCTGTCACGGTGAGCAAAAATTGGCTGGTTGATGAAATGTTCGATTACAGCAAAATGTACAGTCATTCTGCGAATACGACGATCGTCAAAACCTACGCGGAGGAAGAAGGCAATCAGGACGATCTGGCCCGCTTGGAGCGGACTACAGCGACCAAAGAGAGCATCGTCTACAAGGCCTCAGGTGATATGGACTATCTCAAAATGTACTCTTACGGTAACAATACGAACTACACCTTTTACACATCTAGCGATGGGGTCAGTTATACGCCTTTAACCGTCACTGTCACTAGTTACAATAGTGCTCGCAAAAAGTACGAAACGAGTTCCCTGCCTGCGGGAACCACTTATTTGAAAATTCAATTCGAAGACACCACGACGGCTACACTTCCCGCCATTGGCAGGGTTGAAATCCGGTATACTTCGACACCGACTTCGGTGATCGTGGATAATTCCAACGCTCTCATCACCTATGCGGGCAGTTGGACGCACTCCACAGATGCGAGTTATTACAATTCGACCAAATCGGTAACGCCAACAGCGAACAGCACGGCGACCCTTAACTTTTCAGGAACAGAGGCGAGTATTTATGCACGTATGTTACCAACAGGAGGCAAGTTTGACGTGTATATCGATGGCGTCTTTTCTCAAACGGTAGATACATATAGCGCGGTTTCACAATATCAGGTGAAGGTTTATGAGGTGACTGGGTTAAGCAGCGGTTCGACGCACGAGATCCAAATAAAGCATGCTGGCCAGAAGAACAGTCTATCAGCGGATTACTTCATCGGTATCGATTATTTGAATTACAAGTATTAGACCGTTAAAGGGGATGCCTATATGAAAAATAGCTTGAAAGCGCTGTTCGCTTCCGTACTGATGCTTATACTCGTCTTATGGGCATTACCAGTTATCACGTCAGCCAGCACAAGTATCATTGTGGATAACGGCCAAACGAGTTTGATCACGTATACCGGGACTTGGACCCAAAGCACAGATTCCTCTTACTACAGCAGCACCAAATCCGTATCTAATACGTCAGGTAGTAAGTTGAGTTTTACCTTTATTGGAACGGAAATTAACCTGTATACGAAGAAAACAGCAGCTAGCGGCAAATACGATGTGTATCTAGATGGCGTTTACGATGCAACTCCAGATGCGTATAGTGCAGTCGACCAGGCACAGGTGAAAACGTACAGTAAAACAGGACTTTCTGCAGATACACATACCATCGAATTACGCCTAAATGGGCAAAAGAATGCGAGCTCCACAGGCTATTATGTTGGGTTTGATTATTTGAGTTATGAGCCTGCCTATCTCATTAAAGATAATGGCAGCACAAGTATCACCTATACAGGTACGTGGACGCACAGCAGTGATGCGAACTTTTATGGCGGGACCAAATCCGTATCGAGTACGAGTGGGAGTAGAGCTGACTTGTCGTTTACAGGTACAGACATCCACATTTATACGAAAACATCTGCTGCTACAGGCAAGTACGATGTCTACGTAGACGGCGTGTTCGATGCTACCGTGGATACTTATAGTCCAGGCGATCAATACAAGGTGAAAACGTATAGTAAAGAGGGGCTTTCGAACAGCCCCCACACGGTTAGCCTGCGCTTGGCTGGGCAGAAAAATGCAAGTTCGGGAGGTTTGTTCATTGGGGTAGATTATTTTGAATATGGGGTAGGTAGCGGGCTAAGCCTGAACGATTTACCGAATTACCGAGTCTTTCAACGGGGAATTGGCAATAACCATAACACTGACGTCACGCTTACGGGTAGCTATAATACATCTAACACAGCGAATATCCAAGCCAGAGTTGTTCAGCACGGGACTTCGGCAGAGGTGGTTCCTTGGACAACTATCGTTAGCTCTCCATCAGGAGGAACATACTCGGGCAGCTTAAGTGTTCCGCAGGGTGGCTGGTACAATATTCAAATTCGAGCCAGAGATAGTAGTGGCGATATTGTGGGTACTCAAAATGGCGCGAACAAATGGGGCGTTGGCATCGTCATTCTCGCCATTGGGCAATCCAACATGGTCGGCTACGGACAAGAGATGCCTTATGTTGTGGCGAACGATCTTGTAGCGAATTTTACTAGAAGCAATATGTGGTCGCATCTGGTGGATCCGTATGATGGTGGAGGCGCTGGTTCCTCCATGGTACCAGCTTTAGGCAACGCGTTGACCGCCTATTACAACATCCCCGTAGCCTTCGTGCCTGCGGCAGTTGGTGGGACTTCGTTAATCGGAAACACTAATTCCAACTGGTCATATCGGAATTCGGCCAACCATGCAGATACGGCGGGGCTTTACGGCAATTCAGTTGCGAGAGCGCGCGCTGCAGGCGGGGTTGAACTTCTCATTTGGAACCAAGGAGAGCAAGATTCACGTGATCATAACGCGAACCCGACCTATGATCTCCGGGCGACTTACCGAACAGCGTTCACGAAGATGATAACGAACTACCGGGAGGATCTGTACAGCACGATTCCGATTTTCATCAATCAAGTAGGGCAAGTGAATAGCACACTGCGCACGGATGCGGAGTGGTCAGCGGTTCGCAGCGCGCAGAGCGACTTGGATAACGGGACGAATATCCTGCTCGCAACGACGGAGATTGGATTCTCCTTATCGGACACCGTTCACTTCTCAACGGCGTCGTCGGCGATTATCGGCCCGCGATATGCGAATGCCATCAAGTATTACTTTGGAGACAGCACTTCCTATAGGGGACCGAGAGCGACATCTGCTGCCTTCACGACAGCCAGCAAGAATGAAGTGGACGTTACGTTAATGCCTGGCGGTGGGACAGATTTCACACCAACAACCGGTATCACAGGGTTCAAAGTCTGGGACGGGGCAACGGCTGTTGCCATCACTTCAGCGAGCAGGCTGAATGGGACAACGATTCGGCTGCAGCTTGCCGCAAGCATTGTGGGGAGCGGTAGCGTCACCTACCAGTACGGCATGAATCCAGTCAGTACCGGCATGGTAGGGGATAACAGTGCTCTGCAGCTTCCACTAGAGCCGACTGGTGATGCGATTAGTATTCAATAGGGTTTACATGTAAACCGTCCTGGCCGCGAGCCTGGGCGGTTTTTTTTAATGGTTGTATCTGGATAATCAACCACAACTGGTAAATACTAACGGAAATGTGGTTGGACGGAGGGGATGGTATGGAAATGCAACAGGATTCTTTTCTGATTTCTGAGGAGATCGAGGTGAATATACAGAAGCTATTCCAGTGCTTCCATTCGTCTGATGATGTGCGATCTAGGGATTTTACTCTGCATGGATTAAAGGGAAGTATACTCTATCTGACTACGGTAACGGATAAAGACAAGCTGCAAACCGATATACTAAGACCGTTGCTTCAAGCTGGGGAAGGCCGTCTAGAAGATATTCTTCCCATTATGGATATCGATTTTGTTACCGATTTGAACTCCGCGGCGGCTGGGATGCTTCAGGGCAGATGTGCGATACTGATTCATCAGCGAATGGACATCGTCATGGTAGATGCAACTGCAAGGGTTGCTCACAGTATGGGAGAGCCGCAAAATGAACAAACGGTTCGCGGATCGCATGTAGGTTTTGTCGATGACGTTTCCGTTAACTCGCAATTAATCCACCAACGATTGAAGAATGTGAACTTGGTTGAGCGGCAATTCACACTGGGGGCAGAAAGCCCAACGAGCGTAAAACTCATTTACATGTGTGATGTGGCCGATATGAACGTAGTCGATGAAATTATTGCCAATCTGCTCACAAACCAAGCTACCTTTATTAAGTCTCCTGGGCAGATCACAAATCGTTTGGAAGCCAGCTATTTATCGCCATTCCCTCAAATGTTATTTACCGAAAGACCAGATAGTACAGTAGCGCATTTAATGGAAGGACGAGTGGCGCTATTGGTGGACGGATGCTCTTTCGCTACGATACTGCCGGTGACATTCTTTATGTTCTTCCAAGCGGCGGATGATTTCAATGTCAGGTGGTGGAACGGGACTTTTTTCCGATTCCTCCGGTTAATTAGCGTCATGATTGGTATTGCGCTGCCTTCGGTATACATATCGATTGTCTCTAATCATTTTGATATTCTGCCGATCGATTTAGTGTTTTCCCTAAAAGCCTCGTTGGAAAATATCCCATTTAATCCGCTTATGGAAGCTTTATTTATGCTTACCGTACTGGAGCTACTAAGAGAAGCGGCGATCCGACTGCCCAAATCGATTGCATCGACGCTGTCCATTGTAGGTGGGTTAGTTATTGGAAGTGAGGTGGTCAATGCGAACCTCGTTTCCACGACGATGATTGTCGTTATTTCCCTGACCGCCGTTGCTTCGTTCAGCATACCCTCTCATGAAATGCGCCTAGCGATTCGACTGATCTCATTCCCGATTATGATCGCATCCTCGTTATTGGGTTTTGTAGGCATTTCTTTTAGTTTCAGCTTGTTATTCATGCATTTAAGTAAGCTTGAAACGTTCGGCGTTCCTTACTTTTATCCGTTTATGCCTTTTAATCCAAGGCGTATTCTGATGGCTCTTGTTCAGCTGCCAAGACGAATCTTCGGCAGAAAAGCGTCCGATAGGAGGGCATCATGACACGGGTTCAGTTGTTTGCTTTCATTTTACAAACACAGATCGGTATCGCCGTATTGTCGTTCCCTTATGATTTACATAAAGCAGCTGGTGCGGATGGATGGATTTCAATTCTCTTGGCTGGTGGGTGTGTGCAGCTCATCTTAGTCGGTTACGTCCTTTTGTGCAAAAGGTTTCCACAGAAAAACCTCTATGAGTTCGCACCGCTTATTGTTGGGAAATGGTTGGGAAATACAATTACCGCCATATTCATCGCGCATTTTACTTTTACAACCTGTCTTGTTCTATTGCTGGAAATGACGTTCGTGGAGCTTTGGATACTGCCTTTTTCTAATCCGTGGCTTATCATCGTGGCTAATTGTTTGGTTTGTATTTACCTTGCCAAGGAGAATATTCGGATTATTGCCCGGTACCATGCGCTGATTACCCTCTTAATTATTGTTATGCTGGCGATTATGCTGACAAGCTTCCGCACGACGGATTACCGCTTTTTATTACCGATAGGGCAAGAAAGTTTACATGGGATTATGATGGGAGTCAAAAGCTCCGTCCTTTCTTTTTTAGGTTTTGAAGTGTTTCTCGTGCTGAATTCCGATATCCAAGCGCAAGGAAAGAGCTTGATTACGCCTATTCTGTGGGCAAATGGATTGGCAACATTGTTTTTTATGATCGTAGTTCTCATTTGCTTTTTGAATTTCAGTCCAGAGTCGCTTGACTTCATCCCACAGCCTGTACCGTATTATTTAAACGGCATTTCACTGCCTTTTTTGGAACGATTGGATCTGCTCTTTCTTTCCATATGGTTGGTGAAAGTGACTGCAACACTGATCAGTTACATCTATTGTGCCAGTAAGGGCTTGGGCTATCTATTCCAAAACAAAGAGCATAAGAAAGTCGTTTATTTTCTAGTTCCTATAGTTTGTTTAACGGGAATCTTTTGGAGATCAGAGGCAAGAGTTCAATTTCTATCGAAAGTCACGGAGGTGGAAGGCTTTATCACTTTAGGTATTCCAATTGTACTCTTAATTGTGGCCTGGCTAATGGGAAAAAGGGGGCAATTACCGGCATGAGGAGTCTCGCAATTGGCTGTCTGATGGCTCTGCTGCTTTCCGGCTGCAACTATCATAATGAACTCAAAAACCTGCAACTGATTTACGCAACATCCATAGATGTGAATGGCAATAACGATATCGTCACTACGGTAACCATTCAATCCCCAGGCGGGAAGGAAAGGACATCGCCCGTGCATGAGGTATTGTCGGCATCAGGACCTACCCTGCAAGAATCGCTGTATAAAAAAATCGGTTTGCAGATTGCAGGTCCGATCGGTACATCCAAAAATCAAGTCATGTTGATTGGTGAAAAGTTGGCGAAACAAGATTTGGGCGATATCCTCGACTCCACATTTCGAAATGCCAATGATCCGATGCTGGCCAAAGTAGCCATTGTTCGCGGCAATGCTGGCGAGTTAATTCGCCTAGATCGTATCGGGTCAGCGACGTCAGGGGAATATTTGCGGAAAATCATCATGAGCGCGAGGTATGAAACGGTCATACCTTCGATTACGCTACATTCCCTCTATCCGACGTTGCACGATGCAGGGCGCGATCCGGTTATTCCACTGCTTAGGAAAGAGTCGGATAAAGCAGTTGTAGATGGTTTAGCCTTGTTGAACGAGCGGAAATATACCGGGTACTCGTTAACGCCGGAGCAATCGACGCTTATCCTATTGATGAATGGGAATAAAGCCAACGTTTGTGTAATCACACGAAATGTAAAGGAGGAATCGATTCCAGAAGACCCTTCTGACTATTTAACTTTAAACATCTCTAGTTTAAAGCAAGACAAGCAGGTGTGGGTTGACACAGATGGCCGGGTTCAGGCGAGAATCAATTTGAAAATGAAAGGTTCCGTAATTGAAACAGCCAAATTTGATTTGTCTGAGAAGCAGAAATTTGAGCAAATGAATACGCGATTCTCTGAGATTTTGACGAAAGAAGCCAATGAGATTTGTAAACTAACGCAACGTGCGAATTCAGATGCATTGGGCATAGCGCGGGAGGTGATGGCATTTTACCCAAAAGAGTGGAAAAAGATGGATTGGGAGACCGAATATCCGAAGGTTAACTTTCAAGTTTCGATGAGAGTAGAGATTGTTTCACATGGGATTATTAATTAGTGAGTAGCAACATGCGAGGCTACATAGTAGGTATCCTAAAGTATACTTGGTACCTTTAAAGTGCCTACTTCCAGTGGTCCAAATTAATCGTTATACTGATGAAGTTACGTTAAGTAAGTAATTCACTTTATTTTAGGAGGTAACAAAGATGTCGAATGAACTGAAAATTGGTATTATTCTTGGCAGCACGCGTCAAGGTCGTGTTAGCCCACAAGTAGGAGAATGGGTTAAGTCAATTGCTGACGGGCGTGGAGATGCTGAGTACGAAATAGTTGATATTGCCGAGTACAAATTGCCTTTCTTCGGAGAAGGCACTGGTGAAGAGCCTGGACTCGCAGCATGGAATACGAAACTTGAAGGCCTGGACGGATTTGTATTCGTTGTCCAAGAATATAATCACAGTATTACAGGTGCTTTGAAAAATGCATTGGACTCCGCACGTGAGCCGTGGAATAACAAAGCCGCTGGTATCGTGAGCTACGGTTCAACAGGTGGTGCTCGTGCAGCAGAACATCTGCGTGGTATTCTTGGTGAGCTATTGGTAGCAGACGTTCGTGTGCATCCGACATTCTCTTTGTTTACAGATTTCGAGAACTTCTCCGTATTCAAGCCAGCTGATCTACATAAAGACAATGTGAATGCGATGCTTGACCAAGTGAAAGCTTGGAGCGGCGCGTTGAAAACGTTGAGATAAATATTGGAAGTAAGGGCAGTCCCCAAAGTAGATCATTCTACTTTAGGGCTGCCCTTTTTTTTCGGAGAAATAGGGTCCTGTCGTTCCTATTGATGTCCCTATGTACATAACCTCAGATTGAGATTATTATGTGCATAACAAGGTCGTACAGGGAAGGTGATGGCGAGTGTCTTTTCCGCAAGGTATAGAGCCAGCAACACTTGATTATATAGAAGAGCGATGGTTTAAGCTTGCCGATATCCAACATATTCAGGAGAGTGATGGCAACTGGCTGCTTGAGCGTCAAATGCTAGAATCCTATTTGCTAATTGTGATTGTAGAGGGGCAAGGGCAGTTGACCGTTGATTCGGCAAGCAGCCTGGTGACATCAGAAGAAGTATGGATATGCAGGCCAGGACAATGGGTAGAGGCAAATATGTATGCTTTTGAGAAGAAAGGCTTCTATTTGTTTACATTTGATATAGGTTTGGCAACACGATTGTCGAAGGAAAGCTCTACCGAACAGAGTGCGGATTTTCCTGTTATTGGATCGGCTTCTATCTCGGCCTCTGAGGTTATTCCATTATGCCAGGTGATCTGCCAACATTGGTTTGGGGATAATAAGCTGCAACGATTGCGGAGTCAAGGCGCTTTTCACGAGTTGTTGTGTTGTGTTCTCCAGAAGCAGGTTCCCATACAGTTGAATAGCTTGACGGCCATGATTGAAAAAGCCAAAAGCTACATCGATGAGCATTGCCGGGAACAAATTTCATTTGAAAAATTGGCCCAAGAGGCAGGGATCAGTTCCCGTCATTTCAGGAGATTGTTCAAGAGCTTATACGGGAAAAGCTCGGTAGACTACTTGACGGAATTGCGGATGAATCATGCGCGAGAGCTGATGAGGAAGCCTGATATTCCGTTGTGGGAAGTGGCGCAGAATGTCGGGTATCATGATGAAAGCCACTTTAGGCGTGCTTTTAAAAGTCATATCGGTATTTCCCCAGCGCTTTATTTGAAAAACCATCAGTTGAAGATCGCCGCCTACAGTTGGCCTAATATTGGGATGTTGCTACCGCTCCAAGTCATTCCATTCGCAGCACCCATTGATCATTACTGGACGGACTATTATCGTAGCAAATTCGGTTTCGATGTTAAGGTGCGTTTGCGACATGACTACGATTTTAATCGGAAATCGCTTCTTGTTTCCCGTCCGGATCGCATTATCGCTATTGATGATTTTTTGCCGGTTCGAGAGCAGGAAATGCTCACGCATATTGCTCCTGTATTATTTATTCCGTGGAAAACGAAGGATTGGCGAGAGCATTTGCTTATGGTAGGAGCATTTCTTGAGAAAAGACAGGAAGCCGAAACATGGTTAACCAACTATGACTACAATCAAGGTTTGATCAGTGAACAAGTCAGACGGCTCGTTCAACGCGAAAAGCTGATTGTCATTATGATTGATAGAAAAAATATGTATCGCTGGGGAAAAGGGTATGAAGGTACAGCGATGTTTCATCAGCTGCCGCTGTCGCCCGCTCGTCATCTGGATTCTCTCGACGCCAGTTACGAATTGATTGATCCCCAACAAGCCGCTGAATGTGACGCGGATCGCATACTGATGCTGATTTCGGAGGATGGGGCGTCGCACGCAACGTTACAAACCTTGAATAGCTCAGAGGAATGGCAGAATATGAAAGCATACAGAGAAAAACGTGTGTCCCTCATCCAGATTGGGCCTTGGTATGAATATTCCGCCTTCAATCATGATCTGATCCAGAAGCAAGTTCTCCAGCTATTTGGATCATTACGTACATAGAGGATGTCCGAAATATACTTTTTCTCGTCCGAATTTTTCATTTACGTTGGAGCAGGGGATGCTTTATACTTCTGTTATTGGTGATAATGAGAATCGTTATCATATATGTAAATGAAAATTTGGAGGCGTAGTTCGTTATGTGGCAAAGAAAAAAGAATAGTTTGGTTTTGTCGGTCATTTTGTGTATGGCCGTTGTGCTTGCTGCTTGCGGCAGCCAATCGGAGAATTCAAGCGGTTCCACCCCGTTGTCGTCCCCGCAGCAGACAGCAACAAAGGAGCCTTTAACCCGCATATATAAGGATGATACAGGAAAAGAGATTGAAATTCCTACGCATCCCCAAAAAGTCGTAGCTAATTATTATGTTGGCCATCTCTTAAGCTTGGGGGTTAAGCCGGTTGGGGTTGCCAGTCAATTTTTCCTCGATTCCAGTTATTTAAAAGATAAGTTGGCCGGCATCGAGTCTATTGGCGACAATGGCGGATATAATGTGGAGAAAATCCTATCTCTGGTCCCAGATCTCATCATTGTTAATGAATTTGTGAAACCGGAAGAAGTCGAGAAATTATCCAAGGTTGCGCCGACGGTGACGATTAAATATGCTGGCAGTGATATGTTCGTGCATCTGAATAAATTAGCGGATATTCTCGGTAAGTCCGCTGAAGCCAAGCAATGGGTAGATCAATATCAAGCAAAGGCGGCCAAAATCAAAGGTCAGCTCATGGCAAATGGTAAACAAGCGGAGACAGCTACCGTATTACAATTTATGAATAAGCAAGTATTTGCCTATTTCGAGAATATCTCCATTACGATTTATCAAACACTAGGCTTTAAGGTTCCTCCGAAGGTAAAGGAAATGAATCCAGATAATAAAACTGGCTTCGCCAAAGTATCGATGGAAGTAGTGCCTGATTATGCAGCGGACCGCATGTTTGTCATTAAGCCTTACGATACGTTATCCGACGCGATCTATAAAGAGGTGCTGGACAGCTCCTTGTGGAAATCATTGCCTGCTGTTCTAAATAAACATGTCTACACGCTGGATAACAAATGGAACGGTAACGACCCGATTAGTATGGACGCACAACTGGACGATATTGTGAAGCTATTGTTGAATTAGAATGGTTAATCCGCCTTATGAAACGCCAATGGGTGCGTTGATTGCCTTGATTGGAGTTCCCTTCTTCCTTTATCTTGTGCGCAAAGAAAAGAGGGGATTATAAGCTATGAAACTTGGAGATGTACCCATACTAGAAGCAAACAGAAGAAACAAAGGTATTAGCACGTTTGTTGTACTAGGCATATTCATTCTTATTATCTTTGTAATCAGTATGAATACTGGCTATATACGACTCAGACCAATTGATTTACTGCAAACGTTGTTGGGTCAAGGGACCGATAAACAAAGCCTGATTTTATTCGATTTTCGCTTGCCGCGAATTGTAATCTCCTTGTTAATCGGAGCGGGGCTTGCCGTATCTGGCTGCGTCATGCAGGGGATTTCTCGCAATGCTTTAGCTGATCCTGGTATTCTTGGAATCAACGCTGGTGCTGGTCTGATGGTGATGTTGTTCATCTCGTTCTATCCGACAACTGCGGCAGCCCCTGTATTTCTTTTGCCGGTATTGGCGCTGGTCGGTGCAGGGCTAACAGCGGTCCTCATTGGTTCCTTGTCGTACAGTCCACGTGATGGCATTGTTCCTACTCGCTTGCTCCTTAACGGGATCGCCGTTGCAGCGGGCATTAGCGCAGCAATGATTGTACTTACTTTAAGGCTGGACCCAGAAAAATTCCAGTTCGTCGCTACTTGGCAGGCAGGCAGTATTTGGGGGACGAATTGGAAGTTTGTGTTATCTCTGTTGCCCTGGATTGTTGTGTTGTTACCCTACGTGTTCTACAAAGCCGGTGTGATGAATGTGCTTAATCTGGGGGAGCATACAGCGAAAGGGCTCGGCGCAGAAGTTTCGAAGGAGCAGCTCAAGTTGCTTGCTGCGGCAGTCGGTTTAGCAGCTTCTAGCGTGGCTGTTAGCGGAGGAATCGGCTTTGTCGGGTTAATTGGCCCCCATCTTGCTCGCAGACTTGTCGGCCCGAAGCATCAGTGGCTTTTGCCAGGTTCTGCACTCATCGGCTCGCTCCTAGTCATTACGGCAGATACGCTTGGCCGCTGGATTCTGCAGCCATCTGAGATCCCTACGGGTATCGTTATAGCTGTCATAGGGGCGCCTTACTTTCTTTATTTACTTATGCGAAACAAAAGATAAACACCCGGCTAGGGGCTTTTAGAAACGCTAAGGCTGCTGAGAAGATCAGCGGCTTTTTGCTATGCCATATGTCCATGGAAGTATGTTAAGTTAGTATGGATAATTATTGCTATTGGAGTGTGATACTCATGAATAAGAAGCCTCGTGTACTATCCTTTTCTGCCGTTTCTGGTGGAGGGAAGACAACGACAATCAAACATTTGATCCATAGATTAGATCATGCTCAAGCCCTCTACTTTGATGATTACGAGTTTGAGAATTGCCCGGATATTTGCGAGTGGGTCGAGGCGGGGGCTGATTACAACGCATGGGTGCTTTCTCCACTCATTACCGATATTCAGCTTCTGCTAAAAGATGAATCACTCGACTATATTGTCCTCGATTATCCGTTTGCCTACCTGAATGATGCCGTGCGAGACTTTATTGATGTGGCATTTTATATCGACACCCCTTTGGATATTGCCATGGCTAGACGCATTCTACGGAACGAACAACAACAAGGGATGAGTGAATTACAAAGTGACTTGCATAACTATTTGAATAGGGGAAGAGCTGCTTATCTAGAAATGGAAAAGACGGTGAAAGCCAATTCGGATGTTGTCCTGCAAGGCGAATTGCCTACAGTGCTTCTCGTTGATCGAATAATAGATGAATTACGGAAGCGTTCGGTTTAACTTTTTATTTTTTACCATAGGTAAATTCTTGCCTGAATGGGTTCATCATGCGAGAATAGGTGTTGGACAAACCATACTTATTCAAACACAAGAGGAGTTCATTCACATCATGTTGCATTTGAGTTGGGAAATGATGATTTTCGTTATCGTCGGCGGGTTCTTGGCAGCCTATGTAGATTCGGTTGTTGGGGGAGGCGGGCTTATTTCGGTGCCAGTCTTACTTGCAACAGGAATGCCACCAGCGTTAGCGCTAGGTACGAATAAATTAGCGGGGACGATGTCGTCGCTGACAAGCATGATTTCGTTTATGCGGACAGGGAATGTTGATCTCAAAGCGGTACGCGGGTTGTTCGTGCTGTCCTTGGCTGGTGCGGTGTGCGGAGTATTCGTGCTGCGGCAAATTCCTTCCGATTTTCTAAAACCACTGGTTGTGGTGATGCTGATACTAATTACGATTTACACGATTTTCCGCAAAAATTGGGGAGACATCTCGACCTTCAGTCAGTACTCGGCGAGGACGGCTTTCCTAATGGGCTGCGCGGCGTTCGTCTTAGGTTTCTATGACGGGTTCTTTGGCCCAGGAACGGGATCATTCCTTATTTTTGTATTTCTGATGGTCGGCTTCGATTTCGTCAAAGCAGCAGGCAATGCCAAAATTCTCAATTTCGGCAGCAACATCGCTAGTTTAATTACGTTCATGGCGCTGGGCTCCATTAATTATTGGATCGGCATCCCGATGGGACTGGCGATGGTGTGCGGCGCATTACTTGGCTCTCGTATGGCGATCCGTAAGGGATCGGCGTATGTGCGGCCGCTTTTTATCACGGTATGTGTGCTGTTGGTGGGGAAGCAGATTTGGAGCTTGATGTAGTGGGGGCATTACACCCATATGTGCCAGCCCAGATTCTGAGAGATCCATTGCGAATTAACCGGTGGTTATGATATGATTTTAGCAGAGTGTTAATGAAGGAGGTGAAGGTAGGATGAATCGAGAGTTTGTAAACAACCGTGTGAGCCAGTTACCCATTGCGATGGCTGGCATCGTTCATGCAGAAGTCAAAGACGCGAGAGGTCTGTTCACTTATACGCATACGGTTTACCAACTCACGAAAAGACGCCTACCTTAACCCTCTACGGAAATGATCCGAAAGGTCGTAGGAATTTTCCTGCGGCCTTTTTGTGTTAGCTGCGTGCAGGTCAGGGTCTGTCTTCAAACCAAGGAGGATCCTTTACTATGTTAATTATTAATGGTCAAAATATAAAAAAATACCACGGTGCCCAGCTGGTGCTCGAGGATGTTACATTTGAGATCCATCAAGGGGAACGTGTCGGACTTGTGGGCCGCAATGGCAGTGGAAAATCAACGTTGCTGCGCCTCATTGCCAAAATGGAAAAGCCTGACGAAGGGCAGCTGACCGTGCGAAAGGATACGGGGATCGGATATTTAGCCCAAATCCCAAGCGCTTGGGAAAGCTTCACGGTGTACGATGTGCTGGCTGCGAGCTTCGAGGAACTGCTTGCGTGCCGAGCAAAAATGCGGGAGCTGGAGAGCGAAATGTCGAGCCCAGCGGTCATGAACGATGAGAAACGGACGGATCAGCTGCTATCGCGATATGCAATGTTGCAAGAGCGATTCGAACGCGAAGGCGGCTACGAGCTGGATGCACGAATTGATCAAGTGGCGAATGGACTGCGGATTGCAAAAGGGTTTTATGAGCGAAGCTTCGCCTCGCTATCGGGGGGAGAGAAGACGAAGATTACTTTGGCTTCCCAGTTAATCGGCCAACCAGACCTATTACTGCTGGATGAGCCGACGAATCATTTGGATTTGGCCGGTGTGGAGTGGCTGGAGGATTACCTCAAGCATTATGACGGCGCCTGTATCATCGTCTCCCATGATCGTTACTTTCTGGACCTTGTCGTCACGAAAATCGTTGAATTGGAAGACGGTGAGTCAACGACGTATCACACCTCCTATTCAGGCTATGTGAAGGAAAAGGAAGTACGACTGCTTCAGCAGTTCGCGGAATATCAAGAGCAGCAGAAGGTCATCAAAAAGATGAAAGAGACGATCAAGCAGTTGATCGAATGGGGGCGCATTGGCGGGAATGAGAAGTTCTTCCGCAGGGCGTTCTCCATGCAGAAAGCGCTGGATCGGATGGAAAAGCTTAAGCGTCCTGTGCTCGATCCGAAGGCGGCGGATTTCGATTTGAAGCCGGAGGATCGCTCTGGCCGCAAAGTGATGCGCTTCGAGAATATCACGAAGCGATATGGCGAGAAGACGGTGCTGGGGCTCGCGAGCGGCGCACTTGAATATGGCGAGAAGGTGATGCTCGTCGGGCATAACGGCTCAGGAAAAACAACACTGCTGAAGATGCTGCTCGGTGAAGTACTGCCGGATGGCGGGGAGCTCGAGCTCGGAGCACGTGTCGACATCGGCTATTTAGCGCAGCAAGCATATCCTGCGGATAATAAGAAATCTGTGCTGGCGTATTTCTGCGAGGAAGCGAAGCTGGAAGAAGGGGAGGCACGTGGGCGGCTGGCTGCTTATTTATTTTATGGCGCAGATGTGTTCAAAGCAGTGAGTTCCTTATCCGGCGGCGAGTGGACACGATTGCGTTTAGCCCTCCTCGTGCTGCGAAAGCCGAACCTGCTCATTCTGGATGAGCCGACGAATCATATGGACATCGCGTCGCGCGAAGCACTGGAGGATGCGCTGGAGGAATTCCCCGGCACGGTGCTGGCGGTGACGCATGATCGGTATTTTATGAATCGGCTGGCGCGTAAAATATGGGAGTTGGATCAGGGGAAGATCACCGTGTTTTTAGGTGATTTTGATGCTTATAAAGAGAAGAGCGGCGAGCTTCGCGCGCGGGAGGCACTTCTGGCTGAGGAACGAAGCAGGATCACTGTCGACAAAGTGAAAGAGAAAGTGAAAGTGAAACAGCCCGAGGGTTCTGCAGTTAAGCAGGGGAAACCAGCGGCGGCGTCTGGGAAGGGCGCTTTGGAGAAGCGGATCGCTGGCATAGAAGCGGAGTTGGCCGCGTTGGATGAACAGTTGCAGCAGGAAAGCGAGGCACTGGCACCGGGGGAGCTCGCGGCGCTTTGGGAGAAGCGGGAAGTCGTGCAGGGGCAGTTGGATGCACTGTATGAGCAGTGGATGTTGGAGGCGTAGATATTTATCTCAGTAAGAGGTAGCCTTAAGTAGATGTATCTACGCGAGTGCTGCCTCTTTCTTTTGAGACTCTAGTTGGTCATAAGGGAACCTGAGTGCACTAAATTGCGGAAATCAGCTGTTTTAGGTGAGAAGAGGAACGTAGATGCACTATCTGCACGTATTTCGGGACTTGGGAGCACTTTTAGGAAGAATAGAGCACCCACGTTCCCCTCCATTGTCTTTTTGAGTGTGTAACGGTAAATAGTGCATCCTGGTTCCCTTCTCGACCAAATCGCGCCAAAGGAAACCATTGTTCATGTGATCATGCAAGATACCTGTAAGAACGAGGTGAGGAACATGCGTAAGAACACATTGCTTATCGGAGTAATCTGGATCGTGTTAACGATTCTATATTATTTTGCTTATGGCATAGTGAATCAGGTTCTAGATGTTAGGGAGAATGGTTTTGACCTCTTTAACACAACGATTAGTATACTACCTTTGTTCATATCCCTTGCAATTACGTATGTTTTTGTTCAAGTGCTAGCTCTGCGCCAATTGGTAAAAACGCTCTGCTTGATTACGCTCATCCTCATCTTGGCCGTTCCTGCAAGTTTGTCGTTGAACAGACTACTAGATCAGCAACTGAAGAAAGTCGATCCGATTGGGCAGCAAGCGCTAGCGGCAAGTTTCAATAAACAGATAGATTCCGTTCGAGGCAGTGGCGAAACAACTGCGATGAGTGTGAAAGAACTAACCAATTTTGCTTGGGATAAGCTCTTTTTGTTCGGTCCTTATACGACACACACTCAGATCAATGAGCGTTTAGGCTACACATGGACCCGAAATTCGTTAAGATTATCAGATGATAATCTTTATCTTCTTATTTTTACTCTAGATGGAAAAGTTGTTCAATACCTAGATCAAACCTCTCCGATTCTAGGCGATCTCAACAAAATTTATACGCCAGATGGAGGGGACATACAATTTATCAACTCAATCACCGACACCAACGAGCGAAGTCAACCTCACATGCAATTCATAGAACGCAAGTAATTTGCCATCGTCACAAAACTGGCTTCGTTCTGCCACCGATCTGACATGGAGTCCGTCTTCCCAGTATGATAAGCTAGAGGTACTTATAGAAGGAGGCGATTGCTGTGATCCAAGTTTTTCCTGCCGACACGCGTAATTCAACTGATTTGGGGTGGCTCAAGAGCCACAAAAGCTTTTCTTTCGGCGACTATTTTGATGAAGAAAATGTAAGCTTTGGTGTCATGCGTGTGTGTAATGACGATGATATCGCAGCAGGACGGGGTTTTGGCCCTCATCCTCATAGTGACATGGAGATCGTCAGTATCGTACTCAGCGGAGCAATTAAGCATGAAGACAGCCTTGGCCATGTAGCCATAACGGCTTCCAATGGTGTACAGCGAATGTCCGCAGGCAGCGGCGTTATTCATGCCGAGTACAATGCATCGGAAACGGAACCGATGAGTCTGTTTCAGCTCTGGTTTATGCCAGCGAAGCGAGGAATGGAGCCCTCATTTGAAAATGTAACGTACGAGCCAGAGGCGATGGTTAATCATCTCTTACCGGTCGTGACACCCGAAGGCGGCCCTCACATCGCGAAGATCCATCAAGATATGAGCATCTACCTAAGCAAGCTGGACGCAGGGAAAGAGCTAGTGTTTGAGCAGGGCGAGAATCGTCGTATTTTCTTCATGCTCGTGAGTGGGAAATGCTCGGCTAATGATGCGCTGCTCGAATCAAAGGACAGTGCCCGTATCCAGGGGGAGTCATCCCTGACGATTCGTGCGCTTGAAGATACACATTTCATGCTTATTGATCTGCCATAAGACGATAATGGAGAGATAGAGGAGGTTGCAGCGATGAAGGAAACTTTTTTAGTGAAGCATGCGGTTGGCGGTCGTGCTTTTATCGATACAAGTAAGCAGCCTGTGCCCTATACGTGGGAGCAGCAAGGCGAACAGTGGTTATTCCGCGTTCAGATTGATCAGCCCGAGAAGATTGCGGAGCTTTTGAAATGGAAAGATGAACTGAATGTATTTGTTTTTCAAGAGTTTGAGAATGAGCCTACGCGGAAATTATGGTTCTATGTGAGTGATGATGGTGTTCAGTTTACGGATGACGATAAAAGCGAGCTAACGATCGTCGCAACTTCCCATATCAGCTACATTCCCGACCAATTTAGTGTGAAGTGATTGGAGCTATACCGATGAAAGTTCAGGACCAGCAACTAGAGAAAGCGATCCCTTTTATACAAGAGTGCTATACCGAATTGGGCAAAAGTCAGGCGCAAATCGACACGCGTATTGCTGAGATTACGCAAGCGATCCAGTATAAAGGGGCGTATGAGCATACGATTGAAGAGCTGATCCATGGCGCGAAAATGGCTTGGCGCAACAGCAACCGCTGCATTGGGCGATTGTTCTGGGAGTCGCTTCGTGTATACGACGCTCGTCATATTGAGACGGAAGAAGCAGCGGCGGACGCGCTGTTCCGGCATATCGAGGAAGCTACGAATGGCGGCAAGATCCGCCCCGTCATCACGATATTCCCACCTCTGCTGGAAGGGAAGCCTGTTGTTCAGATCATGAATGAGCAACTGATTCGCTATGCTGGCTATGAGACGGAACATGGCATCGTGGGCGATCCAGTTTCTGTGGAATTCACCAAGGCATGTCAAGCACTTGGTTGGCAGAGCGCGGGCACGCATTATGATGTGCTGCCACTCATGCTTCAAGTGGGAGAGCGAGCACCGCGGTTGTTCGAGATTCCGAAAGCGTTGATTATGGAGGTGGCGATCTCCCATCCGGAGCTGCCAACCTTCGCTGATCTGAATTTGCAATGGTATGCGGTACCGATGGTGGCCAACATGTACCTCGAAGTGGGCGGCGTGATCTATCCCGCGGCTCCGTTTAATGGGTGGTACATGGGAACCGAGATCGGCGCGCGGAACTTTGCCGACGAGGCGAGGTACAACATGCTGCCGCGTGTAGCGTCGATCATGGGACTCGACACGCGTCACGAGTCGACGCTATGGCGAGACAAAGCATTGGTCGAGCTGAATGTAGCGGTGCTGCATTCGTTCGCGCAGCAGGGTGTCGCCATCGTCGATCACCACACGGCGGCGAAGCAGTTCAAACGCTTCGAGGACAACGAAGAGAAAAGCGGGCGCGACGTCACGGGTGATTGGACGTGGCTGATTCCGCCGATGTCCCCGGCGACGACACATATTTTTCATCAGCATTACTCGAATGAAGTGAAGCTGCCTAATTTCTTTTACCACGGTAAGAAGCGCTAGCTGCGGTTATTACTTGGAGTCGATAAGTCTACTCACGTGTTCACATTTGATGTGATGGTGAGTAGGCTTTTTTGATAAAGCCCTTGTCACTCCCCCTGCAAGTCGCCAGAATCGACTTACAGCTCGCAAGCTCCTGCTGCGCATCCCTAGGCTCCTGTCTACCTAATTACAGCCATTAGTCCGAAATTGCCGACTTAATTTCATTGACAGCGCCAATAAATCCTAGTTAGTCCGAAATAGCCGAACTAAATCGCTCCAAACACCACTACAGCAAGAAAAATGCTTGAATAGTTCGGCGAAATCGGACTATCGGGCCTTTTTAACAAGTAATCCTCAATTTAGTTCGGCAAAATCGAACTAACGCACCTCTTGGCGCTGCTCTGGCCGGAACCTCTCCCGCAGCACCCATCGTTACCTCTCGGTGCACCACCTGCCGCTACCTCCCCAGCAACTCCTCCCCCAACCTCTAATGTATCTCCAAAATGTTCCACGCCACCCACCAATAGTTTAATAGCCAAACTAACTTCTATGTAGTATGATTTGGCATATTGAAAGCACTTACTATATACGAAAAGGGGAACTCCGCTTGTGGCAGAAGCTGGCTAACTGGAATACATTGCGCAATCAGATGTTAGCGGGATTTATTGCCGTGATGATTATCGTTCTGGTCTGTGCAGGCGCGATTACGTACAATTCGGTGTCCACCCTCCTCAATACGAAGGCGGAGACACAGATGAAACAAATTGCCAGCCAGGCAAACGGTCGACTGGAAGCAATCATTACACAAATCGATACGTTGACGTTACAGGCTGTAAATGATGTATATTTGCAGCAATTGTTTTTATCATCGGTTCAAGGGAAGGCACCAAACTTCAGCGAGCGGCAGTCGCTTTTGAAAATCGCCAATCACATCCAAGCGTATAGTGGAGTGAGCAATGTGGAGTTGTATACGACGGATTTTGCGCGTATGTTTCCACTGGATGAGCAGCGGCTAACGAATCTTATTGAGCCGAATTGGATCGAGCAGGCAGATAAAGAGAAGGGCAGGCTGATTTGGATTGGGAACGATCCGAAGAATCCCGACACGGTTCTCGCCATACGCCGGATCAATTTAATTGACCGATGGTTCTCAAATGGCGGGTATTTAATGGTGCGAATTAATCGCAGCTATTTCGATTTCCAAAGCCAGCTCCCCGATACGGGGCATCGCGAATTGATGCTGTTAGCCGATAGCTCGGCAAGGCCAATTGTTTCTGAAGGCGGAGCACTTGCTCATATCAGCGGGCTAATGCATACCGATTCGCAGCAAGTTACCTTAGAGCAGAAGCGATATATTTTGGTGAAGCAGCTCTCCGAGCAGACGGGCTGGACGTTGATGATTTTGTATCCGGTGAGTGATGTGAAAGATGGGATTTCCGTGCTGCGTTGGGCGATTATCGTATCTGGGGCTATCGGGTTGGTGCTGTTTATTATCCTGTCATTCCTGCTGTCTTCGATGATTACGAGGCCAATTCTTAGGCTGATGCGAGCCATGAGGAATACAAGGCAAGGGGTACTGACACCTAATCTGACGCAGTCTTACACCACGGAACTGAATGACTTGAACATGACCTACAATCAGATGGTAGATAACATGAATCGACTTATTAAACTCGTGTACGAGAAAGAATTGATCCAAAGCCGAACAGAGCTGCAAGCCCTCCAAGCGCAGATTGATCCGCATTTCTTGTATAACACCTTAGAGGCACTGTACTGGTCTTTGCAGGAAAAAGAGGAAGAAGAGCTGGCTGATCTGGTCGTCGCCATGTCTGATTTATTTCGCTATGTTATCGGCAATCCGAACAAGGATGTGTGGGTCGGCCTTTCAGAGGAATTGGAGCACATTAAGCGATATCTAAGCATTATGAGTGTGAGGTTCGGCTCACGCCTCGTTTGGGAAATTGACAGCGACGAGATGTACAGTCACGTACATATTCCGAAGCTGCTGATTCAGCCTTTGGTGGAGAACGCTATCTTGCATGGCTTGGAAGGCAAAATCGGAGTAGGGCTGATCACGATTCGCGTGGAACCGTCGCCGCTCGAGCCATCGGAGCTGCGCATTACGGTATGTGATGATGGTCCAGGGATGGATGATCTGACACTGCAAGCTGTGTTGGATTCGATGGAACGCGGAAGCGGCGCAGCAACGGGCACGGAATCGAGCCCTTCCACATCGAGCACCGCCCCAGGTTCCGCCCCTGGTGTTCCATCCGCCAAAGGAAAAGGCATGGCCATCTCCAATGTGCAGCGGCGTCTTCAACTCTACTACCCGTCACTCCCAGAAACATATCGTGGCTTGACGATCACAAGTAGTCCTGGGCAGGGTACCAGCGTGAGTTTCGATATTCCGATGTAAGCCAAGCCGAGTGCTTTCGAGGCTAGTTTTTCTAAAGAAAATCTTTTAGGAGGAACACGATGAACCAATCGGGGAAAACCATACTCATCGTTGACGATGAGCCATTAACGAGAGAAGGCATACGCAAAACGTTAGAAGCCTGGTCCATCGGGCGGTATGCGATAATTAGCTGCTGCAATGGAACTGAAGCGCTCGAACTTTTACAATCGCGACCCGTGCATCTCTTGATTACAGACATCCGAATGCCTGAAATGAACGGTTTGCAACTGGTGGAAGGCACGCGTGGCTTCGCCCACAAGCCTGTGGTCATCATTATCTCGGGACATCCGGATTTTCAATATGCACAAACGGCGATCGAATTAGGTGTTGTTAACTATCTGCTCAAACCGATTCAGAAGAGCAAGCTGCTCGACGCCGTTGAGCAGGCGCTGCGCATTGAAGAAGATCGCGGGCGCGTTGAAACGATGGAGAAAATGGTGGACACGCGCTTGATGCAGGCGAAGACTGCTGACAAAAATTACAGTGCTCCTGTGCAACAGGCCATCCAATACGTGGAGGCACATCTTCAAGATCCGCTGGGCATGAGCGAGGTAGCAAGCCAGATTCATCTGAATCCGAGTTATTTCAGCGCTCTTTTCAAAGAGCAGACGGGTTTCACCTTCAGCGAATATGTGACGAGAAACCGCATCCAGAAGGCGAAGGAGCTGCTCCTGCAAACCAGATTAACCATTGCTGATATCTCAGAGCAAGTCGGCTACCAGACGTCCAAATATTTCATTAAGCTGTTCAAAGAGTACGAAGGGACGAGCCCGAATCAGTATCGGAAACAAATTATGGATGGGGCGGATCGGATAGATACCTCGAAATAGTGGAATATTACCCGATAGCTGTTACTCCCTGCGGCAGCTATGTAAGCGCTACAATAAAACACGTAGCACACAAATAATTAGGGGGAAACAAACATGGTAAGAAAAACGCTTACATGGTCGCTAACTACGATGCTCGGCCTATCTATGGCACTGACGGGCTGCTCTAGTACTACAGAAAATGCTAGTCCAACTACAGCGCCTAAAGAAACGGCAAAAGCAACGGAAGCTGCAACTGCGCAACCCGCTAAAAAAGTAACGATTAAAATGATGCATCTTTGGCCGACAGGAAACTCCGCAACGCAAAACAAAATTGTAAACGATATCATCAAAGAGTATCAAACAGCGAATCCGAATGTGACGATTGAGCAGGAAGTGCTCGAGAATGAACAATACAAGAATAAAATGAAGGTGCTTTCCACTTCAAATGCCCTTCCTGATGTGGGCTTCACGTGGGCAGCAGGCTACATGGATCCTTACGTAAAAGGCGACATGTTCGCTCCGCTGGATGACTTGCTGCAAGGGGATTTGAAAGATAAATTCGTGAAAGGCACGACAGATGCTTACGCATTCGGCGGCAAAACCTACGGTCTTCCGGTTGAATTGAACATCGTGCCGGTGTATTACAATAAAGCTCTTTTTGCCAAGTATAACCTTGCACCGCCTAAGACGTATGATGAGTTCAAAAACATTGTCAAAACGCTTAGCTCAAACGGTGTAGCCCCAATCGCACTCGGGAACAAGGATCGTTGGACAGGATCGCTTTGGTACATGTACCTTGCTGATCGTATCGGTGGCCCTGAAACATTGAAAAAAGCGATTGACCGCACAGGTTCCTTCAACGATCCTGGCTTGGTTCGCGCAGCTTCGGAAATTTCCCAGCTTGTGGACATGAATGCCTTCAACAAAGGCTTCAACGGACTTGGCAACGACGAAGGTAAAGCGGAATTCATGAACAGCAAAGCTGCTATGTATATGATGGGAACATGGGAATTACCGAACTACACAACGAACAAAGATGTACCACAAGCTTTCAAAGATCAAATCGGATTCTTTAAATTCCCAACGGTAGATGGCGGTAAAGGGAACATGGATAGCTGGGTTGGCGGACCAGGCGTAGGCTTGTTCGTAGCGAACAATTCCAAAGTAAAAGAAGAGTCCAAGAAATTCGTCAGCTTCTTCGTATCGAAGTGGGGCGAGCACGCAATCTCCGAAGCAGGCGTTATCCCAGCAACGAAAGTAGACACATCCAAAGTGAAGCTGCCACAAATGTACATTGATCTCTTGAATGAGTTGAATAAAGCGAGCAATATTACGCTATTCGCCGATGTTCAAATGAAGCCAGCTTCCGCAGAAGTTCACTTGAATATGATTCAAGCACTGTTTGGTAAAGCGGTGACCCCGGAAGCTTTTGCGAAGAATCATGAGGATGCCTTGGCGAAGGAACCGAAGTAGCCTAACGAAAACGATCGATTTGGGAAAGGACATATCCCTCCAAGTGGTATGTCCTTTGTCATAATCGCTGAAAGGGAAGTGCCTGCTATGGATAAAGTCATGTCTAACAAATCCATGATTGCGATCTACGTGATTCCCTCGTTATTTCTGCTGCTAGCCTTGATCTATATGCCGATCATCATGACGGGCTACTACGGGCTAATGAAATGGGATGGCGTAGGCAAAATGAGTTTCATCGGTTTGCACAATTATGCCGAACTGCTTAAGGATAAATTATTCTGGGGAAGCGCGAAGCACTCGTTTTTGCTGGCGATTTTCTCAACAATCTCTCTGCTTGGCTACTTGTTAGTCGCATTAGTACTCTCCGCAAACATTCGAGGGGCTAACTTTTTTCGCAAAATTTATTTAATCCCTATGCTGCTTTCTTCTGTTGCTATCGCTCAACTATGGTTGAAAATATTCCACCCAACGAACGGGGTATTGAATGCTATCCTGACGTCTCTGGGGGTCACGCATACACCGGAATGGCTGTCCAATCCATCCATTGTTTTATACGCGATTTTCATGCCGATCTTATGGCAGTACGCCGGATTTTACATTTTAATCTACTATGCTGCGTTAAAAAATGTACCTACCTCGCTTATCGAAGCAGCGCGCATTGATGGTGCAAGTCCATGGCGCATTGCGGTGTCCATTCGTGTTCCGTTAATCGCTGAAGTGATGAAAGTAACGGTCGTTCTAGCCGTTGTTGGATCACTGAAATATTTCGACCTGATTTATGTGATGACGGGGGGCGGACCTAACGGATCCAGTGAAGTAATGGCCTCCTACATGTACCGCAAAGCGTTCAAAGGCTATGATTTCGGTTATGCTAGCGCAATTGGCTTCTTCTTGCTCTTGATATGCCTCGTGGCGACGTGGTTAATCCGTAAAGCGACGGCTTCCAAAGATGATATCCAATACTCGTAACGAAAGGAGATTCCGATTCCGATGCAACTTGAAACCACCCGTCGTCAGGCACAGGCGCTAACCGTACGAAGCAAGCTACCTGGACAAATCGGATATGGCGTATTGTATATGGTGTTATCGATTGTCGCTGTCATTCAGATTTTCCCTCTCTTGTGGCTCATGCTATTCTCTTTGAAAAATAATGAGGAAATCTTCAATCTCGCGCCGATGGCGTTCCCAGAAAGACTGCGTTGGGAGAACTACGAGAAGGTCTGGACGCAGGGCCATATTAATAGTTACTTTTTTAACAGCGTTTGGATGACGTTAGTGTCGGTGGGGGTCACGGTCTTATTGGCTAGCTTGGTGACATTCGCTTTGACCCGGATGAAATGGAAGCTGCAGTCCTTTGTGCTTGGATTGTTTATGGTCGGGATGATGATTCCCGTGCACTCGACGCTCATTCCCTTATTCAGTATGTTTATGAAAATGAACCTAACCAATCATCCGTTATCAATCATTTTATCCTACATTGCTTTTAACTTACCAATTACGATTATGATTATGCTCGGCTTTTATTACACGCTGCCGCGTGAAGTGGAAGAGGCTGCCGTGATGGACGGGTGCTCTGTGAATCGTATCTTCTTCAGCATCACGCTGCCGATGACGGCATCGGTGTTATCTACGGCTGTGATTATCAACATGATCTACAACTGGAATGAGTTTATTTTCGTGAATACGTTCATCTCTTCGGAAAAGTATAAGACATTGACCGTAGGCATACAGAATTTCGTCGGTCAATATACGACCGATTGGGGCGCGATTGGCGCGACCCTGATGATCAGTATTTTGCCAATTATGATCGCGTTCATCTTGCTCAGTAATCGGATCGTAGAAGGAATAGCTGCGGGTTCGGTAAAAGGATAATGATCGCAGAGTCGCACAGGAGTCCCCGTAAATCGGGGATTTTTTTGCGCGAAAGCCGCGCTGCATGCACCGCTTCAAACCATTGCTCCTGCTCTAGTACCAGTCATTTGAGGGGCCCCATACTTCCTAATATAACCTTAACGGAAACATGAATGTCTGCCTCTGACAGCGCTTCTCCCCAATGATCCTCCACTTTCTTGTATTGACTATATTCATGAGCCCGGGCGTAGAGACCAAGCCCGATCGGATCGATTTGATGTTTCTGTAGCATCTTGATGAGGTTCTCAAATTGCATTTGCACATGTTCAGAAATCATTATCTCTAGTTCTTTTCCATTCTTTCGCACATCAAAGGGGAATAAACGTTCAGTAAGACTGGCTGTCATTTTAATGTTGATATCGAACCGAAACTTATTATCAGTGTACGAGGTTTTTATTTTCGGTTTCGTTCCTTGAACCGATATACTTAAATGGTCTGTATGAAATGGACCGCTCTTCTTTTGGCCAGGAATTGGAAGCGATAAGCTAACAGGCTTTTTGGCGTTCTTATTCAATATTTGAAGTAAAATGGTTTCCTCTGCGCTCAGTGAAGCCGTATATTTCCCTTTATGATCTAACAGCGTTATGCCAACCAGCCGGATCTGTTTGTCGTTGCCCAACTGGATTTCGGAGATAGAGGGTGTCACCCCCTTCTCATACATTTGCCAATGCAGCTTCTGCAGCGTTGTTTTTACCGTTTCGGATCTTGTACTTTTCGTGTCTACCATCCCGCGCAGCAATAAAGGTAACATCGGCTGATCTTTTGGATGTAGGTCTATAATGTCGGAGATAGATCCATCGAAAGCAATGACTCTTGGTGTTAAAGGATTTTTCATATCACGAAAGAAGACGTCCAGTATCGGGAACCAGTCTTCATGTGCTAGGATGCGTTTCCCGATAAGTATGACCTGAACCTTTTTGCCAGTAATAACACCTGGTGCAAATTGATCTTGTTCTTCTCTCGATTGACGAATCGTTTGCGACTTCACTTCGATTTCTAGTGTTTTCTTCTTGATATCTCTACCGTACGAAGGGCTGTGCAAATAGATAAGCAAGTTGTTTTCATTGTCGAGATCAAGTCCTAGAGCGAGGTTGTTTGTGGATTCTTCCAAATCCAATCGGTCACTACATCCCGGTGCGATAGCTATCATCATAATAATCAAAAAAAGGTATAGTGGCCGCTTGCTCATAAGTGCTTCCTCCACCCCAAACGATCATGTATCCATACGTATAGGAGTAAACAAGCAGGAACCATGTACTCGACAACAAGGCCGATCTGACCAAGCCAATTATTCATCCGTTCGCTCTGAAAAAAAGTAGGCATGAAGAAATACGTGCCCACAGCGAGGAGTATCCATAGCATTCGCAAATGATTGCGGTGGTCTTGCTTTCCGATTAGCCAAGTTGTGCAAAAAACGCTCATGTATATCGTCGGTATCCAAGATAATGAAAACATAAGTAAATAAAACGCAATAAATAACACTTCGATCCGCGCTATAAACTTAAACTCAATTGTTTTCAATACATTAATCGTCGGTTCGTTGTACGTCATAATTTCATCTGAACTGAAATACACGAAACAGATGACGGTAATGAACAAATACATGAGCATTGTCAGTCCATATGAGATAACAATTCCGGCTGAGGCCTTCTGTTTGTTTTTGAGGAATGGATAGAGAATAAATGTGGTTGAAAAACCTATATGATAATAGAAAGTGCTAGGTAACGCTGAGAATACAGGCTTCCATCCGTCCTGTAGCACAGGAAGCAGACGGAGCCAATGAGCATCCTTAAGAGGAATCAAATAAACGAAGGGGATCCATAAGGAAAGGAGGATAATCACTTCCACATATCTGCCCAAGATGCGAGGGCCGCTGCGCACAATGACATAAGTGGGAATGAGCAGTAAAAGCATAATGATATATGCCGGAGTTTGCGGCAAAAGATATTGTTTTGTAATCAATATTGTATAGATGAGACCGGTGTAACCATAGTAAAAAAGATATAGAGCAAATAGGACAGCTCCCACTTTGCCTGCCCATTTGCCCAAGTACACCGTCAATAGATCTAACAAGGTGCCATCTGGGTACTTCTTCATCACCTGTATGACGATCAAACCCGCTGCAGATGAGATCAACCAAACGATGATGAGCGCGATCCAGCCTGATGTACCTGCATGTTCAGCTAATACTCGCGGCAGCGACAAAAAACCGAAGCTCACGACCATACCATAGTTGAGAAAGATATACTGCATGAAGGTGATTTCATTCAATGCATATTTTTTCACTTGCTGTCCTCCCTTAAAGCATTTATTTCACTGTTCCCATAGCGCCTAGGATTGTTCTCACGGAAACATGAATGTCGGCTTTGGCCAGCGTTTCACCCCAATGATCTTCCACATTCTTGAAATGGCTATATTCGTGCGCTCGCGCGTGGAACCCAAGCCCGATGGGATCGATTTTATCCGTTTGTATTTTCTTTATGAGGCTTTCCAACTGCTTTTGCATTTGATCGGTTATCTTATTCTCCAATTCTTTTCCATGACTTCGCACGTCGTAAGGAAACATAAGCTCCGATAATCCAACGTGCATGGTAATGTGCATTTGGAACTGAAAGTTGTCCTTGAGGTAGGAGGTCTTGATTTTTACCTTTATGTTATCAGCGTTTAAACTTAATTTGTCTGTATGAAACGGTCCGATCTTCATTTCACCGGGAATGGGGATTGTAAAACTGACGGATTTTTTCGTACTGTTTTGCAATATTCGCAGCAGAATACTTTCCTGTATGTTCAGAGATTCAACAAAATTCCCTTTATGATCCAGAAGTGTCGTGCCTGTCATCGCAATCATTTTATCCTTCAGTCGAATTTCAGAAATGATGGGAGTGCTAGCCTTCTCACTTATTTGCTCGTGAAGCCCTTGCAAAGTCGTATTTACCGTTTCCGATCTGGCGTCCTTCGTATCGATCATTTCACGCAGCAACAAGGGCAGCATCGGCTGATCTTTCGGATTTAGGTATATAATGTCAGCGAGAGGCCCATCGAAAGCAATGATTCTTGGCGTTAACGCATTTTTCGGGTCGCGAAACCAGACATCCGTTAGTTGGAACCAGTTTTCTTGCTGCAGGATTCGCTTCGATACCAGTATGACTTGAATACTTCTGCCTTGGAAAACACCCTGTGTATAACTATCCTGTTCTTCTCTTGATTGACGATTGGTCTGTGGCATCACCCTAAGTTCGCGCGTTTTTTTCTCGACATCTTTACTGAAAACAGGAGATGTACTATATACAATGAACTCGTTTTCTTTATCGAGATCAAAACCTACTAATAAGGCAAATGAGGCATCTTCCATATCTAACCTGTCACTGCAACTGGAAATGATGACGACAACCATCGCGATGAGGATAACAGGAAGGAGTCGTTTGTTCATATGCGGTTCCTCCACTGAAAACGATCATGCATCCATAAATAGATGAGTAAGCAACCGGGAAAAACGTATTCAATTCCAAAACCAACCCGAGTAAGGAAATCATTCATGACATCACTCTGATTAAATGTTGGCATGAAGAAAAACGTACTCACAGCAATGAATAACCATAATATCCGCAAATGATTGCGATGATCCTGCTTTCCGAGCAACCAGCTTGTGCAAAAAGCACCCATGTATATAGCCGGTATCCATGCTAATGAAAAAATAAGTAAAAAAAATGCGATAAACAGAACCCCTATCCGTTCTACAAACTTAAACTCAATAGATTCTAAGATACTAATCATGGGTTCGTTGTACATCTGAATTTCATCCGGGCTGTAATAGGCAAAACAGATAACCGAAATGAACAAATACCCAAACATCGTCAGCGTATCGGAGATCATAATAGCGCTAGAAGCTTTGTGTTTGTTCTTCAAAAACGGATACAAAATAAACGTAGTAGCAAATCCGATATAAGAAAAGAACGAAGTAGGTACCGCTGAGAGTACAGGCATCCATCCTTCCTTGACTATAGGAAACATATTGAGCCAGTTGACGTCCTTGAGCAGAAGCAAATATACAAATGGTATCCACCAGGAGATCATAAAAACAATTTCCGCATATCTGCCCAAGACGCGAAGGCCGTTACGTGCAACCACATAAGTGGGAATGAGCAATAACAGCATAACGATAGGTGCCGAAGTTTGCGGCAAAAGCCATGCCTTTGTGAGCAATACCGCCTGAACGAGCCCAGTGTAAGCGTAATAATAGAGATAAAGGGCAAAAAGGATGGCAGCCGCCTTGCCTGTCCATTTGCCCAAATATCGTGTTAATAGATCGAACAATGTGCCATCGGGGTACTTTTTCATCACCTGAATAACAATCAAGCTTGCTGCTACCGTAACAGCCCAACCGATGATGAGTGCGATCCAACCATCAGTACCTGCCTTTTCGGCTAGTTTTCGTGGCATCGACAAAAAGAAAACACTGATTTGAATACCGCTATTCAGAAAAATATATTGCATAGTGGTGATTTCATTAAATGCATATTTCTTCATTTTCCATCACCTTTTGGACGATTTGATCCTTGCCTCTGCGATTGAGTCGCTCTTGTTCCTAGAGGTCGCTTGCCCATTGTCCACAGCGGTAAACGGACGAACGAATCTTTCCAATCTGCAAATCGTACCGGTGCGAAAGGGGTACCGTACGGTGTTCCGAGCGATTCGAGCGCAATCAGATGCCCGATCATGGTCATCAATGCAATAATGATGCCAACAAAGCCGAACATGGAGGCAGCTATCATCATGACGAAGCGAATAAGCCGGACAGCAGCGACCATATCATAATTAGGCAGGATGAATGATGCGATAGCCGTAAAGGCAACAACAATGACCATGATATTACTGATGAGTCCTGCTTGAACGATTGCTTGCCCGATAACGATGCCCCCGACTATACCAACGGTTTGCCCAACGGGAGCAGGAAGACGCACTCCAGCCTCCCGCATCATTTCTAGTGTTACCTCCATGATGATCGCTTCCACAAATGGCGGGAAGGGTACTCGACCTCTGAACTCGCCAATTGTGAGCAGTAATTTAACGGGGATGATCTCGAAGTTATAGGAAATGACTGCAATGTAGAACGCCGGCAAAAAGATAGCGACGAAAAATGCGAACATCCTCAGTAGTCGTATAAAAGTAGAGATCGACCAGCGCGTGCTGTAGTCGTCGATGTTTTGAAAAAACGACATAAATGCTGCCGGTGCTATTAATACGCTAGGTGAACAGTCTACAACAACAGCGAATCTGCCTTGCAATATTTGTGAAGCTGCAGCATCCGGTCTTTCCGTTGTAATAAATTGTGGAAATGGCGAATACGGATTGTCTTCGATAAATTCGGCTAACTCGCCTGTGTTAAGAATGACATCGACATCAACTTGCTGAATGCGGTCTTCCAATTCTTTCAGTACTTCAGGATGAGCGACATCAGCTAAATATAAAATAGAAACTAACGTGTTCCCTCTTCGCCCAACCACCATTTCTTTAATTTTCAATTCACGGTTTTGAATATAGCGACGGATTAAGGCAATATTTTGACTGCCAGTTTCAACAAAGCCTTGATGTGCTCCTTTTAAAGAAACTTCAGTCTGTGAGTCTTCTATCGCCCGCTGCGGCCAGCCTTGCGTCCCTAAGGCGGAGGCTTTTGTCTGCCCATTAACAAAGAGAATACTATTGCCTCGCAAAATGGCATTCTCGATATGCGGCCATGTAAACAAGCTTTGAATTTGGCCTACATCTACCGTAATATCGTCAATCGCATTTCCGGTTCCCATTTCAAATTGCAGCGGGCGGAGAACATTGTTATTAATTGCGTTTTTATCTACTAGTCCATTGAGGTAGACTAATGCTGCTTGCTCACCAGACTTCTTTATGATGAAGTGCCGCACAACCAGATCGGGGGTTTGACTGAATTGACTATGTAAATAAGTTATATTTTGTACCAAAGATGTACTAATGGTGTTGCTAGGCGGCTGATTAACGTGTTCTTGGACTGAACGATACTTCTTCTTGCCGAACAAGTTTGAAAATAGCACCGATCTTCACCACACTCATCCCATATTTTTCTTTTATTATCCAGAATTATGGTGATTTTATTCATGGCCGCACCCATTTAGAGAATTCTCATACGGGGGCTAATCTATTTTTTTACAAAAGCCCAACACTAGATTACAATACAATAGAGTAGTAATTAACCTGTGGACAAATTTTACGAGAATTGTGTTACATGGAAGTGAAATGAGGTTTATTTAGATGAAAAAAGGTCTTGGCTATGCCATTATTGCTTACATTGCTTGGGGATTGCTGCCTGTGTATTGGAAGCTTTTTGGGTCGTTGATGGCTGGAGAAATACTATCGCATCGCGTGATTTGGTCATTCGTCTTTATGGCGATTCTGATTGTTGTTGGTAAAGGCAAATGGCAGCAATTTCGCAGCCTTATCACGAATCGCACGACCTTATTACTGGTGGGGGCGAGCAGCCTCTTGATCAGCACCAATTGGCTGATCTTTATTTGGGCCGTTAATAATGGGCATGTCATCGAGACGAGTCTCGGGTATTACATCACGCCACTTTTTAACATTATGCTAGCGGTGCTGTTCTTGCGTGAAAAGCCAACTGGCAGACAATGGCTCGCCGTGGCTCTGGCAGGAATCGGTGTCATGATTGCCACCTTAGATTATGGCAGATTCCCGTGGGTGTCCCTCACTTTAGCAGGTACCTTCGGCTTATATAGCCTGGTGAAAAAAAGAGTTACCTACGATGCCGCAACCGGTCTCGCGGGAGAAACCGCGTTCGTATTCCCGATCGCCCTTGCTTACGTCATCTACCTATTCGCTACGCATCAGGATGCTGCATGGTCACTGCCGCCGCTCACGTTGATTATGCTTTTCCTAGCAGGAGCTGCTACAGCGCTGCCTTTGCTATGGTTCGCCAAAGCCGCGGCACAGCTGCCGCTGTCTATGCTGGGCTTCATTCAGTATATCGGCCCGTCGATTACACTTCTGCTTAGCGTATTCGTGTTCAAAGAGCAGTTCTCGCCGATGCTAATGATTAGCTTTGCCTTTATCTGGAGTGCACTTATCGTATATGCATTTGCATCGATCCGTGTAGCGCGTACGGCAGCGGTTACGGACTAGGATGAAAATTGAGTAGAAGTAGAAGTAGAAGTAGAAGTAGAAGTAGAAGTAGAAGTAGAAGTAGAAGTAGAAGTAGAAGTAGAAGTGTGCCCAGTTGAGTAGCTGGCTTTCAGGTAGATGTAAAATATACAGCTAATTTTGCCGTATCACCTTAGTTTTAGTAAATAGATGGAAAAAGTACAGCTAATATGAGCAGGATTGGCGGTTTGGCTGATTTTAGTGGAAATTAACTGTAGTGAATCCATTTATTGTTTCCGAATGGGGAGAATTGGCAAAATTAGCTTCATAAAATCCATTTAATTTGTTTGGACGGCGGAGAAGTAAAGTAGTCAAATTTCCATCTATCCTGAACCACAAAGAACCCCGCTCGAGAGCGATTCTCGAACGGGGTTTTTCTATCTCGCGAGCCGCAATATTTCTAGACGCAATCGAAGAAATTTAATTTCATATAAATAGAAAAACTTGAAATAAAATTTCCTTAATGACATTAAATTTTACAGGAAATTTACAGAAGGATCTTGTGTTTTTACCTAATTATCCGTATGATGAAGGTGATTTCAGCTTGGATAATCTATGGTGAGTAGGGAACTTATATGACAATAAATGATAATATATTGATTAAAATTCGCGATATGAAAGACAGCCTAACTCCAGTGGAGAAGTTGGTAGCTGAGTATATATTAGACAATGTGGACGAGATTCCACATCTCTCGATTAAGAGTCTCGCTCAATCGACCAAAACAAGTGATGCCTCTGTATTGCGCTTCTGCAAAACGATGGGATATAAGGGCTATCGCAACTTTATCGTAAGTATTTCGGCTTCGCTGGGATCGATGGATGAGGAGCAGAAGGACCAATACACGGATATCCAACCTGGCGATGATCTCTCTACGATTATCTCTAACATTTCGCACAATAATAGCAAATCGATTGAAGACACGCTCAGCGTCATTGATCGAAATGAAATTGCCCGCGCGGTCAAAGTGTTAGTGGCTTGCAACCGGATTGTTTTCTTCGGAATCGGTGCCTCTGGTCTAGTCGGAATGGATGCGGAGCAGAAATTCTCGCGTATCAACAAGATGTGCCACACCTACACGGATGGTCATAGTCAATTAACTGCAGCCACGTTGCTTGGGAAAGGTGACGTCGCGATCTTTATTTCCAATTCGGGCAGCACGATCGAGATTTTGGATACGCTTGAAATCGCCAAGAAGAATGGCGCTACGATTATTGCCATTACTAAGTACAATAAAAGCTCCTTAGCGGATAAAGCGAATATCGTACTCAGCATTTCGACACCAGAAGTCACGATTCGAAGCGGTGCAATGGGCTCGCGGATCGCGATGTTGACCGTGATTGACATTCTTTTTGCCGGAGTAGCGAGCAGTGAATATAAGCATGTGAAGAAGTATTTGGCCAAAACGCACGACATTATTGCTAGCAGCAAGCATAGAAAATAAGCGATTCGCCCACACTAACGATGTCCTTTCAGGCGTCGTTTTTTTGTCGAAATTTAAGAAATAAAAAATCAATATTTTATTTTACCATAAAATAAAATTTCAAAAAGTATTGACCAAGTTGAAATTTTTCGTTAGTATAAGACCAGTAAAGACTTTGTAAAGAGTACAGCAGGCAGGAGGACAGCAGCTATGGATGAGTATCTATCGGGTTTAACTACGGAAGAGATTAATGATAAGACACAGACAATTGACGAATGTTCAACAGAGCAAATGCTTCGGATGATGAATGAACAAGATGCATTGGTTCCAGCAGCAGTCGGAGCCGAGATACCGCAGATCGTGAAAGCGGTTGATATCTTGCATCAAGTTCTCAGAAACGGTGGCAGGATGCTCTACGTAGGAGCTGGTTCCTCTGGCAGACTCGGTGTGCTTGATGCATCTGAATGTCCTCCAACCTTTGGTATTGATCCAATGTTGGTGCAAGGTCATATCGCCGGTGGCGATGGAGCACTACGAACAGCAGTGGAAGGTTTTGAAGACAACGCTGAGGAGGGGGTCGCCCTCATTGAACGATGCGGAGTAACAGCGAAGGATGCGGTAATTGGGATCACGGCCAGTGGAAGTGCACAATTCGTTATCGCTTGCTTGAAGAAAGCGAAAGAAATTGGTGCCGCAACGATTGGTGTCGTGAATAACAAGAATTCCAAATTGGTAGCTGTGACAGATGTATGCATCGCGCCAGTGGTTGGGCCGGAAGTAATTATGGGATCTACTCGTCTGAAGGCGGGTACAGCACAGAAGCTGGTGCTTAACATGCTGACAACTGGAACAATGGTTAAGCTTGGAAAGACATATAACAATCTCATGGTTGACATGAAGGCTAGTAATATCAAGTTGTACGATCGTTCGGTTCGCATCATTCGGATTGCGACTGGAGTGGATGAACCCACAGCGATTGCTCATCTTGAGAAAGCGTCCATGAACTGTAAACTTGCCATTATGATGATTAAAACCGGCATGGAAGTGAAGGAAGCGGAAGAAGCACTAGAACAATGTGAGGGTAGTTTGAAGAGAGCCATACGTACCTTTGTAAAAGTGGTTTAATCATCTTAAAACAAAAAAGGAGAGACTTGAGCTACATTCAAGGATCCCTAACCTAGGAGGTTTGTTTTTCATGAAAAGAAAAATGCCCGTATTAGCTTCTGTCGTCGCGTTAACAATGGCTCTAACAGCTTGTGGTAGTAATTCCGGTACGAAGGAAACGACTACTCCAGCAGGTTCAACAGCTCCTGCAGCTACTGCCAGCACTGCGAAAGACACGATCACAGCTTTGCTTCCTCCCGTTTCACCGAACTATCAGAAGAATTTTGAGCAAATTTCCAAAGATTTCACGGCGCTTTATCCGAATCTTACGTTGAAAATCGAACCAGCTAGCTGGGAAGATGTGAAACAAAAGCTAGATACACAAGTGAATGCAGGTAGCCCGCCGGATATCGCTTTTGGTGGATCTGACGGTATTCCGAAGTATATCGAACAAGGCTTATTGATGGATATTACGACTACGGCAACACCTGAAATGATTAATGATTATGATAAGGCTCCACTTGAATATATGAAGAACGGCAAAGGCTTGTACGGCTTCCCAGCTTATATGGAAGTTCATGCGCTTGGCGGTAATAAAGAGATGTTAGAGAAAGCAGGCATCGATTGGAAAAAAGTTCAGACAAATGGTTGGACTTACACAGAATTCCGTGATGCGATTAAAAAAGGTGTAGTTACGGAGAATGGTAAGACAAGATATGGCTTCGTATTCGCAGTAAAAGGCGTTGCCGCTGTTGATTACCTAGGGATTATGGCCAAAAATGCAGGCATGCCGCATGCGTTTAATAAAGACTTGAAATATGCGTATACTAGCAAAAACTACTTAGGCTTACTGAAAGATCTTCGTGCTTTGATCGACGATGGTTCCATGCCGAAAGAGCTTAGCTCTGTAGATGCAGGTAAACGTTGGAACATGTTCTTAACGGGGCAAACGATGATCACAGGTAAAGGTCTTGCGACATTCGAAAACTCCGCGAAAACGAATAATGCCAAGATTAAAGCGGCAGACGGCTCCGCAGTAAAAGACAGTATCCCAGTTGACTATATCGTATTGCCAGCGCCAACGTTCCAAGGTGCGAAACCTTCGGCTGCTACAGTTGTTGATGGTTACATGACGTTCCGCGGTAAGAAGGAGCCGACTGCAGAGCACAAAGCAAATGTCGTGAAAGCCGCTTACTTCTTAGCTAGCGGTAAAGTTGCAGCAACAACGAACAATGATTTGTTCGCCGCACACATTACGCAAAGTTCCAAAAAAGAAGCAGCTAACATGAAGATTGAGAGAAACCCAGATAACGTTGCTGCTGTAGACAATATGCTTAAAAATGCAACACCAGCTCGCTCTGACATTCCATCTGAATTGTCTGCTAAAGCGATCAAGCTAGAAACAGAAGTGATCGTTCCTAAATTCCAAGGACTAATCGCAGGTGAAGTTACACCTGAAGCAATGTATGAGGCTGTTAAAACTGCTGCCATTGCTGCCTTCGGTGCTGACGGAATCGTTAAAGACTAAGAATATGGCATAATCCTCGGATAGTCGGGCAGAACATTGCACGACTATCCGAATCATTTTAAGCAAGTTGTGAAAAGAGGGTTGAATGTTATGGCATTAATGGCGAAGTCGATAAAGCGAAAAGGAATTAAGGGAGATGGTACCTGGGGATATATCTTTATTGCTGTGTCCTTACTTGTGTTTGCCATGTTCACAGCCTACCCGGTCGTAAGCGCGTTCATCATTAGTTTGCAAAAGTACAAACCACTAGGCTCCACCTATGTCGGTTTTGATAACTATGCAAGCTCATTGAAGGATGGCCTGTTCTGGCAAGCCATGAAGAATACGCTTGTGTACACGGTTTTGACTGTGCCGGTTAACTTGTTTCTCTCGATGGCGATTGCAGTGTTGATTCTGCCGCTTCGTAAGAAAACGCAGTCCTTTTTTAAAGGTATTTACTATTTACCCGTTGTAGCTTCAGGTGTTGCTTTATCCGTTGTTTGGCTATGGATTTTCGATCCTTTAGAGGGTGGAATTCTAAATCAACTTATTCATTTCTTTGGCTTTGAGAATCAGAACTGGCTGGGTTCAAGTAAAACAGCTATGTTTTCATTGGTATTCATGTCGTGGATGTCCAGTCATGGTACCAGCATCATTATTTATTTGGCCGGCTTGCTTGGGATTGATGATACGTATTATGAAGCAGCAGAGATTGATGGTGCGAATTTTCTCCAAAAACTGTGGCACATTGTCGTACCTAGCCTTAAACCAGCAACCCTATTCCTGCTAGTAACTGGTGTGATCGGTTCCTTCCAGGTATTCCAGAACGCTTATCTCATGACAGGTGGCGGACCTAACAATGCAACGACGATGGTGGGCTTACTCATCTTCAACAATGCATTTACGTATTTCGAATTTGGCAAAGCAGCGGCACAATCTCTGATTCTAGCCGTCATCATAGCAGTAATATCGGTTATTCAATTTAAATACGCGGGGAAAGACGTCGAGTATTAAGATCGGGGGGTAAATAATGTCTTTATATAGCAATCATGCAGGCAATCCAAAAGTGAAAACAATACGTAACTCCATTATTTTTATCGCCCTTCTCCTTTTTGCTCTGGCGACCATTTTCCCGATTTACTTTATGTTCATTTCTGCACTCGGAGATCCAGTAGAAGCGGGCGCGGTAAGTTATTCGATTTTTCCGACCAAAGTTTCCTTTGCATCGTTTAAGTTTTTCTTTGACTACAGTGAGTACTCTTACCGATGGTTATTGAATTCACTTATCGTGGCTGCAACGGTAACGGTTTCGAATGTGATTTTCGCCAGTATGGCAGGGTATGCCTTCTCGAAGCTTCGCTTCAAGGGAAGAGGATTCCTGTTCGGCCTGTTACTAATGTCCATGATGATTCCTTACCAAGTTACACAGGTTCCCTTGTACATTCTAGTTGTGAATGTATTTAATTTGCAAGATACGTATAGTGCCTTAATTATGCCGGGACTAGTAACCGTATATAACATTTTCTTGGCGAAACAATTCATGAGCAGTATCCCGAACGAGATTATGGAAAGTGCCAAAATTGAAGGATGCAGCCAGTTCCAAATTTATATTCGTATCATTTTGCCACTATCCAAAACGGTTATGGCAGTTATGGCGATTCTAACCTTTATGGATAGCTGGAACACCTTTTTCTGGCCGCTTCTCGTTACGAACACGATGGAAATGCAGACGATTCAGGTTGGTCTCAAAAACTTCCGTTTTGCCAACACGACGTATATCGCGCCAATGATGGCAGGGGCAACAATCTCAGCCTTACCAATGTTTGTTCTATTCTTTAGCCTACAAAAATACTTCTTGGAAGGCGTAACGGTAGGTGCGGTGAAGGGCTAATCTCGGGTCAAAAGGAGGCAACTGCAGCATGTTGGTAACATGGGATGCTTCCTATCGGCACGCCGTCATCGCATTATGGAATGAAGCCGCGGTGAAGGATGGCTATAAGGAGCTTACAGAACAAAGCTTTGATGGGATCTTTGCGGAAAATCGTTACTTTGATAAGGACAGTACGTTTCTTCTTCTAGCCAAAGATAAGGTCGTCGGTTATGCCTGTGGGTGTACAGGGGATGATCTTCCGCTTGGCGATGTGGCTGGATATATCACGTGTATCGTGTTAGCAAGCGGTTATGACACTGAGGACAATTATTTAATGCTATTAACTGCTTTGGAAGATCGTTTTAAACATTTGGGTAAAAAGCAAGCCGACATTCTCTTTTTCAATCCGATGTTATTGCCATGGTATATCCCAGATACTCCTCAGCATGAGCATAATAATGCCCCGGGTGTACCGGTAGATAGTATGTTATATACATTTTTGCTTGGTGCAGGCTATGTCGAACGTGCGAAGCAATGCGCCATGTATCTCCATTTGTCAGCGTTTACGATGCCAGAGGAATACAGCGTGAAAGAAACCAAAGCGAGCGCCCAAGGGTACACAATCGAACTGTTTGACCCGGGTAAGCACGTTGGTGTGGCAGACATGCTGGAGGGCTTTGGGAATCCGTTATGGCAAAAGGAGATCAGCGGATCCACGGAAAATGGCGTGCCTGTTGTCATCGCTGCTTATCAAGGCAAGACCATTGGCTTCGCAGGACCCGTCATTCGTCAAGCGAATGGGCGAGGATATTTTGCCGGTATCGGTGTGCTTCCTGAGCACGAGGGTCATGGTTTAGGCAGTCTCTTATTTTACAAGCTATGTGAAGCGTTTCAAGAAATAGGGACCGAATACATGTCGTTATTTACAGGCATATCGAATCCAGCGATCCGGATTTATGAACGAGCAGGTTTTCAAACTGTGAAACTATTTGCTGTCATGAGAAGGGAGTTTGCATAATGAGCGAGCCAAAATTGACCATTCTAGCTATCGGAGGTCACGTCGGAGATGCTGAATTAACAGCAGGCGGTGTATTAGCCCATCATTCTCTGAAAGGTGATCGAATTGTTACTTTAGCGTTAACTGCTGGGGAACGTGGCGTTCCTGCTGGGCAAGACATGAAGGAATATCGTGCACAAAAAGTGAATGAGGCTAAAACGTTTGCTGAGATGTTAGGCGGCGATTCCATCGTTTTTGACATTCCGGACGGTGAACTGCAAGATAACGAAGAAATGCGCTATCGGGTATGCGATGTAATTCGCGACGTGAAGCCGAACGTGATCATTACGCATTTTAAAAATAGCATGCATAAGGATCATATGACGACTCACCGTATTGTGAATGATGCGCGCTTTTTCGCTGGGCTAGCCTCGTTTGAGAGAGAGAAGCCAGCTCACTTTGCAGCAAAATTGTATTACGCTGAGAACTGGGAGGATGCCGTTGACTACGTTCCTTACGTTTATGTCGATTTCCCTAAAGAGGCGTTTGATCTGTGGGTGAAGGCGGTTTCGACTCATTGGTTCGTGACAGGCAGTAAATCGTTCCAATACTTGGAGTACTACAAGCATCTGATGCGCGTACGCGGTCTTGAAGCGAGAAAAGAATATGCGCAGACGTTCATGGTTCCTGAAGAAACAATGCGGATTCGTCAATCGGAATTATAAAACTATTAAAATGAAATCATAAAAACTAAATCATAAAAAATACCAAATGACTGTAACGAGGCTTAAGCTTGTTGCAGTCATTTTAAAATCAAGGCAAGGTTGGGGAGGCAGCAATGATCTTAAACGGTATCGATTGTATAGATAAATATGCTCACTTGTTCGTAGGTAAACGGGTTGGGCTAATTACAGCACCTACGGGATTAAACAAGGATTTTGTATCGACGATACAAATCTTTCATGAGAAGTTCAACCTAGTGGCCTTGTTCTCTCCAGAGCACGGGGTTCGTGGTGATCTAGCAGCTGGTGCGCTGGTCGACACGTATGTGGATCCGCTGACGGGGGTTCCCGTCTATAGCTTGTACCGGAAAGATTCCAAACGTCTGACTCAGGAAATGCTGGATGAGGTCGACATCATTGTCTACGATATCCAAGATGTAGGAACTCGTTATTATACATTCATATATACGATGCTTTATGCTTTAGAAGATTGTGCGCAAGCGGGCAAAGAATTTGTCGTTCTGGACCGCATCAATCCGCTGGATGGCGTAACTGTAGAAGGTAATGTGCTTAAAAGCGGCTTCGAATCCTTTGTGGGCAACTACCCGCTTAGTGTTCGATATGGACTTACGCCAGGAGAGGTCGCTATGATGGCGAACGATGAAAGGCAATTGAACTGCAAGCTGCATGTCGTGCGCTGTGAAGGTTGGGAACGAAATATGCTGTTCTCGGACACGGGACGTCCATGGATTATGCCTTCGATCGGCATACCTCGTTTTGAGACGGTCGTGCTCTATCCCGGCACTTGTATAATTGAAGGAACGAATCTATCGGAAGGCAGAGGAACGACAGCCCCGTTTGAGATCATAGGTGCTCCGTTCATTGATGCATACCAGTTAGCGGATGAAATGAATGCGAAGAAATTGCCAGGCGTTGTATTCCGTCCCGTTTATTTCAAGCCGTCATTTTCCAAATTCCAGGGAGAACATTGCGCAGGCGTGCAAATTCACGTGCTCGACAACCGTGCGGTTCGCCCCATCGATATCGGCGTTACGTTGATGTACACGATTCAGAAAAATTATGAGCAATTTTCATTTTTACCCCCTTTTAGAGAGGGCTCAAGGCCATTCATCGATTTGCTTGGCGGCGGCAGCCACTACCGAGAAACAGGGGTCGATGTTCCGGTTATGCTGGAACAATTCCGTGAGGAGAGCCGTGAATTTGCTCGGAGAAAACAACCCTATCATTTGTATTAGAAGCATCAGGAGGTGACGTTCATATATGAAGAAATATGCAGTGGGACTCGATGGTGGAGGTACCAAGACCGCAGTAACCATCGTCGATGAGAGCGGTCAGGAGATTCACACGTTTACATCGGGGGCCATTAATTATAATGGTCAGGATGAGGCGAGCGTTGGGGCTAGTCTAGCGGAGATTTTTCGGACAATCGATCGTGTATGCGATGGACTTCATCATTGCGCGCAAGTGTGCATCGGGGCGGCTGGCGTGAGCAATCCAACGGTCACGACCCGTTTGGAATCTAGTGTTCGGGCTTGTGGCTATGAGGGACCTTTGTTCATAACAGGCGATCAAGATACTGCGCTTTGCGGCGCGCATAACAGGGAACTTGGGATCATCCTGATCGCAGGGACGGGTTCAATTTGTTATGGCAAAAATGAAGAGGGTGACACCCATCGTGCTGGCGGTTATGGCTATCTCATTGACGATGAGGGCAGTGGCTACAGTATAGGACGAGATCTGCTTTCTATCGTTGTACGAGCTCATGATGGCCGGGTGCCTGCGACGGTTATTACAGGAATGGTCTTTGAACAATTAGGCATGACCTCGATTGGGCAAATCATCCTGTTTGTCTATGACAAACAGACCAATAAGAAGGATATAGCAGCGCTTGCGCCTATTCTATCCAAAGCATGTGAGCTTGGGGATGAAGCGGCACTCGCTATCGCCGACAAAAGTGCTCATTCGTTGCTCGAGCTGGTTGTACCTGTTGCGGAAAAGCTTTCGATGCAGGAAGGTGTTCTTGCGATGGCTGGGAGTGCACTGCTTAAGAATAGCTTTATTCAAACAGCTTTTATGAATGGGCTCAAAGAACGTTATCCAGCTATGACCTGTATAACGCCGAAGAGAGATGCCGCTAGCGGTGCTGCGCTGATGGCGCTGAACCGTTTGCAGTGATTATGTGATGAGGGATGGTAGTAAACATGAGAGAAATGAATGAAATGTCGCTGCAGGAGAAAATCGGGCAGATGATTCTTTGCGGATTTGAAGGCACGGAACCGTCCCAATCGCTGGAAACGCTAATTGCGGAACAGCGCATCGGCGGTGTTATCTATTTTGCACGGAATGTACAGAATACGAAGCAGATTGCTGAGTTATCCGGCAGCTTACAGGCGATTGCAGAGCGTAATGGCACGTTGCCGCTCTGGATTTCCATCGATCAAGAGGGAGGCATGGTTGCTCGGATTACCGAAGGGGTTGCCCTTATGCCGGGATCTATGGCGTTGGCTGCTGGGGATGCAGGTCCAGAAGGCGCGTATGAAGCAGCGTTTATCTCGGGTAAAGAGCTGCGTTCGCTTGGTATCAATCTGAATTTTGCACCGGATCTGGACGTGAACAACAATCCGGATAACCCGGTTATTGGTGTGCGCTCATTCGGTGAATCACCCGAGAAAGTCGCTCAGTATGGCCGAGAGGCTGTGCGGGGCTTTCAAGAAGCGAATGTTGTGGCAACCGCTAAGCACTTCCCTGGACATGGGGACACGAATACCGATTCCCATCTGGATTTGCCGACGATCACACATGATGAAGAGCGGATCCGCGCGGTGGAGCTTGTACCTTTTGTAGAGGCGATTGAGGGTGGAGTCGATGCGATTATGTCCTCGCATATTTATTTCCCGGCATTAGAATCTAAGAAGCTGCCGGTTACACTGTCGAAAACGGTGCTTACTGGATTGCTTCGTGAGGAGCTTGGTTATGACGGGGTCATCATGACCGATTGCATGGAGATGAATGCCATTTCTGAGCATTACGGTACGGTTGCCGCTGCCGTTATGGCGGTTGAAGCAGGGGCTGATCTTGTGTTAATCAGCCACCGTCGTGATCTGCAGGTCGGCGCTATAGAGGCAATCGCGCAAGCAGTGCGCGAAGGGCGAATTACCGAAGCGCATATCGACGCTTCGGTGCAGCGATTGCTCGCGCTGAAAGCGCGCCGCGGGGTTATTGCGGAGCAGCCTCGTGCGACGGCTGCGCAAGAGGTAGGGACCGCGGCGCATTGTGCGGTTGCTGCGCGCCTCAGCGAAGCAAGCATCACGCTCGTCAAGGACGAGCAGCAGCTCTTGCCGCTGCCGCGCGTACGGACGCTGGCGATCACTGTGGCCGCGGCCGTTTCGTCGGGCGTCGACGAAGCGTACGCGGGCGTCGCAAGCTTGGGAGCTGCGCTGGCCGAGCACGGCTTGGACGTGATCGACCGCGTGCTCCCGCTTGCGGAGGTGAACGAGCGCAGCGCGGCGGTGCTTGCGGAAGCGGCGGCTGCGGAGCAGATCGTCATCGGGACGTACAACGCCCGATTCCATCCTGCGCAGGTCGCGCTGGTGCGCGAACTGCAAGCGCTCGGTAAGCCGCTGGTCGTTGTCGCGCTGCGCGTACCGTACGACCTGCTGGAGTTCCCGGACGTAGCGACGTTTGTCGCGTCCTACGAAAGCCGACCGCTAGCGCTGCATAGTACCGCGCGTGCCCTGCTTGGATTGGTGACACCGCAAGGGCGTTTGCCGGTGTCGCTAGGCACTGAGTATCCAGCAGGCTGGAGATGGGTAGAAGGGAAATAATGGAATGGGAAAGTCGATTTTTCGCAGAGAAGCTGCTGCGTTTAGTCCGATTTCTCCGACTTAAATTGAGGATTACGACTGTAGTAAGAGCATTAGTCCGATTTTGCCGAACTACTTAACTGTTTATCTTGTGCGAGACTTGTAATTGTCGATTTAGTTAGGCTATTTAGGACTAATTGAGAGTTAAGGGGGAGCGTCAATAGATTAATTCGGTAATTTCGGACTATTCGACTAGTGGAGATTTGTAAGTCGATATTATCGACTTGCGGGAGCGCAGGATGGACTTTTGGAGTCTGTAAGTCGAATATTTCGACTATTTCCTCCTGCTGGGGTGATTTTTAGAGCGAGATAGTCGATATTATGGACTTACTCACCCACTGGTCCAAAGCAATAAAAGCGAGAGGAGCACTCCGGTATGTCCAATTGGGATATTGCTAAGATAAGCAACTTCATCGAACAAGAAATTGCCGCAGGACATCTCCCTGGTGCGGTCCTTTATATCGCTCATAGAGGAAAGGAAATAGTAAAGCAAGCCTATGGGAGCCGAGTTATTTATCCGGAAGCTGCTCCGATGAGTGTAGACACGGTCTTTGATTTGGCTTCCCTGACCAAAGTGGTGGCAACGTTGCCAGTGGTACTTCAATTGATGGATCAAGGGAAACTTACGTTGGCTGATCCGATTGGGAATTTTTTGCCGCATTTTCGCTGCGATCAGGAAGAGCCCATTAGAATCGTACATCTGCTAACCCATTCTTCCGGGCTTAAGGCAGATATCTCGGGCATAAGAGGGTTGATGCATCTATCTCGAGATGAGCTGGTGGACCTGATCTTAAACGAACGGCCGCTTCATCCTCCAGGTACAAAAGTTGTGTATAGCGACATTGGCATGATTTTGCTTTATCTGATCATTGAATCTGTGACCGGTGAAGCATTCGACACCTATCTCAAACGGGAAATATTTGAACCGATGGAGATGATGGAAACGGGGTTTAGTCCTACCTTTGCGGCAACGCGTTATGCGGCTACCGAGTTTTCGGAACATCGTCAAGCGTACAAGGCAGGCATTGTTCACGATGAAAAAGCGGAACTCATGCATGGAGTAAGCAGTCATGCGGGGCTATTCTCGACGGTTCACGATGTAGCGAATTATGCTGAAATGATACGCCAGAAAGGCGTTTTTAAGGGCCGACGAATTATTTCCAGAGCAGCTATAGAGCTGTCATCCCGAAACTTCACGCCGTATGATCAAGAATTTCGAGGGTTAGGTTGGTTGCTGAAAAATCCGAGCAGCTTCCAGTTTAGCGGCGATTATGCATCCGAGCAATCATTCGGGCACACAGGCTTTACAGGCACGAGCCTGTTGTTCGAACCTGAGCAAGATCTACAGGTCATTTTACTTACTAACCGGGTTCATTTTGGGCGAACGGAACATATTTTGCAGATTCGGCCAAGGTTACACAATCTCATACTTTCTCAATCCCAATAGCTGTGTTGAAAAAAATAGAGCCTCCCGTTTGGGAGGCTCCTTTCAGAACCGCTGATGAGGCGGGTTCTTATTTCTTTAATCGCTCAAGACCATCTGCGTAGATCGCGTATTGATGTGTTGTAGATGCTTCTTGGATATCGGCGAAGTAGAAGTTGGTTGCAGGTACATCACTCCATAGCTGTTCAGTGGCATTTTGGAGCTTTCCACGTCCAAGCATACGATTGATCATGATGACGAATTCTTTACGAACAATATTCTGATTCGGAAGGAACGTACCATCTCCGTATCCATCGATAATGTTCGCTTTTTTCACGGCATTAATGGCGCTGCTTGCCCAACTATCTGCAGTATCACTAAAAAGTGGCTCTTCTACAGGTGCCAATTTCTTGAATCTGGCTACGATTGCCGCCACTTCTCCACGTGTGATCGGAGCTTCTGGAAGGAAGGAGCCTTCTGTCGAACCCAGCATCAATCCGTTAGCGCGTACGTTCTCGATGTATTCTTTGGCCCAATGGCTGTCCGATACATCATTGAAGTTGTTTGAATCACTTGCATGTAGTACAAGTTGATAGTCATTCGTAATTCGGGCAAAAACAGCCGCAACTTCCGCACGTGTAATATTGCGATCTGGACCAAATGTGCCATCCGGGTAACCAGCGATGTAATTGTTATGTGTGCCTGTTTCTTTCGCAATTGGCTCCATGGCAAAATCGTAGCTTTCAATGGACTGTCCGATGTGGATGATCCCGTTTTTAATATAACTATCGTCGCCATCATCTTTATTGGCACCAGTTGTTCTGCTGTCAAAAGCGTTATATCCAGCTTTCGTAGCTAATATATAGTAGTCGCCATCTGGGAATACCATCCAACCATATTCACCTTTGGCATTGCTGTCTTGTGGATCCTTATTCTGATTCGGAGCAAAATCAGGCAAAATCGGCAATATGACTAATGCGTCAACGGTTCTACCTTTGGAACGATTCAAAGCAGTATCAGCCCAGTGAAGTGTCGCATGTGCGCCTTCAATGACTTTACCCGTTACCGTATCGGTAATGATTCCGTAAGGGTCAATGAGCTCGGATTCGACTTGGGCATTACCGCTTGCATCGACAGTCAACGTCGCAGGTCTACCTGCAAGTTTCTCACCTGTTGGTGCGACGACATTCAAGACCATGTGATATTGACCTGCTGGCACATTCGGCAAGGAGAAAGTGCCATCTGCTGCAATTGCAATGTCTGGAAGATTAAGTGATTTGCCATCTGTTGTAAACAATTGAGCCGACATCGGCAATTTAGATTCTCCTAGTTGTGTGACAGGAACATTGGCAACAGTTCCGCTTTGCTCTGTTACGATGACTTTCACGGTTTTAGGAGGTGTCGCAGGTGAAGATTCTTGTGGGGCAGCGTCACGAATGATTTGTACTTCGTAATCATAATGCTTACATGAACCGATAGGGCCTTCGATGTTCCCAGGTGATTGGAATACCGGTGCGTTAAGACATACTGTCGTTAAGTTCGATGTCACAGCTACCTGGTGATTCGCAGTAATATTCCCGAGTACAGGCGGTTGGCTCCAATTCTCAGTTTTTGTATAACTGTCTAGATCTACGACAGCAAATTCTGCAGGTGCAGGTTGCTGTGCTGTGCCTAGGTAGACATTTTGAGCTACAGTCACACTTGTTGTGTTATATGGAACATGCACGGTGTATAATTTTTGACTAGTGTTGAACACGGATGGCGATTTAGCAAAGGCATTCCCGCCGCCTACAGGTTTCACGTCAATGCCTGTAAAGGCCGCAGTTGTAAAAGATTCGATACCTCCGAGGTATCTCGTTTCTCCATCTTGCACAAAGGCGCGATAAAAGTATGTAGTGCCGGGTGTTAATAAGTCATCTTCCAAAAATTGATAGAAATTGCTGTCATACATGTTGATCCAATTACTAGAAATATCTTGCTTCGTTGACATATCAGCATTCTGATCGAACTCAAATCCAATTGTAGGGGATTCTGCAGGAATAATATGAATAAAGCCAGGTGCATCGGCAGTTAAATATGCGGTTTTGTCTGTATTCATTACTACTGGCAATGTTTGCACGGTCGGTGCATCACGGATAATTTGCACTTCGTAAGGATAGCCATTACAGTTTTCGATCGTTGATGCTCCGCCAGATGGGCCTCCGAAAATTGGCGTGCTGACACATACTTTGGTTACATTCGAGCTTAATTCTACATCTTCATAAGTTGCCGTTTTAATCCAATCTGCTGTGTTATTCCAGTTAGCGGAGTCTGAAGAGTAATTACCTACTTTTGCAAACTCCAAAGGCAAAAACACATACGATGAGCCTAAGTATACAGTCTCAGAGACATTTACCTTTGCTGTACTGTATGGAACATGTACAGCGTAAACGGTTTGGTCGCTGCTGGAAGATACGAGTGTTTTCGTAAGTGGAGCACCGCTCCCAATCGCTACATCAATTGCTTGAATAGCAGCTGTCGTGAAGGAACGGATCTCACTCTTGTATGTCGATTCCCCATCATTGGCATAAGCGTAAAAATAGTATGTAGTGCCTGGGGTCAACTCCGTAAGATGTGCTGTTCTTGTAGTACTGGCGTTAGTACCGTCCAAGTTTGGGATGTCTGAAAAATCTAATAGATCTTCAGTCAGGGACAGCTTTATACCAGAAGCAACAATCGATTGTATTCCGTTAATATAGGCTACTAACGTCGCGGTTGAAACTGTGTTTTCCATGGCATACGATGATACCGTTGGTGAAGGTTCAGCCTCCGCATTCCCACTATACATTGGCAAGTTCGCGAACAGCATGATAGCTATCATGGCAAACTGCAGTGTAAGTTTTCTGACTCGTTGTTTCATGTCATTCATCCTCTCTACGTTGTTGTCTTACTCAAAGTGATAGCTAGAGTATAACAGATGAATGGGACTTTTGTCCTACAATTTTCGATTTATTTCGACATAAAAATACAAAATACGACTTATTGTTTTTCTTTCGCTATCAGCTTGAAGGCGATGGCAATTTCGTAGGCGTTAAGGCTCCCTAGCCCGGACATTATTGTAAACGACTGTCCACCTTTTACGGCGTGTTCCTGATCGGTAGTATCCACTTTGTTATATGCAGGAGATTCTATTAATTTGTACAGCTGCGAGTGAATATCGCCTAAGCCTTTGTGCAGTCCTCCGGCAATATTGGCGAAAAGACCAGCATAATAAGGAGCGGCAACACTTGTTCCAATGACGGGGCCCCATTCGCCTTTGCCTGTAGTCGGATTCGTGACATAGAAGTGGAGCCCGCCATGCTCGGCACTGATTGCATCGCTTGTCTGTACGACAGACGGTCCAACTATATCGGGAAGCATGCGGTACTTTTTGCTTTCAGCAGTCAGTGTTGGAGAAGCAGCTGCAGCAGATTGATATTTGGGCAACGGATAAGCGGTACTCCAACCTCGGACGGAATCCGGCCAGATGGTTTCAATGACGCGATTGAAACCGAGATCAGCCGTCACAATCGTTCCGCCGACGGCCACTACATTGGGGAGAAGAGCAGGCGATAATGGATTCGCAAGCTCAAGCGTTCGGCCATAATCACCTGTAGCAGCCAGCACAGTCATGCCACGTTTGCTCATCTCTTCAATAATTTGATAGCAACGTGCGTCTTCCGCGGGGTTTGGCATTTTTCCCCATGAGGTCGTGATGATCTGATCTTTTCCTTCATCCAAAATTTTCTTTAATATGATAGATAGAGGTAAGCCATCCGGAGCAGAATATACAGTAATATCCGCATCCGGAGCCGCTGCATGTACCATGTTAATATCAAGGGTGGACTCTGTGACGCCTTTGATCGAAGGTCCCTTGTGAACCGCACCGCCAAAAAGGGGGATGACATTTATGTTAGCCTTCGGCAAATGATATCGCTCAGAGAATAATTGAATATCGGATGGTTGAAATGTATCGAACGTGATAATTGCGACACTTGTACCTGCACCTTTGAAGCCTCTTGCGTGCAAGTCTGTGACTCGATAATAGTCATTCAGTAAGTCTATGGCATTTTTATCGACGACATTAGAGAGATCTTTATCAGCAACTTGCGGGCGGTTCATGGGAAGGGAATTGGAATGTCGCATTTGCCCAGCTACCAATAAGAGCAATCCTATCGTAATGAATATAATTAAATAAATGGTGATCGTTTTTTTGCGCACCATGGGATCACCTCCTGTAGAACATTGTAGTATTTTGTCGAATGATGTGGCAAGAGATTTATAGCATGGTTGCCGTGACCAACAGATGCCGAAGTATTCGTTAATTAATGATGATAATCAGATAGATCAATAGAATGGAGATGAGTTATCGTGTTGCGTACACTTCTGAATAAAACTTCCCTCACTATAGCGGGATTAATGTCTGGGACTTCCTTGGATGGTATTGATGTTGCTATTGTCCACATCGAGGGCAGTGGTATAGAAACAAGCATCAAGTTGCTTCACTTTGAGAGTCTGCCTTTCGAAGAAGAGATGCGAGAAAAGCTTAAACTGTTATGTACGATAGAGCATTCTGATGTTGCTCAAGTGTGTGGCATGAATTTCGCCATTGCAGAGCGTTTCGCAGATGCGGTAATCCTAACAGCTCAAGCAGGAAATATCAGCATGGACGAAATCGATCTTATTTCGACGCATGGGCAGACGATCTGGCACATCCCAGTAGCGGATGATGTGGACCGTTTTCTTCCCAAATCAACGCTGCAAATCGGTGATCTGTCTGTGATTGCCAAGCGAACAGGCAAACCTGTCGTTGGTGATTTCAGGACAGCCGATATAGCTGTTGGCGGGCAAGGTGCACCACTGGTTCCTTATGGCGACGATCTCATGTTCAGAGATGCGAATAAAGGCCGAATCCTTCAAAACATAGGCGGAATCGGCAATTGCACGGCACTTCCGGCCGCCAGTGCAGATGGCGGTATGATTGCATTTGATACCGGGCCGGGAAATATGGTGATGGATCAGGTGGTATATGAGCTATCCGAAGGGAAGTTCTCATACGATGCTAATGGCGATTGGGCTGCCAAAGGCAAGGTACATAACGGATTGCTAGGGGACATGCTCGCACATCCGTATTTTCAAGAACCGCCTCCGAAGACGACGGGACGCGAAATGTTCGGGAAAGCCTACGCTTCCGCATGGCTGGTATCAGCACTGGAGCAGGGGCTTGCACACGAGGATATCGTAGCGACGGCGACAGCTTTTACCGCGCATACGATTGCTCGCGGGTATCAGGACTACATTTTGCCACAGTGTAGCATTGCGGAAGTAATCGTGAGTGGAGGCGGTGCGCATAATCGCACACTGCTTCGGATGCTGGCAGATTTACTGCCTGAGCAAACTATCCTTACGTCAGATGAACTTGGTATTTCAGCAGATGCGAAAGAAGCGATTCTGTTTGCACTGCTCGGCAATGCCTTCATCCAAGGAGAGCCGAACAATGTTCCTGCGGCGACAGGAGCGGAAAGACCGACGATATTGGGGAAACTAGCGCTGCCATAGCATTGTATAAGACCGAAGCCATCTGAACAAGCAGGTGGTCATTCGGTCTTATTTTTTGTTTAGGAGAAGTGTCTACTTTTTTGGTACAATGTTAACAACTTACTAGAGTTGTAAAGGAGAGAAGTATGCATGCCGCCTATCCTCAAAAGTATTCTTAAGCTTATCGTTGTTATTCTCTTAATTGTTATGGCGTTTCGGGTTAACTGGTTAATTGGGGTAGCAGCCATTTTAGTTATTCTGGGCTATTTTGTTTATGTGAACCGCTCCGCCATGTACGCTCAGAGAGGCAATCTGGCCTATATGAGGGGTGATCGTGAGCAAGCGTTGATATGGATGGAAAAAGCGTATGTCTCGAAAGCCTTTCTGCCGAAACATCAGATTGGATATGGCTATTTGTTAATGAAAACAGGTGATCTTACCAAGGCTGAGCAAATGTTCGAAGAGGTCCTGCAATCAGCGAAAGCTTCTGATATCCGCATACAAGCGAAGCTTAATGTAGCTACAGTGTATTGGTTAAAGAACAAGCGGGACGAAGCTTTAAGCATGTTGCAGGAACTAGCCAACGAGGTCAAGAACACGCTGGTTTATGGGAATTATGGTTATTTTCAAATCCTGCAGGGAGACTTGGAAGAGGCACTTACCTACAATCTGGAGGCCTATGCCTACAATGACAACGATATCACCATTATGGATAACTTAGCGCAAAACTACTATATGCTCGGTCGTCTGAATGAAGCGGATGAGATGTATACGAAGGTGATTGCCAAAACGCCTAAGCACGCAGAGTCCTATTATTTCTATGCGCGAACGCTTCATCAACTCGGTCGAACGCAAGAGGCGCGGGCGCAGATTGAAACGGCGTTGGGGAAGGAACTTGCTCTCGTTACTCCTTTAACCAAAGAGGATATTGCGTTATTCGCAAGTGAACTAGGTAAAGATGAAGCTGAGCAAGTGCAAGGGGAGTAGGCTGTAGGTGTAAAAAAGAGCCCGTTCGAGGGATGAAACTCGAGCGGGCTTTGTTGATTGGGGCGGTCATTCTAACGGACAAGGGAGCCGTTATTTGACTACAAAATAAGGGATCCAAATTCTAACGGACTGTGCAGCTGTTATTTGCATGTATTAGCGATAAATGAGCGTACATAACTTTAAATAACGCTCCTAGTGTCCGTTAGACATTGAAATTTGCTGAATAACAGCTTATAAAGGCTGTCAGGTCCGTTAGCGTGACTTAATCGGCATCTGACGCTCGGGCGTCGATGGGATGCAACGCCCGTTACCAGGCGACAGCCCGTTTCAATTTACCTAGAAATTAATTCATTTGATACGTGAGTTGTGATACTGATGACGACGCAGCGTTAGTCAATTTTTTAGTCCAGATACAGTACCCCATGCCTACATACGACAATCCCCAGAAGAAAGCAAAATACTTGTTATCGGCAATGGGGAGGAACATCGCGAGTATCATGATCAGCATGAGTGCGGGTACCCATCGTGGAAAAACTTTTGCCAAGTAAGTCAGGATCATGAACACCAAAGTGCCTCCAAGGAAACCAATCGTACCGAACATTTGCGAAACGTTTAGCAGCAACCCTTCCGGTTTGGCCGCATCTGCTCCGCCGGTAGCAAATTGGGACCATAACATCGCTGTTGTTAGTATATTTCCAATAATGATAGCGAGAATCGTGATAAAACCGGTGACCCCTGTTTCACGGGATTGTACCTGGTAAAAAGCGATCGATCCGACAGACATGAGAATGCAGGCAATTAAGCCTGTCGTCAATTCTTGTGTGCTATCCGTTCCCCAAATGAGAGAGGCGGGGGTCATCCCCATTCTTGCAATTCCTGCTACAATACAAATCATGCCCAGCCATTTAATTACTTTTTGATCCGTCATTTTACCCATCCTCCAATTGGTTAAGTGTGTTGCTCCTGTTTTTAGATTACTGGAAGGGAAATCACGGAGAACAGAGCAGCGAGTTCCTGGTTTTCGGGAATATTTTCGGGAACAATTTGGGAATTGACGGTCTGAGTCGGGAAATTGCTCCATATCCATATTCAGCTATTGATCCAGCAAGTTATAATACAGACAGGCAAACATTCATGTAGAAAGAATGGGGTTGTATGAGGATTGTTACATTTAAGCAAAGCAGGTAGTCCGGTAGCTGGTAACAAGAGGCAAGTTTTGTGGTCGATGCGGATTGCACAGCTATTTGTACTTAGCTTTAGTCTACTGACTGCTGCGCTATATGTAAGTTTAATTCCACAGTACTACAAGATACTTGTTGAAAAATGTATCCTACAAGGCTGCGGTAATCTCGTTCCTGCGATGCCTTTACCGGCAACTGGATGGAGCTTGGAGCAATTTGGACTGTTATTCGTACTTATTGATGTTTTGTTTACATTCGTTTTTTATATGACATCAGCGATCGTGCTTTGGAAAGGGTTCCGAGAACCGATGGGGCTTGTAGCAGTTGTCGCAATGATTTCTTTCGGATCATCGTTCCCGTCGTTGGTCATGACGGCATCCGAAGGAACTGTGTTTACACAGGATTGGTTCTTAGGTGTCTCGATGTTAAGTTGGGTGTCCTTGTCCTTGTTTCTCTTACTATTTCCGAATGGCAAATTTGTGCCCAATTGGTCGCGTTATATTTTTGTAATCATCATGATTGTTGATGTGATGACGCTCGTATATGAAGGGCAGATGTGGGAAAGGTTTCATATCCCAGCCTTGTTCCAGTTTCTTTGGTATGGGTTATCCACGCTAGTTTTGATATATTCCCAAGTGTATCGCTTCCGAAATAGGGCTACTGCTGCCGAGCGGCAACAAACGAAATGGGTCGTTTATGGAGCTTCCATTGGCATTGTTGGATTCATTGGCATGAGTGCTTTGTTTGATCCTAATTTTCATGATGGAACAGCACTGACTTATGTGTATCTAAACGCTGTTTTGAATGCCTCTCTTACTGCTATTCCCATTACATTAATGTTTGCTGTGTTGAGGCAAAGACTGTGGAACATCGATCCACTGGTCAAAAGAACGCTGGTTTATGGATCCTTGTCAGTTTGCATTGTGCTCATATATACCGTGACCGTCATATATTTAAGCCGCGTTTTTCAAACGCGAGATCATTATGTCGCTTCATTACTGGCAACTGCGATTGTGGCAGTTGCTTTTGCTCCACTGAAAGAATGGTTACAGCGACAAATAAATCGGCTAATGAAGGGCCGCCACGACGATCCATACGCGGTGCTGCTTGAACTAGGCAATCAGTTGATTCAACCACAGGATCCTGACGCCATGCTGCATGCTGTTGTAAGAACGGTGAAGGAGGCGCTGCGAATTCCCTATACAGCTATCTATACGGGGATCGGCGGTCAGACCACCTTAGTTGCTTCGGCGGGCAACTTGCTATATGAGCAACATGTCTTGCCGATTATTCATCGCGGGAAGGAACTGGGAACGTTGCACATTGCCAGCCGATCAGCGGGGGAAGGATTTACAGCGGATGACAACAAATTTCTGGATGTTCTTCTCAGGCAAGCTGGACCCATTGTGGAGAACTGGCATATGACGCAGGGGATGAAGCTACTGGCAGAAGATCTGCAGGAGTCAAGGGAGAAGCTGGTGCTAGCGCGGGAAGAAGAACGTTTGTACATTCGTAAAAATTTGCATGATGATTTGGCGCCCAGGCTGGCTGCCCTTGCGCTGAATGCGGCGACTGCTCAAATTTATGTCAAGAAACAGCCTGAAGTAGCGATTGACATGTTGGCGGACTTGCGAAAGGTCATTCGGTCAACGGTGGATGAGATTCGCACGCTGGTCCATGACCTGCGGCCTCCAACACTGGATGAGCTCGGGCTAGTTGGGGCCATTCAGGAACGGATTGCCCTTCTGTCCAAGCCTGCGGCGATGCTTGCAGGGGAGAAAGGCGCTGAAGTGCTGGACATTGGGCTATATGCACCTAGGCCGCTGCCTTCGCTTCCAGCCGCTGTTGAAGTAGCGGTGTATCGAATTGTCACGGAAGCCTTAGTGAATGTCGTGAAACATACCAAAGCAACCACCTGTACGGTAAGCTTGGATATGTCCGAAACCGGCCAGCTTCAGGTGGAGATTAGAGATAATGGGGCAGACTTTGCTCCTCCGTTAGCTAACCCAGTTACTGATGGGAAAAGCGGGATTGGGCTGGTCTCCATGCGGGAAAGGGCAGCAGAATTGGGTGGGCTCTTTACAATTGACCGACCTATGGGCGGAGGGACCCGAGTGTTGGTGGTCATCCCCTTGACTTAAACCTACTTAGATCGCTGTAGAGGAGAATGCCAGACGATGAGAATAATGATTGCAGATGATCATCCGATATTTCGAAGCGGTGTCCGAAATTTGCTGCAAACCACGGAAGATTTAATCGTCGTTGGAGAAGCCGCATCTGGAGACGAAGTAATGGGGCTCGTGGAACAATGTCAGCCTGATTTGATATTAATGGACATTCGAATGCCAGGGCTCAATGGGATTGAAGCGACTCGGTTAGTCAAAGAGAAATATCCGCACATCCATGTGTTAATTCTCACCATGTTCCGTGACGACCAATCGGTCTTTACCGCCATGCGCGTTGGAGCCAAAGGATATGTGCTCAAAGACGCTGATGAAATCGAATTGCTTCAGTCTGTTCGCATGGTTGGCAATGGAGGCGCCGTGTTCAGTTCTGATATTGCGGCACGGATGATGCATTTCTTCTCCGAACCAAGAACACGCAATCCATCGGAGCATCCAGCACTATCTGAGCTGTCCAAACGTGAAATGGAGATTTTGGAGCGGATGGCTGAAGGCCATACCAATGCCCAGATCGGGGCACATCTAACGATTAGTGCCAAAACCGTTGCCAACTACGTTTCTATGATTTTAAATAAATTGCAGGTTGAAGACCGCAATGAAGCCAGCAGAATCTTGCAAGAATTTCGGGAAGGTTCATAGCATGAAAGAAGCCTCGGCCACGGAAATCATGGCCAGAGGCTTTTATTTTGTCTAGTCTTAATAAACATACTCGTCTCAACAGCCAAATTACCCAAAATGAACAAACTGCTGAGTGGAGTCACCTAAAATCTGCCGTCTCAGCCCCCTGGTCACCGAAAAGTAACTCCGAGCCGTGTGTTCCAGGCAAATAGATGGATTTTGTACAGTTATTTTACGAGATTTTCCGATCAAGCGCTCATTTGATGGAAAACCTACAGTTAATTTCATGCATTCTAGCCAAGTGGAACAAAAGAAGTAGCTTTAACTACATATTTTCCAGTTATATCGAGTTTTCGAAGAAACTTGGCTTAAATAGCTGTACTATTTCCAGTTAAAGCAACGAAGTAGCCGGTTATTTGGTCGAGCTCACCTGCAACAGGTGAGCTTCTTTGGTTCTATTGAAATGGGTGAAGGTGAATAGATAATCACCCTTAAAGTAACTATTCTTGTACGCGCCAGCACCTGCGCCAACTTCCAGTTCCATAATGCTGTAGCCTGCATCGTTCGGCTCGTTCAGCTTCTTGAACGTTTCGATGCCTGGCTGCAGCAGCGCTAGAGGCTTCGAGCCCCAAATGCTAAGTGATGTGACCACCGCTTCCTTCGGGTTGGTCTTCGACGGCTCTACCAGCAGCGACAGCTGGTAGGCCGGGTAGCTCAGCAGCAGCTTCACACCCGCTGCTGCCCCAGCCCCCGCGCCTGCCGCGTCGGCAGCCCCCGCGCCTGCCGCGTCGGCAGCCGGCGCAACACCGGAGGCGTCTGCGACCGCCGCCTCCTGCCCCGCGAGCATGACGCTGTCATCCTGCAGCGTCACTTCCGCCGGTTTGCCCAGCAAGTCTTCGACTTTCTTGCTGGACAAACCGATAAAGCCCTGCAGGCTGACGGCGCCGCCTGCCCAGAAACTCCGCAGCAGCGGCGCACCGTCTGCGTCAAACAACGTACCAAGGCCGTCGTAGACGCTGGCCTTGAAATCCCCTTTGTAGACGAGTTTGCCTAACTCGTCATAGGCTTCCCCGACGCCGGTCAGGGCGCCGCTCTGGAACGCGCCTTTGAGGCGCGGTACACCTTTTTCATCGAAAGAGGTGCCCTCGCCATTATACAAACCTACAAGGAATTGGCCTTTATACTTCATCATGCCGCTAGGGTAGAACTCCGTGCCTTCACCTGAGTAGCTGCCGTTTTTGAAGCCGCCTTCATACAAGAGAATGCCCTTCGAATCAAAAAGCTTGCCAGCCCCATTATACAAACTTGCGGAAAATTCTCCTTCATATTGGGTGATTCCTCCCGAGGAAAAGAGCTTGCCAGCGCCATTATACATGCCGCCATTGAAGGCTCCTTCATAGAGCAAGTCACCACTGGGTACATACAACTTGCCAGCCCCGCCGAATTTGCCATTTTGAAACTCGCCGGTATAGATGACTCTCTGCTTTTCATCGTACATGGCGCCAGCGCCATTATAGACATCGGCTGTGAAGGCGCCTTTATAAATCAGGTGTCCTTGCTCATCATAGAGCGCGCCGTTTCCATTTCTCAGACCTTTTTCATAATCACCCTCGTACGCGAGGACGCCGTTGTCATGGTAAAGCTTACCTTTACCCGAATAAAGACCATCTACCAAATCACCAACATAGCGAGCTTCTTTTTTATCTTTTTTGGGATCGGCAACGATTTTACCATTCCCTGAAAAGCTGCCCAGTTTAGGTGAGTTTTCTTGAAGTACGGGGACACGGTTAAGCCATTTGTTTACGATTGCAGGCGGGCGTATGAAGATGAAGAAAGCTAGAACGAGCAGGAATAATAGGATGAAAATTAGCAGTCTTTTGGAGATGTAGTAGGAGCCGATCAAAACGTAGTTTTTCAATGAGGATTCACGCGTTTGTAACATGGTTCGCATCATTTGTTGAAACTTAATAATCGCTAGCTTAGGCAGCCTTCCTACGGTTAGGATGGCCTTCATAATATGCCCGATGAAAGGTGCTACGATAGGCTTCAGCACTTTCTCAATCGTTTTAATCGGCTCCAATGCTCTCACTCCTTATTTCAACTGTAAAAAGAAAAATTTATGGGACCTGAATCGTCATCTGACCAGGTTGTTGAACGGAAATAACACCGCCCCAGTTACACATGCATTTGGAACTATTGTTAAGCGCGGGCATATTCGCGACAAGGACAGTCGGAGCTCCGGGTGCCCAAGGCGCAGCTGTGACGGGGATGCAGGGCATCGGTGTCAAAACGCCAAGAGCCGCAGCTGTTGCCGCTGCAACCATCGGATTGGATGGGGAATTACACATACCAAACGGCAGTATATTCACCATGGGCTTATTATCCATAATATTGGCAATAGGCATTGCGGTCATGACCATATTCGCAGGAAGCACCATTAGCGAACTGGGTGCAGCACCGAACGTGCATTGCAGCATCGCGCCGCCGCATACGATATTCCCCATGATTCAAGCCCCTTCCTTGAAATTATTTCCCGTGCAATAATTCGGCAAAATATGCTGTCATCTATCTTTTATACTACTAGAAAAGGTTATATGCGGCAATCTAATCCTATATTCGCTAGATTTCGCTATTTTTCTCCAAAGAATGGATGCGTGAGTGGTAGAGATATTGTACTATAAAGAGAGAGAAGTACGTGAGCGGAGGGGTTTGTTCTGATTGGTTTGAATATGGTGAAAATAGGGCTTGTAGGCATACTTGCAACCTCCTCAATCCTGACGGCAAGTGCTCGGGTGGAAGCTGCTGGAGTGAAAGCATTGACCATGGGGGAAGCGATTAAACAAGGGCTTCAGAAGAGTACTCAGCTGCGCGATGCCAGAACGGATGTTTTGAAGAAGAGAATCGAGCTGGAACAAGCGCAGCACACAGTTAACAATGAGGAAGCCAAAGCTGCTGGTTTGTTCGCCAGGCCTCGTAATTTAAGCCAAGATATTGGAACGCGAATGAAAGTGCCAGATGCTAGATCTCAGTTGTATTTGGCTCAGGAAACCTTGCGTCAGCAAGGGGATTCAGCTCGATATGAAATTGAGAAAAGTTATTTAACTGCGTATCAAGATGCAGTGGCTGAGGAGCGTGCTCGAAAGAAAGTTGAGGAAGCAAAAACATCCTTAGACACGGTACTGAAGAAAAGGAAATTCGGTCTCGCAGATGGGGCTGAACAAGACAAAGTGGACAAAGCGCTGGAGAAGGCAACTTCGGACTACAAACAAGCGCAGTTGACGGCGAAGTCTAGTCGGTTAGCACTAGGTAAATTACTGGGGCTCGATATGGAAAATAAAGTGGAACTTTCGTTTCAGCCGGATTACGCGGATTTGAATGAGAAAATGCTTCCTACCTTTCTAGCGATGGGACAGAAAACAACAGTAAGCTTGTTAAGAGATACGGAGGCTCGTCGTTTAGCGGATGAAAAGCTGAATACGACACGTAATTTATATAGCAGTAAATTTGGCCCAGCCCGCATGAGGGTGATGGATGGATTATTTAAAGAGCAAGAAATTGATATGGATCTTTTTCAAGCAAGCTATGAGGAAACACTTGGGCGGGTGAAAGAGGATTGGCAGGGATTTTTTATGCTGCTCGGGTTCATTCCTATTCCAAAATCGCTGCTGCAAGGTGAATTTGATGGACTGCGTTATTTGGATGACTTGACGAATGCGTTGCCACTTGCAACCATGGAGCAGAACAAGGTTCAACTGCAGGAAAAAGAAAGCCGAAATGCTGTCATTGCAGCTGTACGGCAATCTTTCTTGGAAGGCAAGGGAGCGGAAGAAGCTTATGCGCAAGCATTGCGTGATAAGGATAATGCGACAACCAATTTAGCGAAGGCGAACCAAAAGGTGAAGCTGAGCTTGATGAAATCAGAGGAGCTTCAAGCTTATAAAGATGCGGTTGATCAGGCGGATCAACAAATTGTGGCTGCACAAATTGCCTATAAAATGGCGCTAGGAAAGCTCGATCAAGGAACGGGTGGAGCTGTGAATCGTACGCTTCGCGAAGGGATACTGCCGTATCGGGATCTCGATGATGGATTGACGCCGATGAAACCGCAGAAACCGAGAGCTCCATTGGGTACTTGGAAGCTGAAACCAGCGGTTGGACAGCTGCTTAGCGATTTCAGTATAAATGTAAGCAAGAAACTGGGTGCAACGGACTACGCCGTATTTACCACAGATGGTAAACGTGTTGGAAAGCGAACCAAAGTCAATAAGCCGTTGCGGAATCTAACGCTAAAATTCAGTCAAATTGACCAGCTTAAGGTCGTGCTCTATAAAAAAGGGAAAGTCATTCAGACGCTGCCGCTCGATGGAAAAGGAAGTACAGGGCAGTTAGTTGCAGCTAGCACTGAGAACGGCGCGGCTTCGGGAGATGCAAGCGGGAGTGCTGGTACGGATGGACAAACAGGAAGCGATGGCAGTACTGGAAACAACGGGAATAACGGAAACACAGGAAACACAAGCAACAGCGGAACTCAAGGAAATGCTGGTGCTAATGAAAATAATGGTGGCAAAGGAAGTACTGGTACTGGTGGCGCCAATGGCGGTGGCTCTGGCTCTGCTAATGGAAATGCAGGCACTGGTAACGGTGACGGAGATGAGAGCGGAACAGATGACAACGCCGAGAATGCTGGGCAAGGTGAAGGTTCTGGCGGTGAGGACGAAGGCTTAGGAACGATCATTATCGGATCGTACAAAGTGAAGCTAGAAGCGTTGACGCCTGAGGCTTTTAATGCGGCAACCGCTACAATGGCGACTTCAGGGCAAGGGATGGTATATCAATCGGATAAGCCAGGCGCTCCATGGATGGGTATGGATGATATCTTAGATCCTAACGTACTAACAGACCCGCCAAGCTCTGTCATTCTATCCCAAAAAGCTGTGGATGCGATCAAGGTGACCATTGAGATCAAGGCGCCAGGCACGATTGCTTCTCTGGAGACGCCTGAGCAGCTTCAAGGAAAGATCGATACACTAAAACAAGACATCGAGAAACTAGAAGTCGCCAAAACTACCGCAGTTGCTGCCATGAAGCTGAGCGAGATCGCCGATCTCGCTGTGCAGATCAAGGACGCGCAAGCTCAGCTCGGTATGCTAGAGGCGCTGATCAAAGGCGACACCAAAGCTGCGCTCGCGAAGATGGCGCTCGTGAACAACCCGGACGCGCTGATCGCAGCGCTGTCCGAGGAAGCATCGCCGGCTGAGCCGGGCGATGGCTCTACAGGCAATGGCGGCGACGGTACCCCCGCCACCACTGATGGCCAGGCCAGCGAAGATCAGCTGGCCTCTCAAGCTGCGCTCCAGCAGCAGAAGCTGGAGCAAGCCCTCGCCGCCGGCGAGCCGGAAGCCGCTGCAGCCATGCTGCAGCAGCTTCTCGCGACGCAGGCGCAGCTCGCGGATGCGGAGTCAGGCGCATCCGAGGGTCTGGCTTCGCTCGCAGCAGCGAAGCAGAAACTGCAGACTGCGCTGAGCGCAGCGCAGGCGCAGCAGGACACGGAGCGGGTGGCGACGCTGACCCGCTCGATCGAGGCCGTCGACGCAGCGAAGCTGTCGACGCAGAAGGCCGCGCTGTTCGCGAAGCTGGACGGCGTGCAGGCACTACTTTCCGAGCTGCTGGCTAACGTAGCCGTTCAAGCAGCATTAAATCAGCAGATCGAAAAGCTGCTGGGCGAACTGCAGCTTCAGGAGAAGTTGAAGTATGCGCCAGAGGAGCTGCAAGAACTTGCAGAGGTTGCAGATAGTTTGGCGAGCATTACTTCCATCCCTGCTTCTGCTGATCTTGCTGAGGTTCCTGTCACGATTCAACCTCTTTCGGCAGAAAACGTGCTTTCTTCCAATATTTCTATCAAATTTGCCGCTCCGCCTGTTATAATAAATGGGCAAGCCTATTTACCTATTAGATCCGTTTCTGAATCGTTTGGAGCGGCGGTAGATTGGGACCCGGAGAGCTTTACAGTCACGGTAAGCACGGAATATACAACCATTACAAGCTCTATTAATCAAGAGACTGCTTACATAGATGGACAGCCTATCGTGATCGATGGACCATCCCTGCTGCTAGATGGTAGGACTTATGTGCCATTAAGATTCATTTCCGAGTCATTAGGCCTAGGTGTCGACTGGAACGCAGCCATGCAAATCATTCAGATTACAAATTAAGAGGAGATACAAGCGATGAAGAAATCGATTGCGGCATTGCTGCTCGTCTTGCTGCTACTGGGTGCCGCAGGTACTTACCTGGGCACACACCAAGATAGTATCCAGCTGTGGCCATGGAAAAAGAGCATGCCTTTCGACGGTTTATCGAAGGCCATCTCAGACTCGCAGAATAACTTATTCGTCATCGATAACGCCAAGAAAACGATACATAAACTGGATGCCCAAGGTATTCTTCAATTCTCCATTACTAGTGAAACGGGGAAGAATGGCGAAGTCTATCGTTTTAACGATATGGCGGTAGATGATCAGGGATATTTATATACGATTCGTACGTTATTAGATCCGTATGGAATTGCTGTCAAATCCGAACAAATTGTGCGCTATAAACCAAACGGTGAATTTGATCGCAGCCTATTCACTCAGGAATATGGTGATGCTCAGACGAAGAGATACCGACTTGGCTCCTTACGCAATGTGCAAGTGCATGAGGGGATGGTGTATTTTTTCAATGATGAAGTGAAGAAGTTATCCTTATACGAAACACCAGTTGGCAACTCGACAACCACTGAGCCTAAATTAACGTATTCAATTACGCTTCCAGCTAACAAATACGTGTCAGAAGCAGACGGATTTAAACCGGGTGAAATTTACTATTCCACGCGTAGCGGTGAAATTTATCGTGTTGGGACCGATGGACGCTCCGAGTTGGTTTATCCGCTTGCTGGAGTAAACCGCACACAACGCAATTTCCCAGAGAGCCTGCATTTGGATCACCAGGGACGGTTGATTTTCATTGATTTTAACTCGCGTATGATTACAAGACTAGATCCGAAACAACCTTATGTATTGGAGGGGATTGTTAACGATGAGAAGGCCAAAGCGAGCGGTGTGGAGCTTGCTTTTGACGCGACTACGAGCAGTATTGGTCCCGATGGCAGTCTTATTATCGTAGAGTCCGCTCAAATTAATCGCCTACTCCCCGATGGTACGATTACGCCTTCTCTAATTGAAGCGCAATTTAGTCGGTCTGCTCAAAACCATGCAATCCTCGTATGGTCGATTGCCATAGTATTCATTTTGTTGGTTCTATATGCCATCAAAATCGTATTTGTTAACCTACTGAAAAGACGCTTGCCGCTTATGGTGAAGCAAATTTTCATTCTCATTCCTGTAATTGCTTTCTCCATGATTCTACTCTCTACCGTCATTTACAACAGTTTCTCTAAGAAAATGGAAGAAGAGACGTTCAGTGAGCTGATTTTACTGGCCAGAAACGGACAAAACCTTGTAGATGGTGACAAATTGGAAAGCCTCACGTCTCCCTTGGATTATGGTGGTACTACCTATCAATCATTCCGCAAGAAGATTCAATCTGTTTTCGAGAACAATGCACGAGATGATAATCAAGGCTTTTACAAGGCTGTATACAAGTATGAAAATGGCGTTATTTATCGCATTCTGGAAGATGATGACGGCATGCATATGTTTAATCCATTTCAACAAACGCCTGAGAATCAACAGGTTGTATTAGAAGGCAAGCCAGCAACAGGTCAATGGGAAGATTTCTCTGGAGAATGGCGCTATGCCATTGCACCTATTTTTAATTCAGCGGGTAAAATTGTCGGTGTTTTCGAAACGAGTAAAAACCTGGATGGTTTGCTGAAGCATCGTCAATCCGTCCTCAACTCAATCATTCGCAATATTGCTTTTATCTCGGTAGGCTTACTGCTCGTGCTTGTGTTCATGACCTATGTGCTTCTCTCTTCCATTCGAAAGCTGCGCAATAGCGTAGGTGAAATTGCCAAAGGAAATTGGGATACCGTTGTGAAAATTAATACACGGGATGAAGTGTCAGACCTTGGCGACAGTGTGAACATCATGGCTGCGCGTATTCGAGACTATATCACCAAGGTTGAGAATTTCAGTCAATCCTACTATCGATTCGTTCCGCAGCAGTTTCTGCGGTTCTTGAACAAAGAGAGTATTCTGGATGTCGAGCTTGGGGATCAAGTGGAACAGCACATGTCCATTCTCATTTTTAACATCCGAGGATTCTATCAATTATCCAAAAGGCTTTCGCCAGAGGAAAACTTTAATTTCGTAAATTCTTTCCTCAAACGATTCGGTCCATATGTCCGCAAGCATGAAGGGCTTATGAATAAGTACTTGGGTGCGGGTTTCATGGCTCTATTCCCAAATCAGACGGATGAAGCGCTGTTCGCTTGTGTGGAGATGCGGAAGGAGCTAGATATCTACAACTCGCATAGATTAAGCGTAGGTTATTCGCCGCTAGATTTCGGAATCGGTCTACATAAAGGACCGCTTCGCCTGGGTATCATTGGAGAGGAACAGCGTTTGGAAGGTAATGTTATCTCTGATGGAGTAAATCTAGCGACCATGCTGGAGAAGATGACGGAGCCGCTGGGATCATCCATTCTAATCACGGATTCTGTGATAAATACCTTGGTAAAGCCTAAGGACTTCCTTTATCGAGATCTTGGTTTGATCCAAGTGGATGGTGTCAAAGAGCCTCTTCACTTGTTCGATGTTTATCAAGGTGATGCAGAAACGATTCGCGCTTTAAAAGAGAAGACCAAAGCTTTGTTCGAGCAAGCTGTTACGTATTATCAGGTTGGACGGTTCTATGATGCACGCGAAGCGTTCTTAATGGTTATTAAACAGAATCGTCAAGATAAAGCGGCTCAATTGTATTTCTATATGTGTGATGAGTATTTCCAAAAAGGCACGACTGGTGAATGGAATGGTACATTATCTGTTTCTTAAGATGATGCTTACGAAACTTACGAAGCTAGTTTTCTTTCGAAAACGTTAAGGAGATTGTGAGATGCAGGTAAGTAATTGGACTGTGCATGAATTAACAAATGAGAAAGATGCGTTACGGATTACAGATTTCTACTTATCACCTGTTTCTTTCGACGATCAACGTCATACACCAGGTGAGTTGGATCATTTCCGTCATGCGCCAATGCTTAGTTTAACGCAGCGTAATCACCGGCATTGGTACATAGAGAATGAAACAGGTGACATTATCGCCGTGACGAGCTGCAAAGAAAATGAGCATCAGTCCGGTGGGTTTCTCTGGGATTACTTAGCTGTTCATCGCGAATATCGACGACATGGATTTGCGAAGGTGTTATTCCAAGCTTTAGAAACGTTTGCCCGTTCTGCAGAAGGGCGTTACATTTTAACGTACACATGTGATTTGCCGGAATATCTCCCCATTCAAAAGATGTTCAAAGCTAATGGTTTCGATTTAATTGGTACGTATCCGAATTATTATTATGAAGGTGAAGCTAGGCTCGCGTTTTATAAACCACTGTCCCCTTGACAGATAGACTAATAGATTGGACCTGATGATATGCAAGGAACCTTAAAAGGGTGGATAGGGCTGCGCACAGAAGACAGTCGTAAGCTTTGGATGATGCTGCCGATCTTTTACTTTAGCGGAATTGCGGAATCCTTAAATTACACGGCGTTCATGGCACTTTTTAATCAGCGCTTCGGCGTGCAATATTTGCCCTATATTTATATGGTTGAAGCTGCTATCATGCCGCTCGAAGGCTGGCTCCTGGCCAAACTGGCGAACCGACTGCCGAAGGCTAAGATGATGACGACGCTCTATCTCATTATGATGGGACTTCTCTTCTTGAACGGCGTTGTGCTCCTGGGATTTAAGCTAGGCGGCATCGACTATCGATACTACTATCCAATTCTTTTTCTCTCTTCTAACTTTGTTGTAAGGCAGCTAACCTTGCTCCTGTGGAGTACAGCGTTTGACTTGTGTCCTACTCAACAGGCGAAGCGACTTATGCCCGTTTTCATCGCTGCTACCACGACGGGTGGCATTACCGCAGGCTTGTTGGCCCATCAGCTAGGCAAACTGCTTGGCACGGAAGCCGTGTATGCACTCGCCCCAATTCTTATGGTATTCGGTTTCGTCTTCTTCCGGAGAGCGCTCATGCGATATTTAGTTCCGCTCACCTTGAAGGAAGATAAGAGACTGCATAAAGTGCAGTCCGTATCCCTCACTGTTAACGAAGAGAAACAGCCAACTTCAAGCTACTATGCGAAACAGATGCTGCGAAGTCCCTTCCTTCTGTGTGCGGTTGCCCTGATGACACTAATGCCGGCAGTTTATTTTATGATGGAGTATCAATATTTCACGGCTGCGGAATATAAGTTCTCTAATGAGGGTGATTTGACCTCGTTCTATGGCTTAATCACAGCAATTCAATTTACGTTCTGCTTATTGTTACAAACGGTATCTACCCGCTTAATGAACTGGTTAGGCGCCAGTAATATGCTATTAGGCATCACGATCATCTTCTTTGGCGGCTTTGGCCTCACAGCGTTATTCATGAATCAGTCGCTTGGATTGGTCATGGTTTCTGGATCGTATGCGGTATTTTATATTTTGCTGTACTACATTGCAGAGCCTTGTTACCAGCTTTTCTTCAAAATGATGCCAATCTCCAAAAGGGATGGCTATCGTTATTTCGCGCAAGGGGTTGCAGCCTCGGGCGGTATTCTGATTGGTTCGCTCTTCTCTATGCTGTATTCCTTTGGTCTCATACAATTGTCGCCTCTGGCCTGGCTAGGTGTGGTGATAGCGGGAATTCTAGTCGTTGTGGCGTGGTTTGGTCGGAATCTATATATTCGTGAGTTGGTCAAAAGCGTTCAATCCCTACACGGGGATTTATCCGAAATTGCGAGCTCATTTATCGGGGGCATTCGCAGTTCCAAAGCCTTATCGGCTATTCTAGCCTATCTGAAGCATCCCAATGATTACGTGCGAGAGCTAGCACTTGAAATTATTGGAAAAGCCAAAGATTCCGCGTTTTTGCCGCATTTGATCCAAATGATTGGGGAAGAGAGCTCGCGGATTCGCATTGCGGTATTACGTGCGATGAACTTGCAAGGTGCCACGATTCAAGACCTCGTGCAGGTCGCATCATTCCTGGAAGATGAGGATCCAGAGGTTCGTGCGGAGTGCGTGAAGTTGATATCAAAGGCTTCTCATCTGAAAAGTCAGTCTCATTTCTTTATCCGTGTGAAGCTGTTGGATACGCATCCAAAGGTCGTGCATGAAGGTGTCAAAGCCTTGTATGCCCTAGAAAGCGAAGAAAGCTACGCGGCATGCGACGAAGCTATTATCAAAATGCTAGATACCGGCGGCGAATGGGCCGTTTATGGCTGCCATACTGTCGCTGATTTGAAACTGCATACGTACGCAGCTTGGGTCGTTTCTTTACTCGATGAGGAGCGTCCAGCTGTGAAGGTAGCAGCTGCACATTGTATCGGCAAGCTTCAGCATGTGGAAAGTATTCCAATCATGCTGGGTATGGTGTCCATGGCGGATCAAGAGTTGCGCAAAGCGATTCTGCAAGCTTTTGTGGATATGGGTGATAAAGCACTGCCGACGTTGCTCGAGTATAGTCACCATCCGAATCCATTCATTTGGAATGCCGTTATAACCACACTTGCTGAGCTATTGGATGAAGGCAGATTGCATTCACTGCTCGTTGAGCTATGTGCGCAGCGTCTGCAAGCCTCGACGCAAGAACGTGCATTGCCTGCTGCGCTAGAGAAGCTTGGCTTGAGAGGTCTAGCAGAATTGGCGAAGGAACGATGTGGAGAGCTGCATGAGGCACTTATTGATGGAGCATGGGCTGTTATGGCTAAGCTTGTCGATGAGCGAATCATTATGACACTGCGTGAAGCCATTCAAGACGAGAACATTGAACTTCGTGAGAACGGGTTAGAGGTCCTTGCGGAGGGGCTAGGCGATCGTAAATTGGCCTATGCCTTATTAGACCAGTTAAAGCAACAAGGCGTGACAGTTGTCATGGAGGAATTACAGCCGCTGGGGCTGCTTCAAGAGGCTACAACATGGTCAGATAGCTGGCTTAAGGATATTTCCATCTACGCACTAAGCGCATTGGAGCGTGCAGATATGAAAGAAGAACGCAAATTTCTAACGATGCTGGATAAAGTTATTTTCTTGAAGCAAGTGAGCTTATTCGCGGATTTGTCCGTCGATGAGTTAGGGTTAATTGCGGGTATTGCGACGGAAGAAGTGCATGAGGATTTAACCTACTTATTACGGCGGGGAGAATCGAACGCAGCCATGTATCTCCTTATTGAGGGGCATGTTGAATTAAGCAATGAGACAGGTGTGGGAGAGACATCGACAATTGGAGTTTTGGGACCAAAGCAAGCGGTTGGTGAAACGACTGCGTTAGATGGCTCCCCGTCATCGGTTACCGCACAGGTCATTTTTGATGAGGTGCGTGTCCTTACCTTGCAGGGAGAGAGCTTGTCTCGCTTAGTGAGGTTATACCCGGAGATCGGGATCGGGATGCTTCATGCCTCAAGTGCAAGAGTACGATTGCTTGAAAACATGCTGTTGAAAATGTCGTAGGAGTGATTGTCCTTGGGTATTGAGTCCATCGTATTGCGCAACGATTTACAAGAGCTAGAGCGTCTAGCAGCCTTTATCCAAGGCTTATCAGGGTCCCTCGGCATGGATGAGAAGTCTCTGTTTCAAATTAATTTAGTCTGCGATGAGCTCATAACCAACATTATTTTATACGGTTACCCATCTGCTCCTTATGGGATGCACACGATTCGCCTTGATGTTGGGCAAACGCAAGATGGTTGGGAGCTGTGCCTGAGCGATCAGGGAATTCCTTTCAATCCACTGCTCAAAGCCACCCCTCGCACCGATCAGAGCATCGAAGAGCGCGGGATTGGCGGGCTGGGTATCCATTTTGTCAGGCAAGTTATGGACGAACTTCGATATGAGCGTTTGAATGGGGAGAATGTGCTACTTATGAAAAAAAATCGGATCCAAGAGGAGGGCGTTTCATGATTATTACCGAGCAGTTACAAGGGGACATTGTGCTAGTGAGTCTACAAGGCAGATTGGATGGGAATACATCAGCAAGCCTGGAATCGGCATTTGCTAAACTGGTGGAGCAAGGTAAGGGCAAGTTCGTATTTAATCTGCAAGGACTGGATTATGTCAGCAGTGCAGGACTAAGAAGCTTGCTATCCGCTGCCAAAATGGTCAAGGTCATTCAAGGTAAGCTTGCGCTAGCTCGTATGAATGAGCAAGTGAAGGAAGTTTTTGATATGTCGGGATTTAGCAGCATTTTCAAGCTATATGACACGGAAGATGAAGCGGTTAATGCCATTAAATAAAGGCTAATTACTTGAGATACAAAGGAGTTGAGCTGGATGGAAATAGTCGTAGGTGTGCTTGTTATCCTGTGTCTTGTGGCTGTCATCCAGTGGCAGCTCGGGAATCGAAAACGTCAAGCAGCAGAGCAGGAGCTTGAGCGGACAATGCAGCTTTTTGATGTGAGTTTGGAAGTGAACTCGACGATTCGCAAACAGGATTTGTTAGTCAAAATCATGGAAACCTCTTCCCGCATCATGAACGCGGAGGCTTCGTCCGTTATTTTGGTTGATGAGGAAAAGGGCGAATTGTTTTTTGATCTTGCGCTTGGGGCCAAAGGTGATGAGGTACGTGAAATCCGCCTCAAGATCGGTGAAGGCATCGCAGGCTGGGTCGCTCAGACAGGGAAGTCGGTCAAGATTGACGATGCTGCGCGAGATGAACGCTGGTCGTCCAAGGTCGCGAAACGCGTCGATTATCCAACCCGCAACATGCTCTGTGTTCCTCTTGTCAGTAAGGGGAAAATCATTGGTGTGCTGCAAGTGTTGAATAAACGGGGCGATGCACCGTTCACGGATCGAGATTTGCAGTTGCTGGAATCGATCGCTTCGCCAACAGCGGCTTCGCTAGAAAATGCCATGCTGTACGATGCACTCGAGAAGTCGGTACATGCATTGAAAGTCACGACAGCAGCTAAGGAACGCATGGAAAGTGAACTGCGTATCGCAACGGATATTCAAATGGGATTTCTTCCTCGAAAGAGCTTAAGTTTGCAGAGTCGTGCTGCAGATGCTGAGGGTGAAACGGTGGGCGATGAGGGGCTTCTTCGTATTCAAGCGGAGGCGCACGCGACTATTCGACCCGCACGCGAGGTAGGCGGAGATTTCTATGATTATTTTCGTATCGACGAGAATCGGTTGTTTTTCGTACTTGGCGATGTCTCTGACAAAGGAATTCCAGCCGCTCTATTCATGGCGGTGACCATGACGCTGCTCAAAGGAAAGATGTCCGTGGCGTTGACGCCAGGTGAGTTGCTGACGGCTGTCAATGAAGAGCTCTATAAGGATGATTCGACTATGTTTGCGACGATATTTTGCGGTGTATTAAACGTAGAGACAGGTCAGCTTTTGTATAGTGACGGCGGTCATTGTCCGCCTTACATCGTGAGAGCTAATGGTGAAGTGGAGCTGCTGAAAGGAAAAAAAGGACTCCCTCTTGGCGTTATGGACGACATGCTATATATGGATAATGAGGTCATGTTAGATCTAGGAGATCGCATTATTGTGTTTACGGATGGTATTACGGAGGCTGAAGATCAACTTCAGAACCAATATGGCTTTATCCGCCTTAAGGATGTATTGGTTAAGGAGCAAGCAAGCAAGCCTGAGCAATTGCTTAGTCAAATGGTGCAAGATGTAGATTTGTTCGCTGATGGTGCCGTGCAATCCGATGATATTGCTGTGCTCATTATAGATCGCAATGCAATCCCATAGTAAACTCCGCTTTATAGCGTTGTGATAATATAGTTAATTGACAGACTTCTTGCTACTAACGGAACGGACATGTAGAAGTGCAAATCAGGGTTGAATAAATGGATCCATCAAAAGCTCGCTAGGAGGGTTATGCCATGCAAAAATCCCATATTAACCGGCAACCAGATTCTTCTTTGCATACGAATCAGAAAAGTAATAAAAGCAATTCTCCCGTATCCTCCGATCTGATGAACATTCAACGCGCAATCGGCAATCGCGCTGTGGGCAATATGTTGAATATTCAGACCAAAATGACCGTTGGGCCAGCTGGTGATGCGTATGAACAGGAAGCAGATCAGATGGGGAAACAAGCAGCGGACCATATTGCTGCTTCGGAGAGCGGCGGCACTTCAAAACCAGATGTTCAGCGCTCAGAAGGCGGCGAGTCGGAAGATGAGGAGCTACAGATGAAGCCATCCTCCGAGTCGATTCAGCGCTCAGAAGGCGGCGAGTCGGAAGACGAAGAGCTGCAGATGAAGCCATCCTCCGAGTCGATTCAGCGCTCAGAAGGCGGCGAGTCAGAAGACGAGGAGTTGCAGATGAAGCCATCCTCCGAGTCGATTCAGCGGTCCGAAGGCGGCGAGTCAGAAGATGAGGAGCTGCAGATGAAGCCATCCTCCGAGTCGATTCAGCGTTCAGAAGGCGGCGAGTCAGAAGACGAGGAGTTGCAGATGAAGCCATCCTCCGAGTTGATTCAGCGGTCCGAAGGCGGCGAGTCGGAAGACGAAGAGCTGCAGATGAAGTCGTCGTCCGAAGGGGGCTTTGAAGCCGGTGAAGGGATTGAATCGCAGATTAAAGCGAAACAAGGCAGCGGCAGTAAAATGGATTCAAGCATTCAAGCGAAGATGGAGTCGGCGTTCAAGACTGATTTCAGCAACGTAAATATACATAATGATTCAGAGTCATCGAAGATTAATAGATCTTTAGGCGCGGAAGCTTTTGCTACGGGAAATGATGTGTTCTTCAGGGAAGGCCGATACAATCCAGATTCACGCGAGGGGCAAGAACTGCTTGGTCATGAATTAACCCATGTTGTTCAACAGCGAGGCGGTAAGTAAAGCAATCAAGCAAGAATATATAACATGAAGGAGCTTAGTAGAGATGCCCCAAGGAAAACAAGGCCAGACCAAACCAGTGAGCCCCTCGCATCAGCAAACGCAGCAATCGCTATCGGCTCCGACAAGTACGAGTGCCACGCAAATGTCACCTATGGGGACAAACATCTTTATGCAGATGCAGCGTACGGTCGGTAACCGTGCAACACAGGCTTATGCGAATCAGCTCATTCAGCGTAATAATACGGTGGCACCAGTGCCAGTGCCAGTGCCCACCGTGGCACCGACAGTGGCCTTCCATCGCCGCAGGTCAGGTACAGCCCTCCCGCCAAGGCCTATGTCACCTACGCCTACTACGGTAGCACCGCAACCGCAGGCAACGACCCAGACATCAACGCCAACAACGGTGGTTGCGCCAACGGGAACGACCCAGACACCAACGCCAACAACGGTGGTTGCACCAACGGGAACGAGCCAGACACCAACGCCAACAACGGTGGTTGCGCCAACGGGAACTACTCAGACACCAACGCCAACAACGGTGGTTGCGCCAACGGGAACTACTCAGACACCAACGCCAACAACGGTGGTTGCACCAACGGGGACTACTCAAACACCAGCTCCAACTGTGGTGACCCCAATTGTGCCTTCTGCTTCTACTTTGCATCCGACCGGTGACGATACCAAGGATAATGCAGACATGACTTCAGGCGTTGGCGGAACTTTCTCCGACAGCTTCGGTAAACGTTCCGATGATTTTAAAGAATCCTACGATAAAACGAAAGATGAAGGAACGGCTCAGCAGTCAGCTACGATGGGTGCAGTAGCATCTACTGCAGATCTTGTGAGCGGGCCTTTCCAAATCATGAGCGCTATTCGAGAGACGCTTTCTGTTTCAGGAGATATGAACCGAACGGGGCATAACAAACGTTGGCAGTATGCAGGCACAGGATCGTCAATTGTCGAATCAACCGGTAAAATGGTCAGTGGCGGAACTGGTTTAGTGGATAAGGCTGCCAAATCAACAGGGCATACCAAAGGAATTGGCAATTCTTCCTCTGCCAGTGATTATACGGGTACCGTAGCCGAAGCGATCTCCGCAGTAAAAAATACGATTATGGCTGTCAAAGCCATTTACGAAATGTACAGTAAGTACTCCGAAAATGGCGGCCTTGATAAAGGTGAAAAAGCAAAGGGCGTTCTCGAGATCATTAGTAACGCGGTCCAAGCTGCGCAATCTGGTGTCAAAGTGGCGAAAGGCATCATGGAAATCATGGAGACGAGCACGGCTAGCTTGCTAAGCGTAATACCAGGCGTCAGCATTGCTGTAAGTGGTGTGAAAATTGCCATGAAAACGATTGACGTAATCAAGGCTGGCTTAAATCGCAGAGCTATGACGACGATGAAACGTGATTTTAAAGGCAAAACAGAGTATGCTGATATTCTCAAAGAAAAACGCTGGTATACTCGAAATGCAGGAGTAGACAAAGCGAAGCTAGCTGCGAAAAAACTTCAGTTGAACAATGATATTGCGACAGGTGATCCAGTTAAAGTAGCAGCGGCTAATCAGCAACTCGATGAAATCGCGCAATATGAATTAGCGAAAGAAATGAAAAATATTAACGTGAAGCGGACAGACCGAGGAGCTATTCAAATTGGGCTTGAGCTTGTGAAGATTGCTGGTGATATCGCGACACTCACAGGGGTAGGTGCTCAAGTAGGTACGCCGCTGAAAATTGTTGCTTCAGGTATTGGTGCAGCTATGCCAATTGCGAGAACACTGAAGCAAGCTGGGCGTGATCGCGCATCGAAAGCAGGCGCATGGGGAATTACTAAGGCAGTCTTTAACGCTGATAAATCAACCGAGAAGAAGCTTGAAAAACGTGCGCATGATACAGATCTTATCTTTGATATGTTTAGTAAGCTGCCTGTCTACGTTGAGACGGACCTAGCAGTCGTCACACGGTACAGACAAGTAGAGAGTTTTGTAGAAGCAGCTGGTATCAGCATTCAAGCTATGAATACATTCAAGAGTGATCCAGCTAAGCTGAAGGGCGCCATTGTTGAAGCAATGGGCAAGAGAGAATAGGAGATTGAACCGATATGTTAACTGAGCTTGCACATGCACGCCATTTGGCGCAACTAGGGCAATTGAAAGAGATTCTGGATGGGGCCGAGCTAGCCACGAATCTATTAGAAAAATCCGAAGCGATCCCGCTGCATGTGCTGATGGCAGGGTTTCAAGAGGATAGCCAAGGAAGAGATCGTTTCCTTCATTTTAGCTTTTTGCCATTGGATGATGAGGATATTGTCGCGATTCAACTTCTGCAGATATACAGCACACTGCCATTTCATCTGCAAGCAGATGCTCGTAACGAGGTAGCCGCGCTCTTGCTCGAAATTAATACACGCTTGCCAATTGGTCACTTTGGCGTGAATGAAGAAGGCGAGATCCACTATCGTTATGTGTACAGCCTATCAGCTTCGCGTACATTCGAGAGTGATGAAGTATTAGAGATTCTTACTCTGTTCGTATACATGTGTGATATGTTCGGTGAGCACATCGAGCAGGTCGCCAGTGGTGAAGCGAAAGCAGAGCAGGTCATTCAGGCGTTAAGAGCGTAGCAATGAGCTGCAAAAAGACCTCCAAACCAAGAGATTGTGGTTTGGGGGTCTTTTTATATAAATTTACAGTAGCGAGCTGAGGCGAATATCCAGTCTTGCTGCCACACCGGCAGGATTGCTTACACTGCGTGGTCCACCAAAGTTGAAGGCGATGATGACAATATCATTGCGGCCGCGTCGTAAAAATCGTCTTATATTGAAGCTGCGCCCCGTGTTGTAGAAAGAAGGGGTGTTTTGTGGTGCGTCATAGACCAAAGGTGCACCATTGATGATGACAACTGCGTAGTTGTCAATGGATAACAAGAGGGAAGCACTTCGAATAGATCTTAGCTGCGAGAGCGAGAAGCGTGTCGAAATGACCGCATTCTCACTGTTCAGGTTGCCAGAGAGCCAAACATAGCTGGCGTTGACCACGGGTATCCATCCTGGCTCACGCGAAATTTCCTGAGCGTTGAACCAAGAGTTATCTGTACCGATTGAGATGGTTGTTTGGTTGGGAAACAAGCGGCCTTTTCCTAGTTTGTTGTGCTTCTTCAGTTGAGCAAGGTATATCAGATTAGCTTTCATTTTCGGGATGCCTGCACTTCTCGGAAGTCGAACAATTCTACTCGATTTTCCTGCGATACGTTGTTTATTCATCATCTCGCCATCTCCTATCAGGCTAAGAAATACTTACCAAACTATTCTATGCTTAATAGATAGAATTGCTGTGGTTAAAGCTGATAGAGATGCCAAATGTATGAGGACCCAATTCTCTGTAAGCGAATGACAAAAAAACCTGAGTCCATAGGACTCAGGGCTGTATCATTTCCTCGGAAATATTCGACTTATTTCACCTTGTTTTGCAAGAGTTCAACGAACTGTTTACCAGCGTCTCCCATTTGGCCGCCTGCAGGACGATTGCCGCCACCGAAGCCGCCACCATTTTGGCCTCCGCCACCAGCATTACCGCCGCCAGCACCATTCGGTTTTTGGCCGTCTGCTCGCTGTCCACTGCCTGCCCCATCCGTGGTGTTCGCTTTAGGCGTAGCAGAAGCATTTGGCGTTTGAGTTTTGCTAGCATCACCGTTGGAGCCACTATTTCGATTGCCTTGTCCTTGGCCATTCTGCCCGGCATTGCCTTGGCCGTTTGGACCGCCGTTGCCACCGTTACCCCGATTGCTCATGCGCGTTTCTGCATCCGTTAGGAAGGTTTTCTGAGCATCTGTCAAATTTGCCAGCAGCTTGGTTTTATTATCGTCGCTGAGTTCATTCTTCGTGACAATATCCTGAGCGACAGGCAGCATAGCTTGCGCTTGCTCCTTCGTGATGGTCAATCCATCTGATTTATCCATCATGGTCAGCATTTGGAATGTACTGAAAAGTTGTCTCTGTGCGGGATCCATCGCAGGGCGATTTTGTTGACCGTTCTGTTGCCCATTCCCTGCTGCTTTCTCCGTTTGCTGCCCGGGCTGGGAGGTGCTTGCAGCAGCGCTTTGTGTGTCAGATTGATTCCCGCATCCAGCCAAAAGAATGGGGATCAGGATGCAAATGCCTGCTAGTTTTTTCATATTCATACGTGTATGTATCACTCCTATTAGTTTTATCTACGTTGTCATTGTACGATGGCATTATGAAAGAATAGCGAATAAATGCTGAAAGTCAGCTTAAAATTAGTATTTAAATATCTATAGTCTTAGTTGACGAGCTAACTGTAAAAAATACAGTTAAATTTCACCTTTTCAACGATTCGGAGTGATTAGCTGGATAAATTGTAGTTAATTTCGGCGTATTCGGTTATTTATGTGAATTTGTCTTGGATTAGCTTCATAAAATCCAGTTATTCTTCAATATACACTTGAAATCTCGGAATTACATGCATGTTTTACAGCTAATCACCACAAAGCGCTCACGACACCTACTCGATACTGAAGTGTGCAGGGTGTGTTAAGTATGCAGGCAGCATCGTGTGTCTATCGCCTTTGGCGGCATTCACTTGGAATTGAGTAAGAAACAGACTGTTGCTCAAATCCGCCCCGCGAAGGTCGGTGTCCCTGAGATCAGCACCGATGAGATCTGCTTTCCGCAGATCAGCTCCTCGCAGATTAGCAGCTATTAAATAGGCACCTCGTAGATTGCTGGCCCTGAGATCAGCACCTTTGAGATTAGCACCAATCAGATCGGCGCCTCTCCCGTAAGCTTTTCTGCGTCCTTTGGGGGCTCCATGCTCGCGCAGTGCTGCTTCGCGCACATGTTCGCTCGTTTGAAGAAGCAGAACATTCACCTCAGCTCGATGTGCAGCAATGTCCAGCGTGGTCAAGCTATGGGGATCGAGGTCCGTGAGGCGTTCCGTTTCAGCGAGTAAGTCGCTCAGTTCCTTATGAATCTCATCAGTCGTAGGCAAGGTTAAGGCTTCCGTCAAATACCAGAGCAGCTCATGAAGCTGGCGCATCAGAGGAAATACCTCAAACATGATCTTCGCGGTGTCAGGTGCTTTCCGCCAGTCCTGACCGCCGAAGGTGGTCTGAGAAACCTTCTGTCCCGCACCGAAGCAGTCATACACGGTACATCCTCGAAAGCCAATCTGACGAAGTTGGGTATGAACACCACAACGAAAGTCAGTTTGCAGATTCGTACAGGGCTGTCCAGCATCCTTATCATTAGCGAAATCTGTTGAAGCTGCGTAGGGCAGCGCCACACAACATAAACCAAAGCAATTCTCACAATCTCCTTGCATTTGTTGGCGTTTACTAGCCGTTGTTATCTCTGTAAAGCTTTCATTCTCCAGCATAAAAGAGGATCTCCTTGTTTCGTTATTATTTTTACATTATACAATGCGGCAGCCATATGCAAAAACAGGGAGTTATGCTATAACTGGTGAAAAAGCTATTTCACGAACAATGTGAGAGGGTGACATCTATGAGCACATTAACGAAAGCCATTTTAATCGCAGCGAAGGCCCATGATGGTCAGGTAGACAAAGGGGGCAGCCCCTACATTTTACATCCAATTCGTTTAGCTAGCAGAGCTAAATCAACGGAGGAATCCATCGTTGCGGTCTTACATGATGTCGTGGAGGATTCGGATCTAACCCTATTTGATTTGAAAAAAGAAGGTTTTAGCCTACCTATTCTGGAAGCGCTAGATTGCCTTACTAGAAGACCAGATGAATCGTATGAAGGATTTATTAAGAGGATCAAAGTAAATCTATTAGCGTCGGTTGTGAAGCTTCTGGACTTAGAAGATAATTGTGACCTCAGTCGAATTGAACAACCTACCCGACAAGACTATGAACGAATCGATAAGTACAAAAAAGCAATAGCCGAATTGAAATATGGAAGCTGACACCTGAGGTGTCAGTTTTTTTGTCGAAAAAGACTTGAATAGAGAGGACATCAATCGACATACGAAATGAGCTTTTTGCAATATGATAAGTGTATGTGTACAGGCTGACTATATGAAGAAAGGGTTGATCGCCATGAACAACATAAAAATATCCTCAAAAGGTATCGAAAAAGCGCTTCGTAAGTTTGATTATTTGCAAGCTATTGCCGAATATATTTGGAACGGTTTCGACGCTGAGGCTACGGCGGTAGACATAACCCTTCATAAAAACATACTAGACGGCGTGGATCAAATCGTAATTGCAGACAACGGTTATGGGATTAAGTTGAAAGATTTAGAAGGAAAGTTTACGCCTTTCTACGAATCAGAGAAGAGTGTGGATCCTGATAAGCGTGGGAGAACGACTTCGGCTATGCATGGGAAAAATGGGATAGGGCGCTTAACGTTTCACCATTTTGCTTCTGAAGCGATTTGGCAAACCACGTACGAGGATGGTCTCCTGCTCAAAAATACGTATAAGATTCATATTCAAGCGAAGCAATTGGATGCCTATCATGTGACTAAGCCTGATGTAACGGATAAGGATAGAGGAACGACCGTCACGTTTAACAATATTATCAAGGAGTTCGTGGTTGAGGATTTTCTAGCATTTTTGAGCAGAGAATTCGGATGGTTTTTGGAATTGCATGCAGATAAGCCATACTCGATTCGTATTGACGGTGAACCGCTGGACTACGCTAGCTTGATTGCGGAAAAGGAAACCTTCACATCCGTGCATGCGATGTCGCAGACGAAATTTCGAGTTACGTATATTCGTTGGGAAGATCGCATGAATCATGAATATTCGAAGTTGTATTTTATCGACTCCAAGTTGAAAGAGCAGCATAAGCAGCCCACAACGTTTAACAATAAAGGGGATTCCTTTTACCATAGTGTCTATATTCAGAGTAAGCTATTTGATCAGTTTGATTTCAGTCATGAGGATCTGAGCGGACAGCAGTCATTTACATTCGGTGCGAGCCGCAAAAGTGATGCGTTTCAATATCTATTGGATGAGCTGGGGACGTTCATTAGTGAGAAAAGGCAGCCCTATCTTCGGAAATTATCCGATGCTGTCATCAAGGAATTTGCAGAAGCGAAGGCATTTCCGACGTTCACGGGTGATCCTGAGGCAGCAAACCGGCGGGATGAGCTTGAAGCTGCAATTCGTGAGTTATGCCATGCGGAGCCTAAGGTATTCGCGCGATTGAATCCGGAACAGAAGAAAGTGCTAGCGCACCTGATCCACGCCGTAGGGGCTGAGGAACGTCAATGGTTGATGGCAGCTCTTTAATGTATAATATGGGGAGACAAGTTTGCGAATTAGTGAGGTATCTCAGGCTATTCCTGTATTCAAATGAGATTGTGTAGCTAAAGCTGCGTCCTCACAGGGACGTGGCTTTTTTCAAGCTACAGGATTATTCATTTTCATCTCGAATACGTGGAGACGGCTTTTTTTAGGGAACGTGAGGTCTGAGGCGAGAAGCACATAAGACCCGTGATAAGGAGAGTTAACCATGCAAACTGTTTATCTAATATCTGGACCAGCGGGGGTAGGGAAATCTACGACTGCACGCGCTTTGGCCAAAGCTTTGCCAAACTCCGCATATATTTCAGGAGATGCTGTTAGTCATATGCACGTGAATGGTCGAGAGAAACCATGGGAAAGTCAGTCAGAGTTATCGCTCATATGGCAAAACATTTGGCGGCTTGCCTCTAATTTTATTACACATGGTGTAGACGTGGTTGTCGATTATGTGACATTTCCTGAAGAGGCTAGATGGCTTTACAAGCAGTTAATGGCATTAAATACTAATGTTGTTTATGTTGTTTTGTGGACAGATAAAGCGACGCTTCTGCAAAGGGATCAAACGAGATTACCGCAGCATCAAATGGGTGAACGATGCCTGATTCTCATCGATGAATTTGAAAGTTCTGGCGTAGAACCGAGGCATGTTAAGGATACAAGCTCACACCGAGTAGAGAATTTGAATGAAATCGTAGATGACATTCGGAGTAACGACAAATATAGGCTGAATTCCGAAGTATGATGAAAACGAATAAAGGAGCCAAGCAATGAACAATCCCGCATCAGGGCTGCATCACATCAAAGCAATGGTAGAGAAAAAAGTAACCTGGCTTGAGCTATTCTACGACCTGCTTTTTGTAGCGGCTGTTTCCAAAGCAAGTCATGTCTTAGTACATGTGCATCACGGCACAATCCCGCTGGAGTATTTAAGCAAATTCGTCCTTATTTTTATTCCAATTTGGTGGGCGTGGGTAGGGCAATCACTCTTTGTCAATCGGTTTGGACGGGACAGTACCTCGCATCGTGTTTTTCTCATTCTGCAATTATTTTTCGTATTAATTATGACGGCTAGCTTGTCCGTCGACTTTGATCAGTATTTTGTACCCTTTCTCATTGGTTATTTAGGTTTGAGAGCGATGACGGCGATTCAATACTTGGCTGTACATAAAAAGGAAGAAGATCATCGACGGATCACTGCACGTTATTTAGGCAGCCGTTTTTGGATCGGACTAGCCATATCGGCACTCTCCCTATTTTTTGACTCATGGATTCGCTACGCGGTGTTGTATGTGGGCATTATTGTGGATATTTTGCTCCCCCTATGGGGTCGGAAATACTTGGTGAGAAGCCCAATTAATACGCATCATTTATTAGAGCGTTTCTCGTTATTTACGCTGATTCTGCTTGGGGAATCGGTCATAAGCATTTTGACTGTCTTACAGTCGAGTGATTGGACTTGGCGATCCATACTTTTCGCATCGCTCACCTTTCTACTCATCATTGCGATGTGGTGGCAATATTTCGAGAATGTCGAAAAGAAAGTGAACAAAGCCTTAGAAACGGCGGGGCAAACCATCATCTATGGCCATTTATTCATCTATTTATCCTTGTGTATGATGGCTGCATCGATTCAGTTGTTATTCTTGGATCAGTTGAATTATGGATTTATGTTAAGTTTTATTTTCGGTTCCGTGCTCCTATACTTTTTCTCAACATCCTTGGTCTTTCATAAGTATAGACATGCACATCAACGATTAAAGATAGCGCATCTTGCCGTATTTTTAGGGCTGCTAGCTTTATTTCTAGGCTTAGATCTGATGTTCGACATGCCGAATTACGTAATTATCGGAGAAATGATGTTATTTTTTGCTGTTTATGCGAAGGGAACGACTTGAGAAATCACCTGGAGGGGAAGAAGATATGCGCATTGAACTGGATGCTGATCTTACACTTAAATCGCTTGAGCCGAAGGATGCCGAAGCCCTTTTTGCATTAACCGACAGCTGTCGAGATTACCTGAGAGAATGGTTGCCTTGGGTGGATGCCACGCAGAATAGCGATCATTCAAGAGCTTTTATCCAGCACTGTCAGCATCAAGAAGCAGCCAATAATGGCTTCAATGCCGGCATTTGGTTCAAAGATGAGTTTGCAGGCTGTGTCGGATTTCACCCGATCAGTTGGGTCAATCACAGTGCCAGTCTGGGTTACTGGTTAGGAGAAGGCTTTCAAGGTCATGGTATCATGACGCGAGCCTGCCAATGGCTTGTGGACTATTCGTTCAACGAATTGGGCCTAAACCGAGTCGAAATTAGATGTGGAGATACTAACTTCAAAAGCCGAGCCATTCCGGAGAAATTAGGGTTTACGAGAGAAGGGCAGATTCGGGATGCTGCCTGGCTGAATGATCATTATATCGACCTCATTGTGTATGGCATGCTAAAGCGTGAGTGGAGGCGTGGTTAATCGTAAGGAACGAAGAAGCAGGTTGCCTCGGCAACCTGCTTTCTTGTACATATGGCTATTTCGCCGTATTCATGATATCCCAATCGCGCTGCAAGATAATTCGTTCACCCACGTGGAAACTAATCGTCAAATGATTCATCCCTAGCTGAAGTGGATGGTCCAATGAAAGGTCATAGAGTCCATTATTGTAGCTCAAGTCATAAAGGAATTTCATCTCGGCACCATGTTCGGTTGTGGCTGTTTCGCCCAAATCTCGGTTTTTAACCGTGATTTGTAAGGCTGGAGTGATGCTATTATACTCTAGGTAACGATTTTCATAGATAAGACCGGACATATGAAAAAAAGTATCAACAGCAATAGATGGCAGTTGCAAATCATCTTTCATCTTATACATCTGAGCACTTAAAGTGACAACCTTGTTATTATTATAGCCCCTGGTGACACTCGTCGTTGCCCCAAACAAAGTCCTTATATCGGTTAGACTGAGGTAGGGAGAGCCTTGATCCTTAGAGAAATCAGGGGAAGATGCAAGTTTTAATTGTTTAGCTAGTTTACCATTCCATAGGGTTTTAACCTGAAGTTCGCCTGTTTTTATTTGAAAAGCATAACCGGTATCGTTCTTTAGTGTCCACCAGCCCGCGACATCTGGACCTGTTAGATCGAAATGATACATACGCGCTAGAAAGGCAGTATCTAAGAAAGGTTCACCTTGCTTGTCGTCGTATCCGATAGATTCATTACCTTCGGTATAGGCACCTTTCTCATTTTGATAGAAAGCCCCTTGATAGGAAGTAGCACTTGTAATGACAATATCTGATTCGCGATCCTTGAGGATCACCCTATCTTGAAAGGGCTCTAGATGAATCCAAGATTTCCCTACGAAAGAGTTAATCTGGTACCAACGGATACCATTCGGGTCGGTCCAAGCAGCTAAGGGGTGGATAGTTTGCGGGCCAATCTGTCCATGATTGAGTATAATTCCTGTGTTTGGATATCGAAAAAGCGTCGTGACGGGTGAGTTAAGCTGTATCGCCGCGGTCTCATCTACTGCATCTTCAGGTTCGGCAAACTTAGGATTAAACCAACCTTCACCTTGCGCGGTACGAACGTGATACCAATCACCGTCATAACCATAGTTCGTGATGTACTCGTTATACGTTTTCTCAAAGACAGGCAAATCCCCATTTAGGATTTACTTTGGCTCATCCTCATATTGGGAGGAAGGATACGTATGCAACGTACTTGGATGTGTTCGTTTAATGATCTTGGTTTCGGATACGATCGGTTGTCCGGCACCTAATGCCCATCTCACACCATCCCCTGTTGTAATCTGATAATAGGTGCCGAGCAAAGTGCGAAATTTACCGGTCACATGCGCAAACTGCTTCGAAAGAGTTCCATCTGTTTGATAGGTTTGGTAATCAAATTGAGGCTTAAGGTTATAGTAGACATTGGAATAATAGCTTATTTGATCTGCGAGATGGAAAGAACCAATCTGATCTAGATTCAAGTGAATCCATTGATCTCCTAACCAGGTTGTGTGGATTTTCAGCCACTTTTTCGGATTGTAAACTTCGCCTGTTCCAGAGCTATTCCTGAACCAACCTTTTTCTGCATCAACCACTTGGACATCTTGTGGGGAAAGGGCTGCTGTAGGCTGGCTTTTTTCTGATGGCTTCGCATATAAAGGAGTCTCGGTCATCAAACTAATTGTCTTTGGCGGCGGGGTATCGAATTGCCAAGGAGCCGTTTTAATCCATCGATCTCCGACGTCGGTATGAATTTTCCACCAATTCCATGCGCCTGACCAGTTGTTTTCGGCTTCAATAACCTGAACGGTTTGTGGGGAGAGGGACCCTTCGGCTTTGTTCAACAGGGCATTCGGAATGACATAATAGGGAATGTCCTCAAGCAATGTTAACTCTCTGGGGATATGGATCCCGTCTGCGACTTCCGTTGGTGTATCTTCATATTCATAAGCGTTTCCTGAAGAAGCCCCAAGACTGACTTGCAAACCTATAGCGACTAGCGCTAGTGCTATCGTCTTTTTCCACATCGTCCGCCACTTCCTCCATTACTATTTCAATCACTTAGTATGTTCTACTATAAAATGGATAATAAGTTGTGCGGAAGTGCCAAAAAGTGTATGGATATGTAAGTTAAGATTTATGTACATGAGATCAATCAAGAGGGCAGGATTGCTTCCGAGAACCGCGCTCAAAAAGGCACCATCACTCCCAAAATGGAATGAAGGTGCCTTTCTTCAACGGGGTAGAGAGTTTAGATGGAAAATCTACAGTTAAATTTCGCGATTGTTCGACCAAACGCAGAATAGATGGAAAACCTACATGTAATAATAAGATTTTTACCTATTACGGCCCCAAATAAGGTGCACGGAGCATGTATCCCCCGCTAGTTGGCTGCTGAGCCATCCTCGGCACCCGTCCGTATCCTCGACAGCCCATACCACAGCAGCATTCCGAATGAGCAAAGCCCAACGATGATTAACAAACCATAAACATGCTTGTACGACTGCAGGAGTGAGGTGTTTCGTTGAATTTCAAGTAGAATGCCGCATATTGCTACCGACATGGATCCCCCAAAAAACTGAATCAGCTGCATAAGTCCCATGCCAGAGCCAATTAAGGGCTTCGGCAGGATACGTGAAGTCTCATTATTTAACGATGCAATAGTCGCGGAGAAGGCAGGCGAGAAACAAAGATAGCCGATCATAACGACGAAAGGTGAAGCACCAAGCAACATCGAGAATACGATCATCACCAGCGATAAAACTCCGTGGCCGATGAGCAGAAATCGCAGATTGCCAAACTGGTCGATCCAGCGGCCGACGAAGCGGGTTAGGAACGCAGACAGAATTGCTCCTGGTGCAATCGTTAAACCGATGGTCATTGCGGACTGATGGAACACCTTGGCAAGAACGAGTGGCATGAGAAATAAATTGCCAAGGTTCAGGACTAGGATGCAGAACCCAATCACTACAAGCTTCCGAAATGCTGGATTCACCAATAATAACGGATTAATGAACGTGTTGCTTGATCGTCTCAGGTGCCACACATGTACACCAAAGGAGAGGCCACTAATGGCAAGCCAGAGGCCAGAAATCTGCGTGACCGCGAGTAGCAAGGTTGCGGCATTAACGACCGTCATTAGTGCTCCCAGCATGTCAAATCGAAAAGGAACAGGCTGTTCTATGGGAAGCAAGCGCAAGAGAACAGGGAGAATGACTAAGACTAGGCAGGTAATGGCGAACAACCCATTCCAGCCCCAATATTCGCTGATGATGCCGCCAACAATCGGGCCGAGCCCGAAGGCCATCGCGCTCCCAGCGGAAATCATCGCAATCGCCGAGCCTCTTCGTTCAATCGGGATGTAGCGGCTGGCGAGAACCAGTCCAAGTCCAGCCATCACCCCTGCACCTGCGGATTGAAGGATACGTGCAGCCAACAGGGTGTGGAACTCCCTTGCGAACAGTCCAAATACAGAGGAGAGTCCAAGTATCATAAGCCCTACGGTGAGGAGTTTGCGTATCTGGACCACATCCGAGAGCCTACTGTAGATAACCGTAGATAAGGCATAACCAATGGAATAACTGGAGATGACCCAAGAACCGAGATCAGCCGTAATGCTCAGATCTTGAATAATACTGGGAATCGAGACGTTGAACATCGTCGTATTCATCACCACAATGAACAAACCGATTGTCCAAACGGGCATTACTATTTTATCGTTCATGTAGATCCATCCTGTCTGAGCGAGAAGTATGTATGGTTTCTATATTATAAACCTACATCGTCTAATAGCCAAAGCAGATGAAGACACATGCCAATTGACAGGAGAGCAAAATGGAGGTACTATTTTATTATACATTTAGATAAATATCTAAATAAGGAGGAGCTTCCATTTGAATGAGGCATTTAAAGCACTGGCGGACCCGACTCGTCGTGAAATATTGCAACTGCTGCGAGAAAAAAGTATGAATGCTGGTGATATTGCTGATCATTTCAAGATTAGTAAACCGAGCATATCGCATCATTTAAACCTGCTTAAACAGGCAGGACTTGTTATGGATGAACGTCAAGGACAACATATTTTGTATACCTTGCACACCACGGTTGTTGAAGACGTTATGGGATGGATGTTTAACATACTTAACAAAAAAGATAAGGAGGAATCGTCATGAAAAAATGGAAGGAAATCTTGTTACTTGTGATTAGCCTTTCCCCAGCGTTAGGGGGCTTCATTCTGTATAACCGTCTTCCGGACACGATGGCGAGCCATTTTGGCGTGAATAATGAAGTGAACGGGACGATGAGCAAAGAAATGTCGCTGCTCATGTTGGTGTTGCTGGGTCTATTGCCGCTATTCATGCGGGCTATGAGAGCGATCGATCCGAAGAAAGCGAATTTCGAGAAATTTCCTGCAGCTTTTGAGGTGACGCGGTTCGGGGTTACGATCCTTTTAGCCATCGTTGGTTGGGCGATCATTTCCTTTAACCTGGGCTACAGCTTGGACTTTAAGAAATTGACGATGATTTTGCTAGGCGTGTTGTTTGCTGTGATGGGGAACTTTCTAACGCAAGTGAAGCCCAACTATACGTTCGGCATTCGGACACCGTGGACGCTCGCAAATGAAGAGATTTGGAGGAAAACGCATCGTTTGGGTGGTCCGTTGATGATGGTCGGAGGCGTCATTTCGTTTATCGCTGCGTTCTTAATGTCCTCAATCGCCATCACCATCTTCATTGCAGCCATTGTTATCAGTTCTTTCATTCCCGTCATTTATTCCTATGTGATATTTAATCGTCTCTCGAAGTAAATAGGTAAGACGAAGACTGCCCAGCGAAAGCTGAGCAGTCTTTTTTTTCACATTTGTTTAACACCATTAACAGTTAAGCTGGACGTCTCGCTTTTTAACGCATACTTGCGATTTAGTAGAAAGCCGAAGAGCGAAGCAAGTGATTGTTGGAACAGCATGCCAAGCACGACAGGAATCGCCACGGGTGGCGGGAAATAAGCTACAGCGAGTACCGCGCCCGCACTAATATTACGCATACCGCTGTTAAAAGTAAGGGCAACCACGACATCTTGCTCCCAGCGGAACAATCTAGCGACAAGCCAACCGATCATGTAGCCAAGCGAGGCCACGATAAGCACAAAGCCCGCTAAACCAAGCAGCTTCGCGTTGAAGTCACGCAAATACGGAGCGATGACGGAGCTGTTAATAGCAACGACGACCCCCATAAATATTTTAGAAAAAGGACCTAACCGGCCTCCCCATTGCTCCTTAATTTTCCCCCGCGTCCATTGATTCAGCCCCATCCCAATAAGAGAAGGAACGACGATCATGAAGAACAAGCCTTTCATCATCGCAAACGTATCAAGCTGCACTTTGGTACCAACCAACACAGAGAGCGTATACGGCACGACGAAAGGTGAGAGGATCGTATCCATCAGGATAATCGAAAGCGTCAGCACGATATTACCGCGATAAATCGCTACCCACACGAAGCTTGTAATCCCTGTTGGAATCGCTGCGGCCAAAATAAGTCCCGTAATTGTCAGTGGTTCGTGACTATAGACAGCATGACCGAGTCCGAGTGCGATCAGCGGCATCCCGACATGCAAAATGAGCAAGGTAGTGAGTAGAGGCAGCGGTTGAACGACGACCTTGATGAACTCTTTGAAGCTCGAAGCGATGCTCCCTGAAAAGGTCATGAAGGCAAACAGCCATGGAGACAAATAGGTGAATCCAGATAAGTGGCTTCCGAGCAGAACCCCGATAAGGACACTGATGGGTGTGATGAGCGGCAAAATCTTTTCTAATTGACGATTCAATTGAGGCAGCATCTAGGTGAACATCCTTTCGTGACCAGCTTGAAGCGCAGGCAGCTATTTGACTTGACCGATGGAAAGACTGACTTTGTAATTACCATAGGTGAGAAGTTCATCAAGGAATGCATTTAATTCTAGGGGCGTATGAACGCGAACTCGCATCCAGTAGCAGCCTTCGCCACTGACGCGGTGCGTCTCTATAACACTCTCTTGATGTTGAATATAAGTGAGGAAAGCTTGATGAGCCGTGTTAGATTTCATGAAAACAACAATAAACGCATGCACGACTTGCCCTATTTTTTCGGGATTCCAGTTTACGGTGTAACCCGTAATGATGCCGAGATCCTGGAGCTTACGTATTCGTGCACCAACAGCTTGGCCTGTTAAGTGAACCTGTTGACCAATGGTTTTGTGCGACTGAGTGGCATCTTGCAGCAAGTGCTGTAAGATACGTAAATCGATCTCATCGATCGATTGGTTGGGTTGGTTGCTTGGCACGCGATGAATTCCTTTCACAATGAAATGGAAAACCGTTACTTCTTTTCACCAGATTGTATGGGAAACAGGTTAATTATTTTACAATTGTAGCAGAACCACAATTAGAAGATAAGAGGTGCTTTGAAAATGAACATTCAATTCATTCGCCATGCCACACTTTGGCTGGAATATGCTGGACTAACATGTCTAATTGATCCGATGTTTAGTGACGCGGGAGTCAATCCGCCAATCGTGAATACCGCCAATCCTAGACGGAATCCACTTGTGCCTCTGCCATTTCCGTTAGCGGAAATAGGTCAACCAGACGTAATTATCGTGACCCATCTGCATGGAGATCATTGGGATGGAGCAGCTGCGGAAACAGTGCCGAAAACAACGCCTATCCTGTGCCAACCAGGGGATGAGGGATCTTTTACTGCTGCGGGTTTTACGTCCGTAACGGCCATTCAGGAGTCACTTACCCTACAGGGAGTAACCTTGTACCGGACAGGTGGTCAGCATGGGACTGGGGAGATTGGGAAGTTGATGGGGCAGGTTTCGGGTTTTGTTTTCAAAGCGGATAACGAGCCGACACTATATCTCGCAGGGGATACGATTTGGTGTGAAGACGTACAACAAGCCTTGGAAAGACATCTGCCAGACTGGACAGTTGTCAATGCGGGAGGTGCACAGTTTGAAGTGGAGGATCCTATCACCATGGATGGGAACGATGTTGTAAGCCTGTGCCGATACGCACCCTTCACTAAAATCGTTGCCGTGCATATGGATGCGATCAACCATTGTCATGTAACGCGGGCGGATTTGCGGGATAGATTGGTACTAGAAGAGCTGTTGGAGCAGGTTGTGATTCCGGAGGATGGGGCTTGGGTGACTCGTTCCGCAACTAGAGAATAAAGTAAAAAGCACACTCATCCTAGGAAGAGTGTGCTTTACGGTGTTAACCAATATTATTTACCTAGTAAAATTTTCGTGTACGGGGAATCGATCGGCAGCATGATGACTGGCTCCCCTTTGAAGGACACTAAGTAACTATCCAGCGTACGATAGAAATTGTAAAAGGCAGGGTCCTGACCGTAAGCGGAGTTGTAGATTTTAGCCGCTTCTTGCTCGCCTTCAGCCACGATTTTCTTCGCATCCGCTTGCGCTTGCGCGATCAACTCACTTGCCTGTCTATCGGCTTTGGAGGTGATTTTCTTGGACTCCTCATCACCTTCGGACAAATACTTCGCTGCAATGGATTGGCGGTCAGAGATCATCCGTTTGTACACGCTTTGCTTGTTGGAATCAGGCAGATCCGTGCGTTTGATGCGCACATCGACGATTTGGATCCCGTAGTTATCGCGCTCCATTAACTCGGAAACTTCCTTCGTAATCTCATCGTTTAAGTTACCACGTTGGGTGTTTTCGCTAATGATATCGCTATAATTGATCTCCGATAACTTCCGTCTAACGGTGTTGTACACAGCCGCATCAATCCGCTCTTCCCCGCCTGTGATCGATTGAATCGTGCGCAAGAATTGCTGCGCATCATCAATCCGCCATACCGTATAGTTATCTACTTCGATCGGCTTTTTATCTTTGGTCAGAATGGACGTAGGTTTACTGTCATACACCATCTGATATTTAGGAAGCGTACGAACCGATTCAATGAATGGGATTTTAAAATGAATACCAGGTTCCGTTTGGATCCGAACGGCTTCTCCGAATTTGAGAACGACGCGGTATTGGCCTTCTTTGACAATAAAGATGGAAATCAGGAAGAAAATAACGAGAACGACACCAAGGATGGATCTCAAAATCCATTTATTTTGTAAGGTCATTTCGCAGTCCCTCCAGTCGTGCCTGTTGCCGCAGCAGGTGTGCGCAGCAGTTCATTAATCGGTAAATATTTGACCGTTTCACCAGTGCTGTCACTGATGAAAATTTTGGCATTCGGCAATATTTTTTCTAACGTTTCAATGATAAGCCTGCTCTCTGTGACTGATTTATTGTTGGCATACTCCGCATAGAGGGCATTAAACTTCGCCACATCCCCCTGCGCATTCAAAATCCGTGATTTCTTCTGAGCTTCAGCATTCTCAAGCAGTGCCTGGGCGTTACCGCGCTCTCTTGGAAGGATATCATTTTCGTATTTCGTCGCCACGTTAATCTTCGTGTTTTTCTCTTCGCGTGCGTTGGTGACATCTTTAAAAGCATTCTGCACATCGCCAGCTGGCGGCTCGATATCTTGGAATTTCAAATCGACAATATGAATACCTGTTTGATATTTCGTCTGCATCTCAATCAATCGTTCTTTGACCTTGCCTTGGACCTCGGTTTTTCCTTCTGTAATGGCAAAGTCTAGCGCAGTAGCACCGATAACTGAACGAATGGCTGCACTCGCGGAGTTACGTAGGAACAGTTCTGCATTATCAATATTGTACAAATAGTTACGCATGTCACTAATATTCCATTCCACCACGGCATCTGCGGATAAAATATTTTCATCCCCCGTAATCATCATCGCTTCTTCTTCTACGGGAGTGATTTTGCCACCCGCCTCACGGAAGCCGATTTGGATACGTTGTGTCTTTTTGGCTGGTAATACAATTACTTGTTGAATGGGAAAAGGGAGTTTAAAGTGAAGCCCGGCTTCCTTTTCGGTCGTATATTTACCTAATGTTAAAATAGCCGCTTTCTCATGCTCCTGTACCGTGTAAAAGGTGGAAGATCCGAAAATAAGGGCGAGAACGATAACTAGGCCGATAACAATTTTGGTCATTAAGCCCGGCGGGAGGGAGGAGGGTCTTCGTCGATCAGGTTCTGGCAGTACAAATGGTTCCATGGCAAACACCCCTTAATATAAGTTTTACTGATATGCTATACGGGAAGTATTGGAAATGGTTTCAATAAGGAGACGTAATTCTCAGTAAACTGAGAAAGGCTAGGTCGACTGTAAGTTGAATGGAAATTTGTTATTTCCAAGAGTTGGCTGTCATGCTATGATGGTTAGTAATTGCATACGAATGAATCCCTAGGGGCGCCGAGAGGCTGAGACAGTATAGACTGAACCCTTTGAACCTGATCTGGTTTATGCCAGCGGAGGAAAGTGGAACGAGCTTTGGAGCCGATTTTATATCTGTTTATGATGAGGCAACCTACAACCACTTTCCTGAGGAAAGTGGTTTTTTTGTGTTTACAAAGCATCTGGATGAAAGGTGCCGATTAAAGAGAGAGTGATGTTTCCTGGAGAGGAGTCGAGCCTTGCATGTCACAGAAAGAACTGCATGTCATAACAGGCGGTAAGCATACATGGTCGGAGATCGCAAAGATTGCGGCTCAGATTCACCCGCATGTCACGGCGATTCATATTCGCGAGAAAAGGAAGTCCTTGGACGAAGTGTTTATCGGCGTTCAGTACCTGGTGGAGCAAGGGATTCCCGCCCAAAGCTTGTACGTCAACGGGTTTCCTTCTATCGCTCTGGCTTTGCAAACAGGAGGGCTTCAGCTTCCAGGCACAACGCCATCTCTTGTTATTCAGGATGAGTTTTGCCGGGGGATACAACGCATCGGAGTCTCTGTGCATGGGGCAGATGAAGCGAAATGGCGTGAAAAAGAAGGGGCCGATTATGTGATGTTCGGTCATATTTTTGCGACAAACTCCAAGCAAGGAGTGCCGCCTAGGGGCTTAGAGCAATTAAGACAATTAGTTAATGAGGTTAACATACCTGTTATTGCGATAGGCGGGATGACACCTGCGAGGGTAAAGTCCGTTCTGGATGCAGGAGCATCTGGGATCGCAGTGATGAGCGGAATATGGGAAGCAGCGGATCCACTTGGAGCCGTTCTGGCCTATCATGATGAGCTTCAATAAATAGAGGTGAGCGAAATGTCAGCAGCAAGATCCCATGTCATCATCGTTGGCGGCGGTGTTATCGGTACATCCATCGCCTATTATTTGGCTAAAAGAGGGCAATCCGTCACGCTGCTAGAACGCAGCCAGCTGGGCACCGAAGCCTCGGCTGCGGCCGCAGGCATGCTCGGCGCGCAGTCCGAGATGGAAGATACGGGCGCCCTGTTCCAGTGGGCGCGCCAGAGTAGATCTATGTTCCCCGAGCTGAGTGGGGAACTGCGGGAGCTCACGGGCATCGACATCGGCCTCGTCCGTGAGGGGCTGCTGAACGTCGCGCTCAGCGACGTTCAAGAGGAGGAGCTGCGCGCGCGGGCGAAGCTCCAGCGCGCAGCGGGTGAGCAGGCCCAGTGGCTCAGCGCGGCTGAAGCCACGGCCTTAGAGCCCGCGCTGAGCGCAGCGACGCGCGGAGCCCTGTACCTGCCCGAAGATGGGCAGGTCGATGCTCCGCAACTGGCGGCGGCATTCGCGCAGGCGGCGCAGGTGCTTGGGGCGAAGGTGCAACCGTTCGCCCAGGTGCAAGGGCTGCTGACCGCGCAGGAGCGCGTCATCGGCGTGCTGACGGCCGCTGGTCCGCTCTACAGCGACCACGTGGTCGTCGCCGCAGGCACGTGGAGCGGTCAGCTGCTGGGGAGCATCGGCATCGAGTTGCCGATGTATCCCGTGAAGGGCGAGTGCTTCTCCGTTAGGACGCCGAAGCCGCTCTTGAAGAAAACCCTGTTCTCGCCAGGGTGCTACATCGTTCCGAAAGCCGGCGGACGGCTGGTGGTCGGCGCGACGGTCGTGCCGAACAGCTATGACCGCAAGGTTTCGCTCTCGGGCTTAGCCGAGCTGATGGAACGCGCGAGGGGGCTGATGCCGCTACTCGACGATGCCGAGTGGGAGAAGGCCTGGTCGGGGCTGCGCCCGCAGACGGCCGACGGACTGCCCTACATCGGCAAGGTGCCGGCGGTGGAGGGTTTGTATACAGCGTGCGGTCATTACCGCAACGGGATATTGCTGAGCCCGATCACCGGGAGGGTGATAGCGGATTGGATTTTGGGCGGAGATGGCGCAGGTGAGCAGGGGACAGCATCTATAGCCCCTTGGCTGGATGCATTTAGCCCCGATCTGTCACCTAGAACCAAACGGGTGAGTAACAGTCACGAGGGTCTGGAACTATTTTCAGCCACAGGAAAGGAATTGATAAGCATTGAAACTGCACATTAATGGTCAGCAGGTAGATGTACCCGATACGATTCGGACCGTTGTGGAGCTGCTAGCACACTTCGATTTAAGTGACAAAATGCTCGTGGTTGAGCATAACGCAGCCATTTTACATAAAGAGGATCACGCTGGTGCTGAGCTGGCGGAAGGCCACAAAATTGAGATCGTTCATTTCGTTGGAGGAGGATAAATAGATGTTAAAAATCGGTCCATATGAGTTTCGTTCACGTTTGTTGCTAGGTACAGGGAAGTTTCCAGATTTTCAGATTCAAAAACAAGCGGTGGATATCTCTGAGTCGCAAATTTTGACGTTTGCGGTTCGTCGGATGAATATTTTTGAGGCGAGTCAGCCGAATTTCTTGTCGATGCTGGATACGTCGAATTTCACGTTGCTGCCGAATACCGCTGGTGCCAAAACAGCTGAAGAAGCCGTCCGAATCGCTCGATTAGCAAAAGCTTCAGGCTTGTGCGATATGATCAAAGTCGAAGTTATTGGGGATGAAATGACGCTGCTGCCCGATCCAGTGGAAACGCTGAAAGCGTCGGAAATGCTGCTGGAGGAAGGTTTTATCGTACTTCCTTATACATCGGATGATGTTTTATTAGCTAAACGTCTGCAAGCACTCGGCGTACACGCAATTATGCCTGGTGCATCACCGATTGGTACGGGGCAGGGGATCATCAACCCGTTGAACCTGAGCTTTATCATCGAGCAGGCAACGGTTCCGGTCATCGTGGACGCAGGGATTGGGGCACCTTCGGATGCGTCATTGGCGATGGAAATGGGCGCGGACGGCGTGCTGCTGAACACAGCGGTATCGGGTGCGAAGGATCCTGTCAAAATGGCTTACGCCATGAAACTCGCAATCGAAGCAGGGCGCGCGGGCTTTGAGGCAGGGCGCATTCCGAAGAAGCGTTACGCATCGGCGAGCAGTCCGATGGATGGTTTGAGCCGGGTCTAGGTTCAAGGATTAGGCTAGTAGCTATAGGTATAGTTTCAGTTCTTGGCATTGCGCTGGATCTAGGGCTCCGTCTTTGGTTTTGGTTTTGGTCTTGGTCTTGGTTTTGGTTTTGGTCTTGGTCTTGGTCTTGGTCTTGGTCTTGGTCTTGGTTTTGGTTTTGGTTTTGGTTTTGGTTTTGGTTTTGGTCTTGGAGTTGGTTTTGGTTTTGGTTTTGGTCTTGGTCTTGGTCTTGGTCTTGATCTTGGTCTTGGTCTTGGTCTTGGTCTTGGTCTTGGTTTTGGACTTGGACTTGGTCTTGATCTTGATCTTGATCTTGGTCTTCCCTTGGCTAACGGACACAGGAAACGTTATTTGGTATATAGATGAAGTTTTAAAAAGCTAACGGACACAGAGGTCGCTATTCAGTCGAATTTCCTGCTAATTTGGAGAAATCAGCTGCAATAACGACTGCCGTGTCCGTTAGATTATGGAGATAGTGAAATAGGTGACAATAGCGTCTGTCGTGACCGTTAGGACTAATAGTTGCGAAAAGTAAGTAGGGGGGAGCACAGTGGCGATATACAAAGCATTGACGATTGCCGGCTCGGACAGTGGCGGTGGTGCTGGCATTCAGGCAGATTTGAAGACATTTCAAGAACTCGGCGTGTACGGGATGTCTGTGATTACAGCTGTTACTGCGCAGAATACACTCGGAGTGCAGGGGGTTTACCCGATGAGTGCGGAAGCGATCGAACGCCAATTGGCGTCCATCGGTGAAGATTTGCGACCTGATGCGCTCAAAACAGGGATGCTGTTCAGCGGAGACATTATTCACATTGTGGCAGCAGCGATTAAAACGTATGGATGGAAACAGATCGTTGTAGATCCCGTAATGATTGCCAAGGGCGGAGCTTCGCTCCTGCAGCAGGAGGCGATAGACGCCATGATACAAGAGTTGCTACCACTAGCAGATGTAGTAACGCCGAATATCCCCGAAGCGGAGGCGCTTAGCGGGATATTGATTACGGATGGGGACTCTCGACAGAAGGCGGCCATGCGAATTCATGCGTTCGGCTGCAAACATGTGATGATCAAAGGAGGCCATGAAGCGAATACGGAGCAGGCTACCGATCTGCTGTATGATGGAGTTTCCTTTACGGAGTTTACATCGAAGCGATTGGTAACGCAGCATACGCATGGAACAGGCTGCACATTTGCAGCTGCGTTAACGTCGGGATTGGCGCAGGGACTCACAACGAAGGCGTCCTTGCAACTGGCGAAAAGCTTCATCCACGCTGCGATTTCGGAGCCTTTGCATATCGGAAGCGGGCATGGACCAACGAATCATTGGGCGTATCAGCAAGGTATTCGAGGAGCTGAGTCGAAAGATACGGCAACGCGAGGTGTGCGATGAGCGTTGTTTTGAGTGCGGAAGAGCTGCGCAAAGCTCTGCGTTTGTATTTAGTAATGGGCAGCCCCAATTGTGGCGGGGCTGATCCGTATGAAGTGCTGGAAGCCGCCATCGACGGCGGCATCACGATGTTCCAGCTGCGCGAGAAGGGCCCCGGCGCCCTGCAGGGGCCGGAGCTGCTCGCGCTGGGCGCGCGGCTGCGCCGCCTTTGCGCGCAGCGCGGGATCCCGTTCATCGTGAACGATGATGAACGGTTGGCTCTAGAGCTTGAGGCCGATGGGATCCACATCGGCCAAGAGGATGCCCCAGCCGCCGCGGTGCGCGAGCGGCTGCCGAACATGATCGTGGGCGTGTCGGCCCACGATCTGGGCGAAGCCCAGTCGGCTCTGGCCGAAGGCGCCGACTATCTTGGCGTAGGCCCCCAGTACGCCACGCGCACGAAGCTCGATGCGCGTGAGGTCCAGGGGCCTGCTGTACTAGCTCGGATGCGCGCAGGCGGCATCCAGCTACCGCTCGTGGGCATCGGGGGGATCGATGCCACGAATGCCAGCGCCGTCATCCGCGCAGGGGCGGACGGCATCGCCGTAGTGAGCGCCATTGCAGGTGCGCGCTCACCGCGCGAAGCTGCAGCGGCGTTGCGGACGCTGCTTTTCCCGTAGTGGTGGACCCACACTAATTTGCATCCTCCGAGACAGAAATATCAAGTGACAAAAATCATTTTTGTTAATCGAAATTACTAGGTTTTGAACATAGGAGTAGAGTAGCCCTCTGGGACTTCAACCGTTTGAGGTCTTTATCAGCATCAACCAACATCGGATTTTTACTAGCTATCAACTGACAAAAATCAACATATGTTATTTGCTATTGCTCGTTATAAGCATTTGGTAGAGCAGTCCCCGGTCCTCTTTCACATCATCCAGAAATACTGCCGAAATTCCTAGATTTACATTAATTAATAGAAGAAAGCTCCATTTGCATGGAGCCGTATAGCTTAGCTCGTTAATTTATTGGTGACGTTTCTACCTTTAATGGTGACAGAAACGTCCCTTTTTGCTACCATAGTAGAAAGCTTAACTTCGGTAATCCTTTAAAGCGGTGAAATGTCGCATGGAAAAAGGCCTCGTACTGAATGATTAGGTATCAGAAACCGCAATTGACATAGATTCTGTTTAGCATTATGATACGGTTAAAAAGATTTGACCGTCGTTTAATTAATCTCTTTAAGAGATTATAAGATGACCAAGAAGCGCTTGTAACAAGGCTTTTTCGAGAAAAAACTCGTTCTAGCATAGGGTACATTCGCTCATCTTGGTACTGGAGAGGGAGGTCGGATCCACGATGAAACTGCAGCCTGTTTATATCATTGAAGAACTCGAACAACTCAAAACAATTAGTGATCCACTTCGCGCTAGAGTACTGCTATATCTCATAGAGAAAGCTTATACGGGTCAGCAGTTGGCTAAACTATTAGGGATGGCGCGTGCCAAGGTGCATTATCATTTGAATGAACTTGAGCGTCATAATTTGATTTTCGTTGTTCGTACGGAGCTTAAGAATGGCATTGTGCAAAAATTTTATCGTGCCGTAGCACGTGGTTTTGTGCCTAGTGAGAACTTGCTCCCGTATGTTTCGGAAGTAGAAAATTATTACCGAGAACGTACATTAAGTGTACTTGGACATGCTAGAAACAGAGCGATTAATGCCCCTGAAGAGGCGTTTCAAATTCCATCGCCCGACCGATCCCAGTGGCCGATTATCATGACGCAGGTTGAAGTCAAAATGAGTAAAGCGAAATACGCCGAATGGTTAAGGAAATTCCGCGCGCTTATTTATGAACTAGATGCCGAGCAAGAAGAGAATGGGGAATGGTTCTATTTGACGACGGTCGGCTTTCAGACACATGAAAGAGGATTTGACCCCATCGAACCCGCCAATGAAGAGGAGAGATAACACATGCTGGATCCTAGATTAACTAAGCTTGCTGATGTATTAGTGAATTATTCTGTTAAGGCACAGCCAGGTGAAAATATTTTAATTGAAGCTTATGGGATTGATTCTGCGTTAGTCAAAGAGATCGTCAAAAAGGTTCACGCCGCGGGCGCACATCCTTTTGTAAACTTGCGTGACCATGCTGTGATTCGCGAGCTCGTTATGAATGGTACAGAAGCTCAAATGCAAACATGGGCGGATGTAGATGCCTTCCAAATGAAACAAATGAACGGTTACATCGGTGTACGCGGCGGCGCGAATATCTATGAACTGTCTGATATTCCGGCTGATCGGATGAAGTTGTACAATTCCGTGTATTATCAACAAGTGCATTTCGATGTCCGCATCAAGGATACAAGATGGGTTGTTCTTCGCTACCCAACTTCTTCGATGGCTCAGCTTGCTAGTATGAGTACGGATGCATTCGAGGATTTCTATTTCAATGTATGTACGATGGATTATGGCAAAATGTCCAAAGCGATGGATCCGTTGAAAGAGCTTATGGATCGCACTGACAAAGTGCGCCTTGTCGGTCCGGGTACAGATTTGACGTTCTCGATCAAAGGTATCGGCGGCGTCAAATGTGATGGCGAGCTGAACATTCCAGACGGAGAAGTGTACTCTGCTCCTGTGCGTGATTCCGTTAACGGTATCATTTCGTATAACACACCGTCACCTCATGATGGCTTTATTTTCGAGAACGTAGTGCTTCATTTCGAAAATGGTAAAATCGTCAAAGCGACGGCGAATGACACGGATCGCATCAATGAAATTTTCGACATGGATGAAGGTGCGCGCTATGTAGGTGAATTCGCGATCGGCGTGAATCCTTACATTCAACACCCGATGAAAGATATTCTGTTCGATGAGAAAATCGACGGAAGCTTCCACTTCACACCTGGTAATTGCTATGATGATGCCTACAATGGCAACAAATCTTCGCTGCACTGGGATATGGTGAACATTCAACGTCCTGAGTATGGCGGCGGCGAAATTTGGTTTGACGATGTGTTGATCCGTAAAGATGGGATCTTCGTATTGCCTGAACTTCTTGTATTGAATCCAGAGAACCTGAAATAGGTTCTGAATAGTTAAAAAGGATGCCCAAGTCTTAGTGACCTGGGCATCCTTTTTTGGTGATAAACAACGGGGTTATGACATGGTTTCTTTCAACTGCTGAACAATCTTCTTAGGAGCCGTACGTGCGTACCCTTCTACGATCAAATCTTCAATCTCTGTCCATGGCACGAGTTCAATGTTCATAATGCTAACCCAGCCATGCTGGCCGATATAAGGCGTCTTCTTATAAGGCGTGCCATCCTGACCTAAGAGGAACTCTTGAGTAGTAAGGTTTGTTTTGAAAGATGTTGAGACTTGGTCATCGCGCTCGCCTATAAAAATAAAAGGTTTGTCCTTGACACGAAAAGTGGTGTGGCCAAAGCCATCTACCTTTTCTTCTACTACCGGCAGTTTTGTGCAAAAATCGCGGAGTCTGGCAACCAGCGCCAATCCTTCCGGGGAGGCAATTTGACTGTGGGAAACAAGGGTCAACTCCTAAGTATGATTGAGATTTGAGATTGTCCAAGGTAAGCAAAACTGCTTATTACACCCGTCTTTGTTGCGATTGGTACTGACGGGGGGGCAGGCCAACGGCCTTTTTAAAAGTCCGAATGAAGTTCGAATAATCGTTGAAGCCAGCGAGCTGGCACGTGTCGGTGACGGTGGAGCCTTCGCGCAACAAATGTTTGGCCCTAGCGATGCGTTTGAACAAGATATGCTCGTGAATGGTGCTGCCTGTATGTTTTTTGAAAAGCCGGCATAGGTAGGAGCGATTCATGAAGACAACTTGTTCGAGTACCTCGAGCGACAGGTCCTGATCTAAATTTTCATCAATGTAAGTGAAGAGGGAGGACAGCTTGTCTGGCATCATGACTTGTTCTTCTTGTTTCCCTTGATTCTGAAAGATCCGATTAATAAAAACGAGCAGCTCAATAAAGGTAGCAAAATAAAGGATTTCTGAACCTGGTAATGCTTGCGGACGGCAATGCATTTCCATGCGATCGTAGAGTTTCATGATGTCGTCAATTTGTGGCGGCGTCAGTCTCATGCGATTTTGCTCACCAAATACACGATTATTGAAGCAGTTCAACAAGTCGAACTGTTGCGAATTCATATGCTGGAGCAGCGCTGGATTGAAATGAATAACAACGTTCTCATAGCGCTGTTTCTTCGATTGGAAATTAGGTCGATGCAGCTCATTGCTATGCATGATCAGCAGGTCGCCGTATTGTAAGGGATACACTTGCTTCTCAATGAAATAATGAACATCACCTGTAAGGAAGAAATAGATTTCATATTGGTCCTGATGCTGGTGGAAGTCCAACGGAATCGGATTATGGGTTACGGCGTGTCGAAAAGTCAACAGCTGATCGAGATTCTTGTACATTTCCTGCATGTGAAGATCTCCTCTGTGAGTTGGAGTCAATATTAGCAAACTTTTGCCCAATTAATGCAATGAATACGTTTTTATTATACTGCAAAATATAGGAGAGTTAAACATTCAATGGGGTATTGCTTATACTTAAGGAGGCATATATATGAAATTATCCGTATTTACTGTTGCGACGCCTGACTTTACACCTGAAGAGCTTGCTAAAGCGGCTGCTACTGCTGGTATTACAGGCATTGAGTGGCGCTTCAAAGATATCCCTGCGGACGCAGTGGGGCAAAAACCTTCTTTCTGGGGAAATAATTTGTGCTCGATCGATCCAGCTTCTTCTGACGCAGAACTAGAGCGTTTCAAGCAAGCAGCTCTTAACGAGAACCTTGTGAACCTGAGCATTACACCTTATTTGAATGATTGTAATGTTGCTGAAACGGAGCATGTGTTTAAAGCAGCTCAAAAAATCGGCGTGCCCTTCATCCGTGTTGGCGTACCTGGTTATGATAAAAGCAAAAACTACAATGATTTGTTTGCAAAAGCAGTGGACTACCTTCACCATGTCCAAGAGCTTTCCCAGCAGTATGGCGTTAAAGGTTTAGTGGAGACGCATCACAATACGATCACTGCTAGCGCTGGTCTAGCACATAGACTAGTATCTGGTTTCAAACCAGAGCACATTGGCGTGCTTCACGATGCGGGCAACATGGTGCATGAAGGCTTCGAGAACCACCGTATGGGTCTTGAATTGCTAGGGCCTTACCTTGCACATGTGCATGTGAAGAATGCAGCATGGACGCTTTCAGGCGAAGAGCAAGATGGCATTAAGCTTTGGAAAAGCGAATGGGCACCGATTGATGCGGGTATCGTGAACTGGAAGCAAGTACTTGGTGACTTGAAAGCCGTTGGCTATGACGGTTACCTCGGTATTGAAGATTTCAGCGGTCAATTCGGTTCACAAGAAATGCTGAATAACTTCTCAGCAAAAGTGAAGCAATGGTTAGCGTAAACTAGATGCAATAAGCGTAAAACCTTCAAATCCACTGAAAAGTGGGGTTGGAGGTTTTTTGTCTTAGTGGGTATGAATGAGGGGCACAATGACGGGGCTGTGGTATGTTGTTGTGGAAGGAATATCTTCAAAGATGCAAAAAGGCATCTATTTTGAGGACATGAGCTGAAAAGTAGATAAATAAGTGCGAAAAGGCAACCTTTTGGAGTGAATTGGCGGGAAATGGCTGGATGATAGTAAAATTGATGCCTTTTCGCAAGCATTTTAGACGGAGAATGAGAAATGGTGGGAAAGGATGTCTTTTTGCACTTTTGCAGGGGGGAATGGGGAGGAGAGTAGGAGAATAGCACGTGATTATGTAGGAAGGGTAGTGGGAGAACAGGGGAGGGTAGCAGGTGATTATGTAGGAAGGCAGGCTATTGGGGGAACAAGGGAGAGTAGCAGATGATTATGTAGGATAGTGGAGCGGGCTATTAGGTTGGAGTGCTGCAGGTGAATATGTAGGAGGGTAGCGTGAGATCAAGTAGGAGAATAGCAGGTGATTATGTAGGAAGGGTAGTGGGAGAACAGGGGAGGGTAGCAGATGAATTTGTAGGATGGAAGCGGGGGGCATCAGGTAAGAGAATAGCAGGTAATTATGTAGGATGGGTTCCGGAAGATCATGCGGGAGTTGGGTGGGTTGCGAGATTGAGCTGGAGATCAAGCAGGAGAGTAAGAGGGTGATCGAACAAATTACAGCAGGTATAGGCTCTGGTGCTGCACTTACATACAAAAGACCGTCAGGAAATTCTGAACTGACCCCCAAAAGTTAGACATTTATGTTATGCAGCCTGTGAGGCATGAGTTCGGTACTGTACCGGGCTCATGCCTTTTAGTTTTTTCTTGATGCGCTCGTGATTGTAATAGTT
>NZ_JABMKY010000022.1 GCF_013204845.1 Paenibacillus qinlingensis
TTGAAGCTAGCGAGATTTTGCAATCTCTTTTATAGTCGATTACTCGACTGTGCTTACTCACTCGTTGTTCAGTTTTCAAAGATCAATTTCTTTCGTTCGCTACCGTGTTACCGAAGCAGCGTGAAGTAATATACCATGTATACTTTTAATGTGCAACTACTTTTTTTCGAGTTACTTTCAGTTACTCTCGCCAGCCTGTCTTGCGGCCGGAGTGATAATATAGCATGGTTTCGACAAATAATGCAAGTTTTTATTTTCCCTTTTCAAAATCACATTCATCTACTCCTTCACCTACATTAACTTCTCTCACTCAACGACTGATTCAACTTCGCCTTCATATCCTCATAGCGATCCAATAAAGGCAGCAGTTGGTTACGTGTTAACGACAACAAGGTGCATTCCGTTAGCGCCGTAATGTTGGCATTACGAGGTGCATCCTTCAGCAGCGCAATTTCACCGAAATGATCCCCATCTTGAAGAACTGCTACTCGTATGTTCTCGCCTTGTGCATTCCTTTTAGATACTTCCACTTTACCACGTGCAATGATATACAATTTATGTCCCGCTTCACCTTGCCGGAAAACATCTTGGCCGCTTGTGATTTTCTCCGTCATCAGTAAATCCTTGATTTCGTGCAGCAGATCCTCATTCATATAAGCAAAGAAAGGCATCTGCCTTAAACGATCGACTTCAATAACAACTTCTCCGGTTTGGGATAATTGGAAGCCTTGCTGCTTTTGCCATAGTCGGTGATAAGCTCCTTGGCGCTCTAACAGTTCCTGATGCGTTCCGTATTCGATGACTTTCCCCTGATGGATGAAATAGATCAGATCTGCATGAGAAACGGTCTTCAAACGATGCGAAACAGCAACTACCGTACGACCTTGATTTGCTCGGGAAATGGTCTCATTCAGTGCAATTTCTGATTCGGGATCTAAGGATGCTGCGACTTCATCCATGAACGTGAGCTCGTTCGAACGCAGTAACGCGCGCGCGATCGAAATTCGATGCCGTTGGCTGACGGACAGATTAGCCCCATCATTTTCGATCCAGGTATCGTAGCCATTCGCCATTTGCATAATCGCCTCATGAACACCGACCGCAAGCGTGGCTTCGAAAAGCTCTTCCTCGGTGGCACCCGGATGACCAATCAGTAGATTTTCGCGTATTGTCGTATTGAATAGATAAGGTTCTTGAAAAATAACACCAGCTTGCGTAAGCAGCGAAGACAGTTGAATTTTACGGAGATCAAGATCATCTACTTGAATAGAGCCTTTTTGCGGATCATAGAAACGCATGAGCAGTTGGAGCAACGTGCTTTTGCCTGAACCACTAGGACCCACCAAAGCTACATAACTCCCCACTGGAATGGATAAGGTTAGATCATGAATAACAGGGTGCGCCTCCGTATAGCCGAAAGTAACATTGTCGAACTTAATCTCGTTAGTCAAAGAGGGATTCTGTGAAGCTTGCTCATCATCCTCCAAATCCGGCTTAATCTCGAGTACTTCGTTAATCCGTCTTATGCCGACTTCACCCTCAATTAGATCAGGTACGACCTCCATAAATTGAATCACAGACACGCCAACTGTATCAAAAACTGAATAAAAAGCAATTAAATCCCCGATGGTCATTGTTCCTTGGAACGTAAAATAGCCCCCTAAACCAAGGATAATCACGTTAATTACGGATAACACCATGATTGGAAGTCGCTCCAGATTAGAGTTAATGAAGCTTCTCTTCACCCCTAGCCGAAACCAGACTTGTAATTGCTTCGTGAACCTATTTTTCATCGATTCCTGCAATTGAAAGCCTCGAATGACTTTAAACGCCTTCATTTCCTCATCCATATTATTTGAAAATGACTCTACAATCCCAACGTACTCCTCGTTGTAGCGCTGCGCGCGTTTATTCAGTAGTTTTTGTGGAACGAACATGAAGATAATTCCGACGAACGCCACCAGCGCCAATTTCCACTCTAATACAAACAAAATTACCGTCCCCACCACCATGCTAAGGCTAGCCAAAATAAGTGTCGAAAACGTCTGCATCATTGCATGCTCAACCGCTGGAATGTCCATAGTGAACCGCGCAACAATATCCCCGATTCGATAGCGTGAGAAGAAATGCGCAGAAAGTTTCTGCGTCTGTTCGTAGAGATCTTTGCGCAGCCCGATGAGAATCGTTTCGTTTAATTTGGACATCGCATAATCGCCGCCGACACCAATTAATAAGTTCAAGACACCGCCAATGAGAAGTGCTAAGAGCAGACCAAAGAATATGGTCATGTTCCGAGGCGTAATCGCATCGTCAATTAGATATTTGATACTTAATGACGTAAAGTACTCGAAGCTGAGTTCAAATAAGAGTGCAATGATGAACACGGTGAATATTTTTTTGCTATTCGCTAGATATCGTAGGACGGATCGGTATAAATAAAGCATCGAGGGTTTCAGCGCCTTTTCGTAGAGTCAGTCAATAGGATGTTAGGAATTAGTTCATTTTACCTATAGTTTACCACATCTGATTTGTGCTCGGGAACGCTTTAATTAACCTTACTAATGAAAAAAGACCTCGTCCACTGGGACGAAGCCTCCTTCTCTCTACTTCCATGCCTATGAAAACGCGATCAATGTTAAACTTGCAAAATCTATACGTAGTACAGAACCACTAGGAATTGGGGCCGGTTGAGAGAGTACAAGTTGGATCCTGTCCCCAAAGATGGTGTCTCACATTCATCCTTATCTTTATCCTTATCTGATGATATCAGGATTACCTCCTACTACTATTTCATTATATTAAATGATAGAGGATGGTGGGTTGTGCTAGACGGGAATCTATTCTTGAATGAGTGAATACCAAATTTATATTTGGTAGAAATATAGAGAAAACAACAGCTGTCTATACGGACCTTAAAGATATCTGAATAACGTTCCGAAACGACAGGAGAATCCCCTAGCTGATATAATAATTAAAGATAGGAGTGTGAATGGGATGAACAAAATGATTGATCAATATATTCGGAATGAGAAAGAGCGCACTTTAGCTAGAAAAGCAGAAGGGTTGGCATCCCTTTTTGCAAAGAGAGCCGCGTTACATGACCAAGAGGGATCTTTTCCATTTGAAAATTTCGCAGATTTGCGAGAGGCTGGGTACTTAAAGCTAACTGTCCCACAAGAATTCGGCGGGAATGGCATCTCGCTTTATGAGCTCGTTATGCTGCAAGAGCGGCTTGCTTATGGGGATGGTTCGACCGCATTAGCCGTAGGCTGGCACATTGGTCAGGTCTTACATCTTGGAACAACTCGAAAATGGCCAGAGGCTATTTTCGCTGATTTGTGCCGCTCCGTCGTAAGCGACGGGACGATGATCAATACCTTTGCAAGCGAAGCAGCATCCGGTAGTCCAAGCCGAGGCGGGAAACCCGAAACGACAGCGCTCCCAACAGCCGACGGATGGCTGATTACGGGGCGTAAAACGTTTAGTACCCTTTCACCGATCCTAGATCGTTTTGTGGTATCGGCTTTTATCCCGGATGAAGACGGAACAGCCGACTTCCTCGTTCATCGAACAGACCAGGTAACTATCGTGGAAACTTGGGATACACTCGGGATGCGAGCGACAGGTAGTCATGATGTGGTTTTGGATCGGGTTTTCGTGGATAAAACCATGAGGCTTTCTGGAAAAGGCGTGGATGATGGCGGAGGCTGGCTTTTACATATTCCAGCTTGTTACTTGGGCATTGCCTTGGCGGCACGTGATTATGCCCTTGAATTCGCTCATACCTATCGACCGAACCATATGATTGAACCGATCTCTTCGCTCCCATCTGTCCAGCATGCCATCGGCGAGATGGAAATCGAACTTCGAACTGCACGTGCACTCCTTTATGCAACGGCGGATCGTTGGGATCAAGAGAAGGTCAACCGACCAGCATTAAAACCAGAGCTAGGCTTGGCCAAGTATGTTGCTAGCAACAATGCGATCAAAGTCGTGGACCTCGCGATGAGAATCGTCGGTGCCGCTAGTTTGTCCCGTAAGCTGCCCTTGGAAAGGTACTATCGGGATGTTCGCGCAGGACTGCACAATCCACCAATGGATAGTACAGTGCTTCATAACTTAGCCAGTGCTGCCCTAGTTGAGAAGTCCTTGTGATACGAGGGAACTGAAGAAATACTAGAACAAATCATCGCGTTTCTTTGCCGAAGACTCCCTGTCCGCTTTCAAAAAATATTCATATCGGCCGAATTTCGCTAACGCTTCATGGTCTGGCAGCCATACCCATTCATCCATTTCCGTCTGGCATCGGTGAGCCCGGAATGCTGCCAGTTTAGCTTTCAAATGAGCTTCTACATCAATTCTCATGACATCCTTATGGGAATACCCAAACCTTTCCGGACGCTCCATCGCATTACCGAACGTTATGAAATATAACGAGTCCAGATGTCCTGTTCGTTGACATGCAGCCGTCGTAGCCTTCCCAATAGCGCAATGATCGGGGTGTCCACCTAACGTTTCGTGAAACGTGAGCACGACATCGGGATTCACATCACGGATTAGAGCCTCAACTCTTGAAGTCAGGCTTTCCTCATCGATAAACTCAACCGTCTTGTCGCGGATATCGAAAAATAGGAGCTGCTGGATGCCCAAACATTTGCAGGCATCTCGTAGTTCAATTTCACGAGCAGCCGCCATCGTTTCCCGATTAAGATAAGGCGGATTGCCCATTCGGCGTCCCATATCACCCCGCGTGGCACTCACCAACGTAATATTGACACCATCACTGGCGTATTTGGCAAGAGTACCTCCACAAATAAAGGACTCATCGTCAGGATGCGCAAATACGGCGAGAAGCTTGTTCACTCTGCCTCTATGGGTAGTATTCATTCTGGAAACGGCTCCTTTCCAATGTGCAGCGCAACGTTCATCCGACCTCGATCATCATATCCAGCCAGTAAAAGAAAGCCGTTCTCATCAATTTCATAATGCGTGATCGCCTCCATGCGCAGCCAACCATGCCCATCGAATCGGAGTGCAGTACGAAATGGTCCTTCCCCTGCTATAAAGGCATGGGTAACCTTGATCTTAAAATTACGAACGAAGACAAACGAAGTCGCTTCGCTATGGATATAGGCTTCAATCCCGATAAAGGACTGAAGCTTGGTTTCAACTTTTGACTTGACTATTGGGATCATCTTGTTGGTCTCTCTTTTCTAAAAGGAATGCATGACTTCATAATCGTATCACAGCTTCATAGTCAAAAAAAGCTGGGTTCATGGTCCCAGCTCCTTCTATACTCACTATTATTTAACTGCCTGCGCTGCAACTTGCTCCCAATCCGATGGTGTATAGTTGCCCATAAACCATAAGGAGACAGCTTGCAGATCATAGAATTTGGCGAGCCAAATTTTCTTGGCAATGCTCTGCGAATCTTCGTAGTACAACACATGGCTGCCCCGCTCGTCGGCGAACGTAGCTTTCTTTAAGAAATACGGCATGGCCCACGTAGCATCCACACCTGGCATCGCCAGCCTTTTCTCAACATCAGCAATGGCTGGTTTAAGAGCAGTTCCGGTTATGCCAGATTTGGTGATCCACTGGTTAGCCTGTTTGGATATGCCTAGTACCAGCTTCTCTTTCGGTATCGATTGAAGAGCTGCAAGGACTGTATCGTTCACTAAGGGTAACGGAGCCGATGGCAACATGTTATCATCATGTGTGAAGTCATAAGCCATAAGGATAACTGTATCGGCTAGCTTACCGATCTCTTTTAAATCATAACCCTTATAATAATAAATTGGAGGAACAGCTACAGACAATGTAAGCGAGCCTAACTGACTTTGTAACTCCTGAAGAAATTGGGTGTAGTCAGCCGCACTTGCCGCATCCCTCAGCCCTTCAAAATCAATACTGACCCCTGTAAATGAGTAGGCTGGATCTTTCAACGTACTGAGTAATGAAGCGATGAAGGCCTTTTTGGCAGACTCATCCTTAAGGAAGTCTTTTAAATTAGCGCCATCATAAAAAACCATTAGTTCCTTCGTGATTTGGGCAGCATCCGCAGCAGCAATGACCTCTTCATAACCATCCGGCACGCGATTAACTGTTGAGCTAATATTCAATGAAGCTGTTCCAGCGGCGGTGTAGGACAAGTTTGACCAACCAAAAATGACATGAGAGAGCTTATCCATCTGCTTAATTGCAGGGTAGGATAGCAGAGCATAATAACCTGTGAAATCGATCTTTTTCTCAGCGATACGCTTATCAATCAAGCGATAAATAACGGCTGCAGCCTGCTTACGAATCAAAGGCTCTTTCGGGTTAAAACCCGCCTGATCTCCCTCCATAATGCCACGATGTGCCGCGTAATACACATAAGGTTTCATTGCCTCATTCATAGAGGAACTATCCTTAAAACTTCTAACAACCTGCTCTTTCTTCCAATCCGTGGTCAGCCATTGTTGACGAGCCGTTTCACTTTCAGACTCTAGCAAAGATTTCCCTACGAGCATTGCAACTTCTTCTCTCGTAATCGTTTGTGCTGGATGCAGCAAGCCCTGCTGATCTAGCAAACTATCAAGCCATTTCCGTTCGTGGACAGCCGAAATATAAGATGCCGACCAACGGTCCTTCGTTACATCTACGGGTATTGTCCCCACGGAGGTTTTATTCTCTATTTTACCTGCCATCACGAGCAACTTAATGAAAGCCTCTCTAGACAGGTCATCATTGGGACGATAAGTCTGATCCTCGTAGCCGTTAATAATACCTAATGCGGATAAGGTGTAAATCGGATCCTTGGCATAGTCTCGTTCCTCATCCTTGAAGGGCTGGAGTTGTACATCATAGGCAAAAGCGGTATTTGCAAACAATAGCACAAACAGCGTGCCGAATAAGATTGTCTTTTTCATCATAAACTTCGTCTTCCCTCTCCCTCTATATCTGCGATTGCTAGAATTGGTACTAATAGCAACATAGTAATAGACGCTTTGGGCTGGTGTTTAGTTACGTCAAAATGAAAAAACCGTCCTATCACATGTTGTGATTATGGACGGCTTGCTTCCTGGGACCCTCTGATAAAGATGTGATATTGCTACTTTTTCTCCACTAACGAGTTAGCTTCCTGAAAGTAAAGTACATGATTAAATAACAGCGAAAGTAATTTTCGCATTGATTTGATGCCTGCTTTGTTCATTATATTAGCAAGATGAATTTTGACCGTTTTTTCGCTGATTCTACAACGTTCGGCAATTTCATGATTAGAAAAACCATAGATAGCGACCATCAGGAAAATTTCCGACTCTCGCTTCGTAATTTGATACCTATTCGAAAATACATCCATCGAGTTACCTGTTTCCTGAATTAGAAACTCATTCATACGCTCGTAATCCGTGCTACAGGAGGCATGCATGTCCCCATTGTTCTTATCAAGCAAGTCTTCTTTCAAGTCGTACTCCCTCCTACTCAGGGTTACGTTCCAATAATTGTTTCAGCGGAAAATATAAGCTTAAGATTAGAAGAATGCCACCTAGTAAATTCCATAAAATCATCAACATCTGGACATGCCTCCTTGAAATTCCATAATTCCTCTATCTACATTATAGATGCTACCAAAGACCTATCCAAGATGAAGAAGTTCACTAGAAATGCAACATTTTCGACACTTTATGCGTTCTATGTATGACTTAAGTCATGTTTATGCTAAAATGAATAGTAAATAATGCTTTGTATTTGAGGGTAAAGATATGGACGTACATTTAAATAAAAACATGACTCTCACCTTGAATATCATCGTGATGGGCACAACACTCTCACTATTGTTTCATACAAGTAAATTTTCGGTAGGACTTCTGCTATTGGCTTGTAGCTATGTGGCTGCTGTCCTTATGCGGGATTACATCCTAAAGATTGCTCTGCATAGTAAGAGCGGTTTCCAATTTTTATACGCTCAACTCGCTTTGGCGCTTGTTATCTGTGTATGGTCGGAAAGTTATTTCTCACAAATTTTCCTCTTAATTCTCATTGGCGAGTTCACCTTTCATCACGGAAGAAAGCATGCCATCATCTTTACGATCGTCAATTATGTCTGTATTCTGCTAGGCGTAATGATCTATCGTCAGTTTCCGCCTTTTGAGGATATCTATTTACTTATTCCTAGAGTGATTGATTTCTTTGCGATCTACGGGATGAGCTTGCTTGCTAGGATTGCATTTCAACAAAAGAATCAATTAGCAATCGATAATGAACAACTACGAATAGCCTCTATTGCGCTGGAGCAAAAGGCCAAGTTACAAGAACGAACGCGAATTTCCCGCGATATTCATGATTCCGTTGGACATACGCTGACATCGGCGTTAACCGGATTACAGACTGCCGCTCATGCTTTAGAGAAACACAGATATCTTCTGGCTCAAGAGATGATTGATAGAACAAAAGAAAGTATTCTCAGAGGGTTAAATGACGTACGAAGCTCAGTCCATTTGTTGCGAGAAAGCTCTCCCGATCACTGCTTCATACCTGATCTTATTAAGCTGATCGATGATACCAAAAAGCAAACGAACGTGGAAATCGCCTATATAATCGACACAATGACTCCTGATTTGACACCCATTATTGAGATCACGATTTACCGTGCACTACAAGAAGGTTTGACGAATGGCATTCGCCATGGCTTAAGTACTTATTTCCACTTCTCTCTCTCTTATCACGATGAAGTCCTTCGCTTCGTTTTATCCAATAATGGTCATACACCGACCCACATTGTTTATGGCTACGGACTCCATGCGATGAAAGAACGAGTGGAAGATGTTGGAGGAACGTTATCCATACGTAACAATCGCGTATCTGACGGAGTAACGCTGGATATAGCCATACCCTTCAGTCGAAAATGATCGGAAGGAATGATCGAATTGTCTCAAACAACCATTCTTATCGCAGACGACCAACCCCTCATCCGCGATGGATTAGCAGCTATTCTAGGTATGGAAGAAGGATATAAAGTGGTAGCTACAACGGGGGATGGCATAGCCACCATAGAACAAGTACAGTTGCATCGTCCTCAGCTCGTTATGATGGATATCCATATGCCCAAGCTTGATGGCTTAGAGGCTACCAAACAAATCAAAGCCGAGTTCCCTGAGATTAAGGTACTTATTTTGACCTCATTCGAGGATGAAGCCTACATATGGGAAGCAATACGTCACGGTGCCAGCGGTTATTTAGTGAAAGGCGTCGAGACGAAAAAAATACTTTCAACGATCCAGGTATGCTTAGATGGTGGCATTACATACCCGCTAAGTATTCAGCCGCGCCTTGTCCAAGCACTACGTTCCTCAGAGGCGCATGAAGAACGGGCATTGGAGGAAAACCTCCAACCGATTGGATCACAACCACAAGATAAGAAGCTGTCTGGCCTATCTGTTCAGGAACGGAACATTCTGAGGAATTTGAAACAAGGGAAGTCGAATCAAGCTATCGCTTCTGATATGTTTTTGACCACGGGGACTGTGAAGAATTATTTGAGTGCTATTTATAAGAAACTAAATGTCACAGGACGGTCGGAGACGATTGCTTATTTGCATGAGAATGATTTGTAGGAGATCAAAAGATGAAAAAGGAGTAAGGTTCCGTGAACCTTGCTCCTTTTTGTTGTAAGAAAAACAGTGATATCAAACATTAGAGGGTCATCGCTTGTCCGTACCGAGCTAGAAAGGCTTCCTTTTCTTTAAAATCCGGCATGATGCTGCCTACGCGTCGCCAGAAAGAACGATCATGATTCATATGCAGGAGATGGCATAGTTCGTGAATGATGACATAATCGATCACTTCGACCGGCGCCATGGCTAGACGATAGTTGAACGTTAGCTTTTTATCCGAGCTGCAGCTCCCCCACTTCGTTCTCGACTCATCGATCTCGATCGTCTTGGGTTTGACTTTCAGCTGGGTTTGATAGGTTTTAATGCGCTCCGTAACAACCTTCTTGCAGCTCGCGAAATAGAACTTCTTCAGGTTAATTTTCAACTCGTCCTGCGAGAGACCATTCGTTTCAATTAACTCCTGGAGGAAATAATATTTCCCAAGATGAAGGAACTTGCCTTCGTCTTCATATTCTCTGACTTTGGGGATGGGTTGCCGCGCTTTCGCGATGGCGTTTAGCTTGTCTAGGATCGACTTGCTGTGTTGTTGCACAGCGTTGATGATTTGCTCCTGACTGGTGTCGTTGGGAACTTTAACCGTGATAAAGCCCGTGTCATCGATGTGAATGTAGAGCTTCTTACGGATGGCATATTGGATGTTGACGTCTATGGTTGTGTTATCGAGTTCGATTTTCATAAGGACTTATCTTTCCTTTTTATAAATTCAATAATGTGTTCAACGGTTTCCTTCTGCTGTTGTTCAGTTGAGATCGTCGCTGTTCCATCGCCTTTTTGAGGACCGTAATTTCCAAATTGCGCATGGTTGCCACCTTCGACAACGAACACATTCTCTTGGTAGGTTATCTTAGATTTGTCCAATACACCATCCAGCGAGCCATACACGGTTAGTGCATTACTCGGTGGAATATCACCGTAGATGTAGGCGCCTAGTAAGATTAACCCCTTAATCTGTTCTTGATGCTTAGAAGCATAATTGCTTGCCATTGCTCCGCCTAGTGAATGTCCACCGATATACCAGTTTTTGATTTCGGGAAGTTTTCCAAACACGTTATCCGCAGCATTGCTATTCAAAAACGCAAGGTTAAACGGCATATCAACCAGCACACAGGTTATCCCGTTTTGACGTAATTTCTCCAGCATGGGGAGATAAGCAATATGTTCAACCTTTCCGCCAGGATAGAAAATGAAACCCGTCTCGCTCGGCGTTGATGGCGAAAGAATGGTGAGTTTTCCATCTGTTGTGATCGTCTTTTCATTGATCAAGGCGTCCTTGGACACGTCAACGGCATGATAATAATTGGATGCATAAATTAGAAATGCCACTGCGAGTATAAGAACAAGGGAAAGAATTGAAATAAGCGTTGTTTTGAGCCATTTTTTCATGTGTTGGCCTCCGTTTTATAGGTATCAGCGTTTCCTATTGTATCAAAGTATATATAAAAAAAGCACCCAATAAACGGGTGCTTTTAATCTTTATCATGCAACTATTTACGCGTTCCCATACCGCCACCGGCTCCGCCTCGACCACCACCACCGCGCGATTGGGTAATCTGAGTGATTTTCTCTCCATTGACCGTCACATTGCCGCCATTTAATTGAGCTGTACCATCCGCATCAAAGGCGGAAACTGCTTCTACATCAATGGTTCCTCCATTAATATAAAGATTACCGTTTGAATCAAATGCATCTGTATCACCGCTAGCCATTTTCACATGGATGGTACCGCCATTGACTTCGATCACCACGTCAGAATTAACTTTGGATGAGGCATTGATGCCATCATTTTTCGCATACAACGTAATCTGACCATCATTGATTTTGATAGAGTTGGCCTCAATGCCTTCTTCACTGCTCTCAATATTGATGATGCCGCCATCGATTTGAACAAAACTGTTGCCACGGATGGCATCATCGGCAGCGTTGATCTTTAATGTGCCGCCTTCAATGTAGATATACCCCTTGGAAGCATCCTCATCATTTTCGCTGTGCAGGCCATCCTTAGCGGAATTGATTGTAATCGTGCCATCATTGATAAGAATCGCATCATTTGCCTCTATAGCATCCGCAGATGACTGAATGGTATATACGCCGCCAGTAATTTTGAGGTCATCTTTAGAAGAAATACCATTGCCTGATTTCGATACAATGTCTAAGGTTCCGGTTCCATTGAGGGTCATATCTGCTTTCGAGAAAATGACTGCATCCAGATTGGTCTCTCCATCCGCCACATAGCTTCCCGAAACCTCCATATGGTTCTTACTGCCAGTGGTTGTCACGAATACTTTATCCGCTCCTTTCACATAAATGGCGGGTGAATCTTCATTCGTTATGCTAACGCCATCAAGAACGATTTGAACTTTGGCATCATCGGCAGCATCGATCACTACCGTCACATTGTCTACCTCTCCGCTTAAAACATAAATGCCTTCCTTATTCAAAGTCACATCTTGATTGCTTACCAATTTCATTGTTGTGGCCGTTGCAAGATCTGCCGACTGTTTTAAATCCCGATCACTGAACAACTCCGATGTGGAAACTTTCGTTGTTGACGTTGCTGTTGACACTGCTGTTGGCGCCGAGCCTGCCGTCACGGTCGAAGTTGCCGGTTTGGTAGTTGCAGCAGCATCCTCGCTACCTACTTGTGAGTTAGAGCAGCCCACAGCGGCTACGCTAAGTAATGCGGCTAAAGTTATAACACTTAGACTTCTCAGTTTCTTGTTTTTCATGAATTAACACTCCTCGTATATTAAGTAGTCATCATCTGTTTAAGCATCCAAAAGTATTATCGCTTCCTAGCTTAGTTAGATCATAAGACAGCTAGCTTAAATCAAACTGAAATAACGGACAAAAAAATCCCTACGTCACTATTCCAGTGATGTAGGGATTTTTTTGAATTAATCTAGAAGTTAAGGAATTGTCCGCGACTACTCTCATTAATTAAATACTTGATAATTCGTTTCACGACATAATTAGCGGCTTCACTAATGGAAGACTTGCTTGCATCGATTTCGATTTCCGGGTTATTAGATGAACCCTCTGTGCTCGAATTGCCTGCAAACGATCCGTTTACATAAACTTCAATATATTCTTTACCAATGATCTCACGCGCGGTTTCTTGGCCGTTAGTTTTCAGAGAATCATTTGATACCAAAGCAATAAGTCCAGCATCGTTCATCAATTTCGCAACTTCTGCTAATCGCTGCAACGATTCTCCCTGACCATTCTTAAGTAACATCGTATGATGGCCTGTCGATACCAAACGTTTCTCGACTTCTTTCGCAAGAGCCGATTGGTCTGAAACCGAACCAGTGAACCAAAGGGTCAAAGGATTCTGACCTTTTTGCTGTGCACGAACATCTCTGGTGATTTCCGAATCTAACTGTACAGCATTATCGGAGCTTTGAAGGATTTGCTCAATCACTCCGCAAGCTGATGTCATATTGGTGACACGATCGATCAGAATAAATCCGCCGATGCTTTTATTTTGTTCGAAAGAATCAATAACGATAGCGTCAGATAATGAGAACTCACATTTGGCCAATTCATTTTTGACAATATGATCGGTTGGCACCGTTTTTCCCGTATTAACATCAATTTTATGCGTAATGGCTATTACGGTACCTGGCAGAATTTTCGTTCCGACTTTGACCAGATAGTTCTTGCCTGGCGTCAGTACAGAATCATCCATCCAAAGAATCGTAGCACTAAAACTGTCTGCCTCTTGAAGCTGACTATCCTTCGTGAATACACAGCCCCGCGAAACGTCGACTTCCCGATCCAATTGAATGGTTACGGGCTGTCCCGCATAGGCGTAATCACGATCTTGGTCTCCCACGAGGATCCGTTTAACTTTCGCCTTCTCATGACTTGGCAACGTTGTCAGCTCATCGCCAACCGCGATACGCCCAGCCTCAATTTGGCCTTGGAAACCGCGGAATGTATGATCCGGACGGCATACACGTTGAATCGGCATCATAAATTGCTTCGCATTGTCGTTCTGATGTACGTCCACATTTTCCAAATATGGCAGCAAGGCAAGGCCTTCGTACCATGGCGTATTTGGCGATTTTTTCGTTATGTTATCCCCTTCTGTGGCAGAAACAGGAATCACCTGAATGCTTTCAAAATTGAACTCAGCAGTCAACTGCAAAAATTCTTGTTTGATTGCATCGAATATTTTAGGATCAAAACCCACTAAATCCATTTTATTTACAGCTAAAACGAGATGTTTAATACCCATAAGTGCGCAAATCCGAGTGTGGCGCTTAGTTTGGGTGATAACCCCTTTTTTTGCATCCACAAGAATGATAGCCAAATCCGCAAAAGATGCGCCTACGGCCATGTTACGAGTATATTCTTCGTGTCCAGGAGTATCCGCTACGATGAACGAACGGTGGTCCGTCGTAAAATACCGATAAGCCACATCAATCGTAATCCCTTGTTCGCGTTCCGCAAGTAACCCATCAAGAAGCAAGGAATAGTCAATTTTGCCGCCGCGGCTGCCAAGTCTACTGTCTAGTTCTAACGCTCTTTCCTGATCGGCGAATAATAGCTTAGCCTCATATAGCATATGTCCGATTAAGGTGGATTTTCCGTCGTCTACACTTCCGCAAGTAATAAATTTAAGCAGACTTTTCATCTTAGAAATAACCCTCCCGTTTACGTCTTTCCATACTTCCCGCCGCTTCTTGGTCAATGACCCGTGTTGTCCGTTCCGATGAGACCGCACCAAGCGTTTCTTCAATAATGGCATCTATCGTATCCGCTTCCGACTCGGCTCCACCTGTAAGAGGGTAGCAACCTAATGTGCGAAAGCGCATCTTTTTCATTTCAATTTTCTCATGAGGTGCAAGTTTCATGCGATCATCGTCAACCATAATGAGATGTCCATCGCGTTCGAGTACAGGTCTTTCTTTTGCAAAATAAAGAGGCACAATATCAATGTTTTCTCTGCGAATATATTGCCAAATGTCTTTTTCCGTCCAGTTGGATATTGGGAATACGCGGGTGCTTTCGCCCTTATTGATTCTTGTATTAAAAAGCTTCCACATTTCTGGTCGTTGGTTTTTCGGATCCCAGGCATGGTTTTTATTACGGAAAGAGAAAATCCGCTCCTTCGCACGCGACTTCTCCTCGTCACGTCTTCCGCCGCCGAACGCAGCTGTAAATCCGTATTTGTCCAATCCTTCTTTCAAGGCTTGGGTTTTCATAATATCCGTATACGCGGAACCATGATCGAACGGGTTGATCCCTTGATCAATCCCTTCCTGATTGGAGTGAACAATCATCTTAATTCCGAATTCTTGGGCTTTGCGATCGCGGAATTCAATCATTTCTTTGAACTTCCACGTTGTATCAATATGCATGAAAGGAAATGGCGGCTTCTCCGGATAAAAAGCTTTCAGCGCCAAATGCAGCATCACGGAACTATCCTTCCCGATCGAATACAGCATTACGGGATTTTCACATTCCGCCGCTACTTCTCGAATAATATAAATCGCTTCAGCCTCGAGTTGATCCAGATGCGTCATTTCATCTATAGAATCAAGCATCAATTTTTCCATGGAAAGGTGCCTCCTTTTAATCCTTACTAAATCTATCGTCTTTCTTTATATACTAACAGATTCCGGCTTTTATGCAAAGTGGAAGAAAGTAAAAAACTTGAGATTTCTATGATTTCGGGTCGAATATTGTCGTACTTTTCGGAGAGCATCACTTTCTTTAGCACAATACTAACTGTATGCAAGTAAAGTCCTCTTTGTCACGCCTAGAAGGAAAGGGGTCAGAAAAGCGCTAAAGTCGAACATTTGTTCATTTTATCCATGCGAAGATTAAATATTCTGCTCATAATGAAATAAAGTTGCTACTCAGATTAAAACGCGCGGAGAAAATGAAATATAAAAAACATCCTGAGAATTCTTCTTAGGATGTTAATATTATTTAAATAAATCAATTAACACAATTCACTTTACCGAACCAATGTACTTTTGCAAACTATCTTCCACACAATCGGTAATTAACTGCACGAATGGTTTTAACTCATTTTCCATACTTGCTAACTCTAAAGACTCATAATACTTCAACCAAGCATTGTTTTCTGCTTTTACAATAGCTGGTGGAAATCCAAATTGCATTAAGATTAAATTCATTATAAGCCGTGCTGTACGCCCATTACCATCAGAAAAAGGATGAATGTAAACGAAACGGAAATGAAATTCCGCGGCTAGTTCAACAGGGTGCAATATATTTTCGTGTTTATTGTACCATTGTATCAACTGTTCCATTTTTTCTGAGAGCACTGAGAAATTTGGATGGGTATGCTCAGAACCAGATATCAAAACGTTGATCATCCGATATCGCCCTGCATTCTCATCGTCAATATTTTTAAGTACGAGATGATGAATTGATTTTATGACATACTCAGTCAATTCCATGTTTCTATTTACTACATCTTGCACGTAATAAATGGCTTCTGAATGGTTAACAACTTCAAAATGCTCACGCAGCTTTTTACCACCAATTGTTAAACCTTCTTCTAAAACCAATTTAGTTTCTAAAAGTGTTAATGTGTTACCTTCAATTGCATTAGAGTTGTACGTCCATTCGACCCGATAAACTTGTTCCAAATTTCTTACAGCAGCCGCTGGTAAAGGGCGTAAAGTATCCAATTCATTTTTTAAAAGATCTATTTTATCAAAGGTCATTGTGCCCCACCCTTCCTAACTATTATTACCATTATATCACAGCTAGCCATAATTTCTCAGTGGCGGATGAGTGTACAGTAACGAGCTAAAAAAAACCGCAGAAAAGGAATCTCCCTTCTCTGCGGCATTTCTTCTATATACACAATCTACCCAACACTAGCCAAACTCACCATCGGCTGCACATACGGACGACTCTCATAAAGCGGAATTCTAACTTCAAAGGCACTTCCGATCCCCAACTCGCTTCGCACACGAATACTTCCATTGTGAAGCTCGACGAGCTCTCGCACTATGGCAAGCCCCAGGCCGGATGAGCCTTTATGTTTCACGGGTCTGCCTCTCTCCACTTTGAAGAAGCGCTCCCAGATGAGCCCTTGATCCTCCGGTGTTATACCGATTCCCGTATCGGTTACCGTGATGAGGACACACCCTTCCGATGGAACGGCCATCGCCTTCAATTCGATCGTTCCGTTCTCGGTGAACTTAACGGCATTTTTGATCAAATTGTTTAAAATTTGTTCCAAACGATCCGGATCGGCGTGAGCCTGTGGCGAATTTTCATCCACGAGGCAATGAATAATCGTCCCGCGGAGTTCGGCCTCCTGTTGGAATTTAAAGCTCAGCTTGGCCAGCATCGCCTGAACATCGACCGCCAACCACACGAGATCGATTTCCTTATTTTCCAACTTCATTAAATCAGTAATATCATCGACTAGCCGATTCATATGGAGGGTTTCGTTATACATGATTTCGTAATATTTTTCCCGTGCTACATCTTCAATCAAACCATCCTGCAGTGCCTCCAAAAAACCCTGCATCGCCGTAAGTGGCGTTCGCAACTCATGGGATACATTAGCCAAAAAATCATGCCGCATCTGATTCAACTGTCTCTTTTCCAAATCAACACGCGCAAGCTGCTCCACCATGTGGTTAATGGTCGTTGCCAGGTCACCAATCTCATCCTTGGAATCGATTTGAATGCGCTCACTGTAATCACCTATGGCAATCTTGGCTGCCGCCTTATCGATCTGTTGGATAGGTCGAGATATGGACCAGGATAAATAGAAGGATACCGCAGATGAAAAGAAGATACCGAGCAGGGTAACCCAAAGGATCGTTTCTCTAAGCTGCGCAATGGTCTCATTCATCCCTTTAAGCGGCGCATGCAGGACAATACCACCGTACACGTTGTTGTCTTTTCCCCATGGGACGGCAACTGAAAGCATGCCTTCTTTAAAACCTTCAGATTGATGCCATATGGCAGGTTCACCATTCAGGACGCCATTGATTACTTCCGTGCTGACGACCTTACCTTTGTTCACCTCATCCTTTGACGATGTGGTTACGATATTTCCGTCCAAGTCAAATATCCAAATACGGGAATCAAAGGCTTCATCGAAAAAGCGTAGCTGCTCCTTAAATCGATCATTGGGTTCTGTCTGGTTTTGAATGGCGAGATTCACCTGCTTGGCTTGCCGGATCATCTCATTACTTTTGGAGTCCACAATATAATCCTTGGCAAACAACGAAATAACGAGCCCTACCGCACACAGCCCAACAAGCACCGTAACCATGGAGCTGGTCAACATTTTGCGGAGAATGCTTTTATTTAAGTACATGCGGCTACCTCAAATTTATAGCCCACGCCCCAAACCGTATGAATAAAAACCTGATGACACGGGCTTAATCTTTCACGAAGCTTTTTAATATGTACGTCCACAGTTCTCATATCGCCTAAAAAATCATATCCCCACACCTGCTCCAGCAGTTGTTCTCTCGTAAACACGTCGCCCGGAGATTTCGCAAAAAAGGCGAGCAGTTCAAACTCCTTGGGGCGCATGTCGATTTTCGTATTTCCCGCGAGCACCTCTCGGCGGGTCACATGGATGACTAAATTATCAAATTCATATTGGACGGGTTCCACCTCAATAACCGGCTGTCCCTTCTGCATTCTACGAAAAATCGCTTTAATGCGCGCCACCAGCTCCCTCGGACTGAAGGGCTTTGTCATATAATCGTCGGCGCCCAACTCAAGGCCAAGCACCCGATCAAACTCATCATTCTTCGCCGTCAGCATAATGACCGGCACATCAGAGCGCTTGGTAATCTCTCGGCACGTTTCATACCCGTCGAGTCCGGGCATCATCACATCTAGTATCACGATATCAGGATTAACTTCTGCCAACATGGTCAGGGCCGAGACGCCGTCAGGGGCTTCAATTACTTCGATGAGCTGCTGACGGAAATAGAGCCGGATGATTTCTCTTACGTTCGGGTCATCATCTGCAATCAACACTTTCCAAGTCACAATCGGTTCACACCTTTCTATGATCCTCTCATAGATTTCTACAACTTTTTCCATTTTAAGGGGGTAACCGAACTTGTGTTGCTTATATTACATAATAGGAATCGCATGACACCGCTTACAAAAAGTGACAGAAAGCAGCCGAGTAAGCGCACTTCATGCCGCCAGATCCCGCGTTGCACAAGGCGTTCTCCGCTTATCCCTCACAAAAAGAGGCTATCTCAAAAGTCAGTTTTAGACTTTTTGAAATAACCTCTTTTTTTTCGTTAATGGCGGCTGAATAATGAACCTGCTTCTCCGCAGAATAACTGGATTTTCTCCATCTATTTGAAGTCGATTTCTCCAATTCGAAAGATTAACTGTATTTCCTGTAGGTAAATTCCTTCAATTGGTTCATTTCTCCAAATTTCATAGAAACTACATGTACTTTTTCCATCTAATCACGAAACTACCCCAAATTCGAGCAAATTAGCTGTAGTTTATACATCTAAACGCGAATCGGCCGTCAGACCACCACGGGAAGGAGCTTTTCACCACGAAGAGAGTGCCGTTCTCTTCCATGTATTGGGTGCCACACACACATAGACATACCCGTCATCCCACGCCATCTCCCCCACTTCTCCGGGGGCTGTAGCTGAGGCTGGCGTCATCGATTTGCGGATACGAATGCTGTCATCGCTGACGTCCAGCTTGGTCTTGGCGTCCGAGTTGCCAATACCGATATTGCCGCTGCTGCGGTTAATCGTTAACGGATTGTCCAGTGCTTTACCATCATTCGAATATCGGATAATTTGCAGATTGGAGCCGGCATTTCCTCCGGTTTCTTCGGAGTTATCTGCACGCATTGCCCAGCGTGGCGTCGTCACGTTCCCAGCATCCGCTTTGGCCCAAGTCAGATCGCGATTGACACCACTGGTTCCCGCAACTCTTAAAATCCCATCCATCACATTGAAATTAGAGGAATGCGTCCGAATTTCAGCTACATCCTGATCAAATGGAATTTCCAAACGCGTAAACAGTTCATTCGGATTTTTGCCATCAGGTGCCATTGTTGTTTCGAATGACATATGATTATGATCGTGCTGCTCCGGGTTATTCGCTTTGGCATGCGCGATGATAGCCGCCTTGTCTTTTCCCTTCTCGTCCAGCCATGCGATGGCCGGCTTCGCTCGGTCTTTCGTCCACTGTAGTCGAATCAGATCCGACAAGTGGCCTTCTGAAGAGATCCACTGCTTATCGGTAGAAAGATGAATGCGATCATTATGAGGAACCTCAAGGCCCCCACCCGGTAAAGACGATTCCTGAAAGGTGCCAGCCGTCTCATGGCCGCCTGTGAAAGCGAAAGCCATTCCTGAGACACCAATTGCCGCACCAGCCAACAGAGAGATCATTAAGCCTATTTTTTTCATTTTGCATCCTCCTCCTTCTAGTTCATCGAACCCGGTTGGCGATTAGCGTTCAATAGTTCGATCCACCTCACGTAATCATGGATAGCGATGCCGATATAGCTCGGATAAGGGGAGAGGCTTTCCTTGACCTGTTTCAATTCCGACTCCATTAACGAAGAATTCGACTTATAAAAGGTCGTATAATCGGCTTCCTTACTGGGCAGCGTATCCACGGCAATAACGGCCTGTTTCTTCAGTGTAGCTGCTTCTAAAATGATGGATTTGGCTCTGGCAATGATGCCGTTGCTGCCAAGTGCCGTATTCCGATAAGCCATAATGACGACACTATCCGCCTTCTCCAACAGCCACGCGCTAAAGGAATAACTAGATCCCGGCACGTTAATCGTATTTATCCAAAAGGGAATATCAAAGGCCAGCTTCATGCTGCGATCCGTGCTTTTTACTTGGGATTCAATGAATCTGATCGTAGCCATCCACTGTCCGAGCACCCAGGTCTGATTCGTCTTCCACATGCCCAATGTGTAGGGTTCAATATCAAAATGGAAGCCTTGGAAGCGTTCGGGAGCACCTACTGAAGCATTATATTGTGTGACCGCTGCCATCCATTGCCCGATATAGATATGGTTATTGTCATAGATCCAATCCGATTGGCCAGCCAGCGCCTCTACTTTGATACCCTGATCATTCGCTCTGCGGATGAAATTTCGATAAACATCCTGAGACGGATATGTTTTTACATAGCGCAGATAGATAGCAGTCAGTTTTTGCTTTGCAGCAAACGCGAGGATGCTATCACCATCCGTCTCAATCAGCTTGCTGTCCCAGATCCAAGTGGACCTTTGCGCTTTGCCCGCCGAAGTGATCAATACCAAATTCCGTTCTCCCACCCAATCGACATCGGCCCCGAGGCTCTCACTAACCGCTCTCAGCGGAACCATGGTTCGATCATTTTTCAGGACAGCCGGAGCGTCTAATTCCACCTGCTTGTCGTCAACCGATGCAACATTTTGACCGATGGTCAATATTGCAGTTGCGTGCTGACTGCGAAAGGTTACCTGTTCCAGGGAACGATTCCATGCCACTTCAGCACCTAACTTCTCGGCAATCTCCCTTACCGGTACCATCGTGCTACCTGTCGATTGATCAATGTAGGGCTGAGCATCCGTATAGACGATCTTTTCCCCGTTGACCGACACCCCAAGCTCCGTGTTTATCGAGTACACCGGAAAAAATAAAGGAATACTTGTTAACATTTGAATAAGGACCAAGCATACAATCGTCTTTCTCAGAGGGACTAACAGATTAAACCATACTATATTCAAGCTCTTCCTTAACCACCTCTACGATACCTTCCACATAACCGGACAGTTCCCTTTCATCCGGTCCTTCCGCCATCACACGCACGAGTGCTTCCGTGCCCGAAGGCCGCACCAATACACGGCCGCGCCCGGCCATCTCGCTTTCCACCTGACGGATGACAGCATCGATTCGACGATTGCCTTCCAGCTTGTACTTATTCATCACGCGTACATTAACTACCAACTGAGGGTATTTGACTACGGGGGCCACGAGCTCAGACAAAGGCTTCCCTTCTTGCAACATAACCTGCAGCAGTTGAACGGCCGATAACAAGCCATCACCTGTCGTTGAATGATCCAGTAAAATGATATGTCCAGAGGACTCTCCGCCTAAGTTGTACCCACCATTCCGCATCGTTTCCATGACATGACGATCTCCGACCTTGCTTTTTAACGAGTCGAGACGAATGGTTTGCAGCGCTTGATGAAAACCAAGGTTGCTCATGACGGTAGATACGACGGTGTTGTGACTTAAACGTCCCTGCTTGGCCAGTCGAGCGGCAAGGATATAGAGGATGTGATCCCCGTCCAGAATTTCGCCTCGTTCGTCAACCGCAATCAGCCGGTCCGCATCACCATCGAATGAAAGTCCCGCATGGGCACCATGTTCAAGCACAGCCTTACGCAGATGTTCGGGATGCGTTGAGCCGCAATCCTTATTAATATTTAAACCGTCTGGCTGATGATGCAATAGAATCGTCTCCGCACCCAATTCCGCGAATAGCTGCGGAGCTAGATAGGAAGCCGCTCCATTCGCACAATCGAGCACGATTTTGCATCCTGACAGTGGTGTCGCAACCGTCGACTTCACGTAGCTCAAATAATCCTGAGCGCCCTGCGGATCATCAAGCAGGGTACCAATACCCGCTCCCGTAGGTCGTGAAATCCGATGCTCGTCACCCTGCAAGCGGCTCTCGACTTCCGCTTCCCATGCATCCGGCATTTTGAAGCCGTCCCTGCCAAAAAATTTGATCCCGTTATCCTCCACCGGATTATGAGATGCGGAGATCATCACCCCTGCATCCATGCCTGATTGCCGTGTGACATAAGCCACACCTGGCGTCGGCAATACGCCTAGCCTTACGGCATCCGCCCCTGCGGATAATAACCCGGCAGCCAAAGCTGCTTCTAGCATGTGCCCGGAGATACGGGTATCCCGTCCTATGACGACGGTGGGCCGTTTATCTTCACAGCTGCGCGTCAGCATATAGCCAACAATAAGCCCTAATTCAAAAGCCAGCTCTGGCGTTAACTCGCGATTAGCAACCCCTCTAACACCATCTGTACCGAAAATCGCTCCCATATCAGCTCTCCTCTCTATCACTTGTTAGGCAAAAATCCCCATGTGTTCATAGAAGGCTCGATTCGCCTCCTCCAATTGTTCAGGGGTGTTAATCCCCATCACCTCTGTCGGATCGTCAAGAATCATCGCCTCGAATTTCTTATGGCTACCAGAGATACCCGTCTGTCGCATGACCTTCACGATATCGGTCAAGTAGTACTCCCCCTGCGCATTGTCATTGGTAATGCCAAGGAGCGCTTGAAACAAGCTTTCATTATCGAAACAGAAAATCCCCGTGTTAATTTCGTTAATCAATTTCTGCTCAGCCGTTGCGTCTTTCTCTTCAATGATATCGACAACTGCGCCGCTTGCAGAATCTCGGATAATTCTTCCATAGCCGGTTGGATCGGGAACGATCGCGGTCAACACCACACCAGCGCTCGTGTTTGCCCGCTGTGCCGCCAGCAGCATTTCGATGGTGGATTGCCTGATGAGCGGCGTATCGCCCGTCAGCACCAAGGTCGATCCGCTGCGGTTACTGAGCAGTCGCTCTGTCTGCTGAACGGCATGTGCCGTTCCAAGTTGGTCCTCCTGCTGGACGTAGGTAACCCGCGCTCCCAAGCACTTCTTGACTAGCTCTCCCCGATGCCCGATCACGGCCAAAATCTTAGTGATCGGCATCGCTTCCAGCTTGCCCACCAAACGGGCGATCATCGGTACGCCTCCGACGGGATGAAGCACCTTGGGTAGCTCCGACTTCATCCGTGTGCCTTTCCCTGCAGCTAACAGAATAGCGAATGCTTCCATGTGGTTCAGCTCCTCTCCGGATGGTTTATTCAACCGTCACACTTTTGGCCAAGTTGCGCGGTTTATCAATATCATTCTCCAGAGCCAGGGAGGCGTAATAGGAGATTAACTGAAGCGGCACGACGGCCAATATCGGTGCCAGGAGATGGTGGGACGGCGGGATAAAGCAGATTTCATCGACGCTATTCAGCAGCCCCACATTGCCTTCCACCGTAATCCCCATGACATGGGCGCCACGGGCCTTAACTTCTTTAATGTTGCTAACTGTTTTCTCGTACAGGTCCATATGTGTAGCGAGGGCAATCACCGGCGTATCCTTTTCGATCAGCGCCAATGTGCCGTGCTTGAGCTCTCCGGCTGCATAAGCCTCCGAGTGGATATAAGAGATTTCCTTTAATTTTAGTGAGCCCTCCAGCGCAACCGCGTAGTCCAAGCCTCTTCCGATAAAGAATAAGCTTTCCGCATCTTTGATCGATTCCGCATACAGCTTCACTTCGTTGGCGTTTTCCAGAACCTTCTCCACTTGAACCGGGAGGGCCTTCAAGCCTTGGATCAGCCTCGTATGAAGCTCGGTAGGCAGCGTCTGCCTTTCCTGGGCCAAGTAAATGCTGAATAAATAGAAGGCGAGCAGTTGAGCGGTATATGCTTTGGTCGATGCCACGGCAATTTCCGGACCGGCCTTCGTTGCGATGACATAATCCGCATCTCGCGCAACCGAACTGGTTGGCACATTCGTAATCGCCAGTACTTTAGCTCCTTGCCTTCTGCTCTCTTGCAGCGCAGCTAGCGTATCCGCTGTCTCCCCAGATTGGCTCACAACGATGACGAGCGTTCGCTCCGTGATGATTGGGTCCCGATATCTGAATTCCGAAGCAATATCGCATTGCACCGGGATTCGCGTTAGCTTCTCCAGGACCGCGCTGCCGACTAGTCCGGCATGGTAGGCGGTGCCGCAAGCTACGATAAAGATTTTATCCACATGTTGAAACGCCCCTGCTGCATGCGCCAATTCTGGAAAAATCACTTCGTTCCCATCGTTGATACGCCCGAGCATCGTATTGCGCAGCGTTAACGGCTGTTCGTGAATTTCCTTCAGCATGAAGTGCTCAAACGGCCCCTTCTCGACCTGATCTGCACTCCAATCGATATGCATCAGCTTACACGTCGCTGGCTCTCCTGTCTCAATCTTCGTGATGGAGACACCCTCCCGTGTAAGGATGGCCAAATCGCCATCCTCCAAGATATAGACCTCACGGGTATGCTCAATAAGTGCAGAGATGTCCGAAGCCATGAAGTATTCTCCCTGACCCGCACCAATCACAAGCGGACTTGCTTGTCTAACCGCGACAAGTTTATCCGGCTCATACTCTGTCATGACACCAAGGGAATAAGAGCCCTGAAGTCTCTGAATGACCGCAAGCATGGCGGTGAAGAGGTCGCCTTCGTAATGCTCGGCCAGCAAGTGAGCAATTACCTCGGTGTCGGTCTCGGAAGCAAAAGTGATGCCTTTTTGCTCCAGCTCTATTTTCAGCTCCATATAGTTTTCCACAATACCGTTATGCACGACCGTGAATTTACCCGACATATCCGTATGGGGATGAGAGTTGACATCCGATGGTCTGCCGTGCGTAGCCCATCGCGTATGCCCGATGCCCATCGATCCTTTCAACGGCTGCTTATCCAGCTGACCCGATAAGTTCGCCAGACGTCCTTCCGCTTTGCTAATCTTGACTTGGTCCTGCTCTAGTACCGCGATCCCCGCGGAATCATACCCTCTGTACTCCAGCTTGCTTAATCCGCTGAGCAGAATCGGCTGTACATCTCGCTTTCCAATATATCCTACAATGCCACACATCTTTGTTTTCCCCTCTCTCTTCTAAAATGCGTTTAAACGCCTACAGCGAGCCTCACTTCGCTCTTGCGAATCCCCGTACCCAATCGATAAATATTGTCCCCTGGAATATCTACAAAAGCATTGCGCGTATCGATAATCGGCACGCCAAGCTCCGCAAGTTCACGGTTGTTGAAGCAGCGGTGATTCGTGATGAGCACCATGCCGTCATATTCGGCAAAAGCAGATAGATCGTAGTTCACAGATTGTACCGTCTCACCATCTTTATCGAGGAAGGAAACGGCATGTGGATCGTAATAGTCCACTTTAGCTCCGCTCTCTCGAAGAAGCTCGTACAACTCCAGCCCCGGCGATTCACGAAGATCATCCACATCCGGCTTATACGCCATACCTAGAATAAGAATCTTCGAATTGCGGATGGATTTGGCATACATATTGAGAATCTGCGAAGCTTTATATCGGACATACTCCGGCATATTATCATTAATAGATTGTGCGAGTTCAATGAACTTACTGTAAAAACGGAATTCCTTCGCTTTCCACGATAAATACATCGGATCCAGCGGAATGCAGTGACCGCCGATGCCAGGCCCCGGATGGAACGGCATAAAGCCAAACGGCTTCGTCGACGCAGCTTTGATGACTTCCCAGACGTCAATGTCCATTTTGTCGCACATCATGGCCATTTCGTTAATGAACGCAATGTTAATACTGCGGAACGTATTTTCCAGCAATTTGGACATCTCCGCTACTTTCGGCGAGGAGACAGGTACAACGTCCTTCACTACGTGGCCGTATAAGGTTACACCGAGGTCGATACACGCTTCCGTCGTACCCCCGATAACTTTTGGCGTATTATAGGTGTTGAATTTGGGATTACCCGGATCGACCCGCTCCGGCGAGAAGCAGAGGAAGAAATCCTTGCCTACCTTGAGTCCTTGCGCTTCCAATTCGAACTGGATAAGCTCCTCCGTCGTTCCCGGATAAGTGGTGCTTTCCAGGATGATCAAGGCTCCGCGCTTGAGATTTTTCTTGATTTCCCGGACGACACTCTGAATATAAGAGGTATCTGGATCTTGGTTTTCACTGAGTGGCGTCGGTACGCAGATGGAGATAGCATCCAGCCTTTGAACCGTATGGTAGTCGTCCGTCGGAATAAATCGACCAGACTCGATGGCTTTCACCACTTCTTCGCTCGGAACGTCTTGAATATACGACTGGCCGCTTTGAAGGGACTCTACCTTCCGGAAATCGAGATCGATGCCGTATACCGTAAACCCGCCCTTTGCCATCTCCATGCATAAAGGCAGCCCTACATAGCCGAGACCGATGACCCCGATTTCGGCCGTTTTTGTCTGAAATTTATATTTTAATTGGTTATATGCGTTCATTATGATTCCACCCTCTCGTGTTTCTCGTTTATTAGCTCAGACGGGAACTTAGTTTTTTGATTCTCCACTCCAGCTCCGAAATGGAGAAGGGCTTCGTCACATAGTCGGATGCGCCTAATTCAAAGGCACGATCCATACTTTTCGGCAGCTGCTTATCGGTAAGAACGATGACTTGTCCTTCACCGTCATAATCCCTCTTGATTTTGTCGATCAACTGGTAACCATCAAGAATCGGCAGGTTCAGCTCCGTAATCACCAAGTTCGGCATCGTTTTCTCAAATTTCTCTAGGGCTTCACTGCCGTCCCTAGCCTCTTCTACCTTGTAACCGTTGATCTCAAGCCGCAGCTTGACGAACTCTCTGCTCACCTCGTCCGGATCGGCGATGAGAATCGAGGTAATTCCCTGCTGAACCCCATGATTCATGAACAGGTGAATATCTCGGCTCTCCCCTTTCCCTAGCAGCGTCGTCTGGAGCATCTGTGACATCGATTGTTCCGTCAGTTCCCCACTCTCCGGGAAGCTGGCAACGACCGTCTGACCTTCGAGCAAATCTTGCTGGTCTAGAAACTCTTTGAGCACGAGCGAGGCATAGTGGGTATTCATAAGCTTTTGCCCAGACAGAACGATTCCGAGAAGGCCGCTTGGATCCAAGTAGAAACAATGAAGAGATGCCTCCGGCTCAAAGCCGCTCACATAGGACTGCATTTGTTCCAGCACCTTCTGGCCCACCGCTGCGCACGGCGCAAGAATCATCCCGCAGGGAGCACCCTTTTCATAGGAAACCTGAACTTTTTCTGCTAATTGGAACATTGCTTCTTGAATCGGATCATGAACTAGTACCGCCATCTTCTCCACTCCTCTTATCTATTTATTAAAATTAGTTCGGACCATCGTTCCCCACGAGTTGTTATTTCGCAGGAATTGGACATGTCCGCTTAATCTCCACCACACACCAATTTGTCGATAACCGGCAAACATCAAGAGTGAATACAAGATCATTTTGTTCAGGTCACGCAGCTTGGGATATCGGCTGAAGGCCGTTTCTTCAATAAATAAGGCTCCCAGGCTTAAGGCAAAACAGGAGAATAAATTGACTAACGAAAAGATAACGACGGTGTACCAATCCGTCATATTCAGCATCCAGTAACCCAAAATAGCCAATAGGCCGCTGAGGCGGAAATATGGATTCAGTGTTTCAAACACAATGTTATAGGGAAGTGTCAGCAGCCCAAATATTTTGTATTTCGGGCGCAGCACCATGTGAATACCTTCTTCAATCATATTTTTCAGATTTCCCCGCCCCCAGCGCTTGCGTTGACTGCTCAAGATCCGGTACGAATCAGGAGCTTGTGTCCAGCAAACAGCATCTGGGCAAAACGCTACCCGGTAGGGAATTTTATTATCCAAACAGTAACGGTGAAGCTTGATGACAATGTTCATATCCTCACCGGGGTAGCCCCCACGGTAACCGCCGACGGCGATGATCTTTTCTTTTTGAAACACACCGAAAGCTCCTGAAATAATAATGAGTCCATTAACGGCGCTCCAGCCGATCCTGCCGCCTAGGAAAGCTTTCGTATATTCGACGTGTTGCAATGCCGGCAACAGCTTACGAGGAAATTGAACATCCTTCACAATGCCATCTTCTACCGTGCAACTGTTCACGATTCGAACATTGCCCCCAACGGCGACCGTCTCCTCGGGGTTCTCCATGTAGACCCGGGCAATCCGCGTTAAGGCATCCTTTTCAAGCAAAGAGTCGGCATCAATCGTTGAGATCAACGCATAGTGGGAAAGATTAATTCCTGCGTTTAACGAATCTGCCTTCCCGCCATTCACTTTATCTACCAAATATAGATTGGGATACTCGGAATTATGGTACACCCCTCTGACTTTTCCGGTCTTAATGGAGCTGGACAGCACCGGATGGAGGAGCTCCATTTTGAATTCTTCAATCATGCACTTCAAGGTCCCATCCTGTGAACCGTCATTGACGACGATCACCTCATATTCCGCATAATTGAGCGCCAGCAGCGACCTTACGTTTTCGATAATGGTTAACTCCTCGTTATAAGCCGGTACCAACAGGGAAACCGGCGGGAGCTGACTGGAACTGGATAGCTTATTGATCCGATTGTACTGGATTCCCCGCTTGATGGAGAAAATATGCCGAATCGAAAATCCGAAGATGAAATAATAGAGCAGGGTAACGAGAACAACGTAAAAGAGCGCGACATAGCTGTAATAGAGCAAAAACTCCCTTAATCCGCTCAGAAATGAATCCAACACCACTTGATATCCAAAAACCCACATGTTTACACTACCCTCCTATACGACACGATAGATACGTTTTGACCTGTGAAATACTTTGTCATAGGTGTACATAAGTAGGTTATATTGCATGAGCTTATCCCAATTATGCAGCCCCATCGACAGATGCTTGAGCTCATCATCAATCAGCTGCTGCATGAACTGCCCGCGTTCCATCCCTTGAACCGCTGCTGCACTTTCACAAAGCGCCACCATACCTGCTTCTCCCAAATGGAGCAATCCTTTGGCCGACGAGTACACGATTCGCTGATCAGCGTCGCTCAGACTTGTTTTCATCAGTTCGACGTAAGCTGTATTCTTGATGTTGGCCAAAGCCTCGATCGTCAATCGACGAATGCCCAGATTGGGATGACTCAGCAACTTGCTGACAACGTTTTTAGGCAGCAAACGGGAGCTTTTCAGGTACAACTCCACCGCTTTGATTTGAATGTCTTCGTGCTTGGAATCCATAAGACGATAAACCGCAGAAGCTGCTGCCGGATCGGTGTAGACATTGAGCCCAATCAGCCCAATTCGAACGTAAGCTGGATCCTGACGACTTACATAGCCCGTGTACAAGGAACCGGCATCCACGTCCGAATCGGCGATCATATCCACAATCAGCTCGTAGCATTTCTTGTTGTGCTGAAGCAGCGTCTGAACCATGGCTCCGAGCTCTTGCTGACTGCGGGCACACTTGGCAACAGCTCGGGCTACCACAAACAGCGACGAATCGAGCGGATGCTCTTTTAACATATCCAGTAAATTCGGTACCGCCTCCTTCACCCGCATGCATCCCAAATGATACGCGGCATCCAACTTCACCCGATATGTTCGGCTGTTAAAGCGCTCCATATGGTGCTGCACGAGCCCCAGATCTACGCAAAGCTGAGCCAGCTTGTGCCGCTGTTCACCTGAGAAGATTTCCATCATATCATTCAGCTTCTCTTGCATGGCGTCCCTTTCCACCGGATTCATCTTCCAGGGAGGGACTCTTAACGTGTCTGCCCCATCCAGATTTGCTTGCACATAAGTTAGGTAATCCTTAGACTTTATTTGGAATCGGTCGTTCAGCTTTCTCCTTCTTATACTTCTCACTTTGATGGCATAAATGATGACCACACAAACTAGATTAAAAGCCAAAATGATATACAACGCTTGTACGGCTGCATTAAGATTGGTGTACACACCTGCACTCTCCTCTTCTTTAACTGCTCGATGGAACGGTACTGGTAACGGGTCCGTTGATCTTATGCAACGCCTCTTTCAAGATGTAGTAACTTTGTTTCGGCCGTTCCACGTAATTCACCTTATATTCCCAGCCCTGCCATGTGTATAGCGGCATCGTGGACACCTGCACCGGCTGCGCCGCAGCTGAGCTGTCTCGGCCAACAACGCTATCATTCTTCACAATCCATGGAACAAAGCGAACACCTTTCACGTGCGTCATTTCAAATTTATTGTTACTCGGCTGTTTGTAGTTGATAACGCTCAGCGAGCTTGGATCGTTGAATCCCAGCAGCATCCACGGTATACGTATTTCGAGCACCTGCCCTTGCACTTGCCACATCGCCTTCGAATTGTATTCGGCACGCGACGGATCGCTGTAGCCTCTCTCTAAAAGGCCAACCTCCACATCTCCGAAAGGGTGATCCACTCGGGAGTCGGGATGTTCCAGCAGATAATTAACCGCCAGCTTCCAAGGTTTGAAAATCCCCGAGTCATCCAGCTTTTCCTTCGGATCGATGTCCGGCAGCCCTGAACGCTCGTACAATCTAGCGTGGATATCGTAATTGGAAGCGATCGTCATGCGGCTTTTATTGTCATCCGACAACTCGATTAATGTTTCCAATCCTTCATCTAATGTCATGCCGTGAAGCTCCGGCCCGTGGCGATTACCACCAGGCAGCGTATCAGCCCCGAAATAGATGCTTTCCTTGGACGGATCAAATGGCTCAGATAGCTTGGCCTGTAAGTACAGGTAGCCTTCGTCATGTGTGGCCCAAATCTCCTCAAAGCCAGGAGTGGGCACGTCAAGCTTCGTCTTATCCTTTAGCTTGTTCCAATCCGAGGCGTCCCCATCGATGTGAATCGATTCGTCTTTGCCCGGGAACATCCCAAGCACCCCGAAGAAGGATTCGTTCGTCAGCGTGTTATACCAATACGCCCGGCGATCCGCTTCATCGTAGCGTTGCGTGTTCCACGTCTTCTTAAACCATTCATCCTGCCACGTGAACAAAATCGCCCCGGCATAGCCAGACTCATGAATCTGCCCCAGTAATTCCGCATCAATCTCTCCCTGCCCCTTCTCGCTATGACCGCCTTGATTGCGGCCAAGGGTGCCCAAGTGGGCTACGCCCAAGGAAGCCGGCACACCATACTCGGTGACCATCACCGGCATATTGGGATGCGCTGCTTTTAACTTATTGAGGTAGGTGAGGTAACTATCTGGCTCCCCCTTGTTGTTGGTCATTTCTTGGAATGACTTATCAAAGGCAAAGAAATCCGGATAATACGGGTACACATGATACGATGCAAAATAGCCCGCATCCCAATTCACTGCTTCAATATGCGTTGGATCAACACTAACCAGATCTTCTTCGATGAGGGGCTCGCCCGGATGTGCGAGCGGATCCGTCGTCACCCAATTGGCGAAGGCCATCGGATGCTGCCAGCCATATTGAATTTCCGTTTGTGCCGCCGTGTCGACCATCAAGGCCAGCCACTTTTCAAAAGCGCTCGCTCCCGGTTTATTTCGGAAATATTTCCCGTCATAGTCTGGGGTGTCCTTATGCAAATCATTGGTCCCCTTCACCATCTTCGGATCCCATTCCGTCCCGATAATCCAGCCCATGAGATAAGGACCTGCATTGTATTTATAGGTACCTCCGGCTTTCCCCGAGTGCGGCTCGGGTGTAAGCGTCGTTTTGCCATAAACCGCCGCAACCGCGTCTTTAATCTCTTGCTCGAACTTCGTCTTGATCTTGGGATCGAAGGCATCCTGCCCTTCAATCAGCTGTTCCTCGGGGCTCCATACGCCCTGAAGAAAGAAAAGCGGATCCCTCTGATGTTTCATGTTGTATTTGGAAAGCGCCTCGTAAAACTCGGGCATCATGATCGTATACACCCGAATCACATTCGCTCCCATGTCCTGAATCATGCCAAACCATCTCTCATATTCGTTCTCCGAAATGACCAGCTCACCAGGAAAATGTCCTGGGATCGTCGCCCCCATATTAATCCCCTTGGCAAAATAGGGCTGCCAGGCTTCATTCGTGTATTCTTCTACATTCGTTCCTACAGTCTTAAACTTCACATGTATGCCGCTAGCCAGCGTCGTGCTTTCGATTCTGACCAAAAGCGGACGCAGCCAATAATAAATCGCACCGGCTACAATCACAAGAACAAGACTTATCCTTACAAACAATTTGAGCCACTTTCGCATCCTATTCACCTTCGATTATTTGCTGAGTTCGTCTGTCTATTGCCATGGTACGACAGGAAAGTACAAATGTCTGTTTTCAAAGTGTTAAACATTATGATCAATTGAACATGATTGTGTTCGTTGTTGGAACTTTGTTATCAAAGAGTTAAAAGATTGTGAGAGGATTGTTAAAAGGGGATAATTTTGTGTAAATGGGAAAGTTTAGGGGGAATGTAAGGAGAGATTTGGCGGATATTGGGGGAGTGTGGAGAATGATGAGTTAAAATTATTGATGCTTAATGAGAATGCCTGAATAAAAAGCGAAGAACACCTGATTTGGGTATCAGGTGTTTTTCGAACTTTCTCCCACCACATGATTTGAGGAGATTAACTGGATTGTATGGCGGTGGGGAGAACGGCTTGCAGCTGCAACCCGCGGAGCTTATTCTCGAGGATCCGTTTCTCGAATCTGACGTGAAGTAGCTCCGTATCGAGATCCTGTGCCATTGTGTGAATCGTCGTTACGATATCCTCAGCGGTGAGGATGTGAATCGAATCAGCATGGTGGGAGATATATTCAAGTAAGATGTCGATGGAAACTTTGCAGAGGGTGATTCTTTGTGTGAGCGTGGCTTCCTCTTGGATGGTGGATTGGTATTGGGTTTGGATGGGGTGCATTGGATCGCCTCCGGGAGTAAATAGATTGGTGGGTTCTAGGACACTTTGTGTCTGAAGTAAACCCCGTCCTACACTTATTAAGGAAGATTACTAGCATTAAATAGTTAAGCCAAAGGCATACAGACACAAAATGTGTCTTAACTATTTAAATATAAATTATTTCACTAAATTCTTCAAGCATAAAGGAAACTTATCGTGTCCATTATAGTAGCAAAGATGCTGAGTTCCTTATAATGGTTGTTGAGGTGATTAACCGTGTTCGGCAAACGTCTGGCAGAGCTTAGAAATAGTAAAGGGATTAGCCAATATGAACTAGCATCACAGATGAACCTTTCACGCGGACAAATCGCTAATTATGAACAAGGTACCCGTGAACCTGACTTTGCTACTCTGATAGCATTGGCTGATTTTTTTGAGGTAAGTTTGGATTCACTTCTCGGTAGAGGTTGGACAGTAAACGAGGAGTTAGATAATATTGCTTATCTTAGTGGAAATAAAGAGAAGCTAACAATTGAGGAAGCAGACTTTTTAAAAGAGAGTTTAATATCACTGCGGAAATATGAGTCTCAGTTGAAGATCAAGAAATAAACACACCTGAACCTCAGGTGTGTTTATTTCTTCAATATCATAATTTAATTCTATATGTATGTGAGATAGGAAACGAGTTAATAGAGACTGTAATAGTCCGCTAAAGCCTGGATTTTTTTAGGTTTTTGACATTACCTTTACGTTCATTTATACATAATCTGATTGTGTTTCATTCAATAATAGAAGAGGTGCCGCGGCACCATCTCTATTACCTAAATGGTAAGAAATACAAATTACTTCTATAACTTCTTAAATACTTATCTCTCTAAATGCAAATATAAAAGTCGCATGTTGTATTCAACACACTCCTAATTAATCTATATATCGAGATGTTTGCCACAATGACCTATATAAATAATATGCGAGACAACATCAATATAATAATGAATTCGAATAAATGGCCCTATTTTAATATGCCATTCAAACAATTTTTTCCCTAATCCAGGAACTACAAATAGTCGTTGAGCTTCATACCGCTTTCTATTCAAGGTTTCATTAGATTCTCCCGATATGTCAAATCCAGTTTCCATTTTGTAAAACTTCATTCTCTCTTTATCATTTACATTATCTTCAAGCAATTTCAAATCAATCTCTAGAGCTAGTATGGTATACAGGACTTCAGAATATCTACCATGAAAATTATGTTGTCTTGCGCTTTTTATTGCACTAGGTAAAATAATAATTTTACTAATACGCTTAGTAATTTCATTAAAAACATCAAATATATTTTTTAATATTAGATTCTTCTCAAAAAAACTTTCCAGAGATGGGATCCCTATGCAATTAATAATTTCTAATGATTTCGAGTTAGTACTAACTTTATAGTTCGATTCTATAAGGCAATTTTCATTCTCAAGAGAAAGTATATAGCTTTGACCATCCTCAAAACATATGGCTAATAGTTCTTCACATAACTTAGACTGAAACGTTGGCTTTATTGTTGGTTGTAATGTTGGTGTAGAGGAAAAATAAGGCCCACTGTTCATAATACCTATGATAAAAGTTGCTACTTCATTTACTCCCGAGTGTTTATGAAGATAATGCTGTAAGGTCCCACCTTCGATTAACTCTGTGCTCCAAATATCCTCTCTTATTTTAAATCCGAAATTGTTTATTCGAAGAATTGGTATAAATCTAGCAATTTCTCCAAGATGACATTCAATATTATATGTAGATGTCATTGTTAAATAGTTGTGGTTTAAATAGAAATTATTCATAATTTTATTTTATTAACCCCAACATATCGTTATAAGTTTGGTCAAAAAAATCTTCTGGCCAAAATTCTAATCTTCCATCTTTAGTAATAATAATCTCCTCGTACGTTACAACATCCTCTTTTTTTTCAAAAAAATATATATTTATATGCTCTAAAAGATCAGGATTTTGCTTTATCCTTAATCTAATTCTATTAATAATATGTTCACTATGTGTTTCAATCAATAATTTACGACCATGTTTAATCGCAAATATACATAAGTCACCAAGAATCCCTTGCAGCCTAGGATGAAGATGAACTTCTGGATTTTCAATTAATAACATATCACCTGGTTGGCTACTCAAAATCAAGGTTAAAACTGGAAGTATTTGAGAAATCCCAAAACCTACTTGGTTTAATGTATACTTTCTTCCACCAATATCTTCAACTAATAATTTGAAGTGGTCTTCGATAAAATCACAAGTAACTTTATAAGATTCACCTAATATTTTTTTTATCCATGCATCAAAAATATCCGAAAATACTTGATAATTCTGGCCATCTAATTCAAACTGTACATTATTATTCCAATTTAAATGAATTATCTCTGCTGTAAATTCTCCAGATAATCCAATCTGTGAAGATACAAGATTATTTTTTTCTCCTAATTTATCTAACCGAAATGCTTTAATATACTTTATTTTGTTATTAGTTGATAATAGCTCTAATAATTGACGAACATTACCATATTCAGCACTACAGAGCTTTTGGTAATCTCTATCTCGAGAATTATATATTACGGGTTCTGGGACAACACCTTGGAATCTCACAAAACCATTATCTTTCGTACTTTTTACCTGATAAAAAATATCATGTTCATCATCAAGTAAAGTAAATGATATTGAGTGGACTTCATTATCGTTATTGGGATGATTCAATTTATAATTTACTTCAATTGAAGAAAGTACCGGGTTTTGACTAACAGGTAAGTGTTCAAATTTACTTGGACTATGATATATAAAAGATATTTCTAATTCTTTAAATCCATACTTATTTAATAACACAGTTGAAAAACGTACGGAAAATTCTATTGTTTCATCCAATGCCTTGTCTTTAAATAATATATCTGAAAATTTCCCCATGTTTAGCTGTTCGTTTAGTGATAGTACAGTATAACTCTCACTTCTGTTTTGGGTAATAAGATATATAGCTTGTAATAAAGAAGACTTTCCAGAGTTGTTTGTTCCAGACACAATTGTTAAACCAGGAAAGCGAAAATTATTATAACCTTCGTACCCTTTGAAATCTTTAATGTTAAACTCATTAATCATAAAGAGCCTCCATCATCATTTAAATATATACTATTCATAAATTTCATCCAAGTTTCAAATCTATACAATACCATTTTTTTATTTGAAGTGTTCTTTTTCAAAGAATTTTGGAACTCATTGTCGGTATTCAACAAAAATAGTAAATGGTTGTTGATTAGTTCAATTTGTTCACCATTAGATAGTTCATTTTTAATGCACCTTGCAAAAGAATACGTTAGAATATCAAATAACGCCATATTAATTTTCGCAATATCATTGCTTTTACAAAAAGCATTTTCTCCAAAAACTAGTAACAAATTATACATTGTTATTTGAAATGTCTCTCGAATTTGGTTGTATGATAATTTGTTAATAATATTACTATCAACGAATTGATTTATAAATGAATTCATTTTACCCTTATATTGATTGTATCCTAGAAAATAAAATGCCAGAAATCTCAAAATCATCTCCTCAGCGATGTAACCATTTGGCTGAATGTTATTTCCCGTTAAATTCAGAAACTCCTTCACTGTGGATAATTCTTTTAACCATAACCTTTTATCTCCCAGCTTTGAAAAAGCTATCTCATATCCGGTTAAATTTATGCTAGTAGTATTTATTCTTTGGAAAATCTCGAACTTAATGCTTGAGTCCGAACTCTTCTTTAATATATTAACAAAGAAAGGATATTCTTGGACTTTCCTTTGTTGTGAAACTTCCAGTTGAGAAAAAAATACACCTTCAATACCAGTTATTGATGCCCTTCTAAGGCCAAATTTACCTTCAATAAAATCAATAATTGCTCTTAATCGTTGTTGCCCATCGATAACTTCCCATTTCCCCCGCTCTCTCTCAGCAAAATAAAGAGGGGGTATAGGGAAATTCATTAGTATTGATTCAATTAAATGGCTTTTTTTCTCAACATTCCAAACCTCACCACGTTGATATACTGGTTGTAATTCAATATCACCTCGTTTGAATCGATTAACTAAATCAAATAATGTGTATTGTCCCCTATCCATATTAATAAAAGGTAAGTTATTATAAGAATTGTTCAATTGTGATATCCTCCTCTCCTTATAACTATTTCCAATATTAGTGATATGTAGTATCTTTTAAAGTAATGAGTCGTAATGAAATTAAATAAATTAAATAAATTAGATCAAACTCAATCATTAATTTCTTCATAAATTTTTGATTCCCTCTAAAAAATCAAATCCTTATAATATATTCAACTAATTAATGGAAATATAAAGCAAATAAGCTCGGAATTTTAGCCATCTTTATTTTAACACCAGTCTAACACCAGATCATTAAAAAATCTAAAGTACGACCAATCATTGTAATGGGCTATCGATGTCGAGACGAGGAAATGCCTAGGACAATAAGCCACAGGAGTAATTTTTAATGCAGGCCATAAGGGGCCATGTTAACCATCATAGCCGCCCAGCATTAGCAGAACTACAACGTAAAATTGACAGTTACATTCGCTAATAGCAATACTCGATATCAATGGAGATTAAAAAAGATGACCCTGTGCATTACATAAATCATCTATTGTTAGTTGCCTCGAAATAAATTAGGTTTTATTTAAGTGTCCTTGACAGAGGTTCAGAGCAATTTATGTCTAGGGTTTTAGCTTATTTATTGCTCACTTTCACGACTGCGCAGAATTCTCATTAACTTATCTGAAAATAATGTAACAATGACTGCAGCTACAATTGTGCCATCTAGTACCTTTACTGTTAATACGTGAACTCCACTAATTAGACCATATACATACTTTTGTTGAAGCATATCTCCTATATTAGAATAATACTCATTCATCGGAATCTGGTGATGCAACATAAAGGAAAAATAAAACATATCAATGATTTGGTGCTGATCTAATAACATTGTCATTGTCGAAGAATATATAATTGCATATAAGAAGTCAGGTACAACTAAAAACAAAATAATAATAAAAATATAAGAACCAACTATTTTGAAAATATCATTTTCGGCACTAGTACTGATTGAGATTGCTGATTTTACTAAATATATGCAGATTGAAATTAATAGCCAAATAATAAAGAATGTTAATGTGCCTAGAAAGTAGATGGTCAATCCATTATCTAAAATGGCCTTTAAGTCACCATGATAATATAAATTAATCACTGGATTCATTAAAGCAAGTGCCAAAAAAAGAAAAATAAAAAATAAAAAAAATACCGATAAATATCTTATTAGACCATATTCATAAACTCCCGGATTCCATTTCCGTGTTAACAAGATTAACATTTTATTGTGGTTTTTTAGTAATTGGTAATAACCATATAAAAAGAATGCACACATCTTAACTAGAGAAGGGAAAATTAAAACTAGTAATATTATTTTGTCTCTCTTGTTAAGCCTCTTACGAATAAATAAGTAACCAACGTAAAGCATCAAACTAATATATGAAGTCAATTCAAGCTTGGTTAATATAAAAATAAAGTAATTCAAACAACCTACGAGAAGCCATGACATAATAACAAGCGTCTTTTTCAATGACTCAGACAAGATAAAACCCTCTCCCCTATACTATTCCACTTTAATCCCCTACAAGTAAACTCCCCTGATCCACAGTTTATCTATATTAATCTAGACTGAAAAATTCTCATCACGCTCGTCAAATTCGTAAAATAGATTATCCGTAAATGCTATCCTTTACCTCTTTAAATTTTAATCTAAGCTTCTCTATCTCACCGCTGCCAGTTGTCGGAAATCTAATAAAAGCTACATCATGTTTCTTAATGATGCTATCTTTCATTTCGTCTCTCACTAACTGTTCCGGGTTATTGGCATGAGAAGCAAACCCATCAACCTCTATAAGAAGAACAGGTTTGTTATTCAGAGTGTGATAGATAACAAAATCAACAGAAGCATTATATTTCACATAACTCTTTTCTCTATCCGTAAGTAGATCTGTATCACTAAATAGATTTTTCAACAAAATCTGTGTTCCCGCTCTAAAGCATTTGAACTCTGAATCCACTAATAAATCTTGAATACAAGTCCACATAATATTTTCTGATTTGAATCTAGATGCATTTAATAATCTGCTTTGTAAGTCTATCAGTTTCTCTGAAAAGTCCTTATATAACAAGTCAAATACAGAAATAACATCGCTTTGAATAATGTTTTCATCCAGTGCACTGTATTCCATATATCGAATTAAATCACTGACTTCCTTACTTTCATTTTCAAATAAAGTGTGATCAGTAACAAGGATGAATCGGTCTCTAGCTCTTGATACAGCAACATTAATTATACAAGGATCGTCGACAAAAGGGATGCCAAACCTACCCATAAATGAGTGATCCAAGACAGTAGAAAATAACATGACTGACTTTTCCCTGCCCTGATACTTGTGTACCGTATCCGCTTCAATATGTGATTCTAGTAGGGAAACAGCTGTCTTTACTTGTTTACGATAAGGTGCAGCAAACCCTATATCTTCTGAATTTTCTACAAACCTCTGTGGATTCTCTAAGAACTGTACAATTACATCTAACTCTCTTTGGTTAAAATTACCTTTATCCGCACCGCGAGTTACCCTTCTCATGTGATTTCCTTTTTCCGTACGAATAAGGACTAGTGGGCTCTGACTCTCATTCCCATAAGTAAAAGGAATTAACTCCTCGTTATAATACTTCTTATTGCAGAAATTTATAATCTGAGGATGACATCTGTAATGTTCCTTCAGCAACTCTTTTGGTACTGAGCTTTCGAATACTCTCATCACAGATGATAGAACATTTTGCTTAAAATAATCATAGGACTCTTCTACTTCGTCAGAGGTGATTTTCTGTTTTATGTCCATATCAACAATTTGTGGGAGTTGTTTCATATCTCCAACTACAATAGCATTTTTACAACATGATAAAGCTAAAGCACCCGTAAGCAAGTCAACTTGTGAAGATTCATCAATAATTACGTAATCGAATAAAAAACCCTCAGGAATACAATTTCTTAACGAATGTGTTGTGCTCAAAATTACGGGAAAGTGCGCAATAAAATCTTCAAAGTTACCTTTGTTTCTATATGATTTTTCATTCATTTTCACTTGCTTGATGTGTGAATATTTCTGATTCAATTTATGTCTAAATAGCTTAATAGACAATTCCTCGTGTCTCTTCAGCAACGGTTCAAATGAGCCTCCATCTAACTCCTTTTGAATAGTTGCGATTTCGTGCTCTACCTTTTCTATTTTTAACCTATAATAATATTTCTGCAAATTGATGATGTAACCCACTTCTTGTTCTTTTAATGCTTTGAAATCCCTAAAACCATGCTTCCAGAGCATCTTTAGTTTATAGAAAAAATGCTCTGAATTCTCTTTTTCTACTGCAATATGATGATCAGCCAAAAAAGATATAATACCTTCTGGGCTCTTACGGTAGAAAGGGAGTTTATGAATAGCTTCAAGATTTTGATTACTGTAATAACTCTCGAAATGCTCTTGCTCCAACCGGTAAGCAGACAGCTTCTGCTGTAATATCGCTTTTTTATTATTCAACTCTAGCAAATGATTAATTCGATCGTTCAGTTCTCTTAGTGTCGTAACTAACTCCAATTCTTCAATGTCGCTTTCCCAGCTTAAATCCCTAAATTTAGGTGTTTCCTGAAAAAATTTCTTCTTATTTTCGCTTTTCCCTAATGAAGCTACGAAAAACTCATAGCCATCCTTTACTAACTTATCCTTAACGTTCTGAACAGCTGCGTTATTTCCAGATACTACAGCAACTGTTTTATTGAGCATCACCAGATTTGCTATGATATTAAGAATGGTTTGTGTTTTCCCAGTGCCAGGTGGACCTTCAATAACGGATAAGTTACTTTCCAAAGCATTTTCGAGGGCTTTTTTTTGACTTAAATTAAACCTGAATGGGAATATGGTATTTCTATCAGGAGAATGCTCAATTTTGATTTTGCTCTGGTTCATATAGCTGAACAGTATACTTTGCGGATTTATATAATTAAGTTTTGCAAATTCTTTCATCAGGAAAGCATCTTTTTCGTCATCTGTCTTCGTATATTGTGAGATTTCGGACCAGTAATGTAAGAGCCTCTGAAATTTAGTAGGTCCACGATTTGAACTATCTACTACAATATTTCTATAATCAAATACTTGTGCGTGACCAGCTTTGAATATGACTTTAGCTTTTTCACCGAAAACTAACATTTCCTTGATTTCAAATAGTTGACTTTCTTTGTAATAAAAAAACTTATCCGAAACGTCCACATGGAATGGATTCTCTAGAACAGTAATTCTTTCTTTATTATAGGGATACTCCATACTCTTACCTTGGTATTTCACTTTAACTCTCGAGCCTTCATCAATAAATGATTCGATCCCTGATGTCTTATCTTCATCATCAATTAAGATTAAGTATTTTTGCGAATCCATATATGCCAAATCCTTTTTCATTGTTTTGGAAAAAATATCCTAACATTATTAATGTTTAATTCCACAATTAAACTTAATATCCCTTTTTTCTCCAATATCCTCAAAAAAACGACAAAGGTCACAAAACAAAAGATCACCTGTTATCCAGATGATCTTTTTAGATATTCATTCATTTCCCTCATAATCTTTTGACTGATACCCCGCAGCTTCTTCAGCAGCAAGCAACAGACCACCTGTGTAAGGCATATATACTAACTCTTGCTTTTTCTTCATTCTCTGATTCAAATAAGCTTTCAGCTCTGGATCAACGCAGTAAATGTAGCATCCCTTTTGCCCTCTAGTCATTAAAGTACGATATGTATTCTTTATGATCTGATCAGCTATTCCTATCGCACGATCGTTATCTTCTTTGTACATTTTCTTAAATCCTGAAAGTGACTTATCCGTCTTTGCACGCTTAAACGGATCTGTTATTAATACGCCATTCACATAGCGTAAGTCTTCTCCGATAATGACACCAACATAATTAAATTCAAGCCCTTGTGAAGTATGAATGCACCCAGCTTGTTCCACCGATTCTGGATCAATTGCCCACGTTGTCGTATTATCCAAGTTCCAACTTATATTAAAATTATGCTCTGCAATAACTATGTCGTGAATATCACTATTACTTTTCCCGTTGGATTTCCAATCCCAACAGTAACCTGCAACAATTCTCGCTTTATTATCAATTTGATTCTTCTCAATTATTTGTCTTCTGAGTTCGTTAGGGTCATCGAAGATTTGAAAATCATACTCAAAATCAAACCCATCAAAGTTCGCTGTCTCACGAATGCCTAATACATCATCTAACCAAGCTAAATATCCATCCGAGCCATTACAACGGAATTGCGATTCTAACTCCATCTCAATGACCTCTGCAGCATACTCGGTGGCAAACCTTTTTATTTGCTCCTTATTGCCAATATCATGTATTGAAATCTTTTGATACTCATCAATAAAAAAGACAGAAAACTTTGACGCATGAATAATTTCTTTCATTTGGTTTTCACCTTTATTCTTGAAAAGCCCTGATTTTTCATTCAGCCTGTGAGCTTCATCCACAATTAGTACATCAAGTTCGTTATGTAATGACTCGTAATATACACCAGATCCCTTAAACATATTATTGATATATGATTTCTTATGGTTTCCTTGGAGTTTCTTGGTGTACACTTCTCTAGGAGCGCTGTTTTTAGTCACATATTGACATAAGAGTCCGCGAGAAGTGAGCTCAACTAGAAGGTTAATTCCAAGAACAGATTTGCCTGTTCCCGGTCCACCCTCAACGATAAGTACTTGCTTCTTATTGCTATCTTGAGCTTCAACAGCCATTTGAATAGCTGTTTCATATACGACTTTTTGCTCGTCAATCATCGTAAACTCGTCATTGCCAGCTAACATTCCTACTAAGGCGTCTTGAAGTGATTTCGATGGCTTAATTTTCCCGTGTTCAATAAGATACAACAGTTTCTTTCGATCTGTCTTCTTGATATAGAGAGAAATAAAGCTCCTTAGTTTTAAGGCATCTCCTTTAGTAAAAACGGGTGCTTCTGTCACATATTTTTCGTACTGCTCATTTGTTAATGGATCTTGGGTTGGTTTTACATAGTTATGCAAATAAGCACAAGGATAAATAGAGATTTGTTCGTTCCTTACCGACTCATTATATTCTGTGATTAACTTGGCATAGGACCAGGCCTGATAGGATGGATGTGTCGTTTCCCTTAAACGACGACCAAGATACGTTTGCACAATGCCATCCTTTTTATCAACACTACTTAAATTCTGCCATTGTTTTAACTCAATAATGACGACTGAACTCTGATTATCTGCGTCTAATCCAGTGAGTATGAAGTCTATTCTTCTAGAGTTAGCAGGAACCTTATACTCAATTGCAATTGTAATATCATCTGGAATATCTGTCGTATTAAGTACTTTATACATATAATTCATTGAATTATTCCAAGAGTTAATCTCACTAGCAGAAGTTCCGCCAATCTTTTCTACTAACACATCATGAATCCTTAACGCGATACTATCTTCGGTCACATGATTCATAAACTCTTCCTTGGTAGCCTCATAAATAATCATAGAATCATGCCCTCTATTCTCATCCCTCAGTATATTTCTTAGATGTACCTTTAAATTTCTCAATGGGATATTTCTCAGCATTTTTCTTTAATTTATGTAGAATGGCTTGTTTGACATCAATCTCTAGATCATGAGCAATCATAAGGGCGTAGATCAGTACATCAGCCAGCTCATCTTGAATCTGCTCTTTATTTCTATCTACAGCTTCGCCGCTTTCTTTCCATTGGAAATTCTCAAGTAGTTCACTTGCTTCCAAGGTTAGCGAAATAGCTAAATCTTTGGCGTTATGAAATTGTTTCCAATCTCTCTCATCGCGAAATTCAATGATATTCTTTATGATAGCATCCATATCTTTATCCTCCATCCTACTCCACATCAATCCCCACAACCAAACTCCCCTGATCCACATGCTCCCGATCCAACGTCACTCGAACCTTACCCAAACGCCGTTTCTCTCGCCAATCGCGAAGCTGTTCTTCCGTCTCCAAACGTAACTCCGACACTTCCTTAGCCCTATTAAATATATAATCCGATGTATATAAAATCCGATAAATTCCATGTCCTGCGGGAACAATGGCCGTCTCTCTTTGGACCCACTTATCCACTTCAAAAACGACATATAAATCATTCGTCGCACCTCGACTTGAGGGAATTTCAGTTATCGCAGAACGTGGAACAACTTTCCAACCCTTCACTCTACCATACCAAGATATACCCGCTTCCTCTTTACTAAAAAAACGAGCAGACTGATACAACGCCACGTACTCTATGTGAGTCAACACCTTATGGTCCGTTATATTACGCAAAGGCGTATGATAAAAACCATGCTCCAAAGCAGCCTCCAGCTGAGGCTTTTTACTCAATGCACCTACCAAAACATTCTTACCAGACATCTTATCTTTGTAATACTCCTTCGTACCCCTGGGCCTAGTCGTACGTTCGTAAGCCTTCTCGGGACTATCCATAATGATCTCGTCCAAAAACTTCTCCATCAAGCTCGTTGAATTCGGCAAAAAGGGAAAAGCACCAATGTTGATAAGCTCTACACTTTTATAAAACTTATGCTGCTGGAACTGCTCTTCATCATGATAGGGAAACAACACATAAGCCCCAAACATGCTCCGCTCGTACTCTTGGCCTTGCCCCTCCGAATACACAATTGCATCCCGATAACGATGCATCGTGTTAATATCATCTTCTTCCGGTCCCGGCATCCGGTACCTTTCAAAATACGGAGTCCCCTCATATGCCGGATTAATCCGGTATTTCGCATCGAAAATATATTTATACTCTGCCGCGGCATCGTTCTTCTTCAAAGTCAGGACATTATCTGGCCGCTGAGAAAGCGTCGGACTCTTATCTCCCTTAGGCAGCGCATTATAAAACAGCGTGAAAATCTCGCCATTCACAGGATTCCTATACTCCATTTTAGCCTGCTGCGACTTATCCAGTGTGACGAATAGCCCACTCCGATTAAGTTTAATAATATCTTGTTTCAGTAGTTCATATTTTTTGCTTAAAAGGTGGTGAATCTTCAAGAAGCACCAATATTCATAGAGTTGAGCCAGATCTTTCATCGATAGTCGGAATAGATCATTCTGGATCGACAAACCTTTTAATAGCATTAAATAATAACGATAAACCTCTCGGTACCCCGATGCCATTTGCAAGACCAAGGATATCGACAGTTGTCTCATCTCACCCACATTTAGAAAATCATGCTGCAACAGCCGTTGTACATGACTCATCATTAGATTCAATTTCTTCGTAAGTTCAGGATCTTCCACGCGGCTTTTCTGCGCCAAACGTGTTTTAATGTCCTTAAGCTTTTGCCCAATACGTAAAAGCACCCATTTCACAAAACGATTCTCAGCCGTATCATAATTAACGTGGCGCCTGCTCTCTAGCAAGTGAGTCGGGGTATATCGCTCTCCATTTACTGAAATAACCCCGTTACTCAAATCTTTCATTAATAGATGAGGACGTTTTGCTAGAAAGCTGATGTTCTCTTTACCAGCTCTTTTGACACGTGCAGCGTCTACCAGGCGATTCTCGCTTTGAAGCTTGGAATGTGGCGAGAGCTTAATGCGTTCAACAGCTTGAACAAGTTGCGTAAAGATATGCTGAAGGATCGTAAAATACTCCGTCAAACTCTGATGGTTCGTCTCTTTCAGACCAGTCATGTTAAATGTTTTGCGCAAAAAATCAAAAGATAAATTATAAATCTGTGCATTAACGTCATTAAGTATCATTTGATAGTCGTTCTTATAATCAATTTTCGCTGGGAAAATCTCTAGCTGAAGGCGAAAAATAGCTTCCCCGTTCAAACGAAGCTCAAGTTCGGACTGACCGACTTCATTTTGAAAATTAAGAATCCCCGACAGAATCATCTTCCCTAGCGGTTTAACAGCCTGCCTCAAATGAACATTATCATGGAAAAAGGATAAAGAAACATCCGTTTTCTTTTCGATCACCAGCTCATAGGACTGCGTCTCATAAAAAGTTGGCGTACACACATCCCCCGAGCTCCAGCTCCTTACACCCCCATCCTCATGGTTGAAAACAGCAATCGTCTCAATTGTAAGTGTATCTGTAAGCGAAGCAGCATGAAAATGCGCATCCACCCATTCCTGATCCACATTACGATGAAGATTCAAAGTCTCAACAGTAGGATGAAACGGTTTGCCCTGAATATAGAGATTAAACAGATTCGTCTCAATCCGCAGCAATTCCCTACTCTGATTAAGAGATCCAGTATGAGGTAAATCCATCTTCTTCTAACCTCCGTAGCATGAAGGCAATTTTCCGTGCACTATGTGGATATTTGGACGCTGCCAATGTCTCCATCGAAAGATAAAGCTTAGAAGCATCTTCTCTGTATTCCGAAAGAGGTAGGCTACGATCCTGAGCCACTTGCATTAATTGTAGCAAAGCATTTTTCACAGAAGCATTACTACCTTGTATACGAGGCAAAATCTTCTGAAGCAACTGCATATCGAACGCAGCCTCCTTACTTAGCAGTCCAAATCGTTCGTTATAAATCATATAAAAACATATCGCATCCCGAATACGAAACCCTACATGTGAATGAATTTGCTCCAAAATCCCGTTGATTTTAACCAATAACTCAGTCGTATCTTCCGTTAGCTGCTTATAGTCCCTGTACACATCAACAAGCTGCAAATACTCGCTCCGTAATAATGAATTAGGAGGAATGGGAGCATCCGTACGATCTGCGAGATCCTCCAACGAAGGATATTGACCAAGCTCAATGTAATTGAACTCGATTGTGTTCGCACGATCTAATACCTTTTTGCTAAAAGGATGCGTAGTCTCATCCATATTTACCGTTCCTACGATGTACACATTGTCTGGCAAATAGAGATTGCCGTACATCTGTTTATCTGACTCATTTTGTAAGGAGTCTCTATGTATAAGTGGCGTTGTTACAATCCTTTGATTACGCCACTCCTGCGTCTCAAGTACACTCAATAAATCACTAAAATAATGCTCAACCCTAGCCAAATTCATCTCATCCAAGCAGATAAAATATGGCTTATGTTGGTTACCCGGCTTAGAAGCCTCAACCAATATCTCCGTTAACTTCCCCGGACGAAAAGTCCCTGATAAATCCTTGTACCCCAACAGATCCGAAGGATCGCTCCAATCTGGACGAACAGGTACTAATGAGAATTGGCCATTACTCGCCGTTGCTCCAACAGCCTCAGCGAACAGCTTCACTAGCTTCGTTTTACCAGTACCTGACACCCCTGCAAGGATGACGAATGGTTTCGTTTTTAGAGATAGGAAGAAATTCTCTATCCAATGGTCAGGATACATGAAGCCTTTGTTGGCGATGAAATTTTTAATTGTGGCAACTCGCTCTATTACCGTTAGTGAATCCACCAGCTGAGACCCTTCTTCTTCATACTCCTCTTCAAGTTCTTCAATATCAGAGATCTTATAATTTGTATTAACATCGTGCATTTGCTCCCAAATTGGAAGGAAAATTTCAAAATAGTCACTTATTTTCTTTTCAAGTTCAAATCCGCTCGATAGAAGCTCCTCTTCCTTAAAATAGCGTGTAATTCCACATTTGGCACCTGTTTTGCTTCTTATTCGCATTAGGAATTCATCTATATTGGATATATCTTTACTACTAGTATTTAACCACTCTGCTGTTAGAACAAAGTTCTCTTCATTAATTAACTTTTCTACTATTTCACGATTGGAAGGCTGAGAAAGTAAATCTAAGAATCTATTTTCTAATAGCCGCATTCTTTTTTCTTTCGCTTCTTTTTTCCAAGCTTCAATTCTACCTGACGAAGAACCACCAGAACCAAAGCAGAATGTAATCTCAAAGGTTCCTTTTTGGAACACCCAAGAGTATTGAAAACTGTAAGACTTATCTTTATCTATTGAAATCCCAGACCATAGGTAATCCTTTGGCTGGTTTCCGTATGGCGTGGGACTACCGATTCTCGCTGTAATTAAATGATCAGCCAGTCTATATTTGTCCAGAAAGAATTCACCAAACTTTAATGCTAACTTATTAAAATTAACCAAAACACTTTCGTACTTATGACGTAATACTTTCATTTGTTCCCGCTTCTCTTCAAGAGTTACATCGCTTCTTTGAATTCCGTTAATTGCTGTAGAAATATCCTCATAGGTTTGAAAGAAATCTCTAGTTATTAAATCGTCAAATCTCAATTATATTTCCCCCACTACATTAATCATCTTATTTGGCCTATAATTTTGACTTTTCAAGATTATTTAAGCTCCTTCGACTTCCATACTCTGACTCTGTCTATACTCCTGAACCGTCATAGATATTTGTATATCCATTTTTATCGCAATAATTGATAAGTCAGTTGTTCTTGCAGCCATTGATAAGTCATGATAGTTTAATCTATAGATATTCTCCGTGGCTCTATTCATTCTATTGGCAAGATAAAGTCTCAGTTGTTGATACATGCAGTAAAATCATAACAACCTTCTAATCCGCTTGTCATCAAAGCATGGTATGTATACTTTATAATCTGATCTGCTGACTTAATTCCTTGCTCCTTGTCTTCTTTATACAACTACTTGAATTCTAACAATGACTTATCCGTCTTGGCTCGCTTAAATGGATCAGTTACAACCTTTCCATCCCTCTAGATTAGATCCCCCTAACAACTCTCGCTTTATTATCAATTTGATTTTTTTCGATGATCTTTCCCTAAGTACGTTGGGGTCATCAAAGATTTGAAAATCAAACTCAAAGGCAAAACCATCATAGTTAGCTCTTTCACGTATCTCTAGTCCATCATCCAACCAAGCCAAGTAACCATTTAACCGTTACAGCGAAATTGTGACTCTAATTCCATTTCAACAATCTCTGCGCAAAATTGTTCCGCAAATTTCTTGATCAGATCCTTATTACCTTTATCTTGTAAACAACACTATGTTAGTCTGTAAAAAAAGAGAATCGAAGAGCATAAATGATTTCTTTAATTTAATTCTCGTCTTTATCTTTGAATAGACCTGATTTTTCCGTTCAACCTATATCGACAATTAGAACATCAAATTCACTATATAAGTAATGTGGTAGGGCATTAACGTAGTTAATTTGTGGAACAATTCAATGATGTATTTTCATCTAGTCCAGTTAGAATGAAGTCTATCCCTCTAGAAATCAAAACATCAACCAATTCATATTTTTAATATTCTTATTTAAAGCCTCAGAACTTTCTTTCCCTTGGAAATTTGCAATTCATTCACTGGCTCTAGTGTTACAGAAATCTATTCAGTTATGGAATTGCTTCCAATCCCGATAATCACGAAATTGGATGATTTTATTAAGTATTGATTCCATTTGTATGTTCACTTTTCGATTAGAAGGATATGTATTGAAGTGAGCGAGACGTTTAATAACATTAAAAGATATGAAATAGCATAGGTAATTGTATCATTAACATTATTCTTTTTGGTAAGAATTTGTACTGAGGAATATAAAAAAACAAGCACTACTTTTAGATAGTACTTGTTCTTGATGTTGTTAATCTAACTAATTCTTAAAAGTGTATCGCACTCCACGCGTTCTGAGTGAGATACATATGCGTTGATTTGTCAGTTCTATTTTTCTTACAATCATGGTACTCTAAAGACCCTATTGGAACAGGTTCCCAAAAACTTCTTATGCGTGAGCTGTCAATGAAATTTCCGCAGTCCTAATAAATAAAAAAATATACTAAAACTTTACTAACCCACCTTAGTTATTTTTAAAAATCAGCTAGATAACATTAAACATGCTACCATATAAGGCTTCATTCCGTCCCAGTAATCTTTAACTTGATCAGATATACGCCTTTCAGTATGCATATATAAATTAAGCATATCTATTATTGAGTCCTTTTTAATAAAGTTATTAAATTCTTTGGCTAATTTATCGTTTAGTGGTATATCATTTTGAAATTTCGAGTCACCAACTTTATTTTGTGGAAGTTTATTTCTTAACCGATCTAAGATCATGTGGACATTCGATGACAATCCACTTTTTTCATTGAATGTTATATTGTAAAATATACATGCTTTTCTACTGCAAAGTTCTATAAGTATTCTAAATAGTGATACTACAGCGATTTTGTTCTCATTAAATTCTAGATTATTTAATTCCCTAATAACCTCTTGTAACTTAGTGGATAATTCCCCCGTAGGAAAGTGAAAACTATCAAACTCTTGTTTAGAAAATCTAAAATAGTGCGCGGCTACATTCACATTATACTTTTTTGTTTCTTGATTGCTATGGACTTTGTTGGGGTCTACTATAATAAACATTAACTCTTTATTTGATTTTTGCGATAAGTTATCTATTGCAGTATAAATTAATATATATTCTCCTTCTTTATTAATATCCATTGCTTTTGAATTATGAGAAATTGTCAACGGAAGTAGATTGCCAATGTAGTCTCTTGCTTCTACAAAATCCTTTGCATTAAAGTAGCTTGAGATATTTAAAACAACAGTACCGTTTTCAGCCCCATTTATGAGTTTAATTTCTGGCGGTTTTTTGGGGTTAGCTTGCCCCGTAACGCTTGGTCCTCCTGCAGCGGCTCCTACACCTGGTCCTCCTGCGACTCCTACACCTGGTTCTCCTGCGGCTCCTACACCTGGTCCTCCTGCGACTCCTACATCTGGTCCTCCTGCGGCTCCTACACCTGGTCCTCCTGCAGCTCCTACACCTGGACCTCCTGCGGCTCCTACACCTGGTCCTCCTGCGGCTCCTACACCTGGTCCTCCTGCGGTTCCTATATCTGGTCCTCCTGCAGCTCCTACACCTGGTCCTCCTGCGGTTCCTATATCTGGTCCTCCTGCAGCTCCTACACCTGGTCCTCCTGCGTCTCCTACATCTGGTCGTCCTCCTACGGCGGTTCCTACACTTGGTCCTCCTGTGGCGGTTCCTACACTTGGTCCTCCTGTGGCGGCTCCTACACCTGGTCCCCCTGCGCTATTCTTCCTGCTTTTAATTAACTCTTTAGTATGTTTATCAATAAGCTTTCTAATATTGTTCTTCTTCAACCACTCATTAAATGTTTCTTCAAACATTATATATTCCTGCGAGTCACTGATAATTTCTGTTTTGGTTACATTTGATTTAAAATTTTGTAAGTTAATTACTCCAACTAATAGTCGCATCTCAGGATGTCTATCCAAACCGATCCAAATACCATAATTTAGAAGGCGTCCATTAAGATATAAATGGAATCCATTATCTGTTTTGGATGTTGTGGAATTTTCAGGTGACTTTGAAACGCCAACCCAACCGGACACATTGCAATTTTGTCCAGACATGTTATTAACTGAGAAACTAAACTCTTCGCTCCAGTAAGGATCGAAGATATATGATTTTATTCGATAGTCTTCAATAACTAGTTCAAGCTCTTCACTTTGTAAAAATCTTGAAAACGTTTTCGAAAAATGGGCTTTAACGTTTTCTACATCATTTTTATATCTTGGTCGAGTTAAATTTGTTATCTTAATTATCGTTCCCTGTACAAAGGATTTCGGGACTTCCATCACTTCAATTTCCCAAACGGTGGAGTAATCAGTGGCACTCAATTCTCCATTGTTATTCTCAAGTCTAACATGCAACGCAGTTTCCATATCATTTGTAGCAGTAATTATTTCTAAACTATTCCCTAAAAAAGCAGATGCAGTTTTTAAACCAAAGCCATATCCTCCGACTGTTAAATCTGAAGTTTTACTACTTTCTGCTGGTGTAAGTGCACTAACTAAACTAGTCAGATCCATGCCACATGAGTTATCAGTAACAATAATTTCTTTTTCTAAGAGTTCCACAATTACTTTGGTAGTGCCCATTCTAGCATCTATTGAATTATCAATAAACTCTGCGATAGCTCTGCCTATAGTAAGATTCTGATTTCCCATTGTCCAAAAAAGTTTAGAAGAAATAGGAAGCTCAATTTTATGTACCTTCATAGACTAATTCCTTTCTTGTGGTAGTCCCTTTTTGTATTACATCATATATAATTTTTGCTACTGCCCTTGCCAATAACGGAGGGACAGCATTACCTACGAGTCTAAAGCCATGCCACTTTGTTTCGTGAAAAATCATCCAATCAGGAAAACTCATTAATCTAGCTGCCTCTCTTACGGTTATCACACGAGGTAGTTTATAGTGAATCGGTCTTAATGCAGTATACGAACCCTTGTCGCTTTTCGTTCCAGCTCGAATTGTGGGAGATAGTCCATTTGCTTCTAATCTCTTTCTTCGGCTTTTATGCAATTCGCCTTGTTTTAGCTCCATGAACTCTTTAATAATTCTTTGATCATGTTTTGTTCTTTTGGTATTTGTAATTAGATTCATTTGCCAATCTGACCTAGGGGTGGACTGATCGTCTTCTAGCTGAATAGACTTCCTCATTACTTGGGCATAGCTTGAGAGATATTCTCCTTCTATTATGTTCTCTATGGTATCTCCCTCAATTAGTTCAGAATATAAATCAGGATTGGGTAAATCATTAATCGCATCAGCTACAGTAGGACAATAAAGTAACTCTCCTGATTTTTCTTCACTTGCATGATTCTTATAGATTGGATGAAATAGATATCTTGCATCTGATGGTCTAATATGAGTAGCTGAAGGGTACTCTATTTTATAGTTTAAATCCAATCGAACACCTATAATAAAAAGCCTTTCTCTGCTTTGTGGCACTCCAAAATCTGCCGAATTAAGAACCTTGACTGGAGATATAATCGAATAGTGTTTTGACATATTGCTAATAAAAGATTGTAGGACTTCGCCTGATTTATATGAAAGTAAGCCTTTTACATTCTCCATTACAAAAAATTTAGGCATAACTTCCAACACAATTCGAGCGTATTGACTTAGTAACTCGTTTCTCACATCGTCTAGTGATCTCTTTCCTGCCAATGAAAATCCTTGGCATGGGGGACCACCGATTATTACATCTACTTCGCCCTGATTAACTTTCAATATTTTTAATAAATCTTCACCACTTACTTGATTGATGTCTTCATCAACAACTTCACAATGAGGGAAATTCTTTAAATGCGCCTTAATAGCAAACTCATCCATTTCAACTGCCGCGTTCACTGAAAAACCTGCCATTTCAAAACCTAAAGTTAACCCACCTGCTCCAGAAAAAAGATCAATTGCAATTGGTTTTTTAATGCTAATTTCCATGCACCTCATTAATAACATAGTAGTTATTGAATTATATTTGATATAATTCGACTTATTTTTTCTTTTCCCTTTCAATATGCCTCTTGACTCTATAATCAGTTAATCTAGTTAATTTTCCGCCCTACTGGTGATACACTTCATCGCGGATAATCTAAAACAGCAAATCAAAATATTCCCTCGCCAGCAAAAGAAATTGAGGACAAGAATATCACGTATCCCCATCTCGTCCCAAACTAAATTCCTTGATTACTCGAACCCCTTATATATTAATGAACAAACACTCTCCACATGCACCGTCCAAGGAAACATATCCACCGGCGTCACCTCCGCGACGCCGTACCCGCCATCGACCAGCACGCGCAGGTCGCGCGCGAGTGTCGATGCGGAGCACGACACGTACACCACGCGCCGCGGCCGCAGCTCGAGGATGGTCGCCAGCAGCGCCGGGTCGCAGCCCTTGCGCGGCGGGTCGACCACGATCACGTCAGGCCGAACGCCCTGACGTGTCCACTCCGGCAGGACGACCTCGGCAGGTCCTGCCTCGAAGTGCACGTTCGTCATGCCGTTTAACTCGGCATTCTTACGTGCATCGGAGATCGCCTCTTCGACGATCTCGACGCCGTACACCTGTCCCGCGCGCTGCGCCAGGAACAGGGAAATCGTGCCGATGCCGCAGTAGGCATCGACCACAACCTCATCGCCTGTCAACGCGGCGTACTCCACTGCCTTCCCGTACAAGACTTCCGTCTGGACGGGGTTCACTTGAAAGAAGGATCGCGCGGAAATAGCAAATTTCACTTCGCCGATATAGTCATAGATGACCTCGCTGCCCCACAGGACGCGCGTCTCATCCCCAAAAATAACATTCGTCTGTCTCACATTAATGTTATGACAAATGCTCTTCACCGCAGGCAGAGCCTCGCGAATGCCAGCAATCCACTCATCCGCACGCGGAATCTCCGCACCATTGGTAACCAAAACGACCATGACCTCGCCCGTGCGGAAGCCGACTTTAACGACGACATGGCGCAGCAGCCCAGTCCCTGTCTCTTCACTGTACGCACGAATCCCTAAGCGTGAGCCGATCTCTTTCACACGTGCCACGACTTCGTCGTTAGCCGCATGCTGAATCAGGCACTCTTCCATGTCGATAATGCGATGGCTGCCCTGCGCATAGAATCCGCCGATGAGGCCACCCTGTTCTTCCCCAAAAGGAACCTGAGCCTTGTTCCGATATCTCCACGGATCGGTCATCCCAAGCGTAGGATGAACAACAATCCCTTGATCTTGATCTTCATTATTAGTAGCTTGGCCGCTAGTCGGCTCTCCCGCCACCGCCAACTTCCCAATCCGCACCAAATTATCCACAACCTGCTGCCGCTTCACGCGCAACTGCGCCTCATAGCTCAAATGCTGCAGCTGACAGCCGCCACATTCATCATAAATCACACAGTCGGGAGCAATGCGATCCGAACTCACCGAAAGCAGCTCTACCAAAGAAGCATACCCATACTGCTTTTTCAGATGCCCTACCTTAACCAATGCACGCTCACCCGGCAGCGCCCCCGCGACAAAAAGGGTAAAGCCGTTCACACGGCCCACCCCTTCGCCATCATGGCTGATTCCGATGATCTCAGCCTCGTATTGCTGTCCGATTTGCACAGGCAAGCCTGCCATCCAAGCTGGCACTTCTTTTTTCCCTTTGCTATTTCCATTCCCTCTGTTACCAGCCGCCGAATTCCCCGCTCTTCCAGCAGATCCCGACCTGCCACTACCTCTATGTTTACCTGGCGCGGAGCCAGATGTACCTTTTGTTTTCATAATAACCTCACTTCATCTTTTAACCTTCCAAGTGGGAGGGTTGGCACTAGCCTTTTCCCCTACTCATGCTCATCATGCCCATTTCCATGCCCCTTCAAATGAAACGGCGTGGTCAAAGCCTCAAGAAATTTCTTTTTATAAATGGACTGACCGGACTCATCCACGATCACCTGCAAATGGCTCTGCAAATTCGTCATTACGCAAGGCAATGTCCCGCCGAACTCTCCATCGAGGTTCAACTGAACGTAGTCCGGGGAATTAATTTCGATATGATTGGTCTGAAAATAGATCAGATTCGGATCACTCAAATGCTCGCCGCGCAGTGCCAGTGATACGATACGGATGAATTCTGCCAGGTTGCATTTCTTCAAAATAATGACGTCGAACATACCATCGTTAATGTTGGCTTCCGGTGCTAACTTCTCGAAACCGCCTACGGAGTTGGTGTTGCCCACGAGGAAGAGCATGACTTCTTCATGCATCTCGCGATCACCGGCTTTGATATAGAGCTCGATTGGCTTGAGCCTAGGCAGCTTCTCGAGTCCCTTCATATAATAGGCCAACTGGCCGATCATGGTTTTGAGCTTGCTCGGGACTTCATACGTCAGCTCGGTCATCGAGCCGCCCCCAGCGATGTTGATGAAGTAGCGGTTGTTGATTTTGCCTACATCGATCGAGGTTGAATACTGCTGAATGATGAGGTCGCAGGCATACTCCAAGTTCTTGGGGATACCGAGCGCACGCGCAAAATCATTCGTCGTCCCGAGCGGCAAAATGCCGAGTGGCGGTCTGCCTTCTCTTTCGGCCATGCCGTTGACGACTTCGCAAATCGTACCATCACCGCCCGCTGCGATGATTAGGTCGAACCCGCGACTCACGGCCTCTGCCGCTGCGAGTGTGGCATCTCCTTCACCGATAGTCGCGTGAGCGGAGGTCTCGAACCCGCCGCGCTCTAAGCGTTGGAGAATTTCAGGCAATCTTTTTTTCATCTCTTCCCGGCCTGAAGTCGGATTATAGATCAATCGTGCTCGTTTGACCACTCTATTTCATCCCCTGTTCATCGTATGGGAATACGGAGGCAATCTGCCCCTCCATCCATTTGGAAATTTGCGGACTCGGCAACAAGGCCCGTCCATGATACTTATAGGTTAACCCTTCCAAACGGGAAGGAATCACTTTCTGTGTAAAATACCCTTCGCTCAGAAAAAGCGGTGCAACAATCACCTTATACGCTGGCTTCTCACGGGCCCACCAGGCCATCTTCTCTGCTAATTGATCCGGCAAAAGCATAGCAATATCCGCCTCGGCGAAGCCGCCCAGCGTTCTAACCCGCTCCGCGAGCTGCGCAAGTCCTTGGCGCCACTTCTGGTGGAAGCCATCTTCCTTACTCCCATGCCCTACCAATAGCAGAATCTCTTCCTCTGGCGACTCGGAAAGCTCTGCGATTTTGCCATAAAGAATAGCTGCAATATCGGGATGATCATCAATCGGCGATGTGAAGTGAATCCGCGCACGTATGTCTAAGAGCTCCATGTCGGTTTCGAGCACAGGCTCGGCAATAACCCCTAACGCGTAGCTGATCTCATCAATATGTGTACTCCCAGAGGACACGAACAACGGAACTACGATAATATCGGTCACGCCTTGCGCCTCTAAGCTATAAATGCCATCTTGTATCAATTTACCCTCGACGAGTTCCAAATATGACGCATAAATGGGCATGGCATCAGGTACTTGAACCGTATTCACGGCATCCTCGACCAGCTGAACCCAGCCCTCATCACGGGATCCATGGCTAATGACCAGCACACCATATAACCTCATTCTAACTTCCCCCACCCGTACGTACTAAGCCTATCTTCCTATGCTAACGAAAGTGGTCACCTATGTCAATTTGAAGCCTGCTTAAACAGAGAAAAACCCCGCATTACACGAGGTAATACAGGATTCTGCAAGGTATTATTTAACGATTCAAACGATCCAATGTCAACACATAACCATCGTTCCCGTAATTCAGGCACCTCTTGACCCGCGAAATGGTTGCTGTTGACGCCCCTGTTTCCGCTTCGATCTGGTTATACGTGCATCCTTTGCGCAGCATACGAGCCACTTCAAGGCGCTGGGACAGCGACTGAATCTCATTCACGGTACACAAGTCGTCAAAAAAGACGTAACACTCTTCAATATCTTTCAACGTTAGTACAGCTTCGAAAAGCTGGTCTATGGCTTTATCATTTAATTTTTTTAATTGCATCTGCTGTCAACTCCCGGTCAAAAAGCATGTTGGCTTCATGGTTCTCTAAGCTCCTGTGTATCATTCGACACGTCCTAAGCAATTCCTTCCTTTAGGATTGCAGAACGTTAAAATTTCTATGCGTTAATTGGCTAAATAGCAACAAATCCCCAAGACCCGTGACATTCGTCCATACCAAAGGTAGGCAAGTGACATATCCTGTAGGAGACAAATCTGATAAAAAGGATCGTGAATCCTAGTGACCAACCCAAGACAACAAATTATTGGTAATGGCGGAAATCGTCCTGAAGTAGAAACAAGGAGCTTAACCCTTCCCGGGGAGGGCTTTGGTCAATACCCAGGCTTAGGCGCTGGCAATCCCTTCGGTGGCGGCGGCTTTGAAGGCGGAGGTGGCTTCTTCGGCGGCCCTCCTGCTGGCGGCAATACCGGTGGAGGCTTCTTCGGCGGCGGCGGTGGCGGCAATGCAGGCGGTGGTTTATTTGGCGGTGGCGGAGGAAACGCCGGTGGTGGTGGTGGTGGCGGTGGCGGTGGTAACTTCCTGAGCAATCTCCTTGGCGGCGGCGGCGGTGGTGCCGCTGGAGGTTCTTCGAACCCGCTGAGCGGCTTAAATATTAAGCAAATCTCCGGCTTCGTTGAGCGGATGGGTGGTATTGACGGCATCATCGGCACGATGGGTAAGGTTCAAAAGTTCATGTCGACGTTTCAGCAAATGGCACCGATGGTGAAGACCCTCTTTGGCTCTATCGGCAAAGGAAAGGTCGCCTCCGGAGACGTAGAAGAGGTCTTCCGTCCGAAACGCAAGCGCCGTAAGAAATCCGGCTCAGGCAAAAGGCGCAAAGGCCGCTCCACATCCGGCACGGCTAAGCGCAAGCGCAGATAGTTTTATTCGTCCCATCTCTTCTCATCTTTTCATCTCATCTAAGCCAATACATTCGTAAAAGGCTCCCCGTCTTCATAGACGGAGGAGCCTCTTTACATGTTGCTATTTTTTCAATGATCTTAAAATAATTGCTGAAGCTTCTGCACGCGTTGAGATCCCTTGCGGTTTCAAGGTGCCGTCTTGGTAACCATTCAATAACCCCTTCGAAGTCAAGACAGCTACTGCCGCCTGCGCCCACTCCGATATAGCTGAGTTGTCGGTGAATTCCATGCCATCTGTGCCTTTATCATTCATATGTGCTGCCCGTACAATTATGACAGCCATTTGTTCTCGGGTAATCGTATCATCCGGACCAAATGTCGTATCTGTGTACCCTGAGATGATCCCATTGGCTGCCGCTGTGGCAATGGCATTCTTAGCCCAATGGTTTGTCGTATCGCTGAATGCTTTACCGCCCTGATCGCCGAGCTTTAAGAATTTGACAACGATAGAGACGAATTCTGCTCTTGTAATGCGGCCTTCCGGTTTAAAGCTACCGTCTGGATAGCCATTGATCGCTCCTTGCCCAATCAATTCACGGATGCTAGCCTCTGCCCAATGTCCTTTGATATCAGTCAGATTCGATCCATCTGATTCAGGCTTACCATCTTCTTTGGAAGTAGCCATGACCGCATATTTGGTGAAGTGATTAACGTCTACAGTAATATGATTACCATTGACTTTACCACCCTTGACTTCCACCCATTTCTGATTGACTTCATCGAAGTAGAAGACAGATGCTCGTTGATCGGCTTTCACACTTGTAGGATCGAAAGCAAACGTCAACGTAACCGGTTTACTGAAGTTCTCTGTAAAGTTTTTGAGAATCTCATAGATTGGACTTGCTAGAACCTCATGATTCGTTAATAACTTATCTGTTCCTGACAATTTTTCAATGGTTAACTTCAATTCTTTCGTTGAAGCATTCGCCGGAATCGAGATAGAAACCTCATCCTTATAACTCACTTCGCCCGTTTTTCCAATTGGAAGTGTAAGCGTACCATCTGTCGAGGTCACTTTATCGTCAATCGGTGTCGTTGGTGGTGTTGGATAATAGGGTTCCGACGATGAATCTTCAGCACGGTAAACCGTCAGGTTATACGGCTTCTTCGTACCATCTTGCGCTTCGACCATAATTTCAATTGGGTTAGCCCCGACCTTTAGATTAGCCGCTTTGTAGGCATATACATTGTCTGTGACAGCTGTATACTCGGCACCTGTTACTGTAAGCTTTTGATCGCGTTCCTCTTTGGTTATGGATAGATTAACTTCAGAGACAGAATTAGATACGCCTACCGCATAATCACGTTGGGACGCAGAGAATGCCGGATTCAAGCTGCCTTGATTAACAGCGATGTTGGAAAGCAAGACATTGTTACTCATCCTTGTAACATGGATTGTATAGGTTCTAGTCGAACTGTCCGCTGCTGTATGGACAATCGTAATCGTATTGTCTCCTAGGCTTAACGGAATCTCTTCACTCGCTTGACCATTTCGTACCGTCTTTCCGTTCACCGTTACGCTTGCTTGTTCGTTGGTAAGCGTTGGCGTGACTGTCAAGCTATCAACACTGTTAACCACACTTTGCGTATAGCTTGTTCTTGAGAAGTAGAAGGGCTCGTTCAGATCTCCGCTGCTGAGACTTAGACCGGTCATATATTCAGTCGATGTTGTCCCCGTAGTAAATTTCCAAATATCTGACTTCTTCACCCCGCCATACATATCTGTGGCTGCAGCATACCATTGGTAACTAGTCAGTGGCGCTAGATTTTTCCAAATGGCCCCTGCAACCTCACCGCTCTTCACATGATTCATGCTGCCGATTACATGATCCGTATACACGTTCACTCCGAAATAGTCCGTAGCAACACGTTTCGTAACAGGCTGTAAATTCAAATCAATGGAAAACTCATCTTTGCCAGGATACTCGGCTGGATCATAGTAATTGTAATCATCCAAATGCGGTGAATAAGTTTTCATGTTTATTTTGCCATGTGCCATGTCAAACTGCATGAGTCTGATATATCCAAGTCCACCTTCTGGTGCCCCTTGGTAGTCAGCAAGCATTTGATACACGTTACGATCGGCTACTCCGTCGTTGTTATCATCAATCGCGTCGACTTTCAACTCCGCATCGTGATAATGGCCAGAAAGCGCCGCAATAACGTTCTTATTCGGTTTGATCACACGTTCGAATACTTTTTCCGCCATCGGTGCACGGTTATTGGAAACCAGCATGAACTCATGGAAGTTCAAAATCGCCTTCCGATTCGGGTACTTTTTCAAAACCTCGTTAATCCAGTCAATCTCCTTGTCACCATAACCCCACCCCATGTAAACGATGATAAAATCATTACCGTTCGAGGATACAAGGTCATAATGGCCTTTGTTATTTTCGTAAGATTCGCCGTACGTTGGCTGATCCTTGAAGCGATCTTCCCCGAACCATTTGGAATAGTAACTGTAATCATTGTTTTGATGACCCACGTCATGGTTACCCGCCAGTACCCCATAAGGAATGTTGGCCTTCTCCAAAACCTTCATATCTTTATCTGCTTCTATCCATTGATATTCTTGGTCTGCGATATCTACGATATCACCGGTATGAATGACATATTTAATCTTGTTATCTACTTTGTGATCCGCAATCCATTTCACGATCTCTTGATAGATATACGGATAAGTCCTCGAGTAATACTGCGTATCCGACATCCATACAAATGAAAAATCATAATCCGCTGTCGCTTCTGCATTCGTTTGAACTTGCGTTGCTGCAATTTCATCCTGAACCATCACTTGAATCTTCTTGTTGTTGGCATACGTACCTGCATCTACCGTAGCTTGCAGCTCAAAATCAGCTGTGCCCGCTATAACTGTTTTTAGTGCGTTCCATTTTTGACCGCTAGGACTCCATGCATATAAAGTAACTTTCCGGCCTTCCAGCGACTTGCCTTTCCAGTTAATTTCCACTTTATCCGTGCTCTTGACCGCATCGTCCAACGAGATTTCAAATCGCTGATACGGGAATTTCTCGTCAGAATCATCGACCAGATATTGGCCATCTAACGCACTAATTTTCGTGTAATCATCTTGCGTAAAGGCGGTCTCACCGTCCGGCTTTGCCTGTCTAGGAGGCTCGGTGTCTACGGCGTTGCGGAACCCGGCAAATTGCCCCTGCACGCTGGCATCGTATTTAAAACCTTGGTTAAAGTTTACGTTCATTTCATCATTCATGGGATCGGAAACTGTAACGCTCAACGGAGCATTACGATCTACGCCTACAGCGCCTTGCCCTGGTGTCAATTGTTCAGGCAAATTCGGGTTTTCATTCGGCACTTCGAAATTAATCGTCACATTTTGCACGTTACCTACTTTATCCACAGCCTTGATGCTGAATACATGCATCCCACCTGGAAGCTTTGCAGATGATGTGGCATATGGCAACGTGATTGGCAGGGTGTCGAGGGTAGTCTCTACCTTGTCCACGCCAGCAAATGCGTCAGTTATAACGGCATCCAGGCTGAAGTCGCCACGGTACATGACGCCTTCTTCAACGGAAGGTTGGATCACTGGAGCTGTATTATCGACTGTCACTGTTGATGTAGCCTTGTCATTACCATGGCTCACTGTAATCTGATGTTGACCATCATTTGTAGCTGCAGTATCCCAAACATAAGCTTTGGATGCCAACTTATCTGCAGGAATGTTGAAGTCGAAATCGACTACTGGAGGTTTCCCTGAAGAATCTCCCATTTTAATAACCTTGGCCGGATCATTGTTCTTCGCATCATAAATCACCGTACCATCAGCCAGTACTAAACGTACGTTCTTCACGTCAAAATTATCTTTATTCTCCGCTGGTCGGTCATCGAAAGGCGAAGCCTTCGAACCCGCTCGGATCGAAAATACGTTGCTGCCTTCCTTCAATCTGTCCGCTTGAATCTTCGTAGACAGTGTTGTATAGCTATTCACAGTGTCTTGGAATGTAAAGAGAATGTCCTTATCTTGTGTGATAGCATTTTTAAAATAATAATTTACACCCGTCACTTCGAAGGCAATATACGCGTCATGTTCAACCGCATGATAGGTCGATTGTGTTAGTGCTTTGCCATCAATGGCAAGCTGCAGATCATCTGCACTTAACCCTTCGCCTGTTCCTCTAATCACTTTGGGTTTGGCAATCACATCGCCGTCTTTCACATTCAGACGCAGGGCTGAGTGATCTGAGCCACCTGTAATGGCAACGCGCTTCGTATTCGATGTGCTCTCATTCTGACCATCTGAAGTAACAAAGTAATAATCTAAGTAAGCATTACCAATAAGTTCAGGTGAGAAAACCGTATAATGATATAACGTATCTGCAAAGCTTTCTTTCAAATACTTCTTCGTATAATTCGACTGTTTTTCGGTTTTATAATAGAGCGCTACGGTCTTTATCGATGTTTCATCTTTGGCATCGCCGATAATCTCAAGATCCTTGGATTGATCCATACTGGTCTCTTTTGTTAAATCGGTTAACGTCGGCTTGATCGTATCTTGCTTTACAATTACGCTTTGGATCGGAGCTTGAATCGGGTCAAGGGTTCCAGGCGTTGCCGCCACTACTCCTCCCGAGCTATATTTCGTCATCGTTGTACTGCCATTAACCGGGTATTTATACAATATCCCCATATCTGGCTTGGCATCGCCTGATACGTAGTACGCGGATGAGACTTCAACACCTGTATTTGTAGCAATTACGATTCCTCGATTTCCGCTATTTGCCATACCATCCGTATGTATGCGTACAAGATTGGTACCCTCAACCAAATTAGAATGGTAGTTCGCATTGAAGGCATCCACAGGAGTACCCTCATTTTGAGCATTGATTACCCAGAAGACTAGTGTCCCTTTCGAAGGAATGATCGTGTCTTCTTTGTCTGCTGGCCAAATGACATCTGCATCAGGTCCCGTATCTGGATAACGGTAAATCAATTGATAATCTTTGAAATTCATGGCTTTATCCGTATTATTGTATACTTCAATAAACTCATAACCATCCGCGGTGCCCACATTCTTAGAATCGGGTACAATTTCCGTTACCAGAAGCGATGGGATCTTGGTGAAATCCGTTTTATCGATAGCCACGGTCGCACTATACACGTTGGATCGTATCGTACTATAACCGTCATCTGCCTGAACGTAATACTTCAATGGCGTGTCGATCAGCTTTTCCTTAGGTATCGTTGCTTGATACTGTGTGGAGCCTAGTACCGTCATAGGTACAGAATCATATGCAGCCTGAGAACCTGTTTTAAAATAAACAGCCGCGGATACGGATTCACTCTGCTCAAGATTGGAGATTTGCGCTTGCAGCGTTACATCCAATTTTTGATCCGCTTGCGTAACCGGCGTATGGTTAATTACAGGAGGCTCCGAATACGTCCGCGGGATTGGTGGTACTTGAGTGGGATCGATAACGCCTGGTGTTGCATTAGCTGGAGTTGTATCTTCACCTGAACCGTACATCACCATATTTTTCGAGCCATTTGCAGGAGACTTATAGAAAATACCTTTATTGGGTTTCGTTTGATTATCATTTTGATAACTCGCAATGGAAATATCGCTGCCGGTTTTCTCTTGGATAACCAAATCTCGAGGACCTGCATTACTCATTCCGCCCCCGCCTTCCACACGGAAGAGGTTCACACCTTCTTGGAGGTTGGAACTATAGGTACTATTAAACTTTGCTGGTGTTTCTTCCACATTATCTGCATTCGTTACCCAAAATACGATAGAGGATTGCGCTGGAATCGGCATACTCCCGTAAGGTACTTGTTTATACGAAGCTGGCCAAATTGTATCTGCACCTGCATTACGGTATACCAAGTTGTAATCTTTGAAGTCCAGCGTTCTGTCTGAATTGTTGTACACCTCAACAAACTCATAAGCATCTGAAGAAACGCCAGTGACATTTGTCGTATCTGGCACCAGCTCTGTAATCAGCAGCTTCGGCACCTTCGAATAGTCCACAGCGCTAACTTGAACGCCGTTGTCCGCTGCAACTGCCATAGGCGCCAGCATGCTGAACATCATTCCGAATACAGTCATCCCGGATACCAATCGTTTTAAATCTTTTTTATACACGTAGTAACGCCCTCTCATTATCAAATGATTGTTAATCTATCTCTATCTATTGGGAAATAATTCGCTCAATCAACCAGTACAGTCCGAATACGCCAATGATGCCTGAAGCATATAAATTCCAATTGATTTTGAGCGGCACGCGGCGAAGCAACAGAAGAACTGGAATTACAATCGCTACGACGACAAGCTGTCCAATTTCGACGCCTAGATTAAAGGAGAATAACGGCAGCGCCATTTGCCCAGACAGTGTGCCTCGCAGCACTTCAGCGAATCCAAAGCCGTGGATTAACCCAAACAGCATGGTCACCGTTACACGTGCGCTTTCTTTTTTCTTCCATATGTTTTCAAAGGCAATATACAAAATGCTAAGCGCAATTAAAGGCTCAACAATTTTGGGTGACAGATAGGCGATCTCCAGCGAGGATAGGACCAGCGTGATGCAATGACCTACCGTAAAAGCCGTAATCAACTTCACAATTTTGGACACTTTTTGTTCAGAAGCCAGCAGCAACCCGAATAGAAACAGCATGTGATCAAGCCCTGACCAGATATGCTCCATCCCCATAAGGACATAAGTCTTTAGCGTATTCTGCCAAGAATTAGCAGCAGTAATATCGACCGCAGGCTTACTCCCTGGCGCTGACGCCATGGTCGGATTACCTGCCCCAGCCCCAGGACCTTGGATCTGCACAATATAATTCTGACTGCCGAGTACTTGCTGAATCGTCTGGCCCCCCACTTGAATCGTGGCATAGTTGCTATGGGCTGGATCAACCCCGCTGTACCAGAAGAAGTTATATTGCACGAGATACTGCTTCACTGGAGCGGCGAATTTATACCGGATATCAATGCCAATCATATCCATGCTGGCGCGCTTCTCATGCTTAGCGCTAACAACGACCGCCGTTCCGACCTTGCCATCCCCCGTCACAATAATGCCGTCATCCACCAGCTTTGTTAATGCTTCCAAGGAGGCTGATAATTGTTTATCACTTATCTTGTCTCCGCCATCTGCCTTGTCAGGAAAGATTTGTAGAAGGTCGTGTTCGACTAAAGATAGATGATACTGCATCGTATCTGAGCCTACTTGTATATCGGAGTAACCGCTCGAAGAAGCATGCGCTCCTACCGTACTAGCTACACTTATGCTAACGATGACCGCCAAAACGAACACGAAGAAGCTCTTCCTAATGTTCAACTCTGTTCTACTGCGCATGTGTTCTTCCCCTTATTGATTCATTTGCACTTACTTTTTTACCGCCATACTTGGCTCTCCTTCCTATGAGCTTCCGTTGTTACATGCCTATCATATCCAGCCCCCCACAGCTTGCCTATACACATGATTTGCGTTCCTGCGCGATTGTTACGATTCTTCTTTTAAGCTTTTATAAAGCGAAAAATACATAAAAGTGCCCAGCTTCCAATAAAAAGCCCATACCCTTCATGCTAGATTTCATCTACAATTGAGGTATATAACTCGCCGGAAGCATGGCAGCGGAACAATCAGAAGGAGCCTGCGACTTATGAAACTTTTCTCCATACAGAGATCCCTATTTCGAAACATCCTAGCCAGCTTTATGATCTTGATTCTCATCTTCTGCTCGTTTAATCTCTTGATTTTTTGGCTCGTCAAAAACCACCTCCGCAGCGAGATGATGGCACAGAATCGTCTTACCCTGCAGAAAGTGGCTGAGCGTTATCAATTTCAATTGGATAAAGTGCGAGAAGCTTTGTATAAGCAATTTACAGAAAAGACGGTCATTACACTTAACAATCAAGTTATTTTAAAGAAGGATCCCGAGTCCCTTTCTACCCGTCCTATTGTGCTGGACATGCAGAGCATCGCCAGTGATTCGGAGCTTTATGTCGATAATTTAATCCTTATGTTCCGATCCACGAATCTAGCTTTGAGCAAGCTCGGTCCTGGCACAACGGCCGATTTATTCAGCAGCATCTACCAAAGCTCCCTATATCCGCTCTCTTACTGGCAATCACAGTTTGATCGCAGTGACAATTATGTGCTTCATCCGGCGGCTGTATTTGGGAGCCCATCATCATCAGGAGAATCATCGGGAAGAATGTTAATTCCTTATTCCATTAAGCCTGCTCTTGCTGACAATATGATGATTGCGATGATCGACGGCAACCGCTTGCGTGACGCGATTCTGAAGGAATATTCCGATATGGACATCACGATATTAGGACCGAATCAAACCATTATTTATGCGACTAATACGACAAATGAGACAGATAAGGCAAATAAGGCAGATAAAACAGATAAGGATTCCAACCAGCTCCAAGATCCGGTTGCTATTGAATACCAAGATGAAGACGGTTTACGTTACGTCATGAAAATGACGAGTCCCGAATTCACATCCAGAATCCTTCGTTTAGACAATCTCATGATGATTCTGTTGGGTGTTTCTATTGCCATCGCCTTCATCGTCTCTGTCTTTTTCAGCAAACGAATCCATAGACCCGTCCGCCAATTGATTCAAGAAAAAGGCGAAATTCAACAGGAGCTGCAGGATCAACAATCGGAGTTAATCAACTATCATTTCATGAATAAGCTGAAGAATATCCATCCTGACCCTGATGAATGGCAGCATATTCAAGGCACCGAGGGAACTTACACTATCGTGCTGTACGAGCTGCGCTTCCGCTCGCCCGCTTTTATAGAAGTCCCAATGAGCAGAGAACACATCTCGCAAACGATCGGTGAGCAGCTCAAACGTGTAACCAATGATCGGTTTCCTGATTCCCATACACTGCAGATGGAACATCATCAGTTCCTAACCGTGTTCCCGGGCAATGAACGTGAACGTATCCTTGGGATGCTCGAAGAGTTGAAGCATGTTCTAAACGAAGACCGTCAATACTGCCTAGTGACTGCGGCCATCAGTTCGGCATTCGAGCATTCTCTGCAGTTCGGTCACGCCTACCGACAGGTGAATGAATTAGCTGCGCAAGCCCGTTTACTGGATGAAACCCAAATTGTCGTTGAGTATCGTTCAGATCGCGCTACGTACTTCCTTACACTCACACAGGAGCAAGAATTGACCACAGCACTGAAATCGGGCAAAGAACAGGAAACGCTGGATCTCTTCCTTCCGTGGTTGGATGATCTTGACCAGAAGGAAGCTTCTGTGGATATGTTTAAGCACATGGTGCTTGCTGTAACCGATAAGGCCAAAATGGTACTAGACCATTACAAAGTTCTCACTGACGATACCTTACAGCTGAGGTCCATCCTGCTTCAATTAGAGGAATGCTGTACGTTGGACGAGTATAAGAGAACATTTGAAACGTATTTCCGAATCGTCACTCAGCTCATCCGTGAGAAAAAGGAGACCAATGATCCCATCATTGATCATGTGCTTAACGTCATAAAGGATCAGTATGCGGAGGATCTTTCACTCGATGTTCTCGCTGATCAACTCACCCTGAGCAGTTCCTACCTCTCTACGTATATCAAAGAGAAAACCGGAGCCAATTTCATGGAACATTTGCATGATCGACGCGTAGGTTACGCACAAGAGCTCCTGGTCCTTACCGACTCGAACATTCAAGACATTGGCATTCAAGTCGGCTACCGTAACATCTCTTCGTTTAATCGCATGTTCAAGAGCCGCACAGGCTCTTCGCCTGGCGAGTACCGTAGGACACATTTGCTGGATAAAAGAGCATGAAAAGAACCTGAGGCTTTGCCTCAGGGGTCGAACGACGGAGGTACCTCCCTTGCGCACAATATTTGTGCGCTAGCGTCCGTCGGACGACGGAGGTACCTCCCTTGCGCACAATATTTGTGCGCTAGCGTCCGTCGAACGACGGAGGTACCACCCTTGCGCACAATATTTGTGCGCTAGCGTCCGTCGGACGACGGAGGTCCCCCCCTTGCGTACAATATTTGTGCGCTAGCGTCCGTCGGACGACGGAGGTACCTCTCTTGCGCACATGATTTGTGCGCTAGCATCCGTCGAACGACGGAGGTACCACCCTTGCCCACAATATTTGTGCGCTAGCATCCGTCGGACGACGGAAGTACCTCCCTTGCGCACAATATTTGTGCGCTAGCATCCGTCGGACGACGGAGGTACCCCCCTTGCGCACATGATTTGTGCGCTAGCGTCCGTCGGACGACGGAGGTACCCCCCTTGCGCACATGATTTGTGCGCTAGCGTCCGTCGGACGACGGAGGTACCTCCCTTGCGCACAATATTTGTGCGCTAGCATCCGTCGGACGACGGAGGTACCACCCTTGCGCACAATATTTGTGCGCTAGCATCCGTCGGACGACGGAGGTACCTCCCTTGCGCACAATATTTGTGCGCTAGCGTCCGTCGGACGACGGAGGTACCTCCCTTGCGCACATGATTTGTGCGCTAGCGTCCGTCGGACGACGGAGGTACCACCCTTGCGCACAATATTTGTGCGCTAGCATCCGTCGGACGACGGAGGTACCTCCCTTGCGCACAATATTTGTGCGCTAGCTTCCGTCGGACGACGGAGGTACCTCCCTTGCGCACATGATTTGTGCGCTAGCGTCCGTCGGACGACGGAGGTACCTCCCTTGCGCACAATATTTGTGCGCTAGCGTCCGTCGGACGACGGAGGCACCTCCCTTGCGCACATGATTTGTGCGCTAGCGTCCGTCGGACGACGGAGGTACTTCCCTTCCGCACAATATTTGTGCGCTAGCGTCCGTCGGACGACGGAGGTACTTCCCTAGCGCACAATATTTGTGCGCTAGCGTCCGTCGGACGACGGAGGTACCTAAGGTTTTAACACCAATATGAAAGCAGTTTATGGTGCCCAGAAACTTATACTCTTTAATATAGTGAGAAAGAACCCGAGGCTCTGCCTCAGGTTCTTTTGTGTAGCGCACTGTAGCACGGATGGGAAAACCCCAATGAAGCCGGTTCTCACCCGGCCTCCATGACTTCATTTCAACGTCTTATTATACGCATCGATTTTAGCGTTAATTTCCAAGGCAGCTGCATCGAGTGCTTCCTGCGGCGTTTTCTGCCCGCTTAATGCCTGCCCGATGGCATTCTCCGTCAGCTTTCTCGCTTCTGGATAGACCCCCAGAACCCCACCTTGTGTCGCTTGATTCTGCTTGGCAGCGTTATGCTGATCAATGGCCGTCTTGAACTGTGGAAACTGTTTCATATTGTCTTGTACGATCGGCAGCTCATACGCCTTCTCTGTAATGGGGAAATAGCCTGTGTTGACATGGAAGAACGCCTGCTGCTCAGGTTCGGACAAATACTTCATGAATGCCCATGCCGCCTGCTGCTCCGCATCCGACTTGTTGTTCAGGATCCAGTTGCTTGCCCCGCTTACCACCACACCGCCAACGTCATCGGCTGGCTTGGGGAAGAAGCCCGTTCCAACTTCGAACTTGCCATCTACGGAATCAAGAATATCTCGCAGTCCTGCCGTTGTATCGAAGATCATAGCAACCTTCCCTTCGGCGAACATCTTCTTGGATTCATCGCTCTTACCCGCTGAGTGAATGGCAGCCTTGCTGTCAATTAACCCCTTCCACCAAGTAAGCGCCTTGACGCCCGCTTCACCATTCAACTGCCACTCCGTTGCTATGCCATCGCGACCGTTGCCCAAGTTGACCAGCTCAGCGCCCTGATTGGCAATAAGCTGTTCCATGTACCAACTGTGCGTGCCGAAATAAGCACCGGCCACACCGTCTTTTGTTACCTTTTTCGCCACTTGCGCAAGGTCTGTATAGAGAACTGGTGGTTTATCTGGGTTTAATCCTGCTGCTTTGAACAGATCTTTGTTGTAATACAGAATCGGATTAGATGTGTTAAAAGGCATAGAATACAATGTATTCGCCACCCGATAATAATTGAGTATGGCTTCGTCCATTTGGGACACATCATACTTGTCCTTATCTACGAAGCTCTGAATCGGCGTGATCGCCTTAGAATCAATCATGTATCGCGTACCGATATCGTACACCTGCATCATGGTTGGTCCCAAATTGGAACCAATGGACGCTTTCAACTTGGTTAAACTATCGAAGTAGGAGCCCTGAAAGACAGCCTCCACCTTAATATCCTTATGTGCAGCATTGAAGCTTGTTACGAGCCTGTCCACCACTTGACCGTTCTCGCCGCTCATGGAGTGCCACCAGACAACTTTCTTAACGCCATTAACCAATGGTTCAACGCCACCAATTTCAGCAGCTTGAGCGGCATTCCCTGCCACCGTGCCTTTCACCACATTTTGTTGCCCCCACACCGAATACACGCCTAATAGGCCGAACACCAGCACAAGGATGATGAAATAAGCGGGGATCGAAATTTTACGTTGAAATAGCTTCATCTTATCCCTCCTATGACTTGTAATCATAGGATCTCAATGTTTGCCTGTGATTAAGGGAATGTAAAGGGATTGTTAAACATATTAAACATGACTACTCCACCTTCAGTTTCGTCCCCTCCGGCACGATCTGCACCCACGTGTTGCCTGGCAGCAACGGCACTTCCTTGCCATCGCTGGCATAGGCGCGGAGCATACCGTTCTTGCGTTCCCACGTGATCGCTTGGGACATGCCCTCTTGGAAGATCATCCCCTTGTTCGGCCCGAAGACATCTACAATCCGGCGCCCTTCTTTGTCGATGATCTGATGCTTGCTCTCTAAGACAAGCAGGTTCTTGGTCTGCAGCTGCTTGCCCGTTTCCTTGTCGAGATGCTGTTTCCCTTCCATCGAACGCATATAAACACCCTTGGCAGCATCATAATCATACGAAGCAAAATACCCCATGAGATAAGGAATTTGAATATAATGAACGGCTGCGCCCGCAAGTTTGCCTTGTCCTGCCTTGGCGAATGTGAGCAAAGGCCCGTTCCACTCGGTGCGGAACTTGCGCGCCTCGGCACCTTTTTTCATTTTATCCACAGAGGTATAGAGATTGTGCGGTGCCTTGCGTTCCGTCGAGCGCCAATAGTAGGCGCCATCGCCATAGACCTCATCAAGATGGGCCAGATTGCGGCCTGCCATCATATCCATCGCATCCTGGCTCCAGCCAGCATGTACAATAATAGCATCCAGCGCATCCCCGATCTCTACAAAATAAGGGCGAATGCTGCGCACGGGACCGATCGCTTCAGCAGCTTGGCTCTGGAACACCGAGACGAATCTAGTGATTTCGCCCTCGGCAAGGATTTCATAGACGATGTCAGCCTGATCGAGGCCGGTTTGAGGCCGGGCTTGCGGCGCATTTTCGACCATAACCATATAAGGACGGGTCTTCACTTCGTGATCGGCTGGCAAGCCCGTTAACGGGAATTTGAAAGGGAGCTGCGCTTCCACCGTTGGAGTAGGCTGCGTCGCAGACGTTGGGCTGACCGTAGTCGTCACGGGGACGGTTTCCGGGGTGGCCGTTGATATCACAGGAGTCGCATCACTACAACCAGCAAAGGTCAGGACAGAGCATCCAAGTATGAGCCATGTGCTAAGTGTTCTTTTACGGATTAACGGAAGTGTTTTCAAAGGGGCTGCACCTCTTCTTCTCGTGGACTATCGATCTCTGAGAAGTATATGCTAGATAGTTAGGGAATAGAAGCTAGCAGAGTGACTCGAGTTCGTCTATATCTAAAATTAACCACCAAGCAAAAAACTGAACCTACGCTTTCGCGTGGTCCAGTTTTTCATAATCACATTTGGAAACTTACAGCCGGGTTCAACGAGGTGTTCCCTACAATTTCCTTATACACGCCACCATAGGACAGGCCGAACGTATAAACGCCAGGAAGTAGCTCCTTGTGAATCTCGCCGCCAACCGTAGTACCGAAGGTCCGCCAACTCCCTGCATAATAACTAACAGCACCACCATTAAGCGGATTACCCAGACTATCTTTTAACTGAACATTCACGTTGACCGTCTGGAAGGTAACCACGGGGTCGGCTCCGATGTTTTGCAGCTTTTCCTTAATCCCTCCCTCATAAGTCATTGAAAAGGTATAAGAGCCAGGCAGCAATTCCTTGTGAATCTCGCCGCCAACCGTAGTACCGAAGGTCCGCCAACTCCCTGCGTAGTAGCTAACGGCACCTCCATCCAGCGGATTACCCAGACTATCCTTCAACTGTACATTCGCGCTAACCGTCTGGAAAATAACCACAGGGTCTGCTCCGATATTTTGCACCTTTTCCTTGATCGTTCCCTCGTAATTCATGGAAAAGGTATACGAGCCCGGTAGCAATTCCTTACGAATTTCCCCGCCAGCTATGTTCCCGAAGGTCCGCCAACTCCCTGCATAATAACTCGCCGCACCACTATTCAGCGGATTGCCGAGACTATCCTTTAACTGCACCTTCACATTAACGGTCTGAAAGGCGACCACGGGATCTGTTCCTGTGTTTTGAACTTTCTCTGTATACGTGCCTTCATAGGTCATAGCAAACGTATACGCTTTATCCGGCAACGACTTGCTTACGATTCCAGAAGCATTCGTGACGCCGAACTCTTTCCATCCCTCGTCATAGTAGGATACGACACCGCCACTGATAGCATTTCCGCTGCTGTTTTTAAATTGGACACGTACCTCATCATCCACGGGTGGCGGATCCTGCAACACGATTTTACCGTATTGACTTACGTTTTTCGTACCGCCAATCCCACTAGCCCACTCCAAATATCCGAGTCGACCGTTGCCATTGTTATTATTGACAAGCAGCGAGACAAAGATTGGTTTCGTCGTATCTAGCATGTAGGGATATAGTTCTGACCAAGCAAGATGAACCTTATAGATTTTCTTGCCGCTTTGGGAACTGTCGACGAGCATGCTTCCGTTCTGAACGAACTGACCCGCTGGCGTCCAGTTGGATGGCAAATCTCCGCCAATATAAGGCGCAGTCCCCTTGTAGACGACAGGACCGTTAGCCGTCAATGCGGCTTGGAATTCCACTTGCGCCCCGACCATGCCGACGCCTGATGTATCAAGGCCAAATTGAATACTGTCACCGATATAATAATTACCTTTGGAATCGTTAGGTACGAAGGTGGCGTCCGATACTTCTATGACGAGATCGAATCCATCATTGGCTGCCCCCACGGCAGCTCGAGCTGCAAACCCTGTGGGTTGTTCGGAAGTCAAGCTTTTGAATTCCCAATTGTCGTTAATCCAATGGATATCCGTGCTCAACGCACCTGTGGTACGGTCAAACAAATTGCTCTTACTGCCAGCTGCGATGGGAACATTGGTGTTTTGTTCGGCTTTTTCATAGTCAGACAATAGGACATCTTGCGTCGAAGTCAATCCAGCAAGATAAGAGGCATTCACGTTACTGATGTAATACATTTTGTTCGGTTTCACTTGCAGCGTAGGATCTGCTGCCTCTGTACCGCCGGTCCAATCGCGAACGACAGTGTTGCTTGTAAAAGCACTGGCAAGTGCTGGAGCAATTGCACCCGCATTCTCATCCTCGGACCATACGACGAGAATCGGCGATCCTTCACTTTCGAAATAGACGGCTTTCTGATTTCCGCTTAGCGCATACTCACCTTTGTAGACAATATCATTCCCCAATGTCTCGATAAATCGATGCATGACCACAGAACCGAGTCTTGGTTCAAGCTTCGGTTTCTTACGGAATAATCCAGAGGATTCCGTAAACCAACCTTCGGCATTGGCGAATGGGATCGCTTCGATTTCCGTATTATTAACCATGTCAAAGTAAGCGATTTGTTCGACCCCATTCTTCATCTGGTACATATAGTCGTACAGCATCTTTCTTGCAATTACCGGCTCTGATTGGATAGATGTTGTTTCCGAAGCATTGATGAGCCCTGCATGGCTCTCCGAAGACACCCACGTCTTTGAAGGTACATTGTACCTTTGATCATAAGCTTGGTACTCTTTGGGATCCGGTAGCTTCCCATGAAGCGCCAACTTATCAAAATAATTAGCTCCGCCAAGACGCAGCAATTCATTATAGAAAGGCAAATAGCGATGGCCTCCCATGCCTCCGATCCAAATCTCGGAATTCGGCTGAACACTTTTAATCGTCTCATAACCCGTACGTAGTAACTCCACGAACTTCTCTGGTGTATCATGCCAGAAAATACTTCCGCCTTTCAAATGAGGTTCATTCCATATTTCCCATGTGGAAATCCGATCGCCATACCGCGCGACAAGCGCCCGCAGGAAATTAGCAAAATCATTCATGTCGGTTGGGGCATAAGCAGCATAACCAGGAACGCCGATATAAATGGTTGTATCTTCCGAGGAAGATGCCCACTTCGGTGTAAATACAATGTTGCCGATGATGTCCATGCCAACGCTTTGCAATTTATTGACATGTTCATCAAGTCCTGCCCAATTAAACACACCACGACTCTTTTCAATGGCCATGTTCGTATCGCCGAATTGCCCTCCCCATGGGATCGTATGAATTCTCGCAAAGTCAAAACCAATTAAATCTGCGAGTTCTATCGCCCTTAAATCACTAAAACCATTACTGAATCCAAACAGCGGATTACGATCCGCTTTGCTTATGGACTGACTTTCTACGACAGCCACGGACGTTCGATTACGTACAAATTCTGCTGCCGTTTTCTTCGGATTAGAAAAGATCCGGTACGATTGTTGGAGCGGAAGCGTTCCCGTAATCCCTTGTTTCGTATAGTCAAAGGCGATTTCGTAGTACCCTTCGTGGCTAGGTGTCCAACTCCATCCCGTTGTCAGTAACGTTGATCGATCTACCGTAACTTGCCCAACAACCTGGTTATCCGTATCATAAACCGTCCCCGTCAACGTTTGCACGGAAAGGGGCAACTGATCTGGGACCGCCTTGAACACCACATTCTGGCCGATCTTCCACCAGTTTGCATAAGCTTCTGCCTTCAGCGGGAAATATTCAACGGACTGCATGCTGACGTCGTCGTAATAAATTGTTCCTGTATTCGGGACGTCCTTTAATTTCGTTGTCGCTACATTCAACTGAACTTGATTCGTTCCTACCGGAAACTGACTATTATCTATCGTAAATGAAATATCCGTCCACACCGTGCTGCTCAAAGTTGGCGTGTTAGCCTCAGCCGTGCCGAGGAAGGTACCATCCTTAAAGTAGCTGATGAACACCCAAGAGCCATTCCCTGCATATTCAGCCGATTTCTTGGCTTTTACCGAAATCTTAATGGTTTGCATTCCGCTGTCAATCGGGATCATTTTGGATGAAAACCCTGCTGCTCCCGTACTTGTCGAGTTGATATATACCGCGTTCGAACCGCTATTGACCGTTGCCGAAGTACTGCCCATATCGACTCCGCTTGCCCCGCTCCATGAGGTAGAACTCCAACTAACAGGAACAAGTTTCATTCCGCTTGTCTTCGTTTCTTCGAAACCAGGATTCGCTACATCATAATAGCTCGACGTAAGCACATTGACAGCATTGCTCGCAGACGATGCATTGCCCGAACCATCTCTCGCTTTCACCGTAAACGCATATCCACTATAGGCTTCGAGGCCTGTAACCGTATAGGTCACCCCGGTGACGGTTGCTACTAGCTTCGTACCATCGTTAATCTCGTAGCCTGTTACGCCCCCATTGTCGGTTGACGGGTCCCAGGTGAGCGTGATACTCTTCATCTTAATGTCGGATGCCGTTAAGTTAGTTGGCACTGTCGGCGGCTGCGTATCGTTAGTCACAAAGGCCTGACTTGCTGGGGACACATTCCCCGCAGCATCGAAGGCTTTCACCGTAAACGTATAACTATTGGCTGCGATCAGGCCACTTGCCGTAAAAGTTAAACCAGTCACAGTCCCCACCAACGCCGTGTCTTTATAAATATTGTAACCCGTCACCCCGATATTATCGGTCGAGGCGTTCCAAGCCAAATCAACACTTCCTGCCGTCTGACCTACGGCGTGGAGATTCGTTGGCGCGCTTGGCGCTGCCGTGTCTGGAATTAATTCAATCGTAGCGTCATCATAATACAGCGTCCCTTGTTGGCTAGCACTGCCGCCACGCAGCGTCGCTAGATTCAACTGCAAGTTATTCGTGCCTGTCGGCAGGGTAGCCGTATTCAAAGTCACTGAAATCTCTCTCCATTCCGTACTGCTCAGTGCCACACTTGGCGCAACTACGGTGCCAAGAAAGGATCCATTTTTCGCATAACTGAAGAAAACCCACGGATCATTGCCGACATAATCGGCCGACTTCTTGACCTTCACCGTCGCTTTGATTTGCATGTTATTATCAATTGTCATCGTCTTGGATACCCAACCTGCGGCTCCTGCATCCACTGCGCTGATATACATGGCGTTAGTTCCGCTATTGGCCTCAAGCGTCGTTACCCCTGTATCCACCGGCGTCGTTCGCGACCATAAGTTCGAATTCCAATTGACAGGAACAAGCTTATTTCCACTTGGCGTCGTGATCTCAAACCCAGGATTGGCGATGCTTACTACAATCGGCGTGCTCAGACTTACAGCGTTGCTGGACACAGATAGATTGCCCGCCGCATCTTTCCCTTTTACAGTAAACGTATAATTGGTACCCGCGTTGAGAGCGCTTACGGAATACGTTAACCCTGTCGTGGATCCAATCAGCGTTGTACCGTTGTAAACTTCGTACCCTTGAATGCCAACGTTATCCGTTGAGGCGTTCCATGCAAGAGTAACACTCGTCGCCGTTTGACCCGTAATGGCAAGATTAGTTGGAGCTGTTGGCGCCTCCATATCCAGCAGTTCCATCGTTACATCGTCGTAATAGAGTGTTCCGGCGTTGCTTGCACTGCCTGCTTTCGATGTCGCCAAGTTCAACCAGAGCATATTCGTCCCCGCAGGAAACTGACTGCTGTTGACCGTTAACGTGATCTCTGTCCATTCTGTGCTGCTTACGGTGGTCATGTTGGATGAGCTTATTCCCAGGAAAGTACCACTATTTCCATAGCTGATAAAAACCCAAGGATTATTGCCGGCATAATCTCCCGACTTCTTCACTTTCACTGTGGTTTTGATCGTTTGAGCACTGCCGTCAACCGGAATCGCTTTGGATGTCCAACCAGCAGCTCCAGCATCCGTTGCACTAATTGAAAGTGATTTTGTCCCGCTGCTGTACACGGCTGTCGTTACGCTTGTATCCACGGGTGTCGTTCTACTCCATAAGGATGTGGTCCAATTCGTCGGTATCAGTTTCGATTGACTCACCGTTGTTTCTTCGAACCCGGGATTAAGCACATTAAGAAAACTTGCTGCCTGAACGCGCGTTGACATCGTTGGAAACAATGCAACCAACATGGTGCAAAGTAACAACCATATAACGGTTTTCCTCATAAATATATCCTCCTCGATTTCATTTTGCCTAACCACTGCGCTACTCGTTACTCACTTCCCTTTATGGATGGATTACATGGATAAATATAGGACGAATCCGGTCGTCAAAGATACGAGACGATTTATACATCGTTATCCGATTTTATCTATTTTGGCAAAAAAAAAGCCGACAACGAATTTATCGCTGCCAGCTTTACCCTATGCTATTCCTTTTTATGCCCCACCGCTGCTTTGCTGCGTCAAACTGCCCTTCCACGCCATCATACCGCCCTTCAGATGGGACAACTCGCTGAACCCATTTTTCCGAAGAACTCTCGCAGCTTGTTTACTCCTCATGCCACTTCGGCAATACAAATAGATGGGACGATCCTTCGGAATCTCGCTTAATCTTCTTCCCATCGAGGACAATGGGATATTCACCGCTCCTGGGATGTAGCCTTGCTTCACTTCACCGGGCTCACGCACGTCAATGAGAACATGCTTGTCCTTGTCCATGGCCTCTTGAAATTGATCGGATGATAGATTGCGCAGCCCTTTGACACCTGCAAACCGGGAATAGAAGAAAAACACGATAAAACCGAGTGCCACGATATTGAAAATCATATTACTATCCATAATCTGCCTCTTTCCTGTAGCATGTCTTTATCTGCTTTTAACTAACAATTCTACAGCTTGCTTCACGATCTTACTTGTGTCTCTGCCCGCTTCCTGTTCCTCTTTAATACAGTTCTCCAAGTTGACAGCCACGATGGTGGCGATCGCTTTATCGGCAGCGCTGCGGACAGCAGAAATTTGACTCACGACATCTTTACAGTCCTGTTCTTCCTCCATCATCCGTAAAATACCACGAATCTGGCCTTCCATGCGTTTTAAACGCTTTTTCACATCATCATCGTATTGCATAGACAGCCTTCCCTTCCCTATACCTGTATAGGTATATTATTGCCCATGTTTCCGTTGAAAACAATATGAAATCCTGTCCCGGTATTCTGCCCCGCCAACTAAATAAATAAGTTCACTTTCGCATCCGTCGCATCGCCTAAATAAGCAGCAACTCCCGCATGTTCAACCCCATCCAGCAGCTCCTCCTCCTGCAACCCGAGTAAATCCATCGTCATCGTGCACGCGACTAAACGGATGCCTTGCTCTTGGGCTAGCTCAATCAATTGAGGAAGCGAAAGTGCATTATGCTTTTTCATCACATGCTTGATCATTTGCGGCCCCATGCCGCCGAAGTTCATTTTGGACAAACCTAGTTTATCTGCACCGCGTGGCATCATTTTACCGAACATTCGCTCGATAAAACCTTTCTTTACAGCTATTTTCTGATCTTTACGCAGTGTGTTGAGCCCCCAGAAGGTGAAGAAAATCGTAACCTCGTGATCATAGGCGGCCGCCCCATTTGCAATGATAAAAGCAGCAATCGCTTTGTCCAGTTCCCCGCTAAAGAGCACAATCGTTGTTTTTTCCTTGGTGTCCCTATCCGCCATTCTGCTCATCCTTTCCTCACGATAAACGTAAATACACCCTGATCTTCTTTCGCTTCCAACAGCTCATGTTTGGTTTTGCCTACCCATGCCTGAAAATCCTTCATCGATCCCTTATCCGTCGTCAACAGCTCCATAATTTGTCCTGCTTCCAGCGTATCCATCCCTTTTTTGGCTTTCACAATCGGCATCGGACATGCCAAACCTTTCGCATCCACAATTATATTAACCATCTTAATAACCTCCATTTAATTTTTAGTTTCGATATCAAAAGTCCATTGCAACATGCCAGGCGTTACGTTTTTTATGTTTGGAAAGCCTCGCTCCGCTAAGATATGGCAGGCTCTATCGCTGCGACTTCCTGTTCGGCAAATCAGATAATATGTGCGATCCGTTTCGAGCTGCGACAGTCTCTTCTCTAGCTCGCCAAGCGGCATCGACATCGCACCAGGCATATGACCACTAGCAAATTCAGCCGGCTCACGGACATCTAGGATATGAAGTTTCTCCCCAGCAGCAAGCTTGGCTCCAATCTCATCATTCGTGATGGTAAAAGGGAATTTCTCCTGGGCATCTGATACGCCATCATGAACAGCACAACGATTCGGCCCTATCTCCATCTCCCGCTGCTCTTCCTGTGTCGGATGGATTTTGCCCATATTGGCCTGTCTGATCTCCACATACGCATTCGGCTGTGGTGGCAAGTTCTCCGTAACCATGCGTCTAAATACCGCTGCATCTTCGATTTGGAGTCCTGGATTCTGCCTAAACAAATCACCAAGCCGCGCGGATACGCGCCCACCTTCACCTAATTCTGTCACCTTGCCAAAATGGGCGGGAAGCACGATCAAATCTTCGGATAGTGCTCGATAACGCTCATATAGCGTTGTTCTCAGATCGGAGACCCAATCTTCTGCTTTACCAGCTAGATCAGGCCGGCCAATGGAGTTCACGAATAAAATATCCCCCGACAACAAGTACTGACCATCAATTAAGAATGATGTGCTTCCGATGGTATGGCCTGGCGAGTAGATCGGCTGGATGCTGATTTCCGTTTGGCCAATGATCAAATTGTTGCCTTCTTCGAGCTTTTCGTAATGGAATTCTACCTCTGTCGCATCCTTAGCTGGGAGCCAATAGGAACCGTTAGTTGCCGCCGCCAGCTGTCGCCCGCCTGATATATGATCCGCATGGAGATGGGTATCAAGGGTATGTGTAATCGTTACGTTCTTTTCCTGGGCAAATTGTTCAAATACATCCGTCATCCGAACCGCATCAATCACCGCGGCTTCTCCTTGTGAAAGGACCATGTAAGACAAGCAGCCCTTGCCTATACGGATGAATTGATAAATCTCTCCGCCATCGTTCAGATCTCCGATTTTCACAGGTGTGAGCTGCTCACTCCATGACTTCATACCACCGATGAGGTACGAAACGTTGGTCCTGCCTGCCTCGATCAATTGCTCCGCTACGAAAATGGAAGATCCTTCTTTCGCACAGACGACCAGCACCTCTCGTTCGCTCGGGATTGTATCGAGAATATCATCCACGCCATCGATCAGTTCGTAATAAGGTTTGTTCAGCGTCTGAACATCCTTGCCTTCCACGCGCCAATCCGCAAAGTCGCTTTCATTCCGAACATCCAGAATAAAAATAGGTTCCTGATTCAGTACTTTAAGAGCTAGTTGAGCGGCTTCTATGCCTTGCAATTGGGTTTGATCCATCGTAATCCCTCCGTTAGTGAGTATCTTTACGCTAAAACCGATACCCTATAGGGTATATAAATGAGCAAAAAAAGAATCTAACACATAACCCATACACGTCTAATTACCCATACCCCTATGGGTATCTATAGACTATACAACCTCATCCACTTTTCGTCAACCCCGCCTCGTCTCTGTTGCTCATTCGTCTGAACGTCGTATAATTAGGAGTAGCTTCCTCCAACAAATGTGTGGACCAAAGGAGACACCTATGTCTATTCATATTGATCGTCACGCTGTCATTTTGTTCGACGGGGTTTGCCTGCTCTGCAGCAGCGCGGTGCAATTCATCCTGCGAAACGACCCGAAGGGCGTGTTTCACTTCGCTTCTCTTCAGTCGGAGACGGGACAACGCCTGCTCGCCGAGCACAAGCTGCCGCTAGATCAACTCAGCACCATTGTGCTGATTGAAAACGGCCGCACTTATACGCGCAGCTCAGCTGCTTTGCGCATTGCACGGCGCTTGCGAGGTGCATGGCCACTCGCCTACGCGGCGATTGTGATTCCAGCTCCGATCCGCAATCTCGGATACAGCTTCGTCGCACGCAACCGCTATCGCTGGTTCGGCAAGACTGACCATTGCATGCTGCCGAAGCCGGAGCATAAGGGGCGGTTTCTGGATTGATCCGGCCTCATGCCATCAACCATAACGACAAAAAAACCTGCAGCATTCGCAGGCCTTCGAACAACAACGAACTTATGTCTCTTGCTTACGTATACGTAGACTGCCGAACATCCAGCAGCATAGGCTCAGGGTGCCCATCTGGAAGCTATGGTGCAACAGCTTCGCGCTTCGTGTAGCATCTCCTGCTCCCATCGCGACTAGCAATGGCACAAAATGCTCCGGCGTCGGCACCGCCTCCCGCGCATGCGGCGCTCGCTCGTCGTAGCGAATCAGCGCCTCCAAGTTCCACGTTTCGAGCTGCTCCTCTAGCCACTCATCGAACTCCACGGCCCACAGTTGCGGTACTGGATTATTATCATCCAGCTTTCGTAGATTGTGAACCGTTCCGCCACTGCCAATGATCAGCACCTGCTCATCCCGCAAAGAGCTTAAAGCGGCACCAATTCGGTAATGCTCCTCAGGTGTTAACCGTGGGTTAACCGAAAGTGTCACAACCGGGATCTGCGCATGGGGATACATAATGGAGAGCGGCGCCCACGCTCCGTGATCCAAGCCTCGCCTGTCATTCAGCTCACAGCGTATGCCTTCTTGCTGAAACAACTGCTGGATATGAAGGCTTAAGGTAAGATCTCCTTTGGCCGGATAGTTAATGTCATAAAGTTCTTCGGGGTAACCTGAGAAATCGTACATCATCTCAGGCTCGACAGCCGAGCTGATCTTCTGAACAGCGCTTTCCCAGTGTGCACTGAACACAACGATAGCTTTTGGCTTTGGAAGCGACATCACAAGTCTGTGCAAAAACTCCGTATACGCATGCTGCTCAATCGCCAAACTCGGTGAGCCATGCGCAATAAAAAATGCCGGCAGCACAGCAACACCTCCTCTCACAACCTAATCAGTGCCAATTATCTACATTATTCTCGAATCTGTGAAAATAAAACCATGTTGCGATCCGTTACAACTCTCACTTACCGTTCACAAACTGCTCAATCCCATCCGCGATCCCGAATGCAAGCTTCTGCTGATACGCCGCTTCCGACATGAGCTCGTCCTCTTCCGGATTCGTCATGAACCCTATCTCCACGAGCACGACGGGTACCTTCGACCAATTGAAGCCGCTCAGATCATCTCGCGCCGAAAGCCCGCGTCCCTTCTGGCCTGTCGCTTGCTGCAAGCCGGCTAGGAGCAAACTAGCGGCCTGCTTACTTTCCGCTGCGATAGGCTTCACAGCTGGTTGCGCAGCTGACGGATACAGCACCGAAAACCCCTTCGTACTTGCCGAGGCGTCACCATCTGCATGAATCCGTACAACCAGCGCCGCTCCTGCCTCATTCGCCATATCCGCACGCTGCTTGTTGCTAATATCCACATCATGCGTCTCGCGCGTCATTGTAACGTTGATTCCCCGTCGAGCTAGCTCTGCTTTAAGCAACACGGACACCTCCAGATTGAGTACATACTCTGGTTTCTTCGTACGTACCCCAACTGTGCCGGAGCTGACCTTAGCCTTCGTTTCCCGCGTATCTGGCCCGACTTGCTCAGGTGCGTTATTACCAACCCGTTGATGTCCAGGGTCGATCATCACAAGCTTATTGCTCTTAGAGACACTCGGCAACGTGGTTGGAGCTGGCGTCTTCGTTGGTGTTGGCTTCGTTTCTGGCGTTGCGACAGGTGTCGGAGCCGCTGTTGGCGAAGGCGTAGCTGTTGCTTTCACCTCCAAGGGCGCAGCCGTTGCCTGCGCTGCTGTTGCCTGCGGCGAATCACTTTGCACAGCCTCCGTTGTAGGCAACGCCACAGGTACTGGCTGCTTATCTCCACATCCAGCCAATACCCCAACCAGCGATATGATCGTGGAGAGTATCAGCATTCTTTTATCAAACATCGGCAATTCCCCTTCTTATCTATGCTCTGTATAAAAACAGCCCTCATTCACGAAACTAAACCTACCATGCTTCTCCACATTTGGGAGGTTCTTTATGCAAGCACTTTGGCAATATTTCACTGATCACTGGCTGTCCATTTCATTAATTGTTCTTGCTTTATTGGCGTGTTATTTCGTCTACAAGAACAGGAGTAAATATATTCGCGGTTGGGATAAGAAGTAACTGGATAACCTACAGCTATTTCTCAGCCATCCCTCTTATTATCGGACTTAGATGGAAAATCTACAGTTATTTCTGATCATTTTGCCCAATTAGGCTGAAACTGCTTAAATTAGATGGAGGAAATCCAGCTATTCGTCTAAAATGCGAGATTCCTACCAAATCAGCTGCATGAAATCCAGTTATCCCGCCAATCCCCCTGACATGAAATAAACACAGCCCCCACGCGCACGCCCACAATCGGGTATTCGCTTCTAAGAGGACTGTGTTTTGTTGTTCCTACAATCTATTTCAATGCCTTCATCGCAATATCCGTCCGGTAATGCTTACCTTCAAAATGAATCCGATCCGCGTCCGCATAAGCCTTCTGACGAGCTTCTACGATGTCCTTGCCAAGGCCCGTGATACCAAGCACACGTCCACCATTGGTGACGATTTGCCCGTTCTCATCAACTGCTGTACCCGCGTGGAACACAAGCGCATCCTGCACTTGATCTAAGCCAGTAATCGGCAATCCTTTCGGATACGGTCCAGGGTAACCAGGTGAAGCTACGATCACGCATACTGCCGCTTGTTCGCTCCACTCGATCGACTGCTCAGCCAACGTGCCGTTGTTGATCGCTAGGAAAATATCCAGCAAATCCGTTTTCAATCGCGGCAAAATCACCTGCGTCTCCGGGTCACCGAAGCGTGCGTTGAACTCAATTGTTTTCACACCGTTAGGCGTCAAAATCAGACCCGCATACAGCACGCCTTTGAACGGACGGCCTTCTGCCACCATCGCATCAGCCGTAGGCTGAACGATGTTCACAAGTGCTTCTTGCACGATGGACTCAGGAATATGTGGAAGTGGGGAGTATGTTCCCATTCCGCCTGTGTTCGGTCCTTTATCGTTATCAAAAACCGGCTTATGATCCTGCGAAGGCACCATCAAACGCACAGTCGAACCATCAACGAAAGCCAACAAGGACATCTCTTGTCCTGTCAGGAACTCCTCGATCACGACGCTCGCGCCTGCCGATGCCCCAAAAACCTGCCCAACCATGATGTCTTTCAACGCAGCTTCCGCTTCTTCCATCGTTTGGGCAACCGTAACACCTTTACCAGCGGCTAAGCCGTCTGCTTTAATCACGATTGGCGCCGTTTGCGAGCGCAAGTAAGCAAGTGCCGGCTCATACGCGTCGAATGACTCGTAAGTCGCCGTAGGAATGCTGTATTTTTTGAGCAGCTGCTTCATGAACACTTTGCTGCCTTCAATGATCGCTGCGTTGGCGCGAGGGCCGAATGCTTCGATTCCTTTTGACTCCAAATGATCGACCAAACCTGCCGCTAATGGATCATCAGGCGCAACCATAACCAAGTCAATCGCTTGCTCCTTCGCAAATGAGCTGATCTCTTCGAATTGAAGCTCCGTGATCGGCACGCATTCCGCTAAACCGGCAATCCCGCCGTTTCCTGGTGCGCAGAACAGTTTGCTGATTTTTGGGCTTTTGCTTAGTGCCCATACAATGGCATGCTCGCGTCCGCCACGTCCAATAACTAATACACGCATCTTTGGAAACCCCTCTCATGGGGAATGCCCACGGTCCACTTACGAATCGTGAGCATTCTCAATTGTTTTAGTGTTTAAAGTGACGAACGCCTGTCATGACCATTGCAATGCCATTTTCGTTCGCTACACGAATAGATTCTTCGTCTTTGATGGAGCCGCCTGGCTGAATCACTGCTGTGATGCCTGCTTTTGCTGCCATTTCGAGTGTATCGCCCATCGGGAAGAACGCATCGGACGAAAGGACGGAACCCTTCGACTTGTCGCCAGCTTGCTCGATCGCGATTTTCGCTGCGCCGACACGGTTCATTTGACCCGCACCTACGCCCACAGTCATATCGTCAGCCACAAGTACGATGGCGTTAGATTTAACGTGCTTAACGACTTTCCATGCGAAAAGCAATTGCTTCATCTCTTCCGCTGTCGGTTGACGCTCGGAAACGACTTTCAGATCAGCTTCTGTCAGTTGACGAGCGTCGCTAGCTTGTACTAGCATGCCGCCTTCAACAGTTGTAATCACGGGCTGGGACTCACGACCAGCAATGGTATCCAAACCGGCTACTTTGAGTAAGCGGATGTTTTTCTTTTTAGCCAGAATCTCAAGGGCTTCTGGTGTAAAATCTGGCGCGATAACGATCTCCAAGAAGATCTCATGCAACAATTGTGCAGTCGCTTCGTCGATCGCACGGTTTGCAGCCACGATCCCACCGAAGATGGAAGTCGGATCTGCATTGTACGCTTTCGTGTAAGCTTCAAGCACATTCGTACCGATACCTACGCCGCAAGGGTTCATGTGCTTAACGGCAACAACTGCAGGCTCGCTGAACTCTTTTACGATCTGTAGCGCTGTGTTAGCGTCATTAATATTGTTGTACGATAATTCTTTACCGTGTAATTGTTCAGCCGTTGTGATGTTGCCAGCAGCCGCATTCGGCGTGCGGTAAAACGCTGCGCTTTGGTGCGGGTTCTCGCCGTAGCGAAGCTCTTGCATTTTTTCATACGTTACTGTGTAACGCTCTGGGTAAGGCTCGCCTTGGAGGCCAGTCAAATAGTCACCAATCAAAGCATCGTAAGCGCCTGTGTGACGGAACACTTTTGCTGCAAGACGTTTACGCGTTGCCAGCGTTGTGTCACCAGTCTCTTGCACTTCTTCCAGAACTTTCGCGTAGTCGTTAGTGTCAACGATAACGGAAACGAAAGCATGGTTTTTCGCTGCGGAACGAAGCATGGTAGGTCCACCGATATCGATGTTCTCGATCGCATCTTCGTAAGTCACGTCAGGCTTCGCAATCGTCTCTGCAAAAGGATACAAATTCACGACAACAAGATCAATGTACTCCAGGCCAAGCTCTTTCATGCTCGCTTGGTGCTCTTCGTTGTCACGAACAGCCAAAAGTCCGCCATGCACGTTCGGGTGAAGTGTTTTCACACGGCCGTCCATGATTTCCGGGAACCCTGTAACCTCCGAAATACCGATAACCGGTACCCCTTTATCCTTTAACAAACTAAGCGTACCACCTGTGGAAATGATCTCAACGCCCAGCTTTGACAGCTCGCTCGCGAATTCAACGATGCCCGTTTTATCGAAAACGGAGATCAGTGCTCTTTTGATTGCCACTATGCTTCCTCCTTAGGGAATGGGATTGTATGTGAATGAGTGAAAAGGCTGAAAAAAATATAAAAATGAGTGCAAAATTGAATCCTTCAATGAGGGATTTCAGATCATCAGCTACTCCAAGTTCCTCGACGAACAACGATTGTCCTAAAAAGCAACAGTTGAAGGAACGCGACAAGTTAAACCCTCGGGGGATTAAACCTTCCCCTTGAACGGCTCAGTTCTTCGCGACGCTGCAAGCGCGTTTTTCACCGCTACAGCTCGGTCAACGGCACTATTCGGCTCGGCACGACGCTGTAAGCGCGTTTTTCACCGCTACAGCTCGGTCAACGGCACTATTCGGCTCGGCACGACGCTGTAAGCGCGTTTTTCACCGCTACAGCTCGGTCAACGGCACTATTCGGTTCGGCACGACGCTGTAAGCGTGTTTTTCACCGCTACAGCTCGGTCAACGGCACTATTCGGTTCGGCACGACGCTGTAAGCGTGTTTTTCACCGCTACAGCTTCGCGGGAGGCTACGCTAACCCCCTACTTCCGCACGCTAACCCTGCGGCCGTCCAAGCTCACGCGGCCCTCGCGCAGCCACCGCACAACCTGCGGCAGCAGCACGTGCTCAGCCGCATGGATTCGCTCCGTGAGCGAATCCGCCGTCTCGTGCTCGTGGATCTCCACGGCACGCTGGGCAATGATCGGGCCGGAGTCCAGCCCGCCATCAACAAAATGCACCGTGACGCCTGTCTGCTTCACGCCATACTCAACCGCCTGTTCCACAGCGCGGACGCCGGGGAACGATGGCAACAAAGATGGATGAATGTTAATCATCCGCCCAAAGTAAGGCTCAACCAGCACATTCGTAATAATCCGCATGTAGCCTGCCATCACGACCAGATCAACCTGGCGGTCCTGCAGCTCTTTCAAGATCAGCGTCTCATACGCCTCGCGGCTTTCGTACTCCTTCGGGTTGAAGGCAAACACAGGCACCTTTGCTTCCTTGGCACGCTCAACAACGAATGCCTTTGGGCGATCACAGACAAGAAGCTCGATGCTGACATCAAGCTTCCCCTTCTGTACCTGATCCACAATAGCCTGAAAATTCGAGCCGCTGCCTGAAGCCATAACCGCAATGCGATAAGGCTGCATTAGACGTCAGCTCCTTGGAACGTAACTACACGCTCGCCTTCAGTAACAACACCTAAACGGTAAGCTTTCTCGCCTTGCGCTTCCGCTGCAGCAATGGCTTTCTCAGCATCGTCAGCCGCTACAATGACAACCATCCCGATTCCCATGTTGAACGTGCGGAACATATCATTGTTCGTGATGTTGCCTACACGCTGCATCAAGGAGAAAATCGGAAGGATCGGCCATGATCCGTATTGGATATCCACGTTTACGCCATCTGGCAGAACGCGCGGGATATTTTCGATGAAACCGCCGCCTGTGATATGCGCCATACCTTTGATCGCTACGTCTTCCAACATAGCTAGGACAGGCTTCACATACAGCTTCGTTGGTTCAAGCAACACGTTACCAAGCTTATCGCCAAGCTCTTCTACATGCCCTTGAAGGGTATAACCGTTATCTTCAAGCAAAAGCTTACGCACAAGCGAGAACCCGTTACTGTGCACACCGCTTGAAGCTAGCCCTAGCACGACATCTCCAGGACGGATCGTTGTTCCGTCGATAATCTTTTTCTTGTCGACGATTCCAACCGTAAAGCCAGCAATGTCATACTCCCCTTCAGCATACATGCCCGGCATTTCCGCCGTTTCACCACCGATTAGTGAGCAACCTGATTGCGCACAACCGTCGGCGATCCCTTTAATAATCGCTTCAATTTTCTCTGGAATGACTTTGTCACAAGCGAGATAGTCGAGGAAAAACAATGGCTCTGCGCCTTGAACGATAATATCGTTCACACACATGGCAACCGCGTCGATCCCAATCGTATCATGCTTATCCATGGCAAAAGCAATCTTCAGCTTCGTGCCCACGCCGTCCGTACCCGATACGAGTACAGGCTCCTCATACTTGTCTTTGTTCAAGCTGAACAGCCCGCCGAAGCCACCGAGATCTGTTAACACTTCAGGACGGAATGTCCGTTTAACGTGCTTTTTCATCCGTTCTACTGCTTCGTTCCCCGCCGCGATATCGACGCCAGCCTTTTTATAAGCATCCGACACTGACCAACACTCCTTAGTTTGTCTATATATGGGGGAGGTCGTTAGACCCCCGTTTTCTCTCTTTTGCTGTTAATCACAAGCACAGCCAACCTTCGTCACATCAACGATTTCCGTTGGGTAGCTGTTGTCGAAGCAAGCTGTACAATATCCGCTTGCTTTCCCTGCGGAACCTTGACCGATTGAATCCAACAATCCATCTTTCGTTAAAAAATGAAGCGAATCCGCGTTGATTGCCTTGCGAATTTCCTCGATCGAATTCATCGCCGCGATAAGCTCTTTGCGGTCCGGTGTATCAATCCCGTAGTAACAAGGGTTCATAAAAGGCGGCGAAGAAATCCGCACGTGAACTTCCGTTGCTCCTGCTTCACGAAGCAGGTTGACGATGCGTAAGGACGTTGTCCCACGAACGATGGAGTCATCGATCATCACGACACGCTTGCCTTCGACCACTTTCCGAACGGCGCTCAGTTTCATTTTGACACCTTGCTCACGAAGCTCTTGGCTTGGAATGATGAACGTCCGGCCTGTGTAGCGGTTCTTGATCAGACCCAACTCATAAGGAATTCCCGTTTGTTCCGCAAAGCCAATCGCAGCTGAAATACTGGAATCCGGCACGCCGGTTACAATGTCCGCATCCACGAAGGCTTCCATCGCCAAGCGTTTACCCATCCGTTTACGAGCGGAGTGAATATTGACCGTGTCGATGTCGCTGTCTGGACGAGCAAAGTAGATGTATTCCATCGCACAAATCGCGCGCTTGCCGCCTTCTGTAAACTGCTCGGAACGGAAGCCGTCACGATCAATTACAATGATCTCCCCAGGCTGTACATCACGGAAATAGGTTGCCCCAACCGCATCAAATGCACATGTCTCGGACGCGAATAAGTAAGCATCTCCGAGTCGGCCGATCATGAACGGACGTAAGCCGTTCGGATCAAGCGCAGCAATCAATTTATCTTTCGTAATAATAAGGAATGCAAAGCCGCCGATGACTTGATTCATCGCATCTTTCACAGCGTCAACGATATCATCATGCTCGGAACGAGCAATCAGATGCGCCATAACCTCAGTATCACTTGTTGTTTGGAAAATGGAACCCTTACGCTCCAGCTCACGTTTGATAATGTTGGCATTATCAAGGTTCCCGTTCGTCGCAATCGCTAGATCGCCCTCACGGTATTTGAACACGAGCGGCTGTGCATTCGCCAACTTGCTTTCGCCTGCTGTTGAGTAACGAACATGAGCGATAGCCGTTGAACCCGTAAGTGGATGCAAATTATCATTTGTAAAAACTTCCTTCGCAAGTCCCATGCCACGGTAATAATTAAATTTGCCTTCATCCACTGTACAAATGCCGGCACTTTCCTGTCCACGATGCTGAAGAGCATGCAATCCGTAATAACACAGGGAGGAAGCGTCGGGATGACCGTACACCCCGAACACCCCGCACTCTTCGTTCAGCTTATCGAACAATCCGCCTTGGCCGCCAATACCTTCGTTGTAATAGTCACCTGTCCAAAGCTCATGCTGACCATTCGCAAGTTGTTCCAATGGTGCAACAGGAAGCTTCAGGGCCTTGGATTGTTTCACGCCATTAGACATGGAATCGCATCCTTCCAGACTTTCGCCAGCTCGTTTACAGGAGACTGGAGACGCTGTTCGTCATTGATTTTCACAGTGAGGTAAGAACCTGTTACTTTTCCGATTTCTTGATAAGGTACACCTTGGGAAGCGATCCAATGCTTAAGGGCATCGGCTTTGTCTGGTGTAGCGCTAAGTACGATACGTGATTGCGATTCACTGAACAATGCGAAATCTGGACGAAGATCGGACGCTACATTAACTTCTGCGCCGATGTTTCCGCTAATACAGCTTTCTGCAAGTGCTACAGCCAATCCGCCTTCAGACAAGTCATGCGCAGATGCAACAAGACCTTCTTGAATCGCTTTGAGTACTGCGTTTTGCAGGCGTTTTTCAGTTGCCAAGTCCAACTCAGGAGGACGGCCTTCGGTTACACCGTGAATCACATATTGGAATTCACTGCCGCCGAGCTCAGCTTTCGTCTCGCCTAGCAGGATAATGATGTCGCCTTCGTTTTTGAAATTCTGTGTCGTGATGTGATCGATGTCATGAACAAGTCCAACCATCCCGATAACTGGTGTAGGGTAGATCGCGCCTTTGGCGTTCTCGTTGTAAAGAGAAACGTTACCGCCGATAACCGGCGTATCCAAGAAGCGGCAAGCTTCTGCCATACCGTCAGTGGATTTCTCCAACTGCCAGAATATTTCTGGCTTGTCCGGGGAACCGAAATTCAGGTTGTCTGTCACAGCAAGCGGCTCAGCACCGGAACAAACAACGTTACGCGCTGCTTCGGATACGGCGATACGTCCGCCCACTTCTGGATCCAAGTACACGTAGCGTCCGTTACAGTCCGTTGTCATCGCAAGACCTTTGCGCGTGCCGCGGATTGTTACTACTGCTGCGTCTGAACCTGGACGCACAGCTGTTTCTGTACGAACCATGTAGTCATATTGGTTGTAAACCCACTCTTTGCTCGCTACCGTCGGGGATGCGAGTACGGATTTCAGCGCTTCCGTCAACTTCGTTACCTCTGGGTAACGCGTTGTGTCAATCGCTGCGCTTGCTTCATAATAAGCCGGCACTTTGCTTGGCTTATTGTAAACTGGGCACTCGTCAACGAGTGCGCCTACAGGCATGTTCGCCACGACTTCACCGTGGTGGATTAGCTTCAAGAAGCCGTCGTCAGTAACTTTACCGACTTTCGCACAGTGCAAGCCCCAACGTTCGAAGATGCCCTTAGCTTGCGCCTCATCCTTCGGCTCAACAACGAATAGCATACGCTCTTGGGACTCAGACAACATCATTTCATACGCTGTCATGCCTTCTTCACGTTGTGGAACTTCATCCAGGTACAACTCCATGCCGTTACCTGCTTTACTTGCCATCTCAGCGGAGGAACAAGTAAGTCCCGCTGCACCCATATCTTGAATTCCAAGCACGATGCCGGAATCGATTAACTCTAAACAAGCTTCTAGCACTAGCTTTTCCATGAACGGATCGCCAACTTGTACCGCTGGACGCTTCGCTTCGGATTCAGCTGTCAATTCCTCGGATGCGAATGTCGCACCGTGGATACCGTCGCGGCCTGTTGCTGGGCCTACGTAGAAGACTGGGTTGCCAACACCTTTGGCAACACCGCGTTGGATCATGTCGTGGTCGATAAGACCCACGCACATTGCGTTAACAAGCGGGTTTCCTTCGTAACTCTCGTCGAACATCACTTCGCCGCCAACTGTCGGAATCCCGATACAGTTACCGTATCCAGCGATACCGGAAACAACGTGCTCGAACAAGTACTTCACGCGGTCATTTTCCAATTTACCGAAACGCAAGGAGTTAAGTAGAGCAACTGGTCGTGCACCCATGGAGAAAATATCACGAATAATACCGCCCACACCTGTCGCTGCGCCTTGGTAAGGCTCGATAGCGGAAGGGTGGTTATGACTTTCGATTTTGAAAACAACCGCTTGGTTGTCCCCGATATCTACAATCCCTGCACCTTCACCAGGTCCCATGAGAACGCGAGGTCCTGTAACTGGGAATTTGCGAAGAACAGGTTTGGAATTTTTGTAAGAACAATGCTCGGACCACATTACGCTGAATACGCCGATTTCTACATAGTTCGGAGTACGTCCAAGGAAACCACAAATCTTAGCAAACTCCTCGTCGGTTACGCCCATTTGCTTGTAAATCTTCTGTTCCGCGATTTGTTCCGGAGATGGTTCCTTAGCGGATAGCTGCTGCGTCATGTTTTTCCCTCCAAGCACTTAGAATTGATGTGAACATTTTCTTACCGTCTGCGGAGCCTAGAATCTCATGAATGGCGCGCTCTGGATGGGGCATCATACCCACTACGTTCCCTGCTTTGTTGCTGATTCCTGCGATATCATCAAGTGATCCGTTCGGGTTGTTGCCCGCTTCATAACGGAACACGATTTGGTTGTTTTCTTGCAATTCTTTTAGTGTAGCATCGTCACAGTAGTAGTTGCCTTCACCGTGAGCGATCGGAATGTTGATCAATTCACCTTCGGCATAATCACGTGTGAACGCCGTTGTGTTGTTTTCAACTTTCAGAACCGCTTGGTGACAGCGGAATTTCATGCCGTTATTGCGAAGCAATGCGCCTGGCAATAAGCGAGCTTCCGTCAACACTTGGAATCCGTTACAAATACCTAGAATGTATTTGCCTTCTTCCGCAGCTTTCACGACAGCTTTCATTACGTTTGTGAACTGAGCAATTGCTCCACAACGCAGGTAATCCCCGTAAGAGAATCCTCCTGGTACTAGGATACAATCGTATTTGGACAAGTCACCGTCCGTATGCCATACATAGTCAACAGGTTGACCAATTGTGTCTTCAATCGCTTTGTACAAGTCGATATCGCAATTCGATCCCGGGAACACAAGAACCGCAAAATTCATGGTTTTTCCTCCTAAAAGTTGTGCGTTAATGGTTGATTACACCAATTCGTAACGGTAGTCTTCGATAACTGTGTTTGCTAGTAACTTCTCGCACATTGCTTTCACGCGTGCTTCTGCTTCTGCTCTGTCTGTTGTACCAAGTTCAAGCTCCAAGTATTTACCGATGCGCACTTTGCCAACTTCTTCGAAGCCCATGGAGTGAAGTGCTCCTTGTACTGCCGTTCCTTGCACGTCCAATACGTTCTGTTTAATCGTTACATAGACTGTTGCTTTCATCGTGAAATCGCTCCTCAGCGTTATTTTTAATCAACCAAGCGGTGCAAAATTTCTTTATATCGGTTCGAAGTCTCTTCCACAACAGAGGCTGGAAGCTCGTCCGGTTCACTATTTTTATCCCAACCTGATCCCGCTAAGTACGTGCGAACAGGCTCTTTGTCCATGGAATCGATCTCGACATCCAAGGCGTATTTATCTTGTGACCAGTAACGGGAAGAATCCGGCGTAAAGATCTCATCAATAATAATAAGTTCACCCGCATAAAAACCGAATTCAAACTTCGTATCGGCCAAAATGATGCCTTTTTGCTCGCAGATGCTATGCGCCAACGTGTACAGCATAATGCTGCGCTCTTGCAGAGCATACGTCAGCTCTTCGCCAACAAGCTCGATCATTTGTTCAATAGAAATATCCTCATCGTGACCCACATCGTTTTTCGCTGCAGGTGTGAAAATCGGATCGTTCAAACGCTCGTTCTTGCGCAATCCTTCAGGCAATTTGCGGCCATTGATTTCGCCAGTACTTGCGTACTGTCTCCAGCCATTCCCCGTAATGTAGCCGCGTACCACGCACTCGATGGAGATACGCTCTGCCTTTTTCGCCACGATGATACGCTCTTTCAAAAGCTCCCGATCCGCTGCACTTGGAATAATGGCATGAAGCTTCTCAACATCTGTATGAATGATGTGATTGTTCATATAACCGCTAGTAATGCCGAACCAGTACTTGCTCAGGGCATTGAGTACATACCCTTTATCTGGAACGCCAGGCTTCAAAATGTAATCAAAAGCCGAAATCCGATCCGTTACCACGATCAAAAAACTATCGCCAAGATCATACAACTCACGTACTTTGCCTTTGTGCACCAGAGGCGCATTAATCATTTCCTCAGCTGTATCTACGATCACGCTTGCGTTTGCCACGAATTCCACACCCTTTCCCCTTCAAATCTATCTGTTCGTTCACTAACTTCTAGTTCAAACCAAGACGGTCAAAGATCGTGCTTACATGTTTCAAATGCCAGCTTGGATCGAAGCAATCTGCGATTTCTTCTGGGCTTAACACCTCGGTGATCACCGATGCATTCTCAACGATTTCGCGGAAGGAGCGTTGCTCTTCCCATGCTTGCATCGCTCTCGGCTGTACGGTATCGTACGCTTGCTCACGAGCAAAGCCTTTGTCGATCAGCTTCGTCATGACGCGGCCGGAGAATGGAACATCGTACGTGCTGCGCATGTTGCGTTTCATGTTCTCTGGGAACACTGTCAGGTTCTTGATGATGTTACCCAGACGGTTCAACATGTAGTTCAACAACTGTGTTGCATCCGGTAAAATAATACGCTCTACGGAGGAGTGCGAAATGTCGCGCTCATGCCAAAGCGTTACGTTCTCGTAAGCCGACACCATGTGTCCACGAATTACGCGAGATAGACCGGAAATGCTTTCGCAACCGATTGGGTTACGTTTGTGCGGCATTGCGGAGGAGCCTTTTTGACCCTTAGCAAACGGCTCTTCAACTTCGCGGAACTCACTCTTTTGAAGTGCGCGAATTTCCGTAGCAAATTTATCAAGGGATGTTGCTACTAGTGCCAATGTAGCCATGTATTCAGCGTGACGGTCACGTTGCAATGTTTGTGTGGAGATTGGCGCTGCTTTTGTTCCAAGCTTGCCACATACATACTCTTCAACGAACGGATCGATGTTTGCATATGTTCCTACTGCTCCAGAGATTTTACCGAATTGCACGCCATCAGCGGCAAAGCGGAAACGCTCCAGGTTACGCTTCATTTCCTCGTACCATAGCGCCATTTTCAAACCAAACGTCGTTGGCTCTGCATGAACACCATGCGTTCTACCCATCATCGCTGTATCTCTATGCTCAATCGCTTTATTGCGAAGGATTTCGATGAAGTTCTGGATGTCTTTGTCCAAAATTTCGTTCGCTTGACGCAGCAAGTAACCAAGTGCTGTATCTACAACGTCCGTTGATGTTAAGCCGTAGTGAACCCATTTACGCTCAGGCCCTAATGTCTCGGAAACCGCTCTTGTGAAGGCGATCACGTCATGACGCGTCTCTTGCTCGATTTCATAAATACGATCGATGTTAAAGCTTGCTTTTTCGCGCAATACTTTTACATCTTCTTTCGGAATAACACCTAGCTCTGACCAAGCTTCGCAAGAAAGAATTTCAACTTCCAACCAAGCGTTAAATTTATTTTCTTCTGTCCAAATGCGTGCCATTTCAGGGCGTGTATAACGTTCAATCATGTTTCCGTTCCTCCAATGAGTTTCATTTACTTACTTTCCCAAATGCCTGTCTGTTCTATCCAAGTCAATGCTTTCTCAACATCATCTGTTAAAAGGTTGATATGACCCATCTTGCGTTTCACTTTCGCCTCTTTCTTGCCGTACAAATGAAGTTTGGCAGAGACGCCTAATGCTTCATTTTCTAAGAAGCCCGGCTCAGCAAGTTGATCATGCAGCGGCGCAATGTGCTCACCTAGCAAGTTGACCATGACCACAGGTGTAATCAGTTCTGTTGAACCTAGCGGCAAATTGCAGATTGCGCGTACGTGCTGCTCGAACTGAGAAGTCCGGCAAGCTTCCATCGTATAGTGGCCGGAATTGTGAGGGCGCGGCGCCAACTCATTGACGTATAACTGGCCATCCTTCGTCAGGAATAGCTCAACCGCGATCAACCCAATCACACCGAGCGACTCCGCGATGCGAATCGCGAGTTCTTCGGCTGCCTTCTGCACGGGCACAGGAATACGTGCCGGCACGATGGATTCGTGCAGAATATTATGTACATGTATATTTTCAGCAGCAGGAAATGCCTTTACCTCGCCGCGTGGACTTCTAGCTGCAATAACGGATAATTCCTTGTCAAAATGAATGAATTGTTCGAGAACCAGCTCGGTTTTGGCCCGGCTTAAGGTTTCATAAGCTTCGGCGACCTCATCTAAGGAGCGAAGCACCCATTGCCCTTTGCCGTCATAACCGCCTGTAGCGGTTTTGAGTACGCATGGCGTACCGAAGCGCTCGGCTGCTTCCCGCAGCTCCGCTTCGCTTGTGATCTCTGCATAAGGCGCTACTGGAACGCCTGCCGCTTCAATCGCTCTTTTCTCGCGAAGACGGTGCTGAGTCGTGTATAAAAGTTGACTGCCTTGTGGAACATAGGACTCTTCCATCAAGATGTTGGTGACGTGTGCGTCGACGTTTTCGAATTCGTATGTGATTACGTCCGAACGTGCGGCAAGCCTTCTGGCTGCTTCCACATCGTCGAAGTCCGCTTGAATCTGATCCGCGACTTGGCCGCAAGGTGCGTCCTCTGTCGGATCGAGCGCTACGAAGCGATATCCCATGTTGCGTCCGGCTAGCGTAAGCATGCGCCCTAATTGCCCGCCGCCAAGAATGCCGATTGTGCCTCCTGGCTGGATTACCTTACCGCTGGATACCTCGCTCATAGCTGGTCACTGCTTTCTAGCACCGTTTGCGTAATACGCGCGCGGCGTGCTTTCACTTTCGCTTGGATCTCTGGATCAAAAGCGCCCAGAATCTGCGCAGCGAGCAAGCCTGCGTTCGTAGCACCCGCATGGCCGATCGCAACTGTAGCAACCGGAATGCCGCCTGGCATTTGTACAATAGAGAGCAGAGAGTCCATACCATTCAACGTGGACGTTTTGACTGGAACACCAATAACCGGTAGCTCAGTTTTGGCAGCTACCATTCCTGGTAAATGCGCCGCACCGCCTGCTCCAGCAATAATGACTTGTAGCCCGCGTTCGATAGCCGATGCTGCATAGTCAAACATTAGATCGGGCGTTCTATGCGCGGAGACAACCTTCTTCTCATACGCTATACCCAGTTCGTCCAACATATCACAAGCGTGCTTCATCGTTTCCCAATCCGACTGGCTTCCCATAATTACACCAACACGTACCGTCATCACAAACCTCTTTCTGAAAGCCGACTTTTTAAAATCTTCATTTAATAATAAAAAATGCCCAGAGCTAGAATTCACGATTCTATACGCTGGACAGCAAAAGAACCGAATGCAAAAAGACCATCATTTCCTATGGTTCCCCTCATTCGCTTCCTCGTAGTCCAAAAATTCATGGTTTTTGGGTAGATACTTCCAGGCCTTATTCCTGATTTTATACGAGTTGTTTCGACATTTTCAATTAGTGCGGCTTCATTTCCCGCTTTCCTAGTTTACTACCAACTAACGTGCCATGTCAATTTGAAAAAACGAACGATTTTCTCTTATTTCTTTTAAATAGTTCGCTTTTTAGGCACATTTTCTAGCTTTTACCTGTTCATGAGGAAAGATGCGTTTCTCAACCGTTTCTCAACACTTCTATATGAAATCCTCCGTTGTTCCTAGACATCCAAATCACTTCGTTAACGAACTTTCATATTTTTCGACAATCACGCACTTTGAATATTTAAAAATGAAATAAACACACTGACATATAGTTGTCAGTGTGTACCGTTTACAATACTCATATAGCACCAATACTTCATATATGAGGAGGGATTATACAATGAATACAAAGCAAACATTAAGAGGTTTTGCAACCATTAGTTATTGGGCTGATGATGTGGGGGCTGCACAGGCATGGTACTCTGAGCTGTTGGGCATTAAACCTTACTTCGAAAAATCGGGACCCGATGGTCAACTGGTCTATGCCGAATTTCGTCTTGGCGACTACCAGCATGAACTAGGTCTGATCGATCGCCGCTTTGCCCATCCGCATGCATCGACCAGCCTTGGTGGAGCTATCATGTACTGGCATGTTGATAATATTGAAGCCACGCTTACGAATTTGAAAGCTATGGGAGCAGTCGAGTACGAACCACTTGTACACCGCGGGGAGGGATTCATCACAGCCTCCGTCACAGATCCCTTTGGAAACGTGTTGGGCATTATGTACAATGCTCACTATTTAGAAATAGTGAATGCCAAAATAATGAATGCCACAAATCGGGAGTGACTAGTCATTATGATTATAGATAACATAGTACACGTACAGACGCGACAAGAATGGCGGGAGTGGCTAGCCAACCATCACAGCACTGAAAATTATTGTTGGTTAGTTCCTACTCATCGCACTTCCATGAGTTACATTGATTTCGTTGAAGAGGCCTTATGCTTCGGCTGGATCGATAGCACAACTAAAAAAGTAGATGACACCCACACTGCGCAACGATTCTCGCCTAGGAAAAAAAAGAGTAAATGGACAGAGCTCAATAAAGAACGAGTCCGACGTTTAGATAAATTAGGGTTCATGACTGAATCAGGGCATCGAGTACTGCCCGATATGAACACCGCATCATTCGTCATAGATGAAGATATCTTAAACCAACTACGTCAGGACGAAGTGCTGTATGGCCATTTTCAGTCCTTGCCAGATCTCTACGTGAGAGTGAAACTCGACAATATTCAATCTGTACGGAACGATGTAACGTTATATCAGAATCGATTAACCAAGTTCATTGAACATACCCGTCTCAATAAAATATATGGACAATGGCATGATAATGGCCGACTACTCGCGTACTAATCCCGTACTAGAATTCACTTACGAGCAAATAGCTGCTTCATATCGTAAGGAAGCTCCGCCAACTGTCAACTCATTCACTAATCCCAGCTGTTTAAAAACGTGCAGAGAGCTGTTCACTGTCATCGCGTTCACATGCGGATACTCACCGACCATTGCCTCGCAAATGTCTTTCACCGTCGTGTAACTTTCCTGCGCATAAAGATACGTAAGTAACGCTTGCCGCTGCGGAGTTAAAGGGATATTTCTAGCCCGCATCCGTTGTAAAGCTTGATTCAGATCATGTTTGACCATTAGGGTAACCTCCTCTTTCATTTTTCATTGTATGATGTGCAGCCACTTACGGTTCGATTGCTGAACATAAATGTAATATCGCGTTCATGCTCGCCGTAAGTCATGCTCCTTATTTGTAATTATTATTATATAGTATTTATTTCATTTTGTCGAGAATCGTTATCAACAACCTTTCTTATACAATGAAAAACCGCCAAGAGCTATCCTCCTGACGGCAATAAACAAGCTAAACTTGCTAATTTATTCAACTATGTGCTTATTTGGCGAGATAAGACCTTCAAGCGTGCTTATTCCATCAATAACGTGAAGTTTCAACTGTGTTAACAAAGAATAAGCACCCCAATCTTGCTTAATTAATCCGAATCGGCAGCTAAACGATCAATAAGCCACTTGGATTGTCTTATCCCCCGCTGCGGATTGCCGGATCCCAACCATCATCGCCTGCAAGAACTCGCTGAGCTGTCAGTCTACCCGCTTCCTGTACGTTCAACTCGCTTTCCCACTCAGCGCGCCCGCTAGTTACAGCCCCCGGACCCACACTTCCATACTCCATGTACCTAACCTCATCTACAGGTTCCTGTTCATTCCATCGATCCCAACCCGCTGCTTTAATATGCGCTCCTACCCAGCAATCTACGAACGCTGTCTTCGCATAATTCCGCCACGGCCTTCCTAAACCAACGGACTGCTCAGGCGCATCACCGGTCAGCTTACATCTGAGAAACACATAACCATACTGAACATCCTCCGGGGTAGAGGCAGCTGTAATCCAGCCGCGTCCCAAGGAGACAATCTCACAATCCTGAAACACAGCAGTCGCCGAGCCAAAAATGAAATCAACGTCCCCCTCCACATAGCAGCGTTCGTAATACTGCCTCACTGGGCGTCTCGGGGCATCCTCCCTTGGACCGCCAAAACTGGCGCGATCTCGCGGTTTCGGTGGCAAAGGCCCTGTGAACAGCGTGTCCTGATGCCCGAGAAATCGGCAATCGCGAAAGGCGACGCAGTCCCCATCGACATAAGCTGCCAAGGCCTGTCCCACAATCTCCCCGCTTCCCGCTGTATTCTCGATCGTAACGCCCTCAACCGTCACATGATCCCCGCCTATGTAAGCCGTGTAAGAATGAAACGTGTGGTAAGGTTCTCCGCTCGGAAACACCTTTTTCGCATAATCGTCATATGAGATTACGGTCGTTTCCGCTCCTTCGCCAACCAACGTTATCCATGGCTTATCGATATATAACTTCTCTTTATAAACACCACTCTTAATGTGAATGATTGTGGGCTCTCGTTTCTCCATGGGGATTTGATCCACAGCCTCTTGGATACTAAGGAAGTCGCCGCTCCCATCTGCTGCAACGGTAATCATGACTTTTCACCCTTTCTACTAGCGCGGTAAGTATCAAACTGACGTTGAATTTCCGACATAACATGATTCATGCCCGCATCCTTTAATTTGGTTCTGAAGCTGGCCATCGTTGTTGTCCAATCCACTTTGGCATCATACAAAATCGGTAAATACTCCGTAATGATGACATTGAGTTGAGCAATCTCCGATTTAATTGGAGCCAGATCAGGAACAAAGCCGAGCGTCGGGGAAACGATAGCTTCCTTATCCCAGTCTCGCAGCACTTTCCTATATGCAGGCGATATATGCGTACTAAACCGAGCAAACCGAATGTCATTCCAGGTCCAGCTAATCGGATTATATTGATGCTCTGGCGCAATACCGTCATAGACGATGGCGTCGTCCTTCAGTTTGTAATTGACATCCTTGATCCCATAGGTGAACAGATCGTAGTTCTCTTGGCTGCTTCTCAGCCAATTTAGGAAGGCAACGGACTCATTCACATGCTGGCTTGTTGAAAATACAGAAAGTATATTGTCAGCACCTGTGTATAAGTACTTCGGCTTCTCGGGATGCAAATACACATTCTCCAGTTCCCCCTCTGGAAGCATCGCTTTGAACGCATCAATTCGCTCGGTTTGCTTCATGACAACGCTCCACGTTGCCGCCACTTTACCTGAGTTAAAAGCAAGCTCTGGATCCGGATACTTCGAGGTGTCTGATGGACCATAGGGAATGTAGCCCTTCTCTTGCCATTCATGCATCTTCTCCATGATGTGAACGAAGAAATCAGACTCATACGTATTTCTGACCTTAAGTTGTGGATCCGCCGGATCAATATACACAGGAGCATTCAAGTAACCTCCCGCAAAAAAAGCGACATCCCCATATTCTCGAAGCAAAAACCGACCCGTGTCATAAAAATAGGGCGTAATCATCCGTTCTTTTTGATGAATCGTCTCCAAATACGTATCCATATCGGCCACCGTTCTAATCTCCGGTAAACCATATTTCTTTCTTAGATCGCCTCTTATTTGCAGGAAGCTCTGAAACTCAGCAATAGGCATCACACGGGGGATACCATAGATATGCCCGTTAATCGTTACCCCTTGAAATGCATAATCCGGTGTGCTGTTTACTATTGCATGACCATAATCGCGTAGCGCATCATCCAAGGGTGCTAAGACTTTCTTGGAAACTAAATCCGCTATATTTGAATACGCCGATAAAGCAATATCATAAGGCTCACCGCTTGCCGCATTCAGCCACAGCTTATTCCAGTACTGATCATACGGGATATAGGTAAATTTAAGCTTGATCGGCAAGCCATCCTTTGCTAGCTTAGTCTCCACTGCTTGAATAACTTCATCTTGGGCAACGGGTTTCTCCAAAGGAAACAATATATGTAAGGTGGTGGGCGCTAGACCTTGCCCCGCGTTGTTCGTGTGTGACGTTGCCGACGTCGAATCTGGCTCTCGTTCCCTGCCAACCATCATGAACACAACAATCGAAGTACACATCACGATGAACAGTAACATATAGGTGGATCTTTTCATCCTGAAACCGTCCTTTTTGGGATTCGTCGCCGCAAATGGATAAGCACAGCAGCCATTTCCACGGCTGCTGTGCTAGTTACACAAACGACAATCGTTATTTATTATTTCTTACTGGCCGTGAGATAACGGTCATATTGCGCTTGTCTACCTTTTATGACATCATCAACACCCATGCTTTTCAATGACTTGATATAGCTATCGAATTTATCCAAGCTTTCCTTGCCGGTAATAAACTTAATGTTCATTTCATTCACGTAGGTCGTAATATCCGGCATGACCGTGTTCTCTTTGTCTGCCTCTGCTTTCAGCGCGTAAACGAATGGGAACGGTGCTTTGATATACTTCTCCATCTCTTTATCAATCTTAGCATGCCATGGCGCTACCAGTACATCCGTTGCATCGACAGATTGCTCGATTGGCAAATTCGTTGGGTTGATACCGAATTTTTGGATAAAATCATTATCCTTCCCTTTTTCCGTAAATTGTTTCTTGCCGTCAACTACCTCAAACGTTTGTCCTTGCAGTCCCCACGCATACATCTCCTTGGATTCTTCACTGCTCGCATAGTCCAAGAATTTGAACGCCAGCTCCGGATCCTTCGCATTCTTCGAAACGCCGAATATACCAGTGATGGGGTTCCGTCCAATATAGAATTGATCACCATGCGGCCCTTTGAATGGGGCGATCCCTTTTATGAGCGGCTGTGTAGGATCGTAATCCTTGAACAGCTTACTGTACACCATCGAGGTATACCAGCTAAAGTTAAATGTAACGCCTGTTATGTTTTGCGAGAATTTCGAGGTAATCTGATCCGCTGTGACGCTGGCGAAATCCGACTCTAGTAATCCCTCTTTGTACAAACTATTTAAGTAGGTTAAATATTCCTTATAGTTCGGCTCATAGTACGAGTAATGTACCTTACCGTCCTTGTCTGCATAGAAGTTATTGGCTAAATCCAATCCGAATACGGGTCCAAATGCATTCGCTAGTTGATTAGGCGCAACCGAGAATGGGATTTCATCCTGCTTGCCATTGCCATTCGGGTCATTCGCTTTGAACTTACGCAGCATATCCGTAAATTCATCGAGCGTTGTTGGCTCTTTAAGATTTAGCTTTTCTAGCCATCTTACGTTCACCATAAAAGTAGGCATATAGTTCTTGGTTACGGCCAGCTGAGGCAGATAGTAAATCTTCCCGTCTGGTGTCGTTAAGCTTGCTTTCAACGCAGGGTATTTCTCGAACAGCTTCTTGATGTTGACCCCATACTTATCGATATAATCGTTCAGAGGTTTGAACAAGCCTCCTTGAATATTCTTCATCGTCTGATCCTGATCCAACTGATAGATCACATCGGGGAGATCGGCTCCTGCGGCAAGTCGCGGACTAATCGCATCCTGATAGGTCGATGGCGGAAGCAGCTCCCAATTGACTGTAACACCTGCTCGTTTACTCAATTCTTGGACAATTGGAGCTTGGTTCAGGTCGACATTGTTCGTCCAGGCGTTCGTTGCAAGAATTTTGAGCGATCCTGCTTTATCGGTGATTGGCCCTTTACCTGTGTAGGTAAAGCCTGCTGGCGCTGCCGCTGCACTCGCATCTGGTTTAAGCGTTGCCACTCCGGCGCTAGACGTAGGTTCTGAACTCCCCTCACTTGTACAACCTGCAGCTACCATAGCGAATAAGGCCGTAATCAGAGACAAACTTGCCGTTGTTTTAAGTGTTTTTTTCATATACGAAAACCTCCCTCAATGTATAAAGCCCACTTATCTATCCAGCTAGAGTATCGCTACCCTTTGACTGCACCTAGCGTGATACCACGAACGAAATACTTTTGGATGAACGGATAGATCGTAATAATCGGCAAAATGCTGACAACAATGGAAACATAGCGAACTTGCAGCGTCGAAACCGCAAGTGCCTTCGCCGCTGTCTCGCCTCCCATTTTCTGCATAATTTCAGGCGAGGCCATAATGAGCACCCTTCGGAGAAAAATTTGCAGCGGTTGCAACTCCGCCTTCCCTAGGTACAGAAGGGCATTGAAGAAGTCATTCCAGTGCGCGATCGCATAATACAGCGTAAGAACCGCAAGCGTCGGTTTTGTAAGCGGTATCGCAATACGGAACAGTAAGGTGAAATCCTTAGCTCCATCCATATTCGCACTCTCAAATATTTCGTTCGGAATATTCTCGAAGGCTGAGCGCAAGATCATGACGTTAAAGGTGCTTACAAGTACAGGCAGAATCATCGCCCATCTCGTGTTGTAGAGCCCTAATTCCGTGATCACCATGTAAATGGGAATCAACCCGCCAGAGAAGTACATCGTGAATGCGATGTAGAAATTGAGCTTTCTTCGAAGGAAGAATGCCTTCCTCGAAAGCGGATAGGCCGCTAAGCATGTGGCCACCAGATTAAAGACCGTCCCCACGACGGTATACCAAATGGTGTTGTAATAAGACTTCCATAACTCGGAGTAGCCGAGCACCATTTTGTACCCATCGAAATTCAGATCAACCGGTAAGAACGTGACTAACTTATTGTCTATGGCTTCTACCGAGCTCATTGAGATGCTCACCACATAAATGAAGGGATACAAGGTCACAACTATCGCTAGCGCGACAAGACTGTACACGATGACATAAAAACTCCGGTCCGTCCATGATTTAACCATGAAGGCCTCCTTTCTTGAAATATAAGAATTTATATGTTTCACATGATAAGTCGGCTATATTTTTGGATAAACGCACACGTTCTGAGAGGACGGCGTTGCCGTTTATTTCAAGCCGCTGCTACCACAAAGACATATCGTTCACACGACGACTCGCTTGGTTGGCCGCATATACTAGAATGAAACTGATAATGGAATTGAATAGCCCCACTGCTGTAGCAAAACCAAAGTTCTGTGACTCTATCCCTTGCCTGTATACATAGGTCGAGATCACATCAGCGGTTTCATACGTGGCACCGTTATAGAGCAGATACACCTTTTCGAAGTTCACACTCATAATGCCGCCGATGGAGAGCAGGAACAGAATCACAATCGTAGGCTTTAAGCTTGGCAGTGTGAGATGCCATACCTCTTGAAATTTGTTAACGCCATCAATCTTTCCGGAATCGTACATTTCTTGGTCGATCCCCATAATAGCCGCGATATAGATAATCGAGCTGAAACCAAAGCTTTGCCAGATACCTGATACCGTAAAAATGGATCGGAACCATTCGGGCGCCATCATGAAATTAATTTTGGCCATGCCCATGGAAGCCAATAGCGTATTCACGATACCGTCTGTCGGCGAAAGGAAGTTAATGATCATCCCTGCGATAACAACCGTTGAGATAAAGTGCGGCAGGTAGGTCACCGTCTGGGCAAAACGCTTGAAGAAGCCATTTTTAATTTCAACAACACATATGGCAAAAAGAATAGGAATTGAGAATCCGATGACTAGCGGATAGAACGCGAGCAAGAAGGTGTTCCTCAGCAGTCGCCAGAAATAACGGGAATGTACAAACTGGTCCAACCATCTAAGGCCAACCCACTCGCCTCCGAATACACCATGTCCCGGTGTAAAGTTTTTAAAAGCAATGAGGATCCCCGGCATTGGCAAGTAACAAAATATGAAATAATACAGAAATACCGGTAAAAACATCAGCAGAAGCAGTTTATCTCTGCGTATCAGCTTGATCAGCGGCGGTTTCTTATCCCCCAATAACTCCAGCTCCTTTCAATCAATCATCCAATAACGTAATTTTAGCGCATGGCTGACTTTGCAAATATCCAACATTTTTGCGATATGTAACACTTTTTTACGCAAAAAAAAACACCTATTCAGTTCGGGTGTCTTCACGCCGACTTCATAGGTGTTGCTTCATCTACTATTCTTCAACCCTGGAATATCCCTCCGCCGTATAGGCTGGAAAATTCAGAAATACGCAGGTGCCGTGTCCAAGCTCACTTTCAATTCGCAAGCCATAGCCTTGACCAAAGCGAATCTGGATGCGATCGTGTACATTTTTTAACCCATACCCGACTGAGCTTAGTTGAATAACTTCTTCCGCCAACTTCTTACTCATCCCTGGCCCGTTATCCTCGATGCAGAACTCCAGGTCATCCCCCGACCTGTAACCTCGCAGGGTAATACAGCCTCGCGCACTCCCCTTACGGAGCTTATCAATACCATGCTCTAATGCATTTTCTAGTATCGGCTGAAAAATAAGATTAATCATGTCGTATCGCAACAACGCTTCCTCTACGTCGCAAATGAAATCAAAGCGATAATTATGCATGATACTTTGAATATGCATATAATCTTTGGCATTCTCCAATTCATTTCGGACAGGGATGAAATCTCTCCCCTTGTTCAGAACCGTGCGATAGAAGCGTGAAACCGTATTCGTGATCTGACTAATTTCCATCGCATCAATCTCTAACGCCTTCCAATTAATAATCGATAAGGTGTTATATAGAAAATGGGGATTAATCTGCGTCTGCAGCGCCTTGAGCTCCGCCTCTTTCTGCGTGATTTTACTCTGATACACTTCTTCTATTAAGGTGTTAATATTGACTAGCATATTGCCGAACCTATTCGTCAATTGTCCAATTTCATCTCTTGACTGACTAGATACGTCAATCTTCAGATTGCCATTTTCGACGATCATCATCTTCTTATTGAGCTTAATAATCCGTTTGACGAAGGTATTGGAGAACATCCAGATGATAAGCAGCAGTCCAGCTAAACAAACCAAGACGATCAGGGCTGTCGCACTCACAATGCTTCTTGCATCCACCGAAATCCCGTTCTTAGGTGTAAAATAGACAAGCTTCCAGCCTGGCTCAGCCATATCCGCTGTGATGTACATGTAATCCGTTGCCTGCATAGAGAATGAACCGATACGCTCCATTAACTGGTTGGATGGCAGCGAAGCAATGGGAAGCGATCGGCTCATTTGTATATTTTTTGATAGGATTTGATTACCATCTTTATCTAAAACCAAGATGCCATAGGCCTTCGTTTGAATATCATCCAAGCCCTGAAACAAGCTATCGGCATCAATGCTCAGGAACAACACTGCTGGTGCCTTCCCTAACTGCACTCCCTCTTCACTTATGAACGGCCTTGTAGCGAAGAGCTTGCCATTCTTAATGTTCCACTGTGTTCCTTTCGAATTCATTCGCTGATTCGCCCACTTCAGATCCGCTGTCAATTCGAGCGGCAGAATATATTCACCACGCAGAATAGACTGATTCTCGGTAAACACCGATATTTGTAAGATATCCTGATTAAAATCAAGAATGTTACTGAAAAACGGATCCACATAATCCCGATACAAGACAGGAAAATCACCGTCATTACTAATAAAGATGCGCTTAAATACTACATTTTGTGTGATGGAATTAATAATCGCTTCATGCTGCTTCGCGCGATAGTTAATCGTTTCTGCGATTTGACTAATCGCTCCATCCAAATTCTGTTTCGCCTGTTGGAGCAGGAAAGAGCTTGCTTGGTGATAGGAAAACATCCCCAATACGACAACCGGTATAATGGAAACGACCATATAGGAAATAAACAGCTTTTGCTTAAATCTTAAGTTTTGGAAATAAGCTAGGAAAGTTCTCATATCAGCTCGTTCCTTCTCGGAATTTGGCCGGACTTTGCCCATGAACCTGTTTAAACGTTTTGCAGAAATAAGATGTATTCATATACCCGACCTGCTGACTAATGTCCGCAATCGTTAAATGCGTATCCCTCAACAGCCCCTCAGCCTTATGCATCCGAATCGTCGTTATATATTTAACAAATGTTTGCCCGACTTCCCGCTTAAACAGGTAGCTCACATAGGTTTGTGTAAGAAACACCTTCTCTGCAATCCATTGCAGGCTGATATCCGACATGTAGTTGTCTTCAATCAATTTCCGGATGTCCTTAATCACTTTCTTACTGAATTCTGGATTATGAACTTCCGTATCACCATCCAATAATCCGAGAACGGCATGTATTTGTGCCTTCAGCTCCGCTAGTGACTTACATCCGAATATAACCTCAACAATCGACTTAAAAGCGTGGACGTCTGTCTTCCCTGCGGTTTCCCATATTTTCTTCGCCAGCTCTGTACACATATACTTCACGTATATCGCGGAGTGCTGCCCACTCCCATCTATTGTCTTAAAGAATAACTCGACGCCTTGGCGAAGACCGAATTCATCTTTGACTTCCAAATGCCAATAGAGGGTTTCCATCAGTTTAGGGATTGTACTCGCTATTTCTTCTTGCCCCTGACTTTCGTCCGTATATAGCACTGTGCTTTCATGAAAGAAAAACTTATAGTCCAGCACACTCTCCATGAGCTTAAACTCTGGAGCCAACCCATCTCCTGTATGAATTAGTCTTGAAATGACCATCGTAAATGTTTCGTTGTAGGAGTCCGCAATGCTTGCTTTCAGTCTGCTGCCTAACGACTCAAGATCTTCCTTACGCACCGCATGATCCCATCGTATACAGACTAAGCTCTGACTTTCATTCAAATTCACATAATCGAATGGCCCCTGAATGACGGTCTGGAACCTCTCTGGCAGCAAATCGTGCTCTACGTCAAACACCGACGAACTGTAATCAATTAAAATCAATTGAACCGACATCTGACTAAAATGAAGCCCCAGAAGATCTAACTTACGAGTGAGCGATGAAGAAGCTTGCCCAGTATGAAGGATCTCTAAAAACAGTTCTTCCTTTTCTTGCTCTTGATCCTTATGACAGAGCGCAATGACCTCATGAAAGGCTCTTTGGAAGTCACTCACATCAATGGGCTTCAGCAGGTAGGAAGCGATCTGATAATGAATCGCTCTTTGTGCATACTCAAACTCCCCATAAGCGCTGAAAATTATAATTTTCAACTCTGGGAACTGCGCCCGTGCCCGCTCACACAAAGTAAGGCCATCCATAAATGGCATCTTGATATCAGTTAATACAATATCGATTGGATGCGATGCTAGCATCTCTAAGGCTTCTTCCCCATTTTCAGCTTCTAACACAGCTAGGGGCAGTTTATATTTGTGGATTAATCGCTTAATTCCTTCTCTTTCAATATGCTCGTCATCCACGATGAGGATCTGAAACAAAGCGCTTCCTCCCTTCCAAAACCAACTCCATCTAAATTCTATCAGATGAGCGCTTCTGATTAAAATTCAACATTTTTGCGATCCATATCATATTTTTATGGTGTACCCGTACATACATCTCACCTACGCAGTTCTTACATACGTACTTGGTGTCGGCGCTCCCCACACACGCATAGTCTCACACGCGTACTCGTAAGCTCAGCGCTCTTGCGTTGTTAGAGTGCATTAACTGGAAAATATACAGCTATTTACGAGAATTTCACTCAAAATCTCGATTCAACTGGAAAATATGTAGTTAAAATCATCTGTTTTGTTTATTTAAGTAAAAATATATGTAATTAACTGTATATTTTCCATCTACACTGCATTTGATTAGTTAATTCAAATATTTAACTACATAAAATCCATTTATTCGTCTGAGGCTCGAGCGTCGCTCAAGAGATATTAAGAAAAGCCCCCATTTTACTCAACATTCTGACTCAGCAATCCATCCCAGTTACTCATACTCCTTCTACTTCTACTTCTACTTCTACTTCTACTTCTACTTCTACTTCTACTCCTACTCCTACTTCTTTACTCGTATCTAGCGTGTCACACAGCATCTCGCTATTCTGCTTTGTAGATGAGAAAAGAGCAGGCACTATGCCTGCTCCACTTCTACACCCAGCTTTATGAAATCGCCCCACGTGAGCGACCGAAACTCTTCCTTCCATGGGGACAACGCAGGCAGATCGGCCCATATCTCCTCCGCCTTCTGCGTGCACACCGATTGAACAATACGTGCGTACTCCAAGCAGCCGGAGTCCTGAATCAACTGTTTCACGACGTCTTCCTTTTCCGCAAAAAGTACAGCCGACATTTCTCCTCTATAGTAAGCCTTCACAGGTGAGAACTCCTCATCTTCAATGGAGAGTAGATACAGAATGGGCAGCGTCCGCTTCTTCGCCATTAGGTCACTTTTCTCATCATAGCGAACGAGATCGCGCACATCATTCTGAATCTGGTGGAGAAGCCCCACACAATCGGCGATCTGATGCAGCTGATCTATCGTTCCTTCTGTAGATGCTGTATCTGCATAACCTAGGAAGCAAGCAAGACGGAATAAGGAACCCGATTTCTCTTGGGTCATCCATAAGTAATCATCGACAGTCGAAACCGCATTCATCACATCTTTATGCTGACCATTAATCGACCTAGCAATAATTTTGCTAATTTCGACCAACATCGTTCCGCTTGCATTCATTCTACCCAATTCACCTATTACACCGATCATTAGCGCTAAAACAGCATTCAACGCACTCGCCGTGTCCACGCGCATCCAAGGCTTACTATCGCTATCCTGATCCTGCAGATCATCAACGATATCCAGGATAAGAACAACTAACTCCGTCAATGCCGCTCGGCGATAGATGTCAGGGGAACCCCCACCTAGCATAGCGTGTGTGCACAGCGTGACTTTGGCCCAAGACAGACTCGAGGTCTCGTTATCTGACATACATGATCTCAGCAGCGTTTTCAAATCCTCATCAAACATATAATCATCCATCATCCGTGCCATGTGCTGCTGAATGTCCTGCATGTAAAGTGCCTACTTTCAGGTGTAATATTTACTTTTGATAAACTTCTCCAAAGCCTCTGTCCTTGATTTCGCGCCCCATTTGTCATAAATTTTACGCAAATAATTATCAACCGTACGCTTGCTCATGAAAATCCGCTCCGCAATTTGTTCGTGAGTAGCCCCTTTCACCAGCATGTTCATCATGAGCACTTCTTCCTCTTGCAGTTCACATTCTTCTCCCGCATCGGCCTCATGGAATTGCATCTGGTTGAAAAAGGACAGCGGAATCATCGTATACCCATCTAAAATACAATACACCATATTCTTAATCGTCCGCTCCGTCGACTCTTTGGACAGTACACCGCTTACTTTCATCTCAATTAGTTTATTATAAATACCTGCTAGCTCGATGCCGGTAAAAATAACAACATGGATATGCGGATAGAGTTGCTTAAGCTGTGCGGCAACCTCTGTGCCCGTCTGATCCGGAAGCTGATAGTCTAGAAATACGAGCCCAGGCTGATGCAGCTTCACATACTCCAAGCATTCCTTAGCATTACTAACAACCCCGACAACCTCGATACGATCTATCTCATCAAGCAACGTTTTCGTCGCCCGCGCGAATAAGGGATGGTCATCGACCACTAATGTTTTGACGATCTCACTCATGCTGACATCACTTCCTCAGTTGGTATTGTGATTAAGATATGGGTCCCTTCCCCCTCGGCGGTCTCCAGTTCAAAGCTTCCGCCTACATGCAGCACACGGCTTCTCATATAAGCAAGCCCCATGCCCGAAGCGGCGATCTCAACGGCTACCTCTTCCTTCACAAGGAACCCTACGCCATCATCCCGATAACTTAAATAAAAGAAATGATCTTCTTCCCACAGATGAAAGCTGACATTAGCCGCCTGCGAATGTTTCTTAGCATTGTTAAGTAATTCTTGTACAATTCGGAAAATATGCCTTTTGGCCGATAAATCCTTGCCTTCAATTTCAGAAATTTGCTCAGCCCGGAAGGAAATCTCGAATGGCGTCGTATAGGATTCCTTCTCAACGAACGTCTTCAAGGTTTGCTTCAACCCTACCTCTTTCAATAAATGAGGATTCAATTCGAAGCAGCTCTGACGCAAGCTGGCATTGATCATTTCCACAAAGTTGTTCATGCTGTTCAGCTGTTCGCGATCCTCTTGACGCATCGAAGGTTTCTCAGCCAATGAAGTTAATCTTCGCTTGAGGAAAAATAAATCCTGCATCGTCGTATCATGAAGATCCGTGGCAATGCGAACACGTTCCTCCTCCTGCAGCTCGAACATCACCTTCCGTAACCAGAGATGTTCTTCCTGCGGAAGATGGGAAACCATTTGCTGAAGTCTGCCCGTTAACTTACGAATCAGATACACATTTTCCATACTTACTTCCAAGTACGAGGTGATTAGTTGCAACCACTGCCACTCTTCCTTCGCGATTCGCGTGTTCGTCTTCTTCCGTGTCACGATGAGATAGCTCGTGTATTCCTCATGGCAGTTCATTTCCAAGAATGTGTAATAGGGATGATCGAGAATGGCAGATGAATTCACCAATCGCTGGATTTCTGCCGTATCGACTTCGCCTTCGCAAATAATTTCAATATCGTTTTTATGCCGAAAAACAATCGCACCGCCCGTCACTTGCAAGGTGCCAACAATATCGACAAGGATGATATCCTTCAAATCGCGAAAACTGGAAATGGTCCCCAGATTTTTAGAAATCTTTTTGAGCGCCGACTGCAATATGTATTTTCTTGGGAACAAATAGGGCTCTAACCTCGTCGTCCAATATTCGGCTGCATACAACATCGCTGAAAGAAGGAAGATTGCGCCGAGGAATACGAATAAAATTTGCTTCCCATTCGTTTCCCCATGAAAAATAATGGCAAAAGCTCCTGTAAACAAGCTGACGGGCACAACCGCCATAAGAGCAGCAAATACAACACGCCGTACGACAAGGCCAATATCGTATAACTGATCGGAAGCTATTAAATAGGAGAACGTAATCGGAAATATTAATAATAGCCAGCTGGTATAAATAGGATCGAATATCCAATCTCCAATAATGAGCTGTGGGATGAAGGAGAGACAGATAATAGGCAGAAACGAAATGAGTAATGAGTAAAACACACTTTTGATAATACCAGCAAGCGGTGTCTGTGCTTTCCTAACCTTCACAAACAACGTTGCCAATAGGGAAATATTTAAGGAAATAACGATAATGAAGAATCCCATGGTGACCGATCCGTCATGCTGATATACGAATGCCATTGAAGGGAAGAAGTATAAACCTCGCAATACAAATGCAAGCAAAGCTATCCCGTATAAATATTTAAAGTGACCCTTGGGCAGCTCCATATCTCCCTTTTCTTTGAAGAACACCACGAGAAAATGTAGGAAAACAATGGGCAGCACCATCATCGAACTAGCAATCATTAACTTGCCTATTAAATCTCCCCGCATGGATGCGCCTAAACTCATAAAGATTAGGGCCGCGCTAAGAAACGAGAAAGCTAGCAATCGTGCGGAAGGTGAACGACTTTCCCTCACCAATAATAATACGCACATGAATAGACAGACGAATTCCTCCGCGAGCGAAACGATATCGAACAGGGCTGGTCGGCTAGTCCTTAAATCGATAGATTCTACAACGCCATCTCGCCAAATCACAACTGTGTTGGCCTTCTCAACCACATTCCAACGCTTGACGGTCGACCATTCACCTGGTGGATTCCCATCAATCGCAACGACTTTATCGCCGATATGAATCTTATCATTCGTGCTATTTGCCTCAAGTTTACTGACGATCCATTCGTCTGTACGAGCCGTGTCCAAGTAGATACCATTATAGGGAAAATGGAAGGTTACAAACGAACACCAAATTTGCAAGGAAATGAAGAGTACCATAGAAATACTCACATATATTTTCGCTGCTAGTTTCAATTTACTCTCCCCTAAATTCCAATATTTTGCTATAATCACTCTTGTAAACTATTATTAAAAAAGAGGGAGCTAAAACAATGGCAATTATCCAATTAAACCCAGAATTGCAACGTTCCGTACAAGCAGTGAAGCGCGCAGAACTGCGCAAGCAGGCAGATTCCTTTATGGTGGCTCAACCTCTATCTGCTGAAGAAACAGCTGCACTTATCAAAACATTCACAACCCCTTCAGACACAAGAAAACAAAATGCTAATGAGCCTTCTAACTATTGGTGGTAATCTAGTAGTCTTATTTTACCAAATACAAAAAAGGATTGCATATTAGCCACATGCTAATTATACAATCCTTTTTTTAATTCGTATGCATGTCATTCGCACTACTCTTCCCAGATCCGACAATTCTCGCTAGGCCGTCCCGAAGGTGACCCCTAACTCGCGCAGGCGTTTGCGGTAAGCAATGCTCAAACGATCGCATTTCAAATGAAGCTCGGCTTGCAAATCTAGCGGCAGCAGCTCCGGCTTCTGGTTCTCAACCATGATCCGATCCTGCTCAATGAGCCTGTCTTGGAATTGGATGAACACCTCATCGAGTTCGTCATACGCATAGTTTCTTTGCTTTAGCATATAAGCCACGCTAGTCTGCTCCGTAACCGGCAGCACCATCAGAAACAGCCGAAAAATATGATCGGATACGTCGTCTCTCTTCGTAAAAGCTACACATAAAGGTCCGAACACCTCATACACATAACGACTGTTCACCCCGCGCCCTGTCCCATCCGCATCCGGTTGATATACAATGATTTCTTCGGAACGCAGAACGCCGTCTTCTTCCAACACGCGATAATCATTAATCTCAGCAAAGTCACTATCGCCCAGCAGCCCCTCATGCACGAACATAAGGTGGGACACATCGAGGAAATTTTCAATAATGCGGGGACCAGCTGCTTGCAGGGTGTATGGACCCATGAACACTTCCTTAAAGCCTTCAGGCACGTAAGCACTCACTTTCGGCAACGGCCCAGCTGGTGTTCCTAAGCAAACCCAGATCAGGCCATGTGCTTCTACACAAGCGTACACGAATGCTTGAGCCTTCGAGGGTATCGCTTGATGCTTCGGCAAGGAAGGAATTTTGGTACATGTGCCACATCCATTAAATGTCCAGCCATGATACGCGCATACAAGCTCATCACCGCTTACTTTCCCAAGTGACAGCGGCACACCGCGATGAATACATAAGTCTTTGAACGCGTGGACGCCTTGCGTGGTGCGGAATACCGCTACTTTCTCCCCTAGTACAACAACAGCCTCCGGCTTATCCGTGAGTGCTGACGATAACAACACCGGGTGCCACTCGTGAATTAATGCGATATCTTGTATTGTCATCGCCAGTCACATCCTTTGTGCTTTATTTAGGTATAACACCTTTAATGCCCTTAACAAACCAAGTCGTGCCAAGGATTTCTTCGTCCGTCATCTTTTTCCCGGAATCGAAGCGCGTTTTGCCATCTTGATCCACGATAGGTCCTTGGAATACTTCGAACGTACCGTTCAGAATTTCTGCTTTTTTCTTCTCTACTAGCGCTTTAACATCCGCTGGCACATTTTTGCCAAGCGGCGCAATGTCTGTGATGCCCTCTTTCATACTGCCGAAGTAAGCTTCGGATTTCCACGTGCCGTCCATGACGCTTTTCACCGTTTTCACGTAGTAAGGACCCCAGTTCCATTTCGGATTCGATATGTACGTATCCGGTGCGAATCTGCCCATATCGGAATCGTTCCCTATGCCCCATACTTTGCGTTCAGCAGCCGCTTGAATACTTGCGGGTGAATCTTGGTAAGCCGCCAAAACGTCTACGCCTTTATCCAACAAGGAAATAGCCGCTTGCTTCTCTGTTGCAGGATCAAACCAAGTGTTGCTCCACACCACGGAGACATCGATATTGGGATTCACACTTTGCGCGCCTAACGTGAACGCATTAATCGTATAAATAACCTCAGGAATCGGGAAGGCTCCGACATAACCCATATGGTTGTTTTTCGTCATTTTCCCTGCAGCCATACCAACAAGGTAAGCACTTTGATATTCACGTCCCATGTACGTGCCTAGGTTCGGCGCTGTTTTGTAGCCAGTGGCGTGCAAGAATTTCACATTCGGATGCTTCGCCGCTACCGCAACCATGGGGTCCATGTACCCGAATGACGTTCCGAAAATAATATCATTTTTCTGAGCCAACTCTTCAAATACACGCTCAGCGTCAGGGCCTTCTGGAATATTTTCAACCGTCGTCGCTTTAATTCCTAGTTCTTTCTCCATCATCAACCGGCCTTGATCATGCTCGAACGTCCAGCCGCCATCCCCGGGTACGCCGATATAGACAAAAGCAACTCTTGGAAGTTTCTTCTCTGTTGTTGCTGCGGTGGAAGCTGCCGTGGTAGAAGCTGGTGCTGTTGTAGAACTTGTTGTCGTACTTGTGGAGCAGGCGCTTAAAATCACTAACATAATAGCAGTAATAGACAGTATGGTTTTTCGCATAGCGCTTCTACCCCTCTCTTTTTATGGACAATCCGCATTTCTCTACTGCTCTGAAAATCCCCTCATACCCTGTGCACCTGCATATATTCCCGCATAGTGCTTTCTCGGCCTCAGCCCTCGTTGGAGCAGGGTTCGATTCCCACAACGCGGTTAAGGTTACAACCATGCCGGCGGTACAGTAGCCGCACTGCAATCCCCCCTCCTCTAACATCGCTTGTTGAATTGGATGCAGCTCTTCGCCTGCTGATATCCCCTCAATGGTCGTAAGTTCCTTGCCCGATGCCTGATAGGCCATCAGTAAACAGGCATTCACTGGCTGACCGCCCAGCAGAATCATGCAAGCACCGCAGCGCCCAATCTCGCAAGAAACCTTGGTGCCGGTCATCAACAGGTCATCCCGTAGAACGGCTGACATCCTTTTGGACGCAGGCACTAAGATCGACACTGCCTTCCCGTTAATGGTGCAATCTAGCACAAAAGATGTATTAATCACTGGCCTCCACCCCTTCTAACCAATCGATGGATTGCACGATGTCTTCTGGTGATATGGGCAACTTATTTACCCAAATGCCTGTCGCTTGCCGCACTGCCGCCGTAATGGCAGGAGCCAAACCGACAGAACCGATTTCTCCTACGCCGCGAGGGCCAAATGTATCTCCCTCCGGCAGCTCTTCAATGGCTTCAACTTGAATGCTGTGCGGGCTATCACTGAAAGTGGGAACGAGATAGGTGTCCAAGTTATGCCTTAGGTACCGGCTATCTTTCATCACGGCATCCTCGGTCAGTGTATAGCCCAAGGCCATCACACTGCCTCCCTCAATTTGTCCAAGAAAGCCCATTGGATTAATGACAGGACCTGCGGCGATGACGTGATCGGTCTGCAGTACCTTGACCCGTCCTGTCAGCGTATTGACCTCTACCTCTACGATGACTGCTGCGTACGAGTACAGGTAGTGCGCGCCGACCCGCCCTTCGGGCGTCGTCGGGTAGTCGAACTCCGTATGCGCGAGGATCGGCTTAGCTGCTGCCGCAGCAGCCTCCGCATACGTGACAACCGGCTCCCGGGATTCATCACCCTTGTGATGAATTCCGCCTGCGCCGGTTGCGAGCTCCGCGGATGGAATGCCGCAGAGCTGTGAAGCCTGCTCCAGCAGCGCCAGCACGAAGGCTGGCTTCAGCCGCTGGAGCGCGCGCCACATCATCGTGGTGGCGCGGGAGGCCGTGCTCGAACCGCTGCTCGGCACGCGGTCGGTATCGCCGATGACGATGCTGATGTCATCGGCGGCGCAGCCGAAGCAGTCCTGCAGCATCAAAGTGAGCGCTGCGTAGAGCCCTTGGCCGAACTCCTCGAAGCCGAAGGAGGCCTGGATCTTGCCCTCCGGCGTGAGCTCGATGCGGCCGCCGGAATGATCGGGGATGCCGAGGCCGAGCCCGGCACCGTGCATCACCAGCGAAGCGCCGATGCCTCGGCGCAGCCACGGCTCTTGCTCTGGCCCGCGCGCACTGCTGGCGCGCTTCGCCCAGAGCGGCGACTCCTGCGCCTTCGCCCACACTTGGGCGGCGCCTTCGGTAGCCACGATCTGCTGGCCCATCGGGCCAGGATCGGTTGGCTGGCGCAAGTTGCGCTTGCGCAGCTCCCACGCGTCTATGCCGAGCTTCTCGGCCAGGCGTTCGATTTGGCTCTCCACCGCGAAAATCACCTGATTGCCGCCAAAGCCCCGAAACTCACCGGATACACCGTTATTCGTGTAGACACTCTTGCCTTCAATGTCAACATGCGCGATCGTGTAAGGACCAATTGCGTGCTCGGTGGCAAAATTCAACACCTCACAACCTAGTGTCGCGTATGCCCCTGTGTCTGCAAGGATGCGAACTTGGTGCGCGATCAGCTTTCCTTGCGCATCGGTTCCCGTTTTCATCATAATCCGCATCGGATGACGTTTAATGCCGGAGATCACGGATTCACGACGGGAATTGTGCATTTTGATCGGCTTGCCTGTCTTTCGTGCCATCAGTGCACCGAAGGGCTGCACATTGAGCTCATCCTTCCCGCCAAACGAACCACCAATTGGACTGGAAACAACTCTGATTTGTTCTTCGGGAATGCCAAGGATTCGCGCCAACTGGAAACGATCTTTATAGCCATGCTGGGTCGGCGAGTAAACGGTTAGCCTTCCATCCCCTTCTGGAATAAAGAGGCCGCCCTCGGTTTCCATATACGTATGCATTTGCCGAGGTGTCAGATAAGTTTCTTCCACGACGTGTACACAGGTATCGAAAACTTCCCCAATATTCGTGTCCCCATGCTGTAGGGAGGTTTGATGAAGCAGATTTCCTTCTGGATGCAGCATAATCGTACCCGCTTCCAGCGCGGTCTCTGGATTATCTACAAGTGGAAGCGGCTCATACACGACCTCAATGAGGCTTAGTGCATATTCCGCTATTTCCGCTGTATCTGCCGCAACAGATGCCAGCGCATCCCCAATATATCGAACACGATCTTTACAAAACACCGGCTGATGAGGAAAAGCAATCCCAAACAAATTCAACCCTGGTACGTCGTCAGCTGTTAAGACCACGCGCACACCGGGCAATTGTTTGGCTTTCGTTGTATCCATAGAAAGAATCCACGCATGCGGGTATTGACTCCGCAGCACTTTCCCGTGCAGCATACCTGGCGCTGTTAAATCGGTCAGATAACGGAGCTCCCCTGTCACCTTCTCCTTGCCATCAGGTCTAATGATCCATTTCTTCGCATTCCGATTAAGGAGCATAGGCTCCGCCCCCTTTGCGCCAAGCTTTGAAACATTCCGACATGATTAGATTAGCTGCCGTCTGTTTGCGGTAAGCTACTCCAGCATAATCATCCGCCACAGCGTCGAAGTCCGTGATTACCCCTTTGTGGAGTATCTGCAAGGCTGCCTTGTTTAAAGGCTTTCCAATCATTCCCGCTTCCAGAGCTGTGAACCTCGCTGGAACCGCGTTGCCTCCGCCAGCCGCTAAGGCGATGTCGGTAACTGTCCCATCAGATTGAAGTGAAATCCTTCCCGCGACGGTGACAACCGATGGCGTGAATGCTTCTCTGCGTCCAACCTTGAAGTAGAACTCATGGGTACTCTTCGGTTCTTCTGCAACAACTAGCTGTCCATCCGTCGATTTAGCATCTTCAGGGATCTTGGCGGCGTTCTCCTTGCCATCCTGACTCCCCGCTCCTCCTGTCTGCACAATAATCCCCGTCATAATCTCGTCAGGAGCATCTAGCGGAGCCGTCAGCCATTCCTTCAAACCAATCGTTCGCTCGTTCTGGCCATCTGTACACTGTATCTGTGCATCCATCACAAGTAGTGCGGGAATCAGATCTCCTGTACGTGTCATCACATTGCCGCCGATCGAGGCTAAGTTCCGAATCGACGGAGCTGCAATCTCCGAACAGGCTTGCACGAGAAGTTCGCATTTCTGCTGAACCAGCTCGTTTTTCATCAATTCTGCAATGCTAAGGGCAGGGCCTATATGAACTTGACCTTGGGAATTAACCGTTAATCCCGAGAGTACAAGAATTCGTCCAAGACTAATGAAATGCTGCGGTATCGGGGCAAGCCCATTTTCCCAGCGCGTGCGAAGCCAAGTACCTCCGGCAACAAGGACAGCATCTTTGCCCCATTTGTGCTTCAATTGAATCGCTTCCTCCACACTTGTTGGCTGCCATACGGAAGGCTGCTGCTCGGGTAGCTGATGCATCGGAATTGACATATTCAACCCTCCTCAGAGATTCTGAATGACCACGTGCTCGTTATGCGTTCTGAGTGTACCGCGAGAAGCCGGCATGCTGCATGGTGAGTGTGTTCGTTGCGCGCCATCTGACGGAATCTCGTTCCGCTCTTTCAGCGAAATCAAAGTGCTCCAAGTCCACCAGCTCCTACCTCATTCGTCCTTGCATGACCCAACGTTCTTCAATCGCTCCGATAAATTAGATCTACTATAAACAATATTCGAAATTAACGTCAACTAACATAACATCATTTTGTTTTTTTATATAAAAAAATAGCGCATCATTCGTATCAATGCACTCCACAGCTAGTATTATGTTATCTAATATGACGTATAAAGGTCTTTGTAGATCGCTTTTGCCTCTTCATATCCCTGCGCGGTATCTATATCCATAAATGTTAGCTCTGCTGCCTCGATAATCTGCCCGTTAAAAGCAGGCAAATGAAACAGTGCTCGCGCGCCAGCATCACCTTCCAACGAAGCGATATCTGACCACATCCCGCTCCCTAAAATAACTGGCGGCTTCGGGATCCCTTTATCACCACTAGCCACATAATCGTACTCCACTTCCACTCCCGCCTCATAAGCATCAATCAGCCCATCCAACATTGCTGCTTCGATGAATGGCTGATCAGCCAGCATAACCATCGCACCATCAGCCTCCAGCTCCCCTGCGGCATGAATACCCATGCGAAGCGAGTGGGCCATGCCCAGACTAGCCTCTGGACACACCACGATCCGGCATCTCCCACTCTCGAGCTCATGACGTGCCTCTTCCGGCAACCACGCCAGCGTATCGCCTTCGCATACAACCACAACTACGTGCTCGAACGCAGCGCAGCCTAGCGCCTTCAATAGCGCAATACCCCCGAGGCTAATACCTGCTAACTCAAGGGCCTGCTTCGCGGTCCCCATTCGCCGACTGCTTCCAGCCGCCAAGTAGATACCAACCATCTTGCGCTTCCCTGATCTCACCCTCATCTTCGATTTCACCTTCTTCTCTGGTTTCTCTGGTTTCTCTGGTTTCTCTGGTTTCTCTGTTTCTTTCCCTAGTTCCATCAGCATCTCCGCTTCCACCGGTTTCCGGTTTCCCTGATTCCACTGATTTCCCTAGTTCCACCCGTTTCTTCAGCTCCACCATCTTCACCTAGTTGCATCAGCTTTCCCTAGTTCCACCATATTCCCCAGCTCCACCATCTCCCCCAGTTCCACCCTCCCTCCAATGTTGTCAGGTCTAGAAGGATTAAGATATCTGAAATAAGACCACGGCACGTGCTTATTCATCCATAGGATGCTGCACAATCAACTTTAAGCACCCAATAATACCCTATTATCCAAAACTTTGAAGAAAAATCCCCCTACACGTTAGAATAAGCACTCGCAATGGTCTTAAACTGCATATTGCTTGAAATTATTGAGAAATAAGCACACCACGATGTCCAATTTTCATAGCTTGAAGCCAACATATATTCAATTTCGTTCAAAGCCAATTCCGTTAACCTGACAGCTTCACCCTTGTTCCACCATCTTCTCCGGTTTCGCCCTCTTCTCTTGTTTCCCCAGCTCCACCCGTTTCTCCACTTCTATCATCTCCACCACTTTCACCACGAGCAAAAGCTCCCAACATCACGTCCATGAGCCAAAGGTGCTGACCACGCACCCGCGCCGTGTTTGCCCCGCTTGATCGCAATCAACTCAGACACAATGCTAATCGCATTCTCGAACGCACCTTCCGAGCCGATGTTGAGACCGATTGGCGCATGCAGCCAATCGGGGCGCTCGAAACCCTCCAGCATTTTCGCAGTACGCTCCTTCGAGCCCATAATGCCCAGATAATGTAAGTGATAGGCCATAATGCCTCGGAAGAAGGCCGTATCCTTCTCAAATTGATGACTCATAATCACGACGTAGTCGCGTTCATGCAGCGCAAGCTTTTCGACCAACGCTTCTGGAAAAGCGACCATCGTTTCTACACCTGGGAACTTCTCTGCGTTGCAGAACGATTCACGCCAGTCCGCAACCACCACACGGAAGCCGCTGCTTGCAGCCATTTGTACGAGCGGGACCGCATCAGGATTGGCACCGAACACGATGACTCTTGGTTTTGGGATAAATAGCGTGCTCGTTACAAAGCCAACTGGCTCCCTCACAGATGAAGTTGCAGTAAGCCTCTGCTCATCTAAACCTGAACCACGCAAGGCGTACCTAATATCTGAATACCCATCGGTATAGGTGCGAATGAGCCCCACAGTTTCACCACGATCCAATCTGTCTTTCACGACCAGCAGGTTAACCAGCAGCTCTCCAGCAAGCGGCTCCAGCACAATACGAATCAACCCGCCGCATCCAATCGTCTCTCCCCAACCGAAGTCATCGGCAGGCCTCATGTCGTATTCGACCATTTGCGGTTTTTGCGATTCCCAGACGCCTGGTACGTATGCAGCGAGGTCCCCTTCCAAACAGCCAGGTGATATACTCCCCACGGCGCTTCCATCTGCCATCAATAGCATGAGGGCTCCTTGCTTGCGATAAGCGTGGCCTTCCACATGAATCACTGTCGCTAATACACGTGCCCCTGTATCACTTTCCACAGCTTGCAAAATGTCATAGGCCTCCATCGCTCATCGCTCCTTCTTTTTATAAAATACTACCTGAAACATTTCTCTTTCATTCACGATTTGTTAGTCTCCCAGCTCAAACCTTTGCTACCAACCAATCGCCAACCCATCACCACGCGGATCAGCCGCCCCACTCATAAACCCCTGCTCATCAATAACAATGCCCTGCGCCTGCCCCATAATGCCGTCCCAGGACTTCACGGGCTCCACGCGATGCCCCCATTGCTTGAGTTTGGTATATACCTCTGGTTCAAGCCGATGCTCCAGCTTCAGCGCATCCCCATCTTCTCCCCAAGTACGCCCATAGACCCAACGTGGCAGTGAAATGGCTTCCTGAATCGATAAACCGTAATCCAATACCCCCGTGAGTATCGAAAGCTGCGTCTGCGGCTGTCCTTCTCCACCTTGCGTACCGAACAGCATGTAAGGCTTACCTGCCTTACTTACCATCGCGGGCATCAACGTATGGAACGATCTTTTACGTGGCTCCAACACATTCGCACAAGCAGGATCAAGTGAGAAGAACGAGCCGCGATTTTGCATAATAATGCCTGTATCGCCAGGTACGTAGGCTGCCCCGAAATCGAAATAGAGACTTTGGATGAAAGAAACCGAATTCCCCTCTTCATCTACAACAGCCGCATAGGCGGTGTCCTGACCTATCGCAGGTGAGAGATGCTCACTAACTTTCAATGGATTCGCCTGAATCTCACTCCAAAGCTCCTGCGCATACGATTTCGACAACAATCTTTGGAGCGGTATCTCTCTAAAATGCGGATCCGTTAAATAACGATCGCGATCTTTGAACGCTTTCTTGATCACTTCCGACATCAGATGGTAAAAGTTCGCCGATGCTCTAGGCACAGCTGCCATATCAATATGTTCTAACATATTCATCATCATGAGCGCTGTGAACCCTTGTGAGTTCGGCGGCATTTGATAAATGTCGTATCCACGATACGTCGTTGATAGCAGTTCCACCCATTCGCCAGCGAAGCTGCGGAAATCTTCTTCCGTAAGCAGTCCGCCATCCAGCTCCACGTTATCCACAATGGTCTGCATGAGCGAGCCCGAGTAGAACGCATCTCTTCCTTCTTGTTGAAGCAGTCGGAGCGTCCTTGCCATGTCAGGCTGAATCAGCCGATCGCCTTCCTTCATAAGCTCGCCATCTCGCATATACAAAGCGCTAAGCTGAACAGAGTCCCGAATGAATGGCTCATCCTTACGCATCCAGAACAGTAAATTACGGGAGATCGGGAACCCCTTTTCCGCGTAACCAATGGCTGCGTCCAATAATTTCGCCCACGGAAGCTTGCCGTGCTTTTCCCACACTTGCCACCAAGCATCCACCATACCCGGAACTGTTATTGCGCTTAAAATGCCGCGCTGTGGAATCTGATTCATCCCTTGCTCTCTATAAAAATCAGGCGTCGCCTTCGCAGCAGACTTCCCGCTTCCATTAAATCCGGTATAAGCGCCTGTTGCAGCCTCATGCATGAGGAAAAAAGCATCCCCGCCGAGCCCCGTCATATGGGGGTAAACGACGCCTAAGGTCGCGCTAATGGCAATTGCTGCATCGAAGGCATTGCCTCCCTGCTGTAAAATCGCACTCCCCACGGAACTAGCCAAATAATGTGGCGTAGCAATCATGGCTCGCTCTGCTCGTGGCATGATGTTTAGCATGATTATTCCTCCCGTTTAAGAGCATATACCGCTAGTGCAGCTTGCAGCGCTTTCCCTACAGATATATCCACACCATACCAATGCAGTGTTGCTTCAAGCGCCCCGAGGACATGCAGCACATTTTTCTGATTACAGCTAAAACCCATCGTGCCGATGCGCCAAATCTGTCCCTTCAATGGACCGAAGGAAGAGGCAATTTCAATGCCGAAGCTATTCAGCAGCATCGATCGAACAGCTTCCCCATCGACACCGCTGGGAATACGTATACAAGTTACTACAGGCAGCTTACACAGTGAGTCACCATAAAGCGTTAACCCCATCGCCTGCAAGCCAGCAACCAAAGCCGCTTCATGACGCTTATGGCGCAAGAATCGCTCTTCCAGTCCCTCCTGCAGAACAATGCGTAATCCTTCACGTAGTGCATACAGCATCGTCGTAGCCTCTGTATGGTGATTTAACCGCTTCGGACTCCAGTAATCCTGCAGCATGCCGAGATCGAAATAGTTACTCGCCACAGCTTTAACTGAGGAGATTGGAGATCCTTTCTCCCGCAGTCCCCGTTCGATCGTTTTACGTCGCATGACCTTCGCTTCAATGCGATCATTATACGTAATCGGAGACATGCCCGATGGTACGGATAAACATTTTTGCGTACCACCAATCACCGCATCCAGCTGCCATTCGTCGGTTTTCAAGGGTACACCACCTATCGTGGCTACAGCGTCCACGACGAGAAGGGCGTCCATTTCTCGGCAGGCTGCCCCAATTCCATCGAATTTTTGGATACAGCCTGTCGACGTCTCACCGTGAACCATCGCCACGATCGTTGGCTTCTCCCGCTCGATAGCTGTAATGATGTCAATGGGATCGAACACAGCTCCCCATTCCTGCTCAATAATTGCCACCTCAGCCCCGCAACGCTCGGCAATTTCTACCAATAAATTACCAAATCGTCCGTAGATCGGAACGAGCACTTTATCTCCCGGTTCGATGATACTTACTAGTACTGCCTCTATACCTGAACGGGAAGTCCCATCGATGGGAAACGCCCATTGATTATTCGTTTGAAATACGTCCCGAAGCATCTCCATCGTTTCATTCATAAGCTCCGTAAACTCTGGATCGAACTGCCCCAGGATAGGATACGACATCGCGCGAAGCACCCTAGGGTCAACCTCCACCGGTCCCGGGGTCATAATGGTTCGAAGGGATGGTGATAAATCTTTATAGGTTTTCATCTGCTTTTCCCCCGTAGCCGTATTGATATAACACATGAACGAGTGTCTGGAAACCGACAATAAGATCCCCCGGCTTCGTAAACTCGTTGGGATTATGACTGATGCCTGCCCGACTCGGCACGAAAATCATGGCCGACGGACAGATCGGTCCGAATAGCTGAGCATCGTGCCCCGCTCCGCTTGGCATACGAATATGCTCGTAGCCATAGAAATCGCAGGCAGCCTCAATTTCTGCCGAAATCCCACTATCCATGGCCACTGGTAACGCATTAAGATGTTCAACCGTATCTATATAAAGTTCTCTTCGCACAGCGATTTCCACAAACCGCGATACTAGCTCCGCACGAAAAGTCTCCATCTTCCGCTTGTCAGTATGCCTAATATCTAACGTAAACTCAACTTCGCCGGGCACCACATTCGATGTCCCTCGTTTTACTTCTAGGCGCCCAACGGTGGCTACCAAAGGTTCGCCCTCCGCAAGTGCCATCTTCTCTGTCAGCGCGACCATCTCGGCGGCGGCAGCCAGCGCATCTTTGCGCATGGTCATGGGGGTCGTTCCCGCATGATTCGGTATCCCCGTAACGACGACCGTCATTCGAATTTGACCAACAATAGCTGTAACTACACCAATTTGCTTCTCTTTAAACTCAAGGACTGCTCCCTGTTCGATATGAATTTCAATATAACCACCTATATCATTACGTTTCGCTGGATGGAGTTCACCCTGAACGATTTCAAAGCCCGCGCGCTCCATCGCTTCAAGTAACGTCACACCCTCTGGATCAGCAAGACCTGAGCCTTCAGCTAAGGAAAGTACCCCTGTCACATGACCAGAGCCCCAATAAGCTAATGGAAAGCGACTCCCCTCTTCCTCGCAAAAGGAGACCATCTCCAAGGTCCGTTTCGGTGCCCCGTACACGGCCTTCAAATAACCAAGCGCCATCATCGATGCGATGACACCGTAGGCGCCATCGTATTTCCCACCGTTTTTGACAGTATCAATATGTGAACCTGTAAGCATCGGCTTGAGCGTTGGATCCGATCCTTGCAACTTACCGTACACATTGCCGATTTCATCAAAATCTGCCTTGAGCCCCATGCTCTGCATGTTGTCTATCAGTGCTAATTGCGCCTTGAGCCAGGGCTCTGCATACAAGAGTCGGGTCACGCCGCCTTTTGGATCGGCGCCGAAGGTCGCCAGCCACTCCAAAGCTAGCAGCATTCGCTCCCCGTATTGAGCTAGCATTTCTTCCTGTGGGTTCCCCTTCATTTTAGCCATCTAGCCCGCCTCCGTTCGATGCACTGTGACGTAACCAAGCTCCTTCTAACGCTGCTCCGACTCCCACGCCTCTTTCGTACACGTTAACGCCACGCAGGAAGGTTGATTTCACGCTGCAGCCAAATGTTTTTCCCACATAAGGGCTTTGCTTATGACGATAAAGCAGGTCGCTCTCTTGCAGCGTATAGCTTGCTGCCAAGTCTATCAAAGCTAGATCCGCGTCAGCACCTATCGCGATTTCCCCCTTGCGAGGATAGAGCCCGAAGCGTTTCGCTGGCTCCAACGCAAGCATTCGAGCTAGCTCCGTTAGAGGAATGCCTCTGCGGAGATGACCTTCGTGCAACATGAGCTCCAGCGAGCTTTGCGCCCCAGAAATGCCGCCCCATGCCGCGAAGAATTCCCCCTGCTTCATGTGCTTCGGTGAAGGGGAGTGATCCGACGCGATGATGTCGAACCGACCTGCCGTAAGCTCTGCCCACAAACGCGTTTGATCCTCCGCTGTGCGGATCGGTGGCGCGCACTTTGCAAGGGGGCCGATGCGTTCGACATCCACATCCGTTAGGGCCAAATAGTGCGGGCACGTTTCCGCCGTTACGTCCAATCCCTCTGCCTTCGCCTCCGTGATCATCTGTACGGCTTCTGCAGAAGAGATATGCACGAAATGCAGCTTACAGCCTGTCTGCTTCGCATAGCCCAATGCACGGTTCACAGCTTCCACTTCAGCGGCAATCGGCCTTGTTGCGATGAAATCTAGTGCGCTGCGCTTACCCTCTAGGGCAGCCTCCGCAGCTAGTCTGGAGACAATTTCCTCGCTCTCGGCATGAAGCGCTAGCACTAGACCTAAGCGTGCAATTTCCTTCATGCCGTTAACTAACGTCTCATCATCCACTTCCGTGAATATATCTTCACCTTCTCCGCCCGGGTCCGACATAAAAGCTTTAAAACCAATCACACCAGCTTGAGCCAATGCCTCTAGCTCGCCTATATTGCCAGGAACGAGACCGCCCCAGAGGGCATAATCAACATAGGATTGCCCCTCCGCTGCTTCCAATTTCATCTCCAATGCACTGAGCCGAACGGTAGGTGGAACACCATTGAGTGGCATATCGATGTAAGTTGTGCATCCACCAGCAGCTAGCGAGGCTGAACCTGTGACGAACCCTTCCCAATGACCAAGAGCCGGTTCATTGAAATGAACATGTGCATCAATCATGCCCGGCAGGATCGTTAAACCTTCTGCTTCATAAACAGGTATTTGCTCCGAGAAGACGAGGTTTTCGCCTAATGCTGCAATTTTGCCGTTCCGTATCCCGATATCCAGCTGTCGACACTCATCTTGCAGGACTACCGTCCCTTTGCGAATGATAAGATCCAATCGATTCATCCTACGAAACCCTCCCTCGAAGCTCTCTGTCTATGCAATTAACGCTGATTTCTTGACACTAACTCCCGCGATACGTATTGTACCCCCAAGGTGCAATTAATAAGGGAACGTGATAATGGAAACCCTTATTCGCCACACCGAAACGAATCGGTACTTGATCTAGAAAAGCAGGTTCTGGAAGCTCCACACCCTTCGCTCTGAAGTAGTCACCTACATGAAAGAGAAGCTCATACGTACCCTTTGTAAAATCATCCCCACTCAGCATCGGCCCTGGCAGTCTGCCATCTGTATTCGTAACACCTGTGCGAAGCATCTCTGCCACGCCTCCTTCAAGCCGAAACAAGTCGATTCTCACGCCAACTGCTGGCTTGCCGCTGCTTACATCCAGAACGTGCGATGTGATCCCTACGCTCATAAGCCCTCCAGATCACGCTTTGTCATCGAAAATCCTTGGAAACCATACGGTGGCCTAGGCTCTGTAAACACTTTGCCTTCACCTACGGAAACTTCCTCTAAAATCGTTTCCCACGTCCGATTGTTAGACTCGAAACGAATCTCTTTCAACTGCGGAAAGCGCAGTAACGAACGTTGCCCGATGCGATAGATGAGGTTTTGGATCGATGGCGAATGCTGCTCATGGAATACGGTATGCGCAATATCACGAATTTGCTCAGCCGCTACATAGCGTCCTAGATCGGCATCAAAGGCATCTTCTGCTGATTCATAGGTCCATGCGATGTCTAGAAATATAAACAGAGGGCGATCCGATGATTCTGGCAATGTCGTGTATTCATCGCGAACGAAACCGGCGAACGAACTTCCTTTGACTTTGATCAGTTTTAGATCAGCTATGCCAGCTGAGTGGTCTGCGAGGACGATATCATCTGCAACGCGAACGAGTTCCACGAATGCGCTTGGGTGTTCATTTTGTGAATAGCGATACACCAAATCTCCTGCTTGTAAGCCATTGGCACCCGGTACCGGCAACGTTTCGAATGCTACCTGATCCGCACTCATTTTGATCCCCATCATCCATGGATACTTCTCTAGGAAGAGCCGGCTCGCGAAAGCCAGAAATCCTTCTGCTGTAGATCCTTCATACTCCCCTGCTTTGCGTAAAAGGAAGTTTTTCATCGAGTCCGTAGCTACAACGTTGGTGTTATCTCCCTCGCTAAATGAGGTGAACAGCTTCTCTCCGCTCACCGCCACCTTAATGTTCATGCCGAACAGTACATTATCTCGCCCTGTGAAACCCGATTCCGGAATCAGCGTGATATTCGTGAGTGGCTTGGCATAAGAACGATAGACCCAAACATCACCTTTCCCGTAGTACATAATTCTCTCTGCGCCTTTTGCTTGTTCCATCGCTTTCTCCTCCATTTCATTCATCACGATATCTGCCAGGCGGAATCGCCCAATCTTACAAACCTCCTGCAATGCTGTAAGCAGCTCCACTTCAGGAGTTCCTTGAATACGATGACCTAACGCCTCGCGTATTGTGTCCTTGGTCTGGCCCTTCACCGCCATGATAAAAGGAAACTGGAATCGCTCCGTGTACTGTTTATTTAAAGAAAGAAACTTTTCGTACTCTTCGGCAGTTAACAGGTTGAGACCAGCACCTGACTGCTCTTGGACAGAGTGATCAGTCATCCGCACGCGTGTCCCCAGATCGGGATGGGCCCGAAGCAACGCCAGCTGCTCTTCATGGCTAGCCCCCTCTACCTCTCGTTCTAGGGCTATAATCATATCCTTGATGTCGGCAAATGGCCGAGATCCTTCAGCCCGTTTTGCCACCCAAGTCGAGTGCTCAAACAGCGGACCAAACACTAGAACGAACGCTTCTTGACTCATGTCATTGACTTGCTTCCGTGTGATCTTCATAGCCCCGACACCTCGATTTCCGCCTTAAATGCCATGCATTCTCTTCCAAGATTTGTTTCATTGTAATTGCGCCATCCCTATGGGTCAATTTATATGAAAGAAGTTTGTAATCTTTCATAACATCGTTAACTTTTTTTGTATTTTTGCTAAAATAGGCGGCTGGCAGGGCTTCGTGCCCTGTCCATACCAGCATTAAGCGAACTGCTTATCTACTCCACAATCTACCTCCTCCACAACAAGTTTTCTGTCCTCGGCTTTCACTTGCCAACCTTCTACTCCCTAACCTCCACTCCAACTTTCTACTCCTCATCTTCTACTTGCCAACCTTCTACTCCCTACCTTGCCCCCCAACTTCCCATTCCTCACCTTCTACGTTCCAACCTTCTACTCCCTAACCTCCAACTCAACTTTCACTCCTCACCTCCAACTTGCCAACCTTCTACTCTCTACCATCCAACTCAACTTTCACTCCTCACCTTCTACTTGCCGACCTCCTACTCCCTACCCTCCACCCCAACTTCCCACTTCTCACCTCCAACTCGCCAACCTTCTACTCCCTACCCTCCAACTCAACTTTCACTCCTCACCTTCTACTTGCCGACCTCCTACTCTCTACCCTCTACCCCAACTTCCCACTTCTCACCTTCCACTTGCGAACCTTCTACTCCCTACCCTCCAACCCAACTTTCACTCCTCACCTTCTACTTGCCGACCTTCTACTCCCTAACCTCCACTCCAACTTCCCACTCCTCATCTTCTAGTCGCCAACCTTCTACTCCCTACCCTCCAACTCAACTTTCACACCTCACCTTCTACTTGCCGACCTCCTACTCTCTACCCTCCACCCCAACTTCCCACTTCTCACCTTCCACTTGCCAACCTTCTACTCCCTACCCTCCAACCCAACTTCAACTCCTCACCTTCACTCCTCTCCCAACCTCCTCCCAATGTTGTATTTCATACAACTTAGGAGTCCTTAAACAAGCTAAATCACTTCACAAGTTGCATAACGTACAAAATTATTCTTCAATTCAGTTCATTTCAGGTAAATTTCGCCGAAAATGTTGTACAGAATACAACCTCACCCCTATTTCAGGGCAAAAGCACTCCATAATGTTGTACCAAATACAACATCGAAGCCACGGAGCCCTCCCCCCAGCCCTCCGAAGGGCCTGCTTCCACAACCTCCAACCCACGCAAAAAAGCCATCAGAACAACAAACATCCTGATGGCTTTCCCTATTTCAATCCCAGTACCCACTATGCGCAGCGATTGCCGCTTCCACAACCTCAGGAACAGGACCGATCACCTGGATCGGCTTGTTCCCTCTGGCAAAAACCTCACGACAAGGCAGCATCAACGTCGGATTCTGCTCATTGTCCCCCGTCAGCCCTGCAAGCATGGCTTCCGACATGCCAAAGATCACGCGCCCCACGTTGCCCCAATATATGGCACCCGCGCACATGGCGCACGGTTCCGTTGAAGTGTACAACGTACACGCCCACAGATCTTCCTTGCTGTATCGCTTGGAAGCTACCTCCATGAGCATCGTTTCCGCGTGCCCTGTACAGTTCGATTCAGTAATCTCAACATTGCCATGCTCCAGCAAAATTTCGCCAGTCGGCCCCACAAGCAACGAACCGAACGGCGTATTACCAGCTTCTCTAGCCTGTACAGAAAGCTCTACACATCTTTTCAAATAAGGAATGTGAACCTCAAATTCACTCATATTTTGCCCTCCTAGTTTTCTCATTCTTCCTGCTGTATTCCACTGTCTAGTCCTTAAAATCTCTGCTCACGTATATAAGGCACACCGAGCGCCTCAGGCGCACCAGATGGCTTATTTTTATTCCGCCAACCGAGGAACATCAGCACCAGGATGGTGACGACGTACGGAATCATTTTCAGAAAGTAAGAAGGAATATGACTGCCGATCAGTTGCACACGGAACCCCAAACTATCCAAGACGCCGAAGAAATACGCACACACGAGCGCACGAATCGGATTCCACCTCGCAAAAATAATGAGCGCCACCGCAATCCAACCGCGACCCGAGGTCATCCCCTCGTTCCAAGTTGGTGTGTAGACAAGTAACAAATCGGCCCCGCCAACCCCGATCAGCATCGAACCCACAACAATGCAGCCGTAGCGAAACGCGATCACGGGGATCCCCATCACATCCGCCGTAGCCGGATTATCCCCAACTGCGCGAAGATGAAGCCCCCATGAGGTACGATGGATAAACAGGTGCATAGCCAGCACGAGCCCGAAACTTAACCATGTAAACAAATCCATATGGGCAAAAATTTTGCCAATCACCGGCACAGGCTCCAGCCACGGCATATCGACCTTCGGTACCGCACCCACAAGTGGCTGACCACTCACAGGCTTCCCTAAATACGCACTAAGCCCAGCACCGAATATCGTCATCGCCAACCCGCATACTACCTGATTTGCATGCAGCGTAACGCATAAGAAACCATGAAGTACTCCGAGCACCCCGCTCACCGCGAGCACGCATACAATAGCCAGCACTAAACTTCCTGTATGTATAAAAACGAGGCACGAAGTCACCGCCCCCATTAACATCAAGCCCTCAGCGCCAAGCTGCATGATACCGGATCTTTCGATCAAGATGCCTCCCAATACGGCCAAAAGCAACGGTGTACCCGAAGAGATCGCCGAAACAATGATTTGTGTGATCGTATCCATCTCTTACACCCCCGTTCATTAACAACGTTAAATAAAATTGCTACTCTCTGTCTCCCCGACTTGCCCAACATTTCTCGCGCCAATCCGCATCATCCTAACTCTCTCAACCGTTCCGACGAATACGGAATTTCCCCGCCATCCCCCCAGCAATGAGAAAGAACAAAATCGCTCCTTGAATCATCGAGGAAATGGAAGAGGGAAGCCCAATCGTTTGCACACTATACCCGCCAACAATGAGCCCACCAAAAAGCACAGAAGCAACCACAAGCCCGATCGGATTCAGCTTCGCCAGCCAAGCCACAATAATAGCCGTATACCCATACCCAGGAGAAATCCCGTACAGGAGACGGTGCGCTACGCCAGACACTTCCCCCATGCCAGCAAGCCCCGCCAATCCGCCGCTAATTACCATTACCAGCAGGACATGTCTGGAAATACGAATGCCAGCATTTTTAGCCGCCTCACTATTAGCACCAATCAATCTCAGCTCATAGCCCCAGCGTGTATAACGGACGACGAAAGCATAGATCAGCACAGCGATAATGGCAAAAATCAACCCCACATGCAGCCGCGTTGTACCAAAGGTAGGCAAGGACTGCGCAACCGTGAACATCGGAGATCCTGGAAAGTTAAAACCTTTGGGATCTTTCCACGGCCCGAAAACCACATAGTTCAGCGCCAGCAACGCCACATAGTTTAGCATCAACGAGGTAATGAGTTCGTTTACCTGAAAATAGTTCCGTGGTATCGCCGTCAGCAATCCCCAGAGACCGCCGGCCACAATGCCCGCGACCATCATAGCTGGAATCGAGAGGTACATCGGCAGATGTGGCAAATATACCGTAATCGCCGTCGCCGCCATCGCCCCTGCCACAAACTGGCCTTCAGCACCGATGTTCCAAACGGAGATGCGGTAGGCAATCGACACGCCCAGCCCGCAAAGGAGCAGAGGTATCGCCTTCACTAGTGTTTCTGTCAATCCAAAGGTGGAGCCGAAGGCTCCCTTCACCATTTTGCTGTAAACCATGAACGGATTCATCCCATTCAACGCCATAAAAATCCCACAAGCCACCAACGCCAATAAGATGGCGATAATCGTGACCCACCAAGGACTATTCGCCCCTGCGGGATCGATTTCCAAACGATACGGCAACCGGAACCCCACTCCGCGTTTTGGCACTTTATTTTCGATGGGAATGCTGCCTGCTGTTCGTTGTTCACTCATCCTGCATCCTCCTCCGATCCCGCCGTCATCAGTATCCCGATATGCTCGCGGCTCGCCGCTTCCCTCGGCAAATTCCCGACAATGCGCCCGTCATACATGACCAGAATACGGTCAGCTAGCTGCAACACTTCATCCAGATCCTCCGAAATCAGCAGCACAGAGCGCCCCTTGCTTCGCAAATCCTCCAGCAGTTGATACACACCCTCCGACGCACCTACATCGAGTCCCTGTGTCGGATGTACCGCAATCATAAGCTTAGGACCTTGATCAATTTCCCTGGCAAGGAGCAGCTTCTGCTGATTCCCACCCGACATGAATTGAACGGGCGAATCAATCCCCGACGTTTTCACATCGAACATCTCGACCAACCGCTGAGACCAACTCCGATTACTCCCTGTCCGCAGCAAACCAAACCTCGACCGTTCCGAGGAGCGGTATGTTTTGAACAACAGATTATCCACCGAGTCCAAACTTCCCGCAAGGCCGCTGCGCATACGATTCTCCGGGACGTGGCCGATCCCAAGCTCAATCGCTCCCCGAACCGAACCATTCCTCATCATCTTTCCGTCAAAATGGACCTCCCCCTGCTTCCAAACACGCAGCCCTGTCAGCACTTCTGCCAGCTCCTTCTGCCCGTTCCCGGAGACGCCTGCAACACCGACAATCTCCCCTTCATTTATCTCAAAATGAAGCCCATCCAGCACCTTGCGTCCGTGGTCCGCATACACATCAAGCCCTTTCACCGTGAGCATTGGCTTGCCAATCACTTTCGCTTTCAACTGCGCCCGGGTCGTTAAGCTCATCTCGCCCACCATCAACTGAGCCAGCTCACGCTCGCTCGTTTCCGATTTCGCCATTGTCGCAATCATCTTGCCCTTACGCATGACCGAGATATGATCCGCCGCGAACATCACCTCTTTGAGCTTATGCGTCGTCATAATGACTGTTTTGCCTTCCTTTTTCATCCGGTCCAGCGTCTCAAAAAGGAGATCAACCTCTCCCGGTGTCAACACTGACGTTGGCTCATCCAAAATAATAAAATCCGCTCCCCGATAGAGCGTCTTTACAATTTCCACTCGCTGCTGCTCGCCAACAGATAGCTGCCAGATGGGCCGATCTACAGGAAACAGCAGCCCAAAATGTTTCGAAATCGCCTCGATTTCCTCCGATTTCTTCGACAACCAGCTGGGGCCGCGCCAGTAAGAGCCAGCTTCACCAAGCACAATATTCTCAGCAGCCGTCAGGGTCTGCACGAGGCGAAAGTTCTGAAACACCATGCCGATCCCCAGCTTCATCGCATCCTTCGGTGAGCGAATGCGCACCTGCTCGCCATGTATGTAAATCTCCCCGCTCGTCGGCCGGTATACGCCGGACAGCATGCACATCATCGTGCTCTTGCCCGCACCATTTTCGCCTAGCAGCGCATGAATCTCCCCAGCCTTCGCTCTGAAATCCACCTCATCATTCGCCAGCACAGAACCGAACTGCTTGACGATTTGGACCATCTCAACGGCATCTTTCTCATGTGTACGCATAGGTCCCCGACCTCCTTATTCCGTTAGACAATATCTACTCGCTTTGATATGACACAACAGGATCTCCCTACTACTCTCCACCTCGAGAAACCGCAAATCCCTACTACTCTCACCCCGTTACAACAAAACAGCAAACCCCAACTAGGGATTTGCTGTTTCATGAAAACGATATAGCCGATCTGATAAGTATATCCCTCTTTCATCACTATAAGGTCCTCCAATCTTCAGCGTCAATAAACATGACGCCAAGTTTGGTCTCGTAACGAAAAGAGGCGCAAGCTTTGTGCTTAGCGCCAAACATATGTCAGATTCAATTACGTGGACAGAAAAATCCCACCATATACGAACCCCGCAAGAATCACAAAAGCAGGATGTATTTTACGCATTTGGATCAAATAAAAGGCCACCGCGGCGATCCCAAAAAACTGCAGATACCCAATCGCTTTCGTCGACTCCACCAAGCTGCTCCAAGTGACCAGCACCATCATGATCGCAATCACAGGCTGAACCAGCAGAGTCATGCCTTTAATCACAGGGGATTGCTTGTATTTCTGCAGCATATTCAGCAAAATGATGAGTGCAATAATCGACGGAACCACCGTTGCCGCCACCGCAATCAGCACGCCGAACCAGCCGCCGATTTGGTAGCCAACATACGCGGCGATTTTCGTCGCGATCGGTCCTGGCAGCGCGTTCCCCAGCGCTAACATATTGGAGAACTCACTGCTGTTCATCCAATTGTGATTCGTCACGATCTCTTGGAACATCAGCGGGATTGACGAAGGACCGCCGCCATAGCCAAATACATTGGCCAGAAAGAAACTAACGAGCAAATGCCACCAATCCATCATACGCCATCACCTTTGCCAAGCGTCTTCTTACTCTTCGTCCACTTGTCCTTTAGCTTATGATGGAAGGCTCCATATAGAAGGAACATGAATATCACGATAGCTGGGTGCACCGATAAAGGTTGTAGCAGCAGGAAGGCTATGATGAAAAAAGTAACCCCCGCCGGCCAGCCTAACCCCTTGATTGCTTTCTCGCCAAACTCATACGCCATCACGCCTAGCATGACCGCGACAATCGGCACAACCGCTGCGATCATCCCCTTGATTACATGCGACGTACTAAAGAACGTAATAAACGAATACAACCCCACCATCGCCACGCAAGTAGGCAGAATATGCGCCAAAACACCAAGCAGCGCACCCCATCCGCCTTTCAACCGATAACCTAGATAACCTGCCAGCTTCGTCGCAATCGGTCCCGGGAGCGTATTCGCAATCGCCAGCACCTCCATGAACTCCTCATCCTTCATCCACTTAAAACGCGTCACCGCTTCATACCGAATTAATGGCACAATTGACGGCCCGCCGCCATATCCCAAAATCCCCGTCCGAAACATCGCCGTCCCTATCTGAACATAGGCGTTTTCCACTATGTACCACTCCCATTTCATCGTTGCTTCTCCTAAGAAGTAAACTAACCCTTATTGTATTATAAAATGAAGCCTTTATTAGGGATTCTCCTTATATTTTTGTGAAAATAACAAAATTTCTTTGAAATCTTGGGAATTGGCTTGACGTATCATCCAACACCCTTGACTACTTCTCAGCTACTTTACTCTCCACCACATTTCGTTATCTCCCAAACTAACTCAACCACTACTATTCCTCTCCATTCTCCTCCCCCTCGCTCCGTTCCACCATCAAAAGGTTTTTCTCCACTCCTCACACTTAAATGGATTTTGTACAGTTATTTTCGCTACATTTGCCACAATCATCGAAATAGATGGATTTTGTGCTTTTAATTTCGGTTGAACTGGTTAAAATGCCGAAATCCGTTGTTATTAGATGTAGGTTTTCCATCTAAATCAATTTTACAGAGTAATTCGCTGAAATTAGCTGTAGGAAATACAGTTAATGGTTACCCAGGAGGATAGCCTTAATTCAGGTGACACTAGGCTGAATGCAAAAAAAGCCTTACCTGGAGTTTTCCAAGTAAGACTCTTTCAATTGCTTGGCAACGTTCTACTCTCCCAGAACCCTGCGGTTCAAGTACCATCGACGCTGGAAGGCTTAACGGTCGTGTTCGAGATGGGAACGCGTGGATCCCTTCCGCCATCATCACCAAACA
>NZ_JABMKY010000023.1 GCF_013204845.1 Paenibacillus qinlingensis
TGTTTGGTGATGATGGCGGAAGGGATCCACGCGTTCCCATCTCGAACACGACCGTTAAGCCTTCCAGCGTCGATGGTACTTGAACCGCAGGGTTCTGGGAGAGTAGAACGTTGCCAAGCAGAATACCCCTAGTGGGTATTTTTTTTGCCGCCTATCGATGAATTAATTGAATAGGGGCCCTTAGCTCAGCTGGTTAGAGCGCACCCCTGATAAGGGTGAGGTCGGTGGTTCGAGTCCACTAGGGCCCACCATATTTCTTTGGTAGAGCACTCGAATGAATATGATTTATATAATTTGGCGGCGTAGCTCAGCTGGCTAGAGCGTACGGTTCATACCCGTAAGGTCGGGGGTTCGAGCCCCTCTGCCGCTACTTATTAATATGGAGAGATACCCAAGTGGCTATAAGGGGACCCTCTGCTAAGGGGTTAGACTGCGTAAGTGGTGCGAGGGTTCGAATCCCTCTCTCTCCGCCATTGCTAAATCAAATAAGCCGTTGTAGCTCAACTGGTAGAGCAACTGACTTGTAATCAGTAGGTTGGGGGTTCAAGTCCTCTCGACGGCACCATAGTACTCAAAAAAGTGGAGTGAAGCTTTTGTAGCAACACGGATTACTTTTTCGGGGCTTGGTAAAGCTTTTTAACGTGGAGGCTTAGTGAAGTGGCTAAACACGGCAGACTGTAAATCTGCTCTCTTCGAGTTCGGTGGTTCGAATCCATCAGCCTCCATCTCTTACATTGGGGATTAGCCAAGCGGTAAGGCAACGGACTTTGACTCCGTCATGCCAAGGTTCAAATCCTTGATCCCCAGTTCCTTTCATGAATGAGTTCACCTAGATAGAGTACCCTTTTGATAAGTTGCGAATAATGAAGCCTTCGTAGAAGGCTTTTTTTTGATTCTTTCATGCAGTAGCCAGCAAACCCTTGCGTTTGCTGGCTTTTTGCACGTATATGATCATGTTAATCAGCGCGTGCGATTTGATTTTACAGCAAATTCAGACGTTTTCTCTGAATCGAGATGCGGAAGGGCATGGTTAAGGGGAAGCGTTCAAACGGGTTTTTAACTAAGATTTTTAAAGTAGAAAACTTGAATCATGCCTATACTTTTCACCTGATGCAAATTAGTTGATGGGAACCTACTATTAAGGACGTGGACAACACTGTTTCTCTAGACCCACACGTGTAGTGTCGAGTATGATTGTGTTCGACATGGATAGCGGGGTGGAAACAATAGAAAATTTATATGATGACATCAAGCAAGGTGAAAAGGGTGCTTGGTTAAGTATAATTGCTTATATATGCTTATCGGCCTTAAAATTAACCATAGGTTACATAACAAATTCCGAGGCGCTTTCCGCGGATGGTTTAAATAACGCTACAGACATTATCGCTTCAATTGCAGTTCTAGTAGGGTTAAAAATATCCCGAAAACCACCGGATAAAGACCACCGATACGGTCACTATCGGGCAGAAACGGTAGCGGCTTTAATCGCTTCTTTTATTATGTTTGCGGTAGGAATTCAAGTTCTCTATCAAGCATTCATTAAGTTTCGGACTCCGAATATCGAGTCTCCCGATATGGTTGCCGCATGGACGGCTGTTTTTTGCGCGATGGTTATGTACTTTGTATATGTATATAATGTTCGTCTTGCAAGGAGAATAAACAGTAAAGCGATGATGGCAGCAGCACAAGATAATCGATCGGATGCCTTTGTCAGTATGGGTGCCTTTGTTGGTATCGTTGGTTCACAATTTGGTTTACCTTGGATTGACACATTAACGGCTTTACTAGTTGGGGGTATTATTTGTAAAACAGCGTGGGATATTTTCCGAGATTCTACGCATGCCCTTACGGATGGGTTTGATGATGCTGAACTTCAAACTATTAAACAAACGATTCGTGCCGTCCCTGGGGTGGAGAAGGTCATTGATATCAAAGCCCGTATCCATGGTAACAATAAACTGGTCGATGTGACCATTGGTGTAGATCATGAGCTTAACGTAAGTGAAAGCCATGATATTACCGAGCATATTGAAAATAGAATGCATGAACTTCATAACATATCGTATGTGCATATTCACATAGAACCTTTCGAAGTATCAGGTAGTCGAAAATAATCTAGGTTTCAGTAGTTACAGATCTAAAGGGCTGCCGGATGGCAGCCCTTTACTATTCCCCGCTCTTTTGCCGTAAACAGAACCTGTCGATGATCTTTTGAAATTATCACATCTTAAATATCAAGTTTACGGTTGCCGATCCATTTCACCATTTCAGGATCGCGATGTGAAAAGAATAGGCTTTGTTTCGTATCTAACGTAGTTATCGACGCCATGTCCTCGTGGCTTAATTCAAAATCAAAAATGCTAAAGTTTTCGATGATTCTTTCTTTACGAACAGATTTGGGAATTACAACGACTTCTCTTTGTGTTAACCAACGTAGAACCACTTGAGCAACGGATTTCTTATGCTTTTCAGCTATGGATACCAAAAGCTCATTCTGGAATAAGTTATTTTTCTTTTCAGCAAAAGGCGCCCAGGATTCGATCTGAACATTATGTTCTTGCATGAATGTTGCATTGTCAATTTGTTGGTGGAAGGGATGCGTTTCAACCTGATTTACAGCAGGAACGATTTCATTATGAAGGATCAAATCAATGAGACGATCCTCATGGAAGTTACTAACGCCAATAGCGCGGACTTTTCCTTCACGATACAATTCCTCCATAGCGCGCCAAGAACCATGCACATCACCGAATGGCTGATGAATTAAATACAAATCCAAATAATCCAATTGCAATCTTTCCAGTGAATTCTTAAATGCTTGAAGTGTGCGCTCATAACCAGCATCTTGAACCCAAAGCTTCGTAGTAATGAATAATTCTTCTCTTGCCACGCCACTCCGCTTGATCGCATTGCCAACTGCTGCTTCATTAAGATAAGAGGCGGCTGTATCAATCAGTCGATAGCCCGCCATAATAGCGTCATAAACGCTTTGTTCACATTCACTTTGATCTGTCATCTGAAATACACCAAAACCGAGTATTGGCATCTCAACACCATTGTTCAAAATTACTTTGTGCATATATATTCCTCCATTTTAAGTGATGTCGTATTTCCCATATTTTCTTACTTATTATGCACCAGATGACAAAGAAACCGTTATCCCATTCATGCCAAATGTTTGCCTAATCCTCTCACAACGACTTATGTTACAGACAATTATGGATTATAATCAAATTATAAAAATAGGGACAAGGAGAATGTAATGTCTGAAACCATCACTAACCAGCAGAAGGAACTCGCCAAAATCATAGAGCACTTTGCACAAAAGGACGGTGTTCACCCCACGGCTATTCCTTCCTTATTTTTCATGCGTGTCTCGCATGCAGCTGGACAAACCCATGGTGTTTACAAGCCATCTTTTTGTATGGTAGTTCAAGGAGAGAAGGAAGTTTGGCTGGCCCAGGAACGGTTTAGGTACAGTCCTGCTGATTACCTTGTTGCATCCGTTCATTTACCCGTTACCGCACAAGTCACTGATGCCACTCCCGATGTTCCATACTTGGGTTTCAAACTTGAATTTACACCGAGTCAAATCTTAGAGCTTCTACATGATACTGAATTTCGTGTTGATCCCAAACAAACTCCGAAGCGAGCTATGTTTGTCAGCCAAATCGAATCATCTTTGTTAGATTCGGTCATTAGGTTGGCTCGTTTGCTGGATAGTCCGAAAGATATTCCGGTACTTGCTCCACTATTTACGAAGGAAATTCTGTATCGGGTGCTGCAAGGTCGGAATGGGATGATTCTAGAGCAGCTTGTCATGGAAGGAAGCTCAACCCATCAAATCAAAGTTGCTATTGAACAAGTCATGAACAACTATGACAACCCCTTACGAATTGAAGAACTTGCCGAAATAGCGAATATGAGTATTTCCTCGTTACATAGACACTTTAAAGAAATTACTGCAATGAGCCCACTTCAATTTCAAAAACAGATCCGATTGCAGGAAGCCAGGCGTCTATTATTAACAGAATTGGTGGATGCTTCTGAGGTTGCCTACCGGGTAGGTTACGAAAGTGCATCTCAATTTAGCCGCGAATATGCTCGCATGTTTGGTTATCCTCCCAAAGCAGACATGAAGCGATTGAAGGAAACCTACGACCAAGAACCCGTTAATACGGAGCAAGTAAATGTATAAGTATTCTTTCGAGTGAGAGAAATAGGCAAACATTTAAGATGATCAGGATATCGGTTTCTTTTTGATTCATTGCATAATTAAATTAAGCATGGTTGAGATCACAAGTGGAAGCAGGGGAATTCATGTCAGATTCTACAAAAGAATTAACGGTTGCACAGAAAAACTTCGGAGATTTTGCACCAAAGATTGTTGAATTAACCGATGATGTTTTATTCGGAGATATATGGAAGCGTGAAGAGCTTTCGCCGCGAGATCGCAGTTTAATAACAATATCTAGTTTAATTACTGGTGGAAATTCGCAACAATTGAAAAATCATTTAAACTTAGCGAAACAAAACGGTCTTACAGAAGAAGAACTAATCGAAGTTATGACTCACCTTGCTTTCTATGCAGGTTGGCCGAAGGCAATGTCCGCCCTGACGGTTGCAAAAGAAGTTTTCTCGATCGAAAAATAACTATAACGTGGGAAAGCGGTGCTTATTGTGGAAATTCGATCTTTAGGAAATTCAGGATTAAAAGTAACGAATCTCTGTCTGGGCACGATGACATTTGGCAATCAGGCAGACAAAAAAACCTCGTTCGAAATACTTGATAAGGCGTTCGACGCTGGAGTGAGTTTTATTGATACGGCAGATGTGTATCCCATTGGGAGGGCTTCTTATGATATCGCTGGTGCAACCGAGTCGATTATTGGGGAATGGCTAGAGCATAAACGAGACAAAGTGGTGTTAGCGTCGAAGTGTTTCGGTGCGATGGGGCCTGGTGCGAATGATCGTGGGTTGAGCAGGAAGCATATTATAACAGCCGTCGAAGAGAGCCTCCGTCGCCTAAAAACAGACTATCTTGACCTCTATCAAGCTCATCAATTTGACCCTAGCGTACCTATGGATGAAATTTTACGTGCGTTCGACGATCTCACCACGCAAGGCAAAGTTCGCTACGTAGGTGTATCCAATTGGCGAGCTTGGCAAGTGGCGAAAGCTAACGGAATTGCTGACAGAAAAAATTATGTACGTCTAGCGAGCATTCAGCCTCGCTACAATCTTTTGTTTCGAATGATTGAGGAAGACTTGGTTCCAATGGCCCTTGATGAGGGGCTTGGCATTATCAGTTACAACCCACTTGCGGGTGGCATGTTGACGGGCCGCTACAGGAATAATGCAAGTGTGGAAGAGGGCTCTCGTTTTGGACTCGGAAACAATGCGGGTTCTTTGTATCAGGAACGGTATTGGCAAGAGGCACAGTTTAGCGCAGTGGAAAAGTACCAGGCCTGGTGCCAAGAACGTAACTTTGATCCAGCAACGACGGCTGTGCGATGGGTTACACAGCAACCAGGAATCACTTCCGCTATCATAGGTGCGAGTCGCGCGGAGCAATTGGACGCGAGCCTGCGTGCTGCTGACATGGATAAGTTAACAGAACAGGAGCTAGCTTGGCTCGACGGGCTATGGTTTGCCTTACCTCGCAGGCGCGAATTTAGTTGAGTATTTATTATAAAGTTATGTGTTCAGAGTGACTTATCTCACATACACGCGATTTCCTTCGATCTATAATGAAATCATAAAGGACGAAGGAGTTGGTTGAAATGATGAAATGGGTAAGGGAAAATAATTACGCTGCAATACTTTTGACAATCATTCGTTTGTATGTTGGTTGGGAATGGATGATAGCTGGATGGCACAAAATCACAGGTGATAAAGCCTTCGACGCTGCAGGTTATCTGAAAGGAGCCATTGCAAAACCAGTTCTAGAAAGTGGTACGACGGATCTGGTTTATGCCAATTATGTGGCTTTCTTGAAAAATGTCGCGCTTCCGCATGTAGGATGGTTTAACGTGCTGGTTCCTTGGGGTGAGCTCTTGGTTGGTGTGGGGTTACTGCTTGGTGCTTTGACAACGGCAGCGATTTTCTTCGGCTTATTGATGAACTTCATGTATATGTTTGCTGGTACGGTTAGCTCGAATCCATGGTTAGTGCTCCTCGGGTTCATTATTATAGCAGCTGGGGCGAATGCAGGAAAATTTGGTGTGGATCATATGATTCTTCCTTACCTGCACAGATGGTTTGATAAGCTTTTAGAGGTATGCCATTTAAAAACGAAACTCAGATGAGGTCTGCCTCCCATGTAAAATTTTGATAAACCTATTCTTTTCTCTGTCGTTGAGAGGAAAATAGGTTTTTTTGTTGTGTATGGCGTGTGACATTTTTCACTTACAGATCATCTTTTTTGGGCTAGAGTGACAGGTACAGGATGTAGAAAAAGGAGAAGTGATGGGTATGCTTTCAGGAGTTATTTTAGCTGGTGGAGCAAACCGTCGAATGAACGGAGAACTGAAGGCATTGCTGCCATTTGGAGGGAAGCCGCTCATTGTCCGGCAGCTAGATTGTATGAGTGACATATGTGATGAATTGATTGTTGTAACCAATGATCCTAAGCCCTATCTAAACAAGGTAGACCGTTCGGTCCGAATTATTACGGATTTTTTCAGGGGACAGGGGTCCCTTGGCGGCATGCATGCCGCATTATCCCTAGCTAAACATGCTTCCGTCTGGGTCGTCGGGTGCGATATGCCCTTCATATCCAGCTCAGCTGCTCAATTGTTATGGCAAAGAAAACGAGATGGATTTGAATCCGTTGTCCCCTTGGTAGCAGGTAGCGTGCATCCCTTGCACGGCATTTATGATCGCGCTTGCGCGCCGCACATCGGACGTCTCTTACAACAAGGGCAAACCTCGGTTTCCGCACTGCTGAACCATGTTTTTTGGAGTGAGTTAGGGGATCATTTTTTGCTTGAAAATGGGATTGACTTGAGGTTTGTGTCTCAGATGAAGACCCCGGAGGACTACCAGATCATGAAGCACTTAGATACGCAGTGGAAGTAACGAATTATTCATGATTCTGATTGCCAATCGTGATAAAAGTCACTGTAAACGCAAGTTGATTTTCTTAAAATAAGTGCAAGACGTTTACATAGTAGGGGGTGATTGGTATGGATAGTCATCACAAGCATGCACAAGTATCTGACGGAACAGATCATAAACCAGAGCCTTCCTTGCTGGGTACGTTCGCCTCGGTGTTGTTAGTAGGACTCTTCTTAGTGATCAGTTGGGTCGCGGTATTTCTTCTATTTATATCTAGACAGTAAAGGGGACTCGCATATGCATATCCATAAACTCGAAAAAATCTGGCTAACCATTGGGATCGTCATGTTGTTTGTATTTCTAGGCGTGCTAGGGGTTTCCGCATTTGCCATAGGAGCCAAGCCGCCAAGTGCGCATCATCATCAGATTGATCCTGCCAAGGTGACAGAAACTGCGCCTTTCGATAAGCCAGGGCTCCATCCAATCGGCAACAATGTCTATGAGGCGGTCATGACGGCATTTACGTTCGGGTATGCACCAGACAAGATGGAGATTCCATTAGGTGCAACGATCAACTTTGTCGTGACAAGTCAAGATGTGGTACATGGCTTTGCTATCCCGGGTACGAACGTGAACATGATGATTGTTCCGGGTGAAGTTAGTCATGTCAGTCACACGTTTACGAAGCCAGGTGAGTATCTGATTCTGTGCAATGAATATTGCGGCGGTGCACACGAGTATATGAAAACAACGATTATTGTGAAGTAGTCTAGGTGTACAGAAAGGTGGAAGACAGCGTGATACGTGAACATAGCGAGAAGTTGGCTCCTAAATTTGATCTTAAAGATGGCAAACTGGTTGTCGCTCATGTCCTTGTGGCATTCATCGCGCTGCTCATCGGCGGTATTGCAGGACTTCTGCAGACCATGGTGAAAAGCGGGACGATTAAATTACCCTATAACATCGGCTATTACGAGCTGCTGACAGCTCACGGGGTGTTGATGGCCATCGTGTTTACAACGTATTTTATCATCGGCTTTATTTATTCTGGCGTCTCCTATACCCTTGGGGGCAAACTGCTTCCGGTGGTTCATCGTATGGGGTGGGCTGGATTTGCCCTCATGACTGCGGGGACCGCACTTGGTGTTGCGATGGTGTTAACGGGGAAGGCGAGCGTTCTATATACGTTCTATGCGCCAATGAAAGCATCCCCCTACTTTTATATCGGATTAGCCTTGCTTGTGGTAGGGAGCTGGATTAGTGGTTGGGGTATTTTCTATCAATATAAATATTGGAAAAGAACGCATGAAGGCAAGCTGTCGCCGCTATTTGCTTTTATGTCTGTCGTGACTTTTCTGATGTGGCAAATTGCCACCATCGGGGTTGCGGCAGAGGTATTGATTCAGTTAATTCCCTGGTCTTTCGGTTGGATAGAAACGATTAATGTGATGCTTAGCCGCACGTTGTTCTGGTACTTCGGTCATCCGTTGGTCTATTTCTGGCTAATGCCGGCGTATATGTGCTGGTATGTCATCATTCCCAAAATCATCGGAGGCAAAATTTACAGCGACGCACTCGCGCGACTTTCCTTCATTCTCTTATTACTATTCTCGATTCCGGTAGGCTTTCACCATCAATTAATGGAGCCAGGCATCAGCTCTTTTTGGAAATACTTGCAGGTCATCCTGACCTTTATGGTGGTTGTTCCATCGCTGATGACGGCATTCTCTTTATTTGCAACCTTTGAACTGAATGGTCGTGCGCTTGGGGCAAAAGGGTTATTTGGCTGGGTGAAAAAGCTGCCTTGGAAGGATGTGCGATTCTTCGCACCTTTTATGGGCATGCTCATTTTCATACCTGCTGGTGCAGGCGGATTAATTAATGCCAGTAATCAAATGAACGCGGTTGTACACAACACACTATGGGTAACCGGGCATTTTCACCTGACGGTGGCGACAAGTGTGGCACTTACGTTCTTCGGGATTACGTATTGGTTACTCCCAGCTGTTACTGGGCGTGTGTTAACGACCCGTATGCATACATTAGGGATCATTCAAACGATCATCTGGTGTGTGGGCATGTTCCTCATGTCAGGTGCTATGCATCTAGTCGGATTGTTCGGCGCACCAAGGCGGACCGCGTTCACGGACTATGAAGGAAGTGCAGCAGCAGCGGGCTGGGTGCCGTATTATGTGTTCATGGCGATTGGTGGAACGGTATTATTTATCGGTGTTCTGCTGATGATTTATAATGTCATAGCCCTGCTGTGTGCGCCAAAAGGGGAAACGGAGTATCCGATTGCCGAAGCGATGGAATCAGCTGAGGCAACACCAGCCTATTTGGATCGTTGGCGGATATGGATCACGGTATCGATTCTTTTAATCTTGTTTGCGTACACGATTCCGCTGATGGATATGATCGTGAATCCAGCTCCCGGTTCGAAAGGGTTTGTTACTTGGTAGGGAATAGGGGGGAGACCATCTCGAGGAGCAAAGGAGGGGATTTGTATGGCGATTAATTCCACAATGCCTATATCAGGGATCGCATCTTCAAATCCAGTGGAGCTTGAATATGCGACAGATCGGTTAGTGGCAGAGCATGAAGAATTGAGGAACAGACTGAGGGTAATAGAAGCGGGGGCGAAGGAAGTCATTCTTGTGGATGACCCCGTAAGGGGAATAGCGTTGGTTCAAGATCTCAGAAAACAGACTTCTTTATTTGTGAAGATGCTGGAGCGACATTCGGAATGGGAAGAGCATGACTTATTTCCGTTCCTGTCAGGCTACTTTCATCGTGAATCCGTGCCCTCTATTCTCCCTTCTTTTTGGGTACTTGAAAAAGATCATGAACTGGGTATGTCCTTTATCCAATCCTTTCAAGAAATGAGTAAGGAAGTAAGACCTGCCGCAGCCCAAAAGCAATTAGCCGAAGCAGCAGGCCATCTCGTGCAGGCATGCCTCATATTAAACGACCATTTGACCATGGAGGAACAGCTTGTTTTTCCTTTAGCTGAGAAAGTGCTGACAGATTTAGAATCCTTTTTTTCATAAAAAGAGGATTGTAGTAACTGAGTGGACTTACATGCGGCAAATTTCTACGGGGCAATTCTCGCAGTGGCAGATATCGCGGAGGTACGTCACATTCTTAATGACAATTTGCCCATGATCAAACTCTACGGCATTTTCCTTTTTCATCTCACTTAACATGCGATTAACGCTTTCCCGTGTTGCGCCGATCATATCAGCCATTTCGGAATTGTTTATTTTATAGTTAATGTGGATATGTTCACCCTCGGGTACACCATACGAATTACTTAACCGTATTAATAATGAACATAGCGCTCCGGGCTTGCCGTACATCATTAAATCGCGAAATTTCGTTTCTGTCATACGGTGCATAAGCCCCATCCATTTCATAAATTCAATAGCGAGGTCTCCATGCTGCCATAACAGGACCTCGAGATCTTTACGCTGAATGACACCAAATTCACAATCCTCGGTCACTTCGGCGCTGAAACTCTGCAAAGAGTTCTGAAACGGATCGATCTGACCGAATAAATCACCCGTTTGATGAAGATACAGAATGAAGCTTTTGCCATTTTCAGATAGCTTGGTAATCCGCACGCCGCCGTGAATAACGTAATACAAGCGATCTGCGAGATCGCCCTCTCTGAATAAGAAATCTCCCTTTGCTGCGTGTCTCCGATACATGATGCTTTGCAGTCTATCGAAATTTTCCTCAGAAAAGAAATTCATGATGCCTGTAGGTGTTCTTGCATCCTTCAAAACCATAGGGACCAACTCCTCGACGTTCGTTATTATCTCTATCATAACGTCTTTGGTTCATGTTGGTTATCGGGGGTTCACCTGATCTTTGAAGGAAATAATCCCTATCTTCTGTGAGGAAAATCACAGCAGGAATCAGGATTCCCCTAGCGATTTAGTAAGGAAATCCTGATAGGGAAATCAGGGTTTTCCCTGACTTACAAGACGGAAACAAACATTTACAATGATAAGCATGGAAATTGTGCACTGCTGCGTCAAAACGGAGGTGGCCCAAATGGCGATAGACGATGCAACTTTGTTAAGAGAGTTAGAACGATTGCGAAGCTTGACGTCATGCGATTTCGTGGCAATTGCGCCTCTTCATGAGCATGCGGCGCGAATCCGTTGGCAATATGTCATCGGCAACAGTAATCATCGTTATCAACAAATGGTAATCAAAAAAGGTCAGGGATTAGCTGGTTCTGCGCTGCGTTTAGGCAGATGTGTTAAGCTCGATGATACCTATCCTCAGCACCATCAAGAAAGACTCCATTGTCCGCTTATGCTTGCCGAGCAGTTGCAGGCTGCGGCTGTCTTTCCGCTCGTTCCTAATGCTAGCTCTCAGATCAAGGGATTGCTCTTCATCGGTAAAAGAGAACAAACCAGATTTGAACACGGCGAGTTGCTAGCGGTTCAAGAGAATATCGACACATTGGTGTCGTATCTTTCCGAGGTTGAGGCGGCTGTGGAGTAAGTCGGATAATTGACTTACGACCTGCGTGAGGTCACCCTTACAGGAACACATATATTTTGTTATGATGGGGGTAAAAGGGGGGAGTACGCTGAGAATTCTTGTAGTGGACGATCATGCTGTAGTTAGATCCGGCTTAATGATGCTGCTCCATGGTAAGCATAATATGGAAGTCATCGGGGAAGCAGCTGACGGTGAAGAGGGGATTGGGGCAGCTCAATTGCTGAAGCCGGATGTGGTCTTGATGGACCTGAACATGCCAGCTGGCATGGATGGGCTAACTGCGACGGCGGAACTGCGGCGATTAATGCCCGACTTGGCTATTCTGATATTAACGATGCATGACGATGATGAATACTTATTTAGAGCCATTCACGTTGGCGCTTCTGGATACATTTTAAAAAGTGCACCGCATGAGGAGTTATTGACAGCCATCCGCTCCGTTGCAGCGGGAAATGCCTATCTCTACCCAACGGCGACGAAGCGGCTTATGAATGAATATATCGAACAGTTGAAGCAAGGCGAGAATGTCGACACTTTCGGATCACTTTCGGAACGTGAACGGGAAGTTCTGGCTTTAATCGCCAAAGGATTCTCCAATAAGGAAATCGCAGAACAATTGATTATTAGCGTTAAAACCGTGGAATCACATAAAAGCAACGTCATGGAGAAGCTAGGCCTAAAGACAAGACCGGAGTTAGTGAAATATGCGGCGAAGAAAGGATTGTTGAACTTTGAGTAAGGATTTGAACCGGGAATACCCGGAAGTCATCGGCGAAAATGTAACTGAATTGTTAAGTCGCCTTGATGAACATATCACGGACTCGTTGTTTCAACAGGATTTAAGACAGTCGCTTAAACAATTATCCAATGTTAAATTTGCTCTCGATGAATCCTCCATCGTAGCGGTTACGGACCATAAAGGAAAAATTCAATATGTGAATGATAAATTTTGCGAAATTTCTAAGTATGCGCGAAGTGAGCTTCTCGGTCTAGACCATCGAATTATTAATTCCGGTCATCATGGAAAAGACTTTATGGCCGACTTATGGCGAACGATTTCCTCGGGGCACGTATGGCGTGGCGAGATGAAAAACAAAGCCAAAGACGGCACCTATTATTGGGTAGACACAACGATCGTGCCCTTTGTGGATAACCAAGGCGAGATCCATCAATATTTGGCGATTAGAAATGAAGTCACGCAACTTAAACGGGTGGAAGAAGAGCTTCAGCTGATGATGTCACAGGTGATGCAAATTCAAGAGGAAGAACGAAGAAAGTTTTCCCGCGAGCTGCATGATGGGATTGGACAAAGCTTATTCTCGTTGTTGATCCAGATGGATCGACTTATTGGAGAAGGGGAAACAGATCAGACGGAACTAACGCGACTTCGGCAACATGTAACTGGAATCATCGAAGAGGTACGAAGTCTGGCTTGGCAAATCCGTCCTTCCGTTTTGGATGATTTAGGCGTCATACCTGCTATCCGTACCTATATAGAAAATTTTACGGATCACCATGGCATACGGGTAGAGTTGAATAGCCATTTGCGCAGACGACTTGGCGCCCTAGAGGAAACCACTATATATCGTGTCATACAAGAAGCGCTTACGAATATTGCTAAATATGCGGGCGTGTCAGAGGCAAGTGTTGTCGTGAAAGAAACGGATGGCTTTGTCGTGGTTGGAATAGCGGATAGAGGTCAAGGCTTTGCCAGAAACAGCAGTGCCAAAGGTGTGGGCCTGTTTAGTATGGAAGAGCGAGCAAAGAGTATTGGCGGCAAAGTCACGATTGACTCTGTCGTTGGAGAAGGGACTACTGTAACGTTGATAGTTCCAATGAAGATATAAAAGGATGTGTCTCCTTGTTTGTAAAGGAGACATGTCCTTTTTTCAAATAGAAGCGTTTATATGTTTAACCTAATAAATAGCTCGAAGCGAAAATGATAGAAGCGGATTCGCACCCTTCCTTTCATTGGATTGGGGCCGTTTTTTTGGTGCTGTGAAAGAATGATGTATTTTGTATAAATACATAATTTTGACTGAAAACACATGTGAAATTATTGTAAATGCTCATATAATGAAATCTATCATGGGCCTATGATAATAAAGAAAGAAAATTTGAGAGGGGCTGCTTCAGTTGAAAGCACTTACGAGTAACTCCCGTTTCTTCCGCAAGCGGAGCGCTGTCACGCTAGTTGGCGCTTTGATGTCGGTGGTCATGATAGCTGGATGCGGCAATTCTGCCAATGAATCGACAGCGACTTCCACAACAAAAACGTCCGCTGCCGATCCTATTCATATTCTGCTGTCCCATTCTGAATTCGCCTATGCCAAGCAAGCCAAAGAAGACGATATCTATAAGAAGGAACTGAACCGGTTATCCGGTTTCAATGTGAAGTATGATTTCTTGGGACATAGCGATTATGCCCAGCAGCTGTCGCTTCGCTTTGCATCCGGCGATCTTGCTGATATGATCCGGACGGACAGCATCGTATCCACCATCCACAGCGGTGCCGTCGATCAAGGTGTATTTCTCGAACTTGGTCCCCTCATTGATAAATACGCGCCTACCCTGAAAAAGAAAATACCCGCAGAATTCTGGAAAAGTCCGCGAATTTCCAAGGACGGTAAAATTTACGGGATACCTGTTACCCGTGGCGTACCGGCGGACCGTTCCATCTTCATTCGCCAGGATTGGCTGGATAAGCTCAAGATGGACGCTCCTAAGACACTCGAGGAGTACTTAGCCTTCTTCGAAGCGGTTAAGAAAGAAGATATGAACGGGAATGGCGATCCGAATGATGAGTATGGCTTAGGGATGTTCAACAATATTATTTGGACGGATATTTTCACCCCTGCCTTCGGTGTTCATACGAACAAATGGAGTCTCAAGAACGGACAGCTCACGCCGGATATCATCGATCCTAGAATGAAGGAAGCAATCGCTTTCTATAAGCAGCTATACGATAAAGGGTATATCAATCCCAATTTGTTCGTGAAAAAAGAAGATGAGCAGAATGCTTCCATTGCCAAAGGGGAAGTTGGGGTTTGGGGTGCTGCTGTTTATCAATACTTAGCCGGTTATGGCAAGGATAACGCCCAGAAAACGTTTCTTAACCAACCAAGCGCGTCTGTCAGCATGATTGCCCCTCCGCAAGGCCCTCGCGGTGATAAAGGAATGGCGCTGCAATCCGATGAGATTTATTACGTATGGGTGATCCCGGCCAAGGCCAAAAATCCGGAGAACATCATCAAATACCTGGAGTGGGCTTACAGCTCTCCGGATGCTGATCAATTCTTCGCATATGGCATCAAAGGCCAAAATTATACGGAAGAAAACGGACAAATCAAATACGATATTAATCAACCGGTCAACGTAGAGAAGAATGCCTTCCAGATGTATCAGGTTTCGCTTAACCCTCGCGAGATCGGATTTGCAGCTCCGCTAGTGCTTAAGGCACTCCCAGAATCCGAAAAAATTGCAAAGGGATATGCTACGTCAAAAGGAAGTTTAATTCCGAACGAAGCGAAATATATGCCTCGCCTGGAATCGCTTGCGAGCCATCCAGAATTAAATATCGGAGCTGCTCAAGGCACACTATTCCTGGACATGTTCGCTAAAGTGCTTACGGGAAAAGAACCGCTAGATTCCGCGTTCGACAATTTTGTTGTTGAATGGAAAAAGCGCGGCGGAGATGCTTCCATTAAAGAAGCGACAGATTGGTATAACAAATTTAATAGTAAATAAATGGACTGAAGCTAAACGTGGGTCGGGTCAGGGTACGACTTGAACTCGTGCTGCCCGATCCACTGAATTTCTTAGCGATGAATATTAAGATAAGGGGGAGAACGCCCTGTTTGCACAGATCCGTCTCAAGGAATCCTGGGTGCTTATTCTTATGGCCATCCCCGGTTTAGCTTACTTTTTTACATTCAAGTATATTCCTCTGTTTGGCAACATCATCGCCTTTCAGAATTACAACTTATTTCAAGGTTTCTTGCATAGTAAATGGGTTGGTTTGGATCATTTTCTTACGCTGTTTCGCTATGATGATTTCTGGATTATTATGCGCAACTCATTAAAGTTAGGGCTTTACTCCCTTATATTTGGTTTCCCGGCACCATTGGTACTGGCCTTGCTGCTGAATGAATTGCGGGTAATGTGGTTGAAACGTCCGCTTCAGACGATGTTATATTTGCCGCATTTCCTTTCCTGGGTCATTGTAGGCGGTATCTTTTCCAATCTTCTTGAGACTAAAGGCTTTATGAACCAACTTTTGTCTAACATCGGTCTCGGTCCCTTTGATTTCTTGGGAAATTCGACAACGTTTCTTGGGACGATTATCTCCATCAGCATTTGGAAAGAGATCGGCTGGGGGACCATCATCTATTTGGCTGCACTAGCCGGAATCAATCCTAGTCTATATGAAGCCGCTACCGTGGATGGTGCAAGCCGATTGCGTCAAATATGGTCGATTACGCTGCCATCGTTGATGCCGGCCATCATTGTTCTGTTGCTTCTTCGAGTAGGCAATTTGCTGGATGCCAATATTGAGCAAATGCTCATGTTCCTCAACCCGCTTGTGCGAGATGTCGGTGAGGTCTTCGACACATTTATTTATAGAGTTGGCTTGTTAGACAGTCAGTACAGTTATTCCACCGCCATCGGTTTGTTTAAATCGGTCATCGGTTTCATTCTGTTGACTTTCGTGAATGCACTGAGCAAAAAAACAACAGGAGAAAGTGTTTATTAGGAGGGGATTGATCTGAGAACCGCTCGTTCCTTTCAATGGTTTTCAACTGTAAATGTCATTGTTTTGGTTGCAGCCAGTTTGAGCATGATCGCACCGATCATTCATTTGCTGGCCGTGTCGCTTAGCCTGCCCGAATACGCGAATGCCAAATTGGTAGGGCTCTGGCCTAAAGGCATGCAGCTTAATGTTTATGCATCTATATTCGCACTAGATGACATTTGGCAGGCGATGGGAGTAAGTATTTATATCACAGTCGTCGGAACGCTCGTGACGCTGCTCCTTTGCTCGCTCCTGGCTTACACGCTCACAAGGCCTATGATGCCAGGGCGGAAAATCATTATGAAACTTATTGTCGTTACGTTTGTTTTTCCTGTACCCTTGATCCCCAGTTACTTATTAGTCAAGCAGCTGGGCATGATTAATTCGCTATGGTCACTTATTATTCCCGGGGCGATGAGCGCCTTCTACGTTCTCATTATTCGGACCTTTTTCCAAGGCGTTCCCGGGGAGTTGTTTGAAGCGGCAAAAATGGACGGCTGCGGGGAAGCGCGCATTTACAGCCGCATCGTATTGCCGCTATCTATGCCGGTCCTGGCTACTATCACCTTATTTCATACCGTCAGCCAATGGAATTCCTATTTCTCCGCTACCATCTACATTCGTTCGCGGGAGTTGTATCCGCTACAGGTTCTTCTGCGTAACCTCATTGTAGACAATGGTGCCAATACCGGAATGAGCGATTTCCAGCTAAGCACGCAGTTTACGCCGGAAATGATGAAGGCGGGCATCGTGTTGGTTGCTACCTTGCCGATTCTAATCGTATATCCCCTCCTTCAGAAGCACTTTGTGAAAGGTGCTATGCTGGGTTCGCTTAAGGAATAGAAGAGGGTTCCCTGATGACGATAAATAGGCTAAGATGATACAAACATCTCAGAAGCACAGAGGGAAGAAGAAAAAGGGGAATGTATGATGCGAATCAAGACGATGACGATCAAGTTAAAGCTGGTTCTGCTCTTTTTCGGCTTCTTCTGTGTGCCTTTTTTAGTCCTCGGTAAGTTCTGGTATGATCGCTCCATGGAAACCATCGAGGATAATGCCATCAATAACAGTCAGCAGCTTATGCGTCAAATGAACTACAATCTTGATGTCTATTTTTCAGATATCAAGAAGGCGACACTCCCTCTACTTACCCAACCTCTCGTACAACAATTTGTTAAAATAAACCCTAGTCAACAATATGATTATTATGATTTAAGCTCCCGAATCCAAGCAGACCTTATACCCAATACGGTATATAATCGAGACGATATTTATGGACTGTCCATTATTTCACTGAAAGGTCCTTATTATAGCAATATCGCTTTTTCAGATCGAGTAGCCATGTACCGTAAAGAATTATCTGAGAACAACAAAGACAATTTCCGAATTCTGGGCATCAGCAAAACGGTGGATGGAACCGAGGTTATTACGGTCTTTCGAAGAATCATAGATAATGTCACATATGTAACGGCGGGATATCTGATCATTGATTTATCCTTGAACCGAACGACCAACATCATTAACCAAGCTCAGCTTGGCAAAACGGGGATCATCTCCATTGTGAACACGGATGACCGGTATCTGTATCACCCGGATTCGGATAGGAGGCAGCAGCTGCTGCCTGAGCTTTATAAGAGCCGTTTCAAAGACATGAACTCCCCTTACTTTACGAATGGATCAGGAGCGGGAAAGACAATTGTTGCGTACAATCGCTCAGCATCGACGGGCCTAACAATTGTGTCGGAAGTTCCGCTGCGCGAATTGATGGAAGATCTGATCTATTTTCGAAATCTCACACTTGGATTTGTTTTACTGCTCATTGCGCTTGCCTTTGTAACGATTCTAAGTTTCTCCCTGTCTATCACACGTGCCCTCTCACACTTAATGAATTTGATGAAAAAGGTGGAGATGGGAGACTTGAGCATACGTGCTCCGCTGCGCAAGGATGAAATCGGAAGTTTAAATAGAGGCTTTAATCTGATGTTGGAGGATTTAAATCGGTTGATCGACATGATTCATATTTCTCATCTGAAGGAAAAAGAAATGGCTATTCATCAACGGGAATCCAAGCTGCAGATGCTGCAGGCGAGAATCAATCCCCATTTTCTATATAATACACTGGGGGTTATCAATGCCTATGGCATTATCGCTAAGGTGAAACCGATAAGTCAAATGACGGTCTGGTTGTCGGATCTATTCCGCTACAGCATCGACAATCCGGAGGACACCGTTTCGCTTGCTGAAGAAATCCAGCATATGTTCAACTATATTCACATCCAGAAGGAACGCTATCAGAGTCTGGAAGTTGACGTTGATTTAGACTTTGACCGGTTGAAGGATATTCATACGCTGCGGCTCACTGTGCAGCCGATTGTTGAGAATGCTTTTATTCACGGCTACGAGAATTATTTGATAAAGCCCGAGTATATTGGTCTCCGAGCCAGTTTCGATGATTCTGGGGTCAAACTTCTGATTATTGACAGAGGCAAGGGGATGCCGCCGGAGCTCGTGGAGACGTATAACCATGCTTTCTCCTTTATGACGGAGGAACAAATGCTGCAGGAGAGTGCGCCATTCGGAGGAATTGGCATGTGGAATGTCCACAGTAGGCTGAGACTTGAGTTTGGCGAACCGTACGGGCTTTCCATTGTGAGTTCAGCAAGCAGCGGAACGGTTGTTGAGATTAGAATGCCTTATCGGAAGGAGCAATCTGTATGCTGACAGTCGTTGTTGCTGAAGATGAACCTATAGTCAGAATGGGGCTAGTTGCTCTCTTGGAGTCAGAAGCAGAGGGCATCAAGGTAGTGGGGGAAGCCGAGGATGGGCTGCAGGCTATGGAATTGGCAAGGCAGCATTTGCCGGACATCATTATTACGGATATTCGTATGCCGCTGATGGACGGATTGACCTTTATGTCGGCCCTTAGGCAGGAGGGCATCGCCTCTTCGGTCATCGTAGTTTCCGGTTATGGGGAGTTTGAATACGCACAGCAAGCAATGCGCGCTGGTGCAGCCGACTACTTATTGAAACCAGTCAACGAAGATAACTTGCTGCCGACGTTAAATGCCTTGCGGGAGAAGATACAGCTGGAGAAAGCGCGCATTGTTCATGATAGCAAAGAACAGTTATGGTCGTTCAAAACGAGTGCAAAGCAACTGGCTAATCATCTATGGAATCTCCGTGAGCTGGAAGTAGAGAAAGAGCTGAACTTTTTGCAGCATGAGCTTATGGCGTACAGTCTCTCTACCTATGATATGGAGAGAAAGCTTACAGGTTATATCGCATTACTAGAGGACGAATTTCGATCGATTGCAGGAAAAGAGTTACCGTTCGCACGAGGTACAGACAAGATCACTCTTGCTACATTCACGGCCTATTTATATGATTCCATGAAAATGATTAGAGGTATAAGGAATTGGGGATATGGCAAAGTCATTCAATCGGCAATAGCCTATGTGGAAAAGCATTTCGGTGACCCTGATCTGACGTTAACGAAAATTGCTCAGGAGCTTGAGGTGAAGCCGCCGAATTTTAGTTATATGTTCAAAACAGAGCTCGGTGTTCCGTTCAGCCAATATTTGATCAGACTTAGAATGGATAAAGCGGCAGAACTGCTCTTTGAATCGGCTAATAAAGTTTATGAAGTAAGTGCTGCTGTTGGCTTTCCGGATTATGTTCATTTCTCCAAAATGTTTAAGCGTCATATGGGATTCACACCTACGGAATATCGGCAGAGGAAAATGAAGACTTAGAAAAATTAAGAATGGTTAATCTATATAAAGGGCAGTCTCGATGAATGGTTTCGGGCTGCCTTTTTTCGCTTTTTCCTGGTTCTAGGATAGGTCTGTGATTTATGTCACAGAGAACATGTGGAAAAAGGAGTACATTTGACATATAGGATAAGGAGTTGAAGATAAATGATCACTTGCGAACAATGCGGTAAGACGAATGGATCAAGAAAGCTAGGCAATAGTTGGATTTGTGGGGACTGCAAGATAGGTGATGTCAAAACAACCCTTATGAACAAAGCGGGCAAAGTTACGATGGTAATTGAGAAGATAGTGGGCTACGAAGACGAAGACGAAGGTGCTCATTCATGAAGCTGAGTTTAGTTAAAAAAATTGTAATTGGTATTGTTATGCTATCGATCGTCACATATGGCTGCAGCGCACTATTTATTTTCTATTTGAAAGATATAATTGCTCCTAGTATGGCCGATTGGCTATATCTCTCTATTATTATGCTGCTCGGCATTTTTTGGACAGGTTTATTGGGATGGTTTGGCGCCACCTGGTTTACAAAACCACTTCTCCGATTGACGGATGCTGCAAACGAAGCTGCTACCGGCAACTTACAAGTGGATATTCCATTTTATCATTCGAATGACGAAATTCGCTTGCTTAGTGTATCTTTTGAGAAAATGATTGGGAATTTGCGGCAAATGATTACGGATATATCGGCGAGTGTTTCGTTTACGGACAGCCATGCAGGCGTATTACGGAATGGTATGGAGCAGGCAGCACAACAGATCGAACTCACTGCCGGCGCTGTAGAAATGATATCGAACGGTGCGTCGGAGCAAGCAACATCTACACAAGGAACGTTAACGGCGGTCGTGCAAATTAAACAAGCTGCGGACGAAATCGGGACCAAAGCAGGCGATTCGCAGACCATTTCGCGAGAAACGTTGAAAACCATTCGGGAGAGCGAGGTTATTGTGCGTTCTCTCGTGCAAGGTCTACTGAATTTGGCTAATTCCAATCTGGAATCCATTGCCGTCGTCAGGCAGTTACACGATAATGCAAAGGAAATTGGACATATAACGCGAGTAGTTGGTGATATTGCCGAGCAAACGCACTTGCTTGCCTTAAATGCTTCCATTGAAGCAGCAAGAGCTGGAGAGCATGGGGCAGGTTTCATGGTCGTGGCTGGGGAGATTCGCAAACTGGCTGAGCAAAGCGCCAAGGCAGTGAAGGATATCAACCAGTTAACCACACGAATTGAATTGGATGTAGCAGGAGTTGTTGAGAAAATAACCGCTCAAGAACAACTCGCAAGCCGTGAAGTTGGCAAGGGTGAGGAAGGAAAGAAGGCACTGAATCAAATCAATAGGGCCGTCTTGGAAACAGCACAAACGATTGAAAACATTGTAGGTTGTGTAACGGATCAGATACAGAAGATTGGAAGTGCCTTAATCAAAACGAACGAAGTGGCGGAGATTGCAACTCAGATTTCAAAAGAGACGAAACATGTCTCATTGTCTGTACAAGAACAAATGGCAGTGATGGAGGAACTATCTGCATCTTCGGAAATGTTGCGATGCCAGGCGGATCAACTGAAATCCAAAATTAATATTTTCCAAATATAAGGGATTATTCATCCTAATTTGCTGCTAATTTGCTGAAACGGACTCGAAAGGGATCGTAGATGCCTTATTTGGCTGAAATCGGATGAAATGAGACCCAAGGGGAACGTAAAGGCACTATGGAGTCAATTTTCGTGAGTTATGACGTTTTTCTAAGAAATAAGATACTGTAGTTCCTCTTAGATGACGATTTCACCTATTTTGCCGCAAATAGAGTATCCTCGTTCCCTCATCCTTGAAGGACTGCCAAAAATCATATGAAAAAGCCATGAAATCCAACCTAGGTTGAAGTTCATGGTTTTTTAGTAATTGTTTATTTTCTAATATTGAAGCCGATAAAAGCTTTGGTGTTGAAATCGAACACAACGGTCAACGGTCCAAGCAACTCATCTTGGTCTGTATTGTAAGTAACGGTCAGGACATTGCCTTTCGCAGCTTGAACGTCTGCTAGCAATTTCTTCTGCTCGTCTGTGGAAGGCAATACGCCTACTTCGTTAGAAGAAACGATTTGAACGATTGCTTCATCTTGCTTCGTCGTAATATGGGATGCTTGCTCTTTCACTTGCGCCCATGCCAAGTTACGGTATTCCTGTGCTGCCTCTGGGGACATTTTCGGCGTACCGATTACAGGTGATTGAACAACGAGAAGGAACACAGGACTTTGTGGAGGCAGGCTTTTCGTCTCAATTGGACCGTAGTAAGCTGTCACTTTCGTGCCTGCTTTCAGGTCTTCCCATTTCACGGATTCACCTTGCGACGTCATGACGCGAGTTTCTTTACCGCCGTTAAGTACCAAATTGTCTAATTGAACTTGCCAGCCATCATCGGTATGTTTCACTTCTTTGATTGTATCTTCTTTAACTAAGCGGTCCGCGTGAACGTTGATGTTTACAGCATGCGCTTGGCCCGGATAGCTCATCGCCATAGCAGGTCCGAATCCAGCGTCAATTTCAGTGCCGGCTTTCAGATCAGCTGCTGTTAGTGTTTTGCCGTCAAGACTCTTGATGACAGTCGATTTATCTACGTTTAAGATGACCCATGTGCTGCCGAGCAGCTCGATGCGGGTATTGCCGTCATCCTTCGTCTGTACGCTTACGATTGATCCGGTTGCACGCATGAGGTCAGCAACTTCTGCTTCGTCCAGCTCGATCTCTTTGTTCGCTTCATCGTAATTTACCGTGTACCCAAGTTGAGTCGCAGCGTCACGTACGGGCAGGTATGCTTTGCCATCAATATAGACAGGCGTTAGCTTGCTGTCTTGTCCGTTCACTACAATCTTTACGTCCTTTTGTAAGTAACCTGTAACCTTTTCTACGAAATCCTCAGCCCCGACTGCAGCTGTTGTGCCAAGTATCCCAACCAAACTTAATATGACAGTTATTTTTTTCTTCATCTGATAAATCTCCTTCCGATATTTGAAATGTAGCGTCAATCATGTTGACAAACCATCAGACGGAGGTTGGTACGAATAGGTTGCAGTTGTCCAAAAAATTGTTGCTGTAAGGTTTATATTAGGGAGCTGGAAGGCAGTACATCACCATTGTTTTTACTTCGCTCCATGCAGGAATTTGCTAACGGAAGCTTGCTTGGCGTATTTGCCCGGCGGCATGCCGACCAGCGTGCGAAAGGTGCGGATAAAGTGGGAGTAGTCGTTAAATCCGCACGCATAGCATGCCTGAGTGGTAGATATATCCCCCTTCTCGAGGAGCTCCTTGGCTTTGATAATACGCAACTGCACCACATATTGATGGAAGGAGAGCCCTGTCACATCACGGAATAATTCGTTAAGCCGATGGCGGTTGATATAAAAATGCTCGGTGATCATGTCTGTCGTGATGACTTCTGCGTAATGGGTGTCTATGTAAGTCATAATTGGCGTGATCAGTGGGGATGTGGCATTTGAAATTCCACTTTTTTCTGGCCCGGTATGTTCGTCTCGTGTCATTGCTTCCAGTTGAATTAGAATGTGGGCTACATGCAATTTAACTTTCACATCGGCGGCAAAGTCGGTTTGTTCCTGCAAGAACTTCAACTCATGGAACAAATCAACCAGTTTATCAGCATCGCTGCTGCACAAACGAATTCGATAGAGATTGGAGGCGCTTCTACGAGCAAAGCACGTCAGTAGATTAGTGCTGGCAGTATTCATAACACTCATATAAAAGGGGTTGAAATAAAGAATATAGCGTTCGAAATGTTCCCTGTCATGAATAATGGAGCGGTGCATGTCGCTGGTGGTGAGTAAAAGTAGATCGTTTGGAGCCAGCAGGTATTGCTGATCTCCCACCCAGAACTCCGCTCCTTCCGTTACGGCGAGATAGATCTCATAAACATTATGAAAGTGATAATAGTCCATATGCCAGTCGGCTCCGAAGTTATGCTCTAACCGCACATTCTCGGTATAGGCGTTTTTAACCTTTTTATATACCATCGTATCGGTCCCTGCTCCTTGTAAGTCCGCATCTTAGTTACCTTGTTTAAGAATATCACAAAAATGCATGTAATCCGTCCAATAATGCAAGAATGGCGATTCTTTCTTTTCTTATAATGGGCTTGAAAGATCAGAAGGAAGGATGATTTCATATGGATAAAGCCGCCGTTAGCGCGCTAATTAACAAAGTAGCCTACAGGATGAAGCACTTGGGCAACGAAACAGGACTTGTGGAGGAATGCCCGATCAGTATTATCGCGATGGATACGTGGGAATGGGCCCAAGGCGTAGGTTTGTATGGCCTGTACAAGTACTACCGGGAAACAGGGGATGCCGATGTACGGGATTTCCTTGTGGCGTGGTTTGAGCATAATATTAGCAGGGGATTGCCGGAAAAGAATGTGAATACGCTCTGTCCCATGTTGACATTAAGCTTTCTTGCCGAGGAAACAGGCCGTGAAGACTTCTTGGACCTTTGCCGGGAGTGGGCGAAATGGATCATGGAGGAGATGCCTCGCACAGAGGAAAATGGGTTGCAACACATCGTTTCCGGGAACGTCAACGAAGGTCAACTGTGGGATGATACCTTGTTCATGACGGTGCTCTTCTTAGCTAGAGCAGGCAAGCTATTTGGACGAGAGGACTATTTGGCAGAATCGGTACGGCAATTCCTCGTTCATATCAAATATTTAACAGACCGCAAAACCGGACTCTGGTATCACGGCTGGAGCTTTGAGGGTCGTCACCATTTTGCTGAAGCGCTCTGGGCTCGGGGAAATTGCTGGTATACAGCGGGTGTAGTGGATTATCTGGATATTGTAGACGACCTTGATCCGGGTGTGGAACGCTTCCTTTTAGATGCCTTGCAAGCGCAGGTGGCTGCACTAGAAAAGCTGCAGCACCAAGACGGCATGTGGCACACCCTGCTGGATGATCCCTCATCGTATGTGGAAACATCTGCGACGGCAGGTTTCTCCTATGGGATTCTAAAGGCCGTGCGTTTGGGCTATCTGGACGCTCGTTACCTCCATATGGGGCGCAAAGCTGCCGAAGCGGTAATCTCTCAAATTTCCGAAGATGGAACCGTACAAGGTGTATCTTATGGAACAGGAATGGGAGAGACCCTGGACGCATACCGCAGGATTGAAATTTGTCCCATGACCTACGGTCAAGCGCTGCCAATCCTGATGCTGACAGAGGTCATGAGGCTTTCATAAGTTTCATAGTTGAATTCGCAGGAAACGGAGCCAATGGGAGTGAGACAGTTGGAAAATTCGACTATCTCTAGGCGAAACGGTTGTGATAAAATCGACTTCATAGAAACTTTCTAGGAGGAATGACATCGTGCGTTATGGAGCCATCGAAGCAGGGGGAACCAAGTTCGTTTGTGGTATCGGAAATGAAGAAGGTATCATTGAAGATCGGATTAGTTTTCCAACGGAACATCCCGAGCAGACATTGCAGAAGGTAATCGATTATTTTACTGATAAAAATGTGGCAGCGATTGGCATCGGATCATTTGGGCCTATAAATGTCGATCCAACCAGCTCATCTTATGGCTATATCACAACGACGCCTAAGCCAGGGTGGGCCAACTATGATGTATTGGGGAAATTGAGAGAATCCTTCGATGTCCCTTACGGATGGGACACGGATGTCAACGCCGCCGCTTTCGGGGAAGCCAAGTGGGGAGCTGCTCAAGGTCTTGATAGTTGTGTTTACTATACGGTCGGCACTGGAATTGGCGTTGGTGTGTATATGGAGGGCCGCTTAGTTCATGGCCTTGTTCATCCTGAAGGTGGTCATGTGATGATCAGACCCCATTCGGGGGATAGCTTTCAGGGGACATGCCCCTATCATGGTGATTGCTTAGAGGGAATGGCCGCGGGTCCAGCCATCGAACAGCGTTGGGGAGTGAAAGGCAGTGAGTTGCCCGTCGACCACCCAGCTTGGGATTTGGAAGCTTACTACTTAGCACAATCCATTAGTTCCACGATATTAATGATGTCGCCGAAGAAGATTATTCTAGGTGGCGGCGTGATGCAGCAAGCACATTTATTTCCATTGATTCATGCTCATGTTCAAAAAATCTTAAATGGTTACATCCGAACTGAATCCTTATTGGAGAATATTCATACGTACATTGTGCCTCCTGGTTTAGGAACGAATTCAGGTTTGAGAGGATCTCTTGCTCTTGGCGTAGAGGCCAAACGCAATCAGCAGTAGAGTGTGGCGTGTTCTCTAGCGATCCTCCAAGCTTGTTTTCACCGAAGTTTGATGCCCTTTTGGTACTAGGGAAACAACCTTCCCAGTATTGTCCAGATTTCATAGCGATGTGAATTTGGATCTAGAAGATAGTGGGCTCTGTTACACATCAGGAACCCTTCAAATTATTGAAGGGTTCTTCGATTTTTCATGAGTCTAATTGATGTAATTATCTGAGATCGCGACGCCACAGGACTGTATTTTCTAAAGAGTACTAATAGGTAGCAAAGTATGGGATAATCAACGTCACCCCTAAATGTATACGCTTTCATCAACTGTTAAAGTCAAATCTGCATTAATTAAAGGCGAATTTACGTTTTACATTCGTTGGAGAACGGCGTAAGATTCATTACGACAAGTTGATTTTTTGTGAAAAGAAACCACTTAATTCCCAGTAGGGGAAACGGGGGAACCAATCGAAGCCGTTCAAGCAATACTTGGCTTCATGGGGTGAATCCTAATGCTCGCCAGCATTAGGTAGGACGCTCTCAAGTCCGAATCCGACAGCTAACCTCGTAGGTGCATTGAGAGAGAACCGCACACTCGCCTTCTTATGTGAAGAAGCCCGAGCGTAGAGATTCTCTATGCTTAGGGCTTTTTTTGCTTGTCTTTCGTCTAAAAAATTACATATATACCATAAGGAGGATGCGCGATGCATGCCATTGAAATCAACAATCTGACCAAAACCTATGGGAACGCAAGAGGGATTACCGATGTTAGTTTTACAATCGAAGAAGGGGAAATCTTTGGGTTTATTGGACCGAATGGGGCTGGGAAATCAACAACGATTCGAACGCTGCTATCTCTGATTTTTCCAACAAGCGGCAGCGCCAAAATTTTTGGGAAGGATTGCATCCAGTTTGCGCCAGAAATTAAGAAAGAGATCGGCTATTTACCGTCAGAGGTATTCTATTATGACAACATGAAGGTGATCGACCTTCTCAAGTATTCGGCTAGCTTTTACAAGAAAGATTGTACCAAAAGAATCAAAGAGCTTGCTGAAATCATGGATTTGGATGTTACGAAGAAAATTGATGATCTGTCCCTGGGGAATAAAAAGAAGGTGGGCATCGTTCAAGGTCTGCTGCATGATCCTAAGCTTATAATTCTGGATGAACCGACAAGTGGACTCGATCCGCTCATGCAGCAGAAATTTTTCGAATTGCTCGAACAACAGAACAAAAGGGGAGCTACGATTCTTTTTTCCTCTCATATATTGAGTGAAGTACAGAGACTTTGTGATCGAGTCGCGATTATTAAGGAAGGTAGAATTGTAACCGTTGAGAAGATTAGCACGTTAAAAGAAAACAATTTTAAGCGATTTAAAATTGACACTGCCGAAGCGCTCGACCCTAATTTCTTCAGGATGACAGGAGTCAACAACATTGATGTCCAAGGCCAGATAACCAGCTTTTTATTTAAAGGGAACATCAATCAAGTTATGCAAAAAATTGCCCAAATTGAAATCGATAATCTATGGATCGAAGAGCCTGATTTAGAGGAGATCTTTATGCACTACTATGAGAAGGAGGCTTAAAGCGGAATGAATATTTTCCTTCATGAATTGCGAGCTTATCGAAAATCCACGATCACGTGGACGTGCTCCCTAATTGCGGTCATCGTCTTATTCTTATCCCTTTTCCCTTCGGTTTCTAAGGATTTTGCTGAGTTCTCTAAGGTATTAGAAGGGTATCCCGAAGGTGTTAGGAAAGCGCTTGGTATTCAAATCGAAACGTTCGGTACGCTACTCGGATTCTATGTGTATATCTTTATGTACATTACACTTTGCGGAGCCATTCAAGCCATGGTGTTGGGAACGTCCATACTCTCGAAGGAAGTTCGTGAGAAAACAGCAGACTTTCTGCTTACGAAGCCCGTAACGCGGACGAAAATTGTGACTTCCAAGTTATTAGCGGCTGTTGCTTCCTTAGTGATCACGTGTATCATTTATATGGGGGCAGCCTATCTAATGGCGCTTCAAGTCAAAACGGTCGATTTCGATGTGAGCACTTTTCTATTGATCTCATTCACGCTTCTGTTCATCCAGCTCATGTTTCTTGCTATTGGATTCATCATTTCCGTCGTGTTTTCTAAAATCAAAGCGGTCTTATCCATTAGTTTGGGTACGGTGTTTGCTTTTTTCGTTATCGGAATGATCGTTGCCGTAGATGGGGAGGGGGCTAAGCGGTATTTCTCGCCATTCAAATACTTTAGCGGGACGTACATGCTTACACATGCGAGTTATGAAGTCCCCTATGTCATTGCAGCTATCGTGATTATTGTCGTGTCGATTGTGGCGAGCTATTTCATTTACACGAAGAAAGACGTTCATGCCGTATAAAGCGGGTGAGAGGAGGGAATAGTCATTGAATATTTTTTGGCGAGAACTGAAAACGTATCGGAAATCGATGATTTTTTGGAGTCTAGGGCTCATTTTTCTAATTGCAAGTGGCATGAACAAGTATCAAGCAACGGCAGCGAACGGACAGATTAATGATCTTATGGCAGAAATGCCGAAATCCCTCCAAGTGATCATGGGTGGTGGCGCGTTAGATTTATCGAAGGCTAGCGGTTATTTTGGCATCCTAGTCCTATATTTCTTGTTGATGGCAACGATTCACGCGGCGATGCTGGGCGCCAATATCATCGCGAAGGAAGAGCGGGATAAGACGGCAGAATTTCTATTCGTGAAGCCATTGTCTAGAAATCAAATTATAACCTGGAAGCTGCTAAGTGCTATCGTAAACATTGTTATTTTTAACCTCGTCTCATGGATTTCGAGTATCTTGATTGTTGGCGCTTATAGCAAAGGTGAGGCGGTCAACGGTGATATCGCCATCGTCATGCTGGGGATGTTTATTTTGCAGATGCTCTTTCTAGCCATTGGAACATCGATTGCGGCTGTTTATCGAAATGCCAAAAAAGCCGCCTCATTGGCCACAGGCATCATGCTCATCACTTTTATCTTATCCATTGCTATTGATTTCAACGATAAATTGGCATTCTTGAAATATGTAACCCCGTTTAAATTTTATGAGGCGAAGAATATCATGTATGGCGGTGGATTCGATGCCGCTTATGTTAGTATTTCCATCGTCGTCATTGTCGGCCTAACGGTTGTCACGTATGTATCCTTTAATAAACGAGATTTGCACGCATAGAGACAAGAAAGACCTTTTACCCAATCCATAGCTGGATGCGGACAAAAGGTCTTTTCTCATTTAATGGGATTAATAATATAATAATGGCTTATTTCTTCAAATCCAAACGCACATCGCGACCATCGTCTTGGACCGATAGCTCTTTACCCGCAGCCTTCAGGGAATTGACGTGATTGACCCAGGCATCCAGCATGATGGCGCCATCTTTCCAATCCTTTACTTCACCAAATACCGTAAAGCCATCGCCAGTGCCAGTAGCCATGAAATCATTGGTTGTTACTTTGAACGTACGGTCGGTATTGAACTTGCCATCGACATAGATCGGAGTGCCATCTGCCAAAGTGATTTTGGCATATTTCTCACCAAGTGGCTTCTTATTATCCCATTCAACCTTCAAACCTGAGAATTGAATAGCTGGCAGGTTTGTATACTTGTCCGTAACTTCTAGTGCTTTTTTGATTTGAGCAGCAGTCATTGTACCCGTTACGTTGTAATTGCCAAAAGGAAGTACTTCGAACATTTCGCTGTAAGTTAGCTCACCTTTGTCAATATCGGTTCGAATACCGCCAATATTCGTGAAAGCAATATCGGATTTCTCAGAAGCACGCATAGCATCAGTGATGCTGTTCCCTAACTGTGTTGCTCCGTCGCGATCCGCCCCGCCATTCGCTTCAAAGCGGAAAGATTTACGATTTAGCGGCTCTGCAACTACGACTTCTACTTCACCGGATTTGTCAGAAATTTTGGCTTTATAGTCTTCAACGGTTTGGTGAATTTTCGCGTCAGCCGTCGTTAAGTTGGTGTATGTTTCTAGCAAGCTTGCATTGGAGGATACGACTTGCTTGGTGGATTTGTCTACAAAGAGTTGAATGTGCCCAACCGCATATAGCCAGCTTTGAGCCTCAACCACTGGAATGCCATTTACGATTCCGGCTACACGCATGTGGGAGTGACCACCAACAATCGCATCTAATGTGCCATTTCCCGTGCCTTTTGCAAGATCAGCAAGATCACTGATGATTTCAGCGGATTTCTGGTTTTGCTCACCTGGGAGGTGGGAAGTAACCATGATGATATCGACGCCTTTCGCGCGAAGCTCGGCTGATAATTCTTTGGCCAAAGGAACTGGATTTACAAAAGAAAGGCCTTCGATGTTCGTTGATTTTGTAGTTGTCGTCGTTTGTGGCGTTGCGAAGCCGATAATACCGATTTTCAGACCATCTTTTTCAACAATGACATAGGGCTGTGTCCAGTCAACGCGTTTACCTGTCTGAGCATCCATAATATTAGCGCCAAGGATAGGAAATTTAGCCCTCTTAATATTATCGATCAGAACGTCACGACCGAAGTCGAATTCATGATTTCCGATGGCCGCAGCATCATATTGCACTTGCGCCATCGTATCCATCACGGATTGACCATTCGTTGTATTGGAAATCAGCGTACCCTGCCAAGCGTCTCCACCGTCAACGACAACGGTTCCTTTGGGATTCACAGCACGGAAATCGGATACAATGCCACCGAAAGTTTCGATACCGCCTTGACCTTGATTGCGCTTTTTATCGAAGCCGACTTCGATTTTACCGTGAATATCGTTCGTTGTTAAAATATCAACCACTTTAAATAAAATAGGCTTAAGCGCCTTAGCGACTTCATCACGTGTGACTTCAGCGGTAGGGTTGAAGTTACCGTCGAGCGTAGGTGTGAAGATTCCGCTAATGACAGCATAAGCGACATAGGGACGGGAGTCTTTGGCGATTGATGCGGAGTCTTTGAAGTAGTTCAACACATTTTCATTTACTTGTGGCAGTTGGCCGCCAGTTACGACTTTCACAATTAACTCAGCAAGCTCTTGACGAGTCACGGCAGCATTCGGATGAAAAGTACCATCAGCAAAGCCGCTAATCAGTTTAGCTGCAACGGCATTCGCAACTGCTTGTTTTTGCCAAGTCGCAAGGTCCGTGAACGTAACCGTACTAGGATCAGCACTTTGAAGCTTGGCAGCGCGGTTAATCATCGTTACCACTTCAGCGCGAGTAGCGGCATTGGTACCACGATAGTCTGTATCGCCGTAACCCTCGACAACGCCGTTATCAATGGCAAGACGCATATCGGATTTCATTGAGATAGGTGAAGTTGGTGCGGCTGTTTCGGCAAATGCTAGAGAGCTAGCGAAGGAGCCAGTGAGAACGGTTACAAGAGCCATAGCAGTAAGGCGGGTCGTAAATGTTTTTTTCATGTGTTAAAAATTCCTCCTACTAATTAATAGAACAATGGTTAATAAATCTGTCTTTTAGTATAAAGGAAATGCTAGATTTTGAGAAGTGAAGAAATTATTAACTATTTAGTCTCTGAATTCCTTCGGTATAAGCGGTGCTGAAATCGTGGGAAACTGATTCTTAAAGGTTGTTTGGGGCGATTTAGTTGGGTTATTTCGGACTAACTAAGAATAAATGGCGCGGAAAGTGAGATTAATTCGGCAATTTCGAACTATGGGTGCATGGGAGTAGTCCAACTATCCCCCCATGCCTCTGGAGGAGACCAAAAGCAAAGGAGCTAAGCGCTATTTAAGCCGCTTAGCTCCTCTTTTTACTGCGAGATTACTCCTGCGCCGCTAAGCTCATTTCCACGCACATCAGGATAAATGCGCCAGCGCCATGCAAATCGTTCTCGCTTGTAGGACGCGCGATGTAGTGGGCGTAGTCACCGATTCCTGTACCGATGCAGATCTGGCCAATGATCACATGACCGTTCTCATCGAACTTCAGCGTATCAATAACCCCTTGATAGCCTTTCCACGCATAGGTCAAATACTTGGCATCCAAATAGCCGAATCTCACGGCTTTGGCAATGGCGTGTACATACAAAGCTGTGCAGGAGTTTTCCAGCCAATTATCTGCCACTTCTCCTTTGTCCACAACCTGATACCATAAGCCTGTGGCAGCATCTTGATAGGGAATTAGAGCGATGAGCAGGTCTTGAAGGATGCTCGTTAACTCAGCTTTATCTTTATGGTCCGCAGGAAGGTACTCGAACATTTCCAGCAAAGCAACGGGATACCAGCCGATCGCACGGCCCCAGAATTCCGGTGCTAAGCCTGTTACGGGATCAGCCCAAGCAGCAGCTTTAGTTTCATCCCAACCGTGGTAAAGCAGGCCAGTGTTAGGGTCCTTGGTATGCTTCTCCATGAGAATAGCTTGATAGGTCATCATGTCGAAGTACTCAGCTTCGTCGAAGGTTTTACCGAACTGCGCGGCAATCGGTCCTGCCATATATAAGCCGTCCAGCCACATTTGATTCGGATAACGCTCCTTATGCCAGAAACCACCGGACGGATTGGTTTTCCATGATTTTAAAAGGGGAACCAGCGTGTGCAAGGCTTTCTTATAGCGTTCATCGCCAGTTTGTTCATATAGATTAAAGAGCAGTACGCCAGGTTGAATATCATCTAATTCTTCCGGGTTATATTTTTTGATGCTGCCATCGGCAAGAATCTGACTGTCTACCCATCGTTTGATATACGTATAGTATTTATCATCATTGGTTTCCCTCCAGCACTTTTCCATACCGGAAAGAAAGACACCCTGATGATAGTGGAAACGGTCTGGGGGAAGCTGTTCGGGTTCAAATTTGGTCATTAGCGCCTCACACGCTGCCTCCGCCCATTGAATAGGAGATTTTACATAGGGATTGGTGGTGGTGTCTTGGATATTACGTTCAGAAGCTTGCATTCGGGCTCATTCCTCCTTCGTGTACTTAAGCTTATTTTAGCAGAGGAAAATGTACATTTATTGCGGGAATACGTAATTTCTTCTTATATCTTGCAGGATATGTTGAGAGGCGTATAATAAATGGCAAACGGAGTGAAGGGCGGAGTAGAACATGGAAGATTTTCAATTCGATAACGGACAAGGTTCCTTCTCCGTATCTTATCGCAAAGCGTTAAGTCACAATATGCCGGTTAACCATTTTCACAGTACCTACGAAATCTTCTATTTGATGTCCGGCAAACGGACGTTTTTTATAAAGGACCGGACGATGATCATCGAAGAAGGGGATGTCGTCATCATCTCTCCGAATATCCTCCATCGGACTACCAATACCGAAATGCCGAAGCATGAGCGGCTCATCGTGAATATTCATGAGAGCCAGATGGCCTCGATGAATGATGCCTACGGGGACATCTTTCAGCCCCTTTTTGAGCAAGCCTACTTCATCATAAAATGTCCGCTGCAAGACAAGCTTGCGATCGAGTCGGTAGCTCAAAGTATCATGCAGGAAATGCAGGAAAAGAAGCCTGGCTTCGAGATGTTTGCGCAGACATTGGTGCTGCAGCTGCTCATTATTTGCTGTCGGCATGTCAAACAAAATGCGCTGGAACCGCTGGAAACTCCTAGTCCCATGCACGAGAGGATTTTGGAAGTTGTCCGTTATATGAACAACCATTACATGCAGGATCTGCCGCTGCATCTGTTGGCGGAGAAATTTTATGTAAGCCCTTATTATTTAAGCCGTTTTTTTAAAGAAGCAACAGGGTTTACGTTTGTGGAATATTTAAATAGTGTCAGGATTAAGGAAGCGAAAAAGCTGCTGGAACAAACCTCCATGAAAGTCAGTCTGATTGCCAAGAAGGTTGGCTTCGGCAGTGTAACCCATTTTGGCAGAGTGTTTAAATTGGTAACGGGACATGCCCCGTTGTATTACAGGAAGATCAAGTGACGACTCTTTTCCATTTTCGAGTGGAAGGAGCTAGTGGGAGGAGCTGTTAAGGGGTAGAAGAATTTCTCGAAGTTTATTGTGGAGGGAGCGAATGAATGAAATAGATCTGAAAAAAGAACAAAAACTGAAGAGAATCGAGCAAAGACAGTGTAATAAGAAAACGTTTACAATAAGCTTGTAAAACAAATTTATGAGCGGGGGTATTAGAAATGAAAAAGAATTTCGTCGTTAGTATATCGGCATTAATGGCCATGTCCTTGACGTTAGCAGCTTGCGGAAACAGCACAGCCAGTCCATCGCCGAACATAGCTTCCACGGGCGAGAAGCAATCCGCAGCTCCAACGACTGCGAGCAGTGAAGCTCCAAAGAATGCGAATAACGATTCTTACACGTTGCGGGTATCCAGCTGGTTCTTGGATGATACGACGCAATCGACGAATTTCAAACAAGCAGCAGAAAAGAAGTTTCGTGAAAAATACCCGAATGTGAAGGTGCAATGGGATACGTTAATTGGGGAGAAATACATGGATAAATTGAAGGCGGATCTTACCGCAGGCAGTGCGGCGGATGTCATCTTCAGTCAGAACGTCGCGCAGTTCGGGAAAGCCGGATATTTGGCTGATTTGTCTAACGAGCCATGGGCGGCGAATGTCCTGGATGCAACCAAGCCGTTAGAGTCCTTCGATGGCAAGCTGTACGGCGCAGCAGCAACGGTCTCGGTGAACGGTGTATTTTATAATAAGAAAATATTTAGCGATGCCAGCTTGCAGCCACCCAAAACGTGGGATGACTTCATCGCCATTAACGAAAAGCTGAAAGCCAAAAAAGTGACACCAATTATCGCCGGATTCAAAGATGCGTGGACGATTGGATTGACACTTGGCGTGATCGCCGACTCCATGATCGAGGTGGCTAACCCGAACTATCTATTCGATATCTATAATGGCAAGGCTAAGCTTACCGGCCCAGAAATGACAGCTACGACAGATGCGTTCCTGCAATTGGCTAAGGGCGGTTACTTCAATAAGGATGCCCTATCCTTGGATTGGCCGGGCAGCTTGGCTGCTTTTGAGCAAGGTAAAGCGGCCATGATTATTCAAGGCAACTGGGTACCGGGGATGATGGACGGGGACGTGAAGGACAAAGGCATGCCGAAGCAAGAAGTTGGTTTCTTCGCAATGCCGAATAAAGAGGGGAAATCAGCGCTTTCAGCGGGACCTGACCACAGCATTTCGGTCAATGCCAAATCACAGCATATGCAAGCGGCGAAAGATTTTGTGGCCATGGTTTTAAGCCAGGACGTTCTATCCGTGCACATCAAAGATGTTGCTTTCCCGGGTATCAAAAATATTAAAGGAGATTTCGCCAATCCAGCCATGACGGACGTGATGAATGCAATGAACACCAGCGCTTCCGTAATCGGCGTGAACAGCAGCAATTTCCTAGCTAGCTCAGCTTGGACGGGGATTCAAAACGGGGTGCTGAAAGTCATCGGCGGTGGCGATTTCGGTGATACACTCGCAGTTGCTCAGCAGAACTATGATAAAGACAAAGGAACAATCGTTATTCCTAAGCAATAAGAACACTAAGTAAAAACTCTAAGGATAGCCGGTTGCGGCCACAGCTACAGCTGGCTGTCTAATCAGGGGAGAATCGTATGAACAATGAACGCAAACTGTTTCGCTTTGGGTTGTTGTTAACGCTGCCAGCGACCGTCATATTTCTACTTTTTAATTATTATCCGTTTGTTAGCTCTCTGTACTATTCCTTTACACAATGGGACGGGATTAACAAACCTATTTTCATCGGTCTGAAAAATTATACCGACTTATTTCACGATCAGGCGATGCTCCATGGTGGGCTTCATACGCTGTACATCGTGATCTTCGGGATCATCATCTCTAATCCGCTTTCTTTGCTTCTGGCTTTGATATTAGACAAACCGTTTCGGACGAAATCGATCCTGCGAACCGCCTTTTATTTGCCCGTTATTATTAGCTTGGTCGTCGTGTCGATTGTGTGGAACTTCTTATTGAAATACGACGGTGTCATGAATGCCGTGCAGACGGGGCTTGGATTGGGTGCGTATACGCAAGATTGGCTGGGGAGTATTCATTATGCGCTTGGAATGATCATTATGATTTCCGTATGGCAGGGTACCGGTTTTGGAGCTGTTATTTACTTAGCGGGGCTGCAGTCCATTCCCAAGGAAATTTTGGAAGCCTCGCAGATCGATGGTGCCAGCGGCTGGCGTAAGGTCATCTATATCATTATCCCGCTGATCATGCCAGTGATCACGATTTGTACATTTTTCGGTCTTGTTGGTTCTTTAAAAATGTTCGATCTACCGTTTGTACTGACAAACGGGGGGCCAGGGGATGCGACGCTGACGATCGCTCAAGCGATTTATAATTTTGCTTTCGTCAATCAAACGTATGGCTATTCGACGGCAGCAGGTATTGTCTTCATGATCATTTGCCTGATCGTGACAACGTTACAATTGAGAATTACCCGGAAAATGGAGGTAGAACTATGACGCAATCCTCCCTTACAGCGAAGCGCAAGCCTGGGTTTATTGTGCTAGAAGTAATTCTGCTAGTCATGGCTCTGCTCTATCTTTTTCCGGTTATCTACCTATTCGCAGCGAGTATGAAGAAGAGTGCGGAGTTCTACGAACCGCTTAAACTCCCGCATTGGTATTTCGGCAATTACGCCAAAGTATTCGAGCAGACCCATCTGTTTCAGGCTCTGGGAAACACTCTCTATATTTGTTTGGTGACGCTCGCTATCAATATTCTCGTCTCGTCGATGGCGGGTTATATTATTGGAAGAAACCAACATCGATATTTTCAATTGTTGTTCTATGTGTTCCTGTCCGGCATGATTATTCCGGTTCAGACGAGCATGGTTCCTTTATTTAAATTACAGCAAATTCTTCATATGCAAAGCTCGCTCACGTACTTGTGCCTGCTGTATGTTGCGGGCGGAATCCCTTATGGGACGATGGTTTATACTGGATTTATCAAATCAGTTCCGAGGGAACTGGAAGAGTCGGCTTCGATCGACGGGGCAGGACGATTCCGCACCTTTTGGTTGATTATTTTTCCACTGTTGCTGCCGGCAACGGGCACGATACTCGTAACGACCGTATTTTGGTATTGGAATGATTTCATTAGTCCATTGTTATACTTGGATATTAACCATACACCAACTTTGATTACGCTGATCTTTAAATTTAAAGTCGACCGTGGCGTGGATTGGGGACCGATTTTCTCCATTTGCGTGTTGGCGACGTTACCCTTAATCGTATTGTTCTTGTTTACACAGAAATATCTCATTAAAGGCTTTGTTGCAGGTGCCGTGAAAGGGTAAACCGACGAAGCCTCCTACATTCATATCGGAGAAGGAGAATTATCATGAAACAAACCGAGGTAGCTGTTTACTATTTTCCCAATTATCACCCCGATTCGCTCAATGAACAATGGCATGGTCAAGGTTGGACGGAGTGGGAATTGGTTAAAGCGGCAAGACCCCGATTCCAAGGGCACGATCAACCCAAAATTCCAATGTGGGGTTATGAGGATGAGTCGGATCCAGCGATTATGGCCAAAAAAATTCAAGCGGCTGCCGATCATGGCATCTCTTCGTTTATATTCGACTGGTACTGGTATGAGAATGGTCCATTCCTACACGGTGCGTTGGAGCGCGGGTTCCTAAATGCAGTGAATAGCCAGGAATTGAAATTTTCACTGATGTGGGCAAACCATGATTGGTATGATATTCAGCCTGCGCCGCGCAATTTCCGCAATAATTTGGCGGCAAGCGGGAAAGTGACGGAAGAGCAGTTCATCGCGGCAACCAATTACATGATTACGCATTATTTTCATCAACCGAATTATTGGCGGGTGGATGGCGGGTTGTATTTTTCCATCTATGAGTTAATGAATTTAATTGAAGGATTGGGCGGAAGTTACGAGGAGACGAAGCGTATTTTAGTGGATTTCCGTACTCGTGTACGTAATGCTGGGCTTGGTGAACTGCATCTGAATGCGATCGTCTGGGGTGTACAGAACCTGCCTGGCGAGAAAGCCATTGAAGATGTGAACAAAGTGTTGGAGGATCTTGGTTTTGACAGCATCACCTCGTATGTCTGGATTCATCACAACCCTATTCCACACTTTCCGATGTCGGACTATTCCTTGTATCGCGAATTATCGGTGAAAGATTTTGAACGGTTTACGAATGAATATGAGCTTCCGTACTTTCCAAACGTTTCGATGGGGTGGGATTCCAGCCCGCGTACGGTTCAGACAGATGTGTTCGATTGTGTTGGTTATCCTTACACACCTATCTTGGTGGGCAATACACCGCAGCAGTTCCAGAAGGCACTTTGGGAAGCGAAAACCTTCTTGGATAAAGGTGTTACCGAGCCTAGCATTTTAACGATTAATTCATGGAATGAATGGACAGAGGGGAGCTATCTGGAACCAGACACCCGTTATGGGATGAAATATTTGGAAGCAATTCGCGATGTATTTGGTATTAAGCGCAAGCAGGAATCTCAGGCAGAGGTTGGATAAAATCATCCTATTCCTCGCTAGGAGGGAGAACCTATGAGTAACATACGGCAAGTCGATTTCCTGAATTTGGCCCCCTATGTCAGGTACGTGCATGAGTTTGAGCATAAGGAGCTTTCTGCCGTCAAGGTACCTCCACGCATTATTTATGATTACGAAATGATCTTCATGATTGGAGGCTCAGGGAACTACCGAATTAACGATCGTTCCTTTGTATTGAGTGCGGGGGATCTATGCATCATCCCCCCTTTCGTGCAAAATTCTTTCTTTGTACCGCAAGGACAATACTGCAATTATATCGCTGTGCATTTTGATCTCGTCTATATGGGGCACAATTATGATTTTTCGCCTGAGGATGTCTATGTGAATCTAGATTATCAGAATATGGATAGCATTCCTTGGGAAGAAGAGTTAACCCACCGGCCTCATGTTGTGCTCAATGAAATTTCATTCCCTGATCATATGCAGCCAAGCGATCCTATCTTCATAGCCAATACGTTAAAAGATTTGCATGCCGCCTTCGTATCGAAGGAGTATGGCTATCACTTAAGGCTGCGGATCCTGCTGCTGCAACTGCTGGAGGCCGTAGTGAAGGATATTGCGACGAACGACGGGGTCGGCAAACGGCATAAGTATCGCGAGACGATCGCAGGGGCCATTCAGATTATGAAAAATCACTACAAGGATCCGCCGGATTATCGGCAGATGGCCACTGATTTCGGTTTATCGCTGAATTATTTCCGGACGCTTTTTAAAGAGGCGACAGGTAAAGCTCCATTGGAATATTTGATTCAAATTCGCATGGATAAAGCGAAGGAACTGTTAACAACGACCAACTATTCAGTTGGAGAAATCAGTGTCATGGTTGGGTATGACAACATTCATCATTTTAGCAAATTATTTAAAAAGATCGAGGGCATTTCACCAAAGCATTACTTGGAGTCCTTGACGGGACGCAAAGGAGTATCAACTACGCGGAATTCAACGAATTCGACGTAGAGGTGATGGACATGAAAGTTACCTGCTGAAGATGTTTCTAATACGCTCGCGCAAGTCGAAAAAATCGACTTACGTGACTCCTTGATGCCACTCCCTATGAAATTTAGGGATAAATGGAAAAAATCCATCTATTTTTCGTGATTTCCGCGATTTGAAGCGATGAGATGGATTTTCTACAGCTAATATCTTGTGTTTGGAGCGAATATAGGGAAATGTCCCGAATTAGATACATTTTTTCCATTTGTTTTAAATATTTCTTCAAATAACTGAGAAATAGATGGAGGTTTTCCAGCTAATCATGAGTTTAACGAATAGCCCATCTAATCAAAGTAGACGAACGTAAGAGTCGCAGTCGCAAGAGAGGAGACCAACCTCAAGTAGTGACAAACTACTTAGGGTTGGTCTCTTCGCTTTGGAACATGCTGAATGCTGTTTATCACCATACGAAACTAATACTCTCACAAACAATTTCTAATATTAATCTAATAGTCTTCATTTACTATACAGATATAGGCAAAGTAACTATTCTATATAACTAGAACGGAGATGGATACGATGGAATCCAAACTTCAGCAGAAAATTGACAGCTTGCGATTCGAAATGATTAATCAAGCGGTGATTCATGGTAGCCTGACACATGAAAAAGTCGTATCCGTTAGTCAGTTGTTAGATAGATACATTGTGCTATACCAGAAACTTATTATCAAAAAAGCAAAGCTGAAGCTCATTAGTTAAAGCTAATTTTGCTCATCAGGTGCAGTTGCTTCTTCGGCTGCCGCGACTTCATTATTCGTTTCTTCATTTACTTCTTCATTCGCGACTTCAGCCGCTTCTTCGGCTGCTTCTGTAGTCACTTCTTCACTAACTTCTACCACTGCGCTCTCACTTTCAGTATCGGTCGAAGCTGAAGTGCCTCCTGCAAGTTGTTGAAGTGCCGCTAGTCTGATGTTCAAGCTCTTGATTCTTTCATCAGCTTGATTGCTAGTGCCAGATAGTTGCTGCGCATGCCGAAGCAAGGTTTGTACCCTTTGAATTTCTGCTGTATGTGCCATCGTTATGTTGCCTCCCCATAGTCTGTATTTGTTTTGGTACCGTACGAAATAAAATGATCAGTCATAGAAAAGTGTATACTTTTCCATGGTGTAGTACAAGGGAAATTAGTATTCAAATCGTAGAATATAGATAGCGTGGAAGCAAACCAATTCATGGCTTGCTTCTTTCCTATTTTTGTAACAATTCAATAGCTGAAAAGCTATGCTATGTATTATAATAAAAAAGACCGTACGGTTCGGTTTTTTAATCAAAAGCTCCTCGATAGGAAGGATGAAGGTATGTCCACCAGTAAAAAAGCTTACTTATTGATGTTATCCATTACAGTTGTATTTATCGTGTACGTCTTATACACCAACTTTGTTCATGATCCACAAGCAACCACTTTTCTAGGCCATAAAGAAACGCTTAAACGAGCATTGCATACGGAAGTCTGGCTGAAAGTGATGAATGTGCACGTCATTTTCGCATGCATGGCTATGCTATCGGGGGCTGCTAATTTCTCTACAGTTATCTTGAAAAAGCATCGTAAATTCCATCGTATGAACGGGTATTTCTACTTGATTTCCGTGGTCATTGTTGACGTCACGTCCGGGTACATGGCGCCATATGCGACAGGTGGGAAAGCTAGCTCCATGGGGTTTAATTTGATGAATATTGTGTGGCTGGTTATGACGATCATCGCAATCGTAAAGATCAAGAAAAAACAGGTCAACCAACATCGCAAGTGGATGACGAGGAGTTATGCTTTTGTTTTTACGAATCTCACGATTCATACCCTAACTGCGCTGCTCCATGATGGGGGCGGCCTTGCGTATACAACCAGCTACACCATAGCCGTGTATGGATCGATCATCTGTCTCATGGTAGCTGCTGAGATCGTTATTCGAACTGTTTTTAGAAAACCTAGCACAATGATCTGAAGGAGGCACTTTTATGCATGTTCAAGTGGTATTATTCGATGGATTCGATCTTATGGACGCTTTGGCCCCGTATGAAGTTTTCGCTGCAGCGGCGATGTATGCCGGTGGAGCCATCACGGTGGAATTAGTGTCCGCAGAGGGGAAACGCTTGGTACCGAGCGGCATGAATGGACCTGCGATCGAAGCACAAGCTGCATTGGATCCGAGTCGATCAGGTATTATTCTTGTTCCGGGAGGTTCAGGCAAGCCAGAGGGAGATTCCGAAGATGCTGTTCCTTACATTCTAAGGTTAGCTATGGAGTCGGATTTAACATCATTGATGAAACAAGCTTTGGATCATGAGCATATCACGGTTGCAACGGTGTGCGGTGGTTCATTAGTGCTTGCCATGGGGGGCTTGTTGGAGGGGCGGTATGCGGTTACGAATCATTTGGGGATGTCTGCCTTAGGTGCCACGGGTACAATTCCGATTGAAGCCAGAGTCGTTGAGGATGGACATCGGTTGGTAAGTGGGGGTGGTGTGACATCAGGACTAGATGTAGCCCTGTACTTGGTGGAGCGTGAAGTAGGGCCTCAAATCGCATCTGCTGTCGAGAAATTATTTGAGTATGAACGACGAGGGACGGTGTGGCGTGCACAAGGTATCGTGCCGATTAACTTCGCAGCGAGTTGTGATACAACTGCCGAAGATCTATTAATCCCTGTAGTTGCTGAGACTCCCGATGGCGATTCCGCGATAGAAGGCACGTGGCAAACGACGATCGCAACGCCTATTGGTAAAATGTCCGTCACGCTGCACATTTCCTTGAAGGATGGATCCATACGGGGGACGGCAACGCAAGGCGATGAGGTTGATGAACTCATTAACCCTATATGGGATGGCAGACGATTGACATGGACGCAGAAGGTGAAGAAGCCGATGAGACTAAATTTGAAGTTCGAGGTAACCGTGCAAGGTGACTTCATGAGTGGAACTGCCAAAGCAGGGATGTTGCCGTCATCGAAGGTAACAGGCAGGCGATTGAACTGAGCAAGGTCAGAGAAAAACGGCTGCTAATGAGCCTTATAGGTCATGAGCAGCCGTTCAATATGTTGCATGGCATATGCGACATGACGGTTATCCCGCGTTAGTCTACTGGCCATGATGGCACCTTCAATGGTTGAAAAAATAAAAGAAGCCACAGATTCTAACTCTATCTCCGGTTGAAATTCTCCAGTGCTCACGCCTTGAGCTAGTAGGGATTGAATGAATCCCAACATTTGCGTGTAAGCCAGGGTAGCATGATCTCGAAGAACGGGAAAGGAGTGGTCGCTTTCGACCGCCGTATTTAAGAATGGACATCCGCCTTGAATCGGAGGGTTATGGACGGTGTCACGGTATACATCGCACATGGCTAGAATTTTGCCCATCGCCGTGTCCTGAAGTTCAATGGCTGCGGAGAAATGCTGCCATAAGACTCCTCCAGCATATTGGAACGCTTCAATTGCAATATCGTCTTTGCTGGTGAAAGTGCGATAGATCGCTCCTTTGGTTAAACCAGTCGCGTCCATAATATCTTGCATCGTCGTGCCTGTGTACCCTTTATCATTAAATAGAACAGCCGATTTCTCAATGATGCGGAGTTTCGTTTGTTCACCTTTGCGCATGGGGATAGTTCCTCTCTAACCAATCTGACAATGTTAGCTCAATTATAACACATTGGAACTCACCTGATTACCCTTACGCCATTCCATAAGGATGTAGCTTTCAAGGAATAAGGAATGCCTTAAATCGCGACTCCACATTCTTCCAAAAAAATGATTGCAAACGTTTAAAATCCGATGTAAGATACAATTATAAAAAGCAAACGCTTACAATAAGTGTTATTAAACCGGTTTAACACAACGAATTGGAAAGTTAACATCGGAATAAGAGTTCTTGCATACTCTAATTTAAAGCGCTTACATTATATTAAAACGGTTTAACTACATACATTTAATTTTTTTTATATCTTATTAAACCGGTTTAAGGATATTCTGCCTTGGAGGTGAAAGGGTCCGATTTCCAACTACGCGACAGGGATTAGTGAAGAACAAGTTTAAAATTATGGAGGGGATTGGCTTGAAAAGAAGCAGTTTGTTAGTTGGTATGATGATGTTAATTTTTGCAGTTGTTTTTGCAGCATGTGAGAGTGAAAGTGAACCAAAAGCAAGTTCAGCAGTGAAAGAAACAACAGGTCCAGTTGCATCAGCGGCTACAAAGATAAGCGGATTTAAAGAAGCCCCGATGTTAGCTAAGCTTGTGACTGCAGGAACCCTTAAGCCTGTAACGGATCGGATGCCAGTTAAGGAAGATATTATGGTCGAGAAAGTAACGGATGAGATCGGCAAATACGGCGGCGACTGGAAAATGCCTTGGGCTGGTCCGAATGATCGCTGGACGGTGGGTGCACCGACCGAGGAATCGCTGTTCCGTTTTAATAAGGATGGAAGTACAGTTGAGCCCAACGTTGCCAAAAGCTTTGAAGTGAATAAAGACTCAACGGAATTCACGATTCATTTGAGAAAAGGGATGAAATGGTCAGATGGTATGCCATTTACAGCCGATGATGTCCTGTTCTATTGGGAACATATGCTTACGAAAGAAACGTTCGGCAAAAAGGTCTATGATGCCTATTACTCCATCGATCCTGTATCTGGTGAAAAGGCACTAGCACAAGTGACTAAGGTTGATGATTATACGTTCAAAATCACCCATAAATATCCTAGCGTACTATTTTTGGAGCGTGTGGCCATTGATAATAAATGGTTCTTCGCACCAGCACATTTCCAAAAAACAATTTTGCCTGAGTTTGTAGGAGAGGCGAAAGCACTAGAAATTGCGAAGCAATGGGGCTTTGCAGACGTGAAATCTTTCTTGGTAGCAACGGGATATTACGATTGGATTAACCCGCAGATCCCCAATTTAAGACCTTGGGTAGCTAAGAACGATCCGAATAGTGATCAATTCATTATGGAGCGTAATCCTTACTATTGGAAAGTGGATAGCGAAGGAAATCAACTGCCTTATATGGACCGTCTCGTAGCTACTAAAGTACAGGATCCCGCACAACGAGTTCTTGGCGCATTAGCTGGCGATTATAATTTGCTTGATTTTGATTTTAAAGATTTCACAGTATTAAAAGAAAATGAAAAGAAAGCAGCGTTCACTGTCACACCTTGGACGCAAGCAGCATGGTCAAGTGCAGGACTTCAATTCAATCAAACGATTGGCGATCCTAATCTGCGTAAGCTTTTCCAAGACATTAAATTTAGAGAAGCTGTTTCGGTTGCGGTTGACCGTAAAGAGATTTCTGAAATTGTGACAAACGGCTTAGGGGCTCCTCAACAAGCTTCTGTTCCAGAAGGTTTGGTTGGCTTCCAAAAAGGCTGGGCAGATCAATGGAGCAAGTTTGATCAAGCACGTGCGAATCAGCTTCTGGATGAACTTGGTTTGACAAAACGCGATAAAAACAATTTCCGTTTAAATGCTGACGGTTCTGATCTCACGATTACGGTTATTGAGAACACGACGAATACAGCAACTTTCTTGGAATTAGTCAAAAAATATTATGAAAAAGTCGGCATCAAGGTAGATATCAAAGTTGTGGACGCCGGTACCCATAATGATTTGAAATACGCCAATAAGATTCCTGTAACGACAGAAAATATATCGCTTGTCAATGTGGCTTTTAGACCGGATACACTTGTACCACTCCGTGTACTTACACCATGGCTTGGGAATTATGGCTTGTACACGTCATCCAATGGGAAAGATGGCGTTAAACCGGAAGGCGATATCGCGTTAATCTTGGACTATTGGAATAAAGTTAAATCTTCGACAACCAAAGAAGATATCACAAAATGGAGCAATGAAATCATTAAACTCAATCAAAAGAATCAATGGCTGATTGGTTATGCAGGCCCAACGCCTAAGCTAATTGTGGCATCTAACAAGATCGGCAACGTGCCTAAGAGTTTAATTTATGCGGATGAATTCCGCAGCTTGGGTCATGGTCATCCTTCTCAGTTCTTTATCAAGCAATAGGCGGATGGTAACTGGATACTGGGGAAAGACAATTTCCCCAGTATCACTATCAAGAGGATCATCGAATTAACCGGAGAGGACAGGATCTAGATGCTCCAATATATTTTAAGAAGAATCATTATGGTCATACCCGTCGTTTTTGTGATATCCGTTATTGTCTTCTATATCATTCAGTTACCTCCTGGTGACTATGTGTCATCGTATGCGGCGAAAATGTCCGCGGCTGGTGAGGTCATGACACAAGCAGATATTGCTGAAATGAGATCAGCCTTAAAGCTGGATCAACATTGGTTCATTCAATATTTGGATTGGATGAAAAACATTTTTACCGATTTTAATTTCGGATATTCGTTTAGCTATAACAAGCCTGTTTTGAGCGTAATAAACCAATTTATGGCGTTAACGCTTATCGTTTCTCTGGCAACTATGGTATTTACGTACGCTGTGGCCATTCCGATCGGGATCTACTGTGCAGTAAAGCAATATTCCATTGGTGATTATATTTTCTCGGCTTTCGGTTTTCTTGGTATGGCTACTCCTCACTTTTTAATGGCGATCATTCTCATGTATCTGTCCTATGTGTATTTTGGTGATCCTTTACTAGGGTTATTTTCGAGTGATTACGCAAGTGCGGCTTGGTCGATGGGGAAGGTTCTCGACTTGCTGAAGCATATGATCATCCCTATTATCGTTATTGGTTTGGCGAACACCGCAGAGCTCATTCGCGTCATGAGAGGGCAAATGCTGGACGAATTGAATAAGCCGAATGTGGTGACGGCACGCTCCAAAGGCTTATCTGAAACGAAAATATTACTAAAATACCCGACACGGGCTGCACTCAACCCCATCGTAAGTACCCTTGGATGGTCATTAACGTCCATTTTTACAGGTTCGACGATTACGGCAATTGTTCTGAATTTGCCTATTCAAGGCCCAGTTATGTATAACGCATTATTAGCCCAAGATATGTATTTGGCAGGTACGTGGTTATTGTTTATGGCCGTGCTGACGGTTGTGGGTACATTGATTTCGGATATTTTGCTGGCATGGCTCGATCCAAAAATTCGCACTGCATTCAGAGGTGTGTAACTATGAAACCAATTACAACAATGGGCAAACAACTTGTAACCACCTTCAAGCGTCCGAAAAATAACGATGTCTATTACAGCTCGCAGTGGCGACTTATATACCGCAGGTTGAAGAAACATAAATTAGCTCGTGTCAGTTTAATTATTCTAGCTGCGTTCTACCTTGTAGCTCTCTTTGCTCAGTTCATAGCTCCTTATAGTTTGGAAAGCTACGACAGCAAATATGTCAATGCCCCGCCTACGAAATTGAGTTTCAAGGATGCTGAAGGTAGCTTTCATTTTAGACCCTTTGTCAACGAGCTGAAATCAGGCAGAGATCCTGTTACATTGCGGAAGATTTTTGTGCAGGACGAGAATGTTCGCCATCCGCTGCGTTTTTTTGTGAAAGGCGAAAGCTACAAATTCCTGGGTTTGATCCCAACAAGTACACACCTTTTTGGCGTAGATGAGCCTGGCCGTATTTTCCTTTTCGGTACGGACGGAATGGGGAGAGATCTACTATCTCGTGTTGCGCTAGGTAGTCAAATTTCACTAAGTATCCCGCTTATCGGTGTGGGGATCAGCTTTGTCCTTGGTTTATTTATCGGTGGGATATCCGGCTATTTCGGAGGATGGATTGATTCTGTTATTCAGCGGTTTATTGAAATTATTCGGTCCTTTCCAACGCTGCCGCTCTGGATGGCCTTATCCGCTGCTATACCAGCCCGCGTTCCCGTAGTGACCATGTATTTGTATATCGTCATCATCTTTGCATTCATCGGTTGGACAGATTTAGCTAGGGTTGCGAGAGGCAAGTTCATCTCGTTAAAGAATGAAGAATATGTGCTTGCAGCCAAAATAGCCGGAGTTAGCGACGCGAAAATTATTATCAAGCATCTCTTGCCTGGATTTATCTCCTACTTGGTAGTGGCAACAACACTAGCCATCCCGGGTATGATTCTGGGGGAGACAGCGATGAGCTTTCTAGGGCTCGGGATTCGTTCTCCTGCGACTAGCTGGGGCGTACTCCTTCAGGAGGCTCAGCAAATAGAGAATATTGCTTTGTATCCATGGAAACTAATCCCACTCGGATTTGTCATTGTTACCGTATTAACGTTTAACTTTCTAGGCGACGGTTTGCGTGATGCAGCCGATCCATACAAGAAATAAACTAAGGTAAGGCGGGGAATGTCATGACATCAGAAGCTGTTATTGATTCACAATCCGAACTACCCCTACTGTCTGTTCAAGACCTCAAGATTCGTATTCAGATGGATAATGGGGAAATGAGGGCGGTAGATGGCGTCGATTTTGATATAAAAAAAGGGAAAACACTTGGACTTGTGGGGGAGTCTGGCTGTGGGAAAAGTTTAACCAGCAGAGCCATTATCTCCATTAATCCCAAAGAGTGCGAAACTTCCGGCAAGATTGTGTATCACTCGACCTCGGAGAAGGCGCTCAACAAGCTGGATTTGTTATCGCTAGATACGCGAGGCAAACAGATTCGATCCATTCGCGGACGCAAGATTGCGATGATCTTTCAAGAGCCGATGACGGCATTTTCACCGATGTATACGATTGGCAATCAAATCATGGAATCGATCCTCATCCACCGGACTAAAGATAAAAAAGAAGCGAAAAAGATTGCGCTTGAAATGTTAAGTAAAGTGGGCATTTCGGATGAAGCGAAAAGATTTGACCAGTACCCGCATGAATTCTCGGGTGGTATGCGTCAGCGGGCGATGATCTCCATGGCCTTATCCTGTAATCCGGAATTGTTAATTGCCGACGAACCCACGACTGCGCTTGATGTAACGATTCAAGCCCAAGTGATGGAGCTGATGAAGGGACTTCAGAAAGAGTTTGGCATGGCGATCTTGCTTGTCACGCATGATCTAGGCATCATTGCTGAGATGTGCGATGAAGTAGCTGTCATGTACTTAGGGAAGATTGTGGAGCAGTCGACCGTAGGCGAAATTTTTAAAAATCCCAAACATCCCTATACCAAAGGTTTGCTCAATTCGATGCCTAAGTTAACTGGGAATAGAAATAAACGATTAGAATCGATCGAGGGTACCGTTCCGATGCCAGTTGATATGCCTCCGATGTGCGGTTTCTATGACCGATGCAAGGATCGGATTGAAGGGGTATGCAACAAACAAGCGGTTCCCAAAACGCGCATATCCGATAACCATATGGTTAGATGTTTCCTTTACGCAAATGAAGGTGAGGAGAAAACATATGTCTAAACCGATTTTGAAAGTAAACCATCTAATCAAAAACTTTGAAGTCAAAGACAAGAATAAGTTGTTTGCCAGGCCTTCATCCGTTCGTGTATTGAACGACGTTTCTTTCGAACTTATGGAGGGAGAGACGCTGAGTATTGTCGGTGAATCCGGCTGCGGGAAAACAACGCTAGGCCGATGTATCGTGAGGGGAATGAATGCTTCTTCCGGGGAAGTGATTTACCATACGGAAGGCGATGAGCAAGTTGATTTTTTAGGCCTTCGCGGGAAAGAATTCAAGAAATTCAGAAAAGATATTCAGATGATTTTTCAAGATCCGTATTCCTCACTAAGTCCGAGAATGAGTGTTTATGATATTATTTCGGAGCCGCTGCTCGCTAACTTTAAGCTAACCAAAGCAGAGCTGGATGAGAAAGTGACCTTAATCGCTGAGAAAACAGGATTAAATGTCAGTTACCTCAAGCGTTATCCACATGCCTTCTCTGGGGGCCAGAGACAACGTATCGCGATTGCCCGTGCACTTATTTCCAACCCTCGACTCATCGTCTGCGATGAAGCCGTGTCGGCCTTGGACGTTTCAATTAAAGCGCAAATTATTAATCTGTTGAAGGATCTGCAGAAGCAGCTTCAGATAACGTATATTTTCATCTCACACGATTTGTCTATTGTCCAAAACATTTCCGACCGTGTGGCGGTTATGCACTTGGGGCGAATTGTTGAGTTAGCACCTGTGGATTCGCTTTTTCAATCGCCTAAGCATCCTTATACAGAGGCACTCCTGTCGGCCGTACCTGAGCCTGATCCTGATTATAAAAAGGAACGCATCATCCTCGAAGGTGAGGTACCGAATCCAGCCAATCCTCCGAGCGGGTGTCATTTCCATCCCCGGTGTATGTACAAGACTGACAAATGCGTGAAGGAAGAACCAAAGCTGCAGGATTTAGGAAACAACCATTACGCAGCTTGTCATTATGCTGACCAATTAAACTTAAGAGGTGTCGCTGCTCATGTATAAACCAACAACGAAAGATCATATGCCGATTGATCCCAATGCGAAGAAGTTAATTGTTTTCCTGGACTGTGGAGATACCATCATTGATGAAGGAACCGAAATTAGAGATGACCATGATATTGTGATTAAAGCGGATCTGATTCCTGGGGCTGATGTGATGGTGAGGACACTTGCCGAACGTGGCTATATCCTGGCTCTTGTAGCTGATGGGAGAGCGCAATCGTTCAAAAATATGCTAACGGATCATGGCTTATATGATTATTTTACCACGATGATTTATTCAGAATCGATTAAGGACGCGAAACCAAGTCCTCGTATGTTTAAAGCTGCGATGGGTGCGTTAGAACTCACGGAGCAGGACTGCTCAAGAATCGTCATGGTTGGCAACAACCTAAGCCGAGATGTGAAAGGCGCTAATCAAATGGGGATCACGAGCATCTTCTTAAGCTGGACATCTAGGTATCCGAAGGTGCATGAAGATGAAAGTCAAAAGCCTGCCTATACCATTAGCAATCCGGTAGATTTAATTGACTTGGTCGAGAAGCTTAATGCACAATTGGAATAAACGGACATTGTAACGAAGGGATGTTTACCCGAACATGGCAAAAATTGATGATGTTGCAAGGCTAGCGAAAGTCTCTAAAGGGACAGTTTCTAATGTCTTTAGCCAAAAAAGACCGACAAGCAACGAAGTCAGAGAGCGTGTGATGAGTGTTTCTAGACAATTAAATTATGTCCCTAATCATACTGCGCGAAGCTTGGTTACCAAGAAAACGATGGCCATTGGCTTAACCATACCGCACGGCAGCTTCTTCTTTAGCGCATTTCATACGCAGTTTATCAACGGGGTCATTCTGGAAGCAGCTTATTATGGGTATAGGGTCCTGTTAGATATCATTCCTGTCCATGAGGTGAAAACGCCATTTTTGACGAGTTATCCGATTGATGGTGCTGTTGTGATGAGGCCTACAGCCAATGATGAACGGATCAACCTCATGCATATGGGGCAGATTCCTTTTGTAACGGTAGGTCATGTGATGAATGAAAACATAGAGCATTCCACGAGCGTAGATAACGATAATGTACAGATGATGTCCAATATTTGTGAGTATTTAGTTGGCAAAGGCCATAAAGATATTATGTTTTTGAATGCCAATGAGCATATGACCGTCTCTATTGATCGGAAGGCTAGCTTCATTCAGGCCATGAAGGTTCGTGGGCTAGACGTAGAGGAGCACATGATTCATCATAAGCCTCCTGAGCTGAACTCGAGTGAATACATGGATTATGGCTATGAAGAGACGGTCAATATTATTGGGAAGATGAATAAAAAAGTAACCGCGATTATTGCTGATGATGATCGTACCGCATTCAGTGTTCTTAATGCCATTAAGGACCTTAATCTTACTGTACCTGGCGATGTCTCTCTATTTGTGATATGCGGAGATAACTCGATGATGGTGCAATCGAACCCGTCTTTGACGAGCATGGATTTGCAGCCATCCGAATTAGGTGCCCAATCGGTCCGATTGTTAATGCATCAACTAGGCGTGCTACAAGGGGAATACGAGGAAAATATCATTGTTGAAGGCAAAATTATAGAGCGAAATTCAGTCTCGACGATTGATCACGAGGAAGATCGCAAATAAGGGAGCGAACATGATGAGCAATAAACATTGGCATGTAGGCATTATTGGCCTTGGCGGTATCGGCGATTATCATATGAACAATCTTGCCAAAATTACCAATACAAGCGTTGCCGCCATCTGTGATGTGAATGCGAATGCGGTGGAACAGGTCGGGGAACGTCTGCAATTGCCTGCTGAGAAGCGATACACGGATTATCGAGCGATCATTGCCGATCCTGACATCGACTTCATCATTTCCGGTGTTTCCAATAAATTTCATTGTGATATCCTCAAAACAGCGATTGCATGTGGCAAACCAATCTTCTCGGAGAAGCCTTTTACTCGAACGATGGAGGAGGCGGATGACTTACTTCGGTTATATGAGGCAAATCCGATACCTTGCATGATCGGCTTCTCGTATCGGTATAGACCTTGCTTCCAATATGTGAAGCAGCTCGTTACGGACGGTGCTTTAGGCCGAATCCGGCATATCGCTGCGCACTATTTGCAAGAGGAAAACGCGCCAATGTTTAATAAGGAATACACGTGGAGATTCAATAAAGAGATGGCAGGATCCGGCATATTAGCGGATATTGGCTCGCATATGGTGGATGCGGCACGCTTTTTTGTAGGCGAATTTACGCAGGTGTCAGGCATGATGACCACGTTCACGGATCGCCGATTGGATAAGCGAACAGGGGAATACGCCGAAGTTGATGTGGATGATTTTACTGGCTTCCAGTGTGTATTAGAAGGCGGCGTGATGGGATCGTTTTATACCCATAAGAATGCAATTGGCACAGGGAATCAATTCAATGTTACCTTGTTTGGTGACTTGGGTACGGTCCGAATGTCAGTCGAAAAGCCCAATGAGGTTCATTTGACGCTAAGATCAGGCGAGAATCTACAACTGACTGAGTCTGTCATTCACTTGGATGAGAAGTCAGTGAAGCCGATGCTGCAGGACTTTGTAGATTATTTGGAGCAAAAGAACTCTACTTCGCTCCCGACCATTATCGATGGATACCGTAACCAACAAGTGCTGCAAGCCATTATCGATTCAGCGCAAGACGGTGTAACAAGAAGCTTATCACACGTATCAAATGTGAAAAGGGAGGAGCTTGTATGATCCGAGTAACGATTTGGAATGAATTCCTTCAGGAGCAAAGAAAAGAAGAAGTAGCTCGGATCTATCCCAAAGGTATGCATGGAGCCATTGCTGACGGTATTCGTCAGGATGGATTTGAAATAAGCTGTGCAACGTTCGATGAGCCTGAACATGGGTTAACCCAAGAAAAGCTGGATCAGACGGATGTCCTTATTTATTGGGGACACGTTGAGCATAAGGGCTTCCAAGATAACGTCGTTGATCGCATATGCAAACGTGTACATGAGGGAATGGGGCTAATCGTACTTCACTCTGGTCATCATTCCAAATTGTTTCGCAAACTGATGGGCACTTCCTGCGATCTGCTATGGCGGGAAGCGGATGAGAAAGAGCGACTATGGGTCATGGATCCATCCCATCCCATCGTAGCGGGAATTGGACCTTATATTGATTTGGAAGAGGAAGAAATGTACGGAGAGCATTTCGATATTCCTACACCAGAGGAATTAATCCTTGTCAGTTGGTTTCAAGGGGGAGAAGTGTTTCGAAGCGGATGCACGTATCGTCGTGGCCAAGGGAAAATCTTTTATTTCCGTCCAGGTCACGAGACGTATCCTACCTACCACAATAAAGATGTGCAGCGCGTCATAGCCAATGCGGTGAAATGGACAGCCCCGATTCTAAGGGAGAAGACGTTTTACGGGCATCACATGCCGCTTGAGGAGATCAAGAAGTAGTGAGCTCATTGCAGATAACAGCTTCTTTCATGGTGAAAGAAGCTGTTTGGCTTACGAATTCAATCACGTACAAGGCATGGCTTTCGCAACTATGATTCTTAATTGAGGTGAGATTGATTGAAGACATATCCATTACTAACTGCACATACGGGGTGTATGGGCACACCTGATAATAGTTTGCTTTCTATAAAAACAGCGGTCCATAGCGGAGCCGATATTGTGGAAGAAGATATCCTGATAACTTCGGATGGGGTCCTTGTGCTTTCTCATGACGATCATGTTTACACCGCAGATGGAACGGAATTTAAGATTTCCCAGATAAGCTATGCAGAACTGAGTCTGTTGGACATCAAAGCTCATAACGGGGCACCTGGTGAGACGATTCGGATCTTATCCCTGGAATCGGTGATGCCGATCTTGCGAGCATCAGGCAAGATCATGAATCTGGATTTGAAATCAGATGCTTGTGTGGAGCCAGTTTCTCGATTCGTTGAGGAAAACGGACTGCTAGAGATGGTCATTCTAAGCGGATGTGAGACCAGACGTGCCCATGATGTGAACAGAACGGATCCGCGCTTGCGCAAGCTGCTGAACGTGGATACGTCCTTATTTCTAACGCTAAATGAGAGGGAAGCTGTTCGCATTAGCTGCGAGGACGCCTTGAGCGCGAAGTGCTTTGGTCTCAACGTGAATTATCGGATTGTTGGGCCGGAACTCATTCAAGCAGCAGCCCGTCACGAGCTGGATGTCTACATCTGGACGGTCCATTCAGAAGATGAGATGAAGCACTTTATGGAGATGGGTGTCAGGTCGATTACGTCTCGCAATATTTCGGCTTTGGTGCAAGTACGGGAGGGAGCTAAAAGATGAATTCGAAGCGAACAGCTCATATCATTTCCCATACACATTGGGATCGAGAATGGTATTTACCTTATGAGAAACATCATGTGCGTCTCGTCAAACTCGTGGATGAACTGCTGAATAAACTGGATCAAGATCCGAATTATCGCAGTTTTTTCTTGGACGGACAAACGATTATTCTTGAGGACTATTTGCAGGTTAGACCCGATCAGCAAGACCGATTATCCCGTTTGATTCGGGACGGGCGGATTTTGATTGGTCCCTGGTATATCCTGCAGGATGCCTTCTTAACTAGCGGCGAGGCCAACGTAAGAAATATGCAGATTGGTCACCAAGATGCGATGAAATATGGGTCTGTTTCGAAAATCGGCTACTTTCCCGATACCTTTGGTCTAGTGGGTCAGACGCCGCAACTGATGCGGCAGTTCGGGATTACGAATGTGTTTTTTGGGCGAGGCGTTAAGCCAACAGGTTTTAACAACACCGTGTCAGATGGTGATTACGAGTCGTCGTTTTCGGAACTGACGTGGGAGGGCCCGGATGGTTCACAGGTACTCGGCATTTTGTTTGCCAACTGGTATAACAACGGATGGGAAATTCCTCTTGATCGCGAAGAAGCGAGGATCTACTGGGACCAGAAGCTGGCTGATGCAGAGAAATACGCGTCGATGGGTGAATGGCTCTTCATGAATGGCTGTGACCATCAACCGATTCAATTGGATTTGCCGGAAGCACTTCAAGTTGCGCGCGAGCTTTATCCAGATACAACCTTTATCCATTCCAATTTTGTTGATTATCTGCAAGATGTTGAGCGTTCCCTGAACCGTGAGCTTTCCATAATAAAAGGCGAACTTCGCAGCCAACGTACAGACGGTTGGAATACGCTTGTGAACACCGCCTCTGCCCGTGTTTATTTGAAACAAATGAACCAGGCAGGGCAAGCGATGTTGGAAAAAGTGGCGGAGCCTTTGGCCGCTTTGGCACATGTCCTTGGAACGCAGGAGAAATATCCGCATCATCTATTTACCTATGCGTGGAAAACACTGATGCAAAACCATCCGCATGACAGCATATGCGGATGTTCCGTAGACGAAGTACACCGTGAAATGGTGACGCGGTTTGAGAAAAGCCGGCATGTGGCAGAAGCCATCATCGACGAAAGCAAACGAGCTATTGCCCGCATGATCGATACATCGGGCTTTGCCAACATGGGCGAACATGCGCTGCCCTTCATCGTTATGAATACCTCCGGTTGGGAACGCAGCGGTGTTGTACATATTGAGCTTGACGCCTTGCGTTTGTACTTCCGTGACGGTTACACACCTGACGAAGCGAGTAAGGCCATCCAAGCTATGGATCTCTCGGGTATGACCCTGATGGATGAAAACGCGAACGTCATGGCATGCACGGTGCAGGATCTTGGACTGCAATTTGGATATGATTTGCCGGAAGATAAGTTCCGTCAACCCTATATGTGCCGCAAAGTGAGGCTTACCTTTGAAGCGGAGCATGTACCTGCGTTAGGGCTGAAAGCTTATGCCTGGGTGAAACGTGAAGCAGAAATGCCTGCTTCCTCGCTACTAGTGGGAGATCGCGTGCTGGAAAATGAGATGCTCAAAGTCGAGGTCAACGCGAACGGTTCATTCAACGTAACTGACAAGACGAATGGCCGTGTTTATCGGGATTTAGGCATCTATGAGAATAGTGGGGATATCGGCAATGAATACATGTACAAACAGCCGGATAGTGAAACTCCGCGAACGACTTATGAGCTGGCTGCGCAAATTCGAGTAGTAGAAGATACGGCGTACCAAGCATCTATTGTAATTGTACATGATTGGGAATTACCTGCATCTGCAAACGAAGTGCTCGAGGAAGAGCAACGGAAATTGAGCTACTTCGGGACGCGAAAAGCACAGCGCTCAACCCGCATGGTACCCATGCAGATCCGCACGGTTATCAGCTTAAGCCGCAGGGGGCAAGGGGTAGCCATTACAGCTACCTTTAACAACCAAGCGAAGGACCATCGGTTACGGATGCTTTTCCCAACAGATTTGAACACACGGATTCATTGTGTCGACACGATGTTTGAAGTCCCGCAGCGCGGCAATGAGCCGGCGGCAGAATGGCAGAACCCCAGCAATACACAGCATCAGCAGGCTTTCGTTGATCTCAGTGAAGCCGGGGCAGGCTTGGTTGTCGCCAATGTAGGCCTGAACGAATACGAGGTATTGCGTGACGTCCGCAATACGGTTGCGATAACACTGCTCCGAGCTGTTGGTGAGCTTGGCGATTGGGGCTTGTTCCCGACGCCAGAAGCACAATGTCTGGGTGAACACACCGTACGGATGTTGGTCATTCCACATAACGGGGATGGTATTCTGTCGGGCGCTTATGCGGAGGCTTATCAGTTCCAAATTCCATGGACATCTTGCCAGACAGATTCCCATCTTGGAAGGATTTCACCTTCGTTTGCCCCTTTCCAGTGGGAAGGTCGTGAGTTGGCATTTTCCTCTATGAAAATGAAAGAAGGAACGGAGGAGCTCTTGCTGCGTTGGTACAATATGAGCGACCAAAAGGTTAGCTTGCAGGTAAACTCTCATATTTCGTATAACAAGTTCTACAGGAGTTCAATCAGAGAAGAGCAGGGATCGCGCATCGAAGCTGAGTCTAATGATCAAATTCAATTGTCAGTTAGCCCATGTGAAATTGTGACGATCGGGATTCATTGATAATTTATAGATATCGGAGGAGAGAACAGTGAGGCAACTAGAGAAGATATATGTTGTTTTTAAAACTCATGTAGACTTGGGTTTCACGGACTTGGCCAGCAACGTCATCTCCCAATATAGAGAAGAAATGATGAATGATGTTCTAGCTGTCTGTGAAGACACGATGAAGGATGGACCAGACCATCACTATGTGTGGACACTGCCTGCATGGATGCTGAAAGAATGTTTGGATACGCCGGATGTGGGTAGAAAGGAAAGAATGGAAGCCTTGATTAGGAACGGACAACTGCGTTGGCATGGGCTTCCGTTTACGACACATACGGAGTTTTGCGGCACCGAGGAGTATATTAGAGGGCTCTACATCTCAGAAAAGCTTCGCGAATCATATGGACACACAGCGATTGCCGCCAAAATGACAGATGTCCCCGGTCATACCTGGATGCTGCCCACCTTATTGAAAAACGCAGGCATTGAATTTTTGCATCTGGGCGTAAATGCGTGTTCTTCACCGGTTGATTTGCCACGGTTATTTCACTGGGAAGGACCGGATGGCAGCAGGGTCTTAACCTATTATTCCAAGGGGGCCTATGGCACAGACCTGACGCCGCCTGATGATTGGCCTTATCCGATTTGGATAGCGCTGCTGCAAACACAAGACAACTATGGTCCACAGGATGGCTCCGTGGTGCAAGACTTGTTGGATGAGATTGCGAGTAAGTATCCCGATACCGAGGTGAAAATCGGGACCATGGACGACTTTGCACGTGATTTTGTCGCCAGAGAGTATTCAGATATCCCAGTAATTCGCAAGGATTTGGCCGATACCTGGATTCATGGAATTGGCACTTATCCAGAAGAAGTGTCCCGTGTACGGCGGATGCGCTCGGATATTGCAACACGCGAAAGCTTGTCCACGCTTGAGCAGCTGCAAGGGATGCGTGAAGAAGATCACGCGGCTGCCATAGCGGAGGCGTATGAACACACGCTGTTATTCGGCGAACATACGTGGGGGATCGATATCAAATCGAATTTACTGCCTGGACGCAACAGCCAGCGTGCTTTTGGAAAGGCCGCGATTGAGAAAGACAGAGCGATGTTTCCAGACTCCTATCTTAAGACGGAGGCTTCTTGGGCTGAACAAAGAAATTACATAGATCAAGCAGAGAAAGCGTTAAGCGAAGTTCAACCTTTTACAGCCATAGATTCGAATATTATTGGCGTGTATAACCCGCTTGCTTGGGAACGACAGCATGTGAAGATCACCCTTGAGCAGCGGAAGCACGGTACACTGACAGATAGAGAAACGAAGGAATCCTATTTCGTGAATGAAACGGGCGAGGCCAACGTTGGAGAGTTAGCACCGATGGGGTATCGAACTTTTGAGTATGCGCAAAGCATGGTTGACGCTCATTCAGATATCATCGCAGTGAAAGACGCAGAGAACGCGATATTAGAAAACGATGCGATACGCATCGTGGTCAGCGCGCAGTCAGGCTGTATAACTAGCTTTTATGACAAGCAGAATCAGAAGGAATGGGCGATTAACGGAAGGTTCGCGCAATACGAATACGATGTTTACGGGAAAGAAGATATCCTGAATTTTGTGAAAACATACAGCTATGATCTCATGGATTGGTATGTGAACGATTTTGGTAAACCAGGTTACCCTAGAATTGATCATAAGGGATATGGGCTGCATCTTGCAGATGTTAAAATTTCAAATGGCGTAGGCTGGGGCAGCATTGAAACAGTCTTCACGACGCCAACTGAAAGCTATGAGGAGTTTGGAAACGGGGAAGAGATCCGCGTAGTAATGCGTTTGGAAGCTGACCAACCATTTGCTGATATGCAGTTGGCCGTTGATCGTAAAGCCTCTACTGCGTATGCCGAGAGTGGGCACTTTACGTTTGCTCTGAACGCAGATCATCCGGCGTATCGATTCCAAAAATTAGGCAGTGTTGTTAATCCGGTTGCCGATATTGAGAAAGGTGCGAATACACGCCTTCACTGCGCTAGCCAATGGGTAGATGTACAGGATGAACAAGTGGGACTGGCGATTATCCCCTTCGATACACCGTTATTTTCCATTGGTGAGAAGGGAATTTACCAGTATGCCAAAGAAGTGTACGTACCCGAACAACCAATCCTTCATTTCAACTTATTTAACAATCAATGGGGGACGAACTTCCCGCAATGGATCAGCGGCAGTTTCCAGTATGCCTTCCGACTAGTTCCTCATACGGGGGATTGGAAGGCAGGACACGTTCAGCAGCTAGCGGCCGAAGCCTGTATGCCGGCTCAGGTGATAGCAGGTTGGAAGCCTTCAGGACCCTCAAGCTATCAATTTCTGACAGAAGGTGTAGAGGGGATCCATGTCTTATCCTTCAAAAAAGCGGAGCAAGGCGATGCCTACATCTTACGCTTCCAAAACCTGCTCGATACATGCTCAGCGGTAAAGCTTCCATTCACGGAGTCTATAGCAGATGTGAAGGAATGTGATCTGGTCGAGCGGACGAAGGAAACGAAAATAGAGTTTGGCAGAGATCACTTTGCCGTGACGATGAATCCTTTTGAAATTAAAACGATGAAGCTTTGGTTTGTTTGAAATTGAAGCAGGAGCTAGGCGGTTTATAGGCGCTTAGCTCCTTTTTTTTGACGATCATCGCCCAAAGCTGCGTTAGTCCGATTTCTCCGAACTAAATCGGGGTTTTGTTGCCAAAAAGGTATATAGTCAGATTCTACCGAATTATTTCCCCATTTTTTACGAGGAAAGGCCGTTTGGGTCGATATAGTTGGGATTTTTCGGACTAATTGCGGCTTTAGGGTGCTGGGAGGCAAATTAGTTAGGTTTTTTCGGACTAATTCGTTTCGAGTGGCGCGCTGGGAATATCTAATGCAGTACGGCTGTTGCCAAGTACGTGCGCAGCGAGAGAAGGATCGCCTGCTCACGAGTGGTATTCCCATGCGGATCGAGCTTGTTGCCAGCAACGCCGTTCATGATGCCGTAGTTCACAACAAAGTTCATCGCATCCTGCGCCCAGCTGGAGATGGAGCTGGAATCACTGAAAGTCATCTTCGTCGTTGTATCCAGTGCTACACCTGACTTGGCCAGTCTTACCGTTCGCAGCAGCATAACGCTCATCTCCTGGCGGGTGATGGGGTTTTTAGGACCAAACGTATCATTCGTCAAGCCGTTCACGATCCCCAGCCGATACGCCTGGTTCACTTGCACATTATTCGTATCTTTGAACACGGGATTGTAGTCAGGTGCTACCGTTTTCCCCGTCAGCTTCTCATAGAGCCGAATGGCAAGCCCAGCAAAATCTTCTCTCGTAATCGCCTCTGTATACTTGCTCATGGTTTCACTGGTCGTCAATCCGAGACCAAACGCTTGCTTTAACTCTGGCAGTGCCCATGAACTGGCACCAGCAAAGATGTCGGGTACGTTCGTTATAACACCGTCTACTTTCGATATGAGATCAGATGAAACCGTGATTCGAGCAATATCATCGAGAATGTTTAATGTAGTTTTACCTGGCTTCAGAATCGGTTGTATGCCTGATCCCTTCAAGAGAGGCGCATCGATTTGAATATCTTTAATTTGTCCGAGTGGAGGTGTAGACTCCACAATCGTGACGGCCTCTCCGGGGACCAAATACTCGGGAATGGCATATTGGTCAATGATGGGCTTAATTTGGTACACGTACCATGTATTATTGGTTTTACTTGTTTGCGTATCTACATAGGAGACTTGGCCAATCGAATCGGTTTTACCTGAAAAGGTGAATGTCTTCTTGCCATCAGGTCCTGATCGCGTAATGTCGTAACGGGATTCCATATTCGAATTGTCCAGCCAAGTTAGTGTCACGGATCCGTTGGAATTGGCTGTGGCTTTCACATCGGTCGGAGCGCCAGGCTGCTTCACGGAGTATGGTGCAGACACATAATCGTCCTCACTATTGCTGCCCACGAGGGGATCGAACCAAGCGTGTATGCGAAACCGAACAGAGGTGAGGCTGGCATCGATCGGGAGTGTTAGTGCGCCGCCTTGCCCGCGCGTGAGTGGAATCCAGCTTACCCCATTATCTCGCGAATAGAACAAGGTATCGGTTGAAGTTGTAGACACAACCTTGGTTGTATCGTACATAATGACGAAGGGAACTTCTGCGGTTACGTATTGAAGCCTATGTTCATAGTCTCCCCCTATTGGACGCAGGCTCATGCTTCTAATATCTGCCTCTGCGTCAGCCCTAGATCCCCCAACGGCTACACCAGTCAATAACAGTGCACTAGCCGTCAAGAGCAGATAAGTTTTTTTCCACAATGGATACATGCCTAGCCTCCCTTATACCGTGAATCTGTATTTTGAGGCTAGCATAACAGTCAACTTGTTCGTTGTCATGAGTGAAATGGGCTAATTTTCTATTCAATTGCATGCGGAAAACCACTATTTATAGCGAATTTTAACGTGGCTTACCTGTTCACGGCCCAAGCAGTGCTGCCTTCACAATGAAGAAGGGATAATTGGATGCTCAAATGTGAGATGTACCCTGGCTATTGAGGCAATTGTACGTGGGATACCGCAATTGTACCTAGCTATAGCGGGGAAATATCCCCTACAATAGCATAAAGAAAGCGTAATCATTATGGGGGAATTGCAATGATGAATGAAATGAAGCTATGGTATACGCGTCCTGCATCGAATTGGTCACAGGGACTGCCTATCGGAAATGGACGATTGGGGGCTATGATCTGTGGCGGCGTGAAGCATGAAACATGGAGCCTTACAGAAGTGACGTATTGGTCAGGGAAAGCAGAACCGATTCTTGGTCACTCCAACCGTAGAGCAGATTTGGATCAAATGAGAGAGCATTTTTTTGGAGGCGATTATAGACGGGGTGATGAGCTGGCGAAGCAGTCGCTGCAACCCGAAAAAGGGAACTTCGGTACGAACTTATCGATGTGTGATGTTCAACTAACGTTTGACGATCATGGTGATCAGTTGGTTCGAGAGCTGGATCTTCAGAGTGCTTGCACGCGGACAGCGTACATCTCCGAAGGGCATAGACGAACAAGAGAGGTTTATGCGTCGCATCCGGATGGCGTCGTCGCCTCACGATTAACTAGCGATCAGTCTGGCAGTATTTCACTTACGCTGCGTATTCTCGGAAGAACAGATAGGTTCGCTGCAACTTTAAGCGGTAACGATACGTTAGTTTTTGAAGGGCAAGCGGTAGAAAGCATGCATAGCAATGGAGAGTGCGGTGTACGCTGCCAAGGTGTACTGAAAGTTATTGCCAACGGCGGTAGTGTGTCCGCAGTCGGTGATCAAATTCGGATCAATAACGCAGACGACGTGGTGATCTATTTGGCAGCAAACACCGATTACGGTAGTAGCGATGACGAGTGGATCTCTAAGTCAGCACGTCAAGTTGAAGATGCAATAGCCAAAGGCTATGAGCGACTGAGAGAAGACCACGTGGCGGATTATCAGAGTTTGTATGACAGAGTACACCTAGATCTAGGTGTAACGGATCACTCGCATCTACCCACAGACGAAAGAATACAGCTCTTTCTGAAGGGGCAGGATGATGATCCGCACTTATTTGCCTTATTTTATCAATATGGTCGCTATCTGACGATTGCCGGAGCAAGGGCGGATTCTCCGCTGCCACTCAATTTGCAAGGAATTTGGAATGACGGCGAAGCCAATCGGATGCAATGGAGCTGCGACTATCATCTGGATATCAACACCCAAATGAATTATTTCCCGACGGAAGTGAGCAATTTGGCGGAATGTCATCTACCCTTAATGCGATTCATTGAGCAGTTAGCGGGGAGTGGAAGAGCGGCAGCGCAGCATTTCTATGGCTGTGAGGGATGGGTTGCCCACGTATTTACCAACGCTTGGGGATTCGCGTCACCGGGGTGGGAAACGTCATGGGGGCTGAACGTAACGGGTGGCTTGTGGATTGCCACGCATCTTCGTGAGCACTATGAATTCGGGCTCGATCAGGCGTTTCTGGCAGAGACGGCGTATCCTGTACTGAAAGAAGCTGCTGCCTTTTTCCTCGACTATATGACGGTTCATCCGAAGTATGGCTGGTTGGTGACTGGCCCGTCGAATTCACCGGAGAACAGTTTCTATGTAAATGATCCGCAGCGAAGCGAATATCAGTTGTCCATGGGATCTACGCTGGACCAGGTGCTGGTACGCGATTTGTTCGTATTTTGCCTAGAAGCGTCAGAGCATTTGCAAGTGGATGTAGAGCTGCAACGGAAGCTGAAACAAGCCATCGGTATGTTGCCGCCATTGATGATTGGACGAAGAGGACAATTGCAGGAGTGGCTGGAGGATTATGAAGAGGCGCAGCCAGACCATCGCCATTTTGCTCATCTATTCAGCTTATACCCCGGTAATCAGGTGACACCTGAAGGGACGCCAGAACTCAGCGCTGCGGCAAGGGTAACTTTGGTGAATCGCATGGAACGTGAAGCGTTAGAGGACGTTGAGTTTACGTTAGCCGCGTTTGCGGCGAATTTTGCCAGATTGCAAGATGGCGAGAATGCCTATAAGCATCTCACGCATTTAATCGGTAAATTGTGTTTTGACAATTTATTGACCTTCTCGAAGGCAGGGATCGCCGGGGCTGAAACGAATATATGTGTGATCGACGGCAATTACGGCGGAACGGCGGCTATTGCAGAAATGCTGCTGCAAAGTCACGTAGGAGGCATTCACCTGCTACCAGCACTTCCGGCCAAGTGGCACTCGGGGATGGTCACAGGCTTGCGAGCAAAAGGGAACGCAGAGGTGGATGTGACTTGGGCGAACGGCCAATTGGTTGAGGCGGTCATAAGAGCATTTTCGCCAAGTCGTTTGCTCCTTCATTATCATGATCACAAGGTCGAGCTTGTTCTGGAGCCCAACTGTACGTACTACCTCGATGGTAGTTTGCAAATAAAATTCATCTAAATACCAAGTAGACCAAGGCAGCTACAGTCGGAATAAGCGTAGTTGCCTTTCCTTTGTTTATCTAGAAAACGATATGGTATAATAAAATACACTTTAGATAGCGCTTACATAAATAGGGGGGGATAAGGTTCATGCCGAAGTTTTCACGGTTATTCCGTAAATTTCTGATCTCCTATATTGTGATCCTGGTTATTCCGAGCATTGCCGGATATATGTCATATCGTACGGCGATTGCGGTGACGCAATCCGTATCCATTGAGAATAACGTGACACAACTTCGGAAGAGTCAAGATATTTTGGAGCGGAGGATGGCTGAGGTAGAAGGATTCACTAGGCAATTGGCTCTGAATCAAGAGTTGAGCGTTCTTATGAATGAGAAGGGAATGGATGAAAAGGTCAATCTGTATGGCATTTGGAAAGTCAATAATGATATTAAAGCATTTAGCCAGACGAATGATTTCTTACAGCAATTTTTTATCTATTTAAATAATTATAACGTGCTCTTAACGCCCGCATCTTCCTATTTCCAGCCGGAACGTTATTATCAGTCTTCCCACTATAAAGATCTGCCCGCAGAAGAATGGAAACGAACGTTATTAGAGCAGACGCACAATAGGGAAATCATACCGCTGAAACCCTTTATTACGAATGGTGTGGAAACCTCTGTGATTACTTATATACAGTCGCTCCCGTTAGACAGCTTTAGTGGTACAGCACGAGCAACAGTCGTTGTTCTCATTGATGAGAAAGTTATCTCCAGTGTCTTATCGGATCTGAAGGATCAATACGGCGGGTGGTCTCACATTAGTGATGCTCAAGGACATACCATAAGCTTACTTGGCATAAATGAATCGGACGCTGCGAAGCTAGCTACAGACACTAGCTTTGATCAATCCAAAGCAAATCAGTTCTATAACGATGATTTGGTCATTACGATTCGATCCAAGACGACAGGATGGGTATATAGAGCGGGAATCCCAAGACATGTATTAATGGAAAACGCGAATAAAATCAAATATATTACGTGGTCAGTGACAAGCGCAGCACTTGTGGTGGGATTGTTGGTGGGTCTATGGCAAGCTTACCGAAATAGTTCTCCCCTGCATCGATTGCTGAATGTGATGAAGGAGCAGTTCGGCAAAGATGCCGCAGTAGGACGCAACGAGTATGACTTTCTGCAGGGTAATATCTCGAACATGATTTCTAATAATAAGCGTCTCGAAAATGAATTAAACCGTCAGCTCCCATTAATTCGAGATGCTTTCTTGAAAAGGCTTATCGCAGGCGAATTCCGATCACTGGAAGAGATTGCAGCAGCTGCCGAACAGGCCAATACAGGGTTACAAGCGGATACGGGTTACACAGGTATTTTGCAAATCAAAGGGTACTCCGGTATGGATAATGTCGACATTCTGAACGAGTTAAGTGCGGCTCGACTGATTATGAAACAGACCTTGAACGATCTAGGGTGGCTGGTGCATATGACGGATTTGGGTGCGGATCGGGTTGTGGTTATTTTTGAAGGGATTGCTTCTGGTGAAGACACGGCGACAGTGAATAAAGAGGTTGAGCGAATTCTGAATGAGCTTGCCGAGTTTTTATTTATGGAATATAAAATTACGATCATTGCAGCGTTGGGTAATCCTTTTAGTACGATGATGGAGGTCCGACATACGTATGAGCAAGCTACTCAGGCGTTAGAATATGCGCTGCACATGAATCGCAAAGGCGTATTATGGTTCTCTGATGCCAGATTGGAAAGTGACACCTATTATTATCCGCTAGATATTGAACTGCGTTTGATCAGTACGATAAGAGCGGGGGATCTGGACGAAGCGAACAGGATTCTGGACGCGATTATAGCCCAAAACATTGAAAATCGTGAACTATCCCTCGAGATGAAGCATCAGCTTGTCGGGGAGCTGAAGGGCACATTCCTGAAATTGCTTTATCAGAAAACATTCCAGGAATCCGACATTTTCGAGCTAGTCAAACATCGCGTTGCTAACATTCAAGCGAATGAAGAAATTGACGTAATTCGGCAAGATATCGCTGATATTATGGCATCCTTATGCGGGTTAATTGCCAACAAAAAGAACGATCATCATAATCAAACCGTAGAGCAGGTGATGAAGTATATCGCTGAGATGTATAGTGATCCTGATCTGAATTTATACCGTGTGGCAGAAAAGGTGGAGCGCCCCGAGAAATATATTTCCAACCTGTTCAAAGAGGTAACGGGGAAGAATTTGTCGGATCATTTGGAGCAGGTAAGGATGGATCAAGCCGCCAATTTGTTAAAAAGGGATACGTACACGGTAGATGAAATTGCTGCTCGTGTCGGATACAATAGCTCGCATTCTTTTCGCAGAGCGTTTAAGCGAGTGCTGGGTGTTTCGCCTAGTTCGTATAGGCAATCTACGACGGAATGATCATAAAGAAGCTAAGCGCTTTGTTGCGCTTAGCTTCTTTTGGCTTTGGATCGGTGGAGGTGAGGTTGCGCGGAGCGATCACACACTCTCCCCAACTCTCAAAAATGCAAAAATACAACCTTTTTCACTGATTTATGGTTGCTATTGGTAAATACGTGCAAATACGCAACCTTTTTAACGTTTTTCCTCAAAATCGCCTGGAATCACTCCAAATTGATGCCTTTTTGCATCAATTTTCGATAATGGAGTGGGAGCTCATTCGAAAAGTGCTCTTGTGCACTTTTGACTGGAGTAGTTTGAACGGGAGAGTTTTAGAAAAATAATAGCGTTACTCCAGCCACCAAGCTACCCCAGCTACCCTAGCTACCCCAACTATTGCAGCCATACTAGCCATGTTAGCTAGCCACCCAAGCCAAACTAGTTACTTCAGCTACTCCAGCCACACGAGCCACTCCATCCAACGAAGTTGGATGATCGTTAGACAGATGTACCCTCCATTTACCGCAAATTGTACGTGAAATAACGCAAGTGTACCTATCTAATATGGGCAATGATCCTCTAGAATAAGGCTCAAGAAAGCGCAATCATTTGTGAGACAGAAGATCTAGGGGGTTTTGTTTTGGATAAAGGACTAGTCACCAATCAGAGTTCGCTGGTCAAAAGCAGTCGACTTGGCATCATGGAGGCAGCAACCAGAAGTTTCAAGAAACACTGGCAGCTGTATCTACTCATCATTCCACCCGCGTTGTATTTCCTTATATTTAAGTATTACCCGATATTGAACGCGGTGCTTGCTTTTAAGGACTACAATGTCACGAAAGGCATCTGGGGAAGCCCTTGGGTCGGGTTTAAGAACTTTCAATTATTTTTTGAAAATCCGCTGTTCTGGACACTAATGAAGAACACAATATTTATCAGTGGATACCTGTTAATTGTTGGATTCCCGATTCCTATTTTGTTGGCGTTGGCAATCAATGAAGTGCGCAATCAGCGCTTCAAGAAGCTGGTCCAACTCGTTTCTTTTGCACCCTATTTCATATCTACTGTTGTAATGGTGTCCATTATTATGCTCTTTCTGGCGCCTCGTCTAGGCTTCGTCAATGTGGTGATGAATCATTTCGGTATGGATTCGATTAATTTTCTGGGAGAGCCCGGCATGTTTCGTTCGATCTATGTGTGGTCGGACATTTGGCAGACGGCTGGTTATTACTCGGTCATTTTCTTGGCTGCTTTAGCCGGTGTGGACCCTTCCCTGTATGAGGCGGCCAAAGTAGATGGCGCTTCACGGATGCAGAAAATTATCCATGTTGATTTACCTGGCATTTTGCCCACCATTGTCGTCGTCCTTATCTTGAATGTAGGTAATGTGATGGCGATTGGCTTTGAGAAAGTCTATTTATTGCAAAATCCACTGAATACGGTGAATTCCGAAATTATCGCGACCTATGTGTACAAAGTGGGGCTGCTGAATGCGAATTACAGTTTCGCCACAGCCGTCGGGTTATTTAATTCGGTGATTAATTTAATCCTCCTCATTGTTGTGAATAGATTGGCTAGAAAATTTTCGAATCATAGTATTTGGTAAAAAGGAGTGCAGCTATGTCTACGATCAAAGCAAGGGTGAAAGATTCACTAGGAGATAGAATTTTCTTGATTGCCGTTTACGTACTTCTGAGTCTCCTACTCATTGTTGTACTATATCCGCTTATTTACGTGATCAGCAGTTCGTTTAGCAGTCCTGCGGCTGTCACTTCCGGCAGAGTATGGCTGTGGCCGGTTGAGTTATCGCTGAAAGGGTACAATACCTTGATTCATAATCAGAAAGTCGTGATTGGTTATGGGAATTCACTTTTTTATACATGTGTAGGAACCATCATTAGTGTTGTGCTTACCATTATGATTGCGTACCCGCTTTCTCGTAAAACGTTCTTCGGCAAAAATGTGCTGATGATGCTAATCACGTTTACTCTGCTGTTCAGCGGCGGGTTAATTCCGACGTACTTGGTCGTCAAGCAGATGGGACTGATTGATACGAGATGGGCGCTGCTCATTCCGAACGCGATTTGGGTGTGGCAGGTCATCATCACGAGATCTTTCTTTCAATCCGCGATTCCAGATGAACTGTTTGATGCAAGTGAAATCGACGGCTGCAGTGACTTCAGGTTTCTGAGAAGCGTAGTCGTGCCGTTATCGAAACCGATTATCGCTGTTCTTGTCCTCATTTATGCTGTAGGCCAATGGAACGCATACTTTGATGCTTTGATTTATCTCAAATCCGCTAGTTTGTTCCCACTGCAGTTGATTTTGCGCAGTATTATCATTCTCAACAACAGCTCGAATGCAACAGATGCACTGAAACAAGTCGAAAGACAGCAGCTTGCAGAAGCGTTGAAATATTCCCTCATTGTCGTAACAACGCTGCCTGTGTTGATTATTTATCCGTTCGTCCAGCGATTCTTCGTGCAAGGCATGTTAGTGGGTTCTGTGAAAGGTTAAGACACGGCCTAACACCGTGAATTCCATCGAAAGGGGTGATTCATTTCAGGTAATGCTGGTAGTGGATCTAAGATCGGGGTTATACTAAATGCATGAAAAAAGGGAGCGATACATGTGAAAAAGGGTCTTGTAAGCGCACTAATGGTCATTATGACGGCTAGTTTATTTCTTGCCGCATGCTCGAAGGATGATGCAGCATCGGTGTCTCCAGCGGCAACGGGAGGTACAAAGAGTGGTCCTGTTGCAATCAGCATGTTTGCTCAACAAGATACGGCAATCGACTTGAAAACGAACAAATTCACGAAATTCATGGAAGAAAAGTTTAATGCGAAGTTTAATTTTGAAATTATCCCGTTTGATGGTGCCAAAGAGAAGAGACAGATTTCACTGGCAAGCGGTGATTATCCGGATTCCTATATGTTGACGGCCTGGATCGACCAGTTTTCACAAGCTGATATTTTGAAATACGGGAAGCAAGGCATTTTAGTTCCTTTAAATGATTTAATTGATCAGTATGCACCGAATATTAAAGCGGCTATGGCTAAGGACGCAACATTGAAGAGCTTTAGTACTGCGCCGGATGGCAAGATTTATGGTTTAGGTTCGTATACGCAATGCTTCCACTGCTCGTATCCGAACAAAATGTGGATCAACACCAAATGGCTATCCAAAATGAATCTCGAGATGCCAAAAACGACAGAAGACTTCAAGAAAGTGCTGCAAGCTTTCAAGAAGGGTGATCCTAATGGGAACGGCAAAGCCGACGAAGTTCCGTTAAGTGGATCGACAGAAGATTTTGGCGTGCATATCATTCCGTTCCTCATGAATGGTTTCATTTATGATGATGACCGTAATTACCTGACGATGGCGAATGGCAAAGTCGATACAGCAGCTAATAAGCCTCAGTGGAAAGAAGGCCTCGCGTATATTAAGTCTTTGTATGACGAAGGGTTAATCGATCCAGGTGCATTTACGCAAAATGCCGAAGCGTTCAAGAAAATTGGCGAGAACGCAGGGACGCAAATTCTCGGTGTAGGCGCAGGCATGCATCCCGCTATTTTCGTGAACATTGATAAAGGCAACAAAAACTCGGCCGATTACAATCCGGTACCTCCACTTACGGGGCCAAACGGTTCCCTAGCTACGCATGATGGTGGCGGACTGGCGCCAGGAGCGAAATTTGTCATTACGAATAAAGCTACTAAAGAAGAGCAAATTACGTTGATTAAAATGGTTGATTATATGTTTACGTTTGAAGGTCAAACGAATGCAGCGTCAGGCATGGAAGGGATCGACTGGAGAAAGCCGAAAGAAGGCGAGGTCGCTCTGGGTAAAGGTGTAAAACCGCTCATGGCATCTATTCCAGCCGTAGAAGGAGAAGCACCTCATAATGCAGGCTGGAGCGGAATGGGCCACTTCTACCAACCAAGTGAGTATAGAGACAGCATTGTTCAAGGAACAGATGTGTATGATTCAGCAAACTACGAACGTAGACTGTATAATGCAACACTCTTGTACCAAGGTCACGAGCCTAAGGAGATTTACCCTGCTTGGGCGGTATGGGTTGATCCTGCTCAAACCGACGAAGCAAGTATTCTCCAAACGAATCTCAAAAATTATATCGATCAAAACGCGTTGCAATTCATTACTGGCAATAAAGATTTGACGAAGGATTGGGATGCTTATGTAAAAGGACTGGATAATTTGAAAGTTGGACGTTATCTGGAAATTTTGCAAAAAGCGTATGACACTTCTTCCTATAAAAAATAAGATAGTTAAAAATCGAGTGCTTTATGTTCACACATAGAGCACTTGATTTTTTTATTCGTAAAGGAGACGTAGAATATGACGAGTACATGGGCCAATTATTGGCTGAATCATCGTGGAGGGCTACCTCACATACAGGAGAAATTAAATCGTCATGAGCCGATCACCGTCGCTTTTATTGGCGGTTCAATTACCGAAGGTGCAGGGGCATCGGATTTGACGACAACGAGTTGGCGAGCCTTAACCGAGCACTACTTGAAGCAACGCTATACAGCAGACAAGGTGATGTGCATCAATGCGGGTGTTGGGGGAACGACGTCTACGTTCGGTGCTCACCGACTGCAGGCGCACGTATTGTCTCACGGTGAGATCGATTTGCTATTTGTTGAGTTTAGTGTAAACGATGGTGAGGATCGCGACGAATCCATCAGGGGAATGGAAGGAATCGTACGCCAATGCAGACGGCAATCGCCCCATACGGATATCTGTTTTATCTACACAGCAGCGGATAAAAATTTGACCGTTCACATGCCATTCAACATAGCTGTACATGAAGAAGTTGCATCTTATTATGGCATTCCTTCCGTTAACTTTGCGGCTAGAGTATTTACGCAGATACAGTTGAAGCAAGTGACTTGGGATGCACTCGCATCTGATCGGGTACATCCAAATGATGAGGGGCATGCGCTGTATGCTGCGTTCGTGCGGGAGTATCTAGATGTAGCCTTAGATGTGAGGGCGGTTGAGGAAACCGATAGGGCAGGCGTTAACCGACAGGATGCTTTACCACTACCCCCACCTCTGGAGCCCAACAATTACGAACATGCTGCCATGTTGGAGGTGGATATGGCTGATCGTATGGAAAGTTTTGAATGGAGGGAGTTGTCATCAGAGCCGCTTATGAATTGGCGATATGACACACGACATCTGTACACGGATACCCGTGATGCATCTCTTTCATTCACTGTGCACGGGCAGCGTGCTGGCGTTTTACTGTTATGCGGGCCTGATTCGGGGATTTTCGAATATGGGATAGACGGAGGGCCGTTTCTGCCCATGTCTTTGTTTGATGATTGGTGTTTGAAGGCATATCGCCCGATTATGGCGATGTTTCCTATGCGTTCGGAGCGGCAGAGCAGGCGAATCACTATTCGTCATACTGGGAAGAAAGATGAACGCAGTACGGGCACGAGTCTTCGTATTTTGAAATTGTTTAGCAATTAGAGCAGCAAGTTTAAGTGAGGTAAGAGTAGCTGACGGGAGTAGTAGGAGTAGCAGCAATAGAGTAGAAAGAGTTTAAGTAGCTAAAATGTGTGCCTGAAGTGAGCCCTCACAAGTCAATCGACTTGCGGGGCTTTTCTAGTTTAAAGTAATAAATGGAAAACCTACATCTATTTTGAACTGATTTAGCTGATTCGAGTAAATAAATGGAAAACCTCCTGCTATTTTCAGCCAATTGTACGCTATTCGCAGGAATGGTGGGAATTAACTGTAGTTTTTCCATCCAATTGAGGCCTGCACGGATACCAGCACTGCCGCCAGTGCTGATGCCTATCCTGTGAGCTGTGAAGAAATCGGGCAGAAGAGAAGGAGCAAAGTGCCCCTATTTCCTTGCTCCTGATGCCCTCGCCATGTAAGATAGAGCCATAACAACATGAAGAAAGGTGCATCTATGTGGACGTATACCTTAAATTTAGTTCGTGATTTATCGCCTAACGTGAAGCGGTTCATTGCGACGGAAAGCTTGTTTGGCATCGGAGTCGGGATCTCTAGCCTCATCCTTAACTTACATTTATTAGACCTCGGTTTCTCCAAAGGAGATATCGGCAAGATAACATCACTTGGGGCATTGACCATTGGCTTGGCCAGCTTGCCGGCAGGCTTCATCGTGAAGCTGATTGGGCGCAAAACGATGCTCGTCATCGGAATGCTCTTGGCATTCCTTGCACTTGTGCTCTTTGGTATCGGGACCAGTATTGGCGCGGTAACCGTCGCACAACTTGTGTATTCGCTTGGTATTACAGCGATCGTAAACTCAGAAATTCAATTGATTTTCCAATATTGCCGCACGAAAAAAGAAGAAACAAGTGCTTACTCGCTATTGTTCGCGATATTTACGTTATTTACCGGACTCGGCACGTGGCTCGGTGGTTATCTGCCCGAATGGATGCCCGGGCATACAACAATGTATCAATATGCCTTCTTCGTTGCTGGTGGATGCTTAGGCCTATCAGGCATATTGCGGGGACTGCTGCTGCCGTCTAACTATACCAAGGCACAAGCCAACGGCAGCGCAACTCATGAAGACAATAGCGTCCAAGCACCGAAGCCTGCCAATCAGCCGAAGAAAAGGCAAGCGATGTATTTCCTGCTGCTGCTCTCTCTGCTGATTTTCAACTCTGGCTTTACGTTTGGGCTGCTTAGTCCATTCTTGAACGTCATCCTGAAATTCAGATTCCAGATGGATGACAGTAACATTTCCGGCGTGCTGGCGTTATCCGGATTTTTCTTCTTTATCGGCTCAATCGTTATGCCATACGTTGTGGAGAGATGGGGGAGTCGCAGGACGTTCGTGTTCCTGTTTCTGTATAACATCGTTGTCGTAGCGCTGATGGCGCTCGTCATGCCGACCACGGTATTCGCTATTCTGCTGCTTATTCGCGGGACGGGCTTCACAATGTTGAACAACTTGATGGACAGCGAATGCATGTCAGCCGTGGCGGAGGAAGATCGAAACCTATTCGCAGGCATGCGGACGGTGTCACGGAGCATCGGGAATACGATTGCCTCCTACTGGGCGGGCTACATACTGGCAGGCAATCATTATTCAATGCCGTTCTTGCTTACCGCGGTGGCTTTACTAGCGGGGTTTGCCATGTATGCTTGGTTCGTCCAAGGGAAGCTGGACCGGAGACTGCAAAGCCAGACATGTTAGCGCTGTGAATGTAAACATAAAGAGCTCAACCATTTCATTTTGGAGAGCTCTTTGGTATGTCCGCAAATGCCAGCTTTGCGGTCATTTTTTTTGAGAGAAACGAACAGGAAAACCTGCTATCATGAAGGTAATAGCGAACTTAGAATGAGAAGTATGAGGGGAAGTAAAGCCATGCTGGCAAACAGAGTGTTTCAAAAACTAGGCTTACAGATGAGCCCGGCAACTAAGCATAACTTGTATAGTGATTTTGGTGCAGCCTGTTTATTTAGTCTCTTTAATGTGGTCTTTAATCAGTTTTACATCGCACTAGCTATTAGACAAGGGGCTACGAATCTGGAAGTCGGGATTTTGGCGGCAGCTCCGGCGATTGGACTGCTGTTCTCGCCGATTTGGGCAGGGAGAATCGAACAATCGAGTCCCAAACCCTTTGTCATCATCCCCAATATAATTGGCAGAGCGCTATTGTTGCTTCCGGCATTTTTTGGTGCTCCCAGCGTCTATGTTGTGACGGCAATCGTTTTTTACCTTTTAATGGGCATACAAGCACCTGCTTATCCTGCACTAATTACTCGTATGTATCAGCCTGAATTGCGCGGCCGACTCATGGGCTACGTTCGAGTTGCCATGGGAGCAATTATGATCCCACTTGCTTACATAGTCGGTTCGTGGACGGATCAGTCAGGACCGAGTGGACCGCTGATTACTGCGGCTATAACAGGTGTTATATCGATACTTTTCCTAGCCCGCGTTAAAGAGATTGCTTTACCAACGAAGGTATCGGCAAGCAAATCTTCCTTTAAGGAACAGCTCAAGCTTGTGAGAAATCACCGGGAGCTGGTTGTATTTTTTGCAGCAACGACATTGACGGGCTTTGGTAACATCTTGGCGAGTCCCCTATATCAGATTATCCAAGTCAGAGAGTTACAGTTAAACAACAGTGAAATTGCGATTGCGCGTATTTCCTACTATGTGTGTTTATTAGTGGCCTATTTCGTTGTTGGTTGGGTCATTGATCGATTTTCTGCGAAGCAAACGTTGGTCTATGGATTGGCGGCGTTCGCAATTGTGCCTTTACTTTATGGGATATTCGGGAATTATCCTGCTGTAATTATTGGCAGCGGAATCCAGGGAATAGGCGATGCCATCTGGGATATCGGTATTCTTGCCTATATTTTTCGTGTTGTACCTGGCAGAGAGGCAGTTGTGTTCGGCTTGCACTTAATGCTGTTTGGTATTCGCGGCTCTATCGCTCCATTAATCAGCACCGGTCTATCCGATTACATACCGATTTCAGGGTTGTTAATTGCGGCTGCCATTTGCGGGTGCATAGGAACCATTATTTTCTTACTGCAAAAAGATAACAAAGAATTGACTGCACCAGAGCCCCGTTACGGATGATTCAGCGCAATCGCAGTTGCAGCACTGCACGTGATGCATCTGCTCGGATGACAGCGAGTTGATATTCCCCATTGCGGTTACCGTATAAGTCTGGCTTGATATCCAATTCACCGTCGTAATCAATCGTATAGGTATGCCCATCTAGTGCGACTTCGACGGAGTGTTCAGTCGATGTAATCGACGTAATGTCCTTGCCATTCGTATGAAGCAGCGGTACGCGTAGAAAGAGTTCATCAGATATCGCACCGACGAGCTCAAACGTTAGTGCAACACCTTCGGCATTGACCAGGTAATGCTCTATCACCTTTTGAACGTCATGCAAGTTGCCGCTATAGGTCACAGTGAACTGAACGCTTTCTGGTGTTTCCCGGGTAATCGACAGTTCGCCTTGAATGCTCTCGTCACCGTACTCGGATAAATACTGAATGCTTCCGTCTTCCCGTTTCCATCCAGGACCGATGGCTATACAACTTCGATGTATGCCCTCCCGTAACTCAAACGAGTCACCCGCTGAGAAGGGAACAGATAGCCCAAGTTCCGTAGGAACGCCAGAGCGATGGATTCGGCCTAGTCCAGTTGCATCGTAATGGGAATCAGCGCAAGTGTCGATTTGGACGGAATAGCCTGCTGCATTCGCGATTACTTTGTGAAAAGATGGGGAGGTGGCCACGACATATCCCCCGACTTCTGCAGGGCACGGAGCTTCTGCAATGGTATCGTCCATAAACAGATAAGCGATGCTTAAGAACGCCCCCATCGTAATCATGTATTTATCATAGAATCCATAAGATTCGGTGCCATACTGGCTGTCGATTGGATATAAATTCTTAATATGTCGTGCAGGTGTTTGAATAAGCCACCTCTGAATCGATGCGATGGCCAGCCGTGCACTTCGCTTGAATGCCCCAGCTTGTTCTAAATCGCCTAATCGAGCATACCGGACGGCTTCATATTCCGCATTCGCGGCAATGAGAACTTCATTGAATAGGAATTGATTGCTTCTCCCCCCGAAAGGGTGCTCAAAAGCAGCGGATTGCAGTTGAAGTGTCCAGAGTCCGGACTTTCGAAGTTGTTCATCCAACGCTGAGGCGAACTCCCCTTGATAACCAAGTCCCAGCAGCAGTTGAATTTGAACTCTTGTCGTCAAATCGTACAAGAGTGGATTGCCAGGATCGCGGTACATTCCATTCTCATCGAATCGAACCAATTGCGTGGGCCAATGCTCGTGGAAATAAGCCTGCGTATCCGTCACGCCTGCCTTCTCCCGTAGGAATTCCCCTGCCATATTATAAATGTTGATGTTATGCAGATGACGCTTGCTTTCTTCATCCCGAATGACAAACTTGTAATGCGTGTAGGGATCGATCTCACTCAAAAGGGAAAGCCACTGAGACTTAGCATCTTCGGTATATCGTGGTCCCATAAAATGCAGGGCAAGCATGATTTCTTTTATGGAGAAGTCCGCGATAGGGTCCTGCTTCAACGTCGATAGCTCGCGACAGCTCTCTGTCATCATGTGCTCCCACAAAGGTTGCAGATCCTGCAGTCGCCCAGCAGATATTAAGCATCCAAGCACAGTCAAAATGCGAGAGTAGGATTGCAAATCGAGTCGAGTCTTCCCATCTTGGCACACACGGTGTTCGATCTGATGCCGTGTATAGCAATTGAAAGCTAGTTCCATCGTATCCAAAAGACTATCTTTTGTATGAACGGTTGAAAGGTCAACGGTCATGTCGTCGCTCCTCATCTTACTGTTTTTACTTATTGTAATTGACCAATAAGCAATAGACCATGGACATTACTGAGTAGACCTTAACAAAATTACGATAAGTACCTATAATAAAATAGAAAGCTAACCAATCACTCAGAGGATGTCCGATACATGAAAATAACCCAAGTGATGTACTACAAAGCGGGACCGTCATGGCATCATGACCAATTCGTACAAGATTATGACCTGTTGCTGCTCATCACGGACGGCAAGCTTAGATATGTAATTAACGGATTAGAGATTAGCCTGGAAAAAGGCGATATCCTGTATTTGCCGACTGGCACGGTACGTATTGGTCTGCCGACGAAAGAACAATCCCACAGTAAATATGGTATTCGGTTCATTCCTGATGCGGGCGATGAGGAATTCAGTATGCTGCAAGCCGGCAAGCCGGTAAAGCTCGCTTCGAAGAGACTGCCATTCTTGGAGGAGAGAGTCGCGACGTTGATGCAGCACTGGAGAACGAAGGACATGTATTATCTTCCGATGTGCCGAGGAATCTTACTAGAAGTTTTGTCCCACGTAAGCCGTGAGCTTCACAAGGGAGTAAACGGAAGAGATCCCCACTTCGTTTATCTAGTTCGCGATTATATTTATGAACATTACCGTTCTCCACTTACGGTTAAGGAACTTGCTGAACAGGCAGGCAAGACACCTTCCTATCTCATTACGTGCTTTACACAGGCGTTCGGCAGTTCGCCGCTACAATTCATGCATAAGCTAAGACTTGCCAAAGCAGAAGAGCTGCTCCTTTCGACAGACCGAAGCATCGAAGAGATCTCGCTTGAACTCGGATACTGTGACTCGACGTACTTCTATCGTATGTTTCGGAAACATCATGGTACAGGGCCGTTAGCATTTCGACTGCACGTGTAGAGACGGATTCGGTTGTGAGCCATCAAGGAAGGGGGAGATTGAACCGTGATAGCTTATCTAAAACGGGCTTATGAAGCATGGATCGATTATCCTCGAAGAGAGGGAGAGGTCATTCGGGGACAATACCAGATTGAACGTTTCCTAGGAATGGGAAGCTATGGGTTAACCTACTTATGCCTAGACAGGCATTCCGGTCAAGAGGTCGTTGTGAAGCAAGCGAAACCGAGCAAAGGGCAACTGGGCCTAGACCTATTGCACCGTGAAATGGCGATCATGAGTCAGTTAGAACATTCTTCGATTCCCAAATGCTACACATCTTTCGAAGAATCGAAACGATTGTATATGATAACCGAGTATATCCAAGGTCGGACCGTCGAGGATTTAATTTTTGAACGGGGAGCCCGCTTTGAGGAAAAGGACGCTTTACGCTTCATCCAGCAATTATTGAACATCGTACAATTTATTCATGAAAAGGGCATCGTTCACTTAGATATCCGCATTCCCAATGTCATCGTAGACGGAGATCACATGAGTCTGATTGATTTTGGTTTAGCTGCTCGCCTAGGAGAACCAGCCCGGTTAACGAATGATTCCGATGAAGAGCTAATCCGGAGAAGAACTGTAGATGTCATTTCAGATCTCTACGCGATCGGCCACTTTTTACTGTATATGCTGTATTCCACCTATGAATCAAGCTTTGATCAGGAAGAGGCCATAAGGGGATGGGAAGAGGAACTATCCATTTCCACGCAGACGAAGCTAATGATTCGGAAATTATTGCAAATCGATCCGCCATATGCGAGTGTACAAGATTGTATGAAGGAATTAGACGCCGTACTCGTTTAAAAAGAAAAAGCCACTTTCGCGGCCGTAGATTAACTGGAGCTGCCTCCTCTATTCTTATAATAACGCTGTCCATGCGAATGTCCGTATCCGCGATGGTCACTGGAAGAGTAGCGTCGTGTAACATGAACTCTATAATTAGAACTGCTATGTCGGTAGCGTCGACCCCGTCGGGAATGAAGAAGAGATCCTAATAGTTTACGTAGTAAATATTTAATCACCTTGCATACCTCCTTTGCTGTTTCTTCTATATACGAAAAGGGGTACTGGTGGTTTCAGCTAGCCATCCACTTGGGCATTCAATCGTTCGAGAATTCGCCGTTTGCGATATAGCATTTTCGCAGCTTCGCCGACATCCTTCAGCGTACCGCGATTGATCCAAGCGCCAAAGAGAATACCCGCGATCGGAATGAGCTGGAACAGCTTCTTCCATCCCCAGTTATCGCGGTACGTAGCGAATACCTCGCGCCAGCCTTGAAGCTGCGAGATCATCTGAACCTTCTCTTTATCCGCAGAAGCGTAGTTCCCAAGCTCTTCGAGAATGGCTTTTTTGCCCACGATGTCGGATGATGAGAATTGCAAAACCTTGATCGTGAAGATTCGCTCCTGCTTGTCCTTGGGATCATAGCCATAGCAGATGGCCACTTCTTGAATGGTTTTCAAGGACAGGCCTAGGATCGCTGGAATATCGATGGCGAGTGTTAGGATGCCGCCAATACCCGTCGTTGCACCCTGCAATGTTGCGATTTTCGAACGATTCAGGACAATCTCATCGGCGGTTTGATCCAGCACTTTCAGCGGTAATGTGCCCACGGATGCAATTGTAATCCCCTCAGCAAGATCATAATGCTCAATCCGCTTATACACGTCCTCAACATGCCGCAAGGTCCCCTTCTCAGAAATCAGATACCGCCCGCCTGCTTGCAAATAATTGCCAAGCTCGTCCAAGGCTTCCCCTATTTTTTTATTCAAAAACTTCGGCGTTAAGCGGTCCAGCACTTGAAAAGGAAGGCGCCCGAGCTTTTCCCAGAACCAAAGGTCTTTCTGATCAGCTTCCCAGGCTTCGATCTCACGAAGGGCTTGCCGCAGTTCATTCGAAGTATCCGGATGGTGATGATGTTCAAGATCAGTCATGCTGTGCACAACTCCTTTCTACATCGTATACGTATGGAATCGCATTTGGATGCAGGCCTATACGTAATAAGTACCCACTAACAGGACACTTGAAGAAAGTGTTCAGTCAGTAGGTACTTGTAGGGTTACTCTTTTACGGCGCCAATAACCATGCCTTTGACAAAAAAGCGCTGTAGGAACGGGTAGACGACCAGAATCGGAATCATCGCGATGAAGATTTGCGCTGCTTTTACGCTTCGATTGGACAGAAGTTCTAAATCCTCAAAATCAATACCGGTTTTACTAAGGTCGCGTGCGACGACGATGGTCTGCAGAAGCGTGGCCAGCGGCCACTGTTCGGGAGATCTCATATATAACATGCCATCAAACCAGTTGTTCCAATGTCCTACCAGTGTAAATAAGGAGAGAGTGGCAAGGGCAGGCATGGATATCGGTAAGTAAACCGAGAAGAAAATTCGGAAGGATGTGGCCCCATCCATTGTTGCTGCCTCATCCAGTTCTTTCGGTATCGCACGGAAAAAATTCATCATGAGAATGATATTCCAGACATTGAGCAGATGCGGCAGAATGTAAACCCAGAACGAGCCAACCAATCCGATCTTTTGTATCAGCAGGTAGTGGGGGATAAGTCCGGCATCGAAAATCATAATGATCAGGAAGAACCATACGTAAAAGTTGCGTGGCTTGAACTCGATGTTGCTTCTGGACAAAGGAAAGGCAGCGAGAACGGTTACCATCATGGCCATCACCGTGCCGACCAAGCTGCGCAATACCGAGATTTGGATAGCATGTAGGAAGTTATCATTTTGAAAAGTTTTCACATAGCTGTCCAGATTAAAATCGATCGGGAACAGCGTGACCAGATTGGATTCGGCGGCTGTTTTTCCACTGAGAGAGACGGCAAAGATATGCAGCATAGGCAATATACAAAGAATAGAGACAAGGATTAGAAGCGTTACATTCAAATAATAAAATACTTTATAGGATGGATTTTTATAATACATAGCCTGTTCCTCCACTGTTCGTCATTTTAAAATACACGGTAATTCGTCCATTTGTGCGAAATGTAGTATCCGGCGCTGATTAGAATAAACCCTACAGCTGATTTGAATAAGCCAACCGTGGCAGCTAAGCTGTATTGCCCTCCCTGGAAGTTACGGAATACAAAGGTATCGATAATGTCTCCTTTTTGAAGGACAAGAGGATTAATGAGGTTGTAGATTTGATCAAAGTTGGCATTCAACATGTTCCCGAGGGACAGTGTGAAGACGACAACCATGATGGGCAGCAGGGAAGGCAGCGTAATATGGATGGTCTGCTGCCATCTACCGGCACCATCGATTTCGGCAGCTTCATACAGATCCGGATTGATACCGGACAATGCAGCAAGGAAGACGATCGCGGAGAAGCCGAACTCCTTCCATAAATCACTCACAATAACGGTAAAACGGAACCAATTCGATTCACCCAAAAACATGATGGGCTGTATATGAAAAGCTGCAACTAACCGGTTTAGAACACCGTCTAGTGAAAGCACGTCCAATAAGATACCACCCAATATGACCCATGACATGAAATGTGGCAGGTACACCATGGTTTGAAGCGACCGCTTCAACTTCATATTTCGGATTTCGTTGATCAGTAAGGCAAAGGTGACGGGTACAGCCAATCCAAATAGTATTTTCAAAACAGAGATAATTAACGTGTTCCATATGACTTGTACGGAGCCTTTCATCGTAAAAATAAGTTGGAAATTATCCAAACCGACCCATCTAGATCCAGAAATACCAAGCCATGGCTTAAAGTCCTGGAACGCCATAATGATCCCCGGCATGGGGGCATATTTAAAGATGAGAGCAACTAATACTGCGGGCAGCAGCATGAGATGAAGCCTCCATGTTCTGCGAAGCGGATGATTTCGTTTCTCTCTTACTCTTGCCGTTACGGGTGGCGATGATGTTATAATGACGGTATCTTTCATACATTATTTTCCTCCTCGACTTGCGTCTTCTGTAACTTCATCTTAGGATGGAAGCGTTTTTTTGTATAGAATACATATTAAAGGTGACTGTCAATATCTTAAGGAGGTTGTGCAATGAAGCGGCACTGGCCTATATTCCTGAAAATCAACGGTGTCATCCTCATTCTATTAATTCCCATTGTCATTCTATTTGCGTATTTCAGCAGGACCAGCTTTCAGGTTATTGATTCACAGATTACGGCGTACAACGAAAGTCAGCTGCAGTTTCTGAAAAACCAGATTGAAGTAGGTGCCGAGCGCTTGTCCCTTTCCTCCAGTGTTTTGGCGCGTGACTCCTCCATTTTGAAGCTTCAGACGAGCATTCTAACGAAGGATTACTACGGAATGATTGACTTTCAAACACAAGTAAAAGAAAAACTCTTTCTACAGAGCTTCTCCAGCAATTGGACCAATGATTTATCCATCTATTTACCCGATACCCAAAGAAGAATATCGACAAATCCGAATGATCGCTACGATCAGAGTGTTCTTGAAACGGCTGATAACGGGAAGTGGCACTTCCACCCGGGTGGCTCTAACGAAACACCGTACTATCAACTGTTTATCTGGGATCCGTACTTTTCTAAAAGCAGTCCACAGACGGTAAGTGCGATTTATGAGGTGCGTTTTGGACTAGATAATATTAGAAAAATGCTGCGCTCATACAAACGAGATAGCCCGGGTTACTCCTTCTTATTAACAAGCACGGGCGAGGCGTTCTCGGTTTCTGATTCACGGGAGGCCGACTTAGAAAAATTGGGAGAAAGACTTCTTAAGGAGGGCTTAAACGAAGGCGGGCATCGGAGCATACAGCTCGAAGCACAGAAGGCCTATTTGAGTTATACGCATTTGCCAAGTATCGATGCATATTTGATTGATTATGTCCCTTTAAACACGTTTCACGCTCCGATTATCAAGAGTAGAAATTTGTTTTATATCAGCATGTTCGTGCTGGTTCTGCTTGGATTTGCGACCTCGTATCTCTTGTATCTTCATGTGCAGAAGCCGATTTCCTTTATCATGAAAGGACTCAAACATATGGAGATGGGCGACTATTCGTTCCGAATTAATAAGCGGTTTCATAACGAGTTTGATTACATGATGCTGCGATTTAATGATATGGGGGATGAGATTCAACATTTGATCACCAATGTCTACGAGGAACAAAATCGTTCCCGCCTGGCAACGTTAAAACAGCTGCAATCCCAGATCAATCCCCATTTCTTGTACAATTGTCTGTCTTTCATCGCTGGTTGTGCCAAAGCAGGTTATACCGACACTATTAAACAAATGACGTATCATTTAGGCGATTATTATCGCTATACCACAAGAGTTGAGAATCAGATGCCATTATTAAAAGAGGAAGTTGATTTGGTTAATCACTACTTGAACATTTATTCGTTACGGCTGGAACGTCTTGATTATCAGATTGATATTCCTGCGGATATGCTGAATGAACCTGTGATGAGGCTTATTCTCCAACCGGTTGTAGAAAATGCGATTGTACATGGCATAGAACCCAAACCAGGACGAGGGACCATCATGGTCTCGGGTCGTCGCGAGTCCGATTGGAATGTGCTCGTTGTTGAAGATAGCGGTGTGGGGATGACGGATCAGGAGATAGATGACTATGTACAGAGTCTGGAGCGCCCTATGGATGAACATACAGGCTGCGGATTATGGAACGTCAATCAACGATTAGTACAACGATTCGGTCCAGATGCAGGTGTTATGATTACAGCTTCGAATCAGTTGTCAGGTCTCCGTGTAGCACTTCGATGGAAATGAGAATAAGGTAGGGAGGCTTGGTACCCATGATTCAACTTTTGCTGGTGGATGATGAACCCATGCTATTAAAGAGTATGGTTGAAAATGATTGGAGAAGTATCGGTGTGGAATACGTTTTTCAAGCGGCCTCGGGGCTGGAAGCCGTTGAGGTGCTAAAGAAAACGCCAATCGATATTGTCGTTACGGATATCCGCATGCCGGGCATGAATGGGCTGCAATTATGCAAACATATACAGGATCACTTTCCCCGTACCAAATGCATTTTACTTTCAGGCTATGGTGAATTCGAGTATGCGCGTCAGGCCATCATGTACGGCACAGTGAATTATTTGTTGAAGCCAATTAAGGACGAAGAGTTGATGGATGAGGTGTCTCGTGTGAAGACGCTCTTCCAGCAGGAATGGGAACATGTGGGTTCCTTGGAACGAGCCCGTCAGACACTTTATGTTCACCTGCCATTATTAAGATCCAATTTATTAAATAACTTGTTAACGGGAAGTGCCATGTCATCACACGCATTAGCTGAACGAATGAGGGAGTACCAGCTTCCGTTTGAACCTGGAATGAACTGTTCGTTTATCCTAGTCAGAATGGATGGCGGGTTTGGAGATAGGGTGGAGGATGACTATTTGTTATTCGAATACGCCGTCCATAATATCGCATGTGAAATTTTAGAGCCAGATTACAACGTCTGGTACTGTAGGGATACATTCGGGTATTTATGCTTTTTGGTGCAGGACAAAGGAAAAGGTGGATCGTTCGAACCCATAGGCGATAGAGGTTTAGAGAAATTGGCGTATGAGCTGCAGTTGAAAGTCTCAGCCTTTTTGAAGGGGCAAGTATCCGTCTTGATAAGTGATGAAGGGATATTTCCAGATGAACTCGCCCTGCATTATCGGAAATCATTGAATGAATTTCGCAAGGTTCCTCGAAGCGATAGGGAAATCATGATCATGTCCGGGAAGCCTCGGGTGCAATCGAGGTCTCTGCAATCCTTATACAGTCCACCAAGCATCCAACAACTATTAGAGGCTGGGCGGTGGGGGGATGTCCGTAACAAATTGAGTGAAGTTTTTGAAGAGATGAGCTCTAAAAAAATGGATACCGAAGAAAACATGATGGAAGTTATTTATACCTTGATGAATGCATTTCTGTATATTGCGCACCTGCAAGGCAAAACCTTGATGGAAGTATCAGGGTTAGAGACGGACATGTCGTCAGATCCACGATCTTTTAAGAGAGCGGACCAAGTCATGGAGTGGGCAGCAGGGGTACTGGAAAGCATGGAATCTGGCAGCATCCGTGAATTCAAGGACGGCAAAAACCAGCTTATTTCCAAAATTCATCGTTTTATCGAAACGCATATTGCACAAGATGTTTCCCTGCAAACGATCGCAGATCATGTGACCCTCCACCCAGTATATTTATCAACCATGTACAAGCAGGAAATGAAAGAAAATATCAGTGATTTCATCATGCGGTACAGGATGGAAAAGGCAGCCGTTATGCTGGGTTCAACAGATATCAAAATCTATGAGCTAGCAAGCCAGATGGGCTTCCAAAACCCGCCTTATTTTAGCAAACTATTTAAAAATTATTACGGGGTCACGCCACAAGAATACAGGGATCGGCATATCACTCAATCTTAACAATTTCATACACCATCTTAAAACTTTATCACTTACCCCGCTGAAAGCGCTGTATTAATATAAAGGTGCAACGTAATACAGCTTAAGGGAGGATCTTGATAGAAAATGGGTAAACAACGATATCTGCTTGCTCTTGCAGTGATTATGACGTTCTCTTTCGTAACCGCTTGTTCTCAAAGCACAAGTTCTGGCGAAAAGGGAGCAGAGAATTCGCCGACATCCGCTGCACAGAAGGGTGCTTCTGCTGAAGCCATTCAAAAGGGAACATACAAATTTGAAACACCAGTGACCATCACGACAGTTAAAGCCACTGATGCCACCATGAAGTTCAAGAACGGTGAGACGATGGAAAACAATGTGCACACGAAGTGGGCACATGATCAATTAGGTGTCGATTTGAAAGTTTTGTGGCAAGTACCCGGCGAACAATTCAACACGAAACTGAGACTGATGCTGACAGCAAACGAATCCTTGCCTGATGTGCTGACCACACAGGATATGACGTTGTTAGACGAATTGATTCAATCTGGCAAGTACCGAGATATCACAGCAGATTTCGAGAAATATGCTTCTCCCAAAATGAAACAAATCTACAACTCGAACCCATTGAATTGGAGCCAAGTCACCTACGGTGGTAAAAAAATGGCCATTCCGAACTTTGCTACCGCTGGGAATGACAACCCCGTCATGTGGATCAGACAGGATTGGCTAGATAAACTTGGTATGAAGGCGCCTAAGACATTTGAAGAGCTGGAAGCTGTCATGCAAGCGTTCTTGGAGAAAAAACCTGGTGGATCTGACAATGTGATTCCGCTTGGAGCAAGTTTAGGCTCTGGTGGATCTTCTCCGAATCCGTTTACTAGCTGGCTTGGGGAGACTTCGTGGGTATTTGGTGCTTTAGGCACGGTACCTTATCAGTGGTTGGTGAAGGATGGGAAATTGGTCCATGGATCGACGCTTCCGGCGATGAAAGACGGCTTGGCTAAGCTAAGAGATTGGTATAACAAAGGTTATCTATCAAAAGAAGCCGGCCTACATGACGAGAATAAATTAGCTGAATTGATTGCTCAAGGTCGCGTAGGTATTGTAGTGGCGCCTTCATGGATGTCGGGCTGGCCGAATACGGATATGCAGAAGAATGTGGCGGGATCCATCATGAAGCCGTATCCGCTGCCAACGCTGAATGGCAAAATAGAAGCCCGTGACACGACTTATTTAAGAGGCGGCCTATTAGTTAAAAAGGATTTCGAACATGTTGATGCGCTATTCCTATACTTGAATCGGATATTTGGTGCTGTAAACCCTGAAGAGGGCAGCGAGTTTGTGAATGGGTGGGCCAAAGATTACGATTATACAATCAAAGCAGATGGAACCTATTCTGTGACCGAAGCGGATATTCCGGGAGGCAAAGTTAGCCCGGCTAAATATTTGTTAATCGAACCGAAAGATCCATTTATCGGAATGAAGCTGAGAGCAGATGTAAGTAGAGGAAAAGCACCAGTAACGCCGAGTGAGAAGAAAATCGCAGTTAGCGGTCAGGATGGTCTCAAGGCAGCTGAGATTGTCGATGATGGCTGGAAAGCCGGTATCTATATTCCTCAAGCGTACACGGGTGCGAATACACCAGCGATGCAATCCAAAGGCGGAATTCTCGTCAAATTAGAGGGGGATACATTTATCAATATTATTTATGGTAAAAAACCGGTTACCGAATTCGATAACTTCGTGAAAGAGTGGAAGAGCCTCGGTGGCGATGATATGACCAAAGAAGTCAATGATTGGTACTCGAAAATGAAGAAATAGGATGATGGGGCCCGCTGGAAATCAGCGGGCTTTTTGACGCCAGAATGGATATGTTTTGGGTTTTAGCCGAGCTAAATAACTGGATTATTTGAAGCTAATTCAAGCGAAATCACGTCATTTCCCAAACTAACTGGATTTCCTCCCGTTATTTCAGGCCATTTTCGCCAAACGGGACATTTCGTGCAAAATTAGATGTAGGAAATCCAGTTAAACTCCCCAAAGGCTAGTTTTTTTTCGGAAATACATGTAGGAAATCCAGTTAAACTCCCCAAAGGCTAGTTTTTTTTCGGAAATACATGTAGGAAATCCAGTTAAACTCCGAATGCGCCACAATAGCTCCCCAATAGCGCCACCGCCTGGGAACCGTACGAGCAGAATTAGAAAGAAGGACGGCGTCGACGTTCATTTTATGAAAACCTTAACAAATTCCTAGGTCATCTTAAAACTTTATCTCTACCTCGAATGTAAGCGCTGTAATAAGATGAAGTAGGGGTGATCCTAGTGAAGTTTACGAAGAGGAAAGTCGTTGCAGCGACCGTTCTAGTTCTCTCGATTGTCGGAGCCATCGTCTTGTATGCGTCAGTGGGGGCTGATTCGGGTCAGACTTCGATTGCGATGGTGAATGGCAGTGTGATCACAACGCAAGAATTCAAGAGTGAGTTAGAGAAGCAAATAACTTCGGTCATAGACTACTTTTATCAGTCAAAAGGTGTGGCATATGGGAAGAATTTCTGGGAAACGGATTATAATGGCGAGAATCCGGAAGAGACAGCAAAGAAGAGAGCCTTAGATGAAATTATCAGACTCAAGATTGAACTGGAGCTTGCCGAACAGCATGGTCTGATACAAGGGACCTCCTATGAGGATTTGCTCCATGAGATGGATAAAGAAAATAAGCGAAGGTTGGCCTCCATAAAAGCTCGTGAGCCCATCTACGGCCCCGTTCAATTGGATGAAAGTACTTTTATGAACGAATACATTAGCAAACTGCGGACGCAATTGAAGGAAACGCTATCCGAGGATGAACTGAACGTGAGCGAAGAGGAATTAAAGCGGCATTATGAGCTTCTTAAGGATAGTTTGTTTACGATGGAGGACAGGATCAGATTTCAAAAAATCTCCGTTTCTTATAGGGAAGATCTACAGAGCAACACGAATAATTCAAAGAAGCAATCCATCAAGAAACGAATGGATGCTATCAAACTTCTTTTGGATCAAGGAAAAGAGATGGATCAAGCAATAAGTGAACTGCAAGCCGAGAACGATGCATTCATGCTCCGATTTACCGAGGAGAATTTGAATAAGGATACCGCTGGCACCTATTTCAAGTCTCAGGCAGTTCTTTATTCCGTACTTGCAAATAACTTGGGAGTTAATCAGGTCAGCTCTGTATTGGATGAGACGATGCAGGGGGAGTATGTTCTTGTAAAGGTCGTGGATCGAGAAAAAAGTGGCTATAAGAGCTATGACGAGAGTAAACGTAATGTGTGGAAAAATTATGTGGACACCGCATACGGTGACTATTTGGATAAGCTCATTCGGGAAGCTAAAGTTAATATCGATGAAAGCACTTATAAAAAGATTCATGTTCATTAAACGTTTTTAACATTATTCTTGGAAGCGGTTACTTGACCTCGAGGGGGAGTCACCGTTTTTTAAGATAAACATTAACCGTACTATTCTCATGTGATTAGAATGGTTAAACAAGACTACAAGGAGGATAAGTGATGAAGAAAACGAAAGGGTCCAGGCTATTAAGTTTGCTTCTGGGAATCGTTGTCTTGGTAACAGGCTTCCTACCAATGGCCGCACCATCAACGGTTTATGCAACAGGTTCTGTCTATTATGTGGATTCGATAGGCGGCGATGATGCGAACGCTGGAACAGCTTCCGGATCAGCTTGGCAATCGCTGAGTAAAGTCAACAGTACCGTCTTTGAGCCTGGCGACGCCATTATGTTCAAGGCAGACGGTGTATGGACGGGTACGCTTTCTCCCCAAGGCTCAGGGACTGAGGGAAATCCTATTACCATTGACATGTATGGTACCGGCCGTAAGCCATTGATCGCCGGGGCTGGCGCTGCAGCAGCAGTCTATTTTAACAATCAAGAGCAGTGGGAAGTCCGAAATCTGGAAATAACCAATGATGCGGCAACGAAGGCAGTACGCAGAGGCATACATGTGGATGGCACCAGTGGCGGCTACAGTAATCCTAGAGTTTTTAAGCATTTTCTTTTTGAAAATCTAGAGATCCATAACGTGAAGGGAGATACCGCTACCGATTATGCCCATAACGGCGGAATTATCGTCTGGGGAACGAACTGGGATTATCATGTATCCGATGTTGTGGTGAATAACAGCAAGATATATTCCGTAGATAGCGTCGGCATTTACATTTACGGTGCGCAGAAGAGATATGCTGCTGACTCTAAAGTAACCAACAACGTCATTTACGATGTGGGTGCAGATGGCGCGTTCATCTTGGATACGACGAATGCGCTGATCGAAAACAACATCGTGCATGACACGCATGTAAGAGCCAACGGATATCATGTTCCGCTTTGGGTCTTTTCAGCGAAGGACGCGTTGATTCAGAACAATGAAGTTTACAATACAGCGCCGGGCGGAGACGCGATGGCTTATGATGCGGATTACAAGAGCGACGGGACCATTATTCAATATAACTACAGCCATAATAATGCTGGCGGCGCCTTCTTGGTTGTCAATGATGGTACGGTTGCGAGTAACGCCAATACCAATACGACAATTCGCTATAACATTAGTCAGAATGACAGCGGTGCTGTGTTCAATTTCAGTGGAACGCCAGATACTACTCACATCTATAACAACACGGTATATCTGCCTAGATATTCGAACACGAAAGTGGTGGATTATTTAAACTGGGGCGGTTACGCCAAAAACACGTACTTCACGAACAATATCATTACGAATCTCGGAACCGGCGGCTACAATTTTGCCGGCAGTACAAATAATGTGTTTGATCACAATCTGTTCTATGGCAACCATCCCGCCAATGAACCGACGGATGCGAATAAGATTACGGCGGATCCGCTGCTTGCCTCTCCAGGTTCTGGCGGTATAGGTAAAGATACGGTTGTCGGATATCAGCTTCTTTCTACATCCCCGGCTATTGGAGCGGGTAAACTGATGACGAACAACGGAGGCAAGGACTACTTCGGCAATCCGGTGTCGGCCGTGCAAGTGCCGAATATGGGCGCTTACCAAGGTTCAGGACTGGATCCTAACAATCTCCCTCCGCTTCCACCACCGCCGGTGGAGGAAAATCTATTGAAAAATCCAGGATTTGAAACGGGTGATTTCACTAATTGGCCCACTCATTACAATGGGGCTACCATTGAGAGCAACAATGCCCTTACCGGCACTTATGCAGCTAAGCTTACAGGGAATACTGCGGGCGTTGAGCAGACCATCAGTGGATTGTATCCAAATACGATCTACAAATTGTATGGAAATGGCAAGAGCGTAGGCGGTGGCGATGCCGTCTTTGGCGTCAAAAATTATGGCGGCAGCTCCAAAGATGTGCATATGAGCACTACCAGTTATGCGAGGAAAGAGCTTACGTTCACGACGGGCAGTACCAATACTAGTGCAACGATATATTTATATAAAAGCGGAGGCAGCGGTGACGTTTACTTCGACGACTTGGAATTAATCCAGTACAGCGCATCGCCGGGTGGACCTCTTGAACCTGATCCGGTATATACAGAAGGTACTGATGATGAGTTCAATGATGCTGACGTCCATACACAATGGCACTGGACCCGAGAGAACCCAGTGAAATGGTCGCTGAGCACGAACCCGGGGTATATGAGAATTGTTAGTGAAAACGGAGATATCGCGGGCGGAAGTGCCGACGCCAAGAACATCCTTCTCACGGGTGCGCCTGAAGGAAACTGGGCTATTGATACGAAGCTGGAAGGCAAGCCGAATTCACAGTGGTCGCAAGGCGGATTGGTCGTGTATGTCAATGACGATACCTATATCCGGATGACCCGATTGTATGGTAGCGGCAATCAGTTACAGTTTGACGTTAAGGTTGGTGGTGTACGTACGCATATGGAGGTACCGGATACGATTGGGTCGATGGTATCTTATCTGCGAATTGTTAAGTATGGAGATAAGTATGCTGGCTATTATTCAATAGACGGTGTCACTTATACCCAGATAGGCAACACAGTAATTACTAGCCTTGATGATCCCAAAATCGGTCTCATTGTGTGTGGGGGAACGGGGCTTACCGCGGATTTTGACTATTTCCATATACAAACGAGTGGTATTACGGAACCGCCACCACCACCGCCGCCTGTCCCTGTCGCAGTGTCTGGTGTCACGCTGAATAAATCCGCAATGAGTCTGAAAGTCGGAGGGACAGCCACATTGTCAGCAGTTGTATCTCCTTCTAATGCTGCTAATAAAGCGGTGACATGGAGCTCGAATAATGCCGCCGTAGCGCAGGTGGATGCGAGTGGAATCATTACTCCTGTTAGTGAAGGGACAGCTTTGGTTACTGTAACCACTGTAGACGGTAACAAAACGGCTGTTTGTTTCGTAGAGGTTGTGTCTGCGAGCAATTTGCTGAACAACCCTGGATTTGAGACAGGGAATTTTACCAACTGGCCATCCAATTTTAACCAGGCAGCCGTTGTAAATACGAACACACATACAGGAACGTACGCTGCCAAGTTGGCAACCGCATATGGGGGGATCGAACAAATCGTAACGGGACTTACACCAAATACGACGTATACGCTCTCTGCATGGGCTATGGGTATTAATGGTGAATTCGGCGTAAGGGATTTTGGAAGTTACAAACGCCAAGTCTATATCAACTCGACGGCTTATACGAGAAATGAGATTACGTTTACCACAGGCAGTACAAACACGAGCGCGACCATTCTCATGTACAAACGTGCTGCGGCAGGCGAAGCTTACTTTGACGACTTTGAACTTATTCAGCAAAGCGTACCTACTACGCCGCCACCTGTCTCGGTAACCGGAGTTTCGCTGGATCATACTGGATTGAGTCTAACAATTGGCGCAACGGCTGCCTTGTTAGCCACTGTTGCACCATCCAATGCCGCTAACAAAGCGGTGAGCTGGAGCTCAAATAATCCCTCCGTGGCGACTGTGGATGCGAATGGCATCGTAACTGCCGTTAGTGTGGGGAGCGCTTCGGTAACCGTGACGACAGTTGACGGAACCAAAACGGCCGTTTGCGTTGTGGAGGTTGTACCTGCAATTCCTACAATTAATTTGCTGAACAACCCGGGATTTGAGACAGGAGATTTCACGAACTGGCCATCCCATTTTAACCAATCCGCCATCGTGAATACGAACACTCGTACAGGGACGTACGCAGCCAAATTGGCAACTGCCTACGGGGGAATCGAGCAAATTGTAACGGGACTAACGCCAAACACAACGTATACGATCTCTGCATGGGCCAAGGCGGTAGGTGGCGGGGCCGCACAGTTCGGAGTGAGGAATTTCGGTAGTTACCAACGTCAGGTGTATGTAAATTCTACGGAATATACAAGGAAAGATTACACATTCACTACAGGAAGTACGAACACCAGTGCGACAATATTTATGTATAAACATGTCGTGGATGGCGAAGTCTACTTCGATGACTTGGAGCTTGTTCAGGTCAACCCTTAATCTGCTTCATGTCATAGATGAAATAAGTAAGTAAGCCAAAGAGGTTGGTTCTTGTACATTCTTATGTACGAGTAACCAGCTTCTTTTTTCATGTCAAAGTTATTTTCTCATAGCATTCCAAAAAATCTTAGATTTTGTGCATGCCAACTATCCGATATACTGAGAATCAGAACCGGTTCGAACGATCAGAATGAACATATCACGGGAGGGTCATCCGATGAAAAAAATATCGAATTTGTTTATATCTGTAAGTTTGGCGGCTTCCATGGCGCTCACAGGTTGTGCAAGCCAAAATGCAAGCGATACCAAAGCGACAGTGGCGCCAGTTGCCAAGCAAGAGAAAGTGAAAGTAAGAATGGCTTACTGGAACAAAGAAGACAGCGTGAAATCGCTGCTAGATCTGATTAAGCAAAAGCTTCCGAATATTGAACTTGAGTACCAATTTATCGATAATAAGCAGTTTGACAATATTGTCGCTACTCAGTTAGCTGCACAATCGGGTCCAGATATCATTTCGGTGAGCCCACCGACCAGCGCCAAGTATGCGAAATTGGGGTATTTGGCCGATCTGACTTCACTTGCGGATCGCTACAATGAGGCAGGCAAGAACGTGTATACCACAGACGGCAAATTATATGCGCTGCCCGGGATTAGTTGGTTTGAAGGGATTTTTTATAACAAAGAGATTTTTGATAAATTAGGTTTGAAGCCGCCTACCACGTTTGATGAAGAGTTGAAATTGCACGAGTTATTGAAGAAAAGTGGTGTGAAGCCACAAGCTATGGGTGCGAAGTCCTGGGAGCCGATGATGAAGTCTTCGATGGGATTTGTCATGAATGACTTCTTGTCCAAACCAGAGAACAAAACGTTCGATGTGCAATACGGCTTAGGTCAAAAAACACTCGAAGGCAATTGGAACAGTGCACTGGAGAAATGGACGGAGCTAATCAAGCAAGGCTACATCACACAGGATATGCTTGGTGTCGACTATGATCAAGCGCTGGATGAATTCGCGACAGGCAAGGCTGCAATGTGGGAGTCTGGACCGTGGGCGATGGAAGCTATTAAGAAAAAGAATCCGAATATCAAAGTTGATATGTTCCCGTTCTATGGCTCCACACCAGGAGCAGGCTGGCTAATTGGAGGTCCAGGTGCAGGCTTTGCTGCTAACAGTAAATCGAAGAACGCGGATGCTGTGAAGCAGGTACTGGATTTGATCTCCACACCAGAAGGACAGAAAGCTTTCTGGAACGATAACAAGGGTGGCAGCAGCTACTTGAAGGGTGTCGAATTTGAGATGCCTAGCGAATACGAGAGTGTGAAAGCGACCTTCAAAGCGGGGAACGTCTATGCGCCGTGGAACAATTGGGGCGAAAATGCGCAGTCCATTATCGAGGATTACGGGAAGCACTTCCAAGAATTACTTGGTGGAAAAAGTGATATCAGTCAGTCTCTCAAAGCGACGGATAAGAAGACTGCTGAACTGGTAAAGAAATAATAGGAAGGTAATTTCATACTGAACCTACGGCGGTCCTTTGGCAACACCAAGCGGCTGCCGTACGTTTTCTAGAGAGGTTGATGGCTGTGCGAATGAAGCTGCTGCGTAGAGAGCTGAACTATGGCTTGTTGATCTTGCCTGCGCTTGTGTTCTATCTCGTGTTCGCCGTGTATCCGTTCCTATCGATGTTCTATTATAGTGTGACGGATTACTCGATTTCGAAAATGACCAAATTGAGCTTTGTAGGCTTCAAAAATTACGAGAGTATTTTCAATAATGATTTGCTGCTTGCTGGCTTTAAAAATTCACTCATTTATGCCCTTTTAATGACGGTATTTCAAACGGTCTTCGGTCTTGTGTTGGCCATTTTTCTAGATCGTAAGCTGTTCACGCGTAATGTGCTGCGATCCGTATTTTTCCTGCCTGCTGTATTTAGCCCGCTGATCATTGGATTCCTGTGGAATTATTTGATGTCAACGTCCGATTTTGGCCTGATCAACAAAGGCTTAACTTCATTAGGATTAGCTAAAATTAATTTCCTCGGCGATGCCGATCTAGCGCTGTATTCCGTTGTACTCACACAGTTGTGGCAATGGACGGGGTGGGCTATGGTTATTTTTTTGGCGAATTTGCAAAGTATTCCGAAGGATTTATATGAAGCTGCCGATATTGACGGTGCCTCATCGTGGATGCAGTTCTGGAAGGTGACGCTGCCGCTTATGCAGCCTTCGGTCAATGTTGTTGCCGTAACCGCCATGATTGGCGGACTCAAAGTATTTGATATCATCCTTGCCCTCACAGATGGAGGACCAGGGAATGCGACACAGACGATTATGACAGCCTATATCAAGACGTCTTTTAATGAAGGCTTTTATAGTAAGGGAGCAGCATCAGGTGTTGTATTTTTCCTTGTTGTTATGTTGATTACGACAGCCATGATGCACGTACTTGGGAAATGGGGGAAGCGAATTCAATGAACATGAAGCTTTCCTCACGTGAGAGAGCGGTTAATGGAGCTTTCGAAGTACTGTTAATCGCGATTGCTGTCTTATTCTTTATCCCTGTGTATTATCTGATCGTCACGACCTTCAAAACACCAGACGAAGCAACATTCAGTCCGTTGTCTTTGCCCAATCATTTTAACGTGGATAATTATATACTGGCATGGAAAACGATGAGATTCCCGCGCGTATTTCTTAATACGATCATTGTGACTGGTGTATCCGTTATCGGTATTATTGTGCTTTCTTCAATGGCGGCTTATGCTTTAGCACGGAGAGCGCATGCTCTGAACAAGTTTATTTTCTACTTATTTTTAGCGGGTATGATGGTTCCGTTTCAAATGGGACTAGTTAGTTTGTATAAGCTCATTAACAGCCTAGGGCTGATGGATAACCTCTTAGCGGTCATAGTAGTAAATATTGGTAATGGTTGTGTGATCGCGATATTTCTGTTTCACAGCTTTATCAGCACCTCTGTACCACTTGAGTTAGAGGAGGCCGCTTTTATCGATGGATGCTCGGTACAGGCGACGTTTTGGCGAATTGCTTTCCCGCTGCTAACACCGGTAATTGCGACTGTGGCGATTGTCACGACACTGAATGTGTGGAACGATTTTATGAATCCGCTGCTATTCCTGCAGTCACGTGACAACAACGTTATTTTGCTGGAAGTGTTTCGGAATATCGGGCAGTTTTCAGTTGATTGGACCAGCTTGTTTCCGATGCTGCTATTAGGTGTAGCGCCACTGCTTCTGTTTTATTTACTGATGCAGAAGTACATGATTAAAGGTGTAGCGGCTGGAGCGCTCAAAGGATAGGGCTTCATGATGACCTTCCGTGTAATCCGCGGTCAAAATTGTTTTGTACGCATAGGATCCCGTTTGATAAAATGGAAGCAGGGGGGATTTCACATGTTCCGCATACTAATCGCAGATGATGACAAAATTGAGCGGGAAGGGATCAAGTTCCTGATGGCCAAGTACGAGTTCCCTTTTGAAATGTTGGAGGCGAAACACGGCAGGGCTGCCTTGGAATTACTTCAAGCAAATGATGTGGACGTGCTTCTCACGGATATCAAAATGCCCTTCATGGACGGGCTTCAACTGGCGCGGGAAGCTAGAGCGCTGAAGCCACAGCTCAACATTCTGATTCTCAGCGGGCATGGGGAATTTGACTATGCGAAAACAGCAATCTCCCTGCAGGTGTCGAACTATTTGCTCAAGCCTATTGAGCCAGAAGAATTTCATACAGTCATTGCATCTGTCGTACAGCAGCTGAACGAGGAGCAATTGGCCAAGCAGAAGCAGCAGGACTGGCAGAAGGTTTACGAAGCGGGACTCGTCTATCAGCAAGAGCAGCGGCTGCGTAATTTGATCCAAGACAGCGCTGATGATGATCCGGAAGCAGACTCCCGTAAACGAGCGATAGAAGATGTGCTGCGCATTATTGAGAAGGAATACGAGAAGGATTTGAGCTTGGATTATTTGTCCAAAAGCGTTCATTTATCCGCCAGCTATCTCAGCCATACGTTCAAAAAAGCGACAGGCGTTAGTGTCGTTAAATATATTACGCAATATCGCATGGAGAAAGCCAAGTATTTGCTTGATCAAAGCAATTATAAGATTAATGACGTTTATAAAATGGTTGGGTTCTCCGATATGTCCTATTTCGGCCTGACGTTCAAACAGAGCTTCGGCGTCACGCCGAAACAATATAGGGAAAAGGTGCGTCTGCCGTGAAGCATCTTCTTGCCTATTTTCGCAACAGTACGGTCAGGAAGAAGCTCATTATTACGTATCTCGTCGTGATTATTATCCCCATTCTCGCTTTGGGAATCTATGCGTATCAATCGTCCAAAGGTTATCTGAAAAAACAGCTTATGATTGGCATGAACCACACGGTTAGCCAGACTGCTCTTAATTTGGACCAGAAGATGGAGAAGTCAGGTAATTTCATTTCTTTCATGGTGTTTAACCCTATTGTGAAAAAGGTGACGGGCTCCGAGCTGCCGGATATTCTCAGCTATACCAAAGAGCTTAACGACAACATCGAGCCGACGATTTGGTATTATATTAACATTAATCGAGAGATGAAAGACGTTCTCTTTTACTCGGATTACACGGGCAGACAGATCGGCAACTTCATCTATCCTAGCGAGGCTGTCCGGCATACGGCATGGTATGAAGATGCTAAGAAAGCGAGTAAGACACAATGGTACTACGATCAGCAGCAACAGGTGCTTTTTGCTACACATAACATTCAGAAGAGTGACAATAGCACGTTTGCTGGCGTTTTGTACGTGAAGATCGATTACGATAAAATGTTTGAGAAGCTCGATCAGGTCTATGATGGGGAGTACGGTATTCTAATTACGGACAGCAACCAGCAGGTAATTTATGCGGGAGAGGAAGCTTCCACATTAAGCGAGAAGGCAAAGGGAGACATCGCTGCGCAAGCGGAGGGGCAGTTCCGTATGCAGGGCAAAGAATATTTAATGACGCGAAGCTCCTTGAGTAATTCGGGTTGGACTTTCACGTATTTTATGCCGACGACGAGCATGATTGTGGATACGAAGGATATTTTGAAAGCAACGGCATCCATCATCCTAATTTGTATATTGGTACTATTATGCGTCATTTGGTTGTTCTCACGAACTTTGGTACGGCCGATTCATGCGTTGAAAAAGAAGATCAGTATCGTGGAGAATGGCAATTTCGATGTGCCGATTGTCGCTAATGCGACAGACGAAATTGGGCAATTGACCCAGAGCTTCGCCGACATGGTGAAGAAGGTTCAAGACTCAATTCAGGAGACTGTTCAAGCACGCATGCTGGAAAAAGAGGCAGAGCTGAAGGCGCTCCAGGCACAGATTTCTCCGCATTTTTTGTACAATACCTTGTCCATCATTAACTGGAAGGCCGTTCAACGGGATGCCATGGACATCAGTGTAGTAGCCAATGCGTTGTCTAAATTTTATCGGACGAGCTTGAACAAAGGCAATCACCTCATTCGCATTCGGGATGAAATCGGCAATATTCAAGCCTATCTGGCGATCCAGCTCATTATGCATGACGATGAATTCGAAGTCGTCTATGACATCGCTGAAGCTGCCTATGACTGCGAGACGGTCAATTTTATTTTGCAGCCCATTGTCGAGAATGCGATCATTCATGGATTGGATGAGAAAGAAGAGGGAAGCAAGATTCTTCGAATTGTGGTCGAATTTGCAGGTGATGAGATCCATTTTACCGTGCACGATAATGGAAAAGGCATGGAAGCCGCAGTGCAGGATCGTTTGCTCCATGGGGAAGGCGGCGGGTATGGGCTGCGTAATGTGCAGGAGCGTATTCGGCTTTACTTTGGCGCAGCTTATGGTCTTACCGTAGAGAGTGAGCTCGGTCTCGGGACGACAGTACGAGTCGTGATTCCGATGAAGCGATAGTGAAAACTAGAGAGACAGCAGGAGGGGATGTGGCCTTCCTGCTGTTTTTTATGCTTCCGCGGAGGACGTAGGGGAGATAGTCGGAATAATCGACTATCTCGAGGAAGTAGCGCATCGAGCGGCCATCGCGCTCTAGCGCCCAAAAAAAGTGCGCAAGGAAAGCCGCCGAGCCGGCCAAAGCCCGCTAGCGCACAAAAAATGTGCGCAAGGAAGCCGCCGAGCCGGCCAACGCCCGCTAGCGCACAAAAAATGTGCGCAAGGAAAGCCGCCGAGCCGGCCATGGCACGCTAGCGCACAAAAAATGTGCGCAAGGAAGCCGCCGAGCCGGCCATGGCACGCTAGCGCACAAAAAATGTGCGCAAGATAAGCCGCTGTGCCGGCCATGGCACGCTAGCGCACAAAAAATGTGCGCAAGGAAGCCGCCGAGCCGGCCATCGCGCTCTAGCGCACAAAAAATGTGCGCAAGGAAGGCCGCCGAGCCGGCGATCGCGCTCTAGCGCACAAAAAATGTGCGCAAGATAAGCCGCCGAGCCGGCCATCACCCGCTAGCGCACAAAAAATGTGCGCAAGGAAGCCGCCGAGCCGGCCATCGCGCTCTAGCGCACAAAAAATGTGCGCAAGGAAAGCCGCCGAGCCGGCCATGGCACGCTAGCGCACAAAAAATGTGCGCAAGATAAGCCGCCGAGCCGGCCAACGCCCGCTAGCGCACAAAAAATGTGCGCAAGATAAGCCGCCGAGCCGGCCAACGCCCGCTAGCGCACAAAAAATGTGCGCAAGGAAGCCGCCGAGCCGGCCATCGCGCTCTAGCGCACAAAAAATGTGCGCAAGGAAGCCGCCGAGCCGGCCATCGCACGCTGCCTTTTATAACCCAAAAAGACCGAATTATCGTAGAAATCCAAAGAATCTTAGATATTTTGGATGAAAGGAATCGCTATATAATGATGCTGTAAGCGTTTGCTAGAAATGAATAAGGAGGGCATTTTGTAAGGGGAATCTTGTATTTTAGTAAATCCGAGTGAGAAAGGAAATGTGAAAATGATGAAAACCAAAGTGATTAGCCTTTGTATGATGCTTGTTGTTCTGCTCTTCACGTCTCTACTGCCAATTCATGTATCTGCTGCCGATTATCCTGCTAACCCCATTACCAAAACAGGTTACACCCTTGATTTCCAGGAAGAGTTCAATGGAACGACGTTGGATACGAATAAATGGCTTCCCTACTATCTTCCCCACTGGACAACGCCAACGAATCGGGAATTAGGGGCTAAGGCGCGATTTACCATTTCCAATGGGGCGTTGCAAGAGCGCATCGATGCGGATACACCGGCATGGAACCCGACTTACGATTCTACGGTCAAAATATCAAGTATACAGACGTATGAGAAGGATAATTGGCATAAATTCAACGGATCTATGCCGAATGATCATCATGAAGCTGATTTTAACGGATACAGCACGATGTATGGCTATTTTGAAATGAGAGCCAAAAATGCAAATGTTGGCGGAGGCGGACATCAGGCCTGGTGGATGGTTGGTACGGAGGATACTAGCAGCGCTTCGGCCAATCCCGAAATTGATATTGTGGAGACCTTCGTTTCGAAACCCAACACGTGGCGAATCGCAGGCTATGGCTGGGGGGATCCTAATTTTCTGAGTAACTGGACGTTATATGAAGATCCGGTTCCGAGCGGCGATCAATCCTCCGAGTATCATATCTATGGGATGGAGTGGACGCCTACTCAGCTTAATTTCTACTACGATAACCAGCTGTACAAAACGATAAATGATGCGCCTAACATGCCGATGGGGATGATACTGGGGATTTATACCGATGCGGGTTCAGGTGTGCATAATAACGTGTGGCCCAAAACTTGGAGTGTTGATTATGTCCGCGTTTGGAAGAAGAATGGCGGCTATCCGACGCCGTATTATCGCATCAAAAATCATCAAACGGGACTTTATATGCATACGAACGCGCTCACGGGGAACGTAGAGTACGGCAATGTACCTGCGACAGATTATAGCTCCCAATGGTCCAAAGAAACGACGGAGGGCTATACCCGATATAAGAACAGATCAACAGGCCAATATATGCATCTGGAGAATCAGAACGGAAGTATTCAGTATGGCACTGTGCCAACTACGTATTGGAGTTCCCAATGGACGGAGGAAGCTGTGTCGGGCTTTACACGAATTAAGAATCGCTGGAAAGGAACCTATATGCACACTGAAGATAATACGGGTTTGGTGCAGTATGGAAGTGTTCCCACCACATATTGGACGAGTCAATGGACCTTTGAACCTGCCAGTTAATAAGGGTAATCAATGCTTCTAAATTGTAAAACCAGCTAACCCACTGCAAGGGTTTGGCTGGTTTTTTGTATTCTTTATGTGTTAAATAATTTCTCAATCGCCTCACGTTGCGCGGGTTTAATATTGACTCTGGCGCGAATGCTTTTGGCTAGTGCTTCAGCTTCTTCAATGGTTTGGCTTTTGCCTAATGTAATCAAAGTACCCACCGCGACAGCACCCGTTCTGCCGCCGCCACCAGCACAGTGAAATCCAACTTTTTTACCGTTGTGATAGGCTTGGGCGACGTGATCAATAGCTTGTTGAAATAATTGGTCTTGGGGTCCTGTCGTATTGTCTCCTAGCGGGACTTGAATCCATTGGACATCATCATCGGGATAAGCGCTTTGTGTAGCTTCGCCTCGCAAATCCACGATGACTTCAATGCCTTCATTTTTAACCATATCCTCAACATCCGAAGCTCCGCCAAAATAAATCCGATCCTCGACTAATGCTTGATAGTTTTTATGTGTATTGACCTCATCCATGCGGGACATCTCCTTAAGCGTAATTAATGCAGCTTCTGTGGGAAGCGAAGTGATGAAATAGATCTTGTCATTATATACCCATTCACATAGAGGTTGAAAGTATAGGAATTGAAAACGCTAAAGCCGAGTAAAGAAGCTGTATAACTGTCTGCATATTTACAAATAATACCTATGTTTACCTAATGAGGAGGGTATGGATGCAATGAATGAAGGCTATAGAAGCAAACGAGGAATGGTCCTCTCGATCACCCTGTTAATAGCCCTGATCGCTTCAGGATGCACGCAGAATAAAACGGTCAAAGTTGGTATCGAGGAAAATTTCCGCCCCTATACGTTTATAGATGGAGGCGAGAAGAAGGGCTTTGAGGTGGATTTATGGCAAGCGATCGCCGAAAAGTCGAAATTGAAATATGAGTTAGTTCCCATGGAAATGGGGGAATTGAATAAAGGATTGAAATCTGGTGATATTGATTTGGCCATTGCGGGGAAGACAATTACGGATGCACGCAGCAATGATCTTGAGTATTCGGATCCTTATTTTCAAACAAACTTAGTGATTCTTACTGCTTCAGAAAACTCAGCTATCAAAGGGAAAGATGACTTGGTCCAAAAAGCGATAGCGACTGAAAATGGATCACCTGGGTTCTACTTTGCGAGTGAAATTCAAGGGGCGAAAATCCACGGCTTTTCAAAAATCTCCGATGCCTATGCAGAGTTAAAAAGTCATACAGCAGACGCTGTTATTGTGGAGGAACGCAATGCCCAGGATTTTATTAAGAACACAGCCCAAGGGTCCGTGAAAATAGTAGGAGAGCCGTTCAATAAAGATAGTCTTGCTATTCTTGCCAAAAAGAAAAACAAGTACCTCGGAAGAATTAACGAAGCGCTCCAATCCGTATCCAAAGATGGCACTTACGAAGACCTGTATACGAAGTGGTTCACAAGCAAACCTAAAATGATGCCGAATAAAATCAAAAAAGAAGTGGAACACGACTTGCAACATGAAGCATAATCATACGTGGAAATAGCTTGCCGAGAAATCGGTAAGCTATTTTTTATGTGATGGTATGTTGAAATAGGTAGGCAAGTTGATGAATCATGTGTATATTACCTGACATCATTATTGGTATTTGAGGAGGATGAATGAGGAAAAGAAACCATTGTAAGGGTTTTTATGATAGGTTTAATGACAAAATGAAATAAAATTTCAAAAAACTATTTACAAAATGAAATAAAACTCATTATAATGAGGTCCATACGTTAGGTAAACTAACATAAATGAATTGTCATAAAAAACGATAGAGGATGTTGCCCATGTTAAAAGGTGGATTAATGAGCATAGAAGCTGCTATGGCAAGTTTGAAGCCGAGTGAGCGCAAAGTTGCACAATACATTTTGGAACATCCGCAAGAAGTGATCAGCCTTTCTGTACAGAAGCTTGCCGAGTTTGCCAGTGTTAGTGAAGCGACAATCATACGGCTTTCACGTTCTCTCCACTTTAAAGGATATCTGGAACTTAAGATGCGAATTGCTGGTGATTTGTCACAGTCGTTATTGCCGACAGATACCTATCAGGAAATTAATGCGAACAGTTCCATTGGGGAGATCATCAAATCAGTCACGAATAACAATATCGTTTCCATTCAAGATACACTAACTGTCCTCTCACCAGAAAGTGTGGAGAAAGCCATACAAACATTAAGCCGCGCAAGAAAAATTGGCGTGTTCGGCGTTGGTGCTTCGGGGATCATCGCAGAGGATTTCAAGCAAAAGCTTACACGGATTAATCGGTGGTGTGAGATTGGTACAGGGTTTGATGCCCAAGCTACCATTGCCGCTAACCTGCTTCCTGGTGATGTAGTCTTTGGAATTTCTTATACGGGTCAAACGGAAGATATGATTCGTTCGCTGGAAGTAGCGAAGAATAATGGCGCAGCGGTCATTACGTTGACCCGATTCGGATCTAATCCAGTTGCGGACCTTGCAGATATTCAGCTATTTACTAGTACGTTGGAGAAAAGCATCCGCAGCGGGGCGATGTCATCAAGAATTGCCCAACTGAATGTGATCGATATTCTATATGTTGGCATTGCTGGCTGCCACTACGAGGCAAGTGTGACCTCGTTGGAAATGACTCGACAGGCAGTTAGGGTTGGCAAACGCAATGGGTAACCGCTAGTAAGCTAATGAAACGGTTTGGTCCTCTAGTCAGGCTGGAGGTTAACATACAAGCAAAAATTAAAGGGAGGCTTTTTATATGAAACGTTTATTCAGTGGAGCATTATTAACTTTGGTCGGAGCTTCTTCCATGCTTGCAGCATGCAGCACGAACAGCACAACGCCTAGTGCAGCCCCTAGTACAGCAAGTGCTGCACCAACTACAGCAGCGACACAGGATAAAGTGAAGCTGACGATAGGTAGCTGGCGTACAGAAGATACAGAAGCTTACACAAAAATCATTGCTGAGTTCAAAAAGAAAAATCCCAATATTGATATTGAGTTTAAACCAACCAAGAATACGGAGTACAACACAGCTCTGAACACAAGTCTGCAAAGTGGAAATGGTCCAGATATTATTCATCTCCGCCCTTATGCAGCTGGTGCAGCTTTGGCAGATGCTGGCTACCTGGAGCCCTTGACGAATGTGAAAGGAATGGATGTATTCTCGAAAGATACATTGCTGGCTGCTACGGGTTCTGACGGTAAAGTATACGGCGTTCCAACCGTCTTCAGCTCGACGCAAGTATTTTATAACAAGAAAATCTTTCAGAAATACAATCTTCAAGAACCTAAAACGTGGGATGAACTCCTTAAAACAGCGGATACATTGAAGAAAAATAAAGTAACACCTTTCGCTTTCGGCTCTAAAGAAGGATGGATTCTATCGCTGACAGAAGGGACGCTTGGACCGGCTGTTTATGGGACGGATTTCATGAAGAAAATTGTTAGCGGGGATGCGAACTTCAAAAGCCCTGAGTATGTAAGTTCGATTAAAATGCTGAAAGATCTAACGCCCTTTTTCCCGGATAATTACGTAGGTATCGGCATGGATGACATGCGAAATATGTTTGTTACGGAGCAGGCGGCGATGATGGTGATGGGAGATTGGGAGTATGCGGTCATGAAGAAAACGAACCCAGATCTTCAAATGGATGTATTCCCAGTTCCGCCAATGAAAGCAGATGGCAAACAAACGGTAACCACTTGGGTAGATGGTTCATTTTCCGTGAATGCCAAATCGGCTCATAAACAGGAAGCGCTGAAATTCATGGAATTTTTAACAACAAAAGAATTTGGGGCTCTTGCCGTGAATGCCTTGCAAAAACCAAGTACGATCCCGGGTGTAGCGGCAAACGATCCTTTGGTAGCTAAGATCGCCAAAAATGCCGATACGATCTCCACGCCTTACGCTGCCGTCGTTTATTTCAATGCCGGTAATCCGACTACGAAAGCTACATTAGAAAATTCAATCCAAGGTATGTATTTAAATAAATTGACACCGGAGCAAGTGACAGAAGAAGTTCAAAAGATGACAGATACTTGGTTTAAACCTAAGAAATAAGTAAAGAGAAGGTGTGAGGGGCATGAATGACTTGGCCAAATCGTCCGGGTGGAAAAAGGGAGCAGTTCATCTGTTCCCGGTCCCTGCCCTCGCAGTTTACATTATGTTCGTGATTTACCCGATTCTTTCCGCGTTTGGTTACAGCTTTTATGATTGGAAGGGCCTCATCCGTGGGGAATTCGTTGGGTTCGGCAATTTTGTAAGCTTGTTTACGAAGGAACCGTTTAATCATTTGTTTTGGAATGCGTTTGGTCACAACCTGTATTATTTCGCCGTTGAGATGGCTGTGCAAAACGTGATTGCCTTTGGGCTTGCTTATCTTGTTTATAGCAAACTTAAAGGTTCGAATTTTTTGAAGATGGCCTACTTTTTACCTAGGCTGCTTTCAGTCATCGTAGTAGGCTTCTTATGGAAGCTCATGTTGAACCCGAATAATGGCGTTGTGAATGTCATGCTCAAAAAGATAGGTCTTGTTTCATGGGCCAAACCTTGGCTAGGAGACCCAGCTACGGCGTTAACTTCGATTACGATCGTTAACAGTTGGTTTGGTGTTGGTTTCTCCATGTTAATTTTCCTTGCGGGTTTACAAGCAATTTCCTCTGAAGTTGTAGAAGCAGCACGGTTGGATGGGGTCAAAGGATTCCGTTTGATTCGCTCCATCATCTTACCAATGATGAGTCAGTCCCTGATTATCATTACGGTGTTTACGTTCATTCATGCTTTTGAAGCTTTCGAGTTGATTTATGCGATGGAAGGGTCACAGGGTGAGCCATATAACTCGACTGACACATTGGCTGTCTTCTTTTATCGAATCGCTTTTGGCGGCTCGTCTGGCGGCGATTCGGTCGCACTTGGACTTGGTTCGGCATTAGCTGTTGTTCTATTTTTCATTATTGCAACGATATCGGCGTTGTTCCTGTACTTCACTAGGAACCAATCGGCGCAGCATTAAGACAGGAGGCAGACCATGAAAACCAACAAATCCGTTCGGGGACTCCAATACGCTGCGGCGTATTTGGGGGCGCTGGTCAGTTTGTATCCGATTTTTCTGATGCTGACCTCTTCCTTGAAGACGAACATCCAAATCTTAAAAAATCCGATGTCATTGCCAACGACCCTATCGTTTGCGGCGTATAGCAAGCTAATACATCAAATTCCCTTCTTCACTTATTTTTGGAACAGTCTTGTGGTTAGCGTTGTATCCGTAGTTCTAATTTTGCTATTTGGCGTTATGGCCTCCTTCTATATTGCGAGATATCCGTTCCGCTGGAATGGAGCATTATTCTTTTTCTTTCTCTTGGGCATGATGATTCCCATTAAGCTCGGGATCGTACCTTTATTCCTTTTGATGAAGAAACTCTCGATGTTGAATAATATTTGGTCGTTGGTTAGTGTATACACGGCGATCGGATTGCCGCTTGCGATTCTCATCTTAACAGGTTTCTTCAGAACACTTCCGAAGGAGCTGGAAGAAGCGGCACGCATAGATGGTTCTTCTGACTTTGGTGTTATGTGGCATGTTTTACTGCCGCTCATGCGGCCAGCGCTTGGAACTGTGATGATTATGAATTTTATCACCGCATGGAATGATTTCTTTTTCCCGCTTATTTTTATTCAAGATGATGCGAAGAAGACAATTCCGGTGGGCATGCTCTCCTTGTTCGGACAGTACTCGACAGACTTAAGTATGCTGTTCGCAGGGTTAACGTTGGCTTCTGTGCCCATGATGATTATATTTTTCCTAGCTTCTAAACAATTCATGGAAGGCATGACTGCAGGGGCTGTGAAGTAATGAAGGCAAGAAAGGCAAGAAATACTCAAGAATAGGAGGTATCATATTGGCTCAACAAAAGAAAAATGAACTTGTTACTGAGCAGAGAAATAAAAAGTCGTTGCACCTTGACCAACTGAGTATTGAAGAAATCGTAACTTTAATGAATGAGGAAGACCAAACGGTTGCCCTTTCGATCCAAGGCGCAATTCCTCAGATTTCTGCTGCTATTGCGGCCATTTCTGGAGCGTTGATCGCCGGTGGTCGACTCTTCTACATCGGAGCTGGAACAAGCGGACGTCTTGGGATTTTAGATGCTTCCGAATGTCCTCCGACATTCGGGGTAGAGGAGGATTTGGTAAACGGTCTCATTGCTGGCGGTGAAAAAGCGATTCGAGAATCCATCGAAAATGCGGAAGATGATGAGCATGCAGGGTTGCTCGCTATTTCTGAAGTTGTCAGATCAGGGGATGTTGTTGTTGGGATTACAGCCAGTGGAACGGCCCGTTATGTGATTGGCGCCATCCGTGAAGCGAATCGACTTGGTTTAACGACGGTTGGCATTAGTTGCAATCAGGATACCCAGCTGAGTACCCTTGTAACATATCCGATTGAAGTCCCTGTCGGGCCGGAAATAATTACGGGATCGACACGCTTAAAAGCGGGGACGGCACAAAAAATGGTGCTGAATATGATCTCTTCCACGACGATGATTCGAATGGGTAAGGTCTACGGCAATCTCATGGTTAATGTTCAGGCTACCAATCACAAGTTAAGAGAACGTACGGTTAGAATTATACAAGAAGCAACGGGCACTGATGAAGAAAGGGCACGTCAAACTGTAATTGATGCGAAAGGCGATGCAAGAGTGGCTATTTTGATGGAGATGTTTAGCGTTAGCCAGCAGAAAGCCTTGGATGTACTCCTACAAGTACGAAATCATTTCGGTGATGCCGTGAAGCTGCTTCAACAAAGTCAATGAAAATAGATCTTAAACTCGAATAAAAAGGCTGAGCCCCGAAGCAATTCTTTCTTCGGAATGCTCAGCCTTTTTTCTAATCCTATCAGCTCATTATTGTTCTGTGTAAGTGGAAGGGCTGTTGTCTTTAACGGTTCATCATGGAATGGAAATAGGCTTGTCAGGGTGACTATGTTAAAATGTTAATAAATTTATGAAGATGCTGGAGGATAATGATGATGAATGAACGCAACTGGGCTGGTAATTATACGTACAGCGCCTCGGAAATTCATGTTCCCGCGAACATAGAAGAGGTACAAGCATTAGTGGCTAGCAGTCAACAAATCAAGGTGCTGGGCACGCGCCATTCGTTCAATGGCATCGCGGACTGTACGGAAAGCTTGATCTCGCTTCAGAAGCTGAATCGTGTGATCTCGCTTGATCGAACGAACCATAGAGTAACCATAGAGGCCGGTATTCGCTATGGTGAATTAGGCGAGTATCTTCATGCGAATGGGTATGCGCTGCACAATCTCGCATCTTTACCTCATATTACAGTCGCAGGCGCATGCGCCACGGCTACACATGGTTCTGGTGATCGGCATGGCAACTTGGCGACCGCTGTTTATGCGATGGAAGTGGTCATTGCGGATGGGAGTATCGCACTGTTCTCACGTGAGCATGAAGATGGTCGTCTTGCCGGTGCAGCCGTTGGACTAGGCGGATTAGGTGTCGTTACGAAAATCACCTTGGATGTAGTCCCATCCTTTCAGATGTATCAACATGTGTACGACAATGTGCCATTAGCGCAGCTTGAAGCGCACTTCGACGATATTTTCTCCAGTGGCTATAGTGTCAGCCTATTCACAAAATGGCAGGCATCTGCATTTAATCAACTGTGGAAGAAACAGGTAATCAAGGATTCCGCCGACGCCGCTGTGCAGGTGGAACCGGAATTGTACGGAGCCAAGCTCGCAGACGCACATCGTCATCCCGTGCCAGGCCACACCTCCGAGAATTGCAGTGAACAGATGGGAATACCAGGGCCTTGGCATGAACGGATGCCGCACTTCCGGATGGATTTCACGCCTAGTGCAGGAGAAGAATTGCAGAGCGAATACTACGTGCCCCGACAACATGCGTATGCGGCACTATGTGCACTCGACAGTATGAAAGAGCTCATCTCGCCACTGCTTTATGTTTCTGAGGTACGTACAATTGCGGCAGATGATTTGTGGATGAGTCCCTGCTATAAGCAGGAGATGGTAGCTTTTCATTTTACATGGAAGCCGAATTGGGAAGCTGTTAAACAAGTCCTGCCTATCATTGAAGGGCATCTCGAACCTTTTCAAGTTCGACCGCATTGGGGGAAGCTGTTCACGATGTCACCGGACCGCGTGCAGTCGCAGTATGAGAAGCTGCCTGAGTTTCAACAACTGCTTCGTCAGTGTGATCCGCATGGCAAGTTCCGCAATGACTTCTTGAAAACGTACATCTTAGGAGACTAATGATGCTAAGAATCGGATGCTTCCATGCCCATCATTCCAATATTGAACATATTGACAATGCCCTGCGCAGTTTGAATGTGGAGCTCATTCATTATGTAGATCCTGGCCTGGATCGGATCAAGCTGGATGCGGATTTCACGACCGAAATGGCTCAAAAGAAAGTACTCGACACACTGAATTGGATAGCCAACAGCCATGTAGATGCAATTTTAATAACTTGCACTTTTTTTACAGCCATTTATAAGGAAGACGTTCATCGCTTTCCGATCCCGATTATCCCAATCGATGATCCGCTGTTCGGAGAGATCTGTCAGCTCAATCAGCCTACGATTGTTGCTTTCACCAATCCGAGCACCGTACAAGGAACGATGAACCAGTTATCTCTTTACGCCGCTAAAAAGGGGATTCCGATAGAAGCATCGCCCGTCCTTCTGGCGAATACCTTTGAGCTCATCATGCAGGGGAAAAAGAGTGAATACATCGAAGCTGTCACAGATGGGTTGATCCAAGTGATCGAGGCGAATCCAACGAAGCGCGTGGTTGCCGCGCAGCTTTCGATGGTGCCAGCTGCCCAGCTTGCGGAGAGGCAAACGAAGCGTGTTGTTGGAAACCAACTCGTTTCATTAGCTGCGTATCTGAAAGAGGTTTTAGCTGTATAAGTTGTCCTGAGTTAAATGAAAAGAGGGTGTCCCAAAAGACAAACCTGAGAAAAGGAAACGAGGATACGGGGTAGGATTGTAGCTGGTTGGATGGTGGTTTGTGGCTTGCGAACGTAAGGTGACTGCCGATTCGTGTTTAGATGTATACACTACAGCTAATTTGCTCGAATCTGATGTATTTTCGCGATTAGATGGAAAAAGTACATTTAATTGGTATCTCATTTGAAAAATCGAGCAAATTGAAGGAATATAACTACAGGAAATACAGTTGTTCTTTCAAATTCGAGAAATCAGCTTCAAATAGATGGAGAAAATCCAGTAATATTGCACGAGGCAGATTTATTAACTCATCCGTTATTAACAAAAAGAGGCTGTTTCAAAAAGTCTGAATGGACTTTGAGACAGCCTCTTTTTTGAATTGCTTACGGGATGACTACCGTATGCTTTTCTTGCAGTGTAGTAAGATCATTCGCTTTAATGAATCCGTTCGACACGGTATACAGGGTGTCGCCGATATAAAGAACGCGCTGCACCTGTTTATCACCGGCATAGAAATGCTGACCCGCCTTACTCAGATCTTCCTGCGAGAGATGGGTGATGCCGCCGCGGAACTGGAACCCTTTTTCCAAATCAAGGTTGTAAACGTACGCCCCCTGGAAAGCAAAGCTGCCATATGCGCTAGCTGAATTCTTCGAATTGGCGGCCGCTGGGTCAAGTTTCATCACCGTAACTGGGAAGGAAAGTAGGTTTTTCTCCTTGGAAAAGAGCAGGGCACGGTGATTATTCAGCAACTCCGAGTCGGTTCCACGATCCCCAATCAACTGAGTAAATTTCTCCTTCGGATTATTCACATCAGAGACATCGAACAGGGCTACTTTCATGCCTTGATAATAGGCGATCGATTGTGAGCCTGCCGCATTTTTGTTGTCAACCTCAACCGTATCCTTGCCGAAGCCAATAATGTGGTTTTCGTCGTAGGGATGCAGATAGTTGCTGTAACCAGGGATCTTTAATGCCCCTAACAATTTCGGCTGATCGGGTTGTTTAAGGTCTAAGACGAATAGCGGGTCCGTATTTTTAAAAGTAACCATATAAGCGCGGTCGCCCATGAAACGGGTAGAATAGATGCGCTCGCCTGGCGCGATGTTTAAGATCTTGCCTACTTCTTTCATGTTCGCGTCAAGGATGTAGACGTGGTTTTTCGATGTGCCTTCGTCTGTGCGCCAGACTTCTCCTGTGGTCGTAGCAAGACGGAAGTGTCCGTTATGCTCATCCATCGAGAATTGATTAAGCAGATGACCAGGCACTTTGCCGGTGTTTTTATATACAGCTTTTCCAGTGTTCAGCCCGAATTGATAAAGAATTGTCTCCTGCTTCTGATCCTCGTAGGTTGTGGCAGCGACGTAGAGGTTTTCTTCGGACGCGTAGACATTCTGACCCGACCCGAGGTACGAGGTAACATTCATCGTCTGTGTCAGATCGTTCAGGTTAAGACTTCCGACGAGCACATAGTTAGGTTCAAGAGCTTTGGGCAAATAGTAGATTTGATCTAACGGAATTGAAGTGAATGAATCTCCTGCCGAGGAATCTCGGTAAGCTGGGGCTAGTTCTTTTTTGGCATCATCCGTATTCGTCTTTTCACGGTAGTAATAGTAATTGACATATTTATTAGCTATAAAATAAAGCGATGTCCCGATTTTACGAGAAGAAATATAGTTGCCTTCAAGCTCAACTTCTTTAAGTAACTTCAGGTTACTTCGATCGTTGAGATCGTAAACCATAACCTTCGTCGTTGCCTGGGAGCGGATAGGTGAAATCATTCTCTTGTCTACAATGCTGATACTACTGCTACTGCTGCTCGCGGCCTCATTATATGGCACAGGTCTGAGGTTTTGATAGGATTGCCCAACAACGATTAGATGCGAATCGTCAACGTAGATTTCACTGGGTTGGAACTGCGTGCTTGCGGTGTTTGCGGTTTTGGGGAAATCAAGTATACTCAGCACTTTCATCTCATCTGCGGGATACGCTTGAGTGACGACAATCCGCTGCTTATTTACGGTATAGATGTACGTTCCATCTGACTTGACGACATCCGATTCATCCACCCCTTGCACTTGTACATTCGTTCCTGAGTACTCGGGTGACACGGATTTGGCCGAGTCTTGGACCGCAACACTAGCACTGCCGGGGGGAGCTGGCGCTGAGGAAGTAGTGAGAGATTGCTTCGTCATGACAACATTTGCGTGTGATCCGCTGCTTTCATTCTGCGTTAACAGTGTAACCAAGTGGTCATAAGTACCGACAACCGGTAAGCTATCCGTTTGCCTGGTGATGTTTACGGAACTGGTTGCTGAATCCCAGCGAACAACATGATTAACGCTTTCCATAAAGAAACGCAGCGGGACGTAGAGAGAGTCACTTACGATTTGCGTGGTACCGTTCATGGTTGTTGCTTGGCCGTTAACATAGGCATGGTCGGATTGTATCGGCAGCTTCAGCTCGTACCCATCGCGTGTAACAACAGCAGCTCGTTCAGCTTCATTCCAGGTTACTTCCATGTCCAAAGCGGTTGCAAGATCGCGAACAGGTGCCATTAGAATGCCATCCATCATGCGAGGCTGCTGAGAGAAAGCGATGGGTTGGCCTTCCAGCTTGACGAGCGTATTTTGACCAGCATTCGTAGAGACAGGCGTAAAAGCGGATGTTAAGAGGATCGCGGTCGTTAGGAGGCCTATGTCCAAAACCTTTTTCTTCATCTAGCTCATCCTTTGCTAAGTTATTGTAGGTTTCCATTATTTTTATCTGTATCCACTAAACGGATGGTATTGAAGATTTGTTGCATGAAATTGGAAATATTTCTCTGAAAGAGGTTGGAGGCTATTATCGTGCTGATCGGCTTTTGCAATCTTGCTTTCTAGTAGAGACTCCCTTACAAGGCCAGCTAGGTTTGGATATACTGTGTGTATAAGAGAGGCTGCTAAAGATGGAGCCAGCGCTGCGTTTGGTGTGAGCTGCGAAACGATGTTTATGGATAAGAACACATGTCCAGTCGTTTTGTGCTACGCTAAAGCAAGAGACAGAAGGAAATGAGGGATCGGCGATAGATGATACCCTAGAAAGGTGGCTGCCGCTAGATAAAGTGGCGCTTAGGCTGCTTCAGATTCATTATCATCGTTTGGACACGGATGGATTCATCAAGCTGCAGATTCCGCATGCCTATAGAATGCTTCTTATCCTAGGCGGAGAAGGCAAATGTATGGTGGATGGCGAGTGGATTCCTCTTCAACGGGGGAGCTGCTGCCTACTGCGTCCAGGGACATATACGGCTGCCAGCGTGAGCACAGGAGAAGGATTGGCCTGGTACGATTTCACCTTCGAGGCTTTTCCTTACGACCAGAAGCCGGTAGGCAGTTCAGGAGATGCGGGCCAAGGAGACAAAGTGTGGTGCGGCGTTATCCCAGAGCATTCGCTGGCTCAAGCAGTAGATCTCGCCAAGCGACTGTATATGGAGCGCGATAACCAAGAGCGCGTTGAACGGTTCCGTTTAAATGTAGTTTTTCAAGAGCTCCTTTACTGGGTGATGAAGGATTTGGGCAACGAAGCTGTCGGACAAGCGAAGGAGCGAATTACCCGAATAATCGACTATATGGAGCGTCATTTCCAGGATAATCTTACACGCGACATGCTTGCGCAAATGGCTGGTATGAGCCCTGAATATTTCTCCCGTATATTCAGGAAAGAGACTGGCAGGACGCTAGGCGAGTATTTGACGAACATTCGCATCAATCATGCCAAACGCGAGTTGATTCGAGGTCAAGCGTCGATTGGTTGGATCGCAGAATATGCCGGTTATGGCGAGCAGTACTATTTTAGCCGCAAATTCAAGCAAGAGGTTGGCATGTCGCCTACAGTCTATATGGAGAAACAAAGAAACCATGTGGCATGCCTGTTCCCGCCGTATGTAGACCATATGCTAGCATTGGGGGTTACCCCTTACGCTACTATGATGGATAGAGTACACCCCTTGTCGTCCCAAGTGCAACGATCCATTCATTTAGGAGAGCAGGAAGCTGAGCTAGGCGAACGTAATCTGAGCCAACTGCTGCAGATTGAGCCGGATTTGATTCTTTGCAGCCAATACATTGATCCGAAGCTGGAAGCCAGGCTGAATCGAATCGCACCGACGTTTACGATCTCGTATAAACAGGAGTGGAGGCGCGTTTTGGGTGAAATTGCTGCTTTGCTGGGCAAATCGGAAGAGCTGGAAGAGGCGCTTTCCCGTTATGAACGCAAATGTCATGAAACATCGACACAGATCAAGTCAGCTATCGGTGAGCAAACGGTCGCCTTGCTGCGAATCCATGCAGATCAAATTCGCTTGTATGGCGGGTCCAGGCATTCGTATACGGCACCTGTGCTGTATGGGGATTTGGGACTGAAGGCGCCAGATCTTGTGCGCCGACTGGCTTGGGACGATTACTGGGCAAGCGTATCGATCTCGCATCTTGCACAGCTCGATGCGGACCAACTGCTGCTTGTCGTCGATCCAGGTTGCGAGGAGCAGCTGCAGACGTTGATGGACAGCCGAAACTGGCATGACATACCAGCTGTGAAGCGAGGGAATATCTATCGCGCAGATTACTATACATGGATGAGCAGCGGCATTTTGATGAATACCATGAAGATGGAGGAAGCATTGCGATTCCTGGGACCATAGATGTCACAATTGTCCATCTCCATGAACGGTTTTGTCCTTGGCAGTCGAAGAGGATCACGATACAATTGATAACGATTCTCAGTATAGTAAGGCACAAGGAGTGGTAATCGACATGAAGAAAACTCGTTTATGGATGATGGGGGCACTAGCTGTCACATTGGGAGTATCGCTTACAGGTTGTGGGTCAAAGAATACGAATGCAGCGAACACTGCAACCGCGACGGTCAGCCCAAGTACTGTGAAGGAAACGGCGTCGGCCAAGCCTGCGGCTCAAGAGAAGACCGTTAAGGATGAGATCGGTCATGAAGTGAAGATTCCCGCTGATCCGAAGCGGATTCTCGGAATTTATTTGGAAGACGAACTGCTGTCGTTGGGCATTCAGCCGTTCAAGCAATCGAAGATCGGAACATGGAGCGGACAGGATTATCTGGGTCTTTCGATACCGGCCATCGATGTGAGTGGAAGTGTAGAAGCCGTATTGGAAGCGGCGCCTGATCTCATTTTGGAAAATGTATATGATGAGAAAAGGTATGGTCAATTTTCCAAAGTGGCTCCGATGTATGCCTTTAAAGACGCAAGAGCAGATTGGAGAGCGACGATTCGCACGTTAGGCGATCTGTTTGGCAAAACAGAGAAGTATGACCAGAGAGCCAAGCAGGCTGGAGCGACCATCAAGCAAAAGATTGGCGATCAAACGATTGCAATCGTTCGTGTTCATACGAAAGAGTTCCGACTCTATGGGGGCCCAGGTTATGCCGGACCTGTTCTTTATCAAGATTTGGGGCTTACGCCATCGAAGCTTGTGAAAGAATTGATACTGGACAAGAATGGGAAAGTTGTGCCGATATCCTTGGAAATGATCCCTCAGTTGGATGCCGATCACATCTTTATTACAACGGATACAGGAGCAGAGGACAAGACCAAGGAATTGCTGGCTAATCCACTGTGGCAGAGTCTTCCGGCTGTCAAAAAGGGGCATGTGTATCAGGTTAATTTTGAAACATGGATGAAAAGCGGTCCAATCGCTGATGGCAAAAAGATTGATGATGTGCTTGCTGCACTTACAAAATAAGCGTTGCCCTAAAGGCTGTTTCTTCAGCAGTGTTCATCTGCCGGAGGGACAGCCTTCTCACGTTGCAGGTCATGTTATATAATTGTGATATGGAAAATAAAGAGAAAATAACACGTCGTTCCTTTTTGAAAAAGTCTCTGCTGCTAGGCGGAAGTTTACTAGCGGTCCCTCCGTTAAGTTATGGGTATGCCACGCGGGTAGAGCCCCGTTGGTTGCAGGTTGAGCGCATTTCATTGGCTTTTGCTACACTGCCAGAGACATTCAAGGGATTGCGGATTGTGCAATTCAGTGATCTTCATTTCGGGTTCCATTTGGATGTCGGGCAATTAACCAAGGTAGTCAAAGTCATTCAGGCAGAAAAACCAGACATCGTATGCTTCACCGGCGATCTCGTCGATTATGAGATTGGCGGGCAGGGGCAAGAAATACGAGATGTTTTGAAAACGATCACAGCAACTTACGGCTGTTATGCCGTGCTCGGCAATCACGATTATTATGGCGATGTGGACGAAGTGGCGGATGTGTTAGAGGGTGGTGGGTTTCACTGCCTGCGCAATCGGGGACTACGGATTCAGAAAGACAGCCAATCCATATGGATCGCCGGCGTCGAGGATATGTGGGAGGGTGTTCCTAATCTTAAAACGGCGCTGCAGTCAGCGAAAAAAGAAGAATGGGTACTCTTGTTATCCCATGCACCGGACTATGCGGATGTTGTTGCGGCTGTTGGAGGCGTTCATTTGCAGCTATCGGGGCATTCCCATGGAGGTCAAGTAAGACTTCCTATCATTGGGCCATTGGCTTCTGTGCCTTTTGGCGTCAAATATCCATCAGGACTTTATCATATAGGGAACGGTAAGCAGCTTACGCTCTATACGAATCGAGGTATTGGGGTGTCGGTTCGTCCCATTCGGTTTATGTGTCGTCCTGAGATTACGGTGTTGACGTTGGTTAAAGGCTAGGGCAGCTAGATCGCGTTATGCCACGTTTACGAAATAACGGGAGAACCTACAGTTAATTCCGTGAGATTCTGCGAATTTATAGGAATAACTGTAAAACCTACATTTAATTTCAAACAATTGCTTCAGAAACAGCAGAAACTCGAAAATTAGCTACATATTTTACAGTTAAATCTGAAATTCAAGTTAAATTCGGAGAAATAACTGGAGGTTATCCAGTTATTGATGTGTGTAGTTGATGTGGCGGGGGGAACTTACTCCAAGTACATCCCCTCATCCGATTTAAGCCCCAATAAAAGAAGGTAGTGAATTCATGCCAAGTGCTAGCCTACACACGCTTCTCACATATCTCTTATTCCCACCTACGAAATTAAACAGACAAAAGCTAGAGCGCCAGCTAGCCGGCAAAACGGTCCTAATCACCGGTGCCAGTTCAGGGATCGGAGAGCAAGTCGCTTACCTGTTATCCGATATACGGGTCCATCTGATCTTGGTAGCCAGACGAGAGGCGAAGCTCCTAGCCATGAAGAGTGAAATCGAAGTGAAAGCAGCAGCACGCGTAAGTGTGTTCCCAGCAGATCTTCGAGACCCAAAAGACATGGAGGGATTGCTGACCTTTCTCCATCAACTGCCAGAGGGGCTCGATATTGTCATCAGCAATGCTGGGCATTCGATCAAGCGTTCCATTCAGGAGTCGTTGGACCGGTACCACGACTTCACGCGTACGATGGCGATTAATTATTTCGCGCCGGTTCAACTATTGCTCTCTATCATACCGCTGCTAGAGCAAAAACAAGGGCATATCCTTAACATTTCGACGGTCAATGTGATGCTAACTCCGATGCCTCATTGGGCGGCGTATCAGGCATCGAAGTCAGCTTTTGACACTTGGTTTCGGTCCGCCGCTCCTGAGCTTAACAGGATGGGGATCGCCACAACCTCAATCTATCTCCCGCTTGTAAGAACGCCTATGATTATGCCAACGGCAGCGTATCGCAAATTACCCGCAATTTCCCCAGAGCATGTTGCTAAAATGATCGGTAAAGCTATCTATACCAGAAGGCAAACATTCAAACCATGGTGGTTGATTTTCGGAGGGCTAGCTGCTCTGCTTTTCAGAACGATGCCTAGATTATTAGTAAGTAAAAAGGGTAGTGGCCATGAGGATAATTAAGCTGATCTATGTGCTGTATCTGATTAGACTGCTCTCACTATTGGCGTTGTTCCGGTTAGCCTCTGCCATCTATGCATCGGGTACCAATCTGATGGCTCTGTTGCATTTTGCAGCTAGAACCTACGGTGATACAATCGCTTTGGCAGATGAAAAGGAAACATTGACATATAGCCAATTGTTTGCACAATCCAAACAGCTTTCGGCGCAATTAAAGATGAAGTATCAGCTTGCTGCCGGTAAAAGAGTGGGCTTTCTGTGCAAAAACCATGCTTCTCTGGTAAAAGCCATCTATGCGGTTTCTTTTACGGGGGCGGATATCTATCTACTGAATGCGGAAATGAGCAAGGCTCAATTGCAAGGAATTATGGAGAGCAAAGATTTTCACCTTGTGGTCTATGACGACGAACTAAGCGTTTTACTAGAGCAAACAACATACACGAATGCCAAATTGCCCAGCTATCATTCTACTTTATCTGCGATCCATAACTTATCTGTCACACCTGTATTTGAAAAGCCAAAACAACGCCGAGCATCTTCGGGGAAATTAGTGCTGCTGACGGGTGGAACTACAGGCAAGGCCAAAGAAGCGGCGCATAAGCCATCGCTATTCAATTATTTGGATCCTTTTGCGGCATTCCTGAGACGATTGCAAATCTTGAACAAGCACACAGCCTATATTGCTACACCAATTTATCACGGTTATGGCGTAGCTGTGTTGCTCCTGTTCTGTGCTTTGGGCAAAAAAGTCGTGATTCAACGTGGGTTTGATGCAGAGAAAGCTTGTCGATTGATTCGGGAGCACCAGGTTGATATTGTAACGGTAGTTCCTTTAATGGTGCATAAAATGTTAAAAACCAACACAGACGATCTGAAATCTCTGTCTTGCATTGCTTCAGGCGGGGCTGAGCTCAATCCTAAACTGGTCCAAGAGACACTAAGTCAATTGGGAGAAGTATTATACAATTTGTACGGCACATCGGAAGCGGGCTTGAATATCATTGCAGTTCCTCAGGATTTGCTATACTCCGCCCACACGATTGGCAGAAAGATTAACGGTGTTCATTTAAAAGTTCTGGATGGTCAGAATGAAGAAACTCCAATCGGCAGCGTAGGCCAAATTTGTATTCGAAACAGATGGTCGATGCGAAACAAAGCTAGTGCTTGGATTGAAACCGGCGATTTGGGGTATCGGGATGAGAAGGGGTATTACTTTTTGCGTGGGCGAGTAGACAGTATGATTGTTTCAGCGGGGGAGAATGTGTATCCGTTCGAAGTGGAACAAATCTTGCTTACTCACCCATTCATCGAGGATGCAGCTGTTGCGGGGATAGCGGATGAGCTTTTTGGACAGCGGTTGAAAGCATGGGTTCAATTGGTAGCTGGTACGGATATGACAAGTGAGGAACTCCTTGATTGGTTGCGCACAAGATTGGCACGATTTCAGTTGCCCAAAGAGATCAGCTTTGTCGAGCAGTTGCCCTATACACCTTTAGGAAAATTGGATAAAAAAGCGTTGAATAAGAAATGACCACCACAGGATAAAGTGTGATGGTCTTTTTATTAGAAGATTGGTCTGAAAGGAGAACATGGTCTGGACTCCACAAGAAATATGGCTAAGAGATCAAACAGAACTAACGGAAGGAGAAATGGCAGGAATGAGATTTGTGCTTTCTTTCCATTACGTGTTTGTTTCAAATAGACCTTGTGGCCGTCGACTTTCACAATGGTTCCACGGTAAGTGCCGTGTATCGTATTTATCGTAACTTCTCGATTGAGGTACTTTTTACAGATGGCATAAGACTGGGATCGCGTCAAGGGAATACCCCCTTTCTAGCTTTATTAATCTAGTATATGTTCGTCCCATAGAACAAGTGCGTGTGTTGGAGAACTATTCCTTCAGAAGGGGATGGTAGGGGAGCCGAGCATCGTTCCGGGGTTTTGCGGTGGATTGACTTAAGCAATTGTTTGTTATATGATTAGAACGATCATTCGATCTATTATAAGCGGAAGGAGGCAGAATATGTTCGAACGATACAACAAGGTCCAAAAAGCCGTCTTGGAAACAACGTTGCATCTGATCATTGACCGGGAGTTGCAGGCTACATCGATGTCATTGATTGCCAAGGATTCTGGCGTCTCAACAGGCAATATCTATCATTACTTCAGCAGTAAAGAAGACATCATTAATGAGCTTTATAAGGCTATCGTTTTGTTCAATGGTGAGTTCGTAACGAAAGACTTGAATAAGGCCGATTCCGTGAAGGAACGGTTCCATCAGGCTTGGAGAAGTGTATTCGAGCTAGGAATGAAGTACCCGAAGGGTTTTCGATTCATTGAGCAGTATTCATTCTCACCTTATATTTATGAGCAGACCAAAGAGGAAGCCATTAATAGCGGATGGTGTGGGCCGCTTGAGAAGCTGTATGAGCAGGCGGTCAATGAAGGAATTTTCGTCTCTCTGGAGCCGCGGATGATGGTTCAGATGCATTACGGTTCTATCGTTTATCTTCTAAAATTATATCAGCGTAACTCGCAAGACCTTACAGAAGAAATCGTCGGTAAAGCCATTCTCGCCTGCTGGAACGCGGTGAGCAAAGAAAAAGGTTCGAACAGTTAAGTTCAGCCTACTTCTTTTATCCATAATAGATTGAACGTTCGATAGAAAGGTTGTTGTTGCATTTCGTCTTGTTTACATGATGGACAGTGCACTTTATAGAATGAACGTTCATTTTAAATGAACGCAAAATTAGTATCGGAGGAATTAGTATGCCAACCAAAACAATTTTTATTACGGGAACTAGCTCAGGGCTAGGCAAACTGACGGCCATTCATTTTGCGAAGCTCGGCTGGAACGTAGCCGCGACGATGCGCACCCCAGAGAATGAAACCGAGTTGACTGCATATGAGAATGTGAAAATTTTTAAACTGGACGTTACGAACCTGGAGGAAGTTCATTCTGCCGTCGACGACGCAATTGCGGCCTTTGGGAAAATCGACGTCGTTGTCAACAACGCAGGAATGGGTGTCTACGGGGCACTAGAGTTGGCATTGGAAGAGACGATCGATTGGCAATTTGACGTGAACGTTCGTGGACCGATCAATGTAGTTCGGAAATTCTTACCGCATTTCCGAGCCGAAGGTGGAGGCATGTTTATTAATATTAGTTCTTTCATGGGTTTCACAACGGCTGTGCCACTCGGCTCCTTGTATAACATGTCTAAATTTGCACTAGAAGGCTTGACGGAAGGGCTGTATTACGAGCTCAAACCGTTGAATATCGAACTTCGGCTCATCGAACAAGGCGGCTCTACTGGCAACAATTTTAAGAATAACATTCGATGGAACAAAGACGAGAGCATCACGGCTTATGACGATCTAATGAATAAAATTACTGCGTTGATGGATAATAGGGATAATAGCAATTTGGATGATCCACAAATCATCGTCGATGCCATTGCGGCTCAAGCACTCGGAGAAAGCAACCAATTCCGGACGGTCATTGGCGAGGCGGGTAATAACTTGTTGGCGCTGCGGAAGTCGCTTCCTATCGAGGAATATCTGGAAACCATGTTACAAAACTATAAATAACAACAAATGAAGCGGCCGACCCTAGTGGATCGGTCGCTTTTTTAAGATCAAACAGCAACTTTTGGCTTTCTCCAGTACCAAAGGGCGCTAACGATGAGATAGAGTCCCGCGACTACAGAAAGCAGTATAAGAGTGAAACTCGACATGTTTTCCATGGCATCAAGCCAACCGATTCTTTTCATGCCGAAGAGACTGATGTTAAATACAATCCCAACCAGCAGAATGGACCACATGGATGAGAGGCGAACATAGATGGATCCATAAATAAATCCTAACGCAACACCCAGAAGCTGCATCGCAACTCCACCTGGCTGCAATGCTGCAATAATTAAAGCGATGACCAGAATTGGCCAGAATACGGGAACATGTTTCCGAGCTTCGTTAAACATGATACCGATGAACAGAATTAACTCTAGTGCTGTGGTGAACACGGAGGAAAGAATAATGTAAACGAAAGGAACAGAAGAGAAATAGTCCTCTGTAAAATCATTGAACGTTGGAAGGTTGTAGTAAAGAAGTAGTTTCATGGAGGCAGCATTTAATAATGTGAACGCCAGCCCGATCGTTATCAAGTGAACAGCAAAGCTCAGTCTGATTGGCGAAAAGTTGCTAAGCAACCAAAAGCTTACTGGTGTTTGTTTTAAAAGTCGATATTTAATGGCATAAACAATTCCGGAAAGTGCGATAGTAGCTGCAAGAACCATGAACACCTGGATGGGGATGTTCTTTCCTTTTCCAAATTGTCCCCATCCTAATACAGGATCAATGACGAGATTATAGAGGAAGATCACTACAATGATGACCATCACATAGAGTACATAATTTCCCAACATCGATAAATATCTCTTCAGGAGAATCGCCGCCTTTTCAAATAAATTCATATGTTATTTCCATGTTATAACATCTATTCATCAACCATACATATTCTCGCAGTGTGTATCAGTATTCTTTTTAAAATATTCCTATCGAATTTTCTAAAATCTTGTTGCTTCTTCTCAAGAGCTATCTGTATTTATTTATTTCATTTTTAGGTAACTATTTCCAATTCAAAACGTCTATACATATATGGGAACTGTAGAGTAGAAAGTGTATTAAATGAACCATGGGAAGCAGAAACAATGAAAAAAACGAATTCTTTGTTGAATCGCTATACTAAAGTAAGTGAAAAGGAGAACTAGAATGACAAAGTTGTATGATAAAAATTCTTATCGTTGGTCACTTTTAGGCGTGGCGGTCTTAATTGGACTAGGGGGAGTATTTTTAACGAATGGTAGAACATCTGCTACAACCTCGGCCCCTCAAATTGTTCTTGAAGCATATCTGGATAGTGCAGTAAAGGGGGATATGGCTAAAGCCTTCTCCTATGTAACAGCCAAAGGAATAAATGATTCAATATCATGGGAGGAGTTCGAAACCGGGATCAATACGGACAAACTTGTATCATATAAGATTAATAAGTTTTTCAATGAGGATGAAACTCATGCAAGTGCATCGATTACAGTAAAATTACTTAAAGAAGGTGAAAGGAGAGTCACTAATGATTTAATCAAGAGGGACGGGGTATGGAAAATCACAAGGAATAAGACGCCCTCTCCCTCTGAGAGTCCTCACATAGAAACATTAGACGTCTATAACAATCGGGCAAGTCAAGCAGAGAATTATGAAATTCAAAGAAGTATTCGTGAAGGTGACATTGGATTTGCACAGCCAAGCATACAACCAACTTCTGGTGGCGTAACGGTGCCGTAAAGCAGTAAAGCTTGCCTTGCTTTTGTAAGGCAAACATATAAATTGAGTCAAGAGGTGGTATGGAATGAGTACCATTAAAATCCACGAGACCCAGCCTGACAAGGAACGATTATATAACAACAATACATTTGTAGAGGAAGATCTTCGTTCTATTCAAAATATTGAGGGTGGAGGACCAATAAAATTAAATGATTTTAATACATTGCCACGTCCTCTAAAGGTATTCGGATACTTCTTCTTCTCTGCTTTAGTGTTATTTGGCGCGATAACAGTTCTAATTAGTTTTTTATGTTAAGGTGATCACATGTAAGTCCATCATGTAAAAAGAGAACGAAAATCGGAATTAAAGGACCTAATTAAAACGCCTCTGTTGGAATCATTCCAACAAAGGCGTTTTTTATATCCATTCTCGCAGAAAATGACAATGAAATAACAGTTGATGATTACTTTTCACTCGCATAGTCAGTTTATCCGGTCTATAAACAAACAACCAACAGAATGAATATCGACGGAAACGGAGTGCGCTCTTTAAGATGAGGATGTCGATGCACGACGGACTGCACACGAAAAGGAAAGGTGAAACGATGAATTATCTTTTGAACGACTTTGCATTTGATTTGCGAGCCAGTGTGGCTCCATCTAATCACATATGGGTATGCAGCGGATATAGTACAGTTGCTCCACTAGCGGGAACGGTTGCTGGCGTCAGCGGCTTGTTCTCTCCACCGTTTGCCGCGCAAGATGTGGAAGTGCTGCTTGATTTCATGGCAGACGGACATCGCATAAGCGATACAGGTAATCGAGGGAAAGGGGATTGCGGTCTATTGTACGCCGGAGCCGAATGGCGGCCAGATCGAATCGAACGGACAGGAACGTACCACTACTTCGTGGAAGAACGACTGATTTCGCTCTCCGTGCGCAGCTCACTTGTTCCGCTTGCGGATCGCGCTGGATTTGTACTAACGGTACGGGTTGTTAATCGGACGGACCGCAGTATTCAGTTGAACATCCTTCCACGGGTTACACCAGGCCGGCCAGGCATCCAATCACTGAACGATTGGGATTTCGGCCATCCTTCGATGGGCGCACAAGTGCATGAAGTCGGTGCGGGCATATGGGAGAACGATGAAGTAAGGGTTACGCTTGTACAAGAAGCAGCGGATTCCGCGCTTATAGTTCCTGGGCAAGAGTCGGTTTACCGTTTGGCTATCCTACTGACGAAGGCTCAAGAATCCGTATGCTTGGATGACAATTTAGCGGCATGTGAACGGCTTACGCATGAGGTCTGGGAGAACCGGATTCAGCGTTACTGTGAGTCTGTTCCCAAGTTGACCAGCGACATTCCTGGTCTTGAAGATTACTATCGACGATCGCTTGTCAGCGGTTTGATCTGTCTATGGGAGCATCCCGACTTTGCGATGCAGCCCTTTCCAGTCGTAGCAGGGATGGAAGGCGCCGGAATTTGCTGCTATCCATGGGATACAGGAGGTTATGCCGCTCGGATGCTAGGACTGATGCTGGGAAGTGATAAAGTGATCGAACTGGCGCACATGATGGCGCGATGCGGCATTGAGCGGCATTCGAGATTCTCTCCTAGCGGTCTAGGGAAGGATGTTCCTTACTCGTACAGCCTATGGTCTTTCTTCAATTTAATCTGGTGCAACGTGACACAGTATGGCGAAGGATTGGAACTCTATGATTTGATGAAAAATCTACTGCTTCACGACGAAGAACGGCTGCCGGCCTGGGGAGAATTGCTGGATTATGGCAAGCAGCACAATTTGCTCGAAATGAGGAGTGCCGCTCATGAGCATATTGTATCCAGCCCGAACGCCGAAAGAGCCTGGTGTTATGATCGTTTGGCTGACATGGCTGAACGTATTGGACATGCCGAATCCGAAACATGGCGTGATAAAGCCAGCCGTATCCGAGCAGCGATTCGGGACCACTTATGGGATCCAGAGAACGGATGGTTTCTATGCAAGTACCCGAACGGGCATATAGAGCGGGTGTACACGATTCAGGCATTCGATACATTAAGAATGGGCGTTTGCAATGAAGACATGGCCCAGGCTTTACTGACACATGTAAAAGATGGGGCATTTATCGGGCCTTATGGTGTTAGCAGTATCTCCGCGGAAGATACGTTCCATTATGAATTGAATGACCCCGACTGGTCCGGCGGAGGCAGTTATACAGGTGAGAGCCCGACGCTCGCGCTTACGTTGTGGGAACAGGGTCAACCCGCGTTAGCTTGGGATGTCCTGAAGCGATTGTTCTGGATGGGTAAGCATCTGCCCTATTTCCCTCAGGAGCACTATAGCGATCGGCCTGCTGTTCCGAGCCATAAGCGGGGCAATATCATAGCTGGGCTCACAGGTACGGAAGCGCTGGTGTTTGGCATGGCGGGCATCAAACCGATGTTGGATGGAACGGTGGAGATATTTCCGCAGCCGCCGCATGAAGGAAGTGTTTCAATTTGCGGATATCGCTATCGCGACCAACAGTTTGACGTCCATATGAAGCCGAACCATTGCACGATTATATGTGATGGAGAGCTCGTATATAGTGGAACTCCTTGCGCCTTTAGCTTACCAAAGGATAGCAGATGACAACGACACGGAAGAAAATGATTATCTGATGGAACTAGCAACGAAATGAATATCGACGGAAACGACATGAGGCAATTAACATGAAGGCAGTGAACGATTGTTGGAGGATGTGACTGACCTATGACTAGAACAACAGCCCAGAGAAAGCGCGTGCTGACGCAGGCGAACTCAGTGGGCACATCGTACAAACCTGGATATCTGAAGCAGCTATTGCTGGATATCAATAAAGAAAAGCTGCTGTATTGCATGCTAATTCCAGGCCTTTTATTTTTCATCCTATTTAAGTATTTGCCGATGCTTGGTGTGGTCATTGCCTTTCAGGATTATCAACCTTTTGCGGGGATCTTAAGGAGTCACTGGGTCGGCATGCAGCACTTTCAGCGCTTCTTCACGAATCCGGATTTTTGGAAGCTGTTCAGAAATACGCTCGTGCTGGCTGTTTACAATCTGCTCTTTTTCTTTCCGCTGCCCATTATTTTAGCTTTGATGCTGAATGAGGTTCGGAAGGAGTTTTTCAAAAGATTCGTGCAAACCATTATTTATATCCCCCACTTCATCTCGTGGGTCGTCGTTGCAGGGTTGACATACACCCTGTTTACAACAGAAGGCGGGATTGTGAATGAAGCTCTTGCTTATATGGGCGGAGACAAGATTAATTTCTTGTTGAGTAAGGATTGGTTCCGTTCGATGATTACATCGCAAGTCATCTGGAAGGAAACCGGCTGGGGAACGATTATTTTCTTAGCGGCTCTCTCTGGGGTCGATCAGCAGCTTTATGAGGCTGCACGAATGGATGGAGCTAATCGTTGGCACCAACTTTGGCATATTACGTTACCCGCCATCCAAACGACGATTGTTTTGTTGCTTATTTTAAGACTAGGCAGCTTCTTGGACACTGGGTTCGAGCAAATTTTCCTCATGTTGAATTCTGGCAACCGGGAAGTAGCTGAGGTGTTTGATACGTATGTTTATACGTCCGGTCTAGTGAATGCGCAATTCAGTTACAGTACGGCAGTAGGGTTGTTTAAATCTCTCGTAAGCCTGATTCTGGTCGTTTCTGCAAATGCCATGGCAAAGAAATACGGCGAGGAAGGGGTTTATTAGCATGAGAGATCGTACCCTAAGCAGCAAAGTGTTCGATGCAGCCAATTATTTGATGCTATTTATCGTTGCGGTAATTACGGTGCTGCCGTTCATATATGTCGTATCCGGTTCACTCGTAGCGTCGGAAGAGCTGCTTATCAAGAAAGTTGTGCTATTTCCTACGAAGTTTTCGTTGGATGCTTACAAATTTATTTTTTCCACCAAAATCATTTACACAAGCCTATTCATCACTATATTCATTACCGTTGTCGGAACGCTGATCAATTTGCTGCTTACTACGCTGATGGCTTATCCGTTAGCACGCAAAACATTGCGCGGCCGGGGGAAATTCATGTTGTTGATCGTCATTACCATGCTGTTCAGCGGGGGTATGATACCTACGTTCTTGGTAGTCAAAACCTTTGGATTACTGGATACCTATTGGTCCTTATGGATCCCTTCGGCGATCAGCGCGTTCAATCTGATCCTGTTGAAAAACTTTTTCCAGCAGCTGCCTGAGGGTTTGGAAGAATCGGCGAAAATGGACGGCTGCAATGATTTGCAGATTTTGTACAAAATCGTTATTCCCTTATCCTTACCGGCTATGGCCACGTTCGCGTTATTTTATGCGGTGGGGCACTGGAATTCCTACTTTACTGCCATTATGTACATCAATGATGCGAAAATGTGGCCCATACAAGTATGGCTGCGCCAAATCGTCCTTCTATCGGCAGGCGGTTTCACGGACGCAAGTGCAGCTTCGGAAATAGCAGCTCCGCCTCAGAGCATCAAATATGCGGTTATCGTCGTTGCAGCTGTTCCGATATTGCTCTTGTACCCATTTTTGCAGAAACATTTTGCCAAGGGAGTTTTGCTAGGTTCGGTTAAAGGATAGACGGTCAAGTCTGGTAAGATCGTCTTTCTTTCTATACAATAAAATGACATAACGGAGGGTTTGTATGCGAAAAACAAAGGGTCAATTGAAAACAGGGTTAGCAGTTACTTGCACGACAGTCATGATGGTGTCCGTATTAGCGGCTTGCGGAAGTGGGGATCCCGTAAGTGACAGTGCGAATACTACACCTGGGAGTACGAGCACCGCGCAAAAGCAGATCAAATTCAGCATGATGTCCCCCTTCTATGGCCAGCAGCCACCGGCAACCGATGATACGAACGCTGCTTTTAAAGCCATTCAGGAGCAGACCAATAGCAAGCTGGATATCACGTTCGTCCCTGGTGCGTCCTATAATGATAAGCTGAATGTGACGATCGCCTCAGGCAATCTCCCACAAGCGATGGTTGTCTTGGACACCAAGAATTCGGCGATTGTCAATGCTGTCCGTTCAGGCGCTTTCTGGGAAATCGGCCCGTTCCTCAAAGATTTTCCGAAAATCAGTAAATATTGGAATGACAAAATCGCTAACAATATTTCCGTAGATGGTAAAATATATGGACTCTACCGTGACCGTCCTTTTGCCAGAAAAGGTATCATCTTCCGTCAGGATTGGCTCGATAACCTCGGTCTGCAACAGCCGAAAACCGTAGATGACCTCTATAACGTTGCGAAAGCATTTACATTGAATGACCCGGATAAGAATGGCAAGAATGATACTTACGGTCTGACGTTAACCGATGATAATTTGATTACCGATGCAAGTCTTGTCCTTGTTACTGCGTTAGGCGGCTTTAATCAGTGGGGCGTGCAGGACGGCAAGGTGATACCTGACTTTATGACCAAAGAATATATGGATTCGCTCAAGCTGCTCAAAAAAATGTATGATGAGAAGCTGATTAATCAGGACTTCGGCGCCATCAAAGGAACCAAATTGCATGAAAACATCAATTCAGGGAAAGCCGGTATCTATCTAGCAAGTATTGATGACGCACCGAATAAGCATGCTGATCTGTACAAATTGAATCCGAAGGCCAAGATGGATTTCGTCATCGGGCTGCAAGGGCCGAAGGGCGTTAAACTGCCTGCGAATTCAGGCTATTCAGGTGTGTTCATGTTCCCTAAATCCAGTGTGAAGACAGAAGCGGAACTGAAGGATATCTTAACTTACTTCGAGAAAAATCTGCAGGACGATGTATTGAAAACGTTTGCGTGGGGTGTGGAAGGCGTTCACTATAAAACAGAGAACGGTAATCCTTTGTTCACCAATGAGCAGTTGTACAAAGACCAAGTTGGTGACTTAGGGCAGCTTCGCATCGCACCTTCAACTTTGGCGTGGCCGACAGAACCTGATATGGGGAAGAAAGTGAAGAAGCTGTATGAAGAAGGCATGCCGAATGCTGTGCCAAGTGTCATCGAGCCGTTCCTTTCTCCGACGAAAACTCAGCTTGGCTCTGAGCTTGATAAGCTGATCAATGATGCTCGCGTTCGTTTTATCATGGGTGAAGTCGATGAGGCTGGCTTTACCAAGGTTACGGAAGAATGGAGCAAAAAAGGCGGCGATAAAATCATCGAGGAATTTACAGCTGAGTATAAAAAAGCTCAACAAAAATAATTGTTAGGCGATGCGGCGCTTCTTCCTGTCTATAACGGGGAAGAGGCGCCGCAATTATTGACATACAAGAACAGCGGGGGCTTGTTTATGAAATTACGTGCGTCTACCTTTTTATCCAAGCTCATATGGTTTACACTGCTGCTCGCGACGATTCCTGTCATGGTACTGGGGGCTTTTTCCTATTATCAGGCTTCGGATGCGGTGCAAACCAAGGTCAATGAGAGCAATCAGCAAATGCTGAAACAGACTGAATCACAAATTGAACAGTTGCTGAGGCTGATTGATTACTCAGCTATTCAATATATGAATCAACCGGTCGTGATCGACGCTCTTAAGGGAGAATTGGCTGGTACGGACGGATACGTTCAGAAAGTGAAGAGTCTGCTCGAATCGATGAGTAAGCTGCAAAGCAATGAGCTCGGTACGATGGGCATGGAACTCATAAGCATAGCTAACAAATGGTCCATTAACGATACAGGTTTGTCCATGCTGGAAACGAAGGCGATGGAAAGTTATGCGGGATGGGTGAATGATCCAAGAACCTCATTCTGGTCCACAAGTTCTACCGGAATGAAACTCATTAAGAAAATTCCAGCGTATTCCCCTAACCCATCGGGGCTGCTGATCATGTCGATTCCGATTTATGATGTCAATAGTTTAATCAACAAGGATACAGCCATGGGCAACGTTTTGCTGTTGGACGATCAAGCGGTCGTTTTCGCCGGCAATTCCGCGAATCTGCTTGGTAAGCAGATACAAGAATTACAGATCGGCTGGAATCCATCCATTTCTACTGCGGAGCAGGGTTTCTATACATCCCGTTCGGAACGGGAGCGTGTCGGAATCAGTTACCGGAAGTCCAATTATAACGGTTGGACCTATGTATCAGTGGTGTCTATCGATGAACTAAACAAGGAATCACAGGGCATAGGGTGGTTCACCTTGTATATTTGTCTTGGTATTTTATTGTTAGCTCTACTCATTTCTTATTTAGGTTCAAGGAAGATGTATAAACCGATTCGCAAGTTGTATGAAGTCGTGCGCAACTCGCCTGAAACCGTAGGGACCGATGCGGCCATCGATGAATTCGAATTTATCAATGAACGTTTTCGTGGACTAATGCAAAGGGAGTCCAGTCTGTTACAGGAGGTTCTGGGACAGTCCCATCAAATGCGGGAATACTTTGTTTTCAAGCTTTTCCAGAGCGATATGGCGAGAACAGAGGCTCAGGATAAGCTGGAGGCCTTCGGACATCCAACAGAGTGGAATAGCATGTGTGTCATGACGATTCAAATCGATACGTTATCCTCTACGCGTTTTGAAGAGCAGGATCAGGATTTATTGTTGTTCGCTATCAACAATATCGTTTCCGAGCTTATTACACCTGAGCAGAGGCTGCCACCAGTCGTTATGGGGGACTCCCAGGTTACTTTGCTTGGAGGGGCTGAAACAGATCCCAAGCTGTTCAAGAATCTGCTCGACACCGCGGCACATCAAATCATGCAGATGATCAAACTTTATCTGGAGCTGAAAGTGAGCATTGGCTTCAGCCATATGTTTAACGACATTAAGCAAATTCGTCATGCCTATGGCGAATCGTTGCAAGCTCTGAAGTATCGGATGAATCTAGGCGAAGAGTCGATCCTGTTCATCGAGGATGTGCAGCCGGAGAAAAGCATGCAGTTGAGTTATCCAGATGCTGCAGAGCGGCAGCTGCTGGACGCTTTGAAGCATGCAGACCGAGAGCAGGCTACGCGCTGCCTTCACCAATTCATATCGGCGCTTGCTGTCGATGAGCGAACGCATGAAGAATATTTCATGTCCTTCGTCCGTCTTCTCGTGCAAATGCTACAGGCAGTTAAGGATGCAGGCGTGTCGCCAAAACGGCTATACCCCGATGAACAAACCTTGTTTATACAGCTGTTTCAATTGAAAACAGTGAGCGAAGTGGAACGTTGGTTTCTGGATGTGGTCATGCTTCCATTTCTAATTCATTTGGAACACAAGCTAGATGAGCAGTATCAGAGCATCTCCAGTCAAATTATTCACATGATAGAGACTGGCTTCGATACCGATCTTTCCCTAGAGGTGTGCGCACGGCGTATGAATTACAGCCCGAATTATTTGACGAAAGTGTTCCGCAAGGAAACGGGCGTTAATTTCAGTGATTACTTATCAGAGTATCGGATGAACATGGCCAAACAATGGCTGTTAGAAACGGATATGAAGATATCCGAGATCGCCGAGAAGTTGAAGTATAATACGCCTGCCAATTTCATTCGTTATTTCCGTAAGTTGGAGGGAACTACGCCAGGCCAATATCGTGATAGTTTTTTTAAGAAATAATAAAAAAGTGCTCCCCCTCGAATCTCGAATCAGGGGTGCACTTTGACTTCTCTTTTTTCAGGAAGAGCCGCGCTGCGAGCAATAATGAACTGGGCGCTGTAATAGGAAGTCATAATCAGGATATCCGCAAAAAAAACTGGGGAGACGAACAGGTTCCAAGACAGTATGGAATCCGAAATCAAGAATAGGAAACTGCCAATAACTGCCCATCTATTACCAGTCATAATCGCCGACCAGCCCATTAGAGAGATTACGATAATGTAAAATAGCACAGGTACCACAAGTCCAGCGTTATTTTGCGCCATGAGCGAGATTACCAGCTCTCTCCCCATCATGATGGAATAAATGGCGATAGGGATGATCGAGGAGAAGCGCAACCAAGAGAAACGCCATTGGACGAGAAAGGCAGTCGTATAAAACAAATGGCCGATTAGGAAAGCGGCAAGGCCAATAACGAACTCATACATAATCAATCCATCACCAAGCATGCCAAAGAATAGTCCGGTTAACATCAACCAATGAATCCTATTTTTGGCTAGAGGCATATGCGAGTATGCGTAATACAAAATCAGCCACATGGGAATTAATTTAAAAAGCAATTTGAATGCTTGATGCTCGGGTCGAAACTCACAAATGTAAAGCGCGCTCGTAAGCAGTATAGCCATCGGTAGCCATCGTTTCATCGTAGAGCACACTCTTTTCTTTTGAAATAACCATTCAAGTAGAAATAGTATATTGGTATTTGTTAATTTTGTAAACGCTTTATATTTGTGGTTTCTAACGGAGATGATGCCTAGCTAAGATGTATAATAGTCTGTGAATATATCTTAGATGGTTGCAGTGATCTAAAGAATTGAGGCGTTTAAATATGAAAAAAGACAAGGTCAGGGAAATTCAAGAAACCGATTATCATGATATTTATTTACTAAATCAAGCGTTTAATCCAAATCTACATGCATTTTCCGAAGAGAGAGTAAGAGAGAAAATTGAAATTATTACAAAGAAAACGAAAGATATCATCTTTGTTTACGAACATGACACCGAGGTTATAGGATATATTCACGGAAGTCCGTATGAATTACTTTTTTCTGACTCTTTAGTAAACGTTCTGGGATTTGTTGTTAAAGAAAGTTATAGGAATCAGGGTATAGGAGGTATCTTAATGGATTGCCTTGAACAGTGGGGAAAGGATAATGGATATTCTGGAATAAAATTGTTATCCCACCCAAGTCGAATACATGCTCATAGGTTCTATGAGAGACGAAACTATATGTTTACAAAGGATCAGAAGAATTATATAAAAAAATTCGAAGACTAAACTAACGCAAAACGGTAGTTTAATGAAAATAGCGGTAGTCTAAGACGATATTTTCTCGTCTGAGGCTGCCGCTATCTTTTTTTGTTGGAGCGAGTCCATACAGTCATAAAAATAGGTGACTTCAGTCAGTGCGTCTCTGGGGGCGCACTATTCATTTTGCGTACATTTTTGCAAATTAAGGCATCCTATTGATTATGGGAATTAAAAAAGCACAAAAATGAAACAATCCTCTCTAAGAGGCAAGAAAAATTCGGAGCAAATCTTCAATCATTTGGCGGAGCTCCGACGAGTTTTTGGCAACAATTTTAAATCCGCGTAATGCGCTTGTTAAAAGATGCGCCAATTTCTCTGGAGAAAGACTGTTGGGGCTGCCGGCGAATTTTGTTTGCGATTCCAAAATAGAGGTCAGAACGACTCCAAGTTTATTGTAGCTCGCGTCGAGTGCCTCCTTCGAGAATGCGTAAGAACTGTCGGTCATTTCTTTTACTTCCGGCGAGTTCAACGATTGATCGAAATTGTTTATAGACCACACTTCAAATGCATATAAAATTTGGTCTTCAGGCGTTTTCTTGGAAGAAAGTCCTTCCATTATTTCTTCAATGAGAGTGTCGCCATAATGCAGAATGGTTGCGTTAAAAACTTCCTCCTTGCTCTTGAAGTGCAAATAGAGACCCGCACGCGAGATACCTGCGGCCTCGGCAATTTCGTTCATAGACACGCGCTTATAGCCATACTTGAAGAATACGTCCAACGCAACGGATTGAATATGAAGTTTCTTTTTATCGTCCATGAATGTATTATTATACACTTTACAAACTTTGTCTAGTTGTGTAATATGAACATATAGACGTTTTTTGTATTTTGTCTAATACTAATCATGAGGGAGACCAATCATAATGACGACATTACAAAAACCTATATTTTCGGGGTTCGGACCGCAAACAACTGCCCAAGAGGCGCTTGCAGGCCGCGACCTCCGAGGAAAAATTGCAATAGTAACAGGTGGTCACGGAGGCATTGGACTAGAAACGACGCGAGTTCTTTCTAACGCGGGAGCCACCGTAATCGTCGGTGCCCGTGATGTTCAGAAGGCACAAGATCGTATTTCGGAAATGAACAACGTCGAGGTCATCCACCTCGACCTAGCTGATCCCGAATCCATTGATCAGTTCGCCGCGGATTTTCTGATGTCCCACCAGACGCTTGATATTCTTATTAATAACGCAGGGGTGGCTAACCCTCCTGTAATTAAAGACACTCGGGGATTAGATGCGCAATTCGCGACGAATCATTTAGGGCATTTTCAATTGACGTTGAAGCTATGGGATGCATTGAAAAAATCTGCAAACTCCCGCGTCATCACTCTTTCTTCTATCAGTCACATGTTGGGGCCAATCGATTTCAGCGATCTGAACTTTACCAAGAGGCCGTACAATAAAGACATTTCCTACGGTGAATCAAAGACTGCATGCTCGCTGTTCGCGGTTGAACTCGATAAACGAGGCCGAGAACATGGCATTCGCGCTTTTGCTGTCAATCCTGGCGCGATTCTCACCGGTTTGACTCGTCACCTGACTGATGAGGAATTAGCCGCGTGGGGTGTTCGACGAGGAGAAAATGGCGAATTTATTTCTCCAGAAGGTTTCAAAACCGTCGAACAAGGCGCAGCCACATCCATTTGGTGTGCAGTGAGTCCGATGTTAGAGGGAAAAGGTGGAGTTTACTGTGAAAACTGCGACATCGCGGCTATTGTTCCTGCGGATAGCAAGCTAATGACTGGCGTACGTGAATGGGCCATCGACCAATCAGTGGCCGAAACGCTTTGGACCGTTAGCGAAGATCTCTTGCGTATTGGATCAACTCCGGGACTATCCAAATAAACATCGCGGCTATGCCTGAGAAGAGTTGTAAAGTTAAAGTACGAAGGAACCATTGTTGAATGATAACTTAAATGAGCAGCAGGTGCCGAGGCAGCCTGCTGCTCATTTTATTTTAGATAAACGGGAAGACCGCAGCTATTCGGGTAGGAGAATACCAATATGTGGTATTATTGAAAAGAAACATGGGTGAATTAGCATGAATCAATTAGTGAGCTTATTTATAGGAAATTGATGTTAGCCTGAAGGAGTAGTTTATGAATATTGTTTTCGCATCTGAATCGGATTATGAATATTTAAAAGAGCGAGATCATCACATTCTAGAAAACTTAATCATACCGAAGATAAGACAGAATCAAATATTTATCCTAAAGAATGACGATCATGTCATTATTGGATGGATGCGTCACAGTTATTTTTGGGATAATACACCGTTCATGAATATGATTTGGATCGATGCTCCTTTTCGAAAGAAAGGAGCTGGAAAAAAGGCAGTTCTCTTTTGGGAAGAAGAGATGAAGAAAAAAGGGTTCAAATTAGTCATGACTTCCACTTTGGCAAATGAAGAAGCTCAACACTTTTATAGAAAATTAGGATATAAGGATTCAGGATGCTTATTACTTGAGAATGAACCGATGGAAATTCTGTTTACAAAGACTCTTTAGCATAAGCAGAGAGTTAATATGAAAGAAACAGCAAAGGAGATACTTTATCTATTGTTCAAAAGGGGGGCTTCATATGGATCATAAAAAAAATTTGCTTTACGGAGTAGCAGCTGGAGTACTACTTCTTTTTTTAAATAATTCTATTGTACATAGTACAATACAAAATCTTTTTGGGAACTTGCCAATAGCATATATAACAATTAGAGGCATGCTTTATATTTTATCTTTTATTGGTATTTTAACAGTGGCTTATTGTTCAATAGAATTGATAATAGAAGTACGTAAATTTAGAAAGCAAAGATGACTTTACGTAAGAACAGCAATAGATTATCTTGAAAATAATATTTCAGGCACTGGTACATAGTTGAACAAAACAAGGAGCAGTTCTGCCACGTCAGCTGCTTTTATGGAGGGAATCGGCATGGACAGAAATTCTGTTTATAGAACAAACATTGTAGGCGGTAGTGAGGTTGACGCCATCTCTGTTGACATGGATAAAAGTGCTATTCATGAAACAAACAGCTTATTTTGGGATACCAAAGGAAATGATGTTCTAGGAGCAACCGCACTTCCTTTTTATGGGGCATTTGTCTCAGAAGAAAAATGCCAGTTTTTTAGCGATGTTTCAGGTAAAAAGGTACTGGAGATTGGTTGTGGAAGCGGTGAATCTTTAAAGTATCTGGGGGAACGCAAAGCATCTGAGCTTTGGGGTATGGATATATCAGAAAATCAAATCGAAAAGACAAGGCAGCATTTGACGGCGAGCGGTCTTTCAGCCCAATTAATCTGTTCTCCCATGGAGGAAAAATGTGGCATACCCGAGGATTATTTTGACTTTGTATATTCGGTTTATGCCATAGGCTGGACCACCGACCTTGAGGGTACTTTTTGTAGGATTGCTTCTTACCTAAAAAAAGACGGTGCATTCATTTTCAGTTGGTCGCACCCCATACACAAATGTGTTGTTGATGAAAATAATACGCTTATTTTTAAAAAATGTTATTTCGATGAATCTTGGTATTCATCATCTCTTGGCGAAAGTACGCTAACATTATCAGACCGTACACTATCAACTTATGTGAATGCGTTGGCTAAAGCGGGCTTTTATATTGAGCAAATGATCGAGCAGTCTGATGACGAAATTATTCAAACGCAACGTAACAGCAAATTTGCTGAAAAAGCAAAGATGCTTCCCGTAAGTTTTGTTATCAAAGCAAGAAAACGATAAGAGAAATAAAGGACGATTATTGAAGTAATGGTATTCGTTGCATCTGAGGTGTGCATGTAAAATTTTGAAATTCAGTAGTCTTATGTTCAGGATATAAGGTCTGATGAAAGGGAAATCAACCCATGAAAAAAATATGGACCGATTTTAATGGCCCCAACCTTGAAAAGATAAGAATCACTGACAATGATTTAAAACATTTCGAATTGTCCGAAGGTGAGAAAGTTATTCTTTATACTGAGGATATTCAAGGCGAAGCGGTTATCGAATACGATAACGTACAAGGGTCATGGGTTGGTAAATTTGTTTCGGAAGTTATTACTGTTTCAAAAGAAATTGAAGAGGCAAGAGAAGACGGATTTGTTAATGGAAAACACTTTGGAAATTGGACAACTATAAATAACTTAGCTAGAAGAATGAAGGAGTTGAAGCTTTCTGCAGAGTTAATTCATGAGGTAACAGGCCTAAGCTATGAGAAAATCCGTGGCATTACATTAAAGTGAGAACAATAACGTAGGGAGTGGCAAGCCAAGCGGCAGCTACGCTCTGTTTTCGTTAAATTAACGGGAGTTTAGTTCAACTGGATACAGATTAAAGATAAATGAAAAAGAGACATCTCTTGGTTGTACACGACATATTGTTAAGTGTACTTGCTGTTTAGGGGGGCTCTGCGTGAGATTGGTAATTTTTGTAGTGAGTATAATCTTACTTGCACTCCTTTGGACGAACCCGGATAATTCCGATTTTAAAAAATGGGTCATTAAGAAGGAACTCACCAATTCTCAAACATTTAACTCAATGCCAGTTCGTTTTCGTAGCAAGAATTATCTGTTTTTCTCATTGCATGAACTTTCAATTATTAGGAAACAACATGCTGATTTAATTGTGGAACAAGAATACTACTCAGGAATAGGGATTATGGGAATGATATTTCCAATTTCAATTCCAGGAATTGATGATAAACAGTCCCCAATAATTAAGTAATTGGAAATCTCCGATGTACTAAATAGAAAATATGAAGAGACTGCCGATTTCTGAACTGCACCCCAATTGTTAGACACAATCTAACAATTGGAGGTGCAGTTTTTCTATATGTCCAAATTAACACCACAAGAAAAAATACAAGCTGCAAGAAGGTACCTTGAGGGAAAG
>NZ_JABMKY010000024.1 GCF_013204845.1 Paenibacillus qinlingensis
TTCCTTTCCCTCAAGGTACCTTCTTGCAGCTTGTATTTTTTCTTGTGGTGTTAATTTGGACATATAGAAAAACTGCACCTCCAATTGTTAGATTGTGTCTAACAATTGGGGTGCAGTTCAGTAGGGGCGGTCTTTTATTGTAAGCGGGGGCTTATGTCCAGTTTCCATTACGGAATATGGGCTCACGGGTACCGTCTGCCAAGATCCCATCAATCGCCATATCCTTGGAGCCAATCATGAAATCCACGTGGATTAAGCTTTTGTTATAACCATTTGCCTCAAGCTCCTCGGCACTCATTGTTGTTCCACCCTCAATCGTGAACGGGTAGGAATTGCCGAGCGCGACGTGACAAGAAGCATTCTCATCAAAGAGTGTGTTGTAGTAGATGAGGCCTGATTGTGAGATAGGCGAGTCATAGGGCACGAGTGCCACTTCACCCAAATAACGAGCGCCTTCATCCATATTGAGCATATTGTTCAACACTTCTTGACCGATTTCAGCAGTTGCCTCGACGACGCGGCCATCCTTGAACGTTAGGGAGAAACCATCAATCAAAGAGCCCTGGTAGCTTAGCGGCAATGTACTGCGAACCGTCCCGTTCGTGCCGTTACGAGCTGGCATTGTAAACACTTCTTCCGTCGGAATGTTCGGTACGAAGAAAATGCCACTCTCGGTCTCGCTGCCCGCGGCAACCCATTGATGCTTAGGTGCTAGTTCTATGTATAAGTCGGTTCCTGGGGATTGGAAATGAAGCTGCTTATACTTTTGGTTGTTCAGCATATTCTGCTTGGCAGTCAATGTAGCAATATGCTCTTTCCATGCCGCAACAGGATCTGCTTTATCTACACGTGTCAGCTTGAAAATTTGCTCCCAAAGCTGTGTAATCCGCTCGGATTCACTCAAATTAGGGAATACCTTGGCTGACCATTCGGCCGTTGGATAAGAGACCATCAACCAGTTGACCTTGTTGTTGCGCATATAAGAAAGAAAGCCTGCACGTGCAGTTGCTGCTGCTTTACTGGACATCGCAACGCGCTCAGGAGCGACTTCCTTGAACAAGTCCGAGTTAGGCGCATAAATGGACAAGAAAGCAGCGCCATCCTTCGCCATTTCTTCCATGCCCGTTGCCCGCCACATGGGGTACGTCTGTAAGGTGTCATCGGAAGCGTTCTTGAGGCGGAGCGCTTTCACTTCATCGTCATCCCAATCGACCACAACGTCTTTAGCACCTGCTTCATAAGCCTTCTTCGTCAGCTTGCGGACGAAATCCGCACAAGCAATCGGCGTCGTAATGACGACGGTTTGATCCTTTTGTACATTTAATCCGACGCGGATCGCAAGCTCTGCATATTGATCTAAGTAATGCTCGAATGATTCCATCTCTTTGTCTCCTTTATATTTGAGTACCATTTAGTGTATGATAGTTAATAAAACTTTAACCCGTGGGAGAAAGGCTGGGCACATATGGAAACGAAAAACGCTGAAGCTAACGTAAGCGCAATATCAAATTTCATTAAGAACATTGTAAACGAAGATTTGAAATCAGGCAAAGTCAGTCAGGTTGTGACCCGATTCCCCCCGGAGCCGAACGGTTACCTTCATATAGGACATGCTAAGGCGATATGCACAAACTTTGAAATAGCGGATGATTTCAATGGATTAACGAACCTTCGATTTGATGATACGAATCCGGTCAAAGAAGACGTTGAATATGTGGAATCCATTAAAGAAGACGTAGCTTGGCTAGGATTTAAATGGGACGGGCTTTTCTTTGCTTCTGATTATTTTGAAGAAATGTATAGCCGAGCATTAGTCTTGATTCGCAAAGGATTGGCCTATGTAGACGACCAATCTGCGGATGAAATCCGTGAAACGCGTGGAACACTGACGCAAGGAGGAACAAACAGTCCATATCGTGAACGCACGATTGAGGAAAATATGTCCCTATTTGAGCGTATGCGTGCGGGTGAATTCAAAGACGGCGAGCGTGTGCTGCGTGCCAAAATTGATATGTCTTCGCCGAATATTAATCTGAGAGATCCGGTTATCTACCGTATTCTTCATGCCCATCACCATAACACAGGAGATGCGTGGTGCATCTATCCGATGTACACGTACGCGCACCCGCTGGAAGATGCGATTGAAGGTGTAACGCACTCGCTCTGTTCGAGTGAGTTCGAGGACCAACGTCCGTTCTACGACTGGGTTATTCGTGAGTGCGAGATGCCGAATGTGCCGAGACAATACGAATTCGCACGGATCTCCCTCATGAATACTGTTACGAGCAAAAGAAAGCTGAAACAACTCGTTGACGAGAAAGCCGTTGACGGTTGGGATGACCCTCGTATGCCGACCATATCGGGTCTGCGCCGTAGAGGTTTGACGCCAGAGTCGATCCGTAATTTTGTTCGTGAGCTTGGCGTATCGAAAGGCGGCGGTGGCAGTGTTGTTGACACTCGCATGCTGGATCACTTCATCCGCGAGGATTTGAAGCTGAAGGCGCTGCGCACGATGGGCGTGCTGAATCCGCTCAAAGTCGTCATCACCAACTATCCCGAGGATGGCGTGGAAATGCTGGAAGCGGAGAATAACTCCGAGAACCCGGAAATGGGTAATCGCATGATTCCATTTTCCCGCGAGATCTACATCGAGCAAGATGATTTCATGGAAAATCCACCGGCCAAATATTTCCGGTTATTTCCCGGCAACGAAGTGCGTTTGAAAAACGCCTACTTCATCAAATGCAACGACTTCATCAAGGATGCCGATGGCAACGTGGTTGAGCTGCATTGCACCTATGATGTCGAGACCAAGAGCGGCAGCGGCTTTACGGGCCGTAAAGTCAAAGGCACGATCCACTGGGTGGATGCAAAAAGCGCTGTACCAGCGGAATTCCGCTTGTACGAACCACTGATCTTGGATGATGAGGAAGACGAAGAAGAGAAATCTTTCATGGATAAAGTGAACCCGAACTCCTTGCAAATCGTGCAAGGTTTCGTGGAAGACAACATGAAGAGTGTGAGCCCGCAGGATAAATTCCAGTTCTTCCGCCACGGCTACTTCAACGTGGATCCGAAGTACACAACACAGGATCATCTGGTGTTCAACTTGATCGTTTCGTTGAAAAGCTCGTTCGTGGTGTAACGAACGGATCTATAGGTAGAACCGAACCCCCTAGCGGATGCTAGGGGGTTTTGGTAATTTGGCCCCTCAATAAGAGGCCCTATGCTTTGGGTGCTAGCTAACCAGCAAAAGTGCCCCGAATGGATGCCAATTTGCATTAATTCCCATTAAAAAAGTGAAATCCCCTTTCAAAACTGCTCTATTGCAATTTTGAAGGTAGTATCTACGCCAACTTACTACTCCGACCTCGCTCTACTCCTCGCCATACTTGTTCATAGCTTGTTAGAGTGACTATGATTGAGATGGGGATTAGGAGTAGGCTAGTATGAAACCCAATTACCCTTTGAAAATGCAAAAAGGCATCTTTTTCACCAGCATTATGCTCAAAACTGGAAAATGCGTGCAAAAAGGCAACCTTTTTATCTGTTTTTAGGATAAATCTTAAAAAGTGCCCCAAATGGATGCCTATTTGCATTAATTCCCATTAAAAAAGTGAAATCCCCTTTCAAAACTGCTCTATTGCAATTTTGAGGGTAGTATCTACTCCGACCTCACTCTACTCCCCGCCACACTTGTTCATAGCTTGTTAGAGTGACTATGATTGAGGTGGGGGTCAGGAGTAGGCTAGTATGAAACCCAATTACCCTTTGAAAATGCAAAAAGGCATCTTTTTCACCAGCATTATGCTCAAAACTGAAAAATGCGTGCAAAAAGGCAACCTTTTTATCTGTTTTTAGGATAAATCTTAAAAAGTGCTCCGAATGGATACCAATTTGCATTAATTCCCATTAAAAAAGTGAAATCCCCTTTCAAAACTGCTCTATTGCAATTTTGAAGGTAGTATCTACTCCGATCTCGCTCTGCCACACATGTTCATAGCTTGTTAGAGTGACTATGATTGAGATGGGGATCAGGAGTAGGCTAGTATGAAACCCAATTACTTTCTGAAAATGCAATTAGGCATCTTTTCCCCAAGCATTATGCTCAAAGCTGGAAAATGCGTGCAAAAAGGTATCCCTCGGAGTTTATGCATCTATTTATGTATAGCCAAAAGATTGGCAGAGAAGGATGCCTATTCGCAATTTTCGTCTGATATAAGCGCAACGGTTTGGTGCAGGAGATCCAAAGTATTTCTCGAATGAGTGTAAGGAAATATTTGTAATCAAATTCAAGAGGGTGGGTTACATGAAGACGACAATTTATATGGTTAGGCACGCGGAATCTCCCTATACAGAAGGTAATGAAAGAACGAGGGGCCTTACCCCCAAGGGGAAGTTACATGCTGAAGACATCACAAGGATTTTAAAAGATGAAGGAATTGACATGCTGATATCCAGCCCTTATGCGCGAGCCGTTCTAACCCTGGAGGGGTTGGCTAAAGAACTAGAACAAGAGATTAAGATCGTGGAAGACCTTCGGGAAAGACATTTTTCTGGAGAAGATGATCCGATTCCTACAGAAAAATTCATGTCTGAGATGAAGCGGATGTTTGATGACTTTGATTATGCCTATTCAGGTGGAGAGTCTAACAGAGCCTGCCAGCAAAGAGCGGTAGTCGTATTGAGAGATATCCTGAAAGAAAATAAAGGGAAGAAAATCGCCATTGGCACACATGGTAACGTTATGACATTGATGATGAATCATTTTGATGCGACATACGGATTCGAATTCTTGAATCAAACCAAGAAGCCTGACATTTATAAAATGCAATTTAATGACCTCCTATTAGAGGAAGTGACAAGGCTCTGGAAACACCATGAATAAAAACAACGACATATAACGATAAAACAGAGCAATCTCCCAGCCGAAGGAAGCTGAAGGATTGTTCTATTTGTTTGTGCATGTGCATGTGTATCAGAAAAAGAAATTTTTTCATCACATTTATCCAGTAAAATAAAAGGATAATGGTTTCATTTAGGGAGCGTGACCACGCGTGACAACGGTATTAGTCGTAGATGATGATCTGAATATATGTAAAATCACGAAGCTGTATCTGGAGAAGAACGGCTTCGAGGTAGCGACCGCGAACGACGGGGAGCAGGCACTGGCGCGGTTCAAGGAGCTGCAGCCCGATTTCATCGTGCTGGATATTATGCTGCCGAAACGCGACGGGTGGTCGGTCTGTCAGATGGTCCGCGCACAAAGCGATGTGCCGATTCTGATGCTGACGGCGCGAGGCCATGTGGATGAGCGTGTGGAAGGCTTGCGGATGGGAGCCGACGACTATCTGGTGAAACCTTTTGACCCGAATGAACTGGTTGCACGGGTAACGTCGATCCTTCGTCGGACGGGGCTTCGCACCCAAGTGGCGCCTGAGGCACACGTATATGAGGTCGGCAGCTTGCGCATTGACAGCCTAGGTCACGAGGTAACAGTTGAGGGGCAGGTGGTACCCTTACCGAAGAAAGAGTATGAGCTGTTGCTGTTTTTCGTACGGAATCCGAACCAAGTGTTCACGCGCGAGGATCTGATCGCTAAGATCTGGGGGTGGGACTTTGAAGGTGAGGACCGCGTGGTCGATTTATATATCAAACGATTAAGGCAGAAGCTCACAGCTGGGAAAGAAGACTGGAGTATCCGCACAGTTTGGGGTGTGGGATACAAATTTGAGGGACCTAGCGTATGCTGAATTCCTTTTATCGCAAGCTATTATTTATGTATATAGCAATTACGGTGGTGTCGATTCTAGCGATTTCGGGCGCGATTGGTTACACGATGAAGCAGAAGACGTATGACCGCAGCGAGAAGCTTTTGCTGGAAAAAGTGGAGCAAGTGGAGGAGTTAGCGAAGGATTTGTTCGATAATTCGACCGCTCAGAAGGATTTCCGCAAGCAAATCAATGCGATGGAGAAAACTTCAAATGTCCGCGTTTCGGTCATTCGACATCCTAGAGCGACCTTGGATAAAATCCAAGCTGTAGGTGAAGTTCCTGCCCGGTTAGGCTGGGTGGAGAAGGTACTTTCCGGTAACCCGGTGACGGTAAGGAGTACATTTACACAAAATAGCGATGTCAAAATGCTGATTGTCGGACGTCCTGTCCTACAGGACAGCCGAGTGGTTGGGGCGATTTTTCTGTACACGCCTATCGAAAACATTCAAGGTACGATTAATGAGATTAATCGTGCGATTTATGTATCGGCTCTCGTGGTTGCGCTGCTGGCAATTGCACTTCTTTACTTTGTGTCGCGCCATTTTGTGAAGCCTTTACAGCAGATGAGCAAGACGGCGGAGGCGTTGGCACTTGGGGATTTTAGCGGCAGGGTACCTGTACGAGGTAAAGACGAAATCGCCTCGTTGTCAGGATCGCTCAACCGAATGGCGGGCAAGCTGCAAAAGGTCGAAGAAGGCCGCAAGCGGTTCCTCTCGGAAATTTCTCATGAGCTAAGGACCCCGTTGACGACGATTCGTGCCTCACTGCAGGGAATCACCGATGGTGTGATAGAACCCCAAGTCGCGAAGGAATTCATCGATATCTCCCTCCAGGAGACACTCCGATTAAGCCATTTGGTGGATGATCTGCTGGAGTTGTCTTCGTTTGAGGAGAAGCAGGTGAAGCTGACGATGCAATCCGTTGATTTGCCAGAGTTAATTGGACTTGTCGTGACACAGCTGAAGATGAAGGCGAAGGGCAAAGGAATTGAGCTCAGCGCAGATAGTGAGGGGCCATATACGGTACAGGCCGACGCCGATAGGCTGCGGCAGGTTTTCATCAACTTACTGGATAATGCGATCAATCACATACCAGAAGGCTCGCAAGCTGGGATCCACGTGAAGGCGGTCAGGCAGGAGCGCTGGATTGAGGTGTGGGATCATGGGCAAGGCATCTCTCCGGAGAAGCTGCCGCATCTGTTTGATCGGTTCTATAAAGCGGATGAAAGCCGCAATCGCTCTGGCGCAGGGCTAGGGTTAACGATTTGCAAGCACATTATCGAGGCGCATGGTGGTTCCATTCGTGTCGAGTCGCAGCTAGGGGCTGGGACGGTTTTCAAAATCTTTTTGCCAATCGTATAATACATCTATGCATGACAAACTTATGACATAACTATGGGATAAGATGGGTTTCGTTAGGTATAAAGCCACTAAACGAAACGAGGAGTGATTCCCCATGTTGAAGAAGAAGTTAGCAGGAATATTGTTGGTAGGTGCGATCGTATGTTCCGTTCCGATGGCGGCTTTCGCCGAAAATGTACAAGGAGATACAACAGCAGCATCAGCAACGAAATTTCACCCAATGAAGCAGCTTTTAGTAGAGAAAGCGCAAGCTTTTGGCATATCAACGGATGGAAAGACGAATAAGGAGATCAAGACAGAGCTGAAAGCGGCTGCTATAACGAAGCTGCAAGCGAAAGCAACGGAAGCGGGCATCGCGACGGATGGCAAAACAGGCAAGGAAATCCGCACAGCTTTGAAAGCGGCCAAAGAAGCTAAGAAAGCAGCTAAACAAGCGAAGAAGTCAGAGGCTGTGAACAAGAGAGCAGCCAAATTAGGTATCTCCACGGATGGTAAAACAACGGAGCAGGTGTACGCAGAGATCGAAAGTGCGCTGCAAGCGAAGTGGGCGAAACAAGCAGCTAAATAAGCGTGGCAGACAAAGAAGCAGCTCTGAGCGAATAACTCAGGGCTGCTTTTCATTATGAGAGGTCAAATGCCATTAAATCTCGCGCCATCGTGATTCGGCCATCATATATCTCCTCCATGCCTTCTGTATAGGCAGCCTCCGCCTCCTCAGTGGCAGCAGGAGCAGGAATGTGGTGGGTGAGCACTAGATGCGCTACACCTGCTTCACGGGCAATTTCGGCCACTTGGTGCGTTGTTGAATGATATTTGGCAGGATTGGACAGGCCAATGGTCTGCTCAGGAAATTTGGCAATCAGCGCGTCGAGCCACGCTTTGTTGTAAGATTCATGCACAAGCAGATCCACGCCGCGACTGTGTGTGATCATATTGTCGACGGGGATGGTATCACCGGAAATGACAACCGACTTCCCGTTGAACTCGAATTTGTAGGCAATAGCAGGATCAACAGGTTTATGATCGACTTCGAAAGCGGTGATTTTAACGCCCCCCTGATCGTAAACAACACCCTCGTTGCTTTCGAAATAACGAATGTCTGCTCCTTCTCCCGCGGAGAAGTTATAGTTGACTCGAAGATTGACGTCGAAGTCGAAAGACGCTCTCATTTTGCCGATAATCTCTTTCGTTGTGAGGGGACCGTAGACGTTCATTGGCCCTTTTCGCCCCTCAAATACCCGATCGGCAATCACATGTGTCCGCCAGCTCGTGATGAAGACATCGAAAAACCCTGAATTATGATCGCTATGATGATGCGTGAAAAAGACATCCGAAATCCGCTGCGGCATGATCCCTGCCTTAATCAGTTGATCCACGGTTGCGCCTCCGCAATCAAATAGAAACACTTTTTCCCCAGCTAGAACCGCGACGCCTGCCTTCGCCCTGCCATAAAAGGCCCTCGGTGTGCCAGTGCCAAGAATAACGACTTTGATGTGCTCATGAACATCTGGCAATAGGTTTTCTTGTGGTTGTATATACATAGGAATGGCCTCCTGAGTTACGTAAGATTATTTTATTTTTCTTTTTTAACTTCATTCAAAAGCGATACATCCAAGAATTTGCTAAAATCCAGCTCTTCCGCTTTTACTTTTAAGTAGCCTGCATCAAAAGATGCTTTAGCTTGCTCATTGATATCATCCAACGTAATGTCTTCGGTTAATTTCAAATGGTCGATAGCTGCTTTAATAAGTGCGGGTTCCATTCCTTTACCCGTTAATTGCCTCAATTCATCGCTAATTAGATCATAGGCTTTGTTCGGATTTTGCTGAATGAAGTCAATCGCTTGTTTGTTGGCTTTCACAGCTTTTTTGGCCAAATCACGGTGATCCTTCAGAAATGTGTCGCTGGCTACGAGAATGGTTAACGGATAATTCCCATCTTTAGGCGGAATTTTATTCCAATCCACTAGAATCGTACCGGAACCCTCTTGGATGATCTGTGTACCCCAAGGTTCTGCAATCAGTGTCGCATCTACTTCCTTCTGGCGTATCGCAACTAACGTATCTGCTGGGGCGCGAGTAACGATTTGTACACCCGAAGTATCCGTCGATACTTTCAATCCTTCCTGTTTGAGCAGCAAACGAAGGGACAAATCTGGTGTGCCGCCTTTGGCAGCGACAGCTACTGTTTTGCCGACAAGATCCTTCACGGAATTGATGCCCGCGTCCTTACGTGCAACCAACACCGCTCCGCCGTTATTCGCGCCAGCAATGACTCGGATATTTTTACTTTTCAAATATTGATTGATGACTGGACCTGGCCCCACGTAGCCAATATCGATTTGATCCGTGGCAATTGCTGTTGCGAAGTCCGCGCCATTGTCAAAAGCCGTGACGTCAATCTTGGCATTTTTACCAAAAGCGTCCTGAAAATAGTTGTTTTGCAGGGCAACAAATCCCGGTGCGTGAGTGACATTTTTCAAAATACCAATTTTCACAGTCGTACTGACAGCGCTTGAAGCAACTTCTTTACTCTTGCCGCAAGCGGACAAAACCAAAGGTACGACTAAAACCAAACTCATCATCCAACCTACTTTTTTCACACGAATTCCCCCTATATGATTCTAAATAGCGCCATTTATTTCTTAAGCTGAAAGCGTAGCACGATGCGATCCTCTAGCTGTTTGAAACAGAAATGATCCGATATAGTACCGATCACAGCGATGATGATGACCACGCACAGAATGGTTGCCGTATCGCCAAGTCCGCGTCCATCCTGTAACATCTGCCCCAGCCCCACGCCCTTAGCGATAAGCTCGCCAGCTACAAGTGCCCGCCAAGCGAAGGCCCAGGCCACGCGTATTCCTGTGATCCAATGGGGAAATGCCGCCGGCAGCTGCACTTGAAAGAACAAGCGGTAGCCGCTGCCTGTTCCCAGCATTTGCGCAGCTCGCAGATGAATCGGCGAAATGTTCATGATTCCTGTACGGCTGGCCATCGACATCGTCCATGTGGCGCCAATGGTCGTAATGAAAATGACCGAAGTGTCATTCAGTCCAAACCAGATAATCGCGAATGGAAGCCATGCGATACTCGGGACGGTCTGGAGGGCAACCACGACAAAGCCGAAGGTGTCGTCAAAATACCGATAGCGAGCAAATAAATAACCTAATAGCGTCCCGATCCCAATGGAAATGGCAAATGAGATGAGTAAGCGACGGAGACTAGCCCCAATCGCACTTAAGAGATGACCGTGAACAAACCCATCATAGAAAGCCTGGAAGGTTTGCAGCGGTGAAGGAAACTTCCACCCCCACTGGAAAATTCTAAATCCCAACTCCCATATGATCAGCAGCAGAATTAGAAATAGCGTTCTTCTTAAGGCTGTATGCATGGCCAAGCTCCTCTCTGACTACCTTCTCGAGCTCATCCGTCAGAGCTTCCATAATTTTATTTTCCAAAGCATGAATAAGCGGATCACTGTTTTGATGAGGTCTTGCCGCTTGCACGGCAAATTCCTTTTTGACTCTGCCTGGCTGCGTCGCCATCACGACAACACGATCTGATAAAATGACGGCTTCACGAATGTTGTGCGTAATGAACAAGATAGTTTTACCTGTTTTAAGCCAAATCTCTTCCAAGTCTTTCAGTAAAATAAAGCGCGTTTGCTCATCCAATGCCGCAAAGGGTTCATCCATTAATAGGATCTCAGGATCCATAACGAGCGCTCTGGCAATCGCTACTCGTTGTTTCATCCCGCCGGACAACTCATGCGGATAACGATCGATGAACTTGCTCAAGTGCACAGCTTTAATCTGTTCAGCAGCTAGTGCATAGCGATCTTTCTTGGAGAGCCCTTTTTGCTTCAGACCGAAGGCCACATTATCGAGCACCGTAAGCCAAGGGAACAAGCCGTGTTCTTGGAAAACCACAATGCGATCGGCTCCTGGCGCAGTAACCTTGTGTCCACCCACCGTAATCGTTCCGCTGCTCACTTGTTCGAATCCGGCAATCAGGTTGAGAAGCGTGGACTTCCCGCAGCCTGAAGGTCCTACGATGGAGACGAATTCTCCCTTTCCGATGGTGAGAGAAACGTCTTCTAAAGCCGTATAGGAATGGCCTTTTTGCTGTGAAAAGGATTTATTCACATTCGTTATCGTTATCATGTGCTCAACCTCCAGGGGGATGCTCGTCTATATATCTGTGAAGAAACGGTTCGGATGATAAACAACGATCTTCTTCTTGGCATAATCGATAAGTCCTTTATCTCGCCATTTGTTCAAGGTTTCCGTGACGGTTTGTCTGCTGCAGCCAATCACATAAGAGATCTCTTCATGACTGAGAGGCACTTGAACTTCGAGCTTCTCTTCCGTCGGTTTGCCTAATTGCAGAAGGAACCAAGCGAGCCTCCAAGCGACGGGGCGGGAGATTAAGGTTTCGACCATTCGCTGTGTTTGCAGGAGTCTTCGAGCACCTAGAACGGCGACAGAATAGGAAAACTCCGCATTTTCCTTGGCCAATTCGAGAAATTTGCGACTATCTAATGTTAGGATCTGGCTGTCCACTAGACACTTGGCGTAGCGCTTCCGAGCGATATTCGTCAACACTTCCGCATTGCCGAAAACTTCCCCCTCATAACGAAGAAATAAGGTGATCCCTTGCCCCTCTTCGGAAGATTGAGAAATCTTAATTAATCCAGAAGCCACATAATAGGCACCGCTTGGCAAGTCATTTTCCTGAAAAACAAACTCATTTTTGCGATAAGTATGACTAATACCATGTTTTCGAAAAGCTTCAATCATGACTTCCTTTGTAGGGTCTTTGTCCCCAAGGTCGGCAAGCTCATGTAATTGTTCCATAGGATCATCCTCCCTATTTATCTCGAATAATTTGCATCTCTTAATACCGAGTATTCCAATCTGTTATATGTATATTATCACATGATTTCACGCTAGAATGTCGGATTCCCGACAAAAAGAAAAAAATCGTGAATAGAAAGAGCGAGACTCTTTCGGATTCATTCATCTAAAAGCATTTTTCTTGCTATACTTAATGAATAGCCTGGAAATTGTTAGGCGGATGCCTGTCAGGAGGTCATCATGCTGTTCTTCTCGAAATTCCTTTTGCGTCTAATTCGTTGGAATAATCTGTTTGTTTTTGGCGTGGCTGTCGTGTTTATTGGAGGAAGTTCGCTGTTAGCCTATGAGCTAGAGCCGAGCACGTTTGAGACCCGATTTAACGGCTTGTGGTGGGTGATGACGACAGTTACAACAGTGGGCTATGGTGACTTTTACCCACATACGGTTGCAGGCAAATGCTTAGGGATCGTCGTGTACATTTTCGGTATTGGGCTTATTTCCATAACGATTAGTAAAGTCGTGGATGCTTTATTTGTGTATCAGCGGATGAAGGAGGAAGGGAAATTGAAGTTTGCCGGGGAGAATCATTTTGTCATCATTGATTGGAGTCAGCATGCAGAGAATGCCATTAACGAGATTCTGAACTCAGATCCCCTCGTAGAGATTGTGCTTATTGATACGCTGGACAAATCGCCAATTGGGCATGATCGCGTGCATTATGTGCTCGGCAACCCGCAGCTCGTGGCAACACTCGACATGGCCAATACAACGAAGGCAAGAGCAGTCTTCATCTTCGCTGATGAGGTGACACAGTTTCAGAGTACGATTCGAGATCCAGCCTTTGTCGATGGCAAAACCTTACTGGTCGCCACGACCGTCGAGCGCAACTATAACCATGTCTACACAATCGTGGAGATTCGCGATAAGGCAAATCTGCCTAACTTTCAGCATATTCGCATCGATGAGTTCATCTTTGGCAGTGAGACGATTTCCCAACTCGCGGTACGCTCGGCGTTCAACCCAGGCACCTCGAAGATTCTTACACAGTTGCTAACCCGTACGCCCCAGGGTGAGGACCTCTACGAGATCCCTGCACAGACGAAGTGGGTGACGTTTCATGATGCCTTTCAGGATTTGTTGCAAAAGGGTGCTACACTAATCTCAGATGGCGAGCATCTGAATATTAATAAAAGGCTTTATGAAGAGATTCCGCAGGGAGCTAGGCTTTTCGTGATTTGTGACAAGGAGACGTATGAGCGGTTGAAGCAGAGGTAGAAGAAGAGCCAGGAGGTGGATTTTAAACCTCTTGGCTTTTTTTGTTGTGTTTGTGGAGGAGGTCGTGGCGGAGCTGGAGGTTGTAGAAAGTACAACATTATGGTGCCGAATAGCGGAATTGGCGGCTGGATGTTGTATTTCATACAACAAAATAAGTGCGTTTGCGTCGATTTAGCTATTTCAGGGCTATCATGTTGCACAATGTACAAGATTATCTACAAATGCTCCTAAAAGACGCAAAAATGATGTACAACGTACAACATTCGACCTGTACACGCAGCCTGTGAACTCAGCAGAGGGTGAAATAACCCCTAAGAGCGGGGCCGACTATCCCTCTTTTTTAACACGCCAGAATTTATAAGTGAGCTCACCCTTATCTCATTGTTATCCGCGTGGGTTATGCCGTGAGGCGTTGCTCCTGATGTTGGTGCAGGCACAAGCGTCGACGCTGGCCACAAGTCACCCTGGACAAGTGAATAACTGGATATTATGCAGCTAATTCAAGCGAAATCTCGGCACTTTGTAAACTAACTGGATTTCCTCCCGTTATTTCAGGCCAATTTCGCCAAACGGGACATTTCGAGCAAAATTAGTTGTAGGAAATCCAGTTAAACTCACTATGGGCTAGTTTTACCCGGAAATAGATGTAGGAAATCCAGTTAATCCCGAAAAGTTACCCAAGCCAGGGAACAACTCAGACCCCAACCTTTTTCTAGATCAAATACCTAAAGTAAATGTATATGCTCGACAGAACAATTGAGATAAGCATAAGCGGAAAGCCATATTTAAAAAACTTCACGAAGGTGATCGGATATCCTTCTTTCCCCGCTAGACCAGCAACGATCAAGTTCGCGCTCGCCCCAATCAGGGTGCCATTGCCGCCCAAACAAGCGCCCAAAGCTAGACTCCACCATAGTGGTTCTAGATTGCTCACGCCCAGCGTACCCATTTCCTGAATCAATGGAATCATCGTGGCTACGAACGGAATGTTGTCGAGGAAAGCCGACGCAATCGCGCTCAGCCACAGGATCAACATAGAGGTTGCAAGTTCATTGCCGCCTGTCAATTCAATCGCATGGACAGCTAACTGCGTAATCACACCTGTTTCTACGAGTCCAGATACGAGCACGAACAGACCGACAAAGAAGAAGATCGTAGGCCACTCGATACTAGCAAAAGCCGGCTCCAGCATGTGCTCGCCAGTCAGGAGAAGCAGCAGAAACGCGCCGCTCAGTGCAACCGTAGCCGATTCCAAATGCAAGCTCTGATGCAGGAAGAAGCCGAGAATGGTGATCCCTAGCACGATGAGGCATTTCCATAGAAGTTTCCGGTCCTTCAGCATAGCCTTTTCATCCATCTCCATGATGCTCTGTTGCAGCTCTGGTGTAGATTTGATTTGCTTCCCGAAGAGTATAAGGAACAGAGGTATATAAGCTACCATGATAATAATTGCGATGGGTGCTAGGTTGTTGATGAACGCCATGAACGTCAGCTCTTTCACTGCGCTGCCAATCATAATGTTCGGTGGATCGCCGATCAGCGTCGCGGTACCCCCAACATTGGAGGCAATAATTTGTGTAAAAAGAAACGGAAATGGATTTACGCGAAGCTGTCTCGTAATGCTCAGGGTGACAGGGACCATGAGAAGGACAGTCGTCACATTGTCCAAAAAGGCAGAACACACCGCTGTGATAATCACGAGCGCAATCAGTATCCTTCGCGGTTGTCCCTTGGCGAGCTTCGCTGCCTTTACCGCGATATATTTGAAAAGCCCCGTCTCCGCCGTAATGCCGACAATAATCATCATCCCGATGAGTAAGCCCAACGTGTTGAAGTCGATGTGATGCAGAGCTGTTTCTTGACTCACGATACCAAAAACAATCATAAGTACGGCGCCAATCATGGCGATAATGGTACGGTGAATTTTCTCGGAAATGATAATTGCATAAATAAGTAAGAAGATGCCGATAGCCCAGTAAGCTTGTACTTCCAATCCATTCGCCCCCAATAACTTTACTTCAGGCTTTCCATAATTGACCTGAGTTATGTGTAAGAAACGACCCGCAGTCCCCTGAAAAAGACAAAAAGAGCCCGCTGTTGGCAGGCTCCTCCGGGTCAATCCTATATAGCGTAACTATACCTTCTCCCATGGGAGTTGTAAAGATAAAGTCGTGAGTAGCATCGTGGAACACATAGAAATATCAACCTCGTACAAGAGGCTCGATGACGTATGTCGAACTCGCTTCAGGTGTAGCTGCCTGCTCGCCGCGGACAACCCATCCGTGGGAGAGCACGGCAGTCAGGCGTTGATGCTGCTGCGCGGTAAGGCTCGCAACGACCGCTTCGTTACCGGGCTCGAGCTGCAACTCTGGCTCCTGGCCGAAAACGACGAGAATCCAGCTGGCGATGCCGCGCAGCGTATTGTATTTGATCTGGTAGCCGTGACGAACGGCTTGCTCGAACGAAGCGAGATCCTCACTCGCCAGCTCGGTTAAGCGCTTATAGTCGAATTGGAACTTGCTTTCATCTACGGGCAGCTGACCAGCTTGAACCCGTTGAAGCAGCTCGTCCGCGGAAGCTACTTGGGTCTTGAGTGATTCTAGGATGAGTGCATCCCATTGCGATAGTTTAACTGGGTTTGCTTCGGGAGTTGGCATTTGTATTCGCTCCTATCTGTGCGATGTGGCTTGTATGAAAGAGACTGCCCAACCGTCATTATGGACGATGAGGCAGTCTTCTTAGCATGTTTAGCAGTTGAATTACTTACCGGATTTGCTAGCGTTGTATTTGCTCAAGAAATCCTTCACTTTAGCAGAATCTGCTTTGAGCTCTAATCCCGTTTTGACAAGTGGGCTTAGTGTCGAGATCGCTTTGAACTTGTTGTTCTTGTAGTAAGCAAGGAATTCGTCTTGATTGATGGAATACAGCACAGCTTTTCTCAAGTCAGCGCTCTTGGCAATCTCGCGGTTCTTCGTGTTGAACAACAGGTAGGATACAGCGTTACTAGGGATCGTTTGAAGCGAAAGCTTGGTATCTGCTTTGACAACATCGAACTTAACTTCGGACACACCGTAGTACAAGTGAATCTCACCGCTTCTTAGTGCGGATAAGGAGGCTTCAGCATCTTTGATGAAACGGATTTTGATGGAGTCGACTTTCGGCTCGTACTTCGTACCCTTCATATACCCAGGGTTTTTGTAGAAGACAGCTTCATAGTCCGTTTTGTAGGAAAGAATGTAAGGTCCGCTAGTTGCCAACGTATTGTTGTATTTCGCACCTTCTGTAATCGTCGCTTGGTCACCGTAGGCGATGTCTTTATTTACGTCATATTTGGCTACATCGTACGTATTGATGCTTTCAACTTGCTTCTTGGAGACGATACCCGCGGATTGATGCGCTAAATAGTTCAATACTTGCGGGAATGGTTCCGTCGTTGTCAGCTTAACAACTTGATATTTGCCTTCTTTATTGCTTGCTTGCTTTTTATCAGTTACGAGGGAAGAAATCTTGGTGCCAATGCCTTTTTCCAAACTCGATTTGATTGTGTCAGAGCCGCCTGATACTTTAACCGATTCAAGTACGGCAGGGTCAGTCACGAGTTCTACATTTTTAATATGCTCATGCAAAGTGAACGTACGGTGATTTGGTACGGAATTTTTGTCTTTAGCGCGATTTAGCGAGAAAATAACATCTTCAGCACCAACGCGTTCGCCAGAATCAACCGCTAGCTTGTTCTTAACTTGTGCAAAGTCGATATCGTCACGGAGCAAGAAGTAGTAGTCTGAATTGCCATTAGCGATCGCAAAGTTGTGCGAAAGTGACCCTTCAGCCGTTAACTTATCGTCATCTGTCAAGTTGAGTAGACGTACGTACATGTTCGTGTTGATAATATTGATCGAACCGTCATTCCCTTTGATCGGATCAAGTGATGTTAGGGAAGGAAGCGTTGATTGCAGAATAATCGGGTCTTTCGCACGTTTGGCCGTATCCTTGAAGTCTAGTTCTTCCCAAGGCAAGGAACGTGATTTCGAGAGACGTACAGATTCTTTCTTCAGAACATCTTGATTAAATGCTTGTGCTTTGAGTGAGCTATAGAGCGGTGCAATGTAGGCTTTATCAAGGACTAATTGCTGCTCGAATGTCTTGTATGTTTCTGTGAACTGCTCTGGTGTTTGACCTGCGGCCTGATCAATCAGCTTGTCGATCTCTGGATCGGACATAATGCTGTAGTCACCACCTGTTTTGAAAACGGATCGTACCGCATAGTCCGGGTTACCTGTAACAGTGGACCAACTGGACAAGGCAGCATCGAAGTTGCCTGCATCTTGTTGAGCCTTGAACGTACCGTAATCCGGCTGGATGTTCAACTTGACGTTAAAACCATTCTTCGTAAGCTGGTCGCGAACGATATTAAGGTCTGTTTCATTTGAGCTCATACCCAATAGTTCAATATCGACAGGGGTAGTGTTTGCTGCAGCTGTTGCGCCTGCTGATGGTGTAGGTGACGCGGCTGCGTCATTCTTCGTTGTGAAATTGCATCCGCTTAGCATCATAGAGACACCGAGGATGACGGGAATGACGACCTTGCTTTTCTTAATCATTGAATGACCCTCCTAATAGAGTTAAGTGTATGAACGCACATTCATTCCATATCCTTCTGTGTTGTGTAACGTGAGAATTCATGGAGTAAGAATGAAGATTCCAAAATGACTAGCTTGTTTAGTCTAGCTTCGGATCAAGCGCGTCGCGTAGTCCGTCTCCAAGGAAGTTGAAGGACAGCACGAGTGCGATGATCGCCAAACCAGGATAGATGGCCGTGTAGGCATGAGTCTCGAGATACGAACTTCCGACCTTCAGAATATTCCCCCACTCAGGAATATGCGGCTCGACGCCAAGTCCGAGGTAGCTTAAGCTGCTCGTTGAGATGATGGCTCCGCCGACGGTTAACGTAGATTTAACAATCATCGGTGCAATGGAGTTCGGTATGATATGTCTGAGCAAAATGATGAAATCGCCAGCGCCGAAAGCACGCGCCGCTTGCACATATTCAAGTGTAGAGACGAGCATTACATTGGCTCGCATGGTCCGAGCATATGTAGGGATGGCCCCGACACTCAGTGCGAGAATGAGATTGACCGTGCTGGCACCGAAAGCCGCAATAATAGCGATGGCAAGCAGAATGCCTGGAATGGCGTATAAGATATCAAGTGCTCGCATAATAAGGTTGTCCGTACTGCGCCCGTAGTAGCCGGATATTGCCCCTAGTGAGCCTCCAATAATGACAGGGATCAAGGTGGAGAGGATACCGACAAAGAGCGAGATACGTGCACCGAATACAATTCGGGAGAACAGACATCGACCGAAGTTGTCCGTACCCAGTGGATAGGTAAGGCTTGGCGATTGCAGGATAGCTCCGTAATTATTGTCGATCGCCATCCCGTAGTCGAAAGTTAAGTAACTGCACAGCGAGATTGAAATTAGAAAGCCGATGAACCACAGACCCAGCATAGAAGTAGAGCTGCGTGACAGCCGGTCAACAACCTCATTCAATTTTGTGCCCGATGAATCATCTCTGTTCTTAAGTTTGGACATTAACAGGATGCCAAGTGCCAGAGCAAACACATTGCCCGTTAGAGCAGTTACAAGCAATAGTACCGCGACGACCCACAACCACTTGGGCAGAATCTGGTCATCTGCATATCGGGAGATCAGAAGCAGAGCAAGTAGTTGAATGGCTCCCGCGACTAAAATGAGACCCATACCCGGTACGAATAAGTTAGATACATACGGTTTGAAGACGTTTAAAGCTGAGACAGCGAAAACGAACAAGGTCGTTAACAACGCGTAGAACGAGAGTATATATGCTGCGTTCTTTTTGCGTTTGATGAGTTGAAAGGCCGCTGTAACGATGAAAATATTAGCAGTCAGCAAACTGAGTAATAGCAGGTAGCCTAACCAACGAGTGGTGCGGCGGATCTCGCCATGCTGGAGCAGATCTCTGCGGATCAAAGCCATCGTTCCCAATTGAAGAAGCGCAAAGACCAAATAAGAGACAAAGGCAGCGAACACGGCTGAATGCACAACCAAGTGAGCTCCTTCGAAGCTGTTGATCAACAATACCAGTGCCAAGCTTAAGGAGGCGATCCCCGCAAAGCTGGCCTGTCCGTATTCGGAGCAGGTACGTAATCTGAAATGAGTGTCCTGTTTAGTAAGTATCGGTTTGGTCACGTTGTCACCTGCTAGTATTGTTTCATTTTGGAACGGATTCTTGGATCAAAAAAGGCGTATAAAATGTCAATGATGACATTGACGATAGAGATTGTGATGGCTGTATAGACGACGCCACCCATAATTGCAGGAATATCGGGAATGAACTGCTTGTCCACGATATAGCTGCCAATTCCGTTGATATTGAATACTTTCTCCGTGACAGCCGCTCCGCCGAGCATCGCACCGAATTGAAGTCCGATGACCGTAATAATCGGGATTAACGCATTACCCACGGCGTGCTTCCAAAGCACCTGCCTGCGAGATAACCCTTTGGCCCGGGCAGTCGTAATATAATCCTCATGGATGACCTCTAATGTAGAAGAACGCGTCATCCGAGCGACTGCTGCGGTAAGACCTGTTCCTAATACAACAATCGGCATGATCATCGTCAGTGCATTCTGTGGATTATATGTTGCCGGAAGCCAATGCAGCTTGATCGAGAAATTCAAGATAAGGACGAGCCCTTGCCAGAAGTTAGGGATCGATAACCCAATCAATGCAATCAGCATGAACGTATAGTCAAAGAAAGAATTCGGCCGAGTGGCAGATACCAAACCGATCGGCAGGGCGATCAGTACGGCTACGATTGTGGAGATGATGGTTAGCGTCAGCGTCACGGGAAACTTCGCAGCAATGGAGGTGGTGACCACTTCGTTGCCTGCGAAGGATTTACCTAAATCGAATGTCAGGATACCGCGGAATGTATGCCAAAGTTGAGTCAGATAAGGTTGATCAAGACCGTAGAGCTGATTAAACTTGGCAATCTGCTCTGCTGTAGCCGTTTCCCCGATGATGTTAGCAGCGGGATTCAAAGGCGATAGGTAAAGAATGGTAAAGACTAGAAAAGCGACGCCAAAAATGACGAAAACGGTCATCACGAGCCGTTCACCGATATATTTGAAATAGGCGTTGTTATAGATCAACATAAGAATGTACATGAGAACACCGGGAATAATGGATATAGCCAGAAAAGCCGGGTGTCGGATCAATTGGGTAAATGTATCGGCATAGGTGGTCTGCGACTTGCCGTTCCCATCTTGTTGGGCATCAAGGTGACGCAATAACGCTTCCTTGAACTTGATCGCCGCAATTTGGTTAGCTTCGCGATCCAGTTTCTCTGAGGTGATGGTCTGTCCGAAGAATCGATGCTTGCGCTCAAGTTGTTCTTTCGCCTCTTTGAGCAGCTGATCTCGATATCCTGAGGAAGTCCATTGCTGTTCTAACTTGTCCAAATTTGCCCTGTGCATACTCTTCTTCTTGTTGGACAGGTGGACCACATAGACGATTAGATGTAAGGGGGCCCCCGCCAGTAGTAGCAGAAAGCGATAAGTAGGATGCAATAGCATTTTGGTAAAAATGTTCCCGAGTCGGTCGACTAGAGGTGATTCCATAGCTGAAGTGTGCCCGGTCAAGTTCGTAAGCTCCTTTGTCGGTCAGTTTATATTGCATTATTCCGATCGATATAGTAGATTTTAAGAGTGGTGATTGAAAATGTCAATGGTCAATAATAGTTTCATTTATTTGAAATATATAATTTTTTTATAGTTGCGATATAATTAACTTATATTTTAACATGTATTTACGAATGATAGAAACTTTCTTTTCAAGTTTATCCCAACTCAAAGGTGATTATATGACATCAATTTTAGAAGTGAAGCAATTGTCTGTCTCTTTCTACACACGAGATAAGGAAGTTGAAGCGGTTCGTAATGTCAGCTTCTCGTTACGCGAAGGAGAGACGCTGGGGATCGTTGGCGAATCCGGCAGCGGAAAGAGTGTTACAGCACGTACGATCATGAGGTTACTGCCATCGCCTCCTTCGATGGTGAAAGGTGGGGAGGTTCTTTTCCAAGGACAGAACCTCGCGGATAAGTCAGATCTCGAGATGGAGCAGATTCGCGGCCGTGATATCGGTATGATCTTCCAAGATCCCATGTCCTCCTTGAATCCTACGATGCGCATAGGTAGGCAGATTGAGGAGAGTTTGATTAAGCATAGGAAGCTTGGCAAGGAAGAAGCACAGCGGGAAGCGATTGAGATGCTGAAGCTGGTCGGGATCCCCCATGCAGAAGCACGCTACTTACAGTATCCCCACGAATTTTCCGGTGGTATGCGTCAACGTGTAATGATTGCTATCGCGCTTGCTTGTCGTCCATCGCTGCTTATTGCGGACGAGCCGACGACTTCGCTTGACGTCACCATTCAGGCGCAGATTTTGCACCAGATGAAGGAGATTCAGCGCAAGCTGGGCACATCCATCATCTTAATTACGCATGATCTAGGTGTCGTAGCCGGGATGTGCGATCGGGTTGTAGTTATGAAGGATGGCGAAGTCGTTGAGACGGGCACGACGGAGGAGATTTTCTCTGCTCCGAAGCATCCCTACACGGTGCGGCTCCTGAATGCACTGCCTAGACTTGATGAGAAGAAGAAACCTAAGCTTGTTTCCTCTGTCGCTCGTTCGGCTGATGATCGCCCTTTGTTGGAGGTCCGGTCGCTCAGACAGCATTTCAATTTAGGCAAAGGCCAGATCATCAAAGCGGTTAACGATATCAGCTTTGATATCCGTGCTGGGGAGACGCTAGGTGTAGTAGGGGAATCTGGTTGCGGTAAATCCACCACGGGCCGGACTATCTTGCGGTTAAACGAGGCGACGGGCGGAGAGGTGTTGTATAAGGGGATCTCCCTTAACCGACTATCTCGCAGGGAGATGAAGACGATGCGACGTTACATGCAGATGATCTTCCAGGATCCATATGCTTCTCTGAACCCGCGCATGCGCGTAGCAGATATCATCGGCGAGGCGTTAGATCTCCACCGCATGACGAACAGCAAGGGGGAGCGGCAGCATCGGATTGAGGAACTGCTTGAGATGGTCGGTCTCAGCCCATCTCACGCTATGCGCTACCCGCATGAGTTCTCAGGCGGGCAGCGGCAGCGGATCGGTATTGCCCGAACGCTCGCAGTTGAGCCTGAGTTTATCGTTTGCGACGAGCCTTTATCGGCTTTGGATGTTTCCATCCAAGCACAGATCGTCAAGTTGCTAGAGGAGCTGCAACAGAGGTTAGGGCTGACGTACCTGTTTATCGCCCATGACCTCTCCATGGTTAAGCATATCAGCGACCGTGTGGCTGTCATGTACAAGGGCAAGATCGTTGAACTCGCAGAGAGCGAAGAGTTGTATGCGAACCCGATGCACGCGTATACCAAGTCTCTGCTCGCGGCGATTCCAGTTCCTGATCCGGCAGTGGAGTCGCGCAAGGCGTTTGTGCCACTCATTGACTCGTCGATACAGGATCCGTATGGGCTGGAGCGGTCGCGATTCGTCGAAGTGACGCCTGGCCATTGGCTGGCTGTAAATGAATGATAGATGTAAAGCGCGCCCCTTCATGGAGGGGACGCGCTTTTTTGACATGCCAGAATGAAGGTGCTTGGGGACAGGCCTAGTGAATAACTGGATTTCCTGCAGCTAATTCCAATGAAATCACGTCTTTTTGCAAAACCAATGGAATTCCTCCCGTTATTTTAGGTCAACATGGTCAAATATGACATTTCGGACAAGACTAGATGTAGAAAATACAGTTAAACTCCCTAAAGGCAAGTTTTATCCGGAATTAGATGTAGGAAATCCACTTAATCCCCCAAAGCTTACGGAGCTACAAGATAAATATCTGATGAATTATACGAAAGATCGCAGTTTTTGCACGTTAGTGAGTAGGAATTTTATGGTATCGCGCACGAAGATGGTATGATAGATGGACGAATACTTAAGAGAAAGCGAATGAGCACAAAGCACGGGGTGATAATAGTGATCAACATCGGATTAGCGGGTTGGGGTGACCATGACTTAGGCGGGGGCAAGGGGAAGCTCGTAACATATGGGTCCCATTTTCCGATCGTGGAGGTAGACACCTCCTTCTACGCCGTACAGCCTGAACGCAATTATGCGAAGTGGGTTCAAGAGACACCTGAGAACTTCGGGTTTATTATTAAGGCTTACCAAGGGATGACGGGCCATCTGCGGGGCGAAAATCCTTTTGCCGGTGGGGTTGAACAGATGTATGAGGCGTTCTTACAGTCGATTCGACCCGTTCAGGAAGCGGGGAAGCTGAAGGCTGTGCTGTTTCAATATCCACCCTGGTTTGCTTGCAACAAAGGGAGTGTGGATGTGATTCGCGAGGCGAAGGCGAGAATGGGCGATGTACCCTTGGCGCTGGAGTTTCGGCACCAGAGCTGGTTCACGGAGGACATGCGGGACAAGACGCTGGCCTTCATGAAGCGCGAGGGCTGGATGCATAGCATCTGCGACGAGCCGCAGGCAGGCATTGGATCTGTTCCGATCGTCATGGAGGCGACGCATCCTGACATGACGATAGTTCGCTTCCACGGACGCAACGTGGGGGGATGGGTGCAGACGAACGAAGCCAACTGGCGCGATGTGCGGTATTTGTACGACTACAATGCGCAGGAATTGTTGGAGTGGAAGGTGAGGTTGCTCCGCTTGCAGGAGCAGACACGGGAGATTTGCATCATTTTCAACAACAACTCAGGTGGACATGCAGCAGGCAATGCGAAAACGTTGATGAGCATGTTAGGTTTGGATTACGAGGGGCTGGCGCCGAGGCAGTTGGATTTGTTTTGAGTTGTGAGAAGGCGGACAGCGTGCTGTCGCTGAATTGTCGAAGTCGAGGCTGTCTGATTTGGTAACTTTTGATACAATGGGATGTAGGAGTAGATAAAAGGGGCGTGTAATAGGTGGTTGGTGCAGTTATTGGAAGTGTGATCGCGATTATTATCGTGATTGGGCTAACGATTTGGATAACGAAGAAGGCTTATTCGCGTAAATGGGAAGATGATGAATAGCAGTTTCATAGATGCGTAAATACCCCTGTAGGATGCACCTTCACTTCATGTGATGTGCTCGATTTTGCAGGGGCATTTTTAATTGAGGAGAATGCAAGTTGCTGACGAACCCTCGTTGTGCCGCGGTTACTCATGCTGCACCCGTCGGTAATCCGACGGCGTTACACCAGTTTCTCTTTTGAAAATCCGATTAAACGAACGGTAATTCTCGAAGCCGATGGATTCGGCGATTTCAAATGTTTTCTGATCCGTTGTCAGAAGTAACAGCTTGGCCTTTTCCACTCGCAGGTGTGTCAAATACTGCACGAAGCTTTCGCCTGTTGTTTTCTTAAACATACTGCTGAAATAAGGGACGCTGTAATTGATCGATTCTGCCAACTCTTCCAGCTTGTACGGATAGCTGAGATCCTCGTACATCTTCTGAATCATACGCGAGATTGAAGCGTCGATTGTCTTGCCGTCGCCTTGCAGACGCTGCAGGTTACGGAAGAAAAGAAACGTCGTTTCATGCACAGCATGGAACGTTTGGCATTGCTCAAGCTTCTTACGGAAAGCGGCCTCCAGCTCCGCGGCTTCTTCGGAATCAGCCGTGAAATGGCTGATATCCAAAAATACGCGCAGATACAACGATTTAATCTGCTCCGGATCCCAGCGCTCTTCCATCGCCTGCCGGAAGAAGGAGTTGCGCTCCTGCTCCAAGGCGGCTGCGCTGCGAAGCGGCTCTAGCAGTGCCTGCTTCAAAATCTTCACCCAGAGCCGACTATAATTCTCTGGGATGTGTTGGAAAGTGACCATCTCGGCCCAAGCGGAGCGCGAGACGGTCGTATTGCACTGATAAAAGAACGGATAGGCAGCCGCCACCAGCCTCTTCAGCTCTACCAGCCGTTCTCCCATGCCCTGCTTGATGCGGAATTCCAGTGTGAGCGGACTCATTTTAAGATATGCCGTAAAAGATTGAATGATCTGTTCAAGAAGCGCATCTCCTTGGGGTGCGTTCCTCTCTGGTGCATAGATCGCAAAGAACCGCCCTTTATCCAAGGCAATAACTTTATTCGCCCCGTGAGCCGTGAGCAGCTCCTTTAAGACGTTAACCCCGGCGAATTGCCACAGTTTCAGCTCCTCCTGTTGATCAATCGAGAATCGCAGCGAGCTTCGGTCGAGCTCTAGGAGCAGTACATGAAAGTTCCCTTTCGCTACGGGGATATGGGCTGCTTCCAAGCTTTGGAGCCAATCAGCCTCAGCGTCCGACGACCTAAGCATATTGAGGAAAGTACTCTGTTCAATCTCCATTTCGTTCGAGCGGACCTTTTGCTCCAGAAGCAGCTGCTTCTCACGAGTTTCATCTAATGAAACTGCCTGCTGAGCAAGACCCTCCATTGTGCGGGCCAGCAGCTTGGGATCAGAAAGGCAGTCATCTTTAATTAAATAGGCGGCAGCTTTTAACTGAATCGCTTGCTGTGCGTAGTGAAAGTCCTTGTGACACGTTAAAATGATCATTTGCGGCATCGCTTCACCGCTCTGTTCGATTTCGTGGAGCATTTCCAGCCCGTTCATTCCAGGCATCGTAATATCTGTGACGATCATCTGTGGCTTATGTTGTACAAAGAGTTCAAAGCCCTCGAGCCCATCCTCCGCTTCACCAACGAGTGCGAACATGTCGCTGTGTTCCTCGATCATTTGCCGAAAAACGGTTCTTGCCGGTATTTCGTCCTCAACCAAAAGCACCTTATAGCTGCTCATGTTGCACCTCCTTTAAACGAACGGTATCTGAGGGAAGCAGGAAACGGATCAGCAAACCCGTATCGCCGGTAGAGAATAACTCCATCTGCGCTTCTTTACTAAACATCAGCCTCATCCGTAACCAGACATTTTTGAGACCGATATTTTCGCCAAGTTGTTCTTGCTGCATATGCACACGCAGCTTCTCCAGCTGAGTCTCATCCAGACCAACCCCGTCGTCTTCAATCTCTATAATGGTATAGGCGTCTTCAGACCGCATAAACACGCGAATATGAATGTGGCCTTCAGCCCTTTTTTTCGGTAAAATCCCATGAAACACGGCATTTTCAATGAGCGGCTGCAAGCTTAGCTTAGGGATGTACATGGTCTCCAACGGCGAAGCAATGTCAACGTGCAGCTTGGTTTGGTATTTGTACCGCATATTCAGCAGACCGATATAATCCTGTAGATAGTCCAGCTCCTGCTGCAGCGGCACATTCTGATCGTAATTTTCCATGCTGTAACGCAGCAAGGAGACGAATTTCCCCATCAGTGTATTAATATTGTCGTAATCTTTCAGCATGGCAAACATGCGAATTGTATTGAGAGTATTGTACATAAAATGCGGATTAATCTGCGATTGCAGCGCCCGAATCTCCAGCTTGCGCTTCATATCCTCGGATTCCTGCTGTTCCGAAAGCAATTCTTGAATTCGGATGGCCATGGCATTAAGCATGCGTCCTAAATCGCCGATTTCATTATTGGCAAAATAGGTGACACGGGCATCGAAGTTCCCTTTTTTTATCGCATCCACCTGCCGCTTGACCGCCTGTAGAGGGCGATACAATTGGTAGCCGAAGCCGATGACGGAAAGCCCGCCCACCGTAACGAGCGCAAGGAGAAAATAGGTGACGGTCTTGCGAATAATGTCAGCGTTTTGCGTCAGCTCACGTGATGGAATTTCCGAGATGACAATCCACTTATCAAAGGTTTTCGTTTGTTTCACTGAAATGATGGACGTGTCCATCTCGAATTGCGTCGGTTTCCCTAATGAGATCCAATGCGCTAAAATGCTGCGGGTGCGGACGTCATCTTGGCTGCGCTCTAGCTTGCTGGTTGTGGCTACGGTAACACCACTTTGTGTTAGAAGCGATACAGAGCCGAGCGAGCCAAGCTGAATATTCTCAATTTGCTGTTGGAACTGCGCGTTATTCATTGAAATCAAAAGTACCCCGCGCATATCCTCGTAGGTTTCGAAGGGGATCCGACCGATATAGTAGGTTGAGTTTTGCAGTATTTTTAACTCAGGGTGTGAGCTCTTATCTAGAAACATGCTGGACTGGCCTTTGGCTAGGAACTCTTGGATCAAGGGTTTGAAGGGCGAACTTCCCAGCGTCGATGGAACCTCATCCGATGATAAGACTTCGCCGGTAATGTTGGAGTACACCTGCAAGCCCTCGACATTGCCGATCACTGCGGAGGCGGTGCTGAGAACCGAGATGAGATCCTTTTTGCGGACAACCTCTTCGAAATATTGGGAGGAGGGTGACACCAGCGCGCTTTGGATCGATGAAATGCGGGAATACTGCTCACTAAGCTCACGGAACCTGGACATCGTCAGCTCAATTCGGTCCACGACCTGATTAACGAGCTGGGCGTTCAGCCGATTAACCTGTTTCTCTACTGTCGAACTGGATACGGATATGGAGATATAGGACAATACAATCAGCGGGATGATGGAGACAGCCAGCATGACTAGAATCATTTTGATATAAAAGCTACGGGTAAGAAAACCGAAAAAGGGCAACATCATGGTGCTCATCACATCCGTTTTGGCTTAGTTGATCTCCCTCCGCCGGGTCGGGGGGTCTTTGTATTTGAATTATAGTACAAGGGGAGTAAGGGGGATAGCGCTTCGGGCCGTTATCTTAAAAACGGTGACACTTTCACTTGTTTTCGACATGTTCTTGCTTCATTAGGATCTCTTATAATTCAAACTGTACCACATACGACACGTCAGTAAAAACGAAAAGGGGAATATACATGACTAGTAAAAAAACGCTTGTACCCGTTCTCGCGGCTACACTGCTCCTAGCTTCTGTGGCTGCAGGCTGCTCTAGTAATTCGAAGACACCAGCCAGCACGACGCCAGGTTCGCAGTCACCCGCTGCCTCAGCAGCACCTACGACGATTAAGGCAATGACGATCTTGTTCGGTAACCCACCTGCAACAGACAACAATAAGGCGAAAGAGGATCTGGAGAAAAGAGGAAACGTGAAGCTCGACGTTACGTTTGTTCCGTCCGAAGCCTACAAAGATAAGCTTTCTGTTGCAGTCTCAGCGGGCGATTCCTATGACTTGCTCTTGCTGGATGGCGGTAAGGACGATAAATTTACAAACTTGGTCAAAATGGGTGCCTTCCATGACCTCACTCCTTATTTGAACAATACCAAAAATTTAAAGCAGATTGATCAGGCCGTGTGGAACAACTCAGAAGTCAAAGGGAAGGCTTACGGGATTCCAAGACCACGCGGTATCTATGGCGGCGGAGACGGCAACCTGATTATTCGGAAAGACTGGCTGGATAAATACAACTTGCCAGTGCCAAAAACAGTGGACGAGCTGACGAATGTGCTTCAAGTGTTTAAGGAAAAAGATCCAGCTGGCGGTGGCAAAACGATCCCACTTTCGGTCAATGGTGTAGATGCGATCGGATCACCAGGTCCATTTGCAGGTACGAATCCGATGCAGTTTGCTTTCGGTCTGCCTAACGTATGGAAGCTGGATAACGGTAAAGCAGTTCGGGATTTCCAAACCCCAGAGTACAAAGCATACCTAGACTGGTTGCAGGGTGCTTGGAGTAAGGGCTTGATTGACAAGGATGCGCCGGTGTTGAAAAACCAACAGCAGGTGCGAAGCAAATTCCTGGCGGGTGTAGCTGGTGTTTTTGCTGGCAACGCGAGTGACTTAACCGAAACCAATGTAACTAAACTAAAACAAGTTGACCCGAATGCAGAGATTGCCATCATTGATCTGTTAGAGGGCCCAGGTGGTAAAAAAGGTGTTAACGTGGGCGGCGGCTATTACGGGCTTTGGGTAATTCCGAGCTCAGTGCCAAAAGACAAAGTTCAAAAAATCGTCGACTTCTTGGATTTCAGTGCTTCCGAAGAGAACGCGGCATTCGCGAAAACCGGCGTGCTCGGGTTGCATGCCAGTGAGCTGAAGGATGGCGTTGCCGTCCAAACGGATGAGCAGAAGAAGCAATTCGATCTGGATAAACCATCGCAATTTGTTCTCGAAAATAAAGCGGATCCTTACACATATGCAACAGCGAAGGATCAAGCGATCTTGAAGGTTCAAAAGGCGTCACTGGATGTCATCAGCAAAGCGGGTATTGCCAATCCATTCCTCAGTTATAATTCGCAGGTTGCCAGCAAAAATCCAGACAGCTATAAAAAAATGAGTGCATCCATGACGAAGTACGTCCTGGGCGAGTCCAAATGGGACGATGTTCAGAAGGAAGTGGATGCTTGGACGAACGGATTGGGTGGTCAAATCACGAACGATCTGCTCGATCAATATAACGAAGATCATAAGTAAGAATGAGTAGGGGGCGCGGATAGCCCCCTCTATTTTTAGTAAGGAGGGGTACGGCTTGGAGAGAACAATACGACTTCAGAAACCAAAAAGATTCAGACAACTGTGGCCTTTTTATGTGCTGGCAGCACCGGGTCTCCTTTATTTTATCGTGTTCCATTACGCTCCTATGTGGGGGTTGGTGTTAGCTTTTAAGGATTACAGCCCTTTTGTCGGCGTATGGGATAGCCCGTGGGTCGGACTTACAAATTTCAAGGATTTTTTTAGTACGTCGGACTTTTATATTCTTTTCAAAAATACACTTCTGCTCTCCTTTCTCAATTTGTTCGTCTATTTTCCGTTTACGATTATGCTCTCCATTATGCTGCATGAATTGCGGCTTCAACTGTTTAAACGAATCTCCCAAACTATCGTCTATCTCCCACACTTTTTGTCTTGGGTTGTCATATACGGCATTACGATTTCGTTCTTTGGCCCGTCAGGGGTCATTAATCATTACATGGAGCAATGGTTCAGCTCAAACACGTTATTCCTAGTCAGCAATGAATGGTTTCGTCCGCTCATTATTCTGCAGTCCATTTGGAAGGATGCAGGATGGGGGACGATTATCTTCCTTGCTGCGCTCGCGGGCATTAATCCAGAACTATACGAAGCTGCCAAGGTGGACGGGGCAAACCGTTTCCAAAATATCCTGAACATTACACTGCCTGGGATCAAAAGCACAATTGTCATTCTGATGCTGCTCAAGTTGGGTTCGTCGCTGGATTCGAACTTTATGCAAATCTTCTTGATGACCAACAGCTTGAATTTGGAAGTGTCCAATGTGTTTGACCTCTTCGTGTATCACATCGGGTTGGAGCAATTTAATTACAGCTTCGCCATCACCGTCGGTCTGTTTAAATCGGTAGCCAGTCTCATTCTGGTGCTCACCGCGAATTATGCAGCGAAATGGCTTGGCGAAGAGGGGATTTTCTAGAGAGGAGTGAAGACATCATGAAAGCGCGCGTAACTTGGTTCGACAGTCTCCTTGCCGTCATTATTATCCTGATCTCCTTGACGGTGATTCTGCCTTTTCTATATATCATTGCGGTTTCATTCAGCCCGCCAGGGGATTCTATGGCCGGAAATTTCTTTATTTGGCCGAAGCACTGGACGCTGGATGCTTACAGCTACTTGTTCAATGCTCAAACCTTCCTGAATTCTATTAAAAATTCAGTCTTCATTACCTTGTTGGGCACATGCGTCAATCTATTCGTTTCCATTACGCTGTCCTATGCACTCTCCAAACGGATTGTGCCGGGCCGTCGTGTCATGATGCTGTTTATTTTCTTTACCATGATTTTTCATGGCGGCATGATTCCGAGCTATCTAGTCGTGAAAAGCTTAGGCTTGCTCGACTCCTATTGGGCGATTGTATTGCCTGCGGCAACAAGTGCGTTTAATGTGCTCGTAATCCGCTCCTTTTTTCAAAGCTTGCCGGAAAGTCTGGACGAAGCTGCGCGCATTGACGGGGCGGGGGAATTCCGTATTCTGTTCTCCATCGTGATTCCGCTGTCGAAGCCGATTATCGCGACATTCACTTTGTTTTTCATGGTGCAGTATTGGAATGAGTTTTTCTCAGCTGTTATTTATATCAATGATACGAACCGCTGGCCGATTCAGCCGCTGCTGCGGCAAATGGTAGCGATCAGCGCCTCCAACATTTCAGCTGATGCCGCCATCGATGCACAGTTGGCCGTTAATCTTGGGCCTAACGTACAGAATGCGGCAATTTTGCTGGCGATGCTGCCAATTGTGGCTGTGTATCCATTTCTACAAAAGTACTTTGCCAAAGGCGCGATGCTAGGCTCCATTAAGGAATAAGAAGGTGAAACTATGATCGAGATGGGTTATAAGAATTTACGGCATAATCCAAATTTTACCCAACTGCAAATGACAGATGAGACATTTATTCGGCAAGAACTGGATTTGGAGCGACCAGACATGGTGATGGTGCGCGAGCACATGGCTCTCGGCGATGTAATTGGAGCGCGGGATGCATATTTAGCGTTGATCGATGCCAGTGTTACCAAGCGCTACTATTTCAATGTGAGCGATGTGCCGAGCTTGATGGCTTATGCTAGGGAGCGGTATGGGGATGACGAGGATGCAAAGCTGTCCATCGCGGAAGCTAACCGAATTGTGACGGGGGATCTTCCGCTCATTAAAGGAAAACGCGTTCAGTTTCAAGATGGCAAATACGATTGGAACAGCTGGCTGTATGACAGCTCGCAGTATCAGCTGCATTTGACGAGATTCGTATATGTGAAGCATTTGGCGCGGGCTTACTGTGTGACGGGTGACGAGAAGTACGCAGCATGCTGGAATGAGATGATGCATCACTTCATCGATGATAATCCTGTACCCGTGAATGATACGTTCCGAGCACAACACTGTACGTGGGATCCACTGTCCGTCGGGGTACGGTTGTTCATGTTGCCAGAAGCGTTCATGACGTTCTGGGGCTCGGCTTCGTTCACACCTGAAGTGAAAATGAAAGTGATCAAATCGTTCCACGAGCATGGCCGCTATGTACGCAGCTACCATGCCCATCACGGCAACCATGCGACGATGCAGCTTCGTGGTCTCATCCAGGTCGCGCTGCTGCTGCCGGAATTGAAGGTGTCGTCCACGTGGCTAAGCTACGGACTGAAGGAGTTACCGAGCTACATCCAGCAAAATGTGTACGAAGATGGCGTCCAGTTCGAAGCGAGTCCCAACTATCATTTGGTCGTCATGCGGGACCTGTTTGAATTGGTTCCGCTGTTTCAGACTCTCGGTTTGACAGTCGAATCCTCGTATGAAGAAGTGCTCGAGCAAATGTATATTGTGCTTCTGCATATGCTGACGCCAGATGGCCAACTACCGCGCTTCGGTGATACAGATGCTCATGTGCCCAATGAGCTGCGTACGACAATGAGCTTAGGGGCGTATTTATATCATCGGGCTGATTTCAAATATTGTGGACACGCCAAACTGCCGTTCTCTTTACTGTGGAGGTTGGGACCTCAGGCAGTGGAAAGGTATGAACGATTAACCGCAGAGAAGCCGAAGGAAACACTAGCTAGTTTCCCGGTTGGCGGTTATATCCTCTCACGGCACGATTGGAAGCACGATGCGCTGTATATGGGGATGCGCGCTGGCGTTGGGATTAACGGACATGCGCATTCCGATGCCCTGAGTGTGATCATGTACGCTGGCGGCAAAGAGCTGCTGCCAGATTCAGGGATGGGTCTCTTCGAGTGGAACAAAGAGCGTAAATATACGGTGTCCACACGGGCGCATAATACCGTTGTCGTGGACGGGCAAGATCAGCATGTCCGAGGTTTGCATTGGAATGCGCCGCCGACGGCTGCCTGCAAAATCTGGGATGTGCGCAGTAAAGCACAGTATGACTATTGGTTTGCCAGTCATTATGGCTACACCCGGTACGATGATCCCGTTATTCACTCGCGCAAAGTACTGTTTGTCAAAAACCGATACTGGCTCATCGTGGATTTGTTCGAGGCCAATGAACTGCATCGCTATGAGCAGTATTATCACCTGCCATGTGGTGAAGTCATTTGTGACTGGGAAGCGAGAAAGGTTAGTACGCATCTAGAAGGGGCCAATGTGCAACTACTCTATCCGCCTCAAGCGGGACAGGAGGATGTGCTGACCGTAGAATCGGGCTTGTTGTTCCATCAAGGAGAGTACTATACCAATCCAGTCGTTAAGCGATCGCTGTCAGTTCTGGGGAAAGCAACGATGGAGACCGTCATTGTCCCAAATGTGGATGGCGGCACGCGGCCTCATGTATTGGTTCATCGTGCATCGGCACATCAGCAGGGAAGAGAGTTAGCGCCATGGGAGGCAACAGCTTTGCGGATCGAAGGGGAAGGCTGGTCGGATGATATTTGTCTCTACCACGGCAATGTGGACGTTCAATCGTATCTTGATCACACGGGAAATATCGTGAGCGCGTCGCTGCTGCCAAAGCCGAGGGCAATCGAAGGTTTGTCTTTTGCTGGGGATTTGCACAGGGAGGATGTTATCATCAAATCGCGTTAGTGCGGTAGGGCTGTCAGCGGATGCTGGCGGCCTTTTGTGCATATGAGCCGCACACCCGCACAGCCAACGTGTTACGAAAATTACTGTTTTCGTAACACATGCCTGCTCAGCTAAAAAGAATCCCAAGTATAATGAGGGTATGAAGAACTAGATATTTAAAAATCTAGTTATTTATACCTAGTTTTATTATCCTATGCTTGCGAGCTGCTCAGGAGGCGAAGAACACATGCAGAAAGTTGGCAGTATCTCTTTGAAATGGGGCTTTACAATTCGAAAGAAGCTTTTGGTCTTTTGCCTAATGTTGTTGTTGATCCCTACGCTGTTTTTATCTATTGACAGTTACTTTAATGCCAAGGACGAGACGGATAAGCTCATTGAGAAAAACCTGGAGAACAGCGTCAAACTGATGGTTCAAAATATTAATCAGCTAAATGAGCTAGTCAAGAACGGTCAATTAACGATGGAGCAGGCGGAAGAAGACGCGAAGCTCATCATGCTGGGCAGCAAGCAGGCAGATGGGACAAGACCGATTAATCGTAATATTAACATGGGCGCCAACGGCTATTATTTTGTCCTAAACGATAAAGGGGATTTGCAAGCGCATCCGAGTCTGGAAGGTCAGAACATCTGGGATAAAAAGTCGTCGGACGGAGTTTATTACATTCAAGACATGATTCACCAGGCTCAAAATGGCGGCGGGTTTACCTTCTATGACTGGCCGCTGCCAAACAGTGAGCAAGAGGCGCTGAAGATAGCCTATGCCCTCAAAGTGCCGGATTGGAATTGGATTGTCGTAGCCGGTTCCTATTACCAGGACTACAATGAAGGTCAGAAGCGCATGCTGCATGCCACGATCACGACGCTGCTCATTTGTCTGGTCTTGGGGACGCTGGGCGTTATCCTTTTCTCCAATCATATCTCCAAACCGATTAAAAAAATTGCCGCCGAAGCCCGAAAGGTTGCGACTGGCGACCTGACTTCTGATGCGCTGTACATTAGGAACAGGGATGAAATCGGCGAGTTGGCCAGTGATTTTTCGACGATGAGCACGAATTTAAAAACGCTGGTGAAGCAAGTGATGCACAGCTCGGATCAAGTTTCCGCAGCTTCGGAGACGCTGCAATCCTCCATTGATGAAACGACACAAGCTTCAAGGAATATTGCAGAGTCCACACAGCTTATTGCGGCAGGCATCGAAACACAAGCGATGAGCACGGAGCAAAGCTCGAGAGCGATGGAAGAAATGACGCAGGGAATTCTGCGAATTGCCGATACGTCTTCGCAGGCCTATGAAACATCCATTCAATCAAAGACGGAAGCGGAATACGGCTTCGGGCTTATTGAGCAGTCCATTTCCAAAATGCAGTCCGTGGAGGAAGCGGTCAATAATATCTCCAAGGTGATGGAGACGCTGAATGTTCGCTCCCAGGAAATTAGCGGCATTGTCACCATGATGTCGGATATCGCCTCGCAAACGAGCCTGTTGTCACTAAATGCATCTATTGAGGCGGCACGGGCTGGGGAGCAAGGGCGAGGTTTTGCGGTTGTTGCGTCCGAGGTGAAAAAGCTGGCGGAAATGTCGAAGAACTCTTCCGAGCAGATCAACGAGCTTGTCAGTCAAGTGCAGGTGGACATTGCGTCCGCTTCCAGTTCGACTGTCCAAGGCATCGACGAATTCCAGCAAGGCATGTTGGCGATTGAGCAAACGGGAACAGCTTTTGCTAAAATTGTGGAAACAGCTCAAGGGGTCGTGAGCCAAATTCAAGAGGCTTCGGCGGCGGCGGAGCAAATGTCGGCAAGTTCCGAAGAAATTACTGCCTCTTTGCAGGAACTGGACCGCATTGCCGGGCAGTCGGCCAAAAGTTCGGAGTCGATTACCGCTGCAACCGAAGAACAAATTGCCACGATTGACGAGATTGCGCAATCCTCCAGTTCTCTTAACCACATGGCGACAGCACTTAAGGAGATGGCACATCAGTTTCGAATTAAGGAATGAGATGTTAGCAGTTCACCGGGCTGAACGGCTGAATAGAGCGGTGGAGCGACAAGACGAATGTCTTGATCGCTCTTTTTTGGTAAGCCACACGGATAGGCCTTTATAATGTTGTCAGGTAAGGGCTTTCTTGCTATGATGAAGCTAGTAAACATAAAGGTGGCTGACCAATGAATCGCATGGAGGCCGAATTCAGTAACTTGGTAAAAGCGTATCGCAAGAGGCATATGGGCAAGGGGCCGGAGCGCGTAACAACGACCTTCTGCAAAAGCTGGGCAATCTGCGAAATGGCGGGAAACCTCTCCCCGGTGGAGAAATTTATGGCGAAGACGGGCGATGGCAGGCAAATGCTCCGCACGGCACGCACAGAAATGGTCAAAGAGATCTACAAGGATCATCCACCTGTAGAAATGGAAGCGCTGCTTGGCGCGAAGTTCATCCAGTTATTCGTTGATATCGATATTGCGCAGGATATAGGGATGTCAGTATTCGTTTTTGATGAAGATTTGGAAAAGAAGTTTGGTACAAGAAACGGATAAATAACCGCTCGTACATCTACATATACATAAGTAAGGTGCTTGGCACTTGGTAGCGAACCTGCCGGAGACTAACCACTGTGATACAATCCGAGACTCTTCTCGTAAAGAGGGGCTTGGGTTGTTTTGCGGTGGTTTTTTGCTTCTAAAGAGCCAAGGAGCGGTCGTTACAAGCGGTTCAAACTTTAAGTGCTCAGCCAGCCTTTCTAGGCGTTCAAAGATGCAAATAGGCAACCTTTTTGCGAGAAATACGACACAAACGTCAGAAATGCCAGAAATAGTTGCAGATTTGCACTTATTTCTCTAAAGTAGCTGAATTTGTTGGAGAAAGGTTGCACTTTTGTATTTATTTGAGGCATCGGTTGATTATGGAGGCAGTGGGGAATGGTCTGGGCAAGAGGACATGCAAACTAAATGGGAATATATAGTGATGGCATACATACACGCAATGGGAGGCGTTCAATTTGGGGAAAACGAAGCACACAGGGCCGATCAAGCTGCCTGCGAAACCAGATCCTAAACTCTGGGTCAGTAAGATACCGTTCGGTCTCGGAAAGGTCAAGCCGAAGCATATTCGAGAGACGGCTAAAATTGCGTGGCAAAATCGAGATAATCTGCCGTATGCGGTGAGGATTCTGACACAGGGGGTGTGCGACGGCTGCGCGCTAGGTGTGTCGGGACTTTACGATCAGACGCTAGCGGGTCCGCATATCTGCACGACGCGGCTGAACGTCCTGCGGCTGAATACGATGCCAGCCATCCGCGAGGACCTGCTCCATGCGGATATTGACGAGCTCAGCCGCATGAGTTCCACCGAGCTTCGCCAGCTCGGGCGCATTCCGTATCCGCTCATCCGCAAGAAAGGTGAGCGACGTTTCCGCCGCGCCAGCTGGGATGAAGCGCTAGAGATGATTGCCTCTAAGATGCGCGGGTTGAACCCGAAGCAGATGGCGTTCTACCTAACGGCGAGAGGGATTACGAACGAGTCGTATTACGTGGCAGCGAAGGTGGCGAGATTGCTCGGCACGAACAATATCGACAACGCCTCGCGTATCTGCCATTCACCGTCGAAGACGGCACTCAAGCGCTCTGTAGGCGTGGGCGCGTCGACGTGCAATTACAAGGACTGGATCGGCACGGACGTCCTTGTGTTTTGGGGCAGCGTCGCCGCGAACAATCAGCCGGTCTCGACGAAGTATATGTATGCGGCCAAACGCAAAGGGACGAAGATCATTGTCATTAACCCGTACTACGAGCCGTCGATGGAGCAGTACTGGATCCCTTCGATTGCCGAATCTGCGCTATTTGGCACCAAGCTGGCCGACGATGTGTACCAAGTGAACATCGGCGGAGATATTGCCTTCATGAACGGCATCATGAAGGTGTGGTTCGAGATGGAGGCGCGCGAGCCTGGCTCCGCGATTGATCATGCGTTCGTGGCTGCGCACACGAACGGCATTGAGGAGCTGCGCGCCCACGTGGCGCAGCAGGACTGGACGACGCTCACGCAGTCGTCCGGACTCACACGCGAGCGCATCAGCGAGCTCGCGCAGATCCTAGCGCGTGCCGCTAGCGCGGTTTTCGTGTGGAGCATGGGGCTCACACAGCACCGCTTCGGCACGGACAACATCTCGCAGGTGGCGAATCTCGCCCTCCTGCGGGGCTTTCTGGGCCGCGAGCACTGCGGGCTGATGCCCATCCGCGGCCACAGCGGCGTGCAGGGATCCGGCGAAATGGGCGCCGATCCCTTCTCCTTGCCGGGCGGCGAGATCAGCAGCGCAGCCGACCGCAAACGCATCGAGCAGCTCTGGGGCTTCGAGCTGCCGAGCTGGCAAGGTGACATCGTCGGCGTCACCCTCGAGAACGCGCTCCTGCCGGAGGAGCAGGAGCGCAAGCTCCGGTTGTTCTACACATCCGGAGGCAACTTCCTCGAGACGATGCCGGACCCGGAGTTCGTCCGACAAGCCATTACTAACATGGACATCCGTGTCCACCAGGACATCATTCTTAACACCTCCACGCTGCTTGACGCGCAGGAGGCCGTAGTGGTGCTGCCCGCGATGACGCGCTACGAGCAGCCTGGGGGAGGCACATCCACCTCGACGGAGCGGATGGTGTACTTCTCGCCCGAGATCGCAGGTCCCCGCATCGGCGAAGCTCGTGCGGAGTGGGACATCTACGTCGATCTCGCCCGCCGGGTGAAGCCCGAAGCCGCAGCGTTGCTTGGCTGCGGCACTGCGGAAGCAATCCGCGCGGAGATCGCGCAGGCCGCGCCGAGCTATGACGGCATCCAGCACCTGCGGGAGCGCGGGGATGTGTTTCAGTACGGCGGCGCGTGGCTGTGCGAAGACGGCGTCTGTCCGACGCCGGACGGTCGCGGTCGTCTGCTGCCGATCGAGCTTCCGGAGCTGCGTAAGCCGGAGGGGCATTTCGCGGTGACGACGCGCCGCGGCAAGCAGTTCAATTCGATGATCTACAGCGACGTAGATCCGTTCAATGAAGCGGAGCGCTATGACGTGCTCATTCATAAAGAAGACGCGAAGGGACTCGCCTTAAACGAAGGGGAAGCGATCGTGGTCTACAATGGTTTCGGCAGCATGCATGGCAGAGTGAAGCAGGCTGATGTTAAGCAGGGAAACATCGAAGTACACTGGCCAGAGGGTAATAGCCTAATACCCAAGGGGGTATATGAGCCGTTCGCGGGCATTCCGGAGTATAACACGGCCGTCATCGTTGAAAAGGCAGAAACGTACCACGCACACAAAGACACTCGTTATGTAGAGAAACGCATTTTAGAGCTGGAAACCGAAATGGAGGGATGAGCCGTGGATGATGTAGAGCTTCCATCGCCTGCGACCACAACATGGTCGATTCACCGTTATAACGGTTCGGAGGTGCTTCCTGCGGAGGATACGATTGCTGTCGAGGCCCCTCTGACGATCCTGCTCGATGGAGAGGAGTTTGCCACACTCGTCTACACCCCTAGCGACACGATGGATTTGGTTACGGGTTTTCTTGCTTCTGAGGGGATGATCCGTTTTGTAGATCAGATTGAATCCCTAACCCTGGAGGAGGACCGCGGCTTCGCCCATGTGAAGCTGCGCCATCTTCATCAGCTGAGCCGTCAGATGGTGTCCAAGCGATTCATCGGATCGTGCTGCGGGAAAAGCCGTCAGTTTTATTTTCACAATGATATGCGCACGGCCAAAACGGTGACTACGAAACTCAGTCTGACGATTCCACAATGCTTTCATCTAATGAGTGAACTTCAGGAGCAATCGGCGGAATTTCGGGCGACAGGAGGGCTGCATAACGCAGCTTTGTGCACGGTGAGTGAGCTTCGAGTTACCCGAGCAGATATAGGCAGACATAACGCGCTTGATAAAATATACGGACACATCCTTCGGGAGCGGATTTCGGTTCGGGATAAGGTACTCGCTTTCAGCGGAAGAGTCTCTTCCGAGGTTGTTTTGAAGACGTCGAAAATCGGCGTCGGCCTTCTTTTGTCGAAATCAGCACCAACCGATCTAGCTCTCCGACTCGCTCACGATCTTGGCATTACGGTGGTTGGCTTCATTCGGAAGGACCATCTAACCGTGTATACGCATCCAGAGCGCATTGTAGAATGTCGATAAAGTTACCTTTTTGTGGAAATATTTGTATTGTCTCTCTACCAGAATTGTGCTAGATTCTAGCTATTGCCAACTTTTGTTAAGAGAGGAACGACATAATGGGGAATTGGAAAGTTTGGATGAAAAAAGGGAGCATTTCGCTGGTCGCAGCTTTCGTACTTGTGACGTTTGTACAGCCGATGTCTTCGCCTGCTTATGCAGCAGAAATTAACGCAGGGATTCCGCAGGTTATCGAGAAAGCTTCGCCTTCCGTAGTCGCCATTATAGGAAAGCCATCCTCGGAGATGGATAAATCATTAGAGAAAAACCGTTTTAACCTTGCACACGGGACGGGTGTTATTGTGGCCTCGAACGGTGTGATTGTTACGAATGCTCATGTGGTGAAAAATATGAAAAACATCGTCGTCGTGACCTCCGAGGGGACAACCTATCGCGGGCATGCCTCGAATATTGATGAGGAGAGCGATTTGGCACTTGTCAAAATTGACGCTTCTGGCCTCAAGCCAGCCACTTTCGCGTCCTCATCGGACATCAAAGTTGGTGAGACGGTAGCGGCGATTGGTACGCCGATTTCCTTCGCTTTACGTAACTCTGTGACAGTGGGGATTGTCAGTGGTCTAGATCGCTCGGTGAGCTCGCAGTATCAGCTAATTCAAACAGATGCAGCCATTAACCCAGGCAACAGTGGGGGCGCTTTGATCAATATGAAGGGCGAAGTCATTGGGATTAATACGATGAAATACGCTGATATTGGCGTTGAAAATCTCGGATTCGCCATTCCTGTAGATACGGTGAAATATGTTTTGAAGCATTTTGAACAGTATGGCAAAGTGAAACGTGCTTACACAGGGCTGGAATTGGAAGAAAGCTGGGAAGCCGTTGTTGGCTTGCCGAGCTCGACGGGGCTCCGAGTGAGCTACGTGGACGCGGACTCACCGGCGGCAGAAGCGGGAATTGAACAAGATGAAATTTTAGTTTCTGTTGGCCCTAATTCCGTCAAAACACTTGTGGATTACAACGAGGCGATTAAAAAATATTTGCCAGGCCAATCGGTGGATATTAAGCTTCAGTCGGGAAGCGCGACCTTGACCAAAACGGTGAAGTTAGGCGAGCTCCATAGCGCAGAAGCGACGTTAACGGAGGATACCGATGGTGGGAGCTCCTTGGACGCGGATAGCGGTAAAACAAAGATTGGCGACAGCCACTTCGGCTGGTCCATGAAGTACCCAGCGGGGCTTGTCAAAAGGCAACAATCAGACGACGGTGATTCGGCAAGTTTCGTAGATGCGAAGGGCGAATTCGCGCTTACTATTCACGTAGATAGCGACCAAAGTGATGAGCTGTCACCGGCAGCCCTTTTGAACAAAATCGCAGGTGAGGATAGCAGTGAATATTCCGGTTATGGAGATAGTGCGACGATTCTGGAGCGTCAATACGTGAAGCGAGCAGAAAATCCCTATGCCAAAATCGTGAGCCGTTCCGGTGAAGATGGCTATATCCAGACGCGTGGCTACCTGCACGGTGGTCGTTTGTATACGGTGAAGCTCTACGTAACCAAAGAACAATACACGAATCGTTCCAAACAAAACAGCTATAATGACCTGTTAGACAGCTTTAAGCTTGCTTTTAATACGGCAGATAACTCTCTGAAGGATATTTCTGTATTTAATTCCGATGATGTGACATACACGAGTGAGTATGGGCTGTCGATTGATTTGCCTGCGGATTGGGAGCAGGATCATCGTGGAAGCAACTCCTTTTACAATGAGGATTATTCGCAATCGATTCATGTTCAAGTGACCTCGGCGTCTTCAGGTGATACACTCTCGGATTGGGTTGATCGGGAAATTAAAGAGTTTGAAGCGCAATACAAGGCAGATTATCGCCGTGTAGACAAGCCAGTAGAGGTTACCGTAGACGGTGTGCCAGCATGGAAAGTAAGTTTTGCGAGCTCTTTAGGAGACGAGTGGGTTGCGGGAAGTTCGCTCTTTTTCATCAAAGACAAGTACAAATATGAAGTACAAATGACTTATCCGCGAGAAGATCAAGGTGATGAGCTGAAGGAGATCTGGGATAACGTGGTGGCGTCGATCTCCGTGGATAAAGAAGCGATGGATGGGGAGCTTGGTTTCATTCAGGATTTAGATGAACTTGCTGATCCGAATCGTACATCGCTGTACAAGAACGAAAAGTTCAATTATACCTTACGTATCCCGGAAAATTGGACAACGAACCGTTCCTACGATGGTAACGATCAGGCGACGAAGTCCTTTACTTTCACAGGAGGTTACTTACGTGTAGAGGCAGACAGCAAGAAGGCATACACTGAGATCTTAAAGGAAGCCGAAGAGGAGCACAAGGTAAGTCACACCAATGATAGTGATTATACGTACTCGTCAGAGGATGTAACGCTTTTTGGTGATGTGAAGGCGAAGAAGTACACGGTGAGCTATTCAAAAGCGCACATTCCGTATGGGGAAACGGTGTATGTGTTTAATCGCAAGCAAGTTACCTATACGGTGACACTTCGGATAGATGCTGCGGTGAGCACGGATGCGAATGTCGCGCGGCTGAACAAGGCGTTCGCTTCGTTTACCTTTGTGAACGGTGCGGGTGGGAAATAGGGAAAAAGCAGCGGAAATCCGCTGCTTTTTCTGTTGATTACTCTATGCTACTTTACGCGAATACCACTCTTATTAGCTTGTATATCATCAGTAATAACTCAATGCGATGGTAACCCTAACGGCCTAAGACCAACACCAACACCAACACCAACACCAACACCAACACCAACACCAACACCAACACCAACACCAACACCAACCCTAGCACCAAAACCAACATCAACATCAACCCCAAGACCAACAGTTTAATACCGGATTTATAGGGGGATTATTCTTTGAAAAATGCAAATAGGCAACCTTTTCTCTTCATTTATCCTCCAAAATAGCAAATGCGTGCAAATAGGCAACCTTTCTAATGAATTTGAAGGAAATCTCCTCAAATCACACTAAAAAGATGCCTATTTGCATCAATTCCCAAAAAATGAAGGGAAACCTATGTCAAAACTGCCTATTTGCATTTTTGACAGCCTCCCCAACCAGAGCCCCGACCGAGACCGAGACCCCGACCCCGACCCCGACCTTGAATGCGACTCCGGCTTCAACCCCAACCCCAACCCCAACCCCAACCCCAACCCCAACCCCAACCCCAACCCCAACCCCAACCCCAACCCCAACCCCAACCCCAACCCCAACCCCAACCCCAACCCCAACCCCAACCCCCGAACCTCTTCCAACCAACTAGCTAAACAAACCAAAGCCCCTGAGGGAAATCCTCAAGGGCTTTAAGCATTCGTCTTATCCAGCGGTAGCCGTACTGGCCTGTTTGCTCTTGATCTCAATGAACATTTCCTCGCGCTGTGAATCCTTGAGGATCGGGCAATTGAAGCACTTTGTTCCTTCCTCGCGGCGATAGTACATGCAGCAGGAGGAGCGCATCAGAATTTTTTTGCCTTCTTGGTAAGGGCTATCTATGTACTTCGGCTCATGAACGAACGGATTTACTTTGCGGCCAAAAACATCCGCCGTCAACTGTTTCGTCAACACCTCATAATCAGCAGAGAATTGTTCGCGGACGTGGGGGCGTGGGTCATTTTCCAACACATAGTCACGTACGAATGTCATGCGTGCAGCGAATTGATTCCAGATCATGGCCTGATTTACTTTCGCTTGCTCCGCGATGACCGTAATCATTGGCGTGATGAGGGTTGAGAACAGCTTGCGCATCTCCAACTCAATGAATAGGTCACGATCTTCTGTCGGAACTTCCTTCCATTGTACGTTTACAATTTTGTATCCGACATGTGCATGGTCGCCATGATTCTCGACTTCAAGCGCGAGATGATCCAAATCCAAATCCAACCATTGATTGTACTGAGCAAGAAACAGGTGGATCGTAGCCACCAGATTGAACAGCGTGAGTCCCAAGTACGAAGCAGAGATGTCCAACCCTTTGCCGCGGAGCAACGTTTGACCTTGCTGCAGGATGTCAAGCATCACGGGTCCTTCTAAGAGCTGCCGTGCGGGAATGTGCAGGAGGGGGTCTTCCATTCCTTTTGGTGAAATATGAAAGTACATCTCAACTAGCGAAAAATCGACGTTTGTTTCGATGGGCATCGTTAGCACGCTCCAAATATAAGAATGATTATCGTTATCATAATAATTCCTTTGATCATACAAGATGCGCGATGAAAGTGTCAATTTGGTTTCTTCCAAAAAAGGAAGGCAGATCCTACAAATAGCTGGAAAAAATCCATGTAATTTAGCCACATTTCACTGGTTCGCGAGGTTAGATGGAGAAAGTACAGCTAATTTCGCGGATCTGGGCATTTCGGGCGGATAGGAGTGAGATTAGCTGCATGTTTTCCAGTTATTTCTGAAAAAGAGGAGAAAAGGCACAAAATAGCTGGAGGAAATCCAGTTATTCGGGTTGAGAGTGCTAACTAGTTGGCGGTTGTGTTGGTCAAGGTTGAATGAAGTTATGTTGGAGGACGTGGGCTGTTGGTTGAATGAAGCTATTTTGGAGGACGTTGGATGTTGGTGGAAGAAAGTAATGTTGAAGGACGTGGGGATGTGGCTAGAATGTGCGGGTGTTAATGGTATGAAGTAAGTGTTGGAGGTGTGCCAGTGTAGATGGTTTGAAGCATGTTGGCGGTCGTGATGAACTAGTGAAATAAAGCACTTACTAGCGGATATGATGGAGTTATAGGAATGAAGCGAATACGAGGAGAAGGAGAGTGGATGTTTGTTGCGAAGTGAAACTCCCCCCCAAAAATACAAAACCTCTCCATCTCTAGAGATGGAGAGGTGTATTGAGAACTACTTACTTCCGATACAGGGCATAGCCTGGGTCTTCCGGTACGTCAATGGCAATGATTCGCAGACCTTGCTCACTATCCGCCACTAGGTGGAGAGCTTCGCCTTCACCGACCGCCTGCGCTACCACAAAATCCTTGTGGGAAAGGGTCTTCCGCTCTTGCTCTTGGTCTAGCTCTTGTCCTTGTCCTTGCACCTGCCCTTGCCCTCGTCCCCCAACGTTCCCCACGCCTTCCCCGCGAATCACGAGGAACGCCGTCCTGCGTCCAAGCTCCAAATCATAGCTGAACGCCGCGCCAGGCTCAATCTCCCAATCATACATCCGCACATCTGTATCCAATTGGATGGGAGCACCTCCGCCGATCACTTTTTTCACGGTTACACCAGCAGTTTGGCTAACGGGAAAAAGTTCATGCTCGTATTGATGGTAGGCAGCCGGCTTTTTCACAGTCTCGCTCAAATGCGGCTCGAACCAAATCTGCATCGCCTCGCTGCCCGCTCTGCGGAAGGCCTCAGAGTGATAGACACCGGAACCCGCTTGAATCACTTGCGCGCCGCCGTTCGTCACGGTTTCCAAGGAACCGAGAGAATCGCGGTGCTCGACAAGTCCGTCGATCACGTACGTGACGATTTCGAACGCTTTGTGCGGGTGCATGCCGATTTCCGATACATCGGATGCTTTGCCCCACGCCCAGTAGAATAAAGGTCCGACGCGATCTACCGCTGTCTTTTCGCCAGGGAAGCTGATGGCCCGTTGTTCAACGAATTTGCCTCCATCGAATGCGCCTACGCCTTGTTCATTTGCCGAATAGATGTGAAAGCTCATCTGAATCACTCCTTAACTAACTTATAGTTAACAACTAACTTTATGTAAGTATTATATCGTCTTTTTTCCCAGATGTCAAAAGGTTTCCTCATCCAACACGGTGCATCTTGACTTCAACACTATGATCACACTACAATCTATAGTGTAAGGAGTGTGGCCAAACGTGAAAATGCAAAACTTTAAATTGAAGGAAAGCGGACTTAACCGCTTTTTTGGTCCATTAGAATCCAAAATTATGGAAATTCTCTGGACCAGCTCCTCGGAAATGACCATCAAAGATGTCCAACAGAAGCTGGACGAAGACAAAGCGATTAATTTTAATACAGTGATGACGGTAATGAACCGCCTCGTGGACAAAAAGATTTTAGAAAAGCGTTCTGTTGTCAGGTCGTTTCACTATAAGCCCGTTGTCACGATTGAAGAGTTCATGGACACACAATCCAAAGAGTTGACGTACGACCTCATTGAACAATTCGGCTCGTTGGCAGTAACCCATATGGTTGATGCGCTCGATAAAGTGGACCCGGAGCTACTTGACCAGTTGGAGCAGCATATTCTACTTCTGAAAAGGGATCGATAACGATGAAGGAATCGCGATTCAAATGGCTGTACGCGGCTGCGCTAGTGGCTGGAGGCTCGATTCTATGGCAAATGATTGCCTTCCTCCTAGGGCATATGTTTCACATACGACCCTCTCGCAATCTATTTGATTTGTGCATGATTCTCCTTCACTATCTGCATCTGCCAGGGCACGTGCCTATGACCATAGTTAATCTATTGATTCTCTATACGATGGGGACGATGGTTTGGTTTACTGTGAAGCACAGCCATGATGTAGTCAAGGCGAATAAGCTCGTGAAGAAATATCATGATGAGGCTCTTTCCGCAGCCCATGCGGAGACTTTCGGGTTATCGGTGCAACAGCTCCAAATCGTCCGCTACAAAGCACCACTAGCCATGACCATTGGGTTATGGAAGCCGCGTATACTCGTTTCAACAGGATTGATGGACATGCTGGATCTGGGTGAGCTTCGTGCCGTGATTGAGCATGAGAAATGCCATGTGCAGCACAGGGATCCTGCGGCGATATTCTTGCTGGCGCTAATCTCGAAGTCGATGCGGTATATCCCTATTTTTGCATGGATTGCGCACAAATATCCGATGATGATCGAGCTCCGCGCGGATAAGTACGCCATCGAACGGATGGAGCAAGCGACAGACCTAGGTAGTGCGCTGCTGAAGATGCTTAAACAAACCGCGAAACCGCGGTTTCCACTCTCACATGCTTCCTTTGCTGAGACTTCGATGAATGTGCGTATTCAGCATATTTTGGATCCCGAGAGGGAAGTTTCCTTGCGCTGGCCGTTGATTCGGATAGCGATTTCTGCACTAATTTTTATACTTGTGATGGGGCTTATCTAACCAATAAGTCCTTCTTTTTTTCAATTTTTAGCCTCTGGATTTGTTCGGAAGAGGGCTTGTCAGAAAAAGAATTGACAATTCCAACCTTTTACACTACGCTTTGTAGTGTAATCTATTTTCCGATATATAAAGGAGCGAATAGCATGGACTACATAATGAAAAATCTACATTTTATATTCACTCACGTTCCGATTGCGTTATTAATTTTTAGCTTTGTTTTTGATGTTGTGGCCCTTATTTTTAAAAAGAAGGAATGGCACTCAGCAGGTATGCTTTGTCTTGTCGTTGGTGCGCTTGGTGCGATTGCCAGCGTTTTAACCGGGCCTGAGATGATGATGCGGAATACGACGCTCAGCTCCCATGAATTTTATGCAAGACTAACGATGATCGTTGCCATTGTACTAGCAGTCGTGCGCGTAGGTTTGCTTATTTGGAAAAAGCTCGAACTAGGACGCAACCCGATCTTTCTCGTTGCTTCCCTTGTCGCGGTGCTGCTCGTTAGTTACACGGGTCATCTTGGCGGTAAAATGGTACACCGCGACATGCAAGGAGGCCCTGGCATGATGCAGGGTGGACCTGGCGGCGGTGCGCCTGGTATGCAAGGAGGTCCAGGCCAGAATGGCCAAGGCGGACAAGGTCAGCAGCAAGGAGGCCAGCGTCAAGGCGGCCAAGGACAGGGACAAGGACAAGGTCAAGGTCAGCAGCAACCAAGCGGTCAGGGTGCTCAGACGTCATCTGCACCAGCGAAATAATAATAAAAAGGGATGTCCGCGGTGTTCAGCTGCTGGATATCCCTTTTTATTTGATGGTGGCCCAAGGCATGTTTCACATGCATATTTCTAGAGCATTAACAGTTGATAGCGGTTAAGTTCGCGAATAAAATGGCTTCATATACCTCATCCTAGCAAAGGTAATACATATCCTAATGAGGAGGTATTGAGCACAATATGACTAAAGTTGATTCAAGTTTACAATCACAAAATCCGATCTCATCTGCACAAAATTCCGTCGACAATGTTCACCAAGCCGTAAATCATGCCCTGTCTCACCCGACAGCTCAAACGACGGAAGAAGCTCAAAATGCCCTTTCTAAGGCGAAAAATGCGGTAGATCAGGCATTTGACCAATCGGATAGCCCCGCGGTACAGCAAGCTATTGAATCCTTGGAAGAGGATAAGGCGCGGCTGACGAGTTTGGAATAAACCCAGTAACACCTGAGTCCCAGTGGAGATCGAAAAGACCGTATCCCGTAGTTCATAACTACAGTGGAAACGGCTTTTTTGCGTTTTCCATCGCTTTCAGCTTGTAAACAGACCTCATGATGAAAGGGACACTTCCGTGCTACACTAAAGAGACGAACAACTTGTCAGACTTGTCTTCATAATTTCGTAAGAATTATGGTAACTATTTTGTAAATAGTATCTATTATTATTAGGCTAGTACGGTGGGTTGAAGTGAGATGAAGAAAAAAGGATGCGTGGACGTGACGAAATACCAAGTGCTGGTCGTCGATGACGATATCGACATTCAGGAAGCGATTGAGATTTATTTGAGGGGCGAAGGCATGGAAGTCAGCAAGGCGAACAACGGTCTGGAAGCACTGCTTTTGCTGGAAGAAAAGGAATTCCATCTGATCATCCTCGATATCATGATGCCGAAGATGGACGGTATTCAGGCGACATTCAAGATTAGAGAGAACTGTAATGTCCCGATCCTGATGCTTTCCGCCAAAACAGAGGATATGGACAAAATCATGGGCCTGAATGTGGGAGCTGACGATTATTTAACGAAGCCTTTCAATCCGCTGGAGTTGATCGCAAGAGTGAAGTCTCAGCTAAGGCGCTACACAACACTTGGGCCATTTGGAACGGAAAAGACGGCAAATGAGGAATTAAGCGTCCGCGGCCTCGTACTCAATCCAGTCACTAAGGAAGTCACAGTCGATGGTGAGGACGTGCGTATGACCCCGACAGAATTCAAAATTTTGGAACTGTTGATGATGAATAAGGGACGCGTTTTTTCCATTGATGATATTTATGAAAAGGTGTGGAAAGATCCCGCCTTTAACGCGGAGAATACCGTGGCTGTGCATGTACGAAGAATTCGCGAGAAAATCGAAATTAATCCGAAGGATCCTAAATATTTGAAGGTGGTGTGGGGTGTTGGCTATAAAATGGAGAAGTAGATCACTCTCGCTGGTGCTGCTGGTTGGTGTTTATATCATGTGGACATTGACCTTATTTGCGGCAACAAATGCCTATAAGAACAGCGTGTATTTCGGTGAGGACGCTTATTTCAAAAGCGGGGCATTCGAGAGGGAAATAAATTCCGTCTATGAGAATATTCAATTATATCATCTGGAGGCTCCGCATTTTAGTGAGAAAACGCCGGAAGAACAGATCGGAAATAATGATTACTATAATGTGAAGCGTGACGCGGAACGAACTGTTCAAGATCGTATTAACAATCTCGAACAGAAGTATAGCCCACGCATCGATACGGCACGCAACCGTCAAGACAATACAGAAGTAGATCGACTGGAAGCAGAAAGAGATACGAAGATTGCGGAGTTGAATAAAGAGAAAGAGGCAACTTTTCAACAAAATCTGAAGGCAGCAATTACGGCTAAGCAAAAGCAGTTCATGACAGCCAAGACAAATCTGGATAACCGTGTCAAATCGCTTTACTACGTCGTGAAAAACTTAAAAACAGGCGAAACTTATAGCAATATATCGTCTGAAGCTCTCCAAAAAAAGATCGATCAGCAAGCATTCATGTATACATTATCGTTACCGAAAATAGATGAACCGAATCGATTTGCGTACCAAATGAATGTTGATCAAGTCAAAGCTACGTACTACATTTTAAACCCAACTCAAGGCTCTGGCATTATTCAAGCGGATTATCTCTCTTACGAGTCTCAAAAGCAGCAAGCAACAGCAACGGTTTACTGGCTAGTAGCACTTGCGGTTCTCACAATCGGGCTAACCTACTTGGCAAGAAAACATCAGGGAGATAACCCTTCTCTGATCGATATGCAAACAGTGGTAAGGGAACGCTTGCCGATCGATGTGCGGGCATGGACAATTTTTATTGCAGCTGCTGCACTGGTCGGTATCCTCTTCGAGGCTGAGCTGTATTACTGGTCTCCGACCTATGTAAGCTTATATCAGATAAGCATTGTCCTCATTGCTTCCGCATTACTTGTTATTGTATATAATGGCCTTCGTGGTGCAGTCGCACTTCTTAGATATCCTGAACATCTCGCCATGGAATGGAGAAGCAGCTTAACCGCATCATTCTGGCAAACCCTGAAAGATACGCTGGAACAGCGAGGCTTACGCTTCAAGTTGTTAGTTTTTATGGCCATTATCGGGATCATGGGCTTCTTGCCCGTGTGCATAGTTGCTTCTAGCGGAGAAGAGGCTGTTATCGTCTTTACCTTCATCTGGTACATCATGTTCCTACTCGTGGTACTGCCTTATATGATGCGAAAGATCAAGCAGCTTCGCGCCATTATCAAAGGCGTGGAACAAATGTCGCAAGGCAACTTTGATGTGACCCTCCCTGCCAAAGGCAGAGGACAGCTCTCCCGCATGGCGATGAACATTAACAATTTGAAGTACGGCTTGCAGCTTTCGCTTGAGAAACAACGCGTCAGTGATCGTCTCAAAACAGAGCTGATTACGAATGTTTCCCATGATTTGAAAACACCGTTAACCTCCATTATCAATTATGTGGATTTGCTTAAAAAGGAGGGCTTGTCCGCTGAACAATCCACCCACTATCTCGAGGTGCTCGATCGGAAAACGCAGCGACTCAAAGTGCTCATCGAAGATCTCTTCGAGGCGTCGAAGATGGCAAGCGGAGCAACAGAGCTGAATTGGGAAAAAGTCGACGTCTCTGCCTTACTGACACAGGCCTTGGCGGAGTTCAGCGACAAAATCGAGGCCTCCACGCTGACATTCCGCGTAAACGTGCAAAGCCCGCATATGTATGCGCTGCTGGACGGCAAAAAAACGTGGCGCGTCTTCGAGAATCTCATCGGCAACGCCTTGAAATATGCCTTGCCGGGAACACGGGTATACGTCACGTTGACGGAAAATATAGAGCAAGTCATCCTCATCATTCAGAATATCTCGCTCCACGAGCTTAATTATGGCGTAGAGGAGTTGTTCGAACGATTCAAACGCGGTGATCAGTCTCGCGGAACGGAAGGCTCTGGCCTCGGCCTCGCCATCGCCAAGAGCATTGTTGAACTGCAAGGCGGCAGGCTCACGATTGACATTGACGGTGACCAATTCAAGGTGATTGCCGAATTTGAGAAGCGGGATGTGCTGAGAGCGTCGCAAGAATTGCTATAGCTAAATAAGAACGCCGTCTCTTATGGACGGCGTTCGTTTTTTTATTTCAGCTCCAGCTCCAGCTCCTCCAAGGTATACCGGTTGTCCCACAAAAAGATCATGTCATACGCGGTTGAGTCCTTCGAGACAAACCTAGCTGTAGCCGCAATGACGCCGCCTATGATCGTTCCGAATCCCACAATCCATCCCATTAATGCAAACACTTGATCGACCATGTGCATTCACTCCTTTGAGGCGCGATGAACTCCTACTCTATCCATATGCCGGGTGAATTTGAAACATGTGTGACATTTGAAAGCCTTCTCATCACGAGTATAGACATCGGAAATGTCGGGCTGGGAGAGTTGCATTTTAATCTTTTTCTCCGATTGACACGCTCAGAAGAGGGATGGTAAGATCACCCTGTAAGGATCGAATAGACAGCTTTTGGAAAAGTTAACAGGCACCTAACGTGCTAGGCTCATCAAACGAAATAGGGGGGTTCACTATGGATAACAAGGTTATTGTATTTAACGCACATCATAAACGGACACACGTCCAACCTAATTTCATAGATGGTAACCCGCTGGTTAGCCCGAGCGACTGCATACGCATGTTCGGCTGTTAGCACCCCTTCCCATACGTTAAGTTGTGAAGCGCGGGTTACGAAGTTCGTAACGAGCGCTTTTCTGTTTCTATAGAAGGCATATCGCTGCGCGGTATGTCTTTTTGCGTCTTTAGGTGTCTATGCGCCATTTGAGAGGAGTGACAAGATCGTATGTTTACGGTATTAAAGAAATTAGCATGGTTTTTCAAAATGAACTGGAAACGCTACAGCCTCGCGATTGGGCTGTTGATCATTGTGGGCATCATTGATGTTTTACCGCCGAAGCTGATTGGTTACGCGATTGATGGTATACACATGGGTACTTTATCGGGAGCCAAATTGGCGCAATTACTCGCCTTTTGGGGCGCGCTCATCGTCGTCAGCTATGGGCTGTCTTACGTTTGGCTGTATCAGCTGTTCGGCGGTGCATTCGTACTTGAACGTGTGTTGCGCTCCCGATTCATGCGGCAGCTGCTGCGGATGACGCCTACCTTTTATGAGCGCAATCGTACGGGCGATCTGATGGCTAGAGCGACGAACGATCTGCAGTCGGTATCGACAACCGCAGGGTTTGGGATTCTAACCTTCGTCGATTCGACACTGTTTATGTTAACGATTCTGAGCATGATGGGCTTCTTCATTAGCTGGAAGCTGACGCTTGCCTCGATTTTACCGCTGCCGATTATGGCCGTTGCGATTACGATTTTTGGCGGCCGTATCCATGAAAGATTCATCCTCGCACAGGATGCTTTCGGTCAAATGAATGACCGTGTCCTGGAAACCATCGCAGGCGTTCGGGTCATCCGGGCATTCGTGCAGGAGAAGGCGAGTGAACACAATTTCGCGACGATGACAGATGATGTTTATCGTAAAAATATCGCCGTAGCCGTTATTGACGCTCTATTTGAACCAACGGTCAAAATCCTGGTCGGTATTTCCTACCTGATCGGACTTTGTTACGGAGGATATCTCGTGTTCCATAGTGAGCTGACGCTCGGAGAGCTAGTGTCCTTCAATACCTTCCTAGGTATGCTGATCTGGCCGATGTTTGCGATTGGTGAGCTGATGAACATTATGCAGCGCGGGAATGCATCCTTAGATCGTGTGAACGAGACACTTGGCTACAAGCCAGATGTCAAAGAAGTGCCGAACGCTGTGACTCAGCTGAAGCCTGATTTTATCCATTTTGACAAAGTAACCTTCCGTTACCCGTCCTCATCCATTGATAATTTGGTTGGCATGACGTTCCGCTTGGAGCGCGGACAGACGCTCGGAATCGTCGGCCGAACAGGCAGCGGCAAAACAACGCTGTTGAAGCAGCTGCTTCGCGAGTATCCTATCGGTCAAGGCGCGATCACGATCACGGATACGCCAATTGAGCAGATCGCGATCGACACGCTGCATGGTTGGATCGGATATGTCCCGCAGGAGCCGATTCTCTTCTCCAAAAGCGTCCGCGAAAATATCATGTTCGGCAAGGGGCAAGGCACCGAAGCAGAGTTAATGCGTGCGCTTGATCTGGCCGCTTTCCGCAAGGACGTCGAGTTCCTTCCGGAAGGTCTGCAGACACTCGTCGGGGAGAAAGGCGTCGCCTTATCGGGTGGTCAGAAACAGCGCGTATCCATTGCGCGGGCGTTGTACGTCGATCCGGAGATTCTCCTGCTCGACGACGCACTCTCAGCGGTCGATGCGAAGACAGAGGCCGAGATCATTAGCGGCATTCGCACCGAACGCGCAGGCAAAACAACCCTAATTACCACACACCGACTCTCCGCCGTGCAGCATGCCGATTGGATTGTCGTGCTCGATGAGGGCTATATCATCGAAGAAGGCACACACGAGCAGCTTCTGGCGCTCGGTGGCTGGTATAAAGAACAATATGACCGACAACAGCTCGAGGAGCAGACGGTTGGGATGGAATAGATGATGGGGGCAAAGCGAGCCCCCAACAATACGAGAAAACAGAAAAGTAGGTGAGACTCCTGATGACACAAATGCAACAAACGCAACAAACAAAATCAACGAAACAAACCGGAAAACGGTTGTTCCAATACGCGGCTAAATTCAAGCAAACCTTGCTCATCGCCTTAGTATTTCTATCCTTGGCTGTCGCGACCGAGCTGGCGGGTCCTTTCATAGCGAAGCACATGATCGACACCCACATTCTCGGCATCGAGAAGCCATGGTTTGAGACGCAGTCGGCGACAAAGGGCGAGAAAGCTGTTGCTTTTGAGCAGACGTTTTATAAGCGGAGTGATAACTTCGCAGAGGGCGAGCCGAAGGGCAAAGAGGTTCGTATCCTACAAGTAGGGAGTAAGTTCGTATGGCTGGATCAAGCCCTCCCTTGGGATGGCGTGCGCAAGCTGACGGATGATGGAAAGCTGCAGGTTACACAGGGCACAGAGCAGGCGGAGTATGCTGTGCAGAAGCTGAGTGTGCAGGAGCTGTATAATTTTTATCAACCGCAATTTGCAGAGTTAATGAAGCTGGCGGGATTCTATGTGATCTTGATTTTCGTGGGAGCAGGCTTCACCTACGGGCAGAGATACTTGCTGCAAGCGGCAGCGAATCGCATCATTCAGCGTATGCGCAGGGATGTGTTCGCGCAAATCCAGCGATTGCCTATCAACTATTTTGATAATCAGCCCGCAGGCAAAATCGTTTCACGCATCACGAACGACACAGAGTCTGTCCGAGATCTGTATGTGCAGGTGTTGGCGAACTTTTTTACAGGTACCATCTATATTCTCGGCATTATCGCGGCCATCTTTATTCTGGATGTTCGTCTGGCACTCTTCACACTGCCGGTTATCCCGCTGCTGATTGCTTGGATTATAGTTTACCGCAAGTATGCGTCGACGATTAATCATGAAATACGTGAGCGGATTAGCAGCATCAACGGGATGATTAATGAGGCCATCCAAGGGATGACGATCATTCGAGCTTTTCGCAGGCAAAAGGAAACGACCGATGAATTTGAGGCTTTGAATGAAGAGTATACGCACTATCAAAATAAGCTGCTCAGTTTGAACTCCTTAACCTCTCATAACTTGATGAACGTGGTGCGGAACTTGTTCTTCTTCGGATTGATCTGGTATGTGGGCGGCAGTTCGCTCAATGCGGTGATTACCGTTGGCGTGCTCTACGCCTTCGTCGATTACCTCAACCGGATGTTCCATCCGATGGTAGGTATCGTGAATCAGCTGCCTAATTTGGAGCGTGCTTTGGTATCGGCGGATCGCGTGTTTGAGCTTTTGGATGAACAAGGCATCGATGTTGTCGCTGAAAAAGCTGACCGCTACAAAGGGCACGTGAGCTTCGAGCACGTTCGCTTCGCCTACAAAGAAGGGGAGGATGTGCTGAAAGACATCTCTTTCGAGGCTAAACAAGGGCAGACGGTTGCCTTAGTTGGGCATACCGGTTCAGGCAAAAGCTCAATCCTCAACCTCCTCTTCCGCTTCTATGAGGTCAATGAAGGCCGCATCACGGTGGATGGCCGCGATATTCGCGAGCTGTCTAAGCAGCAGCTTCGTCAGCACATGGGCATCGTGCTGCAGGATCCGTTCCTGTTCACGGGGACCATTGCGTCCAATGTTTCCTTGGACGATCCGTCCATCACCCGGGAACGGGTGGAAGCGGCGCTGCGCGAGGTTGGCGCAGCGGATATGCTTGGTGCGCTGCCGCACGGCCTCGATGAGCCTGTCATCGAGAAGGGCAGCACGCTGTCTGCTGGGCAGCGGCAGCTGATTTCATTCGCCCGGGCGCTGGCGTTCGACCCGGCGATCTTGATCCTCGATGAGGCGACGGCATCCATCGACACGGAGACCGAGGCCATCATTCAGGCCGCGCTCGAAGTACTTGCGAAGGGGCGGACCACCTTCATCATTGCCCATAGGCTGTCGACGATTCGCAGCGCCGACTTGATTCTTGTGCTCGACCACGGCGAGATCGTCGAGCGCGGCACGCATGAGGAGCTCATGGGGCTCCTCGGGCGGTACTACCAGATGTACCAGTTGCAGGCTGGACATCCTGAGATTGCCGCCTCTGCGGAGAGCGGCGAATCGATTGGGCATAAGATCTAGGTCGCGAGTCGTAGACGAATCTCGACAAAAGGCTAACGACGCTGACTTTCCAATATGCTACAATAAAACAAATTGATGCTTATGGGAAGTGGAGGAGAATTTATGCGCTCAGATACAATTCGTTTGCTTAACCTGCTGCAGCTGTTATCCGAAATAGCTATTGCTGTAGGGTATTTACTTGGGTTAATCCCATTCGTGTATGCATGGTCATGCGCTTGGGTCATTCCATTGGTGGTCGTGAATTTGGTGTTTGCCATCCTCACGGGCAATGGCACTACGCTGAAAACGATCATCAACATCGCATTGGCCTTCTTAAGTCTCATTCCTTTGCTTGGTTATGTATTCCGCTTTGGCGGAATCGTCGTGTCGGGCTTGAATATGAGAGAGTTGTCCAAGAGAAGAAACAACTACTAGAAGTAGTGAAAAAACGGATGGCGCCGAAGGGGCGCGCATCCGTTTTTTTATATGATTTGACTATTAATCTCCTACTTGCAAGTCCAGCTTAAGTCAGGTTGCTGCAGGGTTCTAGTGGAATTTAGGGGCGGACTTGTGAAATCACCTGTGTTCAAAGTGAATAAATGGAATTTCTACAGTTATATTTGGGGTTTTGTTGACCAAACATAGAATAGATGGAAAACCTGTAGTTAAATCTACCGATATTAACGATTCTGAGAAATAGAGGCTGTTTTACCTGCATATTTTACAGTTATATCGAGTATTAGAGGGAATTTCGCATGAATAGCTGTATATTTTCCATTAAATTGAAATTAGTGCGAGCACGTATCCCATCTAAATCCACCATCACCGTGCGAGTAGCGAGTAGTGCGAACCCCGAACCCCGAACCCCGAACCCCGAACCCCGAACCCCGAACCCCGAACCCCGAACCCCGAACCCCGAACCCCGAACCCCAAACCCCGAACCCCGAACCCCGAACCCCGAACCCCAAACCCCGAACCCCAAACCCCAAACCCCAAACCCCGAACCCCGAACCTTACTCGTATGCCTTTCGATCGCCCATCCTCGACAGACTTCAATAGACGTTTCTTTTATTGTTCTAATGGAGTCGTCACGCTAATTGATCCTCGTTTAGGTAGGAAAATAAGAGAAAGGAGGATGCCAAGCACAGCGATGCCGCAGCATACCCATAGCATCACGTCCAAACCGCCGACGAAAGCATGTTGAACAGAGGCTAGCAGCGATGTGGAGTTCATTTGATGAGCTACAGCTACTCCAGAAGAAACATTATCTTGAACCGCAGCCGCTGCTTGGTCAGTCAAACCGCTCACATTCAAATGCTTATGGTACTCGGAATTCAATAATGAACCAAGAAAGGCTACACCGATGGTCCCGCCTACTTGCCGTAAAGTCATAATTAAGGCAGAACCAACACCGCTTCGCTCAGCTGAAAGGACCCCAAGCGCCGCGTCCATCGCTGCCGGAAGTGCGAAACCGAACCGAAGCCAATGCCTAAACTTACAATCCAAATGGCTGCAAATCCATAGCCGGTAGTGACGTCGGTGAAGCCGCCAAGGAAGAGTCCGAAAGCCATGAACAAAAATCCGATCGCGACAATCGCTTTGTCGCCCAATTTCTTTACAATTTTGCCAGAGACCTGTGAGCCTACCAATAAACCGCCAATAAGCGGAAGAATACGCAACCCGGTAGCTTGAGCATCCAGACCATTCACGGCCTGAAAGAATAGAGGCAAACCGAATAGGAAGCCAAAAAATGCAAAGTTAACTAAAGTTGCCAGCGTTGCTCCCCAGGTAAATCTAGCTTCGCGGAATAGTCCTAAATCGACAAGCGGCGAACGACTACTTCGCTGCCACCACACGAATAGGCCTAGCAGCAAAAGTCCAGCAAGGATTGTAGCCAACGTACCGCCATCTCCCCAGCCAGTGTCTCCCGTTTGTGTAACCCCATACGTAAGAGTTACTAGTCCCAAACTGGATGTCAATATGCCGAAACCGTCTATCCGATGTTTTTCCGAACTGCGGGATTCAGAGATTAGCAAGGCAACAGCGATAAGCGAAATGATAATGATGGGTACGTTGATCAAAAAGATAGAGCCCCACCAGAATGTTTTTAACATCCATCCCCCAAGTATAGGACCGAGAGGCATGCCCAGTGCACTTGCGGTTACCCAAATCCGCATCGCCTTCGGTCTTTCATCCTCAGAGAATATGACCGGCAGTAAAGACATAGATAGAGGCATTAATAAGGCAGCGCCTAGGCCAAGAACAGCACGCCAAGCGATCAACGCTCCGGTCGAGTGTGCATAGGCGCAACCGATGGAGGCAACACCGAATAAAAGTAATGCAATTAACAGCATTTTCTTGCGCCCAAAGCGATCACCAAGCATCCCAGCTGGTAGTAATGCTGCCGCGAGTACGAGATTATAGGCATTGGCAAACCATTGTAATTGACTCGTAGTTGCGTGTAAATCGGTTGCCAATGTGGGTAAAGCCAGATTTAGCACCGTCATATCGAGACCAACGGTTAACAAGCTAAAGGCCAAGACAGCAAGTACCCACCATCTTTTTGAACTGTTTTGAATGGTATTCATTGTTATTCCACCTCTCTTTTTAAAACTAACTAGTTATTTATATTTAAATTATAAAAAGGGCCGTCTTTTACTTGAGCAAAGACGGCTCCATGACGCCATGAATAATAAATCGGGCGACTTGATCTTTATAATGCGCAATAGAATCGGCTGAATTCGACGTATTCAAAAACGGCTTGAATCGCGAATAGGACTGGATGGACGAATACACATTGTTCAGTACAATAGAAGGAAATACTTTGGGATCTAAATCCGCCCGAATTAATCCATTCATTTGTGCCTTTTTAGCCAGTTCGTAGAACATTGTAGCATCGTCAGGCAGATACGTAATTTGGTTCCAGGTTTTCCATTCCTCCGCCATTTCCCAAGAAAGGATTTTCAGATAACGCGGATGATCCAATAAAAATTGTAAGGAACCATGGATCAGCTTTTCTAGGAATTGCTTGAATTTGGCTCCGTCCGAAGTTAATAAATCGTCTTTCAATAATTCGCCGTTGATATCCAACAACATCTTGTCACCTAATTGATCGGCGCGAATAATAACTTCGGTGTACAGCCCCAACTTATCTTGGAAATATTGATAAATCAGGCTTTTATTATAGCCTGCAGCTTTCGCTATGGCATCGATTCGCGCAGCGGAAAATCCCTGCTCTGCAAAAATCTCTTCTGCCGCGTCTAAGATCATCTCTTTGGTCCGTGCGGCATCGTAGGTTCTTTTTGGTTTAAGTTCGTGAGTTGATATATTAGTCACCTCCAACGAAAATAATTATAACTAACTAGTTAGATTTTATCAATAGAGGATTTTATTTATTAAAATGGAGCGGCTCAAGCGCTAGTACGCCAACCCCACGCGGCAGCCGACATATGCATCCTCCACTGCGACGCGGTAGGTGAACGCCGCGGTGTCGCCGACGGAGATGGACGTGCCGCCGTCCGGCAAGAAATCGCGCTCCGCGCGGAACTGACCCTGCGCCTCGCCGTCGGGCAAATACGTTGGACACACGACCGTCCAACGTAGGCCCGACGCGGCGAGCAGCGCCCACGCCTGGCGGTGCTCCTCGGCCGCGCGGGTCGAGGAGCGCCGGGTATCCGGCGCTTCAAAGCGCAGCAGACCCGGATGCTCCCGGCTCTGCAAGATGCCGGCCGTGCCGACGGTGACCACGCGGCTCACATCGGCAGCTTTCATCGCCGCGATGAGCAGGGGCGTCGCCTCGGTCAGCACCGTGCCGCCATCGGTGCCAAGGCAGCTCACGACCACGTCCACGCCGGTCATGACGCCCGAAAGATCCCCTGCGGAACAGGCGTTGCCTTGCAACAAGGTGAGCCGGTCGGAACGCAGTGATATTTTATCCATATTCCGCACGATTGCGGTTACCTCATGATCATCCTGCAGAGCGCGAGCTAGAACTCGCTGCCCGACACGGCCAGTTGCTCCTAATAGTAGTATGTGCATCATCGTACTCCTTCGATATGTCATCTGTTCTATAGTATACCAAACAATGTGGTAGAAATAGAAAGCTCCGTTGGCCATTTCAAGTGTGAGAGAGTCTCCGCATCTGTGTTCCCATGGGACTGGTTGGAGTAGCGACTTGAACCGTTGCCGCGAATCCAGCATAATAGAAGGTATTGAATTCAAATGAAGACGGAACAGAAGGGAAATTCAGGGGCATGAGAATTAATAAGTTTATCAGTGAAACTGGCGTGTGCTCCAGACGTGAGGCGGACAAATGGGTCGAAGCTAGACGCGTAACGATCAATGGTGAAATTGCCGGGCTCGGTAGCGTTGTAGGTCCTGGTGATGAAGTGAAGGTTGATGGGCGGGCAATTGGAGAGAAGAAAGAGCACGTATACATTGCGCTTAACAAGCCTGTGGGTATTACCTCAACAACCGAAGCGCATATTCGTGGGAATATCGTGGATTTTGTGGGGCATTCGGAGCGAATTTTCCCCATCGGCAGATTGGATAAAGATTCAGAAGGTCTTATCTTACTGACGAATAACGGGGATATTGTGAATCAGATTCTCCGTGCGGAGAATAATCACGATAAAGAATATATCGTAACGGTGAATCGGCCGATCACGCAGATGTTTTTGCGGGGGATGGCTAGTGGGGTGCGCATTCTAGGCACGATGACCAAGCCTTGTGAAATCGTACAAGTCAACGAACGTGTATTTCGTATCATTCTCACACAGGGACTAAATCGGCAAATTCGCAGGATGTGCGAAGCATTCGGATATCGTGTCGTGCGCCTGCAGCGTGTTCGCATCATGCATATTCAGTTGGGCGCTTTGAAGGTTGGGAAATGGCGGGATTTGACGCAAGGTGAGTTAAAGGATTTGATGCAAATGCTTAGTCAGGAGAAGTCGCAGACGAATCCCTAACTACACATGAATCACCTGATAAGGCTTGAGTATTCCGTATGGGATGCTCAAGTCTGTTTTTATGTTTAGCGGGTGAAGTAGAAATAAAAATTGGTATTTATTTCTCTTGTATTTGCAACCTTTTTCCAGCGATCACCGTCAAGTACTATATAACAGGTGGACGCGTCCAAGCATGTGAATCCACGTGTCGTATGGAGATCTACTTAAGGAGGAAGATGACGTTGAAATTATTAAAACAAGCAGGCACGATGGTACTCGCTTCGACATTGTTGCTGACGGTTGCACCGATAGGGGTATGGGCGGAAAGTGTATCTGGAACAGCTACGACCGCTATGACATCCCCTGCCTTCCCAGGGCAAGCCGATATCTCGGTGCAAGATGCCAAAATTACCAAAGAACAAGCAATTGAGTATGCCAAAGGCTACATAACACTACCTACGGATTATATTCTCCAATCCATAAGCTTAAATGGTTTCTATGGCCAGAATGGCCAGAGTATCCCGACTTGGAACATCAGCTATTCGAAGAAAGTGAAAGATCGTTTCTATGGCACGGCGAATATCGCCATCAATGGCTTGGATGGAACGTTGACGTCATACAATTTGAATGACAATGATCCAGAACATAAGCCGTCGTATCCGCCGAAGGTGGACTTTCAAGCTGCGAAAGAGCTGGCTGCATCATTTGTAGCCAAAGTAAACCCATCCAAGCAGAAGGAACTGCTGTATGATGAATCGGTAGAGAAAGCATTCCGTACCCCGCTAGACGGTAATTATCAATATAACATTCGCTATGATCGATCCGTTGGGGGAGTTCCTTTCTCCGGGAATGGACTTAATATCAACGTCAATGGTGAGGGACAGGTTACGAGCTATTGGTACAATTGGGACGATAAGGTGATTTTTGATAAGGTGAGTGCGCCGATTTCTACAGAGAAAGCAGCTCAGCTATTCCGCGAGAAGACGGAGCTGTCCCTACAGTATCTAATCCCTTATAACACGCAAGGGAAGCGTGCTCCAATCATCTCCTACTTTATGAACAGTTTTGCTTTGGATGCTGCAACAGGCGAGATTTCGCAACCAGTTCCGAGTGTAAGCGGTGACAACAAGCCTTTAACAGAGAAGCCGCTGGGAACGAAACCGACAGCTACTTTGAATTTGACGAAGGAAGAAGCAGTCAAGAAAGTATCAACAACGTTTAACCTATCTGCTGAGTACAAGCTGCAAGAAGCTTCGTATAATGAAACCAAGAACCCAGAAACGGGCGAGACTTCTTCGAGCTGGAATATGAGCTGGAACAAGGCGACGGCAGATACAACAGCATCTGGGAAGATCGTTGCAGGAAATAACGTTTGGGCATCTGTGAATAGTAAAACCGGCGTTATTACTAATTTTAATTACTACATCCCGTATAGCGGTGATAATGAGAAGCCTATCGAAGGCAAAATTTCATTAGATGATGCGATTGCGAAAAGCACGGAATTTGTCAAAGCGCAGCTTCCTGGTTCCACGGACCAACTCGTGCTGAATGTTCAGAAAGAGTATTCCCAGGACATGCTGAAGCAGATGCGTACGTGGGAAGTTAGCTATAAACGCGTTATTGACGGTGTTGCTGTGAACAATGAAGAGGTGAGGGTCAGCATTGACCGTGTAACAGGAGCCATCTCGAACTACTACGTATCCCTAAGTGATGTGGCGTATCCTGCTCAGAAACCTGAGGTGATCTCCATCGATAAGGCCAAGGATCTGTGGCTGGCCCAGTTCGATGTGAAGCTTGGCTACGTCTTGGACAGCAACGGATACACAGGCGCAATCCCAATCGAGAAATACCGCTTGATGGTGGCAGCTGGGGAAGTTCCTCCTGCAGGGGCGACGGCTAGCAAAGCGGAGTCGAAGGCGAAGCTCGTATATTCCCTTGTTCCGAAGAATGTGAATCGCGATAGTTTCCTTCTAGATGCTTCGTCAGGTCAATGGCGCAGTGCGCAATCCGGCGAGATTATCTCTTTGGATAAAGTCATTGTTAGTGATATTGATAAGCACTGGGCACAAAATGAACTTCAACTGATGCTGGATTATCAAGCATTGGATGTGAAGGACGGCAAAGTGAACCCTGACCAAACGATTAAGCGCGGTGAGTTGGTCAAAATGCTTGTTATCGCTATGAATGGCGGCAACGGCGGCATCTATTACGGGGCTGAGCGGGCTGCATCCTTTGCGGATGTCGGCAATGGCTCTAAGTATTTTGCCTATGTAGAAAATGCGGTTGATCGCGGGCTGCTTGATGTAGGGAAAGAGTTCAATCCAGAAGCTACGATGAATCGGGAAGAAATGGCGCAATTAATCGTGAAAGCGCTGGGTTATCACAGTCTGACGAAATATGACGGTGTATTTAACAAGGATTTCTTGGATGCTGGGAAGCTGGCGAATGTGGGTGACGCTGCTATCGTGGTAGGGCTGAATATTATGACGCTCAGCGATGGTAACTTTGCCCCGCAGGAAGAAGTGACGAAAGCACAGGCAGCAAGCGCGTTTTACCGCTTCTTGCAAACGAGAGCGGAATTACAAGAAAAGCCGCGGTACTACTACTAATCTATTGTGAGTCGCATAATCGCATAATGAAACGACAAAAGACCTCTCAATGCAACATTGAGAGGTCTTTATTCAGCCGTCTAGGCATTTGTGGCAACAGAGGCAAGAGAGTTAGTCTCTTTTGAAAAGAAAGAAGCACAACTGACGGTAATGTGCCTTCATATGCTCTTTCGTATAGGCTTTCTCGTTCTTGATGTGAAAATAGCCGATCGGTGACATGGAGCAAATGATTGTATGGGCTGCAAAGTCTGGCTCCGTTGGCTGATCTCGCTCAGGTCCAAGGGATTCGAGAATAAGCTCCGACAATTTATCGCGTATGAAATGGTAGATAGGAGACAAAAAGAAGTTGCCGCGTCCATCCTCGCAGTTCATATCAATCTTAGTTGACATGGCAACGATTAGCTCGGCTTTTTCTTCAATCTCATCAATCCATAAATCCAAAATACCTGCCAGCCGATCAATAGGGGCGGCCTGGTTATGTGTATCGAGATAGTTCATAATATCATCGATAAACTGCTGCGCATAATGTTGAAGGACATCAAAGCAAAGGTCTCCTTTATGCGCATATCTGCGATAGAGGGTTGCTTGTCCAATGCCTGCTGTTTTGGCAATTTGATGCATGCTGACCGATTGAACGCCATAATCATGAAAGAGTTGTTTGGCGGTTTGGAGTATTAATTGGCGATTTTCCATGGCGTCCTTGCGTTCATGACGAATGGACATCTGTAACCACCTCGTTAGATATGAATTTATTGTGTTCGTATTGACAAAGAAACGAAAGTTCTGTTAGCATCATGAATGTAAGCGGACATTTGTCCGTTTACAACGGAAGTTATTGATGCTCGTGTATGTCTGCCACTATTGTATTGTACAGGGTATACTATATACGGTCAACGATAGACAAAAGAGAGAAATTAATCGGATGGAGGGATTACATGTCTTCACAAGCAACAGCGAAAGAAACAGAAGCCCCGTTTTCAATGCGCAGCATTCTAGGGCCTCTGATAGCGATTGTCGTGGGTATTTTCATGGTTATTTTGGACGGAACAGCGGTTAACGTTGCGCTTCCAAAGCTGCAAGAAGAATTTAATTTGCTGAACTTATCACTCGTGCAATGGACGGTCATTGGTTATGCCTTAGCGCAAGCCGCGGTTATTCCACTGGCAGGTTGGTTATCGGATCGTTTCGGTGCCAAGAAGATTTTTCTAATCTCCGTAGGTCTTTTCACTATAGGCTCTGGTCTATGTGCGCTAGCGAACTCGGTTGAAATGTTGATTGCTTTCCGTATTATTCAAGGTTTAGGCGGCGGTGTTGTCGTGCCGATTGCTATGGCCTTCATTTATCGTCTATCCCCTCCGGGCAAAGTAGGGGCGGTCATGGGTATGATGGGTATTCCGATCCTGCTAGGCCCAGCTCTTGGTCCTGTCGTTGCGGGTTGGTTAGTTGAGTATCACAGCTGGCAGTGGATTTTCCTTATTAATCTGCCTATCGGTGTTATTGGTATTATTTTAGGTATTCGTACATTGCCTAATATGCAGCGTCAAAGCGTTGCTTCCCTAGATTTGCTGGGCATGTTGTTAGGGCCTCTAGCTTTCGCAGCACTTGTTTACGGCGTTTCCAACGGTGGTATTGATCCGATAACTGGGAAATCCACATGGACAGATGCTGATACATTGGTTGGTTCGGGTATTGGTGTAATCGCACTTATCCTATTCATCATTGTTGAATTGAAACAGAAGAATCCGCTTTTGGAACTTCGTGTATTCCGTTCAGGCAACTTCACGAAAGGGATTATCGTGCAATGGATTTCACAAATTGCGATGTTCGGTACGATGTTCCTAGTACCTTTATTCTTACAACAAGCACATGGATACAGCCCTTTGAAAACGGGATTGATCATGCTTCCTCAAGCTTTGGCTTCCGGATTGTTCATGCCAATCGGTGGTAAGCTGTCTGACCGTTTCGGCTCACGTCCGCTCGTCGTAGCGGGAATGTTGCTAACAACGATTTCGGCGTTCTTGCTATCCAATATTTCCGGTGATTCAGGTGTAGGCACAGTTATGCTGCCGCTGACGCTTCTGGGAGCTGGTATGGGACTATTCATGATGCCGTTGAACAATCACTTGATTCAATCGGCGCCACAGAACTTGGTTGGTCGTGTAACGTCCCTGACGAACGCGGCGCAGCAAGTTATGATGTCCTTCGCCATTGCGATCTTGATGACGATTTTCAGTACGAAATTTAAGGATTTGATGGTTGAATCAGGCGCACAAAAGCCAGACGTTGGCTTATACGCTTCTGCGTTCGGACATACGTTCCTCATTTTGCTTGGTATCGCTATTCTTGGCGGTCTGCTTGGCTTCATGCTGCAGAAGCCTAAGAAAGTGGAAGGCGATTCCGAGAATGCGGCTGAAATTCCGATGATGATCGGACACTAGTCCATAAGCATAGACGTATATAGGAGCCGCTCCTCAAGGTCAATTGACTGCGAGGGGCGGCTTTTGTTTGTAAACTCTCCTCAATATTTGCGTACAGAACGCACCACATATGTTACAATACATGTTAAAACTTATATGGAAGCTTCAACAAAGAAAGGGTGTTTGAGATGATGGTTGTATCTGGTAAAGTGGGTTTGGAAGATATTATTAGAGCCAATCATGTGCTCAGCAAGGTGATCGAACCATCGCCGTTGCAACGCAATGAGCTGCTCTCTAACCAGTATGAATGTAACGTTTACCTCAAACGTGAAGATATGCAAATTGTGCGTTCGTTCAAAATTCGCGGAGCTTACAATGTAATTCAGAGCTTAACGGAAGAGGAGCGCGCGGCGGGGGTTGTGTGTGCGAGTGCGGGCAACCACGCACAGGGTGTAGCTTATTCTTGCAAGCAGCTCGGCATTGAGGGCAAGATTTTCATGCCGACAACGACACCGCGTCAAAAAATCTCGCAAGTGAAGCTGTTCGGCGGCTCTTTCGTGGAAGTCATCCTTACGGGTGATTCCTTTGACGATTCATCAGCACAAGCAAAGGCTTACTGCCTGCAAGAGAAAAAGGTATTTATCCATCCCTTTGATGATGTGCGTACGATTGCTGGGCAAGGGACTGTTGGCTTGGAGATCATGAATCAGATGCCGGAAACGCCAGATTTCATCTTTGCCACTATTGGCGGAGGTGGACTAGCTGCCGGTGTCTCTACTTATGTGAAGAGCGTGTCGCCGCGAACGCGCATTATTGGTGCAGAACCAGAAGGTGCGGCAAGTATGACAGAAGCATTGAAGCAAGGGAACGTCGTTAAGTTGCCGTCCATTGAGAAGTTTGTTGATGGTGCTGCTGTAGCCCAGGTAGGCGAGATGACGTTCGAAATTTGCAGAGAGAAGCTAGAGGATATCGTGATTATCCCTGCCGGCAAAGAATGCACAACGATACTGGAGCTGTACAACAGCAACGCGATTGTCATTGAGCCAGCAGGAGCGCTTCCTGTTGCTGCACTGGATGCGTACCGCGAGCAAATCCGAGGCAAGAACGTTGTGTGTATCATCAGCGGTGGGAACAATGACATCGACCGGATGCAGCAAATTAAAGAGAGATCGCTTGTGTACGAAGGCTTGAAGCACTACTTTGTCTTGAATTTCCCACAACGTGCAGGAGCGCTGCGTGAATTTCTGGAGGAAGTACTTGGTCCTTCCGACGATATCACACGTTTTGAATACACGAAGAAGAATAATCGTGATGATGCGCCAGCCTTAGTGGGAATCGAGCTTAAGAATAAAGACGATTATGAAGGACTCATCGAGCGCCTATCTCGTAAAGATTACGGCTATATTGAAATCAATAAGGACCCTAAGCTATTTAACCTTCTCATTTAGAGAAGGTATTTTTTTGTATAAAAAGTGTCATAAAATTAACATGGAGCAATCTAGATTTTATTGACCACTGGTTGTATAATCAATAATTGGGGCTTAGAACCTATATTGTCGGAGAAAACAAAAAAAGCGTGTTAACTTGTGTGACATAACGAATTTTGTGAATACGAAGGCGATTTGCTTTTATGTTAGAAATCGAAGTGATACACTCAATTCAAAGCTGGCTTACATAATTTAACTGAATTTGGTCAACCTACAGTGTGGGCTTCATGGTTTCAATTAAATGATGATACGATGGGGGTAAAATCGATGAAGAAGATTTTTTCAACAGTTCTGATGGCTGTAACGGTTTCTGCACTAGTGATTTCTGGTTGTGCCAAAAAAGAAGAGACAGGTTCATCCGCATCACCAGCAGCAAGTGCAGCAGCTAGCGATAACACAGGTAAAGACTTCAAAATCGGCATGGTTACAGATATCGGTGGCGTAAACGACAAATCCTTTAACCAAAGCGCTTGGGAAGGCTTGACGCAACTGAAGAAACAAACAAGCGCTAACGTGAAAAACCTTGAAAGTAAAAGTGATGCAGACTACACGCCTAACTTGAATCAATTCGTTAAAGACGGCTATAACCTTACTTGGGGTATTGGCTTCTTAATGGGTGACGCGGTTAAAACAGTAGCAACTCAGAACCCGAACGCAAAACTTGCGATCATTGATAACGTTGTAGAAGCTCCAAACGTAGAGTCCGTTACTTTCTCCGAGCAAGAAGGTTCCTACCTTGTTGGTGTGGTAGCAGGTCTTACAACAAAAACAAATAAAATCGGTTTTGTTGGCGGTATCGACATCCCGGTTATCAAACGTTTCGAAGCTGGTTTCGTAGCTGGCGTTAAAGCGGTAAAACCTGATGCGAAGATTCAAATCAACTACACAGGCGCTTTCGACAAGCCTGATCTTGGTAAAGCAGCAGCAGCAACGATTTATAACGATGGCGCTGATATCATTTTCCACGCAGCTGGATCGACTGGTAACGGTGTATTCAACGAAGCGAAAGATCGTGCGAAAAACGGTAAAAAAGTATGGGTTATCGGTGTAGATAAAGACCAATCCATTGAGTTTGGGGATGAAGTTACATTGACGTCCATGTTGAAGCGTGTTGACTCTGCGGTACTTCGTGTATCCAAAGATGTGATCTCAGGTAAATTCCAAGGTGGTAAAGTTGTTACATTGGGTCTGAAAGACGATGGTGTAGGCCTTCCTGATACATCCAAGAAAAACGTTTCTGCTGATATCTTGAAAAAAGTAGACGAGTACAAAGCCAAAATTATTAGCGGCGAAATCAAAGTTCCTGAAAAACCATAAGCGTCAAATTGATGTGATTGGTAAGAACGATAGGTTTGCTTCTGTACAAACAAGGCTAGTTATATTAACTAGCCTTGTTCTTTAGTTTTAATGGAAAACGGGAAACAAATAATAAAAAATTGATCATTAGGGTGATCTTATGAGTGAAGCAGTCCCAGTTGTTGAACTTCGCAACATTACGAAACGGTTTCCAGGCATTGTTGCTAATGACGCCATTAGCCTGAAGTTGAAAAAAGGCGAAATTCATGCCTTGCTTGGCGAGAATGGTGCAGGTAAATCAACACTGATGAACATTGTGTTCGGTCTATATCAGCCGGACGAAGGTAGTATTCATGTACAAGGCAACGAGGTTTTTATTGATAGTCCGAATCGAGCGATTGAGCTCGGCATCGGGATGGTGCATCAACATTTCAAGTTGGTACAACCGTTTACAGTAACTGAGAATATCATTTTGGGGATGGAGCCCAAACGTGGTATGAATGTGGATATCCGAACAGCACAAGAGAAAGTACGCAAGCTATCCGAGCAATATGGTTTACGTGTGGATCCAAAAGCCAAAGTTGAAGATATTTCAGTCGGTATGCAGCAGCGTGTAGAGATATTGAAAACGCTGTATCGCGGTGCCGATATATTAATTTTTGATGAGCCTACAGCTGTATTAACGCCGCAAGAGATTAGTGAATTGATGGTCATTATGCGTAACCTTGTGAAAGAGGGCAAGTCCATTATTCTCATTACACATAAGCTGAAAGAAATTATGGAGATCGCCGATACGGTAACGATTATTCGCCGCGGTAAAGTGATTGATTCTTTGGCACGCGCCCAAGCGAATCCACAAATTCTAGCCGAGAAAATGGTCGGGCGCGATGTCTCTTTTAAAGTGAGTAAGGAAGCCGCGAAACTTGGTGAGCCTGTTCTCCAGGTTCAAGATTTGATGGTGCGTAATCAGCAAGGATTAGCTTCGCTGAAAGGACTTAATTTTGAGGTGAAGGCTGGAGAAATTCTCGGTATTGCAGGTGTAGATGGCAACGGTCAAAGCGAATTGATCGAGGCATTGACGGGCTTGCGTGCTGTGGATGGCGGTAAAGTGCTGCTCATGGGCAGCGATATTACGAATCAGACACCGCGGGAGATTTCGGAAGCAGGATTATCGCATATCCCTGAGGATCGGCATAAACACGGGTTGGTGCTTGATTTTACAATGAGTGAAAATATGGTGCTCGAAACGTATTTCCATCCTGCTTATAACAAAGGCGGCTTTCTGAACTATGATGCCATTGATAAGCATGCAGAGGCGTTGATTAAGCAGTTCGATGTGCGGACACCGAGTATTTACAACAAGGCGCGTTCCTTGTCCGGAGGTAATCAGCAAAAGGCGATTATTGCGAGGGAAATACATAAGAATCCGAACCTGTTGATCGCGGCACAGCCGACGCGTGGTTTGGATGTAGGTGCGATTGAATTCGTGCATCGGATGCTGATTGAGCAGCGGAACAAAGGGAAAGCTGTTCTGTTGATTTCTTTTGAGCTGGATGAAATTATGAATGTTTCTGATCGGATTGCCGTTATCTACGAAGGACAGATTGTGGGCGAAGTGATGCCGCAGGATACGAACGATCAGGAGATCGGTCTGCTAATGGCGGGCAGTAAGCGAACGGAGAAAGGAGCCCTTCATGAATAAAATTGTTCGCGTTTTTACAAGTGAATCAGCGGTCAATCCCCTTGTGGCGATCGTGCTGGGGCTGCTATTCGGAGCGCTTGTCATGCTGGCTGGCGGTTATAATCCGATTGCTGCGTATGGGGCATTGTTCTCGCGTATTTTGGGCAGTCCGTATGACATTGGTGAGTCAATTCGGGCGATTACGCCATTGATTCTTACAGGTTTATCCGTCGCTTTCGCATTCCGTACAGGGTTGTTCAATATTGGTGCGGAAGGGCAGTTCGTGATGGGGATGACGGGGGCTACCTTTATTGGCGTCAAAATCCATGGACTGCCGTGGATCATCCATGCTCCTCTTGCGGTTATTGTCGGTGCGTTGGTCGGCGGACTTTGGGGTGCCATTGCAGGCTATTTGAAAGCGAAGCGCGGCGTTAACGAAGTAATAACCACGATCATGTTGAACTGGATCTCTTTGTTCTTGTCCAACTATATTGTGAATGCCTTCCTTCTAGAACCGAAGCAGCAACGTTCTTATATGATTCAAGACTCAGCGTCACTCAGTATTGGTTGGTTATCGGAAGCGATGAATCATGCGAGGCTCCACTGGGGAACCTTAATTGCTATTCTGGCAGCGGTCGTCTTCTACTTGATTCTTTGGAAAACGAAGCAAGGCTACGAACTGCGTGCCGTAGGGCATAATATCGATGCCGCCAAGTATGCGGGCATGAACGTGAATAAGAACATCATTAAGGCGATGTTTATTTCCGGGGTGTTTGCTGGACTTGCTGGTGTGTTCGAGGTTCTAGGTGTATTCCATTATCAGGTTGTTGCGGCAGGTACGACAGGGTATGGGTTCGATGGTATCGCGGTATCCTTGCTCGGGGCCAACAATCCGATAGGCGTCGTGCTGGGCGCTATTTTATTTGGTGGCTTATCTTATGGTTCTGCGGGGATGAGCTTTGGTGCGGATGTGCCGCCAGAAATTATCCGTATTGTCATCGGATCGGTGATTTTCTTCGTTGCTACCCAAGGTATTGTCAAATGGGTACTGATCCCGTTCTACGGCAAACGCAAGAAAGAGAGGGCTTCCTAATATGGACCTGCTCAGTATGCTTAATGCGTTCTTCACGAAATTCAGTGAACTTATTAATACGACGCTAGTGTATTCCACGGCGCTTATCTTCGGAGCTTTAGGCGGTATTTACTCAGAGCGCTCCGGTATCGTTAATATCGGTATCGAGGGCCTGATGGTTTCAGGTGCATTCGCTTCAGCGGTTGGCACTTACTATGCGGAAGAAGCGAACATGGGCATCTGGTCCCCGTGGATTGGACTGTTGTGCGCGCTGTTATTCGCACTGATCTTCGCGTTGATTCATGCGGTTGCGACGATTTCGTTCAAAGCGAACCAAGTTATCAGCGGCGTGGTCATCAACTTCTTGGCAGCTGGCGTAACGTTGTACTTGGTGAAAGTATTGTTCAATGGTGCAGGTCAAACTGAAACCTTAAACGATGTATTCTCCAAATGGGAAATTCCGCTTCTCTCGAAGATTCCTTATATCGGCTATGCCTTCTTTACGGCCTATCCAACAACGTATATTGCGTTAATACTCGTGTTCGCAACTTGGTACGTGCTGTTCAAAACACCATTCGGCCTGCGTCTGCGTGCTGTAGGTGAGCATCCAAGTGCCGCAGATACCGTTGGGATTAAGGTGAAACGCATCCGTTATGTAGCTGTTTTAATCAGCGGTCTGCTAGCAGGACTTGGCGGGGCGACGATTACGTTAACGACAACAAGTGCGTTCTCGCATAACACGATCTCGGGTCAAGGCTTTATTGCTATGGCGGCGATGATTTTTGGTAAATGGCATCCATTTGGCGCACTGGGCGCCGCGGTATTCTTCGGAATGGCGCAAGCGCTCAACAATTTCATGCGGTTGTTCGATTTCTCTAAAGACATTCCGCAGGAATTCCTCTACATGCTGCCTTACGTACTGACAATCCTAGTATTGGCAGGAGCTGTGGGCCGCGCGAAAGCTCCATCCGCATTGGGTGAGCCGTACGATCCGGGTAAGAGATAGTTGAATGAATAAGCACCATCATGGGGGTGATCCTGTGATGGTGCTTTTTTGTGCGCATTATGTTGGTCGAGTAACACCCTCCCCGAGCACCCTGATCATCTCAAACATCCCGAATAGATTAACTGGATTTCATACAGCTAATTTAGCCCTAATTCTCGCTTTTGTTCGATTAACTGTAAAAAGCACAGCTAATTTTGATCAATGTTGATATTTGAGGCGTTTTAGGTGGAATTAACTACATATTTTCCATCTAAGTTGAATTTGGAGAGAATTACTTGAAAAATAAATGGAGTTTTTCCAGTTATTTGCTTGAGGGCATCAGAGTCGCAATAGCCAACAGGGTGTAAAGAGGAGCAGTCATGATCTGCTAATGTCGCATTTTGAAGGAAAATGTCGAAGCGAGTCTGAATTTCTAAGATACCAGTTTTTGGTGGAAACAAATTTGTGTGACCCAATATAGAGAAGCAATTAGCATGTAGGAGGAGTAAGAGAAAATGAATACGCAACGAGGAATGCATGTACAAGGGTGGGTGAAGGCTGTCTCCTTTACTTCGTTCAGAGCAAGAATGACGATTATGTTTCTAGTTATCGCGTTAGTACCGATGTTATTTAGTACCGTTTTTTCATCCTATTATTTAAAAAATGTGGTGAATGATGAAGTTCACTCCAAGGAAGAGAGTATTCTGAAAGCGAATGTTACGGCCATCGATTACTCCATCCAGCGTCAAATTTCTATTCTGAAAGAAATGCTGAAGTTTGAGGAGATCAAGAGTGGGAATGAGAAGGAAATCATCAAAACACTCCTCAAATTCGAACAAGCCAACAAAGACGTCGAACAGTACGTTTATGTAAATAAAGATGAAATGGCGCTAACCTCAGCAGGACAGAAAATTTCTGTATCCGATCGTGATTACATCAAGCAAGCCAAACAAACGAAGCAGCCGGTGAGTACGGATCTCCTCGTCAGTAAGACAAGTGGGAAAAACATCATTGTTTTATTTGTCCCGATGCTCGATGATAAGCAGAATTTTATTGGCGGCATGTTCACTCCCCTAACGACTGGTAACCTCACTGTTTACACCGATACGATTCAAATAGGCGAAACCGGATATGGCTACTTAATGTCTCCTAGTGGTGGACTGTTAACGTATCCGAGCAAAGAACTAGCAGGTAAGAATATCGCGGATGTGCTTTCGAAGTCGGAAGTAGCGAAATTGCAAGAAACGGTTTTGAAGGAAAAGAGCGGAAGATTCAATTATACAAATGATGATGGCGTGGCGAGAGAAATTAGCTTCGATACGATTCCCTCAACAGGCTGGCGCTTAATTACAAATGTGGTGGATGATGAAGTATATGGCTCCGTAACAACGGCGAATCATGTATCCATTTGGCTGGCTGTAATCACGACGATTGTTGTAGCCGCTATTGCACTACTGGTATCTTCGGCGACAACGAAACCGGTTCTGGCTATTACAGAGGCTGTGAAGAAGGCAGCGACGGGGGATTTGACTCCTCGACTTACGATCAATCGCAGTGATGAACTTGGGCAACTAGCCCTTAATATGAATCTAATGTTGGATTCGTTCTCGGATATCGTAGGCAAAGCTAGTTTGACGGCTGAGCAGCTAGGAGCATCATCGGAGGAATTAACGGCAGCTGCGACGGAGTCCGTGGGCATTTCCAATCGTATCGTCGAGTCTATGCAAGAGGTATTCAATGCGAGTGAGGGTCAACTGATGGGAGCTGAGCAAACGTCGATTGCAATGGGCGAAATGGCGGTAGGCGTTCAGCGAATTGCTGAATCTTCCTCTGTTGTGACCGAAGCTTCTCATACGTCGATGATGGAAGTACAGCAAGGGCGCATCGCTATTAATCAGGCTGTTGAACAGATGAAGTTTATTAATGAATCGGTTGGCAAATCAGCCGAAGATATGAGAGCACTCGAAGCCTACTCGCAAAAGATTGGGGAAATCGTTTCGGTCATCACCGAAATTACGAACCAAACTCAACTGCTATCGTTGAATGCTTCGATCGAGGCGGCACGTGCTGGCGAGCAAGGTCGCGGATTTGCTGTGGTAGCGAATGAAGTGAAGAAGCTTGCTGAACAGTCGTCTTCATCGGCGAAGGATATCTCTGAGTTGATTCGCGAGGTTCAATCATCGACAGTGAGAGCGGTACAAGCGATGAACAATGGCGTGAAGGACGTGGAGAAAGGATCCGAGTTGATTGATGCAGCAGGACAAGTCTTTAATCGTGTGACGGTTGCGTTCCAAGAAATCTCAGACCAAATCCAAGAGGTATCCGCAGCATCGCAGGAAATGTCAGCAGGAACAGAAGAGGTATCAGCGTCCATGAGCGAGATTGTCTATATGACAAAGGCGTCCCACGAGCATGGTCAAGGTATATCAAAAGGTTCGGAGAAACAGCTCGCTGCTATGGAAGAAATATCTGCTTCTGCAGAGGATTTAAGCCAAATGGCGCAAGAACTGCAAGAATCGCTTTCTAGATTTAAAACTCGCTGAGTGTAGGTCCCATGAACTCAGTTGAGAGGTAGGATAACTATTTAGGAGGTCGATCAGGAAATTCTGATTGGCCTTTTTCACTAGAAACATAGACATTATGTTATAATCGGCTGAGAGGGGTGAGTCAAAATGAAAGCGATTACTTTGATGAAGTCGATGTGGACTTTTATCATCATCATAGCTTTATTAATAGCAGTTATTGGGACGAATTTCTATCAGATGTTTGCTCTGAAGGGGACCCTTGACCATGTTAAGACGAATTGGATGCCGAGTATTGCTAGAATTGTAGTGATGCAAGAGCTCATTACTCAGGAAAGAGTTCTCCTGCATAAAATGTTACTTGAAACGGATAAGAATGCCCTTCTTACCGTAATCACCTCTTATCAGGATATTCGTCGACAGTTTGATGAGAAGTATCGAAGCTATGAGTTTTTCATCAACTCTGAAAGTGAAAGACAGATTTATTTGGAAGTGTCAGATAAAACGATAGATTACTTGCAGAAGGGCCAGCTTATCATCGATGCTGTCCAATCCGGTAATTACATCATGGGCAAGAGCTTGTTGGACATGCTTACACCGAGTCGAGAACAAGCCGATGCAAGTTTACAGAAGTGGATTGATTATAATTTGATGGGAACCCAAAAGGATGTAGATCGCACATCCAATCAGCGTGAGTTAGTACTTTGGATGGCGAGCATTTCTACGATTGTGGCGATTGCCATTGGGGCAGCTCTTGCCTTGCAGACGCGTTCTGTGAGAAGGAAGGGCGAACGGAAGTTGATGAAGGAGAAAGAGAAAGCTCAAAGCTATCTCGATCTCGTGGATGTGATGGTTGTGGTGCTGGACCGAGACTGCCGGATTGAGTTGTTGAATCGGAGAGGCTGCGCCATGCTGGGTTATGAGGAAGCGGATCTCATCGGTAAGAATTGGTTTGAGATTTGTGTGCCGAAGGATCAATGGGATGTAAGAAAGCGATACTATCAGGGGATCATGGATGGCAACCCAGCGCTTGATTACTACGAGTCCGTGATCATCGTCAGCTCAGGTGAAGAGCGCCTTCTCGGATGGAATAATAATTTGATATGGAAAGAGACTGGTGAGATTGGCGGTGCTATTCTTGCGGGTGTCGATATTACCGAACGTAAACAGGCTGAAGAGACGCTGAATCAGTATAAAGATCATCTTGAAGTATTAGTGGAGGAACGCACATCTGAGTTGGAAACTAAGAACCTGCTTCTTGCTGATGCCAAGGAGTCCGCTGAATCTGCCAACCGGGCGAAGAGTGAATTTCTGGCGAATATGAGCCATGAAATCCGCACGCCGATGAACGCAATTATCGGACTCAATTATTTACTGCAGCAAACAGATCTAACCGAGCGGCAGAAGGATTACGTAGGGAAGACGGTACTTTCGGCCAAAAGCTTGTTGACGATTATCAGTGATATTCTCGATTTCTCGAAAATTGAAGCGAAGAAGATTGTTCTGGAGCGCATCGATTTTGATTTGTATGAAATTATGAGCAATATATCGAATATCATCGGATTTTCGCTGTATGAGAAAGGGTTGAAGCTGCACTTCTCCATCCATCATGAGGTACCTCAAGTCTTGAATGGCGACCCATTCCGATTGAATCAAGTTTTACTCAATTTGGTGAATAACGCTTTGAAATTTACGGATGAAGGTGAAATTGAGATTGCGGTAAGTGTTTCTTCACAAGATGAAAGTGGAGTTTCGCTTCGATTTGAAATACGGGATACAGGCATTGGGATGACACCTGCGCAGCAAGCGTTATTGTTCCACGGATTCACACAAGCGGATATGTCAACGACCCGCAAATACGGGGGAACAGGCCTAGGTCTAGTCATTAGCAAGAGTATCGTAGAGTTGATGCAAGGGGAGATTCATGTCGAGAGCGAACTTGGGAGAGGGAGTTCCTTCATCTTCACAGTGAAGTTCGAAGTAGGCTTGGAACATTTATTCAGTGCGCCAGTAGCGTCCTATTTGAAGTTTCTGCGCGTGCTTCTCATTTGCGATGACGAGGAAATGCGGCTTGTTCTGAAGAGTCAATTGGAACAGTTCCAATTTATTGTGAATGCCGTAGATTCTGCTCAAAGCGCACTGGAACAAATTAGCGTAAGCTGCCGTTATGATCTGGTTATGATTGATTGGAACCTTCAGGATGAGAAGGCACACGCCTTGGCGGAGAAAATAAAGCTGGAGTATGCGACACCTGTGCAAGTTATCGTACTGATCAGTTCGTATCATGAATCGGAGCTTGGGCTGAACTCTCAGACGTCGTCTGTGAAAAAGGTGCTCTACTATCCAATGAGCCAGTCTCAGTTATATAACCAAATAACGAACTTGTTCCAAGAACAACTACAGATGAAGATCCAATCGCCACAGGGTGAGAATGAAGCCAAAAAACTGCACATGCTCCGTAACAACGAGGTATTGCTAGTGGAAGACAATGAAATCAATCAACAGGTGGCACAGGCCATTCTTCAGGAGATGGATATTCGTGTAGACGTAGCAGAGAATGGCATCGAAGCGCTGAAGAGAGCGTCAACTAAGCGATATGATGCGATCTTAATGGATTTGCAGATGCCCTTAATGGATGGGTTTGAAGCCACTAGAAATATCCGAGATTTTGATCAAGAAACACCGATTATTGCAATGACAGCCGATGCGATGCAAGGGGTTAAAGAACAAGTGTTGGAAGCAGGCATGGATGCTTATATTTCGAAGCCATTTGAACCTATTCAGTTATTTAGTGTCTTACAGCGGACGATTCAGAGCTCGCGAGTGAGAGGGTATGCAGAAGTCGCAGCAGCGAAGCAAATCGAGGCTTTGCCTGCACTGAATCCAGAAGAGGCCCTGGGACGTCTGGGACAGAATACGAACCTCTATGAGCGAATATTAAACAAGTTTGTTGTGAACCATGCGAATGCCATAGAGGGGATGCGTGAGGCGATTAAGGAAAAAGACTTCTCCGAAGCTCTGCTACTTGCTCATACGCTGAAAGGTGTAGCTTCCAACATCGGAGCAACACCGCTCAGTCATACGTCGGATGAGCTTCAAACGGCGATCCATCAGGGTTCTATCGGGTTGCTCGAGGATCTTTTGGAAACCGCGGAGAGCAGGTTGGCGCAGGTTAATGAAGCTATTAAAGGGTATTTGGCAGCAAATGCGCAAGAAAAATAAAGAGTGGTAGACTAATGCTAATCAAAGAAACAGCAGCAGCTATGGACGAGAAATGAAGTCCTAGGCTGCCGCTGTTTTTATTTTTCATGTGTAAGATAAACCCTTTACCAGAGATCCCATTCGTTTGGGGATTATTTCATCTATACGAAGAGTTACAGGCAAAATATGCGGGGATGCTCTTGTTTGACCAGTATCATGGACTTGTTTAACCAAATTATCCATAAATGGACGAGCGAATTTGAAGCTGACTATCCCCGGTTCATGGCTGTTTCGCCCGTACGAGTTATCTCAACTATACCGTATGGATGGAGCAGTTGAAGGAATGCATCATTTTTTTCTGGATCACCAACGATTTGCACAATTATTGTACTTAGGCTCACATCGATAACGGAGCAGCGGAATGTTTCCGTTAGGCTTTGAATCTCCGAACGTTTGGAGGGCTCCATTTTGAGCTTTACCAGCATTAGTTCGCGGCTCACTAGCGCTCTATCTTGCAGTTGGATAACATGTAGAATATCGATCAATTTGTTTAGCTGGCTGCACATTTGTTGAAATTGTCCATCGTCCCCTCTGGCAACAACGATCATACGCGAAAGCCCTTCCTGTTCGCATGATCCAACAGTAATGCTCTCGATGTTATAGCTTCTCCGTGAAAATAAACCCGCCACTCTCTGTAGCACGCCCGGCGTATTATTCACCAAAACCGACAGCAGTCTTCTATTTTCCATCTGTTTCTCCTCCAATATCGGGTCCCAGAATGATATCCTGCAATCCTTTTCCTTGCGGGATCATTGGATAAACAAGCTCGTCACGAGGGATGATAAAATCGATCAGCACAGGTCCCTCAGTTGACAAAGCCTCTTGCCACACACTCTCGGCTTGTGCCGGGGTTTCCGCTCTAAGACCCTTGACTCCATAAGCTTCAGCTAGCTTGACAAAATCCGGGCTGCCGGACAAATCGATATGGCTATAGCGCCCCTCATAGACCAGTTCCTGCCACTGACGAATCATGCCGAGGGTTCGGTTGTTGAGAATGATGATTTTCACGGGAATATTGTGTATTGAACAGATTGCAAGCTCTTGGGAACACATCTGTATTCCGCCGTCACCATTTACAGAGATGACGGTGGTGTTCGGGTTGCCGATTTGTGCTCCAATTGCTGAAGGAAAACCGAAGCCCATCGTCCCCAATCCTCCTGATGTAATCAGGGAACGGGGCTTCCGAAACTGGTAATACTGTGCTGTCCACATTTGATGCTGCCCTACATCTGTTGTAATGATAGCCTCTCCACCCGTCGTCCGCGAAATCATTTCAATCACATATTGTGGCTTCAGCTCTTTATCGGATGACTTGAACCGAAGCCTGTAGTCCGTTTTTAATTTCTGGAGCTTATCGGTCCATTCCTTCTTCTCTACATTATCGGCGGGAATACTTCGATTCAGTTGCTCCAAGACCACCTTGGCATCACCTATTATTGAGATCGCGGTAGGTACTAATTTGGCAATTTCCGCCGCATCTATGTCGATATGAGCTACCTTCGCTTGGGGTGCAAAGCTGTCCAGCCTCATTGTGACACGATCGTCAAAGCGGACCCCGACGGCAATTAAAAGATCGCATTGCAGCAGAGCCTGATTCGCCGCGTAGGTGCCATGCATGCCGGGCATGCCCAACCATAACTCATGCTCCGCCGGTATTACTCCCAATCCAAGCAAGGTTGTTGTCACTGGCGTTCCCGTGCGCTCTACGAAACCAAGGAGAGCTTCACTGCCTTCAGCTTGAATGACGCCCCCTCCTACTAGCAACAGTGGTTTTTTACTATCCTTTAAAGCTGAAGCAAGCCGCACTACGGCGTCTTGATCGACAGTTAGCGATTCAAGCTCAGTCGTATAACCTGGAACCGAGACTTGATCGGGTAATATGAATTCCGTCATGGCTGCGCTTATGTCTTTAGGGATGTCAATCAGAACGGGACCTTTACGTCCGGTTGCGGCAATATGGAACGCCTCTTTGATAGTTCGAGCAAGATCGGACACTTGCTGAACCAGATAGCTGTGCTTAGTTATTGGCTGGGTGATGCCAACAATATCAACCTCCTGAAACGAATCGGTTCCAATCAGGTCAGACGATACATTGCCGGTAATTACGACAAGTGGCACCGAGTCCATATAGGCTGTTGCAATACCGGTCACCAAATTAGCAGCACCAGGACCGGAAGTCGCCATGACAACTCCTGTCTTGCCAGTGGAGCGAGCATAGCCATCCGCAGCGTGAATTGCCCCCTGCTCGTGGCGTGTCAGCAAGTGGCGAAACTCCGGGTTATCATGCATCGCATCATAAATGTACAAAACCGCCCCTCCAGGATATCCGAACACACATTCAACTCCTTCCGCAAGCAACGTGCGCAATAGAATGTCTGATCCCGAAAGCATTTCTCCTGCTCCTTTTACAGAGCTGTGCCTATTTCCTGATATAATATTCATTTACAATAACCTCCTTGTCATTCCGCTTTCTTAACGGTACTACAGAAAAGTCGAGTTGAGGCTACCCTTTCGTTTACGTTGAGGGTATACTTTTAGATAAAAATATAGCGAAATGGAGTGATGATGCTATGCGGCAAACGATCGGTGAGCGGTTGAACAATCTTATGTTCGACCAATTCGTGGGGCGTTCGTTCGAGACAGGGCTTTTTCAGCAATTTGTGAACACTCTCTCCGACCGGACGGAACGGATTCTCAACGTGTTCGGGACAGCTGGCATTGGCAAAACTTATTTGCTGACCTGCTTGGCCTTGATAGCTGAAGAAATGAATGCTATTCCCATACAGGTTAATCTGCAGGAGATAAACGGCGATTCCGCAGCATTTGATCGGGCTGTTCTGCATGGAATGGAAACAGTCATGAATCATAACAATGAGACAGCATCTAGTCAGAGCCTTCAGGAGCTCAATCGATTGCCCGAAGATAAAAAGGTTGTACTACTGATTGATGGATACGAGGAAGCAGGCGCTCTCGACTACTGGATGCGTACCTGTTACTTTCCTCACTTGCCTACGAATGTCCTTATCGTTGTGGCAGGACGTTATCCGCTTGAGGGACCCTGGAGGTTTTCTGCCTGGAAGAAGCTGATCGTACGGCTGCCGCTTTCTTCGCTAACCTACGAGGAGATTCGGCAGTATTTGCTGCATTGGGGAATTACAAGCGAGGAGGCAATAAATGCCGTATGGCTTCGGACGTTAGGTCATCCACTTGCCGTCTCTCTGCTTGCTCCTGCACCCAATGAGTTGGCAGGATCGCTGGACTTCTCCTCTCTTGCCGAGAAAGAGCCAATAGAAGCCATGTTGGATCATTGGCTGCTGGAAGCATCAAATGATGAGCTTCGACGGTTGTTATTTGCTTCTTCCGCAGTACGAACCTTCCATCAAGAACTGCTTGAGGAGTTACTCGGGAATCCGATCAGCACTGCTGCCTTCGATCAGTTGATCAAGCTCTCCTTCGTGAGCCGTTCGACGGGTGGATGGCGGCTACACGAGATTGTTTGGGAAAATATGCGCCGAACATTCCGCGAGCGCATGCCGGAACAGTTCGAACAGTATAATCGAATCGCAGTTGCCTTCGTTGAGAAAAAAATTGAAGACGGCATTACGCGAGGAAAGAACATTTCGAAAGAGCTTGCTGAGCTGCTGCATTACACCGGCAACCCAATCCTGAGAGCACACTACCGCCATTCGCATTCCTCGCCGAATTATCGCGAACCGCTTAATGCACAAAATTCGCAGGAACTTGAAGCATATATTGCAGGAAGAAAAAAACGCCCCAGTGCATGGAATGTCCTCTGCTCTGACCCGGAATCGCAGGCGTTATACCGATTCTCTTTTACACCGGAAGAAAGCCTGCTCCGATTGTCGGCAGTGAACTGGTCGGACGCGCTAAACATATCAGACTGTAATTGGTCCGTTCAATTGCTGCGTAACGTTGCGGGACGTATAATTGGCGTATTTACAGTTGTGGCGGTAAATTCGCAAACATGGGACTATCTCGCATCTGCCGCGGTTTCAAGAGCGTTATTCCAGTCGATGCCCCAAGATCAACGGCAGCAGTTGTCCGTTGCTGCTGCTCAAGGTAGGGCTTGGTATTTACTAAGCGTTGATGTAGAGGATCTGGAAAACGAGCAAATTCGCTCGGACATCATCATTCATCTATTCGAATATGTATTGGCGGGCAATCTGATCGTAGCCTCTCCTCCTCCGCTGGACTATTATGAACAGGCTATGCTGGGACTCGGGTTCAAGAAAATTCAGGGAGCGGAGCACAATGACTACAGGATGCCGAGACCGGCTTCAACCTACTGGTTGGATACGCGAAATGACAAGCTAAGAGCTTATGTGAAGCGAATGATCGGAATGAAGGGAGACGACTCAAGACAGCTCTCGCTTCCTGATAAAGTCCATCCGAATAATCCCAAGGTTCATCTGAACGAGCTAACGAAACGAGAAAGGGATGTGGCTCAGCTTCTTTTGGCAGGAAGTACGAATAGAGAGATTGCTGCCTCTCTTTATATCAGTGAGGCAGCGGTTAAGAAGCATGTGAATGCAATGCTGGCAAAATTCGGACTGAAAAACCGAACTCAGCTGGCATCAATATTGCTGGGCGGCGAGACGAAAAAGCAAGGTGGGCTTATTGAATAGCTCCTTGCTTATTCGTTGATGCGTTTCGGTCGCATCTTTGTTATTTTCTATTTAATCTCACCATTAATGCTACTCTCCGCTTTACCACCATTTGTGATAAGGTTCATATTTCGAGGGCTGCCGAGAATCAGAGCAACTTAATCTGACTCCGATACTCACTCGGCGAGACGCCATACCAGCGCCGAAATTGCTTGGAGAAGTACAGCGGGTCATAGAAGCCTACTGACGCCGCGATCTGCTCGATGGTGAGTTCCAGCCGTTCCCGCAGCAGCAAGCGTGCTTTGTCTACGCGCAGCTTAAGCAGGAACGTTACCGGCGTCACCTTGGTGTGTCGCTTGAACATGCGCGATAGATAAGCACGATTATAGCCCAAGCTCTCAGCCATCATCTCGATGGTGATGGGCTCCGCATATTGTGTGGATAAGTAGTGAATCGCTTGCTGTACGATGCGGTCGCTTTCGTCTTCCGCGACCAATCCTGTTACCACGGGGGCAGATAGGGCTTCGCAGTATTCGCCCAGCAATAAGCTGAGGTAGCCTGTGGCCTTGAGCTGCGCGTTCGATTTCTTGGATTTGAGCGCTTGCTGGATCTGGCGAAAAAGCACAGGGATGTGCCGTTTGCGCGAAATATGGATGATGGGGTTCGCTGGCGTGAGGCCCGCCTCACTGACGAGTTTCGCTACCTGCGTGCCCGTAAAGGCGATCCAGCAATAGCGCCACGGTTCGATCTCATCGGAGACGTAGCTAATTAACTGTTCGGGCTCTATGACGAAACTGTCGCCAGCGCCAATTGCATACTCTTCTCCATGTGAAGAGAATACGCCGCGACCCGATATGACATAATGAATTAAGTAGTAGTCATATACTTTCGGTCCCAGGCGATGCTCAGGCTTGGTCTGGCTTTCCCCTGCGAATAACACCGTGAAATCGCTCTCCCCAGCCCGAAGGGGGTTCGATACGACATAATAGCTCTCTGGCTTATTCATGACGTTTTCTCATCTCCGTTCGAAGTCCATTCTTTTCTTCCACTGTATCATAAATCTAACATGAAACGGAATCCATAAATCACATTTTTCCATGTTGAAATAACATGCCTCCATAGCCAATCCATGGCATATCTTTTATACTTAAGCTACAAACTTACACAAGCAACATTTCGAACAGCATTCAAACAAACATCCAACACCACTAAAGGCGGTGCCACACATGGCAGATTTGCAAGCACTTAAAGACACGTTTATTGAAATTTACGGAGAAACGGCTGCGAAAATCGCAGTATTTCACGCTCCTGGTCGAGTGAATTTGATCGGCGAGCACACGGATTACAACGGCGGTTACGTATTCCCGGCAGCTCTGACGTTCGGAACGACCTTGATCATTCGTCCTAGACAAGATCGTGTAATCGGCTTCGCATCTACGAATTTGGCACTACGCAAACAAATTTCCATAGACGACTTGTCCTACCAAGAAGAAGATGATTGGATCAATTATCCGAAAGGGATCTTCGTACACTTAGCGAAGGCAGGTTTTCCAGTGACGCAAGGTTATGATCTTTTGTTCCACGGTGAAATCCCGAATGGTGCAGGTCTTTCCTCCTCAGCTTCCATCGAGGTTGTGACAGCTTTCAGCTTGCTGACATTAGAAAAATATCCGATCGATACGGTGAAAATCGCGCTGCTTGCGCAAGAAACAGAGAACCAATTCGTTGGCGTGAACTGCGGCATCATGGATCAATTCGCTGTAGCAAATGGTAAGAAAGACAACGCGATCCTCTTGATGTGCGATACGCTCGAGTATCGTCATGTTCCTTTTCAAAGCGGCAGCTATAAGCTTGTGATCGGCAACACGAATAAACGTAGAGGTCTCGTCGACTCCGCTTACAATGAGAGAAGAAGCCAATGTGAGCAGGCAGTTACTTACTTGCAAAAGCAATTCCCAGACATCACGCTGCTTGGGCAATTGACCCTTGAGCAGTTTAACGAATATAAACACCTGATCCCAGACGAAACGGTTCGTCGTAGAGCTGAGCATGTTGTTGAAGAGATTGATCGCGTTTTGAAATCCATCGAGGTACTTGAGAAGAATGACCTTGAGTCCTTCGGTAAGTTGATGATCGGTTCCCACGATTCCCTGCGCGACCTGTATGAAGTAACGGGCTTGGAGCTGGATACGATGGTTGCAGCGGCATTGAAGGTGCCAGGTGTGTTGGGTGCACGGATGACGGGCGCAGGCTTCGGTGGTTGTACAGTTTCCTTGGTGCATGAAGACAGCGTTCAGATGTTCATCGACCAAGTAGGCGCAGAGTATACGGGCATTACAGGGCTTACACCAAGCTTCTATGTTTGCGATATTGGCAACGGTGTAGAGCAACTTGAGGAGGCGTTGTAAAATGGCAATTCTAGTTACAGGTGGAGCGGGCTATATTGGATCGCATGCGGTAGCAGAGCTTCTGGCCAAAGGTGAAGAAGTCGTTATCGTCGATAACTTGCAGCAAGGTCACAAGGACGCAGTGCTAGGCGGTAAACTATACGTTGGCGATCTGCGCGACAGTGAGTTCATGGATACGGTTTTTACTGAAAATAATATCGATGCCATCATTCATTTTGCAGCGAATTCACTCGTTGGTGAGAGTATGACCAATCCAGCGAAATATTACCACAATAACGTGTACGGAACCCTATGTTTACTTGAAAAAATGACGCAATACGGCGTGAAGCGCATCGTATTCTCCTCAACGGCTGCTACGTATGGCGAGCCTGAGAATATTCCAATCCTCGAAAGCGATCGTACCTTGCCAACGAATACGTACGGAGAGACGAAGCTAGCGATGGAAAAAATGATGAAATGGTTCGATACTGCGCATGGTATCAAATATGTGTCGCTGCGCTACTTTAATGCAGCTGGCGCCCATGCAGGTGGCAAAATTGGGGAAGACCATAGCCCTGAGACGCATCTGATTCCGATTATTTTGCAGGTAGCGCTGGGTCAAAGAGCGCATATCTCGATCTTCGGCGAGGATTACGCAACAGAAGACGGTACTTGCGTTCGTGACTACATTCACGTTAGCGATCTAGCGAGTGCACACGTGCTTGCGGTAGAGAAGCTGCGCGGCGGTGCGGACAGCAACATTTATAACCTTGGGAATGGCACAGGCTTCTCGGTGAAGCAAGTGATCGATATCGCGCGCAAAGTCACAGGGCATGCAATCCCAGCGGTTGTTGAACCTCGTAGAGGGGGAGATCCGGCAACGTTGATTGCATCTTCAGAACGTGCAAGAGCCGAGCTTGGCTGGAAGCCAGCGTTGGATTCCTTGGAAGCGATCATCGAGAGCGCGTGGAACTGGCACCAGAAGCACCCGAAAGGGTACGCGGCTGAAGTGAACGTTTAACGCGCCGCGAGGTTGAGGTTCTCATAAGAAAGGGAAGTGGCAATATGGAACGCACATTACAAACGCCGCAATCTGCAGCGTTAACAATAGAAAGACTTCTGCAATTCGCTACTCAGAATGGGTTGATCGAACAGCTGGACGTCTATACTTCACGCAATGCCTTGCTGGATTTGTTCGGTCTGGCGGAGCCTTTCCAAGGGGAAGTGCCTGCGGAGAAATTGAACAGTCCCGTTGGCTTGCTGGAAGAGCTGCTGGATGCCGCTTGGGAAGCAGGACTACTGGAAGAGAACACGATGACATACCGCGATTTGCTAGACGCTCGCATCATGGGACTCATGATGCCTCGTCCTTCCGAAGTGGTAAGTGAATTCTGGAAAATCGCCAAAACGCAGAGTGTGGAAGCGGCGACGGCTTATTTCTACAAGCAATCCATTGATTCCAACTACATTCGTATGGATCGTATTGCCAAGAATGCTTATTGGCGTGCTGAAACGGCGTACGGGGATTTGGAAATCACGATCAACCTCTCCAGGCCGGAGAAAGATCCGAAGGAAATTGCGCTGCTCAAAACGCTGCCACAAAGCAGCTACCCCCTCTGTCTACTTTGCGTAGACAATCTGGGCTATGCAGGCCGTGTGAATCACCCGGCTAGACAGAATCTGCGCGTTATTCCGCTTGAACTAGATAGTGAGAAGTGGTACCTGCAGTATTCGCCTTACGTGTATTATAACGAGCACAGCATCATCTTCCATGAGAAGCATATTCCAATGAAAACAACGGCAAATACGTTCTACCGTTTGCTGGACTTCATCGAACAGTTCCCGCATTATTTCATCGGATCCAATGCGGACCTGCCGATCGTTGGGGGTTCCATCCTGAACCACGATCATTTCCAAGGGGGACGTCACAAGTTCCCAATGGAAAAAGCGCCAAGTGAGAAAGCATTCTCACATGCGGATTTTGCTGGTGTGAAGGCCGCAATTGTAAAATGGCCGATGTCAGTGCTTCGCCTGAGCGGGCACAACAAGCAACAGCTGTACAAGCTGGCTAGCAAACTGCTCGACGACTGGCGTGCTTACAGCGATGCGGAAGCGGAAGTCCTCGCGTTCAGCGAGAAGGACGGACAGCGGATCCCGCATAACACGATCACCCCGATCGCCCGCAACAATGCGCGCGGTGAGTACGAGCTTGACCTGGTGCTGCGGAACAACCGCACCAGCGCGGAGCATCCGGATGGGATTTTCCATCCGCATCAGCACTTGCACCACATCAAGAAGGAGAACATCGGCTTGATTGAGGTTATGGGGCTGGCGGTGCTGCCAGGCCGCCTGCAACAGGAGCTGGCGGATATCGCCAAGCTGCTCACCGGCGAAGCCGAGCTCAGCCGCGAGCTGAGCGATCCGAGCCATCCGCTGCATAAGCATGCGGATTGGATCGCGGCGCTGCTCGCGAAGCATGGCGCGTCGCTGAAGGCGGACGCGGCGAGTTCGGTGCTGCAGACCGAGGTCGGCAGCAAGTTCATGGACGTCCTGCTCGACGCAGGCGTCTTCAAGAGAGACGAAGCCGGGCAAGCGGCGTTCGGACGGTTTTTGGCTGCGGTGGGCTTCGCGCAGCAGTAGGTTAGAGCGGAATCCCTGGTCGGTGGACCAGGGATTTTTTTGTTGCGCGCGCCGCGAGGTGGCGCGGGGTCAGGGATCCGGGAGTACAGGATCCCTCCCGTTTCCCGTGTCCCGTGACCGGTGTCCCGTGACTTGTGCCCCGTGCTCCTCGCCTCCCATTGCCGACTAACTGGAAAACCTACAGCTAATCCTAAGGAAAACGTTTGAGTTTGGAGATTAACTGGAAAACCTACATCTAATTTCCTTCGATTATCCAATGTGGGGCTATATGGGAGGAATTAGATGTAAAAAATCCAACTAATCCAAAATTTGTGAGGAAAATGGAAAAATTGGATGGATATTTTCCATCTAATTGGTGGCCGAGCTACTCAAATACTCCGAATCCATCACCAGACGCACCAAATCCGACCCATCCTATCTCACCAGCAACAAGCTAATTACTCCCACCTCCGCACCCCAGCATGAGACGCACCAAATCCACCCATCCTATCTCACCAGAAACAAGCTAATTACTGCCAACCCACGCCTCCCATTATGAGACGCACCAAATCCACCCATCCTACCTCACCAGCAACAAGCTAATTACTCCACCTCCGCCTCCTAGCATGAGACGCTCCAATTCCACCAATCATACCTCACCAGCAACAAGCTAATTACTTCCACCCCGCATCCCAGCATGAGACGCACCAAATCCACCAATGCTATCTCAGCAGCAACCAGCTAATTACTCCCAGCCCACCAACATGAGACGCACCAAAACCACCCATCCTATCTCACCAGCAACAAGCTAATTACTCCTACCTCCGTCGCCCAGCACCAGACGCACCAAAACCACCCATCCTACCTCACCAGCAACAAGCTAGTACTGCCAACTAGCCCTCGCCCCCAGAAGCACGATCCTCCACAATCCGCCCGCGTGAGCTCTCTGATTAACTCAAACTTTCTATCACCTTGCCCATTCATCCACGTGCAATGGAAAATATCGTATTGACAGGACGCACAGCGCTACCTAAAATATTAATTAGCCGACTAACTAAAAAGGAGGGCGTTTCATTGTCACGTCACCACCATAATCCAGAATCACTTACCCACTTGATGTCACATTTGCTGAAAATGCACAGACATACGATTGATCAAATCATTCATCCCTATGATGTTTATCCGGGGCAACCTCCGTTACTGCTTGCTTTGTCCGTAGAGGACGGACTTAGCCATAGCGAGCTTGCGGCTCGCATTCATAATAAACGCGCTACCTTGTCCGTAATGGTGGACCGCATGGAGAAAACCGGCCTTGTCGAGCGCCGTCCTGACGAGAACGATCAACGGGTTACACGTGTCTACCTGACTGAGAAGGGCAAGGAAGTCACCGTTCATGTTAAAGAAGCGATCCAGACAGCGGATGAGATGACTTTTGCGCATTTTTTACCTGAAGAAAAACTGTTATTCCGTCGTCTTCTCCTTCAAATGAAAGACAATCTCCGTCCCAAAGAGGAGTAATTTAGTTAGCTGACAAACAAAAAGAAAGGATATCCTGTTATGTGGAAACTACGATCGTTTGTTAAACCGTATTGGTTCATAACGCTGCTCGCTCCCTTGCTAATGGTGATGGAGGTTTGTATGGATTTATCACAGCCCCGTCTCATGGCGACTATAGTCAATCACGGGGTCGCCGAAGGTAATCTTGCCTTAGTGTGGTCCACAGGCATACATATGCTAGGCGTGGCCGTTGTTGGCCTGATCGGTGGCGTGGGCTGTACATTTTTCACAGTGAAGGCTGCCCAAAGTTTCGGCGCTGACCTGCGGCTAAGCGTATTCGAGAAGGTCCAATCCTTGTCGTTCCGACAATTGGATACATTCTCGACCGGTTCACTGATCACTCGTTTGACCAGCGATGTGATGCAAATGCTGAACATCCTGCAAATTTTACTTCGCCAATTTACGCGTGAAGCGTCGCTGCTAATCGGAAGCTTGATCATGGCTGTGGTGATTTCACCTCGACTTTCCTTGATTTTGCTAGCCGTCGTTCCGATTCAATTTGTTATTTTGTATCTGTTGATGAAACGCTCTACACCACTTTTTCGTCAAATGCAGACGAAGATTGATCGCGTAAACACGGTTATGCAAGAGAGCACGACGGGAATTCGTGTGATCAAAGCTTTTGTACGCGCCGCCTTCGAGCGTACCCGATTTGGCCAAGCGAACACGGACCTGCTGAACGCCAGCCTTAGCTCTGCTCGCGCCTTGGCTACAAGCGGGCCGCTGATGACGTTGATTTTGAACATAAGCATTGTTGCCGTTCTCTGGTTCGGAGGTGCTCAAACATGGAGCGGTTCGATGGCCATCGGCGATTTGGCCGCATTCATCATCTATATCAGCCAAGTGTTGTTTTCGCTTGTATCCATAACGAATACGCTGATGAATATTTCCCGTGCGCAGGTTTCCGCCGAAAGAATCCGAGAAGTGTTGGATACGAAGGTAGATCCGAATGAGCCTGCTCAGGATCAGGATGGACCTAAATCAGAGAAACTTGAAACTCAGCAATCTCCCCTAACATCACCTGTGATGGGCTGCGAGTTAGAATTCGACCGGGTTTCATTCGTGTATGAAGCAGCTCCCGATCAGCCAGTTCTTCATGATATTTCGTTCAAGGCATTGCCAGGTCAAACGATTGGCATACTCGGGGCGACAGGTTCAGGTAAATCCACGCTGGTCAGCTTGATCCCGCGACTCTATGATGCGTCCAGCGGACATATTCGTCTAAATGGCGTTGATGTGAAAGAACTGCCAGTTGAGCACTTGCGTAGCCAGATTGGTATCGTGCTGCAGCAGTCCATTCTGTTTAGCGGGACGATTCGCGACAATATTCTTTTCGGCAAACCAGGAGCATCGGAGGCAGAGATGGTGGCAGTCGCCCAAGCAGCAGAGGCGGATAGCTTTATTTCCAAGCTACCTGAAGGCTATGAAGCCAAGTTGGGACAACGGGGTGTGAACCTATCCGGCGGTCAAAAGCAGCGAATAGCGATAGCTCGGGCCTTGCTTCTACGATCCCCCTTACTTGTGCTGGATGACAGCACGAGTGCTATTGATCTAGGTACGGAGAAACGCATCCAGCGTTCTCTGCAAGCGTTGATGGCAGGCAGCACACGTATTATTATCGCCCAGCGCGTTTCCTCTGTTTTGCAGGCCGATCAAATCCTAGTCCTAGATGAGGGGCGCATCGCTGCACGAGGAACACATGAGGAACTGCTGGCGACAAGCCTGCTGTACCAAGATATTTACAACTCCCAGCAAGGGAAGGAGGAGGCTCTGCATGGCTAACAAGCAAACGCGCAAACCACGTGCAAAAAACATCGGAGCAACCCTCCTTCGAATGTGGGATTATCTGAGGCTTCAACGTACGGGACTAATCACTGTTGCGATTTTGACAGTCCTCGGCAGTGGTCTTGCCTTGCTCGGACCTTATTTAATCGGTAGAGCCATTGATGATTACATCATACCGCGAGATCGGAGTGGACTACTTGAACTCTGCCTCTTGCTGCTCGGTTGTTACGTAGTCAGTGGGGCAGCATCTTGGATCCAATCCTATCTGATTGCTGGGGTATCCCAGCGGACCGTTTGGCAAATGAGACAGGATCTTTTTCGCCACCTGCACAAGCTGCCAATTAGTTATTTTGACAAGACCTCTCACGGGGAACTTATGAGCCGAACGACCAATGATGTCGATAACGTTGCGACCACGCTCAGTCAAAATTTAACGCAAATTATGACCAGTATCATTATGATTGTCGGGTCTTTGATCATGATGATTACTTTGAATATTTGGCTTACGCTCATCGCCTTAATCACGGTTCCGATCGTGCTTTTCACAACCAAACAAATCACGAAACATACCCAACGCTTGTTCAAAGAGCAGCAGCAGCGGCTCGGTGAACTGAATGGTTTAATTGAGGAGACGATCTCTGGGCAAAAGGTTGTGAAAACATTCCAACGCGAGGCCGCTGCCGTCGATCAACTCGCTGCCATCAATGGGCAGCTTCGAGTCGCGGGTACAGGTGCGCAGCAGCTCTCGGGGATGATGGGACCGAGCATGAATATGATCAATCATTTTAGCTTTATTTTACTGGCTGCTATCGGGGGTTGGATGGTGCTGAGGGGATGGACGATGGTTGGCGTAATTATTAGCTTTTTGAACTATTCGAAGCAATTTAGCCGTCCGATTAACGATCTCGCTAACCAGTATAATATGATTCAGTCGGGGATTGCGGGAGCGGAGCGAGTTTTTGAAGTGATGGATAATGAGACGGAGTATGAATCGAGTAAAGAGGGTGTCCAACTAACGGATGTCAAAGGGGAAGTCGTGTTTCAAAACGTTTCCTTCAGCTATACGGACGAAGTGCCCACGCTGCATGAGGTTTCGTTTACTGCGGAGCCTGGTGATCTGATTGCTTTAGTGGGTCCCACGGGTGCAGGGAAGACCACAATCATCAATCTGCTAACTCGCTTCTATGATGTAAATGAGGGCTCAATTACGATAGACGGGCTCGACATTCGCGATATGGAAAAAGATAGCCTACGCAGCCAACTCGGCCTTGTGCTGCAAGATGTGTATCTGTTCTCGGGGACGATCCGAGAAAATATCCGCTTCGGCCGCTTGGACGCGACGGACGAAGAAGTGGAGGCCGCCGCGCAGCTTGCCAACGCGGACGGGTTCATTCGCAAGCTGCCGAGCGGCTATGACGCCAAGTTGACCGCCGGAGGCGGCAACTTGAGTCAGGGCCAGCGGCAGCTGCTCACGATCGCGCGGGCGATTCTCGCGGACCCCGCGATTCTTGTGCTCGACGAGGCGACGAGCTCCGTCGACACGCGCACTGAGCAGCACATCCAGCAGGCGATGGGCGTGCTCATGAAGGGGCGAACGAGCTTCGTGATCGCCCACCGGCTCAGCACGATCCGCGAAGCGAGTGCTATTCTGGTCATCCACGGCGGCGAGATCGTGGAGCGCGGCACGCACGAAGAGCTGCTGGCGCTTCGCGGCCATTACTATGACTTGTATGCGAGCCAATTCAGCGAAGCAAGTTCGCTTTGACGGACGGACTTGGAGTCCGGCAAGAAATAGAAAGGGAGTTCCCGTGGTGGGGAACTCCCTTTTTGGACTGGTGCGGCAGGCACCAGTACTTTCACCAAACTCAGCTGCCCGCGAAACCCATCAATCCTTCACTAACCCCGCCATATTGGCCAACACACTCGTCCTTCACCAAACTTAGCTGCCCGCGAAACCCATCAGTCTTCCACCAAGCCCCCGCATCTGCCAATCCGCCACCAACCAATTAACTGGATTTTCTCCATCTATTCCAGCTCATTTTCCCTTGGTGCGACGAATAACTGGATTTCCTACAGCTAATTCAGGCCATTTCCGCCTAAATAGCTCCATATGCCGGAATTAGCTGTACTTTTTCCAGTTAAACTCAGAAATCGGTGAAATCAGTCAACATTAGCTGTAGTTTTTACAGTTAATGTTCACCGCGTGGGGGCGAACGGTTTTTTTACAGTTAATGCTCCCCCTGTGAGGGTGAACAGTTCTTTACAGCTATTCCTCACCGCGAGGTGCCGAACGTTGCCTCCACAGGACCGTCATAAACTTGGACCTGATTCCGTCCCGCCCGTTTGGCCTGATACAAGGCCATATCAGCATGCTTCAAAAGCATCTCCAAAGACTCTCCTCGATGGCTTGCCTGCGTTAATCCGAAACTCGCAGTTATGGCAATTGTTCCATAACTGCCGCTCATCGGCTTAGCTGCGAGCTTTGCACGAATCTTTTCGGCGAGAAAGGCCGCCTCATCCAGCGAGCAGGCAGGAAATGCGATGACAAACTCCTCGCCCCCATACCTGGCAATCAGCACACTAGGTACATCTGCCTCAATTTGCCTGGCCACCTGCACCACGTGCTGAATAGCCAGATCGCCAACATCGTGACCGTAGGTATCATTGATTTTCTTGAAATGATCAATATCGAAGAGCAGGATGCATGTCGATTTCTCGCCAATCAGATCATCTTCCAGAATAATCTTACCCCGACGCAGAAACTCCGTTCGATTCAGCAGCTTCGTCAAACCATCATAATAGGCAAGCCGTTCTAATTGATCTTGGAGCAGTTTCTGCTCTGTGACGTCGATCAGCATCAGTAGGCTCCCGATCGGCTCCCCATTGCGTCCCCGTACAACGGAGGAGCGGATCTGGTAATAGAATTCCTTGCCATCGGCGGCATGCCAACTAAATTCCTCCTGTGCACCGTCTTGTGATCGCACCACGGGAAACGGTTTTCCCGCCAACCGAATCCAAGCTTCATCGAGCGTTAGTCCAAGTGTGTCGGTTGTTAGTCCTGGAAACATCGAGTTAATTACACCGTTGAAGTCCACCAGTCGGTCGGCGAAGTCCAGCACAATAGCACCTTCACGCATACTTTCAAAAATACGATCCTTTGCAATCGGAATAATCGTCAACATCCGTGTAGACACAATCGCCCAGATGTACATGGCAGAAGTGATACAAAGAAGCATGGGTACGGGGTCAATGCCATAAGGTGTTATGCCCATCAGATAGACGAATGCACCGATCATTGGCATGAATTGTCCCATGATTAGGGTTATGAGCTGTAAACGGTAGGCTTTTTTAGTTTGACGCCATCTGCGTAGAAGCAAGACGACCGCTGCCAGCATACATCCGAATATATAAGCGCCGTGAACGATGTAATATTGTCCGATGACGATATCTGTAGTAGGGAAGGGGACATTTTCGCGAAAATATATGTCTTTATAAAATAAATGATGATATTCATTCGTGCTCACCATAAAGAAGGTAATGGCTGGAATGACGAAGAGTGCTGCTATCTTACTACGAGTCAAGTTCATGCCAACGTACTGCATGACAATCAGTAGACCAATGGCAGGCGCCGCTCCGATGCCGATATATTCGAGAATCGTCCATCGTTTTACTTCGGCTAACGTACTGCTGGCCATTTCAAAAGCATGAGCAAAAATATAAATAGCTTCTGTAGCCGTATAGATGACGAATGTATAAGCACCGGGGATTTCTTTGCGTTTGATATAGGCATACATGCATAGAAAGACGGTGAAAACTCCCGAGGTCGCGATAAGTGAAATGAACATGGTTAGTTTAGGATCCATGGGTCGCACTCCAGTGTTTGTAGAATGATAAGTAAACTTGTCGATTTAATGGTATCACATCCTTGCGTGCGGTCATAGGAAACACATGGAAAATGTGAGGGAACGCAAAGGTATGCAAAGAGATACAAGAATGGAAAGGAGATACAAAATTTAGTAAACTAATAGAATCAAGTGAAGCGATGAGAAATAGCTTGGAGGCGCCGAATATGGATAGCTTTAACGCAATAGTCGTAGAGCGGATACAGGATCAGTTTTCTTGCCAAATAAAACAATTGCGCATGGAGGATTTACCCGCTGGGGAAGTGACGATCCGCGTCGCTTACTCCGGTATTAATTATAAAGATGCGATGGCTTGCAGCCCATCGGGGCGAGTTCTGCGCCAGTACCCGATGGTACCTGGCATCGATTTGGCGGGTACGGTCGTGGCCTCGTCAGATCCCCGCTATCGCGAGGGGGATGAGGTGCTCGTGACCAGCTACGAGCTGGGCACAGGGCATTTCGGCGGGTTCAGCGCGTATGCGCGCGTCCCTGCCGATTGGGTTGTGCAGCTCCCGCAGGGACTGACCCATCGCGAAGCGATGATTCTTGGCACAGCGGGATTGACAGCAGCTCTGTCCATTCACCGAATGGAGCAGAATGGGCTGCGCAAGGAGCAGGGACCCGTGCTCGTGCGAGGGGCTACGGGTGGTGTGGGCAGCAGCAGCGTCTCGATGCTCGCCGCCCTCGGTTATGAAGTAGAGGCCAGCACAGGGAAGTCCGCTGACCATGCGTATTTGCTTGAGCTTGGTGCAACGCGTGTGCTAACTCGGGAGGAGCTATCGCCTGCTGAAAGTAAGCCAATCAGCAAGGAGTACTGGGCTGGTGCGGTTGATCCTGTGGGAGGCTCGGCACTCGCGCATGTGCTCAGTCGAATGAAGTACGGCGCCTCCGTGGCGCTGAGTGGATTGACGGGCGGCGCGGATTTTGCGGCGACGGTGTATCCTTTTATCCTGCGAGGCGTGAATGTACTAGGGATTGATTCTGTCTATTGTCCGTCAGCAGTGAGAAAGACGCTCTGGGAGCGGATGGCCACGGAACTGAAGCCACGGCTGCTCGAGCAGACGGTATATAAGGAAGTCCGGCTGGATGAGGTTGCTAAGGCTGGGCAGTTAGTGTTAGAAGGTAAGGTCAGAGGCAGGGTATTGGTTCGGTTGTAACCGGGTCGTTAGAATAATGTGGTGGAGGAGTGTTGGAATCATGAAAATGCGGGTATCCGCTGTTCAATATCATTTACATACGATAAGCAGCTTTGAAGAGTTTGCCGCACAGGTGGAGCATTATGTGAAAGTGGCTCAGGAGTTTGAGGCGGATTTCGTCCTGTTCCCGGAGTTGTTCACCACACAGCTGATGTCTATTGGCGATGAGAACGGCAAGGCGTTGCCGATAGAGGCACTGCCTTCTTTTACAGAAGCGTATCGCGACTTATTTCAGGGACTTGCTCAGCAAACGGGCATGCATTTAATTGGCGGCACGCACATTACGTCTGAGGGGGACAAGCTGTTCAATACAGCGTTCTTGTTCTATCCAGATGGTCGAATTGGCGAGCAAAAGAAGCTGCATATTACTCCGACAGAAGTAAAGGAATGGGGAATGGGTGCGGGGGATTCTCTGCAGGTTTTTGATACAGACAAGGGGCGGATTGCCATTCTGGTCTGTTACGATGTAGAATTCCCCGAAATCGTGCGGATGGCCAGAGCCCGTGGGGCAGATGTCCTGTTCGCTCCTTCGTGTACGGATGATCGGCATGGGTTCCATCGCGTTCGGTATACGTGTCATGCCCGGACGATTGAGAATCAGATCTATGTCGTAACCACAGGGACGGTTGGCGCCTTACCAACGGTTGATTTTATGAGAGCAAACTTCGGGCAAGCGGCTGTCATTACGCCTAATGATGTGCCGTTCCCGCCTAAAGGCATTCTCGTCGAAGGGGAAATTAATGGCGATATGGTTGTGACCGCTGATCTTGATCTCTCGCTGTTGGCAGTCGTTCGGGAGCGGGGCTCTGTCACTACCTGGCGTGACCGCCGGACGGATTTGTATACGGATTGGTCATGATGCCATGAGAAAACATCTCTATGTATTTGATGGCGATACTCCCGTTGAGGCGATTATCCGTACTTATGGCGTGGCCGATTTCGATGGGTTGATTGCTGTTCAGCAGGCGAGTTTTCCACCCCCTTTTCCATCTGAACTCTGGTGGACGAGGGAGCAACTGACGGAGCATGTGACTCGGTTTCCCGAGGGGGCGCTGTGTGTGGAAGTGGCGGGTCAGGTTGTAGGCTCGATCACGGGACTCCGTGTGGACAGTGAGGTTATGGCGGCTAGCTCTGATCACAGCTGGTCAACGGTAACGGATAGTGGGTTTATCCGCACGCATCATTCGGCTGGGGACACACTCTACATTGTGGATGTCTGCATCATGCCAGCGTATCGTAAGCTTGGGTTAGGCAAGTGGCTTATGCAGTCCATGTATGAAGTCGTCGTTCAGTTAGGGTTGGCAAGGTTGCTTGGAGGCGGGCGGATGCCAGGCTACCATAAGGTAGCTGCAGCGATGAGTGCTGATAGCTATGTGGAGGCCGTAATGGCTGGGAGGATGAAGGACCCGGTAATTACTTTTTTGCTAAGATGCGGCCGAACGCCGGTAAGCGTGGTTGCGGAGTACTTGGAGGATGAGGAATCGCTGAATCATGCGCTGTTGATGGAGTGGCGGAATCCTTTTACATATTACAAATAGGAGTGAGTTGACCTTATGGAATTCATACGTATAACGAGTATTGAGGATTCGTTGTTTCGATCGATGCACGATTTGATGAAAGAGGTATTTCCGCCGGAGGAAGTACTGGATTTCCCCTTATGGAAAGAGCCGTTAGAAGACCCGGGCATTCGTGTTTTTGTTGCCGTGCATGAAGGTAAAGTGGTCGGTACGACGGAGTACCGCTATTATGAGGATTGGCAAGTGGCGATGACGGATTTCACCATTATTGGTGGAGCTGGGCTTGGGATCGGTCGGTTTCTAGCGAGAAAACGCTGGCAGGATCTTGAGCGACTTGCGGCAGAATCAGGTAAGCCAATGCTCGGGATGTTCGCTGAGATTTACGATCCGTATCGGATCGAGGGACATGCTTTTGGGGGCGTGAAGCCGATGGACCCTTACGTCAGGCGTGAGGTGCTGTCGCATCTTGGTTACAAGCGGATTGATTTTCCTTACGTGCACCCATCCTGGGAGAACAATGGGGAAGCTGTGGAGGAACTGGATCTTTGTTTTCTGCCAACAGATGAAGATCAAGCGGAGATCAGTGCAGCGTTGGTGGCGAAATTCTTACGTCAGTATTATGCAGTACTTGCGAATAAGCCACATGCGTGGGAAGCGATGGTTGATGGTTTAGAAGGGAAAGAGAAGCTGGCGCTGTTGCCATTGTAAGTGGTGTGAGCTAGGCAAAAAGGAGTCCAAATGGACTCCTGTATTTCTTTCTAGGTTAAATGTCTACCAACCGAAATCCAGTGTTTTACCTGTCTCGGCTAGGGTCTTGATGTTGCTGAGAATCATCCACCAGCTGGCCTTAGTTGACTCAAAGCTTGGGTGGTCTGGTGTCCATTGATCGTTCACAAGGGTCAATTTCGTACAGCTTCCAACCGTTTCTAGGGTAATTGTCATGCGTGATTCAAACTCTGCATGGTTCTCCCGATAGGAAGGACCTGCATGCTCGGTGCAGCTGAGTAATTTCTCAGGCTCATAAGCCAATATTTTGCCATACACATGCACCGTTTCATCGCCATCTTGACCAGGGCCAATATAGGAATAGTCCGAGCCAATTTCAAAGGTTGAATGCAGCACGCTGCCAAATAAAATTTGTCGAGTACCCTCTGGTGTGATAAGAATATCCCAAACTTGCTTCGTACTTGCACCAATATAAAATTCATACTTTAGCTCCATAACCGCTCGCACTCCTTCGCTTCTGTGATCCTACCTATCATACGGCAACTGTTGTTCCCATGTATTGTAAAAACGCGACAAGGAGTGTTCGATATGTCTACGAATCCGAAACCGAGTACGAGTCTAGGGACGAAAGCGACTCCAACTTCAAGCTCCCCGTTACCTAGCCTAGGTATCATCAATTTTCAGCAAGGTGGTCACAAATTTCAGCTATGCCGGTACGCGCCGGCCGAGGATATAGCCTTTTTCGTTCGGCATTACTGGGTTGTCAGATGGGACTTAATCGGAAAAGACCCTTATACGCAGCATGTTATCCCCAATCCTTGCGTGAATCTCGTTGTGGAGCCAGACCGCACGGCCATTTTCGGACCTGGCAAAGAGAAATACGGACATCACTTGGAAGGTCAGGGGAGTGTGTTCGGCGTGAAATTTAAGCCGGGTGGTTTCTACCCTTTTGTCCAAGAAAACGTATCTAGTATGTTAGACAATCCGTTGAGTATTAGAGATGTTTTTGACACTGAACCTCGTTCTTTGGAAGCTCAGGTGTTTGGCCATAGTGACGATGGGCGGAACATTAGTCTGGTGGAAAGCATGATTCGTTCCAAGCTTCCTGCACAGGATGAGCAAGTCACGCTGGTTAATCAGATCGTGGATCATGTGTACGGGCAACCCGACATTACCAAGGTGGATGCGATATGCGAATATTTTCAGATGAACATCCGCACGCTGCAGCGCCTCTTCGACCAGTATGTCGGTGTCAGCCCGAAGTGGGTTATCAAGATCGCCCGCATCCAAAATGCAGCCGAAACCACCGATGGTAACGACACGCATAACTGGGCTAAGCTTTCAATGGATCTCGGCTATCATGATCAGTCCCATTTTATTAAGGATTTCAAGTCGATTCTGGGACAGACGCCAGAAGAGTATGTGTTGATGAAACGGGCAAAGTGAAGGGAAGCAAGAGGGGCGTGCAAGGAGTGGGCCAACGCTGGCTTTCGCTGACACTCTGTCACTATGCCATTCTGCCGCCAGCTTGGATACTTGGCACACTAATTCCACTGGATTATTGGGTGCTTAACATACTCAGAGGCATTCGGTCACGCGGTACCTATGCCTCTGAGCAACCCCCTGGCACTCCTCAGCTCTGCGGAAAAAGATAACTGGAAAACCTCCAGTTATTTTCCAAGTACTTCACTGAAATCAGTGATTAGCTGGAAAACCTCCATCTATTTTGCCGCTTTTCCGCCTGACGTCTCTAAACAGGGCGAATTAGCGGGAGGAAATCCAGTTATTTCAAGATATGAGCTCTTTTCGAGGGATTTAGCTGGAGAAAATCCATCTAATTGCTACTGAGCCTGAGCAGATTTATGCGGTTGTGGAAGGAAACAGCAACCCATGCAATACACCACCAAGGCTACTCTACCTAAGACAATTACTTACTCGCCCGATTACCAACTAACTATCCAGCCACTCCGAGCTCCCCCATGCAGTCACACCTTGCGAAACGGATCCTGCCACTACTTCCTACATTGCCTGCTGCTTTGCGCTTTGTTGGTTTTTTCGAAGAAGCGGGCCTAGCAACACGACTCCTACAAGCAGTAAAAATCCACTCATAACATACACCGATAACAACGATGTCGAATCCTTCAAATAACCGGATAAAGCCATGCCTATTAGCATCATCCCCATAAAAATAGGCGTAATCGCTCCGCCAACGCGGCCCATGAACGGCCCGTCAGTGTTCCGCATAATCAGGGTTTGAATCCCGACATGGATACATGGATAGAACAGCCCACTTACGATCTGTAAGAATAGCGTCACGGATACCAGAGTAGAAGCTCCAACGCCAATTGTGCAGAGGGCACTGACGAGTAAACCAGTGGCGAGCAAAAACTGCGGTTTAACCTTCTTCGCAATCCCCATAATGACGATCCCGCCGATAAGCATAGCGGCCCCATTGGCCATCATGAACCATTGGAGGGACTGCTTGCTTAGTCCTAATTTCTCGATAGCAATGAATAAAGCTAGTGGTTGGACTAGACCCGCGGCTAATCCAGTGACACCGAAAGTGAGGCTTAATGTTCGAAGCGCACGATTGGATTGCACATATCGCAGGCCTGACGTAAGCTCCTTCAAGAATTTGCCTCTCCCCGCGGAGACTTCTTCTCTGTCATCTTTCGGGAGGGAAGTGAGCACCAGGGATGATCCCAAGAACATCACACCCGTGAGGACTAACGAAGCCTCAATGCCATATTTCAGATAAATGAATGTACCGATGGCAGGTCCCAAGACCATGAAAATAGCTACAAGCGATTGAGACATTGCCATGACACCTTGGAGTGCATCCGCAGGTACATTCTTTTTGTAGAGCTTCATGGCAGACGGTTGAGAAAACTGCGATAAACTCGCGGAAATAAACGTCCCCATTAGCAAGGCGTACCAAGAACCAGAGAGTACAGCAAGCAGCACGATGAATACGGTAATGGCGGATATAAAATCACACCAAACCATGGTCAGCTTCGGACGCCAACGATCCGCGAATGTACCGCCAATGAAGGCGAAGATGAAAATTGGCGCTGTCTCTACAACGGAAATCAAGGATACATACTGCGGATTATTAAAGGTAATGTCCGAGATATAGAGGAGGATAGCGAAATTACGGATCCAAATACCGAGTTGCAAGAGCACACGGGACAGGATAATGGTACGAACATAACGATTGGTTAACAAAGGTCTCATTCCTTTCGATGGATTATTTACTAAATTACTAATTTACTAAGTTAGTAAAATAACAACCAAATCATAGCTCACTCGACCGAAGGAAGTCAATATGGATTTTTAAATTGGGAATAAAAAACGGCTGCCCTTGTGGGCAACCGTAATGGGAGTACATCATTTATTTTCGGTGAATCTTACGCACCGCGAACAGATAAACTATAGTGGGAACCGGGGCCTGCACGATGCCCCAAATGCCCCAAAACCAAGGGTGGCGAGCGCCACGCCTGCGTGAATCAACGTACAGCCATGTGCTTTGTACGAGTAAAATCAATGCGATACCGATCCATGCCCAAAGGGGTAGTTGATCGAATTTGGATTCAGTTGGTGTCATGAGCATCCACCTGCTTTCTTAGGATTAGCCAAGCTAACGGAACCAATATGGCCGCGGCTTGGATGGAGAGGAAGGCAACCGGCTTAGACGTTACAGTGAGATAGAATACATAAAACAATAGCATCGCGCTGATCCATAGAATCACTAGATCGCGCACCAATCTGGATTTCCGCTTACTTTGCGTCGCGGCGATTTGCTGATCGAACCAAGCGGCGCTCGGCGTTGGCACGTGGATTGTAGCTTCGAGCAGATCCAGCCCCTCGCGTAGCTGGCGTGAGGTCATTTCATCGGCTAGCTCGTCGCTAGTTTGCTCTACCGCTTTCCCTTCAAGCAGCTCTCTCTCCCGCCGCTTGTGCAACTCATCATCCATCTACTTCAGCTCCTTCCGTAGCTGTTTTAGTGCGTTGTGCACCAGAGATTTCACGGTGCCCTCCGCGATTGCGAGCATGCCGCCAATTTCTTCATAGGTATATCCGTAGTAATGCTTGAGAATGAGTGGAATACGACTATCCCGCGGCATGTCAGCCAAGGCATTTAACACCTCCGGCCAAGCATCATCGGTGTGATGTGCTGTCTGCCATTGCAATTGGCGTAAGGATTGAAGCTGCTCTTTCTCCTGCCACTTGCGTTCCCAAAGGCGGCGTCTCCCTTGATCGATCATCAACCTAGTGGCGATGGTGATTAACCAGGACGAGAACTTCGAAGTTCCGTTGTAGAGCTTTATTTTTTCAATACATCGAGCCATCGTTTCTTGCGTAAGATCCTCAGCTTGGGAGGGATTCAGCGTGATTTTGACCAAATATTTATATACAAATGCATAATGCTGCTGCAGAAGCTGAGACAGAGCGGCGGTGTCGCCTAGCATGGCACGACGAATGAATTCATTCTCTTCCAAGTGATTGAACATCCTCTCTGTCTGGTTTCATAGATAGTACGAACAGCTACAGTAAACCGTTCACTGCCACACGAAAAAATATGTAGAATGATTTATTAGCTTACCACCGCAGTGCTCAGACATGTATAATGACAGCATGTAAGACCATCATGAATGAGATGATTAATGGAGGACAACATATGAAACAAGGCATATATGCAAGAGCGGGATTATCTTCTGAAGAGTTAGAGGAAGTTCGAGCGCTATGGGAGCTATGTAATAAGCATGAAGGTATTGACATCAAATTAAACTGGAGCACTTTATCCAGCCGTCCTGCTGGTGTGACGAACGATTTTGTATATTATGAAAATGACCGGATTGTCGGTTTCTTAGCTATTTACAGCTTCTTATCAACCGAAGTGGAAATCAGTGGCATGGTGCATCCAGAGGCGCGGCGCCGGGGTATTTTTCATCAACTTGTTCAAAGGGCGTTGGAAGTGTGCAGCCAAAGAGAGGTTCCTAAGCTTATCTTCATCAATGAGCGTGGCTCGGAAAGCGGGAAGGCTTTTCTGACCAAGCTGGGCGCGGAGTACTCTTTTTCGGAGTATGTGATGGAGCTGAAAGAGCAGGTAATTCCACCCGCCTCCACGCAAACAGAGCTGAGCATTCGTTTAGCGGACAGTTCCGATACGGAGTTGTTAGTAAAGCTGAATATGTCAGGCTTTGACATGACGGAAGCGGACACACGTGAGTATGTGAGCCAAACCATCACAGGTGATAAGGAACGGACGTGGATTGCAGAGTTAGGTGCAAGCAAAGAGCCGATTGGAAAGCTGGGTGCGATGGTGGAGCCGGGCGTTAGTGGATTTATTTATGGTTTTTGCGTGTTGCCTGGCATCAGGGGCAAGGGGTATGGTCGTCAGATTTTGAGTCAAACGATTACAGCGCTGAAAGAGCAAGATCAAGCGGAGCATATCAAGCTGGAAGTGTCGGTAGAGAACGAGAAAGCGCTCGGCCTCTATGAATCCTGTGGATTTGCAACGAAAAACGCGAACGACTATTACGTGCTCTTGCGTGGTTAAAAAAAGGATAGACAGCGGATTTTGCTGTCTATCCTTTTTGCTATGTGGATCATTATGCTTCGTATGGAAGTGGCCCAGCACCAACAGTCTCGATAACGTTACGGATTACGAACTGAATCAACTCTCCAACATTGAGCACCAAATGCATCAACACCTGACATTACTGTCTGTCACCAACTAGCTTGCTCTTCCACCACGCCGCCCTGCCGAGATTTACTGGAAAACCTCCATCTATTTTCACCACTTTAGGTCAATTTGGAGAATTAGCTGGAAAATATACAGTTAAATTCCCCTAAATCTGTCGGTTCAGCGAAATCGGGTCAAATTAACTGGAGGAAATCCAGTTGTTTTATCAAATGTGAGAAAAGTAGCAGAAATAGCTGTAGTTTATACAGTAAACGTAGTGGTGTCGCAATGTTCGGCGATGCGAAGCTAGCGTTGCAATTAAACCAAGTCTTTTAGTGGTAAATAAGTTCAGATGACGCACTAATAATCGTCCCCGTATTCAACCCCGCACAGATGTCCTTCATCGAGCCAGGTTTGTCAAAATTGAACACATGAATCGGTACATGGTAGTCCCTAGCGAGAATAAAGGCCGACTGATCCATCACCTTCAAATTGTGCCCAATCACATCGTTGTAATGGAGGGATTTGTACTGGAGTGCCTCCTGATGGTGCTTCGGATCTTTGTCGAAAACACCGTCCACGCCTTGTTTGGCCACGAGAATGGCATCGCAATTGACTTCGATCGCACGCTGCACAGACGGATAATCCGTCGTAACGAAAGGCTGTCCATTTCCGCCGGCGAAAATGACGATGTACCCTTTTTCCAAATGATGAATGGCTCGTAAACGGATGAAGGGCTCCGCCACAGAGGCGATCGGAATAGCTGTCATCACACGCACCTCGGCATTTGTCTTCGCCTTCAATACCCCGCGCAGCATCAAGCTGTTGATGACTGTCGCGAGTGTGCCGATATTGTCAGCCTCCGCTTTCTCGATACCCCAACTTTCACCCATATTGCCGCGGAAAATATTGCCTCCACCAATCACAAGACACACTTCAACACCCAAATTCACGACGGTCATAATTTCATTGGCGATATGATCCAGCTGTGTAGGGTCAAATCCGAAGGAATTCTCTCCTGCTACAGCACCGCCGCTCAGCTTAATGAGAACTCGTTTGTACCGTAAAGTCATTACCATATCCCCTCTCCCTGGTGAGAACGCCTGTACGTTAAGTTGTGTCTGACTAGGAAGTGTAGTGCGGTAACCAACGGATGCTTGCAAAAAAACACTAAAGCCTTAAATGCTCTAGTGTTTGCTGTGTCTGCTTCCTCATGTTAGAAGTAATTGTACATGAATTAAGCGGGATTTTGCAATTTTTGCGGAACTCTCATGTGGACGATAAGCCCGATGATAACTAAGACCAGTAAGGAGCCAAGTGCGACTCGACTCGCTAAGTTGCCAGTGGAGGCCATTGCCCATGTGATGGAGCCATATAGGAGAGGTCCGACGATGGAGGATACCTTTCCCGAGAAGGCGAATAGGCCGAAAAATTGTCCGCGCTTTTCTTCCGGTGTTAGCTGCACGATTAATGTACGAGAGGTCACCCACATCGCGCCCATCGAGACGCCATACAAGCTGCCTGCCACCCAGAAAATGCTTTGGCTTGTTGCTAAGGAAGCGAGGGAGATGGCCACAATGAGAATTATAGCGACGATGGTTACTGCTTTCTTCGGTCCAATACTGCGCGTCACATAACCGAAAAGGAAGGACCCGATCACGCTAGATACCGTAGATACCAGATACAGTAGAATAAACTGCCCCGTCGAGAAGCCCATGACGGTATTCGCATAGATGGCCATAACGGCAATCGCCGTAGCAATGGCATCGTTGAAGAAGAAATAAGCGATCATGAACGTGAAGGCTGCTTGGTACTTCCGAGCTTCCTTGAATGTCGTCCAGATCTCGCGATAACCGCTAAGCAGGGATTTTTGACTAGCTACAGGTTTCTGACGCTTTTCTTTGTACAAGAACATAATCGGTAGTGAGAAAATAAGAAACATAACCGCACTTGGGATGAATGTACTTTCGAAGTGATTATCTTGAACGAACAAGAAAGCAACTAGGCCCACGAGCGTACCAACATAACCAACAGCTACACCAAATCCGGAGATCAAAGGAATCTCGCGCTCATTGCCCAGATCAGAGATCATGGAATCATAGAATACTAAACTGGAGTTATAGAAAAATTTGGCGATCATGAAAAATAAAATGACACCGAAAATCGATGTGTTGAGTCCTAGCCATTCTTGGTCTGTCTCCCATAGGGCTGATGCCCCCATTAGGAAGGTTGCGATGATTGCGATCAGTGTGAAGGGGACGAGATAGGCTTTCTTTTTGCCCGTACGATCAATCCACACACCGAATAAGGGAGATAAGAGCACTAAGAAGAAGCTGGAAAGGGCATTGGAGTATGTGATGAACGTACTTGCGATCTGGTTCATTTCCTCGCTGCTGCCTAAGGTTTCTTTTAAGTAAAACGGATAGAACACAGTTACGATATTGGAAGAAAAAATGGTATTTGCAAAATCGTACATCGCCCATGCGAAAATCGGCAGGGAGAAAAATAACGCCCAAACGCTACGTCCGCGCACAGGGTTGGAAGCGGATTCAAGCTTTGCCATAAAGGGCACACCCTTTCTCTTCACTTACCTCTATTTCTCTAGTATATTGGCGATTCTGTAGGGAAATCCCTCTTCTTTACAATAATAATAAAAATCTCCCCCACCTAAAATAGGCAGGAGAGATTAATAAACAGCTACTTATCCGACGGAGGCCGAATGAGATCAACCTCAATCATGTCCTGGTTCTCTTCCATTTTGAGCACATTAATGCCGTTGCGTTCTAAGGTCGTGGAGAGTGCCTCTTTGTCTTGAGCAGGAAAAACGTAGGCTAAGCTGCTTTTATTGTCGAGCAAGCGTTTGGCCACCTGCACGAGTCGTTCCATCGTGAATGGCTTCTTCAGATACTTCTCAATCTCTTTCTCATGATAATCATGAGGTGGATCGAGCGCTGTTGAAACAATAACCGGCGTTTGGGCATGCACGGGATGCTTGTAGAGGTCTGCGATGAAATCCCAGCCCGTTTTCTCGCCTTCGAGATGAATGTCTACGATGAATAGAATAGGGCCTTCACCCTTACAGCGACGCAGTGCAATCATGCCTTCTTCAGCGGAACGCAGTTGGATGGAGGGCAGACTCAGCTTGTGCAAAGCGACTTGAATTAATTTGGCCAAGTTATCATCGTCTTCGAAAATAACAATTTTGCCGTCTAAGCCGGAAATTTCATATTGATCCAGTTCAATGCGGAACGTTGTGCCTTGTCCCATTTCAGACGTATAGGAGATGTGCCCGCCATGGCCTTCGACGATTTCCTTCACAATGGCGAGTCCAAGACCTGTTCCGCCAATCTGACGACGGTCGGAGTTGTCGACACGGAAAAATTTCGAGAACATGTGCTCATTTGCTTCCGATGGTATACCGAGCCCGTAATCTTGAATGGCAATTGTAACTTTACCGTCATGTGTCAACAAATGAATATCGATGTGATTCGCTGCCGGCGAGTATTTAATAGCATTGCTAATGAGGTTATCAAACACTTGGCGAATACGATCAACATCTGCTCGTACCCAAAGCTCAGGCTCTTCTTGGTGAACGACGATCTGGTGCAACTGTTTGTCCTGCCATTGCTCTGCAATTTCGGTGACGAGGGATTGCAAATGAATCGGTGCGAAGTTGTACGATTGACGACCGGACTCCATCCGTTGTAGATCTAAGAAGTCATTGATTAAATTTGATAAGCGCTGAGCTTCGTTATAAATAGTTTCCATATAACGTTTCTGCTTCTCTTGCGGCAGGTCGCGATGCAGTAAAATTTCAATGAAGCCAAGCACACTGGCCAGCGGAGTCCGCAGCTCATGGGAAACAATGGAGATAAATTCGTTTTTCATTTCATCGACGCGCTCTTCTTCCGTACGATCACGGAAAACGAATAGGTATCCTTGCTGCTCGGTGCCTTCGCTAACAACGGTAGCGTAAAGCTCCGCATGTTGCAGCTGCTCGTCCTGCTGGAAGCTGAAGCGTTGCGTTAAGTGAGACAGCGAGCGATCAATCAAGGCTTCGATAGAAGCCGCTACCCCATGAAAACTGGGCGATTTGGCCGCAATCTCATGGCTGCAGCTAACAAGGTTCTGGCCAATCTGTTCATTCAGTCCGAAATACTGATTCATACGATGATTGGAGAAGAGAATCGTACCTTCTGAATTACACATCATCATGCCCTCGTGGGCGGATTCTAGAATATTTTGAATCAAATCATGTTGACCTTCTAATAGCAGTTTCTCTGCCGTGAGTTGATCGTTCAATAAAGCCAGGCTTTCCGCTTGCTGCAGTTTCTCATCATTCACTACTTGGGCATAGAACGCAAGTCCGAATTGACGAACCAAACCTTTGGTTAGACGTTGATTATCATCTTGATAGAGCGAGCTTTGGTAACTCGTCAACAATAAAAAACCAATGACTTCTTGCTTGTCATCCGTGAGTGGAATGTAATGATCAATAGCTCGTGTCATACCGTTATGGACACCTTGCTCATTGCCTGTCACATCACGGGTATGTGTGATCGAAACGCCTTCATCGAATACACGTCTGGCTGGGCCGAAGAGCTCGCTGCGAGAAGCTTGAATATGCCCCTTGGGATATCCGATGGAATGAATAACGTCGTAGGAACTAGCTCCATTCTCCGAGCGATCCTCGAGGACCACCAAGGCGGCATCCTGCGCAAGCGAATTTAATAAGGCAGGCAGCGTATGTTTCAAGAAATCGGTTAATTTCACATAGCCAGTGAGCTTCTCTTGGTACGAGGAGATGAGTTCCAAATCCCGTTCGCGCTCAGACAGCTTAGCCAGCGTAATCTGCTGTTCCTCTTGTTGGGCAATAATTTCCTCGTTCTGGGATTCCAGACTCTCGGCCATATAACGGTAAGTTTCCTCGCTCTTGCGCAGTTCCTTCTCCGCTTCATAAGAACGTAAGGAGATGATGATAGACATACTCCCAGCAAGAAGAGCGATCAAGAAGCCGATAATTGTAATCAAACGGGAGGTTTTACCGGCTTGCTGAGAAGCCTCATAGGAAGTAGACGTAATCTGATTGATATTCTTTTCAATACTCGTATGAATGACGCGATAGCGATCCATTAGCGTTTTGCCGCCAGTGACACGGGCTTTCGCTTCTTCAATTTTACCTGCACGGAATAATTCTAAAGTCGTATCATAGTACTTTTGCAAAATAGTAATGGCAGGTATCGCTTGGGTATCAATAATAATTTGTAGGGTTGGATATTTCTTGTCGTAGGTCGAAAGCGTGTTTAAATCGATGGCGACCTGTTCTCTTCCCGTGGTATAAGGTTCAAGAAACTGTTCACTTCCACCTAGTTGGTAACCGCGAAGCCCTGTCTCCTGATTGATTAAGCTGGTCAATAAACTATTGGCCGTCGTTAGAATCGGAATCGCTTGATTCACGATCGCATTGTTTTCTCTCTCCATATTTCGAGAAGCCATATAGTTGGATACACTGACAAATGCTAGCAAAAGGACTATTAAAATAACATATAGCATGGAGATCCGCGATCTCGTGAAAGTTTTCATTTCAATCGGTCACCTAACTTCTAATAGAATAAAAGATCACTTAAAAATTCGACAAACATCAACAAATTCCTCTAAAAACTGATAATGTTATGTTTTCTTCCATGGAAGATTGCGGAAAAGAGCGATGTCGTTTAAAATATGAGTCAATAACGGTATTAGATGTTAAGTCAAGTGACATGAATAATGTTCTTAGAAGGAGGTGCGCTGTGCAGGTGAAAAACATCAAGATACCGCCGCGTCATGAAGTAAGGCCCTATTTTCAACCGATTATCTCTTTGCAGAGTCAACGGATTATAGGGTATGAGACACTAGGTAGATGGGTTCGCGAGAGTGGTGTGGAGAGCTTAGGTCCCTTCTTCAAAGACCCGGATATTTCCGAGGACATGCAGCTTATGATTGATCGTCATTTAAGAGAGCAGGCCATAGAGCGAATTGCTGCGGCATCGGACGAGAGCGAACTATTTATCAACCTCAAACCCTCCTGGATCTATAGAACCTACAAGCGAACGGGCGTTTTGCCAACGATTGAATTATTAAAAAAATACCAGATTAATCCTTCGCGGATCGTCATTGAAATCACCGAGGAGGAATTTACGGGCAAGCTCCAAGAGCTGACCTGGATTGTTGAATTATATCGTGAATTTGGATGTACCATTGCCATTGATGATGTCGGAAGCGGCTTTAGTAACTTCGACCGAATCGCCAGTTTGCAGCCGAAGATCTTGAAGGTTGACCTCAATATTCTGAAAAAGAGTATCGTCCACGACGGCTACAAGGCCGTTATGCAGTCATTTTCCATCGTTTCTGCTCAGATTGGTGCTTCACTACTGGTGGAAGGCGTCGAAACGAAGCAGGAACTGCGCAGCGCGCTACAGGTTGGGGCTAGATATGTACAAGGTTTTTTATTCTCAAAAGCAGAGCCAGACCTGCAACGACCGGATGCATACAAGGCTATGCTGGAGGAAGAAATGAAGTCGTTCGGTGAGGATGAGTTTCAGCGATATCATCGCTTGCTGAGTGTGCACCAAAGGCTGGATGCATTAATCAACGCCTCCGTTCACATCTCGAATGCAGAAGAGGCTGACGCGGTGATCGAGCAAACCATCGGTAACGTCACGGATAATTGCATCCGCATGTACATCTGTCAGGGGGATGGCTACCAGATTTCCTCTAACTACACGCGTTCCGAGGATGGATGGGGCAAAGACGAGAGCTACCGTCAAGCGAACTGGACGTGGCGGCCGTATTTCATCTCTAATATCCTGATGATGAATCTGCAAAAGCAAGGGATTCTCTCCCAAGCTTATACGGACTTGGATACCTCGCGTCAAATTCAGACGTATTCGTGTGCGATGGGTGAGGGCTATTATTTGTTTTTGGATTTGTTGATTTGAGGGGGATACTGGTTGCGCAGACCGCAGACCCGACTCACAGCCAAGCATCCCCGGCGATAGATGGAAAAACTACATGTAATTTCATCGAATGATGAACTTTTGAGTTGTTTAAATGGAAAATATACAGTTAAAACAAGCCGTTGGGCTCCAGATCGTCCAGATGGAGAAAAATAGATGTACGTTTTCCAGTTAATTAGAAAATTATTGAAAAGTGACCGAAATAACTGTAGCTTTTACAGTTAATATCTGGTTGTCGTAGGAGTCAGGGAAGTGGTAAGAGGAGCAAGGTAAGGGTAGCACAGAAGTTGTTGAAGAGCTAGCTACTTAAAAGCCGAGGATAGATACGGCAGGTGTATGGCAGAGGTAATGTTGTTGCGTAGTAGTAGATGGGATAATAGCAGATAGATTAATTGAGGTAAGCATGGTAGAAGAGGATGAGTGGTTGTAGAGTAGAGTGATGATAAAGACAAAGATAAAGACAAAGATAAAGACAAAGACAAAGATAGAGATAGAGATAGAGATAGAGAAAACGAATAGGATACACATGGAGCACAAAAGAGGTTATCCCAGGTGAAGCTTGGGATAACCTCTTTTGTGTAATAGCAATGTTGAGCCTCGAACAGGAGATTGGGACTTCGAAGCCTCAAAACTCCGAAGTCTTTGTTACGCTTCCACCCATTCGCGGCGGAGCGAGAACAGATCGCGCAGCTCGTCAGTCGACAGCTCGGTGATCCAGTTCTCGCCAGAGCCTACGATCTGCTGGCTGAGGCCGAGTTTGCGCTCGATCATCTCGTCGATGCGCTCCTCCAGCGTGCCAAGCGTCACGAACTTGTGCACCTGCACGTGACGCGTCTGGCCGATCCGGAAGGCGCGGTCCGTCGCCTGATTCTCGACGGCGGGATTCCACCAGCGATCGTAATGGAACACATGATTCGCCGCCGTCAGGTTGAGCCCAATGCCGCCGGCCTTCAGCGAAAGAATGAACACATTTCGCTGCTCCTCGACCGGCTGCTCCTCATTGTCTTGAAAGTGCGCGATCATCTCATCGCGCCCATTCTTGGATGTTCCGCCGTGCAGGAACAATACTTTTTCGCCGAGCTCCTGCTGAAGCACATGCTGCAGCAGGTTGCCGGTCTCGACAAATTGCGTGAAGATCAAGCATTTGTCGCCTTCTTGGCGCAGCTCCTGCACCATCTCGAGCAAGCGCTCAAGCTTGTTGGAGCGTCCGCTCCACGGGGCGCCAAGTCCTTCCTTGAGCAGCAAAGCAGGGTGGTTACATACCTGCTTGAGCTTCGTCAATGCAGCGAGGATGAGGCCGCGCCGCTCCATCGCAGAAAGCTTATCCAGGCGATCGAACATATCCTGGATGTAGTTTTCGTATAACGAGCCTTGCTCTGCGGTGAGTGAGATGAACGTTTTGGACTCGTTCTTCTCTGGCAGATCCAGCTGAATAGCCGGATCCTTCTTCTCGCGCCGAAGTAAGAACGGGCGAATCAGCTTCTGAACCTTGCCAATCGTCGCCTCATCGCGCGTCTTCTCGATGGCGTTCACATAGCGAGTCGTGAACTCGCGCACGGTGCCGAGGTAGCCAGGATTCGCGAAATCGAAGATCGACCATAGCTCGGTCAGACGATTCTCGATCGGCGTTCCCGTCAACGCAATGCGATGGAACCCGTTCAAGCGGCGAATCGCCGTAGCTTGCTTGGTATAGGCGTTCTTGATATTTTGAGCTTCGTCCAAACAGATCGAGTTCCAAGCAATAGCGCCCAGTTCACTCTCATCCAAATGGGAAAGCGTGTAAGACGTTAAGACGAGATCATATTTGCCAACGATTTTCTCAGCAAAGGCAGGACCTTTTAACCGCTGGGGTCCATAGTGAAGATGGACGCGCAACGAAGGCGCAAATCGTTTCAGCTCCATCTGCCAGTTGCCCAGCACGGAGGTTGGACAAACCAACAACGATGGTGTATCTGGCTGCTCGGTCTCTTTGACCGTGAGCAAGTACGTGATCCATTGGATCGTTTTCCCGAGACCCATATCATCGGCTAAGCAGCCGCCTAGACCGAATCTGCGTAAGAACAACAGCCACGAGATACCATCCACTTGGTAGTGGCGAAGGGAGCCATGAAAGCTAGGCGGCGGCTCCATCGTCGGAATCGCCGAGGTCTGCGTCAGCTGTTCGATCATGTGGCGCAGCTGTTCGTTCAGCTCGACCTCCATGTCGAGGTAGCGCATTGCATCAGGATCATCCTCGGCAGGCAGCAAGCCGCCTGCGTCACCGGCAAAATGCAGCTCCAGCACATCGCGGAACGAAAGCCCCTGCTTCTTGTGCACTTGCTTCATAATCTGCTCGACCTGTGCCATGAATTTGGGGTCGAGTTGAATCCAGTTGCCGCGAATCTGGATCAGCTTGCGCTTCTCCTCCAGCAGCTGACGGAACTCCTCTTCCGTCAGCTCCAAATCCCCAACAGCCAGCTTCCAGTCGAACTGCATCAGCTGGGTCAGCCCGAACATCGTCTCCCGTCCAGAACCGACGGAAGACTTGATCTTCGCGCGCAGCTTCGGCCGCATCTTGCGGATGCGATCCCACCACGCCGGCAGGAACACGCTCGTTCCTGCCTCAACCAGTCGGACGCTTCCCTCTGCGAGGAAGCGCCAAGCCTCCTCCTCCGTCACCGACTGACGGAGGACACCTTCACCCGCATCCAGCCACGGCAGGATGCGGACCCACTTCGCCGTGTCGCGCTCGACACGGGCAATCTCAGGCAGCCACGCCTCCGGCAGTGGCTGTTCCCCCGCGACCGGCTCGCCGACGGTCGTTACGGTGCGCAGCACCTCCGGCGCCAGCCGGTCCTGCAGCAGCACGCGCAGCTGCCAGCCCGCGCCGTGCGCCAGGTCCGGCTCGACGAGCTGCAGGCACGTGCGCATCGGCGTCCGGTCCTGACGCCAGCCAATGCTGACGAGCCAGTCTTCCTCGTCCAACCACACCTCTGCGCTGACATCGCCGCGCCGCATTAACGGATACGCAGCTTCGAGCTTGCGTAAATTGTCTTTCATGATCCCGTCGGCATCGACCCATTCCGGAATCAAGGCATGTATCCAGCGTGAGATCGCTGGCGTCTCAAGCAATTGCAGCTCTTCCGGCAGCTGCAGCTTCCAACCGATTTCGCCGGACTTCCATTTCTCGTAGTCCGGCATGAAGCGGCCTGTCGCAAGTGACTCGCGAATAGCAGGAGCCAGTGCAATGACATCAGCGGAAGACGCATGCCACTTCAATTGTAAGTGCTGAACAGGCTGCGGTTCGCTGAAATAATCGAGCGCTTCAAGCGGCAGCAGTTCAATGCCTTCCCGATTCTGCCATTCACTCGGTTCCATGAAGGTGCCGAAGAAGGAGGCGCGATGCCAGGCGAATAGCATATGTTTTAAATCAAGTGCATCCCAAATACCGCCGTTTTCACGGGAACCCCATAGAAATAATGACCCGTTAGGTAAGGAACTAACGTGAACGGTCAGCGCGCTGGTTTCGATCATCGAATCCATTTTCCTTTCTTGAGCTCTTCTTGGAAAGCACGCAAACGTGAGAACTTATCCGCTAAGCGGTAAATATAGTGCTCCCAGCGGTCATCCTGGCCGATGTGTTTATAGATGCTGTGCAGCTTCTTCAATAGGCGGACTGCTGTCTTGTAAGAAGCTCTATTTTTCTCCAGAACAGCCCGTTCGGCTGCTTGATGATAGATCGGAAGGAGTAGCGCGGAGTCGTGCTCTTCGATCGCTTTAAGCTCCATTCCATACAAATTCAAAGGTGAAATCCGATTCGCCAACTGCAAATCCACCCATTGACGGTACCGTTTCGTTTGTAGCAAATAAGCGGTGTAATAGTAGTAGGAACGTGGGAGTAGGGACTCCATCACCTGTACCCATTCGCTATCGTTGGCTAGATGCTTCGTCGTATCTAACCAATATTGGCAGAACGTACGGAAATCATCATGATTCGCATTCGTTATCGAAGGGAACAGCCAGCGCAGCCAGACCAGCATGTGGTCCCACTGTCCATCGCTCGCGAATTTATTTAAATAAAGGAAGAAATCCTTCGCATGCGGATTAGCGAGCTGCCCAAGCCGTTCGAAGGCTTGCTCGGTATGCCCCTGCATAATGTCAAAATGCGCCCTAGCCGCAAGTAACGTATCCTTTTTCTTCGGAAGCAGTTCCTTCTTGGCCAAAAGACCGTCCAGACGTGTGACTTCCTCTTTCTGTGCGCTAGGTTGATCGGTCAGTTTCCACCAGATGAACCGATAGACGAACAGCCAATCAACTGGACTGTCCTTGCCTTGCAGGGCGGATTCTCCGACCATTTTCATCGTGGATAACCATATCTTAGGTTCCGCCAGGAAAGAGCGGTTCACATCCATGCGTCCGACGAATTCGACAAGCTTATCTTCACAGTTTTTGGCGGAAATTTTGCAGCCATTTTCATGATAGTAGCTTAGGTAAGAGCTTTTCGTTTCTTGATAAAATTGTTCGATCTTCCGCATCATGAACAGCACAATGTGGAACATATACAGCTCGCGCATTGTATCGCGCCAATTGGCTGCATAAGGCGGCAGCGACTCCAAGGCGGACTCATAGAAGGTTTCTATGGAATGTTGATGCGAGATGGAGAAGCCGTGAAACTTTCCTTCAAAAAAACGATGCCAATCACTCGGCATACTCTCTTCCAAAGGCACATTCGCCTGTGCGGCCGCTTTGCGTTCCTGTATAACGGAAGCAGCAGCACTGCGGGCTGGTTTCTTCCGTGTATGGATTTGCTGTTTTAGCTGCTGTAAGACTAGCTCGGCACGACCATAAGCGGCGTATAGGCTGAAAAACGTAGCCCCAATATGCTGACAGAAGCCCTCAAAGGAGCATGTGCAGGTACTGGCAGCGAAATTTTCTAAATGAACTTCTACCTTATGGACTTGCTTGCTTGTGACGGTGGCCAGAACACTAAGCCCTTTGAGATCAACCTCGGTCACGCGGCCTTTATGATAATACTCCCAACCTTGCTCCAGACGGATGGCGTCGAAGTGAAGCGGGATTTGCTTAATGAGGTAGTTCATTCGATTTTTGGGAATTTGAAGTTTCAACATGTGATCGTTCCTACCCTCCGAGCGGCGCATTCCTTCTTCCATAGTAACAGATTTTTTCCGAAATTGCCCATTTCCACAGTTTATGCCAAAGGTGATATTTTTAATCCGTGCCGAAAGGGGTTAACCCTGCATTCTTACCTAGAATATGATAAAGTGAAGCTAGATGAAATGCTTCTTGAAGGGAGACTGCGCGAGTGGGTATTAAATTTGGTCGTGAATATAAGGATATTGTTACTGATTTTGTACGTGGGATCGAAATGGTGAATGGTTTCTACGAGCTGCTGGAGATGAATGCAGAAGACTGGCAGGAGCTGGACGCAAGTGAAAAGGAAGAATGCCTGCGTACGCTGGCTGATGATATATTCTACGGACTAGGCAGTTCACCGGTGATGCAGGTTGGCGCAGGCTCAGTTAAGCATGATGCGGGTAATCACGTGCTCAAGGTGCATGATGGCGAGAAGCTCGTATCCGTTATTTATTTGGTCTAAAACAGGCAGAACTGTGCGATAGAAAGGTGTAAAAAAGCTATGTTAGATGGCGCAAGAAAGGTTCTACAACAGGTTTACGGGTACCCGGAGTTTCGGGAAGGCCAGAAAAATATCATTACGAACCTTCTCGAAGGGAAAGATACGCTGGGCATCATGCCGACAGGCGGCGGGAAATCGATCTGTTATCAAGTGCCAGCCCTGCTGATGGAGGGAGTGACATTAGTCATTTCCCCTCTTATTTCTTTGATGAAGGACCAGGTGGATGCGCTTGGCGCGCTCGGTGTTCCTGCCACATTCATTAATAGTACGTTGGAAGCGAGAGAAGTGGAACAGCGCATGCAGGGGGCTATGCAAGGCAAATATAAGTTGCTTTATATTGCGCCTGAGCGCCTAGAGTCGGAGCGGTTTCGTGCCAGGATGGCAGCATTGAATCTGCCTTTGGTTGCGATTGACGAGGCACACTGTGTTTCGCAGTGGGGACATGATTTCCGTCCGAGCTACGTCTCGATTGCTCCGTTCATTCGTCAGCTGCCGAATCGGCCGATTGTGGCTGCATTCACGGCAACGGCTACTGCTGAAGTGACAGCAGACATTGCGAGGCTGTTGGACTTGGATGCCGCAGGGATATTCATCAACGGATTCTCGCGTGACAATTTGGAGCTAACCATTCTTCGCGGAGAGAAGAAGCGGGATTACATACAGAACTATGTGAAGGAACATACGCATCAGCCCGGCATTATCTACGCTGCGACGCGTAAGGATGTTGAGGATTTGTACGAAACGTTGCGCAAAAAAGGCTTCGCCGCAGGCAAGTATCATGCCGGCATGTCTGATGATGAGCGCTCCTACATGCAGGAGGCGTTTCTCTACGATGATATTCGCGTGATGATCGCGACGAACGCTTTCGGGATGGGGATCGATAAATCCAACGTCCGATACGTGATTCACTACAATATGCCGAAAAATATGGAAGCTTATTACCAGGAAGCCGGCCGTGCGGGGCGTGATGGCGAGCCAAGTGAGTGTATTCTGCTGTTCAGTGCGCAGGATATTTTGACGCAGAAGTTCCTGATCGAGCAGAACCAGCTCTCGCCTGAGCGTAAAGCGAACGAGTATAAGAAGCTCCAAACCATGATTGACTACTGCTATTCGCCGCGTTGTTTGCGGAATGCTATTTTACATTATTTTGATGAGCAAAATATTAAAGACACGTGCGGAAACTGCAGTTCCTGCAAGGACGATCGGGACACCGTCGACATTACGGTCGAGGCGCAGAAGATTTTCTCCTGCATCCGCCGCATGAACGAGCGCTTTGGGATTTCCATGGTGGCTTCGGTGCTTAAGGGCTCTAAGGCGAAGAAAATTATGGACTATCGATTCGATCGTCTGCCGACACACGGGATTATGAGCAATTTGCCTGAAAAAGAGATCGCTGAATTGATCAATGTGCTGATTTCGGAAGGTTTCTTGCAGCTGTCCGAGGGTCAATACCCGGTTGTTCGATTGATGCAGCCTGCTGCGGAAGTGCTTCAGGGCAAGCTGCCCGTGAATCAAAAGGTGCGGAGGGAACCCGTTCGCGCTGTCGCCGCGATGGACAATACGTTGTTCGAGCAGCTGCGATTGCTGCGTCGTGAAATGGCTGCGCGTGAGAAGGTGCCGCCTTATATTATTTTCGCCGACAGTACGCTGCGTGAGATGAGTGAGAGCTGTCCGACAACAGAAGCCGCGATGCTGCGCATCAAAGGGGTCGGTGAGGTGAAATACCGCAATTACGGGAAGCCATTTCTGGAGCTTCTTCGCACGTATGCGGGAGAGAGCGATATGGGCGTGGTTGCCTATGATTACGAGTAAGGGGCAGGTACCCAATCCTATAACAATCCCAGAAGTCGCATCCCCAGTAGCGTCGTTGAACGAGCGGTGAGAGGGTGAAAGGTGAGGGTGAGAGTGAAGCTAGCAAGAGTAATTGTGGATGAGCGGCTTGCTGAGCTAGGGACTTGGGTTCTAGAGGCTGAGGATAGCAAGTGGATCGTACGGAAATACCGATTCAAGTTTTTCATGCAGGGAATCGCCTTCGTGGGTGACGTCGCTCGCATCTCGGAAGCGGTGAACCACCACCCCATGATTGCCATTGATTATAAAATGGTAACGCTGCGCCTGACCTCGTGGAGCGCCGGAGGCTTGACCGAGCTCGATTTCTCGACTGCTGCGAAGTTTGATCAGGCTTATGTGGATGTTACAGCGTTAAATTAATGTTTGGACCTGTGTAGACCATACAGTGGAAGTCAGCCGTTCCGGTTGGCGTCCACTTCTCGTACGTATCCATGATGGTGAAGCCAGCACGCTGGTAGGCGCGAATAGCTCGCTCGTTCCAGACGAGTACCTCGAGGTCGATTTCTTGCTCGGGGGCTCTTTGTTGGCTTTCTGCCACAAGGCGTTGAACGAATTGCGTGCCCAATCCGCCGCTGCTACCCCCGCCTTTACCACAAAGATCAGGACGAAGCCCTAGGCCTAGCCGGGTGACGCCGACGATCGGGAAGAACTGAACGAAACCGGTTAGCTTGCCGTTGATATCGACTACCCCGCAATATTGTTCATCCCTGATTTGTGGATCAGCGAATTCGGATTGGTTGTGGAGCATCTTGGCCCAGGAGGGCCAATTATAAATGTCGTAGGGAGCCGGATAGCTCCACGTGCAAAGCTCCTGACAAGCCGTTTCCGTTAGCGGAACCATGCGCCAAGGTAAGGTTAAGGTAATAGGTTGAGGCATATATGGGGCAACCTTTCTATAGGTAAGAATTTGATGTTTCATTTAAATATAAGAATTTATTAGTTCACATCATAATTTGGCTATATTTCTCCATAAACGCTCCCGTCCTAGAAGGACGGCGTAGCCGTTTATTTTGGGTAAACTATGCATACCTGTATGCCGAACCCTGTTTGAGTGCCATTATGTAGTGCAAGATGACGGATAAGACATCTGAGAGGGCTTATTTCTTCAAATAGCCCTTGATATGCTTGCTTAAGCAAGCTATCTTGTCTTATTTTTGGCTAATGCACGCTGAAAGTAAAGTTATGCAGCGAGTAAGCATGTTTCGTGGTCTTATTTGAGGAGATGCCTCGATTTTAGAGGGGATAAGACATTTGTGAGTGCTTATGTTAATTTTGATGTACCACTAAAGTGATGCACGATTATCATTTTTCGATATTTATTGTCCATTGTTCTATTTGACTAAAATGACATCACTTTTATTTATACCATACCATATGAAGATTAAGGAGGGCACCCGTGATGACACAAGTGACCATTCGTGAAGCCGTTATGTCCGATATCCCCCAGCTCAAAACTTTAATGCTCGCTTATATTGTGGATTTTTATCAGTACCGACAACCGGAGGATGAGAAGCTGAACGCTTTGATTCATGAATTGCTCGAACAGAAGATTGGCATTCAATTTGTTGCTGAAACGGAGGAGGGGGCGTTAGTCGGCTTTGCGACGTTATATTTCACTTTCAGTACGCTGCGTGCCTCCAAAATTGCGGTCATGAACGATTTGTATGTTGTTGAAGCCGAACGTGGACAGGGCGCGGCGGCAAAGCTGTTCGCTGCCTGCAAAGGGTACTCAGCCAGACACGGATATGCAAATTTAACTTGGACAACCGCACCAGATAACTTACGCGCGCAAGCATTTTACGATAAAATGGGTGGAGATCGAAGCAATTGGCAATCGTACTCCGCTAATCCCACAAGTGGGATGGGAGATTAACTGTAGGTAGGGGAAGGTGGCAGAAACCATGGAAAATATCGTAAGTCAGTCGTGGTTGCTTGGGCAATTAGGGGATGCAAATATCGTCATCGCGGATTGTCGTTTTGCACTTGGTAAGCCTGAATCAGGCCGTGAACAGTATGGGCAGGATCATATTGAAGGAGCGGTGTATGTCGATTTGGAGAAGGACCTATCCGGTGCCATTATGGCGCACGGCGGCCGACATCCGCTTCCGGATCTCGGTGCGTTCTCGATCCTCGTCGGCAGTCTCGGCATTGACGGTACGAAGACCGTCGTTGCTTACGACGATCAAGGCGGAGCTATGGCATCGCGCCTGTGGTGGATGCTGAAATTCCTCGGCCACTCCGAGGTATACGTATTGGATCAAGGGTACACCGCGTGGAAGTCAGCGGGTTACCCAGTCACGGCTGAAGTGCCTGCGGTATTCCCGCGCACCTTCTCACCGAAGGTGCACCGCTCCATGCTAGCGAGCATGGATGAAGTGAAGGACAAGCTCGGCCGCCCAGGCACCGTGCTGGTTGATTCGCGCGAGGAGCGCCGCTACCTCGGCTTGGAAGAGCCGATCGATGCGGTGGCTGGCCACATCCCGGGCGCACGCAACTTCTTCTGGAAAGGCGTTCTCGGCGAGAACGGCGCTTGGTTGTCAGCTGCGGAGCAGGAGCAGCACTTCGCCGCACTGCGTGACGCTGATGAAATCATCGTCTATTGCGGCTCGGGCGTGACGGCGTGCCCGAACGTGCTGGGCCTCAGCGAAGCGGGCTTCGACAACGTGAAGCTGTACAGCGGTAGCTGGAGCGATTGGATCTCGTGGGAAGATAACCCGATTGCCAAGGGTGAGGAGTAAGAGCAGATAGCAGGACTTTCTCAAATAATACATCGCTATGACGCGCATGCGCCCTGGCGATGTATTATTTATATCTTCATCAATTCACAATCACATACACCCGATTTGCAGCGTGCACGTTAGTCCATCGGTTCGATTGCCGCTATGCTGACTTATGAATAGAAGTTGGTTGACGTACTGGAAATTTCTGATTTATAATTAGGATGCTAATTATATTGACACGATCTCAGAATGGAGCCATACAGCATGTCTCAATCCGTCCTTTACTTGAAAAGAACCTATATTATTATGCGCAAAGAGCTTGACGTGCGGTTAAGCACGTTCAATCTGACGACTTCGCAATTCGAAATCCTGGGCTATTTGGCTCAATCCGGAGGGTTGGAGCAGCAGAAGCTCCAGCATCATAGCGGGATTACATCCGCGACGTTGACAGGAATATTAGATAAGCTGGAAGCTCGGTCATACATCTCTCGTAAGCCTAGCGATACAGACGGAAGGGCTAATGTTGTGACGCTCACGCAGCAGGGCAACGAGGTGTTCGGTAAGCTGGTGGATCTTATTCTGGAATTCGAGAACGAGATGCTTAAAGGGTTCACGCAAGCCGAGAGAGATTTATTGGGGCAGTGGCTGCAACGAGTGGCCAAGAACCTAGGGGATAAGGAATATTATTAATAGGGGCTTTAGCCTTCATTAATAGCTAGGATCCTAACAATCTGAGAGGAGGTGAGTGCAAAGGTGAGTAAATAAGGACAAAGATGAAAAAAGTTTGTCATATAGATAGGATCCTAACTAAAATGGGGGGTTAATATGCGAATTGTAGTTACTGGAGGAACAAGCGGAATCGGGTACGGGACGGCGCGCTTAGCCGCTGAACGCGGTTGGAAGGTGACGATCGTCGGTCGAAATCGAACTCAAGGCGCAAAGATTGCCGCCGAGCTAGGGGCGGACTACTTCTATGCAGATTTGTCTAAGATGTCGGATGTACGTCGATTAGCGGAACAGATCGAAGGTCCGATTCATGCGTTAGCGCTGTGTGCGGGAGGAATATGTACCGACAAAGAGGTCCGGCTGACCAATGAAGGGTTAGAGACGACTTTCGCAACAAACTATTTGAGTAAATTCGCGTTATCGGAGATGCTTCTTCAGCAGAACAAGATTGTACCCGGCGGATGCATCGCTATGGTAGGGGGTAATGGCGTCCACAAGAATGTTTCAACCGCCTGGGCTGAACCTCAAGCCGGTCTGAAGGCAGCTATGAAGGCAGCGCTTGCAGTCGATCTCTATGCTTCTGAGCTCGCCAAGCGATATCCGCAGTTACGCGTGCATACTTGCTATCCGGGAATGGTTCGAACGAATTTGTTCCACGAGGCGCCATTGCTGTTCAGATTGTTGTCTCGAATATTCGGCCAGCCGATAGCCAAAGGTAGTGCGTATCTAGGTCGGTTGATCTTGGAGAATCATTCGGGGGTACATTGGAAGCAGGATCGCCCCATGCGTTTCCACGTTCCTTTGCCCGAAGGCCAAGAAGCCGAGGCGCTATGGGCATATAGTCGACAATATATCAGACCACATAACAAAGGAGGTTAAGCATGCGTTATAAAGCAGGCTGGCTGGTGCAAAATCATATTTTGGCGTTGACGCATTATGAACCGGTGGTAACGATGGAGGATTTCCGGGATATCGCAACGGATGCGCACATGGCTTTGCAAGAGGCGACGCAGCCCTTTCACCTTCTGATTCATAATCGGATTATCGCCGAAAGGACAGTCGCCACTCTAGATTCGATGTTAAAAGCTTTGCCGATCCTCGAACATAAGCACTTGCGATGGATTGTTGTCGTGCTTCCCGAAGTCATTAAAGAGACTGCGACAGTTAGAGAAGTGCAGCGGCATGGGTCGATTCAATTAAAATTCTTAGACAGTCTGCCATCTGCATTCCAGCATCTTGCCCATGAGGATGACCGTATAGTCGGGGTGGCTGGCATGGAATTGAGTTGGAGCGAATGGATCAGTCGGGAAGATAACCCGATTGCCAAGGGTGAGGAGTAAGAACGAATAGAAGAATAACCCTATGCCTATAAACATACGTCGCTTTGTGGTCCATGTACCCTGGCGATGTATTTTTTATGTGTCTAGTCAGTAAGAAGGTTCACTACTTCTGTGCATGGCCCCAAGAGCATGGTATAGTCACTTTGTAGTTAATGGGAAATTATTCAATAAACTTGCTCTTGCCCATTTGTAGCGATGGAGGGTACTTATTTATGAAGTTGGAAAGATTATTAGCCATTATTATTTTGCTGCTGAATCGCCGCATGGTGCAGGCCAAGGAACTCGCGGAGCGGTTCGAGGTATCCATAAGGACGATATATCGGGATATCGAAGCCATTAATGCGGCTGGCATTCCTGTTATCACATATCAGGGGATGAACGGGGGCATCGGGCTGGCGGATGGTTACCGCTTGGACCGCAACATACTTACCAACGACGAACTCGCTGCCATCGTCATCGCATTGCGCAGCATTTCCACCACATATGGCAACGAGAAAAATCTACATCTCATGGAGAAAATCAATAGCGTTGTTCCGCCTACATACGCCGAAGAGTTCCAGCATAAAGCTAGCCGTGTTGTGTTCGACTATTCCCCATGGGACGGAAACGAGAAGTTGCAACCTAAACTACAGTTGCTAAAAGAAGCGATTGATAGTTACCGAATAGCTGAATTCACTTATTCCAATGCTGATGGTGTAGTATCACATCGGATTGTAGAGCCACATATGCTCATAATGAAAGGCAAGCAATGGTACCTGAGAGCCTATTGTCAGGCGAAGGAACAGTTTCGGCTGTTCAAGCTAAAGAGAATGAAAGAGCTGGAGATTGCCACGGAGAGAAGATTCACTTGGAGAGAGTTTCCAGAACCAGAGAACACTACAGATCAGAACCCGGTCGACACGTCTAGGGTGACAGAATTCGTACTGCGCTTTCGTGCGGACTCTCGTTATTTGGCGGAGGAATGGTTTGGCATTGAAGAACTGTTGCCTCTAGAGGACGGCAGCTGGCAAGTGAAGAAGGCATATCAGGAAGATGAATGGTTGTATCGCTTCATTCTCAGCTTCGGCCACCATGCAGAGTTGCTTGAGCCTCCCCATCTGCGTGAGATCATCGCTAGTCGCGCAGAACAAATTGCAAACCTATATCGAAATGGAAAAGTAACATGACAGATAGCTGTCATGTTAGGTGTTTTATACTAAGATCATTCAACGAAAAGGAGAATGATTACGGATGATGCATAAACGATTAGTTCCTGCGCGTATCGAGGAACTTCCCTCTTTCACGCTGGCAGGAGTAAGCGCCATTACGACGAATGAAGCCGAGTTCAGCGGAGCAGGCAAGATTGTTGGACTTTTTGAACAATTCCACTCCCAACATATTGCTGAACATTTAAGCCACTCTGTACACCAGCCTACCAATACAGCTGTTATTTCAACTATGAGCAAGGCGATGCAGGATCCTATGAAGTAATGGTCGGTGTACATATAAAGGAAGTTAAGCAGGATCAACTTCTGGGGTCCGTTTCGACCTTTACAGTGCCGGCTTCCCAATACGCCGTATTCGTTACAGAGCGAGGGCCGATTATAGAAATGGTGCAGCGGGCTTGGACCGACATTTGGCAATGGTCGCGACAGCCTGGCAATCATCGGGTGTTCACAGGCGATTTTGAGTATTATCCCCCGAATATCGATCCCAACGATGGACAAGTGGACATATATATTGCCATAAAGTAAATAATTTGGATGGGTGCTTGGCGTACAGCAAGTAGGAGCTGTACGCTTTTTTTGCTATCCTTGTTGTTTTCGTTTTTCATTGCCATTTCAGCTATTGTTTTTATTAAAGCGTTTCAACTTGTCCGACAGTAGTCGTATAATAAATTATATATCCATTGAGAAGGGACAGCCCAACCTCTATGTGATTCGATTACTCTTCGATAAAGGGCGTGGGCTACTTGCTTTCAACATCCAAAGATTCAGTGCTGAGTCACCGATCATTCAACAACTTCTGGATTTCGCGCATGTTTTCATCTACCTCGTTCCAAATGCTTTCCGTCGCGATCGGATGGCAGATGTATGACTTAACGCATGATGCATTCAGCCTCGGCTTCGTGGGCCTTGCCCAATTTGTGCCGATGGTGCTGCTTACGTTCGTTGTTGGGCAGGTTGCAGATCGGTTCGACCGGCGGAAGATTGTCTTTATCTGTCAGATCATCGAAGCATTGATTGCAGCACTGCTACTGTTTGGCAATCTTCATGGCTGGCTGGGCCGCGAGGAAATTCTGGTAGCAGCTGCCATTCTGGGGGCTTGCCGTGCCTTTGAAGGGCCTTCTTCCGCCGCGTTGCTGCCACAGTTGGTTCCCAAAGCAATCTTGCAGCAAGCCATCGCCTGGAGCACATCTGTGGGGCAGACGTCTCAAATTTTAGGTCCATCGCTAGGCGGATTACTGTTCGCAATTGGACCTACGCTCGTATACAGTACAGCAGCTATCACGCTGTTCGGCGCTGGTATTCTTACGTTCTTCATTCGCATGGAGCCTATCGAACGTAAGTTTGAGCCTGTCACAATGCGCTCTGTCTTCATGGGTTTGTCTTTTATCTATCAGAAACCGATCATTCTCGGAACGATTTCGCTGGATCTTTTTGCCGTGCTATTAGGTGGAGCGACAGCGCTTTTGCCTATCTTTGCGCAGGATATTTTGCATACGGGGCCTGTTGGACTTGGACTTATGCGAACCTCACCGGCGATTGGCGCCTTGTTGATGTCGATCGTGCTAGCCTATTTTCCACTTAAAAAATCAGTCGGACTGAAGCTGTTCGGGGCACTCGCTGTCTTTGGACTTGCAACGATGCTTTTCGCTGTTTCGACGAATTTATTGGTGTCGTTATTCGCGTTATTCTTCGTTGGCGCTTCGGACGTAGTCAGTGTCGTAATCAGGTCTTCCCTTGTTCAGCTACAAACGCCAGACGAGATGCGAGGCAGGGTCAACGCTGTGAACTCTCTCTTTATCGGGACGTCGAATCAACTTGGCGAATTCGAATCAGGCATGGTGGCTGGCTTCATTGGCGCAGCTCCAGCAGCACTTGTTGGGGGGATAGGAACACTCGCTGTTGCAGGCTTATGGATGTACCTGTTTCCCTCTCTGCGGCGGTTACGATCTCTATCAGAAAGCTGAGAGAGTCCTCCTATTTCCAAAAACGCACCGTAGCTTATGTAGCTTGCTACAAAGGAGCGGTGTTTTTTTGCTACGTGAATTTTCAACCTCAAACAACAAATTTTGTAGAAATTTGATCTATGTTGTCGCCTCGATATGCTAGAATAAGAGAATTAGATGGAATAAATAGGCAGAGGGGCATATAGATGAGGAACAAGAGTGGGATTCTCATGGTGGGTTGTCTTGGTTTTATTGGCATACTGGTGCTAATTGCGATTATCACAGCAGCCGTTGTATGGGGGCAACGAGGGACGGCGATTTCGCTAGAGGAGCAGATCAAGTCGCAGCACGTTGCGAATAAGTCCAACTATGATAACATGTGGAAACGATTCAAGGAGATGGCGCAAGTCACCGACATGCAAGCAGACGATATCAAAAAGGTATATACCGACCTCATTGCAGGTAGGTATACGAATACACAAGCTCTTTTCCAAACGATCCAAGAGCAGAACCCGCAAATGAGCAGTACGTTGTATACGAAGCTGCAAAATGAAGTATCATCGGCGCGGACCGAATTCGACCGCAATCAGAAGAAAATTGCCGATCAGGTCCGTGAGTATAACACACATATTCGAAAGCATGTGCTGATGAATGCGATTTTCCATTTCGAAACCATGGACGCGGAGAAATTCATTATTACCTCAGACCGTACAAGCGATGCGTATCAAACAGGCAAAGATAACGAAGTGAAGCTGAGGTAGCAGATGGCGTATTGGGCGGCGTTCTTTCTCGTTCTGATTGTTGGTTTTGTTATCGAGCTTGTGACGGCCCGCAAATGGTGGCGGTATGTCTTGGCATCGCTAATCGCAGCAATCTTATTCGCAAGTGTGGTAGCCGGTGATTTCTATCTACGGACGGTTGATACAGAGGTCTGGTCTGGGCATGTAACAGACGTGGAACATATCGAAGAGTGGGATGAGTGGATTCCGGGCAAGGAAGAATGCTCGACTGACGACGATGGGCGCAGGAGGTGTACCAAAAGGCCAGGGCACTTCGAGCATCATAAGGAGATAAACAAGATTAAAACCTCGGACAACGGATGGTTTGAGGTCGATGCATCCATGGATGGCAGAACTACATTCACGAATCGCTCCCCCAATTCCACAGCAGAGTTGGCCAAATATTATCCACTCGGAACACCTTCGGCCTCCGTACACCTGTATGTGAATAAGGTGAGAAGTTCTTACAGCCTTTTTAAACATAATGCCATTGATCTGAAAGATTATCCTGAACTGCCGGGATACCCGAGCTCCGTCTCGGAGGTGCTCCATGTTGATCGCATTGTGGGTGACGTGCCGAACAAGCCCAGAGCGTTGGCGGCGTTGGCAGCCTGGAATACGGAGCTCAACAAAGCAGTGCCCGACCCTGATCAACCTGGGGAGACGAAGTCGTGGAAGCAGGTCAATCTCATTTTTGTGAACATGGGGATGGATCTGCCGCAAGAATATGGCTACGCCCTCCAGGATAAGTGGAGGAACGGGAATAAGAATGATTTTATCGTGAGTTTTAGCCCGGCTTCGGATGGCTCTATGAATTGGGTCTATGCGTTCTCATGGAGTGAAGTGGATATGCTTAAGCTTGAGGTTCAGGATTATATGACGGAGCAGGGGTATGGTAAGGATTTTGTGCCGATCGTGGATCATGTGGCTCAGATGGTGGCGGACCAATTCGTCAGAAAGCAGTTTGCGGACTTTGACTATTTGCAGATTGAAGTAAGTGATACATCGATTTATATCATTTGGGGACTTGAGATGTCTCTGTTGGCATTTTACATGTACAGGTGCATCAAATCCTTCCTCCATCGTCGACGGAAGATGACATTGTATTCATAAGTGAAAAGCGTTCTCCCGCCGGATGGTGAGAGGGCGTTTTTTGGAGTATTCTAAGAATAGTTGAGTTGATGGGAAAGGAGCGGTAACACCTATGGAAATGACCTATTTGAAAACCTTTCGCGAAGTGGCGAAGTGGGGAAGTTTCACGCGGGCCGCGGAAACGCTAGGTTACGCTCAGTCAAGCATTACTGCCCAAATTCAGAAGCTTGAAGAATCCTACGGGGCTGTTCTCTTAGAACGTTTTGGACGGACTATGAAGTTAACGATGGCTGGAGAAGCACTCCTGCAATATGCGAATGAGATTAATAGGTTGCATGAGGAGTCTAAGGAAGTCGTATCCCAGCAATCCAAAGGGACGCTCACGATTGGGACGATTGAGACGCTAGCGGCATTCTATCTACCTCCGTATTTACAGGCGTATCGCCGCGATTACCCGGATGTTAACATTGTCATTCAACCGGGAAATGAACCATTCATTATTGAAGCGGTGAAAGAAGGTGTTCTGGACATCGGGATCATTCTGGACCCGCCATTTACGGATCCAGAGCTAGATAGCCGTATTTTGCGAGAAGAACCACTTGTCATCATTGCTAGTCCTGATCATAAATTAGCTGGGCAACGTGAAGTTCACGTGGGTGATCTGCAGAATGAATCTCTGATCCTGACCGAGGATGGCTGTACGTACAGATCGATGCTGCTTACGGTGTTGAAAGGAAATCAAGTAAGCTACAAGTTATCTTACGAATTCGGTAATCTGGAAGCAATTAAGCAGTGCGTAACCTACGGACTAGGCATTGCGCTGTTGCCCCGAATTACGGTGGCTGAGGAAATCCGCAAAGGTCAGATCGTCGCGATCCCCTTCGTTGATCCGGCGTGTAAGTTCTACACACAATTGATTATCGCTAAGAAAAAATGGAAATCAAAAGCCTATCTAGGCTTTCTAGAGCTGCTCGGCGGGGCCAACTATCGAAATGATTGAAGTATAGGTTCAATAACTATCGATAACTTCAGTGTTTGGGGCTGTGTTACAGTAACATTAAGAAATCGACAACCCCACTGGAGGTAACCCTAATGACCATTCAAACAACCCAATCGCTCGTTCTAGAAACGCCAGCCTCATCACCGGAGCATACGCACCAGCATTTTATGAATAAGCTTTCGGTAGAGACGGACGTTGCGGATGTGCGTTACGATATGCAGCATGGCTACAATGATTTCCTGCTCATCGATGTTCGCAGCGCAAAAGCCTACGGAGAATGCCATGTTCCCGGTGCGATTAACCTGCCTTCCAACCAGATTAGCGTCGAAACGACGGCTTCCTTTTCGAAAGATCAGACGATCGTCGTCTACTGCTGGGGGCCAGCTTGCAATGGCGGCACGAAGGGGGCTGCTCGCCTCTCAGGCCTTGGGTTTAAGGTGAAAGAGATGCTCGGTGGAATGGAGTACTGGCGGAAGGAAGGGAATGAGGTAGAGGGAACGCTTGGCCAATCAGCACCTTTAATCGGGTGAAAATAACGAAAAGAGGCTGTCTCTAAAGTCAATTTAGACTTTTTGAAATAGCCTTGGTTTTCGTTAATGACCGATGAGGAAGTAGCCTGCTTTCCGCAATATAACTGGATTTTTGGACCTCTGTCAAGAAAGTAGACACCTAATAAGAGAAGTTAACTAACGCTTTTGTAGTAAAGTTCTTCAAATCGATCCGGCGAGACATAGCCCAAAGAACCATGGATTCTTTTACGG
>NZ_JABMKY010000025.1 GCF_013204845.1 Paenibacillus qinlingensis
CTTCTTTAAACTTTTGATTGTAACGCTGACGGGGTTGGCTCATCTTGGACACCTCTTAAATTTGGATAGTTTTATTATCTAACTCCCCAATTCGTTGTGTCCACTATTAAGTCTAATTGCACGTAGATCCCTTATTTATGTGAAATTGACTGATTTCCAATGAGTAGGGGAACGTCATTCCCTTATTTTGCCCAAAAAATGGGTTAAACGGTTCGAATCAGGCCAATAGAGGATCCACGTTCCCCTTCATCATCCATTGTTTCATTTTTGGCCTAAATAGAGCACTGACGTTCCCATACTTAACTAAATTTGTTGAGCTAGGTGGGCGGAGAAGGGGCATGACGTTTGACAGAATGAAGAGGTTTAGTTTAATTAAGCGTTACTTTAGGGGGCTAGGGGTAAGGTAGCGGAATGGATAGGAACAAATGTGACGGTAGTCCGAATATACTTGAAGTAGCGCATCAACGAACTTCAAGGGGATGAAGAGATGGCCGAGAAGAATGAGCTACAAACCTGTATTAGATGCAAATATGTTGCCGTTAAGGAAGACAGGTACTGCATACGTTGTGGGGCACCACTCAAGAATAAATGTACCAAAGAGAAATCCCTTATGCACAAGGGGTGCTATAAGGTTAATAAGGCGGATGCCAAGTACTGCGCAGATTGTGGTACGGAAACAACGTTCAGCCAGTTGGGGCTCATCTAGATCAAGTAGGCAGGGGTTTATCAAGAAAAAACCTGAGACTAGGACGGAGTCCTCAGCTCAGGTTTTTTGTCTTCTTACCACTCAATGTTTCTCTCAATTGCCCGTATCACTTACTTCTTCTGCAACACAGCCTGCCATAAATCCGGTGTATCATAGCCTAAGCGCCAAGCGGCGACACCAGCGATATCGTACTTCTTGGCAATGTCCATACGAGCCGTAACGGTTGCTTGGTTCTCCAACCAAAATACGAACGTGTAACCATTTTCTTTGTACTCGACCTTATATTGCCCGAATTCGTTGTCCCAAGTTTGTGTAGTTGCTTTGGATGCCATAAGCGCTGGAATGTCTTTCATGAGAACGGTGCGATTTCCGACTAAAGCACCTTTAGAATCCAACTGCCATTCGCGTACATAATACGGGATGCCCAGAATGATTTTATCGCGTGGAACACCGTAGGATAGGAACTCTTGAACGCCGCCATCGGTCCAAGGAATGCCAGCGACCGAACCAGGTGAGGTGCTTCCTTTCCAGTATTGATCGTAGGCCATGATTACCATGTAATCGACAATGGCACCAAGCTTTTCATGGTCAAAAGCGGAAAGATGATTCCATTTTACACTGCCACGCGGCAAATCAATGGAAATGACTAAACCTTTCGCATGTGCAGCGTCTGTCAATTTTGAAATAAATGTTGTAAACGCATTGCGATCAGAACCCGCTAGGCTTTCGAAATCGACATTGATTCCTGGAACCCCCAATTGTACGGAACGGTTAACCAAAGCGGTAATGAACTTATCTTGCGCAGCGCTGTTTGCAAGGAATTGTGTTGTTAAGGTAGAGCTGAATTGATTGCTAACTAATGGATATACGGTATACCCACTTTTTTGTAACCATTTAACCGTGTCAGCATTAGAGGTATCCTTCAGATTACCAGTGTTATCTGCCAACTCGAAATAAGAAGGAGAATCGACATCAAGCCCAATTGTATTCGACACATGAGCTTTAATAACCTCGGCACCTGAGCTGCCGTTCCAGCCCCAGACTTGCAGCTTTTTGAAATTATCCCAGAGTGTACGATTCTCCAATGTTTGAATGGAAGCATTACTGTACTGTTTCCCATAAGTTAAAGCTTCTGGTAAAGTTCGAAACTCACCAATTAGATTGGCGCTCTGATACACTTGATAAGAGGCATAATTGTTCCAAATTTTACGGCCTTCCCGGTAAATGGCACTGTGTCCCCATAGCTTAGCATAATTAATCGCTTCATCTATGGATGTAAACTCCTGAAGAAAAGCATCATTTTGAAAAACTTTGTATAGTTTAAGATTGCTGTAAACCGTTTGTTTGGAGTTCTTATTAACGACCGTGGAGTTTCCCCATTTGAGTGCTTCTTGAATCGCATCCTCTAAGGAGGCAAATCCCCAATTTGGAGCTGAGAACGTTCCTTGATAAACATTGTAGACTACGCTGCCCGCGCTGTTTGCCTCTTTAACGGCTTGGGGGATGTTGTCCCATACCCATCCGTTCGAGTTCAAATCGATAATATGCGCATTTCCCCACTTCTTGGCTTCTGCCATGGCTTCACTAAGACTCGTAAACTTCCACGAATCCTGCGTGATTTCATTTTGATAGAGTTGATAACGCGCATAATTGTTCCACACCCAGCCCGTAGACTGTAAATCCCGCACACTCGCGTTCGTCCATTTCTTGGCTTCTGCGATAGCCTCATTCAGTGTGGCGAATTGCCACTCCGGCAAGGTAATATCTTGCTGATAAACTTGATAGCGCGGGAGATTGCTCCAAACCCAGGTACGCGTGCCTATTTCTTCTACGTGGCTATTGGTAAACCATTTGGCATACGCTTCTGCCTGTCCATATGTTGCAAATTCCATAAGTACCTGGTTGTACTGGTAGACGCGGTATTTCGTCGTTTTGTCTATACTGGAAGGACCATTGCTAGCTGCAAGAACAGTGGAAGGTAACGTCATTGAGAGAAGTAAAGTACCACTAAGTAACCATTTTCCTATTTTCATTCATTCGCCTCTTTCTAGTAAGCTACTCTATTGGACGCATGAAGTAGTAGATTGGTTGCGCTTTCGACTAGTTGGAAGTTCATGGATGATTGCGCGAAATTGGACGATGACCTGACTTTTTAGTAACATGAGAGATATTGGTTTACCGTGATGAACTTAAGGTGAGGGGAATACAAATGACGCAATATCCAGAGGCATACACCGATTATTTATGTTATTTTCACGGAGCGCGGGATTATTTCGAATGTCATGAAGTTATGGAAGAGTATTGGAAAGAGCATCCCAAGGATCCAGCAAGATTAACGTATGTTGGGCTTATTCAAATAGCCGTAGGGATGTATCACAGCCGAAGAGGGAATTATGCGGGTGCTGTGAAAATGCTGCAAAGTGCAGCAAAAAACCTTCAGGCGGAGGATGTTCGTACGTTGGGGCTGGACGATGTGGAGCTGCAGGCGAGAATTACGCAGGCTTGGCAAGCGATCGGAACCGAGAATTATCGCTTTGAAGATATGAATTTGCCTATATCTGATCCTGAGCTATCCAACTTATGTTTTGAATTATGTCAGCTTAAAGGGTGGGGCTGGCAAACGCCAAGTCTGATGTCCGATGAGATGATTATTCATAAGCACACGCGAAGAGATCGGTCCGAAGTCATTGAAGAGCGAGCGAGACAACAAGTTATTCGAAAGGAATTAGGTGATACCCGATGAATTCGGAAGGTAAAATTCTAGTCGTAGAAGATGAACCCAATATATCAGAGGTTGTTAAGTTATACTTGGAGCACTCGAATTATGAAGCGGTACAATTGTTCCGCGGCGGAAACGTATTGAAAGCCATCGTTAGCGAGCGACCTAGTTTGGTACTGCTTGACATTATGCTGCCTGATATTTCAGGTTACGAGCTGTGTGAGCAAATTCGCAAAATGGATGCTCCCTTTCATCATACACCGATCATCTTCTTAACTGCGAAAGGGGAGTCCCTGGACAAGCTGAGAGGTTTTAATTTGGGTGTAGATGATTATTTAGTGAAGCCCTTTGACCCGAACGAGCTCATTGCGCGAATTAAGGCTGTACTTCGGAGAACCATGCAACCACCTGCTGATATGACTGGGCGGCAAAGCTCACCACGCAAATGGTTAGAAATGGGTAATATTATGATCGACTTAGAGCAATATCGTGTTACGGTTGGCGGCAATCGGATTGAATTAACGCCTAAGGAGATTGAACTTTTATTCTTCTTAATGAGCAATCCAGGTCGCGTGTTTACGCGTGAAGATTTGCTAGGGTATGTGTGGAATTTTGATTTTACAGGTGGCACTCGTACCGTGGATGCGCATGTGAAAAACCTACGGAAGAAGTTAGGCCAACATGAGACTTGGAATATTCAAACCCTATGGGGGATTGGGTACTCATTCGAGGTTGTACAGCATGTTTAAGCGTTGGGTCATGGGGAAATATAATAGCTTATATATCAAAATTTTCCTTTCTTTTCTCGCGACCTGCGTACTTTTTTTTATTGGGCTTTTCGTGTTTTGGAATTCTTATTTTACGGATCTTTTTTACAAGGATAAGATTGAGCTGCTGCAAAAAAGAAATACGGAAATTATCGGATTATTGAACTCGGTTCAAGATGGCACCATTTCGACCCGTGAACTCAAGTATACCGTTCGGATTTTGGCTAGAAGTATTAACGGACAAGTCTGGCTCGTAGATGAGTATGGCAACATTGCTACTGGCTCATCGGATAGTGAAGGAAGAGCGATTCCGAAACAGATGGATCCATTGTATATTGATGGCTTGCATGGTCGTACTGGGCATAGCATGATAAGTCTAGAAACGCCGGATGGGAAGCGTAATTTATTTGCGTACTATGCACCGTATCAATTAAATGAACAACCGATGGTGATCATTCTTCATTTCCCAGCAGGTGATATTCGTGAGGTCATCTCTGCGGTACGATTGAACCTCTGGTTGCCTTTGTTGTTTTCTCTCATTGCAGTTGGTATCATCCTGTTCGTTCTGTCACGTAAACTCGCAGGTCCACTTCAACAAATGAATCGTGCGGCTATAGAATTGGCACATGGGGATTTCAAGACACGTGTACCTGTCAATTCACAGGATGAGGTTGGGCAGCTAGCTAGAAGCTTTAACTTTATGGTGGAGAAATTGGAAGAATGGGAAGAGACAAGGCAGGAGTTTCTCGCTAATGTCTCTCATGAACTCCGCTCACCTTTGACATCTTTACGTGGTTTTATCGTTGCCATGAATGATCAAGTTATCCCGCAAGATAAGTACCCGCATTATTTATATATTTGTGATCAAGAGGTACAGCGTTTGCAACGTCTTGTCACAGATCTTCTAGACCTTGCTCAGATTCAAAATGGGGTGGATGTATTTCGATTACGTCCAGTTGACATCATCGAACTTGTTGAGGATTCGCTCGAGCTTTTGAAGCCAGCCATTGTGGAGAAGAATATTACACTGCATCTCATTCTGCCTGACGAAAATGCGGATGGTTGCTTCGTGCAGTTAGATCCAGATCGTTTTGCCCAAATCATTCGGAATTTAATGTATAATTCGCTGAAATTCACCCCAGAAGGGGGAACTTTAACTGTTGCATTAGAAGAGCATCAGAAAGAAGTCCATCTGTATATTCGAGATACGGGAACGGGGATGACAGAAACCGAATTATCACGAATTTGGGATCGATTCTATAAAGCAGATGAAGCTCGGACTTTTGATTCGGATGCTATTTCAGGAACAGGGTTAGGGCTAACTATTGTGAAACATCTGGTCACGGGAATGAAAGGCACCGTTGGCGTGCGCTCCCGAGTTGGGGAAGGTACGGAGTTTCGTATCGTTTTTCCTAGGAACTTTGAAACATTCACAAAATTGTCACAATAGTATCATACTTCATACACATTTATCGCCTATCCTTTTGCTGATGGATAGGTTTTTTTTTGTGGAGGTGTATGTTGGTTGAGCAGTAGTACACGCAATATTTTGCTGTGTGTAATCCTCACGACCTTCTTGTTAGTCGGTTGTACCAAACAGGATATTGGACAAGCTGAATCCTCTGCAACTGGGAACCCGACTATGCCTGCTTCCTCTGATATCTCGCAAGAGATCCCTATGGCTGAAGATGTTCAGAATGCAACAGAACAGCGACTGGTTATGCTATTTCAAGGTTTAATCGTCATGGATCGACAACCTTTATTAGCATTGACTGCAGAGCAATCTCGATCCATTTTGCCCATCGTACGCAAAAGTGAAGAAGAAGGCAGCATTGACGAATCCGAACGAAAAGCAGTCATCCAAGTGTTAACGAATGAACAGAAAGCTTATTTGGATGAACAATCGAAGCAATTGAAGCAGCGTATCGCGGAACGAGTGAAAACTCACAGGGAAGCGTTGACTGCTGCGGAGAGGGAACGATTTGTAAACGCTTTCGAAAAGAGGAGGAAGTCTGAGCAGCGGGTTGAAGCTGGTGTGACAGAGCATGTAAACAATGTCATGCCATCTTTGGACACACGAGGAATGGGAATCAGTGTTGAACAGCAGTTAATCCAATTGCTGATCTCGAGGTTGTAAGGGTCATGTACAAGCATCAGAAAGCTTCTCTCGAAGTACTTTCGAGGATGTGTGACCGCGGTTTAGTAGAGATTTTGGTCTTCGACCAAAGATCCCTATAACTGGTTGTTTTTATTGCCAAATAGAAAGACGTTTTCGAGAACAGAAAGCTTAAACTTTCTAATGTGGAACAATGCTAAGGGGGAAGTAACAGAATGAAATTTTTTCGCAGTAAATGGTTCATTTTGATTGTGGCAATTCTCGTTTGCGCTGGTGGTTCCTATGTGTATCTAACGAAAGGGAAGAAAACCAAAGCAGCAGAGACGAAAGAAGTTACGGTAGATGTCAAAAAAGGGAACATACGCTCATCTGTTTCGGGAACTGCTCAATTTGAGCCTAAGGATACCCAAACGATTTCGTCTACAGAAAATGCTCTCATAAAATCGATTAACCTGACTCGTAATCAAACGGTTAAAGCGGGAGATGTTCTGATCGAGCTGACAAGCTCAAACTTGGAAAACGATCTTCAAGATGCCAAAACGACTTATGAGCAATTGGAGAAGGATTTGAAAACGAAGGAGCAACAAAGAGGAATAACTGGTGTTACTGCACCTATTAGCGGGAAATTAACGTACGCCAATATTGATGTTGGCGCAACGATTAATAAATCGACGAAAATCGCTACGATTGGCGATGCCAGTACTCTAACCGTTACCTTGCCATTTTTTGTGGAGGATGCTGCGCAATTACATAAAGGCGATACCATTGACATAACGGTTGATGGCTTCATGATCACCAAAACAGGAACAATAGCAGCCATTTCCAAAGATCCGAAATCGGATGGTAAGGGTGGTAAGCTTGTTGATATCGATATTCAAATTAAGAATGACAATTCCATGGATGCAGGTTTGAATGCAATGGGATCTGCGACGATTGGCGGACGTGCGGTTGATTCGCAAGGGAAAGCAGCACTTCAGTACGTGCAGGTTGCTACAATTCTTGCAGGAACGACGGGGAGTATCTCCACATTGCCTTTCAAAACAGGTGTAATTGTACACCAAGGTGATCTGCTTGCCGCCTTCCTGAATGATACCTTAGACGATGATATCACGACGGCGCAAGCTGCCCTTGAGCGTCAGAAGTTGAAGGTTGATGCGGCACAAGATCGCGTAACTGCCTTGAAAATTCTTGCTCCTTTCGATGGCGTATTTTCAACCGATTTCGTGAATAAAAAAGTAGATATACTTAGCAACTTCCGACCTGGAACGAGGGTTACAAGCGGTACGCAGTTTGGTACTGTAGCAAGTTTTGCTAAAATGCAGCTTCCAGTTCAAGTGGATGAGCTTGATTTGCCTAATATTAAAGTAGGCATGAAAGCCGAAATTAAAGTTGACTCTTTCCCTGGACGCAATTTCCCAGCAGAAGTGACACAAGTCTCTACGGTTGGTACAACTACGAACGGAGTAACGTTCTATGACGTTATCCTGGCCACTGAGAATAAAGATAATCTGTTGAAATATGGGATGACAGCAACAGGCGAAATTTTGATTCAGGATAAGAAAGATGTGCTTTATATCCCGCCAGAAGCGCTTCAACTGCAACGTGGTAAACGTGTTGTAACGGTGAAGAAAGCGGATGGAACATCAGAACCCGAACATGAAGTTAAAATTGGTATACGTTCGACTACACAAATAGAGATCACAGAAGGACTTAAAGAGGGCGACAAAGTCGTATTGCCTGCGGCTGTGAGAAGACAGCAGAATTTAAGTACAGATGAGATCAATCGCTTAAGACAGCAATTCCAGCAAGGCGGCGGAGCCGGTGGAGCAGGTGGCTTTGGCGGTGGCGGAGCAGGTGGCTTCCAGCAAGGTGGAGCAGGTGGAGCTGGCGGAGCAGCAGGTGGTAATGCTGGTGGTGCTGCACAGCGTACTACTGGTGGTGGTAATGCCGGTGGCGGTAACAGATAAGGCTGCCCTGAAAGGAGCTATTTCTTTGATGAATATCATTGAACTGAAAGATATAACGAAAACGTACAGGCGCGGAGAGGAAGATCTTCCCATTCTGCGTAACATATCGTTAACTGTTGCCGAAGGTGATTTCGTTGCTATTATCGGACCCAGTGGATCCGGTAAATCGACACTGATGAATACGATCGGTCTGTTGGATGTACCAACATCAGGCAGCTATATCTTGGACGGTGTCGTAACGGAGCGAATGAGTGATAATGAGTTGGCAGAGCTTAGAAATCAGAAAATCGGCTTTATTTTCCAACAGTTTAATCTGCTCCCCCGACTAACTGCGATGGAAAACGTGGAGCTCCCGATGATCTATGCTGGCATTTCGAAGAAAGAGCGTAAGGAACGTGCCAATGCCATGTTGAAAATGCTCGGCATGGGCGAACGTGGTCATCACCGTCCAAGCGAGTTGTCTGGTGGCCAGCAGCAACGGGTAGCTATTGCGCGTGCATTGGCGATCTCACCCTCTCTGATTTTGGCCGATGAGCCTACAGGAGCTTTGGACTCACGTACGGGTGAAGAAGTGTTGGAGCTAATCCTTCAGCTCAACGCACAGGGTAATACCATTGTTCTCATTACGCATGATCATCATATTGCTGACAATGCGAAACGTGTCGTTGCTCTTCGTGACGGAATAATCGTGGATGACTATCGGAATGACACGAAGAAGGCTCTGTTGCAGCAAGAGGTGAGCGTATGAAGGTAAGTGAACTGATCCGGATGTCGCTTCGGACCATCATTTCAAGTCCGATGCGTACATTTCTGACCATGCTTGGTGTTATTATTGGCGTAAGTTCCGTTGTCACACTGGTTTCCATCGGTCAAGGAACTTCAGAAGCGATTGCGAAGCAATACGAGAATATGGGAACGAATCTGCTCGTCGTGACAGCGACGGGGAACGGTCGAGCGACACAGCTCAGCTATGATGATTTGATGAATTTTGAGAATTTCCCAGAATTCAAATCCATTGCGCCAACGATGTCCAAGAATGGTTCTAATGTTAAATATGATCGCACGCAAGAAAAATATAACGTACTTGGCACGAATGACCGCTATTTCGACATTATTAAAGCGGCTATCGACAAAGGTCGAAATTTGTCGCCGACGGACCTCGAATTTCGTTCGAATGTCGCTATTCTGGGCAGTGAAGTGACGAAAAAATTCTTTGGGACACTTAACCCAGTAGGCGAAAATATCAACATCGATGGTGTTGTTTTTAACGTGATCGGGACACTCAAGGAAAAGGGATCCAACATTGGCGGAGCTTCCGTAGACAGCTCTGTGATCGTGCCGTTAGAATCTGCTAGACGTCAATTCAAGCTGGGCCAAATTCGAACAACGTATGTCGAAGCACCTACGAAGGACGATATTTATACAGCGCAAGAGACAATGAAGCAGTACCTAACGTATAAGTTCAAGAGCGATACAGGCTTTGTATTAACGAATCAGGACGAACTGTTGAAAGCACGGACTGAAGCAACGAATACACTTACGAATCAATTAGTGGCGGTTGCTCTGATTTCCTTGCTTGTCGGTGGTATTGGAATCATGAATATTATGTTGGTTACGGTAAGTGAACGAACACGTGAAATTGGGATTCGCAAATCTATTGGCGCAAAGCGTCGCAATATTTTGCTGCAATTCCTGGTGGAAGCGGTTGTGATCAGTGGAATGGGTGGTTTAATCGGACTTCTCATCGGTATCGGCTTCTCATATGCACTGCCATATTTTAGTCCGAAGCAATCGACCAGTCTTTCCTTTGATGTAGGCCTTTATTCCTTCTTATTCTCTGTTTTAGTCGGAGTGGTTTTCGGTTTGTATCCGGCAAACAAAGCATCTAAACTGCGTCCGATTGACGCATTGCGTTCTGACTAAATGTAACTACAAGGAGGACTCCCTGTGATCCAACAACGTAAGATGAAACGACTGCTCAGTCGTTCGGCTTTATTGCTAACTGCTGCAAGCTTCTTAACACTTCCACTGGCAACATCAGCTTTCGCTGGTAAGGAAGGTGTATTTCTCAGTGATTCCGTCTATTTTACTTTAGACAAAGTGTCGTTATCTGTGGGAGCCGATGATGGTTCGCTTCGCTTCTCATTAGGTTTGAATAACCATAGTAATTCCATCGTCGATTTCAATAATTATGGTGTAAAAGTCATAGACGCGAATGGCATTACGTATACAGCGAAGCTCAATGAGAAGGTTGTTGCTCGTGTGAAGGCAGGAGAGACGGGGACGTTTAAATTTACGTCAGAAATTCCGAATAACCTGACACCTTCCGATTTGAAGGTTGATATTTTCCGTTGGAATAATAACTCGACATCAGATATCGGTGCACTTTCTGTCGAATCTGCGATGATCGAAACAGGTCAGACGTTGGAACAACAAGCCGTTATTAATTTAAAAGAGATTGATACGACGCTTGCAGAAGAAACGTTAGTTACCGCAAAATTAGGACATAGCTATAAAGTGTACAAAGATGGCGTGTGGATGGTTTATACAGATCTGACTCTGTCCAACGAAAGCAGCGCAAGCGTGAAGCTGCCAGAAGGACTAGAACTCAATTTCCAAGATAGCAAAGGGCTGACGTATGGCGCTCAGTTTGTTGCTAGTGTAGGTGCCTTGCTTCCTGATCAACCAGTGACCGTGAGGCTTCAAGCGGCGGTTCCCGCTTCACTAGATACGAATAAATTATCACTGCTGTTCTCGCCCAAAGGAAAAGTGAAAACGACACTCCTTGGTACACTGAATGCAGCCAAAACATTCTCAGTAAGCCGTCTAGGCGATAAAACGCCGTACCCGAATAACGAGGAGAGCAATGCTTTGAACGGGCTAGTTATTTCGACTTCATGGGCATCAGCTATTCAGCAAACAGATGGGTTACATGTGCAGGCGAATGTGACATTGACGAATGAAAGTGATGGGATTGTTACAGTTCCTAGCTTGACTGGAGAATTCCAGGCGAGTCGTAGTAATGTAGGCGTGACCTCGAGTGATAATGCCGTTCGTTCTGCTTATTTATCTCCGAATGAGTCGACTACGTTCCATTTCCAAGGTGTAGTACCTGCTTCGCTCAATGCAGAAGCGTTACAATTGGTCGTGCTTGAGAAGCAAAGTGGGACTGCCCCCACTACAACAGGAACAGGCACTGGATCAGGAGCAGCAACAGGAACAGGAACAGGTGCCACAGGCAACACGGATAATACGAAGCAAGCAGTATCTCTGCCCGTTTCCGTGACTTCACTTGCAGGTGCTGGCGTTGCTGGTGAAGCGACGACTTATGCTGCTGCGCAGGCGTATAAGATTGGTGATCCATTTAAGTTAGCGTCAACGAATAGCATAGATTCGAATATGGATATGTCACTTGTTGAGCTTGGGATGAGTGTAAACACAGACTTCGGGTATAAGACAGTTGTTGCGAAATATAAATTAACGAATAAGAGTACGACAACATTGGCTTTGCCTGATTTCCAAACCGATCTGACAAATGAAGAGGGCTACACCTATACTGGTGTTCGTCAAACCAATGTGGCCAAAACGATTACACCGAACACGAGCTATGTGTTGAATTACTCTTACATGGTGCCAGATAGTGAGGATGCAGATAAACTGGCATTAAGTCTATATGACACGAATCGTTTGGCAATCGGTTCATACAAAACGGAAGTACAGCCAATTCCAGCAACGGGTCCTATTTCTGTGTATCCATTTACAATCGACTTCGATGATTACTCACTAAGCGCTACCTATAGCAAAGATAATTCCTATAGCTATCGTCTGCGATTAGATCTAGATGTACAGCGACAAGCGCAAGTCATCACGGATGCGAATTTCTCTTCCCTTGTGTTTGAGGTTGTGGATACGGAAGGACGTCTACTGAGCTCTAAACCAATGACCTTTACGGGGCAGCAACGTATATTGTCCGGCGTTCAGTTCCTCGAATTTAACAATATTAGGTCTGAGCAAATTACTTCAGACTCGTATTTCAACATTTATGAGGTTATTACCACGCCAAATGGTGAAGCGAAACGTTTGATCCGTACGATTAAGCCATAACGGTTGCAAATAAAAAAAAGAGTAGGTCCAGTAACTAACTGGATCTACTCTTTTTCTATTCTAGCTCTGATGCAACTGGATATGCCGCATCAACAAGATCTATGCGACCTGTTTCTGGGTCGATGATCATGCCGTGCACAGGTAAATTTTTGGGAAGTAAAGGATGATTCCGAATGATATTAACACTTTTCTCGATGCCCTCGCGCACATGCTCGAAACCAGTGAGCCAGCGTTTAAGGTCAATGCCAGCATGTCCCAAGGTTTCAATGACATCGTCAGAGATTCCTCTACTTTTTGCGTTGGCTATAACTGTTTCCGAGTTAAGACCTGTCATACCACAATCATAGTGCCCAATGACGAATACTTCATCCGCTTCCAGTTGATAGACAGCGACGATAATGCTGCGCATCAGACTACCAAAGGGGTGAGAGATAATGGCACCGGCATTTTTCAAAATTTTGGCATCCCCATTATGTAAATTCATGGCTTTAGGGAGTAATTCAACTAATCGTGTATCCATACATGTGACAACGACCATTTTCTTGTCTGGAAACTTCGTGGTCAGAAATTCTTGATATTGTTTCGTTTCTACGAAATCCTTGTTGTAGCTCATAATCTCATTGACTAAAGACATGGTATTCCCTCCAAGTAAGTTGATGTGCTGCATGTCTATGTTTGTGCAGCTTTATCGTTTATCGACTAAGCTCATACCCGCATTGTAAATCTGATTATTACTCTTCAGTATATAGGATTTATTGCCTTCATGGAAGTCGATTTTCATGTTGTCCTCAAAAAAGATCTCATCCTTCGCTTTATAAATCAATGGAATCGTGTCGGTTACTGCAGCGATATCATCTGCATTTGCCGCAGGAACCAACCACAAAGTAGGTACGCCATTGACGGAGCAGCCACAGCCTTCTGTATCAAAAACGAGCTTAAGTAACGTATTATTTTGATCCATCCACGGCGTTAAGCGTTGTTTTGCTGTATCGGTAAATGTAATGTTCATGGGGTCATCTCCTCACGTAGTTGCACATCAAATAGCCTAATAAATGAAGACTAGTCCTCATTCTACCACATTCAGACCGAAATTTGATTCTAACCCTCGTTGGAAGTATGATAATTATGAAACATTTGGGAGGAGATGAGCACATGAGTGTTGGTGTTGTAAATGCCAAATTGGCATCGTTCAAAGCTTATGTTCGTAAAATGAAGCAGTACGAAGAGGCAATCTCTTTGATCTATTGGGACATGCGGACAGGTGCTCCAAAAAAAGGGATCGAAACGCGTTCAGAGGTTGTCGGTGAACTCTCCACCGAGGTATTTCGAATGTCTACGTCTGATGAGATGGGTGACTACGTCAAGTTCTTCATGCAGCCGGCTGAGCTGGAGCAATTAGATCCCATTTCCCGCAAAATGGTGCAGGAATGCAAGAAAGAATATGATCGCAGCAAAAAAATTCCAGCTGAGAAATATCAAGCCTATGTCGTGTTAACTTCACAAGCGGAGTCAGCATGGGAAGGTGCGAAGCATAATTCGGATTGGGCTTCTTTTCAGCCATATTTGGAGAAAATCGTGGCAACTACGCAGGAGTTTATTGAGCTGTGGGGCTATGAAGGGCATAAATATAACACATTGCTGGATATGTACGAGCCAGGGATGACCGTTGAAAAACTGGACGAAGTATTCGGTTCCCTCCGAGAAAAGGCAGTGCCGCTCCTAGCGCGCATTAGTGCTTCGGCAAATCAGCCGGATCGTTCTTTCTTAGATCAACAATTTGATATTGGCAAGCAGAAGCAATTCTCTCTCTCCATTTTGAAACAGATGCAATATGACTTTGAAGCGGGTCGTTTGGATGAAACCGTTCACCCGTTTGCAACTGCTTTGAATCCAGGCGATGTGCGAATTACGACGCGATATTTGCCCAATGACATCACATCAGCCTTGTTCGGAACAATTCATGAGGGCGGACATGCGCTTTATGAGCAAAATATTTCTACTGACCTTGTAGGCACCAATCTGTGCTCAGGAACATCCATGGGGATTCATGAGTCGCAGTCCCGCTTCTGGGAGAACGTCATCGGCCGCAGCAAACAGTTCTGGAATCGCTATTACGGTGAACTTCAGACGACATTTAGCGGGCAAATTGATGAAATAGGCGTAGATGATTTTTATCGTGCGATTAACCACATTGAGCCATCCTTGATTCGAATTGAAGCGGATGAGCTTACGTACAACTTACATATCATGATTCGTTATGAGCTGGAAAAAGGGTTATTCAGCGGAACGATTGCTGTAGCTGATTTGCCTGCGGCGTGGAATGCCAAATACGAGGAGTATTTGGGTGTGACACCTCCGAACGACGGCGAAGGCGTCCTTCAGGATGTGCACTGGTCTGGCGGAGCGTTCGGTTATTTCCCATCGTATGCACTAGGCAACATGTACGCGGCGCAATTCACGAACACGCTACGTAAAGAATTACCGAACTTTGATAGCTTAATTGCCGAAGGCAACCTAGCACCGATTAAAGAGTGGCTAACGGAGAAGGTGTACCAGCATGGCAAGCTGCTGACCCCGAACGAAATCATTCAACAAGTAACAGGCGAGCCGTTGAATCCGGAGTACTTGGTGGCGTACCTAGAAGAGAAGTACTCGGAAGTTTATGGGATTTAGTAATTATAGAGTAGTAAATTAGGAATGAAACAGCTTTCCACGACGATTTGTTTCGTTGTGGGAGCTGTTTTTTCGTGTTGCTATTTGTCTCATCAACAGCTACTCCCGCGATCAACTGCCATCTCAAGGTTAACTTTCCCACCCACCACCACCAAGCTCCCCCTCTACATCAAAGTTGCAAATAGGCATCTCTTATTAGCACCATTAGTACGTTTGAGCAAAATTGATGCATATAGGCACTTATTTTTGTGATTTCATCCCATTTTGCGATAAATATTGAAAAATAGTTGCACTTTCGCACTTAATTCTAATTTGCTCCCCAAAAAGCAACAAAAAGTTGCTCATTTGCACTTTTACCAACAGAGAAGTCGCCAACTTCGCCGATTCGCCTCGAAAGGATTGCGGTACGCTCAAACCCTCATTCAATCCCTCAACATGTCTTCGTGCACACGCACAAACACATCGGCATCTTCGTTTTAAATCCCAAATTTTATAAACACCAACAGCTTTTCTGGAAGAACCATTAACCGACGTCTGGGCTCCTGCATAGGATACATTACAATTCAAATCGGAGGGACGTCCTATGAACAATCGGAAAAGATGGGGATTCACATTATCCGTCGTTCTGCTCTTAAGCTTAATTGCTTCAGCGTGTGGAACCAAGACGGAAGAGACAACGAAGGTACGCATTGGTGAGGTGACGCGCTCCTTGTTCTATGCACCGCAATATGTCGCTTTATCGCAGGGGTTTTTCAAAGATGAAGGGCTCGATGTAGAGCTGACAACAACCCCTGGTGGAGACAAAACGATGACTGCACTGCTCTCGAATGCGATTGATGTCGCGCTTGTAGGATCAGAAACATCGATCTATGTGTCGCAACAAGGCTCGGATGATCCTGTGATCAATTTTGCCCAACTGACCCAAACGGACGGCACATTCCTAGTTGCTCGAACAAAAGTAGATAAGCTGGACTGGAACGCGCTCAAAGGGAAAGTGTTCCTTGGTCAAAGAAAAGGCGGCATGCCGCAAATGGCTGGCGAGTTCACATTGAAGAAGCACAACATCGACCCGCAGAAGGATTTGCAGTTGATTCAAAACATTGATTTTGCCAATATCGTATCCGCATATGCTTCTGGAACTGGTGAGTACGTACAGCTTTTTGAGCCGCAAGCATCGATCATTGAGAAAGAGGGCAAGGGCTATGTACTTGCATCTTTCGGTGTAGAGAGCGGACAGCTGCCGTATACCGTATTTATGTCGAAGCAAAGCTTCATCAAAGCCAATCCGGCCACCATTCAGAAGTTCACGAATGCAATTCAACGGGCGCAGCTATGGGTAGCCGCTAAAAGTGTGGACGAAATTACAGAAGCGGTATTGCCATATTTTAAAGATATCGACGTCGCGATTGTAAAAAATGTGGTGAAACGTTACAAAGATCAAGGATCCTTCGCAACGGATGGCATTGTGGATGAGAAAGAATGGAATAACTTGCTTGACGTAATGACATCAGCTGGAGAGCTGAAAGAGAAAGTGGCATGGAGCAAACTGGTGAATAATACTTTTGCAGAAAAAGCGAAATCAACTGTTAAGAAATAATCACATGAACGAAGTAGTCAACGCAGGATGAAGATAAGAGGAGGTTCGGTGCCATGGACACAGCTGTGCAGGTCGGAGATGTCACACAGGTTTACGTAACTGAGGAGCGGGCAACGCTTGCCCTACAAGGAATATCATTTGACATTGCGAATGGCGAGTTCGTCAGTCTGATTGGACCTAGCGGTTGTGGCAAAACAACACTCTTATCCATCATTGCGGGACTCCTTCCGCCGACGTCGGGCAGAATCATCGTGGCGGGGCATCACGTCCAGGGACCATCGCCCAAAGTAGGTTACATGCTGCAGCAGGACTACTTATTTCCTTGGCGGACGATTGAAGCTAATGCTTGTATGGGACTAGAAATCGCAGGCACTCTGACGAAAGAGAAGAAACAGGGGGCGCTTCATTTATTGGAGGAAATGGGCCTGCTAGCATTTAAAGATTATTATCCTGCACAGTTGTCTGGCGGCATGCGGCAGCGCGTCGCACTTGTCCGAACGTTGGCAACAGAACCTGAGCTGCTTCTATTAGATGAGCCTTTCTCGGCACTGGATTACCAAACGAAGCTGCAGCTTGAAGATTTGGTTGTAGAAACGCTTCGCGCCAAGAAGAAAACAGCGATTCTGGTCACACATGATATTTCAGAAGCGATTGCAATGAGTGATCGCATTATCGTATTGGCTCCGAATCCAGGGCGTATTCGCAGAACCTTCCAAATGCCAGAGGTGATTCGGGCAGCTGTGCCGTTTGAAGCGAGAGAATTGTCTGAATTTCATGTGCTATTTCGGCAAATTTGGCAGGAATTTGGGGGTGTGCAGCATGGATAATCGAGATGAGCAGCACATCCTAATTGACCAACCGAATGAGAAACTAAAGCTGGACGTACATCAGCGGTTTCTGAAAGCAAGAAAGAAAGAGACGAAGTGGGTTCGGCTTTTTCAAGCAGCCATATTACTTCTATTTTTATCCCTGTGGGAGCTAGCCTCGCGGTTGAAATGGATTGATGTCCTGCTATTTAGCTATCCGACCAAGGTATTTGCGCTCCTGTGGGAGAAACTGCTCGATGGCACGCTGCTCCCACATGTTGCTGTCACCGTAGAAGAAACGATTATTGGTTTTTTCCTTGGAACGATCTTGGGGACGGCACTAGCCGTAGTTATTTGGTGGTCGCCATTTCTGTCGCGCGTGCTTGATCCTTACATTGTCGTGCTGAATAGTATGCCTAAGGTAGCCTTAGGGCCTCTGTTTATTGTCGGATTTGGTCCTGGCTTGCTTTCGATTATCGCAACAACACTGTCGATCACAGTCATTATTACGACCCTTGTTGTTTATGGCAGCTTCAAAGAAGTGGATCATAACTACGTCAAGGTCGTGAAGTTATTTGGAGGCAATCAGCGTAAAGTATTTATGAAAGCGATTCTGCCATCCTCTTTTCCTGCTATTGTGTCTACGCTGAAAGTCAATGTCGGCTTGGCCTGGATCGGCGTTATCGTTGGTGAATTTCTAGTGTCCCAGAAGGGGCTGGGATACTTAATCATATATGGTTTTCAAGTTTTTAACTTCACCTTAGTGATATCTACCCTGTTCGTGATCGCAATCGTCGCAACAGTGATGTATCAGCTTGTAGCCAAACTAGAGAAGAAATTAACGAAGCATCAGTAAACAGGAAAGACTTGCCACAGACCCATGCAAAATGAAATAATGAGCCCATAGAAAAACCTGTAAAAGAGGTGAAGGACTATGGGCTTTCGTGTGCTCAAAACAGCCGTTGCGGTCATAATCGCTATGTATCTGGCGTATATATTAGGGGTTCATACGCCTGGCGCAGCGGGGCTTCTTGCCATTCTGGGCATTGAAGTGACGAAGAAGAAAGGCATCCAAAGTGCCTTGCATCGTATCGCGGCATCCATTCTGGCACTACTCATCGGTTCGGTCTTATTTAACCTGCTTGGGTTCCATATTTGGGTCGTTAGTTTATTTATTCTTATCGTATTTCCACTTCTAGTTCGGCTGCGTATTACCGAGGGTGCTGTAACAGGTGCAGTCGTGATGCTGCATCTTTTTGCATATGAATCTGCGGACTGGCCATCTGTGCTCAATGAGCTCATCTTGCTGGGCATTGGATTGGGTTCAGCAACAGTAATTAATATTGCTTATATGCCGAAGGCTGATTCCGCACTTATCGCTCATAAACAACAAATCGAGGGATTGTTTTCCGACATTTTTGTCAACATTGCGAAGCATCTTCGGGATAATACGGTGATTTGGGATGGGAAAGAGCTTCTCGAGGTCAGTGAGGAAATTGAAAAAGGGGCAAACTTGGCGAAACGGTCGATGGAGAATACGTTGTTGTTTGGCTGGGATCCGTATTGGCGCGTGTATTTCTACATGAGAGGCGAGCAGCTGGAATCCATCCATCGGATGATTGATCTCGTTGCCGGTGTGTATCAAACTTTGCCGCAAGGAGAGTTGATTGCTGCGATCTTCGAAGATATTAGCCAATCTGTGAAGGAAGACTATTATACAGGGGAAGCAGAGAAAGAATTACAAGAGCTGAATGCTCGTTACAAAGGAATGCCATTGCCTGAGAGTCGGGAAGAATTCGAAGTGAGATCAGCGATTTTACAGCTTAACAGAGAGTTAATGCAGTACTTAGCTATTGCCAAAAAGCAAAAAAAACACCGTCCTGAAGCGGGTTGACTCTGACAGATATCCATATTTTCGAATCTCAAAAATAATATAAAATAATTGTCACTCTAGACTACTGTCCTGCATACACTTGTAATGAATGATTGTATGGAGGAGGTTGAAAGGATGTCATTAGATAAAGATTTGCAATGCAGAGAGATCATTACAAAGGCTGTCTGCGGTAAAGGTCGCAAATTTTCTCATGTAAGTCATACCGTGACTCCGCCTTATTCTCCAACCAGTATTTTGGGCGCTTGGATTATTAATAACCAATTCGAGGCTGTCCATTCTGGAGAGGGCGTAGAAGTAGTTGGTACTTACGATATCAACATCTGGTATTCTTACGATCGTAACACCAAAACAGACGTAGCAAAAGAAACCGTATCGTATGTAGAAATCGTTGGACTAAGCTACTTGGACAAAAAACATAAGCCGACGACAGCCGAAGTATCAGCTGTCGCGACGCAAGAGCCGAACTGCGTAGAGGCCAGCATCTCTTCAAGCGGCGACAGCGTCATCATTCGGGTGGAACGCGAGTTTCAAGTTGAGCTCATTGCCGAAACGAAAGTCTGTGTAGTCGTTTGCACCAACGGCTGCAATGACTTCGACGACAAGCACGTGGATTTCGATGACAGTGGCGATGGGGATTTTGAGGATCTGGACGCCGATCTGCTCGAGGATGAACTGGATTAAGGAATCTTATACGCCATTATATGCGGGCTAAAGAGGTTCGGCAGAGGGCATTTGCCCTCTTTTTTGTTGTATTCGCACAATTGGGCATCTGGTGTTAATAAAGCGTTAGTAGTAGTGGGAATAGGTGAACGGGAGGTGTTAGAATGGAAACCTTCTTCCTGCACGCACAGGAGAAAGATGCACAGGAGCTCGCAGAACGTATCCGAATTCCGAGTGGGAGTAGGCTCCCCGATAACTGGCAGGGGCGGATCATTATTCATTGGGGTGCGGCGCATGATGAATACCCGCACCAACTTGCTCTGCAGCCCATTAAAGCGATCATGCGAGCTCAGAATCGAAGGAAGCGGGATGATCTGTTACAGCTTCATGGGATGAAAACGATCGCCTCACAGGCAGTCACAGTTCGAGGTAAAAGGGAACCCCTGCTTTTTACACATAAATATAAGGTAGCGGTATTTCATCTGCAAACACTTCTTATCTATGAGAAAAAGGAGACGCTCCTGCTTTCGGAGAAGTCCTTACAACATCAAAGGCAAGTAAATGTAAATGCTGCTTACATAGAAGTAGGTCCAAGTCACATCAACTTCCACTCTCGCAGAGCGAGCCGCGAATCCGTCAAAGCGATCTATGCGCTAGGCTTAGATTACGGCCTCGTCACCATCGGCATCACGCCCACAGGGCATACGCTCGTACTGGATGTCGATCCCGTTCCGAAGTTGAACGGGAGATTGGCACAGCTCTTCGCGCAAGCGATTGATCAATACGATCAATCACTTGCGAAAGAGCTGGAACGGAAAGAGCGAGCGATGCTCGGCTGCGATCCGGAGTTCCTGCTCGTAAACTCGCAGGGCAAGGTCGTCTTTGCCGACCGCTTCCTAACCCGCGATGGCGCTGTAGGCAGCGACGCCATTGTGTTAAGCGGGCATCGCGTGATCCTGCCGCTAGCTGAACTGCGCCCGCAGCCAAGCGTGGACCCGCTGCAGCTCGCTAAGAACGTGCGTGTAACCATGGGGATTGCCGCACGGAAGATCACAGACCATAGCCTAGCCTGGTGTTCAGGCGGCATGCCCGTGCGCGGCTACCCGCTTGGCGGTCACCTGCATTTTAGCCGCTGCTGGATGAATGGGCATCTGCTGCGTGCGCTGGATAACTATCTCGCGCTGCCGCTGATCTTGATCGAGGATGAATCGACACGTGGTCGGCGCCCGCGCTATGGGTATCTTGGTGACTTCCGTAAGAAGTCCCATGGGGGTTTCGAGTACCGAACGTTGCCGAGTTGGCTGGCCTCTCCCGACATCACGCGGGGTGTATTCGCACTGGCAGCCCTGATCGTTAATAACTACTGGCGTTTAACGCGGATGCCTCTTCAAGAACCAGATATCCAAGCTGCGTATTACAGCGGTAATAAGCGGAGGCTGCAAGATGAAGTAGCGAAGCTATGGAAAGACTTAGAGCAGCTCAAAGGGTATGAGGTCCATGCTGGATTGTTGGAGGGTCTTCGTTCACAAATCACGTCCATGGCGTCGTGGAACGAAATGGCAGATATTCGATTCGCTTGGAAAATTGCACCCGGGGTGCGGAAAGAAGCTTTTGATGAAGGAATCATGTTATAATAGATTATCTATCGCATCATAGAGTTAGGGATGTTTAAGAGATGATTAGTAGTTGGAAATTGTGTGAAAAAGGGTTGGAATGTGAAGGCTGTACACGAATTTCGTTGTTCTGCTTGTTGGCGGCACTAGGGCATGCTGCAAGCAGAATGACTTCTATTAAGCTGTGTATGGATGAAAATAAGAATGATAGTTTCATAGAGTTCACCTTAATTCCGGAATAGGTTGGAGGAACACAAGTTGGCTACATACACGCCGATGATTCAGCAATACTTAGCCGTGAAGGCACAGGTTCCAGATGCATTTTTGTTTTTTCGTCTGGGCGATTTTTATGAGATGTTTTTTGAAGATGCCATCAATGCATCACGTGAACTGGAGATTACCTTAACAGGCCGTGAAGGTGGCGGTGAAGAGAAAATTCCGATGTGCGGAGTTCCTCATCATGCGGCAGACAACTATATGTCCCGCTTAATTGAGAAAGGCTACAAAGTCGCCATCTGTGAACAGGTAGAAGATCCTGCTGAAGCCAAAGGCGTTGTCCGCCGAGAAATCGTAAGGATCGTAACACCAGGTACAGTGATGGATAGCAAGCTGTTAGGAGAATCCGTCAACAATTACATCGTATCCTTAGTTAATCAAGACAGCGGTTATGCATTTACAGCCTGTGATATTTCTACTGGTGAGCTTTACACGACACAGCTTCCTAATTCCTGGGAGCACGTAGTGGATGAGTTGAATGTCTATAATCCATCGGAAATCGTGACTAATCAAGCGTTGCTGACAACGATCCGCGAGTCTGGCGCTGCATGGGGACGCAATATGGTTCTAACGGAGTGGACAAGAGCGGATGAGACACTGCTTGATGAACATTTCGCAGAAGATGCCGCACTATCGAACTTATCTAGCATCAGTCGACAAGGCGTGGCTTCGTTGCTTGCTTATTTGAAAGAAACTCAAAAAAGAGCGCTCACACACGTGAAACACATTCGTATCTATGAGCCGGATCAATTTATGACGATGGATCCGTTTACTCGTCGAAATTTAGAGCTGGTTGAAACGGTTCGTGAGCGCGCGAAAAAAGGTTCGTTACTGTGGCTTTTGGACAAAACGGTAACTGCCATGGGCGCGCGTATGCTGCGCCGGTGGATTGAGAAGCCGCTTATGAACGTGGCTCGGATTGAGGAACGATTAGAAGCTGTCAATTTGCTCTACAATCAATTGATTGTGCGAGAAGATGTAAAACAAGCGCTGAAGGAAGTCTACGATTTGGAGCGCTTGGTCGCTCGAATTTCCTATGGTAATGCGAATGCCCGCGATATGATCGCGTTGAAGCACTCCTTGCAGCAAGTTCCGATGCTCCAGCAGTTATGTGCCACATCAGGATCTGAGACACTGCGGAAGCTCGTAGATAATATGGATGTCTGTGATGATGTCATGTCTTGGATTGCCAATGCGATTGAGGACGAGCCTCCTGTTTCAATTCGGGACGGAGGAATGATACGCGAAGGCTATCAACCTTATCTAGATCAGCTTCGCGAAGCTAGCAAAAACGGGAAGCAATGGATTGCCGAACTGGAGCGTCAAGAACGTGAAGCTACAGGCATTAAGTCGCTCAAAATCGGCTACAACAAAGTGTTTGGTTACTTTATTGAGGTAACGAAAGCGAATATGTCCGCCCTGCAGGAAGGGCGTTACGAGCGTAAACAGACGCTTGCGAATGCTGAACGATATGTGACGCCAGAGCTCAAAGAGAAAGAAGCGCTCATTCTGGAAGCGCAGGATAAAATGATTGATCTGGAGTACGAGCTATTCACGGAGCTGCGCGACCGGATTTCAAAGCATATCTCCAGATTGCAGAAGCTGGCGGAGGTTATTGCCACCGCCGATGTGTACCAATCGCTGGCAACGGTCAGCGCAGCGCATCACTTCCGCAAGCCAGAGATCGGCGAAGGCTTCGATCTTGCGATTGAAGACGGCCGACACCCTGTGGTGGAGGCTGTCATCCAGGACGGCTCGTTCATCGCGAACGGAACGAACCTGCTTCAAGAGCAGGGCCGCATCCTGCTTATTACCGGGCCGAATATGGCCGGTAAGAGTACGTATATGCGGCAAGTTGCCGTGATCTGCCTCATGGCGCAGATCGGCTGCTTCGTGCCTGCGAGCTCCGCGCGCATCCCGGTCACCGACCGGATCTTTACGCGGATCGGCGCTGCCGATGACCTCATCGGTGGACAGAGTACGTTCATGGTCGAGATGATGGACATCCAGGTTATGACAGAGAAGGCGACGAGTCGGAGCCTTGTCATTATTGATGAGCTTGGCCGCGGTACCTCGACAGGCGAAGGGATGGCGATCGCTCAGGCCGTCATTGAATTCCTTCACGATCGGATCGGCTGCAAGACGCTCGTGTCGACGCATTTCCATGAGCTCGCCCATCTGGAAGAGAGCCTTGTGCATCTGCGCAACCACTGCATGGCAGTGAAAGAAAGCGGCAGGCAGGTAACCTTCCTGCGCAAGCTTATCCCTGGGGCAGCGAGTACGAGTTACGGCATCTACTGTGCCGAAATCGCCGGGCTGCCCGATACGATCATTCAGCGCTCGTACGCGCTGCTGAATGGCTTTGAAGAGCGCGCCGCGGCGTCCGCAGTACCGCAAGCCGCAGCGACCGCAGCGGTTGCCACGGTTGCAGTCACCGCGGCAGCGCCGATTCGGCAGCTGTCCCTCTTCGAAGAGGACAGTCCAGCTGAAGTTGCCGTTAAGAAGAAGCCGGACGGCAAATCTCAACTGGTTCTTGACCAGTTGAAGGGGATTGATCTCATCAATATGACGCCGCTACAGGCGCTCAATTTAGTGTATGAATGGAAGCAAAAACTACAGTAAACCCAGTCGCCAGTTTCAGTTATTTTTAATTGCACACTTCATTACTTGACTTTATATCACTACTGGAACGGAGATATGTATATGAGTTTCTCACCATTGAATAAGAAAGCAGTTAAAGCAACTCTGGCACTCGCATCGGCTCTAGCCGTCGTTATGCCTGCAAGTGCCATGGCAGAAGAGGATCTACAAACCGTTCTCGTGCGAAAGACGCTTGTCGAAAACCATGTGAGCGGCGTTTCCCTAGAGGCTTTGGCAAATCAGAGCATTGAGCAGATGATTGCTGGTTTGAAGGATCCGTATACGGTACTCTTCACACCTCAGGATTACGGTCAATTCTCGAATAGCCTTGAAAATAGCTTTGAAGGCATAGGTTGTGTTATTGGTCTTGATGACCAGGGTGTATATGTATCGAGAACAATCCCAGGTTCCCCAGCAGAAGCTGCGGGGCTGCTCCCGGATGATTATATAAGAGCCGTGGATGGAACGCCTGCTTCGACGACATCCATTGATGCGGTTCGAAGTAAAATTATTGGCGTCGCAGGCACCAAAGTTAAGGTTACCGTACTTCGCGGAGAAAAAGAATTAACGTTCGAGCTTACTCGCCAAGCTGTAAATTCCCCTGAAGTGTACAGCAAAAGCTTTACAAATGGCGTTGGTTACGTTCAAATCACGGACTTTTCAGATGAAGCTGATGAAGAATTTGACAAACAATTAAGTGAGCTGCAAGAAAAAGGACTGAAGTCTTTAATCTTAGATGTTCGAGATAATCCTGGTGGTTATTTAGAAACGGCTCGTAATATTGCCAAGCATTTTGTAAAAGAGGGCGTCCTCATTCATACGCAGAATCGTGATGGTGTGGATGATCCAGTGGCTTTTCAAGGTGGAAATCCTCTGTCGATTCCTGTCTATGTTTTAGCGAATGAGAATAGTGCAAGTGCTTCAGAAGTACTCTCGGGTGCCTTACAGGACTATGGGGTTGCGAAAGTGATTGGCATGCAAACATTTGGTAAAGGAAGTGTACAGCAGCTGTTCGAGCTTCCAGATCAAAGTGTATTGAAGGTCACGGTCGAAGAATACTTAACACCAAAAATGCGAAAAGTGAACAAAGTAGGCATTACACCGGACTTAAAGGTTGATGGCGTATCGGCACAGCTGATTACTGCACTTCATGAAACAGGTATTTCAGATATCCAAGTGTCGTTTACGAAACATAATGTTACGTATAACGGTGTTGACCTTGGTTATGGCTTTGGCAGTTTTAGTGAAAAAGGTAAGTTCTATGCTTCCGCACGTGGACTTGCTGCTCTAATCGGAGCCACGATTACATGGAATGATCCGAATCGTACCGTGGATATCACGGATAGCAAAGGAACACATGCATTTGCGATTGATTCCGATAAGCTGATGATTGTAAACGGGATGAGCTACGTCAATGTCGATGCATTTGATGATTATTTTCCGCAGCTGAAGGTCATTCATCAAGGGGAGAACGTTTCTATTCAGGCTACAAAGGGGAATTAAAACGATGGGTAAAATTCAGCTCTTAAGCGAGCATATTGCGAACCAAATTGCAGCAGGTGAAGTGGTGGAGCGGCCTTCATCAGTCGTGAAAGAGCTGGTTGAGAACTCGGTTGATGCGGGGAGTACCCGTGTTGACGTCACGATTGAAGAAGGTGGCTTAACTTTAATTCGAGTATCCGATAACGGATCAGGCATGGCTCTTGAGGATTGTGAATTGGCTTTCCAGAGGCATGCTACGAGCAAGATTGCAACGAGCAAGGATCTGTTCTCGATCCGCACGCTGGGCTTCCGTGGCGAAGCCTTGCCAAGTATCGCTTCTGTCTCCAGGCTCGAGTGTGTAACTAGTTCGACGACGGATGGGTTGGGACGTAAAATCACCATCGAAGGTGGCACGATTCGTGCTTTGGAAGAAACAGCGGCATCGCGCGGTACGGAAGTGACGGTGCGCGATTTATTTTATAATACACCAGCTAGACTGAAATATATGAAAACGATCCAGACAGAGCTTGGACATATTTCCGATTATTTATATCGTCTTTCGCTCGCGCATCCCGGCATTGCTTTTACCTTAAAGCATAATGGGAACGTACTGCTCCAAACACTAGGCAACGGGGACCTGCTCCAAGTCATTGCCGGCATCTATGGCACGGCAATTGCCAAACAAATGCTTCCACTCCAAGTGGAAAGCTTGGATTATACGATCTCGGGCTTCGTTGCCAAGCCCGAAATGACACGCGCGAATCGCGGCGGTATATCGACTATTGTGAATGGTCGATATGTGCGCAACTTCGCGTTGAATCAAGCCTTGCTGCAGGGGTATCACACCCTGCTGCCAATCAACCGCTTTCCCGTGGCTGCGCTGCACATCGGGATGGACCCTGCACTCGTGGATGTCAATGTGCATCCATCCAAGCTTGAAGTCCGCTTCAGTAAGGAAGCGGAGCTAACGGCTCTAATCGAAGCCGAAGTGAAGCGGCTATTCGGCAGACAAGTGCTGATTCCTACGGGAGTCAAGGCATCAGCGCCGAAAGGTGCTTACGTTCAGGAACAATTGGAACTTACACGTACCGTGGAGCCGGCAAAGGAAAACCGTAGTGCATCACTGGAGTTGGATCCGGAGTTTTATAAGGATCATAAGGATGTTGTTGATCCGAAGGGGTCGCAGGGTTTGGAAAACTTGCAAGATTTGCAAGGATTGAATGCTTTAGATGGTTTGAGTGGCGGCTTGAGGGAATCAAGCCCAATGCAGAGGACGGATGATTCCCGACGGTTGCCACCTCAAATTAAAGAAGCTGCTTCTGACTATCGTCAGGTTGCGTCATTTCCTTCCACGTCACCTTCGCAAAAGCAGCCGTCTGACGCGTCTTATTCAAGAACCGTTTCACCTTCTGATAGTGGATTTGCATCAAACAGAACGTCAGCAACTAATCAGAGCTACAAGCCTGTAAGCGATGCAGCATTTCGAAACACCTCCATTCAACAGCAAAGGCGTACAAATGAAGCGTTTATGGATTTGATGCCATCGAATGCGGACGGCGATGCACCTAAGCTCCCAACGTTTCCTCGTTTGGATCCGATCGGACAAATGCATGGTACCTATTTGATTGCACAGAATGAAACAGGTTTATACTTAATAGATCAGCATGCAGCACATGAACGCATCAATTATGAATATTTTTATGAGCATTTTGGCAATCCTGCTGAGGCGAGCCAAGAATTGCTCGTTCCGATTACGTTGGAATTTACTCCGTCTGAAGCGGGTGTTATTGCGGATAAGCTAGCCTTGTTTGAACAAGTTGGCGTGTATATGGAAGCCTTTGGCGGTAACACGTTTCTCGTACGCGCGCATCCTCATTGGTTCCCTTCTGGGGAAGAGAAAGCGATCGTCGAAGAGATGTGTGAACTCATTATTGCTGATCGTAAAGCTTTGGATATCGCCAAACTGCGCGAGAAAGCAGCGATTATGTGCTCATGTAAGGCATCCATAAAAGCTAATCAAAGCCTTAGTATTTTGGAGATGGAGACATTAATTGATCGTCTGGCTGGCTGTAGAAACCCGTATACGTGTCCACATGGGCGGCCGATAGTAGTTAGTTTTACAACTTATGAGTTAGAAAAAATGTTTAAGCGAGTGATGTAATCCTGTGTTAGTAACAACTTCGTATAATCCGTCCGCTGAATTGGTGGCGGAAGCCGCACGCTTATCCGTATTATATGGGGGCCGAAATGTACCCCGGAAGAAGTATTCTTTGGAACTTCTTAGGAGAAATTATAAGGATAGTTCTGTTCTGCTTGTGACAAGAGAAGAGATCAGGTACTATGAAGAAGACCACCCTGCAACTTTTTTCCATCCAAGTATGTCTCTCGTTCGTGTCAAACGGATGCAGAGGGGTGAGACTGATTTACTCATTGAGGCGTCAGGAGCAGTTTCCGGCGACCGTATTGTGGATTGTACAGCGGGGCTTGCGTCGGATGCTATCGTTTTCTCCTACGTGGTCGGTATGGAAGGGCGTGTAACAGCGCTTGAAAGTGAAAAGATCCCAGCCATGCTTATTCAAGAAGGCTTGGTGCAGTATCAATCGGAAATCCCGGAATTGAATGCTGCAATGAGACGCATTGAAGTTAAGCATACTCATCACCTAACCTATTTGCGGCAGTTAGACACGCAGAGTGTGGATGTGGTCTATTTTGATCCCATGTTTCGCAGTCCGATTGAGGAATCGCATGCGATATCCCCACTTCGGCATCGTGCGAACGATGAAGCCGTTAGCTTGGCTTCGATCGCTGAAGCAAGACGCGTTGCGCGCAAAAGTATTGTGCTTAAGGAGAACCGAGACAGCGCTGAGTTTGCTCGGCTCGGGTTCGAGCATGTGTTACGTTCAACAACGAAAACAACGTATGGAGTGATTCGATTGTGTTAGCCCCATCAGCCAAGCCGAAATTACTCGTGCTACTTGGTCCCACCGCTGTTGGCAAGACCAAGCTCAGCTTGGAAATTGCTCAGCGCTTCAACTGTGAAATTATTTCCGGAGATTCCATGCAGGTGTATCGTGGCATGGATATTGGAACCGCCAAAGCGAGCGAGGCGGAGCAGCAAGTTGTCCCGCATCATCTAATTGACATTCATGATCCGTCGTATTCGTTTTCTGCTGCAGAGTTTCAAGAGCGAGTAAAAGGATTAATTCAAGACATCCACTCGCGTGGCAAGTTGCCTTTTATCGTAGGTGGCACAGGATTATATATCGAATCGGTTTGCTATGATTATCAATTTACGGATGTCAGTATGGATGAGGGATTCAGGCAGCTGCAGGAAGAATTCGCAAATACGCAGGGGGAAGAAGCCCTTCATGCCAAGTTGCGGGAAATTGATCCCGAGAGTGCCAACCGTCTGCATGCGAATGATCGCCGACGTGTCATTCGAGCACTTGAGATTTTCCATATATCTGGAGAAACCATGACTGCTCACTTGGCCTCCCAGAAAAAAGAATCTCCGTACGAACTATGTATCATTGGACTAACGATGGATAGAGCGCTGCTCTATCAGCGAATTGAAGAACGCATCGATGCGATGCTTCAGGAAGGATTGGTCGAAGAGGTACAAGCGCTCCTTGCTGCTGGTACCCCAAAGTCTGCCATCTCGATGCAAGCTCTTGGCTACAAGGAGATCGTTAGTTATTTGGAGCATGAGCTCAGTTTCGAAGATGCCGTGATCCTGCTCAAGCGGGATACACGTCGGTTTGCGAAGCGTCAATTGTCTTGGTTTCGGCATATGAAGGACATTGATTGGGTTGATGTGACAGATACAGCAAATTTTTCTGCCCATTTCGAAATGATTAGTGATATACTAGCAGGAAAGTTTGTACATAAAATAGAATATAATTAACAAATATCACCATTGATAAAAGCTTCTATCGAAGTCATTTCGAAGATGAGCGACCGCGTTTAGAGGTGGTTTTTATCGCCAATAGGAAAGTTTGTTACGCACTTTATTGCTTAACAAAGGTAAACTTTGCTATGTGGTAGAAAAATAGCGCCGTTTGGGCGAAAGTTTCATTCCATTAAGGGGGACATACTGATGAACCGATCCATTAATATTCAGGACAATTTTCTAAATCAGCTGCGTAAAGAAAGCATTCCCGTTACCGTTTATTTAACGAATGGCTTTCAAATTAGAGGACTTATTCGTGCATTTGACAATTTCACCATCATTATTGACAGTGAAGGTCGTCAACAAATGGTGTACAAGCATGCCATTTCTACCTTTACACCTCAGCGTGCTGTTTCATTAATGGCGGCTGCAGAAGCTACGGAATAATCCCTATATCGCTTCAATTTGCAACTTTTTAATGGACTGAAACGTCTAACCGAATAGAAACTTTTGGGAGCAACCTTGTATAAAGGTTGTTCTTTTGTTGAAATCTAGGGGATTTTTCTTGGATTTGAAAAGTCGACTAGATTTTTGGGTAATCATACTGTAAAGCCTTTTATTTCAGTTCCATCTTCAAACTAGAGAGAAACGAAACGTAAGGGAGTTGGTGAATATGGATAAACCTACTAGAAATCCATCCACGCCGCAATCCAAGCCAAGGGAGTCCAAACAAAGCAAGAATAAGGGACCTAAGAAGAAAAAATTCAGTGCACGTAAACTCATTATGGGCTCCATCATTGCTGCGATTATCGCGGTTATCTGTGCAACAGGGATCTATATTGTTGTCATCATGAGCGGCTTCAAAATCTTGGATGCGAATATTGACAAAATTATTTCTACGACAGAGTCGACCCTTATTTATGCGCAAGAAGAAGGTAAGGATAAGGATGGAAAAGATAAACCAGCCACTGAGATTTCGAAAATTTATCGCGGTGAAAATCGGGAAAGCGTCAATATCAAAGACGTGCCTGAACGGCTGAAGCAAGCTTTTATCGCTACGGAGGATCGTCGCTTCAAAGAGCACTCAGGTGTTGATTTAAGAGCAATCGGTCGTGCCTTAGTCACGGATATCATCCACATGAGTGCGGTTGAGGGTGGAAGTACGATTACGCAACAGTTGGCCAAAAACGTATTCCTAAGCTCAGAGAAGACTGCGTTCCGAAAAGGGACTGAAATGTCGATCGCGTTTGCGCTCGATGAGCGGTTTACGAAGGATGAAATTCTGGAGAAGTATTTGAACCGAATCTTCTTTGGAAGTAACGCTTACGGGATTAAGGCAGCAGCTAAGGTTTATTTTAACAAATCTAATTTGAATGAATTGGAAGTATGGGAAATGGCGACACTTGCCGCGTTACCTAAAGCGCCTTCCCGTTACTCGCCGTTAACCCATCCGGATTTATCGAAAGAACGTCGTGCAGTTGTTCTAAGGCTGATGACGGATCAGGGTTACATTACAGAGGCAGAACGTGCCAAAGCTGCTGCTGTCGATTATATGCCGCCTGCGACTGTAAGCACGGGTACCAAAGAATATGCTTCGTTCGTGGACTATGTCGTGAATGAAGCGGAAGACATGTACGGCATCGAAGAAGATGAGCTGCTGACCAAGGGTTACCGAATTTACACAACGATGAATATCAAAGCTCAGCAAACCATAGAGCAAACCTATGCGGATCCGAGTTTCTTCCAAAAGGATGCATCAGATGGGCAGAAAATTCAAAGTTCCATGGTTATTTTGGATAATAAAACCGGTGGTATCATGGGATTAATCGGTGGCCGTGATTATAAAACCAAAGGCTTCAGTCGTGTATATTCCAAAAGACAGCCAGGATCGTCTTTTAAACCAATTGCCGTTTATGCACCGGCTTTAGATAGCGGGAAATATACGCCGTATTCGTTGTTAGATGATACGCAGACGTCTTTCGGTTCGTATTCACCACAAAACTATGATCGCCAAACACATGGGCAAGTTACGATGTTTGAAGCAGTCAAGAAATCATACAATCTAGCACCTGTTTGGTTATTAAGTAAAATGGGTGTTGGGACGGGGACTGCGTTTGCTAATAAGCTAGGTACCACCCTGAATCCTCAGAAGGATCAGAATCTGGCGATTGCGTTAGGCGGTCTTACGGATGGCGTATCGCCATTGCAAATGGCTAGAGCCTATACAGCTTTTGCTAATCAAGGGAATCAGAACAAAACGCATGCGATTTTACGAATAACCGATTCACAAGGTAAAGAAATTGCGGCATACAAGCCAGAGAAGAAGCAAGTTATGCAGCCGAGTACGGCCTACTATATGACCCTGTTGCTGCAGGGTGTTGTGGAGACAGGTGGTACAGGTGTGAAAGCGAAGTTCAACCGTCCGGTTGCTGGGAAAACGGGATCGACTGGACTTGATATTAAGGGCATTGAACAATACGACCGGGATGTATGGTTCGTAGGCTATACCCCTGAATGGACTGCGGCCGTATGGGAAGGCTTCGATAAAGTCGATTCCAAACATTATGTGACGGTGGGAAGCGGCAGCACGGCTGCCATTTTCAATAAAGTCATGTCAAAAGCGTTAGAAGGCAAGCCAATTACTAACTTTGTTAAGCCTGCCAATGTGGATGATTTGAAAGAACCGCCTAGTGGAATTTCTGATGTTAAGGCTACTTATGTACCAGAGTCAAAACGTGTTAAAATCGAATGGACGTCTCTAGGAGATAAAATTAGTTACGAAGTGTATCGCAAAAGCGCGACTGAGGCTGAAGCGAAAATGATTATTCAAACACCTAAATTGCTGGTCGAGGACACGACGGTAAATAGCGGAGAAACTTATCAATATTACGTGGTCCCGTTGGCGTCGGAATCGAATACACCAGGAGCGAAGTCAAATATCGCTACAGTTGAAATTCCGAAGGATGATTCGCTTCCAAATGGCGGAATTACGTCTCCTACTCCTTCAGGTTCGCCGTCACCTTCGCCTGGTAATGGGGGGAACAATCCTAATCCATCCCCTTCACCAAGTGGGAAGCCTGGTACTTCACCATCGCCAGGGGCAACGATTAAACCTGGCACGGGGACGGAAACAGGGCCTAGCCCAACGCCATCGCCAACACCAACACCAACACCAAGCCCATCAATAAGTCCTAAGCCAAGTCCAATGCCGACTCCATTACCGGTGAATAAGCTGAATGAAGAGTTGCCGAAGAATGGCACGTAAGTTGTCAGAGTGAGCATAGTAAGGCCCCGTAAGGGCCTTACGGCTCCAGTTGGCCGAAGTGTACAAGCCGTACCGGACAAACCGTAGCGCCCAAAAAAGGTGTTATAAAATCTTTCTCGTCCGGCTAACCCTTGTTTGCCCGTATCATCACAAAACAAAATCAAACTGGAGGACAATTTAATGAAACTTGCAACCAAATCCATGAAGTCAAAAATGCTTCTCACTGCTTCTTTGCTTACCTTAACCCTTATCGCAGCCGCGTGCGGCAATAAACCGGCGGAAACAACTGGCGGCACGGCAACGCCTGGTTCTAGCACTACAGCACCAACATCCTCTGCAACAGCAACCCCTGCGGCATCGACATCGGCAGCAGCGGGCAAGCAATGGAGCAAAGCCCCAGATATGATCATTGATACGAACAAAACATATCAGGCTGAAGTAACAACGTCGAAAGGGACTTTTACAATCGACTTGTACGCCAAAGAGGCACCGAAAACGGTGAACAACTTCGTCTTTTTATCCAAAGAGGGCTTCTATAACAATGTGACGTTTCACCGGATTATCAAAACCTTCATGATTCAAACGGGAGATCCGCAAGGAACAGGCAGAGGTGGACCAGGATATAAATTCGCTGATGAATTGAAAACGACGCATAAGTATGAACCGGGTACTGTGGCGATGGCTAACTCAGGAGCGAATACAAATGGCAGCCAATTCTTCATTTGTTCGGGTACGGATTGCGCTAACTTGAACAGTACGCCGAATTATTCGATTTTCGGAAAAGTCACAGCAGACAGTATGGCCACAATTACGAAAATTGCAGAAACACCAGTGGAAATGGGTGGAGAATCCACCCCTAGTAAACCAAAAGAGAAGGTAACGATTAACACCATTTTAATCAAAGAAAAATAAACTAATATAAACAACGCTTTCATTAAAGGATAGGAGTGGATCTCATGAAACAACCGTGCCTATTGTTCCATGGATTTACAGGTGGACCTTATGAGGTTGAGCCGTTAGCTCGGCATTTACGAGAGCGTGGTCAGCTGTGTGAGGTGCCAATCCTGCCTTGGAATGGAGAAAGCCGTCATCAGCTTCACGCTTCACGCTGGGAGGATTGGGTGCAGGCAGCCGAATGGCATGCGGCCAAAATGACAGAAACGTATGGTTCCTTTGATATGGTTGGATTTTCAATGGGAGGACTACTGGCGGCATACTTATCGGTTCGGTATCCTGTACGGAGACTCATTTTGTTAAACACAGCGGTCATTTATGTGAGCCCAGGGCGGCTCTTGAACGTCCTTCGTGAGGAATGGAAGTATCAACGTAAAATTAGTTTAATTAAGGGGAAAGCGACGCCACTCGTTGCTACTTGGCAATTTACAAGGCTTGTCCGACATCTAAAGCCGGAGCTTAGTCTAGTCAATAAGCCAACCCTAATCGCACAAGCAGAAAGAGATCAAGTGATTCATCCGCAGAGTGCACGGTATATTTATAGCAAGCTCAGAGGGCAGCGCGAGCTACACTGGCACGCTAAATCGGATCATTTAATCTGTTTGAGCGAGGACGCTCCAGCCTTATTTCGGCAGGTAAGTACATTTCTGGATAAGGAGTAGGAAGGATGCCGGCTAAGCCTATCATGAACAAAAAACAACGCGCCATCGCACCTGCGCCAACGAAGAAAAAGGCCAGCACTTCAAAAGGAAAACCACCATCTAAGTTGTATCGGCTATTTGTTAGGACGTTTCAATTCATATTGATCTCCTTTGCTTTGCTGGTGAGTTGGGTTGTGTTTATCCAGTGGAAAGTACAGTTAGGCCCCAATCAGCCGAGCTTGCCTAAACAAGTTGATGTAGGAATTGTATTGGGAGCATCGCTGCGTAATGATATCCCAAGTCCTGGACTGCAAGAGCGTCTGGACTTAGCCCTGGAGTTGTACAAGCAGGGGCGTTTCAAGCAACTTATTGTGTCTGGTGGTTTGGATCATAATGGCTCTAAACTGACAGAAGCTGAGGGTATGAGGGATTATTTGGTGAAAAATGGTTTACCGAAGTCAAGCATACTCATCGAGCCTAAGGCAACGAGTACCTATGAGAACTTACTGTTCAGTAAGCAAATTATGGATGAGAAGTCGCTCGTAAGCGCAATTATCATCACGCATAAATTTCATAGTTCTCGTTCACTCGATATTGCAGAAACGATTGGTTTCAAAGATCCGCTAGTCTCCGGAGCCGAGTCAGACGTGCTTTTCATGCCTTATCATGATACGAGAGAAACGCTTGCCTATACGAATTGGTATTTGACCAAACTACAATTGAAACTCGGATTGAAATGAAGAAAGCATGACAGGATAGCGGGAGTTGCCGCTGCTTGTCATGCTTTTTCTTATCCATTGACGATGGTTCCACCGTTGATATGCAGAATCTGACCAGCCATGTAAGAAGAGTCTTCACTTGCTAAGAACACATAACTTGGTGCCAATTCACAAGGCTGTCCAGCTCGTTTCATAGGTGTCGTAGAGCCAAAGACCTCAACTTCCTGAGCTGTAAATGTAGATGGAATTAACGGTGTCCAGATGGGACCTGGAGCAACGCCGTTCACTCGAATGCCTTTGGCATTCAGCTGCAGGGAAAGCGAACGCGTGAAGGTGACAATCGCACCTTTCGTTGATGAATAATCAATTAATTGTTCGTGACCATGGTAAGCCGTGATTGAAGCGGTGTTAATAATCGCACTACCTGGCTTAAGATGAGGAAGAGCGGCTTGCGTCATATAAAAGTAAGAGAAAATATTCGTACGGAACGTTCGTTCAAGTTGTTCTGACGTTATATCCGTTATACTTTTCTGAGGATGCTGCTCAGCGGCATTGTTAACAAGAATATCAAGCTTGCCGAATTCATTGATGACTTGAGCAACGACTTGTTTGCAAAAACTCTCTTCGCCAATGTCACCTGCGACGTGTAGGCACCTGCGACCCGCCTGTTCCACATGTCGGTGTGTTTCTTCTGCGTCCTTATGCTCATTCAGGTAGACGATGATAACATCAGCCCCTTCTTTGGCGTAAGCCACGGCAATTGCGCGTCCTATGCCGCTGTCACCTCCAGTGATGATGGCAACTTTATCCTTTAACTTGCCAGCGGGCTTGTAGTTCGCATTCTCAAATTCGGGATGTGGTTTCATTTCAGCTTCGATGCCGGGTTGATGGTTCTGTTGCTGTGGTGGGAAAACTGGTTTTTCCTTGGTGGCCGTCATGTAATCGGCTCCTTTCATCCTAAGAAATTCTTAGTTAGGATGATACAAGACCAGCCAAATCATACTTCACTCGGTAATGATAGCCATATGTCATTTGATACCCTAGCTTCTCGTATAACGTAACTGCGGGCACATTGTTTGCAATCACCTGTAAATATTGCCTGGTCGCGCCTTGTGTGATGCTCCATGTCGTCATGGCATGAAGAATGGCATAGCCGTAGCCCTTGCCGCGGTGTTCTTCGTGTACGATCACATTGACAAAGCCAGCCCATTCTCCCTCTACAATGGCTGTGCCCAGTGCAACAATCTGACCTTGATTTTTCAATGTAATGAAGGCTTTCGGTGTCGGCATGCGATCACTTAATCCTTGATAAAAGCTCCGACGTTCCTCAGGGTACTGTTCTAAGAGGAGGAAAGCATCCAGCCACTCTTTCGTGACGGATCGTGTAGTTTCTAATTCAAGCTCCAGTGCTGAGGGATATTGCTTATCTAGGCGTTCTTTAGCCTGAGCGGCCACTTGCTGGCAATCCGCTGTCATCATATAACAAGGTGTATCTAATTCATATCCCTGGTCTCGCAATAAGCTATCCAATTGGTCAGGAGAGGCGGTGCTAATATGAAAAATAGCAGGTAACCCTTGACTATGGTAAAATTGTTCAACATGCGATAGCCAATTGTCATCATGCGGGTAAGCCCCAATAGCAAACACACTGTTTGCTCGTTTCGTTATCCCGTTTGAAGCTCTAATGAGCCATTGATCAAGCATCGTGTTGCTTTCCGCAGGCCAAGTATTTGCAGCTATACGATCAAGACATTCAAATAAATCATGTTCTGTTTGCATGAAAAGTGCCTCCATCCCCAGAAGATATTATATTACATAAATATACAATTCAATGTATAAAAATTCAACAAAAAAATTGAAATACTTGTTTACATGTTACCAATTTTGGTTGGGGAGGAAGCCTGCGATGGAACTACGATTGCGAACGGCCACTTGGGATGACTATGATGCTGTGAATACGATCATACGTGAAGGCCAGGAAGAACATGCGGAGGCATTGCCAGATCGATTTGCCAAACTGGATCATGTTGTTGCGATGGGCTGGTACCGAAGCTTCTCCGATAGGGAGGACAAAGAGATTATTGTGGCAGAGCTTGGAATGGAAGTTGTCGGTGTAGCTATGTTAGAGATGAAGCAAAGTCCAAACTATGAAGCACTTGTGCCGCGTAAGTATGCATATTTAAATGAACTTGCCGTTGCCTCCACACATCAACGCCAGGGAATTGGCAAGAGACTTTATCAGTCTGCAGCAGATTGGGCACGAACACGCGAAGCCGAATCACTCGAGTTAAATGTTTGGGAATTTAATGAACGTGCGTTGCATTTCTATGCATCCCTTGGCATGACGACCTTAAACCGCACCCTTACGACAAATTTACTGAAATAGAAGGAGAATACCTATGCTTTTTATAGATAATGAAGGAATTACGGATCCAAGAATTAATTTGGCTATTGAAGAATTCGCTTTGCGAAAACTCCCAGCGGGAGAAACTTATTTACTTTTTTATACGAATGAACCTTCGATCATCATTGGCAAAAATCAGAATACGCTAGAAGAAATTAACCCCGAGTACGTGAAAGCGAATAACCTGCACGTGGTTCGTCGATTGTCTGGCGGAGGTGCGGTGTATCATGATTTAGGCAACTTGAATTTCAGCTTCATCACTCAAGACGACGGGAATTCGTTTCATAATTTTCAGAAGTTTACGGCGCCTGTCGTTGAAGCCTTGCATGCACTTGGGGTTGGAGCTGAATTAACAGGGCGCAATGATATTCAAGTAGGTGAACGTAAAATTTCAGGCAATGCGCAATTTGCAACGAAGGGAAGAATGTTCAGTCATGGGACGCTTCTATTCGATTCAGAGATAGAGAATGTTGTTTCGGCACTGCGTGTTGACCCTGATAAAATTCAATCTAAAGGCATTAAATCGATCCGTAGTCGGGTTGCGAATATCGTGGAGTTTCTGGAAGAATCGATTACGATGGATGAGTTTCGGTCAAGGTTGCTTAGTTCCATTTTTGGAGTCAACACTGAGCATGTACCTACCTATAAGTTAACAGAAGAAGATTGGAATCAGATTCATGAGATCTCGGAAGAGCGGTATCAGAATTGGGATTGGAATTATGGGAAATCACCTAAGAGCACTGTTCAACATGCCAAACGAATTGAAGGTGTTGGTAGAGTGGATATTCGTTTGGACATCGATGAAGGTCGTTTGCGTAATGTTAAAATATTTGGTGATTTCTTCGGTGCCCATGATGTCGCTGAACTTGAAAATTCGCTGGTTGGCACGCGATATGAGGAAAGTGCGGTTCTTGAACGATTGGCAGAAGTGGAGTTGAAGCGCTATTTCGGTGCTTTGGATAAGGATACATTCGTAGCATTACTTATGCTGACTTAACCGCCATTGATGTCAATAAGCAAAGACTATAGGTTTCTAGCATAGGCTGCGGTCTAAAATGGTGTTTACAAGCGTAGGATGGTGGATACGCACTAATAAACCATCATGTAAACGAGGTGATCCTCATGAGTGGTAGAAGCTTGCCATCCAGACAAATCAACATCGTTTTACGGCAGCCGGAACCTGGCAGTCAGCGGCGAACTGTTGAGGGAGCAGGCGGGCAGTCAGGCGCTTCACCCCTTGCCGACGCCGAGCCGATGATCTCTAGCAAAAGGACGCCAATGGAGGGTCCGCTATCGGATGTTTTCAAAGAGCTGAATGGATTGATTGGCTTAGAAAATGTCAAAGAACTCGTACACGAAATTTATGCGCTCCTGCAGATCTCACAATTTCGAGTAGAAGCTGGACTTATGAGCAATGCTCATGTGTACCATATGATTTTCAAAGGCAGTCCTGGAACTGGGAAAACGACGGTAGCACGATTATTAGGTCGTATGTTTCATGCGATGGGTGTGCTGAGTAAAGGACACTTCATTGAAGTAGAGCGTGCAGACCTCGTAGGTGAATACATCGGACATACCGCACTAAAAACGCGTGAACTGATGAAAAAAGCGATGGGCGGCGTCCTATTTATTGATGAGGCATACAGCTTGGCACGTGGCGGTGAGAAGGATTTTGGCAAGGAATCGATTGATGCTTTGGTCAAAGGTATGGAAGATAAGAAAAATGATTTCATTCTCATCCTAGCGGGGTATAGTGAAGAAATGGAGCAATTTCTTGCCACTAACCCTGGACTTCCCTCACGCTTTCCTATTCAAATTGATTTTGAGGATTATGCCATCGATCAATTGATCCAAATTACTGAGTTGATGGCGAAGGATCGGGAATATGTCCTATTGCCACAAACCTTAGCGAAGCTAAAGCAACACCTCGCGGAAGAGAAGGCAATGACCTGGCGTTCTTTTAGCAATGCGAGGTACGTTAGGAATATTTTGGAGAAAGCGATGCGGCATCAAGCTGTACGATTGTTAAGTCAATATGTGAACGCGCCATCCAAACTTGAACTGATGTCGATACGACCAGAAGATGTGAAATTTAAATGACAGATCAAAAAGCCAATTAACTTATTTAAGTTGATTGGCTTTTTTTCGTATGGGAAGAAAGTAATTGACAGTTGTGAGGATCGGAGTAAAATAAACAGAGTAATTATTTTAGTGATAATGATTATCAATATTATTTATAAATGCGTGAGGGAAGGTAACGTATTTACCACTCCAAAGGAGTTGACAGGAATGAGGAAAGTCATTTTATCCAGTTGTATTGCACTGCTATTGTTTCTTTCAGTGCCTATACTCGTCAGTGCCAAGCCTCAGGATGATCTAGCCAAAGAAGATGCAGGTATCGTGAGTGCAGTTCAAGCAGCAGAAAGCGGTAATATTGAGCAAGCGACGAAGTTGTTCGAAGCGTTTCAAATCAATTGGCTGAGTTATGAAGATGGCATTAAAGAGATCTCCTTAGCGGCTTATCAGAAAATTGAAGGGGCCATGGGCGAAGCATCCTTGCAAACGATGAAACAGCCGGTCGATGCTCAGAAACTTGCAGCAAAGCTAAAGGATTTACATAAGTTGAACTCTTATTTCATAGAAGGCGATCTTACTGCGTTTGGGTCTTCAGCGAAGAGTGACAGCACGGTCACAGTAGCATCACTAGTTACATTGTTGGAGAAAGCATCCAATCAAGTGAAGGAGAAGGACATAGAGGGAGCTTCCGACAGTATTCAAACTCTTCGTAACTCATGGCTGCTTATTGAGGGAATCGTGTTGACACAGTCCTCAGCGGTGTACTCATCTATGGAACGCGACATGGTAACAGCGTATGCACAGTTGTCTGCTACTCCTCCTCAAGCACAAGAAGCAGCTATAACAATTGCTCGTATGCATGCTGATTTACAACCCATGGCGGCAAAGACAAGCTACAGCATGTTTGATGCCACGACGATTATCCTTCGGGAAGGGCTAGAGGCCTTGCTAGTTATTATTGCATTACTCGGATTTCTCCAAAAGGCAGGACATGAAGACAAGAAGAAATGGATTTGGTTTGGTGTTTATGGCGGACTCATACTCAGCTTGGCGCTTGGAATTGTGGTTCAACAGTTATTTTCGGCTAGCGCTTTTGGAAATAATAATTTTCTAATTGCTGGGTGTACAGGGGTTTTTGCCGCTCTGATGCTTCTGTATATGAGTTATTGGCTGCATAGCAAGTCAAGTATTTCGAATTGGCAGTCTTATATTCGTAACCAAAGTGTAAAGGCGTTGGCAACTGGCAGCTTAGCATCACTTAGCTTACTTGCCTTTCTTGCTGTGTTCCGAGAAGGGACAGAAACGGTTCTATTCATGATCGGGATGGCATCCTCGATTTCTTTGGCTTCATTGCTTAGCGGAATTGGGATTGGTGTAGGTTTGCTGCTTATTATTGCCTTTCTGATTCTGAAGATCGGAGTGCGTATCCCAATGCGTCCTTTTTTCTTAATTTCCAGTGTATTTGTTTTCTATTTATGCTTCAAATTTGCAGGAATGGGCGTTCATGGTCTTCAATTGGCTGGTTATTTGCCTGCAACGACAGCAGATTGGCTGCCAAGTTGGGATGCCGTTGCATTATATCCTACTTTAGAGAGCGCCATCCCGCAGTTCCTCTTGTTGCTTCTTGCACTCCTTGCTGTGGTAAGGGATCGTCTTAAAACTATTTCTAACCGAAATATGTCAATAAACAATAAATCTTAATTTAGAGAAAAGTGGAGGAATTATCCCATGAAAAAAAGCCAACAACTTATTATCTTAGCAGCAGCAACTACGCTTGTTCTCGCAGGTTGCGGTAAATCAGAGCCAACCGAAATTGCTAAAGTGCCATTTAAAGAAGGTTCGACGACTTTAGTAACAAGTGTCGATAGTCTGAAGGGTCAATTAGATGCTTCTAAAGTTAAAGATGCTAAGAAGCTTGCTGATCAGCTGCAAGATCAATGGGCAAGCTTCGAGGATGAAGTAAAGCCTAAATTCCCTGAACTATATTTTAAAGTTGAAAAATTTTTGACACCGCTTGAAGCAGGATTGAAAGAAGATAAACTGGATTTCCCTACATTAACAGCTTTAAATACGAATTTAAAAGCGGCGTTGACGGAGCTGACCACTTCTTTTGCAGAGAACAAAGGAGCTGTTAATAAAGACGTCATTGAAGCTTCTGCTGCGCTTAAGGATGCCGCCAAGGCATACAACAAGTATGTGCAAGACCAAGGAAACCAACTTGTGACATTGCTCGATCAATTGAACACTGCCGTCAAAAGTGGTGATATGAAAAAAGCGACAGAAGCATATGGACTAGCTCGTATGCCGTATGAGAGAATTGAGCCAATCATCGAAACGTTCAGTGAGCTGGACGGTGTGATGGATGCGCGTGTGGATGATTTTAAAAACGAGAAGGATCCTGCTTTTACAGGGTATCACCGAATTGAATACTTATTGTTTGTGAAGAAAAACATCAAGGATGCAGAGCCATTTGCTGCCCGTTTGCTTGAAGATGGTAAGAAAATGCAACAAGCCATTGCGGCTACTACGATTGCTCCTACCGATTTTATCGCAGGTGTCGGGGAATTGATGGAGGAAGCGCAATCCAGCAAAATTACAGGTGAAGAAGAGCGTTGGAGCGGTGCGACAGTACCAGTAATTCGCGCAAACGTAGAAGGTGCCCAAGCGATTTATGATCTTGTAAAAGTGGAATTGAAGAAGAAAGATGCGGCTTTGGATGAGAAGATCAGCAAGAGCTTAGCAACAGTGATCGAAACTATGAACACACTGTCACCGGTTGGCCCAACTTGGAATGATTTCAGTAAACTCGAGCAAGCCAAACAAGTTGATTTGAAAAATAAATTAGAAGCATTGGCTGAGCCGCTTGTGAAAATGCCGGGGACGCTAAGCAAATAGAGAAATGAGGTGTGCGGTATGTCGGACAAAATGAATCGTCGAGCCTTCTTAGGAATGACCGCAGCGGGGGCAGCAGGCGTTGTTTTGGGAGATTTGCTGGGGAAGGCGCAAGCCGCACTGCCAACCAATAAAGCTGCCGCTACCACAACCAATGAGACGCTGGATTTCTATGGTTCCCATCAGTCGGGAGTTGTCACTCCGGCACAAAATTTTGCTAATGTAGCGGCTTTCGATGTAACGACCAACGATGCGAAAGAACTGCAAGCACTGTTGAAGCAGTGGACGGAGATGGCGGCATCCTTGATGGCGGGGAAACCGCTGGCTGTTGAACCTCAGGATGCGGCTTTTCCGCCAACGGATACCGGTGAGCAGCTGGGTCTTGATACAGGTAAATTAACACTTACATTTGCCGTAGGCTCTTCTCTTTTTGAAAAGGATGGCCTTGACCGTTTCGGTCTTCGATCCCGTAAACCGGCAGGATTGACTGAGATGCCAATCTTTCATAAAGATTCCTTACAGGATCAACTAACGCACGGAGACATCGTCGTGCAAGCGTGTTCTGACGATCCGATCATCTGTTTTCATGCGATTCGCAACTTGTCTAAAGCAGCTAGGGGCGTTGCTCATTTACGTTGGCAGCAAACAGGTCAACTTGGTGTGAAGGCGCAAGGGACGAAACGGAATTTATTTGGATTTAAGGATGGTACAGCTAACCCTGCTTTACAAGATGAGTCTTTTATGAAAAACAACGTATGGATTGATTCTAACGATAGGGATAGCGCACCGTGGTTAGCTGGCGGTACCTATATGGTTGTACGTCGCATTCATATGCGGATTGAAACGTGGGATCAACAAACTTACGCCGATCAAGAAGAAATTATTGGCCGCCAGAAGGTTTCCGGGGCACCCATGGATGGTACAGCAGAATTCGATACGCCGCAGTTTGCCGCAGACGCCGAAGGCAAGGTAACAGCTTTAGATTCTCATATCCGTTTATCTAACCCACGTACGGGGGAGAATTCGGAGCGCGAACGGATCTTACGGCGTGGATATAATTTCATGGAAAATCTAGACAGTGTTGGTCGAATCAATGCAGGGTTGTTGTTTGTGTGTTTCAATCGGAATATCCAAACTCAGTTCGAATCGATTCAGAAACGCTTAACGAATCCGAAAATGCCGGATCAGATGCTGGCCTATACGGATACGACAGGCGGCGGCTATTTTGCTGTATTGCCAGGAGTTCATGCGAAGGGTGCTTATCTGGGCCAAGCTTTGTTTGAGTGAAATAAGGTTGAAAGAGCAGGGTTGTTCCGCGAGTAGCGTGATCTACTTGGGTGACTGCCCTGTTTTTTTGTTAGCAAGACCGTTATAATCGAATTTTCCTGCGCATCAAATTGACTTTCCTAAACATTTCCTCCACAATGATGAAGGAATAGGCCAATTTGGCCTTATTTCGGTCATTTTAAGCATTTTGAAGGAAGTAAAGGAGACGACTATGAAAACAACTTCACATATGGTAGAAAAAGAAATTGACGACAGAGCGGTGCTCGTTAGTTTGATTACACAGAAGCAAAAGAAGAATGAGCTGCTGGCCGAATATTCGTTGCAAGAGCTTGTGAAGCTGGCTGAAACTGCTGGCGTACAGGTGCTGGAGACGATGACACAGAACAAAGAAGCTAAGGATACCAAATGGTTTATTGGGAAAGGGAAAGTCGAAGAGTTAAAGTTGATGCTGGAAGAGCTTGGTGGCAATACAGCAATCTTCGATCAAGAGCTCTCAGGTGCACAAGTTCGTAATCTGGAAGCAGCGCTTGATGTGAAAATTATTGATCGTACGCAGCTCATTCTGGATATTTTCGCACAGCGTGCCAAAACGCGTGAAGGGATTATTCAAGTTGAACTGGCACAGCTAAGTTATCTCTTACCGAGACTCTCAGGGCAAGGCAAAAACTTATCGCGTTTGGGTGGCGGTATCGGTACTAGAGGACCAGGGGAATCGAAGCTTGAAACGGACCGTCGGCATATCCGCGGGAGAATTGATGAACTGAAAGCGCAATTGGAAGAAGTGGTTCGTCATCGAACTTTGCATCGGGAACGCCGCAAGAAAAGTGGTGTATTTCAAGTAGCGTTAGTTGGGTATACCAATGCAGGGAAATCTACGTTATTGAAACAATTAACACAAGCAGACGTCTATATTGAAAATCAACTTTTCGCAACCCTAGATCCGACGTCCCGGACAATGACATTGCCAAGCGGCAAGGAAATCGTTCTCACAGATACGGTAGGCTTTATTCAAAATCTACCCCATGATCTAGTCGCTTCGTTCCGTGCTACGTTAGAAGAGGCGAATGAGGCAGATTTGATTCTCCATGTGGTGGATAGCTCCACGGATATGCGGGGCGAGCAAATGCGTGTTGTTGGAGAGGTGCTGGAACAGTTGGGCGCCCATCAGAAGGAACAGATTACTGTCTTCAACAAAATTGATCTTATCTCCAAAGAAGAGCGGGAATTGCTAACTGACCAAGGTGAGTTCATGAAAGTGAGTGCATACACACCTGAGGATTTAGAACATCTTCGTAATACGATCGAAGGTAAACTGATGGGTGATAGCAAAGAATTCCGCATTCCAGCCAATAAAGGGGATGTCATTGCCCTCATGTATCGTATTGGTGAGGTACTTGAGACCGATGTGGATGGGGAAGACATGATCTTCAAGGTTCGTGTGAACAAGGAGGATTATGTGAAGCAGGCTTATTTGTTGGTAGATTATGATCAATCTTCAGCGAAGCCAGAGCAGGATGAGAACGAGGGAGAGAGCAACTAAGATGCATTTCGGGGAACAAGTAATGGCTAGAATGGAGAGGGCGGAACAGCGAGTAGAGAGCGCTTTTCGTCAAATTGAGAAAACGATCGATCTTAATCAATGGAAGGTCATTCGTGCTTTCCAGACACATAAAGTAAGTGATTATCATTTTGCTTCTTCAACGGGTTATGGCTACAATGATCGAGGCAGAGAAGTGCTTGATCTTGTCTATGCAGATGCAATGGGAGCAGAAACAGCACTTGTTCGCCCCCACTTTGTATCGGGCACACATACCATAGGTACCGCTTTGTTCGGCGTTTTGCGTCCTGGCGAACATCTACTTTACATCACAGGTAAGCCCTATGATACGTTGCACAAGGTCATTGGCAAGCCTGGCGACGGCACAGGCTCCCTACAAGACTTCGGCATCGGCTACAGTGAAGTCGCACTGCTAGAGGACGGTTCGCCGGATTGGACGGCAATCACGACAGCGATCCAGCCGAACACGAAGGTGATCGGCATCCAACGTTCACGCGGCTATTCCTGGCGGCCGTCGTTCACAGTTGAGCAAATCGGGGAGATGGTCCGATTTGTCAAAGAAATCAACCCAGAGCTCATTGTCTTCGTGGACAATTGCTATGGTGAATTCACAGAGCCGCAGGAGCCGACGCAGGTTGGCGTCGATCTGATGGCCGGCTCGCTGATCAAAAACCCCGGCGGCGGCATCGCCCCTTCGGGCGGCTATATCGCCGGGCGACGCGACCTCGTGGAGCTCGCCGCGTACAGATTGACCGCCCCCGGAATCGGGGGCGAGGTCGGAGCCATGCTCGGCGCGACGCGAGCGATGTTTCAAGGGCTATTCCTTGCCCCGCATCTGGTGGGGCAGGCCGTCAAGGGCTCGGTCTTCGCGGCAGCGATATTTGAAGACCTCGGTTTTGTCAGCTCCCCGCGCTGGGATGCGCAGCGAACGGACTTGATTCAAGCGATCCGCTTCACGTCGGCGGAGCATTTGATTACTTTCGTGCAAGGCATTCAAAAGGCGTCTGCTGTCGATTCACATGTCGTACCCGAGCCTTGGGACATGCCTGGGTATGAGAATCCTGTTATCATGGCAGCAGGGACGTTCATTCAAGGTGGCAGCTTAGAACTGTCTGCGGATGCTCCAATTCGTGAGCCATTTATTGCATATATGCAAGGTGGCTTGACCTACTCACATTGCAAGTTAGGTGTACTAACGGCCATCCAACATATGGAAGACAAGGGATTACTGTGAAAAATTAAACTGTGAACAAACCTGACACTCCTTGACACGTTTTTGTTAGAAAGGTACAATGAGAATGAGGTACTTACTGACCAGGAGTGATTAGCATGAGTGATGAAATACGTAGAAATATGGCGTTATTCCCCATTGGGATCGTCATGAAGCTGACAGATTTAACAGCACGACAAATTCGTTACTATGAGCAACACGAGTTAATTATCCCAGCTAGAACAGCTGGAAATCAACGGCTCTATTCGTTTAATGACGTGGAACGTCTTCTTGAAATTAAAGATTTGATTGAAAAAGGTGTGAACATTGCGGGTATCAAGCAAGTTCTTATTCCTGTGGATAAGGACTCAGAGGATGCAACAATTCTAAACGAGCACACCGAAGTGAAACGGAAAGAATTAACTGACTCTCAATTGCACAAAATGCTTAAGCAACAATTGATTGGCGGGGGCAAACGTCCGGATCAAGTTTCCTTAATTCAAGGACAGTTGTCCAGATTTTACAAGTAAAGTCGGTTGTTAAATCGCTTAACATTTGAGAGGAGAATGCACACGTGAGCTATAACATTAACTATTCCAAAGAAGATATTCTTCGCATTGCTAAAGCTGAAAACGTTCGCTTTATCCGTTTGCAATTCACAGACTTGATGGGAAGTATTAAGAACGTTGAAATTCCTTTGAGCCAACTTGAGAAAGCGCTTGATAATAAAATGATGTTCGATGGCTCTTCCATCGAAGGCTATGTGCGAATAGAAGAATCGGATATGTATTTATATCCAGATCTAGATACATGGGTTATTTTCCCATGGGTAACGGAAAGCAAAGTCGCTCGTTTGATCTGCGATATCTATATGCCAGACGGTACTCCGTTCCCTGGAGATCCGCGTGCGATTTTGAAAAATGCGTTGAAGCATGCAGAAGATATGGGTTACACAGCAATGAATGTTGGACCTGAGCCGGAATTCTTCTTATTTAAAACAGATGAAAAGGGCAACCCAACAACTGAATTGAATGACCAAGGTGGTTATTTTGATTTGGCGCCAATGGATCTTGGGGAAAACTGTCGTCGTGATATCGTACTTACGCTAGAAGAAATGGGCTTTGAAATTGAAGCTTCTCACCATGAAGTAGCGCCAGGACAACACGAAATCGACTTTAAATATGCAGATGCGATTAAAGCGGCTGACCAAATTCAAACCTTCAAACTGGTTGTGAAAACAGTAGCTAGACAGCATGGTTTGCACGCAACATTTATGCCGAAGCCATTGTTCGGAATGAATGGTTCTGGTATGCATTGTCACCAATCCTTGTTCAAAGGTGAGACGAATGCATTCTACGATGAGAGTGACAAGTTAGGCCTAAGCACGGTTGCAAGACAATATATGGCTGGTGTACTTCGTCATGCGCGTTCGTTCGCTGCAATTACGAACCCAACTGTTAACTCATACAAACGTCTAGTTCCTGGTTATGAAGCACCATGCTATGTAGCTTGGTCTGCTAGTAACCGTAGTCCAATGATTCGGATTCCTGCTTCCCGCGGTTTAAGTACACGTGTTGAAGTTCGTAACCCGGATCCAGCAGCTAATCCTTACCTAGCACTAGCTGTTATGCTTGCGGCTGGTTTGGATGGTATTAAGAACAAAATGCAACTTCCTCCGCCAACAGATCGCAACATTTATGTGATGACGGAAGAAGAGCGCGAAGCTGAAGGCATTCCAAGCTTGCCTCTTAACTTGAAACAAGCTCTAGACGAATTGCTTCGTGACGATGTTGTCTGCGACACACTTGGTGAACATGCTCTCGCGCATTTCTATGAGTTGAAAGAAATTGAGTGGGACATGTATAGAACGCAAGTTCACCAATGGGAGAGAGATCAGTATCTGTCTCTGTACTAATATGAATGAAACCCTCGGCGCTGTAAGCGTTGAGGGTTTTTCTTTTTAAGCAGAATGGCGGGGGAAATTTCTGGGTGGAGGAAATATTGTGAATCTCCCGTGTTCCCAACAAATAAATGGATTATATCCAGTTAAAATTATGGGTTTTCCCTTCAACCGCAGAATAGATGGATTTCCTACAGTTAGTTTTAACCATTTTATTCGATCTGGCCAAAAGTGAGAGAATTACCTACATGTTTTCCATCTAATTCAATTTTTCGAGAAAAATCCTCGTAAATAGCTGTATATTTTCCAGTTACTGCATGACGAAAACATGTATATTGGAGGTGAGACAATGCCAGAAGTCTCCTTATCGATTGCTGTTCTCGTTACATTGCCAACCTCTAAGGGGGTATTGTATGATAAGAAGGACTCATACATACGTAATGCCCGTCACCCTAGTATAGAATGTGCTGATGGGCTTTTTACCGCGAAGGAGAATAATTGAACTATGGACAATTTTGAACGAAATTTAGAGAAGTACGCTGAGTTAGTAATCCGGATCGGTGTTAACTTGAATAAAGGGCAAGATTTGTTGGTTGAAGCTCCTATCGAAACATTGGATTTAACGAGACTAATTGTACAGAAAGCCTATGAGGCTGGTGCGAATTTTGTCCATGTCCATTGGCAGGATGATGTTGTTACTCGGAACAAGTTTGATTATGCATCCGAAGCGTCAATGGATTACTACCCGGAGTGGTATACGACGATGCTCGAACGTTTTGTTGAAAATGGTGGAGCTTTACTGAACATTAAGGTGCCGAATCCGAATTTATACGAAGGCATTGATGCTAGCTTGATTTCAAGAGCTTCCAAAGCCGCATCAACGGCAAGAGCCAAATATCAGCACTATGTTCGTACAGGTGAGTTTAGCTGGTGTTTAATTAAAGCGCCAACAGAAGCCTGGGCTTCGATCGTGTATGCAGATCTTCCGGAGGAGCAGCGTATTCCTGCGATGTGGGATGCCATTTTCAAAATCAACCGAGTATATGATGAGAATCCCGTTGCAGCTTGGCAATCTCATTTGGATACATTGAAAGCTACGCATAGCTTATTGAATGAAAAAAGCTATAAAGCTTTGCGTTATCGAGCTACAGGTACTGATTTACGCGTCGAGTTGCCAGAAGGGCATATTTGGCTAGGTGGAGATAATGAGAATGCTCGGGGTATCCGTTATGTAGCGAATATGCCGACGGAAGAAGTGTTCACCATTCCAAACCGGACAGGTGTTAGCGGTACGGTAGCGAGTACTATGCCTTTGAATATTAATGGTGCCTTGGTGGATCGATTTACCTTTACGTTCGAAGAGGGGAAGGTTGTGGACTTCCAAGCCGAGGTTGGTTATGACCATTTGGCACGTTTACTAGATATGGATGAAGGCGCGAGGTATTTAGGTGAAGTTGCACTCGTACCGTTCGATTCCCCGATTTCCAATTTGAATCGTATATTTTACAACACAGGTATCGACGAGAATGCTTCATGTCACTTGGCTTTGGGGAGCTGCTATCCCATTAATTTGAAGGATGGTACTAAGTTGTCGAATGCAGAGTTGAAGGCTCGCGGTGGGAATAGCTCCTTGATTCATGTGGACTTCATGATTGGTTCTGCGGAGCTTGAGATCGACGGGGAACTAGCTGATGGGACGATCGAGCCGATCTTCCGTGCGGGGAACTGGGTTTTGACGTTTTAAACAAAAAAAGCAAGGCTCTCAAGTGTACGCACACTGGTGAGGGCCTTGCTTTTTTTGTTTTCTACCGTTATTACATATCCCGGAACAAGCCAATTACTCGTCCAAGGATTGTTACATTCTTCAATAAAATAGGTTGTAAAGCCGAGTTCTCAGGTTGAAGGCGAATATGATCCTTTTCCTTGTAGAAACGCTTAACAGTCGCTTCATCATCTTCCGTCATCGCGACAACGATATCGCCGTTATTCGCTGTTTGTTGTTGTTTAACGATGACATAGTCGCCATTATGAATACCAGCTTCAATCATACTGTCACCCATAATGCTAAGCATGAACACGTTGTTATCACCAACCATACTTGAAGGAAGTGGGAAATAATCTTCGATATTCTCAGTGGCCGTAATAGGAACACCAGCCGTTACTTTACCAACAAGGGGAACACGAGCGACGGAGACTGCGAATTGAGACTCGGCACCATCAAGCCCTAGGATTTCAATAGCACGCGGTTTGGTTGGATCTCGACGAATCATCCCTTTTTTCTCAAGACGCTCCAAATGGCCATGTACGGTAGAACTAGAGGCTAGTCCAACAGCTTCGCCGATTTCTCGAACGGAAGGCGGGTAACCTTTATCTTTCACTTCGTTCTTAATGAATTCCATTATTGCTTGTTGACGCTGCGAAATTTTACTCATAAGATATCACTCCAATACTGGGAATCATTACCCAAAGTATAACATAGAACCCGAGTTCGTACAAACATAAGTTCGAGAAATGGTTGACTCAAACATGTGTTCGTGTTATTCTAATACCAGAACAAATGTTTGGGGGATGATTTTATGTATATGGCTTATTCACAATCGAATGGAAGAACAACACTTCAAGGTACTGCTCATGCATCCAAAGGGATGACAATTAAACGGGGTTATGCGAAGCTACTACTTCGTTTCTTAGTGATAGCAGTAATTCTTGGAACAGTGTTCTCGTTCGGTGCGATCGTACAAGCCTATGCAGGTGATGGTACTGCTACCGTGACCATACCGATTACTTCCACACAACCATCAGCTAAAGCCACTCCAAACGAGAAGATCGTTGTTCAAAGTGGTGATACGCTTTGGGAGATTGCAAATGCTCACAAAAAGAAGGGTGAGAACACGCGTTCTTATGTTGAGAAATTGAAAACAGTTAACCACTTGTCGAGCAGTTCATTACAAGAGGGGCAAGTTCTATTACTTCCTTAATGAGCTAATTCTTCGTTCACTATATAGATGATTGTTTGAGACATAGCCGTCAGTTGCTATGTCTCTTTGCGTTGTAACCTTGACAATCCTAATCGGTGATGGCAAAGTAGTACTCATATTGAAATTTTGACTGGGAGGATTACAATGAGTGACAGCATGGATAAAACGATTGAGCGAATCAATGAACTAGCTCGAAAGGCGAAGACAGTTGGCCTAACGGATGCAGAGATTGATGAGCGAAATGAGCTAAGGAAAATCTATATTAATGCATTCAGGGGTAACCTGAAGGTTCAACTAGATTCCATTAAGTTTACTGACGAAGAGAAATAAGCCTACTACAATAGATATTACATTCAAAGGGGAAATGAATGATGACGTTGAAAGCTGTGCTTTTTGATTTGGATGATACGCTGTTATGGGATGATCGTAGTGTCGAAGAAGCTTTTGCTGCAACATGTGCAGAAGCGGCGAAGCAAGTCAATGGGTTAAACCCTGAGGAATTAGAAGCATCTGTTCGTAAAGAAGCAAGGGGTTTGTATGAATCCTTCGAGACGTTCCCATTTACCAAAATGATTGGGATTAACCCGTTTGAAGGACTATGGGCTAACTTCACGCAAGGCGAGGACGAAAACTTCCGCAAATTAGAGAAGCTAGCACCTGGCTATCGTACAGAATCTTGGACTAGAGGGCTTGCAGGTCTAGGGATTGAAGATCGTGAGCTAGGGTACAAGCTGGGTGAATTGTTTGCAGCCGAACGCCGCAGTCGTCCCTATGTATATGAAGAAACTTTCCGCGTACTAGATGCGTTGAAAGGCACGTACAAGCTTCTGCTTTTAACAAATGGATCCCCGGACTTACAAAAAGAGAAATTAGCAGGAGTTCCTGAGATTGCTGCTTACTTTGATCATATCGTGATTTCTGGTGAATTTGGACAAGGGAAGCCAGCGGCGGCAATCTTCAACTATGCCTTGGGTTTACTTGAAATTAATGCGGAGGAAGGCATTATGATCGGGGACAAACTGACGACAGATATTTTGGGATCGGGAAGCATTGGTATGCGTAACATTTGGATTAATCATCATGGGCTTCAAAGTGGTGATGAGATCGTACCTGCTTATGAAGTGACGCGTCTTCAAGATATTTTGCCTATCATCAGTAACGGTTAGTCTCGTATAGAAATAAAGCCCAACAGCTACTTCGGACGCTAGGTCTGAAATGCTATTGGGCTTTATTATGTTACTTATTAAGCTTTGATAAAGTCTGGATCATCAATGTTGTAAGCAACCCAGCCATCTTTTTCGATGAAAAGGCGAACAGCGACAATTTCACGGTTATCCATCAAAGTGAAGAAATGATTCGTATTCTCAGGAACAGAAATGACATCCCCTGGCTCAAGTTCAACATCGAAATAACCAAGTTCTTCGGATTTGATGATGAAAATTCCTTTTCCAGAAACGATAGCGCGGATTTCATCTTCGGTGTGTGTGTGCACTTGTTCGAATTTTTTCAAAAGCTCTTCAATATTAGGGGTTACATCAGATAGGGAGATGACATCCCAAATTTCATATCCGCGTCTAGCAGCTAGATCTTTAATTTCAGCTTCGTACGTGGAAATGATTTCTGCCTTCTCTTCATCGCTAAGAATGAATTTCTCGCGAAGTGCTACAGGAAGTTTGTTCGCATCCCAATGCTCGTATACGACTTCTTGACTATCTAAGAAGGCTTTAACTTCTGCTTCGCCTTCAATGCGCTCATTGGTATTCCGGATTCTAATTTGTGCCACGTTACATCCCTCTTTCATTAAATAAATATAACCATATTATAGAGGATAACAAGCTAACTGTCGATGGAAGGATATAAATTTTTCCGATAAATCCTATAGGAATTTATCATAATTCAAAATCTTTTCATAGAAGCCGTATTCTGTTACACTAAATCTTAACATAATTTGTCGTTTTTTTTTGAATTTTGCGTAAGGAAAAGTTGAAAGGGAGTCTTGCCATGAAGAAACCACCGATTCAAGAACAGCTTAAGAAGAAGATTATGATCCTAGATGGTGCCATGGGTACGATGATTCAGCAAGAGGATTTGACTGCTGACGATTTCGGAAGTGATGACCTCGATGGGTGTAATGAAATTCTATGTGTCACACGCCCAGATGTTATTCAAAAAATTCATGAAGCTTATTTCGCCGCTGGCGCTGATATGATAGAAACGAATACATTCGGTACGACGAGTGTCGTGCTGGCGGAGTATGATTTACAAGACCGTCATCGGGAGTTGAACATCGCCGCTGCGAAATTGGCGATTGCTGCCGCTGAGAAATATTCGACGCCAGAATGGCCGCGTTACGTTGTAGGTGCAATGGGACCGACGACCAAGACTTTATCTGTGACAGGTGGCGTGACGTTCGAGCAACTGGAAGAAAGCTACTATCAGCAAGCACTTGCACTTGTCGAAACAGGCGTTGATGCCATGCTGCTGGAAACATCCCAAGATACGCTGAACGTAAAAGCGGGCAGTATCGGGATTCGCAGAGCTTTTGAAACTTTAGGCGTAGAGCTTCCGATTATGATCTCGGGTACGATTGAACCGATGGGGACAACACTAGCTGGTCAAAATATCGAATCTTTTTATATTTCCCTGGAACATTTGAAGCCAATTTCGATGGGGTTGAACTGTGCGACAGGACCTGAATTTATGCGGGATCATATTCGTACACTTTCTGGAATCGCAGATACAGCCATCAGTTGCTATCCGAATGCAGGGTTGCCTGATGAGAATGGGCATTATCATGAGTCTCCAGAATCTTTGGCCAAAAAGATGGCAGGCTTTGCTGAGCAAGGTTGGCTCAATATTGCCGGTGGTTGCTGCGGAACGACGCCTGAACACATTCGGGCAATGGCAGAAACACTTGCGAATTACAAACCAAGAGGGGAATACGGTTCACATCCGCCTGCGATTTCAGGTATTGAGACTGTTTATATCGAGCCGGAGAATCGACCTATCATGGTTGGAGAACGGACGAATATCTCCGGATCTAGGAAGTTTAAACGCCTTATTAAAGAAGGCAAGTTTGAGGAAGGTTCTGAAATTGCTCGTAACCAGGTGAAAAATGGTGCTCATGTTATCGACATTAATTTACAGGATACGGACATTGATGAAGCTTATGCAGTAGAAGAATTTATGCAAGAAGTTGTGAAAAAGGTCAAAGTTCCGTTAATGATTGACTCCACTTATGATCACATTATCGAACTAGGGCTCAAGTATTCGCAAGGTAAAGCAATTATTAACTCGATTAACTTAGAGGATGGAGAGAGTAAATTCGAAGGAATTTTACCTCTGATTCATCGCTATGGGGCATCAGTTGTTTGTATCCTAATCGACGAGCGTGGGCAGGCGGTTTCCCGTCAAGCCAAAATCGAAGTAGCAACACGTTCGTATGAGCTTCTTACTGGTAAATATGGCATGAACCCGGAGGATATCATTTTTGATCCGAATATGTTCCCAGTTGGGTCAGGAGATCCGCAGTACATTGGCTCTGCCGTGGAAACAATCGAGGGGATCAAGCTGATTAAGGAGAAGTACCCTCTAGCTAAAACGATTCTAGGACTAAGTAACATCTCATTCGGTCTACCGGATGCGGGGCGTGAGGTTCTGAATTCTGTTTATTTGTACCATTGTACGAAGGCGGGACTTGATTATGCCATTGTAAATACGGAGAAACTAGAAAGGTATGCGTCGATTCCTGATACAGAGCGTCAACTAGCAGAGGAACTCATTTATAATACGAATGATGACACCTTGGCGCAGTTCGTTGCCCATTTCCGTGAGAAGAAGGTCGAGAAGAAGGAGAAAATTTCGAATCTATCTCTGGAAGAAAGATTGGGTTCTTATGTTGTTGAAGGCACGAAGGAAGGTTTAATACCGGATTTAGAGATTGCTCTTCAAACGTATTCACCGTTAGAGGTCATCAATGGGCCACTTATGAAGGGGATGGAGGAAGTTGGGCGTCTGTTCAATGGTAACGAACTTATCGTAGCTGAGGTACTTCAAAGTGCTGAGGTTATGAAAGCATCCGTTAATTTCCTAGAGCCGTTCATGGAGAAGTCCGAGACTGCGGTGAAGGGTAAAATTATTTTGGCAACAGTCAAAGGGGACGTTCACGATATTGGGAAAAATCTCGTTGAAATCATCCTTTCCAATAATGGATACAAAATTATCAATTTAGGAATTAAAGTACCACCGGAGCAGATCATCGAAGCCTATCGCAAAGAGCAAGCAGATGCGATCGGGCTGTCTGGATTGTTAGTTAAATCCGCGCAACAAATGGTAATCACTGCGCAAGATTTACGGACTGCAGGTGTGGATGTACCGATTCTTGTCGGTGGCGCTGCACTTACACGGAAATTCACTAAAACACGTATTCAGCCGGAATATGAGGGTGTTGTTCTTTACGCAAAAGATGCGATGGATGGACTGGATATCGCGAACAAGTTGAGTGACCCTGAGCAGCGTAAACGGTTGATTCAAGAACTTCGTGAAAGTCTGGAATCCGATGTTATGGATACAGGGAAAAAAGAAGAGAAACTGCCACAGCTTACGCGTGTGAGTTCTTCCGCAGTTTCGAAGGATTTGCCTGTTCAGGTGCCGCAAGACACCGATCGTCATATTTTACGCGATTACCCAATTAGTCATTTGATGCCTTATGTGAACATGCAGATGCTATTAGGTCATCACCTTGGTTTGAAGGGCAAAGTAGAGCAGTTATTGAGTGATAAGGACACTAAAGCACTTCAATTAAAGGACACGGTAGATTCAATCCTTCATGCTGCACAGCATAACGGTATCATTAAAGCTCACGGCATGTACCGTTTCTTCCCAGCGCAATCGAACGGGAATGATGTCATCATTTATGATCCGCAAGATACGAGCAAGGTGCTGGAGACATTTACATTCCCGCGTCAAGATAAAGAGCCTTACCTCTGCTTGGCTGACTATTTAAAATCTGTTGAAAGCGGCGAGATGGACTATGTTGGATTCCTACTCGTGACAGCTGGACATGATATTAACGAATTGGCCAAAGAATGGCGTGACAAAGGGGATTATTTGAAATCCCATGCATTGCAGGCGACAGCGCTTGAAGTAGCGGAAGGGTTTGCAGAACGTGTTCATCACATTATGCGTGATGTTGTTGGTATTGCAGATCGTGTTGATATGACGATGCAAGAAAGATTTGGAGCCAAATATATCGGACAACGATTCTCATTCGGGTATCCAGCTTGTCCTAATCTGGAAGATCAAGCGAAGCTGTTTAATCTGCTGAAACCTGAGGATATCGGCGTTGAGTTGACGGAGTCGTTCATGATGGAGCCCGAAGCTTCCGTATCCGCGATTGTATTTGCACATAAAGAAGCACGTTATTTTAACGTAGGATAAGATTGTGAGAGCGAGGCAGCGAGTTGGAACGATCATGTTCCGCGGCATCCTCGCTTTCCGTTTTGACGATGTGATATTGAGATAGAATGGGGTTTGTTTTGTGGACTTGTATTTTCTAGGAACGGGTGCAGGCATGCCCTCCAAACAACGAAATGTAACTTCAATTGCCTTGAATTTGTTAGACGAACGGGGCACATATTGGCTTGTTGATTGCGGAGAGGGGACGCAGCAGCAGATTCTGAACTCTCCCGTGAAGCTGGGTCGAACGGAGAAAATTTTCATCACTCATTTACATGGTGATCATCTGTACGGACTCCCAGGATTATTGACGAGTCGCTCCTACTTGGGTGGGGATACACCATTGACCTTATATGGTCCGCGGGGGCTCAAACAATTCGTAGAAACTGCGCTGGAAGTCAGCGGGGCTCATCTGACTTATACGCTACATCTTGTAGAGCTTGAGGAAGAGGGCATTATTTTCGAAGACGAAAGCTTTCTTGTAGAAACGGCTCGATTAGAGCATCGTATTGAATGTTTTGGATTCCGCATTGTGGAGAAGGATCAACCCGGCAAGCTTCTAAATGAAAAGCTGAAGGAACTCGGAGTTCCTCCAGGTCCGATCTACGGTCAGCTGAAGCTAGGGCATACCGTACAGCTTGAAGATGGCCGGACTATACACGGGCAAGATTTCTTAGGTGCTCCAGTCGCTGGGCGAGTGGTAGTTATTTTAGGAGATACGCGATATTGTGAGGGAGCGAAAAGGTTGGCAAGAGGTGCCGATGTTCTCGTTCATGAAGCGACCTTTGCTATGGATAAGCAAGAGCTGGCCTATGCCTTCGATCATGCGACCTCCACGGACGCGGCACGGACCGCGCAAGAGGCTGGAGCGAATGCGCTCATCATGACGCATCTTAGCTCGCGATATCAAGGAGAAAGTGTAACTGAACTGCTTCACCAAGCACAGCAAATTCACGCGAACAGTCACTTGGCAAGGGATTTCTGGAGCTTTGAGATACCGCGCAAAGTATAAAATAAGTAAGCTTCTCCTGTTAAGTACGACTGGGAGAAGCTTATTTTTGTATCCCTACGTCAATTTCCTGCGTTCACCTCATACACTAAATCAAACCAACGGAAATCGAGGTGAAGGTATGGAAATTACACTCGGTGAAGTGCTGCTTTCTATCTTTATATCCTCGATCTTTTTCATAATGATTAAGGAAATTAGAAAGTCGTACAAAGATTCAGAATAGTTAGAAGATTAGATCGTAAGCCCTATACGGAATGATAGGGCTTCTGATAAAATAGTTGTAAACGCTTCATAAATGGGGGGGTGGACATGACGTATCCGGTTTACAGAACGACTGTATACCATTTTGCCGTACTCATTATTATTTTTTTTATTATTGGAATTTTATGTATGTCAAGAGATGCCTATGCCTCTGAAATACCAGTTTCTCAGGGGAAATCTGCTGTAGCATCCTCTGTTACTGGAGCTACATATAGTGCAAGTCAAGCGGTGGACGGTTTCATTCATACGAAATGGGTGGCAAGTAATTCGCAACTGCCACAATCGCTAACAGTAGATCTTACGCAAAATGTACATGTTTCACGTGTTGAAACTGTGTTTGAGCATGTGAATAGTTCATATGCCTATAAGATTGAATCCTCGATGGATGGTATCAATTGGAGCCTTTTTGCAGATCGTTCTACGAATACAGTCATAAATTTCCCCTATTATTCCGATAGCGGTGATGTTCTGGCGAGATTCGTCAGATTGCAAGTTGTAGGCGTTGGCTCGCCTGGTGATCAAGCTAGCGTGTTTGATTTTCGTGTATATTCAACGAGTGAGGCTCTGACGCTTCTGTCACAAAATAAGACGACGGCTTCGTTATCTAGTTTTTCTGGTTCTTGGGGCTCTGATAAGGCTGTAGATGGTCAATTGTTATCAAGTTGGGCACCTAGTAGTACATCTTTACCTCAATGGCTGGTAGTGGATCTAGGGCAGTTGCGTAATGTACAACGATTTGAGACCACGTATTCAACTATACAAGATATCTATGGTTACAAAATTGATTTTTCCATAGATGGTATTACCTGGTATACCTTTACTGATCGAACAGGGAATATGCAGGCAGGAGATCCGCGTTATGTGGATGAAGGGAATGTCACGGCACGATATTTTCGATTAACGACAACGCGTGTTGCCTCAGGTGGGTATGCGAGCGTTGCAGAATTTCAAATATATGGGCCAGATGGAGGATTGAATAATAATCCCAATGGGCAAACGCTAACACGTCTGTATTTGGATGACGAAGGTTATAGCTTGCAACCAAGTGAAACGATAGCCAGTTACTTAACAGGGGTTTATGCGAATGGCCATACATTTACGATCCAAACTGGAGCCACTTATAGAATTGCTAATACTGCTGTGGCAACTGTTAATGCGAATGGCGTTATCACGGGAGTTGCTGCTGGCTCAACAACCATAACCGTAACGTATAACGGCCAATCAACATCAGCCAACATTACGGTTTCCTCAAATTTGGCAAATTTGAATCGCATAGCCTTCGATGCTTATTCGTATTCACTCCAATCTGGCACAACACGATCTCCTTATGTCATTGGCTATAAAAATGACAGCAGCACACAATCATTGACAACGGGTCTGACTTTTACAAGCTCAAATCCAGCGGTGGCTAGTGTCAATTCAAATGGAATGGTAACCGGTATTACGCCTGGCGTAACGACGATTACAGCATATTATGGCGGCTTCACAGCATCAGCGAGTGTGAGTGTGACAACCAGTGTTAGTCGAATAGAGGCAGATGAGAGTACCATCTACTTGGAAGTAAGTGGAACGCAGTATCTTTCCATACATGCCTATGATTCGCAATATCATGAAACTGAAGTAACCTCGAATACGAGTTTCACAAGTTCGAATTCATCTGTCGTTACTGTAAGTAGTTACGGTTATATCACGGGAGTAAGTGCAGGGAGTGCCATTATTACGGCAACATACAGCGGAATCTCGACAACGATTTATGTCACGGTAGGATTCAAAGACATACTAGCCCCTACATGGAATTATGGTGCGAATGTAACGGTAACGCCAAGTTCGGGTTCATCTGTCACTTTAACCTGGTCGGCAGCAACAGACAATGTTGGCGTCACTTCCTATCGGATATACAAAGATTCGGAGATGCTAACTACGGTGAGCGGAAGCGAGCTTACTACGCAATTATCAGGCTTAACGGCAGGTGCAAACATGAGTTTTAAAGTGGAAGCGGGGGATGTAGTGGATAACTGGTCCTCGACTGGACCCAGCGTTAGTTACATGTTAACAGGAGTTGTGAAGTCAACAGGTTCTCAGGCACTTCTCATTTCGTCTCAGCGTGTCCGTGAAGCAGCACCTGATGGTAGAATGCAATCCAGATTCTATGCCGATGAAGGTGAGTTACGGGAAGCATTCATCGCATTAAACGAGGGTAAGGCTTCATCTTTGCTGTTACAAATTCAAGATGATCACGATACGACAGTCGTCGAATTTGCATCCAGCGTGTGGAATGATTTGCAGAATACGAATGGAAGTATTCAACTAGATATGAATGCCATTCAGTTTACAATTCCATTGTTACTTTTCAAAAATCATGTAAGTGAAGCAGAAAGTTCGAATGGACGATTTGCAGTGATTGTTCGACATGAAGTAGGTCAACTTGCTGAAAAACTAAATGAAAAAGCTACAACGGAACAATCGTCTTTGCTTCTGACCAATCCAATTGAGTTCGAAATTCAAGCTGGCGGCGTTGCGATTCATCATTATGAGAACATGCACGTGGAGAGATCCATCGCTCTTCCTGGCACTTCTTACACTACCAACGTAACTGCGGTACGCTTGAATGTCGAATCAGGAGAGATTGCCTTCGTTCCGTCTATCTTAACCGGTAGCGATGGTGCTTGGAAGATGGTTATTAAAGACCAATACGGCGGATTATACACCATCATTCAGAAGGATAAGCATTTTGAAGATATGAGGGCGCACTGGGCTCGCGAGGACGTGGAAAAACTTGCATCCAAAAGGATCATTACTGGGGTCGATGAACAAAACTTCGCACCGGAGGAGGAAATCTCTCGTGCTGAATTTGCTACATTACTTATTCGAGCCCTTGGTATGGAAGTAAGCGTATCAGATCCTGGAGCTACTGGTTTTCGGGATATCAAGGAAAGAGATTGGTATTCACAAATGGTCAACATAGCGGCTAAAGCAGGTCTTATTGAGGGTTTTGAAGATGGCACTTTTCGTCCACTTCTTCAAGTGACTCGTGAGCAGATGGCAGCCATGATCAACCGAACCATTCAAATCACAGGAAGCCAGCAAGAAAGCTACGAACAAGATACAGTTCTTAATCCATTTGTAGATCAACATGCAATCGACAACTGGGCAAGGCAAGCAATGGCCTTCACCCTGCAAACAGGGTTAATACAAGGCGTCACTAAGACCCAGCTTAACCCTAATGCCTTCGCGACCCGAGCACAAGCGGCCGTCATGTTGAAACGGTTATTAATTTATTTGCAGTATATGAATTGATGAGCTCTACGAAAACAATTCGCCTTTGGCGGATTGTTTTTTTTATATGCTAAATCTTACAAATTCTTCACAACACGCAAATAAATCGAAAATAATGCTCTGTTAATCTAGAGTTATAAAACTCTAGTGAAGGGCGTGAGGACGGAATGAGTGGAGTATCTCTACAAACGGCGCCACAACCTGCGAAACTGATGTTAAAGCTGGCAAGTAACTCACAAGAAATCGAACAAGCAATGCGATTGCGTTATCAGATTTTCGTGGAGGAAGAAAAAAATTTGCGTCTACGGAATGAGAGTAAGTTGGAAATGGATGCCTACGATGAGTATTGTGATCACCTCATTGTCAAAGAACTAGAGTCAGAACAGGTGATAGGTACGTATCGTCTTCTTCCAGGTGATCGAGCATTGGATGCGATCGGCTTTTATTCAGAAACCGAGTTTGATTTGAATAGTTACAGTAATTTGAAAAGGCAGTCCTTAGAACTAGGGCGCAGCTGTATTGCGCCGGAGCATCGCGGCGGTAGAGCGATTGGTATGCTGTGGGAAGGGATTGCAAGTTATATAAACGATAGCCAATTTACGCATTTAATCGGTTGTGCAAGTGTGCACATCCCAACAATAGAGGAACTAAATGAGATTTACACACTGCTTCATCGCAAGCAAGTTTTGACGGACCGCTATGGGATCAAGCCTCTCGAGACGCATCGGATATCTGGGCTAGCTCAGATTGAGCTTGCTGGCAAGGAAAAGGAGATGTTTCGAAAGCTGCCTCCTTTAATGAAAGGCTATCAATGGCTTGGAGCAGAAATCGGTGGGGATCCCGCCTACGATGCGTTATTTGGAACAGTTGACTTTTTCATTGTTTTTCAAAAAGATAAAATAACAAGTCGGTACAAACGACACTTTCTGCCTGCAGACTAATACGAGGAGGACTTACCTTGTACGAATGGATTGCTAAACTTACTTTGGCTAATGGTCGACAAAGCCGTTTGGTGCACGTGTTGGCCATTTTCCCATTGTGGTTAATGTCATGTCTATGTGCTATGTTAGCGGCATTATTATGTGTAGCTTCGCGCAACGGGTTTCTAAAGCGTGTGGAACATAATCTAGCTGATCTCTTATCCCCGATTTCCAAACGGAAGTTAAGGTCTCTTAGAAGGCGCTATGTACGAAATGTTGTTTACTCGCTGTGTGAAATTTTGTTTTTGTCGAATCGCATGCAGGAGAAGGATTTTAAATTACAGGGTGAAGAACATTTGCATGAAGCGCAGCGAATGGCTAATGGAAAAGGTTTTATCATTTATGCGCCGCATGTAGGTAATTTCTTCAGTTATTATTGGTATTTTACGAAGAGATATAATTGTCTTACTGTTGCTTCTGCTGGAAGTCCTGAATTGTTGCCTTTGTACATGAAATTCGCTGAATTAGGATGTAAAGGGTTGGATTACGATCGTGTTCCTCCTCTGGAGTTGTATCGGACCCTGAAGAATCATGTGCAATCTGGTGGCGTCGTTTTCCTATTAGGCGATTTCTGGAGATCATCATTTCCCTTATCGAAATTATTCGGCAGAGTTACTCGAACACCTGAAGGTGCGGCGATGTTAGCACTTGAACAGAAAGTGCCAATTGTTCCTTTTTACGGATACAGAAAGCGAAATTTTAAGCATCAACTTATCGTAGGCCCTCCTTTAAACCTGCATGCCCAAACAGCTCGAGCTTCGCGGTCTGCTAGAGCAGATACGAATCTTATTCTAAATAACTTTATCGAACGGGTTATTCGTGAACAGCCGGCTTCTTGGTTTTATTGGTTTAATGCCCATGAGAGATGGGAGAATGTACATCAGCAAGTAAGAGCATAAGGACGGAGGGGTTCAGAATGGATTCAGGAAGCCACTTATTATTTGGCATTAGCCTTGCAGGACTTGCGTGTTTGGCACCTGGCGTTGTTCAAGAGCCAACGCTAGTTCAGGCAATTCTAGCAGGGACTTTAGTGGGGTCGTATGCACCAGATTTTGATACAGTAGCCCGCTTGCGAGGATATGGCAGCTATGTTCGCATTCATCGAGGTGTGACACATTCATTGCCAGCATTATTCATATGGCCGCTATTGATTAGCTTGCCGCTCGCCGCGGTGTTTGGTGTATGGGAGCATTATTTTAGCTTATTTCTGTGGACGTTTCTAGCAGTGGTCTGCCATGTTGGGTTAGACGCGTTGAATGTCTATGGAGTCCAGTGCTTGCGGCCTTTTACGAAAAAGTGGATTCATCTGGATACACTCTGTCTCTATGATCCTTTCCTGTTTGTCCTACACGCGGTAGGTGCCATTTTATGGTTTGTCGTTTGGCGAGGCGAGGCAGGCAGTCACATTGGTGAGATGTATGCGCTGATATTTGCGGCTACGATTTTGTATATTGCCACGCAAGCCTCTCAGCGGAAAGCCTTGGTGAAGCTTGTACAGAACGAGTTAAAGTTAACTACAGGCGTTTGTCGTCTTGTACCCAGTTTAAGTTGGTTTTACTGGCAGTTTATTTATGAAAGTGAGACTAGTTTTTTTCTAGGTGAACTTCGCTCAGGCAAGGTTATCGTCCTCGAGCAGTACAGCCGGAAGAATTACAATTCGCAGGGCTCTCATCCAATCGTGAAAGCAACCATGGGCACAGAAGGTGTACGATCATTTCTGCATTATGCTCAAAATATTTACGTGAGTTGGAAAGTAAAGAATGGCGGTTATGAGGTTCAGTGGCGAGACATTCGTTTCTGGCACAAACGGAAGTTTTCCTTCGGGGTGGACGTACACCTAGATGGTAATATGAATGTGGTGAGTGATCGGATCGGAATGGACAAAAAGGCATGGGACCCACCGTACGTGTAAAATTAGTTTTTACTGTCTCATTCCTCTGTGGAGTGGGGCTTTTTGCTGTAGGTAGTTCATACGAAATATGCCCAAGTTGTCAATTTATAAGAAGGGGAATGGCTGTTGCGATTGAAAATATGGTACAATAGTCCTAGGTATATAGTTGTGGTACATTAATTTTATGAGAAATGGGAGTCCGATAGAGATGAATAAACGAAAAGCGAACGATGAGGGTTTCACGCTTATTGAAGTGTTAGCTGCAACTGTCATTCTGTCGGTGGCTTCACTTGCTATGATGTCCTTTTTCATCAACGCCATGTCGTTTAACAAAGGTAATCAGAATAAGACTGTGATGGTTAATTTGGCGCGTAACGCTTTATTTTATATGGAAAAGCAGCGCTTTACGGATGTGAGGGATTATTTTGCTAATGTAGACGAAGTGGAAGACGAGAATCCAGTTATTACGTTTGCAGGATGCTCATATGACAGTGCTTTACATTGTTCGCAAAGTAAAAAAAGAGACTATCTAATTAACTTCTCTGGTATACAGAACATTTTGTCGCCGAATATTAATGGACGGGATTATGAAATTACCATTACTTATCAAAAAAATATTGATCAGGAAAATTCACAAAAAAGTGAACTAAAGGGGAAAGGGAATCAATATTTGATTCCAATTCGCGTAAATGTTAAATCAGCGTCAGATCCCAATCGGAGAAATGAAGCATTCGTAGAGGGGTATGTCATCAATGAGCAAATTCGCTAATTTTATTAAAAATGATCAGGGAATGACCTTGATAGAGCTTATTGCCACTTTAACGATACTATCTCTTGTTATGGGGTCGATATATGGTGTTATCACCTTTGGGTTTACGGCTTACAACAAAGTGACAGTTGAGAATTCCTTGCGTGATGAAGCAGACATCCTCATGTCGACTATTATGTCCGAGTTATATACTTATGGTCCAACTTCTGTTCAAAGCAATGTGGATGATAATGGTTTAACGTTAGAACGTAAGGGGACATTCGTTACAGAAACAGTACCTAATAAACAAATTCTAATAAAAAATGGGACCCTCTTTATCAAGAATGATACCGATGCAGAGGGGATAGGAGCTATTTCAGATCTGAAGTCACACTTGTTGGCGGGTTCCAAAATCGAATTGGATTGTGGTAGGGCCACCTCGTGTACGGATGGATTAATCAGTATTGTTCTTGTACTTCAACAGAGTGACCAGAAGCAGCAACTACATCAGATAACGACAGAGAGTCGATTTGGATTCTAGGAGGGGAACTCATGAATCGCTGGAAAGATGAACAAGGTGCAGCACTGTTAATCGTTCTTTTTATGATTATTGTATTTACTATGCTGGGTATGGCTGTTCTTAGCGCAAGTTTAGGCGGGGCGATAAGAACGGAAACAAAGCAAAGGGATGTGCAAAGTTTACATCTTGCTGAGAAAGCATTGAATGAAGCAGTAGCAATTCTTAAAGCTAATTTAGATGGTGAGGATATTAGTCCAGATGCGATATCTTATCAAATTAGAGATGATATTCTGCCCAAAATTAATGGGAATATTATGAAGACGGGATATCAAGAGAAACCTGTGATTAATGCAAGTGTCAGCGGTAACCCACCTGTCGTCCTCGTAGAAGCTACAGCTACCGTAAACGGCGTGAAAAGGACACTTGAACAGCAAATAAAGATTAATACGTATCCGGATATGCTGAATTATGCTGCGGGTTCGGAAGGTAATCTCATTCTAAATGGTTCACCTTATTTTCTGAATGGTGATTTGTACGCGGGTGATAAACTGAAAATTAAAAATGAAGCTAACTATCTCTATAACGACCCGAATGAAAAAAGTGAGTCAACAAAGTTTCCGGTTTTAAATGGAAGAGCCTTTGTACAATCCTTTGATAAATTCACCTATTGTGATGGGAAGAATGGAACAATAGATTGCACTAACAATTATGTGTCTATAAGTCATACGTCGGACTCAGGTGTAACAACAATCCCTGTTGTACTGAACACGGAGAAAGATAATGTGCAATTTAAGTCAAAGGAAAGCTTTGTTCAGCTAAATATGGATGAATCATTTATTGATAAGGTAACGGAGGCTCTAAACGGGGATAGTGCTTTACGAACACTTGTCCAAACAAAGTATTATGAAAGTATCCCTAATTTAATAACTTATATCGATGATAGTTTACCTGAACCGCAGAAGTTACCAAGTTTGCCACTCAATCCAGAAGTTGACGATGTCAAAAACTATAATACTAAGCTCCAAACGTTTATCGATACGATAAACACATTTGAGCTAGGCGGAATTACTGTGCTCTATAAAGGTAATTTTAATATGGGCATAGGGGGAACATTTTCGCAACTTATATATACCCCTGATGCGAAGGGGAGCCGAACAGGACATTTATCCAATGCTGCTCCTTGTTTAGAAACCTATTGTAATAGCAATTGGTTCATTATTGATGGTGACTTAAACATCGAGCCTACAGCAGACAATTCGCCAATAAAAATCAGAGGGAATATTCTAGTTACAGGGAATGTGAATATTCAAGGGAACGTCGATATTGATGCTACGATCTTTTCGCTTAGTAATTATCAAGCGACTTCTTCGGATAGTAAAGCGGGTGTTGTTCCATTGAAAATTACCACTGGTGTGGAAATCAGTGATGCGAGTATTAAAGGTCTTAACAATAAAGAGTTGTTGCTCATGTCAAAGGGTAAAATATTAATTACTCGTGTGAATTCGTTTAAACCTCTTCCATCTTCTGGATATCCTAGTACAAGTAATGATATTACTAGACTAGATGCTTTCTTTTATACAGAGGATGATGCTGAGTTGTATGGAGTAGGCTCAGTGTTCTGGATAAAAGGCGGATTCTTTGCGAGGGGAGATCTAACGATTAATGCTTTAAGAGGAAATACCGAGCCGGATATAAACTCTAAAATTGTTGCTTTAGGGCAAACCAATGATCAAAAATTTTCACGTTTTATCATTGATTACAAACAGGACATTTTCACTAACCAGAATGTTGGCCTTCCACGTGTAAGAGGGATTAACCTGAAAACAAGTAAGAAAGTTCAAACGCATTAGAACTAATCGATGTAAAGAAAAGGCTATACCGAGTTTTCCTCGGTATAGCCTTTTCTGTGTGGCATAATCGGAATTAATACCGATTATCAAATTGCTTTTGTACAATGACACGAACCGTACCTAATATCTGTTGGTCATCAAGGTATCTAAGAGTTACATCCGTAGTGCCTGCTTTCGTCCCTGTTACAACACCGTTGCTTAGGGAGACGATAGTAGGGTCAGCGATGATCCACTCTAATCGGTCTTTGAGCTCATCGCGCCATTTCGTTGGCGTAATAACAGTCTGAGACCAGATGTCTGATGTATTTTTATCCGTGTTTAGGACTAAACGAATGGGCCCATCAGGTAATTTAATATTGGTTAACGTTTGTATAATAGCTACGTTTCTAATATCTTCTTTACCGCCAACGAGAACTCTTACTTTAATGGTTCCTTTCGTATCTCCCGTAAGAGTAACGTTCTGGGTGCTGTCTGTATTTAATGTCGCGGAGCCAGTTGAGCCAGCTTCTTTGATGATGAACCATTTAAATCCAGTGTGAACAGCATCTGGACGCTGAATGAGAGCTGTAAGATTGACAGATGAACCTTTATCAACGGAAATCGTACTCTGTGCGTTATCCCTCTCATCAGGTTCGCCATTAACTTGACGTTTAATGGAAACGGAATTAACTGGATTCTCCACAGTTACTCGAAAGTTCGCTGAGTATTGCTTACCTTCATTAGTATCAATCGTAACTGTCCCTGTTACCGTACCTACTTTGGCACCTGTTATGGATCTTGTAAGAATGGCATCACCTTTAAATACAACAATAGACTGATTAACATCATCTAATTTCCAAGTGCTCTTAATGGGAACCTGGTGAATGAATTCAGTGGATACCTGTAACGTTACTGGGGTATCCTCTACTTTTATTTGTACAGGAGTATTAATGGAAATCGCAGGATCAATGACACGGATCTCTATTTGATCGGACAGATTACTTCCATCACGAGCGCTTACGGTAATTGTTGCATTTCCAGCCGACTTAGCTTTGATCGTTGCAAGACCTTCATTAGAGCTTGTATTAGAGCTTGTTTGCAAGATTTCAATTACATTAGAATCCGATGAATGCCAGTCAAATGATGGATTAGTTGCATAACCCGGTTGATAGTAGGCATGTAAGATGGATGAGTCACCGACTTCGTATCTTGTCTCGCCTTCAAGGTCCAAAGAAGTGACGGGAGCCAAGACAGTTACGCCATACGTTTGTTTATAAGTCTTTCCTTTGTCTGTTGTTATTGTAAGGGTAACGACTACTTGTCCAGGTGATTTCCCCCAAAGGACACCATTATTCTGGGTATTTGTAATCTCGCTGAACATAGCGATGGTGTCATTGGATGATTGCCAGTAAATGGTCTTGATATTTTCATTTGCGGTTACAAGCACAGATCTTAATTCAATGGGTTGATTAACATTCACCACAGATGGACCTGTGATATTTAGGCCAGGTATGATGACAGTCACTGTGGCTGTGGCTTGCAATCCACTTCCATCTTTCGAAACAGCCGTGATGTTGGCAGTACCGGCTTGGTTACCAGTTACGATGCCAGTGTCATCGACGCTTACGATAGATGGTGCATTCGATGACCATGTGTAATCCGTATCTCTTATAAATGTGGCATCATCTGGTTGATATTTTGGGATTAACTTTGTTTTGTCGTCCTTCGCGATGGTTAATCCATCTAAGGCTAAACTTGTTAATTTCGTGAAAGCCGTCAGTAAACGGTTTGTAAAAAGAATAGTTTGCTCAGTTGCAGTACTGTAATCCTTAAAGCTCAAAGTCGCATTGGTTAAAGAGTAATTACCGTTGTCTAGCGGTTGTATTTGAATTGAAAATAAACTATTATCCCCTATGAATTTGGTTCCGACTTGCCTATAAGGAATGTCTGGTAAGTTACCTTCAATTGTATACCCTGTAGCTACAGTACCGGATTTAGAGAATCCTGCTGGCATGTTAATGATTTCTAATTTTGCAGGCAACTTTTCTTTAAAATGGATTCTTTTAATGGTAAGATCGCCCACATTAATGGCCGTATTGTAATCCATTGCAATTGGTGTTACAGCGTATTGAATCGTAACTGGCGTGTTTTTCTCAACACGATCATTTGATAGGGTCCGCGTCGGATTCAATCCCGTAGAAGTAATAACCTTGACTAACACACTTTTGGTTTCTTTTGCACCACTTGGATCTACGGTAGAAACAGTAATTGTCAGGTCTCCACCTCGATTAGCCAATGGATTTGAATAAGTTCGTGTGACGGTTTCTCCTTTGGGTTTTTCTAAATTGGACAGAACTGTATCTACTTGCGTTGAACCATTCGCTTTTTGGTAAGTAAACGTTACTGTAGATGTGACCGTCTTATCATCTAAATCCAAATCATCAGGCTTGAAGCTGACGGAAATATCGCTATTTGCTGAGATATAGTTTTTGGAGTTATCGCTGAAAGCGGCTGGTGACAAAATGTCTAATGTAGGTTTATGGTTGGAACCAATAAAGGCCCGATACATCGTGTTTACGAACAGCTTCTGTTCCCAATCTGGGAAGGAGCTATTTGTTGTTGTATTTACGAAATTATGTCCTGTTCCTGAATATGTTACGTTCCCCTTGGAGTAGGTATAGTAATGGTTCCAGCTGTCTTCGATATCGCGGGGGTCCCCTTTAATGTTGTACCACGGAATGACAGTTGGATCGTCCAAGTTGAGTCGGAAATATTGATCATGTGTGGTCGCAACCGCAGTTGTCATATCGCTAATAAAGAAAGGGAATTGCGTAAGTAGACCCTCATTTACTTTGACAGTAGACGTAGACGTATGAGGTGCATTGAGCCCCATGTTCGTCATTGGACCAATTTGCCCAGTAGCTGATTGGAAATAGTTAATCCATGTCTGATTCCCTTGATATACCGTATCATGCGTGAACATGACTCCTTGCTTCGTAGCAATGAAGGATTTGACAGCCTCGGCAGCGGTGTTAGAAATATCGCCCGTTCCATTATAGGAATCATTGAAACCGAATATGACCATATCGTATTTACTATTTAGTGTACTGTAGATCGTCGAATTAAAGGAGCTGAAATCAGTGACGGAAAGATTAATATCATAATCACTTGAGTGCAAGTATGTTTGGTTCATGTTCGTACTTTTGAGTAAGCTGCTTGTTAAAGCTGTAGATTGTGAGTTCGGTAACACTTGCAGTACATTAATCGTCGGTTTTTGGTCCTTGTAGCGGAATACGCCAGATGCTGTATCCTTCAGCTTTCCTGTGCTGGTCTGGTCTACAAGCTCTAGCCGCCAGTAGTATAAGCCAGAATAACCTTTGGGTAGTGTGAAACTAATTGTGTTGTTCGTTAATGCAGTTACAGGTACAGTTTGAACGATGTTCGATGCGCTGAATCTCAAGACACTGTCAGTGCCCAAATAAAGATTCGCTACTAGGTTGCGTTGCGCGAGATTGCGTACATTGGAGACGTTGAATGTATAAGTTAAAGTATCGCCAGCGGTATATGTTGCGTTTCTATTTATACTGTTGGTGTAGTCCGTAGGTGCGGATATTAAATTGAGTTGAGGTCTTACATTGGCGTTCATAAGCAGATTTGTTTTGGTCAGAAAAGCAGTAGTTGATGCTAAATCAGTTTGATTTACGAAAATAACATTGCTCTTTGGAGTAGTTGTATTATACGGATTAAATAAGTTGAATAGCTTTCCGCGATTGCTAATGGGATTCAAGTAGCTTTGATATAGAGCTCCGCGTTTCTGTGTGGAATCACTGTAAACGATAACGGGCAGTCCTTTATTAATGTATTTCTCGGTGATTTCGGTCGCCTTTAAGTTTGTAATGTCATTTTCTTCATATCGCGTATTATGATTATTTCCTGTTTCAGAAGTGGGATTGAACAAGCTATTACCGAAATAAATAGCATCATATTTCCCATCCAATTCATCACGAAGTGCGACGAACTTTTTGATACTCATCGTTTCAAGCTGAAGGCTTGTGTTCGTTCCCAAAATGGAAGATAAATCGGAAATAACTGAGTTTGCTTCTCCGCTCGATGGTTTCTCCAAATCTTTGATTTCAAGAACCTTTAAGGGTTTAGTGAGATCGAAATAAGTTACTTTGAATTTGGCAGCATTTGCAGTTGAAGTGTTTGGAGTTATGGGATTATTATTACTCGGTGAATTGAGAAAATTAAAGGATAAAGATTTGAAAGAAATTGTTCCATCAGTATTAGTGAACTGTTGAAATTTCTCCGCCGTTCCAACGGTATTTGCAGATGCTTGTATGGAGTTATTTTCACTAGAACCAACACTAATATAACGATTGTTTGTACGCGATTTTAAAGCTACATTACCATCGCCCTGATCGATGACGTCAAATAATTCACTAAACCAAGGATTAGTTTTGTTGGCCTTTAATTTAGAGTTATCGTTTGTATCGACCGAAACAAACTTGTTATTAGAAGTCTGCAAACTAACTGTAACCGAATCTCCCGTTGCTGCAACTGCTGTCTGGGTAAACGATGATCCTTGAAACCAACTAAACATCGATGCGAGTAAAGTGGCAATTAATACAAAACTTATTCTTTTATATAAGGTCCTCAATCGATCATCTCCTCTATTATTAAATACTCATGAAATATATAGGACTATTTTACTACTTATAGATACAGTTTGTGTACATAATATCGAAAAAAATTGTGAATAATTTATATTTTAATTTTAAATACCTATTTACTTGTCGATTTTAGGGGATTATCTTCAAATAAACACGAGAATGTGTATTCACTATATGACTTTGATGATGTATAATAGGTCAATAGAATTATATTATAGGTAATAAGGCCTATATCGTTTGGGTAAATGACAACTCTATTTACCTCGTAACCAGGGATGGAGCTGATGGGTATGGCACTGCTTAGAAAAAGATTAGGTGATTTGCTAGTCGATAGTGGAATTATTTCGGAGGCTCAACTTCAAGAAGCGCTTCAAGAACAACGGAAAACGAAACAAAAACTAGGTGACTTGCTAATCACGCAAGGCTATATCACCGAACAACAATTAATTGAAGTTCTTGAATTTCAACTCGGCATCCCACATGTGAGCTTGTTCAAATATCAGATTGACCCTGAGATTACAAAAATCATTCCAGAAAGTATGGCAAGGCGTTACCAAGCCATTCCCCTCACTAAAGATGGCGGAAAGCTAATGGTCGCGATGGCGGACCCGCTTGATTATTTTGCTATCGAAGAAATGCGCATGAGTACGGGCTATCGTATTGAACCGGCAATCACGAGTAGAGATGAGTTGCAGCGTGCAATTGCGAGGCATTACGGTCTCCAAGATTCAATGAGTCAAATGTTGACGGATATGCCTACGACGGAAGATATCAAAGAAACAGAAATCACTGACGAGGATTCTCCGATCGTTAGACTCGTAAATCAGATGATCCAGCAAGCTGTGCAGTTGAAAGTATCTGATATTCACGTGGATCCAGGTGAAACCAGTCTTGTGATCCGTTATCGGGTGGATGGCCACCTTCGAACGGAACGTGTCATTCCAAAGCAGATGCAAGGCTTTATTACGGCAAGGTTGAAAATTATGGCCAAGCTGAACATTGCTGAACGAAGACTGCCTCAGGATGGTCGAATCAAAATGCAAGTTGATTTTAAACATGTTGATATTCGTGTGTCCTCTTTACCAACGATTCACGGCGAGAAAATTGTACTTCGATTACTTGATCTATCCACAGGTGTTAAACCGATAGACCAGCTTGGCTTTGGTGAACGGAACATGGGTGTATTTAGAGAAATGATTGAGCAGCCTTATGGAATCTTGCTGATTACGGGTCCCACTGGAAGTGGAAAGACAACGACCCTCTACTCTGCACTTAGTCACTTGAATCGAGAGAATGCGAACATTATTACGATTGAAGACCCTGTCGAATATCAATTGCAAGGTATTAACCAAGTTCATGTAAATCCTACGATTGGTTTAAGCTTCGCTGCAGGGCTGCGCTCGATTCTGAGGCAAGATCCGAATATCGTGATGGTCGGCGAGATTCGTGATTCAGAAACTGCTGAGATCGCCATTCGAGCGTCGTTGACAGGTCATTTGGTACTATCCACCCTACATACGAACGATTCCGTGAGTACAATTACGCGTTTCAGAGATATGGGAGTTGAACCGTATTTAATTGCTTCGTCTTTGATTGGTGTAGTCGCGCAGCGACTAGTTCGAAGAATTTGTCCAGAATGTAAAGTTGCCTATGTACCAACGGAACAAGAATCAATTTTTATGAAAAACAAAGGTATTAGTACGGATCAATTACATAAAGGCGCTGGTTGCGGCAACTGTAATCGAACGGGATATCGAGGTCGATTCGCCATTCACGAAATTCTCGTGGTAAACGAAGAACTACGTCAATTAATCAGTAATAAAGCAACTGTTCAAGAAATGAGAGCAGTAGCGCAAGAGCATGGCTTGATTCAATTGATGGATGATGGCATAGAGAAAGTGAAAATGGGTATCACAACCTTGCAAGAAGTTATTCGTGAGACTGTTGCTTACTAAAATGAAGGGAGGTGGACTTCATGTCTAATTCGTTAGTACAAATATTGGATTTGCTGAAGCAAGCTCACGAGACGAAAGCTTCGGACTTACATTTATCTGTTGGGTCTCCTCCCGTATTACGTGTACATGGAACACTGCAATTGGTCGGACAAGTAGCTTTAACGGCGGATGAAACGCGGTCGATGGCGGAAGTTTTATTAAGTGCCGCACAAATCGAGCGATTCCAAGAAGCGGGTGAGATTGACTTTTCCTACGAGCTAGAAGGGCATTCGAGATTTCGGATTAATGCCTATCGTCAAAGAGGACGAGTTAGTGTGGCGATTCGTACAATTCCTACTGCGATACCATCACTTGAACAGTTGCAGCTGCCATCCATTATTTCTACGTTGGCGTTAAAACCGCAGGGCCTAGTGCTCGTAACAGGACCGACAGGAAGCGGGAAATCTTCAACCTTAGCGGCCATGATCAATTACATCAATCGCAAAGAGAAAAAGCATATTGTCACGCTCGAAGATCCAATCGAGTTTCTCCATACACATGCCTCATCGATTATTGATCAACGGGAAGTCGGGAGTGATACCAAATCATTTTCGAATGGTTTGCGAGCTGCGCTGCGTCAAGATCCTGATGTTATTTTGGTAGGGGAGATGCGAGATCTTGAAACCATTGCTGCAGCAGTTACTGCTGCCGAGACAGGACATCTGGTTTTTGCAACGTTACATACATCGGATGCCCCACAAACCATTGACCGGATTATCGACGCGTTTCCTGCCCATCAGCAAGGACAAATTCGCGTTCAGTTAGCTGCTGTTCTTGTTGCCGTCATTTCGCAAAGGCTATTCCCAAGACCAGGTGGCCAAGGACGCTCTTGCGCAACGGAAATTATGATTAATACACCTGCTGTGGGCAATTTGATTCGTTCGGAGAAAATACATCAGATCAAGAGCGTCATGCAAACAGGTAAGAATCAAGGCATGCATACGTTAGAGATGGCGATCAAAGAACAAATCCAGCAGGGGCTCATAGATCCGATAGCAGCAAGAGCGTATCTTGCTGAAGGTGGTGTCATGTAATGTCTGAGTACGTGTATGAAGTACGAGGTCTCAGTGGCAAGCAGCATAAAGGTAAAATAACGGCTTCTGATAAGCCGACTGCCGTGGATGAGCTTCGTAAAAAAGGGTATATCGTTCTCTCTGTGAAAGAGGAGCAATTCAAAGCGTTAAAGACGGAGATTTACATCGGAAATCCCGTCAAAACGATTCATTTTATCGTCTATTGCCGCCAATTTGCTACATTGATCCGAGCGGGTGTAAATATCGTAGAGGCTACTAGTATTTTGGCGGCTCAAACCGAAAGTAAAGCACTCAAAAAAGCGTTAATCGAAGTAGCTTCGAGTATCTCTAAGGGGGTTTCATTCTCCCAATCGATATCGGAGCACAAAAGGATTTTCCCTGCAATGTTTATCAACATGGTTCGAGCAGGTGAGGAGACCGGAGATTTGGAAGGGACATTAGATCGTTTAGCCAAATTCTTCGAGAAAGAGCACGTGACGCGAGAGAAGATTAAGTCGGCGATGACGTATCCAGCAACTGTTGGCGGATTATCGATTGTTGCTGTTATCTATCTCTTGAAGTCAGTTGTGCCACAGTTTGTAAGTACATTTGAATCCCTGCATGCAGAGTTGCCTCTGATCACACGAATAGTGTTGTCTCTGAGTAACAGCATTCAGAATAAGTGGCTGATGTGGTTAGTCGCAATATTGGCTATAGTGCTCGTCTATCAGGTTGCCAAACGCAACGTTAGAGGCGCTTATGCGATTGATTATTTGAAGCTTAAAGTTCCGGTATTCGGTAAGTTGAAGCAGAAAGGGTCAGTAGCATTGATGACTAGAACGCTAGCATCGCTATATGCGAGTGCTGTTCCTGTGTTACAGTCGTTGGCCATCGTAGAAGAGGTGGTAGACAACAAGGTGATCGGTGGTTTTATTCGTAAATCAGCGGAGTCGTTGCGTCAAGGGAACCCACTTTCGGAACCACTCAAACAAGCATGGGTTTTTCCACCGCTTGTTACTCAGATGATAGCCATTGGCGAAGAAACGGGTTCTTTGGATCAAATGTTAGAAAAGATTGCGGATTTCTACGAAATGGATGTTGAGAATACGGTAGATCGTTTGAAATCGTTGTTAGAGCCGCTATTACTCGTTGTGTTATCAGGACTTGTTGGTGGGATTGTTGCAGCGATTATGCTGCCGATGTTCAGTATGTATTCGAATTTAAGTTAAATAAAAATGTGGAGGTAGAGATTATGTTAATTAAAATGATGAATCGTTTGAAAAAGGAAGAGAAAGGCTTTACGTTGATTGAGTTATTGGCGGTTATCGTTATTTTGGCGGTTATTGCGGCGATTGCGGTGCCTTATATTTTGGGGGTAATTGATAAGTCCAAAGCTAGTGCAGATGCAGCTACCTATCATCAGATTTACGAGGCTTCGAGATTGTACATAACAGCTGAGAAAGGTGATATAACGGCTGACATTACAGTAGGTCTTAGTACACTTGTCGATGGCGGGTACTTACCAGATGGACTTGTAATTCCGAGTACAAAAGCTAAAATAACAGCTGGTGAACTCAAATTTAGTTCTGTAGGAAAGCTGACTAATTTTGAATTAACTACAAAAGTAGGTTCTGCAACTCCTGTAATACTCAAGACTCCTGATGATATTGCATTAGATACTGTTATTTCTGGAACGAAAAACTAAAATCATTCAAAAAAGGAATCGGTCCATTCCGATTCCTTTTTTAAAATCAAACGAAAGCGACCCAAACACATGACGATTTTAATCGCGATTTATGTTTTCATCCTTGGTCTTGTTCTAGGTTCGTTCTTTAACGTAGTTGCGTTACGCGTGCCAGCGAAGCAATCCATCGTCAAGCCGCCATCCGCATGCCCATCCTGTGGAACGCAATTGAAAAAGAAGGATCTGATCCCGGTGATCAGCTATCTTTTTAGCCGTGGAAAATGTCAGTATTGCCAGGCGAGGGTTTCCATTTTATATCCAATTGGAGAGCTTGCAACGGGTTTATTATTCCTTTGGGTGTACGTGCATGTGGGTCTGTCAGCAGAAGTGTTAGTAGGTTTTGTACTGGTAAGTTTATTAGTTATTATTACGATTTCGGATGTAACTGTAATGCGAATACCGAATCAAGTTTTACTTTTTTTCTTTCCTATTTGTGTAGTCGTGAGAGTTCTTGTGCCAGATGGACAGGCGTGGTGGAGTTATGTGCTTGGATCTGTAATTGGATGCGGGATTGTTGTCATGATCTCCCTTATAACGCGCGGTGGAATGGGAATGGGGGATGCCAAGCTCCTGTTGGTTTGCGGCTTTGTCGTAGGTTTGCCCCATATCCTTGTGGCTTTTGTTTTAGCATGTCTGATCGGTAGTCTCATTGGTGGATTACTGCTGCTGTTAAACATCATTAAGAGAAAACAACCGGTACCATTTGGCCCCTATTTGGCAGTGGGCATTCTTATTTCATATGGATATGGATCGGATCTTATACAAGCGTACCTTAATTTAATCGGATAGCAGGATGTGATGGACATGTTCGGTCTAGGTAATAAACGAATCGGGATCACAATTGATCAAACAGGTGTCCGATATGTAACGATCAAGAAGAAAAAGTCGTGGGAGATAGGGACTAGCGGCTATTTGCCAATCCCACCAGGCATTATTGTTGAAGATCATATTATGAATTCAGAGTCATTAAGTTTGCAAGTAAAACATTGGGTCAAAACGGAGAAAATTCGTGGGGCTTCGGCCACTCTTGCAATCCCAACGTCTCAAATTATTATTCGTAAAATGCGTATTCCGAGCATTAAGGCTGCTGAACTTAGCCAGCTTGTAGAGCTAGAGGTAGAAACGGCACTCCGATTACCTTTTGAAGATCCCGTTTATGACTTCATTAAGGTCGGACATGATGATGAGAGTACACAAGTACTGGTGTTCGCTGCACCTAAGAAATTAATCCAGAGCTATGTGGACGTCTTTGAAGATGCAGGCATTCATGTCAGAGCCGTTGAAATATCAGCGACAGCCCTTGCCAGAGCGATTTCTGCGCATCAGCAAGATTTTATCCATGAATCAATGCTAATCTCATTGGATAGAAATTCACTTGAAGTGTATATGCTGCAATATGGTAATCCCATCTTCATGCGTACGATATCGTTAATGGATCATGCTGCCATGGATACAGATGAACTTACTTCCGATCAGGTTGGCGAAATAATTGCCGAGATATCAAGAATGTTGAGCTTTTATCAATACAGCATTCAAGAAGGGGCAAGCCGAATTTCGCATATCATCGTAACGGGGGCAAATGAGACTAGAATTCAACTGCATAGAGAACTTCAGTTGGGGCTTTCTGAACTTCATGTAGATACTGTTGATTTTGATACTTTGACCAAAAGCCGATTCAAAGATTTCAATGCCAATGCATTTCGTGTAGCTGCGGGTGTAGCTATGTTCTCAAAGCGAAATGCTTACATTAATCTGCAGCCGCATCGGAAAACAGAGACTCGAATTAAGCTGTTCGTTCTGTGGATTTTTGTCGTTGCATGGATCGCTTGCATGGGTATTAGTGGTTACACCTACTGGGAAAATAGTAAAGAAATGAAGGCAAACACTTCCAAGCTTGTTCAGTTGAATCAGAATAAAGCGATCCTAGAGGCAAAATTATTGGTGAAACCGGAGCTTTCCTCCGATCCAGCCAATTTCATTGCTACAATGAAAGCTTCTCGTAAAGATGTGGTCGTGATAACAAATGATCTGATGAAGCCCTTGCCGGTAGACGGTCGCATCACTACGATGGCCTACTCGGCAGATTCACAGATATCGTTAACCGTTCTTTTTACTAAAATGGAAGATTCAGCGCGTTATTTGTATGATCTTCGCAAACTTACCTTTGGGGAGAATGCGTTGCTGCAATCCATCACAGAGTCCGTGAATGGGAAAACAACATTGAATGGCGCTGCGGACAGTAGTTCGTCAACTGAGGATAGAACTGACTTAAACGTGAATTTATCAGGAGATAAGCAATATGTCGTGAATTATTCCATTTCTTTGAAAAAGGAAGCGGCAAAGGATTCTGCGAATAAGGCTGCAACGACGGATGTGAAAGGGGCTGCAGCAACGAATGTCCAACAAAAATAATCAACAAACATTGCTAATTTTTGTCGCCGTTTTGCTTTTTTTAGGGCTATTCGCCTTTTATTACTTTGTACAAATTCCTTCCTCAACAAAAGTGAAGAATCAAGCGAATGAAGTCAGCAATCTAGATAAACAAATTCAACTCCTTACGCAAAAAGTGAGTGAAAAGCAAAAATCAAACCCAGGTCCATCAATGAAAGATGTGCAGGCCGCGCTTCCGCTGTGGGATAATACAGAACAATTAACACTCGATTTAAATAAAATTAAAAATGATCAGAACGTTACTTTTAGCAGTATTGCATACAGTATGAATGAAAAATCGGCTCAGCCAGCAGAAGCGACGAAAAAGAATGCCTTTCCGAATATTCGTGAGATTAAAGTAACAACGACTTTAAATGGAACGTTTAAAGAAATTTCAGCTGCGCTCACACAGTTGCAATCCCTGCCGCGTTTGATCAATGTGGATGCTGTCAACTATGGTAATTTACCGAAAGAGGCAAACAAGAAAATTACGGTAAATCTAAGTTTTACTACTTATTTCGATCCTTCTTATAAATCGAAGGTAGATAAAATTGAATCACCGTATTAAGGGTGGAAACAAAACAGGGCACCACTTGTCATAAAGTGATGTCCTGTTTGTCGTTAACAGATTAGGTATTACTCGAATTGTCCTGCGTAAACAAACTCGCTTACTTCACGTCTTCCAGATGGAATTTCACGTTCTTGCAATTTTTCAGGAAGGGCATCCGCAGGACCGCGATAACCGATAGCAATAACAGCGTGAAGTTGATAATCCGCTGGGATTTGCAGAGTTTCTCGTGCTTGGTCAGCCTCGAACCCGCCCATTGCGTGTGTGATAAGTCCTTGATTATTCGCTTCAAGTGCTAGGTAACCCCATGCTGTACCCGCATCGAAAGCGTGGCTAGGGTTGTCCGTTCCTTTAGGTGTTTTGGTATGGGAGATCACGAGTGCAAGGACAGGGGCCTTCTCACACCATACAAGATTGAAAGGGTTAATGAATGTATGGAATTTAGCCAGTTGTTCAGGTGTACGGGCAACAATGAAACGCCAAGGCTGATTATTACTTCCCGATGGTGCCCAACGTGCAGCTTCAAATAGACTTAACAGTACTTCTTCCGAGACTTCTTGGTTCGAGAAGGAACGCGGGGACCAACGCTCAAGAAACTGAGGATTAATTTCATGGTCAGGTTGTCGATGAGTTTCAATTTCATTAGGTAATGATGTGGACATTAGTTATTCCTCCTTATTGTGTATCTCATCCTAATTTTACCTTATTATAAGTTTGATTACGAATTTCTCAATTTTTCGTTGACTTGTATGCCATTGGCGCAATTTGGCAAAGATAGTTGTTGTGAACATGATGGACCAAGAAGAGGTGCGAGAAGCCGTGAATTTCACGAGTCATGATGTCATTATTATTGAAAGAGCTTTAAGAACTGCCATGAAACATGATCGAGAAGAGCACCGTTCGAGAGACTATCAAGAAGTTTTGTTCAAAATGCAAGAAAGTGCCAACCAAGCGCTGTCAGTCACAGCTCAGATCACAAGTGAACATGATGGCCTACGATACGATTATGATGATTCAGCTGATTTGATGTAGACATGCGAACGTATATTCTGTAAAATGGAAGAAACGAAATGGGTAAGGAGATTCGGTTTATGAATCCTTTCACAGGTAAGGTTTCTTCAATGATAGAGATGATTGACGGGTTGCGTAAATCGCCTGAAATCATGCAACAAGTTACATATTGGCATACGATACCCCCAAGAGATCCGAAACTGGCTGATTTTCCAGAAGGATTGCATGAGGGTATTTGTGTTGCGCTTCGACATAAAAACATCGGGCAATTATATACGCATCAGGCGGAATCATTTCGCCAAGTGACGGCAGGCAATCATGTTGTTACTGTAACTCCGACAGCGTCTGGGAAGACGCTTTGCTACAACTTGCCCGTTCTTCAGAAGATTTTGGAGAACGACGCTTCGCGAGCGCTCTATTTATTTCCTACTAAAGCGCTGGCGCAAGATCAGGTAGCAGAGTTGCAGGAAATGATCGAATTTATGGACGTGGATATTAAGACGCATACGTATGACGGTGACACACCACCAACAGTTCGGCAAGCGATACGAAATGCAGGACATATTGTCGTCACGAATCCAGATATGCTGCACTCCGCCATCCTCCCGCATCATACCAAATGGGTGAAGCTGTTCGAGAATTTAAATTACATTGTGATAGATGAAGTTCATTCCTATCGGGGTGTATTTGGTAGTCATGTCGCGAATGTAATTCGCAGGCTGAAACGGATTTGCCGCTTCTATGGTTCAAATCCGCAATTTATTTGTGCTTCGGCAACGATAGACAATCCGAAAGAGCACGCTGAGCGTCTGATCGGTGAAACCGTTGCATTAATTGATAATAATGGTGCGCCGGCAGGTGAGAAGCATTTTGTATTCTATAACCCGCCTGTTGTGAATCAACAGCTGGGAATTCGTAAAAGTTCCGTCTTGGAAACACGCACGCTAGCAGGCAATTTGCTGCGAAGTGGGATCCAGACGATTGTATTTGCTCGCAGCCGCGTGCGTGTGGAGATCTTGCTGACCTATTTGCAAGAGCTCGTAAGTCACGAGCTTGGAAGCAAGTCAATCCGCGGCTATCGCGGCGGATATCTCCCGAAGCTGCGCAGGGAGATCGAAAGAGGCTTACGCAGCGGGGAAATCCGCGGCGTTGTGAGCACAAACGCGCTGGAGCTGGGCATTGACATTGGTCAGCTGCAAGCGTGCGTGCTTAATGGCTATCCTGGCACGATAGCCAGCACTTGGCAGCAGTCCGGGCGCGCCGGACGGCGGCAGGAAACCTCGCTGACGATTCTCGTCGCGAGCAGTAATCCTCTGGATCAGTATTTGATCCAGAATCCGCGCTATTTCTTTGAGCGTCCGCCAGAGCAAGCGCGCATCCATCCCGATAACCTGATCATTCTCGTGGATCATGTGAAGTGTGCGGCCTATGAGCTTCCTTTCGAAGCGAATGAGAAGTTCGGGGAGGAGTCGCTCACCGATGTTCTGGAGTACTTGACTGAGGAGCAGGTGCTGCACCAAGTCAATAATCGTTGGTATTGGATGGAACAGTCGTTTCCTGCGCATAACATTTCATTACGCTCTGCGGCGCAAGAAAATTTTGTCATTATAGATATGACTAATGGCCATCGCGTGATTGGGGAATGTGATCGTTTCAGTGCGCCAACCTTGATTCATGAAGAGGCTATTTATATACATGAAGGCATACAATTCCAAGTAGAAAAGTTGGATTACGAAGAGAAGAAAGCGTTCGTGAGGCAAGTGAATGTGGACTATTTCACGGATGCGAGTATGGCTGTACAGCTAAAGGTGCTTCACGTGAATCGGGAGGGTCGTGTTGGTGGTCTACTTCGTCAACTCGGCGAGGTGACTGTGAATGCGCAGCCAACGATTTTCAAGAAAATCCGTCTGCGCACGCACGAGAATATCGGCTCGGGGCCGATTCGATTGCCAGAAGAGGAGCTTCATACGAGCTCCTATTGGTTCACTTTCGACGAGGCGATGGCGGCAGGACGATCGGCCAATGACATGCAGCATGCGCTGCTTGGCATTGCTAATGTCCTGGCGCATCTAGCGCCACTCTATTTGATGTGCGACCCGATGGATATTCGGGTCGTTCCGCAAGTGAAGGCAGTGCACAGCAAGCTGCCGACGGTGTTCTTCTACGATCGCTACCCAGGCGGCGTGGGGCTTAGTGATCGGCTGTACGAGGTCCACGGACAGCTGATGGATCAGGCGCGCAGCCTGATCAAGAGTTGCGGTTGCATCAGCGGCTGCCCGGCCTGTGTTGGGCCGATCGAAGAGGTCGGCCTGCTGGGCAAGAAGCTCGCGCTGGAGCTGCTCGCAGAGCTCGATGGCGGTGCCCGATGAGCGGGCTCCGCGAAAGGCTCGGCCGCCTGCGGGGACCCGCAGCGGCTGGTGTAACACCGCCGCCCCCGCCGGAGGCAGGGGGCGAATGGGCGCAGCTCGGCGCCCATATTGCGACGAGCCCAGCGGGCTCGTTCGTCATGCGGCGCCGCCAGTACGGCGCGGACAGCGTGCACGGCAACTATCGGCTGCGTGAGCTCGCCGATGTTGCTGCGCAGCTGTCCTGCTTTCACGAGCGAGACGCCGTCGTCCGGCTCGAAGAACTGCTCTTCTTCGACACCGAGACTACCGGACTCGGCGTCGGTGCTGGCAACGTGCCGTTCATGGTCGGCATCGGGTACTATACGGGCGAGCTGTTCACGGTAGAACAGCTCATGATACGTAATCCAGCTGAGGAGCATGCAATGCTGGTGTACTTACAAGAACTGTTAGGACGATACACGCATATCGTCTCCTATAACGGTCGTACGTTCGATTGGCCGATTCTCAAGAATCGATTCGTTCTTAATCGTCTGAAGCTAGATGACTCGGAGCTGCTTCAGCTTGATCTTCTTTATGCTTCACGAAGTCTGTGGCGTAATACGCTACCCTCTTGTCGGTTGAGTAAGGTGGAAGAGAGCAGATTAGGTTTTGAACGCGTAGATGATGTACCAGGGTCGATGGCTCCAGCGTTATATTTTCAATATTTAGCTGAGAAGGATCCAGCTGTTCTTCAAGGTGTATTTATTCATAACGAACACGATATTGTAACATTGGCTGCGTTGACGGTCCATTTTGGCAATTTGCTGCGCCCAGATGAGAATGAGTCCGATCTTTTTTCCAATCTTGACGTGGAAGAACTCTTTCGAACAGGACTTTGGCTCGACAAAATGGCAAGGCCTGCCAAGGCAGAGCAATATTTTAATGTGTTATACGAGAAATTACTAAATAACGAGGCTTCCGTGCAGTCAGCTGAACAAGAAACTGCCTTGCTTCAATTGGCCCACTACTATAAAAAAATTGGTCAATATAACCGTGCGCTCGAGCTGTGGAAACAGGCTATTTTACTTAAACCTGCAAGTATTTCGTTACAGCTAGAGCCGTATTTAGAGCTTGCTATGTACTATGAGCACCGCGAGAAGGATTTGAGCCAAGCTGTCTTTTATGCAGAAGAAGCGTGGGCACGGCTTTGGCGGCGACGTGCGCTTCATCGAGGTGATCAGAAAATCAATGAGATTGAAGAGGCTTGGGAGAAGCGGCTTGCACGTTTGCAACAGAAAATGCGAAAGAAAGAGATGAGTTTACGAGCGCAAGCAGATTCATTTTCATCATCTTCGGACACTAGGAAAATAACGAGAAGAAGCAAAAAGGCACCAAAACCCACTTACGTCAGCGAGGGCTTAATTTAAGAACTGTAGCCATATTTCCATAGAACGCGTTTACGCAAACCGCCAATTGGTTATACAAGTTATAAAAATGGCAAGGAGTGTTCTCTCGTGCCTGAGCTTCCGGAAATGGAAACGTATCGTCAGCAGTTGACACGATTAATCATTGGTGTACCGATTACGGGAGTCGATGTGACACGCCCGAAATCCTTGAATGTAGCTCCTGAAGAATTCGCAGAGAAGCTTATCGGCAATCGGATTGTACGGATTGAGCGCAGAGCCAAACACCTACTATTTCATTTGGCTACAGGTGAAGTTTTACTGTTACATCTGATGCTTGGCGGATGGATGTTCTTTGGTACCCAAGAAGAGAAACCAGATCGCACAATTCAAGTGGAGATTCATTTAGGAATAAAGAGTTTATGTTTTATTGGTTTGCGCTTAGGTTACTTGCATCTTCACACGCCAGAGGTAATCCAAACGCTCTTACAAAAGCTTGGACCAGAGCCATTCGAACTTAACTTCATTCAATTTCGAAATGTATTGAGGCCTAAGCGGGGAAATCTGAAAGTGACTTTTGTGGATCAAACTGTACTTTCAGGAATAGGGAATTGTTATTCCGATGAGATTTGCTTTGAAGCGGGGCTGCTCCCTTTGCGAAAGGTACACGCTCTTACCGAAAATGAACTACATCAGCTCTACCAAGCTATGCAGGCTTTACTTCGTGAAGCGATTGCCGTCGGTGGCTATATGGAAGAACCTTTATTCATGGGAGATCGTTTAACAGGACAATATAATCCGAAATGTCGTGTCTATGATCGAAAAGATGAGCCCTGTTTCCGATGTGGGAGGCCTATCATTCAAACCGAAGTCACAAGCCGCAAATGTTTTTATTGTGCCCATTGTCAGAAGTGAAAGGTCGGATTGAACATGTTTATCGGAGCACACGTAAGAACGCGAGGTGGATATTTGAATGCAGCCAAAACTGCCCTTTTAATGGGTGCAAAGGCCTTTCAATATTTTCCGATGAATCCGCGTAGTTTGGCTACGAAAGTTATCGATCATAAAGATGCGAACGCGTGTGCTCAATTGTGTTTGGAAAATGGCATTATCTCTATCGGGCATGCTCCTTATGCATTAAATCCCGCTGCAGATGAGACTGAACGCGAGATCATGGTTAACTTACTTAGAAATGGCCTAGACATTACAAATGCCTGCGGTTCTGTTGGACTTGTGGTACATTTTGGTAAATATGCAGGAAAAGACCCGTTACAAGGCTACAAAAATATAATACAATGTTTGAATAGTGCTACTGAGGGTTACACGGGAGCTTCTTTCATATTGCTTGAAAATCAAGCAGGTGAAGGTTCCCAACTGGGGCTGACCTTTGAAGAAATGGTGCAAGTTCGTAAGCTATGCGATAAACCTGAGAAAATTGGCTTTTGCTTAGATACGTGTCATGCTTACGCTAGTAGGCTTTGGCAAGGAACGGATTGGGCTGAGCTTGAGTTCAAGGGAGATCAGCTAGATTATCTACCTCATCTGAAAGCAATTCATTTGAATGATTCGGTGCATCCATGGGGATCGCGCCGTGATCGACACGCCAACATTGGGTCGGGACATATTGGCATTTCGAATTTTCAAAGCCTCTTACACTCTCCTTACGTACGAGAAATTCCTATTGTACTTGAGACAAGTACTGGGAGTGATGGCACGCATCGTGAAGAGATTGCGTTCATAAATTCGTTGTTGGAAAGGAAATGTGATGATGATTCATGTATACTTAGATGATTCGCGTCCTTGTCCCCAAGGATTTGTATTAGCCAAAGATGTGAAAGAATGCATTACATTGCTTCAGGAATATGAAGTAGACATCTTATCTCTGGATCATGATTTGGGTTGGATGTCGAAGCAAACGGGCATGGATGTTGTCATTTGGTTGATTCAGCAAAGTAAATTCCCAAGAACAATTTATATTCATACCTCTAGTCCTTCCGCTTGCACACAGATGTATCAGATGCTTTATGCTGTCAAGCCAGATGAAATGGGGCTATATGCACATCGTATGCCTGATGAAGTATTGATGGGGGTTGCACAAGGAAGCTATCCAAGTAAACCGTAATATGAAAGGAAAAGAACTTATGATCCATTTATCCGATATTCATTTTATACGTGGAGAACGCCATATTTTAAACGATGTGAATGTACATATCGAATCCGGTGAACACTGGGTATTGCTGGGCCGAAATGGCTCTGGCAAAACAACGCTTCTTGAAATGATGAATGGCTATGAATTTCCAAGCCGTGGCACAGTCGATGTACTCGGAAACCGCTACGGTCAATGTGATGTACGGGAAGTTCGTAAGAAAATTGGCTATATTTCGCAATCTCTTTTCGAAAAATTAAGCTTAATTGATCCAGTGCTTGAGGTCGTTGCAACAGGTGAATATGCTTATTTGCGATTCTATCAAGAAATTCCACAGGAAGTGAAAGACCGGGCGCTGGAAATGCTGACTCGTGTACGTATTCCACATTTGGCAGACCAACCATTGGGAAGCCTTTCACAAGGGGAACGTAAAAAAGTTATGCTTGCAAGATCCTTAATGAGTAAGCCAGCGATTCTCGTTATGGATGAGCCTGCTGCGGGATTGGATTTGTTTGAGCGTGAGCGGTTTTTATCTGACGTCAATGAACTTAGTAAACAAGATGTAACAGTTGTCTATGTCACTCATCACATCGAAGAAATCATGCCTTTATTTACGCATGTTGCGATAATCGAGCAAGGTGAATTAATTGCCTCTGGACGCAAGGAAGATGTTCTGACACCTGAGAATATTCATAAAGCTTTCGGAATCCATGTTGCCTTGGAATGGTTCCAAGATCGTCCATGGATCAAGGTTATTGAGGACAAATAGGTTTATGTAGTAAGTTAGTGAAAACGAATGTAGATTACTCAAAGGATGCGGCTATGACACAATTAACGACCTATATTGGAACCTCGAATCATGGGTTCGCACAATATGCGCAAGATGAACTGCGTAAGTTATTTCCACTTACCAAATTTACGTTACTGGTACCGACAGAAGTGTTTTATTTCCAAGTACCTGAAGATACGACAGATGCCATTTCTACCCTGCAAGAGAATGAACCCATCTTTCTAAGACATGTTCAACCTGTTCATCAAGAATGGGAGCTTACCCGCACGGATGCTGACATTGCACATTTGACAGCTTGGCTTCGTGAATCCTATGCCGCTGGTTTATTCGGTTACGGCGAGAAAATTGCCACGCAAATTCGAAAAGAGGAGCGGGCTGATGTTCCTTATGCACCTTTTGCTATTAAGGCAGCCATAGATGAGATCCTCACTTCGGAATGTGGCGGAGAACCGGTTGTCCGTTATGCAGACCATATTATTTCCGTGTACATAAGTGCCAAAAAGGTCTACGTCGGTATTTCAAAACCAAGTGAAAACTTATCAGATTGGTCTGGTGGAGCGATCCGTTTCATGAAAGAAGAGGATCAAATTTCACGTGCCAAATTTAAGCTTTTGGAAGCGGAGCAACGGTTCGGAATCGATTTCAGTGTCGCTCGTAAAGCGATTGATATTGGAGCTGCGCCTGGTGGATGGACGTCTTTACTGCTAGAGCGTGGGCTGAAAGTTACAGCGATTGACCCGGCTGCGATGAACCCACGGCTACTTGGCAATCCATTGCTGACCTTCCTGAAGAAAAATGCTAATGATGTAAAGCTGCGAGAAAATGAGTTTGATTTACTTGTCTGCGACATGAGCTGGGATCCGCGGCAAATGGGGCGTCTTGTGTCGGATTTGCTTTTTTCTTTGCAAAGTGGCGGAACAGCGATCGTTACCGTAAAGCTTATGCATAAAAAACCGTTCCAAACGGTTCGCGATATTCTGCACATTTTCGAAGATTCGCTTTTCCTCTTGAAGGCGAAGCAGTTGTTTCATAATCGGGAAGAGTTGACACTTTATTTGCAGAAAATATAAAAAACGGAAAATAGCTAGATTTTCCAATAGCCCTCCCTTATAATCAAGAGCATTATGACTTGGATATAAGAGGGGGTTTTTACTAATTGTGAAGTCTAAACCACAATGGCAAGGGTCAATTGTAGGAGGGAGATACGAACTCCTGTCCATGCTCGGACAAGGTGGCATGAGTCAGGTGTATCTCGCGAGGGATAAGAAGTTAAAGGGTAAGCGCTGGGCAGTAAAAGAGGTTGTGTGCGTGGGTTCCGATGAGACTGCTTTCTTGGAAGAAGCAGAAATGCTGGCCAAGCTAGGGCATGCGCAACTCCCACAGTTAGTGGATTATTTTATTACCGAGGGTGGAAATGGATACCTTGTCATGGACTATATTGAGGGTCCAACACTACAAGATTTGTTCGAAAAGAATCACCGTGAATTGCCGATTAAGCTAATCGTTCAAATTGCTTTTCAGTTACTTGATATCTTCCACTACTTACACACATTTCAGCCCCGGCCCATCATTTACCGCGATCTTAAGCCATCCAACGTCATGATTAACCAACATAATCAAGTCCGATTAATTGACTTTGGAGTAGCTAGACAATTTAAACAAGGACAAACCTCCGATACCATGCAAATGGGAACGATAGGGTTTGCTGCACCGGAACAATATCTAGGGCTGCAAACAGATGCTCGAACGGATCTTTATACGCTTGGCTCTATGTTATATTACTTGTTGTCTGGCGGTCATTATGTATATAGCAAGGCAAAGCCTCTGGAACTACAGAGAGAAGATATCCCTGAAACCTTGCGCACAACGATTCATTTTCTCCTGCAAGATCAACCTCAGAACCGCTGTCAAACCGCAATGGAAGTGAAGCTAAGACTTCGTTCCTTATCCCCCGAAGCTGATCTGCATGTTACCGAATCTGGGCTCCAAGCCAACTCACACCGAGCGAATACGTCCGATAAATTAATTATCATAGGCGGGTTATTCGCAGGTGTAGGCGCGACATTCACTGCAATTACGCTGGCCAGAATATTGCATGCCCTCCAAATCCCCAATGCGCTAGTTGAACAGCCGACGATAGAACCTGATCTATATATGTTGTTGTATGGTGATCGCCATGCACCAAGCCCCTATATGTTTCCCTCTGATCATATATGTGACCCATCTTCTACATTTACAACGCCATGGATCAACGGGTTTACAACTTGGGCACCTATTAATCCTGATGGTTTTCAAGGTGCATGGCAGGCTTCTCATGCATTTAAGCTTCTGCACATGCTCAAAAAGCCGATCATCCTTTGGGATGTTTCGACTCAGTGGGAGCATCCATCTGTACAGGAACTTTGTTATAGTGCAGATGAAATTATCGTCATCGTGGATAGCTTGCCTGGTAAATGTGATCGACCCCGTTCGCGCAAGCGAATAGAGCAATTCGCATCCTATCAACAGCGTGGGAAGAAAGTGCATTTCATCGCAACTGGTGAGTTACCACCGCGTTTTCGATCGGAGTGGCAAGACTCATTTCCGTCTAAACCGTTGTGTACAATACCCCTAATTGCAAGATCTGAAGTCATGCAAGCTGTGTGGAAAGGGGATTGCATACAAGATCAGCCGCAATACTTGAACGTTTTTTACGAAGCATTAAAACCATTCCTCAGCGAGATTCTCCCGGAAGAAAGCCTCAATCAATTCTCACTACAAACCAAGAAATCGATATTCTCCCGTTTCAGTAAGCGCGATTAGTGTTTTTATTTAACTGATAAATTGTCCATGCTAGTAGGGTAGCAAAACAAGACCATAATAAATAAGGTACGAGTAGCCATGCTGCAAGCTTGGAATAAGGAATCGTTGCGTAAATTAACAAAAACGTCGTTATCGCCACTATAGCCGTATCAAGAAAAGCTAATCGCAAGTTCTTTAATTTAAATTCGAAAAAGGTGAAGGCCTGGTTAGCCACGTAATTGATCAATAATATCAATACATATGAGTTCGCCACTTCTTGAAATCCATCGGTTTTCGTGTAGACAATAGCGACAGATGCAGAAATTAATGCATATAAGATCGCCCAAGCGATACCGAATAACTTGGCTGGCGGATTCCAACTTGGTTTTTTCAGAGTGGCGTAGTAGGCCAGATCTGTTGGGAACAATACGCCTGAAATCGAAAATAGCGCATATGTAATCAAGAACACGATGATAAACGTAAACATATGCAAACACCTCCTATTTATGAATGAGCTTGTATTACTATATTACACACGTGGGATAAGTTATAACCAAATCCAGCCAAAAGTGTGATATGATGAGTCATATTTTGCATGAGATAAAGAGGGGGAAACACACATGGAGAAGCGATTTTCCAGAGAATCTAGATGCTTCAAAACATCACGTATTTTTCCAACGGATGTAAATAATCATAATACGCTTTTTGGCGGAAAACTAATGTCTTATATTGATGACATCGCTTCTATAGCGGCTCATAAGCATTGTCGGAGATCCGTTGTGACGGCATCTACGGACTCTGTTGACTTTTTGTCACCAATTCACACTTCGGATTCTGTCTGTTTAGAGTCTTTCGTGACTTGGACAGGAAAAAGCTCGATGGAGGTATTTGTTAAGGTTGTAACCGAGGATTTGAAATCAGGCGCTAGAAAAATTGCAGCGACTTCTTTCCTAACTTTTGTTGCATTAGATGAAAATAAGGTACCCGTGGAAGTGCCGGATGTTATCCCTGAAACGGAAGAAGAGAAGAAGCTACACGAGTCTGCTCCGAATCGCGCTGAGATGAGACGTATCCGCCGTGTGGAAAGTAAGAAGCTCGCTAGTTTTTTCACGATGAAATATCCTTGGGAATAAAGGGATTGATTTATTAGGGATTTGTGGTACAATTTGGATAATTGAAAATCAGACAAGCGGAAGCACCGCTGATTGTAGAGAAATAATCTCTATCGTCAGCGCGTGCTTTTTTGCTTTTCCAAAGGGGACAGGAGGGGAAGGATGAGGCTGGAAACGAAAACACAAATAGCAATCGTACTCGCGATTATGAGCTGTGTGCTCATTGGCAATGGTTTTTATGCGAAGTTCGCTGGATAGTGATAATTGGTAAGGGGAGGTGCTGAAATGAAGAAGCTTCAACTATTTGTCTTAGATGACGACATGGTTTATGCCGAAAGATTAGCCATATTCATTCGGGCGACGGAGTTCGCTGAACGTGTGCAAGTAAAGTTGTTCTCGCAAGTTGAGCTTCTCTTGCAGGTAGTAGAGGAACCGAACCTCAAGGGTGTGCTATTAATATCTGATGCATTTTATCCGTTATTGCAGCATCAACGTACGTCATTGAGTAAAATATTTTTGAGTCAACATATCAGAAATTCCGATTCGGCAGAAACTGTTCATCCTTTCTTATTCCGTTTTCAGCCGCTGCACGAGTTGATCTCACATATTCAAGCCCTATACACGGAGAGATCATCAACTGTCTCTGGTCGAACACAATCCAATCGTACACGTGTGATGTCGGTGTATAGCAGCAGTGGAAATTCCGGTAAATCGATCACGGCTGTGCATATGGCGAAACAACTGGCATTTCGTGGTGAACGTGTCTTGTATCTGAGTTTGGAGTCAACGAGCCCGGCTTCTCAGTGGTTGCAGGGCGAATCAGGGCGATTATCACAGCTTCTCTATTATTTGAAAGATTCAGCGGAGTCCATAGGACCGAAGTTGGCGCATTTAAAATCACATGATGCCACGCGAAGGTTCGATTATTTGACACCACTTGAGCAAGTGCGGGAGATGCAAGAAATGAGTGGTGAGCAAGTGAGAAAACTCATTGCATCCATAATAGATCTGTCAGTATACGATACCCTAATCGTGGATCTCGAGACGTCCGTTCATCCGAGAATCGTCAAAAGCTTAGAGCTTAGCGACGCGATCATTTGGCTTATTCGAGATGATTGGAATGATGCTTTTCGAACCCAAACACTATTCAAACAAATGAGTGCATTTCCTCAAGTCCATTTTGTCATGACAAGCTTTAGGGGGACTCAAATCAATTCTTTCGATTTTCTCGGAAAAGAATTAACGTTCAAACTTCCCTATATTCCTGATTGGAAGGTAATGAGTTCGGCAGAACAAATCTGGCAATCGGATATATTTTCCGAACAGGTATATGTCATGCTGCAAGCTGTAAGTAATGAGACTGAGGGGATTTCCAAGGAAGGAGCTCAATCTTATCTTGAATCAAGGGCTGTTTAACGAGTTAAAACAGGAGATTAAAGAAAATCTTGATCTTACACATGAAGTTAGTGATGCGCAGTTGCTGGTGCATATCGAAGAAACGATATTCCGTGCAGCGAGCGTGCATAGCTGGACTTCGAGTGATATGCATGTCGGTGTTAAGCGTTTATTCGATAGCTTTCGGGGCTTAGATATTCTCCAGCCTTTAATTGACGATCCAACGGTAACGGAGATAATGGTGAATGGTCACTGCTGTATTTTCTTCGAACGCATGGGTGCTGTTGAACGTTACCCCTATGAACTAGAAAGTGTAGAGAAGCTTGAAGATTTAATTCAAATGATTGTGTCCAAAGTGAATCGAATAGTTAACCAGGCCACACCTATTGTGGATGCAAGGTTGAAAGACGGTTCGCGTGTCAATATCGTGCTTCCACCTGCTTCTCTAAGTGGTCCAACTTTAACGATTCGTAAATTTCCTGAAAATCCACTGGATATGTCGGATTTGATTCGTATGGAAAGTATTTCTAGTGAGGCTGCGGAGATGCTTCGGATGATGGTTGAAGCGGGATTCAATATATTCGTTGGCGGCGGAACGGGTTCAGGTAAAACGACGTTTCTTAATGCCCTGAGCGCATGGATTCCTGAACATGAACGTGTGATTACAATCGAAGATTCAGCAGAGCTTCAAATCCAAACTGTACCCAATTTAGTCCGACTAGAAACGAGAAATGCGAACACGGAAGGAAAGGGAGCGATCACGATGCGAGAATTAATTCGGTCTTCCCTACGGATGCGCCCTAATCGAATTATTGTTGGCGAGGTGCGTGGAGCTGAAGCTCTAGATATGCTGGCTGCAATGAACACGGGGCATGATGGTTCCTTAAGTACCGGCCACGCGAACACCTCCCAGGATATGCTCAGTAGATTGGAGACGATGGTACTTAGTGCCGCTCCGCTCCCCATTGAAGTCATACGAAAGCAGATTGCCTCAGCACTTGATGTCATTGTACATATTTCACGGATGCGAGATCGTTCACGCAAAGTGACAGAGATCCACCAAGTTGTTGGAATCAAGGATGGCGAAGTCCAGCTGCAACCACTTTTTCTCTTCGAAGAGAGCGGAGAGTCGCCAGAAGGTAAGCTCCTTGGAACACTCCGATATACAGGTCAAACACTTGCGAATATGTACAAGCTTCAAATGGCAGGCAAGCAGCTGCCTCGTTGGTTTGTTCACAGTGTAGGAGGTGATGAAGGATGAGCGTGTGGTTGCTGCTTGTCTTCATGGGAGGCGCAAGTTGGCTCTTTCTGCACTATCTTGACAGACGAAAATACCCTCGAAAACGAAGTGAAGGTTCCTCAAAACACAAGCCACCGACTATCCCCACGGTAGTATTCATCGATTATAACCAGTATCACTTGTCCTCCAAAGAGAGAATAGCAGCCATACTCATGCTAGCTTTACCGGCATTCATGATAGGTTATATTTTCTATCAAAATGTTATCCTCGCTGCCGCTTTATCATCAACAGGCTTACTGTTTCCTCGCTATCGTCGGCAGCAATTAATCCAAAAACGCAAAAATATGCTTTATGTGCAATTTAAGCAGGCGCTCAGCTGTCTTTCTTCCTCTATGACGGTGGGGAAATCCATTGAATCGGCATTTCGAGAAGCATGGGAGGATTTGAAGCTGCTCTATCCTGACCCCGCTTGTTTAATTGTTGTTGAGTTTGGCTTGATTTGCCGGAAGGTCGAAAATGGCGAACCGATCGAAGCAGCACTTAAACATTTTGCAGATCGCAGTCACTTGGAAGATGTTCTGAGTTTCACCGATGTTTTTCTGACCTGTAAGCGCACGGGAGGCAATTTAGTTGAGGTGATGAAACGTACAGCAACCGTCATTGCGGAGAAGTTAGAAATAACCCAGGAAATTTCGGTCATGGTTGCTCAAAAGCGTTTTGAGTCGAGAGTTCTTGTTGTTGCTCCAATCCTCATTGTTGCTGTATTGGCTTTTTCCTCGCCTGATTATATGGTTCCACTTTATCGTGGGAGCGGAATTCTCATCATGACGGTTTGCTTGTTACTACTTGGCGCTTGTTATGTACTTACTCAAAAAATAATGAATATCAAGGTGTAGGATGTGGATATGGCTATTTGGCTTGGCGCAGATTGTGATTTGTCTGTTATTACAAGTGACCGCACGGAGGAAATACGGAGGACAGCTCCACATACAAACGTTCCCCATACGAATGAAAATACTCTTTCCATCAAGCTACTATGTGATCGATAAGCTCCAATTGTTAGAGAGGTTCCCGGAGTTTACTTCAAAAATCCATCATAAATGTATGACCTTGTATGGGAGAAACTTGTCTTCGCAAGGCAGTAAATGGTTTATGGCAGAACTTATATCGGCTTCTATGGTGTGTCTATTCGTCGTTACCGTACTTGCCATTCTAGCAGGTGATGATAGTTCGTTATTAGCTTTTGGCGTGGTTGCAGCCATAGGTACACCAATGATGATGGTACGTGATTTGGATACAAAAATACGCAAAAAACAGCAAAGGATGATCCTTGAACTACCAGAATTTTTGAGCACAATCGTGCTCTTAGTAAATGCTGGCGAAACCGTCAACCGGGCTTGGATACGTTGTGTTCATGCAAAACCGAATATGTCGGATTCCCCGCTTTTCAAAGAGCTGCTTGTCGCTGTACATGAATTGGAGATGAATATCTCCTTCACCAAAGTACTAGAGGATTTCAGTAAGCGTTGCGCCTTACACGAAGTGTCTATATTTGCATCTACGCTGGGTCTAAACGCTAGAAGAGGTGGCAATGACTTTGTCGTTTCACTGCATTCACTTTCGCTGGAGCTATGGCAGCGGAGAAAGAGTGTATCGCGAACGCTAGGAGAGGAAGCATCTTCTAAACTTGTATTCCCGATGGTGTTAATTTTTGTTGTGGTGATGGTGATCGTGGCAGCACCTGCGTTACTCATGATGAACGAATAGGAGATGAATGTTGAAATGAAAATAGGATTGGATATTTTTAAGCGTGTGTGGAAAGAGGAAGACGGATTAGGTACGTTAGAAATCTTATTGATTGTAGCAGTGCTAGTAGCGATAGCAATCATATTCAGAAAATGGATAATAGACTAAATAGGTTTCAAATAGGTTTTAGGTTTAAGTTGCTTTTTGTGTTTTTTGGAGGTATTTGATGCATTTTGTTGAATAATAAAGTTACATTTAACAGAAATTTTTTTGATATTCAAAATTATATTTTCATGAACTGTGGTTTTAAATTATAGGGGGATATTAAATGGGGATTGATGGTTTCGCATTATCAAATTTCAGAAGCTTTGGGGAAGAAAAACAGTATATTAAGGATTTGGGCAAGGTTAATTCAATAATTGGAAAGAATAATTCTGGTAAGTCTAACTTATCAAGATTTACTAATAAATTAAGTCAGATATGTCAACTAAAAAAACAACACGAGAAAAAGACATTATTCAATAAATTTATTGACTCACACATGGGAAATGAAAATAAACCTTTAGAATTTTCATTTCAAATAAAAAAAAATTCAAGTCACACAGGACATATATACGAACATATTTCAAAGTTCTTTCCAAGGTTGGAAGAGAAAATACCTGAGTGGGCAGAAGAGATATGGATTTCTTTTGAAATTAATGACCTGAACAATCCAACCCCAGTTCTCTCAAATATTAATTACTATAAAGATATGATTTCAAATGGGTATAAACAAAATTATGATCAAATTCTTAATAAGATGCATCTTACTGGCGGCACCAGAGAATCCCAATTAACAGCAATTTGTGGACATTTTGATATTTTACATCTAATCTCATTTGTTGTTGAGAGTATTGAAAGTTATAGGTCGATTTCAGTCAGTAATGATGATAATTGGGATATTAATGGAGTTGGTTTAATAAAAAAATTAAATCAATTAAAGGAACCAACTTTGGGAAATGAAAAAGACAGAGAAAGATTTGACGAAATATGCAATTTCGTTAGAGAGTTACTCAATCGAGAAGATGCGAAAATAGAAATTCCTTATACTGCTGATCAAATATATATTGTTATGGATAATAGAAGATTACCACTGGATTCATTAGGTACTGGTATCCATCAGGTCATTATTCTTGCTGCCGCTGCAACATTAATAGAAAATTCTATAGTATGCATTGAAGAACCTGAGGTATATCTTCATCCAGAATTACAAAGGAAATTCATTGATTATATTGTGAATTACACCAATAATCAGTATCTTTTAACAACTCACTCAAATGCAGTATTTGATAATGATGACATTAACATATATCATTGCCAAATGAATGCGGGGAAATCTAATGTTACGTTAGTATCAACTATCCTTGAGAAAAATCATATATTAAACGATTTAGGATATAAAGCAAGTGACATCTTACAATCAAATTGTGTTATTTGGGTAGAGGGGCCTTCTGATAGGGTATACGTAAAAAAATGGATAAAGGATAAAGACAAGTCATTAAAAGAGGGTATACACTTTAGCATTATGTTCTATGGTGGTAGATTACTTAATCATTTAACTGTTGAAGATGATGAAATAGATGAGTTCATTAAACTAGGAAGAATTAATCGCTTTGCTGCAATTATCATGGACAGTGACAAGAAATCCCCGCAATCTCATATTAATGCAACTAAGAAGAGAATAATCGACGAGTTTAACAAGAATGGTTATTGTGTATGGATAACAAAAGGTAAAGAAATAGAAAACTATGTTGATGAAAGTACTCTTATGAACTCAATTTCCGAAGTGCATGGTGATAATATTCTTCATCCACAATATGGTGTTTTTAATGTTGTAAGTACAATTCAGAAAAATGGTAAATTAATTTCTATTGATAAAATAAGTGTAGCGAAAAGAGTAACAACTAAAAATACAGATTATTCAGTATTAGATTTAAATCAGAAGATGGATGACTTAATCAGATTCATTCATCAAGCAAACTTAAGAATCAATGAAAAATAATGTTTGCAATTGAAATTCCTTCGCCTGAGAAGTTGAGGGAGAATCTGAAATCTCCCTAACAAAACTCAAGTATGTTTTTCATTTATATTCCGCGGTGACAGCCGATTTAACTACCGTGGAACAATTAGAAAAAACAGTTCTGTTCGTATCAATTTGAAAAAGGAATTACTTCTATTTTCGCAGCATTACTTCAAATTGCTATATGATACATATTAAAAGTGCCAACAACATGTGCACAAAATATAATGTTTTATACAGATGTCTATTAAAAACTGGATTACTAAAGTTATCGTTGATATAAATTGTCATATTATGTTATTATTTGTATAATCAAATTAACAAAAAGTAGAAGCACTACTTACTCCTTTCGGATTAAGTGCGTGCTTTTTTGTTTGGAAAGGAGAAAACAAATCATATGATTCTAAATTCTGGTTAGAAATTTTATTGTGAGTAAAATAAACATTTGATGGCTCGCTAAATGTACCATCAGATCATTTAAAGGGTCAGTTATTCAGAGGGGGAACTTCTTATGCGAATATTTAGAAACAGAGAAAAAATAGTGAAGAAGAATAAATTTCTAGACATTTTAAAATTAATACTTGAAAATAAATGGTTTATATCAGGTTCAGTATTTTATATAGGTTTTATATTTACTCTTGGAATGTTACTACCGTTTGATGCATCGTTTAATGTCACAAACGTACCATTTGGTGTAATTCCACTGTCAATCCAATTGTACTTAGTAAATGGGTTGTATTTCCTCGTGTTCTCGCTGATTACAATTATTGTATCTTTTTATATATTCAGTTTATTTTTATTATTATTGAACTTGCTATATGCTAAATGGCTAAAAAACACAAAGATTTTGGTAATTTATAAAAAGTATTATTTTATTATTATTTTACTTCTTTGTTTAGTACCATTTGCTTCTTTGCTTTGCGAATTACTTTATCTAAGGAAATTAGTAGATTTTTCTTCTAATCAACTACAAAACCAGAATGTATATTTTAATGGAATATTAACATTTTCTATTACATTAACTACCTTTCTTATAAAATATGGTAAGAACTATTCAGAAAGGAAATCGGGAGGTTTATTGTCAGTTAATGTTATCAAGTTTATCTTTAAAATCCTCTTATATATCGCTATTATTGGATCGTTTACTTGTGCTACTATTCATATTTTTTACCAAGGTTATCTTACTCAAGTTGCGAAGTTTAATGATATTAAAAATAATGAAGGTAAATATAAAGGTGTTAATATTTATACAGATTCTGGTGTGGATTTTTATTTGAAAGTTGATATATCAAAAGATTTCTTTGTAGGTTTGAATCCAAAGACTAATTCATTAGATCTAATCCCTAATGTTAAAATTAAAAAGATCGAGACATTCAGTGTTGCTGTAAATCCAATTTATGGGAAGTATGAATCTCAACCTGTTTTGCCAGAACAAAAAAGTGCGTTAGATACGATAAATAACTATTATTCACTTAGAACAGACCCTAATAAGTCGAATGTTACAGAATACTTGGAGTTAATTACTAAAGAATTCTATAAAACACAATTAAAATATAAATCAAAAAATATATTAGAAAAAGAATGGGAAATGAAAAAAGAATTTAACGGAAATAAGTTAATTGATTTCATTGGGATTGATATATCATATCCAGAGGCAAAGTTAGAAGAAAAGGATAATAAGATAATTATTCACGTAGTGGAATATTGGAAAGATAACGCCAATTATTATACCTATTATTTAATACCAGTAGATGGAAATTATAAAATTAATAGAGTAATTGAGGAAAAGCAAGCATTTAAACTAGAGTAAAATTTTTGTGAGTTTATAATAACTACTAATAAAGCTAGAAGGAGATAAGATGCAAAAGAAACCGATTATAATAACAACCGATAGCCAACTCAATTGCTGCATTCTAAATGAGATAAATATTGAAGTGTGGATCAAAGATTTTTGCGATTATAAAGGGAAAATCATAAGTTATTCTGAAGATGAAATAAAAGTTGAAGATGGATTTTTCTTGAGAGAATTTTGCGTTGTCAAAACGAAAGAAAATATTTTTAAAAGAGTAGTGTGAATCTAATGTATTCATTTCCAATTTTATAAAAAATAAAAATGTTGGAATGGAAGGATATTCCACATATTAAACAGAACTAAATCGTAATAACTTTAATTTTATGGAGGTAGCTCATTTATGCCAAATTATGAACGCATTGAGACTTCGGAATCAATTACTATCTTGAACGATGAAGATGAAAAGTTTAAGTTAGCGTTAAGTTTACCTTTTATTGAAGTATATAGGCGATTTAAGAAAAATCCTGAAAATACAATTTTTCATTTAAGAATTACTAATGAGATTAAAGAAAATGAAGAAGTAGAAGAAAATGGTGTTTCAATGGGATTCACCTTTGAAGACGCAGAGTTTTTGCACTCAGCTCTCACAAAGATTCTAAGAAGATTTAAAAACGAAGAAATAATCGATTAATGTTAGCGTTGAGCCAGCCAATAGCTGGCTTTTTTGTTGTATAATTACTTGAAGGAAATGGAAATTAGTAATACTGCGGTATTTTGATGAAAGAATGATTTTATTGGAGGGTTCCAATTGAGTATAGAAATCTTTGCTAAATCATTTAACGAAAGAACATGGAGAAACTTTGTGGATTTTAGTAAGAAGAGTAGGAATGCAAATCTAAATAATCTTGATGACCAAATTATCCCCGAAGATATTAAGGAGGTTTTGTACTTCAGGGAAAGGGAGTATGCTTCGGTTTGGCTATATAAAAATGTTCCTATTTTAGATAATAATAAACCAATTGAATTACTCAAAGATGAAAAAGGACTAAAGGCAGTAAAAGAGACGTTATTAAGAATGCCAGATTAGATCTCATGAAAGCACGATTTTATAGTAGGGGGCATTAAATGTACACTTGTTTAATTTGTGGTTACGATGATTTAAACATGCCTCAATATACACCTAATGGTGAACCAATGTTTAATATTTGCCCGTGCTGTGGTTTTCAATCTGGTTTTGATGATGCTGCAATAGCTGAGCCTTTAACAATAGTGGAATATAGAATTCAATGGGTAAAATTAGGCGCACCTTGGTTTTCATCAAGAACCAAGAAACCAGATGTTTATAATTTACAACAACAGCTAAAGAGAATAAATGTAAAGCTGGAGGATATCTACTAAAAGAGCAATTTGATAGAAATTGAAAGGGGGAATATGCTAATGAGTTCTGACGATTTTGAATTTGATTTTGAGCGTTTCGCATGGGTAGGAATTGATCGTTATTATACTACGCCTACATTTGAACATACAAAAGGAACTATATTCGAGATAGAATTAGTTGTGAACAAACCGTTTGAGGAGGTAGATATTCAAATGCTTCCTTCTTTTATGGAATACTGGACTTATGGAGAGGACAAGTACATAAAGCCATTTAAGCTTATAGAAGTTGAAATGAAGGACAATTCTATTAAAGTAAGATTTGAAACTGTAAGAAAGAGCAAGAAGTTTGATGAGATTAAGATTTTGCTAATTGATGTTGTTTCTATATTGGACATTTCAGGGTATGAGATTTATTCACTAAAGGTAAACGCTATATCACAATAAAACATGGATTTCATTTATTAAACTAACAAGTGTATAAATAATATTAGAGGTGAATTTATTGGATATTAAGGCTCGATTGGATAAATTTAAAGCGGATGATCTTGTTATTCCAGAAATAGAAAGGGAAGGGGATTACGATGCATACACAGATGATTTTAAAATTCTTAATTATAAATTAATAGTTAGACACCACTTCAAAGATTTATGGGATCTTCACAATAAAAAGATTAGTCAATGGTATCAGGATATTCACACGCAATTTGTTGATTACAGGTTTCGTAATTCTAAGGAATATGTAAAGAACTTTTGCCCTATCTATTTAATAACCTTGAATAGTCCACCAGACCCATCCGCCGAACCACCCGAAACAAAAGTGGAAGTTGAACATGAGATTTTATTTTATGTTGGGCAAACAAATCAGAAAAAAAATCGTTTTCATGATGGACATAGGGCTACTCAGAAATTACTGAATCCTGATTATCATCAATTTGATAAAAATATTTACTTTGCACAGGTGTTAGTAAATTTTCATTATTTAGGATACGATTATGAAGACATACCACTAGAATGGCTGAAGCCATTGGGGATAGTCGATGCAATACTTACATTTCTAGAATATTTCTTTATTTTTCAGGAGTCGACTGAACTTGGTAATGACGACGGATTAAAAAACAGAAAAAGAAATATTGCTTATCGGAAATGGGAAGATTTATGGCCTTCACCTGATAATGATGAGTCAGGAATTTCAATTGAAATAGACTCAAGCTCTGGGATTCATTCACCTTTATTATATGAGATCGGTCAGACAATATGGTCTTTATCATTAGCAGATATGTATAAGGAGCAAGTTTTCGCTGAATTGGAATCAGATATGAATGAAGATGATGATGAAGAGGAATAGAGAGCAAACATAAAAACTTGCAAAAGGATTAACACAATTATATTGAACTAATCAATAACGTTAGATCAATAAAAGAGAAGTTTTATAAGAAGTACCATCTTTGGATGGTGCTTTTTACGTTGAAATTTAAAGGCTCAGCATATATAGCACACTTAGTTTTACAGGAAATATTTGTATTGCCTTCTATCCTTTGGCGCATGTAATATAGTCTATAATACCCAAATAATTTTGAAGGGCAGGATGTAAGTATTGAAAATCATTGGTAAAGTCTTATTGTGGTTCTTCGCGGCGATCGGCTTTTTTCTTGTCTTTGCGGGATTAATCCACTTCATCTCGACACAAAAATGATAACTATTTAGTAAGAATTTTTTGAATTTAGATTTTATTTGGAAATGAGTTGAATTTTTATTCATGACAGTTGTAATTAACTACTTATCTAACAATTACTCAATCGTTGCTACCGACACACGATTAACCTTTAACACTAATGAATATCGAGACGATATTATTAAACTAAGATCGTTACCTATTCCACTTGGTTTTGTGGCTGGTGTAGGTTTCTCTACTTTTCTAGAACGCTATAAAGATTTTATGGCATTTCCTATTTCTGGAGCAATTGATATAAAGGCAAGGTTACTTGAGGCGGCTAGACAAATTATAATAGAAACTCCAGAACATAAATTTGGGGTAGAGAATAGTGAAGTTTATGTTTCATGGATAACTAATGACGGGAAGAATAATTACTGCAAAATTGGTGTGATGGCAACTCAACCAGCTCAAAAAGAAGATGAAATATTTTATATCAAAGAAAATACAATGCACATTGCCTATCCTTCAAAATTCCCTAAAGAAAAAATAGCGGAAATTGAAGAGAAGCATCTAATTTTAAATGGAAATTATCTAGACCTTTGGGCTGCTATTAACTTGGTAATCACTATATTTCGTGATATTTCTTTCGAATCTGATGGGGTCAGTTATTTATGCCACATAGGAATACAAGTATTAGACGGTGCAAACATACGAAAATATATAGCAATTGAAAATGTTATTAGATTAATTGAAAATCCACAAAAACATTTTTTAGAGTTAAAATTAACTTAACCTAATAAAAAACTAACTTCATGGAGGAATAATATATGCTAACACTAATTAAAGGTAAGGCGAGAAAATCTGAGTACATGCAAGTTCTACATAAAGGGACTAACAACAGCATTATGGTTCTTTACGGACATGATTTCCCAGTACTAATGCCAGAAGGTAAAGATGTAATAACATATGTGCGTTCTGAAAAGTCAAAAACCGATATGCTTGAGCTTGAATCTGATCTGATTCAATTGATGGCACAGATTATAGGTCACACTTCACACAAAATTGTATATTTATACGGCAATTTCGAGCCAATTGAAATCGACATTTTACTTAAAATATCAGAAAATCAAAATGTTAAACCTGCTCTTTCAATTGTTGCTACAATTCAAGATGATTCCGTTCCAAATGGTCAAATTGTTATTGAAGAAATTAGATGAAAGACTGGATTTATTGTAACTGATGTGCAAATTAACAAAACAAAGGGTGTTCACCTTGAATGAATCAATACTCAGGGAAATGAAATTAGTTAATGTATTTGATTCACTTGGAAGAGATATGTCAATTAAACTATGCTATTTATTATACATAAATTACAATATGAGAATCCCTATATTCATAGGTACCTTAAGTGCAAATAAGATTTATGTGTTTACTGAGGATGGTCACATGTCAGGTGCTAATGATTATTTAGCAACGATAGAGAACGATGAGATACAAGTTGAAGTTAACATTGATAAAAAAATATCAAAGAAAATGCAATATGAAGCAATATACCCAAAGCAATTTTTAGTATCTGAAACCAATAACCTAGAGCCAGTTTCGTTTACATTTTCAAGAAAACAAATATGGGATAGCGAAATTAACAGAAGATATGAAATATGGAGAGGAGATAACTTTAACAAACCAGTTAAAATGCAGGAGCAGATAAAAGAAACTGCAAATGGATTAGTATACTTATTGTCATTCATTGTTATAGCAGCAATTTTCGTGTTCGTAGCTTCCTTCTTCTCTTCTTCGGATGACTGTTATGATAATGACAGGTTTGGTGTTAACCAAGTATGTGGCGATGAAGTTTATCAGAAATAAAAACATAATAAAATACTAGTTTTATTGAAGTAGCATCTTTGAGAAGATGCTACTTTTTTTATTGTGTTAGTTTAATAAAATAATTTCAATTAAAAAAAGCTTTATATTATAACATAAATAATTGATATATAAACAAAAATGTCCCGTAGTGGTCAATAAATGCAATAAAAAACTCGAAGAAACCAGATAGACGATCGAAATGGATCGTCTCATGGTTCCAGAAGCTGATCGGTGATGCCAACTCTGACTTGAAGGATAACAGTGCGGTTGCACCTTGTGCGCCGAGCCCAACCACAAGTTGTGCGCCGTAGTCGACTTCGTCAGTTCATCCACAATGACACGGGTAGCTTCACGTTAGAAGCATCCCTTGTATTTCCGGTGATATTAATTTGCACAGTGACAATGTTGTTTGTAGGCATGTTTGCCTATCAGCATGTTTATGTAGGGCAATTAGCTCGCTCAGCCGCAGAAAAGTTAGCTTTTACTTGGACAAACAGCCATAAAGATATAAGTACTGGAAGTTATAATCCGCAGGAAACGGACGGTTTGTATTGGCGTCTGACGCAAGACAATGTAAGCGACTTATTTGGCTTATTACTAGGCAGATCAGGTGGGAGTGTCGCACTTCCCACGAATCAAGCCAATGGTTTGGTCGAGAAGAAACTAGCTAAAGCCGCGGTATTACTTCCAACTGGCGTTACTGGAACAGCATCCTACACGAATTATTTATTAGATCATCGAGTTGAAGTGACTGTGGACAAATCTTTTATAATGCCTTCCATACTTAGTCGGTGGATGCATGCAACGAAAACGGAAAGTAAAGCAGTCGTACATGTTATTGATTCGATAGAACTGATTAGAACAACAGATCTGACTCGTACTTATCTGCCAACTTTAGTAGGTAGAATCTCTTCCGGGAAAGCGAAAGCAGCATTGGTAGATCCGGTCAAAAGCGATTTGTCAGGTCCAAGCGTCACTATTCAATCGGAACGTCAGGCATCATCCTACTTGAGATCACTTGTAGGAGGGACAGAGGTTGTTCGGACGACGATATCTGGTAAAAGTAGAAAAATTGATGCTCTTGACGCAAGAGGCATTGGTCATCAAGCGTTTTATAGTTTGACGGAAGTGCAGCTTCGCACCGAACAGCTCCCGAAGGATATTGAATTACTTGAGCATGATCCGACTGTGAAAGGCATCGTTTGGCATTTTTTTAAGAAGGATGCCAGCGGCAAAGGGATGCCCACGGCCTCTTTTCGCAAAGAACTCGAACGCAAAGGGATTGTAGTTGTTATTCATAATTAGAAAGAGGGGGGCCATTGAAACGATTCTTACGAACAGAAAACGGTACAGTTTCCGTCTATTTGATCCTCATTATTGTGCCGATTTTCCTATTTCAAGCTGTGCTCATCGATTTTGCAAGAATAAAAGTAGCGGAGAAAGAAACGGAATCTGCCCTACATGCAGCAGCAAGATCAGTGATGTCCTCTTTTGATCCTGAACTGCATAAGAGAGGACTTTATGGTATGGGTCTATCTCAGGAGGCATCAGAAAAATTACTTAACGATGTTTTTGTCCAAAACCTATCTGGTGGCGTCTCCGAATCTGTCGTTCACTTTATTAATACCAAAGCTGTCGATGAAACGCTGCGCGTTACCCCAGTTTATACGCTTGCTAGTCATGTCATATTTGAGGGGCAACTCTTAGAGGATATGAAAATAAAAGCACCGATTGAATATACGCTCGAAATTGTTGATAAATTTCAAAAGAGCGGTGTCCGCGAGCCTTTTCAGACGGGTTCTCAATTTGCTAAAGAAGCGGCAGAGATCGAGAAGTTGATTGAACAACGGGAGGGCTCGCTAGATGAAGCATGGCGGAGTTCGGAAACTCTCTATGACAAAACTATTGATTTTCATAGCTATTATAGAAATAGAGTGGCTGAATTAGACAAATTAGCTGCTGAAATCGGCCTTCATACGGTAGACGAAGTTCGTGCTGAAATCAGCCAAGTTCAAGAGAATTTGCGTTCACTTTCGGCGTCCATAAGGAATATGGACCTTTCTTTATCATCACTCGTACAAGCAGGTCCTGAGGCAGCAGCAAGTATCAGATCACTTGTCGAAGCCAAAAGTAGGCTTGAGGAGCAGGCCGGCATGCTTTCACAAAAGCTAAATGAGCTTGAGGCTTTAGTTCAGAAAATACTGACATACACAGCTCTAGTCATCGCTACGAAACTTCAGGTGGCTGCAGATGAAAGAGTTATTCAGCAACTACAGCAGGAGATTGAGCCAACGTTGCGACAGGCCAAGCAAAAAAATGATGAGATACGCTCTAAACTGACAGGAGTTACGGGTTCATCTACGCAAGGGAATTCTGCTGCTTATGCTGTTTTTCAACACGTGTCTTTAATTGGGGATGATTATTTTTACCAGTATCAAACGTCGATCGCAGGTATCGCCGCGTTATTCTCGTCATTCCGATCCGCCATAGAGAGTGTCATTTTATATACATCAGCGAATACAAGCAAGGTCAATCAAGTAAATGACAGCTACCTAGCAGTCGCAACTGATTTTCATGCCAAACAAAGTCCGATAGAAAAATCCAGAATGGACACGAATGAAGCTACAATGACGAATAAGCAGACACAAAAGAATAAAATCCAAGCGATTATGGATCAGGCAAAGAAAGCGATAGGCGGTTGCAACATAACGGGGACGCAATCCGGTGATTCTGTGGCGTATAGTAAAATCCAGGGTAATTTAGGCTACTATCAGAAATATCGACAAGCGAATGCGCAAGATACGATAATCGGGAATGATGTTGCCTATGACATTGAAAAAGCAGAGCCTGCTAGCATGAGGGCAATGGATATGCTTGGCGTAATAAACAGCGCGGCGGAAGTTCTCCGAGATGAACTATACGTGAATGAATATGCCTTAACGAAGTTTAACTTTCGAACCTATGGATTAGAGAAAGATCCAAGTGGGAACCCCAAATTATCGAATGAATTGGCAGATCCAGGTACACACGCTTTAGTAAATCAAGAGGTTGAGTATCTGTTGTACGGCTTCTCCACATGTGCGGCTAATATGTCCTCGGCCTATGCAGAAATGTTTTCATTACGGTTAGCGATTCGTACCGTCGAAGCGCTATTAGATCCTAAAAAAGAACTGCTACAAATAGGCTCCCCTTTACTCGTTTTTCTGGCAGCAGCTGCCCAAGGTGCGGCAGAGGCACTTGTTGATATGAACGCTTTGGTGAAAGGGGAAGCTGTTGAATTATCCTCAAAACTCTCCACATCGGCACTCAAGTTGACCTATAAAGACTATCTTCGTTTATTCCTAATGCTGCATAGCAACAATACCAAGTTGATGTCCCGCATGCAGGCTCTACACGAATTAGAAACAGGTATAGATCTCAGTCAAATGAGCGCTTATATCCAAGCGAATGCTACGAGCGAAATAAGGTTATGGTTTATTCCTCAAATCATGAAACTGCTGGATGGGACTGGACTTTTAGGATGTAAAGTTGTTGGAACACACTGTCAAATGAATCGAGCTGCCGTCGTTTCGTACTGAGGAAGGGGACCTGGATTTGCTTCTCAAATTTCATAAAGAGCAAGAAGGCGGCATCGTCTTGGAGGCTTCACTCATTCTCCCTTTGTTTCTTGCTTTCGTAGTAGGTCTTGTCCTTTTCATTCGAATTGCTTTGGTTGAAATGGCGTTGCAGTCTGGCGTATCCGAGGCAACGAAGTCCATTGCGGGTCAATTGTATCCCGTCAGGATACTAGTTCAAGAAGCTCAATCAAAATATGATCAAAGCCGTGCGGCAGAGATGTTTAATTCTGTCGTGGATGGGGTCCAATCGGCAAGGAATCATGTAACGAGTACAGAGGAAATCGCAAATGAATATGCGGCTTATATACCCGATTCGCTGTTAGAACTCGTACGCTGGGAAAAAGAGAAGCGGGAGCTTGGCGAAGGCATGGCACAAGATGAGTTGAATGAATTTTATCATACGCAGGTTAAGCCGCGTATGCTTGCTGTCTTTACACCAATTGTTTTTGCATTTTGTGATGAAAAAATCGTTGATAAGAGGAACTTTAAAGTCATCTCCGTAACGTTGCCGAGTTTGAATCAAGATGGTGAGGCGTTTTTTGGAATGGAGGCTCAACTGATCTATAAATTGCCCATCCCTTTTATGAGCCAAACGATTGTTTTGAAAAAAAGGGCTTATGAGCGGGCCTGGGTAGGAGCTTAAATAGAAGGGAGGAGTAATATTATTTTTGTATGTCATGGTCTTTTTATTATTTTTATAACGGTGGCCTTAGTCATTGATGTTCGTCATTCCAAGCTGCCGAACAAGTTGACCATGTGTGGAACGATATTTGGACTATTGTTCCACACATGGTCAGATGGTTGGGATGGGTTGCTATTTTCCCTCATTGGCGCCAGTACAGGGTTCCTAATCGTACTTGTGTTGTATGTAATTGGGGCTTTGGGGGCAGGTGATGTCAAACTTTTTGGGGCTATCGGCGCAATAATGGGCGTTATGTTTGTTATACAAACCCTTGTTTATGCAATTTTATGGGCAGGCTTAATCGGACTTTTCCTTCTACTTATTCAAAGAAAAATGAGAGCTACGGGTCGTAAGCTTGTAGGTTGGCTGTTCACTATATTAGCGTTCAATAAATTTGAAACTATTTTTGAACTTAAACAGCAAAAAAACATTAAATTCCCCTTTATGTACGCGGTTTTTCCAGCTGTAGCTGTAACGATTTACTATTCTTTGCTTTGAATGAGGTGATGGTATGACACAAGAGGTATTCGGGCTTCGTTATGAATTTGTTTATCGACATGGACATCTCATGGAGTTGTTTAAAGAAGGAGGTCTAGCAGCATGTGAGCTGTCCACTTTACAGGTGCGCATGTTAGAAGCCAATCAAGTTCCGAGGTTGCTGCCGCTTGACATTCATGAAGTGGATTCGAACATTCGACTACTATACAGATTGTCTTCCAAACGAATGCTGTCACATGTCTTGAAAGTAGAGACTTTCTCGATCCGTTTACTTGCCAAGTTGATGTACGCAATTGTGTGTACGCTGGATGACAGCAAGAATTATATGTTGTGTGAAATGAATTACGTGTTAAAAGATAATTTTATTTTCATAGGACAAGATTGGTCGGATGTTTACCTGACATATGCGCCTATACATATAGTTCATGATGTCGATGAGAGCTATCCTGCGATAGATGCACTCTTCCATAAACTTATCTCACATCTTGGAGCAGAGGAGCAGGACCAACTACATACTTGGATTACCACTCACCTAGTTAGAAAAAGTTTTCAAGCCTATAAGGAAGCTTTGTTACAGTTAATGGACGAGCCGATCCAAACACATATAACTAAGACTGATGCACAATCGGAACCAATTGTGTCTTCATTACCAGAAACAGGAACTGGATTACCCAAAGCACATTGGAAACGTGATGAAGCGAAACAAATACTGCCGAAATTTGAAGCTCCCATTATGTCGCAACCTGATCCCATGCATAAGATTAAACAAGAAATCAATAAGTCATCAACATCTAATTTACGTATATTCCACCTCGCATTCATTCCGCTACATCAACGAGGTCGATGGATGGCAATAGCTATTATCCTCATTCTAGTTGCTTTATTGTGGCAGCAATATGTGGTAACCCCCTCCACGAGTCTGCTGCAAATTATTGCAGGAACTACGCTGTTGTTGGGGGATGTAGGCTTCGTTCTACTTTTCTTAGGTCGCCCTGATTGGTTTAATCGAATGAATTCCAATCGTGAAATTTCCTCCAACGCGCACAATATCTATGATACCGATAAGGAAGTCAAGAGTGATGATGCTGCTCGTGCGTCGGATCCACTGGACATCCAGCGGTACTATCAAAATCTATCCTTACATACAACATTGCTCAATCCATCGCATTCAAATGCCACAGTGTTACTTGGGAAACTTCCCAAGCGAGATCACCTTGGCCCTCGATTGGAGAGGCAAGTTGAAGGAGTCAACCAAATCGTTCCTATTAAGGGTGAAGTGTTTACCATTGGTAGAGGGGATTCAAGCAGTAAGGTCGATTATGTGGTGGAAGACGCAGGTGTTTCCAGGATTCATGCGGAAATTGTTCAAACTAGCAATGGTTTTCAGCTGCGAGATGCAGGCTCTACAAACGGAACGTTTTTGAATGAGTTTCCACTCGTCACCTATCAAGGATATACCTTAAAAGATGGGGACATTGTGCGAATTATTCGACAAGAACTGACTTTTCGGCTCTAATACAAATAGTTCTACTTCCTGTCTGCGATGAGCAGTGGTATAATAAGAAGTCGCGAGTAAAATACGTGATTATCTCAGAACTAGACAGGGGTTTGGTTTTACAAATGAGTCTTTTAACAATTGAAGATTTAAGCCACAGCTTTGGTGATCGTACATTGTTCAAAAATGTTTCGTTCCGCTTGCTCGCTGGTGAACGCGTTGGCATCGTAGGAGCTAATGGCGTGGGGAAATCCACGTTGATGAATATATTAACAGGTAAGCTTTTGAAGGATACAGGCAAAGTAGAATGGACCCCGAGAGTCCATTATGGATATTTAGACCAACATTCCGTGTTGGCCGCGGGTCGAACAATTCGTGATATTTTGCGTGATGCTTTCCTGCCTTTGTATGAAGAAGAAAAAAGAATGATGGCCATTACCGACAAAATGGGAGATGCCACGCCTGAGGAGCTTGAAGTGCTTCTTGAGGAAATGGGTGAAATTCAAGAACGTTTGGAGATCGGTGATTTCTATCTGCTTGATGTGAAAATCGAAGAGATGGGTAATGGTCTTGGTTTAAATGCGATTGGATTAGATCGTGATGTTACGTCTCTTAGTGGTGGACAGAGAACGAAAGTTCTCCTAGCTAAGCTTTTGCTTGAAAAACCAACCGTGCTCTTGCTCGATGAGCCTACCAACTATTTGGATGTGGAACACATTGAGTGGTTGAAAATGTACTTGAAGGATTACCCGTATGCGTTCATGCTGATTTCACATGACACGGAATTTATGAACGAAGTTGTCAATGTTGTGTATCATTTGGAATTCTCCAAATTAACGCGATATACGGCGAATTATGAAAAATTCCTTGATATGGCTGAAATGAATAAGGCACAGCATATCGACGCTTATGAGAAGCAGCAGGAATATATCAAAAAGCAGGAAGATTTCATTGCGCGCAACAAAGCGCGGGCGTCAACTTCAACTCGTGCGAAGAGCCGTGAGAAGCAGTTGGATCGCATTGACCGCATTGAGCGCCCCGAAACGGCAATGAAGCCTACATTCGTATTCAAAGAATCGCGTTCAAGTGGTAGAATTGTATTTGAAGCGGAGAATTTGGAGATTGGCTATGATCGTGCCTTGCTTCCAAGAATGAATGTGACGATTGAACGCGGTGAGAAAATTGCGATCGTCGGCTGCAACGGGGTTGGTAAATCTACCTTGTTAAAGACGATTCTTGGCAAAATAGAACCGTTCAGCGGTAAGACGTATCGCGGTGATTATTTGAGTCCTGCGTATTTTGAACAAGAGGTCAAAGCACCAAGCATGACGCCAATTGATGATGTATGGAATTCCTTCTCTTCCATGACTCAGAACGAAGTTCGAGGAGCGCTTGCGCGAGTTGGGCTTAAGAATGAGCATATCACGCGAGCGATGAGCATGTTAAGTGGTGGCGAACAAGCGAAAGTTCGTTTGTGCAAATTGCTTATGCAAGAAAGCAACTGGTTGTTATTCGATGAGCCGACGAACCATTTGGACGTCGTAGCCAAAGAAGAGCTTCAGCGTGCTCTGAAAGAATACAAGGGTACTGTTCTCCTTGTTTGCCACGAGCCAGAATTCTATGAAGGCTGGGTAACGCGCGTGTGGGATGTTGAAGAATGGTCTGCCAAAGTAACCAATTAATGTAATCAAATCGGAGGAGATAACAATGTTAACGCATGTAGTGTTTTTTAAACTCAAAGATCGCAGTCCAGAAGCCATTGAAGTAACCAAAGCCGTTCTTACGAACATGGAGGGTAAAATTCCGGTTTTAAGACACATTGAGGTTGGAACAGACATTTTACACCTAGAGCGTTCTTACGATATCGCACTCATAACGAAATTTGATTCGCTAGATGATTTAAAGGTTTACGATACGCACCCTGTGCATGAACAAGTTAAAGCTCATATGAAAACAGTTCTTGATGGAACGTCCATCTGTGTTGATTTTGTAAGCTAACTCATGTTTGAAAAACATAGGAGAACAGTGTAGTATCCTTAGAAGAGGCTCGTTCTTGACGTTGTCAGGGACTAGCAAAAATTCTTAGGCTGCACTGTTTTTTGTGTGTTTAGCGCAGGTGCGAAATTTCATAGACATGGGAGAGGAATCCAAGTGAAGTCCAATTTAAATAGAGCTTACATGACAGAAGTTCTAGAAATGCTGCTGCGGACTCCTAGTCCAACAGGGTATACCCATCACATTATGCAAAAAGTAGAGCTAGAAGTGAGTAAGCTTGGCTTCGATCTTTCTTATACGAATAAAGGTTGCGGCATCGTGACTATTCCAGGCACGAGTGCTGATCGTGTAATTGGCATTTCTGCACATGTGGATACACTTGGTGCTATGGTTCGCTCAATCAAAGAGAATGGCACATTGAAAATTACGTCACTTGGCGGGTTTATGATGGGCGCAATCGAGAATGAGTACGTGCAAATTCATACCCGTGATGAGCGAGTTTATGATGGAACGGTTCTTACGTCAAGACCATCCGTGCACGTATACGAAGATGCAAGAGAGTACAAGCGCGATGAGGCGAATATGGAAGTTCGGATTGATGAGCTTGTGAACGCCAAAAAAGATGTGCAAGCACTAGGCATCCGTGTCGGTGATTTTATCTCTTTCGATCCACGAGTACAGGTGAAGGAAAATGGGTATGTGAAATCTCGCCATTTGGATGATAAAGCAAGCGTTGCATCCTTGTTTGGTCTTCTAAAATGGATAAAAGAACAAGGCATCCAACCTTTCTACACAATTAAGTTATTCTTCTCCAACTATGAAGAGGTGGGTCATGGCTCATCTTTCATTCCAGAAGACATTACAGACTTTATTGCAGTTGATATGGGTGCGCTTGGCGATGATTTGAGTGGAAGCGAACGCGATGTTTCCATTTGTGCGAAAGATTCCTCTGGTCCTTACGATTATGCGATGACGTCGAAAATGATTGAGCATGCCGAGAAGCTGGAAATCGGCTATGCTGTTGATATTTATCCGCGCTATGGATCGGATGCATCCGCAGCGCTTAGAGGTGGCCGCGACATTCGGGCGGCGCTAATCGGGCCAGGAGTTCATGCGTCACATAGCATGGAGCGTACGCATATGGATGCTGTAGTGAACACAGCAGCCCTTCTTGCGGCGTACATCCAGGAGCCGGTGCAAGGATGAATATTCTAAGTGCAGTCGATATTACCAAAACCTACGGAGACAAAGTGCTCTTCGATGATATCTCGTTCACACTGAACGAGAAGCAGCGCATTGGCCTCATCGGCGTGAACGGCACAGGCAAGTCCACGCTGCTGAAGATGCTGGCGGGTCTGGAATCCCCGGATCGCGGCAAGCTTGTGCACGCGAACCATTTCCGCGTGGAATACTTGCCGCAAAACCCGGAGTTCGATCCGAACTCCACGGTGCTTGAGCAAGTATTCCACGGCGATTCTCCGCTCATGAGTACGCTGCGCGACTATGAGCTGGCACTTGCGGAGCTGGAGCTGGACTCCGGAAGCGAGAAGAAACAAGCGCGCCTGTTCTCCGCTCAGGCGCGCATGGATGAGCAAGGTGCTTGGGAAGCCAGCACCTTGGCCAAAACCGTGCTGATGAAGCTCGGCATCAGCGAGTTCGACAAGCCCGTCGGCCAGCTGTCCGGCGGTCAGCGTAAACGCGTCGCCATGGCGCGCGTACTCATTCAGCCCGCCGATCTGCTCATCCTGGATGAGCCGACGAACCATATTGATAACGAGACGGCCATCTGGCTCGAGGAATTTCTCAGCAAATGGCGGGGCGCTTTGCTGCTCGTTACCCATGACCGGTACTTCCTAGAGCGGGTTACCACCCGCATTCTGGAACTGGACCGGGGCAAGATCTACAGCTATGAGGGGAACTACGAGTGGTTCCTCGAGAAGAAGGCGGAGCGGATGGATTCCGAAGCCGCTAGTGAAGATAAGCGGCAGAATCTCCTCCGCCGCGAGCTGGCCTGGCTCCGTCGCGGCGCGAAGGCGCGCACGACGAAACAGAAGGCGCGTATTAACCGCGCCGAGGATTTAAGGGACCGCAAGGTTGACGGTCCCGGTGAGAAACTCGACATGGCGCTGGCTGGCAGCCGCCTTGGCAAAAAGGTGATGGAGCTGGACGACATCTCCAAGTCTTTCACAAGCGGGAAGCAGCTGCTCAGCGGCTTCAGCTACATTGTGATGCCGAAGGATCGTCTGGGCATCATCGGTCCGAACGGCAGCGGCAAGTCGACGCTGCTTAACATGCTCGCCGGGCGCATTCAGCCCGACAGTGGCACGATCGAGACAGGTACAACGGTGAAATTGGCGTACTACACGCAAGAAAACGTCGAGATGGACGAGAAGATGCGTGTGATTGAATATATCAAGGAAGCCGCAGAGCAGATTCGCACGTCGGATGGTGAAACCATTTCGGCCGCACAGATGCTTGAACGCTTCTTATTCTCTCCTAATTTGCAGTGGTCGCCAATCGGTAAGCTTTCAGGTGGCGAGAGACGTAGACTTTACTTGTTACGTACGCTAATGGGCGAACCGAATGTTTTGCTTCTCGATGAGCCTACCAATGATTTGGACATCCAAACGTTGACGATACTGGAAGATTATCTGGATCAATTTTCCGGCGCTGTTATTACGGTTTCTCATGATCGCTACTTTTTGGATCGAACCGTGACCCATTTATTTGCCTTCGACGGGAATGGTGGGATCGAGCCGTTCATTGGAACGTATTCCGACTATTTGGAAGATAAACGCGAACAAGAAGAGGCGGAGCAAGCTCGGAAAGAAATCGTACGTCAAGCGAGCTCGAAGACGACTAGCAGCAGTCCTGCTTCTACACTTTCAAGTGCAAGTTCAGCCCCAGTCACGAATCGTCCGAAGAAATTATCATTTAAAGATCAGAAGGAATGGGACGAAATCGAGAACACCATTGCTACTCTTGAGGAGAAAGTCGACAGTTTGAAGAAGCAAATCGAGAACTCTGGAAGTAACTTTGATCTCGCTCGTGATCTCTACGAACAAGAGCAACAAACCACTGCCGAGCTTGAGGCTGCGATGGAAAGATGGACTTATTTATCAGAGTTAGTAGAAGAAATAGAGCGAAATAAGTTATGATAGAAGAAGTAGTTCAAAAAGTCGTCTTTTGATCACGAAGTTGGCCAAGAAAATATAATAAAGGTAGGTATATATACCCCATGATTAGTGTAAATAACGTGACGCTTCGTTACGGCAAGAGAGCCCTATTCGAAGACGCCAATATCAAATTCACACCAGGAAATTGCTACGGCTTGATCGGAGCCAATGGTGCAGGCAAATCGACTTTCCTCAAAATTCTTTCCGGTGAGATCGAGCCTAACACAGGTGAAGTTAACATCACACCAGGTGAACGTATGGCTGTTCTGAAACAAAACCATTACGAATTTGATGAAATCGAAGTTTTGAAAACTGTTGTTATGGGTCATGCCCGTTTGTTCAAAATTATGGAAGAGAAAGATGCTTTGTATGCAAAAGCTGATTTCTCCGAAGAAGATGGCATGAGAGCTGCTGAGCTTGAAGGTGAATTCCAAGATTTAGACGGCTGGCAAGCAGAGTCCGACGCAGCAGAGCTTTTGATCGGTCTTGGTATTTCTACATCCATGCATGACACGAAAATGAAGGATCTTGATGGTAACGAAAAAGTTCGCGTGCTCTTGGCACAAGCTTTATTCGGTAACCCAAATATTCTTTTACTCGATGAGCCTACCAACCATTTGAACTTAGAGTCCATTCGTTGGCTGGAACACTTCTTGTCCCGTTTCGAAGGTACTGTTATCGTCGTATCACATGACCGTCACTTCCTGAACCAAGTATGTACCCATATCGCAGATATCGACTTTGGTAAAATCCAAATGTACGTCGGTAACTACGACTGGTGGTATGAGTCCAGCCAATTGGCACTTCGTTTAACACGTGATGCGAATAAGAAAACCGAAGAAAAACGTAAAGAATTGGAAGCCTTTATCGCACGCTTTAGTGCGAATGCCTCCAAATCCAAGCAAGCGACTTCCCGTAAAAAGCAATTGGAGAAACTTACGCTTGAAGATATTCGTCCTTCCAGCCGTAAATATCCGTTCATTCACTTCAAAGGTGAGCGTGAAGCGGGTAAGCAGTTGCTTGCTGTTGAAGGAATTTCCAAAACAATTGATGGTGTTCAAGTATTAAATAACGTAACCTTTACAATTAATAAAGGCGATAAAGTTGCTTTCGTTGGCATCGATGGCATTGCGAAAACGACGCTATTCAAAATTTTGATGGGCGAAATGGAAGCAGACAGTGGTACTTTCTCGTGGGGGATCACGACTTCTCAAGCTTACTTCCCGAAAGACAGCCAAGATTATTTCAACTCAGATTTGACATTGGTAGACTGGCTTCGTCAGTACTCCAAGGATCAAGATGAGTCATTCTTACGCGGATTCCTAGGGCGCATGTTGTTCTCTGGTGAAGAAGCGTTGAAGAAAGCGAATGTGCTTTCCGGAGGAGAGAAAGTGCGTTGCATGTTCTCTAAAATGATGCTAAGCGGAGCCAACGTATTGATCCTTGACGAGCCTACCAACCATTTGGATTTGGAGTCTATCACGGCGTTAAACAATGGGCTTGTTGATACGGACTGTACGATCCTATTCGTATCCCATGACCATCAGTTCATCCAAACGATTGCTAATCGCGTTATGGAGCTTACGCCAAAAGGTCTCATCGATAAAATGTTTACGTACGATGAGTATTTGGAAAGCGAAGATGTGAAAAAACAGCGCGAAATTCATTACGCGTAAGAAATAAAGTGAAAAGCGCCCTGAAGTGTTACTTTCAGGGCGCTTTTAGCTACACAAAGTGTTGTCTAGCTGCCGCCGGTGCGACGGCGTTGGTTATTTACTTTTTTGGTCATTTGACTTTTCGCAGTTTGATTCGCATTTCCTGCTGCTTTCGGGTTAGCACGTGCTGCGGCTTGATCCGCTTGTTTCTGAGCTAGTTTGGCTTTGATCGCGTCGGCTAAACTTACTTTTTTGACACCTTGTGGTTCGACCTGGTCGGCTTGCTGGTCTTGAGGCTTGTCTGACATAAGAACACCTTCTTTACGTGGTATATCCATAGTATAATCGAATCAAAGAAAAGATGAAAGAAGGTGTGTGGGGATGTTTGATCCGACGATCTATGACAATATCAAAGTTGTACTCGAAGGGGCCGTCTATGATTTGGATTTGGAAGGTAAAATCATCATAACACGAAGAGAAGATTTGATTGACTTGTCCTCGATGTCTCGCACATTTGCTATTGAATTTGCTAGACAAGTGGGATTACCGAATAAAGCGGAAATTCATTTACATGTTCATTTGAGTGATTTGGCAGCTGAGATATTAGAAAATCCTACGGCTAAGCCCGGTTGCACGTTGTTAATTAAACTGCACACGCACGTGAATGATCCAGAAATCGATTGTCCGATGATTGCAGCGCAATTGAATGCCATTTGGGAGCAACGTCCTCGTATTACCCAGCAAATTTCGTATTTGTTCGGAGAACAACCAGAGGAGTACCGCAACCTCATTACATTATCCTTTGGCCGCAAAATTGATGAGAGTCATCTTGATGATTTTTCTGATCTAATCGACTATGCGTTTGAAAGCTTAGTATGGCTAGATGAAAGAGGGGCATAAAGATGCAAGAGTTATCTCAACAAGAATTGCAATTCAAAGTAAACCAAGATAACGAAAAATCGTTTGCTGTCTTTATGTACACGCCGTTATGTGGTACCTGTAAAGTAACTGAGCGCATGCTGGACATTATACTTACGATGAAGCCGAACATGCCGTTAGTGAAATGTAATATCAATTTTTTACCTCAAATCAGTCAAGAATGGCAAATTGCAAGTGTCCCTTGCATTGTCGTCATCGAACCTGGAAAAGAGAAACAATATATATATCGGATGCAATCCGTGGATGAGCTATACCGCAGGCTAATGCCATTAGTAGAACGAGAATAGGAGTGGAGTAGACAATGAGCTTTCAAATCGGAGACCGCGTTATCGCTGAGTATAAAACAGGGGTTTATTATGGTGAGGTTGTAGAAATGTCATCCAGCATGAAGGCGGCTGTTCGAATTCTTGCCGTGAAGGATCACCCAACACAAGGAGATTTACATAATCCGATGGATCCAAGCGTAGCTTTTTTTCATCAAAGAAGGGCATTATCCCATCAAGAGATCGCATTAATGCCGATTGCAACGATTCGTCCTTATGCGGGTGAGGTACCAGATTACCAAGTGTCTCTGAAGAGAGCGCTATTGGCTCAGATCGATAAGCTGTCAGACATGGAAGCATGGGCCCGACGCTCTCTGCAGGAGCTTGATCAGCTGAGTAAAGAATATTTTCCACCATCCAATTAGGAAACTTCTAAGTACAACTTGGTACCATCATTGTATTTGAAAATAGCTACATCACCAATGATCTCGATCATCGAGATCATTTTTAATTTTCTGCGAAATTCAAAATGTAGTTCGTATTCCTTCAATTTCGTTGAAAGTAACGCCATTTGGGAACGTTTATGAGTAAAATTCATCACAGGGATCGATTTATTCTTGAAACGGATTGTGTTTGCTTGCATATTCAAAAACCTCCTTTACACGGTAAGTGCTGCTTTGTTGCTGCCTTACACTATTTAGGATACATTTCAAATGTTAAATATGTTTGCGTTCAACTATTAAAAAAGTTTTAGCATTTTATTATATGTGAATAATAGCGCTACAGGGCTAGTTCCGCTAAGATAAATTTTAGAGGGCCAGATTCGTGGTTGCGGGGAGGGTTAACCCCATTTATAATAGATAAGATTGTATTCTAACAGGTTCTGGAGGGTCACAGAAATGACAGAAACAAAACCAACTCGCATTGGGATTATTGGTGCAGGAAATATCGGAAATGTACACATGGAAACGTTTAAAACGATCCCATGGGCGCAGCTTGCTGGGGTGACAGATGTATATTTGCCGCTTGCTGAAATGAGAGCGAAAGATCATAACATTGAACAGGTATATGCAAATTCAGATAAATTGTTAGCGGATCCGTCGATTGATGCCGTTGTCATTGCGGTTTCGAATGAATGGCATGCACCAATTGCCGTAAAGGCGTTAGAGGCTGGCAAGCATGTCATGTTGGAAAAGCCGATGGCGATCGATTTAATATCAGCTCGTCAAATTGTTGAAGCAGAGCGCAAATCAGGCAAGATTCTCATGATTCCTCATCAAATGCGTTGGGAGGCAGCATCCATAGCTGTGAAGGAGCAAGTGGAAAAAGGTGCGCTAGGTCACATTTATCATGCGAAAGCAAGCTATATGAGACGTAAAGGCATTCCAGGATGGGGAACATGGTTCACCCAAATGGATAAATCAGGCGGAGGTCCCTTAATCGATCTTGGTGTACATATGTTAGATCTTACCTTGTATTTAATGGGGAATCCAAAGCCGGTTTCCGTATATGGATCAACCTATGCGGAGTTTGGACCGCGCAAGCAAGGGATTGGCACATGGGGAGCTCCGAATTGGGAAGGGAAATTTGATGTCGAGGATTTAGCAACAGCCTTGATTAAGTTTGACAATGGGGCAACTCTTTCCCTGGATGTCAGTTGGGCAGGCCTACTGGAGACGGATAACTTGCCAGTCGTACAGTTGTTAGGTTCGGAAGGCGGCGCGTATTTGAAAGGTGCAAAAGGAAAGCTTTTTGCTGAGAAATTTGATCGGATCGTGGAAACGGAACTTTCGGCTCCTGCAGCGAATGATGATCCACGTGCACGTATGGTGCAGCATTTCTTGTCCAGTATCACGAGTGGAACTCAGCCGATAACGTCTGTCATGACAGGCTACACGAATAATTTGATCCTAGATGCGATTTACCGTTCGTCGCAAACGGGCGATGAAGTGAAATTGAACTGGGACATTGAGTAGACAGGGGCTGCAAGCAAGTGAACTGGGAGTTATTTAGTATCATCGGAACGATCGCCTTCGCAGTTAGTGGTGCGATCGTGGCGATGGAAGAAGAATATGATATCTTAGGTGTGTATGTACTTGGGCTTGTTACCGCGTTTGGCGGTGGGATCATTCGCAATATGCTTATCGGAAAACCGATTGTACTTCTATGGGAGCAAGGGATGTATTTTCAAATCGCTTTATTTGCGATGACGGCTGTCTTCCTTATGCCAGTGAAATATATTCGAATGTGGAAAACCTGGGAAGCCTTCTTCGATGCTATTGGCTTAGCGGCATTCGCAATCCAAGGGGCGCTCTATGCGACGAATATGGGCCACCCATTAAGTGCCATTATCGTTGCCGCGGTACTCACTGGGATTGGCGGAGGTATGGTCCGCGATGTGCTTGCAGGTCGGAAACCATTGGTGCTCAAAGATGAAATTTATGCGGTATGGGGTATGCTAGCAGGAGCGTTAGTTGGGCTTGGTTGGTCACAGGGCACATGGCAGTTAGCCATTCTTTTTGCACTTATCATCATTTTGCGCATGTTCTCAGTTAACTACAAATGGAAGCTGCCGAAACGCTCTTTGCGTGATGGATTAGTGGAATCCACACGAAGATCGGATTCGTAGTCCAATTCACCTGCAAGGAAACCGCTTGAAGATAGGAGGAGAGTCAAATGGAAGCATCTTTAACACAACAACAGAAAATATCGGCTGAAACGATTGCGACTCGCATTATTTCCGTAAAGGAATTGTTGCAAACAGAGTTAGATCTGTATGAAATATCGAAGGATTCAGAGACCGGCGAACATTACTTGCACTACGCGTATATGCACCGGGACTTCACAAATACAGGAGTGCCAGAGTCCTTTCATTACTTAATGCCAATTGAGAATGATGATGTGCTTGGTATGATATTTGGCGAGCAAGGGTATGCCTATCCTGAGCATTGGAACGCTTCCTTCTTACGAAATGGGCCTGAAGGCTTCTATATCTGGTGGGACCCCTCCCATGAAGCTGAACAATCCGAGGATGAGGCTATCGCAGCGGAGCTCCTTCAGAAGCTTAGAGCTTTTCATGATCAAGGAAACGTAGATCCGGAAGCCGTTCGTAAGCTTTTAGAAGAAATGGATGAGACACGGAAAAAAGAAGATTAGATGTAAAGTGATAAGAACCTCTTCGAAACCACTCAACTTGGGTGATGACGATGGAGGTTTTTTTGTGATTCACCTAACCGTCTACATCATCGCAGAAATACTAGGTGTTACCACGATTTGCATAACTCATGTAAATAAGTGCTGAATCACATTTTCTAATTGGAGCTAGGGAGCAGAAGATGAACTGTCATTTTTTCATGGAGAAGTTTAGTAAAAATAAGGGAAATGGACCATATTAACAATAGTGTCATTTGAAAATAGGGAAGGGGGCATTTGAATATGGAAATGGAATCGTATCACTTTGCAAATTTAGGTATTCATGAAGAATTAATGCAAGATCTTCGCAATCTAGAAACTCGCATGAAAGAGGAATTAGGCTACGAAATTGCGCTTATTGCGTATACCAAGGAAGCGGATGGGCTCCCGAACAAGTAATACATACAGAGAAATAGGGGGAATGACGATGAAAGCTGTGAAAATGTCAGTCATCATGACGGCTGCCTTCGTCGGCTTGACGGGGTGTTCAGTACATCACTCAAATCAACTAGAAAAAGCATCGCTGTCTATCCAAAGTGTCGGATTATCAGATTCTGGAGATGCGAAGCTTCGAGACCATGTGAAAGACGCAGCACCTGCCACAAAGGTAGGTCAAACACGCATCGAGGAAGAGGATCCACATCACAATACATACCTTTCCATGAACCGCGAATTAGCAGATCAAGTGATGCAAGAGGCTCATTTGGGTTCATCATGCATTGCAATGACGGATACGAATATTTATGTAGCTGTTGATACAGGGGAATTTCAGGATAAGGGTATGAACGAACAAGCTAAACAATTAAGCAAGTATAACGACCCAGCGACAGAAGCGGGCTTATTCGGTTCAGGCATGGGCGCTCAAATGGATTGGGTATCTGCCAAGCCTTTGCCTAGTGAAAGCATGAATGTAATTCGACATGTATTAACACGTATTTATCCGGATTCACATATTTTCATTTCGTCAAATGCTTTGTTTGTGAACCGGATGATGTACTACGACATGCAGCAGCGAAAAAATAAACGTATGGATATGTACTTGCACGAGTTTAATACAATGGTGCAGTATACATTCAATAGCCCCAAATGAGTAATAAATACAAGGTTCGCGCCTACTGCTCCTCGAGAATATGTGAATACGTGCATAAAGAAGACGTGATGATCGCAATTAATTATGAAACGGCCTATAGTATGGCACAGGTATACAATGAATTATTGTCTAAACCAAGCTGCCCTTCTTGTGGTGAAGCTATGGCTTTCTATGCTCATTCCGTCATTGAAGAGCCTTGGTTAACTTGACGAAGCTTGACAATTCGCGCTTTCCTGATAATAGTTAGAGAATACTGCAATCAGGAAAGGATTACCTACGCGATGATGACAGATTTATCGAAAATAGATGTACTACCACCAGAGGTCCGAACGCGTTTGGAGGAGCTTAAGCAGATCCTTCATACAGCCGAGGATAGTAAGCTAATCGGAATTGCGGCATATGAAGCCCCCACAGAGGAACTGCTCACAGATGCCATCTTGTCCCTATATCTAGGCAAAAACGTACTCCTAAAGGGGCCGACTGGCTCTGGTAAAACGAAGCTCGCTGAACACGTATCCGCTGTCTTTCATCTCCCCATGCACAGCGTGAATTGTTCCACGGATTTGGATGCGGAGGCGCTGCTTGGCTTCAAAACGCTTACCCATGATGAGCAAGGCAGGAGTCAGATTGCTTTTATCCCTGGTCCAATTATGAAAGCGATGACTAAAGGGCACATGCTCTATATCGATGAGATCAATATGGCCAAGCCTGAAACGCTGCCTCTAATCAATGGCGTGCTGGATCACCGTAGATCCATAACAAACCCGTTTACAGGTGAAGTGATTACTGCGCACCCGAATTTTAGAGTTGTCGCAGCGATAAATGAAGGCTACATTGGCACCGTTCCGTTAAATGAAGCGCTGAAAAATCGTTTTGTCACAGTGGAAGTACCTTATTTGCAAGGAGAATTATTGTTTCAGTTGTTAAAAAGTCGTTCGATGTTGCGTGATGACAAGCTGTTGCGCACCTTCGTTCAACTATCCGCTGATTTGCTCTCCCTGATTGAAATGGGGCAACTGCCGGATGAAGCGGGTTCGATTAGAGCTTTGTTAGACGCGTGTGATTTGGCTGCTTATATACCGCCAATGCGGGCAGTTACTCGGGCAATTGCGGATAAGCTAGAGGATGAAAGGGAACGTGCAGCTGTGATGAATATAGCTGAAACGTTACTGTAGCAACATGTTCGTAGGAAGCCTTAGCCGATTGGACGATAAAATCGATGCGCTGCTTCATATGCAGTTGGTGGATTTGGCTCGTTTATTTACGAAGCGTGGAAAGCTGGAAGTCGAGGCTGGATTTCACGCGCATTATGACGAGACTGCTTTGCAAATGACAGTGAGTCAGTTCTGGTGGGATTATCCGCTTCGTGACAAAATAGCGGGTATGAAAAGCGATGTGTATTTGCGCTGCTTAGGCAGTGCGTGGTTTACAGGGAAGGAGGCAGTCACTGACTACCTGCACTACTGTGCGAGTGTCACATTTCCGAAACTGGCGAATAGTTTATTTGCACTATGTGAGGATATGCGCTTGGAGCGAATTTGCCGCACGCAACGTCCTGGCATGGGAGCCGTCTTTGCACATCGGCATCATATCTTAGGCGGATATTTTGGGCATAAGCTCCGAACGCATATGAGCAAGGGTGAGTTGGCGGATGCGTTGTTGTTGATCGTATATGGTTGGTTCACTGGCCAGTCATGGCAGGGTGAATCGTCCTCTTCTGCGACTTGGAACGAGTTGTCTAGCCGCTTGAGTGGTCTTTATGCGATGCTAGAACAAGTAGAAGAAGCAACGCATACGACTCAGGTCGCGGCTTTGTGCCAACACCTATTGGAGACGCTGTCCCCGTGGTTGGAGCGTGATGCGGTAGCTGCGTACTTCTGGACGCAGCAGGGAAGCGGCATCGCGGATCCTCTGCCTGCTGATTATAAAGGCGAACTGAAGCGCGCAAAGCGGCTAGCTAACGATGATGTGCTCCCCGATCAAGAGGGGGAGCGTCAATTGCCCGGCCAAGAGCGAATGCCGACTTGGCATCGGGAGAGCAGCGACCGCAGCCCCGGGCTGCTGCGGTTCGAACTGGAGCGCGGCGCTCGTACCGCCGCGCAGGGTTCTGCGCCCCGTGAGGGCGATGCTGCCGACCAGGCGCTCGCCATCACCCAGGGGCGCTCACAGCGCGCCCAGCGCACCGGCGCCGCCGCTGAGCGGCGCCAAGGGCCTTCCGTGCCCGCTGCCGCGGGGCACGGGGAGGGCGAGGTCGCCGCGTACGCGACGGCGACCTGGCTCTTGCCTGAACGTCCTACTGCTGCGCAGGAGGACGGGTTCAGGCGCCTGAGCGAGCGCGCAGCGCCGCTCGCGAAGCCCTTGCAGCGTGCGATACGGCGCACGCTGGAGCAGAGGCGGATCGCCCCGCGCGGCGATCGACTGTTCGGGCGGCTCGACAAGCGGCTAACGCGAGCCGTCACGCAAGAGCTGCCGCGCCTCTTCTATAAGAAGCGTGCGCCGGTACCCCAGCTCGACGCAGCGTTCGCGCTGCTCGTCGACTGCTCAGCGTCCATGTATGACAAAATGGACGAAACCAAGCTCGGTCTCGTGCTATTCCACGAGACCCTCCGAAACCTGCGAATCCCCCACGAAATAGTGGGATTCTGGGAGGACGCGGACCGCGTGACTGAGCAGGAGGCACCGAACCTGTTCCAGGTTGCGGTGGACTTCGGTTCCTGCCTCGCGGCCGGGAGTGGAGCGGCTCTGATGCAGCTGGAGCCGCAGCAGGACAATCGCGATGGCTTTGCAATTCGCGAGATGATGAAGCGGCTGCTGCGGCGCACAGAGCGGCAGCGCATCCTCCTCGTGTTCTCGGATGGGGAGCCTTCGGCAGCCAACTATAACGATGTCGGCATCCTGGATACACACGAAGCCGTTCTGCAAGCAAGACGCATGGGTGTTGAGGTGATCAGCGTTTTTCTGGCGAATGGCACCGTGCACGAAACACAGCGGAATGCGATGCGTAATATGTATGGGAGAAGCTCTATCGTTGTTCCAAATGTGGATGGATTACATGAACAGCTTGTGCCGATTTTACGCAAGCTTTTGCTGAAGTCCATCAGCACTTGAACCATGCACTTGAACCATGCACTTGATCCTTGAACTTGAACCATGCACTTAAACCATGCACTTGATTCATGCACTTGATCTATGTACTTGATCTATGTACTTGATCTATGTACTTGATCTATGCACTTGATTCATGCACTTGATCTATGTACTTGATCCATAAACTTAATCCATACAGTCGAATACCACATCCGATGTACCAATTAAAATTTAACTGGAAAAACTCCAGCTATTTCCATCATTTAGTCCTGAACTCAGCAAATAACTACATAAACTCCAGTTAATTAATAGGATTTGGTGGTTTTTGCAATTAGACTTAATAGTGGACACAACGAATTGGGGAGTTAGATAATAAAACTATCCAAATTTAAGAGGTGTCCGAGATGAGCCAACCCCGTCAGCGTTACAATCAAAAGTTTAAAGAAGAAACGGTTAAGTACATTCAACAGCACAGTAAATCGATCACGGAAATTGCAGACGAATTGAACATCTCAGCGAAGAC
>NZ_JABMKY010000026.1 GCF_013204845.1 Paenibacillus qinlingensis
ACCGTAAAAGAATCCATGGTTCTTTGGGCTATGTCTCGCCGGATCGATTTGAAGAACTTTACTACAAAAGCGTTAGTTAACTTCTCTTATTAGGTGTCTACTTTCTTGACAGAGGTCCAAATGTGCAGCTAATTTAAGAGTTTCTGCTGTTTCTGAGGCAATCGCTTGAAATTAGATGTAGTTTTTACAGTTACTTCTATAGAATTGAGAATTCTTACCGAATTAGCTGTATGTTTTCCCGATATTTCATATTGCAGCGCATCATCACTCCGACGAAAAAAAGCCAATCGTTGGATTGGCCCTTATTTGTTAACCTCGCTCGGTTTAACTCCCCAGAACTTCTGGAAGCTTTTGGAGAAATAGTTCATATGACGGTAACCAACCTGCTCCGAAGCGTCTGATACCTTGACTCCTGTGCTCAATAACTCCTTGGCCCGCTCCATCCGAAGCCGCAGCACATAACTGGAGAATGATTCCCCAATCGTTTCTTTGAAAATTCGACTTAAGTACGAATAATTGATGTACATGCTTTCCGCTGCAACATGCAAACTCAGCTCTTCCTTATGCAAATGCTCTTGAATAAATCGCATGACCTCATGTGCGGTCCGCTGCGAGCTGGACTGCCTTCGCTGTGCGATGGCTGAACTGATCCGGCCCGCCATCCGATTTAGCCAGCCTTCAATCTGTTCTCGGGTAAGTAAGGACGTGTACGACTCGAAGTCCTCATACTCGTTCTTCAGCGTACTACGCAGCGTCCAACCTTGCGAGTGCACAATCCGTGCAAGTAAGCAAGCCATCCGAAACAAGACCTCTCGCGCTTCCACTACGGGTATACCACTGGCGAACCCCGTCTCCATAATACGACGGACGAGTTCCTCTCTTCGCTCCTCCTGGCTGCCCGCCTCAATCACCGCCTCAAACTCACGTTCGATCTCTTGCAGAGCGTCCCACGAATCCTCTTCAGGCGTGTCATCACGATAGGGAATTGCTACGCCGTTGCCAAGAATTAGTCTCTCCTGCAGGGCAAGACGGCACATCTTATAAGCACGGGGCAGCGAGGAGCTTTCAGCCACAGGAGTACCTATGCCCGCACTTGCAGTCAGCTTTAAAGTATCTTTCACTGTCTCCAGAAGCGCAAGAATCTGCCCGTTCGCCAGCCCCTTCATCGCCTCGTCCCCTTCGTCCGTAGAAGCGAAGAAGATAGCTGCAGTCAAGCTATCGTCATCCTGTACGACAACACAATTCTCATTCTCCAGCACATCCCGAGCAATCGTAAACAGCGAAAATTGCACCAACTGTCGGTCCTTCACGTCAAACCGCTCGTTTCCCTCAGGTATCGGATCCATATCCAGAATAATCGGCAGCGCCTTTCGATTCTCTAGCCGTATGGCTAGATCATGACCCCTGCGATCGATTTCCCAAGCGGAATACCGGCCGTTCAACCAGTTTTTGTAAAACAACTCTTTCAAGTGAGGGAGATGTTCCTTCCATCTCATTTCCAGCAGCGTGGAATTATGCTTTTCGTTTAATTCTTTTTCCCGCAGCTGTTTCGCTTCCAGCACAGCCTCTACAATCTGCTCATTCTCTGCCGGCTTGATTAAATATTTGAATACGCCTTGCTCAATACTTTCCCGAGCGTAGTCAAAATCGTCGTGACCAGTCAGAATCAACAGCTTAATATGCGGGTAGAGCTGTTTGACCATCTTCGCCAGTTCCAATCCGTCCATTTCCGGCATCCGAATATCCGTCAGCACGATATCAATATGATCATTCTGAAGCACGGACATCGCTTCCTTACCCGTTGAGACGGCCGCCGCCAGTTCAATTTGCACCTCGGACCACTCGATCCCCTCCGCCAGTCTCTCTCGGACATACAGTTCATCTTCCACAATTAACAACTTCATAGCGTTTCGTCCTTCCCTATTGGAATCGTAATCGTGACCCGAGTACCTTTATTTTCCACACTGTTCACTTGCAGATCTGCCTGTTCTCCGTAGTACAGTTTGAGCCGTGACTTCACATTCTTCAGTCCAAAATACATATCTGGCGGAGAGCTCTTAGAAATCCGATACGAATGGCTTGTAATCGCGCTTAGCTCACTGCTCAAATGATTCATTTTCTCGGGCGAAATCCCCATGCCTGTGTCTTCCACCTGTATCAGGAGGGATCCGCCAGCCAGGTTAGAGCTAATCCGCAGCTCGCCACCATTGGAGTTTCGTTCTAGTCCATGTATGATTGCGTTCTCCACAACAGGCTGCAGGAGCAGCTTTAGGATTTGCATCGACTTGGTTGATTCCTCCAGCATTATCTGAACTGTAAAATGATCCGTCCGAATCTGCTGTACCCGGATATAGTACATCAGGTGCTGAACCGTCTCTTCCAGTGTAAACGTCTCACGTCCCTTACCGAGACTGACCCGGAAAAATCGAGCAAGATTGATAACCATTTCGCTAATCTCGTGAATTTTATTTTTAAAGGCAACCGAGTAGATTGAATCTAACGTATTGTATAAAAAATGTGGATTGATCTGCGATTGCAGGAGGCTGAACTCCGATTTGGCGAGCCGGAGCTCCTTCTCATAATCCTCTTCGATCAATAACCGCTGGGCCTCTGCCATCCGGTTAAAGCCGTTCATGACGGCTCCAAATTTATCCTTGCGGCGATGTACGATTTGTGTGTTCAGGCTGCCGCTGCTGAACTGCTTAAACGCCACCAACAGTTTCTGGAGAGGCTTAGAAATTTCCACATAGACGAGCCATGCAATCCATACCGCCATGATGATACTGATAACGATGATCAAATACGTAAACTGTTGCAGCCTATGCGTCAGCCGGAACAATTCCGAGCGCGGTTGATCCAGCTCGATTGACCAGAAATTGCTCGATTCTTTAATCGACATCACATCGCTTTCATTGCCATTCCCGTGTATGGCACCAGGATTTGTCTCCAACACGAAACCGTCATTATAAGACAGCCTGATGTTCATATTATCAGAGGTCTGGAGATGTTGAATGATTTTGCGAAAGGAAGCCTTGTCCACCGCAAGCACGAGCACGTTCGGCTCCTTGCTATTGCTCTGCACATCGAGAAGCCGAGAATAATAAATCATATCGTTATTCAGATAGGCCGACGATCCACCTACTTTAGCCGTAGGTACATGTACCACGAGTCCGCCATTCGAGTTCACCGTTTGCTTAAACCAGAACTCCTGCTTCACGTCTGGCCATCTTACGCCTCCGTTCTTCGTAGATACACCATTCCCGCTTTCCCCATGAATGATAAACGCCTCTTTGATCGAGCCATTCACATTTGTAAGTGCGGACAGCTGTTGCTGAACCGTATGTAGTCCGTACAGATGATCGGGGCTGAGGGGGTTATCAATATTGTTCCAAATATCGACAATGGACGAGTTCAACGCGATAAGCAATGTTTGTTGATCCATGTTACTAGTCAACTGATCCACGTACTCAAGAGTCGTCAGTAGCGCTCCCCGCGTGCGATCGCCGATCTGATCGTCCAGAATCGACTGGGAATAGTTATTAGCGAAAACACTGACGCTAACAAGCGGCAGCAATATGAGCAGAAAGGTAAGTGTTAGCTTGAATTGGATCGAATGCAGCCGATTAAACAGCTTCATCGTAAGCCACCTCTTTGGACTTTCCGCTGCACCGCTGAAGGCGGGTGGCCCATTATTTTTTTGAACACACGGTTGAAATGCGCCTGATCGCTGTACCCCAAATACTCCGAAATCTCCCCTATTGTCATTCGAGTGTTAAGGATCAGATCGCGTGCCGAATGCACTCGAATATGATGCAGATAAGTGATCGGTGTCATGCCCGTCACTTCCTTGAATGTTTGCGTTACATAGTTGGGAGCCCGGTCCACGAGTTGGGAAAGCTCCTCAATACGGATCCGTTCACGGTAGTGGGCCGAGATATAGTCCTGCACCTCGCGCATAAGCCTTAGCTTCGCAAAGCCAAAGCGCTCTTCCGATGTTTCCTGCACGAAATAGCCGAACAGTTCGATAGCGATTCCAGTACAGATGATGTCAGCATGCTCCCGTTGCCCGAACCAATGCTGCGCAAGCGTACTAAACCGCTGTTTGACGTAGTCAAACTGCTGGGCCTTCACCTTTCGGTAGGGTTCAAGATTAGTGAACGCTTTCATTTCTTGTCCAGCCTGCCCAGCGTGCAGATGAAAATGCGACGAATACTTCACATGCGGGCCATCTGGCCCATTCGTACCTGAGCGCATCACACCTTGCCGAATGTATAGAAAATCACCTTTTTCCAAATGAACTGGTTCATTCTCCACGATATATGTCACTTTGCCATGAGTCACAAGAATCAACATGTCCGTTAAAGTCGCGGACTCCTCCTTCTGCCACTCCACGTTCATATCATCAATAAACACCGATACAAGCTCCATCATCCACAGTTCCCCCTTCCCGTCTATACCTTAGAATTATACAAAAAAGAGTTGTTTCCGCAATAGTTATTTTTCAGCTATTCACTTAATATTGAACTAACAAAGCTTAAGGGGGCTGAACATTATGGCCATATATCCGGTCGCTTCCATCGAAGAAATTCCTTCCGGTGCATTCAAAATCGTACAAATTGAACAACGCTCCATCGGGGTCTATAACGTGAAAGGTGAGTATTATGCCGTGCATAATTATTGCCCGCATCAAGGGGCGGAGTTATGCAAAGGAGTGGTTTGTGGAACAACCCTTGAATCTCAAGTCTATGAATTTATCTATGGGCGCGACCAAGAAATATTACGTTGCCCTTGGCATGGCTGGGAGTTCGATCTCAAGACGGGTAAATCATTGTTCAGTGAAAAAGTGCGGACACGCACCTACCCCGTTGTCGTTGAAGATGGACAAATTGGTATCGTGATTGGTTAATAAGGAGGAGATATGAGATGAATCCCAACAAAGAGAAATTGTCTGTCATCGACTGTGATGTGCACAATCAGTTCCGCAGTAGAAACGACTTGATCCCTTATCTTGATGAGCCTTGGAGAAGCCATGCCGAGAGGTTCGGTTTACCCAATGCTGGACTCCCCTACTCATCACCAATTGGGAGTAAGCGCAAAGATGCGGATCCACCTAGCGGTCTACCATTGGGATCCGATCCGCATTATATGCTCGAACACCTGGTCGAACCGTTTAACCTTGATTACGCGCTGCTGTGCTCCGATTCAATTATTGGCGTGTCTGGTTATGCGGACACCGATCACGTGGCAGCTGTATGCCGGGCCTACAACGATTATCTAATCGCCGAATGGCTGCCCGTTAGCCCTAAATTCAAAGGATACCTGTGCGTCGGCACACAAGATCCGGTGGAGGCCGCGCGCGAGATTGACCGGGTCGGTCCACATCCAGACATCGTCGCTGTCAGTGTGATCGGGGGTTCCCGGATGCCGTACGGTCAGCGTTTCTTCCATCCGATCTACGAAGCATGTGAGCGCAATGGGCTTCCGCTTGTGATCCACCCAGGCGCCGAAGGCGCAGGTACCTTTAACCCACCAACTGCAGTCGGCTATGTGTCAAATTATTTGCAGTGGCATACTTGCTTGCCCCAAACCTTTATGGCTCATTTGGTTAGCTTTGTCTGCGAAGGCGTGTTTGAGAAGTATCCAGGGTTTAAAGTGGTGTTTTGTGAAGGCGGCGTCACCTGGTTACCTCCACTGCTTTGGCGGCTGGACAAGAACTTCAAAGCCTTACGCTCATCTACACCATGGCTGAAGCGAATGCCGAGCGAGTATGTGCGCGACCACTGCTTCTTGACGACGCAGCCGATCGAGGAACCAGATGACTTCAAGCACCTCGAAGCGATGTTCAACATGTTCGATGCAGAGAATATGCTGCTATTCTCCAGCGACTATCCGCATTGGGATTTCGATGATCCCACGAAGATCCTGCAACGACTCCCGCTTGAGAAGAAAAAGAAAATTTTCAGCGAAAATGCTCGTCAACTGTTCAAGCTGAAGTGAGTGCACGAAACTCCCTTCTCTCTGAAAAGAAGGGGAAAGGGAGTTTTTAGTTCGCAATATTTGGCTTTAACTGGAAAATATACAGCTATTCATGAGATATTTCCCTGAAAACTCGATTTAGCTGTATAACCTGTAGTTAAAATTGCCCCTTTTGCTCAGATTGGGTAGAATGGCTAAAATTAACTGTATCTTCTCCATCTATTCTACGTATTACCTGAAAATCCATAAATTTAGCTGTAGATAATCCATCTATTCACCTCTAGCATAGTAAATTCACCATGCTTCAATCCGACTAACTCACTATGTTGACTCAGCATTCTTGAACCAGCGTTACCAGGCGACTGGCCGCCTAGCGAAGACTTAAGGCCGCACAATATTAAAGAGCAGTTCCCCTTTAAGGTGAACTGCTCTACTCTTGTTTCCCGACACTACTTCTTGTTCAATTTATCATGAATCGCCTTGCCTTCTTTGGTAAACCAATCCTGCGAAGCTTTGATAACATCTTGTCTGCCAGCCGCGTCAGCCTTTTTGAAATACTCATCCAGTGCAGTAAGCGGCAATGCGCCATTGATGATTTTGGCGACGTACTCATTTCTCAGGTCGATCAACGCTCTCCCCTTGGCAAGTTCGACTTCCGTCTGGGGTCTGTATTGGTTGATATTGAATGCAGTCAGCTGCGCACCTGCTTGCGCAAAGCTCTTCATAGCTGGCTCATATCCGCCAAGCAATGCGTTAGGCAACCAAATGTCTGGAGTGTTCCACATTCTGTAGTACAGTTTATAGATGATTTGATCATAGGCAGGTTTCTTCGGAGTCAGTGCGCCATTGACCATGTCATAGTGAACGCCTTCTTTACCGAAATTCACAAACTTCTGCAAATCCTTATCTTTCAAATAGGTGTTCAATAGATCCACAGCTTCATTCGCATTTTTCGAACTTTTTGGAATGATATAGAAGTTGGATACAGGCGCAGGCATCGTATAGCCTTTCTGTCCATCTTTTCCTTCTACTGTTGGCAAGAAGCTTAACTTCGCATTAGCATCTGTTTTACTTAAACCTGCTTGGTAGGTTGCAGGATCCCAGTAGCCTGCATACACGGCTGCTGCTTTCCCCGCTGACATCTTCTCCGTCACTTGCTGTGTTTTGTTGAATAGGTACTCATTGTCAATCAAGCCTTCTTTGTAGAGCTTATTCAGGTAGGTCAGCAAATCCTTCAGATTCACATCCTGCGCATCAACCAGCTTGCCATCCTTAACAATGAAAGGGACAGCGAGGTTATTGATGCCGGACATTCCGAAAGCGGCGGTAATGACATCTAGCCCATCAAGTGGATTCCCGTTATTGCCAGCTGCTGCTACGTAAGGGATGGTTCCCTTTCCGCTTGGATCTTTGTCCTTCATCGTTTTTAAGAAGGTATATAACTCGTCGAGGTTTTTAGGTGCTTTCAGACCCAGCTTATCCATCCAATCTTGTCTAGCTAGAAATCCTGCACCAAGATCTACATTTTCAAATTTTTGAAAAGGAGGGACAGGAATGGCATATTTCTTCCCTTCCAGGGATACAGCCGTCCATGCATTCTCGGTCACTAATTTACCGACCTCACTGCCGAATTGCTTAATCGCATCGTCCACTGGCAGGAGAGCTCCCTGTGCGCTGAAACGTTTGAAAATATTGAGATCACTCGTATAAATCAGATCATACACATCACCAGAAGCAAACATCAAATTGTACGTATCCAATTGATTCGCTGCCGGAATGACGTTCCATTCTATATTGGTGTAACCCGTTTTCTCTTTGATCATGTTCAAAAATTGATTATCGTTTGCGCTTGCTCCTTGCTCGTAGCCCTTGACTCCTGCATTATCGGGAACGGCGATTCTAATTTTGGCCGCTTTATTCAGCTTCGGTCCCTGGGTAGCAGTCGCCTCTTTCGTTTCCTTGCTTTCTGGCGTCTTTTCATTACTGCAACCAGCAAGAGATACCGAGGCTGCAAGTGCAACTAGTAACGTTGTCGTGGACCATTTGTTTAATCTTTTCCGCATATTTATTTCCCCCTTCAAATATGTAGCTATTGTTTAACAGCACCTAGCGTTAAGCCTGTGACAAAATACTTTTGTAGAAAAGGATAAACGAGCAGGATCGGTATCGAAGAAACAAAGATGGCTGCGGCTCTGAATGTCTCCGATGCGATATTGGCCAATTGCTCAGGGTTTTCCAAACCATTCTTATTGGCAGCGGCCACTACGTTTTGCAAAAATAAAGGCAGAACCTGAACCTCTTTTTTCGTTAAATACATTAAAGGGTCCATGTAATTGTTCCAAATTCCTACTGCGCTGAAAATTGCAATTGTCGCTAGCAAAGGCTTGGAGATCGGAAGCATGATGCGGAATAGGATGGTAAGATTGCCCGCTCCATCAATTCTCGCTGATTCCTCAAGGCTATAGGGCAGAGACTCAAAGTAATTTCGTACCAGAATGAGGTTGAAAGCGCTCACCATCCCAGGAATAATAAGTACCCACAGATGGTTAATTAATCCGGTATTTTTAATGACCATATAGGTAGGGATCATTCCCCCGTTGAACAGCATTGTGAACACATACAGAATATTGATCGCTTTGCGGCCTACCAAATCCCTTTTCGCAATGGCATACCCCACACAAGCTGTAAAGAACACTTGAATGGCTGTACCCAGAACGGCGACGAACAAGCTGTTCGTAAACGCGGTACGAAAATCAATGCCTGATAATAACACTTGGTAAGCTTTTAACTGAAAGCCCATTGGCCATAAGCTAACCTGACCGCTGACGACATAAGCTTCCTCACTAACCGATTTCGCTAACAGTGTGATAAACGGTAGGACGCAAATGAGACCTACTGTTATCAACAATGTGTAATTAACAACCGTAAATACCTTTTCCCCGGTCTTCATCCTCTTGTCGAACAAAGCTATTTGCTCCTCTCTGCTGCTTATTTACCATATCCCTCGGTTCGAATACTTGCGACTAATCTTATTGGCCGTAACCATTAAGGTAAATCCAATAACGGATACAAACAAACCGACTGCGGTTGTATAGCTGTAACTGCCGTTCTGAATCCCTTCGCGGTATACATAGGTTCCGATGACATCCCCAACATTGTATACAAGGGGATTGTACAGCAGTAGCACCTGTTCTGTATCGCTGCCCAATAAGGTAGATACCCTTAGAATAATAATGAAGACGATCGTGCTCGATATGCCCGGGAGCGTAATATGCCACGTTTGTCTAAGCTTACCTGCACCATCAACGCTGGAAGCGGCATACAGATCAGGATCAATGGATGTTAAAGCGGCCAAGTAAATGATGGCGCTCCAACCCGTTTCTTTCCACGCCGTTGATGCGACGAGCACGCTTCGGAAGTAACTATCGTCGCCAAGGAACGAAATCGGCGAGATATCGAATGCCTTCAGAATGCCATTGATAATGCCTGTACTTGGGGACAGGATATCCACGAAAATTCCTGCAATAACGACCCACGATAGAAAATGTGGCAGGTAGGTGAGCGTTTGCGTCATACGTTTAACAAAGCCCGTCCTGACTTCATTCAATAGCAGCGCCAAGATAATAGGCAGAGGAAACTGAAAAATAAATTTGAACAGATTGATCAGCATCGTATTGCTCAACACGCTAAAAAATTTAGGATCGCTCAACAATGTTCGAAAATGAGCCAGCCCTACCCACTTGCTATCCAGTATGCCGTCGAATACCCGATAGTTCTTAAATGCAATGACGATCCCCAGCATTGGGACGTAACTGTAAACCAAAAGCACCAGTAAGGGGATCGAAATAATCAGATATAAATCTAGATTATGTACGATTCTTGCCTTCAGGCGATTTTTTGTCTTGGGGATCACACCTGCGTCTAGAGATTTAATCGCATGGGAGGGTGTAATCTTTGCCATTTCATCACCTCAACTCCTTGTTGTATAGCTTTATTTTACGTAAATGTACCTATCAGCCACAACAGGACAGAAGTAAGATATCACTGACAAAAATACGGATTATACGCTCCCCGAAGTCTTTAACTTTGCAACTGCTCGACAGCCATTGCCTGGTTCACTGTAAAACTGTAAACCGCATTCCTCACCATAATAGACTTGTATACGCTGATGTACGTTCTTCACGCCGTACCCTCTACTCTCCGTTTCAAACAGCTCCTTAAGCCTCTCTGCCGTTATCCCGACGCCATCATCGATAACCTCCAAATACATATAGGCACCTTCCTGGTAAGCACGGACCACGATGGTCCCAGCCCTCCCTTTTTTGGGCCTGATACCATGAATAACGGCATTTTCAACCAGTGGCTGCAAAATCATTTTGATCATAATCTTCTCTTCCAGACCCTCTTCGACATCCGTTATGAACTGCATGGCTCCCCGATAGCGATAATTGATGATCTGCATATACTTGCTGACCTCCATTACCTCTTCTGCAACAGAGATATGCTCCTTGCCTTCGTTCAAACTCAACCTCAAAAACTTAGCAAGTGATTCGGTTAATTCTGCGATTTCTTTCGCGTCTATTCGTAGGGCGCTCCATTGAATAATATCCAACGTGTTATACAAAAAGTGCGGGTTGATTTGCGCATACAGCAGTTTCATCTCCGCATCTTGTTTGCTAATTTGGGCCTGATACACCTCTTCAATGAGAGCTTTAATTCGCGTGCTCATCTTGTTAAAAGAACGCTGCAATCTTGCATATTCATCATTTCCTCGGATATTATCTTCTGTCTCAAAGCTACCTTTTTCTGCATGTTTAATAAGCTTCACTAGCTTTTTCAACCTTTTGGTAATGCTTCCTGAAATAATGAAGGCAGTAATGATCGCGATAATCGAGACTACCCCCGCCAAGCCGAGCATAAAGTTCTGAATCCACCTACTGTTCATCCCCAGATGCTTCTCCGTCATGAGCAAGGCAATTTGCCATTCCAGACCTTTCGCCTTGCTGAAAACAGCATAATTGGTTCTCTCCGCAGGTCCGAAACTGACAATCCCCTCATCCTCTTCCGGCAAAGACTTCAAAAAGAGGTCGCTAACACCGCTTCCCCCTGCCAGTAATTGTGTAGCTCCAATTCGCTTGTTAGGAGACATGACCATTGTTTCCGCCCCATCTGGAAGCCGAATATCATTTAGAATTTGCCAGATAAATTTGGCATCGAGCTCGACCATCACATAGCCAAGCACGTGCTGAAATCGGTTGATATCCTTGATCTCTTTTATAAAGAGAACTTCATCCCCCTGAACGATACTTAAATGTTCCACGTCGCTTGCATAGAACCACTTTTCTTTGATTCTGCCTTCCAAAAGTGGCTGTAGACCAGCTTCAAGTTGAAGCTGATCTATGCCAAAAAAATTAGGGCTAGCCGAGACAAAAGTTGGGTTGCCTTTCATAAAATAGCTAACCTTGAGCACATTGCTCTTGCCTACGTAATTGCTCACATTTTTGTTAAGCAGATTGAAGAAATCAATCACTTCCCCTGAAGTCAAAGCTCGCTCAGAAACCGTTCTTAGAATGAGTTGAATATCATAATTGCTTTGCGTCAAATCGGCAATGTTATAGGCGGTTTCAATGCCAAAGGCTATGTTCTTCTCTGCCTGCTTCAGGGTTTCCAAATATGCCTTGCCTGTCTGTTCAACCACTGATTTATGAATCGTAATATAGGAGAAATAGACCAACACCATAACCGGAATAATAATTAGAATTAAATAGGAAATAACCAGTTTGGTCCGTAAGTTGATGTTATAGTAGATGCCACTGAGCTTGTTTAACACTTTTCTCATAGCATTTTCTCCCGATATTCCATAGGGTTGACGCCCACCACTTTTTTGAAAATTTTGGTAAAATAGTGTGTGTCCTGATAGCCGACCTGATTGGCTACTTCATATATTTTAATGGAGGCATCCTTGAGCAGTTCCTGGGCCTTTTTTAAACGCACATGCGTGATATAATCGTTAATCGTGTGCCCTGTTTCTTTTTTGAATAACGTTTGGAGATGCCCAGGAGACATGAATACTTCTGCCGCCAGCTGCCCAATGGTCAGATTCTGATAGTAAATTTTATGAATAATACCCTCAACATCTCGAATAATTCGTCGGGACTTGCCCTTTCGCAACTCATTGGAAGCCATCTCCAAATAGATCAGCTTTTCGAGTACAAACAACTCGATTTGCTGAGGGCTCTGCATCGTTCTGAATTGGTGCAAGGACTCTTTCACCTCTTGCGCAATAGCAGAATCTACAAGCACGGATGCTTTGCGTATCGCTTTAATCAATAGCTCACTGCATATGGTCGTTAGGAACAGCATGCTTTCCATTTTCAATTGCCGAATCGTAATAAAGAGCTGCTGGACCTCAGTCGTTAGTCCGTCTGTTTGCCCTGTGGAGCACAATCCTACAATCTTCTCTATGGAATCCACAATAACCGGCAATCCCGTAGATGAGATGCTGCCTGAATAATATTGGCTAACATCGTCCTTCAATTGCTTCTCGGCTCTTTCTTTATCCAACTTAGCGACAACTTTGGCTACTACCTGCTTTAATTCCTCTCGATTAAAAGGTTTCAATATATAATCAATCGCGTCCAATTTAATTGAAGCCTTCACATACTGAATGTCTTGATGAGCGCTTATCATGATCACCATTACCGCAGGCTGCTCCTGTTTCAACTTGTCTACAAATTGAATGCCGTCCATCACTGGCATCACAACATCCGTAATCACGATATTTGGCCGCAGGTCACGGGCAACGAGCAGAGCTTCCGCCCCGTCTTCCGCTTCCCCCGTAATCTCGATACCCAGACTATCCCAATCGATGAGATCTCGCAGGCCTTCCCTCGAAATATAATCGTCGTCGACAAGCATCATTGTATACATGGGCAGGGACCTCCTTGGCAATTTGAGAGCGTTCTCTACATTGTATCTTACTGCGATCGAATTGCTCAATCAGAATGTAGAGTATTCACATGTTCATAAGACTCTTGGTGCAAATTCCACTTACTCATTCATAAAAGAAAGCTTAATTAACATGCGTTTCAGCATAACAGCCGCTTCCGCACGTGTCGCCGATTGTGAAGGTTGGATATTATTCCCCTGATCCCCAATAAGGATGCCGAGTCCCAACATCTTGTAAATAGCGTCCTTCGACCAGTCGTTTAGTTGGTCCATATCTAACAGTTGAGCGAAATTGGCAGGTGCATCGTAGTGATATCCTGTTAAGTGAAGTGCCCGATCCAGCATGACGGCGATTTCCTCCCGCGAAACAAATGAATCAGGATGGAATACTCCTCCATCATAGCCTTTAATCAGGCCGAAGGACACCGCAGTAAGGAGAGAACGAGAATACCATGCGGATGGTTCTACATCACGGAAAGTCATGCTATCACCTTTGTCCGGCAGGGCAAGCGCATTCGTTAGCAACTTAGCAAATTCGGCTCTGGTTATCGCATCGTCTGGACGAAATCTTCCCTCCGTATCCCCATTTATGAGCAAGCGGCCCGCCATGGTTTCAATATCTCCTTTAGACCAATGCCCGATCAAATCTGCAAATGTTCGGCTCCCCGTAATAAGCCCATAAGTACTATTTCCCATCCGGTGGATAAGTGCCATATAGGAGCCATCCGGTTGCTTGACGAACAAGGTTGGAACCGGGGCCAACGTGCCGTCTGCACGGAATAAAACCGCTGCGGATTTATCAGGATCCATATGCCCTGCAGGTAACGTACGAGCAGCAAACGCGCTTTCATAGTCATGCATCTCCGTTGCTTGACCGGAGGCATCTAGGATTGAAACGGAGAAGTCGACTGGCGCACCAGCTAGCGTAAAGCCTTCATCAGCAATAATTGTCCCCATCGCGTGAGCTTGTTCTTCTGACACGGGGGCAATCGTTATCGTGACCTTCGAACTCGCATCAAGTTTGAGTTGATCGATGGGCAGTTTATACATACCGACAGAGCTCGAAATGGCAAGAAAACCACTTCCCCCACTTTTAGATTGAATCGCTTGTAGAACCTCGGAGGGTACATCCACCGAAATGGATGCCGACTCCTGGGTTGGAACCATGATGACAAAAGTCGATTTTCCATTAGTTGAATGGATTTCTTTCAATACTTGCTCCACATTTAAAGCAACGCGTACAAGATTACCGGATTCGGCTGTGAGGCTAACTGCTTGTGCCGAAAATTGACTGGTTTGAGCGGGATCCGTGATAATGACTGCATCTGGGGCTAAAAGAGCCGGCTCTTTCCCAATCCCATCCGTATTAGGTACGTTTACACCACCTATATCCCCTACGTTGCCTGAACTGGATTCAGTTCGAATATTAGTCCGAAATGAAACTCCTGGGGATACGGCCACTTCCTGCAAACTGCGATTTGCAATTCTTAGCGATTGCCAGATGACCTCAGACTCCCCTTCTTTTAGCACGTTAAAAGTAAGCTCAGCCATTCTTACGGTACCGTTTGTCAGCTGTTCATTGCCTTCCTTGGACCAGGCAAGAATGATTGTCCCCTCACCACCATCAGGTTTTATCAGATTTCCGTTTGCAGCAGAATCTGCACGGATCAATTTAACTTTCTGAGGGTCATAACGAAATATAGCTTCGAAGGCAAATAACTCCGAAACCTGAGCTGTCGCAGTTACCGTGAAACTGCCCCCTACCTCTGGTAGGCTTGTATTACCTGATAAGGTGTAAGCGGATGCCGTCGGTACCGAATTGGCATGAGCCTGTAATGGGGCTATGAGCATACACAGCAGCAAAAATATATATAAGGGAATCCTGCTTTTCCAACACTTCAGATTATTAATTGCTATCATTTCTATGCTCCTTTGCACAAAATAAACGACTACGCCGTCCTTCGAGGTCGCCTCGCAGTGTTCATTGATATAAAAGCTTCGGGAGATTTGGTGTAATAAAACCAATCTCCCGAAGCTGGATACTTATTCGATTTTCATAGCAACTGCGGCCATATCGAGATAATCAATTTTCAGATCCTGATTGACATCGTATTGGCGAACAGTCGACCAATCAGCGCTTGCCGAGGTTTTACCATAATGGATCAAAATTGGATATAGGTCGCCGACGCTAATCCGATTGTCACCATTTAAGTCCTCAGGCTTCTGCTTATTCACGGTCAGTTTAAAGGCGTCTACGGCCCCTACAAGTAGACTCGTTGCCGCATCGATCTGTGCCTGAGTCACCGCTGTGTCGTTCTCTACTGCTTTGGCTGCGTTAATCGCCGATTGAAGCGTCGCCTTGGAACCTGCCGGATACTGTCCAATCAGTGTTCCCTCCACCGAAGCATTGTAAAGGGTTTCTGCGGCAACAATTGCTGCAGTTAAGTTCGTTTTGTTCGCATATTGCACGTTGATCGTAAGCTTGTAGGAAGCAAGTGTGCTCTCAAGTCCAGCACCGACAACGGCAATGGAAGCTGCTTGAAGATCTACAATGCCATTCGTTCCATTTGCTTTGGATGTAAAGTTCAACTCCAACACATCACTGTTCGCCTTAATAGCCTTAGCTGCACCTAAACTTGAAGCAATGATGCGCACTTGGCCCGCAACTGAGGTTTTCGTCGAAACAATATCGAAACCATCTTTTAACGACGCAGCTGAGATGAAATCTAATTTGGTCGCGTCATATGTTACTGTCGTATCCAGCGCATAAACGCTGTCAGTCACACTGTCCAAACTGTAGGTGACCTTGAAGTTTTGTCCACCATCTACCGTTGCAGGACCTGTCAACTTATTATTCAAGTTCTGATTAGGAATCGGTATTGAACCCGTACGCGTAAAGCGAACGCCATCGGCAAGAATAAAGTTACCTTGTGTATAGGCATTCGTCACAACTACACTGCCTGATTCCCCTTTAAGGAAAGGGTAGCTGCCAATTTTGTACCAACTTTTCCCATTTTGCGATTGGTTCACCAATACGGTGTCGGAACCTTTCGCATGATGGATGGTAAAAGGTGCATTTTGCGTCCCGGTCGTAATATGCTGCCATACATACACATCATACATACCGTCAATCAGAATAGCTGGCTTGTAGCTTACGCTAGATGCTCCGTCTTTGGTTGTATTTAAAGCGAAATTACCTTTGTTTGCATCTGCATTTGTCCTGCTTTCCCATTGGCCCAAGAGAGTTACGCCAGTCGAATCCGAATTATCCATGGAGATAGTAACGTTCTCTGGCACCAACTCAAAGCTAATGTTATCAAACACAACTTTTCCTACTCCTGAAAGTATACCTACATTGAGGACCAGGTTTATAGGTCCGGTGACTTCATACGTTTGACTGTAATTGACATACTGATTCGTTAACGTAACAGGTGCAAGCTGGTGATCCTGAGTCCCGTCCCAGATATTCAATTCAGGCTGCACATCGCTGCCTTCCAACTTTTTAATCTGCGCAGAGAATACATATGTACCAGGTTGGGTGATAGATACTTGCTGGTACAAAAACGTTCTATTACTCGGCGCTCCTGCCGAATTGAATTCAGCTGCGTTTTGCCCTGCAAATTGAGAAGTCTTCGTTACATAGGCATTAGTTCCATAAACACCTCTGTTCCAGCCCATCATCCAATCTGGTAATAACACTGCGGACGAGCCGCCTGTTGGGTCTCCACTTACGCGTTCGAAGTCCCCATTCTTCACTATCGCAAGCGGAACATCTCCCGTAACTTTCGTGATTTGTAATGGAGCTTGAGAGACAATAAACAAGCTATTCTTTTTCAATAACCGTTTCGTTCCATCGAAATCCGTAACCGGAACGGCATTGCCATAGGCATCCTGCGCGCTAACGATTTGCTCTGCGTTGGCTACTGTGGCATATAACGTTAAGTCATCCGCTGATAGTACACTTAAAAATTTACCATCCGTACGTCTCAGATAGTGATTGACTTTCAGGAAATTAGCCCCTTCAAAGCCAGTATAAGAACCTAAATACTCGTCAGCTTTACGAATATGGTGCTGCAACGTCGCCATCGCCTGATACATTTCTGTAGGAGATTGGGAATGCCGTGTAACAAATGTATCATCACCCGGTGTGCCCATGTTGAAATATTTGGCTGTACCTGCTGCCAAGAAATCCATATAGTTCCACACAGTGTCGTAGATGCGCCATGGCGTATAGGTGCTATTAAGCGGGAACACCTCCGATTGCCACAGCTGTAGGTTGGGGTGAGTCGTTTTCGCTTGCCCATAAGCGGTAAGTATATCCGCTATTCCCTGCGTTCCGCCATACCCATGCACATTGTAAATATCGTAGTAGTTGACGTTATCCCCCTTCAGCATATTAACTGCCAACTGACGATCCGCCGACGGGTCAGGGGTTGCAAATCCGCTTGTTGTTACGTAGAGGTCAAGGTCTTGCCCCGTTGCCAGCTTATATTCGGATTTCACCCGTTGTGCTTGTTCATAAGCTATTTTTTGCATCAAAATATACTCTTCGTTCGTTCCTGAGAAAGCAGCTGCGATCGTCTTGGGATTCGAAGTTGGGTGGAAATTCACTTCGTTGACGACTTCCCAATACTTCACCTTACCGGCATAGCGCTTCATCGACTGGTAGACATAGTTGGACCAATCCTCGCCAGTTCCTGGCGTCCCATTCGTAAACTTGATATCCTTTGGTACCCAACGTTCTGCGCGATACATAAGATCGTTCATGCCTGCCGGAATATCCTGTTCTGCTGGTCTAGTAGAAGCCCAATCAGAAGGGTACCCCAGCACGGCGAGCACATCCATTCCTGCTTCTTGTGCTCTCTCGACATAAGCATCGCTTTTGTCCCAAACGAAATTGCCCTTGGTTGGTTCAACGGCATACCATAAGAACTGTAATGCACCTTCCCAACCGCGCGTGGCGCTCGTATTAATTTTGGTCCATGCAGACATATCATAGTCATAATTCGCATGCTGTCCATAATAATTGGCATATTTCCCATCAGCAACGCCCGCTTCATCTACGGGTACTTTGGATATGCCACTCTTATAGATGATAGGTGCGGAGTCGCTTGAACTCACCGTTGTTTCCAAATACCAGAAGCCAAGCTTGTTCTTCAGTAAGGGAAGCGGCAGCTCCTCAATACCATACGTACCCCCTGCCGCTACTTGCACAGTATGGTTCTCGGTAAACTCCATCTTTCCGTAAGGATCTGTTGCTTTAATGCTTACGTTGTAGGTCTTGGTATTATCTCCATAATTAACCGTCATCACCGGATAGACAGCGTCTTCGCCTGAATAGAAAACTTGTTTCTCATTGCGGAATGCAGGCTTTACTACACTATATTTAGATGAGTTATGCCATGGTGTAATAAACTTTTGGGATTGGACGTCTTGCCCAGATGTAATGTCAGCGAGTAGTGCTGTATCCGTTCCTCGGCTGAACGTCTGTGCCGTGTGCTCCAGTTCACTTGCATTTAGCGCTTTGGTCGAAACCTTAACTTGACTGACATTGAACGGACTACTGCGTTCTACCATGAATTCGTAGGGCATGAACTTCTCCAAAACCGCTGCAGCAGTTACAGGCGTTGGAGGTGTAATTTCAACACCATCTTTATAAATGGCGGCATAGCCTCCAGTTCCCATTTTCCAAGTAAATGCTAGATTGAACGACTGACCGACTTGATAGCTAAGCTGATTCGGCTGCGCATACGCATAAGCGCCATTGGTTCCTTCTCCATTTCTCACAAAGAAGGTTAGCGGTTGTTCATACACCGCATTCGCACCGGTAGGCTTCTTGCTCGGCGGCGGAATATGAGCCTGTATTAATGTATTACCAGGACCACTTTGTTCTGGAATTAATTTGAACAAGAAATCCCACGTGTTACCGAATTCCTCGTAGGGTTTATCCAAACGCACCCGAAGCTCAATCGTCCCCTCATTCGGATTGAAAATGCCAGGCGCATAATCGCGGTACCAGGTCGGTGTATCCGTGAAATTATCTGAATCGCCACCGCCTGTAACAGGACTCGGAGCAATCGTTACTGCGAGGTTAATCGTAGTCGATGCATTACCCATACTAAGTTTTATGTTAGCGTTTTCATTTACATCCGAAGTTGTCAAATTCTTAGCTTTTAGTAGTAGTTTACCGTCTACCACTTTCAAATATGTACCGTCAACAGGAGCTACTGCGGTAATTTGAATATTAGGGTTACTTGAATTTCCCGTCTTCAATCGAAGAACCTGTTCATATACGCTCGAACCAACTGTCGTACTAGCAGCAATTGTGCCTGTCACTTCGTATTTCGCTTTTTCCAGATCGACTGCCCATTGGTTCATGGAAGCCGTCATGTCGGCATCACGCGCAACTTTGATTGCATCCAGTCCTGCTTGGTCTGGCAGCTCTCCGACTTTGATGAATTTAATGCCGTCAATTGCAATCGGAATCGTGCCATTCGCAGCAGGCGCTACTGGCGGGAAAAACTGATACCCAGTTCCACCAGCTGTAACCGTATAAGTCTGTCCGCTTCGGAAAGGGTATACGCCGTATTGTACCCATGCATCTGTCCCATTGCCTGAATTCGGATTGTTAACGACATGTTCGCCTGTGGCGTGCGTAATCTTAAACGGAACATTACCCGCATACCAACGCGTCGTAGCAGGCTTCCTTACATAGAATTCATACATGCCATCCTGCGGAAATGTAGGTGCAAACGTCATGCTTTGAGGCGTTGCCTTGTTCAAATTCGCATAAGTAAATCTGCTTTGATACGTTCCACTTGCGCCTTGAATGAAGTTCGCCACGCTTGGCGGAGCTGCAAGTCCCGTGTATGTGACACCCGGATCTTGATCATCTAGGATTACACCAATCTCCTCAGCGCCTAACACATCACCTGTAGCTGCATAAACGGCACTCATTCCAATCGGGACGATACTGATAAGCAGCGTCGCGATCATGACCAGTGCTATTACCTTTTTAACAACACGACTTTCCCGTACGCTTGTCATCTTCTTCAACATTTCCAAACACACCTCCAAAGATTATGATCACACCAGTAATAAGACTTCAGTCACCTCAGCTCTTATGGGTATGATCTTATTCTAAGAAATGGATGTATGCGTTCACAACAGGACAGAAGTAAGATATCTATGACAAAAGGACGGACTATTTTCAACGCTTGCCAATATCGGAATTCATCGCCATAAACTGGCTGGGCATAACACCGACTGTAGCCTTGAATGATCGACTGAATAAATAAATGCTTGAAAAGCCCACCTGTTCAGCAATAGCAGTTAAGGTTTGCATCCCTTCAATTATTCTTAATTTCGATTGTTCGATGCGAATATGTGTCAAATATTTATGAATCGTAATACCAAGCTGATCTTTAAATAGAAACGATAAATGATTGGTCGAAATTCCGACATGCTCACTTATCGTATGATTATCCAGTTCAGGATCCCAATATCGTTCATTAATGAATGTGATGGTGTTTTCAATAAAAACCCAGCCCTTCGTTAGCTTTCCCTCTCTGCTGTTTTGACCCACTTGTCCCTTCATAAAAAGGACTATTAACTCCAAACAAATCCCTTTAAGGATCAACGAATAACCTGGTCTCCGATCCAGAAACTCTTTCTGCATCTTCAGGAATCTTTTCTTTAGCTCGATCTGGTCCGGCAATTGCAAATGAGAAATGGGGCTTGTAGATGCAAACTGCATCTCTTTATCGGTAATGGCTTTACGCTCTTCGGTAATCACTTGGTCTTTCCACGAGCTTCGTTCTTCGTCATAATACAAGTCAAAATGAACGATATATTGGATCAAAGGTATCTCTGACGTAGAGCGAATAATATGGGCCATGAAGGGAGGCATAAGAAGAATATCCCCTTCCTTCACCTCATATTTGACTCCGTTCAAAAAAAACTCTGCTTCACCTTGTTCAATATAGGTAAAAACATGGTCATAATCCATCCATTCACCCGCCAGAGAGAAGGATTTATGAATTTTGACCACTCTAACGAAAGGCGTTATGCTGTTCATCCAAGTCTCCATGCACTTCCCTCCTACGAAATGATTGATGGATGTCTCAATATATTTGTTGAAATTCTAAAACCTTGCATGCCAAATACATTATTGTCCAAGTATAACTGAAGGGTATTCATATTTTCCATATCCCAGCGCAAAGATCCTTTGGAGCCATTGATTTCAAGGCGATTTCCACTACGGTTTCCCTTGCCAAAAAGCGATGCTATTGATATCTATGATATCAATAGCATCCCTCTCGATTAAACGACGCAAATTCGAACTTTTATTTTGAGACTCATGTCTCGCTCCAGTCAAATAAAACACCGCTGTACTGATCCTTATTCAGTCGAAGACCCTCATAAGCTTTCTTAGCTTCATCCGGCTTCAGCACATGGCTGATTAAAGGCTCAATCTGCAGCCGCTTCTGCTTCATCATCTCGAAAATAATGCTCGAGTTTCTGACCAACGAATGTTTGACAAACTCATTAGGTTCAATTGGGTAACGCCATTCATGTGCTCCCTTGAAGGTAATGCATCCCCTGCCATATAGATGGCAGTAATTCAGAACATCCGTCACGTCCGTGTGATACTCACCGCGAGGACTGCCTAAGAAAATGATTTCACCTAATTTGCCGATATAGGGGAGACTCTGAATTGCTACTTGCGGGACCCCCGTTGCTTCAATATGGGTGGAGACTCCTTTGCCATAGGTAATATCGGCGATTCGTTCCTTCACACTGTCTTGTCCACCATTCAAGCCATAGATCACACCGCACTGCTCGGCGGTTCGAAGTCGTTCCACAGATAAATCGATACCAATCACAGTAGCACCTTGGGCTTGCGCCAGTTGAGCGGCCATATTACCGATAAGTCCAAGCCCGGTTACGCTAACATAATCCCCAAATTCAATATTTGAAACACGAATCGCTGTCGTCGCAACCGTTGCCATGCGAGTAAAAGGCACCCATTTTAAATCCAAATTCTTTGGAACTTTAAGGAAAGTCCCCTTTATGGAAACAACCTCATACTTGGAGTGAGTCCCGTAATGAAAAACAACATCACCGGATGCAAACTCGGTTACGCCCTCCCCCACTTCCACGATCTCACTTACCGCTGCATATCCTGGGATACCCGGCATCTGGAACCAAGATTCATTTCCCGACAGCATGGCCAGTTCTGTCCCAGGACTGATTAATGTATACAGCTTTTTAACCAAAACCTCCTCTACACCAATCCTCTCAGAGAAGCTCTCTTCCATCGTTTCAACTTGCCACGGACTTAGAAATATTACTTTTTTGTTAATCATCGCATCGATACACTCCTTTATGTTGATCTCATTTTCAATATAAATGTTTTTACATGGAGCGTCTTTGACGTAAAAAATGATTTTTTATCTAAAAGCACGAAAACCTTAGGGCTCCGTGTTTTGTTTCGTATTCCTATTGTTGTATCGGAGACCACGATGGCCAAAAATGCAAAAAAAACTCGCTGCGCGAGGCAACGAGCGACTGTATTAAATGGAATAATTTTACACATAAAAAGTGTTATGCATTGACCCGTAATAACTCTGCTCTATACTCACCTGGCGTCTTACCGGTTTCCATTTTAAATGCTTTTGTAAAAGATTGAACCGTCAAGTAACCTACCTGATCTGCAATCTCCTGGATTTTTAGACGTGGGTCGCCAAGAAGCGTTCTGGCAGCAGCGAGTCGACGCTCCGATACTCTATCCTTAATTGTCATACCGGTTTCATCCTTATAAATTTTGCGCATATGAGAAGTACTAATTGTAAAAATTTCACTTAATCGTTCAATCGTTAGATCATCTGCAAGATGGGCATGTAGGCGACCATACTCTGCATCGTTTCCATTTCCAACAGATCCGTATGCCTCAATTGTTGAATGACCGGCTGAAAGCCGAGATTGGCGTCATCGTCCATGGAGACGAGCACAACGACGAATGCCCCTCTTTCGGGCAAGCTCAATCCGTAATAAGCCAATCGTTCCATCGTTTGCGGTAATATTTGCTCGTCGCCGCAAACCAAACGTTGCAAAAATTTATTCCGACTCTGAATCTCATAATCTTTCAGGAGCGTAGTCAAATCACGGTTCTAATCCATAAGACTGCTGACGTTGCGTTCAATTTGAACGATCTCCTTGGCATGTTCAGCCCGCCTATCATCAGGTTTCTGATCGGTGCCGCGCATCGTAATCAACAGCCAGTTCTTCGGGTTGACGATTCTTTTGGACAGCAGCAGCGAGAACCGCCAATTCAGCAGTTCGGATAAAAAAAAGCAGTGGGGTTAGACAATAAAAAGAGTGCCATTCACCTAGCCTTCCTGGCTTGGTGAGCGGCACTCTTTGTGATCCTTTTAATAAGTAATGAACGGTTTCATTGAAATAAGAGCTTTAATCAATCTTTTCCATGGGCTATGGTAAAAGAGTATCTACCAGAATGAGGGTATTAGCTTGAAGGCCCCCCTCCACTGTGGTTGCTGTAATCGTAGCTGTCCCATTGCTTAATGCTGTCACATTACCCGTCTGATCCACAATCGCAACAGTTGGATTACTCGTCGTCCACACCACTTTTTTGTTATTCGCTTCTAGTGGGAATACCATTGATTGTAAATGGTAGACGTTATTCGTCACGGTATCTAGTGCGGCATTCATGGCAGAAAGCGTCACATTCGTAACAGGTACATACTTTGTCACCAATGTATCGTCGAATAAAGCCGCCGTATTGTATGACCTAAATCCAATCGCTCCAGTTCCTAGTGAGTTATCCGTGACGGATATCTTCTCTTCTCCGTTTATATATCCTTTCACTAAAGAACCATTCACTAAGATCTTAGCGGTATACCAAGTATCTAAACTGAGCGTTTGGGATACCGTAGCCAGAATGGTCCAGTTCCCAGCTTGTTTTTTCAATATTTTCAACTGGTTGCTTGCTCGATTCAGTTGGAAATAATACATATTATTACCGTTCTGGTATCGGAACAAGAGGCCTGCTCCCGAACTTCCCACACCTTCCGAGGTCATTTTGATTCTTGACTGAACGGCAAAGTTAGTCCAACTTGTATTCCCCGCTGATATTAAATTTTCACCTGAATTCGAATTGGCAGCCAATAACTTGTTAATCCCATCTGTCGTAACCGTCCAAGTACCGATTACTTGGGTCCAGCCCACAGAATCCCCATCATCGAAGTTATCACTGAAAAGATTCGTGCCTACAAGATCTTTTACACTTACATCGTCATAAACGGACGCGGTGTTGTAGGCCTTAAAACCAATTTTCCCCGTGCTGAATGTTGTATCTGTCATATGAATCATCTCAACGCCATCTAGATAACAGATGATGGAGGATCCGTTGACAACGACCTTAACGGTGTACCATTGATTCCATTCAAACGGCTGCGTAACCGGTGTACCTACCGTGGTCCATGTGCCCGCTTGTTTTTTCAAGACTTTTATTTGACCATCCGCTTTATTCAATTGAACCGCATACATATTATTGGCATCTTGGTAACGGAAAATGAGACTTGCCCCCGTCCCCCCATATCCTTGCCCCGTCATCTTAACCTTCGCTTGGACCGAATAGTTCGCCCAGGATGAGGTACCTGCTGTTATCTGACCGTCTGTTGATGGAATACTTAGCACTTTAGAACCTTCCGGCACCACATTCCATGTGCCTAGGGAGGAGGTCCATCCCGTGGAATCCCCATCTTGGAATTGATCACTATACAAGTTGCGATCATAATACTTATCATATTCGTATACCCAAGTGCCTGAAGATGTTCCTACATATACCCTTGGCAAATTAGGATGAAAGGCGACCTTCCATATATCCTTGGTGCCTTTAAGTCCTTCAACGACCCGCCAGTTCTGACCGCCGTCCAATGTTTCGAATAATCCTGCACTAGGTGTTAATCCCTGATTATCTGTTCCCCCTGCTACGAGATGCAGTTGATTATTAGGATCCTGTGCGATATCAAAAACAGGTAAAGTACCGCTTAAGCTTTTGACCAAGCCATTCGAATCATTTATATTCGTTAGCGTACTTCCATCAAGACGGTATAGCCCCGATGCAAAGCTGCCTATCCAGAGTCGATCTGCAACAAACAGATCCGGTACGATATTCTGAATACCGCTGATTGAGGAAGTCATCGTTACCCATGAAGAGGGGGAACCGCCATTCGTTGACTTTGAAATAACTCCTCCATCGGCTGACCATACAACATCTCCATCGAAAGGAGAAACAGCCGCAACACCTTTATCTAATTGGCTCCAAGTGAGGCCACCGTCTATGCTTTTATTTTTACCTGCATAAATTATGTTATTGTTCTGGGGGTGGTACATAATCACGCGAGCTCTCGAAGTCATCTGTGTTCCTGAAATCTGTGTGAAATTTAGTCCGCCGTCATGGCTTTCCGATAGGATTGTATGTGAGCCCCAATCCCCAATATTGATGAATAAATGCTCAGAATCCTGAGGATCGCGTGCGATCGCATGTACAGTCCTGTGCCCACCATACCTTGGTTCGTAGCGATCATCCATCAAGTACTGAAACATCGGATACTGTTCCGCACCATATACGTTGGATTTTACAAGACCACGATCGATGGCTGTAATATAGATATTTTGATTATTATTGGGATCAAAGAGGAATCCACTGGCACGTAATCCAGAGAACCCGCTACTGGAGGGATACAAACTTACACCGCCATCTTTGGACTTGTAAATCTCGTTATCCAACGGCACCCATACGATATTGGGATTTGTAGGGTGCGTAGTAAAGGCTTCACTAAACCATCCCCAGTTGTCTTCCATGAAAGAGGTACCATTATTAACTGTGGAAGCTTGCCATGTTACTCCCAAATCTGTGCTGTACCTCATACTATACTGTGAATTTCTAATGGAGAGATATAATCTTGCATGACCATTGGTACCTGGTGCTCCAAACAGAAGTTTGGTAAACTTCCCGTCTGTTGGAACATCGATTCTCGGTACCTGTAAGTCAGTCCAGGAACTCCCTGCGTCAGTACTGGTATATACCTTCCCATCTGCAATAGCAAACCATTGATTGGCATTGGTCGGATTTTCCGAAATGCTGGCAGCTTCTAATCCGGAAAATCCCGTATTTTTCGCCACCCACGTCGCACCGTCATTCAAACTGACTTGAATACCACTTCCGTATGTCGCCGCCATGACCGTGCCGCTCGTGGAATCTACAAATAAGTCATTGATGGCTTGGTCGATTAGACCGATATTAGTCCAAGTCTCTTTCTCTCCATTACCAATAGATTTGAAAACTCCCTTACTATGTGAGGCCACATAGATCGCTCTGTTGCCATTACTCTCGATCCCTCCGAAACGAATCAGCTTATTGGATGATTTCCTATAGAAGGACGTGCTTAACACTTGCTTCCAACTAGTACCGCCATCTGTACTTTTCCATATTCCAGCCAAATTGGACTCTTGCATTATGTTATTGGCCGCATGTGGTGAAGCCGCTACATAAGCAATTTGTTCATTATCAGGATCAAAGGCGATATCCATCGTCCCCATCAACCCAAATCCCTCATTACTCGACCTCCACGTTGCACCTCCATCCTCGCTCTTCCAAATCCCTGAAGTATCTGTTCCCATAAGTAGATGCTGTGGATTCGCCTGCGAAACAGCCATCGCGTAGACCATCTGCGAGGCCTCTCCACCTTTATACCCAATAGCCGCTTGCTCCTGGGGCGTCATATGGTTTTGCACCCACCAAGGCGTGTCATAGCGAGTTGTTGTCAATGCATCGATATCGGTTCCAGCAGGTAGGGATATCGGTGATACTGGTAATTGTGTCATCGCTTCAGCCCGCTCCGTGAAAGGATTAAACATGAACATCAGCATGATGATTAACATGCCAGCCAACTTTTTTTTCATTTTCTTTCCTCCTTGTATGTGTATCAAGTATGATCTCTATTCATCCCATCCTTTAATTTGTTTTCTTTCTAGGTTATCACCTATCACCCCCCTTCCAGTCTGCCGTTCCCTACAGAACGATGGATCCACCGCTTTGTAACATATGACGAAGAGACTGAACATCCACAGTGGCAAATCCCTTCTCTTCGGTAAGCGCAATGTAAGCCGCAACACCCGCAGCTTCACCCAATTGATTCATATTGACCATGACTCGCACGCCGCCGAAAGCTTCCTCATCAATGTCCAACATCCGGCCTGCAACAATCACATTCCTATACGGACCCTCAGGTAGTAAACTGCGATACGGAATCTGATAAAAAGTAGGATTATGCTGGGTCGGCTCCCGCCATCTTCCAATCTCTTTCGGATAACCAGGCCGGATATAGGCTTGCTCACCGTCTAAATATTTGAAGGTAATACCTGGCTTATCCTGATGATGAATATCGATACGATAACTCCCATTCGCAACGGCATCATCGAATCTTCGACCATAGAGTACGTCCTCTCCCGTCAGTTGATAGTGACACCCAATATGGCGGGTTTCACGTGTCCCAATGTAAGAAGGAAGTGACACAAGCGACATCCTGTCACCATGGCCATACTTATGGACAAGATCCATAATCGCCCTCACTTGACGGCGCCCCTCCATTTCGCTATAAGTCAATGCCTCGCCATCTGCGCTGTTGGCATGGTATACACGCGTACCTGCATACATGTGAACATCCTGAGCCCCTGGAACCTGCGTCCCCCATCCAAAACCTTCTGGAATCCCAAACTCGTCTTTATGTTTCAACAACAAGTACGGTAAGTCGATCCCTTCTGTCCCTTGCTCCCATCCGCTGATCTTTGCACATGCTGTGGAAGGTTGAAAATGAGGTGAAAGTCTCTGTGCGATTCCTAATCGGTCACAAAGATCCCCATCCCCAGTCGCATCTATAAATAACTTCGCTTTAATTGCCCCGCGACCCGACTTATTTTCAACAATAGCTCCCTGTAGTTCGCCACTTACAACATGGGGAGAAACAAACATCGTGTGTAAATAAGCCTTCACGTTTGATTCCTGAACCAGGCGATCTAACTCAATCTTCAGCTCTTCCGTGTTGAGCATATACCCCGCGGAATGATTCTTCCTTTCCTCTATGACCCCGCCCACACGATCTAGCCGCTCTATGGTTTCGAGGGTTAAGCCGGCAATGATTTGTTGATCAAATTCTGTATTTTGCAGCGAATGCCAAATGTTAACCAAGCCCGATGTCGCTACACCGCCGAAAGCGTTCTGTTTCTCAATAATAACGACACGTGCTCCTAGACGAGCAGCTCGCACAGCAGCAAATACGCCCGTACAGCTTCCCCCTAATACACATATATCCGCTTCATAAAAGATAGGAATTTCCCTTGCTTCCTCACGTAATAGCATTCTCTTCATCTCCAACTCCATAGTTATATAAGCATGAATGAATACGCAAAAGAATTGAACCAAGCTTATTCGCTTGGCTCAGTTCCCTTTTTTGCCTACTATTCAGCGACTAGTTACGAGTGATTACTTCTTTTTTGTAGCGAGAAACTCATCAAATTGCTTCTGTTTCTCAGTAAGGATTTTATCAACACCTGCAGCCTTCAATTTCTCGAGATATTTCGGAAGAATCGAATTGGGATCAACGGCACCGGTATTTAAAGCGCCAGAAAACTCAACTTTCACGGAAGTCGTTGCAGCAATTTCATTTTTAACGGCAGCCGTATCAAACGTAAATCCTACAGCAACTGAAACAGCGGCTTTCTTATTGAATTCGCGAAATTTATTCCACTTCTCTGGATCTTCATTCTTCCATAAGTAATTCAAAAACTGACTACCGAACATCCAGGCTGCACCAGGCAAATATTTATTGCTTTTCGGATCGTTACCAGGTGCGATATCAATGACATTATCGTTTACTTTCACATAGTGCACGCCCTCGATACCGAAATCGAGTAAATTCAGTAAGTATTTATCCGTATGGAGCAAATTAATAAACATCATGGCGCGCTCAGGGTCTTTACTAGTTTTCGATATTGCGAGCATGGAGCCAGAAGCCGTTGATGAGCTGGTCCATGTCTTCATCGTCTCGGCCTGCACAAACGGATAGCTTGAGGCTAAACTAACTTCTGCATCCTTACCTGGTTTGAGCGGCGTAACAATGGCAAATACATTGCCTGCTTTCACTTGTGTTTCTGGTGCATTTTTCGTCGTTGGCGCGTCTTTGTTGATGTATCCTTTTAAGAACCAGTCGTGAGTCAAATCTATAAGTTCTTTATCTTTCTGCTGTTCTTGCGTGAGGACAACCTTCGTACTCGTAAGCGTTCCATCAATAGCCCCGAAGGAAGTCGCCCCTCCCATGTAATCCCATGTGTTTAGATGCTGTACCAGATTGTTCCCACCATCGAGATACAACGGAATCATATTCGGTTCATTCTCTTTAATAATCTTCAGAAATGGCTCCAGATCCCTTTCTGATTTAAGTGTAGAAAGGTCCATTTTATATTTCTCTACCAAGTCTTTTCTCAGTAAGAATCCGCCTGAAGTGGCCATTTCTTTATTTGTAGGCACAGCATAGATTTTCCCCTTAATTCTCGCACCATCGAGCGCACTTTGACCTAGTGTTTCTTTAATGCCCTTGCCATACTTATCAAGTAAATTTTTCTCTTCCAGGTCAATGAAAGCTCCCTTTGTTACATTGGTGGCGTATGAGTTCCAATTGGCTGCAAACAGAATGTCCATCGGTTCACTAGAGGCAATCATTAGATTAACCTTATCTCCCCAAGAACCTGAAGAAATCGGAGTAATATCGATCGTTGCATTGATTTTTTTAGTCAAATATTTATTCATTTCTGCTACAACAAGGGCTTGATCTTTTTGAACCTCACCAGGGTAAATCAATTTAATTGTGTAGGGTGAGAGTTGCGGTTCTGCTGTAGGGCTAGATGAGGATGGAGCGGCTGAAGATGCTGTTTCCTTACTATTACTGCTACAACCCGTTAAAAAAATGGCAAGAACCATACTAACGGATACGGCCAACAGACTTGCTTTTTGAATCCTTTTCATGCGAATCCTCCCTTTTGTTTGTATACAATTTGATATAAATTACGTAGCCAAGGCTAGATTCAGCCTTTTACAGAGCCTACAGTCAAGCCTTTAATGAAAAACCTTTGAAAGAAGGGATATGCAAACACAATCGGACCCACGCCTATGACACACATGGCCATTCTCACGCTTTCGGTTGGTAGATTCATGCTTCCACCTGCTTGCGTAAATCCTTGCTGCGCTTGGATATTGGTCGTCATAAACTGAATATTCAGCATGGCTTTATACATTAAGTACTGGATGCTTATCGTTGTATTATCCGTAATAAAAACGAGACTTAGAAACCAATCATTCCAGTAGTTTAGCGTGCTGAACAAGGCAACAGTAGCTAGTACCGGCAAGGAAAGCGGCATTACAATGCGGCTAAAAATAGTCGTTTCACCAGCACCATCTATCCTTGCAGATTCGATCAAAGCAGGTGGAATTGTCGTTTGAAAGAACGTACGTATAACCAGTACGAAAAAGGGTGAGATCAGCAAAGGAATAATTAACGCCCAGATGCTATTCTTTAGATCAAGGAACTGCGTGTAGACAAGGTACCAGGGTACCAGACCACCATTAAAGAGCATGGTGAAAAACATCAAAAACGTAAATATCCTTTTATGTGGAAAATCATTACGTGAAATGGGATATGCGAACAATGACATAATAATGACACTGATAGCGGTACCTGCCACGGTAACAAGGATCGATATACCATAGGATTTCACGATCTGATTGATGTCCAGAAACATAAATCTATAAGCCTCTAAACTGAAGTGTAACGGTAGAAATCGATACCCATCCGTCAGGACTGACTTTTCTTCTGAAAAGGATACGGAGAGAACAAGGATTATGGGCAATAAGCAACAAATGCTGTACATCCCAAAAAACAAGCTAATGATCATATTCGCCTTACGAGATATTGCGTTAATGGGATTAAATGACGGAGCCTTATGGGGCTTAACCGTTTCTATCACTTCCAAGCATGCCACCTCCTTTATTTAAAATAGTGCGTTTTCTTTATTAATTTTTCTAACAATATAGTTAGAGAAGAATACCATCACAAAGCCTACAAGTGATTGATAGAGTCCTGCTGCAGTGGACATTCCAATGTCTCCCAACGTAATAAACGTGCGATATACATAGGTGTCGATGACATTCGTCGTGGAGAATAAAGAACCTGAATTCAGTGGTACTTGAAAGAATAATCCGAAGTCCGTATAAAAAATTCTGCCAATCGCTAGCAATGCTAGAATAACAATGATTGGAACAAGCGATGGGAGCGTAATATGGATCATTTGTTTCCATTTACTAGCTCCATCGAGTGTGGCCGCTTCGTAATACTCTTGATCGATACCAATGATGACAGCTAAGTACATAACCGTTGAATAACCAATCGTTTTCCACGTGTGAACAAATGACAAGATATATGGCCAATACTGAGGCTCGCTATACCATGAAATCGGTTTCAGACCGATGAGCGGTAGAAGCGTGTTATTAATGAATCCGTGCTCCGTGCCCAAGAAGCCAAAAACTAAATAACTCGTCACAATAGCAGATAAAAAATAAGGGAGAAACATCGTGCTTTGGAAAAACTTCGAAAGGAGACGGCTTCTTAATTCGTTCAACATAATGGCAAATGATACGCCTATGACGATATTAAGAACGATAAAGAGCGCATTATACAGCAAGGTATTGCGTGTAATAATCCATGCATCGTTCGTTTTAAACAGATACGTGAAATTATCCAATCCTATCCATGGACTTCCTAGAATGCCATCCGTCAAATTGATGTTCTTAAAAGCAATGATAATTCCGAACATGGGGAGATAGTTATTTATGAGTAAGACTATAGATGCTGGCATCAGCATCAAATAAAATACCCAATAGGTTCGAATTGTTTTCACTGGCATGCCTCCTGTATGGCTGGTTGATAGCTTAATTATAGGAGGAGGTTCCTTGTGAAACTATCCGATACGTGACCTGTTAGCTAACACTTTAATGACATGCTTGATTAATCTGCATCGTCCGATGATTTCACCATTTTGCGGTAATCTTGCGGCGTGAAAGAAGTTAATTTTTTGAACATTTTCCCAAAATGTGAGAAGTGAGAGTAACCGACTGCCTCCGCCACCGTAGAGATTTTTAGACTTGTTTCCTCCAATAACCTTTTGGCTTTGTCGATGCGGATCTGCAAGATATAATCGGCTAGTGATAACCCCGTTTCTTTCTTAAACAACCGTGATAAATACGCTGGATTCAAATGAACATACTGGGCAATGTCTTCACGCGTAAATTCCAAACTAATATTTATTTCCATATACTGCTTAACAGATGCAATGACTCCGCCATTGTCGCTATCGCTCTCTTGGTTAAAGTAATCCATGCCTATAGCCGCGATACGCTTCGCCCAAAGACTGAAATGGACCATCGAACGAATGGCTTGGGATTCGCTGCTCAGATCCCTTAGAGAATAAATATTGTGTATGGAATACCCTAGACTATGAACCGTGTTATAGATCATATGGATATATCCGTGATAGAACGCTTCTAACGATTCCGGTGGGATCACTTCATGTTTCCATCGTTCCACAACTTGATCCAACTTGGTATACAGCTCGGTCTTTCTCCCTGTTTCAAATAACAAGGACCATTCACCAAAATCAAGCAGCGGTATGACCGTAACAACATCACGGCGCATATGTTCAAATTTGAATACGACACAGCCCACTGTCATAATATTATTGCGTTCCAACTTCAATAGATCACGATACTCCGATACCAGACCATTTAGCTCTACGGAGTCACCGACATAACAGGACATACTGCATTCGAAATATTGGAAGCACATGTCCAAATAAAGCTGACAGCGGCGCTGCAGCTCATCGTGTGATAACCTCTCTAGACCATTATCGTAGAGCAATACTACATGGCCGCCGCTGCTGTCTTGAATGACATGCCCACTCCGATTATTCAGAATGATTTCCGCAGCGACATTGCGCACAGCGTAACCCATAATTTCCTCATCACGTACGCTCATCTCTTCTTTCCAATGTTCAATATTGATGACAATCGGGGTTATCGAATCCGTTACTGACAGCGGAATCTGATACAGGTCAAGGGCAACTGCTGTCCGTTCGGAAACTAACGAAATACGCTCATTCAGCACATCTTGCCAGAAACGCTCAACCATTAACGGTAATTGAACAAACCACTCTTTATAATACTTTTCCAAAACTTTGCCGTACTGCTTCTGCTCATTGCTCTCGCGAACAACGCCAAGGGCATTAGCTACAACTTGCTCCAATTGTTCATTCTCGACAGGCTTAAGCAAATATTCAAAGCTGCCAAGATGCACCGCCTGTTGAGCAAATTGAAAGTTGGCATGGCCGGATAAGAAAATGGTTTGGGTCATTGGCGAGTATTCTTTCACCCATTCGAGTAATTCTAAGCCACTTTTCCCAGGCATATCGATATCTGAAATCATGATATGAATGGGATGCTGAGTAAGTATCTCAATGGCGGTTTCAACATCATACGCTTCAAACACTGCATCAAAGGCCCCCCAATTGATCGACTGCGTAATGCCTTTTACTGTATACATTTCGTCGTCCACTACCAAAAGGTTATACACGTTCATCTTCCCCTTTATTTAGACTTTCCTTTATGAAAGGAAACCTCATTTGCACCGTTGCGCCACCATCCGGGCCATTAAACAACTTGATTTGAGCCTGCCCTTTGTACACAATCTTCAATCGACGAATTACATTCCATATCCCAATATGGTTCTCATCTCCAGCATCTATATTGGCCTCACTCGACAACAAATAGGTTAGCATCTCATCCGTGAATCCAACCCCGTTATCTTGAATACGAATATCAAAACACAGCTCTGGATCTAAAGGATCCGGCGTTGCCACAATATGGACGCGAAATTTTTCTCCTCTTTTCTGAAACCCGTGAATAATCGCGTTTTCAACAAATGGTTGAATAATAAGGGCTGGAATTTCAAAGGTTTTATACACATCTGGAATTTGTATACTTGTCTCCAACACATCTGGGAACCGCAATTGCTGGATTTCTAAATAATTACGGATATGCTTTACCTCCTCCTCGAGGGTAATGAAATTCCGATTGTTCTGCATGATAAAACGAAAATACTCAGCTAAATGCATCGTCATTTTCTGCACCGTTTTATAATCTTTCAGTGCTGCCAAATAATAAATGATATTCAATGTGTTCAAGTAGAAATGAGGATTAATCTGCATTTGCAGATGCTTCATCTCTGCGGTTTGAGCTCGTAGCTTTTCCTCGTATACATGAATCTTTAGATGTTTAATTTGGGAAATCATATCATTGAATGATCCGATCAAAGAGGCAAATTCATCAACCCGACTTTCCTTTAATCGAATCTCAAGATCGCCCTGCGCGATTTTCCGCATACCATTCATTAAATTGGCCATCGGCAGAAAAAAAGCTCTGCGCAGAAACAATAAATAAACGGAGAGAATGAGAAGACTTCCAATCGGTATAAAGTAAAGCGCAGTTTGAAAAAAGGGAAGGTTTTGAAGCAAGGATTTCTCTGAAATGACAGAAATAAAGGATATCGGTACCCATGCGGATTTGCTGCCAATAACGAGGTAATTCTGTTTATTTTTTTTATCTTTGATGATCTGGTACGATTTATCGGCCAGTTCTGCCATCAACTTAGGAAGCGTTTCTGACTTGGAAATATGCCACTCATCGTTCGAAAGAATTTGTCCCTCGTCGGATACAATGTAATACCTTTCATCAACGTTCCCTTTGTTGTCTTGCAATGGCGCCATCATCGTACCCACATTAATCCAAGAGCCCATATAGATGTCATCATTTACGCTCACTATTTTAACGATGGCAAAGCCGGCGGTCGTTTGGACCACCTGCCAACTTTTCAATTGTTGTGGGGAGATGTTTTGAACGAAGCGAGGGATCTCCTGATTAATGACTCTCGTTATTTCCATCGAGGTATCTTGTACAGCGAATATCAAATCTTCGTTTTTCTGAGAATACACAAAAAAAGCATCAATTGTATTATAAAAGCCAATATCTTTCGTAAGCTTGTTGGTAATACTAACTTTGTTCAGGACATATTCATCGCTATCTTTCGCGTAATCCCTCAATAAATAAATATCTTGCTCTTTATCGAGATACTTATAGATATAATTACTAGCTTCCTTCATGGCTCTATCTGCCTGTAAAACAAACGTGTACAGCACACTGCTTTTGGAATTGGATATTTGATTGTGCAGAACGGTCATAGAGTAATAATTGCTGTAGAACAGAAAGATGACTAACGGGGCTGTTGTTAAAATAAACCAAATAATAATCTTTTTTCTCAATGAATTGCTCATGACTATTCAACTCCTGCCGAAAAGGCACTAACCCGTCCAACACAGAAATCGCGCGTTCTGGGATAGTGCCTCCAAGTCACCAGATCATTTTACATTTTGCAATGTACTTACTTAATCAAACCTTTTTCCTTAAAAGCCTTTTCGGCCTCATCCACATACTTCTGTAGTTGGTACGTCGTGTTCAACGTTTTCACAAAATCGTCGAACTGGTCGATCGGGCGTTTTCCATAGATAAATTTAATGATTTCTTCATTCTCGAAACGATCCTTATCGGATTTGTTTAAACCTTCAGGAAGCTTGGAGAAATTGTTATACACTTTGATGTACGGCAGGTTGATAGCAAAATCGATGTATTCTTTTTGTTTAGGGAATTTCGTATACAAGTAGGGCAGTTCATCACGGCCGGTCAACTGCAACTGGAACGTCGTTCCAAGCTCAGACACGGCAGGAAGCGGTTTGATGGCATCGCCTTCTTTGGTATAATGCGTTCCTTCAAAACCGAACATGACCAAATTCTGACCTTCGCCTGCTCCTGTGATGTAATCCAGGTACGCCAACGCTTTCTCTAATTTTTCTGGAGTTTTCTCAAGTGCTTTCGGAAGAGCAATACGCCAATCCGCTGCGCTGTTGTCAAACGCTCCGTTAAACTTACCTCCAGGTCCAACTGGCGGCTCTATCGTTATGAATTTGGCATTGGGATTCGTGTCTGTCGTAAGCTTCACGAACTCATCCTTGAACATATCCGACCAATTTGAGTAAATAACACCAACTTGACCTTTCTGAGCTTTGGTTGGTGCCGCATTGCCTTTGTTGGTAAGAATATCTGGATCGATGGCGCCAGAACTATAAAGATCATTGATAAATTTGAGCGCTTGCTTCATTTCCGGCTGAGTGGTGGAATAAACCACTTTATTGTCTTTAACCGTTAAATTCGCTTCCGCCGATGATGCTGTACCGTAGCTAGCGCCAAAAGCTCCCAAGAAGGGTGCAAACACATCTAAGCCTGTACCCGTCAGTCCGTAGGTGTCTTGCTTGCCGTTCCCATCTGGATCCTTATCATGAAAGGCCTTAATGACTGTCGCCAATTCGTCCAGCGTTTTAGGAATCGGCAAATTGAGTTTATCCAGCCAATCCTTCCTTAACATTAGGGTTCGATAAGGAACCGCTGCCCGCTTAGGGAGCGTCATTTGCTTGCCATCGACTTTACCTTTGGTTAAATCGGCTGCACTGTAGGCTTTTTTGACATTCGGCATTTTATCCATGTAACTGGTTAAGTCTAGAATCGCCCCTTGCTTGGAAAATTGCTGCATTTGGTCATTACTGACGGTGAAAACATCCGGCACATTCCCAGCGGCAATGCGGACGTTGATTTGATTTGCGTATTCATTGTTATTGCTGGTTTGCATCACGTTGAAATCGAAATCCACACCGAGCTTTTTGCCGATTTCAGCTTGAATTTTCTTATCGACATCACTTAACCCCGTTCCGCCAATCAGCACACTAAGTTTAACTGGTGTCGTTGATTTGGGGGATGCAGCTGGCGCTGCAGTTGCACTGTTAGGTGCTGTTGTACCACCTTCTGTCACAGACTCCGTCTTTCCACAGCCACTTGCTACGATACTGAACGACAAACCGATAACCGCACATAGCTTGAATGAAACTTTCATAGAAACATCTCCCCTTATGATCTTTAATATATGTTAACTGTTATCCCTTCACTGCGCCAATAAGCATTCCTTTGGTGAAATACTTTTGAATGAAAGGATAAACAATGACAATCGGAAGTGCCGTTAGGATAACGCCTGCCATTTGCAACGTTGTGGAGGGAACTGTATTCTCCAAATTAATTTCTGCTGACATAGACGAGGTTAAAATGCTTCGCAACACTACTTGCAGTGGGTATAACGATTCATCCGTTATATATAAAATAGAGCTAAAAAACTCATTCCAATGCATAACCCCATAGAAGGTACTGATTGTAGCAACTACGGGTACAGACATGGGCAAAAGAACACTGACCAAAACTCGGCTTTCCGATGCCCCATCTATCCTTGCCGCTTCCATAATTTCTTCTGGAATATTCTCAAAGAAAGTCTTTGTAATGAGGAGTGAAAAGGTTCCTACTGCTGATGGGATAATCATCGACCATACGGAGTTCAACAATCCAGTCTCTTTAACGATAAGATAGGTAGGAATAATACCTCCATTGAACATCATCGTGAACAAGATCAGAAAGAGAATGATTGATCTCCCAGGCAGTGTTTTCTTACTTAGGGGATAGGCCATGAGCACCGTAAGTAAGACGTTTAATGCGGTTCCGACGATTGTTACAAATAAGGAAACTCCAAATGCTCTTGGGATCGTTGCATCCTTTAGAAATAGTGCATACGCTTCGAATGAGATATGCTTCGGAATGATGAGGAAGCCGCCATTTTTCATGACTTCACTGAATGGTGTTAGTGACATGGATAACACATATAACAAAGGAAATATAAAACAGACAGCCATAAGTAAGAGAATGACATAAATAATGCCTTCAAAAAATCGTTCCTTCCAATCCATCACCATATGCTTCCACCTGCTCGCTTTGCTAACGTGTTCGCACCAAGGACTAAGATCAGTGCAATAATTGATTTGTAGAGCCCTACGGCTGCACCCAAGCTAAAATTGAATTGTTCTAAACCAGTGCGGAAAACCCAGGTATCGATAATATCGACTTTTTCATACACCTGAATGTTGTACATCACGTAAATTTGTTCGAATCCGGCATCTAAAATCGTGCCAAGACGAAGGATCAGCATCAGAATAATGACATTCCGAATGCCTGGCAATGTGATGTGCCAGATCATTCTAATCCGCCCTGCACCATCTACCCTAGCCGCTTCATACAAAGTAGAATCAATGCCGGCGATGGCTGCCAAATAAACAATGGTGCCCCACCCTAGATTTTGCCAAATATCCGTTCCTACAATTAAAGATCGAATCCATTCATTCGACGTTAGAAAGGGTATTGTTTTCAGGCCGGAGTTTTTCAACATCATATTTATCAGTCCATCTGCCTCCGAGAACAAGGCCAAGGAGATCCCGAAAATAATAACCCACGAAATAAAATGCGGCATATACATTATGGACTGAATGACATTTCTGAAAGCCTTCCAGCGGATCTCGGATAATAGAATGGCTAATATAATGGAAGGCGGTACAAGCCAAAAGAGCTTGTATACACTAATGAGCATCGTATTGGCCATAATTTGTGTAAAATACGGAGAATCATAGAAATATTTAAAATGCTTATACCAGGGATTCGCCCAGGGACTGTGCCAAATCCCGCCTGATATATTGAAATCTTTAAACGCAATGACGGCGCCCCCCATCGGTACATATTTAAAAATGAAATAATACAGCAGGCCTGGCAGCAACATGAAGTAGTGTACTTTATGAAGTATGATTCGCTTGTACATAGGACTCACCTTTCTTTGTTTGATCTTGCTTGCATGCTTCGAATCCGTTGATACCCCTTACTCTATGCGTTCGATAAAAAGTTGTATAGTTCTTAGTTTGAAGACAGTTCTAAGAATAACGTAACGTCAAGTTCTCCTTTTCACACTAGGTTTTCAATCTCATGAAACCCGCCTCGATGATTGCTTTCTGACAGGACTGCTGAGACAATGAAACTAGCGCACAAGATATCAGAAGAGTTGTTTGGAGGCTGTCAGCGATGCTAAAACGGATTCATTTCAAAGAATTGTACATGCGTATTTTCTTTATCATCGGGTTGGTATTTGTCGGTATGGCTCTGCTTTACTCGCTTTTCCTCACCAATCAAATTTCGAAATATGCGATAAATGAAGTAAACGGAAGCACGGCTGTTAAACTTAATCATTTTAAGAGTACGATGGAGATCACGCTGCGAAAGTTAAAAGTAAGCTCTATTCAGCTCTATCAGGATCGGAATATTGGCTATTGGCTCACGGCTACCTCGAAGGATTCTTATTTGAATCATCTCGTTGATTTGAAAATTGGTGAATTTCTAAGTACAGAGAGGCTCATTCAGGATGTGTATTTATTCAATCTGTCTTCTCGTGAAGTCTTCTCGGCAAAAAGCGGACCGGTCCCATTCGATAACTTTCCCGATCAAGCCATGCTTCAGCAAGTTGTCAATCAAACGATGCAACCTCTTAATTTCTCTAAAGTGACCTTCATGGGGCAGACGGAGTTGACACTATCTCTTCCTAATGGTGGCATCGACCAAACGCCAAATGGCCGCCTTATGATTATTCTAGATAAAACTTTTCTCGCTGAGGATCTTCTGCTAAGCAATAATGAGTTCGAAGGAAAGTGGTTCGTGGTTGATAAAGACCAGAACGTGCTTATGGGAGATGTTAGAGCATCTAACGCAGGTGACATCATACATGCAGGAAATCAATGGCGATCAGACGGGCAAGATTGGGGTGTTCAGTCCATTACTTTCTCGGATGAAGTCTGGCAACTGTTCCTGTTATCCCCTCAGGGTATCTGGAAAAATAAACTATTGATACTTAATTTCAAAGTATTAGGCTCTTTTTTCCTCATGATCGCCCTATTGCTAGTCGTTCTTTATTTCTTATCTAAACAAAATTACAAACCTTTAACGGAGATTCTGGGTAAAATTCGTATTTATACCACAGGATTGAAACTGCCAGAGAATACACTTTCCATTTCCTCCTTTCACACGGAATTCAAGTTAGGGATTGATACGTTGGTTCACCGCATCGAAGAACAAAATCGCTCACTTAAAAACAATGATTCCATCGTCAAAGATGAACTGCTAAGGCAGTGGATCTTAAGCGATGCCGTAGGTCCCTCCTTACGGGAAGACCTTCAACAGAAGCTCACCATACGGTTAAACAAGCCGATTCGTTTAGCTGTTTGTCGCATCGAGGATTATACGGCCTTCTGTCAAACGTATAACTTTCAGTCCCGAAAATTACTTAAATTTGCTATACAGAACGTGATTGAAGAAGTCCTTCGAACGTATGGGTTAAAAGCAGAAACCTCTGATCTTGGGAGCGATCATGTCGTCATTGTGCTCTCTGTTCCTGATACGCAGAAGCTAAGTGAACCAGATCTCCTAGCTATCCTTGTAGACACTAAACATCACGTCCTGCAATGGATTAAAGTCGCCATATCCATTGGAATTAGCGACCCTATTGATTCAGCTGAAAATATCCATCATATCTATCGAATGACGTATGAATTAACTGAAATCTCCTTTATTACAGGAGAAAGTGCCATCTATACGCCACAAGACAGAAAAGAAACGTATATCAAGGCCTCATTCGACGGGTTGGATACGGAGCAAATAACAGCGTTTATTCAATCCATTCGAATTCGAGATACCGATGCCTTGCAACGACAGCTTCAGCACTTGTTCAATCAGTTGCAAGACTTACCCGCTGAAGAAAGCAAGCTCCAGCTCATACAACTTCTGTATGTATTCCAGAAATCATTTAAACAATTGAATACGCCTGGGGGTATGGTGGGCATACGCAACCAGTTGGATCAGTTTAATAATTTGAAAGAAGTACATTTGTGGGTTGAAGAGACACTTATGAATCTAATTGAGCAAATGTCCAATCGACGTACACAGAAGGAAGATATTTTCCCTGAAATTGTAGAATATATATCTAATCATCTGCATGATGCCATGCTGACCATTGATGATATCGCCAATCATGTGAATTTTTCAGTCAATTATCTTCGAGTCATATTTAAAGAACAAAATGATATCTCCATCTCTGATTTCATCCTCGAGCGACGCATTGAGAAAGTGAAAGAATTGCTGCTCAAAACCAAATGGTCGATTGCCGAAATCTCCTCCCAGTCTGGCTTTCAGTCCAAGAGTCATTTCTTTACTGCCTTTAAGAAAGGCACTGGCATGACGCCTAGCCAGTATCGTGATGAACATACACAGCCATAGACCAATAAAGTCCAAGGAGTCGTGCAAATAACAGGACTCCTTGGACTTTATTCATACACCCTGACTTCATAAACAGCCGCGCTGGGATCACCATTGGTCTCATGAATGAGGACTCTTATCTGTGTTGTATGAACGGCTTGAGCGAGACGATGAATTCGTTTGCGATTGTAATTATTATCCACCCGGTCCAAAGTAGCCCAACCATTTGCTATCCATGCTTGAAGTTCATAAACTTTCACGCATTGCGGGTCCTGGTTAAATGGGGAGTAAAAGCGATAATCGCGCAATAAATTACCTGCGAAGGTAACTTCTACCTGCGAGATTACTTGCTCCTCGCGCCACGTTAATCCAATCCACTGGGGCATCGATTCCGAAGGGGATGAACGCCAGAGATTCGTACTCTTATAAGGCCGTGTAACGCCGCTTAGAACATTTTCTGGCGGATAGCTACTTTGTTCAGGTTCAATTTGGAAAGCCAATGTTTCACCGTTTTCATACCTTCGCATAAGCCCATTGTCCATATCCGATGCAGCTACCATCCCTGGTACAATATTGGCAGCTTTATGCCAGTAAAGATGTGGATGGGCAGCGATGTCTAAACGGATAAAGCCTGCAGATTGTTTAAGCCCCGGTGTCATATTCATTTCCCAGCGAATCCATTGAAGCCTGCCAGGTGGAACTGCAAGTTTGGTTTGAGCGAGTTTAGGCTCAATATCCGTTGCATAGTCCCAAATGTGTTGGACTGCTACAATTGAAGCCTCGACCCACTGTATCTGTTCAGTAGGATTGCTTAAACAAACGGAGAGAGCCTCCACTTCCTCTGTGCCTATGGCAATCCACTGACCTCGTTTCTCACTTAAATGCTCGCTCTCATCAAGTGTGTGACACTCGTTACTTACCTGTTTCGGTTCGACTCGACGAAGTCTCGCCTCACTACTTGCCGTAGGAGTTGCCGTTCTAGCCAGATCGAACGGATCCGCATTGGACTCATGCAGTAAGAAACAATCGTCTCTTATCAGCCTTTGTTTAAGCTCCTTTATCGTAGTTGCCGACAAAGCTGACAGGCTTTCCCCTTGGATAAGCGCAACAGCAGCAGCCGTCCCTGCCGCTTGACCTAGCAACGCGGTCGTCCCCATCACACGGCTGCTTCCCAATGCCACATGCGATGCGCTAATATTACGCCCTGCCATCAATAAATTGGATACATCCTTGGCAATCAAACTTCTTAGGGGTATTCCGTATGGAGCGATATAGCTCTTCTTCATATAGGCTGAATCCTCGCCCTCTGCGACCGATTGCTCACTATATTCGGCAAGTAGTCCACCTGATTTATGTAAATCAATATACCAGCCTCCGAAAGCAACTTCATCTTCAAATGCAGGCTGATTCACAAGATCTGCTTCCGTTAAGAGGTAGTGCCCCATAATTCGGCGGCTCTCACGTTTGCCTGGAACTTGCCCAATCCAGTCAAGTGCATAATGCTTAGACTTTTCCATCAGTTCAGGATCCTTATTTTTCATAAAATCCCATATGCCCATCACATGCCGCGTTAACTCATGCCGAATCGTTTCATTTTCAGTGATCGTATTCCAGGGCACACCTAGCTCAATCCACCAAAATCCGCCCTCTGGATCATGAGGAACGCGGCCTCCCTTATAAAATACATCGGGGTTATCATAGTGAAAGGCCCATGCTGGCGCTTGAAAAGGTACAGGTTTTCCCATATCTTTGGCACGAAAATGAATCGAGCTGCCCATCACGTCAGCGCTTGCTGTTGGCGGCGCATGGTGTTCACCGAATTCCTCTTGTCCTTCTGTACCCATTCGCCACTCACAACCAGATAGTTCAGCCAAGATTCCATCCCCTGTACAGTCAATAAATATATTCGCATGTAGGGTAAGTTCAGTCTCTGCGTTTCCAATTCTTGCGTGAATCGCCTTGATCTCCTTGGAATCACCCATCTCCAATGCATACACGGACGTATTTAAATAATGAGAAAGATAAGGCGTACTTATAATTTTGTCATATAAGATCAGATCCCAGACGCTATTAGTTCTGCCATTTTCGCTGTTGGGCTCATGATTCACCGCACGTTCTTCAATCAGCAATTCCGCAATAATGCCAGTCTCTCGCGCATAAGCATTGTAATTCGCCGCTCCCTGTGGAAATACGCGGATTTCAGAAGAACTGTTACCTCCAAATACAGGTCGATCCTGCACAATACAGGTACGCGCACCATGTCTTGCTGCTGCGATTGCAGCACAAATACCAGCTAATCCACCGCCACATACAATCACATCAAAAGATTCATCTCTATGTTGCAACCTTATCCCTCCTATTACTCATTTACTAATTGAACTCACAACATGCTTCAAAGGCTAAGCGTTGATATGGGTTACTGTAATCCTTCATTATTAAAATGTATAGTTCTCAGTTTTATGTTGGTTCTGATAGCAACGAAAACGTAAAAACGAGCGCAAGAAAGAAGGTAATCAATAGATTTCATCCTTCGCAGTTGTTAAGTCACGGTCAATGAAATATTCATTAAAAAGTAGCAAAAGAGGCTCCACGAAGGAGCCTCCTCTTCCTATACATATGTATACGTGTATTCAGCCAATACCTAACGCCCCTGTTGCTCAATTCTATTAAGCCTTTGATCCAACCTTTCCAGCAGGACCTTGATCTCCATATTTTCCTGCTCCGCATGATAATTAATGGCGAAGTCAAGGATCGCCTCCTGCTTATCTTTGGAAGCTTGTCGATTCTGACTCATGAGAATGACTGGAGCTTGGAAGGCAGAGATACAAGAAAGGATAAGATTAAGCAAGATGAATGGGGGTTTATCGAAGGCGAAGCTCATGACATTAATCGACATCCAAATGACTAAGAACAAGCTGAAAAGCAAGATGAACGCCCAACTTCCACCGAACGTTGCAATGTTATCAGCAAGCCGATCAGCCCAAGAACTCTTCTTCTCCTGCTGTTCAATTAAATGCGACTTAATGTTCCCTTTATACGCATTTACGATGGAGGCTATGCGTTCTAATTGGTCATTGTCCAGTTTAAAGTTAGGATCATTATCTAATTCATGAAACAACTTTTCCGAAGTGACATCGCCTGCGGCTTGAGCCCCTTCCTTCTTTTTTCCTATCTCTTTTTCCATCTCCTTGTCCCTTCTTCCCTAAAGCCTTTCCTACTGCAATGTAGCGAGTAGCTTATCATCAAACTCCTTGTCGGATTCCGGATAAGTTAATTCCATGCTTTCTAACGCGGACACGGCAATTTGCAGAACTGCCCAATCCCGATACCAGCGATGGTTAGCAGGGACAATATACCAAGGTGCCGACTCCGAACTGCATTGTTTAATTACATCTTGATAAGCCGCTTGATACTCGTCCCAAGATTCACGTTCAACCAGGTCATTCTTATCGAATTTCCAACGCTTTGTTGGATCCTTGAGTCGATTTCTAAGCTTGGCCAGTTGGAAATCCGGCGAAATATGCAAGAAAATCTTTACTATCTTTACACCACTGCTCTCCAGTAATTTCTCAAAATGTTTGATATGTTTGAACCGTTGTTTGGCTTCCGAATCGTCAATTGATCGATGTACTCGGGTAATCAGTACATCTTCATAGTAAGACCGAATGAACGCTCCGATCATGCCTTTGGCAGGTGTTGCCTTATGTGCACGCCATAGAAAATCATGGGATGCCTCTTCTTCTGTTGGCGTTCGGAAACTTGTTGCTTGGAATCCTTGCGGATGCAGGCTTCCGAGCGCATGTTTCACGACACCATCTTTTCCACTGCAATCCATACCTTGAATGACGAACAAAACGGACCGCTTCTTTTCTGCGTAAAGCATATTTTGAAGAGCTTCCAATCGTTCCCTTAAACGTGCCATATTCGGCTCGATATCATCTCTTTCATGATGAGCATTAGTATCGTTTGGATCTAATTCCGATAAATGCACTTTTTTACCTGGTTCACATCGAAAATCGTTGTTTGGCATACTTGACCTCCTCTACCGTGTTGTCATGTGGTGGTGAAATCACCCATTTTTTCTGCCACGATGGGGTGGGCGAACTCGCCGCGCAAAATAGCTCCTTGTTCCACCACCACTTGTTTGTCCAAAATGACATAATCCAAATAGGCGTTCGCTTCGATCGCGCACTGATGCATTACGATACTATTTTTGATGCTAACGCCTCGATTCACCTTCACGCCTGGAAACAGAATGCTATTTTCCACATAGCCTTCAATGCTGCAGCCAGGTGCAATGAATGAGTTTCGAATTAAGGCTTGATCATGACAAGCCGTTTCCAGTTCCTCCTCTTGCCTAGTATAGACGGAATCATGGTTAATCATGAATTCACGCCAGCCATGTGGTTGCAGGAGATGCATACTATGAGCATAGTAACTATCTACTGAATCCATAATAGCCACATACCCATGATTAGCATAGCCTTGAACATGAATATCGCCTAAGTGGCTCCAGATGACTTCTTTTAAATATCTTTCACTACCCAGCCTCATACTTTGCTCGATTAACTCAATGAGCAAACTCCGTTTCATCACCATCGTGTCCAAATCGATATTTTGCGGTTTCAAGCTTGGTAACGCATGGTAAGTTGGCGCAACACGTATGACTCTGCCCTGATCATTCATTTCTAGGTTATAAGCATGACCAATATGCGCATGACGATCCATCTCCGTTAAATGCTTATAGAGAATGGTAATATCAGCATCATTGTTCAGATGATAATCGACCATATTTTCAAAATTCATATGGTAAATGACACTGCTAGGTGCAAGCAGAATATATGTTTCCGTGCAATTTTTCAAGTAATCAATATGACTGTACAGATGAAATAGATCCCCACGCATATCCTTGGCGAATTGGTAAGGAGGGAGAACCGTTACGCCGCCTTCAGTAGTCGTATTTAAGCCCCAATGATGCCCATCACCCACGTGTTCGAGGAGGGAGTCCGCTTTGCTATTCGCCAAAAGCATAACCTTCTGAATCCCCGAATTGCTCATATTGGAAAGCGCAAAGTCGACCATCCGATAACGCCCTGCAAAAGGCACGGCACCTACACATCGATTGCGTGTAAGTGTAGATAAGTCATCTTGTTCATTCATCAAATTGATCATCCCAAGAACATCCTTCATCGTACACTCCTCCTTAGCTTGGACTACCCAAAGTACACCTGATTGGTCAGCTTGGCCGGAATAACCGCTGGATATTGACGTCTTACCGTTGTTCTCTCAGCAATGGTTGTGATCTCAAAGCCGTCTACCTGACCTACAACAGCTCCATCTTTAATGATAGCGCCTTCTCCTATAATAGCGTTACTTATGAGCACATTCTTACCAATTTGCACACCTGGCATGATGACACTATTAAGTATTCTGCTATTTTCCCCAACCCTTACGTTATCAAATATCACGGAATGGCTGACATTTCCGAAGATCGTCGCCCCATCACCGATAACCGCATTATTGACTCTGGCCGTCAAAGCAACGTGACTCTTCAATAGATTCTTAGTTTTGGTCAATACAGGCCACGTTTCCTGTTCCAATTGCAACTTAGGCGTATATCCCAGTAAATCCATATGGGATTCCCACAGGCTATGAATCGTGCCTACATCTTTCCAATATCCCTCGAACGGATACGCTGATAAATGGGCACCTCCAGCTAGTAGTCCCGGAATGATATTGTGCCCAAAATCATGGTCCGAAGCCTGATCTTTCGCATCTTGTTCCAACGATGATCGAAGAACATCCCAATTGAACAAATACACTCCCATGGAAGCGAGATTACTATCCGGCTTCAGTGGTTTCTCTTCAAAAGCTGTGACCCGGTGGTTTTCATCGGTGCTCATGATCCCAAACCGACTCGCTTCCTCCCATTTCACAGGGGTCACGGATATGGTAACATCCGCACCAGAAGCCTTGTGATGCTCGATCATCGCGCGGTAATCCATGCTGTAGATATGATCACTAGAAATAATTAAGACATAGCTTGGATTCTGTTCCCGGAGGAAATCCAAATTCTGATATATCGCATCAGCCGTCCCCGAATACGCATTAGGCGCGCCAACTTGTCTTTCAAATAGAGAGATCCCCCCTCTATCACTCTTCATCCCCCACGCTTCTCCTGTTCCAATATGAGCATGCAGAACAGCAGGTTTGTACTGCGTCAACACGCCTACTGTGTCAATGCCAGAATGGTGGCAATTGCTCAAAGAAAAGTCAATAATTCTATATTTTCCACCAAAATGGACAGCTGGCTTCGCAATATTTTTCGTCAACGGACTCAGTCTACTGCCCTCACCACCTGCTAAAAGCATAGCTACGCATTCCTGTTTCTTCACAATAATCTCATCCTTCCGTAGGCATATATTTGAGGATAACCGCTGCAAGTGGCGGTATATGAACTGAAATACTTTGAGGATAACCCTGACAAGACCATTCCTCAGTTTCCAAACTATTGTCATTGGTTATTCCTGAACCACCAAATTCCAACTTATCGCTGTTAAAAACCTCCTGATAGCGCCCAGGCTCCATAACCCCAAGGCGATATCCCTCATGCGCTTCAAGCTTGAAGTTGCTAATTATAATAAGCTGTTCATGGTTGGTCTTCGATTTTCGCAACAGCGTTACCAGACTATCTTCTTTATCATCTGCAACTAATGAGGTAAAGCCATCCGACTCAAAATCAAGTTCCCACAATGCTTTTTCATCTATGTAAAAATGGTTCATCTGTTTCACAAATTCCGCAAACTGCTGATGCTCTTCATTCTTAAGCAATCCCCATGCCAAGGAATCCTCAGCATTCCAATCGTCCATTTGACCGAATTCAGTGCCCATAAAAAGCAGCTTTTTACCCGGATGTCCCATCATATACGTATAAAGCACACGCAGATTAGCAAAACGCTGCCAATTATCTTCTCCCGACATTTTACCTACCAAGGATTTTTTCGGATAATCCATTTCGTCATGAGAATAAGGCAAGACATAATTCTCTTCCGTTGTCCCCAGCAGTGAGCGAGTTAACCGATCTTCCTGTCCACTTCGTTCGTTTTGATTTTTCTTCATAAATTCCAACGTATCCCAAGTAAAGGCTAAATTCCATTTATAATTAAATCCTAGTCCGCCATGCTCAACCGATGTGGTGACACCCGGATAAGCGCTGGAGTCTTCTGCAATCATGAGCACATTCGGATATCTGGAAAATACGACTGCATTTAATTTCTGTAAGAAAGCAATTCCTTCCAGATTCTCCTCTCCACCATATTCGTTCTGAATGTATTCCTCTTCTGGCCGATTAAAATTCAACGTTAACAGACTATAGACAGCATCGACTCTTAATCCATCCACGTGATACATATCCATCCAAAAGAGAGCATTCGAAATTAAAAAGCTAACGACTTCCGGCTTACCATAATCGAAAATATACGTCCCCCATGTCGGATTCTCACCTTTGCGACTATCCGCGTATTCATAGAGGGGGGAGCCATCAAATCGAGATAAGCCATGCGCATCCCTGCAAAAATGAGCAGGGACCCAATCCATAATTACGCCGATTCCCTTTTGATGACAACGATCAACAAAGTACATAAAGTCTTTCGGTGATCCAAATCGGCTTGTTACCGAATAGTAACTGGTTACTTGATATCCCCACGATGAGTCTAGTGGATGTTCGGCTAAAGGCATGAGCTCAATATGCGTATACCCCCGGTCGTGAACGTAATCGACTAGTTCATCTGCTAATTCCACATAACTATAAAATCCGCCATCCTCCTTGCGCCTCCAACTACCCAAATGTACCTCATAGATGAGAAGCGGCTGCTGCAAGTGTTGATTCGACGTGTTGTTCTCCAACCAATCTTCATCCTGCCATTCATAATTTTCAAGCGAAGCAATAATGGAAGCGGTTTCTGGTCGAACCTCCGTATGAAACGCATAGGGATCCGCCTTCAAATAACGATCTCCGTCCAGCGTAACGATTTCATATTTGTATAAAGTGCCTTCTTCCAGCTCGGGTATGAACAGCGTCCAAATACCTTCCTGCATGGTCATCGCATGATGTGTACCATCCCAACCGTTAAAGCTGCCGGATACGTTCACCTGCTTGGCATTCGGTGCCCACACAGCGAAGTTGACTCCTTTGCAGCCCTCGCGTTCTTCCAAATGAGCTCCAAGAAATTGATAGCTTTGATACTGTGTGCCCTCATGCAGCAAATAGAAATCATCCGTGTTTGATTTCGAGGCGATCAATGTCATGCCGCTTCCTCCCCGTGTGTTTAATTTAATCCTAATTACACACATCCGAGTGGATTGAAACAGCAAACGGATAACTTCTTGTACGCACAAAAAAACACGATGCCATTTTGGCTCGTGTTTGTATTATGAAATCACATCTTCCAGTCGCATATCTGGCGACGTTCCAAGCTCTCGCTGCAGTAGTTGCTCCAATTCATGATATTGCCTCATCGCTTCATGTTTCCGGCCCAGTTCTGCATACAACCGCATCATTTTGTAATGAATGTCTTCTCTCATGGCATCAATCTTCAGCATTTCACTGTAGTAATGAAGCGTTTGATTCGGGCGATCATGCATCCGATGATGCCCCGCGGTCAGCTCCAACAAATCAATGTACTGCTGCTCTAACGAGCGGCTGATTTCGATGGCCCACTCATAGGACCTTCCTTTTAACAGCGGTCCCTTATATAACGCCTCCGCCTGTTCCAACATAATTGCGCTCTCATCAGGCGCTCGTCTAAGTTCCTTAATCAGTCGCTCGAACTCATATAGATCGCACCTTAGGTCGTCGGATTCTAAGCGTATCTCGTTTCCCGTCGTTATAATGCCGCCGCCAGATCGGTCGTATCCGACCGCTTTCCGAATCGCATACAGCGTCGAATTCAAATTCTTCAATGCGTTGTCCGGGGCTAGATTCTGCCACAACGTTTCTGTCACTTCCTCCCTGGCGACCGTTCTTTTGCAAGCCAGGAAAGCAAACAATTCCTCTGTTTTCGGAGTTCGCAATCGAATCGTTTCTTTCTTCCCTTCGTTCGTACGGCGTATAATTTTCAAACCATCGAACAGTTGCACGTCCAGGCTCGGGACAGGATCATCCTGCCGACGAACTCGGTGAATCTTCTCCATGGTGACGGCCAGTCTCTCCGACGTAACAGGCTTTACGATATAGTCCAGCACATTAATCGCATAGGCCCTAACCGCGTACTCATCGGAACCCGTCACTAAGACAATATCGATATTTCGCCGCATTTCCGATAGCAATGCTGACAATCTCATTCCGTTAATATCAGGCATGGAGATATCGAGAAAGGCGACATCAACGTCATGCTCTTGGGCATACTCATATCCTTCTTGGGGATCTAAGAATGTCTCGATACTCCCGATTCCACCGATTTCCGACAACAAGCGCTTCAATCTTCTTATCGCCATTTCCTCGTCGTCTACGATCATTAATCGCAGCATACGTTACGTCTCACCTCTTTCCAAAATTTGGCTTGTCGACAATTCCATCTCGACGCTCGTACCTTCGCCTTCCCGGCTGATGATGCGCAATGTCGTGCCATACAACAATCGCAGGCGCTGGCTAATGTTCCATAATCCAATGCCTCCGACCGCCGTATCCGGTTTCATGATGGACTTCAGATGATGTTCGTTCATGCCGCAGCCGTTGTCTTCAATACGTATTAATACATCACCTTGTCCCCCTTCAATGACGGTCAATTTGACCGTCCCACCTTTCGAACGGGACATGACGCCGTGTCGAATCGCATTCTCCACAATTGGCTGAATGACGAGAGGGGGGATCATTACCCCAAGATTCGCATCCAAGACATATTCGACCTTCAGCCTCGCGCCAAATCTCGCCTGTTCAATGGCTACATAAGATTTGACGAGTTCCAACTCGTTCTCCAGCGTAGTTAACGCTTCGAGGTGCTTGAAATCAAAGCTGCTTCTCAAATAGCTCGATAATCGAAGCGTTAGTTGCTCCGCCTGCTCGGCATCAATTAAACACAATTCCGCAATCGCCGTAAGTGCGTTATATAGAAAATGAGGTTTTATCTGCGAACGTAGAAAAGCGATCTCTGCATTTCTGGCCAGCTTGACGGAAGATTTCAGCTCGCTCAAATTACGTACGCGCGCCATCAGTTCCTCAGATTCGAACGGCTTCGCAACAACATCGTTCGCTCCATTTTCCAACGCGATCCGAATATCCTCACTGCTGTTGCGGGCCGTCAGCACGAGAACTGGCAGCTCGAACGGCGAGAATCTTTCCCTAATCCTCGCAAGTACTTCGTAACCCGACATGTCCGACATGATGAGATCCAGCACGACAAGGGAAATATCTGGTTGACTGAACAACGTTTCCAAGGCCAGTTGACCTCTGTCGACAACAATGAATGTTCGCCCATCCAGTTTGAACATGTTCATCATACTTTGCATATTTGCAAAGTCGTCATCCACCAGCAAGATGGGTTCCTTTTCTTTCCCCGCAACATAAAGCGGATACTCCGTAGGGTGCGTATTGACCGTTCCAGAAAGTGGCAGTCCGACTGAATCAGTTATCCTTCCGTCGTTAATCGGTTCGAGATTTTGTCCTGCGAGCGGCAATGTGAATCGGAATGTTGCCCCTCTACCCGGCTCTGAATCAACTTCGATTTGTCCGCCATGCAGCTCCACCAGACGCTTCGTAATACTGAGCCCGAGCCCGGTGCCGCCGTAATCAGTCACTCCGCCTTGCTCGAAATCCAGAAAAATCCTTTCATGCATATTACCAGTGATCCCAATTCCTGTATCGCTCACTCGCACTTCCATCCATTCTCCCCGGATTTCGGTGCTCACTTCGACGGTCCCTTGATTAGAAAACTTAATCGCATTACCGATTAAATTGTGCAAAATTTGAATGAGGCGATTACCATCCGCATAAGCGAGAGGTAAATGATCCGGCACACTGTTGATGAGCTTCGTACTTCTACCCTCCAGCAAAAAGCCGTGAATCTGAATAACCGATTCGACATACGATTTCACATCGACTGCACTTCGTTGTAACGCCAAATCACCGTGTTTGAGCTTTGAGTAATCGAGTAATTCGTTTACGAGCATCATCAGCCTTCTGCCGCTGTCAACCACGATGGTCATGTTGCGAGACTGGGTGTCAGTAAGCTTCCCTTCCACTCCTTTAACCAATGACTGGGAAATATGTACAATTGCATTGAGCGGTGTACGTAATTCATGGGACGTATGCGACAGAAAGTCGTCTTTGATTTTATCGAGTCGCAATAGCTGGTCCTTCATCCTGTCCACCGTCTGGTAAGCTTCAAAAAAGCGCAGTACAACAACAGGTACCATCACGACATTAAAAATAATAATGCAAAACTGAGCCAGCGAGGCACTACTATGAATCCCTATTGCGAAAAAAATAACGTCCAGCGAATACATATTAATCATCAGCACAGCCATGCACAGCATCAATAATTTAAACCTTATCCCTCTCTCGCCTCGGACAAACAATTGTGCGGATACGAGAAAATTCCAAATTTGAACGATTTGATACAGAAGCACAATATAGTATTGAATTGGCGTATACGCCGGTATGGATAGTATTGGAATAAGGAGCATAAATACAATTAACGCGAACGAAACCACTTGTGTAATCCGTAATGACAGCTTGCTTCGATGCAAATGATGGAAAAAAAGCGCTAATGCCAAACAACCGGAAACCGAAACGAAATCCTTAATTTTATAAAGGACTTCGAAAGATAATCTGCCCTCCACCAAAAAGAACAGCGATCGCTCTCCCATTAGTCCATGATACAACCCGAACATTAGACAGATTGAAGCCAATAACAAAAGCGAATTGTCTCTAATGCGATAAGCGGAGGCAGCCACGTAACAGATCAAATAAATTAGCGTCAGCGTACCTAGAATACCTAGTACGAAAAAATCCTTACTGAGCGCTAACTGCCGTTCTGCGATCAATGCGTCGGCTGACCCAAAGCGCAACGAATCGACGATACCTGAATTTACATAATCGTAGTTAGCCGCTTGCACGATAATCTCGATGCGCCCTTGGTTTGCGGAAAAAACACCAAGCTGAGGGCTGTTACCCGAGCGATAGCTCGATTTGATGTCTCCTGACGTTTGCCCATCGGCCAGCAGCTTGCGTCCATTTACATAAATCTCGCTGGCAAAACGAATATTCGTTTTCTTCAATGCCAACTCTCCAGAATAGGAGAGCCCCGTTAACACCATCCTGTACGTCGCTGCTCCATAAACCGGCAGCTCGACGCCATTAATCAGCTTTCCGTTCCACGGGGATGGGACTTTCATATAGGAAACGCCTCTAGAATCAGGCAATTTCGAAGGCTGTTGGAAATCAGCTGGCGTTAGTAACTGATTCCAGTAGAACTCCCACTCGCCATCCAACGGAATAACTGGATCGTCGTCGGGATTCCACCCCTCAAGATCTAAGACCCCATGCTGTACGATCCGCTGGTTTTGCTGCTGGCCCCCTCCGAACTTCCCAGAAAGAGGGACGAGCGAAAAACCGATCAATCCGATAACAGCGACAAGCAAGACCCTTGCAAGCCAAGATATTCTCTCGTTTCGAATCGTTCTCCTCCTCCTTCCTGAACAGTTACTTAACAATATAAATTATTTCGTTGTTGTCATCGTGAATTCCTATTCGGCACGCGCCTTACAATGAAAATAAAACCGCTTCAATACGAAGCGGTTTCTTTGTTTAACTAACAGGTGCTTAGATCAGTTCTGATTTCTGAAGCAAACGCTGCACAATGGATGCAACTTCCGCTCGGGTCATGTTAGCCTTCGGAGCAAGCATATCGGAATTTCTGCCCGATACAAGTTGTGCGCCGATACAATCGACTACACCTTCACGTGCCCAAGATGACAATTGATTCACATCGGCGAATTGCGCAAGAATTGTCTCCACGCCGCTCGTTTTGCTCGTCAACTCGGTAATCTGCATCGCTTTGGCCATCATAACCATCGCTTGCTCTCTAGTAACGTTATCGTTCGGACGGAACGAACCGTCCTCAAAACCAGCAACTAGACCGTAGCCATAAGCCGTGCTCACCGCATTGCTATACCAGTCCTGTGCCTTCACATCTGAGAAAGGTGATGCTCCATCAGACGGTTTCAGTCCCAAGCCGCGAACGAGAATGGACGCGAATTCTGCCCGGGTAATGTCCTTGTCCGGGTTAAACAAGCCGTTACCCGCACCTTCAATAATCATGCGCGAGCCCATGCTGTTCACTGCGTCTTTCGCCCAATGCTTCGCGACATCATCAAATGCAAGCGGATGCCAGACGACCGCATAAGTGCTATTGCTCAAACTGTTGATTTGAGCGTAATATTTACCTCCGCTAACAACGACTTTCGTCGGTACATGGCGAATTGTTCCATCCTGCTCAACGACGACAGCAGTCGTTATTTGGTTAGGGTCAACGCCATCCGGAATGGTTATCGTACGCTCCACGTAGTTGCTAAAGTTGTCTAACTTAACCGTTTGCCCTTTGTAAGAGACGACAACTTCGAAGTCAACAGGCGTCACTAACAACTGAGACCCGTTGGTTTGCGTTGTTGCTTGCGCTTGTGCCTTGTGGTCATCGGATGCCTCGGAGATCTGGATACTAATCTTTAGATCTTCCAATTTCACGCCTGCTCCGAATTTCTCGGAAATAGCTTCGATGTTGATTTGCGAGGCAGGAAGCGTATAACTTGCTCTGTCGGTAGCGATTTGGATTTGTGCGTCATGCGTTTCCAACAGCTTAACCAAGCTGCCATCCAACTGCCCCGCAACGACCTTACTGTCGCCACTTACTGGTATCGTCAGCATTTTGCTGTTGTCACGGTTCAGTTTTTCACTGACTTTCCCGCTATCCAGTTCTACTGTCGTTACTTTACGACCGTCCACCGTTTCTTGCTTAGCAGTCGCTAATTGACCCTGCTTCACGCCGTCGACAATGATTTCGATTCCCTGATTAGTAGGCGTTCCTGAAGAGGCTTCACTTGTATCTGGTCTAGCCGAAACTGTTACAGTCGCTTGAGCCTGCTGGCCTTCATATTCGGCTGTAACGACAGCCTGTCCGCTGGCTTTCGCCGTCACCAGCCCTGCTTCGTTCACCGTAGCGATATTGGTGTCACTCGACGTGTACACAGTACCAGAGCTAACATCTAGCGTGCTTGTATCTGAATATACCGCTGTAACTACTGTTTGATGCGTATCGCCGTTAAGAAGCGAGTAATTAGTGCTATCAAGCTGAAGACCCGTTAAGGTAATCGTAGGAATTGGCGTCCAAACTGCATAAAGTGTTACGCTTTGTGTCATAGGGATTATATCCCCCGCAGCATACACAGCAGTCGTCGCAGTTGACGAAGTATCCCAGCCCGAAAAGGTGTGATCGATTTTTTCCATATCGCCTTTGCCAGCTACAACAGCCGTTTCGTCCGGTTTGTATCCGTGTTGCTGCTCGGTAGGAACGGTTCCTGACGTATTCCCCATGCCATTGTAAATGACCGTAGCCATCAAGGTATTGACGTTTCTCCGCACCAAGTTTGTGCTGTATATATAACCAAGGCTATCTACCGCAACATCGAAATTGCTGACATAGCTGAGCGGATCGGACATAATCACAAACTCCGTCCAATCATCAGAACCACCGTTATTGCCTAGCTTCTTTATTCCCCCATTTATCATATTAACGACATACACGTTATCAAATTGATCGACAGAGAGCCCGTAAGGAATGAATGGAAATGATCCCTGCTCTGTTGTTGGCGTAACGTCCGACCAAGTGGACTCCCCGTGCTCCAACTTAAATACTCTTCCATAAGAGCTGCCAATACCAGAATATGGAATAAAGGTGACAAACAGGTTGCCTAAGGTATCAACAACAATATCAAAAGAAACACTGCTTGGAAAAGAAGCATCTGAAATATCCGTCCAACTGTGCTGTCCACTTGCCAATTTGAAAACTTTAGGTTTCGCTATCGAACCGCTGCTGTTCGTATTATCGCTGTCAACGACATACACATTGCCTTGCCTATCTGCCGCAATACCCATCGCATAGCGTAGAGTCAAGCCATTTGTAATGTCTGTCCAAGAACTCGTACCCGACTGCAGCTGCAGAATTCGAGCAACGTTGGAACCGTAATTACCTCCAGTAGAATTATCTGTCACATACACGTTTTCGTTATAGTCCACGGCAATGCCCACTGTATACGTGCCCTCAAGATCATAAGTAATATCCGTGACCGATTGATCGTACTTTGATATTATCTCAACCTTGCTTGCGATCCCAGGACCGTTGCTGACAATAGGGGTGAACTTGGTCACGTATAAGTTATCTTGTCCATCAAATGCTAAGGAGTAAGGTACTGGACCAATTCCGCTCATTTCACTCCTCGCCGTATAATCCATCCAAGTCAATGGCCCCGTGTACGCTGGAGCTGTTGGAGCTGGTCGCGCAAAAGCAGTACCGCCTTCGCCATAAGGTACAAGTAAAGCAAGTGTAAGCATAAAGCTCAGCAACATGCCAATTGTCCTGGTAAAAGAGTTCCGTCTCATTGTTGTCATCCTTGTTCTCTCCCCATTTGTTATATTTTCGTTCAATCTAAGTAGTTGCATGACTATAAACCCGCGTCTAAAGTCCTTTGTGCAAATACTTTTCGACAGTAATCGAGAATAGTATACAAATGTCCGATAAACAAAAAATGAACAAGATGGAATCGGGGTTTTCCCATTAAAAATGAGCAGGTGCCCTGGCATCTGCTCATTTTATTTAGCTAGCGCCTCCCCAACACAAAAGTAAATATACCCAGCTCCATCAATGAAGTGAAGTCCGGCGCCCCTATCATTCAGTTGTCACCTTTCAACCTGTTTTTCACCTTTGCAACTTGGACCGCTTCCGAGATCTCTTCATAGCTGGTGCAGCGGCAAAGATTCGACTGCAACCAGCCACGAATCTCATCTTCTTCGGCATCTGGCTTCGATTGCAGAAGAGCATGGCAAACCATAATAAACCCTGGTGTACAAAATCCGCATTGAAAAGCAAACGTTTCAATAAAAGCTTGCTGCACGGCCGTCTTTCCACCTAAGCCTTCAATCGTAGTAACCTTGCGTCCAGGAGCTTCAACAGCAAGCATGAAACAGGACTTAATTGGCACGCCACCAACCAGCACAGTACATGCGCCGCAATCTCCATTCTCGCATCCGGCCTTAGCCCCGGTTAGTCCAAGACCTTCGCGCAGCACGCGCAGCAGCGTATCTGCTGAACGAATGGTCACCTGGTGTTTTCTTCCGTTAACCGTAAGCTCGACTTCTCTTTTTCCGCTACCACGTGCTTGCATCGTCAACCTCCCCTTCGTTCCAGTGCGGCTAATGTATCCGATAAGGTATTATGAAGCACGAATCTGCGATAGTCGGCTGAAGCGAGCATATCGTTTAGCACTGGTAGCGGCCAGCTTCGAATAGCCTGATCGATCCGCATTTCAGGACGAAGCGAATGATCGTTCAGCCGCTCATCGATTTGATGTGAGCGAAACGGCACTGCGCTTACACCAGCGAAGGCGAACCGCATCCAACCTCCTGTTTTCATTGCGCAAATACGAACAATTGGATAATCGATGTACGCTATCTTAGTACGCTTCACTGTGAAGGTGAGTTGATCCAGATACCTCTGATCAGTGATGATTTGGATCAGCATTTCACCTTTCTCCAAACGTAGTCCCCCGTTAAAGACGGTATGGATCGATGCCTGCCTCACACCTTTGGGACTCGCAAGAACAACTTGACTGTCGGTGAGTAAGAAGGGCAACAATGCCTCCCGATAAAACAACTTCCCGCAGAGATGGCCACCAATGGTTATCTTATTGCGGTTCGTCTGATCAGCTAAATGTAGAACTGTCTCGGTGAGCAGCGGAAACGAATTGTCATCGGCGAGCTCTGTAAGCGTCCGGGCTGCTCCGACGATCCATTGTCCATCTTTATGCATGAGCACATTGGATTCTGGAATGGCCTTTACATCGATCATCGCCCCCGTTCGAAGCTGATTTAACCGTGCCATCGTTATTATTTCCGTACCTCCGGAGTAATAGATCGGATCCAGCCCTAGCAAGTCGGCGCGCTGAAACGCTTGAATGGCTTCCTCAATCGTAGCTGGTAATTCATACTCGAAGTCAAAAGAAATCATGGGCAGCCCCCCTTGCACGCCAGATGTACTCGGGTGTAAGCGGCAACTGATTGAGTTCAACCCCTGCGGCGATCGAGAGTGCATTTGCCACTGCGCCAGGCATGCCGATTGTTCCATTCTCTGCTACGCCTCGGGCACCGTAAGGGCCATCGACAAATGGCGTCTCAACAAACTCAACCAAATATTCAGGTTGATCGCCGAACCGGTTTATTTTATAAGTTCGTAACTGATGATTCAACACAACGCCTGCTTGGTTGAAAAGGAACGCTTCACGGGTCGCAAAGCTTAGCCCCATATTCATCCCACCAACGACTTGCCCATGCGCAGTCCCTGCATTGATCACTTTACCGGCATCGATGACGGACGCTGCCTTCAAGATCCGGTACGTGCACTCCCGTGTATCGAATTCGACGACAACCGCTTGTGCGCTTACCGTCCACTGTTGGCCGGGAATGCCCTTGCCCGTATTCGGGTCCAACGCCTTCTGATGATGCACGCGATATCTTCCACGGCCGATTACCAGATTGCCTGAAGCACTGCCATCCGGGTACATATACCCGCTAACGAGTGTTCGTATCTCCAATGAAATATTCGGCTGATTTTTCACATACACGTTCCCACCGCCAACCTCAAGTTCCTCCGGGGGTCTCTTCATCACAATAGAAGCATTATGCTTTAACTGTGAGATCGCATCCTCCGCTGCATCAAGCACGGCCCGACCGACCATCATCGTGCTGCTGCTTGCAACCGTCTTCCAATGCTCCGGCGTGATTTGAGTATCAACATCAAGTTTAATATGAACCTGATGAACCGGCATATTCATTCTCTCTGCTGCGAGCTGTGCCATAACAGTTCTATTCCCTTGACCTAGCTCGATCGAACCAACACTCAAGTTCAGCGATCCGTCATGATTGAACGTAATGGTAGCTCCTGATCCGGTATCAATCATTGAACCGGACACTTTCCAAATGCACGAGAAACCAGTGGCTCTGACCTTAAAGGGATCTTGCTGCACTCGCAGTACATCATCCCCCTGCATCAGCTCTTTCAACTTGCGAATGCATTGCCTTAAATCTCCAACGCTGCTTCGGTTCAATAGCGTTTGCGTTGGCGTCGTGTCCCCAGGCTGAATGGCATTAAGGTCCCTTAGTTCTAAAGGATCCATATGCAGCTTCTTCGCCAGCTTATCCATCGCTCGTTCTGTACAATAAAGCACTTCGGTATGACCAAACCCTCGAAATGCGGTTGCATAGGGGTGGTTCGTATACATGCTTAGTGCGTCACAATGAACATGCTCAATGCGATATGGCCCTGTACAATCCACAGCCGCAGATTCCGTTACGACAGCGCCTTCATCCGTATAACCGCCATTATCAAAAAGAAGCGTGATTTCTGCCGCAGTTAACAGCCCGTCACGAGTAGCACCAAGCTTTACTCGCGCCTCCAATCCGATATGGCTTGGCGAACCGATCATGTCGGTCTCGCGGGTATTGTTCAGCTTGACCGGGCGACCGCCGCAGGCGAGCGAAGCCAAATAACCGATGTATTCAAGTTGTACAGATCCTTTTCCTCCGAATGCACCCCCGACAAGCGGTACACGAACGATGACTTTAGATTGGTCAATTCCAAAGAAGCGCTGAAAAAATCTTTTCATCGTGAAAGGGTCCTGCGTCGACGTCTCAATTTCTACCGTACCATCTGGCTTGACCTCTACAATGGCGCAGCGCGGTTCCATCGCGCAATGATCCGACGTATTGAAAGCGTAACTTTCCTCAACGGTCACTTCGCTTAACGCCCAGCCAGCTTGCATGTCACCTTTTCGTATCTTGACGTGATTTCCGATATTGGTCCCTGGCACAGGATGAACCGCACTTAACTTGGGATAGCTCGCTATGTTCTCATGAATTAAGGGTGCTCCGGTCTGAAGCGCCCTGCTGGGCGAATTAACGACTGGGAGCGGCTCGAAGCCGGTTCGAATCAACCTCGCTGCTTCCTTGGCAATGTGCTCGTTATCCGCCACGACGACTGCATAGGGCTCGCCGTAATATCGCACCTTACCTCTGGCTAGCGGCGGCCGATCGGCGAGCACACTGCCGACAAGCACGGAGTGATCTGCTCCCGTGACAACCGCATGGACGCCAGTTACCTCGAGCGCAGCAGAGTAATCAATATATTCAATCCGGGCATGAGCGTGGGGACTTGTCACCAACCAGCCATGCAAGTGACCAGGTGACTGCGTATCATTCGTATATCGAGCAACGCCTGTCACTTTATCTTTCGATTCAACTCGCGGAATTGCTTTGCCAATGACGGTCAAGCTTTCCTCCCCCTTTTCCAAGGCCATTGTACATCTTATATGGAAAAAGGTTGTCCTATACTTGCTACTTAACGGCTGCTCAACAAAAAAAGACCCCATAGCGGAGTCTTTCCTTGTGCTTGCTTTGGGCCTCCTACACGATGTGAATTCCACTCAAATCCCCATGTGGTACTTGCCGATAGATATCTCCTGTTCTATCTTAGGAAATACTTCCCTTAGGGATGAATTCGTTCTGACGGTACTGTCCTGGTGTGATGCCTTCATACCTCTTAAAAGCACGAATAAACGTGTTACTATTTGTAAATCCGACTTTAACGCCTATATCGTTCACCGTCATGTCAAACTCCTTCAACAGTTGCTTGGACTGCTCGACACGCTGCTTATTGATAAAATCAACGAAATTCTCACCTGTTTGTTCTTTGAAAAATTTGGACAAGTAAGATGAATTGACCTCAAATCTTAATGAAACGCTCGTTAAACTGATATTATAATCTTCTAGATTTCCTTGAATATAGGAAACGATTCGATCGATCAGTTCCGTATTATGACTTTTTTTCTTAGAGCTAATGTAATCACACACCATTTGTAGAAATACGTAGATCTTATTCTCCATCTCGGCGATCGTTTCACATTCCGTCAATATCCCGATCACTTCGGACTTTTCAATGGCTAACTCTTTCGAGCTGAGCTGAATTTGTTCAACCGCCTTTAACATGGTACCAATTACCTCAAACATGAGCAGCTTGCCGAGCTTAACCGACAGTGTTCCGTCCGATACATTGACGCCAATAATCCGACTTATCACCTGTGTTGCACCCTCATAATCGCCAGATGCTATGAAATTTATCAACTGTCGCTCCGTTTCCAGTGGGTAATACAGTTCGTTCTTCGGCTGTTTAATTAAATCGTAAGGAATAATTTGATCCGAGCCAATAATCAGCTTATGTTCCAAAGCTTGAACCGCTTCATCATAACAACGCGGAATCCCTTCCAAGAACAGATGTATATCACTGATGCCCACCGAAAGACCAATTAAAAACTTATCCTTAATAAACTTTTGAGCCGCTTCAGCTGCTTCGATGAGATCCTTTTTAGCATCCTGATGACTGCTTCCGATCCCGACAAGGCAGGCCACCATACCGTCAATTTCAGTAAAGTAAGCCTTATGCTTGCGATTTACGAGCTCGCCGACGATATTCGTCACAATTAAATAAACCAATTCCAGCTTCTTTTCGATATCAACCTTCTCGTTAATCCGGAAAAGTCGTTGGAAATCGCCGATATGAAACAGCAGCGCAGCAAATCGATCCGTCTCGAATTGCATATCATACGATTCAAAAGCAAGCGCTAAAGCTGATCCAGTCTCGATCCTGCCTTTGAGCAGCCGGGCCAAAAAATGATTACGAAGTGCTTGCTGCTGGCTTTGAATCGTACGATTCGCTTCATCCCGATCTGCCGCACTTTCCCTCATGAAAGAGCGTAAGATCGAATATTCATCATTCGCTGTCTTCAAATTGTCTTTGACCTGATTGGATACAAGATCAACCAAATTGCGAATCGGCCTGTAGTTGCGGCGTGTTAGCCAATATGCCATGAAACCGCCTAATCCGATGCATAATAACAGCCCAGCTATCATTAATCGGTTCAACTTCGCCACTTTCGCGGAATATAGACTGGTTGGAACGGATACGACGTATGTCCAATCCGTTTCATCCGAGGTCAAATAAGAGACGGACACATCCTCTCCTTTTATCTTTTGTTTAAACCCGCCCTCATTCCCGGAAATATTAGCGAAATTTAATTCTTTCCATTCATCCGACTTACCCGTTGACATGACTAGCTCGCCTTTATGATTAAAAATATACAATTGCTGCATATTAGCAGGGTTTACCCCTTTTATTGCCTTTTTAAATCTGTCCTGATTAAGTTGCACAACCAGCGTTACCGGAGCGTTATATAAGTCTTGAACGGGAAGTGACTGAATGAAAACAAGTGAACTGGCATTCACATCCGGATTCCGATTAATGTTTATGAAGTTGCCTGGATAAATTTCTTTCATCAATGATTTCCAATCGTTATATGAAAGCCCGATCCCGCTATGTTGCTGGGAGTACAAAATATCAGCTTGATTTAGCGTTGTGCTTGTGATGCCCAATTCCGCATCTTTTCGATAAACATATAGATCAGCAATCGTACCATTTGATGTCGCATAAGAATGAAGCAATTCGATGAGATCACGTGCATTCAAACGAGCTTCAGTTGAAAGAGAGTCACCTGTATAGATGAATTTAAGTAACTTCGGATCGAGTGAAATTTGCAATCCAAGTCGTCTAATATCTTTTACTTGATTATCAATAGACTGCTGTATTTGTCCTAAAAGCGTCGTATTTGACTTCTCTACCTCGTCAAACAGCATGCTCTGCGATTGGAACAAAACAACCATCGCTATCGCAATCGGAATCAATAAAATTAACAAGTTGGAGTAAAGCCAGAACATAAATACGCTACGCTTCAAGATGAACCACCTTCTCTAACCTGATTAATCAAAATAGTATATCATCCTTCCGGCGTTACCTCCAATCAATTACAATTCCGGTTATTCTTTGATCGCGCCAACCATTACGCCTTTGACGAAATATTTCTGCAAGAACGGATATATGAGTAGAATAGGCAATGTTGCGACCACAATCGTCGCGTATTTGATGCTTTCCCCAATTGCCTCTCTATCAATGGAAACAGTTCCAGTCATCATTGAGTCTGTACTATTTTGCACTAAAATTTCTCTTAGAATTAACTGCAAAGGAAACATTTCGCGTTTATGCATGAATAGCATCGCGTTAAACCATGAATTCCAGTGAGCAACGCCGTAATATAACAACATAACAGCAATAATCGGCATAGACAGCGGAATAATGACTTGAGAAAAAATTCGAAATTCGCCGGCGCCATCAATCCGCGCTGATTCCAACAAACTTTCTGGAATCGCTTCGAACGATGTTCGCATGATAATTAGGTTCCAAGTGCTGATTGCACCTGGAATAATAAGCGCCAAATAGTTATTTCCCATATGCAGCGTATTGTTAATGAGCAAATAGGTTGGGATCAAGCCCCCACTGAAAAACATCGTGAAAATTATGCCAATCATGATGCCTTTGCGAAGTAAAAATTTACGTGAAAGCGCATAAGCACCAATCGAAGTTAAGACTATATTCACAGAGGTTCCAGCTAACAAAATAATGAGTGTATTTTGATATCCGGACAGAATGTTCGGATTTTTCAACACCATTCCAAAGGCATCAAAGTTTAAACCTAGCGGCGCCAAAAGCAACCCTTCATGTTGAAGGAGTAAACTTGAATCGCTAATGGAGGCCATTATGACATAATAAAACGGATATAAGGTTGCAACGACTAATAGGAGTAGAAACAACCCGTTCATCGTATCAAACACGCGATCTGCCACAGTACGTTTCATATATGAGTTCCTCCTACCATAACCGGTTCCCAGAGTAACGACGAGACAGCCAATTTGCACTGATAATGAGTACGAAATTAATAGCAGATTCGAATAGTCCCACTGCTGTTGTATAGCTGTAATCGTTTCCAGAAGATAAGCCCATTCTGTATACAAATGACGAAATAACGTCGGCCGTTTCGTAAGTATTCGGGTTATATAATAAGATGATTTTTTCGAATCCGACTTCCATCATCCCGCCAATCCGAAGAATAAGCAGAATCATGATCGTTGGAATTAGACTTGGAAGGGTTATGTTAAAAATCTGCCGAAACCGACCGGCTCCGTCTACTTTTGCCGCTTCATACAACTCAGGGTTTATCCCGCTTAAAGCAGCTAGATAAATAATGGAAGACCAACCTATTTCTTGCCAAATTGATGAAGTAACATAAACGGATCTAAAATTTCTGGCACTCCCTAATAAAGATCCCTGCTCGCCGCCAAAATATGCGACGATACTCTGAATAATTCCACCGCGGTTAGTGAAATCAATGATGAGTCCGCATATGACCACGAGCGAGATAAAATGAGGAAGGTAGGAAACCGTTTGAACCAGACGTTTAAAAACGGCTTGTCTGACTTCGTTTAGAAGTATAGCCAATAGGATCGGTGCTGGAAATCCAAAGAACAGATGGTAAAAGCTGATTAGAAACGTGTTTCGGAGCACCCGCCAAAAATAAAAACTCGTGAAAAAGTCATGGAAATTTTTAAGACCTACCCATTGACTTCCCAAAATCCCTTTCATTGGTGTGAAATCCTTGAAAGCAATTACAGCACCATACATCGGAAAATATTTAAATATGACATAGAAAAGCACAACAGGCAAAACCATTAGGTAAATTACTTTATTTTTGCTAATGTCGCTGGTAAGTCTACGCATGTAGTACATTACGATCTTCCCTTCCCACCGGTTCAACCAAACCGCTAAAAGGGGGAGTACGCTTCCCCCCTATCGATTAGTTTTTATCGTTTATTATATCGATCTAACGCTGCTTGTTGAATTTGAATCGCACGATCGATGTTCATCTTCTTAAGTTGCTCAATGGCTTTGTCAAACTCAGATACGCTTGCTGCACCCATGACGATCTTAACAACAATTTCATTTAAGTACGTATTGACATCATTCATAATTTTTCCAGTTTCTTTGCTTTCTTCAGGCGTCAAACTTACTGGTGGCATTAGAACTGTATAAGCATTATTGGCATATTTGGCATACGTTTTCACGGCATCCTTTTGTTGCTGCAATTGATAATACTGGTCATTGTAACGATCGTCGTTAGCCCCAACGAAAGGGAAATTTGCAGCAAAGTATTTTCCCATCGCCTGAGCAATCGGCAATTTATCAGGGTTCTTCAGGATGAGATCAGTGTAAACAGGCTGACCATTCACTTTCGTATAGGTTTGACCATCGATTCCGAAGTTTTTCAACATAGCCCCATCTTGGCTGAATAAATAATCAAATGCCTTAACAGCTTCTTCAGGATGCTTATTGGCTTTCGTTATGACGACACCAGTCCCGGAATACTCGTAGCTTGCTGGAATGAACTTAGGCTCATCACCTTTTTTCAAGACAGGATATTGTGTAGCCGTTAGATTAGCTTTAGGGTCAGTTGCCTGCATGGCAGGAAGAACCGAACCAATTGACCCTCCGATAAAGCCGTAAAATGCTCCTGCTTTTCCAGTTGTCACCTTAGTCGTCATTGTCTTGCCATCATTTGTTGCAAAATCGGGATCAATTAAACCGTTCTTATACCAACTTTGCATGATAGATAAATACGGCTTAAACGCAGGCTCCATAGGTCCGAATTTCACCGTGCTCCCGTCTAAGTAAAAGGAATTCATACCGCCGACACCGAATGCGCCTGCAAAATCATTTGATGAAATGACACTATCTTTATTGAGCTCAAATGGTGCCTGTGCTCCTTTCTTTTCCTTAAACGCTGTAAGCACGGTTTCCCATTCATCAATGGTTTCTGGAGATTTCAGGCCAAGCTCATCCAGCCAGTCCTGACGAATGATTAAACCGCTAAATGTTCGATATTTTCCATATTCACCGTAAGTAAGGTTCGGAAGCGTTAATATATCCCCGTTATCTGCTTTAATCTGCTTAGCTACTGAAGGGTTTTCCGCCATAATCTTCTTCAAATTAGGTGCATACTTGTCAATCAAATCGTTCAGCTTGATGATAGCTCCGTCGTTGTACAACTTAGCAATTCCGCCGGGCAATAAGGTCCATTGCATAATCATCGTATCAGGCAAATCATTGGAGGCAAGCATTACCCCTAATTGTTGAATGTAATCGTTCGTCGACGTACCTGAAGGATGGATCCAGTCAAATGTGACATTTGATTTTTTCTGCCATTCTTGGACCATGGGTATCTCACTCATGCTTTTAATAACGGCTGATTGATTTCCATTTAGAGGATACCAAACCTTTATCTTAACCGATTCCGATGACTTATTTGTGCTAGCGGAATTCGCAGAACTTGCAGAATTCGATGTGCTAGCTGAATCATCATTGCTGCATGCTGCGATTAATGAAATCGAAATTGCTGATGCCAGTACAGGTAACCATTTGATTCGCATTCTTTTTTTCATAGTTACAACTCCCCAGTTCATTTAGTTACTAAACAGTTGGGCATCGAGCCCGTGGCATAAATGTAATCGTTTGGAGCTTACTATGTACATCGACGATTTTTGATTTCATCGTACTTTTTGGCGAATAGGGATCATCATTACTGCTTATATCGACAGAATTGGGGATTCTGAATAAGAAGTGCCTACTACTACTACTAAAAACTGTATTTGAGCAATCTCTTTCTCTCTCCTTACACGTGTCTAACTACATATGAAAAAGGCGTTCACCCCAATGAGGAGTGAGCGCCTTTTGTCAGCACATCTTATCTAATCAGCATTCCAAACATCATGCAATCCCTTATGGAATTGAAATTGTTAGCGAATCCGATATTCGTCAAAATATCTAGGAAGAATAGTTGTCGAAGCGCCCGGCATTTGCGGCAATACATAGTGGCCATTCTTCACCGTAGCAGGCTCTTCAAAAATATGTCTAATCCAAGGGATATACTCAAGCATGATGGCATTTTGCGTAGAAGCTACGAGATGCTGATGGATCTGGCCCATATCCCCGACGTGCGGACAGATTGGCACATCATATGCAGCCGCTAAACCTGCCACTTGCAGCCATTCTGTAATGCCTCCAACACGGGTAACGTCCACTTGGCAATATTCGATTGCGCCTTGGTGAATATAGTCCCGGAACGCATATTTGTTATATACGTGCTCCCCTAAAGCAATTGGAACATTGAGTTCATCAGCTAGCTTCTTATGCCCCATGATATCATCTGGGTTAAGCGGCTCTTCCAGCCAGAACAGATCGAACTCTTCCAGCTTCTTGCCCCACGTCATTGCCGTATTAATATTCCATTGTTGGTTTACGTCAATCATGAAAATCACATCATCGCCGATCGCCTTGCGAACTGCCTTACAACGATCATAATCCTCACGCGGATCGGGTTTACCCACTTTAATTTTCACACCGGTAAAGCCTTGTTCAACAATCTCCGTTACATCTTTAAGTAAACGGTCTTTGGACCAGTTTAACCAGCCACCGTTGGTATTATAAGCTTTAATCGGTTGTGATTTAGCTCCACCAAGATACTGCCAAAGCGGTTTGTTCGATGCCTTCGCCATAATATCCCAAATGGCGATATCCACAGCTGCAAGCGCCATATGCGTCACGCCGGATCGGCCAATCCAATGCATTTTGCCAAAACGCATGTCATTCCATAACTCCCTTACCATAAACGGGTCTTTTCCGATCAGAAGAGGTGCATAATATTTATCAATCGTATCCACAATCATATCATCGCCATGGGCACAAGTACCTGTGTAACCGCATCCAATAAAGCCTTCATCTGTAAAAATACGAACACCGGCTAATCCCCAATGCGTAGCCACATTAATGGCGTCTGTAATCGGCGGGGTAATCGGTACATGAAGAACAAAGCTTTCAACTTTTGTAATTTTCATAGTTACATCTCCCTAGTGAATGAATGTAGTAGCAGGCTAGCGAAGCGCTTCTTATTGAATAAAGCTTCTGGTCCGAAGGTGAGAATTCTGTAAATGATTAAGCAGAGCCTCTTCCGCCATCGCTGCATCTCTTGTCACTAAACCTCGTACGACCAACATGTGCTCATCCCATTCGTCTTGCAATAATTGCTGTTCCATCCCCTTTTGAAAAAGAGACGAGTATCTTTGAATGCGATCAATATACATGTTTATCAAGCCTTTTAGCGATTGGTTGTCACAATAATCGAGAATTAATCCATGCAAACTCTGATTCATTTCTGCAATGACATTCATTTTTTCATTATCATTAACGGGTTGGCCTGTCGACCATTTTCTCATTTCCTGATCCAGATGAACTAATCTAGCTTCGGGAATTTGGGAAACTGCTTTGCGAATCGCTAATGATTCCAGCTCTTTGCGAATTTCGAACATTTCGTCCAATTCTTGCAGTGAAATTTGCGCGACATACATGCCTTTAAAAGGTACTGTATACACCAGTTCTTCTGCCATCAATCGCGTGAGTGCTTCACGAATAGGGATGTTACTGACTTCAAGATCTCGGGCTAGTTGATCGATGTTAATTTTTTCACCAGAGGGTATATCATGGTTAATGATTTGTTCCTTTAGCAACGCATAGATTTCGTCGGTTATCACAGAACGATTTAAACCCTTTTTCAAATCCATCACCTTCTCTTCGTTATATCATGTATCATACACGATTTATGATTTGGAATAAAGAGTTATCTTTTACGTTTGATAACCAACATTTCATATGTGTGTATGTTAGAAAACAACTTTGCTTAGAGACGAGCAAGAAGCCAGCCACGGGCCTTATCTACCCGATAGAAGCGGTCGAAAATGCTTTCCGAATCGTATCTTTCTTTATCATGATGTCTGAGTGCATGCTAAGCGTCATTTTAAAAGGAGTTCCTCCGAGCTGTGCGGAATTACCCTCCTAGAGCAGACCGACATTGATCGGCATACAAAATGGGGGATGAAAATGAGTATTTCGACCATGTTCAACAGACAATATTCAAATCAAGAATCACAAGTTTCGCTTCGTGACCAAGACGTCATCCGAAGGAACTTTATTGTGTTCCTTGCCATTACCGCAACCGCTTTACTCATATATATGAGTGTGCTTGCCTTAGGCGCGGGAGAGATGGATTTTAGTCTTAAGTTTACGCTCATATTCGAAACACTCATTTGGTTGACGTTTGCCTATTTGCACTTTACCAGGAAGTTTATTCATTATTTATGTTATTTCGCGGTCATTACCAGTGGCATTTCGACTACAGTACAATTGGTTGGAAAAACGGATGTCACCAACATCTTTTCCGTCTATTACATGATGATCATGGCGCTTATTTTCATGAAAATGCTGCCTTGGCTCATCTCTGCTGTATGGGGACTTGCGCTGGTACTTTACCAATTCGTCGTCCACAAAGATGCACTCCAAATAGATCCACAGACAGCACCTACTTATCTCATTTATTTTGTCTTAATTAGCGTTCTGATGTTCGCAGCTTTGAAGGTTACCGGCTATATGAACAAAAGTATGGAAGAAGCCCGGACACAAGCGGAGCAGTTCCTTGCCCTCCAACAGGAGCAACGCGAAATCGCGGCCAAGCAAGTTACGTTGGTCACTGAGCATCTGCAATCCATCTCACAATCAGCGGAAGAAGACAGCTCTTCCTTTGATGAAATGAACAATGCCTTCCAGGATATTGCAACAGGCGCAGGAGACCAAGTCGATTCCACACTATCCATTAATGAGTCCGTGAATCATATGAATAAGCTGATTAAAGAAATGTCTGACTCGATCTATAACTTGCTCGGAAAAACATCAGAAGCGGCTACGCTCTCTGACCAAGGTCTTGGCCGCATGGAGCAGCTTTCGGATACTTTCTTAGCTTTTACCAAAGATATTGAGGCGGTTTCGCAGGACACAACTTCTCTGATCGAGCGTTTAGATGAAACAAGCCAATTCAGCGACACAATTCAGGATATTGCTAATCAAACGAACCTACTCTCTCTCAATGCCAGCATTGAGGCGGCAAGAGCCGGCGAACATGGCAAAGGTTTTGCAGTCGTCGCGAATGAAATTCGTAAGCTGGCCGATATGACGGCTAAATCTGCGATTCGCATATCCGAGCAACTGAAGGAATTCACAACGCTGTCTAGCCAAACCCGTTCCCGAATGGATCAAGTCTCTCTGCGCATGCAGCAGAGCACGGAGATTACGGGCCAAACGAAGCAAGCATTTGAATCCATTACCGATTCCGTCACGATGCTTAAGGTGCTTTCCACGAATTATGGCGAGCTTATGGATCGGATTAGCAACTCCTCCGTGACGATTAGTGATTCCACGAACAACTTGGCTGCAATCTCGGAGGAAGCATCTGCGACACTCGAGGAGTTGTCTGCAACCTTGCAATCTCTGCTCGTTAACAATCGTATGAACTTGTCTCGTATTAAGGAAGCGGAACAAAACTTGCGAGTGGTTACTCAATAATGCCATAGATCAAAAAGCTATCTTCCGGGTTGGGGAGATAGCTTTTTGGCTCATTTAACAAGGATCTTTTTCATGCAGCAGCCTGCACTCTGAGTTAAAAATGCTACTGCATTTCCGGTCCAAGGCCCCTTTAACCCAATACGCTTGGATCCTGGCATAGCAAAATGGGAAAAATGTTTCATTACATACTATTCTGGATTTCGATCAAACAGATGGGATTGGGGATCAACTGTGAGCATCGAATTCTGCTCCCACCCTCAAGTACTTCTGCCTTTTGGCACCAATATCATATTCCAACACTTTAACGCCATCGATTTTAGGTTTTGTTGTTTCCCAACTTTATTGTAAAATAAATTGTCGTTAATTTTGAGAGAAGGACGGGATATCGTGTTGAATGCTGCCTATTGGTTAACGAATGTGAGATTAGAGCAGGGCTATGCCAAAGAAGAGGGACAAGTCGTTGGTACGTCTACGAAGATTTATCATATTAGGATTGACGGTGACGCTATAGCTGAAGTGATCGGATCGGAATTGGAGCCTCAAGGGCATCTTCCCAAGTACGATTGTAAGGAATCCCTGCTGCTGCCCTCTTTCGAGGAGGCGCATATCCATTTAGATAAAACATATTATGACGGGCCGTGGAAAGCGGTCAACAAAGTCTCCAGCATTTTCGAGCGGATTGAAGAAGAAGAACTACTTTTGCCCAAACTGCTTCCTATGGCAAGACAACAAGCCGAGAGCATTCTGGCGCTTATTCAAGGGTTTGGTGCCACACATGTCCGCAGCCATTGTAACATCGAACCCATCAGTGGATTACACCGTTTGGAAGCGACCAAGCTAGCTTTAGAGACGTTCTCTGGTAAAATATCCTCTGAAATCGTTGCTTTCCCACAGCATGGACTGCTTCGATCAGATTCTGTTGGGCTCGTAAAGCAATCTTTAGCAGAAGGAGCGACCCTTGTTGGCGGGGTAGATCCCTATACAGTAGATGGCGATATTGAAAAATCATTGCACACCATGGTAGAGTTAGCAGTTATGAACAATGCCGGCATCGATCTGCACTTGCATGATGGCAATGAAGCCGGGAAGCAAACTTTGCTACGGCTGGCTAATTTGACAGAAGAAGCCGGCTTACAAGGCAAAGTGACGGTTAGCCATGCATTTTGGTTTGCTAGTGCTTCTAAGCAGGAATCCGAAGAAGTAGCTGCAAGGATGTCATCTTTGGGCATGTCTATTGCCTCGACAGTGCCCATCGGGAAATCAACAATGCCTCTCCCTATGCTGCACAGCAAGGGTGTTCATGTGAAATTAGCAACAGACAGCTTGACGGATCACTGGTCTCCTTTTGGAAGTGGCGATCAGTTGGAGAGAGCCGGACGGTTCGCAGAACTTTATGGGTATAACGATGAGTTATCTCTATCTCAATCCCTTGGCTTCATTACCGGCGGGATCACACCGCTCGACCACAAAGGTGAACAAGTATGGCCTAAAGTTGGTGACACCGCAAGCTTTGTTCTCCTGCCTGCCAGCTGCTCGGCAGAAGCCGTAGCGCGAAGAACGAAGCGTCAAGCCGTTTGGTACAAGGGATCGCTCGTAAGCGGAACTCTGTGAATTTATCTGAACGATGACAACTCAAATCGCAAAAAAATTGATATATTAATATAACTAATCATTTTAATATTAAGAAAATCTCCCAGAGTAGTTCCCTAAATTGGGGCTACCACATCCCCATCATTCAAAAAAAAACACGATAACCCCTATTTGGGGTTATCGTGTTTTTTTGAGACTATCCGCAAATTAACTCAGTAACTTGTTAATAACTTCACGCCAATCTCCTGCACCAATTGAAAGATCTAAATACCATTCAAATGATGCATCTGCCGGTACTACTTGTGCAGATCCATTGCTTACGGCCCGATCAAGTGAATCATAATAGCCAATACTAGGCTCCAATGCACAAGTAACGCGATCATTGAACATCCCTTCATCCACCCATACCCCTAGATAAGGAACCTTCTCTTTGGGAACCGATATGATCAGGAAGTTTTCACTTTCCTGACTGTATAAACCAGACCAACTTACGGGCACTTGCCCCTCGTAATAAAACTTTCTTCCGTCCCCGGTAACCGCGGGGGAAATCTGAGAGACATCATCCCAAGCATACGCTTCCCCATTCTTCAGCTTATGACCTTCAAACACGCAAAGCATTTTTGTCATCGATTCGGGGAGAAGAATACGAGTTGGCTCTGTAACAGTGAACTGCGGGTGAGGCACCCACAAGAACGGCATAGGCTGATCACTCGTATTATCAACTCTGTAATTCATCCTTACTTTAGTTGCCGAATGAAAAGAGAGGCTTCTTGTAAACCGATACGGGTGCAATGGACTTTCTACCGAACACACAACCTCATTCTCTTCGACTCTATACGTCCAAGGAATCGACCAAATTTCGCCATGGTCGGGCAGATGAATGTTCTTCTCCAATTGACAAGCATTAATCGTCGGAAAACATTCATCCCAACCACTCATATCCCACTCGCCAAAGGAGGAGCCGTATACAGGCTGACTTAAGGGTCTCGCGCCTGAATCCATCAGCCACTCTTTACCACTAGGCTTGTAAAGGATTGAAACCAACTTCCCACCGAGACTTGGTACAATCTCCAATCGGATTTGCTCATTTTCAATGGTGATGGATAAGAATCCTTTATAGGTTCCCGTTGTTATGCTAGTCTTAGTCTCTTTCATCAATGACTCATACCTCGATGAATACGTGCCCCTGCATGATTAGCCTCTAGATTCAGGGCTTTATCGAACTGCTCTCTAGCCATTGCCAGGTTACCCAGTCCGAGGTGCCCCAGTCCCATCATATATAGACAGTGAACTTCATTGCGTACATTCAAATTATCCTCGAAAACCAAGAAGTCAGGTAAGGAAACCGCGAAGTAGTCAAATTTCACTTCGTCGAACACGTGTTTCTCAGCGTAATCTATTAGCTTATTGAAACGACGCTTCGCTTCCTTTTCGTTCCCTCGTGCAAGCCAAGCCATTCCTTGATAGAAGATCATATCGGGCGGTTGATCGTTGTAATACATGGCACTAGCTGGCTCCTCTAGTCCCTGTGAAGCGATTTCGAAACATTCCTGTGCTTGCTGCGTTTGGTTCAAACCCTCATGAGCGAGTCCAAGATAATAGTACACATTATTTTCTTGCGCACCAGACAGTTTACCTTCACCCAGATTCTCAGGATAAATAAGCGCTTCATGTAAAAATGATACTGCTGCTTCATAGCGATTATCGGCTAATGCAGCCTTCGCAAGCTCAACATGGGCACATACATGCTGACCCGTTACTTTGCCCTCGCCACCTTCCCAAGGATGGAAGTTGCGTGCTTGAATAGCTTGAACGGCTTTATCATGAAAACCTTGCGCATTCAGGAGAGTAACATACTCCACGTAAAGGTCGTCGCGTTTGTTCACTAAATCTTGGTGTTCCTCTAGCTTCGCGCAACGAATCGCAGCGCTGTAACTAAGCTTCTTATACAATTGATCCAGTTCATAGAAGACGCGTGCATCATCTTGATTGCAAGCAAAAGCTCTCTCCATGGCGATAAGAGCCGCTGCCGAATCCCCTCGTTTGTTATAATACGCGAGAGACAGGTTGCGATGTACCGTCGCGAAATCTTCGCCAATTGAGCGTGACGCTTCCCAGTGTAGGATGGCATCCTCGTGCCTTTTTTTATCGTAACACCAATTGCCTAGATAATAATGTGCTTTATCATCGTCATCAGTATCCGCCGAAATAACGCTTGTCAGCACTTGCAGATCGAATAAATTATTCGGGAAACAGTAATCCGAAGTTGCGTTATTCCCCTCATTCCTGTGAATACTAGCCAGTTCCGAATGCCCTGCTTTCTCATAAAGAAAGCTTAATGTGTAATGGACCATCGGGTTCACTTTGGAGGAATCGTGACCTTGGACAATTCGCCCAAGCAATTCGATGGCTTCCTCGAACAAACCGCAATTCGCATAATCCGATGCCAGGTTCAAATAATTATGCGCATCCCCGCGCATGAGGCGAGTCAGTTCCGATAATGCTTCAATAGCAAGATCCTGCTCTCCTTGGCTTGCAAGCGTAAGGTAGCGTTCGTTGGCCGCTCCAAAATCAGCGATATCAAGAGCAAGTGTCTCCTGTGAGAAGACAACCGCTTCCTGCAATTGTCCCAACTTCCGAAGAAGTGCAGCTTTCAGGTGACGAGCTTTGTAATTGCGTGAATTGCGGACCTGTGAGCGCTCAACCAATTCCAACGCTTCACTATACGAACCCTTCTCACAAGCAATTTGTGCCAAGGTGAAGAACCCCGCATCTTGCCAATTCGCCGACCATGTCGATTTGTAGAGAGCAGCGAATGCTTCTTCCTTACGTCCCTGCTCTTTAAGTGCTACGCCTAATTGATAGAGCGCTTCACTATCATATGGATTTGGATTGCGCCAAGTAAGCGACTTGATCGCCGTCCGGAAGTGTTCCTCCGCCTGGGAGAACAGCCCACGACGCAGTAAGAGTGTACCGTAAGCGACATTAATACGGCTATCGCTTGGGTCGCGCTTTAGGCCTTCTACATAGTAATCCTCTGGCTCGAAGGTAGCGTGACGATATTGTTCTAAATGCAGGCCAGCAAAATATAACTGCTCATTCGTTTTCAACTCCGCAGGCTCCAGCAGTGGTTTAGCGGCATCCGGCACTTGCTCAATGGAAGGCTTCGCAGGCTGGTAAGCAATGAGCAGTATCCCCGTTGCATCCCTGACAGTCAGTTTCAAGTCATGTGCTTGGTCGTTTTCATCCAATGTAAGGACTGACTTCAATGTTTCAGTTGGAGAGAGCTTCACAATCTCCTTCAAATACGTTCGGTTGCGACCTTTCAACTCAACAACAGCGCCATCAAATACGGAAGTTGCGTAGGCCAATACGACCACTTCACGCGTCTTCTCGTCAACTTCTAAGTTGACGGCAGCATCGATCGAAGCATTTTTAACGACGCAAATATTTTTGTAAGGCATGAAATATTGCTTGAACGATTTTTCCTCATAAGGTTGCAGCCACGTGAAGTCCGGTTGGTTGTCTGTGTAAACACCAGTCATGAGTTCAATGTAAGGTCCGTCTTCATCCGTCAAGTTGCGATCCCACGCTTGCCCGAATTCGCCATTTCCCCATGTCCATTGTTTCTTTCCAGGTGAAACATGATGATTGGCTACGTGCAACAAACCTGCTCCAACTCCATGATCATAACCGCCAACGAAATTGTAATCGGATTTGTAGGCCATATACGAAGTAGGAACGGGAATGTTCTTATAGCGAGATATATCTACGCCAGCCGAATAATCCATTTTGTAGTACGTTCCAGTTGCAATAGGGAACCTGGAGACGTCACGTTTACCATGGTCAAAGACAGCCGTTACATCTGGCGGAAATACAGATTGCGTATTGTCATTAACCGCGACCGCGGGGTTCGCCCACCACAAGAACGTTTGTGGTTCGGATGTGCGATTATATAACTGCGCAGAAATTTCTAGGTAGGCTTTGCCCGGATACAAAGTGAAACCTGCCGTCACTTTCGTGCCGTACATGCGGTCGATCTCACTCACCCATACGGTAGCGCTTCCGTCTTCTTGCTCGGTAAGTTTATATTCAACTGGACCGTACGTATTCGGACGGTGATGCTGCGGCCAATTGAATTCGATGCCACCGGAAATCCAAGGCCCTGCAAGGCCAACCAAGGCTGGTTTAATGACACGATTATAATAAACGAAGTCATAGTCGTTCGTTTTGTCCAACGCACGGTAAATGCGTCCGCCAAGCTCAGGCATAATCTCGATGCGAACATACTCGTTTTCCAAGATCACCATACGATACGACTGGGGCTTCTTCTCGTCTTCAATTTTATCAATAACGGGATGCGGATATACCTTACCAGAGCTTCCTTGATAAACACGTTTCTCCAGGAACATCGGATTGCGATCAGGCTCACCAATGCCATACGTCGGGATCGACGTCTCTTCTTCCCATATGCGAACTTTCTGACTCAACATCATCACTCCCTTATTCGATTGTCTCTACTTTACCTCGGATGCTGGCAACAGCCAATTGACAAAATGCTTAATGTAATGGATTATATTCTTATTATTAAAAGGGAGGCCATACAAATGGATATGACTAGAAAGCCAGAAGGGTTCGAAGAAGAGAAATTGTTCATCCTTCCAGAATATATGCAGACGGAACTCTCCCGCTCCGAGCTGACGCGAGATTTATTCGTTAGTGATATTGGCTTCTTCCCGCATGCCCGTCATCATTATCGGGAACGTCCTGAGGGCAGCAGCTCCCATATTGTCATCTTTTGCTCAGAAGGAGAAGGCTGGATTGAAGTAGGGCAACAAGCTGCATTCACCTTGACTCCAAATCACCTAGCCGTCATACCTGCCCACACACCACATCGATATGGTGCCTCTACCCATGCACCATGGAGTATTTACTGGTTTCATCTCCAAGGCAACCATACAGCGGCTTTTATACAGATGTACGGGATGGATACGGGTCCCCTACATTTACCCATCGGCGCAATGACCGAATATAAGGATGTTTTTGATACATGTTACTACCTGCTTTCTGATAAAACCTACTCATTACCTATCCACACACACGTTTCCCAGTCTATCCGGCAACTCATTAGCAGCATCGGTATTAGCGTGGGAGGTACAGCTAGAGACAGAAAAAGAGAGCAATATCTAGAAGTGGCCATCCAATACATGAATGATCACTTAGAAGATGCCATTAGGCTCCCTGAATTGGCCAAACACACAGGTTTATCCAGACAACATTTAATTTTATTATTCAACGAGGTAACAGGGATTCCACCAATTGAATACTTTTTGCGAATGAAAATTCAAAAAGCGGCTCAAATGCTCAGTTTAACGTCTCTTTCCATCAAAGAGGTTGCCGCAACCATCGGTATTTCGGATCCCTACTATTTCTCGAGATTATTTAAGAAGATAACCGGTTCTGCTCCTAGCACTTTTCGAAACGTTCCAAAAGGGTAATAATTGGATGAAATGATTTTGTCCTGGCATCCCCCGAATTAACAAAATGAACCCATCCAACTCAACTAAGAGTTCGATGGGTTCATTAATGTTTTCGTTCCTAACACTCTGCCCCTGTCATTTCATTCGTAAACATCCGTTTATATTCCTTCGGTGTAAGCTTGCTTGCGGAAATAGGTGCATAGTGAACTTGTAGAGCACGCCGTCTCTTTGCAGAGAAATTCGGTGGTGTTCCGTGATGAAGCAGCCCGTGAAAGATCAAGACCCCTCCTGGTTGTAGCGGAACAGCAACATCATGATCGACTTGCACAGATCTGTCGCAGAGCTGCCAGTCACGGACAGCATAGTGTGGTGCACCGCCCTCACGATGTGAATATGGGATTACATGCATACAGCCATTATCTAATTCAGCAGGATCAAGCGCAGTCCATAAGCCAATAACAGCTTTGTCATAGGCAAGCGGACCATAAGCCATGTCTTGATGCCAAGGCTTCTCGGCGCCGCCTGTTGGCGGCTTGAGAATTGCTTGATCTTGAGCAACCTTGGCTTCTTCGCCGAAGAGCTTGCCCAATGCTTCCATGATTGATGGGTGATAAGCGATGTCGCGTAGACGCGGTTCATGATCGATATAATCACTGAGCTTACGAGCGGCTAGCTCAATCTCTTCTAACGTTGTCAACTCATTACGTGGCTTGACGAATTGAATCTTAGTGCCGGTAGATGCACCTGAGAGAATATCCATGACCGCTTCCAGCGACGTGTTTACTTCTTCTATGGATAAGGCTTGCTCCACTACAAGATAGCCGCGTGCCCAAAATTGCTTCACATGCTCTTCTGTCAAATCACTCAACGTCGAGATACGATTGTCTTCGACTTGATCATAACGATACAAAGTATTAGCGATAGTATGAGCCAGCTGACGCTCTTCCTCATTTTCATAAGCATATAGCGTCTTCTGTTCTTTCGTTGACATGTGTGCAGCCCCCCTCTTCAAGCTTGGATAAAATGTCATTGTATCTAGCTTTATTCTAGCGTAGGAGGGATTCGAATGAACATGGCTCAAGCCAGTAATTCTTTGTACTTAAACCGCTTTTTTATAATTTCTTCTCTCCATGTAATCTAGGTTGAACACCGTCAAACTTAAAGTTTGAGGGCGGGAGACCATAGTGCTGCTTAAACTGCTTGCTAAACAAAAATATCGAGGAATAGCCAAGGGCATCGGACACTTGAGACACATTCATGGAGGTTTGTGAAAGTAAATATTTGGCGCGCTGCAATCGAATACGCGTGATATATTCTTTCACTGAGATCCCCGTGCACTGCTTGAATATTTTAGACAAATACTCAGGTGTTAATCCTACTAACTGCGCAAGCTCCTCGTAGGGCCTGCTCCGCCCATTGTCCTCTTGAATACGACGCATAACCTGTGTTATAACCTGACGTTGTTTTTTGGAAACCGAGGTAGAAATTAGCTCTTGAGACTGCTTTCGACTACGGTACAATTTCATGAAAAGTTGCTTCATTAAACAGTCAAACTCCTGAGCTGTCCATTCATCCCTCTTGAACTTCGTTTCAAGTACCTGATTTAACTGTTGCTCAAGCTCATAAACTTCCTCTAGATAAATAACTCGCTCAGGTAGCAGTTCCTCTGTGTATGGAGCTAGATCTTTCTCTAATCTAAAATGAATAAAAACAACCGTCAGTCTATTCTCGGGGTCTTGATCAGCTTCGGGTTGGTCGCCGGGATGTACTAGGAAACAGGCACCTTTCTGAATTGGGTATGAAATCCCATTAATACGCATTGTACCTTTGCCTGCTAAGGCACACCACAGGTCATAATCTTGAAGAGGGGCAGTACGCCAATTCCAGCCAATCTCGCATAATGCTTTCCCACTATTATTACCGTCTATGACACTAAATTTCACTTAGGTCGCCTCCTTACGTTAAGCGCTCTTGTGCTAGAGTGGTTGAATTAGAAGCAATAAACCATGTTGTAATGCAATATATCTCTTACTAAACTACTAACCTTAAATTGCTAATCTGTCAAGAAACGAAAAAAGAATGGTCTGCCTTTTATCAGCAGCCATTCTTATAAGCTCATTCCCTATATGTTTCACGAAGCCGATCAGCCATCCACCGACACGTCTCCCATAAATCACTCACAGGCTCATTCGTAAAGGGGGCTCCAGGATGCGGGACTTGAGGACCTTGCGCATAGCCGACTCGCGCTTCTTGATACGTCGATCCTTCCATTCCCCACAACGATTTGATTAATCGAATCTCCATGGCTGCATTCCCCTTATTTAGAATGGCCCCTTGGCTTTTTCCCGCTCCATCTTTCATCTACCTTCTCATTCGCCGACTGATACCTCGCATCTACACTAATCCGGTACTGATTCGTCGTATTTTCAAGGGAACAATGCATCAAGAACATGCCAAAGATGAGCACATCGCCTGCCTGAAATTCCGTTGTTGCCCATTTACCGCCAAACTTCTCCGTAATGAACAGCGGATCATCCGTATAGTGATTAACCCCATCACGATCAGAATCCTTGGAGCCATAGGACGCTTTCAATGACTCGAAACGGTGTGAGCCGAGGCAGATAGCTAGCCCCCCCATGTCATAAGGTACATCGCCAAGCGGGGACCAGACCGTATACACATTATGAGTTCCTCTACCCATGTAAACGATATCATAATGCGCCCCGGTGAAATCACCTTTCCCTACAGCTCTCAGCCATTTGTAATGGTAAGTTAATGATTGATCACCAAGAAATTCATCAAAGAAGCGCATGATATGATCGCCATTCAATACATTCAAGAGTGCAGGCAAATCTTCATTCGTCCCACCCATGAAAATGGTTTTGCTGCCATCAGCCATCACACCCTCCTCAAGCTGAGTGTCGCGATTGAGCTTGCCCATCTGCGCCATTTTTTCCAAAATGCTTGTACGAGCTTCTAACACCTTGTCCCGATTATGAAATCCGCGAATGAGTAAGTACCCGTCCTCTTCCATTCGCTCACGTAATGCTCCAATATCATGAAAAATATCATTTGAGCTTCTAAGTTCCTCTAAATGCTGCCCATGCATCTCTAATTCGCGGTTACCGACTTTCACCATCATCTTCATCCACACTCCTCCGTGTTTTCTTGCTTACTTATAGTCTAAGTATAGGCCGCACAGCTGATTTCAACCATGGATTAGCGTTATCATTTCATGTATAATCGTACAATAACAACGCCTAAAGCGAGGGATCCTACCATGACCTTTATCAACATTCCTTATAAATTAGAAAAGAGAGATGTCCCTCTCCCCGTCTTTCACTCGATCTGGATGGTGCATGCTGACAATAGCTATGAAGTAACGAAAAGGGAAGGCTTTGATTTGCCAGGACTATTCCTTACTTTTGATGGGAAGGGCAGTATTACACTGGCTAATCAGACGTATGAGCTGGATAAAAACACCTTTTTCTTCGTGGAAGACTTCATCCCTGCCATGTACAAATGTCTGAATAATGATTGGAAGTTTTACTTTTTAGATTTCAGCCAATTAGACATGACCCGCTATCTACAGATTCCAATAAGAGAAGTTATCTCTACCGGTAAAATGGCAGAAGCCATGCAACTGTGCGAACGAATGATTGACGGTTTAATCGCTCAGCCCCTTGGCTACGAATATGCGTCAAATATCTCGCTGCAAGAATTGTTACTCTTGTTTTCTAGAGAACACGCCTTGGTTGCCATTTCTCACCACACCGAGCTTAACCAAATTCTCATCTACATCCATCGAAATTTGGACAAACAAATTCGGATAGAAGATCTGCTCCAGCTATGTGGCTGGTCGCGTACGACCTTCTTCACCCGATTCCGTGCAGTGACAGGCTTGTCTCCCACTGACTATCTACTAAAACTAAAGCTAGCAGCTGCGAGAGTTGCTCTCGAAACTACTAGCTTATCGTTGAAAGAAATTGCAGCTAAGCTGCATTTTTATGATGAATTCCATTTTTCCAAGCTGTTTAAGAAAGCATTCGATCAATCCCCTAGCACATTCCGCAAGCTGAAATTAATGGGTACTGAAAAGTCCGAGTAAGACTAGTTCAGAATCTTAGTCGCAATCCAAGCAAGATCCGCAATATCGATCATGCCGTCCCCATTAACGTCAGCAACTTTAATCGAATTCCAGTCTGCATCCGCTGAAGTTGCGCCATAGTACTTCGCTACAATAGCCAAGTCACCGATACTCACTTTCGTATCATTGTTTAGATCGCCTGCTGTTCCCGTAATGACTAAAGCTTTGAAAGTTGCAAGGGCAGCACTCAATGTACTCGCTGCTTCTGCAACGTCATCTTGGCTTGCAGACGCATTATTCATGACCGTCATCGCCGAGCTAATGGCCGCAAGTAGAATCGCTTTGGAACCTCCTGGATATTGACCGACGAGTGTGCCTTCTGCTGCCCCATCATGCCATTGCTGAGCTTCGGATATGAGGGCTTGCAAGGCTGCTTTATCCACATACGCAATGGCTATGCCATGCGAAGTGATTGCGAGAGCTGTTTCCTCTCCAATGGCATTCGCAATCAACAGCTTGGAAATCGTAATCGTGGTACTCGACGACTCGTGGAGTGATTTGGATTTCCAATGAAGCTGCAACAGATCGTCGTTAACAGCCGCTTCTGCATGTCCTCCAATTTTGACAACAAGAATTCGAACCTGACCTTCTGTTAGCTTCTTGTCTACAATTGTCAAACCATCACTAACGGATTCCACACCAAGGAAATCTACTTTCGCTGGATCGTAGGTGAACGTCAAATCCTGAGCTAAGATGTTATCCGCTGTATTGGCCAATCCATAGGTCAAATCAAACGTACTTCCAGTCATGACCGTATTCACGCCATCGAGCAGAACTTTATTAGGTTGTTCCGATTTAGCTGGTACAACAATAGGTAAGCTCATAGTCACTGCTTTTGTACCATCGGATATTCGTGTCACTTCCAATACGAGATTCACCGTGTGTGCCACACCAGATGATACGATAGTTCCATCCAGTTGAATGACGGCAGGTTGATCCGTACTTTTAATTGCAATGCTATAACCAGCTGGCACATTGGGCAGTGTCACATTGCTGGCATCCTGTGCAGGAGCTGCGATCCTCGTAATGCCAGCAGCCACTTGTGCTGCTGTAGGCGCTTGTGCATTCGTTAAATCATCGACAACTAAATCATCCACAACCAGCACAACATCTATCGCTGATAATTGTGGCTGCGCCGTTTGTTTAACCGACTCAATAGCAATGTAATAATCGTCCTTGCTGCCTGTTTCAAAATCTATTACCGCGCTCGCAGTATCCGTAGATTTAATGATCGGCAGCGTAAAGCCAGGTATTAAGGATTTGCCTGTACCTGTTGCCGTAGACAATGGCACGCTATACGTCTGACCATTCGATCTTGATTTGGCCGAGAGTTGATACAACCCGGCTTTATTCGCTTCATAACTCATGCTGACTTTATAATGGGTATTCGGCAATAGCTTCAACGTTGATGGCACCGTAGCCAAGAGCTCAGCAACAAGTGGTGTACTCCCATTTGAAATGAAATCTTGTTCGTTCGACTTCAAGGAGAAATTCCCATTAATGACGTAAGTCATCGGCTGCGTAATATAAGGATCGGCAGCTTTCAGCTCGTCACTCACCTTCTCAGCCAAATGCGTCTGACCGCCGCTCGAAGCGGCTTGGAACATAAATGGACCATACCCTTCGGAGACATTCTCGAAGTCCTCATAGAAGTAATGCGTGCCAAAATCTGTCTTACTTGGATTCTCCCACAGCTTCACATCATCCCACCATACATTGGAATTCGCAGCGCTCGTTGCATCAGCTTTCAAATAAATCGTCGCTTTCCCCGTGGCATCCGCCGTAAAATCAACCTTCATCCGTTGATAGTACGTATTCTTGAATTTGCTAGGCTCTTCTAGGTTTTTAATCTTCGATGACGTGATAAAGTTCGTTACTTCCGGTCCGCCGTAGTTTTTCACGCCAATTGTGACTTTTCTGTCCGAGGTGCTGCGTGATTTGTTTTCGTTACCGTTCGATGTAGTTGCGTTATTGATGTCTACCCAAACCGAAGCCGTGTACGTTTTCCCCGCTTCCAGTCCATAGACGTTCTGTGTAATTGTCGCATCGTCTTTCCCTGCTACTTTCAGGAAGTTGTTTTTCAAGGAGTCATGCTCTACGGTTACATTCGCTGCTGCCGCATTCGTTGTAGACGTTTTCTCCCATGAAGCAAAAGCACCGCTATCAAAACCTGGATCCTTCACAGGTCCGCCGAATCCGAAATCGCCAGCTTGCTGCGTATCTGCACCTTGTTCTTCTGCTTTGGATTTGTAGATGACATACGGAACACCGATTGTTGTGTTGTTGATCGTTACCGAACCATTGGTAACTGGCAGCGTACGATCCCAAACACGACCTGTATCCGTCAGTTTATACATTTCGATGGAAGACAAACCGCTCCAGCTGTTAGGCAATTCCCACGTTGTTGAACCACCTTTTGGATTCCAGTAGTAGATCTTGGATTCATGTTGTGGATCCCATGGCAGGAAGAGCTGGCTCTTCTGGTTACTTACATCTAATTGACCTACTCCAGTGTCTCCCCAATCTTTATGGTTCAGCACATCATATTTGGCAATCGTTTTGCCGTCCTTCTTGAGCGAAGCTGTTCCAATGATATAGTTCGCATCTGCGCTATCTGCATGGTATTCATCTAAGGAAGCGACGACTCCACCCTCGAAAATGACCGTTTTATCCATACCAGCAGCATCATGTGTCGTATTGAGAATCGGGAAATGCTGCATATATTTGGTTAACAAATTGTTATTATAAAATAAATCAATCCCGTTCTGAATGTCCGTTCTTCCTTGCCAAGTACCAACCCCAGCCTGAAGCATGCCTCTCAATAAAACACTGGTATACGGGCTTGGTGCCTGGAACGTATCTTGATATTGATTTTTAATAAAGCGGATAATCTGACTTCCTGGTGTTTTACTTGGATAATAAGGATCGGTTCCCCAGTGGGTCCAAATCACATTTTCCTCTAAGGGTCCAGAGAACTCTGTGGCAAACCAAAAGCCTAATTTGTTCTGAATCACATTCGCAAATTGATTGGCGTGCCAGCCAGCTCCGCTATACACATCATCGTAAATCATCGCAAGGTTGGGAACTTCTTGTTTAAGCTGTGTATACCTTTTCTCCAAATCTCCGCCTGCTAAATCTTTCGCGCGATCAGACGGATACGTAGGGTCAACCCAGTCATAGTTCGAACTTGTGCTGCCCCAATTGTCTGGTTTTGCATAATAAGCATCAGGATCTTGACCATCAATGTTCGTATGAACGCCGACTTTTACATTGTATTTTAACCCTTCATCGACAAGTGTGTTAAAATCTTTCAGCCCACCTTCACGAATGCCGAAGTGGCCCGCGAGATCTGGATGACTGTCGTCATGCCCTTCTGCTTGATATCCTTTTTCCAAAATAAGCTGTCCGAAGCCATCGTACAAATTGTAAAGCTTCTTCGCGTTATCCAATGTACGTAAGAATGGGTTTTGCGCTAAGCTGTTGAAGTTCATCGCGATATACGAGACATAATTATTGATTTCGCTTGCGCCTGGGAGGAGATTCTCCGACCAGACATTGCGGAAATCAATTGCTGCATCTTTCCAATCGGCTGTGTGATCATCGTTTCGGTCTGGAGAAATGATGATCTTCGATGAGAAATCAAATTTTGGCGGGAATTTGCTATCGTCAATGATATCTCCTCTTGCCTTCCAAACCCCGTTCCACATCGAAAGCTGTTTATTGATGTCATCGGGCTCGTTGGCAATATTCATGACAATTTTAGCTGGCGTGTCAACGACGTCATTCATGATTGCTGCCGCCAATGTGCCATCACTAACAAAACCGTACGATCTTAGCATACTATCTGCTGTTTGATCTTTTAATTTCGTTCCATAGGTAGCGTCATTTGTATAGAACTCATCATTCATCTGATTCCACTCCCCCGTTACCCAAGAGGATACCCCTTGTGCATCGGGATTGCTGCTCGACACCGTAACTAACTTATGATTCGGGAATTCCACAGTTCGTACTTTATAACCCGCAGGCTCACTATTGATATGCGTTGCCATGTTCACAATATTACCCCTGACTTTATAAGTAACCGTCATCTTCACTATGCCTGCTGCAGCTTCTGAGTTATCATCCACAACGGGAACGTCTAGTTGATAAACAACCGTATCCCCTGCCGTTTTCGTTGCACTTTGTACTGTTGCAAAGCCGTCATTGCCGTTTATTTTCACATTGTATAGAAAATCACTTTGACCTTGCAGAGTTGCATTCGAAGCCTCGCTGCCCAGCCACGTATAATTGCGTACGGTCGGGAAGCGGTTATCCATCGTTACACGCAACTTGTCTGATGCGATTGATATTGGCTGTAACTCCGTCGGTTGCGGAGGTGTTGGTGGAATGTACGCTTCTTGTGAGATTTGGCTGATCGTTATATTTTTGGATGTGAACCAGCTTCTCAAACCAACCTTGCCTTCGGCAACTGGGAAATCTGCACTTCCGCTGACAACCAAACTATCATTCAACCAAACTTTAATGTTTTTGCCGATATATTTGATTTTGAGCGTATAATCAGTATTCGCTGTAAGGTTAGGCCCGCTGGTCGTCAGATCGCCGTAATGCGAAGCATCGGTTTGCCAGCCCCAATTGCCGTTTGTATTATAGTAAATCATCGCGTAAGGCTGAGAAGGTGAGATGTATCTGAAAATAAATCCGATACGCCCCGTATCGATATTCGTTCTGAACTTGATGGTGTAAGTACCATCTTGAATCGGCAGCGAATCGTTATCATAGATTTCCCCAAACAGATTGGTCATGTTCAGCTGATTATTCACGATGGCTGGCGTAGGCGAGTAGGCCGTTCCATCAATTTTATTCCATGTGCCTGCTAAGCCATCGTTATAGTTTCGAATGTATGTCGTTGGTTTCGGCGGCGTGTAGACGTCACCTTCTTTATACGTAACTTGCATATCATCCATATAGGTCGTTAAGGTTCCCATGGAGCTTGCGGTGTACCCCTGACTGCCATTCACAACAGCCATCCCCACTTGTGTACCCGTATAAATCTCCGTGCCATCTATGGTAAGTGTATAGGTATCCCCTTCATAAGCCACACCCACATTGTGTACCGCGCCAGGACTTAGAGGTTGATGCGTACTCGTTAAGTTATACGAGACATCTGCACCCTCTTTTTTCCCCGTCAATGTCCAATTCCCAGCGCTATCCGTTCTAACTGAACTCCAGTTGCTCTCATCGACATATCGAAACAACAATCCTGCAGAACTATAAGTGCCGTTCAGCTGCAGCTTGGTACTATAGGTTCCGTTAATGGCTAAGGGCGACTTACTATCAACAACCTGACTTGTGCCGTTCGTTGTCGTGATTTGCGCAACTTTTCCATCAAAGCCTTGTAACGGAGTTTTAAACGAATACGTAGGAACAACTGCACTTGCAGCCCCCATCTGTAAGCCGGGCGTTGCGTCATCTGTATAATTCCTTGTATAGACGACCGCATTTCCTTTATCGCTATCCGTTACTTTCACATCATCGATATGCAATGTCTTGGCCGCATAGTAAGATCGAAAACCAACCTTTCCACCTGCTGTGGGCAGCTTACCTCCTGAAGTTGACGTGTAAAAAAGCGCACCGTCGATATAAACTTCGTACGTATCACCGCTGAAGGTCATTTTGAAATCATATGTTTTGCCAGGATCCAGTTTGAGCGTCTTGTTTAGATAAGACCCCCACACTTCACTGCCGCCATTAAAACCATCCCATATCCAACCGTTCCCATCACGGGAAACCATCGCATAATGCGTTGGATCCTTATATCTAGCAATGAATCCGAACTGCTCGGAAGCCCCTCCATCAATGTTCAGCTTCGCTTCAAACGTCCCATTAGCCACATCAGGCATATCGTTAAAATAAAAGATTTCATTGCCGCCATTCGGATTTTGTGCAGCTAAAAATTGTCCGTTCATTCCCGAGTAGGTCGCCCTTGCACTGACCGTAGTGTCGGACGTTACAGCCCCTTTATCAGAGAGATTTACTTCTGTTCCATCTTCAAAATGGTTCGTGTAGGTCACACTCTGACCACCCGCTGCTAATACTGTAGAATTGCCGAGCACCTGTAACACGCCTGGTAATGGTAATACACTTGTAGCTAAGAGTGTAGTTGAAAGAATAACGCTTAATTTACGCCGGGTTGCCCTCATCTTATAACCTCCTGCTTCTTTTTTTGAAAAGACCCGAAAGATGACTATTATTCGTGTAGCTTTCGGGTCTTCTGTTTAGAAAATACGTGTTATTCCAAAATCTTGGATGCTACCCATGCAAGGTCATCAATGTCTACATCATTGTCATTGTCGATATCCGCCAGCTTGTATTGATTCCAATCTGCGTCTGCGGACGTTTTGCCATAAGCGGAGGCCACAATCGCTAAGTCACCAATGGTGAATTTGCCGTCTACATTCAAGTCTCCTGAAATTGATCTGATTTGAACACTGAGCGAGTTTCCGATGGCGTGTGTTTCCACCCCGTTACCATTCGCTACCTTTACGTCGCTTAATGTAATCGCTGCGGATTGCGTGACCGATTTGGCCTGCCAATGCAAGGCTAGCAACGGACCATTCACACTGGCTGCATCTGCTGTCGTACTGGCAAGAATTAGTCTAATCCGGCCAGGCTCTTCTGATTTATCCACAATAACTAGATGTGGATAAAGTGAATCCACCGAAATAAATGACATTTGATCCGGGTTATACGTAATCGTTAGATCCTGTGCATACACATTCTGCATAGGAGTCACAGCATATTGAACGGTAAAATTAGCACCGGAAGTAATGAATGCCGGTCCAGTTAAGCTCGCTGTCGGTTCACTTGGGACAACAGCAGATACAATCACATCTTGAGTAGCCTGTTTTCCTCCCCATGTTGCAATAATGGTTGCTTGCCCTGGGGTTAAGGCGTGGAGGACGCCCATGCTGTCGATGGAAACCACCAACGGATTACTGCTCTCATACGTTACGCCCTCTGTAACAAGTGAGATATCGTTCGCGCCATATGTCGCATAGACGACTGAACTCACTGTGTCTCCGACTTTCATCGCTGTCGGAATATTCGTTAGTGTAATTGACTGGAGGGAATTCGATGCAGCTGCTGGCGTATACGCAAAAGCATCGATGGCGCCAATTGCGCTGCTGGATGCAGCATTTTTCGTTCCTTTCACGACAACCTTAATCGTGTGCGTTCCCCTCTCTAACCCACTTCGACTAAACAGGACGACTTGTTTGTTCGTCGATGTGGCATAGCAATCAATGTCCGCCTGTGCTAATACGCCGTCCAGATACACATCGATTTTCCCCAGATTCGTTTGCTTCATGCTGATGAAATCAATCGAGGTGCCCGTAAACGTAAACTCAGCAGAAGCGCCAGCTACACCGCTGTATTTCTCCGTACCGCTATAATCAGCACTGTCGTTATAAGTACTCCATGCCCCCGTGTAAACGATGGCGGGATCAAGGTCATCAACCTTGATTTTCTGTACGGGTTGAACAGCAACCGGTCTTGTATTGATATAGTTCACATCGTCGATAACCAATACTTTGCTATCAAACCATGTTCTCAGTCCTATTTTCCCAGGTGTATTTAAAAAATCAGCTACGGTTGTAGAGCCAACCTGTTGACCGTCGATCCATAGTTGAATACTGGCATCAACAAAACTCGCTTTCACGTCATACGTTTTGCCATTCGTAAGCGTTATGGGAGCTAGTTCACCATAGTGTTCTACTCCGTCTTTCACGTAATACCATAGCCATTTGCCATCATACAGCACACCGGCATAATTGTTCACGTCCGTGTAACGGAAGAGCAGTCCGACTCTCCCCATCCCTGTTTGAACCTTCAGCTTCATAGCCAAATCAGCATCTTTGTACGCAGGAGAATTGTCGTCAACCATGATCGCAACTGGATTAGCGACGACTTTCAACCCATTATTTTCTACGCTGAACGCAGCGCTTCCCGTCGTAGATGTCTTTCTCCAACCGCCAACTATACCATCGTCGAAATTTTGCTGATAAGCATTTCCTACAAAGGTAAATGCAGTCGTTTCATTACTAGTCGTAGAAAGTATCCCTTCGGCATCCTTGGACCAAACCACGAAGCGGTATAACTGCTTCTCGTTTAGCCCCGTCACCTGCACGCTGGTGCTTGCAGCCGGCACATTCAGACTTTTTGTTTTTGTCGCACCTTGATAAACATCCACCACATAGCCCGCCACAGTCGCACCGCTTGTAGGAGCTGTCCACTGCAAATCCACCGTTGTAGCTGTGTGTGTCGGTGACTGCACTTGGGTTGGTGGAAGTGGCGGCGGTGTGACGCTGGATGTAATGGTATAGGATTGGCCCACTTCCGTATTGAAAGTGATCGTATCACCACTCCGCGTGTAGTTCACCGGAGAAGCGTCATCCGTCTTCAATACTTGAAATTGGCCAGGATGAATGAATGTCTTCTCCTTTACTTTTGCCACATTGCCTTGTAAGGAAGTGATTGTCGCATTCGTCAGTATCGTGCCATTCCAACTCATATCTACTTCAAAATCGCCTCTTGCCTTTAGGCCCTTCACATCACCTTTGGGCCATGCAGAAGGCAGTGCGGGTAACAAGTCGATACTTCCTGTATGACTTTGCAAGAGCATCTCTGCAATCCCGGAAGTTCCTCCAAAGTTTCCATCGATTTGGAAAGGCGGACCTGCATTGAATAAATTCGAATAGGTACTCGCGTCAAGCTGTCCTTGGAGAATCTTCTTAGCATGGTTACCATCGAGCATGCGAGCCCACATATTCAGTTTGTTCGCTCTGCTCCACCCCTCTGCTTCATCACCACGCTCGGTTAGTGTCACTCTCGCTGCATGAAATAGATCTGGTGTTGTTACCTTATTTATTAAATTACCAGGAAATAAGCCAACTAAATGAGAAATGTGGCGATGTTGGTCGTTCGGATCATCAATATCTTCCTTCCATTCCTGTACTTGCCCGTATTTCCCGATTTTCGGCATAGAGAGCTTGCTGCGTTTATCTATCAACTCATTACGGAAAGCTTCATCGATGCCAAGTACAGTACTCGCATCGATGCAATTCGTGAACAATTGCCAAACCAACTCTTGGTCATAGGAGTCACCGATACTTAAGGAGCCATGTTCAGGCGAGACACCAGGCGTCGATACTAAAGTCCCGTCTGTATCCGTTACAAGTGTTTTCGTCCAAAACTCAGCGGCTTCTTTCATGATCGGATACAGCTTCGTTCGCAAATAGGCAGTATCACCTGTAAATAAATACTTCTCCCAAAGCTGCTGGGAAAGGAATGCGCCAGCGGCTGGCTGCCAGCCCCAATTACTAATGTCCCAACCCGGTGCCGTATAGCCAAAAATGCTAGTAAACGTATGGATCGTCCACCCTGATCCCGTTACACCATGATGTTTCTGGGCTGTGACTCGGCCTGGAGCTCGTAAAGAATCAATAAAATCAACATAGGGAATTGCGGTCTCGCTCAAATTCGTCACTTCAGAAGGCCAATAATTCATTTCTAGATTAATGTTGGTATGGTAGTCGGCTCCCCATGGCGGTGTCGTTGCGTTGTTCCAGACACCCTGCAAGTTGGCTGGGAGTGATCCCTCACGCGAAGAGGAGATGAGCAAGTAGCGGCCATATTGGAAAAAAAGTGCTTCTAATGCGCTAGTAGGATTACTTTTATAACTAGCCAGAAGCTGATCCGTCGGTATCGTGGCAACTTGATCATTCAAATTTAGCGATACTCGCTTAAAGAGTTGTTGATAGTCCGCTAGATGGCGTGCACGCAGCGTCTCATACGACTTGGCAGAAGCTGCTGCCAGTCTGTCATTCACGGTTACATGCGGATCTGTTCCTATGTAGTCTGGATAATGATTGGCATAGTCTGTCGCTGCCGACATGAGGATGGTCACTGAGCTAGCACCCGCTACCGTCAGCTTTCCGCTGCCAGCCGTCACCGTTCCCTCCTCGGTTTGGACACGGAATTGCGATTCATACGCCATGTTATTATCTGCTATGTGACCTTTTAGAGTCAGCGTATTTCCCGTAGCCACGATAGAAGGAGCTGCCTGCGGGCTAGTGACCCTAACATCCAAATTCATTTGATTCGGTTGACTGCTCGTAAGTCTCATAGCCATTACATTATCTGGATAGCTCATGAAGTATTCACGGGTATACGTGACACCATTCTGCTTGTAGGTCACTCGCGCAATGCCGTCCTCCAGATCAAGCTCGCGCCGATAGTCCGTAGCGGTTACCGCAGCAGGGAGTGCGAAATCAAAGTAGATATCGCCGAAATTTTGATAATTGCCGAATTGCGGATAATCATTTAATGTGCCTGTTAAATATTGCTCAGCAATAGCACTTGCACCAGCTACATCGCCACTGGCCAGCTTTTGACGCACATCCGCTAAATGGTCCGCCGCCCCATCTCGATTGCCGTCTCTTCCTCCTCCAGCTATAGATCTTGGACCTCCCGTCCAGAGCGTCTTCTCATTAAACTGAATATGCTCTTGATCGACACCCCCAAACACCATGCCACCCATGAAACCGTTGCCAATCGGCAGCGCTTGTGTTTCCCAATCTGTTGCCGGTTGGCGATACCATAGTGCCAGATTGTGCGCTGGAGGCACCGCCGCACCTGTGTAAGTAATGGTAGATGCAGCATGTGCCGTTTCAAAGGGAACAACAGCAGATAGGCCAGTAAATCCGGTAGTAATACATGCGGCCATCAGGAGACTTACCATCGACTTCTTCGTAAAGGTTACTTTCAGCAGCTTGCGCAAAACAATCACCCTTTCTGGCTATCCAAAAGTGGTCTTGCCTATTGCGACGAAATTCGACATGATACGACATGTATCATTGAAGGCATAACGAATCAAGCGTATCTTCACCGAAAATACACTTTTATCGTTCATTAACGCTACCCGTTCATCAAATTCTCCCGATACAACTTCGGGCTGTAACCTGTCGTTTTCTTGAACATTCTGCTGAAATGCTCTACATTCAAATACCCGACCGTTTCAGCGATATACGTAATTTTATTGCCCTTCTTTTTCATTAACCGTTTCGATTCCTCAATGCGCAAGTTCGTTAAATACTGGATAAAATTACAACCGACCTCTTTGGTAAATTGCTTGCTTAAATACCCCTCGCTAACGCCCACCATTTCGCTGATCAATGTGAGGTTGACGTCCTCCGTATAATGGAGATCCAGAAACTGCTTGGCTAGTGTGACAACACTGCTATAGTTGGCCTCCATTGTCTTACCGTGAATGTGTTGAAATAACTGACTGCACATGCGATGCAGCCAGGTCTTCGTTTCATCCAGTGTCTCCAAACTCTTCATATATTCAAAAGGATGCTGGAGTTGTTCGTCGAGGTCATCCCAACGAATGCCTTTGCGATAAAGCAATCCGCCAAGCTCCCATAGCAAATCTTCAAACGCGGTGTGGACATCTTGCGGTCTCCAGCCCCATGTTTGCCCAAGCAGCAGCTCCATCTGCTCAAACTCCTTGGACCATAACTGAGCGTTACTTTGCTCTAGCAGCTGCGCTATGCTTGCTCCTGTTGATTTCAGCGTAACCTGCAGCTTACGGGCATGCTCAATCCCGCTATCCCCACCGTATTTCCCCAGCTCCATACAACTTTCTGGATAGAACACTTTATTAAATCCGGCAAAATAACTCATAGAACCCAAATGAGCTGCTTGCTGATACAAACGGTACCAAACTTTCGTGCCGCTAGCTAGATCGCTAATCCCAATCGATATAGACACATTGACATATTGATTGAGCCGCGTTTGAATCATAGAAAAGGCCGCCTGTACTTTTTCCCGAATCATACTTTCACTTCGAAATGTTGCGAACGAACAGAAAAGCACATATTCCGACTGGCTATTTGCATACAAGAGATACTTCATGGACATGGCGTCCAGAACAGATTGCACGGATTGCATGATAAACCGCTGCGTCTGACCATCCCTTGAACTTCTCCCCGCCATTGCCCCCTCAGATGAGCCTTGCGAAATGGTAATGACGGCAACGAGTTGATTCGATTCTTCGAGCAACTCCGAGATACCAGCCCCTGCAGCCGCATACGCCGATTCATCCTGCTGGGGATTGATGGAGATGAGTTGCCGAAGGATTTCACTCCTCCGATCAATGTCATCTTCCACACGCTGGATAACAGGCGTTGACGTCTCCCGCGTTTGAAGCTCATTGATTGCCTTCAAGACAACAGGCACCAGGTGTTCCTCATCCATATCCGACTTCACAATGAAATCAATGGCGCCAAGCACAAAAGCTTCTCTGACATAGCTATACTCACTGTAGGCACTCAGCATGATGGCGACAGGTCTTCGCTTCTGTACAATTGCCGGATGTGCTCGCAGCAGCTCAATGCCGCCCAGTCTAGGCATCTCAATATCAAGCAGCATCAGGTCGATATCGCCGTGCTGCTCCAGAATAGCAAGAGCTTCCAACCCATCGTCAGCTTCAATAACAACCTGGATGCCCATACTATCCCAGTCAATCATATGTAGAAGCGCTAGACGAACAAGCGGTTCATCGTCGACAATCATCATTTTAAACAACCTGTCCATCCCCCATCTGTGAAGTTGATTCCTTCCTATCTATCCTTTCACCGCGCCATCCATAAGTCCTTTAAAAATATACCGCTGAAAAACGATATAGAAGATGGCACTCGGCAATAAAACGATAATAATACCTGCACAGAGCATAGACAAGTCCGAACTGCGCGTACTCACGAAGGAAGTTAAGGAAGTCGCCAACGTCGCCAGCTTCTTGTCAGGCATATATAACTGCTGAACGAAGATATCATTCATGATCGTTACACTTTTCAAGATTGCCAGTGTTGCCGTAGCAGGCAGCAGCAGCGGGAAAATGATCGAACGGAAAATTCGAACGTACGAAGCGCCATCCAGCATAGCACTCTCGTCAAGCTGTACCGAAATCTTTTCGAGAAATTGCATGTAAATATAAATCTGCATAATATCAGTGCCAATATAAATAAGCAGCGGTGCCCCGAGCGTATTATAAACGCCGAGCGTATGCAGGAGTTGAAAGCGAGCAATTTCTGTCGTGTAAGCCGGAATAATCATCGACATCATAAAAAGAAGGAGGATCCACTTTTTCATGCGGAACTGGAACCGATTGAGCACAAACGCGGTCATCGTCCCGAGCAGCATATTGCCAAGCATACTCAACACGACAAGCAGGAATGAGTTCCCCAGCCCGCGAATCATATTACCTTCTTTCAGAGCACCAGCATAATTATCGATATGTAGAAAACTCTTCGGAAGCGAAAACGGCGACGTTTCGGCAAGTTCCAAATTCGTCTTAAACGAACCAAATACAACGAGTAAAATCGGTACGAAAATCACGATAGCCATGAGCGTAAAAAGCACATAGTACACGATATTAGCAGCTACACGCTGTTTGCTCATTGATCGCGTACGGCTTGGCAGCGACTGCTTACTCATTTTCTCAAGCGATAGTGCACGTTCCATGTTAAGCTTCACTCCTGTCTTTCACGATCCATGCTTGCAACGATGAAAAAACGATAATCATGAGCAAGAGAATAACTGCCATCGCTGAGGCCAGACCGTAATTGTTGTAAGTAAATGCCGTTTGGAGTGAAAAGAGTCCAAATGTGCTGCTCGCGCTGCCTGGACCGCCGTTCGTCATTACAAGCGGAATATCATACTGTAGAAGGGCTCCAGATACATTCATGAACAAAATAATTTCGATCACGCGTCGGATGCCTGGAAGCGTTACATACCTTTGCTGCTGCCAAAAGTTCGCCCCATCAATTTCTGCCGCTTCATACAGGTCTTTCGGAATCGATTGCAGTCCTGCTAGAAACAACACAATATGCACGCCGCTGTAGCGCCATAAAGAAACAACGACTAAGGAATAATTGACTATTTTCGCATCGCTCAGCCAGCTCTGGATCCACGATTCGAGTCCCATTGCTTTCAAAAGCTCATTCAACGGACCATTGATAGGATTATAAATGTAGCTGAACATATACGCCACCGCGATACCATTAATGATGTAAGGCATTAACACCGAGAAGCGGAAAAACGCGCTCCCCCGCAGTGCTCTTGTTAAGAGAACAGCCATGATGATTTCAAGCGGAATCGCAATGGCATGTAAAATAAAATAAGTAACATTGTTTCTTATGGCATGCCAAGCTTCAGGAAAATCAAACAGCATTTGCTTATAATTGTTAAAGCCAATGTACTTAAAACTTGGGCTATACCCATCCCAACTCGTAAAGCTGTAGCGAAACAACTGCAAAGTCGGATAGATGAGAAACAAAAGTAAGAGCGCAACAGGTACGAATAGAAACGAAACGATGACGACTTTCTGCTGCATGCGATAATTCATGTAATCACTCCTGTATACAAGAGAGGGCACTATTCCAATCGCTCAGATAGCACCCTCTATTTAATTACCTATTTGTTCGATTCAACCGCTTTCTTCCACTTGTTGTTCAGTTCTTTTTCCAAGGTATCGATCGGCTTGCCGGAGTAAATTTCCTGCGCCGCTTTTTTGAAATCAAATTGTGCCGCACCGCTTACTTTGGCAAAGCCTTCATCTGTTGCTGAGTAGATAAAAGGTTTAAACGGATACTTTTCTGTCCATTTGTTAAAGAAAGGAAGATCCGTGCTGACACCATTGATCGTTGAGAACTGTTGCGCCATATTAATGAACGATTGGTATACATCTTTACTGAACATCCAGTCGAAGAATGCTTTGGCCTCTTCTACGTTTTTGCTGTTTTTGTTAATCCCGATATTCATATCGGATACGGTCATGGATGTAAGTGGCTCGCTTTCAGTGCTGCGGAACGGAAGTGGGAATACGCCAAGATCTTCATCCGTTTTCACTTTCGTCGCGTAGTCACCGTAATACCATTGACCCGCTGCGATCATGGCTGCTTTTTTCGATTCAAATAACTGTGTGGATTGATCAAAAGATATGGATAAGGCATCAGGTCCTGCCAACTTCTTTGTTGACATTTCTTTAATAATTTTCCCGGCTTTATCAAATGTACTGCCCTCTCCGAAAGGCTCCGGCGTCTTCGCCAAATTCGCTAAGTAATTCTCATCCCCAGAGAGGATATGAGGGCCGAATTCCATGAATGGATAGAACGTCCAGTCTTCCTTGCCGCCAATGGCGATTGGCGTATATTTACCATTCGTTTTAATTTTCTCCATCGTGGACAAGAACTCAGGTATCGTTTTTGGCACTTCCAAGTTCAACTCTTTGAAGATACTTGGGTGAAAGTAGACAAATTCCGAGAAAGAAACGAGCGGTGCGCCTAAGATTTTGCCATCAATTTTCGCTGGAAACTTATTATTCTTAGCCCCTGCTAAGTCATCGAGTGGAAGAAGAGATTGTTTGTAAATTTGCATATGCGCTGGCTTGAGGTAGAACAAATCAGGCAAATCATTGGCAGCTAATCGTACTTTTAAGTATTGACCGCCATTATCCGGTACCATCTCAATATCTACGGTCACGTTCGGTTTTACCTTCGTGTATTCCTTCACTTTGTCTGTCCAGAATTTAAGATCCCCTTTGGCATCCCACATCGCAAGTTTTAATTTAACGGGATCCGCCGGTTTTGGCGTCGCTGCTGCCGCTTTCGTTTCGGCAGGTTTAACGGAAGCTGCTGCGGGTGCTGCCGTTTCTTTCGAGCATCCTGTCAATGCACTCAGCATAACAAGTCCGCCCACTAGCACTGTGCTTACGAATTTACTTTTGCCCATTCTTGAAACCCCTCCAATGAATGTTTCTTTGATTCGGTTGATTGTTTAACCTGTCTTTATCATACACGGGATGAAAACGCATCCAAATGATCTTTTCGGCTATGAACTTGATCTTTTATGAACTGCTTTAAGCCTCCAGCTGAAGTGGCCGCTCTTCTTCCTGATCCCGATGAATAATCGGGATTTTCATCGATACTTTCGTTCCTTTGGGCTCATTCACAGTTAAAATAATGCCGTAATCCTCGCCGTGGTGCAGCTGAATACGATGATGGACATTAGCGACGCCCATACCTGTAAACGTATGCGGGCTTCGTCTTGTTCGGAATTCCTCGAGCTGCTCTTCTGTCATCCCCTCACCATTATCGGAGATATCGATGTGCAGACTGCCTTCATGCATGCGTGCTTGAATGACGATTTTCCCACGCGTTTCTTTGCCAGCCATACCGTGTACGATGCTATTTTCCAAAATGGGTTGAAGCAACAACTTAAGTAAATACTTCGATTCTGCCTGCGGGTCGATCTGCCATTCAACTTCAAATTTGTTGCCATAACGAATTTCCATAATGTATAGGTAATGCTTCAAATTAGCGATTTCGTCGGAAAAACGGATAAGCACGCCACCTCGGTTAAACGCAGAGGAAACGAGCCGCATAAGGGCATTCGTCATGTTACGAATATTGTCCGCCTTACTGATCAGCGCCATTAGCTTGATCGCATTCAATGTATTAATAAGAAAGTGCGGATTAATTTGCGACTGCAGGGCAGCGAACTCCGCTTTCCGCTTCGTTTGTTCTTGTTCCTCACGCTGCCGTAGAAGCAACTTAATTTGATCGAGCATATGATTGAACGTTCTGCCTAGCGCTGCCATTTCCGCAATTTTCGAAGTCCCAATCTTGGCGTTCAGCTCCCCTTCCATGACAAGGGACATTTTACGAACTAAGACGTGAATAGGCCTCGTTAAACTGTGAACTAAATAAAAGGAAAGGAGCAAAAATACAACGATAACCGCGATGGTTGCGAATAGGACGAACTTAAAAATGCGTTCATAATTGGCCGTTACTTTACTATAAGGGATCTCTTGAATCGCTTTCCAGCCTGTATCTCCAACGCTCGCATAGGTAACCATCATCTTGCGACCGCTCACCTGATCGATAAAATGACCCTCACGCGCACCTCTGATCTGCTCAAGCTTAGCCGGTGTTAAGCTCGATTGATCCCAATTGTAGCTGGCTGTGACAACTTGCCCTTCCTTGCTCACAATGACATAGGTGGAATCATCGTTGGGCTGCTGTCGCAAGATTTTATCAAACGCTTCTTCGTTCAGTGAAAAATAAATCATCTCGACATTACTAAGCGTATGGTAGTCACTGGGTGCAATCGCTGCTGTCACAGCTAACGGTTCCCTCACTCCGTATAGAAGCGTTTCCTGAAGGCTTAGAAACTGCACACTATCTTTGTGCTGAAGCAAGTTCTGATACCATGATGCTGAACGCAGCTCCTGCTCATCCTTGATCAAGTTCTGCTTAAACGAATACACGCCGCCATCTTTATAAAAAAAGTGGATCGCCAGCAGCTGGCTAGACATCGAATACGTGTATCTGCTTAGCGCAAGTGTAAGGTCGTTAATATACTTAAATCGGTTGCTTTCATCCGCTTGAATCAAAGATGTTACCGTTGATAGCACATCGCGATCGACACCGACGGCAGCTGCAGCGTATTCGATTTTACCGATCTCCTGCTGAGCGGAATAGGTGACCGCATGGAGGGTTTGCAGGGTCCGCTCCGTTGTTTGCTGTAGTAAATCTCGTTTGTATACTTGAAGAATCATGGTAGAGATGGTCACGATCGGGAATACAACCATGACGACTAACAAGATATGGAGAGTCACTGAAAACGACCATGGTTTCGTAAATAACTTCAACACCTTCACCCCGTAATTTCAAATACGAAATATGACTTCGTAGACATACATTCGGGCTGATCAGGGCGATGTCCTTTAATTGTAAAATCGACAAAATCTCCCTTTTTCCCAGCTGACCGGCAGCATCTCCCCCTCACTCTATCCCAGCCAAGAGTCGCTTCAGAACTACAACCGCTTCGGCTCGACTTGCTGATGCCAGTGGTGCAAAGTCTGTCGTCGTTCGCCCCTCCATAAGTTTCGCTCCGACGGCAAGTTTGACGAAGGGAACTGACCAGTGACTCACTGCGTCATCATCGCCAAAATGGATCGATTCATCCACCTTCATTTCCTCCACTTTAGTTCCGCTTGCATATGCCTTAGCTCTGATCAGCATCGCTGTCATTTCCTCCCGTGTAATGATCGTCTCAGGAGCAAATGCCGTCGCCGAAACCCCATTAATAAGTCCGGCGGAGAACGCCTTTTTCACGGTCCCTTCATACCAGCTGCCGGTTGCTACATCGTTGAATGGCATCTTTCCAGCTTCGGCATCTTTCAACTGCAGCGCTTTAGCGAGCAGGGTCGCAAATTGTGCCCTAGTCACGCTCGTATCCGGCGCAAAGTGATTGTCATCCATTCCCTCTACAATGCCTTGACCAACCATCTGCATAACATCTGTCTTAGCCCAATGGCCTGCAAGATCGCTGAAAATCTTAGTAAAATCGACGGCATCATTCCGTGTAAAAGATTGACTTTTTAAATTGTGATCTACAATTTTTAGATGGGTCCATTCGATGTTCGTTACGCCCGCTTTCTTCGCGCGGAAGGTGATTGTGCCGATATCTAAATTCCCCTTCTCGCCAACTACCTTGCCCACTTTGGTATGTGCGATTGTCAGCTCATTCCCTTTCATCATTGGAGAAATAGAGAAGCCATCTATGTTCGTATCTGCGCTTACAACCTCCAGTTTGCTCGGATCAAGGCTAAATTTGACCTCATAGGCATACAAATCCTGAATATTCTCTCCTTTCATGGTAACTGTGAATTCACCCGTCGATTCTAGATCTGATGTCTTCATGACAAATTGGGAAACATTCTCCGCGAAAGCGGGAGCTGTCCCAATTAAACCTATACAAAGATTGCAGACTACGGCAGCCAGGATCGTATTACGTTTCATCCCACTCATCCTCTCGTATAAAGCGACATTTTTTGCAAGCGTTTGCAAATTACTAAATGACAAATCACTTCCGTCTCTAAGAAAATTATAGCTACAGCTATGACGTATTTTCATGATCTTTTTGGTTGTTTACATGATGATTTTTATTCTCCATTCTAAATTTGAACCATCGTTTGAACGTTCCATCAAATGGTATAATTTTCAGTTTATTTTGTTGAGTGACATACTCGTTGGTAACCGATATAGTAGAATAATAAAGCTAGACAGGAGTGACTCCAATGAAGTTTGAGAAGCTAAATCATCAGCTGGCTCAAGTGGACATGTCGGCAGCCGAACGGGTCAAGGCTTATTTCCAATTTATTAGCGAACATTATTCCGTTAGTTTGAACTTTCATGACATAGCTGGGCTTAGCGAGATGGATAGTACACTATTTATGGTATTCTCACCTTATCTTTATCACAATAATGCTTTCTGCAATTATGTGAAGAGGTTTGAAGCTAGTTTTCAAGCATGCTCTCGCAACAAACAAGTATTATGCCGAATGTGTACGAGATCAGCCACACCTTTATACGGCTCTTGCTACATGGGTATTGAAGAACTGCGATTCCCTATTCATTGGAAGGGACGGCTGATCGCATTCCTGTGCGTCGGCCAATTCAGCTCAGATTTCGAGGCTGCCTCTTTACGACTAGAAACGCAAGCAGCAAAATATGGCTTGAATGCGAACGAACTAAAGCAACGATTCCATGCTACCACCCGTCCCCTTGATCTTGATCTCGGAGAGTTGCATGCGCATATCGGGATGCTGACCCAATACTTGATCCTGCTCTATGAGAACTTCCTGCTGAACACTCAGCATGAACAAAGCATGGATCAACGCGCTGAAGCCCATCATCGAAGCTTTATTGTGAATAGGACCCTTCAATATATTAAAGATAATTTTAATTACCCTATAACATTAAGCGCACTGGCGGGTATTAGTTTTTGCAGCGAGACCTACCTAAGCCATCAATTCAAGGAGACAATTGGAACGACGATTACCGAGTATATTAATCAATTAAGAATTCAAAAATCCAAAAATTTATTGGACATAACTACCTATTCGATTACTCATATCGCACATCAAAGCGGCTTTAATGATTCCAATTATTTCTCCAGAGTGTTCCGGCAGCATACCGGCATGAGTCCCAAACAATACAGAGGGCGGACTAGTGAACATATACAGGTAAGTAGCCCTTCAGTTAACTGAAGGGCTTTTGGTAGATGCTATTGTTGTTAGTACTTAGTACACACTCTTGCCGTTGTCCCCGCCCTGGAGCATCTCCTTTAGCGGAACCATGGATGGCTCGGGCAGGTAATACTTAAAGCAATTACTACTGATGTCGCCTAAAAGCTGACGTTGAATCGGGCTAGCTCCTTCTAGCAGTTCATCTGATGCCTTATGATAATCAATAGGCCGCATCCATAGTGGGCTATACCCCATAAACAATTGGCGACGGGTATACTCGGAACGATTCGGACCTCCTGCATGCCACAGGTTTTGACCGAAGATAAATACATCACCCGGCTTGCCGCAAACCTGAATCTCCCCTTCTACGGGAACATTCACATCATGCTGTATGGGTCTGTAACCCGGTTTCATGTGGCTGCCAGGGATAATCTTCGTGTTGCCTCGATTCGGTTGGCTCATGTCACTTAAAATATAGCAAACTTTCACGTAGTACAAGGAAGTCACACCTGCGTGGGATGGGAAGTGTGGGTTGGGTCCATCTTGATGCCAATCAATGAAGCTTGCTGATTCCGTTTTCTGATCATTCGGATTCGGCTTGCGTACGGTCAGATGGGAAATATGCAACTGGATATTGTAGCCCAGAATGTTAGCCATCAATTTCGTCACAGCAGGCTCATCAATCAGAGAGAGAAATTCTTTATCTCTGGCCACCGAGTGATACCAATTGTAGCTTAAGCTCTCCTCTTCCTCTGATATCAGCCGATCTACCGCTGCATTGAGACGTTCTATCTTCTCTGCGCTAAGCACATCACGCAAAATCACATAACCGTCTGTTTGAAACTGTTGCACCACTGACTGAAAGTCTAGCGTTTGTTGTACCATAAGATGAATTCCTCCTTCGTTTGATACTCTCATTTTAAGGCGAACTCTCTTCCCGATACCTTCATTTTATTTCGAATTTCTAGCATTATTTTTAAGTGAAATAGCGTCATCGCCGCCGATAGATCTCCCTTCGTCGACTTGCCGATGCTGCACCCGATATTCACTAGGACTATACCCATATTTGGAGCGAAATGCGCGGCAGAAGTACGGGTAGCTGCGGAAACCGGATGCTTCAGCAGCATCCTCAAGCCGCATGTCACTGTACAGAATACGGTCGCTGGCAATGGCTAGCCGAACCTCGATGGCATAACGCATAGGCGGCAAGCCATAAGCCAGCTTGAACATATGAGAGGCAGTCGACAAACTGATTCCATTACGCGCAGCCAGTTCCTCCAGCGTGAGCGCTTCTGTCGCATGCTTTTCAATATATTGCTTGAGCTTATGTGCGATGAAATGTTCCTTGCGGCTGACACCAGCCAATAAGTTAACGATAGACCGTTCAAGGGTTAAACAAAGCAACTTGGCGCAGTAGGCAATTATTTCTGTGTTGTTCTCATGTAAATTTCGTTTTTCATAAATTAACCTCCGCCACAGACTAAGTAAATCATCATTGACCTCTATGTGAGCGAAATCCGTTAAGGTCTGATTGGAGAGCCATTGATCGACCCATTCCCCCCCACATACCACATAGTAATCCGCACTATCGACAACACACTGTCCATCCAGTCCGCTCTCTTCGCCTATGAACAACTGATAGGTGCTCCCTGGTCTGGAGACAATCAAATCGCCAGAGCGAATAGGATGTGTAATCCCATTCAGATCAACACGGCAAGTCCCATTCACTTGCAACCTTATCAGTACGCCATCCTTTCTGCGTTCCAACTGGTTGCGGTGTGGTGCTCGGTGGTGAGAGTAACCCACATCTATATAACGAAATCCGTAATTGTCCATGATCGTCTCCTTCATTTTCTTTCACACTAAAAAAATGCAAAATAAGTTAACACTTACAAGATCGGATATTCCGAGATATAACTACATTTCTTATACTAAAATTGCAGGATTAGATAAGCAACAAAAATTAAATTGTAAGGCAAATTTGGCCTACATGAAGGAGTAGCGAACAATGAAATCAACTTATCGAATTGGCATTGCTGGAGCAGGTGGTATTTTTAAGGAGTCGCATGTGTCGGCTTGGTTGGAGAATCAAGAGTGTACGATCGTCGCCATTTGTGATGTGAATGAACCGCGTGCGCGCGAAATGGCCGAGCTGTCGGGTGCAGAACTCGTATACACCGATTATAAGCAAATGATCGCTGAGGCGAATTTGGATGCAATCGATATTTGTACGCCGAACCTATATCACTCGGAAATTGCGATTGCGGCTTTACAAGCGGGAATCCATGTCATTTGCGAGAAGCCGGATGCGGTCTCTCCCGTCGAAGCGCAGAAGATGGCTGATGCTGCAACCCAAAGCGGCAAGCTGCTCATGACGATCCGCAATAATCGCTTCCATCCGAACGCGCAACTCCTGCAACAATTCGCGAAAGAGGGCGGTCTCGGCGAGATCTATACCGGGCGTTGCGGTTGGCTTCGCCGCAGGGGCATCCCAGGCAAAGGTGGTTGGTTTACGACGAAGGAATTGTCTGGCGGCGGCCCTTTAATTGATTTAGGGGTTCATTTTATTGATATTGCGGTATGGGTCATGGGCAATCCCAAACCGGTCGCCGTCAGCGGAGCCACCTATCGTAAATTTGCTGACAACGATGTATCGGACTCGAAACATAGCAACTTCGGAGAGAAGCAGAGTGATGGAACGTTCGATGTGGAAGATTTGGCTATAGGCTTTATCCGCTTTGACAACGGCGCCTCGCTGCAAATCGAGTTCAGTTGGGCTTCCAATATTGAGGAAGAGACGTATTTTGTCGAGCTTCGGGGGACGAAAGCCGGTGCAACTTACCGAAATTACGAGTTAGGTCTATTCTCAGAAATGAACGGCCAATTAGTGGACACCAAATCCTCACGTAACCAAGGGAAACCGGTTAAGATGCATCATGCCAATATTAATCACTTTATCGATTGCTTGGCAGGTCGAGCAGAGCCAATTATTCGACCGGAACATGGCGTGGAAATGATCCAAATCTTGTCCGCCATTTATGAATCAGCAGAAACAGGCCGAGAGGTTCGCCTCTAAGTGCAGAAATGGAAACGGCGGAACGCATGAATTGCGTTACCGCCATTTTTTTATGAACTACGGAGCTAATTTCACCTCGACATCATCAAAATAAACTTTGAGCAAATGCGAGTACACGCCAATCTTCCCTGCGGAGAATGTGCTGTCTGTAGTGGTAAGAATTAGATTCCCATTCACATAAGCCTGTAGCGAATTCCCTACCACTGTGAATCGCAGCGTATGGTAGGTACCTGCAGCAAGCGGTGTAATCGCAGCTGAAATGGCTAAGTCAGTAATGTTACCGTTTAGCAACTTACTCAGATACACTTTCTTCGTAAAGGTATCATACGTCATCGTGTAATAGTTGTTATAGTCGACGTATCTCGCTACGAACCCTATTCTGCCGCTACCTGTCTCCATTTTACCCTTAGCTTCTACGCTATAGTTAGTCCATGTTGATGTGCCTGCAACTGACTTCGTTCCTCCTTTATCTGCATTATCAGATAAGTAAGCTTTCGAGCCGTATACGTCTGATACTACGGAGTAATTCCCCCAAGAAGATACGACCGTCCACCCACTCGCGTTACCGGACTCAAAATTATTGGTCAGAAGCGTGCTGTTTGTAGTGACGACGGCTTCAGTGCTTGCTTCGGACTGATTGTTCGCCGCATCTAACGCCTTGACTGTGTAGTGATACGTCGTAGCCAGGTTCAATCCCGTATCTTTGTACGTATTCACCGTACCATTAACGGTACCTATTATTTGCTGATCACGATAAATAGCATAGCTGGTTACCCCTGCATCATCGGATGATTGCGACCATGACAACGCTGCTTCTGTGGATGATAAAGCAGCGGCCGTCAGTCCTGTTGGGGAAGTCGGCGGCGTTACGTCAGGCTTCGGAAGTAGATTCACCACGATGTCGTCAAAATAACCTTTCAATAGGTGCGTATATACACCGATCTTCCCAGCTGGAAAAGCACTATCCGTGGCCATGACAAGCAGTTGCCCATTCACATAACCCTGCAAAGTATTTCCCGACATGGTGAATTTCAACGTATGGTATGTGCCAGCAGCAAGCGGTGGGATCGCAGCTGAAACGGCTAAGTCGAACGTATTACCGTTTTGCACCTTACTAAGGTAAACTTTTTGGGTATAGCTTTCATAAGTCATACTATAGTAGTTGTTATAGTCAACGAATCTAGCTACAAGTCCAATTCTCCCCCTCGTCTGGTCCATCTTAGCCTTGGCTTCTATCTGATAGTCGGTCCACGATGTTTGCCCTGCAACAGACTTCGTAGCCCCTTTGTCCGTATTGTCGGACAGATAGGCTTTTGTACTACCGTCCGTTACCACGGCGAATGCCCCCCATGATGATACGACAGACCACCCATTCGCGCTTCCCGACTCGAAATTATCTTCCAGCAGCGTGCTTTTCGTCGTCGCGATGGCTTCACTACTTAGTTCTGAGTGATTATTCGCTGGGTCAAATGCTTTCATTGTGTACGCGTAGGTAGTACCAAGACTTAAACCCGTATCCACATAACTCGTGCTCATCCCATTGACTGACGCAATTTCTTGCCCATCCCGATAAATAATGTAACCAGCTACACGCTCATTATCGCTAGACGGGGTCCAAGAGAGGGATATTTCATATGACGAGAGTGGAGTTCCCGTCACATTGGCAGGTATGGAAGGTGCTGTCACATCTCGGTACGTAACGAGGAAGTTATCATAAGAAACAGGACCCATAACCCGCTTTAAGACTTCCAGCAATTTTGTTAAAAAAGTGCCGTTTGAACTTGAGATCCCTTCATTGATAGACCCCTTAATCGCGCTCCCAAGCGCTGCTATCCATTGTTGACTAGCTGTGCCAAGAGGGAATCCTGCTGGCAGTACGAGATCCTTGGTTAGTATGCCTGCTGATCCATTGGCAATCGTGCTATCTGTTGCTGTAACGACTAATTGACCATTGATATAGCCATTTAAGCGATTACCCGCCACGTCAAACCTAAGTTTGTTCATGACATCTAGCGGCATTGCCAATCCAGAGGTTGTTTGGAGAACGATTGTTTGATCATTGTTCTGTCTCTCGATGGATGCCTTGCCAAGTAGTGCATCATAGGTGAAGCTATAATACTTACCTTGATTCACGTATCTGGCAAGGAGTCCTACCGTATCCTTAAAACTTGTCATGCGAACATCAGATTCAACGTAATAGTCCGTTCCGTAGGTTTGTGCAACAACGGATGTTGATTGTTTTGTTGTCCGATACACATGATTGCCATTGCTCTCCGTTTGAATCCCGAAGCTCCCTTTGACCGTCGTCCATTCCGCTGCACCTGACTCAAAATCTGTGGAATAAAGCGGATCGTATACGAGCTCAAAGGCTAATCCTTTATCCGTGTCCAAGGTAACAGACACTACCTGACCATTCACGGTCACAGGTACTTCCTGAAGACGCGCTCCATTTAGTGCAAGCTTATAGGCCTTATAACCACCTGCAGGTTTCGTCGTTGTTAACGTGAATTTAGCTCTTTGCTGCTTCACTAAAGTTGGCAGTGTACCTTTGTAGTACTTGATTTCACCAGAAGGCTGCGAAACATATTGTTCCCCAGTAGCTGCTACATCCGTTGTATAGACAAGGAGCATGCGGTCGCTATCCTTCAGCGCATTTCCATCCAAGGAAGAAGCGAAAAAAGTACCCTTGTCAACATCGCCAGTCACTGTCGCTTGCCCCAGTGCGAACGTATGATTATTCATTGTTCCCGCTGCCGCAATGACTTTCGGCGTATTCACGAAATAGGTATCCAGATTGAGATCAAACGTTAGCTCACCGGTATCTGATAGCAGCTTATTCTGACTCAATGCAGCTAACATTTCAGCTTGCTTATTCGCATCATCCAACGAATGAATGAACAATTCGGCCATCTGTCTATTAGACATCGAAGACGAAATCGGCAGCTTGTTGGCTTCTGGCAGATTGCCGCTAGCAATCTGTTCTGGTGTGTTGTCAGGCGTGATTTTGTACACAGTTAACGGCACATTCGGTTTATCCCCATACACAGACACAGTCTTGAACAGGTGCGGAATGTACATCATATTCGTCAGATACGCATCGCCTTCTGAGGCTGCCGCCTTATCGCGCGCCCATGTGCGATCCCATACGAACACGAATTTCGGACTTGCGGCTTGAATGGCCCCATTTCGGAATAAGAGCACAGCTTCAGCTTCCGACATAATAGCAAGCGGATCGCCTACGATAGAGAACTCTTCAGGAGCACCTAACTTCATATTTTTATAAGCATCCCCTATATTGACGCCGAAGGAGTATCGGTTCATCATGTCCCAGCCTTGGTAAGTCCCAACTGCGCCATTGAAAATACCGATGTCTTCACGCCCTTTGACGGGTTGCGTATCCTGAAACTCCGTAAGCACAAATGGTTTGGCATATGGCTGCCTTAATGATAGGGCTGGATAGTAAGATCCAAAGTTCGTATCCGTCGGCCAATCCTTCGGATAATTGGCAATTGTCGTGCTATTGAACGCCATACTTAGACGAGGCTCCTTGAGCGGATTGTACTGATAGCCACTCCCATTACTGTCCGTAAATCTATTGTTTGAAAATTGGTAATAGGCATGTGTTTCATACACATCCGACGCTTGATCGCGCCAATAGTTCACATTCGGGCTATAAATGTAATTTAATCCGCCAATAGGCGCTTTAACGCCAAGACCATTTTTTAAATAAGTCCTCATCGCATTTGAGACATGAATGGTTTTATTGGAATAATACGCGCTAAGCTGATCCTTCATGTCCCCAGCTGCATCCCAATAATTGCTTGGGAAACTTAAGATCTCTGGCTTACCTATCGCGTGCAGATACTGGTTGAAATCCTGCAGCATATAGTCGCGCAAAGGTACCTTCATGCCGCTAAGACTCATATTCAGAAGCAAGGATTCATTCCACGGGCTAACACCGATTAGAACGGGATCATGCTTCAAAGGGAGACCCGTATAAGGGTTAACATGGGATAGCCACATGTCTGCAATCGCTTTCCACATGTCGAGCGCTTGGGGGAGGAGGGGAAGCAAATAAGGTGATTTCGTCCCATCTGCGTATTCGCCAAGCCCCGGTATATTCTTGAAATCATACAGGTGAAAAATGTCAATTGTTACGTAAATCCCCTTCGACTTCAACTTTGCAATAAAGTACTCTAATCGATCCAATCGATCCATATTAAGTTGTGGCGTTGTTGATCCATTTTGGATGAAAATGCCTTGTACCCAATCGGCCATGGCATCCTGCGCATGTATTCTAACTGCGTTATAGCCTAAACGTGCCAGGCGATTCGCAGTTTGATCCGCATCATCATGCGAGCCGTAGAACATATTCCATGTTATATTGGCTCCGTATAACTTCACCTTTTTTTGCGGTGCTTGCTCAAACGTATAGTCGCCGTCAATGCCTTGTTGGATGAAACCATATTTACCTGCTGGCGCATCATTCAATCCAGATAAATCCACGGCGCTGCCAGGAACCGTCATCGGCTCTGTATCCATAGGCTTCCATACATCTGCCCCCTGAGCTACCGGTGCATAGCCTAATATACCAGTGCTGCCAATAACAGATAACACCATGGTAAAAACAAGCAAAGTGGTTATTCGTTTACGGATCCATGTGTACATTATCATTCTGCTCCTTTGTTTCCGATTCAGTCGATCTCTCCATCTATCCACTGGCACAGTACGGGATATAAGCCTTCTGTGCTTTATTTTGAATGGGTTCGCCTTATCCCCCCTTCCATTAAAGTCCACAAAAAGGCATATGCAAGCGTGCGAAGACAGCTATCCACTCACGAACATTGCATATGCCATTGTTTAACCCTATTGTCTAGCTAACTCTTATTTCTTCTGATTTGTTGGCCAAGCAAACTGAATGCCAAGCGCTTTTTTCGCTTGCAAAAACTGATTGTTCTGGTAAGCATACAGTTCCTGATAACCGAGATTTTTTTCCAGCTCGATCTCTTCGTTATAGAACTTCTCCACATCGGCTTCCGACTTGGCTAGGAACATTCTGGCTCTTGCCTTCACACGGCTTTCTTCAATTTTTGCATTAATTCCCGCTTCTTTCGTCCCGCCTAACGGAGTCGTCGATTCGAAGGGCAGCATATCGTACGTATATTGAGCAAAATAGTCCGTCGCTTGTTTCTTCAAGGTGTTATCCAACGTCTTCGTTGTTGGTGAAGTCCGCGCGATGGGTACCCAGTTGATCAGCCAATTCAGTGTGCCATTTCCATATTTCAGCTTGGCTTTGTTCGCATCTTCGGCATTCAGCTTATTGAACTCGTCTGTCAGCTTCACTTTGCCATTCTCATCGAAATTCCAAGCTGCGCCTTTCGGACCGTAGTTCACATTCAAACTCATCTCGTCCGTGGATAAAAAATGGAATAGTTTAATAATCCGATCGGGATATTTGGATTTGGAGCTAACCATGGACAGCGTCCAGCCTGTGACATTGACAGGGTCAACGTATGGCTTATTCCCCTTGCTGCCAACTACAGGACCGACATGCACATAGGTTGCTTTCGGATCCTTCTGATACAAGGCACTCCAGTCAATATTCTTGTTCGTGTAAGAGAATACCGCACCATTTGCAACCTTTTCCTGAATCTGATTCTTGTTCAGTGTCTGGCTGTCCTCCGGCATCAAGCCCTCACGATACAACTGATTAAGGAACTTGTATGCTTCCAGGGATTCTACCGTACGCTCACGGTCAATCAGATTACCTTGTGCATCCTCACGAGGCGCCCCGAAGAAGTTGGAAATAATCCAGCTGTCAAAATAAGCAGGCGTCAGCGCAAAACCGTTATATTTAGCGCTCGAATCCTTCACCTTGCGAAGAGCTGCGACTAAGCCATCTTTCGTTTTAAAATCGTCGGCTTTGATGCCGAGTTGGTCCATAATATCTTGACGCGCATATAATCCTTGGTTGCTGGCGATATAGTCGCCGGGCTGGAACGTTTCCTTGGCCCAGAAGTAGCTGGCGTACCCGTAGAAGTGTCCGTCCGAGTTGCGGAACCAATCCTGCATGGTTTTCGCTACTTTGAAGGAGGGGTCGTATTTCGCGATCAGGGTATCCATCGGTGCAACCAAGCCGGACTTCTCGAGTACTCCGCGCTGCGGGGATCCTTTATCGACAGTGATCACATCCGGAATGTCCCCCGCTGCGATGATCGCACTCAGCTTATCTGAACTTCCTGAGGTGAAATCGATCGAAACGCCGGTCGCGTCTGTAATCATTTTATCCAGCAAATCGTTGACCGCATCCCAATTCTTCTTGTAGTAATCCTGATCGACGAACCAGGTGATCTTGATTGGCGACTTGTCCTCTGTTGCTGCTTTCTGTGTAGCAGATGCTGTTTCCGAGGATGTTGGAGCCGACGACGGCTTATTTTGGTTGTCGCCTGTAACAGAGCATCCTGCTAATAACGAACCAATCATCATTAAGGCAATCCCTGATTTGTGAAAACGCTTTCTTTTAAGCACTTGTTTTCCTCCCCTTCGTGTAGGCCTATATATTGTTAATGTACAGCAAAAGCAACCCACTTGCATGCTTTTGCTGTGCAGATTAACCTTTCACAGAACCAATTAACACACCTTTTACGAAAAACCTTTGGAGAAACGGATACACAACTAAGATCGGAGCCGTTGTTGCCATCATCATGGCAAGCTTCAGGGTTTCGGAGCTGATCTGCTTCGCTTCCTCCGGCATATTCCCCGCTACTTGCTCCCCAAACTTCTGCGCGACCGATGCATCTGTCACCATGCGTTTTAAAAACAGCTGCACAGGCTCAAGATAGTCCTTGGTTGTAAAGAACAGAGCATCCGTATAGGCATTCCAGTGATACACGCAGTTGAACAGCGCAATTGCAGCCAAAACCGGCTTGGTCAGTGGAAGAACGAGCTGCAGGAAAATGCGGTATTCGCCAGCGCCATCAATTTTCGCGGATTCAACAATCGACTCCGGGATCGTCCGGAAAAATGACATAATAATAATCATATCCCACACGCTGAACATCGTCGGCACAATGTAAACAAGGAAATTGTTCAACAAGCCGAGCTGCTTGTAAAGCAAATAGGTGGGAATCAAACCGCCGTAGAAAAACATCGTAAACAGCATGATAATCAGATACACATTACGCCCCGCCAACGATTTGCGAGACATGCCATAAGCAACGAGCGCAGTAAACGCCACGTGAAGAATCGTGCCGATCAGCGAGCGAGATACCGTGATGAAATAAGCATGGTAAATCGTGTTATCAGAGAAGATCGACCTATAATTGGCGAGTGTAAACTCGCGTGGCCATAAGTAGACGCCTCCCCTCATATAATCGACGCCTTGATTCAATGAACCAACCAGCGCGAACCAGAAGGGGGCAAGCGTCAGGACGACAATGGCCAGCATGAGAAAGACGTTGAAAGCATCAAACCATTGATCTCCTCTTGAACGGATTTTCATTAGTGGATCCTCCTGAATAAAGTTAGAACAGACTGTTGCCGGATATTTTACGGGTGACTTGATTGGCGCCGATCAGTAGAATCAACGCGACCAGTGATTTGGCAAGCCCCACGGCTGTCGAGTAGGAATATCGCATTTGCTGCAGCCCCACCTTGTAGACGTAAGTGTCGATCGTTTCACTGACATTCAGGTTCAGCGGATTCTGCATGACCAGCATCTGTTCAATACCGGTATTTAGAATCGAGCTGACCGCAAAAATAAGCATAATGACGATTGTTCCCATGATGCTGGGCACCGTAATGTACCACATGCGCTGAAACCTGCCGGCTCCGTCGATTTTGGCCGCTTCGTACAGCTCCGGATCGACCCCGGCAATAGCCGCAATGTAGATGATAGCTCCCCAGCCGATTCCCTTCAGCATCTCCGCCCCAACCATAATGAACCAGAACAGATCTGGCTTGCCCATAAAATTGAGCGGTTCATTGATGATATGCAGCTTCTGCAGCAGCAGGTTGAGGATCCCGTTCGAAGGCGAGAGCACGGTCATAATTAAACCGCCAAAGATGACCCAAGAGACAAAGTGAGGTAAATAAGATACCGTTTGCACAAAGCGTTTGAACTTCGAAGTCGTCAGTTCGTTCAGAAACAGCGCGAACACGATCGGTGCCGGGAATCCAAAAATGAGAACGAGGATATTCATCGCCAACGTATTGCGAAGCACGTTCATAAAATTAGCATCGGTAAAGAACTCCCGAAAATGTGCCAAACCAACCCAAGGTGAACCCGATACACCTAAGAATAGATCATAATCCTTAAACGCAATTAAAATTCCATACATGGGAATGTAGGAAAATATCAGCAGGAACAGCACCCCTGGCCATACCATGCTTTGCAAGGCCAACTGGCTCCTCCATCTTGTATGTCTGCCAGTAGCCGCTTTGCCTGCTGCACGAAAAGGACGATCTGTCGTTACGGCTCTTTCCACTTCTTGCCCCCTATCTCGTTATTCATTGAATGCCCACCCGCATGAATAACGTTCACATTATTTTATCCGTATTCGATTTACTGAGATTTGCCTCTTTTAAACGACTTCGGAAGTATAAATCTACTATACGTTTTGTAAGCGCTTATAAAAATATCTTCGTTTTTGTTTTAATACCTTCATTTTGGGTTAGCAAGCAGCGAGAGAGGTTTCTTGCACAGGTTGTCGAATAGGGTTAAAAACAACTCCTCTCAAGAAAGAAGGTCCGCCATTGCGTCGCTATCTGAACACCATGAGCCTCAAAAGTAAGGTGACACTCGCATTCGTACTGTTGATTCTGCTGCCTTTCATAGGTCTGGGCCTGTATACCTACGACCAAACGCAACGCTATATGAGAGATCAGTTGATTGCGAATTCGCAAATGACCTTGAAGCAAGTGAAATCTACAATTGAGAACAAACTTGATCTCATTGAAAGCGTTAGTAACAGCATCACGTACAATTACCGTCTGCAGCAATTTTTGGCTGCCCCCTACTCGCAAGCCAATAATTCCATAGATGACTATTTCAGCTATGCCGTACCGCTCATTAATTACGCCATGCTGTTCCAAAAAATTAATACAGAGAAAATATCGGTGTATATGAGCAACGAAACGATACCGGAAGGATTCGGGGCCTTTTACCATGAAACGAAAGCAATACAGGAGTCTTGGTACGATACCTTCAAGCACTCTGAGAAAAAGTCTGCTTGGGTGATGCGTAGCAGCCTGGAATTGGGGAAAACGTTCGGGTATATGCAGAAAATGATCTCCCTGGAAGACCATGATCTTGGTTTCACCCTTGTCGATGTGCGGCCAAGCGATCTGCTTGATCCTATCTCACGAATATCAGAAAGCAACCAGCATATTGTCCTCATGGACGACCACAATCACATTCTATTTCCTGAAGGATCAATCACAGCTGATCGCGCTCCATCGCTCATGCCTCCTCCATCTGGAAGCTACGTCATTCAAGATAACCAGTTATTCATCTCAGAGCCGCTAAAGGGACTCGGCTTATCCATGCTGATGACGATTACACTGCCTAGATCATTCGGCTCTCTTCAGGTGGTTACGAATCTCGCTTTCCTCACGGCGATGGTTTTACTATTGTTTGCCTTTTACTCCGTATTGAAGATAGCACTAAGAAAGATGAAAACGAGCATTGGGCAGATGGCCCACGCGATTGAATCCGGTTTCGTGCCCATTCCAATTGATCGCCAGGATGAATTCGGAGTTATTACAGAGAAATTCAATCTGCTGCTAAATAAAATCAACCTGCTGATGAAGGATATGATTCGCCAAGAAACGATTCATAAGGATGCCCAACTTATCGCACTTCAGTCGCAGATCAATCCACATTTCATCTATAATACGCTCGACATGTTTAGTGCCAAGATGGAGCTTGCCGGTCAATTTGACGTCTCCGATGCGATGGCTGATTTTGGCAAAATGATGCGTTACAACATGGATGGTCAATTCCGGTTTACAACCCTTGAGGCTGAGATTCGCTACTTGGAACAATATATGAATCTCCAAAAGATTAAATATGGTGACAACATCGAATTGCGTATCCAAGTACCCGATAGGTTGCTGTCTTTCCATATCATTCGCTTTATTTTGCAACCCATTGTTGAAAATAGTATTAAGCACGGTTTGTCGCAGCAAGGTCCCCTTCGTATTCTGCTCGATATCTCTGTGCAACCCGACAATACCCTCCTGTTGTCTATCCGAGATAACGGCCTTGGCATTCCGAATGAGCGACTGGACATATTAAATGAGCGGTTCCGCACTTCTACCTATACCCCAAGCAGCAGCGTGCGAAGAGAAAGCATTGGACTTGGCAATATTAACGAAAGATTGAAGCTGTACTACGGAGAAGAATATGCGATTCGACTGGGCAGTAATGAAGGCCATTACGCCGAAACGATTCTCATTATTCCCTATGATGATAGAGAGGAAGATTAGCCATGTACAACGTGTTAGTGATTGACGACGAGGAATTGATATGCGATGGGGTCAAAGCTAAGCTCGAACGCGCAGGCTTACCTGCCGTTGGACACATTCATGTGGCATATGGTGGTCTGCAAGGGCTTCAAGCTGCCCAAGAGGTACAGCCACATATCATTATCACCGACATGCGTATGCCTGACATTGACGGCATACAGCTCATTCGCCAGCTTTCCCCTAAGCTGCCACGGACGAAATTCATTATGCTGAGCGGTCATGGCGATTATGGCTATGTCCGAGAAGCATTCAAATACGGCGTGCTTGACTATCTGCTTAAACCAGCTGGCTCTGCAGAGCTTGCCAAACTCATTTTGGCAGCCATCGCTGCCATTGAAGAGGATAGCCGTAAAGCCCAAGTTATGGAACGCAGCCAACTAGATGAGCAAACTTTACTCGCCGCAAGACTTAATTTCCTCTTGAATGCTGAACCAGGTCGGAGCGAAATACTTCTTCCTGAAATGGTGCAATCTTGGCAAACACTTCAATCCTATTTTCCTCACCCTACATTTGCTATTGGATTATTCAACATTAGTGAAACTGTGTTTAGCACAAAAGATCTGACTCGCATTGATGCATGCTTGAATGGGCAGATTCAACTAGCTGGATACGCTGCTCAGCTTCAAATTCTCGCTTTTCATGATACGCAAGGTAAAGTTTATACGGTTTTCAACTATGCTGCCCCTCTCACTTTGGACGCAGTTACTGCGCTACTTCGTGAGACTGTTGCACAACTTAATATTGACCTTCCTAAGGCGTCCGTCGTTTCCATCAGTAAAGCTGGCCACCTAAAGGATTTACCTCAGCATTATAAGCAAGCGCAACTGGCCATGTCTTACCGTATATTACTTGAGCCTGACACCCTGTTGTTCCTGCATGAGCCTCCAAAACCGCTGGAGGAATGGCTGCCCGTTCGCAAAGATATCGATGAACTTCGTCAAGCTGTCGAAACGCTTCATCTGGCGCGTATTCATCTATGGATCGACCGTTGGTTGCCTGACAGCCTGGTTATGCGAATATCTCTGGAACAGTTGGAAGCCGTCTTCGATCTGATCATTACGGAAATTCATCGGCATTTCAACGGACGTTTCATGTTTGAAGAGAACGAACTGGCTCAGGCATTCTTCAGCTTCCATACCCTTCATGACCTTCGCCAGTATTTAAAAGGTTATGTCCTTACGGCCAAGCAACTTGTATCCGAAAGCACAAGCTTGGAGGGAGCTGTCATTAGCGATGCGATGTCATACGTTCGACAGCATTTTAATCGCGAAATTCAACTCGCAGAAGTGGCGAATCGCGTATCCATGAACTACTCTTATTTCAGTACGCTGTTTAAAGAACGGATTGGGTTAACATTTACCGCTTATCTGACCAAGATCCGCATGGAGGAAGCACAAAGACTCCTGAAAGACCCTGCACTACGCATCCATGAAATTTCAGAGAAAGTCGGTTACAGCAACCCCTATCATTTCTCGCGAGCATTTAAAAATCATTGCGGCATCTCTCCCAAGGAGTTTCGCAATACCATGCAATGAAAACAAACCCCGGTCTCAACATCGACCGGGGCTTGCTTTACTTATAGGATTCACGCAAATAGATCTGCAACGCCTGACCCAGACACCTGCCCAATCGCCGAAGTGAATCCGCTGTGTACTGCATAGGGACGAGACCGAAATAGGGGATCTCCATCGAAACTGCCAGAGGAACACTGTGCTGAATCATAAATGATGAGCAATTGGGAAACGGTTCGTTCCACTCTTCACCCATCTCAATATCATTGGCCGGATCGTAAGGAATCTCTCTATTGCTGGCTATTCCCTGTGTCAGATCATGCAGCAATCGTCCGAGTCGCTCGATCCGGCGGTCTGCCTCGGTACCTGTCTTCACGAAAAAGACATGATCATTGCGTTCTCCCCATTTGTGCGGGCAATGAAAGTCTATGCCGACTACGGGCTGCAGAGTACTCACGTATCGCATCATCGCTGGTGTAGCTGCATAAGTGGAGTGTTCGATGTAATCCCTGTTGTGATCAAGCGGCATCCTTCCTTTTCCTTGATCGCCATTCTCGACCCCGTCGATATCAACAAAAGGGACGTAATGAATGCAGAATTGATCAAGAAATTCGGATCTGGCATGTTCCTCTAGGTATAGCTCCAACAAACCCTCCAAAACGTAGTTTACCGTCGATTCGCAGGCATGGTGGCGACTGGAGAAGAAGATATGTTGCGGTGCATCCTTGTTGCCGATAAGTAAAAGCGGCACTTCTCTCTTTTGCTCAGATAGGCACAGCGTATCACGATGCACAACGGCGTAATCCTTCCATTTTTCATAAAATGTTTCGAAATGCTGCAATTGATAGGGCAGCGAAAATGCAAAATAAACTTCAGGATTATTCGAATCGAATCGGTAAACAAATGATTTGGAGTTCATGACACTTTGCTCTCCAAGCCAAGTCCAGTTCATACCATCTAGGCTATACGCCGGTCCCCATGGTCCAACCACTTCTCCGTGCATAAATTCGAAGACAATTTCCCTTTCCTCCTCACAGCGAATGCAGAAATTCCAATAAAACCACCAATAGGAATCACGGATGTCCTGCTCCAACCTCACAACTTCATCTAGCGAGACAACCTTGATATTGCCACCTGGATAGTTCGAACGAATGTGGATCATGAGATGCCCTCATAGCAGCGAATTTCATAAATGGCCGCTGAAGGATCTCCATTCGTGGCATCGATTATGACACGTAGTCTTTGTGTTTGAACAGGTTGAATGAACGTGTGACGGCAATGGCGCTGGTAATTATCCTTCACCTCAATGAGCAGTTCCCATGCACCGCCAACAAAAGCTTCGATACGATAATCTTTCGGACATTGTGGATCGCGATAAAACGGCGCATACCCGCGGTATTCCCATAATAGGCTGCCAGGGAACGTAATCTCAACCTGTTTGATCGATTGCTGCTCTTCCCAGTTGAGCTCCAGCCATTGTGTAAGCGGTTCGCGCGGATCTGACCGCCATAAGTTCGTAAACCGATAGGGTCTAGTCACCCCATTCGTGACATGCTCAGGAGAGTAGGCCTTCTGCGGGGGCTCCACTCGGAAGCTACGGGTCGGCCCATTCCAATCCCTTCGCATCTTCCCTTCACCCATTTCATACGCACATGTTTGTCCTGGCACGATGCCGTCAGAACAATGCCAAACGATGTTGGGATTCGCCAGCAAGTCCAAACGAACATAGCTGCCAGACTTCAGGCCAATGGTCTCGTCCAGATGAACATCCCAGTCTATCCATTGATACTTGCCAGGCATGATATGCAGTCTCGTTACGGCAATGGCTGGACTCGCATCCGTACGATAGTCCCAAATATGATCGACAGGGATAATTCTCGCTTCCACGAATTGAGGGGCGTCGCTCCAATTACTCAAACAAACCGAAACGCGGTTTAAGACTCTTTCCGATATGGCAATCCATTGCCCTTTCCGTTGGTGAAGAAAATCATCCTGAGGACCCCGCTCGCCAGACGCTTTCAGATCTGCCCTCACTTCTGCGCCGTGGCATGAAGCTTGGCTGCTAGCTGTAACATGCGCTTTGCGTGCTAGATCCAACTCATCCTCGTTCGCCGTGTTCAGCAAGAAACAGCCGTCGCGCAGCAGCGTTTGTTTGACTTCTTGTATAGCTTGAGCGGGTACCTCCGCAAGCGCTAATCCACGTTTCAATGCAATCGCAGCCGACGTTCCCACGGCCTGCCCAATTAACGCGGTTGTCGCCATTACGCGCACCGTACCTAATGCGGCATGCGTCACAGAGATATTGCGACCTGCCATCATTAAATTATCAACGTCTTTGGCAATCGTTGACCGCAATGGAATGCCATAAGGACCACAGTAGCTTTTCACCATATAGGAGGATGTTTCATCGTAGCCTTCTGAACTGGCATGCTCGCTGGTAGGCGCAAGAAGTCCCCCCGGTGTATGCAGATCAAGGAACCAGCCACCGTACGCAATTTCATCTTCAAATACCGTTTTATTTAGCGGGTCGTGTTCTGTCATTAGATATTGCCCCATAATTCGGCGGCTTTCTCGTTTGCCTGGCACTTGACCGATCCAGTCAATGGCATGATTAGCTGACAGCTCTTTCGTGAGTGGATCCTTATTCTTGATCCAGTCCCAAATGCCTAGCACATACCGTGTGAGCTCATGACGAATATCTTCACTTTCATAGATTGTGTGCCAAGGCATACCGATCTCGATCCACCAGTAACCACCACGCATATCATTCGGGTTCCGACCCTGTTTATAGAAAAAGTCGGGATTATCGAGCTTCGCAGCCCAATCAGGTGCCTTGAAGGGAGCTGGGGAGCCAACGTCTTTCGTTTTGAAAAGCAGCGAACTCCCCATCACATCTCCACTCGCCAGTAGTGGTGCATGCGGTTCGGCGAATTCCTCGCGTCCCTCTGAACCCATCCGCCATTCACAACCTGCACGATCGGCAACGATGCCGTCGCCTGTGCAATCCACGAATACATCCGCTACGAATTCAATCTCCGTCTCCGCATTAGCTACATAACCCACGACTGACGCAATCTTGCCCTCACTCGCCATCCGAACATCCAGAATGGACGTGTTCAAATAAAAGGTTAAATTCTCTGTGCGCTGCGCCATATCATACATCGTCATATCCCACACGCTGTTCGTCCAGCCATTCTCAAAAATCGGCTCATGATTCCGCGCGCGTTCCTCAATCAATAACTCCGATATGATCCCGGTTTCTTTGGCGTAAACATGAAAAGCAGCTGCACCATGAGGTGTAACTCTGACCTCAGACGAACTGTTTCCCCCGAAGACAGGGCGATCCTGTACCAGACAAGTATTGGCCCCATGTCTAGCGGAAGCAATAGCCGCGCAGAAACCCGCCAGTCCGCCTCCGCAAACGACAACATCGTACTTCTCTGTTTTTTGCCCATGCTTTCTCGCTGAATGATTTGCCTCCGTACGTGTATTCGTGAAATTATTAATCATTTCTCTTAGTCTCCCTTTATGCAGCCACACCTAATACTCCTTAGATGACAGCGTTTTCTTTTACCTCCTTTACACTGTATCCTGAATAAGAACACAATAAAATATCACCATTTTTGATTTGATGCCTCCATTTTGGCATCGTAGCTGATAATCGCATTTTCCGAAACTCCAATTAACACACAGAATGCAATCTGTATTCTGATTAAATCTCTGTCCTTTTTAGCCATAAAAAAATCCCCGCCAAGTTACACTCGTTCCTTATGGATCCATAAGGTTTTTTCTGAGTGTCTACTTAGAGGGGATATTACCAATCCTGACGACTACTTATATAGAGGACCAAAAGAGCTGCACGCTCTGAAATCCGCACCCTCAGGGTCGGCTGTGCCGAAATTTCCCCACACACGCGGACGGAAAATATCTTCCTTGGCTACATTGTGCATCGAAACGGGAATTCGCAGAATAGAAGCAAGTGTAATCAGATCTGCGCCAATATGCCCATAAGAGATAGAACCATGGTTGGAACCCCAGTTATCCATAACGGAATAAACATCTGTGAAGGATCCTTCTCCGGTCAAAATGGGAGCAAACCACGTTGTCGGCCATGTTGAGTCTGTCCGATCATCAAGCGTTTTGTGTACATCCTCAGGGAGATCAACGGAATAACCTTCTGCCAACTGCAGAACCGGACCTAAGCCCTTCACCAAATTAATTCGTGACATCGTCACTGGCATGCCGCCTTTGGTCAAGAAATCTGTGGAGTAGCCGCCACCGCGGAAATATTCAACAGAAGCTGGGCGCCAAGAAGTCGCTTCCAAGCAATCGGTCACTTCTTGATCTGTAATTTCCCAGAATGGCTTCATAACTGGCTTACCATCGCGAGATTGCTGTCCAGTTCCATCCAAAGCCGCTGGACCTGAGTTAATTAAATGCAGAATACCATCCTTCGCTGCGCCTGTTAGGGTATGTCCTGTTACTCGCTGTACCGCATCTGGACTCCAGTAAGTTCTGACATCAGCAAAAATTTGCGCCGTATTCGTTAAGAGATTACCGAACAACATCGCAACACCATTCAAACTGTCATTCTCTGTGGCAACGAGATAAGGGGCACGCTTCCCATTCCAGTCAAAAGACGTATTCAACACCGCTTCCATGAAGTCACCGTTCGGGAAATGATCCGTCCAATGACGTTGTCCTTGGAAGCCAGAAAGGATCGCATTGTGGCCAAGCGCTTCTTCACTGAAATCCATCTCCGCTAAACGCGGGTTGCCCACCATCAGATCACGAACGATCATCGTCATTTTGACAACTGTTTCCCAATCCTGATCTTTCTTCGCACGGCTCGTTTGAATCATAGTCGGGTTCTTATCTGGACCCTCCGCACAGTTCTCTTTCACCCAATTCATCGCTAATTGGTACTCTTCTGGATCGAAAATTTCTTCATTAATGCGGCGCACTAATTCAGACATATCCACTTATTCATTACGCATACCCAAATAATTCTGGAACAGCTCCTCATTCACGATGGATCCCGCAATCCCCATAGAGACGGAACCGATGGAGAGGTAGGACTTCCCTTTCATATAAGCAGCCGCAAGTCCAGACTTCGCAAAACGAATCAGCTTCTCGTGCACATCCTGTGGAATCGTTGTCGTGCCTGCATCTTGTACATCTTTGCCGTAAATCCCGAAAGCTGGGATACCTTTTTGCGCGTGGCCAGATAGTACAGCAGCCAAGTAAACAGCGCCAGGACGCTCCGTGCCATTGAATCCCCAAATCGCTTTCGGTGTGGTAGGATCCATATCCATCGTTTCCGTGCCGTAACACCAGCAAGGTGTCACCGTAATCGACACGCCAACGCCTGCTTTCGTAAATTTATCTGCTGCAGCCACAGCTTCTGTAACACCGCCGATACAAGTGTCAGCGATTATGCACTCAACAGGCTGGCCATTCGGATATTTTAACGTTTCACTGAGAAGCGCTGCTACGCCTTTGGCCATATTCATAGTTTGCTCTTCGAGAGACTCGCGCACACCTTTTCTTCGACCATCAATCGTTGGGCGAATACCAATTTTCGGGAACTCTTGCTTCCATCGGAACGTATCGTTTGTCATTTGCTTCATCCCCCTCGTTAAGTAAAACTTGAAATAATGGCTTACTTCCATCTCTTATAAGAGTTATCGTTAATTCTAATATCAGATAATTACGCCTTTTTTTAAAATAATATTCGCATATAAGGCCTTTTCGCTGGTCGCCACAATGGCATAGGTTTTCTTCGCCCGTTCATAAAAAGCAAACCTTTCCACATATTCAATCGCATATTTTCCTTGTTCCGAAATGATGGCTTCATACTCTTCCCAGATCGGTGTTTCAACCGGATCTCCAGGAACAACGGCCATTAGCGAAACAGGTGTTTCACTGTATGTATCCAGTGGGAACAAGGATAACACCGCTTTCAACAATTCAGGAACGCCATGTCCATCGCATCGCAGCAATCGATTCGTATGACTCGCTGCAGGGAAATTCCCGTCAGCAAAGACAATTTCATCGCCATGCCCCATCTCCATCAACACTTTTAGAAGCTCAGGGGAAAGAATTGAAGGTATCCCTTTTAACATCATTTACATCTCCTCATTGATTATTGTTACCGATAACTCAAAGTTAACAATTTAAAGTCTTGCTGTCAATTCTTATTTTCTATACAATAGCAAATAAACGGTTATTCAGTATGTTTATACATACACGTTGCTAAAGGGGAATTCCACGTGATTACAATCTATGATATCGCTGCGAAAGCTGGCGTCTCTGCCATGACGGTTTCTCGAGTGATTAATAATACAGGACGTATTAGCGAAAAAACGCGTAAACGGGTGCGTAAGGTGATGGAAGAGCTTCACTATATCCCCAACATGTTGGCCCGCAGCCTTGTATCACAGAAAACTCACCTGCTTTCCTTACTCATTACGGATATTACGAATCCGTTCTATACTACGTTAGCCCGGGGCGCTGAGGATGCAGCAAAGAAAGCGGGTTATCGCTTGCTTTTTGCCAATAGTGACGAGGATTACGCAAAAGAGAAAGATTATATCGATATGATTCTGACAACTCGCGTGGATGGCGTCTTGCTCGCACCTACAGGCGATCACTCGCTTGAAAACCTGAATCAACTGCGGAAGCATCACATTCCGTTCGTTGTTTTGGACCGCGAAATTCCGGGTATTGATGTGGATGTGGTGCTTGGTGATAGTAAGGCTGGCGCGCGCAATCTGGTGGAGCATTTAATCAGGCTTGGGCATCGTCGTATCGCGCTTGTAAACGGCTTACAAGACGTATCAACAGCACGGTTACGATACACCGGTTACGAGGAAGCACATCGACTAAGCGGGCTTCAACTGGACGAGTCGCTGATTGTTCATCTTGGCTATCGCGATTTTCACGATGACTCTGCTTTAGATCAACTGTTTCAACTTGAACAGCCGCCTACGGCCATTTTTGCTGCCAATAACATGCTCGCTGTCGGCGTCATTCAATCCTTAAGAGCACGTGGCTTTCACGTGCCTGGCGACATCTCTGTCGTCTGCTTCGATGACTTCGGACCCGCGGGCGCAATTAATCCGTTTCTCACTGTCGCGTCTCAACCCGCCTACCAATTCGGCCAGCTAGGGATGCAGCTCTTGATCGAGCGTCTCGAAAGCGAGAACAATTATGAATTTCGCAAAATTATGCTACCTTCTCAGCTTATCGTTCGATCATCTACACTACCGCTTTCCCCCTAACGCTGCTATGGTTTCCCACTCCTTACATTTTTGTAACTACATCTTAGCTTTGTTGAAAAAAAGGAGCAGATGCCTTTTGGCGATCTGCTCCTTTTTCATTTGAAGGTATCTATTAACCAAATCTGCCCTTCCCTCGGTTTATTTTCATGCCAATCCTCCTCGTAATGTCGCTGCTACAGCATTTATCGGCTATTCGAAATGAAAGAGACAGTAGCAATTGCTTAGGCTGGGTAGCTTTTGGGGAATAAATGGATTTCTTACATCTATTTCCGGGTAAAACTAGCCTCTTGGGAGTTTAACTGGATTTTCTACATTTAAATTTGCTCGATACGCCCCCTTTGGAGAAATTGGCCTGAAATAACGGGAGGAATTCCAGTTAGTCTGCCAAAATACGCGATCTCGCTTAAATTAGCTACAGAAAATCCAGGTATTCACTTGGCAAGGATGCACTGTGGGTAACGCCTAGGTTTCGGGTTTCGGGTGGGCATGGGGTTGGGTTGGGTTGGGTTGGGAGCTGTCAAAAATGCAAAAGAGCAGTTTTGACAGAGGATTTCACTTGTTTTTTGGAAATTGATGCAAATAGGCATCAATTTCGTGTGAGTAGATAATATTTCCTTGAAATTCGAAAGAAAGGTTGCCTTTTTGCACGCATTTGCTTATTTGGAGGATAAATAGGGAGAAAAGGTTGCCTTTTTGCATTTCTCAGAGAATAATCCCCCAATAAACCAACCACTAATCCTGGATCGATCGGGTGGGGTTGGGGGCTTTAGCTTTAGCTTGTGCTTTGGGGGTGGGGTGGGCTTGGGTTTGGGTTTGGGTTTGGGTTTGGGTTTGGGCTTGGGCTTGGGTTTGGGTTTGGGGGTGGGGTTGGGCTTGGGCTTGGGCTTGGGCTTGGGCTTGGGATTGGGGTTGGGCTTGGGCTTGGGCTTGGGGTTTGGGGTTGGGCTTGGGCTTGGGCTTGGGCTTGGGTTTAGGTTTGGGGTTGGGGTTGGGGTTGGGGTTGGGCTTGGGCTTGGGCTTGGGGTTGGGGTTGGGCTTGGGCTTGGGCTTGGGGTTGGGGTTGGGGTTGGGGTTGGGGTTGGGGTTGGGGTTGGGCTTGGGCTTGGGCTTGGGCTTGGGGTTAGGGTTAGGGTTAGGGTTGGGGTTGGGCTTGGGCTTGGGGTTGGGCTTGGGCTTGGGCTTGGGCTTGGGCTTGGGGTTGGGGTTGGGGTTGGGGTTGGGGTTGGGGTTGGGCTTGGGCTTGGGCTTGGGCTTGGGGTTGGGGTTGGGGTTAGGGTTGGGGTTGGGCTTGGGCTTGGGG
>NZ_JABMKY010000027.1 GCF_013204845.1 Paenibacillus qinlingensis
TGAACTATTACAATCACGAGCGCATCAAGAAAAAACTAAAAGGCATGAGCCCGGTACAGTACCGAACTCATGCCTCACAGGCTGCATAACATAAATGTCTAACTTTTGGGGGTCAGTTCATACATGGATTTTTTCCGTGTAAGAGCGGTCTTTGTCGTATCTAGTCCTCGTCTTCTGGACTCGGGGCACGCACCATGCTGGTCGCCAAGGTTTGCGTAACCGCCGCTTCCTTCAGCTTCCATTGGCCTTTGTGCCATCTCCACACTGATGTGACATAGCCTAGTGTGTCAGCGTTGGCGATACCTGTGATGCGCTGAACACCTTTCAGCTCACAGTAGCCATCCCGATCCACATCGATAGGCTTCAGCAAGCTGTACGCATCTACATTTACAATGAAGGGTTTGACAAGCTTCCCTTGCTTATAGATGCCGAATTGATCGTAAGCTTCCTTCCGATCTGCAATATCGAGGGTAAAGGATTTGCCGGTCTCCTCGATTTTCATCTTCACCTTATAATTATTCTTAAAGGTCGCTTTGACATGCAGCGGTTCCGGCATCGGGATTGCGGTGGGCACGTTATTTTTGAGCGAATAAATGTAATTTGAGGTAAACCCGCCACTGCCGCCGGTATCGGATGTCACATAAATCTGAGGCAGCTTGTCATGGATAAAATCACAAAAATCCATCTTCGGATTATACCCGCCTTCCAGCGGAATCACGACCTGTGCCTGGCCTTGTCCAGTGACGGAGATAAACAGCTTGTCATAATAGGGGCTATTCAGGTCTGATTTCAGACCGACAAGGGAGACCATATCTAATTTGCCGTCGCCTGTGACATCAATCTCACGCGTCTGGATGAGCTGACCTTGCCCACTCTGTGGAGGCGCTAGTTGTGAGGGGGGCGAGGGTACCTCTTGCGTGAAGGTGAAGGCCTCTGCCGACCCACCAAAGCTTAAAGCGCCGCTCAAGAGCATACCCATCGCTGCTACGCGCAGTGGGATCATAAAACCTTTTCTAAACCGAGACATCGTTCGCACTTCCCATCATCGAATTAAATTCGGTTTATTATTCCAAATTTTTCAATAAGGTATGCGGAAACCAATTACAAAAGGGGCGGTCTGCGATAAAGTGTCGCCTGCTCGAAGGCATACGCAAGCTTAATCAGCGTCGGTTCACTGAATGCTCCGGCTGCAAACATGACACCCATTGGCCCTTTACTTGTGTAACCAGCGGGTACAATCAACAGTGGATAGCCTGCCCTGGCGGCAATATCCTCGCCTTCATCTTTGGGAAAAAACAACGCATCGAGTTGATACGTCTGAAGGGCATGATCAATCCCTTGTGCTCGTGTGAGCTCTTGATACCTATGGAGACTCGTCAAATACGCCTCTTCCGTAAGCGTACCGTTCGCATCCTCTGACCAAATCAACGTATCCTGCCCGTAGACCAGCGCCTGATCAGCATGCCGTTCATTGAACGCAATAACCTCTTGTAAGGAATGTACAGGCGTCTTGGACGGATCTAGCTTGGCCAGATAGGCGTTGAGATCTCTTTTGAATTCATAGAGCAGCACATCGTAGTTCCAGAGGGCATCTTGGCAAGGAAGCGCCACATCATCTATGATAATCGCACCTTCGTCACGCAAAACTTGAATAGCCTGCTCCGCGATCTGACGTTCTTCCTCATCCAACTGCCCATAATACCAACGGGGAATCCCTATTCTGGCTTGTTGGAGCCCTCGGCGATCAAGATAAGGCGTATAATCCCCATGGCCCCGACCATCGCTAGCTATACTATGTGCATCCGCTGCGTCTACACCCGTCATGACGCTGAGCAGCACAGCCGCATCACACACAGTTCTCGTCATTGGACCCGGCGTATCCTGGCTGCTGGCAAGCGGAATAATGCCCGAGCGACTTAACAGGCCCACCGTTGGCTTCAAGCCGACAAGACTGTTATGCCCCGCTGGATTGACGATAGATCCAGACGTTTCAGTACCGATAGCTCCCACTGCAAAATGCGCCGCAACCGCCGCACCAGACCCCGAGCTGGAGCCTCCAACTTCGTAAATGCCAGGTCCATACGGATTGACCACCTGTCCGCCTCTTGAGCTATATCCGGATGGCATCGCAACGGCCATGAAATTGGCCCACTCTGTCATATTCACTTTGCCCAGCAGTACCGCACCAGCCTCACGCAGTTTGGCAGCGACGAAAGCATCTTCTGTCGCCATATGCTCCGCCAAACTAATCGACCCAGCACTCGTATGCATCCGGTCAGCAGTCTGAATGTTGTCCTTTAGCAAAATCGGAATCCCATGCAATGGCCCCCGGCTCCCACTTTCTCCACGTTCTCGATCTAGTTCTTCCGCGATTGCTCCTGCATCTGGATTCAACTCTAGCACTGCATTAATTTTGCCATTATAGGTGTGTATTCGTTCCGTATAGTAAACAACCAAATCTACAGAGCTGATTTCCTGCCGTTCCATCGCAAGTTGAAGTGTGACAATATCCGCATTTGCCATCCATTCGTCCGAAATATGCGCCATCAACAACCGCCGCCTCTCCACTATTCATGCTAAACTAATTCCCTAAGCTTTCGGGTTTCCCTTCTTAAAGGCAGCGATTCCCTAGCTGCTTCCGGCAAAGTAGGCAACAAAGGATTTACATCTGTATAATCGAATAATGAATAAAGAATATACGACCAGAATTAATGAGGTGTTCCTTTTGAAAATAGATCGTTTACTCGCCATCACCATGCTGTTGCTTAATCGTCGCCGTATTAGTGCCAAAGAGCTTTCCGAGCGGTTCGAGGTGTCTATGCGCACGATTTATCGGGATGTGGAGGCCATTAACCAAGCAGGCATTCCGGTAGTTTCCTATGCAGGACTCAGCGGTGGTTATGAAATTATGGACCAATACCGGCTGGATCGTCAGTTTCTTTCCTTGGAAGAGCTGCAATCGATCATCATCGGCCTCAAAGGAATTCGTGCTTCCGTCCCCGATCAGGAAATCAGCAATCTGCTGGATAAGGTCGGCGCACTCGTCGCCAAATCCGAGCAACCCGATGCAGCTAGACTGGGCAACCAGCTTATTCTTGATATGAATCCATGGAGCAGTGGGCATCAAAACACAGAGCAGCTGACAGCTCTTCGCACCGCAATTAAGGAAACAAGACTCGTTACCTTTTCCTATCTTTCATCCCAAAGCGAACCGTCCGTGCGAACCGTAGAGCCTATGGGCATCGTGATCAAAGGCTTCGGCTGGTATCTGTACGGCTACTGTTTGCTGCGCGAGGATTTCCGGGTTTTTCGCTTATCCCGCATGAATGGCATCGACGTGCTTTCCCAAACATTCGAACGCAAACAAGAAACGTTGGAAAAGCTTGATTATCGTCGAGGCCAACGAGACCCTTCCACCCTCATTACGCTCGTGCTGCACGCGCAACCGAATGTTAGGGCGCAGATCGAAGACTACTTCCAACCTGAGGATGTGACCATGCAGCCCGATGGAACACTCATGATTAGAGCGACGCAGCCCGATGAACCTTGGCTGCATGGCATGCTGCTCAGCTATGGCCCAAGCCTGCGCATTCTAGAACCTGCGAATATCGCTGCCATCATCAAAGAAAAGGCCGAAAAAATAGTCGCCCTCTATTCGAATCACTGACAATCAGTTGTCAGTATTGTATGTCTATACTGGGAAAATGAGGTGTGCGTATCAACTAAGAACATGCACCGATATGAAACTCTGCCCCTGCTGACAACGTATCCATAGTGGAATGCCATGCCAGTGATGCTAGGTTCTTTGGCGAAAATACCAAGACCATGCTAAAGATGCCAGTTTACTGGAGAAAAAAACAAAACCCATGCTAGTGATGCCAGGTTTCCTGGCGAAAACTTTGAGGAGGACAACCCCCATGATTAAAATGATTGAAGATTTTGCAACCGAATATACCCGCGAAGCGCAAGGCACCCAGCGCGTTATGGACGCCCTAACGGATGCTTCCCTTGCTCAGAAAATCACACCTGAACTCCGTTCGCTTGGACAAATTGCTTGGCACATCGCCACAACGGTTCACGAGATGCTATCCCGCACGGGACTGACATTCGCTGCACCTGAAGGCGAAGAGATTGCTCCCGCTTCTGCCCAAACCATCGCTGACACCTACCGTACCTCTGCTGCCGCAGCCATCGACGCGATTCAGACGCAGTGGACCGACGCAAAGTTGTTCGAGACAAGCGATATGTACGGCGATCAGTGGCCGAACGGGCTTACACTGCGCGTCCTCATCTCCCATGAAATTCACCACCGCGGTGAAATGATCGTCTTGATGCGCCAAGCTGGATTGCGCGTTCCTGATATTTATGGTCCGACGAGAGAAAGCTGGGTTGAGATGGGGATGCAACCTTTGGTGTAGGCGGTGCCTCTTGCAGGTTCAACACCACCATGTACACCTGCTTACGCCTATTCGTCCTCTGCCCAACGGCAGAGTGACAGGTAGCGTACACCCATTCGCACACACCTCCGCCCTAGTGGCGGAGCTACAAGCAGACTGCAACCAATCTAACACCTCCTCCGCTCTAGCGGTGGAGCTACAAGTAGACTGCAACCAATCTAACACCTCCTCCACCCTAGCGGCGGAGCTACAAGCAGACTGCAACCAATCTAACACCTCCTCCGCTCTAGCGGTGGAGCTCCTGTGGAATAGATGGATTTTCTGTAGTTAAATTTAGCGGAATGAGCCTTTTGAGACGAATATCTGGATTTCCTACAGCTAATCTGAAGCATTTGATCCAGAATGGCACCTAACAGCCGAAATAGCAGGAGTTTTTCCAGTTAATCTGCGAATTGGTTGAAATACGACGACATTAGCTGTACATTTTCCAGTTATTATTGGGTGACGTCTGATCGAATCAAGTCATCTAAATAAATCTCGTTCAAACATAGAAAGAGTTGCCCCTCAATTCCTTAACGGAATGGTGGAGCAACTCTTTTTCGCTTATTAGGTATGTTATTCTCCTACAGCCTACCCACCGAACCATCCTTATACCCGACGATTACCTGACTAGCCATCCCGATAAAAAGCCCATTCTCCACAACACCCGGAATCCCGTTGATTACCTGATGCAGCTCAGCGGGGTTAGGGATGCTTCCGAAATGACAATCGATAATATAATTCCCGTTATCCGTCACAAATGGCTGATGGTCAGCAGTTCTAACTTTCGGCTCGCAGCCTAGTGCTTGGAGCTTCCGAATCGTCAGTTCATAGCCAAACTTTACAACTTCAACAGGTAATGGAAATGCGCCGAGCTGCGGCACAACTTTACTTTCATCCACCACGATTATCAGCTTTTTACTTGAAAATGCGACGATTTTCTCCCGCAGGAGCGCGCCTCCCCCGCCTTTGATTAAGTGCCAAGCCGTGTCGACTTCGTCGGCCCCATCTATCGTGACATCGATTTCTGAGATATCTGCAAAAGGAATAAGCGGGATCCCCAACTCCTTAGCCAAGTTCTCAGAGGCTACTGAGGTAGCTACGGCCTGAATGTGCAGACCATTTTGCACCCGTACACCAAGCCCTTGAATCGCCCAATAGGCCGTTGATCCCGTCCCCAAACCGACGATCATCCCATCTCGAATCTCCGTAATTGCTAGCTCTGCTGCTGCTCTTTTCGCTTCCACTTGTACACGCTCCTCACATCTACTGATTGAATTCTTTGCAACTAGTTTAACACATAAAAAGAAAACTCAACGAACGAGCATCGTTCAAGCAAGATGGTATGCGAAGATTCTTCTCATGGGCTATACTGGAAAAAAAGGAGGCGATCCGCGATGCATAATAAAACGGTACTCATCACCGGAGCTAACTCCGGCATGGGCCTTGCCACAACAGTGGCATTGGCTAAGCTAGGCGCCAACGTCATTATGCTCTGCCGCAGCAAGCAAAGAGGCGAGCAGGCGCTCACCGAAGCACGTCGCCAGAGCGGCTCCGAGCGCATTGAGCTGATGCTCTGTGACCTCGCGTCACTGGCGAGCATTCGCGCTTTTGCGGCGGCGTTTCTTGCCAAATACGACGTGTTGGATGTGCTCGTAAACAACGCTGGTGTCGTCACCGTGAAGCGGAAAACCACAGCAGATGGCTTCGAGTCCATGATGGGTGTCAACCATCTCGGCCACTTTCTGCTGACCCAGCTTCTGCTGGACGCTATCATCCGCGCTCCGCAGGGGCGGATCGTCAATGTCTCTTCCGGCGCCCACAAAATCGGGCGCATCGATTGGGCGAACCCTCACCTTCAGCGAGGGTTCCGGGTCTGGAACGGATACGCCCAGTCGAAGCTGGCGAATATCTTGTTCACCCGCGAGCTCGCGAAGCGGCTCGCAGGCACTTCAGCCACGGCCAACTCGCTCCATCCGGGAGCCGTGGCCACGAACATCGGTGTCGATCGCGACACCGGGTTTGGAAAGGCCGTGCATGCGATGATGCGGCCGTTTTTCTTGACGGCGGCGCAGGGCGCGGACACGGCGGTGTTTCTGGCCTCAAGCCCGGACGTGCAGACGGTCAGCGGCGAGTACTTCTACAGACGGGCGATTGCGCCTGTTTCCGCCCGAGCCAAAGACGACGCGCTAGCTCGTCAACTTTGGGCTTGGAGCGAGGAGCAGGTCGGACTCACCAGCGGCGCGTAAGAGCCGCATTGGGGGATGCACCCTTGCTAACTGCGGATAGCTGCTCCTTTATAAGGGTACGTTATAGGGAGCATTTACCTTATCTTCGGAGTGTGACGCCCCTTGGACTTCTTTCACAGTCAAGAATCACTGACTATCATGCAGTGGATTTTACGTGCAGTCGTAGGCTACTTTTTTCTGCTCATCACCGCCAAAGCCTTAGGCCAACGCTCGATCTCTCAGCTGCGTTTTCTCGACTTCGTCATTGCTCTCATTCTAGGTAATATCATGGCACACCCGCTCTCTGATGAGCATCTAGGTTTAATAGGATCCATGATCACGACCGTTGCGCTCGTAGTGCTCTATCTCATAACCTCTTGGCTGAGTCTCAAATGGAACTTCCTCAAACATCTCTTTGAACCGTCACCCCTGACGCTTATTGAACACGGAAAGCTTCGCATGGGTGGCCTGCGCAAAGCCAAAATCTCGGTCGACCACCTCTTCTCTGAGCTTCGCAAGCAACAAGTGGAGGATATCGAGAAAGTGGCGCTCGCTTTGTGGGAGCCAGGCGGAATGGTTTCCGTATTCCTTGAGCCGCAGCATCAAACGGTGACCGCCAAAGATATGGCCATCCCCAGCGATGCTTTCTCCCTCGTGAAGCCACTGATCATACAAGGCGCCTATGATAAAAAGCTGCTCGCACAGCAGGGGAAAGATCTAGCTTGGCTGGAGGCGCAAATGCAAGCTTTACAGGTTGATATGGGGCACGTCGTGCTCGCTACGATAGACGACCAAGACCAAGTCCGCGTGTACACGGAGATGGACACGCAAGAAAAAGGCGAATTGACGCTGCATTAAGCGTTGAATCGTCTTTTTCTTTTGGCTTTTTAGCTGTGCAGGTTATATGGCTGTTCCATTGTTCCGCCCCCTCTAGGGGCCAACTGGAGCTCCCTACCCAACTTTAGATGGATTTCTTACAGCTAATTTCTTCGTATATAACCGTTTTCCTAATCTAGATGGAAAAACTCCATCTAATTCCTCTCTATTCCCCTCATTCCGCTTAAATGTGCCCATTTAGCTGTACTTTTTCCTGTTAATCGCCTCAAAGTGGCATGCACAGCAAAATTAGCTGCATGAAATCCATTTATTTTATAATTTCTGCCCGTGCCGTGACCCTCCCCCCTTCCCTTGGATAACCTTATTATGTTATTATGTAATTACGTAATTAAATAATATTAGAATTCAGAAGAGGTGATCTGTTTGACCACAACACGAGATTATGGCAATGAGTTAGATGCTTTGCAAACACAAATGAACCAACTGGGACAGTTAGTTCAGCAATTACTGAAACGGGATGCACAGGAATCCCCCCCTCCTATGACACACACCCAAGAGACCTTCGCTTCGGCTGAGCTAGGCCGTTTATTTTATTCTGGGCAGTATCGGGGAGAGAATGCGAGCTACCGTTGGGAGCTGCAGGACAAACAAGTCAGCCAGTTGCTCCAACTCGATGGCGATAAATCGGCCAAAGTGTTAGTAGCGCTTGCGCATAAGCAAAGATTGGATATTTTACGATTAGTATTACAAGAGCCTCTAAACGGACCCGAGCTTGTGGAACGCTTGAATATGGGAACAACGGGCCAGCTTTATCATCATATGAAAGCCTTAGTTGGCGCGGATTTGCTCGTCCAAGAAGAGCGAGGCGGAACGTATGCGATTCCAGGACATCGCGTACTTCCTCTGCTTTTACTCCTGGCCGCGACTTCAGATCTAATGGATACAACAGACTACATCGCAATGACAGAGGTACGAACGAATGCCCCTGCCTACCTAGGCGGGGCCGATGATGTCTATAACCCGCACCTGCTGCTATGGGCTGTCGTGGAGAACTCCCTATTGGAGCATCAGCATGGCACATGTACGGAGACTAGTCTCATTTTACATGAGGATGGCAGTATAACTGTCTCGGACAATGGCCGTGGCATCCCTGTTGATGCCTTGCCTGGTGTAGAATTACCTCGTGTTCAATCTGTTCTGACGGATATGAGCCACCTGCGCGGGAGTGCCCAGTTCTTCGCCCCAGGCAGTGAAAAAGGTATCAGCATGCCCGTCGTCAACGCACTGTCCAGCAAACTTGCTGTCACGATCAAGCGGGATGGTTGCATTTTTCAGCAACACTATAAGCATGGTATCCCTCAGAGTGTGGTTCAAACGGTAGGAGTGACCAAGGAAACAGGAACGAGTGTGACTTTTTTGCCAGATCGCGATATATTTCACCAGCCGTTTGACTTCAGTTTAATCCAAAAGGAAAGCGATGAGCTGGCACTTAACTATCCGAACTTAACTATCAGGGTGTGGAGCGACTCCAGCGTATAAATCTTACTATGCAAAAATACCCCGCCTCTGCTCAGGCTTCGCTCCCTTTAAAACGGGAAACGAGCCCTGCTGCAAGGCGGGGTATTTTACGGTATCTAATCACATAAATCGTTTTTCTACTTTTTTGCTAATAAACAGAGAAATCGCAATGAATAACGCCACGTAAATAAGCTGATAGGGATGATCCATGAACCGCTTCAGATCGTAACCAATAAAGCTAACGGACATAACCATCACCGCTTTCCCCGCAGCAACCGCCACTAGGAAGGAGCGGAACCGCATCCGCACCAGCCCCGCCGCCATATTAATGACCACGAAGGGTCCCAAAGGAAATAAACTAAGGATAAAGACGTAATTGAACGCTTGGCGCCGCGCCCAGTTGAGGCTTTTTTGGACGTTTGGTTTCTGCGACCAGCGCACGAGATACGGGTGGCCCGCCACCTTTTTCACAATCGCAAACGTTACTAAGCAACCGCACACAATACCGATCCAGGAGTACAAAAAACCGAGCCATAATCCGTACACAGCCGCATTTACACTAATGATCACCAGTGTTGGGAGCGGTGGAATGAAAGATTTCATAAAAGGGAGCAGCAGCCCGGGCAACGGACCGAATGAACGGTATTTGTCCAGAACTAGCATTAGATTCTCTTCGGTTAAATAGGATAAGAGCTCTTTGATATCCATATGGCGTGAAAAGTCGACAAGTTTCGACGTTTCCTCTCCTCTCGTTCATATGGCACGATTATAGCACGACGGCCCCAATCTGCGCACGATTAAGCACAAAACAAGCCGACACTGGATGCAACCAGTATCAGCTTGGGGTACGTACTTATGTGAAGTTGTGGGACTTATTTGAACTTATCTGGGAACTGCTTGATAATCCCATTCGACAACATGTCGGCATACATAATCATATGATCTTCCCCTTTGTCGAAGGCAAGAATATCCGCTTTCCAATCCTTTTTCAGCCTCGCGGTGACTTGATCCGTAACGAACTGCAAGTGTGCGTACAGCATGTCCTGCTGTTCTTTCTGTGACCAGTTCGGGTTAGCGGCGCTTAGAAATTTGGCGATATCATCCGCATTCCGGTACCACTCTTTATTAAATTTGGCTAGTTCAGCTTGATTACCAGCCTTAGCCGCATCTATTACGCCTCCTGCTAATTGGATGTGCTCCCTCAACAGTTCAGCTAACTTATTCCCGGCCGCCTCTCCATAAAAAGGCTTCACTGCATCACCGATGTCCTGCTGATTCTTCAGCAGCCTATCCAACACGTCTTTCTGATCCTCAACCCCAGCAATCGCACTAATGGTGTAGCTCCTTGTCCAGCCCACATGATCGACCCAAAGTCTCCGCAAGTCTTGATTAAGCTTGACCTTCGAAGGAGTTATACAAAGTGCAGAACCAGGCTCTTTCCCAGCAGCATGTGCGCCAATCGGAAGTAAAGTGAAAGACAGAACCATCGTTACAAGCAGCGTTACTACTAAGAACCTTCGTTTCATAAAAACCTTCTCCTCTGCAAACAATTCTCGAACATGGTTTATTTTGAGGAAAAGCTTACGTTTTTATGCCCGTTCTCTCATTTAGACTAACTTGGCATTCTGATTATGGAGTTGTATCTTCGCTCGTGGACGGTGGTGCAGCACATAGTACAAAGCCGCGGATAGCAACGGAACGAGCCCTGCGACGACATACATCATGCGATAATCCGACACGGTAGCGATCATTCCCATGACATAAGACCCTAAGCCATACCCAAGGTCAAACAGCAAGAAAAAAGTCCCTGTTGCACTCCCTCTGCGGTGTTCAGGGGCCAGTTTCATCGCTAAAGCTTGGAAACACGGTAAAAGCGCACCATAACCTACGCCCATGATGACTCCCGCTACCAAAACCATCGTTGCCGAGTGCGCTTGGCTTAACAGGAGCATACCTACTGCAAACAAGATAATTCCGGGATAATACAGATAATGCTCGTTATATGAGTCGAATATTTTCCCAATCAGCGGCCGGAAAACCACGATCATCAGCGCAAACACGACAAAGAACGTACCAGCAACTTGAGATTGATGAATTTCTACCGTAAACGAGGACATAAAGCCAGATAAAGAGCTATAGGCAAAAGCTAGAATATATCCCACTACCGAAATAGGCAGCGCTTTGGGTTCGATAAAATCACTCCATTGCAAGCGTCGTTTCTCCCGTTTTTTAGGCTCCACAGACTGCAACGCTTCTTGGCTTTCCTTCGGCACTCTCATACCCAGCGTGAAGAGGAGTGAGAGCGCAGCAATCACGCAAATCGCCAAGAGCAATACATGGATGTCCTTATCTTTCCATAAAAATAGACCCAGCGCAGGCCCGATAACCATCCCGACACTCATGAACATGCTGAAATAGCCCATTCCCGTACCTTGACGTGAATTGGGAACGAGTGACGATGCAATCGTACTCGTCGCTGTCGAAGCGATCGCATAGCTCATGCCGTGAATGAGGCGAATTACCAGAAACATGAACATCCCCTTCGCACCGAAATAGCTGATGCAAGCCAATAAGAAAATGACCATTCCGATGATGGCCATTTTCTTCTTACCATATCGATCTACCCATTGCCCTGAGAATGGCCTAATCAACACCCCGCCGATGACATAAATCGTAATCGACAATCCCATCTGCTGTTGATCACCGTGCAAACTATCCTTTACATATAGGGGAAATGCCGTAGCTAAAATATAAAAGGTAAGAAACATGAAAAAACTGCTCATACATACGACAACAAAATTTTTCGTCCAAATTCTCTCTCTAGTCAACATATGTGCTCCATTCTCCACAAAGGTTTTCTGTCTGTTGAACTAGTATAAGAGGGATAATCAATAAAGTATAATACATATTATATGATAGAATGATCACATCAAAGTTATGAGAAAATTTCTATCGAGGCCATTCAAAGATGAGCGACCGCGTTTAGATGTACATTTTATCGCCAATCAGAAAGCGAGGATCCACATATGGAATTCCTACAGCTTCATTATTTTCAGACCGTCGCACGCCTTGAGCATATGACCCAAGCTGCCAAAGAACTCAATGTCTCACAACCTTCACTCAGCAACTCCATCCAGCGGCTGGAGAAAAAGTTAGGTCTCCCTTTGTTCGAGCGTCAAGGCCGGCATGTGAAATTAAATGCCTTCGGGAAGACGTATCTCCGCCGCGTTGAGCAAGCTTTTCTGGAGTTGAAAGAAGGTGAGCGGGAGATCAAGGATATGGCTGGACTCGACCATGGCGTCGTTTCCCTTTTTGTGTCCCTTCCTTACGTGCTGCCGACTCTTCTCAAAGAATTCTTGACGATCCACCCCCATGTCAGAGTCATCCAACGTCAGCTGGCTTCTGCCTTGGAAATGAGAAACGATCTCGAGAATGCCGAAATTGATTTCTGCATTTCTTCCACACCGGTAATCGGACCAGATATTGAATGGCTTACGCTCGTTGAAGAAGAGCTGTATTTGACCGTCCCGCAGGGACACCGTTTTGCGTCCAGAGACAGCATACGCTTAATAGAAGCAGCTAATGAACCCTTCATCTCTCTGTCCTCTCAAGCGAATTTTCGGGAAATTACAGATGGTTTCTGCCGACAAGCGGGGTTCGAACCGCGCATCGCGTTCGAGCTTGAGGAAGTCAGTGCGATTCAAACGCTAGTCGAAATGGGGCTCGGCATTACTTTCACCCTACCACTCTCCCTAGGGAGAAGAGCTTCCAATCCTGACACCGTTCAGTTAAAAATAACAGAACCCTACTGTCACCGTACCTTCGGCATCGCCTGGAATCGCAAGCACTACCTCTCACAGGCGGCCATTCATTTCCGTGAGTTTGTGATTGCTTTTTTTAAGCAAGGTTAGCTATGAATAAAGACCCTCAGCGATCTGCTGCGGGTCTCTTCATTATGGTCTCCGCTCAAAAGCAAGACGAACAGCTAACCCCGTCAACACGCTTCCCATCAGCCACCGCTGGATTTGCAGCCACTTCGGACGTGTGCCGAACCATCCAGCGATTCGGCTTGCCGTTAGCACGATCACGAGGTTCACCGTGAAGCTCACCGTGATTTGCGTGAGTCCTAGCGCCGCGCTTTGCAGCAGTAGAGAGCCCCGAGCAGGGTCCTCAAATTGAGGCAAAAGCGACACGTACAGGACCGCAGCTTTCGGATTGAGCAGGTTGGTCATGAAACCCATCAAGAAAAGCTTCTTGGGCGGGTCAACGGGGAGATCCCGTGTAGTCAGCGCGGACCTAGCACCCGGCTTTACAGCTTGCCAAGCCAGCCAAAGTAAGTAAGCAGCTCCGGCTAGCTTTACAGCGTCGAACACATACGGTGCTGCCAGAAACAGCGCTGACAGCCCTAACATCGTAGTCACGATGTAGACCAGGAAGGCGAGTATAATGCCGAGCAGTGAGATGATCCCCGCCATCCTCCCCTGCGTGACCGAGCGTGAAATTAAGTAGATCATATTAGGTCCTGGCGTGCACACCATTCCGAGTGAAACTATGGCAACAGCCAGAAGCGTCGTGAAAGTCATGTCGAGATGTTCTCCCTTCAGCTATAGGTTTAATAGGTGTAGGAGCAAGCTTTTTTGAACATGCATCCGATTCTCCGCTTGCTGATAAATGATCGATTGCTCCGATTCAATCACATCTTCTGCGATTTCGAAGCCGGGATGAATAGGCATATCATGCATGATATACGGTGAATATTTCCCTAGACTGCGCTTGTTAATCTGAAAAGGCATCATGATGTCAATTCTTCTCTCTTTCTCCTCTTGGTAAGCCGCGTCCGAGAAAAACTCCATATCGACCCATGTATCTGTATAGATAAAGTCAGCCCTTTTCATCGCCACAGACAGTACTTCAACTTCCTCAACGTATCCACTTACGTAGGCTCGCTGCATGAGTTCTTCATCCCACGAAGCTTCATTGACGATTGGAGTTACCAGCAATAGTTTGATACCCAAAGTCATACAACCTGCAACTAAGGAATTCACAACATTATTATGGATGCCAACATAGGCTAGCGTTACGCCTTCAAAAGTTCCTCTGACTTCATAAATCGTCATTAAATCGGCCAGCGCTTGGCAGGGATGGTACATATCGCAGCAGCCATTGATCACCGGCACCTGTGAAAACGCAGCTAATTCTAATAAATCGGCATGTTTTTTGAGTCTTGCCATGATCACATCGCAGTTCCTTGATGCATAACGAGCTTCATATTGTATTGGAGAGATACTGAAATTGCTGGCATCCCAATCCATATTTACCGCATAGCCGCCCAGTTGATGAATACCTGAATGAAAGGAAAGCGCCGTTCGGGTCGATGATTTCTGAAAAAGCATGAGCAGCCCTTTGCGCTCGCAGTGGTTGTAGTAGGTCTTTGGATTGTTTTTGATCACTATACCTGTGCGAATAATAGACAACAAGGCAGCTTTGTCGAGCTCTTGTAAAGATAAAAGGTGTTGCAACTCCGTCACCACTTTCGTATATTTATTCATACTTATGTATTTTTATACATTTTAGGCGGAGTAGGGTTAGGTGTCAATAGGCAGTGGGGAAATTGGTAACCCTTCACAAAACGAAACTTAACATGTGGACTATCAAACCTTCTAGCATAGCGAGGAGAGGACTATTTCCGTAGAGGGAAGGCAGCCGATACATACGCAGCAACCCTGAGGGAACGAGCAACCCTAACCAAATAAGTCGCCCCCCAATTCCTTGAGGAATTGCGGGACGACTTATTTGGTTGGAATGAGACTTGAAGGCGTTGCGAAGAAGCTATTCTCGAAGAGGCAAGCGCAATAGATGGAAAACCTCCAGTTAAATCCCGATCAATTCCTCCATATGGCAGATTAACTGGAAAACCTCCATCTATATCTGCCGAAAATCCCCATTGCGCGGAATATGGCTCATATTAGCTGTAGAAACTCCAGTTAATTTCGCAAAAAGAACTATTTAGGCTAAATTAGCTACAGGAAATCCAGTTATTTCATTTGCAGATCGCATAAATGATATGGAACAGGTTTGTGTGATGGAAAGCCTATATCTACGGCTTAAGCCTCCAGCGGATGAACCGCCTCATGGAGCATCTGCTCCAGCTCGGCGGTATATGCCGCTGTCTGCGCTTCACTCCAGCCGAAGCGCTCTGCCAGGAAGGCCGTCGCAGGCGCCTTCCACTGCCTTGCCCACGCGATATCGAAGAAGAGGGCGCCCGTACGGCGGATGAAGAAATCCGCCGGCTTTACGACCATCTCGCGCTCCACCGCGTACACGAGCGCAGCGAGCACCGCGGCAGGCATGCCCAGCCGCGCGGCCTCACCCCTGTGCTGCTCCAGCAGCGCGAATACGGTGTCCACGTTGGACCCGTATCGCTGCGCGAGCAGCATCGCCTCAGGCTCGGTCAGCCCCAGCCGCAAGCCTTGGCTGACCTTGCCGCGCAAGAACGGCGCCAGCTGCGCGGAGCCGCCCACATCGCCGCCGGATATCGGCAGCGTCTTCGTACGGCTCGGCGGGAGCGCCGCCGAGACCTTACCCTCCGCCACCAGCATGGCGGCGATCTGGTTCACGACCGACTCCGCCATTTTGCGGTAGCCGGTCAGCTTACCCCCGGCCATCGAAATGAGGCCGGAGCTAGAGATGAAGATTTCGTCGCGACGCGAAATCTCGGAAGGATCCTTGCCCTCCTGATGGATCAGCGGGCGCAGCCCGGTCCAGCTCGATTCGACGTCAGCCTCCGTCAACCCGAGGGACGGAAACATCTCATTCGCGGCACGCAGCACGTAGGCGCGATCAGCCAAAGTAATACGGGGATTCGCAATATCCCCTTTGTAGTTCGTGTCGGTCGTGCCGACATAGGTTTTGCCATCGCGTGGGATCGCAAACACCATCCGCCCGTCCGGCGTATCGAAATAGATCGCCTGCCCCAACGGAAACCGGCTCTGATCAAAAACCAAGTGCACCCCTTTGGTCAAATGCAACGTTTTGCCCTGCTTCGAACGGTCCATTTCGCGAAGGGTATCCACCCACGGCCCCGCCGCATTGACGATTTTACTCGCAAACAGCGCGTACGAAGCTGATTGATCACTCGAATCTTTCCCTTCTATGCCGCCAGAGAGCTGATCCATAACCCGCACCCCAACCAAGGTGCCATCCTTCACGATCAATTCCTCAACTTTGGCATAATTCACCGCCATCGCGCCGAGTTCCACCGCTTTTTTCATAACCTCAATCGTTAATCGCGCATCATCCGTACGATACTCCACATAGTAACCGCCGCCTCTAAGATCCTTCTTTTTGAGCAAAGGCTCGTGCTGCAAAGTCACGTCAGGGCTGAACATCTTACGCCGTTCCGAACGCTTGACCCCCGCCAAGAAATCATAAACGCGCAGCCCGAGCGAAGTAGATAACTTGCCGAACGTCCCGCCTTTATAAAAAGGCAACAGCATCCACTCCGGCGTCGTCACATGAGGGCCATTTTCATACACAATCGCCCGTTCTTTCCCGACCTCGGCTACAACCTTCACGTCCAGCTGCTTCAAATATCGCAGTCCACCATGCACCAATTTTGTCGAACGACTCGACGTCCCTGAAGCAAAGTCCTGCATCTCAATCAACGCCGTGCGAAGCCCGCGACTCTGCGCATCCAGCGCAATACCCGCGCCGGTAATCCCCCCGCCAATTACAATCACATCGAATTGTTGCTGCGCCATCGCTTCAAGCGTCTCTTTTCTTTTCAACCCGCTAAATGTTTTATCTGCTACGTTTTTATGTTGTCCAGCTTCCATTTGTCCTGTTGTCATGCGAATCTCTCCCTTTTTATGAATATGAAAAAACCACAACCTACCTATCACGTTTGCACGTTTAGGTCCGCTGTGGTTTCTCCTGGTCTCCAACCGAATATGAACTTGTTAGGTGTAGTATATCACGATATGCCTTTATTTAAAAGCAATTGCGGCATTTACCGCCTTTTTCCATCCGTTATATAACTTTTCTTGCAAGTCCGCTGCCATTTCCTGTTCAAAAGCCCGATCCACCTGCCACTGCGCGGCAATTTCCGCCTGATCTTGCCAGAAACCAACCGCGAGACCAGCCAAATAAGCCGCCCCTAACGCTGTCGTTTCATTGATGACCGGACGCTCAACCGTGACACCCAGCATGTCGCTTTGGAACTGCATGAGGAAGTCATTTTTCACCACACCGCCGTCAACTCGCAGCTTCGTTAGCTCAATGCCTGAATCATCTTCCATGGCTTTCAGCACGTCTTTCGTCTGATACGCAAGGGATTCTAAGGTTGCCCGGATAAAATGCTCCTTCGACGTCCCCCGTGTCAGGCCAAAAACCGCGCCCCGCACATCACTATCCCAATAAGGCGTCCCAAGCCCCACAAAGGCGGGAACCACGTACACACCCTCGGTGGACACGACTCTTTTCGCATATTCCTCGGAATCCTTCGCGGATTTGATCATGCGCAGCCCGTCTCGCAACCATTGGATCGCCGAGCCCGCCACGAAAATACTTCCCTCCAGCGCATACTCAACCTTCCCGTTCAATCCCCATGCAATGGTAGTCAAAAGGCCGCTGCGCGACGGAATCGCATGATTCCCTGTGTTCATCAGCATGAAGCAGCCCGTGCCATAGGTGTTTTTGGCCATCCCTTTTTCAAAACACGCCTGACCGAACAAAGCCGCCTGCTGATCGCCAGCCGCACCTGCAATCGGAATCGCCGCTCCAAAGAATAGGTTTTCCTGCGTATGCCCATACACCTCGGACGACGAACGAACCTCCGGCAGCATTGCCGCGGGAATGTCCAAATGCCCCATCAGCTCCTCGTCCCACTTCAGCTCGTGAATGTTGTAAATGAGCGTCCGCGAAGCGTTTGAATAATCGGTGACATGAGCCTTGCCACCCGTTAGCTTCCAGATGATCCAGGTATCCATCGTGCCAAAAAGCAAATCTCCCTGCTCGGCCCTTGCCCTCGCTCCCTCGACGTGATCGAGGATCCATTTGATTTTGGTCGCCGAGAAATACGCATCAATCAGAAGTCCCGTTCGCTCCCGAAACAGGTCGTTAAGCCCCTGCGCCTTAAGCTCTTCACAAATATCTGCCGTCTGGCGAGACTGCCATACAATCGCATGGTACACCGGCATCCCCGTATGCTTATCCCACACGACAGCCGTCTCTCGCTGGTTCGTAATCCCGATTCCCGCAATCTCCGTAGGCTGCACCTCAGACTCGGACAATAACGTCGCGATCACGCTCTGAATCGACAGCCAAATTTCGTTCGCATCATGTTCCACCCAGCCTGGTTTCGGAAAATACTGCTTAAATTCCTGCTGAGAGGTGTGCACGATACTTCCTTTTTGATCAAATAAAATCGCTCTAGAACTCGTTGTCCCCTGATCAAGGGAAAGGATATATGAGGGCTTGGATCCCGTTGTTGTCATCATTGATTATGCCTCCTTGTTACGCCATCGTAATGCTTCCAAAGCTCGTGGTTCGAGGTCGTCACCGCCGTTGCACCTGCCGCAAGCGCCCCCTCCACATCATCAATGGAACGGATCAGTCCGCCTGCAAAAATCGGAATACCCGAACGCTCCTTCACCTCTTTGATAATGTGCGGAATGACACCTGGCATCACCTCGATGTAATCCGGCTGCGTACGTTCGAGCAGGGTGTAACTTTTGTCCAGCGCCGAGCTATCCAGCAGAAAAAGCCGTTGAATCGCGAGCAAGCCATTCTGTCTTGTCTTCGTAATCACATTGCCACGTGTCGATATGATACCCGCAGGGCGAATGCTTTGGCATAGAAATTCAGCTGCGAACTCGTCGTTTTTCAGTCCCTCGATGAGATCCGCATGAAGCAGCATCTTTTTCCCATGGGCTCGGCCTAGGTCGACAATGCTTTTGAGCTGGCCAATATGACTGTCGAGCAGCACGATATACGTGTAAGACGACTTCATGAGCTTCTCTAAATCCTTCATCTTACGGATGGCTGGTAAAATACACTGATCCTGCAGCGACATGCGCTTCACCTCGATTTTCTGAACTTCTGGACATGACCGCCATGACAAAAAGACTCACCAAGATTTGCCTCCAATATTCAAAGGGCAATCCGAGTGAGTCTCCTGTTCTCCGTCACATGTTATTAACTTATCTGTATTTTACTCAAAGGAGGGACGCCATGTCAATGGTCGATGGCTGGACCCTGCGCTTAATTAGATAGGGCCTTTCGTACAGCCAAAATATATTTTGACTGATCGAGCGGATTAACGCCGCGCCGTTTGCGCTCTGCATGGACATCTGTCGGACTTGGCTGATACCCTGCAAAAGAGGACGTAATCACGCCGCGCCCGCCCGACATTGCGCTAAGCTTCACGGGATATTCAAGCGACGTCGCTACTGGCAGCCGCCCCTCTAGGACGAACCGGCCACCCGCGATGCTTGGCGCATCAAAGGTTGCCCTCATTTGCACAAGATCGCTAAGTACCTTGCCGCCGAACTCTTCTGGCACGGTAATACGCACCTGCAGCATCGGCTCCAGCAGCGTCGTGCCTGTCTGTGCGAGACCTTGCATAATGCCCATCGGCGTCGCAACCGCAAAATCTAGCGGGTGCGTGTGCCACACGTGATGCTCACCCTCTAGAAGAGTCACCTTCACATCGGTGACTTCCCAACCGAGCAGCCCCTGCTGCAGCGCCTCCGGCACGCGGCGCGCAACTTCGTTCTGGTACTGTACGAGCAGCTGCTCGCCGCGTACCTGTGACTCATACACGAGCCCGCTGCCTGGCGCACCCGGCTCGATGCGAAACCGTAAGATCGCCCAGCACGGCTTGGGCATCGTATAAGCTATAAAGCCTTCGCCTACTTGTGAAGGCGTTTCTTTATAAATAACTGAAGGTTGATCGAACCTTACCGCGAGGCCGAAGCGCGAGCTCAAGAGACTCGTCAGAATCTCGAGCTGGATCGCGCCCATGACCTTGACGTGCAGCTCGCGCTCATCTTGCAGCCACTGCAGGTCGAGCAGCGGATCTTCGTCCGTGAGCTCCTGCAGCGCGGCGACGAGCGCCGGATACTGCGCCTCGCTCGCGGCGTGCACCTGCACGGTCAGCAGCGGCACCGCCATGCGCGGCGCAGGCGGCACGCTGTCCGGCCGGCCGAGCACATCGCCGATCCGAACCTGCGTCAAGCCGCAGACGGCCGCGATGTCGCCCGCCGCCACCACGCCTAGATCCTCGGCTTTGCGCCCGTCGATGCGGCGAATCTGGGTCACCTTCTCCTCCACGCCTTGCGTGGCATTGACGACGGTGTCCCGGTTACGCATCGTCCCCTCGTAGAGGCGGACGTACGCCATGCGCCCCATGGTCTTGTCGCGCTCGACCTTGAAGACCACAGCCGACAGCGGCTGCTCTGCGTCGCCGCGCGGCTCAGGCAAGTAATCGAGGATCGCTGCGAGCAGTTCCTCGATACCTATTGCTTTGCTGGAGGCTCCGACCAGCAAAGGGAAAGCCTCACCCTGCCGCGCGTAACGCTGCAGGGCTACCTTGACCTCGTGCGCCGCGATGGGCGCACCTTCAATGTAGCTCGTGAGCAGCGGCTCATCGAGCTCGGAGAGCTTTTCGACCGCGGCTGCGAGGTCGAATCCATGGAGCGCGCCGACTGCGGGCGGCGCGTCATCCAGTACGTTCCGCGCGCCGCGGAACGTGTCCTCAAGGCCCAGCGGTGCATAGATTGGCACCGCCATCCCCGTAAGCTGCTTATGAATCTCTTGCAGGACGCGTTCGGGGTCAGCCCCGACACGGTCCAATTTATTCATATATAGCAGCGTTGGGATTTTAAGCGCTTGCAGCGCATGCCAAATCATTTCTGTCTGCGACTGTACGCCCTCCACCGCAGAAATAATGAGAATCGCTCCATCCATCACGCGTAAGGAGCGCTCTACCTCCGACAAGAAATCGACGTGACCTGGCGTATCCACCAGATTGATCCATGTATTTTGCCACACTAGACTTGTCGTTGCACTCCGAACCGAAATTCCCCGCTCACGCTCCACGTCCAGAGAATCCGTCTGTGCCGTCCCGCTATCTACACTGCCTAGTGCGCGAATACGCCCGCTTAGATATAGCAAATGCTCCGTAGTTGTCGTTTTCCCCGCATCCACGTGCGCAAAAATCCCCACGTTTCTTCTCGATCTTATGTCTTTAACATCCGTCATGCTGTTCCGTACCCCTTTGGCTTTCATTCTTTCTTCTATTATACTCAAAGAGAGTTCGTTTGGATAAGCCTGCCAATCCACTCTTTCTGCGTAAAGATTTAAGGAGAATGTGCCGCCGTTTGGAAATGATTTTGCTGAGGAGGAATTGTCATGCACCCGCCCGCTGTGCCAACTACAACCATTCAACTTCATAACCAGCACCCTGCCATCATCGCGCTATCTCAAGCTGACCCGAAATTAGCAAGGTTGATCGAGCTCATCGGTGAACTCACACTTACACCGAGCTTTCGCCCCTATGAGTCTCTCGTCATGTCGATTATTTCCCAACAACTATCAGCTAAAGCTGCATTAACGATCAAAACGAGGGTTAAACAGCTCATCCCCGCCATTACGCCAGAGGATGTTCTAGCCACGGATGAGGAAGCCATCCGCCAATGCGGAGTCTCTTATCCCAAAATCCGCTACATCCGCGACCTTAGCACCAAGGTACTCAGCGGTGAAGTCATGTTGGACCAGCTCCAAGATGTAGATACCACAGACCTACTGAAGCAGCTAACGAGTGTCAAAGGCATCGGCGTCTGGACTGCTGAAATGTTTCTCCTCTTCACCTTAGGCCGACCCGACATTCTATCGCTCGGCGATGCTGGTTTGCAGCGTGCAGCCCGCTGGCTGCATGGGCTTCCCGAGCGCCCCGACAAAAACTACTTAGGCGTCGCCGCCGAAGGCTGGGCTCCTTATCGCAGCTATGGTTCGCTTTATTTATGGCGCGCCATTGACACGGGACTTGTTGATTCCGGCCTGCCGGTGGAAGCATGTGAGAAGCCGATGCAGGCTTAGTGAAACTCAACACCTGCTGCCGAATGAGCAGGAACTTCATTTCCGACCGATTACGGCATCTTCAGGAAAATAGGCAAGCTAACTTTGCTTATTCCGTCTGCCATGAGCAATCTCTACTAATAAGACCTCAAATCGTGCTTATTCTGCGCCTATCCATAAATTTCGGGCGCGTTTGTGACAAATAAGCACGCTAACCTTGCTTATTTGCATCCCTACAAGGGATTTTAGACAATTAAGCACTTTTTGATGGCTTATTCGGTACATAAACTGTGGTTCGGGGGAGTAACGCGGCCAAAACTCGCCTCCCCAGCCTCTCCAAGACCCCTACACGCAAAAAAGCGCAAGCAGTCCAACAGGACACACTCGCACTCACATTAACCCTCACCAACTCGCATTTGCTTACTGCAAATTGTTAACATTAGCTACTTTAACTACACTTCTCACTCTACTTCAATCGCCTAAATCAGCTACCTCAACCTCAACCTCTATCTCTACCTCACGCGCAGCCCCCGCAAATACGTCTGCAACAATCGCCGCAAACTCTCATCCCGATCTAGCCCCATACGGAAGCCATTCCGATGCTCGAGTGAGGCGAATCCATGCACCATGCTCCGAAAACCGCGCACCACGTGCAGCGCATCCTCCTCACTGAGTCCGTAAGGTGCAAGGATGCGCAACAGGAAGCTCACAACACCAGCACCGACCTCTTTCAGCTCGGGATCTTCATAATCGGGCAACGCCGAGATCGCTTCGTACAAACCTGGCTGCTTCCGAGCGAAATCCACATATGCCATGCCCGCAGCCAACAAGGCTTCATCCTCTGCTTTACCAATCACGGCTTCGACCATCGCTTCTTTCACGAGGAGAAGGCCACGCTTAGAAAGCTGTTTTCGCAGATCAGGCAAGCCCTTGATATGATTGTAAAGGGAAGGTGTTTTGATAGTTAATTTAGTCGCTAGCGCAGCAAGCGAAAGCTGCTCAATCCCTTGTTGATCTGCGAGATCTATCGCCGCCTGCAGGACCGTTTCTGCATCTAATCCTTGTCGAGTAGCCATGATATGCTCCTTTTTACTAAATTAAATTGTCGCTGATGCGCCTTGAAATTTCGCTGTTGCTTCTTCCAGTGCTGCGTCCAGCACCACTCCTGGCTGCTCAATCATGCGTCCATGTCCGATTGCCAATAAGCTTGGCGCTAGCTCCCTCAATCTGCGCCCACTCGCTAAGGAAGCTTCCTTACTCCACGTCGCCATCGCTGGAAACGGGAACTTCCATTTGACCACACCGGATACCGCTACTCCGCCTCGCACTTGGAAAGCATCCCCGGCGATCAACGCACGACTCCGCACATCGAGGAAAGCCATGGAACCAGGGGTATGGCCAGGTGCAGCATAGGCTTGCAACGAACCAATCCGATCCCCGTCTGCCAATAGTACATCAGGTTTCGTCTGAATCCCTTTGGGGATGCCGCCTTTAATCGGCGTTTGAAGCTCATCTGCCTCCAGCTCCACGTTGCCTGCCAACAGCTTCGCATCCCTTCTGGAGATGTAAACTTGTGCATGAGGCAATTCTTTCTTCAAACCGTCCAATGCACCAATATGATCGCCATGGGCATGTGTTAGAACGATACGTGTAATTGGCTTTCCAATTTGCTTCGCCGCCTGCAAAATACCTTTCACACTAAAGGGTAACGCGGCATCAATCAAGGTTAATTCGGATTCTTCCTCCACCAAGTAACAATTCACTGGAAAAAACCTCGGCATAAAAGCCAGCTGATATAGATATCCGATTCGCGTTATTTTCATGTTCAACGCCTCCTGTTAACTATTTATATTAGTATAATAACTAATGTCATTAGTTTTGTAAATAGGCTTATTGCATTTGTCTGAGTGTTCTTTATTAGACTGTGGTAAAATAGTTCTCATATTTGTCCTACAGTCCATATAAGTGAGTGAGGTTACTTCATGAATACTGAAACTTTAGCACTTTTTAAAACGTTAACCGAAATGCAAGCTGCACCTGGCTTTGAGCGAGAGATCCGTGCATTTGTACGCGGCGAGTTAGCCAAATATACCGATGAGTTCGTGCAGGACGCGCTCGGCAGCCTCTTTGGGGTTGTGCGCGGCGACGAGACAGGACCGCGCATCATGGTGGCGGGCCACTTCGACGAGGTAGGCTTCCTCGTGACCGGCATCACCGAGCACGGCACAGTCAAGTTCCAGCCGCTCGGCGGCTGGTTTAGTCAAGTGCTGCCCGCGCAGCGCGTGCAGATCATGACAGCGAACGGACCGATCATCGGTGTGATCGGCTCCGTGCCGGTGCACTTGCTGGACGAAGCTGCGCGCAGCAAGCCCGCAGACATCAAGACGATGTACATTGACATCGGCGCCGAAGATCGAGCCGATGCCATCGCCATCGGCATTAAGCTCGGGCAGCAGATCGTGCCGATCTGCCCGTTCACACCCATGGCCAATCCGAAGCGGATTATGGCCAAAGCATGGGACAATCGCTACGGCGTCGGCCTCGCGATTGAGCTCTTGAAGGAGCTTCACGGCGGGCCGAAGCTCCCGAACATCCTGTACGCCGGTGCAACCGTACAGGAAGAGGTTGGCCTGCGCGGCGCAAGAACGGCTGCGAATATGATTCAGCCGGACTTGTTTTACGCGCTAGATGCAAGTGCCGCCGGGGATATGACCGGCGACCGTCAAGCTTTCGGGCAGCTAGGGCGCGGAGCGCTGCTGCGGATTTTCGATCCCACGATGATTACCCACCGTGGGATGGTCGAGTTCATTCTGGATATGGCGGAGACGCATAAGATCCCCTATCAATACTTCATCTCGCAAGGTGGTACGGATGCTGGGCAAGTGCACCTACAAGGCAGCGGGATTCCATCCGCTGTAATCGGGGTGTGCGCCCGCTACATTCACACGTCCACGTCGATTCTTCACGTGGACGATTACGCCGCGGCGAAGGAGCTGCTGATCAAACTGGTGCAAGCCAGCGACCGCACGACATTAAACACCATTCTTGCTCAAGCCTAAGTGGTGATTTGAACTAAAAAAGCGCAACAAGATGAACTCTTGCTGCGCTTTTTGGCATTTTATTTAAATACGTAAAAAATTGACATTTTTTTCATAAATATAGAACTAATGTTCCAATATATGGTACAATTAGCAATATAACTTGTTCTTAGAAAGAAGGATACCCATGACTACATGCATTCGTGAAGCAACACCCCAGGATACATCAGCGATTAGTTCACTCGTTTCTCATCTTACTGGCAAAATGATTTCCCCTTTACATATTGAAAATAGGCTGCATAACATGCGCGATAATCCGGACGAATTGCTATATGTCTATGAAGAAAAGAATCGGATTCTTGGTACGTTAAGCTTTCGTATCCGCAGAGATCAGACAGCACACAATGTAACATTTAGTGAAATTTCGGTTATTTCCTTTAATGAAGATCCTGACAGTAACCAAGCACCTTTGGAGCAATTGAGAAGCTATGCCGAACAGCTTGCAAGCGATCATAACTGCTCTGGCATGATGTGGCTTACTGACATAGAATCCACAGATAAATCCCGTTCCGCCCAGTCGCCTATCGGCTTTCATGAAACAGGCTACCGTTTTGTCAAACGTTTCCTCTAACTAGGAAGAATTCGATTCTCCCTATTCTATTACTACTGCGAAGGAGTGCTTACATGTGCTAGCTGGATTAAATGAAGGAGCTTTAAGTACCCTTGTCCTTATCCTCTTCATCCTCATCCTTATTCTCGCGGTTGGCATCTTTTTATCCCTTATTATTAAATCTCTTTCGGTCTGGACATCCAATAACAATGCACCCATTCAAGATCGATTCTGTAAGGTTGTTGCCAAACGAATACAACTCTCCGGAAACTCCAGTAATTTAAATTCGAACACCTCCTACTTTGTTACCTTTGAATTTGAGGACCGAAGCAGAATGGAACTGTGGATTGGCCGACAGCAGTTTGGCTATATGGTCGAGGGTGATATAGGATATTTAACTTTTCAAGGCACTCGGTTCAAAGAATTTGAACGTCAAAAAGCAATATGAGCAATTCCACGAATACGTAAGCATTTACAAGAAAAAACAAAATAACAGGCATATTTAGTTAGATATTTGAATAATCTGAATATTTACAATATTTTAATAATAGGCTATTATAAAGCCAAGGCAGACAGGGAGGACAACCCGCACCATACGGTGCAGTAACAACGAAGAGCCTTACAACTTTTAGGAGAGGGGATAGTCCATTGGACCACGTTAGCGAAGCATGCTACTCACTTGCGCTCTAAACGACAGGAGCCAAGTACAGGAACGTCCCACTCGTTCATCCAGCATGCGGGAAATCAAGATCAGTAGATCAGGCAGGTCATCATTCTAGGAAAGGAACCGAAGTGAGGACTTGTCGTATGATTGATCAGATGGGTAGTTAACTAAGAGGAAAGGACACTTTTACTTTGAGGAGAACGTATCGATTGCAACAACGGACTTGCGAATTTTCGGGGAATGGAGTGTGTGGAAGAACAATTGAATAGGCAAAATGACTCATAGAGACCTCCGGTTATCATGGATAAGCGGGGGCCTCTATTTGCGTTCACACGATGTTATATGTTGGGCAACTGAGCCTTCTGAACAATTGGTAATCGGACGATGAAGGAAGTCAGTTCTTCCACCCCGCTTTCCACTGTAATCGATCCGTGATGCATCTCCACGATTTTCTTCGCGATCGACAAGCCCAACCCATTGCCGCCCGCCATACGATTTCTGGATTTATCCGCTTTGTAGAAGCGTTCAAATATATGCGTCTGATCCTCTTCCGGAATGTTAGGCCCATTATTCGATATCCGCGTGACTGCCTCTTCCCCATTACTGACCACTCGAACACGAATCGTCCCGCCAACAGGTACAAATTTCACTGCGTTGTGGATGAGGTTCGTCCATACCTGGCTGAGCAGATCCTCATCGGCATCAACAGTTACAGGATCCAGTTCGATGTCCATTTCAATATCTTTATCTACCCACTGCGGCTCACAAGCGAGGATATGATTGCGCAACTGTTTATCCAAACGATAGCTCTTCGGTTCAAAAGGATGATTCTGCGACTCCAGGGAAGTCAGTTTCAGCAAATTTTCGCTGAGTTTGGATAAGCGTACACTTTCCGTTTCAATAATGGTCAAGTAATGCTTACGCTCCTCCGGTGACAGCTGATCATTCTGCAGTGCGCGGGAAAATCCGCTAATGGACGTTAGAGGCGACTGAATTTCGTGGGAGACGTTCGAAATAAACTCCTGCCTCATTCGCTCCAATTGCCCCAAATCGGTCGCCATTTGATTGATGGACTCCGCTAATTCCACGAAGGGTCCATTCCGAGGATTATCATCCACCAACACATTGAAGTCCCCTCTCGACATGCTTCGGATCGCTTGATTCAAACTTTGGAAGAAAATTAACTGATGCTTCCTCATAAATTGGCCAAGAATGGCCATAGTAATACCCCAGAAGAACATGCCTCCGATGCAGTTGATCAATTGCACGATGACTTCCGGGGGGCGTTTCCCCAGATGCTCGTAGAGATACTCCGTGCCATAGAAGGCAGCTAACCAATACACGATAATAAGAATAAATATCCCTAAACCAAAGAAAAAGCCGCCTATTCGTTGGAGAATGGACTGCTTATTATTCTGGCTCATTCTCCGCTTCTTCTGTCTTTCTCTCCGTTCTTTTCTATCTGCTCTGTGCTGATGATTCATTTCAGCACCTCCAGCCGATAGCCCAAGCCTCGAATTGTAGCGATGCGAAAAGCATGCCGCTCCTCAGGAAATCGCTCACGCAGCCGATTAATATGCACATCAACCGTGCGTTCATTGCCTTCGTAGTCAAATCCCCAAATCTGCTCGATCAATTGATCGCGCGAGAACGTTTTGCCAGGATAGCTCGCGAGCTTATAGAGCAGCTCGAATTCTTTAAGCGGCAGCGTGATGCTCTCTGCGCCAACGGTGACTTCATAGGTTTTGCGATTCATACTTAAATCGCCGGCCTGAATGGTTTGCGAGGAAGCAATCCGGTAGCGCTTCAACAGCGCTCTTACTCGCATCGCCAATTCAAGCGGCTCGAAGGGCTTGGTGAGGTAGTCGTCGGCGCCGAGCTCGAAGCCTTTGACCTTTTGTGCCGTTTCTCCTTTGGCCGTTAGCATGAGGATCGGTAAATCATAATGCTCTCTGAGCTCCTTGCACAGCTGCCATCCGTCCATGTTCGGCATCATCACATCTAAGATAACCATATCGACTTGGACGGTTTGCAGCTTCTTGAGTGCTTGGGCGCCATCCTCGGCCTCGACCACATCGAAGCCCTCATTCAGCATGAAAACACGGACAAGCTCACGAATATACGGATCATCATCTACGATCATAATAGGTGCCATGTATGTTCAGCCTCGATTCTTGATGTTATTGTCTGCATATAGAATGTGTTTATGATAGAAATCAGTATAAAGGAGCAATATAAACTCAATTTAAACCAGAAGCTTATTTTATGAAATGAAAGGGCTTTATTTGGAAAATGTTTTATGATAAATTTGGGGAAGGAACAGTCTAGTCTAGGGGGTTGTGGCCTGTATGACAAATAACACATTGGCGGATTTCAACAAGCTGACTACCGCGGAAGCGGAAGCCCTGTTTAGGCGCGAGGTACTATCAGAAGGATTCGCAGGTTTCAGGCGGTTACTCGACAGTCTCACGAATGCAATCAAAGCCGCGGGGGACACAGAAATGGACATCGTAGAACAGTCGGTTGCGAAAGCAAAGCGACTTTTTCCAGAACCCGTTGACTTCAGCCCATCCTGGGAAAAGATTTGGCCTGAGCTCGAAAGTACGATAGCTGCCAAGAAACACATTTTTGCGAACATCTCACATGCGGAGAGAGCCGGTGAATGGCAGGTTATCATGGATAATCCACTCGTGGTGCAAGAGGTCGTCTGCTACCCTGCATTGACATTCGAGGATGCGGCCTATCTCTACGCTTACTTCCGACCGCAATTAGAGAAGTCCGAGTACATTCGTCTGCAGAAAATCCAAACGGTCATTCAGGAAATTGGCGGTTAACTGTTACGTCAGTTTTTTCTTCATCCACTCACACCAAATTAAATCTGTATCCACCTTCATTGTGGCTTTATGCACGAGGACGTACATGCCGAATGCATCATCACCAATTTCTAATTGATCGAGCGGTTTCTCACTTGCTTGTTGGAGCTTATCCATCAGGAGGTTGAATCGCTCTTTTTTCTTCTTATAATATACTTCTCGTACCGCAAGCATCATCCTCGCCTGTTCTTTATCCACGAGACCAATGCAATAAACCTTCAATGAAAGCTCATCCCTCGTCACAGGCTCATCCGTAGGCATAGCAATCCATTCCCGCAAGGCATCTTTCCCTTGCTCCGTAATGGAGTAAACTTTTTTATCCGGCTTATCTGATTGAGCAACATGTACGAAAGCCACGTGCCCCTTTTGCTCTAATTGTGCTAAGAGTGGGTAGATCTGGCTATGTTTGGCTGACCAAAAAGGCTGAATATGCTGCATAAGCTCATACCCCGAGCGGGAGTTTTTGGTTAAAAGGCTTAGTAATCCATATGAAAGGGTATTCAAATAGCATTCCTCCTTTATGTCATTATTGACATATAAACAGTTCGGTAGTATGATGATTTTCATTCAAAATTATAGAGAATACTATCATTAATATCAATGGATAGAGTGGAGGGCATTATTTTGAGTAAGGATGAGTTACAACAAGTACGCTTCTGGCCAATTATGATTGCTATCTTCTTCGGATCGTTCGTTTCGATTCTAAGTATGAGCACAATTAATATCGCAATACCGATTCTTAGTGATCATTTCCATACAGATTTGAGCAAAATCCAATGGACGATTACTGGTTTCATGCTCGCCAGCGGTACAATCGCTCCGATTACAGGGTATTTCGGGGAGAAATTCAGCTACAAACGATTATATGCTATTGCGTTGATTGGTTTTACCATCTTTTCACTCCTATGCGCTTTAGCATGGGATGCTTCATCACTGATTGCTTTCCGTATTATTCAAGGAGCTTTCAGCGGTTTGATTATGCCGGCTACTATGACTATTGTGTATCAGGTTATCCCGCGTGACAAGCAACCAATCGCGATTTCCCTCTGGTCTTTATCTGCGATGATGGCTCCTGCAATCGGACCTACATTGAGCGGCTGGTTATTGCAAAATTGGAGCTGGCACTGGTTGTTCCTCATGAACGTACCTGTCGGGCTTGTTGCAATTTTTCTCGTTTTCAAATTAATTCCTTATTACCGTCTTTCTGTTCCAAAAAGATTCGATTTAATCGGCTTACTGACTGTCGTTGTCAGCTCTCTTGCCTTGCTCGTCGGTTTCTCGCAAGGCCATGCTTGGGGATGGTCATCAGGCCGTGTTATCAGTCTATTTGCAACAGGCTTCCTAGTTCTTCTGCTATTCATTTGGAGGGAACTTAAGGCTGACTCCCCATTATTGAACATCCGTGTATTGAAAAACTCGCGTTACACGCTATCTCTCATTATTTCCAGTATTGTTACGATAAGCTTGTACTCAGGTACCTTCCTGACGCCGATTTTCTTGCAAAACATTCAGCATGTAACGCCATTGGATACAGGATTAATTCTGTTACCTGCTTCCCTCGTCATGGCACTTTGTATGCCAATCGTAGGCAAGCTGTATAGCAGTGTCGGGCCTCGTATTCTAATTTTTATCGGCATTTCTTTAATCGCGGTTGGTACGCTCACACTTAGTTGGTTAAGTACAGACGTATCACGCGGCTATATTGTGTTCTGGATGATCGTTCGAAACGTCGGGATTGCCTTCGCTACGATGCCTGCAAGTAATGCAGGAATGGAGCAAATTCCGCGAACTCTTTCTGGCCATGCAACATCTATCAATAACTGGGTTCGTAACGTATTCGGATCTTTCGCGATCGCCCTATTCACTTCCGTTTTATCGTCCCAAACCGTAACACATAGCAAGGATCTTGCTACTGGCGGGATGACGGACAAAGTGCAAATTGGTACTCATGCATTCACGATGAGTGTTAATGATGTATACTTGCTTGCCACATTTATTGTACTGGTCGCTTTACCGCTCAGCTTGTTCCTTAACAAGCGTTCCTTAGCACCGGACAATCCTTCAGCGTCGGCACCTGCTCCTATTGTAGCAACGCCTAGCCCGAAAGCCTAATGCATAAATGAAAACCCCAGTCTGATGTGACGGCATTCACATTAGGCTGGGGTTTTCGTTTATTTGGTTAAGCGCGGTAGAAATCGCGCAACAACTCGTCCATCACACGATTGGTACGTGCGGCTGTGACGCCAGTGCTTGGGCTTTGTCCGATACCTCGAAGATCGTCGACAACCTTCTGAATCAGCGGCTGTTGCACGTGCGGAGGGTTGGGTATCGTCAGTTCTTGAACCTCACCATCAGCGGTTTCAATGCGTAGATCACCACTGAATGTTGAGAACGAAAGTTTGCCAAGACTACCCACAATCTCATTCAAATCTAGGCGAGTGTATGAGTTGAAACTCCATACCCCTGTACCCATCACACCGGATTCGAATGCATAGCTCGTTGTCACGATATCTTCGACCTGTTGCTTACCCGTTTGATTTCTTGCGAAGCCCTTGACCTCTCCGATGGGTCCCAACAAATAATCTAGAATATCCAATGCATGGCTTGCCAAATCCACAAATAAGCCGCCACCTGACAGTTCCGGCTGAATGCGCCATGGTTCTAGTCCCTCTTCATAATCTCTCATTGGTTGCAGATATGTCGACTGCACGAAGCGAACATCCCCAATGACCCCACTATCAATTAGACGCTTGATCTCCACGAATTTAGGAAGCCCTCTGCGATAGTACGCCACATACAAAGGCACACCCGCTTCTACGCAAGCCGCGATCATTTCTTGACACTCTGCGTGATTCCTAGCCATCGGCTTCTCCACGTAGACAGGCTTCCCTGCTTGGGCAGCGAGTAACATATATTCATGATGAAATCCTGGCGGCGTTGCAACGTAGACCGCATTTACATCTGGATCGTTCACTAGCGCCGCGGCGTCATCGTACCATTTTGCCACACCATGCCGCTTCGCATAATCCTCTGCTAGTGCCCCATTGCGACGCATAACAGCGACCAGTTCCGAACCTTCAGCCTTCTGCAAGGCCGGACCGCTTTTGACCTCCGTAACGTCTCCGCAGCCGATAATTCCCCAACGAACCTTTTCCATCTGTTGTTGCCTCCTTTTACATGCTTAGTTAGGTAGGTATTCGACGTGATGGCTGTGACCTCCTGTACACGATTCGTAAGCAACATAAACCAATAAATAAAATCGTTCAAGTGGTCTAATCAAAACAAACAAAATTGGCACTTTTTATGTACCATAGTGATTGCTATACTATTGCTACAAAGCTAAAACAAAGCAGGTGCAGCCATGTACACACCCTCCCATTTTAAAATAGAAGACTTGTCGAAAATGTACGACCTCATAGAAGCGCATAGCTTCGCTACGATCGTTTCGCATCATCAGTGGCGTCCCTTCGCGACCCATATCCCCTTACTTTTGCGTTCAGAGGAGCATTGCCTATATGGGCATTTCGCTCGCTCCAATTCACAGTGGATGGATATCGAGGGACAAGAGATTTTGGTGATTTTCCAAGGTCCCCACTGCTATATCTCGCCTTCTTGGTATGGAACGCCTGCCGCTGTACCCACGTGGAATTATACGGCTGTTCACGTCTATGGCAAGGTCGAGCTCATACATGACGATGATGAAGTTCTATGTGTCTTGCAGCAGCTAACCAGCAAGTACGAGCGCACAGACAGCTCATACGACTTGCCTAGCGTTGATCCTCACTTTATTGCTGGGCTGAGCAAAGGGATACAAACCTTCAAGCTTCCGATTTCCAGCATCGAAGGCAAGGCCAAACTCAGCCAGAATCAGCCGATCGAGCGCCAGGAGCGCATTATTCGAGAGCTTGAGCGCAAGGGAGACTTGGAGCAGCAGATCGCTGTGCTAATGAAGGGGAACCTACACAAAGAATGAGTTGAATGGACAAAAGGACCGTCCCCTACGTCCTCCCTCGAAAGGGAACGAGGATGTCCTAATTGTTGAATAATAGGCCAAATCATCATGGGAGGGGAACTACAAGGCGCTATTTTGCCAAAAAAAGCAATAAATAACGAAAATCGGCCAATTAGCGCATCTACGTTCTCTCTGGATTCGATTTCAGCCGATTTCAACCAAATAAGGCATCCAGGTTCCTCTTGCGCAAAGTCATTAACTATTTGATCAACGATGGAAACGGTGGCCATCCTGTACGCTACACAAATAAGCCGTCCTTGAGTAGACGAATCTACTTATGGGACAGCCTCTTTGTTTATTGATCCTACCTCGCACCAACCAACCACTGACTGCTGTTTCGAATGATCTCCCGATACACAGGGTGTCTGAACGATTCCGCCTGATGCCCGGGCATCAGGTAAACGACACGCCCAAAACCGAAGCGATGGGCCCAAGCTGCCGGGACAACTTGATCCTCTTGGTCGTATTCGAGCAAGACAGTCTTATCATGATGTGGAATGAACCTAAACTGATACGGCTCGTCCGCAATGGTAAAAGCCCCAATGCCCTGAGTGATCGGATGCTCCGAAGCACTGGAGGCTGGACGGATGGTGATATCCCGAAACGGCGGGTGTCCTGTAAAAAAGCCCCCGATTAACTGACAAAGATCGAACCGGTGCTGTAAAGAAATGCCGTTATGCAAGGCCAACAGTCCGCCACCGCTCGTAACGAAGCCAAGCAGGCCTTCCGCCTGATCATCTGTAATGCTGGTTCTCCAGCAGTCCGTGTACGAGATGACGACATCAAAGGCAGCGATGCGCTCCGGCAAGAGAACATCGTAGTCCTCTGTACAAACGACATGCCAATCACGGCCGAGAATGTCTTGCAATTCGATGTCAACATCGTACAGCGGATGGTGCTTAGGATTCGTATAATGGCCAAGTACGAGTAAGTTAGATGGCATAGTGATCTTTATCCCTTTCTTTTCTTTCTACCACAGCTGCCGCTCACCCAAATAATTAAGATAAGCAGGATGCTGATCCATGTAATCGGCATGACCCAGAATCAGCTTGATCATGTTGACTGCTGAATCGTCCGGCGTTAGTGGCGATTTGGCATTCAGAGCCCCACTTAAACGCCCTTGGACAGCGCCGGGGTGAAGAATGAGCACTTGGCCCCCTTCGACTTTGATCTGGTTATGAATTAAGGCAGACTGCATGTTGAGCGCAGACTTAGACATCGCATAGGCGAACCATCCCGTCCTATGGCACTGACCGATACTCCCAGCTTCCGAGGAAATGTTAACAATAAGCTTATGCCCGCTGTTCATCAGCGGTTCAATCAATTGATTCGACATGCGTAGCGCGCCCAGCACATTAACGTTGTATACCTGCTGAATACCCTCAAAATCAATGGCATCCGTAATAGTTGCCGTTTTGTTGCCAATAATAGCTGCATTATTGATCAAAATATCCAACGAATCAGTTATTCCCGATACGAAGTTACTGGCGTTTCGAACGCTATCCTCGCAAGAAACGTCCAATTCGACTTGATATAAACGATCGGGATACGTTTGTTTCAGGATTGATATCTCATCATATTCCTTTAAATAGGTGCCGGCAATGACCGTAAAGTCATGGAGCAGCAACTGCCTCACCAATGCCGCGCCAATCCCTCTTTCTGCACCAGTGACGAAAGCATATTCAGGCATCGTAGAGATCCTCCTTAGATATACACGCAAGATAGATTAAAGCGTTAAGCTTCTTTTGCGATTTGATGGTAGTGCTAGAGCAAGCAAGCCCAGTAGGGGTAAAAAGGATGTTAATTTAATAACAGACGATAAACTGGTAGCATCGATTAACCCGCCTAAGGCAACGGAACCAAGGCCGCCCATACCGAAGGCAAGACCGGTGATAAGACCTGACATCGTCCCGACACGGCCAGGAATTAACTCCAGCACATACACAACAGCGACGGAAAAGCTCGACATTTGGATCATGCCAATGATTGCGAGCAGTGGATAGGACCATATCGGGCCAGCATAAGGAAGAATAAGTGTAAATGGCAGCGAAACAAGTAGTGCGCACAGGACCGTTGTACGTCCGAAACGATCTGCTACTGGCCCGCCAAGAAATGTCCCTACAGCCCCCGCGCCCAAATAAACGAATATGTACACTTGAGCCGAGCTGGCACTAAGATGATAGGTCTCTGTCAAATAGAAGATAAAATAGTTGGTAATCCCCGCACCATACCAAGAGCGGCCGAAGATTAATAGAACAACCAAAGTAACTGCCGTAACGATCTTCCGACGTTGTCCAGACAACATCGAAGTTTTCTCTGGGGTTGCCTTCGTTCTGCCAATAACCAGTTGATTCTTGAACTTTCCAGTAATGTATAAGAGTACAACGAAGCCAGCAGCAGCTGCCAAGGTAAACCATAGCGAGCCTCGCTGCCCAAAGGGGTAGATCGTAATCAACGCCAATATAGGTGCAAGCGCCTGACCACCATTGCCACCGACTTGATAAATCGACTGCGCCAAGCCACGGCGAGGTCCTGCCGCCATATGAGCTACCCTTGATGCCCCCGGGTGGAAAACTGCCGAACCTAGACCGACAAGTGCAACTGAAAATAAAACCCACAGATAAGAAGGTGCAAAGGCAAGTGCGATCATGCCACTAAGAGAAGCCACCATAGACAGCGGCAATAAATAGGGCTTTGGATATTTATCTGTGTACAAGCCGACGAACGGCTGCAAAACAGAGGAAGTCAGATTTAACATCAAGGTGATAAAGCCCAGTTGGGCAAAAGAAAGCTGCAAGCTTCCCTTTAAGATCGGGAAGCTTGCTGGAATCACAGCCTGTAGGGCATCGTTGAATAAGTGAACAAGACTAATAGCTAACAACACACCAAACATGGCTGATTTGGTGGTATTTTGTGGTGCAGGCATGTTAAGATCGGCTCCTTTCACTAGCCTTTAATAGAACCGATCATGGCGCCTTTGGCAAAGTACTTTTGCAAAAATGGATAGATGACGAGAATCGGTACTGTCGCGATAATAATCATAGCCATTTTAATGGAAGCGCCAATATTGGGAATATTACTTGATGCATCTACAGCTTCGCTAGTCGTTTGCAGCAACATTTGGCGCAGGAGCACCTGCAGTGTTATCTGCTCGGGATTTCCATTGAACATGACTGCCTGGAAAAAAATATTCCATTTCGAGACAGCATAGAACAAGGTCAGTGTGGCGATAACAGGAAGCGAAATGGGGATAATAATGCGTGCTAGAATGCCGATATCATTAGACCCGTCAATTTTGGCTGATTCCTCTAATTCCGCCGGCACCGACCGGAAGAAGCTGACCATTATCATCAGATTGAACACACTAAGCGCACTAGGCACAATCAAGGACCATAGTGAGTTAAGCATGCCCAGCTCCTTCACCAGCATATAGGTCGGTATAATCCCCCCGCTGAACAGCATTGTGAAGAACGCAAGAAAGAGCATAGTTGAGCTGCCGATGATCGCTTTTTTCGATAGTGGATACGCAAGTGAGATGGTCAATAGCATACTCAACGCAGTGCCCGCAACCGTTACAATAATTGAGTTCTTAAGTGCACGAAGGAATAACGTATTGGAAAACACAGCGGAATAAGCCACACTCGTCAAGCCCTTAGGCCATAACAGGAACAAGCCTTCATAGACGGCTTCCGGTTTTGAGAAGGACATGGCGAGCACACTCCAGAACGGAAAGACCATCAGCAAAGCCAGCAACCCGAGCATGAGCCAGTTAAGCCCTTCGAACCAGTTGAAGCCTTTACGTAATTTCAAGGGACATTCCCTCCTAGAACAAATAGTTATCGCTGGTTTTTCTGGCCAAGAAGTTAGATCCTAAGATCAGAACAAGACCTACCAGCGATTTGAATAACCCAACCGCGGCCGCAAAGCTGAAATTGCCTTGCAGAACCCCGACTTTAAACACATACGTGTCGAACACTTCAGCTACATTGTTGACCATGGGGTTACCCATAATAAACAATTGGTCAAAAGATAAATTCATGATACTGCCCATCCGGAGCAGCAGGAGCACGACAATCGTCCCCATTAGCGCTGGAATCGTAATGGCTTTCATCTGCTGCCAGCGATTAGCACCATCAACCCGTGCCGCTTCATACAGCTCTGGATTAATCCCAGCAAGTGCAGCCAAGAAAATGATTGTTCCCCAACCTGCATCTTTCCAGATGCTTTGGAGGGTAATGATCCCCCAAAATAAGCGCTCATCCAGTAGAAGCTGAACATTCGTGATTCCGATCGCATGCAGCAGCTTGGTCACGATGCCTTGCGAATTCATCAACGTCACAGTCAATGAACACACGACAACCCAAGAGACGAAATGAGGTAAATAGATAACGGTTTGAATAAGCTTTTTATAGAGTGTTCCACGCACTTCGTTCAGCAGCAACGCAATCACAACCGGCGCTGGGAAATACAGTACCAGATTGAGTAGGCTGATCACCAGCGTATTGCGCAGCACCATCCAAAAATCAGGATGATGAAACAATCGTTCAAAGTGCTCGAAACCCACCCATTCACTGTGAGAAATACCGCTAAACGGATTATAATCCTGAAAAGCCATCAGAATGCCGTACATAGGTACGTAATCGAATAGTAGGATAAACAATATACCGGGCAGGGCCAGTAAGTACATGTAGCGGTCAGACCATAGCTTTCTCCTCAATCTGCTTCCTCGTGATCTGACCGAGTCCGACTGTACTTCTGAAACGATGCCCTTTCCCACCTGTGATAACACAACAACCCCTCCTTATCGTTGCACGGGCAGTACGGGGGAAAGGACGGCTTATTTGCCGCCCGTACCCGCATTGATTTCTTCCTGCCATTTACTTCCTTCAAATCGGTCATACCATTGCTTCACAATGCCATCCCAATCTTTCACATCAATCGTGCCCATGATGACTTTTACGATATTCGTATTAATAAACGTATTCGCTTCTGCGCTATATTTCGAGCCTGTTGGCGAGTATACGGTTGCCGATGCATTCGGCATCTTCAAGTACCTTTCAAGTCTTTTATTGCCGTCGATAATGATTTGTTGGGTAGTCTCGGAACGCTCTCTGCGTAAGTAAGTCTCTTCCGTCGGCTGAATTTGTTTCGCGTATAAGAAGGCTGCAGGCACATCGCGGTTGAACATACCGCTAATTGGGCTTGGCTTGTTATCCTTCATCGTATAATGAACACCTTCAACACCATACGTATAGAAGTTCATACCTTCTGGTCCTGCTCCCCAATCGAGCCACTCCATCAACTTATCCAGCTTAGCCTTATCCTCCGCAGTTTTCTTCGGAATGTACAGACCGCCGTAATTGACGCGCGCACCAATCCCTTGATCGCCATGAGGGCCTTTCACCGGTTCAAATGGAACCAAAGCCGCCTTCGGATTTGCTTGCGCATACGCTTCGAACTCATTAATACGGTCCATATCGCTGACATAAATACCAGCTTGATTTTTATTCGTCACTTTGGCATTAGCCGTTTTCCCGTCAGTCACCGCAAAGTCAGGATCAATTAGCCCTTCCTTGAATGCTTTGGCGAGCCAAGTTAAATACTCTTTGTAGACCGGTGTTGCAAAGTTAGGAACATACTTACCATCCTGTTTAATCCACGAATCTTGAATCCCGTAAGCCTGTTGAAAGCCCCACAGGTTACCGAAATCGTTGTTAGCATAGCTAATCTGGATGCCATAGGTATCTTTTTTGCCGTCTTTGTCTGGGTCATTGTTCGTAAAAGCTTTCGCAACTTCATAGAGCTCGTCAGTCGTTGTGGGCACTTTAAGTCCGAGATTATCCAGCCAGTCCTTGCGAATCAGCGGAACTGCTGTCGTCATGGGATTACGCACATTGGCGAAAGCCCAGGTCTTGCCCTCGTATTTGGCAAATTCGTAATCTTTATGCTTTTTCAAATTCGGATATTTGTCGAGCAACTCATCAACCGGCACGAGTTGCCCTGACTTGATCATCCCCACGATGAAACCGTCCATACTATTCCACGAGAAAATGTCTGGAATGTCGCCGGAAGCAACCTGAACGCGCAGCTTTTCTTTATACGTGTCGCTTGTATAGATGTTATATTCGAGCTGGACACCTAGCTTATCTTGCAAATATTTAACGGCAGCGTTGCTGTCTGCGGAGGTACTAGGCACGCTAAAACCTGTTTCGTACATCATATTTAACTTTACAGGTCCTTTGCTTGCCTCTTTCGTCGGCGTAGCTTCTGTTCCTTCTCCACAAGCGGTAGCAACCGCACTCAGCGCCACGATGAGCAACAAGCTCGTCGCTGTTTTCCAATGAAGCTTCTTCTTAGTCATCATTTATTTCAGACTCCCTTCATTCCTATAGCCATGTGTAATGGATGTTCATGATAACGCAGATCTGGTGAAGCTGTGCACTCCCACAGTATAGGCCTGCTGCTTGAGATGCATCAATAATCAGTTGCGGAGTCCGAATTTTTAGGAAAAGACCATTGCCGTATCGAATAAATGACGCCCACTATGCTGATTCCGCGAGGGTGTCATTTTGCAAAAACGAAGATTTCGAGAAATGATTAATTCACTTCCGGCCTGCCTTCTATATAATGATTTTATTAAGATTGCTTATCGGCACCAAAGATATGTTCACTAGTAGAAAGGAGTCATTCCACCATGCGGCTGCAACGCTCTAAGAAAGCTCAGACCCTCATCATGATGCTGCTTGTAGCTTCCATATGTATGACAGTCATGGGATTTGTCATGTACCGCGTGGCGACGGGCACCTTGACGGAAGAAGCGCAAAACGCATACAAGGTGTCCTTACTGCGTACGCAGGATCGGGTAGAAAGCTATTTCAAACAAATGGATCAAGCCGTTCTACAGTTCGAAAAACTGCCTGCCTTAGAAACCTTTTCTAAACTAAATGGACTGAATCAGAAGCTCGACCTGGTGACGCTCCGAGATACGATCGTACGGATGTATTCCTCTATTGATGATGTGGATAATGTAGCCCTGTATAGTGTTGGGGATAAAAAGCTGATCGGCACCAGCCAGCAGGTCACTGCCGCGCAGGACGAATATGCCGAGGTTATCGCCAAATTCGAGAGTCTCCATACCGAGAAGGCTTTTTTCACAATTCCGGTCAATCAATCTCCGACCAGTGTGTATGTGCGAAAGCTGCCGATTTTTCAAGAGGAGAAGACGGCTTATATTTTATTTCATATTAACCAACGATTCTTCGACCATATTCTGGGTACCTATGACAATGTGAAGGGAAACTATTTCATTCTCGATCAAGATGGGGTATTGATGCAGAACCGCGGCAAGCTTTCGAAAGAACAACTGTTGGCGGGGTTGTCACCCTCTCGTCAAGACGAGAGCTTCGCTTCATCCCACTTGTTTATTACTCAATTAAAAGCCTCCAATAATGGATGGGTTTTTGGGTTTGCTATTATGAATGACGAGTTCTTCACTAAAATAAATCGGATTCGCAATCTCGCTTTCCTACTTGCTGGATGCTTACTTGCGGTTGCTGCTATCGGCGCCTTTTTGACAACCAATCGCTTATGGAGAGGCTGGAGCGACATTGTTAAGCTGGTCAACGACACCTCCAGCACAACGGAGCGTAAGGATGTCCAACGGCATCCAGGGGAACAACTTGATGAGTTTGGTGCGATTTACGAAAAAATGCATCAAATCAAGGAATCACGCGACGAATTAAATGTGCAGGTCAATGCATGGCGGCCGGAGGTTCGAGACTTGTTTATTCGCAATATGCTCCGCAAGGGTTTGCGATCGCAAGAGGATAGGAACCGACTGGAGCAATATCACATCCAATTGTATCAGGGCGCTTACAGCTGTTTTTGTATAGAAATCGATCAATACAAGAGCATGATGGATTTGTACACGGACGTCGATCTCTATTATTTCCGTTACGGGATTTCTAAGGTGATCAAAGAGGTGATGGACGAACATGGCACTGGTGTCGTCACGGAGCATGGAGAGGGCCGGTTCCTAGCACTATTTTCGTTAGAGGAGTCTGTCATCGGGGAGGCACAGCAGCAGTTCCTTCATTACGCGGAAATCATGCGGGATTTTATTAAACAGTATTTCCCCTTCACTGTATCGATTGGGATTAGTTTGGTAAGAAAGGACTACGCCTATCTAGGGATTGCTTCCGAAGAAGCGGAAGCAACGCTCAAACATAAGCTTGTGGCAGGCGCTAATGAAGTTATTCCTTTCGAAGCCTATCGTGGTGAACCCGAAACTGGAAGCCTCGACGCTGAACCGCTGCCGGTGTTGTTTCGCGAGCTAGAGAACGATATTATATACGCGATTCAGGCTTGGGATCTCGAATTGGCTTATTCTTATGCGGATCGGTTGAACATGCTGCAAGGGATCAGGACACTGAACTATCACTGGTTGCATAATAAACTGACAGAAATGATTCTATCTATTTACTGGACGATTAACAAAACCAAGCGTCACGCCTCCACCGAGCTATTTATGAACAAATTATCTCAATTAGCCACACTAGAAGATTGGATTGCGTGCTTGAAGTTCGATGTCATCGCCCTGTTAATCGAAAGCCTTAAGCTTACGCATAACGAGCATATGCAGAGGGTCGCCCAGCAAACGATCGCGTATATAGAAGCGCATAATGAGGAGGATCCTAGGCTTGAAGATTTATGTAAAATAGCGAATGTCCCCGCCTCCATCGTCAGACAAGCACTAAAGGAAGTGCATGAGGCCACTTACTCTGATCTTGTGCTTATTAGCCGAATCGATAAAGCACAAAACTGGCTGAAGCACACGGAAATGAATATTGAAGAAATCGCATCGCGGCTGCAATATAGTAACGCTCAGAACTTCTCACGAATTTTTAAAAAGGTGGTCGGCATACCCCCTGGCCAATATCGCAAAGAAATGAAAAACGAGCAGAGCGACTAAGTAAAGTCGTTCTGCTCGTTTCTATTCACTTTCCTTATGCCATAGGGGAATGCTCCGCGATTAGCTGCTCTTGTATCTGCAACTGCTGCGTTGCAAATTCGCGATACATCTCATGCGACTCGATGAGCTCCTGGTGCGTGCCGCGGCCTGTGACGACACCTTTATCGAGGAACACGATCTGATCGGCGTCCACAACCGTGGATAACCGATGGGCAATGACTAGCGTTGTACGTCCTTGCATCAAATTCTGCAGCGCTTGCTGCACCACGACCTCCGACTTGCTGTCCAGACTCGACGTGGCTTCGTCCAGCATGAGAATCTTCGGATCGCGCAACAGCGCTCTGGCAATAGCAATCCGTTGGCGCTGTCCGCCTGATAGCTTAATCCCGCGCTCTCCGACTTCCGTGTCATACTTCTGCGGAAGCTCTTCAATGAAACCATCTGCATAGGCCATTTCGGAAGCTCGCTTCAGCGCTTCTTCCGTCACTTCATGCTGCAAGCCATAACAGATATTGTCCCGAATCGTCCCCGCAATAAGCGGACTTTCCTGTGATACATAGCCGATCTGGCTGCGCCAGGACACGAGTGAGTACTGACCAATACTAGCGTCGCCTAACGAGATGTTACCTTCCTGCTGCGAATAAAAACGCTCCAGCAACGAGAACATCGTCGTCTTCCCGCTTCCGCTTGGTCCTACAATCGCGGTAACCTTCCCCGCTTCCATCGTAAAGCTAACGTCCTTGAGAACCGATTCGCCCTCTTTATAACCAAACGATACGTTCTCGAAATTCAGGGATTGGGAAGCATCCTTGACGGCTAAACCTGCGTGTGGATCCTCCTCTTCATGATCCAGGACCTTGAGAATGGTATCTGTTGCGCCCATCGCTTTCTGCGTTTGCGTGAAAAATTGTGTAATTTGCGTAATAGGCATTACGATTTGGAATAAATACAGCATGAAAGCTACCAACTGGCCAGCTGAGATCGCTCCTGATGCTACCCGTGTGCCACCATAACCGAAGAGGACGACGAACATCATCAGCATGACAAACATAATTAGCGGGGACATCAGCGCTTGAATTTTGCCTTCTTTTAACCCAAATTTGAACAACGTCTGGATCCCTGTGCTACCTTCTTTGTACTCCACAGGCTCTGCATTAGCAGCCTTCACTAAGCGAATTTCTGATAAAACCCGATTCAACACAGACGTGAAGTTGGCCGTTTCGGCTTGCATGCCTTTAGAAATTTTGTACATTTGCATCCCCAATGGAAAAAGGATAAGAAACGCAATCGGGAATATGCTAAACATGATCAGCGTCATTTTCCAATCCATATATAAGAGCACGATGATCGAACCGATAATAGAGATGGTCCCTGTGATAAAACCAGCCATATGCTCAGCAATGAGCCCTTTAATAATTGCGGTGTCGTTCGTCATTCGGGAGATGGTGTCTCCTGTTTGATGATTATCATAGTAGCGGACCGGCAGCACGAGCAGCTTCTTCCATAAGCGATCTCGGATACCAGCCACTACGCGCTGTCCCGAATAGTTAAGGAGATACGTAGCTACACCTGAAGCTACCGCTGATGCGATGAACGCAAGAGCCATCCCGCTAATTTGCCACCAATTTAGGGATGAGATCGAGAAATTATCAACCACGTTTTTCGTAAATAGCGGGATCACCAACGACACCAGCGTGGCAATCACACTTAACCCCAGTGCAATACTTAATAAAAGCTTAGGTGGATTCGCACTCATCATCAAGCGGAAAAATCCCCGCCAATTGCTTTTTTGTTTCGGTTGTTCGTTCTTTGTCTTCATAGCCATCTATCTCTACTCCTTTACCCGATCGGATGTGATTCCGTGTGTACGTTGTTATCTACCAATGGATATGATCATACTCCCCTATTTTAAACAGAATATAAACGCGTTCGAATCGGTCTGCGGGCGGAATGATAGCTCTGGGGGGGCGAATCCCCCAATATTCACCTCCCTTCCACGCCTAACGGACACAGATGACGTTAATCGGTCATTGAGCTGGATTTGCATGTCCTAACGGACAACACGGCCGTTATTCTTCTAATTAGGGTCCAACTTTGCCTACAAACACGCTAATAGCGGCGCCTGTGTCCGTTAAATGTGGAATCCCTCTGAATTTGTCCCAATAGCAGCGGCTATGTCCATTAAAATTATACCAGTCGTGGGAGAGTGCGATAAATCGAGAGTTAGTGGAGAGGAGTATCGGAGAGGGTAATAAAAAGCTCCCTCACGAAAGCCATACGGCTTCTCACAAAGGAGCTCTCTTGTTTCTATTTAGGATTCGGTGGCCACCTGCCACATGACTCCGTAACGATCTCGCACACGACCTAGCATCGTGCCCCAGAACATGCGTTCAAATGGCATGATAACTTCGCCATCAACTGCTAGACCATCATAAATCGTGCGCGCCTCCTCCTCATCCTTGAAGGTGAGCGCTAGATCCATGGCCATCCCTCGATCATTGGCATCTGTGCCTGCATCTGCCATGAAAAATCGCAAGCCCAGCGCCTGCAGTTCCAAGTGCATAACCAAGTGCTTCTTCGACTCTTCCATCCCAGGAAGATCCCCGTAAGACTGGATGCTAATAATTTCACCGCCAAACACGCCTACATAAAAATCTGCCTGCCTTCTCGCATCAGTACTATAAATATAAGGAGATAAGGTTGCCATCGCTATTTCTTCATCCCTTCTACATGACCCCATAGCAGTTGGTTTTTGCCATGTGTCTTGGCTTCATACAGTAACTGATCGGCCGCGGCGACCAATTCCGATTTCCCTTGTCCCCGATCACGGCGTGCAGCCCCGAAGCTCATCGTAACTTGAAACGCATCTTTGCCATGCTCAAATACCTTGCCTCGGAGCCTCTCCAGAAATATTTCATATAGTTCCGTCGCTCTAGGCTGACTATCTGTATAAAAAATAACCGCAAATTCTTCACCACCATAACGGAAAGCCCTACCTTGAGTATGTGGGATGGACGTCTCCAATAGGCTGCCGATCTCCCTCAAAACCATATCTCCTGCTTGATGACCATAGCGATCATTAATTTGCTTAAAATAGTCAATATCCCCCATCAGAAGTGTAATGGGTTGTTTGCCTGCGATAGCTTCTCGCATGTGTTCTTGAAAGCTTCGATGGTTATATAGTCCAGTTAAGTAATCCTGCTTCGCTAAATTTTCAAAAATACCTTTCTCGACAAAATGCTTTCGCTCCCTTGCTACAAGGATGCCCCCAATGAAACCAAACATTAACAGGAAGGCAAAATTAAAAAAGTGTCGGGGATAGTCGTCTAGCTGAAATCCACCATCCACCAGATCAACTATGAAACAATATCCGATGATGATCATCCCCGTCGCCACCATGGATCCACGGAAACTCCAGTATAACGAAGCATGAAGAATGACCAAGTAAGCTATTGGGAGAAGTGGACTATGTGTGCCATCTGTGAGCGCAATAATGACGATAAACGAGAAGTAATCCATAACGACACCCAAGCGCGTCACCGTGCGATAAAAGCGTGAAGCGATAGGCGTAAAATGCAGCGCCACTTCCGTAGTTGCCATATAGAGAATAGCGACTGCCAGCATGCTCCAAAAAAGAGATAGGCTCTGCGAGGCGCTATAGTAATAGTTCAAATACACATAAGATGTGGTAACAAGAAGAAACCAACGTACACAGCTATATGCAATTTCTAAGATATGGTCAGACTTTCTTATTTTCACCATGCTGCAATCACATCCCTACCACATGACATTCTCCTTATTGATTCTATAAATTGTTTCCATGTCCTTCTTATGGGTCTTGCGCCTTTCATCCACTTCGAGATCAAGTGGTAATTTTATCCTAAAAAGCATTTCCTGAATAGTCCCCGATTATGTTACAATGGGAGGCATTATATCAACGTACGGAGGAAGCTATGCTCCCGCGATACTCTTTTTTCTTAAAATTGATGATATTCACGACATTGGTCAGTACGATTCCCTTACTATCATTGGGTATCTACTCTTTCTTCCAATCGACCTCGAAGGTCCAAACCAAAGTGAATGAAGCAAACGTTTTCATTTTGCAGCAGTCCCAAAACCGCGTTGAACAGATTCTTAAAGTCATTGATCAAGTATCCGGGCGCTACGCGGAAACACCGTTAGTTGTTAATTCGGTGGCGAAGCGACTGGCCATTGAAGATTTCCAGGACATTGATTTGCTCGTCAAAGGACTGTTGGGTGTACAAACGTATGAGCTAGGCGTTAAAACCGTTGAATTGCACAGTCTTCAGAATGGCTGGTATATCAAAGACGGCGGCTTTTACTTTGGGACGGATAAGACCAAGGAAACTAGCAATGTGAACGCCGCTTATAACTCACGTTGGGTGCCGGATGCCGGACCAACCTTCTCTGGTATTAAGCTAGTCAAGAGCATTCCATCTACAGGATCGGAACAAAAGGGCTATTTGTCCGTCCATGTATCCAACTCAGAGCTGGCTAAGTTGTTGACCGGCGGTTTTTCGACGCGCGAGACCATGATTCTAGATGACAAAATGAATGTCATCATCGACAGTAATCCTAATAAAACGGGTCAAAGCGTTCGCTCCGAGTCTTGGTCACAGGAATTGCTGAATACGGGCAGCATGCAGGGCTATTTCAACAGTACGCTGCAAGGTAAAGAGTATAGTGTGATCTATAATCAATCCCGATATAACAACTGGACCTATGTATCCATTATTCCTTTGGAAGAAGCGAAAAAGGAATCTGCCTCGATCGGCTGGGCTACATTAACAGCTTGTCTGCTTCTGCTTCTTTTTACAGCATTGCTAGCTTATTGGGGTTCCAGACGGATGTCAGTTCCTATACGCAGCTTAGTAGAGTTTACAATGCGTCACAGTAAGCCAGCTAACGGCGGAACGGTTGTTAAGGATGAATTACAGTGGGTTGGGACTCAATTCGCATCTCTGCATCAATCCAAGGAACAGCTGGAAGGTCAAATGAAGAGCCAATTCGGCCAACTTGTTGATTATTTCATGTTAAAACTGTTTCAAGGTGAGATGCATCGCGGGGAGCTGCAGGAAAAGGCAAGTCAGTTTCATATTCCCGTTTGGCGGCGCTATGCCGTCATGGTTTTGCAGATTGATACCTTGGAGCACACGCGCTACAAGCCCGGTGAACAGGATTTACTCTTGTTTGCGATCAACAATATCGCCTCAGAGCTCATCCCGCATCCCCACCGCATTCACGCCATGCCGATTGGTAACTATCAAGTGACGCTGGTGGGCAGTGAAATGGACAATCATCGGGATTTGCTTAGCCAGTTGAGTGAATTTGCCGAGTCCGTGCAGAAAGCGGCTGCCGATTTCCTGGAACTTAAAGTGAGCGTCGGGATCAGTCGCCCGTATGAAGCCATAGATGAAACGCCGCATGCGTTTCTTGAGGCTAAAGAAGCGCTGCAATATCGGATTCGTCTCGGGGAGAAAGCCATTCTGCATCTAGATGACCTGAAGCCGCAGCAAGCGTCACGTCATTATTATCCGCATCATCTCGTTTCGGAGCTAACGCAGGCCATTACCTTTTTGGAAAAGGACAAGGCTGGCGAGCTGCTCCAGCAGTTCATTCAAGAGGTGCTCCGCGTGGAAACCGATCCTAACCTGTATCGCATCTCCTTCGCGATGCTGTTGACCGATCTAGCTCGTATTGTATATGACATGGGGGATACCGGGGAGCTCTTCTCTCACGATGGACGCAATGAATATGAGCAGCTGTTCAGCCTCAAAACGCCGCAAGAAATTGAAGGATGGTTCAAATCACACATCATTCATCCGATGATGGAGCTGGTCCGCAAGCGTCATGAATCGTCAGGCAAAAGCATTTCCCGCTCGGTCATGGATTTGGTCCATGCGTATTATGACAGCGACCTGACACTTGATCAGTGTGCCTTGCGGATGAATTACAGCACGCATTATATTCGCCGCATGTTCCGGAAAGAAACCGGGATGAACTTCAGTGATTATCTAGCCAGCTACCGCCATGACATGGCCATCAGCTGGCTCAGTGGAACGGAAATGAAAATCACAGAGATTGCTGAACGCTTGCAATACACGAATGCGCAAAATTTCATCCGCAACTTCCGAAAGCTGGAAGGTATGACACCTGGTCAGTACAGAGAGCTCAAAAAGACTTCGCAGTAATCACTCTTTCCATACGTTATAAGTAGACAAGAACCTGGCCACTCGCCAGGTTTTTTTGTGTTGTGGTGCAGCATAGAATCGATTTCAAATGATTATGGCAGAGGTCGCTAATGATTATAAACCGCGTAATTGCGCTTATTTTCGAACCGTCTTGCATGTGGAGCGCTGCTGATTATTGAAGGCAATTCTGGGCTTCGATATGCTAACGCTGTCAAACAATCAAGGAGGACGATGACTCGTGGAACTGACTTCCAAACCGTTAAGATCAGATGCGGTTGCTAAGAGCAAGGCACGTCTCAGGTTAAACCGCCTGTTGAAAAACAAATGGCTGTATCTGATGGCGTTACCCGGCATGCTCTACTTCATTATTTTTCGCTACTTTCCAATGTGGGGGCTGTTAATTGCTTTTCAGGATTACCAACCAGCATTAGGGATGCTTCATAGCAAATGGGTGGGTCTAAAGCATTTCGAGCGCTTCTTTTTCGATGCCTCCTTCGCCATGTTATTTAAGAATACGATTATTATGGCTGTCTATAATTTGGTATTCTTCTTCCCGCTTCCCATTATCTTGGCCCTGTTATTGAACGAAATTCGCCGAGAAGTCTTTAAACGAACGATCCAAACGATTGTGTATATTCCTCATTTTGTATCGTGGGTCGTCGTCGTAGGTATTTCCTACATTTTCTTCACGACAGAAGGCGGCATTGTAAATGATGTGCTAGCCTCCATCGGACTTCCCAAAATCGAATTCCTAATCTCCAGTGAGTGGTTCCGAACAATGATCATTTCACAGGTCATTTGGAAAGAAACCGGTTGGGGAACCATCATCTTTCTCGCCGCATTAGCAGGCGTTGATCCTCAATTATATGAGGCAGCTAAAATTGACGGAGCTGGCCGTTTCCGGCAGTTGTGGCACATCACACTCCCAGCCATACGAAGTGTCATCGTGATTCTGTTTATTTTGCGACTAGGTTCATTCCTGGATACAGGCTTTGAACAAATCTTCCTCATGCTGAACGCCATGAACCGCGACGTAGGCGAGGTATTTGATACGTATGTCTACAATGTCGGTATTCAGCAAGGGCAATTCAGCTATAGCACAGCCGTCGGCTTATTCAAATCCATTATCGGACTAGCGTTGGTCGTTGGTGCTAACCGGATGGCCAAAAAAATGGGCGAAAGCGGTCTGTATTAAGGAGGGAATTCAGCAAAATGATCAATAAGAGCTTAGGCAGCCGCATCTTTGACGGCTTCAATTATACTTTTTTAACCGTATTCGCCTTAATTACCTTACTTCCGTTCATCTACATTGTGTCCGTCTCGTTCGCAGAGCCGGCAGAAGTACTCAAACGCGGCTTCATTCTATTCCCAACCTCCTTCTCCTTGGAAGGGTATCGCTATATTTTCTCCACACACATCATCGTTAACAGCTTATTCGTTACCATCGGGATTACGGTTGTCGGGACATTCATCAATCTATTGTTCACCACGCTGCTCGCCTACCCGCTATCTAGACAGGATTTCGCCGGCAGAAAGCTCTTCATGATGATGATTGTATTCACGATGCTGTTCCACGGCGGGATTCTACCCACTTTTCTGGTTGTCAAATCGCTTGGGATGCTCAATAGCTACTGGTCCCTGCTCATCCCGAATGCGATCAGCGCATTCAATTTGATCGTCGTCGTTAGCTTTTTTAGACAGCTGCCTGAAGGACTGGAGGAAGCGGCGAAGATTGACGGCTGCAGTGATGTAGGACTGCTCTTTCGCATCGTTTTACCCTTATCAGCACCGGTTCTGGCTACATTCGCCTTATTCTATTCCGTTGGACACTGGAACACCTTCTTCAACGCCATTTTGTACATCAACGATTCCAAAATGTGGCCTATCCAGGTCTGGCTAAGGCAAATCGTCATCCTATCACAAGGCGGAATCGGTGACTCTACGCAGTTCGATCAGAACTACATCGCACCTCCGTCTCAAATCATTAAAATGGCGGTCATTGTCATTTCCACGGTGCCTATTTTGATCGTGTATCCATTTCTGCAAAAGCATTTTGCCAAAGGTGTCATGCTCGGTTCTGTGAAAGGTTGAAAAGGCTCCCGAAAGCTATTGTGATTGGGATGCATTCATATACAATAAGAATATGGGGAGGCAATACCACGATGAGAACACATGCAGGAATGAGAAAAGCCGGAATTGCAACGATGGGTATGATGGTAGGCGCTGCTGCACTGCTTACTGGCTGTGGAAACGACGCAAGTCCTGCAACAGGAGGCACGAGTACAAGCGCAGCAAGTTCACCTGCCACCAAAGAGCCGCTGAAACTGAGTGTCATGACCCTCATGTATGCCGAGCCGCCGAAAGCGGACAGTGAAGTACAGAAACAGATCGAAGCCTACACGAATACCAAATTGGACATCTCCTGGGTCCCCAACTCCTCCTACAAGGAAAAGGTGAATGTTACGATTGCTTCTGGTGAGCTGCCCAAAGCGCTGCTTGTACAAAACAATAAGGATTCCAATATTTTGAGCGCTGTACGTGCGGGTGTATTCTGGGAAGTCGGTCCTTATTTGAAGGACTACCCGAATCTATCGAAAATGAACCCTTCTGTCTTCGACAACATTAAAGTTGACGGCAAAATATACGGCTTATATCGTGCCCGCGATTTGGCGACGTACGGTGTTATTTTCCGCAGCGACTGGTTGAAAAATGTCGGGCTTAGCGCACCGAAAACCATAGATGATTTGTACAATGTATTTAAAGCGTTCACATTGAACGACCCCGATAAGAACGGCAAAGCAGATACAGTGGGCTTGACCGAAGAGAAAACCATGGATGGATTTGGTGTCGTAGCTTCAATCATGGGCGCACCGAACAGCTGGGAAGTGAAAGACGGCAAATTAAGCCCGGATTTCTTAGCGCCAGAGTACTTTGAAGCCATGAAATTTTATAAAAAATTGTATGATGAAAAGTTGATTAAACAAGACTTCCCTGTGCTGAACAACCAACAGAAGAAGGATGATATCAACCAAGGCAAGGCTGGAGCTGTGATCTCGAATATGATTGACGGCGCAGGCTATCAAGCAACTCTTGCCAAATCCTTCCCTGGCTCAGATGTGGACGTTGTAAGTCGAATTCAAGGTCCTAAAGGCGAAAGACTGCCTGGCGGCGTAGGCTATAACAGCGTGTTCATGTTCCCGAAATCAAGTGTGAAAACAGAGGCCGAATTGAAACAAATCCTTGGCTTCTACGACAAGCTTTCCGATCAGAAGATGCTCGATTTGCTAGGCTGGGGTATTGAAGGCAAGCATTATAAGACCGAAGACAGCAAGCCCGTATTTATTGATCAAAAGCTGCAAGACACCGAAGTAGGCTCCAGCTACCTGCAATTACAGATCGCCAAATATACAGCCAAAACAACAGGTAAAGAAACACCTCTGATGGAGAAGTACGGCAAAATGATCAAAGAAAACGAAACGATCGCGGTTAACAATCCGACGAACCCGCTCGTGTCCGAAACTCAAACAACGAAAGGCACAGAATTGAAACCAATCATTGACGATGCTCGCACGAAATTTATCCTAGGCAAGCTGGATGAAGCCGGTTGGAAGCAAGCGATTGAGCAATGGAGAAAAGCAGGCGGCGACAAAGTCATCGAAGAATTCAGTGCGCAATACGCCAAGAATGGTAAATAAGTTTAGAACAGGAGGGGCAAATTTGCCTCTCTTTTCTTTGAAGGAGAGAGTCGATATGACAGTTCAGCGATCCATATGTATTTCCGGCACAGACAGAGGCATCGGCCTAGCACTCGTGAAGGATTATCTGTTGGAAGGGTATACTGTTTTTGCTGGAGGTATTACGACAGAGAATGAAGCATTCATTCAGCTTAGCAGTCAATTTCCAGATCACCTACACACTTCCTTCCTAGATGTGGGCAGCGACGCGAGTGTGCAGGCGTTCGCCGCGTTCATCGCAAGCAAGACCGACAAACTTGAGCTGCTCATTAATAATGCAGCCATTCTGGGGGATATGAAGCAAACCGTTACGGATGTTATCGATTTCGATGAGATTCAGCGGGTATATAATATCACGGCCCTCGGTGCTATCCGCCTAACGAATTACTTAATTGAACCGGTCATGCAAGGTGGCCAGCTCATCGTGAACATTTCATCAGAAGCAGGCAGTATTCGGCAAAGCCATCGAGAGTCATGGTTCGGGTACAGTATGGCAAAAGCGGCTTTAAATATGGGATCAACCATGATTCACACTACGATTCGCAAACAAGGTGGGCGTGTTCTTTTGATACACCCTGGCTGGGTAAAAAGTGCTATGAACGGGTCATGGAGTGATGCAGGTACCTATACGCCAGAAGAGGCTGCAGCCAATATTCGGCATATAATCAAACTAAATAAGGATCACATCCATGAACAACCGCTTTATCTGGCTGCCGATACGGGGGAAGAATTGCCTTGGTAGGCGTATTTCAGCCTGCTTCTGGGCAGTTTAGAAGAAGAGTTTAAGGCATTACGGAGAGTACGCGGCTTGGTTACAAGACGATATGCTTCCGTGAGTTCGCATCTCTCGCTAGTTTTGTATTTATCTGAGGGTTACTATACAATAGTAAGAGGGGAATCATTCCCTAGTTATGTTCGAGGAGGTATGATCATGAATAATTTCACATTCCACAATCCAACTACCCTACATTTCGGTCAGGGACAATTAGACAAACTAACGACCGAAGTACCGAAGTATGGGAAAAATATTTTACTTGTCTATGGTGGAGGCAGTATCAAAGCCAATGGCATCTATGACAAGGTTGTCCAGCTCCTACAAGGACTAGAAGCAACCATCGTAGAACTGAGCGGCGTTGAGCCTAATCCGAGATTAACGACTGTCCACCGCGGCGTAGCCCTGTGCCGTAGTAATAACATCGACCTCATCCTTGCAGTAGGCGGCGGCAGTGTAATCGATTGCGCGAAAGCAATCGCCGTTGGTGCTAAGTTCGAGGGCGATTTCTGGGATATCGCAACACGTAAAGCAGCAGCTACAGGCGCACTTCCATTAGCAACTGTACTGACCATCGCTGCGACTGGCTCCGAAATGAACTCTGGTTCTGTTATTACCAATTGGGAAACCCAAGATAAACTAGGCTGGGGAAGTCCATTTTCATTCCCGAAATTCTCAATCCTCGACCCCGCTCATACGACATCCTTGCCTGAAAACCAAACCGTATACGGCATGGTCGATATTATGTCTCACGTCTTTGAGCAGTACTTCCATCATGGCACGAACTCCCCTATACAGGACGGGTTCAGCGAAACGATATTGCGTACGGTTATTGACACAGCTCCTCTTCTGTTAGAGGATCTGAACAATCTTGAACACCGCGCAACCATTCTATACAGCGGCACTATGGCGCTTAACGGCACGTTAAGCATGGGTATCCGCGGTGATTGGGCGACGCACAACCTGGAGCATGCGGTTTCTGCTGTCCATGATATCCCGCACGGCGGCGGCTTGGCCATCCTCTTCCCGAACTGGATGACCCACACCCTCGAGTCCAACGTGGGACGTTACAAACAGTTCGCGCAGCGCGTCTTCGGTATTGATGCCGCAGGCAAATCCGACAAGCAGGTTGCCGAGGAAGGCATCGCGGCATTGCGTGCGTTCTTCACCAGTATCGGCGCACCTAGCCGACTGGCTGATTACAACATCGATGACTCCACGATGGAGCTTATGGCCGATAAAGCCATGATTTACGGCGATTTCGGCAACTTCCAGAAGCTGACTCGCGCCGATGTCGTGAAAATTTACCAAATGTCGCTATAGGCATTACGAGCATGAAGAAGCCGCACTCCAAGGTCAACCTTGGGGTGCGGCTTTTTACGTCCTAGCGCTGCACAGGCAGCACCTTATAGTCTCGCCATTCTTCCGGCAGCAAGCGCTGATAGCGCGGCTGTAAGTAACGATCGTCGATCAGCAGCAGCACACCGTGATCCGTTTCGGAGCGGATTAACCGTCCGCCAGCCTGCTGCACTTTGTTCATACCGGGATAGACATAGGCGTAGTCGTAGCCGTTTTTGCCCGTGCGCTCCATGTAATCCTTGATCAGATTACGCTCCGGCCCCAGCTGCGGTAAGCCAACGCCCACCACAACGACGCCCGTTAAACGGTCGCCGACAAGATCAATGCCCTCGGAGAAGATGCCGCCCATCACTGCAAAACCCACTAACGTCATTTCCGACCCCGCCTGAAATGCCGATAAGAAGTGCTCTCGCTCCTCCTCCGTCATTTTGGCCTGCTGAACGAGTACATTGAGCTGCGACTCTTCCGCCGACTCACCTACAAGATCCGTAAATGCCTCATACACACTGCTCATATACGCATACGAAGGGAAAAACACGAAATAATTCCCCGCTCGTCCCTTGACCAGCTCATAGATTGAACGCGCGATCTGCGTACGACTGTGTTCCCGATCCTGGTAACGGGTCGAAAGCGGCTGCACGAAAACCTCCAACTGCTCCTTAGCAAAAGGCGACGGCACCGTCACAGAGTAATCGTCTTCTCCTGCCCCTAACATGTCCATGAAATAGGACAATGGGGACAGCGTCGCCGAGAAAAACACATGCACCCGATACCCTTTCCCCACTTGCCGCAACAAATGTGATGGATCTAAGCACACGAGCTTCACGCTGACCTCGTTCCGATCATTCACAGCTAGCGTCACATACCGCTCGTCATATAGCTTCGAGATGCGCAAGAAATTTTGCGCACCGAAATACGCATCCAAGAGTCCCGCACTTACACTCGCAGTACCGGCCGATCGTGCCAATTCCTTTTCAGCTTCCGCTATAAAGGCTTCCACCTGCACCAACAACGAGTCCGGCAGCCCTGACTCCACCATCATTTCTCGATCTCCGACCTGCTTACGGAGCGCTATGAAATAGGCATTTATCGCCTTCGCTGCGTCATGGACCTCCTTACTCACACCTTTGAACTCCCGCTGTAGTGTAAGAAATACCGATTTGTGCAGCTCACTGGCATACATCTCCCGTGCACGATCCACCAAATTATGTGCCTCATCAATAAGCAGCGTTGTTTTCCGCTTCTGCTCCTCGAACAGCCTTTTCAAATTCACCCTAGGGTCGAAAATATAATTATAATCACAAATCACCGCATCCGCCGCATACGCCACATCCAACGAAAACTCAAACGGACACACCCGATGCTTCCGTGCATACCTTTCAATTACCGTACGCGTCATCACGGTTTCCTGCTTGAGCAGATCCAGCACCGCCTCATTCACCCGATCATAGTAGCCATCCGCAAACTCACAGTGTGCTGGCGTACACTTGACCTCGTCCTTTAAGCACACTTTCTCCTTTGCGGTTAGCGTAACCACCTGTAGCTGCAAGCCCTTGTCCTGCAACAGGTAAAATGCTTCCTCAGCCGCCGTGCGCGTGATCGTCTTCGCCGTCAAATAAAAAAAACGCTGAAGCATCCCTTCTCCCATCGCTTTCACCGACGGAAAAAGCGTCGACATCGTTTTGCCAATGCCTGTCGGTGCCTTAGCAAACAGCTTGTGCTCATCCTGGATAGTTTTGTACACCGCCCCGACCAATTTGCGCTGCCCTTCACGGTACTGTGGAAAAGGGAATTGCAGCTCCTTGATGCTCTGATTCCTGCGTTTCTCATGGTCAATCTTCACCTGTGCGTACGGATAGTAGCTCTGAATCACCTCATGCACAAACCGTTCGAGCTCTTCGTACGAAGCTCCCCTTACAAAATGCCGCGTCTCCTCCGTATCCACCTGTGTGTACGTCATCTGAACTCGCATATGATGGAGCCCGCGATCATGGGCAATCATATAGGCATAGCACATCGCCTGTGCCCAGTGCACAGGGTATGAATTCTCTTCAATCAGCGCAATATCTCCGGAAGTCGATTTGATTTCATCTACCGTTAATGTACCGCCGTCATCAGTCCCAGTTAACAGCCCGTCACAACGCCCATCTATGACAAATGAAAGCCCCTCATACGCAATCTCCGCTGACACATACACTTCACGCTGATCGGATTCTCCGTATTGCTTTTGCAGTCTTTGATGCGCCTTCGTACCATCACTTAATGACTTGCTCGAACGAAATCCCGTATCAATACTACCACTGCTAAACACATATTCTACAAGCGAACGAACTGATATCTGAACAACAGGTAGCATGCCACGTCTCCATTTTTAGAACATTTGTTCCTTATTATACCATGTGCATCGGTGAAACACTACTAACCCATGTCGCGAGCTGACTTAACTCCTCCTTCCTATTTTGCAGCTTGTTTTGCAGCTTATTGTCCGCCTCTTCCCTTCACGCTAAAATAACTGGATTATGTACAGCTAATTTCGTCTCTTAGCCTCGATTCAGCAAACTAACTGCAAAATATCCATCTAAATTCGAGCATATTCAAATAAATCAACAAAACTCGCCTAATTAACTACATATATTCCACTTAAAAGTAAATATCGAAGGAATACGGGGAAATTAGCTGTATTTTTTCCATTTATTTGAGTGTTGTGGGGCTAAAGGTAATTGAGTGTGCGAAGGCAGCGTGTGGTAGGGGGTGGTAGATGAGTACGTAAAGAGTAACAAGTGGTGGGGGTGGTAGATGAGTACGTATGTGGCTATACACAATTGCCCGCGCCAAAAACCCCCTCCACGTCGAGCCTAGCTCATACGCAGAAGGGGTGAACAGTCTTCTTGCTGTTTCACTTCAAGATCATTTGACCCACTGAAACGGGGTTGTATTAAAAAATAAGTCCGGATTGGCCTGAATATTATGCGCCCAGAAAGTAAAATGCAGATGCGGCCCCGTAGAGAACCCTGTTGTGCCGACAAGCCCGATAATGTCGCCCTGCTTGACGCGGTCGCCAGGTTTGACACGCAGCTCGGAGAGATGCGCGTACTGCGAGAACAGCCCCATTCCGTGGTCAATATAAATGGAATTGCCGGTCAAATACAGGAGTTCCGCTAACGCTACAACTCCATCGTTCGTTGCCTTGATCGGCGTGCCTTCTTTGGCGGCCAGATCAAGGGCCATATGCGCGCTGTCGTATTTCCCGTTCACATAACGGGTGTACCCATACGGCGTGGTCAAAATCCCCTCGACCGGCTTCACGAACGGCCCGCTAAACAAAAAGCTCGGTTCCGACTTGCTTCGCGCCAGATCGATCTTCTTCTGATCCGCGTTGATGCGTGCCGTATCCTGTTTCATGCTTTCCATTTGCTCGGTAACCTTCAAATACTGCGTCTCAAACTTCTTCGCCTTGATGGTTAGCGTCTGATCACCAATCGGATACGTACCTGCCTTCACACTCATCGGGATTGGCAAATACGTAAAATATCCCGCTTCATACGGTTGAAGTGTGTACGTTTTGCCCTGCCAAGCGATACTGCCTGGCTCCTTATGGCGCACAAGTACGATATCTCCCGGCGATGCCTGATCCGGTATGAGCTTCCAGCTCGCGCCCAAGACCGCTTTCGCGCCAGCTTCATCTTTATAGAGCAAAGACTCCGCTTGGAGCTGCGTCAAATGGGCTTTCACCCCTTGAATGATCGCTTTCGCATCCTCCGTCATACCATCTATCCAACTCTGTCCACCATCCACGGTGAGTACGAGTGGGCTTTTACTATTTGTTGTGCTTGGTAGTAGAGCCCAACCAATCTTCGGCGTCACGAACTGTGACTGCTTCACATCAAACATCGTCCCGTTCAACGTAACAATATCCACGCTCGGGCTTCCTGAGGACGTCGTAGCTGCAGCTCCTGACGCTACTGATGCTCCCGATGCGCCTGCCGCCGTGCTCCCAGTCCCGCTCTCCAAGCTCAACAGCTTTGTGATCGCTTCCAGTCCATTCGTAGCCGTTCCTCCATCTGTCGGCAGGGCTTCCGTACTGGTGACTTCCTGCCAATGGGCGCCGCCGTCTGAAGTATGAGCCATCCCGTCCGCGTATTTCACCCAACCTCGATCGAGGTCAAGCATTCGAAATTCTAAAGCTACGCGAGGTGTTGGCGTTGGTACAGGTGTTGCGACTACGATATCTGGTACCTCTTTCTTCGAAGAGGTCAATGTTCCAAATGGTGAGTCTCCAATGAAAATGACCACACCAGCAGCTAGGATGCAAGCACCGGCTAGCAGTGGCCATTGGCGCCGTTTTCTAGGTTTCACAGACATGCCTACCTCCCAAAGGATGACGAGGGTTGTCCACTTGCTAGACGCCGTCGTCTCTGATTTCACTCTTCTCATGGTAACACAAAAAACCCGAAGACAGCTATGTCTCCGGGTTCTATAACGCTATATTTGTACGCCCTTTTTGAGCGTTTTCTGATCACTATTCGTGTTATTAACTAATGGAAGTAACTTGACACTTCGAACCATTGTGGACTGACATAAATGACATGTCGGCACGTGATCGAATGCAAAATTATCTCGCATCCAGCCTTTACAGCCTTCATTTTCACAAGACCATACCGTCACATTTTCTAGAGGCATCTCTTCAAGCGACTTTTTTCTGGAATACATGGATAAACCTCCTTAGAGTACTAAGCGTCAGCTAGCTTTAAATTGAAAAAGACTGCCATTACTTAAGTAAAGGCAGTCTTTTTAATTATATTACAGTTTTACAACGTTTTCTGCTTGTGGTCCGCGGTTACCTTGAACTACGCTGAATTCAACGGATTGACCTTCGTCCAAAGTTTTGAAACCGTCGCCTTGGATTGCGGAGAAGTGAACGAATACATCGTTGCCGCCTTCAACTTCGATGAAACCGAAACCTTTTTCTGCGTTAAACCATTTTACTGTACCAGTAGCCATTGTGAAATACCTCCAAAAATTATTAACATGTTTTTTATTCTTCAAAGAGAAAAAATTCACACATTGTATAAGGTTCACTAACAAAAATGAAAACCCTTTACAATATGTGAATTCAGGTTCTATTTGTCGATTGGATTTATCATAACACACCACTTATGAAAACGCAAACTATTTCCAGAACTTACTAGTGTAAATTTTGTGAAAGCTGCCCCAACTTTAGTCTAGGTTGCCCCTTGGTCTCCAGACGGTTTGATGCGCAGGGCAGGGGGACTATACTTGACGTATCGAGTTTAGGAGGGTTTTCACCGTGTATAACGCAAGTATTCAAACGATATTAGCCGTAAGTGTTTTATTCGTCATTTTCACATGGATCGGAAGCGTCAAAGCGTCCCGATTATTGTACAGCGGAAGCTTGGAGAAGCTGAACCGCAAAACACGCAAGCTGCTTTTCTGGGCATGGTTTCCAATCCTTCCTGCGGGAGCAATTGCAGCTTCCATCGTCTGGCTGCAGATGAACATGGACCCGATTTTTTGGAAGGATCGCATCTTCCTGCAAGCGCCGCTAGTCGTTGTTCCTCTTTTGAGCATATGGTTCGTGGCTGTTCCTAAACTGCTGAAGCTTCGCTCTCTAATCAGGATAAGCTTAGCCGAAAGTGGCGCCACAATTGAGCCTGCTATGTTCCAAAGAGCCGCTAGCCCAGGCCTTATATTTCCTTATCAATTAACTGCTCTTAGTGCAGTAACGTCGCTATATTTCTCATTTGTACCGCCAGTTCCTTTCCAATGGTTAGAAGTCGCGATTCCGCTCGCAGTCTTTCTTGTCTTAGCAGCTGGACTTTGGTCGAGACATGCGCTGCGCGCCAAACAAGTTCGTAAAGCAACTAACTATCAAGCACCTCGTTTATTGGCGCGCTTTGGGGCCATGACGGGCGTTCTCATCGTGATCGCTGGTATTGGTTTCTACTTAATTACATTTGCAATGGACAAAAGCGTACTCCCAGCCGAGATCGATATGGCAAGCGGAACACATGATTACGGCGGTGGGGCTGCCACAATGGATCACGCACATCATGACATGACGGCAATGGCTGGCATGGTATCTGTCGCTGACCTAACGGGCCCGAAAGAAGGGACGCCGGATCGTCGTTTTACACTCGTAGCACAGAAAAAAACCGTCACACTCAGCTCTGGCAAAACCGTGGATGCTTGGACCTATAACGGTCAACTCCCTGGACCTGAGCTTCGTATGAAAGAAGGCGAGCTCATTGAAGTCACATTAACGAACGAAGATATTGATGTTGGCGTCACCGCCCATTGGCACGGTTTAGATGTACCTAACGCCGAAGATGGCGTTGCTGGTGCCACACAAAATGCCGTTATGCCAGGTGAAACCTATACGTACCGTTTCCGCGCTGAACAGGTAGGCACTTTCTGGTACCATTCCCATCAGGATTCACAAGAAGCGGTTAGCAAGGGGCTTTTCGGAGCGTTGATTGTGGAACCGAAAGAGGTTGCAGATACAACGACATTTACGATTCCATTTAAAGATATTACGGTTATGACCCATCTTTGGAAGAATGCGTTCGCTATTGGCGCCAATGATGAATTGGACCGTCAAGCGGTCGCTCCTGGTACGCCTGTCAGAATGCGACTCATCAATACAGATGACTGGGTCAATCAAACCTATACGCTAGTGGGTACGCCCTTTGAAGTGGCGGCTATCGACGGGACAGAGTTGAATAAGCCGGATCTCTTGACCAATACACGTGTCATTGTACCAACTGGCGGACGAATTGATCTAACCTTTGTTATGCCGGATCATCCTGTTTATTTAAATGTGGGAACTAATAAAAAAGGAGGGATTTTTCTGTCAGCCGATGGCCAAGGAAACGTTCCTGAGCTGCCGCAAACCGTAGCTTTCGATCCGCTTACCTATGGACGCCCTGCGGCCACACCTTTTGATGCAAATAGCAAATTCGATCGAGATTTTACACTGATTTTAGATAATAAATTGGGTTTCTATAACAGAAATTTTGATTTCCTCTATACGTTGAATGGAAAAGTGTTCCCAGATGCGCCGATGTTCATGGTGAAGGAAGGGGATTTGGTTAAAACGACGTTCATTAATCGCGGAAATGTCGAGCATCCGATGCATTTGCATGGACATCATGTGCTTGTCCTTTCACGCAATGGTAAGCCTTCCATCGGGAGTCCTTGGTGGTCGGATACGCTAGATGTTCAGCCAGGCGAAACGTATGAGGTTGCTTTCGTGGCGAATAACCCTGGACTATGGATGGATCACTGCCATAACCTTGTGCACGCTGCCGCGGGAATGTCGATGCATTTGATGTATGAAGGAGTGACAACGCCATTTTCGGTTGGAAGTGGTACACAGAATCATCCGGAGTGAATGGTCTTCACCATTTCGACAAGATTGGAAGCTCTATTTTCAAAAAAGAGGGAGGGCATGTCACATTAACTTACACACAGTTGACAAAACATACCTTAGCAGTTTACTCTAAAAGAGGAAGGCACGACAAATTGCATATGACCTCTTTCGTATAACCTTAATAATTGGATTAAGGGTCTCTACTTAGAAACCGTAAATTTCTAGCTACGAAAAATGTGCACTGAGAAACAGGCATATTTTTCATGGCTAGTTTTTTTGTGCCTATATTTTCATATATTAGGGGAGTAGGAGGTTTTGATCGATGACAACAATTTTAATTAAAGATGCTCAGATCGTGACCATGAATCGGAGCGGAGACATCATAACGGGGGATATACTCATCGAAAATGATCGCATAACCGCGATCGGACCCGATTTGAACCCTACACACCCAGATAAAATTATCAACGCTAAGAATCGCACGATCATTCCAGGCTTTATTCAGACGCATATCCACCTGTGCCAGACGTTGTTCCGTGGTAAGGGAGACGATCTCGAGCTTATGGATTGGTTAAAAAAGCGCATTTGGCCGCTGGAAGCCTCCCATGATGAGGAGTCGATCTACTATTCGGCGATGCTCGGCATCGGGGAACTGATTCAAAGCGGCACCACAACCATTGTGGATATGGAGACGGTTCACCATACGGATTTTGCTTTTCAAGCCATTGCTGAGAGCGGGATTCGTGCGCTGTCAGGCAAGGTGATGATGGACAAAGGGGACGAAGTTCCGTTTGCCTTGCAGGAAAATACGACGGAATCGCTTCAACAAAGCGTTGATTTGCTGGAAAAATGGAACGGGCACGACGGTGGCCGTATTCAGTACGCGTTCTCGCCGCGTTTTGTTATCTCGTGTACGGAAGAGCTGCTGCGCGAGGTTCGTAATTTGTCGGAACAGTACAACGTGAAGGTCCACACGCACGCTTCTGAAAATCTCGGTGAAATCGAGATCGTGCAAGCCGAAACGGGCATGCGCAACGTCGTCTACCTCGATCATCTCGGCTTGGCGAACGAGCGGCTGATCTTAGCGCATTGCATCTGGCTCGATGAGCAAGAAAAACGCATCATCCACGAGCGCGGCGTGCATGTCAGCCACTGCCCTGGCTCCAACCTGAAGCTGGCTTCAGGGATCGCCGAGACGCCCGAGATGCTCAAACTAGACATCTCGGTTAGCCTAGGGGCAGATGGTGCGCCGTGCAACAACAATCTCGATATGTTCAACGAGATGCGGCTCGCTGCGCTCATCCAGAAGCCCGTGCACGGACCGACGGCGATGAACGCGCAGACGGTGTTCCGCATGGCGACCATCGGCGGCGCTCGCGCCGTTGGCATGGCTGATGAGATCGGCTCTTTAGAAGTCGGCAAGAAAGCCGACCTCGCGATCCTCGATCTCAACAACTTCCACACGTATCCGTCTTACGACGTGGATCCGATCTCGCGCATCGTCTACTCGGCGACGCGTGCTGATGTCGAAACGACCATCATCAATGGTCGGATCGTCATGGAAAACCGCATCCTGCGGACGGTTGATAAGGACATCGTCCTGCCCGAAGCGAACCGCTCGATTCAGCGGTTGTTGAAGAGAGCGAACCTGCGCTAGCGTTTATTAGCGCGACACAAACAAGAAGAGACTGTACCCTACGTAGACTTTTCTACATAGGCACAGCCTCTTCTTTATTTTAGGGGCGCGGCTCCCACAATGGCCGAAACGAGTATTGAAAGGGAACGTAGATGCCTTATTCCTTCGAAATCAGCCAATATTGACTCCAAAGGGGAACCTGAGTGCGATATTTGCCTGATTTCCCGGCATTTCAGGCATTTTTCAGCTAAATAGCGCACTGTGGTTCCCTTCGACGTCGAATTCGTCTATTTGGCAGCAATTAGCGCATTCTCGTTCCCTTTCAAATGACTGGTGGGCTACGTCAGATGCCAAGAGGGATGAGGATCAAACACACGGTCCGACCTCCTTAGCCATTTAGCGTTTCTAGTGAATCAACCCTAACCATTTCCAATAAGGCACACACAGAAGTGCAAGCAGCAATACAGCTAATCCATAAGCAAATGCAACCTTCTGGCCTTGTCGATGGCTAAACGCTTTCCCTTCGGAACTATAGTAAGCCGTCAAATACGTCGGCGATTGATACGCGAAAAAGAAAGGGTCTGTTGACAATAGTACCACGAATACGAGAATCCATGGGTGAACCCCCGCTTGATTAGCCAGCGGCAGGAGTGCCGTGACCAGCAAAATAACAGCGGGATCGTCCCTGACGATCAACGTGACGATAAACGAGAGCACGATAACCGCGGCTAGGAAGAAGAATGGCGACGTTACGAAAATGCCCATATGCTGACCGAGGAATGAAGACAGCGCTTCGACAAGTCCAAGCTCATTGGCAGCAGCCGAGAAGCTGAAGGCTACGCCAAGGAATAGCAGGAATGTCCAGTCGATGCCGGTTGAAATGGTTTTGCGGTCCAATACGCCGCTGATGACCAGTACGGCAAAGCCGATCAGCATAATCCAAGCGCTATCGATGCCGTGAAGCGGCTGTAGTACCAGCATGATGATGCAGCTCAGGACAGTTACGACGGCAATACGCTCCTCGCGCGTCAGCGGTCCTAGCAGTCGTAACTGCTCGTCTAGAACGTCGGCAGCGATCGGCTTGGCGGAAGCTGTCTTGCGGAACATGATGAAGATAATGGTAAGCAGCACGCTGCTAAATATGATAAATGCCGGTAAGGCATAGAGAAACCATTGAATCCAGTTCACAGGCGAAGCGCTGGTAACCAGTCCGAACGCCAGTACGTTTGTGTAGGAGCCCGTGAGCACAAACGGCGCTGTGAAGCCGTAGAACAGCATAGCGGTAAGGCCTAAGCCTGCTGCGCCATGACTGCGCGCTCCGAATCCCATGGATTCGGACAGCGTCTGAGCAATCGGCACGCCGAGTGATACCTTCGCTGAGGAGGAAGGGATCATCGGGTTGAGCATGATGCCGCCGGCCACGATGCCCCACAGCTGCCCGCGATAGTTCGCGGGGAAGCGCTTAAGGGCATGGAGGGAGAAGCGGTATAAGAAGCCCGACTTCGTAATGACGGCGCTCATCGCCATGATGAAGATCATGTACAGCCAGGTCGGCGAGGCGAAGCCCGACAAGGCTATCTCGGGCTCGACGAGTCCGCCGAGCACCCAGAGCATGGCCATGCCCAAGGCTACGATGTAGTCGGGCATGATGTTCACGATCCAGAGGATCACGGCGGCTAAGCCGATCCCGATAAAGTCCATGCCGTGGCGGGACAACCCCGCAACGGGCTCGGCGACGTGGAAGCCGAGCACGGAGGCCACGGCCAGGATGACAGCCGCTAGGCCCAGCCAGCGGCTACGATCACTAAGCCGCCCCGCGCCTGCGGCGAGGCGCTCGCTCTTGCTTCTGGCCAGCATCTGCTTGGCCAGACCGAAGCTTTGGTCGCCGCTGCGCTTGGTCGACCCCGAGCTCGACAGCGCGGTTGACTCCGCGAGCTGCAAATACTCGAGCGCAAGCTGCTTTCGCCCCAGCTTGCGGCACAAATCAGCCCCCCACTCGTAGACGGTGGCGAGCTGCTGCGCCGAATAGGCGGCACCTCGCTGATCCAGCGCCGCCTCGACGATGGACAAGCCCGCTTCAGGCGCGTGTTCCACGCAGTAGCGGACATAGGCCCACAAGACCGCGTAACGCGCGACGAGCAGCTCATCCGGGCAGCGCCGAAGCGCCTGGCCGATCGACCGTTGCTGCCGCTCAGACTCGTCCAGAGCAGCTTTTGCTGCCATCTCTGCCTTTTCCACTAATTCACCCGCTGCAATAGCCGCGACCTCCAGCGCCAGCTCCCACTCATTGCGCGCAGCATAGACCTCAACCACCGACGCCCAATCACCTTCGGTTCGATAGTAAGCCAAAGCCTGATCCACCCACAGCTGCTGCTGACGCTCACCATACCGCTGTGGCAGGATGTCGAGCAGAACACGAGCGATTTCGGGCCGCATGTGAACGGAATCACGCTCCACGTCCTCCTGGACGAACCGTCCAAGAGCAGCGTAAGCCTGATTGGCATCTTCTATGGTCATACCGAAGAGATGCTTGAGCAGTCCATCACGCACACTTGGCAAGCAAGCGCACGCGAGAAGGAAATCCCGCAAATGCGTCGGCAGCAGCTCCACCTCATGCAATACCCATTGGGCTTTCGCTTCCTTGGAGGCTTGTAAGCGACCATTGGTTGATACCAACCGTTGCGACAACAGCCGAATGAAATAGGAAGAGATCTGCGGCTGCTCAACGACTAACCGATCGAAGGTTTCTCGATCAATATAGTAGAGAACGCTTTCTATAGCTATGATTGCCGTTGCTGATCTGGGCTCGTTCGTTAACAACGCCATTTCACCGAGCGTATCTCCATCCTGTAAGCTCGCGAGCGACTGCCTTGTACCATCTTGCTTCTGAGAGAACAGCTCAATTCTCCCGCTCTCAATCAGATACATGCTGTCACCAGGATCGCCTTGTTCGAACAGCATATCTCCAGCTTGCCCCTTCACCATGTCCAATTTGCCCAGAAGCTTGGCTAACTCTATGTTAGAGAAGTCCTTAAACATCTCCATATCTTTAATTGCCACGAATGATCTACTCTCCTTGCACGATGCATAACAATGCTCGAAGCTTTTTACTCCAAGAATACTGTACGCTTGGTATGACAAATTTGTCTACACAAATTGCTAGCAGCCTCCCGAACGCAAAAAAAGAAAGACCCTTAACCGAAGTTAAGAGCCTTTCTGGAGAATGCTATATTTGCAAGCTGAAGCTTACAGTTTTACAACGTTCTCAGCTTGTGGTCCGCGGTTGCCTTGAACTACGTTGAACTCAACGCGTTGGCCTTCGTCCAAAGATTTGAAACCTTCGCCAGTGATTGCGGAGAAATGTACGAATACATCGTTTCCACCTTCAACTTCGATAAATCCAAATCCTTTTTCTGCGTTAAACCATTTAACTGTTCCTACTGCCATGGGTAATACCTCCAAAGTTTTATTAACATGTCTTTTTTCTTGTTTCGAACAAAAAAATTACACATTGGAAAAGGTTTCATTTACTTAAATGATAACCCTTTGCAATACGCAATTCAGGTTTTCCCTTTAAGACTATTAATACTGTACCACACTATATTAGGTATTGCAATTATACCTGAGAGGGATTTATTGCTAACGAGACAAAGGATTCACGATCCTCAATTTTAAGTGCTATAGCTAGTGCTAATGCGACATCTTTCGACGGGATAATTCGACCATTTTCGATAGAATTTATGATGGAATAGCTGATCCCCGCTTTCTCTCCAAGTTTACGAAGTGTAAGATTTTCCTGCTGTCTCAGCTCTTTGAGCCGGATGTGGAAGGACATGCTCGCCCCACCTCAACTTTCTTTATTTTTTTGTTTTTGAATTTCAGTTCTAATTTTGTCGAATGGGTCTTCCCAGTGCGGCGGCTTGATGGTTTTACCCATTTCATTCTTATGAACCTTCCCATCGGGCCAAACCTTGGACATATTCGCGTGCTGTACGATATCGAAGATCGGTCCAGGCTCTACACCCATTTCAACAAGCGTCCCTAGTACAAAATACAATTCATCAATCATCGCATCTACTTCATCTTCTAATGTAGCTGCTTCTTCAAATTCATTGAGCTCTTCTTGCATCCACGCCAGGCGCGCGGCTTTACGCTGAGCAGATAGGCGCTGTGGTGATGCGCCCACTGGGTGCTCAAACGTTTCATGGAACTTCTTCACAGCATCGAAGGCTAGCTTTAATGTCATTGTATCTGATCTCCCTTAACATGGTTATAGATTTCTACTATATACCACCCGAAGGGAGTTGTGGTCAATATGTCTGATGATTTTTTAAAAATGACGTCCCATAATAAAACGATCTTTCCAATAGCCTGAGGTCATGGAACGTATTACGACACCTGAGCTTGTTGTATTGCTAATAAACTGGCCATTGCCGACATAGATACCTACATGATTAATGCGGCCTGGTGTCGATGTACTGAACATGACGAGGTCGCCCTTGCTTAGGCTTGTCTTCTTGGAGACGCGGGTTCCTAGCTTCGCTTGCGCTTGGGAGCCCCATGGAAGCGTGATCCCATTCTTGCTAAAAACTAACTGTGTATAGGCAGAGCAGTCCAGGATTAGACGGCTAGTATTTCTAGTACCATATCGGTAAGTGACGTCCCCGATGTACGACTTCGCTGTACGCACAATGCTCTCTGCACGGGACGTGCTTGTAGCTGTCGCTGTCGCGGCAGCTACCACCCCATTCGTGGTTGTCGTCGCAGCAGAGGCCGCTTGCGGGCTTAATAACGCAGTTCCCGCGATTAGCAAGGATAGACTTAGACCTACGACAGTTGAATTAAGGTGGTTCTTCTTCATAACAGGCATGATTGATTTCCTCCTTGGGCATGAAATATGTGCTTATGGGATCTGCTACTACCATAGCACAAGCCCCATGCCCTAATATTTAACAAAAAAGGAGGAAAGTCGCATCACACCTAATCGTAGGCACTATTCTGAGAATTTCATGAGAATTCGATGAGAATCAATCTCTTGACACCAATGAATCCGCTTTATCTCCAGTATGTTCCTGCCGAAACTCTGACGGGGTCACACCATATTTCTTCTTAAACACCTGAGAGAAATGCCTCATATCTTGATAGCCGATGCGTTCGGCAACGTCCGCCAGCTTGATCTTGGGATTCAGCAGCAACTGCTTCGCCTGCTCTAGCCGCAAGTTAATGACGAATTCCTTGAAACCCTGACCTGTCTTCTGTTTAAACAACTGGCTAAAGTACACGGGGTTTAAATACACGATGGAAGCTACTTTCTCAAGCGATAAGTCGTCTTGATAGTGCGTGCGCATATATTGCAGAGCCACTTCAACAGAACGATCACTGCCGCTGGCATGATACTCATAGACCTGTGTTGTTGATGCCTGCCGCATCCGCTGCACCTCGGCAGGTACGGACTGGAATTGCTCAATCCGCTCCGTAGTCATGATCTGGAACGGCACCTTCAAATATTTAATGAGATGGCTGCGAAGCTCCTCAACGAGATGTGCGATGCTTGTTCCTTCAGGCAGAGTCACGAGTCCGAGCAAGCTTTTGCTGTCGTGTACAGTCACGAAACCTTTGCCGTAGCGTTCGATCAGCTCCAACAGGACGTTCTCGATAATGAAATTTTCCAAGAAAACAGCCTTATCCGTCTCCATTTTGACCATAATCAGATAGAAGTAAGGATGCTGCTCCACGAATGGCCCCATATCAATTCGCCCCGTATCCAAACCCTGCACCCAGCGCTGAAACACAGCTTCTTGCAGATATTTGCGATTCGTCTTGAGCAGTTCCGCTTCCTCGATCAGTTCGGTATCATGGGCGATTTCCTCGCTTAGCTTCCTAATCATGTCGCTCAACACTTCTTTACCGATTGGTTTCAGCAAATAGTCCTTTGCACCAAGGCGCACAGCTTCTTGTGCATAGGAGAACTCCGAATACGCCGAGATTACGACCCATTTTACATGGGGATGCCGGCTTCGCGACATATTCATGAGCTCTAAGCCGGTCATCCCGGGCATGAGAATGTCTGTTAACACGATGTGTATGGATTGACTCCGCAGTATCGTGATCGCTTGCTCCGCATTGGAGGCCAAATGTATAGTGTGCTCAGGAAAGCGATTCTGCAGCGTACGTTGAATGCCTTCTCGAATAATCGTCTCGTCATCCACAATTAGAATATCCACGTTTTTATACCCCCTTGCGAGGTAGCGGCATCGCGATGATCACCGTGGTTCCTACCTCTAGTTTGCTTTCAATTCGAAGTCCATACGTGTCACCGAACATTAATGCAATACGCCGATGGACATTGGTAAGTCCGATACCCCGTCGAGTCTTGCCGTCTTGTACGAGCTGTGATTTGTTGGCAGCATTATCTTTGTACGTGAATTGATCCCCAATCATACGAGCATCCTCCTCGAGCTTTTCCTGCATCTGACGCAGAAGACCTTGCTCAATTCCTACACCATTATCGGAAATGATAATATGAAGCTCTTGCTCTTGCACCTCCGCGAACACCCGTAACACACCTGGCTCCCGCATCGGTTCAAGACCATATTTAACGGCATTCTCGATAATGGGCTGCAAGGTCATCTTAGGTAAGGTAACATCCAACCACTCGGGGTCTATCTGTATCTCGGTTCGGACCCTGCCCTCCAGCCGATTCTCAATAATCGTCATATAATGGCGCATCTGATCCAGTTCATGCTGCAGCGTCGTTTTGGAAGCTTCTTGCCAATCACTGCTGTACCGGAACATATGCGACAGCGCTAGGATGACTTTCCCCAGCCGATCATTCTCTCGTTCATCCAGCATCCAATAAATCATATCCAGTGTATTGTACAGGAAATGGGGATTTACCTGAGACTGCAGGGCATGCAATTCCGCATTTTTCTCGCTCATCGAAGACAGTGTAATCCGTTCAATTAACTCATCCATCCGGTTCACCATCCGATTAAAGGAGGATACGAGGGAATTAATCTCTTCGAACGACCTAACCGTTACGGAGCCCTTGAAATTCCCCATCTCGACCTGTTTCATCTCACGGATAAGCAGTTTCAGAGGGGAAGCAATGTTCTGCGAGATCAAACTCGCCAAAGCAGTAGAAAGAATAATGAGAACAATAATCACGACATATAAGTATTCTCGCGTTTTAACAATTTCAGCATTAATATCACCCTTAGGGGTTAAGCCAAAAACGGTCCAATTCGACATTTTCGCATTGGCAGCTACAATCAACTGATCCGTTTGATCATCGACAATGATCTCATTTTTATAAGGACGCGGCAGTCCACTAAAAGAAGGAGAATTCTTCTTATCTTCCGCGGTCGTTGCAATTAATCGATTATCCTGATCTACAATGTAGACCCGACTGTTCGGGCTAATCGTAACGTTGGATAGAGCAGCTAGAATCGGCTGTGGATTCGTTTCGATCAGCATGACGCCGATGACGCGATGGTCAGTTAGATCAAACAGCTTGCGGCCAAAGACAAACATCGGATCACGCTGAAATTGATTGATAACAGAGCCTTGTACGAGTCCTAACCAAACCATCTCCCCAGTGGAATCCTGAAGCTTCTTGTACCAATCTGTAGAGGAATAATTCGCATCGATGACGGTATCAAAGCCGCGTTCGTAATTATAATTTTTGCCCGCATTCGTGATGACGTGGATCCCAACAATATCATCCCGCGAATAATAAATAGCGCCTAGTATATTCGTAATGGTTCGCTCATTGAAAATACTTGTTGTCACATCAGGATTGTAATCCCGTTCCTCAATTAACCGAATCATTTCATTGTTACTATTCAAGGATTTTGTAATACTGTCATACCCTTGCAGGAGCAAATCAAATAAGCCTACGGTTTGTGAAATATTTTTCTGAGCCAAATCGTTAATCTTGTTATGTATGATTTGCGTCGTTTTCTGATAGTACAAAAAACTGACAATCAGCACGAGCGCTAGCATCGAGGAGATAAATAGCATAAATAGCCGATTATGAATGGAATTAAGGCCCCTTTTCACCTGTCGTGATCCCCTCTCCTAAGGCGGTATTTGCTATTTTATCATAGTCTTATCTGAAATAGAAAAAAAGCGAGGGGTGAAGTTAACCCTTCACCGCTCCCGCTACCATACCTTTTGTAATTTTGTCCGCTAATAAGAAGTACACGATAATAACCGGTAACGCACCGAGTACAAGGAAGGCCCCGATCGCGCCATAGTTAACGGAGTATTGACTTACGAAGCTGTTCACTCCGAAAGGAAGCGTCTTAAGCCGCTCGGACGAGATAAACGTCGCTGCTAGGATGTACTCGTTCCAGATGTTAATAAAGGTGAGAATACACACCGTCATCATCGGAGGAACTGAAATAGGAAGAATGATCCCCGTGAAAATTTTGAAGATCCCCGCGCCATCCACGACAGCCGACTCTTCAATCTCTGCCGGAATGGATTTCATAAAGCCGCTGAGGATAAAGACCGCAACTGGCGTTTGAAACGCGATATAGGGCAGAATGATCGAAAGATGCGTATTTAGGATGTGCATGTTTTTGAAAATAATCATAAGCGGCAGCAAGGTTGCCTGCATAGGAACCATCATCCCTATCAGGAAGATGACCATGACGAGCTGCCCGTACTTCCATTTAAACCGTGTAATGGCAAAAGCCGTTAAAGAACTCAAGAACAGGACACATACCATTGTGATTAAGGTAACGAAGAGACTGTTCTTCAAATACTGGAAGTAATGCCCCGACTTGATCGCATTCGTAAAGTTGCTCCATTGGAGCACGTGCGGCAGGGAGAAGAAACGGCCGGACAGGATTTCCTCATTCGTTTTGAGAGAATAAATGAACAACCACAGCAATGGATATACCTGTGTGACCACAAGTAAGGATAGAAATATAACAACAAGAACCTTTAGGATAGAGAAGCTTTTGCGTCTCCGGATGATGGCAGGTTTAGCCGAAGCTACATCCCTGGCGTTTAACATGGTGACACTCCCCTTCCTACGTATATTTTTTCTCTAGTTTGTTGAATAACGAGTTAATAATGACGGTTGCTACGAGACATACCACAACCAAGAAGGCTGCAATCGCGCTTCCATAACCATATTTCAGAGAAAGGAAGGAATTGTTGTACATCAAGGTGGAGATGACATCCGTTGCATGTGCAGGACCGCCGCCTGTCATGACCATAATCATGTCGAATGCTTGTAAGGAACCGATAAAAGCTAGGACGATCGATATTTTGAAAATCGGAATATTCATAGGGAAAGTGATATACCAGTCGGCTTTAAGGCCTTCTGCTCCATCCAGACGCGCAGCTTCATAAATATCAGCCGGGATGTTCTGAATACCAGTAAACTGGATTAAGGTGTGATACCCCAAGTACTGCCATAGGGCTACAAAATAAAGGGAATACATAGCAATTTTGGGATCCGTTAACCATGATCTCGTCCAGCTATGTAAGTTTAGTAAATCTAGAACTTGATTGAGCATACCACCCATTGATGCTGGATTGTAAATTGTTTTCCACAATTGCCCAATGATAACTACAGATAAAATAACCGGTAAAAAGTAAGCAGAAACAAGGAAATTCGGTTTTTTAATAAAACGATTTAGCAAAATGGCTACACCCAATGCAATCGGGATTTCACACATGGAAAACACAGCAAACATTAATGTGCGTTTGACAGATGGCCAGAATATAGGATCATGGAAAAGCATCGTGCGGAAGTTCTCTAAACCAATGAACTTCGAAGCGCCAATCCCATTCCATTCCAGCAATCCACTGTACATGGATACGAGAATAGGTACAAACACAAGGCCAACATATATGATCAAACAGGGCAGTACAAACATGGCAATCGTCCACTTGGAGACTCTTAACACATTCACTTGGCTCGCCTCCTTCATGGGGTTAGATATACCCATGGGGAACTTACCCTTAGCACCTCTGAGGCGCTCTAGGTAAATTCCCTATTGGGCTACTACATCAAATCTATTTATTTATTTCTTTTTATTTGTGTCGTAAGCGGTTTGGTGCTCTTTCGCTACAGTTGCAGGATCAACTTTTTGTACGAAAAGGTTTTGAATGCTCGTTAAGTGACCTTGCGCAGTTCCTGGGTTCATTGTGTTATCGAACGCTAGGTCGCCGCCTTTAACTTTTTTGAACAAAGCAAGAACATCCATTGCCATATCGGAGTATCCAGCAGCCTTGAAGTCGCCGTCAACTTTTTGAGCCAAACCAACAGCGCCTTTAACTGCGAAAGCTTCTTTAGGGAAGTTCAACATGAAGTAGTTCAAGAAATCTTTCGTCTCTTTTAAATGTTTGCTGTTTGCAGAGATTGCGAATGCAGATCCTGGAGCCAGCATGAACTCATCAGGGTTACCTTTCCCTTTAACTGTAGGGAATTGGAACACGCCAACTTTACCGTTAACGGAGGAAGTTTCGATACCGCCAGTTGCCCAGCTACCCATGTAGTACATAGCTGCTTTACCTGTTTTGAACAAGTTCTCTCCTGCGTTGTAATCAAAGGAAGTTGCGCCTTCTTGGAACGCGCCAGCTTGGATCAAATCTTCAAAGGAGCTAACTGCATCCGTGAATGCTGGATCAGCGAATGTTTTCTTACCGTCAACAACAGCTTGCAAGAATCCAGGGCCGCCATTTGTGCGAAGCAATACGTTCATGAACAAGAAGGAACCCGTCCAGGAATCTTTTTCACCGATCGCCATTGGCTGAATGCCTTTGGATTTCAAGATTTTTACGTCCGCAACCATCTCTTCGAAAGTTTTTGGAATTTCAGCAATTCCAGCTTGTTTGAACAAATCTTTGTTGTAGTAAATAACACCGATGTTGTTACCATCTGGCAATGCGTAAATGTTCTTGTTGAAGCTGTAGAAGTCAAGAATTCCACTTTGGAATGTATCTTTAAGTCCGTTTTGCTCAACCATGTCATTCAGTGGTGCGAATAGGCCCGCATCTACGAAAGGTTGCATTTGTGCTGCTGGGTTAACGATAGTGATATCAGGCACTTCTTTGGAAGCTGCTTGAGTTTTCAATTTAAGCTTTTGTTGGTCCGTGTTCAACGAATCAAGCTCAATTTTGATATTCGGGTTTTTCGTTTGGTAGTCAGCAACAATTTTCTTCAACATACCGTTTTTCGGATCTGTTGGATCTGGATATATATTTTGGAATGTGATCGTAACGTTTTCAGCTTTTGCTGTAGCAGCTGGTGCTGTTGATGCGCCTGCAGCCGGTGAAGCCGTGCTCGTGCTTCCTTTATCCGATCCGCATGCTGTTAAGCTCATTGCTAGCACGCCTGCTCCAATAACTGTTAGTGCTTTATACTTTTTCACCAATGTAAATCCCCCTCGTTCGTTTTAAGTGAATGTCTTTATGTCCTTATTATGCCGTGAAAATGGTACCCCTTACAATGTGTGAACTTTAGATATGATGTTTGATTTCTATAGATTTATCGTCCCACATAACTTTCCCGTTCGGGGGATTTTTTATGAGTTAACCTTTAAAGCGATACAAAAAAGCGACCCCTCAGCAGCTCACGCTGACCTTGGAATCGCTTGATAAATACGGAGATATTAATAGGCCTTTGGCACTTCTACGCGGTTCGTGATACCATCTTCGGTGAAGTAGATATGAACGTCGAAACCTTGATCGTCCATGAAATACGATACGTATTTCGGTTCGCCGTGTTTGATCGGTACAAGCAAAGTTGCAATACGATGGCTTCGGGCTGACTTCGTCGTTGCCTTCAAATGGTAGTGTGGCGGCAAACCTTCAATTTCGGATTGATCGATGTCGGTGAAACTCTGATGTTGTGTAAGCTCCAGCTCTCCTGAGGAGCAGTAGACGAACCGACCGTCCATATCAGCCTTACGGCCTTGAACCTTGAAGGTCTGTCCATTCAGTTTCATCTCATATAGCGTTTGGAACAGCCAATCTACGGTACCAGCCTGCGCGAGATCGATATGATCGACAACCACAACGTAGGTACCGAAGAAGTAAAGTTCCCGCACATACCGTTCCAAGTATGGCACATATTCTTGGTAGGCCGCGGTTGCGTTGCTGCGGGAATAACCGTAGCCTTTGCGCTGCTCGGCAACCTCGACGAAACCATTGGCCGCCATATTTAGCACTTTGTTTTTCTCCGCGTATTGACCCAGTCCGTCGATCAAAATATTGTTCGTTGAGCGCGTCTGTCTGCGCCAATTCATATGCATTGTGGAGCTGAACGCCACGTAGTAGCCGCTCTCAATGGCCAGCGGTTCTCCGTAGGCATGCAATAAGAAGCCATTTTGATCGCCATGACTATGGCTGACAGATCCATATTTGCTGCTCTTCGTGAGGAGCATAATGTGACGTTCTGGATCCGCCATATTGGAATGGAAAGCGACCCAGTCAATGTCACGGAACCATTTGACCGATTGAATATTTGCATCGGTAGGCGCGATAGCCTCAACCTGCGGATAGTCGTGACGATAGACCATTTCATCAAAACGGAAGTCCCACCAACCATAGTTGTAAAACTTCATTTCGGAATCTGTATCCGTCTCACGAACCCGTTCGTAATACCATTGATACAAACCGTTTCCTGTCACACCTGCAAATTGACGAATGTTGAAGCCCGTTTTCAAACTAACTGGATCTCCCAATGTCGATTGATCGCCAAAGCTTGCACGCAGGGTGTCAGGGCTGAACGCATACAGCGGAAAATCACCTGTTTTTGCGAAAAACGGCCGCTTATAAAAGTTAATGCCTGTATATTTTTTCAGCAAATTCATCGCTTCCGTAACAAAAGCCATCCCCGTCGTCCAATACATCGGACCTTCGGCCCAGCCCCCATCCGGCCCGCCCCACGGCGAGTAGAGACATGCATAATATTCAAGTGTATAGTCTAACCATTCTTGAACCTCCGGCTCCTCCTGCAAAAGAACAATACAGCAAGGCACAAGCACACTGGATAAAGAGCGAACGGCGTGACTGTCGAACGGTACGTGATGAATTTTGGAATGTTCGATCACATGTTGCGCGATTTGGCGTGTACGTTCGAGCAGAACGTGGCGAATATGCTTTCTTTCATCCTCTGATAATTGATCATAAAGCCAGTCATAACCCCAAGCAATGGCGCCAGCCATTCGGAAGGAAGCCTCATCGTTATAGTCGCGGCTCGTCGTCCCTCTAATGTCCCAAGTACTGATATGAAGCAGCCAGGTTTTCGCTCGATCTAATAGTGTGTCATTGTTGAGCAGCTTTCCTGCTACGGCCAAATGACGTACCGCATACAAGACTTCTTGTGTATCCATATACATCTGACGCCACAGATTGGCAACTCGCTTATTTCCTGGGTAATGACGCGGCTCCGCAATCAGATCTCGTTCGATCCAAGGCTTAACTGACTTCTCGAAAAAAACATCCCATTCGCAATAGCTTGGATCCGTCGCTAGCTCGGCACGAAAGGCCTCTACCTCCGAAGCTTGCAGCCATAATCTCGGATGCTGAGCAGAAACCTCTGCGTATCGCGTAGCTCTGCTAGGCAGGGGTGTTTCCGGCAAATCTGCCGGTACTTCGAAGCGGCGAGTGCGGCTCCATGCGGTATGTTCGCCATTTTCTTCAAGCAGGGCATAACGCCAGTAGTATGTGCCTGGGTTGAGCGCAGCATCAGGTGTATACAAGTTATAGGGGATTGGTTGCACGGTCTGCGTCTCTGTCGGTGAGAAAACCTCCGATTCTGAGATTTGAAGCACATAACGATCATGCTCCAGCTGTGCCGGAATCCACGTGAAGCGAGGCGGGTTTTCCAGCAGCACCGTCTTCTCGTTCGGCTCGTATTGTACGGTTAACACACCGCTCTGTGGTTCGTAAAGTGGCGATAATGACATGGATAATTCCCCTCCAGGCTCGGTAGTGAGGCTTGATTAATTATGACAATGAGTGCGAAGATGATGGCGACTTCTTAAGCTCGATGATGAATTTCTGCGCGTCGCGTATATCTTTCGAACAAAAGCCCGAATGACAAATTATAAAATTTGTAATCCTTTATCTGTCATTTTAACACGAACAGAATCATTAGGAACGGTTATGCTAATTTCATTATCCGTCATTTGTGAAAGCTGCACGGCACTGCCTGCGCGATACATATGAATGAAATCCGCCTTACGATCATGACGTCGATGAAGCATGGCTGTAAGTGAGCGACTAGGGTCTACGGCATCGCCTGGTGTCTGAACAGCCACAATCTCATCGCCTGGTTGAACGAGTGCAGAGTGGTAGATGACAGCGTCTGCGTTGGTGAGGTTGTACAAAGCTTGCAGTTCACCCGCTCCATTGCCGGCAACGCCTTCATTCGGCACGAATCTGCTAGTCATGGGCAGTTGCTGCTCCTTGACTGTCGTAATGTCCCCCGCCTTCTCAGCAATAAGTAACTGATAAGCAGCCTCTGGGTCAAGTGGTTGTTGCGAAGCTTCTACCGCTACGACCGGGTGCATCCACCATTCAATCGCTTGCGGCTGATTGCCAGAAAGCTCTACTTGGAACCAATCCAACATCCAATCATCCGTTAGCAAAAGATGTCGATTCATCGTACAGCCTTCATAACCTTCCGTCGATTGCAGCCAAGCGTACACCGAAGTCTCTGTTGCTTCGTAGTGTATTAGGCGCCCTTCATGCGGCGCTTGTGATTGACCCGCCAGCGAAACGGTGTTGTGGCTGGCCGTCTCGGCAAACCACGATCTGCGCATGGACGAGCCGTAAGGCACCATCCCCAGATCGGGTGTCAGGGTTTGATCTTGGTGCATCAACGTCAGATGCAGCTTGTCGTAGTGGCCATGGGAACCGCCGTGCTCGCCAAAATCGGCGAGGAACGACAGCGGGTTCCCCGCGATGCGGCCGATGACGAAGCCCGCGTCCGGCCAGAGCCGCGAGCTGCGCGGCTCCGAGGCAGCGGCGCGGTCAGCGCCTCCACCGTAGAGCAGCGCCTCGAGCTGCTCGTTCCCGGCAGCGCCTAGCTGCCGGTACGCTTCGCGCGCTACTTTCGCGAGGCCAGCGATGCCGTAGATCGCGAGCCCCTGCTCCGCGATCTCGGCGATTTCGCGGGCGTAAGGGCCCCGCTCCAGCGGCCCGTCATGCAGGGCCGGCAAAGCGCCCTGGTCGTCGGCCAAGTCGGCCAACGCTTCGAGCATGCCGCGCATGGATTGCCCCTCTGCGCCTGTCGTGGCGTAGAGATCAATGCCGAAGCGCTGCGCCATTTCGGCAGCGATCAGATAGGCACGAAGCACGAAGACATGGTAATACGTGCTTCCTTCGAATTCGAATTGATCGGCCTTCACGCCGATGGAAAGATGATGAATGAAGCCTCCTTGGCCTTCAATAAGTGCCTCAAGCAGCGCTTGATCGCCTCTCGCCGCATACACACAAGATAAAGACGCATTCAGCCAAGCGGTATAGTTGTTCTCCGCATTGTTCCGTTCATGGATCAAAATATGCCGGTACTCCTCCATGCTTCCCGCCAACAAACCTAAGAACACGTCGATCGCAACTTGTTCCTTCGCATCGAAGGTAATGCCTCCATCGCGAAGCAGTAAATAGGCGCGAATTAGCGTTGTAGACCAAATCGCCTCGGTCAGCGCTTGGTGGAATGCGCGTCCCTTCAGCATCCAGCTCTGTGCTTCTGGATGCACGGGATAGAGCGGAAACTGCTCGGCGTATTCGACAAGCAAACGTTTACTGATCTGTGCATAGGAAACGTCACCCAGGGCCGCATAAACAGCAGCCGACTGCAGCGCCACACGTGCCAAGGATTGGTGCTTAAATACAAGCCACGCACCGCGGTAGGCATCACCTGTAATCACACAACCGTGTGGGCACAGAAATTCTGAAGCATCTACACGAGCTTCATCGAACATCAGTTCGGTATGATGGTGTGGACAAACATACTGGTGCCACCAACCACCAGGTTCTTTAGGAACGACCAGGCTGCCTGCTTGCTGCAGCCTGTCGATTTCTTCTTGGAGTTTGTGGGCAGTTTGGCCCGCCCACGTCAACGTCTCTACTTTAGCGGCTAAGGGGATCGCGGTACTCATCGCATCATCATCCCACCGTTGATTTCGATCGTTTCACCTGTTACGTAAGCAGCTAAATTGGAAGCTAGGTAAAGAACTGCGCCAGCAACATCATCTGGAGTTCCTTCACGTTGCAGCGGAATGCCATTAATTGTTGCTTGGCGCGCTGTATCCGTTGTGAATGTCGCGTGGAACATCGTATTGCCGATGAAACCCGGTGAAACGTTGTTCACAGTGATGCCGCTAGCTGCAACTTCTTTTGCCAAACCTTTAGAGAAAGTAAGAACCGCTGCTTTACTTGCTGCATACACACTTCCGCCAGGTCCACCACCGTTATGAGCAGCTACGGATGTCATGTTGATAATCCGGCCATAGCCTTTTTCTTTCATCCCAGGGAGCACTCGTTTCGAAACGAATACGGTGCTTTTCAAGTTGACATCCATGATGCGGTTGTACATTTCTTCGGACATATCTACATTGGGTACGCGCTGTACAAGGTGACCCGCGTTATTCACAAGAATATCGATCGTTCCACCAAGCGCTTGCTCCACTTCGCTCACAAGTCTGTCGATTTGCTCCACATTCGTTACATCTGCTTGTACTAGTACCGCTTCCCCGCCTAAAGCTTGGATTTCTGCAACAACTTCCTGCCCTTGTGCTACATTGTTCAAGCAGTTCACGCCTACCTTCGCACCATTGCTAGCTAAAGCAAGTGCAACTGCGCGTCCAATCCCTGCATTCGATCCTGTGACAAGTGCTATTTTCCCTGTTAAGTTGATGTTCATTGTAATATCCTCCCATGGATGTAATCTATTTTTATTTGAATCGCTGCTTGTGCAGCGTAACTACCTGTAATTGTAATGGACACGAGCGACGCTATTTCTAATAAAAAGACAATTTCCTCGTATAACGGACGCAACCGACGCTATTTACTGTTTTGGGGGTAAAATAGTCCCCCTAACAAGGGAATAACGTCTATGTTGTCCGTTAGAACATGTGAATCCCGCTAAAAGACCGAATAGCGTCCCCTGTGTCCGTAAGACGAGGCGGCGGGGGACGGGACGGGACGGGGACGGGCGCGAAGGGGCAATCCGTAGGGCAGAGAAGGGTTCGGTTTGCTCCCTGACTCCCTGGCGCCCCTCCATTCACCCGCGCAGCCGAGGCCGCGCCGTCTCCGGCATCGTCATCGTGATGCAGGTACCGCGCCCCCACTCGCTGACAACGGACAGCCCGTAAGCTTCGCCGAACACCATTTGAATCCGTCGGTGGACGTTCATCAGTCCGATGCCCCCACCACGCTTGGTCCCAGTGCTCGCTTCTTCCGGCTCCGCCAGACGGTTCTCCTCTAGCTTTCTGCGTAACTCCGCCAGTCTTTCCGGCATCATGCCCACGCCGTTGTCTTCAATGAAAACCTGGAACAAACCACCCTCTTTGCGGGCATCAATTCGAATGATATGCCGCTCTTCCACACCATCTGGAAAAGCATGCTGAAAAATATTTTCAATCAACGGCTGCAACGTCAAGCGGACCATCTTCTCTAGCAGCAGGCTTGGCGGGATTGCTACATCAATCTCGAATTCCCGCTCCGTTCGATGCTGCAAAATAATCATATAGTTCCGCACATGATTCAGCTCATTCGCAACCGTGATTTCTTCTATGTTGGTCTGGACGGAGTAGCGAAGCATGAAAGCCATCGCTTCAACCATCTCCGTAATTTCTCCTGAATCCTGAACAATGGCATAACAATTGATCGTTTCCAATGTGTTGTATAAGAAGTGGGGGTTAATTTGCAGCTGCAGGGACTGAAATTCAGCCCTCTGCCGTTCGAGCTTGGTTTCGCCAAGTTCCAGAGCATTTTTCTGCTGCTCCAGCTCGGCCTCATATACCCGCTCGATCATATCCGATAGACGCGTTACCATCAGGTTGTAGCTGTGAATGAGTCCGCCCATCTCATCCGTTCTCCCCGCGTCCTCGATATACTGCCAGTTCCCTTTCTCCGTCTCCCGCATGCTGTCTTTGAGATCCCGAATCGGCCGAATAATGGAGCGACCAAAGCGAGAAGCAAGCACAAGTGCAACAGCCAGAGTAACCAGACCTACAATGATCGTCGTTGTTCGAATCGTGTTAGCAGGTCGACGCAGCTCTTGCACGGGCATAGAGGCGACAAGATTCCAATCGGAGTAGCCTGATTTTCTCGATACAAACATACGTTCTTCTCCGTTGTATTTGGACAAAAACGTTTGATTTCCACTTGTCAGCACTTGCGAAGCTAACTCATCCTGCGATTTGCGTTGGCTCATCGTACGTGGATAAATGTAGTTACCGGCGTCATCCACAATGAAGAAAAAGCCCTCTTTCCCCAAACTAACACGATCCCACGTCTTCGCCAGTTCATCTAACTTGATTTCAATGGCGACCACCCCGCGGTTGGCATCCCCATAGGAGGGACCCCTCACTTTGCGAGCCATCGTTACAACGGATCCTTCATCAACAGGACGGATACTCATATTGAGCAGCGCAATTTTGCCATCACCAGGCGTTGATTTCATCAAGTAGTCGAACTTTTCACGGACAAGCACTGGATCGAAATTCAGCAGGTTCTGATTCTCATAAATAACGGATCGACCGTGCTGGCCCACGACGTAGCTCATGTTTAGCTGTTTATACAGGGTAATGACGGAAGTGACCGAAATTCGGGCGAATTCCTTGATTTTTTCCGAATACACATAGTATTCATAACCATCATCTGGCTTGATTTCCATAAACGCCCGCACATCCGAATTCGACGAAAAGGCATTGCTGAGCAGCTCATACGCCTGTAAATAGCTATCTGTCTGATAGTTCGCACTATCGACCATCTGCTCCATATATTGCTTAACTTGATCATCCAGCGCCCGCGAAGACTGCACGTAGGAGACAGCGCCTACAGACACCAACGAGAGCACGATGACGATGAGAAAATACGCATAGATTTGACGCGATAGCGACTTTCTCTTCATTATCGGATCCCCATACGCTGACGGTATTCCGAGGGTAGACAGCCTTCATACTTTTTGAACGTTTTGGTAAAATGCGGATGATCCGCATACCCAACCTCACCGGAAATATCGGTAATGCGCCAATGTGGCTGCTGAAGAAGTTTCTTCGCCTTCTCCATACGGCGACGTGTTCGATACTGAACAAAGGTTTCTTGCGTGTTTTGCTTAAACAATTGGCTAAAGTATGAGGGATTGAGTCCAATGAATTCAGCCACCTCTTCTAAGGAAACTTCCTCCGCCAGATGCTTCTCCATGTACTGTTTCGCTTCCTCAACAGGGTCCTTCTGCTTGCCTTTGCGCTTGCTTTTGAGCTCTTGCAACAGCCCTTTCACAGAGGCTGTAAACCACAGCCACACATCTTCCTCGCTCAGCGAAGCAGAGATCTGCGGCTCTTCCTGAATCATATACACATCGCGAACGATGAGACGCCCGTGTACAAGCGTATAGATTTCCTGCACAATATCACTCATACGATTGAGCTTTAATTTATAGGCACCTAGCTCCGCTTTGATCTCTTCGAGATCTCGGTCCAGCTCCTCTTGTTGCAGCATCCATACCGCTTGCTCCAAACGAGTAGCCCAGCTCTCCAGCTTCGTGACGGCGACAAATGACTCCGAGCTCACCTTGCTTTTGTTCAGAATGAGTTTCTCTAATACCTGCTGAAACCCCTTGATGTTGACTGGCTTCAACAAATATTCTTTGACCCCGTAAGACACACACTTCTGCGCATACTCGAAATCGCCATAGCCAGAAATCACAACCACCTGAATGTCAGCATCCATCTCAGCAATTTGCGCACACAGCTCTAGACCATCCATTTTCGGCATGCGAATATCTGTAAAAAGGAAGTCAGGTCGTTCCTCTTGAATCCGCTGCATTGCGACAACACCATTCTCAGCCGTTCGCAAGCTTTCAATGGGCAGCCCCGATTGTTCCACAAGCTTCTGTAATCCTCTGCGTATCATCGGTTCGTCATCGACAATGAGTATGCGGTACATGAGAAACTCTCCTTTCAAAATGGGATGAAATGCACGCTCCCCACGCACCGTTGGGTACGTGAGGAGGCGGCATGCTCAATACTTGAGCTTATTTACGCGGCATCGACACAGTCGTACCGGAATCTTTACTATTAAATTTCTCTGTTGCTTCCTTAATGACTTCGTTTCCACCTTTGGACTTCCACTCTTCCAATACTTTCGGCCAGTCGGAAATCGGTTCTTTACCATAAACCATTTTCACCATGTGGGAAAGAATAACTGGAGGCGCTTGGTCAGAAAGTGGTGAAATATCAGGATTTTTCATCAAAGATTCTAGACGTGGCTCGAAGTTGATACCATCGCGTCCTTCATTCTTCAACGTCGTATCATACACGTTCATCAATTTCTTGCCATCTTCTGTCAAGCTAAGAGTACCCTTATTATAAGTTGTATCTTGAACAAGCCACAAGAAAGATTGACGGTAACGCTCTTCATCAACTGCAGCTGGATCTGTTGGTGCTTTGTAGTCGATTTTACCATTAGCTTCTGTATACGTGTCGCCTTGGATACCGAATGTGAAGAATTTCTCAGCTTCATCGGACATCATCCAGTCGAAGAACTTGATGATTTGCTCGGCATTTTTCACGTTCTTGTTTATGAAGTAAGCACGCGGCGCTGGTCCATACAAGTAGTGACCACCTTTACCATCAGGTCCAGTCGGGGATGAGATAATTTCGATATCGCCCGTTGGAACTGTCGCTTTCAGTTGTGTCTCCCATTGCAGCATTTCATTGGCGTTCATGGACCACATACCTGCTTTGCCTGCAAGAATCGTGTTTTTGAACACCGTTGCATTAATCGTTGCGAATTCTTTGTTGATCAAGCCTTCGTCAAACATCGTTTTGTACGTTTGCAGAGCTTTCGTCATATTCTCTGTATCGAAGAATTTCGGCAAGATTTGATCGCCAGACTTCTCGAACATCGACAAGTACGGATACACATCATAAGCCCCGAAGAAGGAATCGGCATACTTGAAGTTCTCACGGCCCATGTACGGGTTCTCAACACCCATTTCTTTGAACTTACGCAGAACTGCCATGTACTCATCTACCGTTTTCGGCACGCCTAAACCTGCTTTGTCTAGCAAATCTTTACGAATAAAGATCGAACGGCGGGACGGGTTGGACAAGTACTCCGGAATCGCATAGATTTTACCGTTGTACGTTACGTTATCCCAAGCGTCTTTCGGCACTTTTTTCAGCAAATTCTGACCGTATTTCTTCAGCAACTCATCTAGCGGTTGGAATACACCAGCCTTCACAGATCCTGCCATTTCTTTTCCGTTCACACCACCGCTGCCTTGTACGACATCAGGGATATCATTTGTTGCAAACATTTGGATCATTTTTTGTTCATATTCTTTGTGTGGAACAAGCACGATATTCATATCGGAGTTTGTTAGTTCTTCAAGCTTTTTCACCCATTTGTCTTGATTAATATCAGGCGATTTCTCAACATGTCCGAAAGCAAGTGTACGCAAGGAGATCGAGAACTTTGTTTTCTCTGCTGGCTTAGTACTAGCAGCTGTAGTCGCGCCAGCACTAGATGCTGGTTTATCCTCAGTCTTGGAAGAAGAACAAGCAGCCATCACACTGGCCATTAATACGACAGCCATCGTCGTGGGAATCCATTTTTTCATTTCTACCCCTCTTTTCATATCGACTAGGTAACTAACACTTTCATACCCTCATTGTAAAAGCGTTTACAATTAGCGACTATGGACTGTCTTTAGTTCGAATTGTCTTTTTTTTAGAATTGTGTAAAAAGAGTTAAAAAGTAGTTTTTTTGTATAAATCTGTCGATGTTAATTAGGACTTAACCGATCCAACCATCATACCTTTAACGAAATGACGTTGTAAGAACGGGTAAATAATAATGATCGGAAGCGTAGCGATAATAATCGTCGCCATTTTGATACCTTCTGGGTCCATGTGAGCAAGTCCACTGAACTGGGAGGCATTCGGATCAATACTGATGTCCTCGGATACAATCAATTGACGAAGCTTCACTTGAAGCGGCCAAAGTGCAGGCTTATTCACATAGTACAAGGCAGCTTGAAACGTATTCCAATGGCTTACAGCGTAGAAAATCCCCAAGGAAGCCATAACCGGTTTGGATAGCGGTAAAACAATATTCCAAATCATTCTGAGCTCGGAACAACCGTCGATTCGACCAGAATCAATTAACTCACTCGGAATTTGCATGAAAAACGAACGCATAATGAAGAAGTTAAAAGCACTGATCGCACCAGGAATCATTAAGGCCCAAAGCGAGTTCGTCAGGTGTAAATTTTTCATCAAAATAAAGTTAGGAATGAGCGGCGCTGTGAAAACCATCGTAATTAGAACCATAATAACGATTGCTTTACGGCCAGCATACTCAGGACGCGACACCGGATAAGCCAGTGAGGCGGTCGCGATCAGATTAATGAGTGTTCCCACTACAGTAATATACACAGTTACTCCGAAGGAACGCCAGATTGCCGCATCACTAAATACATATTGATAATTAATCGATGTAAACTGAACAGGCCAGAACAATACCTTCCCATTCACAATTGATTCCGAAGAACTGAACGATTGAGCCAGCACGTTTAAGAACGGCAGGAGCATCGCTAACGATAGGAGTGATAGAAATAATATATTAAAGCCGTTAAACACTTGCCAGCCGGCTGTCGGCTTGCGATTCATATAGCGTTCACCTCCGTCTTAGTACAAGCTTTCACCCGTTGTTTTTTTGCTTAGAAGATTACCAGTTACAATAAAGATCACGCCTACAACGGCTTTGAAAAGTCCTATAGCTGTCGTATAACTAAATTGCTGACCTTGTAAACCTTGCGCATAAATATACGTATCTAGAATTTCGCCACTTTCTTTGTTAAGCGGATTCAAGAATACATAAACACGCTCGAAGCCAAAGTCAAGGAATTTACCAATGTGTAAGAGGAACAAAATCATAATTGTCGGCAACAATGAGGGTAGTGTAATGGATATCGTTTGTCTCCATCGATTGGCGCCATCTACCTCAGAAGCTTCATACAAATCCGGATTAATCCCAGCTAGAGCTGCTAGATAAATGATGGTTCCATAACCGGAATCCCGCCAAATACCTGAGGAAATTAACACGGTACGAATCCACGATTCTTCACCCATGAAATAAATGGGTTCAAAACCTAACCAAGTGATAAAGTGGTTAACAGCCCCTGTTGAAGGAGAAAGAATGCCGATTGCAATCCCGCTTACGATAACCCAGGATAAGAAGTGAGGCATGTACACAACCGTTTGAAGAATACGCTTGTACATCACGATGCGCAGTTCATTCAATAGTAAGGCTAGAATGATTGGCGCCGGAAAGCCTAGCAGCAAATCATAGACACCGATTAGCACTGTATTTTTCAAAATATTGAGGAAATCATAGTGTGCGAACATGCGGGTGAAATGTTCAAAACCTACCCATTTACTGCCTGTGAAGCCGTCGAAAATGTTGTAATCCTGAAAAGCGATAACTGATCCTAGCAGAGGTACATATTTGAAAACAATAAAATAAATAATACCTGGCAGCGAGATGAGATATAACGCCCTATACTTCCAAAACGTTCGCAGCAAGGACTTACCTTTGCTCATCTGCTTACGTCCACTCATTTGTTTTACCGCTTGTGCGTTGACCGCCATCCTCTGGCCCCCCTCACTTATCTTCGTCGATGTTATAGGTCTATCGTACCCTGATACAGCGCTTTCAACTATGGAATGGCTTTTCACTGACTTGTGTTTTTTTTAGGTTTTGGGACAAAGCAAAGAGGACGACCATGCATAATACCGCGCATCATACGTCCCCCACTTACATCTAATTAAGAATGATCCGCCTTTACCCAAGGTGAATAGAGCGTTCTTGACGTTCTGCGAAGCTTGGAGATGACCTGTACGTCCAGTTCGGCCTCTGGTAATATCTCATTCTCCCAGCGATCTTTAATCTGCTTCCATAGTTTAGGGTTTCGATCTTCCAGGCTGTTGCCGAAAGCAAATATGTCCGAATGATAGTCGACAGCAACTTTGTGAAAAGCCATTTTCACTTCATTTTGTATCGTTTTGGAAAATTGATCTTGGACATAGGCAATCGTTTGGGGATCTGTTTTGAACCTGGTACTCGCCTTATCTCCAATATTGAACTCCACTTCAATGCGAAGTTGAATCTTGGCTTGACCGTCCTGATAGCTCACTCTTCGTTTACTGACCTTTTCACCGGATAATTCCAAGGATATGTGACAATCGGTTTCATCCGGACAGGGCACGACGACAAGTGCCGATTTTAATTTCCCCATAACCCATAAAAACCCCCTTGTCTCCGTACCATTCAATGTACCTACCATTTTCCCGTCAGCGTACACGCCTGTTCCATTAGCGTAAAATAACGTAGATTGATGGGTGTCCTTCTGCTCATAGGGCTCCACGCCAACAATCGTTTTGACGTAATCGCTTTGATCAATTAAACGAATAATCGGACTGAACGGCTGAGCACCTGTTGGTTGTGCAAGCTTTCGAGCAAACTCAGATAAATACACCATGGCAGCTTTTCCCTCCAAGTCCGAGTTTTTTATGATTTCTTTCAGATAATTCGATGATAAAGCGGTAATGTCTGGACTAGATTCCAGCATATCCAGCGCACGTCCTTTTACTGTGGCAATATAAGCCGTACCCCGAAGCTCCGGATCGGATGAGAAGAAGTCAAAGTAATAACGCGCATCTGTTTTTGCAGCGGATTCCCCGATTAATAACATTTGCAAATGGGACCAGTACAGCTTTTTGCCTGTTATTTTAATATAGGATCGTACAGCCTCAAACGTGGTATTCCCAACGACACTCAAGGTCTTCTTCTGCTCTGCCTTCAAACCGCTCATTGGCTTTAAAGCCTCCAATACAGGCGTAAGCACGGTAAGAACGATTTGCCCTTTATCATTCAGATCAATGCCTGCAGCAAGGACGTATTCGACTTTATCCGATTCTTGGCGATTCCAACAGCCTGTGATTACGCTCAGCAGGAGGCCCAGTGATAGCAGCGTTCTAAGTATTCTGATCATTCGCTGTTCTCCTCGCTTTCAACTTACCTGCGATCCAAACGATGATGAGTAGGATGAAGGCATACCAACAAAAGGTGACTCCTTTCGCAATTTCAAAACTAACAATGGACACGTAAATATTGTCGGGCAGTAATGAAATATAGAACATAATGACGGAAACAGGCAGCATCAATTCCTTATAATCTTTCGTTCCGAACCAGTCTTGCGTTCCGATACAGCAAGCATAAAACGTTAATGCCCCCTTTGACACATTGATGAATACCCATAGCGCCAAGAAGATACTCTCCAGATGCTCGATAAAATCAAAGATCGCAATATCTTTAATTAGCTCGACGACCGGGAACATAAGCCTCTGCGTATATGCACTGCCAAAAGTTCCTATCGTAACTAGAAAGATAACCTCGAATAGAAACATAACAATGATCGTGCACCAGATTAGCTTCTTGAACATGTGGTTTTTATGCTTAATTTGCGGATAAATAAATAGCAGTACACTAATCTCAGAGAAAACGCTCCAAATGGCTAAAGAGCCCCTAAACACATCCATAGGGGACGCATTCAAAAGTGGCAGTATGCGTTCCACATCCACTTTTTGAAAAGAGAGGCCAAACATAATAATGATCAATACGACAACACCAGGCATAACCACTTCTCCCCAGCGTGCAATGGATGCCATCCCGCCTTTCGCCAAATAGTAGCGCAGAACGAGCAACATGATCGCAATGATCTCCAATGGCGTTTCTGGAAGAATCAGCGTAACGAATAATTCGCCAACAAGTCTGATGGACGTACCTGAAAGAAATACCAGTGGCACCAAAATGAGAAGCGCAAACACGCGGCCGAAGAAGGGTCCGAATAGGCTCAGGCAATAAGCGATAATGCTCATCTCTTGCATAGACGAACCAATTTGTGAGATTAGCCAGAGAAGGGGGAGCACCATCAGGCTGCCGACCAGAATCGACACCCATCCACTGTGCCCCGAAGCCTGCATTATCGTACGTGGAAGTGTAAAAAAAATCGTGCCAAACACAGTAAAGCAGAGAAGAATCATAATTTGCTTGGTTGTTAGTTGGGCAGATGACAAGGATGCTCCTCTTCTCGCTTAAGGTTTTTGCTTCTTAGGACCAAGAAATGATTGACGATATTTGAGTGATGGCGCCGGTTTCTTAAAGACAATCGAATCATCCACAGCTTTGAGCGATTGCGGGGTCAATGCTGCCAGATAGCTAACGCCAAAAGAGCGCAGATGAATCATGTGAATGAGTATCGCGCTGGTGCCGAATACGATACCAAAAATACCGAAAACAGCGGCTAATATCATGATAGGAAAACGCAGCAATCGGATGGCTAGGGACGCATTGTAATTGGGTATGGCAAAGGCGCCAATCGCTGTAAAGGAGACGATGATGGTCAATACAGGGCCAACGATATTCGCCTGAACCGCCGCTTGTCCAATCACGAGCGCGCCGACGATACCAATCGTTTGCCCCATGGTGCCAGGCAGTCGCAGACTCGCCTCTCGCAAAAGTTCCAAGCTAATCTCCATAATCAGCGCCTCTACAAAGGCAGGAAATGGAATGCCGCTGCGATTGCTCGCAATGGCCAGCATCAATTCCGTCGGAATCATTTCTTGATGATACGTCGTAATCGCAATATAGATGGATGGCAGCATAAGCGCCATCATCATCGCTAGGAATCGCACCCAGCGCAACATCGTGGCTGCGATATAACTCGTGTAGTAATCCTCTGTCGATAGTAGAAATTCCGTAAAGGTGATCGGCATGGTTAAGGCAAATGGTGTGCCGTCTACTAGAACGACAATTTTACCTTCTAAGATAGCTGCCGCCGCTTTATCCACCCGCTCTGTCGAGCTAATTTGCGGAAATGGCGAGAGTGGCGAATCCTCCAAATAATCCTCAAGCTGTCCGCTATCTAGGATTCCCTCGGTCTCGATCGCCATCAGTCTTCTCTTCACTTCGCCAACAATGCTTGGATTGGCTACGTCCTGTAAATACGCGATAGCCCCATCCGTCAACGTGCGCGTGCCAATCTGAATCGGAAAAAGAACCAATTTGGGATCTTTAATTTTTCTTCTTACTAAGGCCGTATTTGTGCGCAGCACTTCATTAAAAGCATCTTGAGGGCCTCGAATAATCGGTTCACTGGTCGGATTGCTTACAAATCGATGCTCCCATCCTTCTGAAGTGATGAGCAATGTTTCCGCAATCCCATCAAGTAAAACAAGCGTATTCGAATACAGCAGTCCCTTGATACTCTCAGCGAGCGAGTTTACGCGCTTGATACCGCTAGCTGTTATCACAAATTTCTCGATATACGTTAAGGTAACCTCATCTTGATGACCCATTTGCATCAGGGGGAGAATGACACATTGGTGTACAATATCCTTTTCAGCGAGTCCATCAATATAGAGAACGGCTGCACGAATCTCCGAACCATCCCCCATCTGGAGGAGAAGTTCACGAACAATAAGATCCGACGGATGCTGAGTGGTCGAAAGGATTAACTGCAAGTCCTTCTCGAGATTCCCGCTTAATTGTTGTTCTGCGAGATCGGGTCCATGAGTAGCTTCAGACAGCGGTCCATGCGATGCGTTAGAGGCAGATTTTTTGAGGAGTTTTCCCAATAACGACAAACTATCCGCCTACCTTTTCAACTAGACTATTCATTACGTTTTGCATCATGTCCGTTAGCACATAAGCGGTTCCCGTTGCATGAAGTACAGCAAGGATGAGAGCGATTAGCAGCAAGGTGACATAAGCAGGAACAATTCTGTGATCTTGCTGGCGGGCACGTTTCTTGGGATGGCCGATTACCAACAGAATAAGAGCAAAAATTAGAGAGACCATAGTCATCCCCCCATGTGTTTTACGAGTAGGTTCTGCTTTTTCTTCTAGTTTTATCCAAACGCACACCTCGCGTTTAGCTTTTTACACGCAAAAAAAAGCGCCCTCCCACAATAGGTGGAAAGGCACTTTTCGATGTATACTACGATTCGTATGCCGTGCGACTCTCTGTCGACACTTTGTGCACGCTGGCGCCGCGCTTTGCCCGTAGTGCTTCTGGCATAGCCAGCAGCGCAGGCAACAACATCGGCAGCAAGATGAAGCAGAGCACGATGAGCCCGACAATGACGGCCACAGCTAGCTCGACCAATAGAACGAGGCCGGATGGTACGAGCGTGGCGAAAGTTCCGCCAAGGATCACCATCGCCGAGATCACCACACCGCCGATGTGCTTCGCTGCTTGCACGATCGCCTTCGAAGGCGATAGCTCACCAAGCTCTTTGTAACGCATCATCAGGAAGATGCTGTAGTCGACGCCGACTGCAATAATAATGATGAAGGAGAAGAACGGTACGAAGGAGGAAACCCCGTCGGCACCGATGATTTTATCTGTCACGACATTTGTCGCCGTCATCGCCACGTAGTAGGAAATCACTAGGCTAAGGATGATATAGACGGCTGGCCAGAAGGCACGAATGACGAACAACAAGACAATGAACACACCGATGATGACAATAATCGCGGTGCTATTGAACGACTTCAGCTGCGCCTTGTTCGTATCGTACGTCGTCGAGCTCGGTCCCGCTGCGCCGACCTTCGCATTCTCCAGCACAGTACCTTTCACGCTCGCAGCGAGTTCGGCATTAATACCTTCAATCGTATCCATCGCCGCCGATGAATACGGATCATCCTTCAAGATGACGATCAACTTCGTCATCGTCCGATCCTTGGACATGAAACTGTCCAAGGACTTCCCGAAATCCGCGCTCGATAGCGCCTCTTTCGGGATAAAGAACGTTTTCGAGCCGTTCAGCTGCGTCAAGAACTGGCTCGTCATGCCCAGCCCCTCGGACACGTCACCGAGTCCGTTGCCGCTCTGGCCAAGGCCGTCCTTCAGCTGGCCCATGCCGCCGCTGAGACCCGACAAGCCTTCGCTCAGCTTCTGCTGACCGTCTTTGACGCTGCCTAGCGCAGCGTTCAGCTTCGCCATGTTCGCAGCGATCTCGCGGCTGCCCGCGCTGCCTTGCTTCAGCCCTTTGGCGAGCTCAGCGGCTCCGCTCTCCAGCTGCGTAAGTCCCGCCGCTAGCTGCGCCTGCGCACCGTTCACTTGCGCCAGGCCTTGCGTCGCCTCGGCGAAAGCACTGTTCAGCTTAGCTGCGTTCTTGCCCAGCTCTCCTAACCCGCCGCTCAACTGTGTCAGACCGGAGGCAAGACCTTCACCGGTTTGTTTCAACTTGATGTAGTCGGCATCAGTCGCCAGCTGGCTGTATTTGCTGCCAAGCCCGCCAATCAGACCATTCATGCCGACAAGTCCTTGCTGAATGCCTGTAAGCTGCCCCTCAATTTGGCCGTAGCCATCTGTCACAGCACTATACCCTTGACCAAGCTGCGTCAAACCATCCGTGATCTTAACGCTATTGGCACTCACTTGATCCATGCCATCTTTCAGCGCAGCAATCCCCGTACTTAGCTCACCTGCACCGCCAGCACCTTGCGCAATACCGCTAGCCACTTGATCTAGCGCAGTTGTTAGCTTGCTATAGCCGTCCTGCACTTGACCTGTGCCTTCTACCAGTTGACCAACGCTAGACGTATCCGGCGCCTCCAGCTTGCTTTGCATCAATGTAAGACCATCACGTATTTGATTAACACCTTTTTGCGAGGCTGTAATACCATCGGCAACCGTCTTCGTTTGCGTAGAAATATAGAAGTCATCGATCGGCTTAGATTGCGGCTGTGTCACGCTGGATACCATGTCGACACCAGGAATAGTTTTCAGCTTCTCCGTTACCTTATCAATTGCCGCCAAACCATCATTCGTGTTAAGCGGTTTATCATTCTCAATAACAACCATAGTAGGGAGCGCCTGACCTCGGCTGAAATGGTCCGCCACAAGGCTGAAGCCTTTGGTGGACGGGTGGTCATTCCCAAGCTCTTTTAACTGGTCAAAAGACAATTTCTGATGATTCGCAAGCGCAAGCGGAATCGTTATAATCAGAATGATGACCGTCGTAATAATTGGTCTTTTCACCGCAATTTTCGTCAAGCCCGCCCAGAATTTACTCTCCTTATGCCCTGTCGATCCTTTGGAAGGCCAGAAGAGCTTATTCCCTAGCATTTTCATGAAAAATGGCGTCACCGTTACGATTTGGAGCAAGAGAATCGCCGTACCAATCGCAACCACGTTACCTGATTGATAAATACCGAAATCGGATAACGTCAATGCAGCAAATGCGATAAACACAGTCAAAATACTATAAAAAATCGTTTTACCTGCTGTTCGGTAGGTCACAATAATGGCTTCATCCACGGATAAGCCATGGGATAATTCCTCTTTGAATCGATTAAATAAGAGAATGTTATAATCGGTCCCAATCCCGAAAAGAATCAAGATCAACAACATTTGCGTGACACTCGTCACTGGGAAATTGAACTTATCGATGAGCTGCGCGGCAATCCCCATGGACACCAGGTACGAAATTCCGACCGCGAGCAAGGAAACTACTGGAATAATGACGGAACGGAACATAATGACCAAGACAGCGAGGATGAAAATGACCGTCAACGCGGCACTTTTTTCAACACCGGACTCGGAAGCTTTAATATAATCATCCTGAATGAAATCCTCCCCAGAGAGGTAATACTCAACCTTCATGTCCTTCAGAACATCTTCAAACTCCAACTTAATGTCCTCGACGTGACGCCCTCTTTTATCCAAAGAAAAGCTCGCCATCAAGGTCGTGCCATCCTCAGAAATCAGCGATGATTTCGCCTCAGGCATGGTAAACGGATCAATCAACTGATTGAAGCCGAGCTGGTCTTGATGGCTTTTCAAATTCGTAATACCGGCCTCGATCGCTTTCATGTCGGCATCTGACAGCTTATTGGGGTTATGGAAAACCACGATATCGCTCGTGCCCTCGACACCATTGATTTTGTTCAGGATCGTTGAGGCAACCTTTGACGGTGCATCACTACGCAACGGATCCTGCCCTCTAAGTCCAAGGATCGCATTCACATTGGGTTGGAAAACCGTCAACAACACCGTCGCGACCAACCATACCGCTAGAATTGCCCAGCGCCATTTAATAATGGATTTCATCTCTCTCTTCTCCTCCACTCACTTCAACTAGTAGTAAACAAGCGTTCATTATTGATCCAAAAAATTTTATGCCTGTGCTAGCTTTATTTTTTCTGATATACCCGTGCAATACAGGTACAACAGTTCATCAACGAGCATTTTGATCGTATCGCCATCCTCATGGTCGCGCAAAATAAGACAAATACTTTCAATCATTGTCGATGCAATCATGCGCGCTGCAAGCTGATCTTTCTGTGATAACGTGCCTGATGGCGCAATTTCCGCTGTAAATACCTCTGAAATAATCTGATGTACCAGTGTAATCATATCTTGTTTCGCCGATGCGAATCGAGAGCCCTCACTTAAGTTCAACAGAATCGTTAGCTCCGTACTGGACTCCTTGAAAAGGATCATCAGAGAGGCATCAATTTGGCGAAGAATGACTAAATGATCGGATAAAGCGGTACAAAGGGTATTATCTACCTCTTGCTTACTAACTCTAAGCACCTCTGCCAACTGCTCTTGAATCGGCTGGATAAGCTCATCGAAGAGATCATCCTTGCTCTTGAAGTAGCGATAGATGTTGCCAGGTGTTATACCTGCTGCTTCTGCAATTTGCCGAATGGAGGCTTTCAAATATCCATGCTTCTTGAACTCGGCCAATGCCGCTTGGCGGATACTTTGTTTGACTTCATCTTTTAAAATTTGCATTAATAAACACCCGTTCACTTTTTGACATCATAGTTGGATTATACAGCGCCCACTTGGGCATTTCAACGCTATTTTGATAAAAAAAAGCGCCCAACCTGCAGATAATCACAGGTCAGACACAAATTCCTCATTCCACATCTACAGCTTTCACAATACGCGGCTTCACTTTCAGGCTGTTCACGCGGAACTGCTTCAAATCCTTAAACTGAATGAATTTCTTGGACTCTTCATTCCAGATACGGAATTTCAGAGATTCCAGACTCGTTTTCAGTGTAATCGTCTGCACATTGCGAAGTGCTGCGTTCTTGTTGTGCACCTTTTCCAAATGATAGTTAGGCACGCGCGGGCTTAAATGATGAATGTGGTGATAGCCAATATTACCCGTAATCCAATGTAGAACACGCGGTAAATTATAGAATGAGCTGCCGTGCATCGCGGCCTTCACATAATCCCACTCTTCATTATGCTCGTAGTACGTTTCTTCGTAGTTATGCTGTACATAGAATAGCCAAATTCCCGCCATACCCGAGAAGAAGAACATCGGTCCTTGAATCAGCAAGAACGACTGCCATCCGATCCCCCAACAAAGCAGAGCAATACTGCCAATAATACCGATATTCGTTATATACGTATTGATTCTTTCTTTCATGCCTGCCTTCCGGCGGTTAAACCGGTAATCGATCAAGAAAATGAAAATCGGTCCAATGATAAACATCACAAACGGACTGCGATACAGGCGATATGTCATGCGTTTAAGCCATGTTGCTTGCATATATTCATCCACGGTTAGCGTCCAGATGTCACCAACGCCTCTTTTGTCCAAATTCCCACTAGATGCGTGGTGAACGGAATGCGTATGGCGCCACTGATGGTACGGTACGAAGGTTAATATTCCGGTTAGTGTGCCGACTATTTCGTTGGCTAGTTTGTTTTTGAAAAAGGATTTGTGACAGCAATCATGAAAAATGATAAATATGCGGATTAAGAATCCTGCTGCTATTAGATCAATTACGAAAGTTAGCCAAATGGAAACGGACAAACTTAGAAAAGCAAAATACCATAGCACGAAAAAGGGTCCCACTGTATTGATGATTTGCCACACGCTGTGCTTCATATGTGGTCTTTCGTAAGGCGCGATATCTGACCGCCACCCACCCTTATCCTCATGCTTCATCCTGTTAGAACTCCCTCTCTCCGCGTCGTTTCGGATCTCGTAAGTTAATATCACTTGAAGTAGTACGTTACGAATCGAAATAAGTTCCCGTTATACGATAACAAATATTACATAGCTATCTCATCATACGTGGGTAAACCTTTTTTGTAAAATGTAATATAAGTAAGTCTTCCAAGAAAACCGCCTCCGCCGTCCCTCAAGGACGGTGTGTTTATGGAGAAATACAAGAAAAGGGACTGTACTTGAAAAGTACGTCCCTTCTGTATACGGCAGCCACGTTCGCGCTCCCTTGCTCGTGCAGGGATGCGGGCAGCCGTGGGCCAAACACTAGAGTAACTGTAATTTGTACAGCTAATCTCACGTCTAATTCGTGTTTCCGTGATTTAACTGGAAATTACCCATTTAATTTCAAGATTTCAAGAGAATACGCATGGAATTCGATGATTTAACGACATAAATTCCATCTAATCGTTGAATTTGGAGGAAATTGCGAGAATTAGCTGTATATTTTCCATTTAGACCGGGTGGGAAAGCCGAAGTCAGAAAAAAAGAGACGAATCGCCTCTCGTTCTGTGTAAGAACGAAGCAATTCGTCTCTCTTTAAATGGGGCGCTCTATCTCAAAAAGCTCGCCAAGCTTCGCATAAGAGTGGCCTGCTAATCGACTAACAGGTTTCACCTTCTGAGGGTCAATACGTCCGTTGTCAACTAAGCTGTCATCGATGTGAAAATATACAACACGTCCGATTAACAAATCTGCCGCGGGTGCATCCGACGTTCCGCCAAGCGGAATCGCCTGCTCGAGGACGCATTCCATGCGGATGCTGGCTTCGGCGATGCCCGGAACGCCGATCTGGCTGCTCATGACGGGCGTTAGTCCCGCCAGCGTCACTTCGCTCTCTTCAGGAGGCAGCGCAGCGGCGCTCTGGTTGATCTGGTCGATATAGGATTCGTCTGCGATATGCACGACGAAGGCTCCTGTATCGACCGCGTTGCGGGAGGTGTCCTTGCGGACACCCTGCTTGCGCTGCACGGAAACGGCTACCATCGGCGGATCTGCCGTGACGATGGTGAAATAGCTGAAAGGTGCGGCGTTCAGGACGCCTTCCGTAGATAAGGTCGAGACGAAAGCAATCGGCCTCGGGATAATGCTGCCGATGAGCAGCTTATAGTTCTCTCTCTCGCTTTGTGCGGATGGATCAATCCCTAGCATTGTCATGGTGACAATCCCCCTCTTCATCTATTAGAGTGAGATTCCTTTGAGCCACTCTGCTGCGGCAAAAACCTCAGAGCGCGTCAATTGATGGCCTGAATTCTCCCAGTGCACATGAACATCCGATCCAGCATCACTCAGCAGGCGTTCTAACTCTTCCGACTCCTCAGGTGAGCAGATCGGGTCGTTCTTGCCAGCCCCGATGAATATAGGGGTACCTGAGAGATCCGGCAGCTGGATGCCGCGCCGCGGCACCATTGGATGATGAAGAATGGCTGCGCGAAGCGCATTCGGATAGTGGAACAGGAGACTGCCCGCGATGTTCGCGCCGTTGGAGTAGCCGATCGCGACGACGTTGTTGCGATCGAAGCCATGCTCGACAGCTGCTTCGTCGAGGAAATCGTACACTTCCTTCGTACGGAAGATGAGATCCTCCTCGTCGAAGATACCCTCAGCCAGCCGACGGAAGAACCGCGGCATGCCGTTCTCTAGGACGTTCCCCCGTACGCTTAGTACGGAGGAGGTTGGTGAAATCGCCTGCGCCAACGGCAACAGATCGTTCTCTGTCCCGCCCGTTCCGTGAAACAGAACGAGCACGGGAGCAGTCACATCAGATCCTTGCTGATAGATATGTTTCATTGCTCATCACCTTCCAATACCCGCACTTCGATTGGCGGCAGATTTTGCACGATTTGATCGCGGCTTGCTTCAAACCATTCTGGCAACATTAATTTTTCACCAAGTGCTTCTGGCGCTTCATCTCTTGCGAATCCTGGAGGATCAGTAGCAATTTCAAACAGGATGCCGCCTTCTTCACGGAAGTAAATCGCATTAAAGTATTGACGGTCCACGATTGGTGTCGGGTGGTAGCCGTTGCTTGCTACATGACTTCTCCATAGCGCATGCTCAGCATCATCTTTGGCACGCCATGCGATATGATGGACAGTACCCGCACCGCCAGCACCGTAATCCATAGGCGTTACATTGATATCAATGATGTTACCCAAGTCACCGAAGGAAGTGAAGCGTGCATAGGCGCCCTCTTGCCCTACTTTTTTCAGCCCCATGACATTCACGAGGAGCTCCGAAGTTTTGTCAGGTGCCGTGCTGTAGAGCACAGCGCCGCCGAAGCCTTTGATCGCTTTGTCCACGGGTACGCCGCCAAACGCCCACTGACTTGGCGCGCCTTGCTCGCGCTCAACAATCTCTAGTTTTAGGCCGTCTGGGTCTTTGAATTGTACATACGTTTCCCCAAATCGCGAATTTTTCTCATGGGCAACACCGAATTGGGTTAGGCGTGCTTCCCAGAAAGGTAGGCTGCCTGTTGGCACGGCATAAGTCGTGATACCAACTTGACCACCGCCGACCCGACCTTTACGAGATCCTGCGTATGGGAAGAAGGTAATGATTGTACCTGGGCTGCCTGCTTCATTACCAAAATAGAGATGGTAGACTTCCGGTGCATCGAAATTGATTGTTTTTTTGATTAAACGAAGACCCAAAATACCTGCATAAAAATCTACAGTTGCCTGAGCATGTTGTACGAAAGCGGTGATATGGTGGATACCTGCGGTTTGTTGTTGTGTTGTTGTCATAATAGCCAACTCCTTCATATTAAGAATCTTTGTTTTAAGATAGTTTGCGTGCAATGTTATCATTTAAATCATGGAAGTCCATTCATGATTGAGGTGGATGTCAGCCCAATCACTACTTGAATCCTTCCTGCGCATACCTGCCAAGCTTCTTCAACAGCTGACTTGCTAGCTGCTTCTCTTCTTCCGTCAACCCCGCTACTGCGTTCTCGATTACTTCAGCGTGTTTCGGAAATACGTCCTCAATAAATTGTTTCCCTTTTTCCGTGATTTCAGCAAAAATTAATCTGCGATCTTCCGTCGAGGTATTACGTATAACAAATTCCTTTTTGACTAGCTTATCGACCACATAGGTGATGTTCCCGCTACTCATTAATACCTTGCTACCTATTTGTTGGATCGCCTGCGCTCCCTTATGATAAAGCAGTTCCAGTACACCAAACTCTGTGCGGTTCAGTCCATGCTTGCGAATATCTCGATCTCCGTGGGCGTTCACCCACTCACTCGCTCTAGATAGGGCAATGTAAAGATCTAAAGATTGGTTTCTTGCTTCGCTCATGTCGCTTCACCTCGTTTCTTGTTCGCTTCGTTTATCTTGATTTAAAGATACTTTATTTAAAGATAAATGTCAACAAGTATTTTAATAATGTCTCATCCCTTTTGTAGCCTAATTTAACTTGCCCTTACCATCCTTCCTTTACAATTGGAAAAATAATGAACAGACTGTCACACCTTTTCCGATACGTCTCGTGGTATGATTAAGCCTTTAGGAAAGAAAGGTGGGCTCTAAGCAATTATGAACACTTCACAAGCTTTACAAGGGACAGTGACCGAGAAAGAGCGGTTCCCTATCTCCCTCTTCTCCCTGACGGTTGGCGCCTTTGCCATTGGGATGACGGAATTTGTTATTATGGGGATTCTGCCCAATGTGGCCGATGACTTGAACGTTAGCATTTCGCAAGCGGGGCAATTGATTACGGGTTATGCACTTGGCGTGGCATTCGGCGCTCCGATTCTCGCTATGTTGACTCATAAGCTGCCGCAAAAACGCCTACTGCTCATGCTGATGCTCATTTTCATTTTAGGCAATGGTTTAGCCGCGCTTGCTCCTTCCTATGGAATTGTACTCGTAGCGCGATTGATCACGGCTTTGGCTCATGGCACTTTCTTCGGTGTCGGCTCTGTGATCGCGGCCAATTTGGTTCGCCCTGAGAAGAGGGCTAGCGCCATTTCAGTGATGATGGCGGGACTAACCATCGCGAATATTCTTGGCGTACCGCTTGGCACCTTCATCGGTCAACATCTTGGCTGGCGGGCATCCTTCGGCTCCGTTGTCATTATGGGGATCATCTCTTTCATTGGTATCCTCATCTTCATCCCACAGATTACACAGAAAACCAATAACAGCCTTGCCAAACAGGTTCGCGCTCTATTGCAGCCGAAATTGTTACTCGTATTCTTGATTGGCGCATTAGGTTGCAGCAGTTTGTTTGCAGTGTTCACCTATATTGCACCTATTCTTATCAACATCACAGGGTTCAAAGAGAGCAGCGTAACGTGGATTCTCGTTTTGTTCGGCTTTGGCGTCACCCTAGGCAATATCTTAGGTGGCAAAATGGCGGACTGGAAGCTCATGCCTTCCTTGATCGGCAATTTCGCAGCGTTAGCGCTTATTCTAGCCGTGTTCGCGTATACGGATCAATTCCCGGTTGCCGCGATTATTACCATATTCATATGGGGCATTGCGGCGTTCGGGATTTTGCCTGGTCTGCAGATTCGTATCATGAATCTGGCCAAAGACGCGCCAGAGCTCGCCGCCACCTCAACGCATTCTGCGTTGAATCTTGGGAATGCTGGCGGCGCCTTTCTAGGTGGCTGGGCGATTACGCACATAGGACTGTCTTCATTGCCTTGGATCGGCGCGGGATTGACGGGGGCGGGGTTTGTTTTGATGCTGTGGACTTATCTCCGGGATCGTAAGGTGAAATAGTAGGAACAAGTGACGAACCAGCGGCAAGCTAGGACTTGAACATAAGTCTTTGCTTGCCGCTGGTTTTTTATTATAACATCTAGTGCTGGATAGCCCATTGGACCGGTTGATCCAAAATGATTCCATCTGACTCTACCCACTGGATGAGGCTGTTCTCCTTGGCTTGAATGACAATAAAATGCAGGCCTTCTGTCGCCGACGTGTTCCGCAATACTCTCACACCATCAGGTGCAATGCGAACGGACGTGCCTTCGTGCACATCGATTTCGTTGCCGTCCACTTGGATCTGGCCTTGCCCTTGAAGAAAGATGTAGAGTTCTTCATTCTGCTGGTGCTTATGATAAAAGGGGATCTCCCCTTGCGGGGGTAAATGATTAAGTGAAACTTCCATACTCGTTAGTTGTAGGGCGTCTTTAAGAAAGATTTTACCCTTCAACATGCCTTCCGTCACACTTGCAAAATCAGAAAATGCACCCGCGTTGTTAACCGAGTAATTCGATTGATTTGCGCTCACTATCTTTCCCTCCTATGAGATAAATTTCAGGGATACTAGCTTAAGGCTTCAAGCTTAGAATGCTGGCAGCGTCTTGCCTGTTTCGAGCAGACTCTTCAAATTGCTGAGAATGACAGGCCAGCCATTGTTAAATCCTTCGATCTTGCCTTCATCCTTACGAATATCCTGTTCCAACAGCTCTTCATGGCGAAGTGTTAGCTTGATCGTACCATTCAATGGCGTTAGTTCATAAGTCACGTTGGACATCCGATCGCCTTCCGCATCCTTGATGCTCCAAGTAATCGTGAGCAACCGATACGGCTCATAGACAAGTACTTCACCGTAATGCTCCGTCTTGTCTTTATTCATTAAGTGAAAACTCGAACCGACTTGCCAATCTGAAATGATTTCACGACCAAAAAAATACTGCTTCGTAAACTCGCTGCTCGTCAGGGCTGCCCACAGCTTCTCCGGTGTCGTTGCGATGTAAGTCACATATACAAAAGACTTTTTATTCATGATTCGAATCCTCCTCAAGAGCTTGCTTCAAATTAGTTAACGCCTCAATTCGGCGCTGATCGAACTTACCGATCCAGCGATGGTAAATCTCCCCGATCGGTACCGGGTTCAGATAATGAAGTTTCTCGCGGCCATGCCACATGACAGTAACCAGATTAGCTTCCTCCAGCAGCAAAAGGTGCTTCGTAACAGCTTGGCGACTCATCGTCATTTGCTGACAGAGCTCTGTTAAGGATAGTCCGTTACTCACGAACAAGATGTCTAATAATTCTCTGCGTGTTCCGTCTGCAAGTGCTTTAAAAAGTTTGTCCATACGCCTATTATATGCAACATTTTAGTTGCATGTCAAACAGAATATGGAAATATTGGTTCACTTATCGCTTAATCATTGATTAGAGAGTGCGGCTAAATTACGGGTTGGTTAAGAGATTGGATATTAAGATAAGGGATTTAACATGTGGACGGGCAGGAAAATAGCTTGTTGTCGAGTGTTATCATGGAGGTTGTAGATGTACAGCGTGGGCAGTCGCAGAGATTCTTGTTCTGATGAGTTATCCGCTTGTTGTGCTGTTGGAGAGTGGCGTGTTACTAGAGTTCCAGTCAATTTGATGGGGAATGTTGGGTTATAGCTCTGTTGAGGGACACGTGTTTTAAACAAATTAGCTTTAGGACTGTTTTCTTCCAGCCTTTTCCCCATTATTCTTACTTCTTACTTCTTACTCTTTCATTACTATACTCCTACTCACTTACATTCATTACTCACCCTTCACTACTTCTACTTCTACTTCTACACTACAACTCATTATCGACTACCATTACCATTACCCACTGTCCACTATCCATTACTCCTCCCCACTATTTACTATTTACTATCCCCTACCTACTGACTACTGCCTACTGTCCACTACTCCACCTCACGCTCGTATGTTAACTGTAAAAAGTACAGCTAATTTCGCCACTTTCCTCACTTTAGGGAACTTAACTGTATTTCCTGTAGTTAATTTGGATATATTCAGCGGTCAAGCCCGTAATCGGCGATATTAACTGGAGGTTTTCCAGCTATTCGTCTATCAGGGGCAAAATTTCCGAAAATAGATGGAAGTTTTCCAGTTATTGCGGGTGCGGGTGCGGGTGCGGGTGCGGGTGCGGGTGCGGGTGCGGGTGCGGGTGCGGGTGCGGGTGCGGGTGCGGGTGCGGGTGCGGGTGCGGGTGCGGGTGCGGGTGCGGGTGCGAAAGCGCCTCTCCTCATGCGGCGCGTTCGTCCGACTGTCGCCTGGGACATCGACGGCCCTGACGCGGGAGCTCGTCGCCCCTAGGCAGGCTAGTCGCAGCGACCGTCGTCGCCGGCACCAGCCGCGCTGTGCACCGCAGCAAACCAAAACACAAAAGGCGCTTCCTCAGCAATCGAGGAAGCGCCTTTCTTTACCCTACAACTGCAGATGAACCCTTCTGCAGTTGGTACATTTTCGCGTAGCGCCCGCCTAGCGCCATGAGCGTCTCGTGATTGCCCCGCTCGGCGATCTCGCCGCGGTGCAGCACAAGAATCTGATCCGCATCGCGGATCGTGGACAATCGATGCGCGATGATGAGTGTCGTCCGCCCTTCACTCACAACCTTCAGCGCACGCTGGATGAGTCCTTCCGTCTCACTGTCGATGGAGGCTGTCGCCTCATCGAGGATCAGGATCGACGGATCGAACGCTAGCGCGCGTGCGAATGAGATCAACTGCCGCTGACCGGAGGACAGCGTGCTGCCCCGCTCGACGACTTGCTCGTCGTAGCCTTTCGGCAGTTGCTCGATAAAGCCAGCCGCGCCTACATCCCGAAGCGCAGCCTTCACTCTGTCGAGCGAGATGTCCTGGTTGTACAGGCTGACATTGAACTTGATATCCCCTGCGAACAGGAACGGATCCTGCAGCACGATCCCCATATGCTTACGCAGCGCTTGCTTGGACATGCCTTTGATGTTACGGCCATCAATCGTGATCGCGCCCTCACCAGGCTCGTAGAAGCCTAGGAGAAGATTCAGGATGGAGCTTTTGCCTGATCCCGTATGCCCGACTAGGGCGATCGTTTCCCCTTTTCGCGCCTCGAACGAAATACCCTTCAGTACATTTTCCCCTTCTTTATAAGCAAAGGTGACATTATCGAACTTCACGATGCCCTCAGGTCGCTGCACGTGGCCAACTTGCTCAACGTCTTGACCCTCCATGTCAAGAATCGTGAACACCTTTTCCGCCGATACAAAAGCCCGCTGCGCATTCGTTAACTGATCGAAAATCCCGATGATCGGCTGAAATACCCGACCCAAATAATCAATAAACGCATAGAACACCCCGAACGAAATAGCGGTTTCTAACGATTTTCCACCAAAATACCAAATGACCATCGCCGTCACCAAACTGCCGATCGTCCCCACCACATTACGTGTGGAAAGGCCGTAAATTTGAAATTGCTTCCGCTGGTTCACATAGCGATCCATGTTCAGTACTTCGAACTCATCCAGCGTCACTTTCTCGCGGCGAAAAGCCTGAATAATCGGCATCACGACGATCGATTCATTAATCATAGCGTTCATATCGCTGAGTCTAGCGCGCATGATGGTGATGAAGATTTTCGAATATTTGAGATGAACATACATAATCACCACAAAAATCGGCGGCAGCACCAAGCAGAACATGGCTAGACGCCAATCCAATAGGAAGAGTGCGACGTAAATCCCAATTAGTTGCAGCATGCTGACAACGAACGTGGCCATGAAGCTCATGAACAGATCACGGACAGCTTCCGTATCATTTGCGATACGAGAGACGACTTGGCCGATCGGCGTGTTGTCGAAGTAACGAAGTGAAATACGCTGAATGTGACCCATCAGGTCCATCCGCATATTTTTTATAATTTGTAAGGCGGTAGATTGAAGAATATAGGCTTGTGAATAATTACACAGACCCGCTGTTAACAGTAAAGCCATATAGAGGCCAAGCAGTTTGAGCACCGGAGCTATTTCTTTCGCACCTGTAGAAAGATAGGTATCAATAATCGTTTTCGTTATATAAGGGCCGCCCAGCTCGGCAGCTACTGAACAACAAAGAATGAGCAGCGCTCCGAGAATTCTGAACTTGTAGACGAGTGCATAAGACACGAGTCGTCTGGCCGTAGTCGGTTTAGACAAAATAGTTGTCCTCCTTTCTCAATCTTCGAGACTGGCTTCCATCTGTTGACGATCCCACTGTTCCCGGTACCAGCCACCAAACTGCATAAGCTCCTCATGCGTGCCCTCTTCAATGACCCGCCCTTCATCTAGGACGAGAATCCAGTTCGCGTGGCTCACAGCTGACAGTCGGTGTGTGGAAATGAGTGTCGTACGCCCCGCGCGTTCCTTGCGGATATGCTGGAGAATGCGACTTTCCGTACGTGCATCGACCGCTGAGAGCGAGTCATCCAGCAGCAAAATCTCCGAATCAATCAACAACGCTCGCGCAATCGCTAGACGCTGCTTCTGTCCGCCGGACAACATCACGCCGTTCTCACCAACAATCGTTGCTAAACCTTCCGGCATCTGGGCAATATCTTGGGTAAAAGAGGCCATTTCCACGGCGTGCGCAATCTCCTCAGGTGAAGCCGTATGTTTACCTAACGCGACATTATCCCGGATAGATTTTGATAGCAGTAGATGCTCCTGTGGCACGTAGGCAACCCAGCGTTTGATTTGATCTAACGCGATTTGCTCGATGGGCACACCCGAGATGCTCAACTTACCTGGATCAATGGGATATTGGCGCAGCAGTTGCTTGAGGAGCGTGCTTTTGCCACTGCCAGTCCGGCCAACGATCCCAAGTGTCTGTCCTCGCTCCAACTCAAAAGAGACGTGGACGAGGCTTGGATGATTCGCAGTCGGATAGGTGAACGTCAGATCATTCATCGCGATGCGTTCAGGCACAGCGACGTGAACAAGCTTCTCCGCGTCAACAATATCAGCTTGCTGCATCAGGGCCTTATCCAGACGATCTGCCGAGGCGCTGCCGCGTTGCAGAACGTTAATAAACTCGCCGAAGGAAATCATCGGCCAGATGAGCATACCGAGGTAAATATTGAAAGAAATCAGCTGTCCTAGCGTGATTTCGCCTTGGAACACGAGATATGAGCCATATCCGATGCCGATTGAATAACTGAGCCCAACGATCAACGAGGTCAACGGTTGGAACAGGGCGTTGAGCATGGATACACGGCGGTTTTTGTTCATCACATCCGATGTAACATTATCGAAGGCTTTCAAATCCTGCGCTTCTTGGACATAGGAACGAATCACTCGGATGCCAGAGATCGATTCCAGCACATGATCATTCATCACACCGAAGGAAGCCTGAGCTGCTAGGAAGCGCACGCGCACTTTTTTGCCTAACAAATTAATCATCACAGCTAAAAAAGGCAGCGGAATTAACGCCGCAAGCATTAATTTAAACGAAATCAGAGACACCATCGTGATGATGACGACGGATGCCCCTACGATCGTAGAGACGAGCGTCATCACCCCGTACCCGGAAGTTTGACCAATGGCAAGAATATCATTCGTCGCCAGCGCCATCAGCTGCCCCGTCGTGTTGCGTTGGAAGAACGGAGGCGACATTTTAGACAAATGCGTTAACAATCGCCCTCGAAGCAGCTTCTCCACCAAAGCGGAGTTACCGAATAAGTTGATGATCCACAAATACGTCATGACATAAAGGAGCAGCGAAAGCCCAATCAGCAAGTAAACCGTATAATGAAGCCCGGAAGCTGTTAAATTTCCATTACGGATATGGTCGATGATATTCCCGATCATTTTGGGCGGAATCGTCGCTAAGATATTCACACCGATTAAGAGGGAGACCGCGAGTACATAATACTTCCATCTCTCTTTAAAAAACCAGTTAAGCTTCATAACAAAAGACAACATTACCACCTCTTTTTGAATTCTTGGCATACTCATTGATTCTATAGTTTAAGCTAAGTGAAGTCCACTCTGTAACTCATTTAAAATGAAACTTTCTGCCCGTCCGCAACCTTGTCACAGATACGAACACCATGAGAACAAAATCTTACCATATTTTACATGCAGAAAGGAAGTCGCCAACGATGAAAATAATGATGAAAAAAAAACTAGCGATCCTCACCCTATCCACCATGCTGACAATAGGAGCGGCTTATACAGGTACTACAGAAGCTATGGCACCCGATACAGCGGTAGGAGGCTTTAGCGGAATCACAATGGAAGAAGCGACTAAAAAAGTGCAATCGACCGGCGTCATTACCTCCATTCGTACAACAGGTGATCACGGACAAATTCAGATTCAAGACACGGGGTTGGGCGGCATTGTGCTCAATGTGGGCAAAGACACCACCTACCAAATGCTAGATGGTACGAAGCTGACGCTTGCTGATCTTCACGTTGGTTTGACAATCACTGCTGAACATTCCTTGGCAATGACGATGAGCTTGCCTCCGCAAACATCAGCATCCAACATTACGGTGCTTGATACAGCGGTCCATAAAGACGCTTTAGGCACCGCAGGTGTCATTGAAGTTGTTCGTGAAGATGGCAGCCTTCTCGTTAAAGGTGAAGGCCTAACCGAGAATGCACCCGACGAAATTGTTCTAACCATCGACAAAGACACAGCGATCGTAAATGGCAAGGGTGATCCTGCCCAGAAATCTGCAATTGTTAAAGGTACGAAAGTTATTGGTTTTTATAGCCCTATGATGACCAAAAGCTTGCCGCCGATCAGCAACGCTTGGAAAATCGTTGTAGCTGCTGCGGAAGAGTAGGATTTCGAACACTACACTATGAAAGAAATTTCGGGCCGTCCTTATGGGACAGCCTGTTTTTGTTTGGACTGGTGAGCGCCCGTGATGGATGTACACTGTCCAAATGTTCTGTTTTTTGATACAATTACTGAAAATTCAATCGTATAAGGGGACTCCTATGGAATACATTAGCACTCGCGGCAAAGTAGAACCTATCGGCTTCATCGATGCGATCCTGATGGGATTAGCCAATGACGGCGGTCTACTCGTACCGAAAAGCCTCCCGCAGCTATCCGCTGACACACTTCAAAGCTGGTCGAAGCTCTCCTATTCAGAGCTCGCTCTTGAAATTTTCTCACTGTTTGTAAACAACGAAATTCCACGCGATGAGTTGAAGCAGCTTGTTGATGAAAGCTATGCAACGTTCCGTGACGAAGCGGTTACGCCGGTTAAGCGACTAAGTGATGATACGTATGTACTTGAATTGTTCCACGGACCTACTTTTGCTTTCAAAGATATTGCTCTGCAATTCCTTGGCAATCTGTATTCGTATGTTTCACGCAAAACGAACTCCATCATCCACATCCTTGGAGCTACCTCCGGTGATACAGGAGCTTCGGCTATTGAAGGTGTTCGCGGCAAAGAAGGCATCCGCATTTGTATCCTGCATCCGCACCAGAAGGTGAGTAAGGTACAAGAGCTTCAGATGACAACCGTCAATGACGAGAATGTATTGAATCTTTCCGTTGAAGGTACTTTCGATGATTGCCAACGCATTATCAAGGAGCTTTTCGCTGACGTTGAGTTCAAACACCGCTACCATTTACGCGCGATTAACTCGATTAATATTGCACGCATTTTGGCGCAAACCGTGTATTATTTCTACGCTTACTTCCAACTGCCACAAGAGGCGCAGGCTGCTAAAGTGAATTTCAGCGTGCCGACGGGGAACTTTGGCGATATTTTTGCTGGCTACCTAGCTCAGAAAATGGGACTTCCAATCAACAAGCTCATTCTTGCTACGAACGAAAACAATATCCTTGAGAAATTCGTACAAGAAGGCGTATATCAACCAGGCGAGTTCCGCGGTACGTATAGCCCGTCCATGGACATTCAAGTTGCGAGCAACTTCGAGCGCTACTTGTTTTATCTGTACGGCGAGGACGCTGCGGCTGTTAACGCGATCATGGAGCAGTTCAAGGCTGAAGGCCGCGTCGTCATCCCTGCCGACAAGCTCAAGACCGTTCAGGCTGACTTCGCTGCGTACGGTGTGAAGAACGAGGAATGTCTCGACACGATCAGCGACTACCACGCGAAGTACGAGTACTTGCTTGATCCGCACACAGCGTGCGGTGTTGCTGCAGCCGATAAACTCGCCGTCGCTGGTGAGGTAACGGTATCCTTGTCCACTGCGCATCCGGCGAAGTTCGATGAGTCGATCCGCTTGCGCGGTATTGCGCAGACGTATCCGGAGCAAATCCAAGCGCTGTTCGACAAACCACAGTTCCAGAAGGTGGTCGGCGGTTCGAACAACGAGATCAAGGATGAGCTCGTTAAGTTTTTCTAGTAAGGGTTTATAGGGGCTTCTGCCCCTTCTGTAGAAGCCTTCCTTCCACGTTGTGGGGGGAAGGCTTTTTGACGTATGGGGAATCCTAAGCTCCTGCCTCTTCAGTTACTTCACCTGCATTACTGCTCCGCTATTACTTCACCCGCATTACCGCTCCTGCATCACTGCTCCTCAAACACCTGTCTCCGCAACCACGCCATTTACAGTCCCATCCAACTTCTTCGTCTCCATCTACTCCACCAACAGCTCCTTCTCCCACTAAGTACGCAGCCAACTCCCCCTCCAGGCACTTGTGTAGATTGGAATTGGATTAACTGGAAAAACTACATCTAATCAAGCGCAAATGGGCGAATTTATTCAATTAAATGGATTTTAGGTAGTTAAATTTCGGGTTTAAGGCGCTTTGGGACGGAATATGCGAAATTAGCTGTAGGAAATCCAGTTATTCCTTTTCCAATGACGAATTGGTTGAATTTAGCTGTAGGATTTGCAGTTAAATCAGTCCTCAGACCGATCTTCGTCCTTCCCTATAGTCTGAAGACACTTGTACCCTATCATGGTATTCTTAGAGTAATGAATCCAAACAGTAGGAGTGAACAAATTGAATATGAATCGCAGCGCCTTTCTCGGCCCGATCTTGATTCTGCTAGGTGTTTTTTTGTTTCTAAAAGGGGATGTATCGTTCAGCTCAGGCACTATTTTTGAATATTTCTGGCCGACACTCTTCGTTATTCCCGTCGGGGTCTTCTTCCACTGGTTGTACTTCTTCATCACGCAACGACGAGGCGTAGGCGTACTTGTTCCAGGTGGTATTCTACTTACGGCAGGTATCGTGTGCCAAATCTCCGCGCTTTTTGATATTTGGCACCTCATGTGGCCAGGTTTCATGCTCGCTGTGGCTGTCGGCTTGTTCGAACTGTATTGGTTCGGCGGCCGCAATAAATATTTGCTTATTCCAATTAACATCCTAGCGGTGATGTCGTTGCTGTTCTTCGCGATCTTCTCCATCGGTTCCATCTTCGGGACGCTCTTCCATAACAATTCAATCATCGCCATTGGCCTCATCGTCGTTGGCGGCCTCATGATGATCGTACGTAGTCGCAACTAATCCCAATAAGAAAGGCGTCCTGCAGGGTTCACTGCAAGGACGCCTTTTTGTTTCATTGGGGCTTATATTTGCCAATCGAGACGTTGTCACGCTCATGGACACTCAGAATATGTGAAAGCGATAGGCGTTCTCCCTCTTTCGTTAATAAGCCAAACCGAGCATTCAATCCCGACCAGCCTTCTATCCCATCTACGCGATATTCCCCAGAGACATATGCTTGCGCAAGCTCTCTATTAGACCAGAATTCGATACGCTTATTCACTCGTAGATCCCCCATTTGGTCAGCAAGGAGGAGAAGGAAAAGTTTCTGAAAATCCGTGTTGTCAGGCACATCCACATAACCATCCGAGAACACGACTGTCGTATCCGAATGCGCGCCTAGATTCTCTCCTATAATCTCCATGTTCAAACTATATGTACCGTGAAGGAGAGAGGACACATACTTGGCATATTGCATCCTATTGTCTTCTGCACTACGAATTTCAACCGTGTTCAACGGTGCGTTCCAGTTCACTTCTGCACCAAGCGCTTCCGCAATCGCTCGAGTCGAGGTTATTGTTGTTCCATCACTCGTTACTTCCACATGTGTATCGAGCACTTTGCCATTCACCTTTACTTGTCTACCCATCTGAAACGGGTCAGAAGCGTAGACAGCTGTCGCTGTAAATAAAGCAATGCTGCCGATAAGAGCAAGCAACCATTTGTTCAAGTTCACCACTCCCTTCGAGTCACTTTCGAGAAGTTAGTACCGAGCAGGATGATAGCATTGATCGTTTGTATTTATTGTATGCCACGATTGTCCACATCAGCATTAATTCAATTCTTTTTACATAAACCGATATAAGCAAAAAGCACCCCCGATATCCTCCGGAAGTGCTCGTTCCAGTTATGTACACGTTAACTCCCCGTGCCCTCATAACGGTTTAGACCTTTTCTAAATATCCAGATAGATGCAGCCGCAAACAGCACTGTTACGACTGGAGTCAGCAACCCCATCGTCGCTCCCATTGGTTTATTAAACAAGTAGGATGCTGGATAGAAATTAATAAATGCATAAGGAATAATGATCGAGAAAAACAGTTGCACACCCGTAGCATAGATCGTCAAAGGAAACTTCACGAACTCCGACAAGCTGCTTACCATCATAGGAAATGCGTTGCCTGGCGCGCCCGTCCAGAAGGATAGGCTATTCGATGCCAAATTAATCGCCACACGAATCACGAGTGCACATAGAAAGAGCAGAATGAAGATCGCTACACGAAGAAAGGACCAGTCAATGGCAACATGTGAAAGTGCTTGGAACAGCATGATACCGCCTAGCAGGGAATTCCCGAGCCCATTCATCCCAACAGCACCGCTCAAGATTTGCAAAGTAGGCGAAATCGGGCGAAGAAGAATCAGATCAAAGCCACCCGTGTTAATCAATCCGCTGATGCGCCACGTACCTTCAAAGAAAAACTGCGAGATCCCCGTTGATAAGTTCACCATCGCAAATACAAATATCACTTCCCAGTAGCTCCATCCATGGACGACAGGAATGCGCTGATACACAAGCCAAATAAACACTAATCCGAGCACCTGTGTGAGCATAGCGGCAACAACTAGAATTAAGAAATCCGCCTGATATTCCAGAATTGCCTTCAGTTGCTGGCTAAACAGACGCGCATACAAATACATAGTCCGACGCATACCATTACCCTCCATAGATCGTTACTTGACGAACGGCTCTGCTGTACAATAGGGTGCCAAGTATCCATAAGCCGGCAGCCCATAGAAACTGCTCGCCGATGGCTTGCCACAGCGCACTGCCATTCAATTGCTCTAAATAGATCATGGAAGGGACATACACAATCCCTTTGAATGGGAGCACCTCACATAAGCTATTGAGCCAACCTGGCAAAAACGCAAACGGCACTAACGCTCCTGAAAACAAATTCGTCACCGCAGCCCGCGCTAGCGATATACCATATACACTATCCGTATAGAAGCAGCATAGCGCAAACAAATAAACGACACCGAACTTGATCACAACCGCTCCCAACATACTGATGATAAAATATACCCATGTCAGCGCATGTGTCGGCAGCTGAACGCCTTCAAATACGATGGCCAGCCCGACCATCAAGACAACCGTCAAACCGCCTTCAATCACACTCGTTCCGATCGTCTCCGCAAAACGTGCCCTCTGAAAATTGAGCGGTTTAAGTAAGTCGATCGCCACCTCACCGCTACGAATACGTCCGCCGATTTTACCCTCTGAATAAAAAGAAAGCAGGGAATTCGATAAATACGCGACAAATAAATACGTTTTCATTTGTTCCCAAGTAAAATTAACAATGACTGGTTTCCCTTGATAAATCGCTTCCCACAAATAAAACATGGCAATGATGAAAAACATCCCGCCTAACATATTGATCAAAAAAGACATGCGATACGCGATAGCAGCCTGCATAGCTAACTTAGCGAGTGTGATGTATTTTCTCATCGCTCGTTAGCCCCCATGAGTTGTTGACCTAACTCCAACTCCCCATCATATAGCTTGCGAATCACCTGTTCAATCCTCGGTTCATCGATGTGAAAATCAATAATCTCGCCATGCCGCATGACGAGTGCCAGAATCTCGCCCGCCGTAAATCGCATTCGATCGAAACGAATGGACAGTTGTCGGCCTTGTTGTTCCTCAAGGATCATTTCCGGGTGCTGCCGAATGATATGGGCGAGCTGAGGAGCCTCCTCTTTCAATTGCACGTGAAACGTCCGCTCACGTGCAAAGGAGTCTTTCACCGACTGAAGTGACCCGTCGTAGAGAATCCTTCCATGATCAATAATAATCAGCCTGCGACAAATATCCTCGATATCTTCGAGATCATGCGTCGTTAACACGATGGTTGTCCCTTGCTCCTTGTTTAGCTCTTTGATGAACTGACGGATTTTCACTTTCACTGAAATATCCAGTCCAATCGTGGGCTCATCGAGATAAATGATTTTCGGATTATGCAGCAGGGCTGCCGCTAAATCGGCCCGCATGCGTTGCCCCAACGATAACTTGCGCGTGGGAAGATTCAGAAATTCAGCCAAACCAAGCATTTCTGTAAAGCGATCCATATTTCGTTTGTACACGTCGGACGGAATTTCATAAATATCCTTGATCAACGAGAACGATTCAATGATTGGGATGTCGTACCAAAGCTGTGAGCGTTGGCCGAATACAGCGCCTATCGTTTTGGCGTTGCGCGTGCGCTGCTGGTATGGGACTAGGCCATCGACAATAATGCTTCCTGTTGTGGGTGTAAGTATGCCTGTCAGCATTTTAATCGTGGTTGACTTCCCTGCCCCATTCGGCCCAACATAGGCCACAGCCTCCCCTTCTTCGATCGAGAAGCTGATGCGGTCAACAGCCAGTTTTTCACGATAAGACTGGGTGAATAGATGTTTAACAGCACCAGCCAATCCTGGACTTTTGACAGCTTGGCGAAAGTTCTTGGTTAATTCCTCTACTTGAATAAGTTTCATTACGCTCCCCCAGAACTCTTCTAAGATTGTATGTCAAAACTTACACTATTACGTAAGCGCATCCACTTTGAGTAGTGAAGGGCTCGTATAACTTAATTATTTTACTTTACTCATTCTACTTCAGCCATTTAATTCCTCTATTTGGAAAAATGGATAAGAAAAAAGCCTATGAATAAAGATCATCCATAGGCCATTCTATTATCCCGCCACAACGTTATCCTCTGTGGATTGTTTGATTTGTTTGCTTCGCAGTTGCCCACAAGCGGCATCAATGTCCGACCCGTGCTCCAAACGCACACTGCAAGAGATGCCTTGCTTCTTGAGCGTATCGTAGAAAGCGCGCACCGATTCGCGCTCACTCCGCTGATATTGGCTGTGCTCATCCACCGGATTGTACGGAATCAAGTTCACATTCGCCAGCTGGCGGATATGCTGAATCAGCTCAGCTAGTTGAAGCGCATGCTCTCTGCCATCGTTCACGTCTTTGAGCAAAATATACTCAAGCGTAATACGGCGATTCGTTTTTTCCAAGTAGTACTCAATCGCTTCCATCAACGTCTCGATCGGAATCGCTTTGTTGATTTTCATGATGCGTGTACGAAGCTCGTTCGTTGGCGCATGCAAGGAAATCGCTAGATTCACTTTCAAATCCGAGTCTGCAAACTCTCTAATTTTAGGAGCAAGACCACTCGTAGATACTGTGATGTGTCTAGCTGCAATATCCAAACCTTTCTGATCTTTCACGACGCGGATAAAATCAACCATATTCACGAAGTTGTCGAACGGTTCGCCAATTCCCATCACAACAATGTGGCTAACGCGCTCCGCATTGCCCATGGCGTCCAAATGAAATTGCACCTTCATAATTTGTTCCACGATTTCCGCGGCTGACAAATCACGGCTCTTGGCCAATAAGCCACTGGCACAGAAACTGCAGCCAATGTTACAACCCACTTGCGTCGTCACACAGACGGATAACCCGAATTTATGACGCATGAGGACCGTTTCGATCAAATTACCGTCCGATAGCTTGAACAGGAATTTCATCGTCCCGTCTGCCGACTCCTGCCGCGTGTGCTCATTCAAGGTATGAATAGCGAAATGCTCGCTTAACGTAGCCAAACAATCTTCTTTCACATCCGTCATTTCCGCGAACGAAGCGACCCGCTTGCGATACAGCCAGTCCCATACTTGCAGGGCGCGCGACTTTTTGTAGCCTTTTTCGGCCAGCCAAGCGACCAGTTGATCAAAAGTTAATCCATATATGGATGAAAGTTTCATTCCGTTATCCTCTTTTCAAGACTATCCGTGCAGTCCAGTTCTTCTAAGCAGCCGAAGCGTACCATCTAGTTCATATTGTGCCAAAAATCCTCCCTGAACACAAGGGAAGCCTATCATTTCCATAAAGAAAAGGCACCTCCCATGCCGGGGGCACCTCTTTCACAGGCTCATCTAAGCTAATCAAGCACTCGTTACTGCAACTTTACGTTCCTCTTCTGCCGCAACTTCATCATCCGATACCAAGCCATAAGGGATACAGAGCGGTACGCCGGCACGCTTATCCACGATGACATCGGCATGAATGGCGAACACGTCGAGCAGCATTTGTGGTGTTACGATATCCATAGGTGCGCCTTCATAGACGACATTCCCTGATTTAATCGCGATCAAATGGTCCGCATAACGCGTCGCATGGTTCAAATCATGCACAACCATGACGATTGTCGTATTATGACGCTCGTTGATTTCCTTCAACAAACAGAGGACCTCAAGCTGATGCGCCATGTCCAAATAAGTTGTTGGCTCATCCAAGAACAACATATCCGTCTGCTGCGCTAACGCCATTGCGATCCAGACCCGTTGACGTTGACCACCTGACAGATGATCGATTGGACGATCCTTGAACGCTGTCATCCCCGTCACTTCGAACGCCCAGTTGATAATCTCACGATCGCTATTAGACATCTTCTGGAAACCGCGCTGATGCGGGAAACGGCCATATCCGACTAGTTCTTCAGCCGTAATGCCTTCCGGAGCGGATGGCGACTGTGGTAGAATCGCTAATTTCTTCGCAATTTCTTTCGTCGATTGATGATGTATGGAATGCCCGTCTAGGAATACGGTCCCTTCTGTCGGCTTCAATAGTCGCGACATAGCCTTCAAAATCGTTGATTTCCCCGAGCCATTGGCACCGACTAATGCGGTGATCTTGCCCGTTGGAATCTCGATGCTCAAATCATTGATAATTTTCAATTTATCGTAAGAAACATGTAGTTGTTCGGTATATATTCTCGTCGCTATTGCCATGAGAAACATCCCCTTTTCCAATATGTATATAGGATTGAATAATTCAATAATTTTTCTCCATTAACTAAAAATGATAATCATTATCAATGAAAATGTCAAGCTTTTTCATACAAAAATAGGATGCCCGAAGGCATCCTACTTCTTCCACCTGTTTGGAGTCTTACACTTTAAACCTAGCCACAGCCAATTGCAGCTCATTGGACATCCCGTTTAGTTCGTTAGCCGTCCTGGCAACTTCCGAAATCGTCGCTAGTTGGTTCTCCGTTGCTGCCGCGACGGCTTGGGTAAGCTCCGTTGTCATCCGAGTTAACGATGCCATTTCCACGATTCCCGCCAGTACTTCCTCGGAGCTTGCTGACATTTGCTCCGAAACGGCAGAGACATCGGTCATCTGATCGACAACCTCCTGCACCGTGCCGGAAAGGTCCTTGAACGTACCATCCGTTTGTTCAACAACAGCCTGCATAGCCTCCACTTCTCCAAGGCCGCGATCCATCGCGACAACAGCAGCTCCCGTCTCATGTTGGACACGCTCAACGAGCTCTGCAATACGCTCTGTCGCCAGTCGCGATTGATCCGCAAGCTTGCGAATTTCCGTGGAAACGACGACGAAACCTTTGCCGTGCTCGCCTGCTCTCGCTGCCTCAATGGAGGCATTCAGTGCAAGCAAATTTGTTTGTCTCGTCACTTGCGTAATGAGGACTGTGATCTCTCCGATTTCCTCAGACATCGACTTCAAGCTCTGAATCGCTTGTACCGCCTGTTGTACGGAGTGCAGGGCTTCCGATATTTGCAGCATACTCTGCCCCATCCGCGCATTGCCTTCGCTCGTATGAGCGCGTGCATGGCCTGATATGTCCGTGGCATGACCTGCAGATTCCGCTACGCGTTGAATACCGACAGCCATCTCATTCATGGCATGACTGCTTTCCTCTGTGCCTTGACGCTGCTGCTCCGAATGAGAAGCAAGCTGGCCCATCATTTGCGAGACAGACGCTGTAGATTGGCTAGTCTGCTGAGCACCCGTTTGCAGCGATTCCGATGCCGCCGAAACCTGCTGTGCGGCTTGCGCGATCTGAACGATGAGGCCGCGAAGGTTCCCGACCATATCCTTCAAGTGATTGCCCAATACACCCAATTCATCACGGCTCTTGCTTTTGACCAGCGATGCATCCGATAAATCCCCTGCTGCTGCCGACTGTGCCAGCTTCAATAATGGGGTAATCTGACGCAGATACAGTCGGACAATGAAGACGATGAAAAGGGTCCCGATCACAATGGCGATTAAACCTGTCCATATCGATTGGAGCGTATATTTATTCATCTGTGTCTGCAAAACGCCATAATCGAAATCTAATCCAACGAAAGCAACAAGTTTGCCATTCTGATCTCGAATCGTACTCACCGCACTTACCCAAGTTCCTAATGTATCTTTGTAGACTCCCGTGATCCCGAAACCTGTTTTCTCTGCTTCCTTAAGCGCTGTGAGCAACTCAGGAACAGGTGCATATGGATCTGCTGGTTTCTCATCGACATATAGCTCTGCATTGGATAACAAATTCAGAAGAGCTGGCTTTCCCTCCAATGTTGTCCATTCCGGGTAAAATAAGTAGGCATTTTCGACCAACTCCCCTTGAGCGACACGGTCCATATCCTCCTGTACGTTCATAACAGCAGGTTCATACTTATAAGCTTCTTTATTTTTCTTTAATTCTTCCTTTGATTTCTCAATGTAATCTATTTTCTGCGTGAGGGGAGCGTGGAAAATCCCTTCAAGTGCGATCAAGTTATCTGACATTTGCTGCCTATGCTGTTGATAGGAAACGAAGGTAAGTAACACGCAAAGTACAATATAGCAGGCGGCTGTCCAAGCTGAAATTTTGAAAGAAAGTGATCGAAAAAACCTTACAGATGTTTGCTTGCCTTGTGATTTAGCTTGTGACATGATTAACAAAAACACCTCCAGAATTGTACCGCACACCCGTTTAGTACATATAGGTCATACAGGCTAGTCTTCTAGATTTCGACAAAGTTTTTAGAAACCCTTCCCAATTTTATTTAGAATTTGTTGTGAGATTTGTGTTGAGGATTATAGATAAAAGGAGTTGTAGGACCATGCCGGCGATACGAGCACTTATTTTTGATTTTGACGGTACGATTCTGGATACGGAAACAGCTTGGTATGAGGCGTTCAGGGAAGCTTATCTGGAACATGAGGTGGAGTTGACTTTGGAGATGTACGGACAGTGCATCGGGACGTCTTTGCATGTTTTTGACCCCTATGAATATTTGATCACGGAGCTGAAGTTGCCGCTGGATCGGAATGCATTTCGGGATAACGTACATGGTCGACACAGTGAAAAAATGGCACACGAAGGCATTCGCCCAGGCATTCTTGCTTATTTAACTGCGGCCAAAGAACTAGGCCTGCGCATTGGGTTAGCCTCCAGCTCCAAGCGAGCTTGGATCGAGACGTATCTGGCACAGCTGGGGATCGGTGATTATTTTGAGACGATTCGCACCGCAGAAGATGTCGCTTTGGTGAAGCCACATCCCGAGCTATATCAGCTTGCGTTGAAAGACCTCGGCGTACAGCCGGATGAAGCGATAGCGATCGAGGATTCACCGAACGGTGCTCGCGCGGCGGCAGCCGCAGGTATGCACTATATCGTGGTGCCTAACCCGGTTACGAAGTTCCTCTCTTTTGACGGAGAGCCGCGTACAGTAGGGACTTTGGAGGAATTGTCGCTGAAAGCTTTGCTGGAGGCAGTATTACAAAAATAAGACATAAATAGCCATTGTGGGAGGACTGACCATGATTTCATTACAGGGAACCCTGCCGGTATTACGATATATCGAGACGAAGGAACACGATGTTGAGGGTGAAACAGAATATCAGATTGATTCCTCTAGCCAGCACCGGTTCGGCATATGCACTCAGTCTGATTTAAGCGCTTCGATAGGCCAATCGGGAGAGGAAGCGCTGGAAGTCTTGGTCGGAGAGCTATTCTATATCCCTGCGGGTCTCACCTTTTCCCTAATACCCTCTTCCTCCTCCGGCACGAAGGTCACCTTCATTGTTTTCGATGCAGGTAAGGAATACAAGCCTTTTGGCTTACTACCTACTGGCCTTCAAAGCTTTCGCATGCCTCAAATGAAAAATTGGCTTGCTGAATTTATTCATCATGATCAAGACAGCCCTTTGTCAGAGTACTTTCAGCTCCAGTCGCGACTTTACGCCCTCGCGTCGGCGTTTATGAAGGCGTTGCAGCAGCCTCCTTCACGTGAGGAAGCTGCGCTGACCAATTATGTTGAGCACACACGTCGGCATATTCTCAACAATTATGATTCTGTGCTCGACATGGAAGCGTTGGCGAGAAATTCAGGATCTGGTTCCAGCCGATTCTATCGAACATTTCGCAAACATACAGGACTTAGCCCGCATAAATTTGTAACAACGACTAGGCTCAGCGCCTCACTTCGTTTGCTTGCGGATAGCAACGTCAGTGTGATGGAAGCCGCTCATTCCATCGGATATTCGGATGAATTTTATTTCAGTCGTCTATTCAAGAAACAGATGGGGATCACTCCAACGGAGTTCGCCACGCGCGCGCAAGTATCTATTGCCAGTCTTAGTCCTATTTTTTCGGGGGATCTAGCTGTGCTGGGACTTACACCACGTATTTCTCTCAAGAAGGATTGGGACTTAGAAACCGAGCACCTCGATCGCTATTTGCAAGAAATCAGACTCTGTCAGCCTGATCATATCCTCACAGGTCCTCTGTCCGATTACCTGCTGGATGCCTTGCGCCAAATTGCACCGGTTTCTGTGTATCACTGGTTCCAATACTCATGGAGGCAGCGGCTAGTTGAATTCGGGCAGCTTCTCGGCTTGGAACGCCTCGCTGAGCGTTGGTTAGCAGACTTTAATCGCAAAATAGCAAATGCCCAGCAGCATGTTGCGGAGAAATATCCGCTGGCCCCCTATCTCATTGTCGGCGTGCGTGAAGGCATCTTACGGCTGCACGGAAAACAGATTAGGAAATTTACGGATTTATTTTATGATGAGCTGCAATTTAAACCGTCTGTAGGTGCAGGTAGCTATGGCTTCAAGGATATGATCTCGCTGCAAGAGCTATCTGATATGGATAGTGATCATGTCCTCTTTATCATTGAATATCCAGCTTCAGAGGCATATTGCTTACAATTAGAAGCTCAATGGAAACAGCTTCCAAGTAATCAAAGGGCTGGCGAGCGACGCTGCATGTTCATCTACTTGGGAGAGCCCTTCCTCTATAATGCCGCGATGCATGAAGCTTTGGTTGATCAAACAGTTAATCAGCTGCTTACAAAATAAACGGCTAAGTCGTCACTTAATAGGTGAGTGCGTTTACGGAGAAATAGAGCCGACTCATTGAGTTTACACCGAAAAGTCCATGAAGAAATCGAAATGTCCATTCCGGTTTCTTTTTTTTTGTGTAAAATAAGGACTTGCTAGTGAAAATGATTCTCATTATTAAATGGAAAGTGACACTAACATGAAAATCAGCTATTTGTGGGCACTGCTTCTCGTCTTATCTTTCTTGTCGCTTTTCGTCGGTGTAGCGAATATCCGTCTGTGGGATATCTTCCACCTGACAGCAGCTCAACAAGAAGTGCTCTGGATCAGTCGTATCCCTCGACTCCTTAGTATTCTTATCGCCGGTGTAGGTATGAGCGTTATCGGCCTGATTATGCAACAATTAGCCCGTAATAAGTTCGTTTCACCTACCACCGCAGGCACGGCCGATTCAGCAAGCTTGGGCATTCTGGTTGCGATGCTGCTTTTTCCAGGGGCCACACCGCTAGTTAAGGTACTTGTAGCCTTCGTGTTCGCACTGCTGGGAACAATGCTGTTCATGCGAATCTTGCGTGTACTTAGATTTCGCGATCCGATCTTGATCGCCTTGGTCGGTCTAATGTTCGGAGGAATCATCGGGAGTGTCACGGTCTTCCTCGCATTGAAATACGACATGATGCAGAGTGTGTCCAGCTGGCTTCATGGCGATTTCTCCGTTGTGCTAAAAGGAAGATACGAACTGCTCTATGTCAGCGTACCGATCATTGCGCTGGCTTATGTGTATGCCAACCGTTTCACCATCGTCGGCATGGGAGAAGACTTCTCTGTCAATCTGGGTCTTAACTTCCGGCACATCATGCAGGTAGGTCTAGTCATTGTAGCGCTCGTTTCGGCGGTTATCCTGTTAACCGTGGGCTCCTTACCTTTTCTAGGACTTATCATTCCGAACATCGTTTCCCTCTATAAAGGGGATAACCTGCGAAATAGCCTCTCTCATACGGCTTTATTAGGGGCTGTTTTCGTACTGGCTTGCGATATTCTCGGGCGCGTGATCATTTATCCGTTCGAGATTTCCGTGGGACTGATGGCAGGTTTGTTCGGGAGTGCGATTTTCCTCTATCTGTTAGTGAGGAGGAAGCCGCATGCGTGATTCTCTGAAGCTTATCCTGCTGGCCGTTATCGCCATCTTCCTCATCACGGTCTTCCTGACCATTGACGGCAGCGGAAATTGGGATTATGTGCTACCGCGCCGCGTGAAGAAGCTTTTGGCTTTCATTTTGACAGGTGCAGCTATCTCCATCTCGACCGTTGTCTTTCAAACGATGACGAACAATAAGATCCTGACGCCTAGCTTGATCGGGCTGGATGCGCTCTATCTGCTTATTCAGACGGTGATCGTATTTGTCTTTGGATCCGCTGCTCTCACGTCTATGAGCAAGAACGTGCAGTTTTCACTAGCCGTCGGACTCATGGCCCTTTTTGCAGGCATGCTGTATCGCTTACTTTTTCAAAAAAATAGCACACCGCTCTACTTATTACTTCTCGTCGGAGTCATTTGCGGCACATTTTTCTCAAGTATTTCGTCCTTCCTGCAGCGCCTTCTCAATCCAAATGAGTTCGCGGTCGTACAGGACAAAATGTTTGCAAGCTTCAACAACATGAACACCGATCTTTTGCTCACCGCTATTGTGCTGGTGGTGTTGATTCTCGGCTATTTCTATCGCGATTTCGCATATTTGGATGTCCTCACCCTTGGCAAAGAGCATGCCATTAACTTAGGAGTCCCGTATCAACGGCTCACGAAGCGTTTATTCATCGCAGTCGCTCTGCTCGTCGCCATTTCCACGGCACTTGTTGGACCTGTCACTTTCCTAGGATTACTCGTGTCCAATATCACGTACCGCATGCTTCGCACCTTCCGTCACAAGACCGTCGTTACGGCTACCGTACTCACTAGTATTTCAGCCTTAGTCGGCGGCCAGCTGGTCGTGGAGCGTGTGTTTACATTTTCGACGACGCTCAGCGTCATTCTTAATTTTGTCGGCGGCCTCTACTTCCTCTACATGCTGCTGAAGGAGAATAAATCGTGATCCAAGTAACGAATCTTACGAAGCAATATACGCACAACCACGGCATTCATCAGGTAACAACGACGATCGCGAAAGGCCAAATTACTTCCTTGATCGGTCCTAATGGTGCCGGCAAAAGCACGCTATTATCGGTCATCAGCCGCTTGCTGCCTCCCGACGAAGGTCATGTGCAGATCGATGGTTTAGATGTGGGGAAAACGCCCAGTAATCAGTTAGCTCGGAAAATCTCGATTCTGAAGCAAACAAATCATCTACAAGTGCGACTCACCATTCGTGACCTTGTGGAATTCGGCCGCTTCCCCTACTCCAAAGGTAGGCTGAACGCAGAGGATAAACGCTTTGTCGAGGAATCAATTCAGTATATGGAGCTTGCGGACATGCAGCACAAATATCTCGACGAGCTCAGCGGAGGCCAACAACAACGGGCTTTCATCGCTATGGTACTCGCGCAGGATACAGAGTATGTACTGCTCGATGAACCCCTAAACAATCTCGATATGAAGCATTCGGTGCAAATTATGAAGGTGCTGCGTAAGCTCGTAGATGATCTCGGTAAAACCGTTGTGCTCGTGCTCCATGACATTAATTTTGCCTCCTCGTACTCAGACCATATTATTGCCATGAAGGATGGGCGCATTGCGAAGAAAGGCACGACGGATGAAATGATGGATTCCGCGATTCTCAAGGAAATCTACGAGATGGATATCCCCATCACCGTCATTAACGGCAAGAAAATTGGCATTTATTTTTCATAAAACTAAACCTAGGAGTGATCTATTGTGAAAAAAGCAATAACCCTTATTCTTATGTCCATGCTGGTCGTTGGTATGTTGTCCGCATGCGGCGCCAAATCGACTTCCACGAAAAGTTCTCCAAGCCCAGCTGCTTCCAGTTCGGGAGAAATAAAAATTACCCACCCTCTCGGAACAGCGACCGTTAAGAAAAACCCGCAAAAAATCGCTGTTTTCGATTACGCCACGCTCGATACGCTGAATAAATTAGGCATCGAAGTTTCCGCGCTTCCAAAAGCGACACTTCCGAAGTACTTGTCCAAATACAATGATGCCAAATACACAGAGGCAGGTACGTTGTTTGAACCGGATTTTGAGAAACTGAACAAATTGAAGCCCGATGTGATTTTCATTGGTGCTCGAACAGCAGCAGCTTACAAGGAGCTTGAGAAAATCGCGCCAACGATCCAAATGTCCCTCGACTATACCAAATATGCGGATTCCTTTGCTGCGAATCTGAATGTGATTGGTCAAGTTTTTGGCAAAGAGAAGGAAGTCGCAAGCGAGCTGAAAACGATTAATTCCTCGATCGCTGATCTCAAAGCAAAATCCGGTTCCAGCAAAACACTTATTGTACTGACAACGGGTGGTAAAACGAGCGCATATGGCTTAGGCTCCCGCTTCTCCATCATTCATGATAGCTATGGATTCACGCCAGTAGATAGCAAAATCGAAGTATCTCCGCATGGTCAAAGCATTTCGAACGAATACATTGCCGAGAAAAATCCAGACGTTCTGTTCGTCATCGATCGTGATACGGTTGCCGGAGGCGCTGCTGGCGCTGCACCCGCTAAAACAATTATTGAAAATGATTTAGTAAAGAAAACCAATGCTTATAAAAATGGTAGAATTGTTTATTTAGATGCGAACTACTGGTACCTCTCCGGTGGCGGCTTGCAGTCCGACCTGGAAATGGTAAAGGAAGCCACGCAAGCGATTAAATAATAGAATCGAAAGGAGATCAGTAGTGTGCTTATTCAACAAAGAACCATTATTGTACAACCTGGTAATAGCGACAAAGTTGTGGAACGCTTTAGCAAGGAAGGGCCGTTGGACGGCATGGAAGGCCTTATCGATGTGACCGTTATGGTTAATAAGCGGAGCAAGGAGTCTGAAGAGGTCGTTGTTTTCATTCGTTGGGAATCCGAGCAGGCGTGGAAAAACTGGGAGAAAAGCCCCGAGCATCTGGCGGGCCACCGCAATAGTAAAGGGCAGGAACGCCCTGAATACGTCATTTCATCGAATGTAAGCATGTTTGATGTGAAGAAAGTGCGGCCCGGCCAGTTCGGGAAATAAAAGGCGGCGCGGGGTATCCGAGGCCACTGAAAAAGTCTATTCATAGGAAAAGGTACAGACCTTCAAGAAAATTGAAGCGGCTGTACTTTTTTTTGCTCTATAATAGAGTCATCACAAAAAGTAGGTGAGAGCGGAT
>NZ_JABMKY010000028.1 GCF_013204845.1 Paenibacillus qinlingensis
CAACCGTAAAAGAATCCATGGTTCTTTGGGCTATGTCTCGCCGGATCGATTTGAAGAACTTTACTACAAAAGCGTTAGTTAACTTCTCTTATTAGGTGTCTACTTTCTTGACAGAGGTCCAGTTTTCCATTTAACCTGCGACGCGGCGGGGAGTTCCCTAGATTGCTGGAGTTGCTTGAGCTCCAGGGCGTCTATCGGTTTACCTATCCCTTAATAGATCCAATCATCGCACCCTTAGCAAAATGCTTCTGCAAGAACGGATAAACCAACAGAATCGGAAGCGTTGCTACAACGATAACGGCCATTTTGATCGACTGCGCTGGTGGTGGTGCTACGCTATCCAAATCGGAACTCACGTCCATGCCGCTGGCAAGCACAACGATTTGACGAAGCAAAACCTGAATCGGCCACTTAGCGCTTTCATTGATGTAGAGAATCGCGCTCATATACGTGTTCCAATAGGTTACCGCGTAGAACAATGAAATCGTAGCAATCGCCGGCATCGACAACGGCAGCACGATACGGAACAAGATACCGAAGTCGCTGCAGCCATCAATTTTCGCCGACTCTTCTAATCCTTCGGGGATGTTCTGGAAGAAATTTTTCAAAATAATTAAGTTAAACGCACTAATCGCTGTTGGTAGAATCAACGCCGAATAGGTGTCGATCATGCCAAGCTCCTTGACGACCAGAAACGTCGGGATCAACCCGCCGTGGAACAACATCGTGAATACGACGAGGAACATAATCACTTTACGTCCATCCACATCTCTGCGTGCCAAGCCGTAAGCCATCAGCGCTGTGATGAACATACTGATCATGGTGCCGATAAACGTCGTCCCGATCGATACGGCCATGGCTTTAAATATCGTATTCGTTGAAAATATAAATCGATAAGCCTCGATACTCCAGTCCGTCGGAATGAGGACGAATTTCTTCGCCGCCATTTCCGCACTCGTCGTGAAGGAACCTGCCACCACGTGCACGAACGGGATAATCGTAACCAATCCGATAATGGTTAATAACAAATAGTTGATAATACCGAACATTCTGCCGGCCATTGTTTTATCTTCTACCACGACTTTCAACCTCCTAGCTGCTTTACGCTCTACTCAAACCTAGTAAACGCCTTCTTCGCCCATTTTCTTCGCAATCCGGTTCACAATCATCACCAGAACAAGTCCAATAAAGGATTTGAACAAACCGATCGCTGCGCTGTAGCTGAATTGCCCTTGTTTCAAACCTGCTGTATATACATAAGTATCAATGATCTCAGCAACTTCTCGGTTCATGGAGTTAAGAAGCAAATACACATGTTCAAAACCGAGCTCGAGAACCGCACCAATTTTCAAAATTAGTAAAACAATAATGACACTTCGGATCGCTGGCAGCGTAATGTGCCACACTTGTCTCAGACGTCCTGCGCCATCTATACGAGCAGCCTCATACAACCCAGGATCGATGGAGGCAATCGCCGCCAAATAAATAATCGTTCCCCAACCTGCTTCACGCCAAATGACTTGCAGAATATAAATCGGTCTGAACCATTCTGGAGCCAGTAAGAAATTCACCTTTTCAAAGCCGAAATACGTAATTAACTCGTTGATAACGCCGCCATCCATAGTCAGCATAACGAAGGAGATGGAGACGATAATGACCCATGACATAAAGTGAGGCAGGTACACGATCGTTTGAAACACTTTCTTGAAGAGATCCCCTCTGACTTCATTCAGCATGAGCGCCAAAATAATCGGAATCGGGAAATAAAATAAGAGATTCATAACGAACAAGATTAACGTATTGCTCAAAATATTCAAGAAATCCGGCTCTGTAAACAAGCGCTGAAAATGCTCAAAACCGACCCATTCACTCCCGCTAATTCCTTTGAAGGGCTTGTAGTTCTGGAAGGAAATGATTAATCCATACATGGGGATATATTTGAAGACAATAAAGTAGAGAATCCCCGGCAGCAACATAACATAAATCCATTTATTTTTCCAAAGACGCCTGCTCAGTTCACTGCTCGACTTCCTCGCGACAACACGTTGCGACACATTCACTTCTTGCATAGGACTTCTTCCTTTCCTTAAAAGGAGAAGACTGCCGCGGTGCAAGCAGCCCTCTCGCCTTGACTAGTCAGACACGGTGTTGCTGAATTACTTTTTAAGCGCATTGTATTCTTCAATGATTTTGCTGCCGCCACGACTTTTCCAATCTTCAACCGCTTTATCAAAGCCAGCTTTATCCAGCGTTCCGTAAATGTACTTGTTCGTTGCATCGACGATAACCGCTTGTAGTTGAACACCTTTTTCAAGGTTTGTTTTGGAATCTAGTGCCGCTACGGGATCTTGAACGGCAAACTTCAGGTTCGCGATTTTCAACTCATCTGCTTTACCTTGTGCTGGAATCGTAGGGATACCCAAGAATCTGCCAGACGTATCTTCATCACCAATTGCTGCATCTGTGAACGGTTTCACTTCGCGTGTCCATTTCTCTTCATCCAGCTTCTTCGCTTTGTTATCGGCTACGCTGTAGTTCACATCTTTAATGCCCCAGTTCGCCATGTTAGCTACTTCTGGTGTCATCATTTTGTCGAAGTAGGCGAGTACTTTACGAAGATCAGCTTCCGTTTTATTCGCGGATTTCGGGAATAGCACAACGTTGGCATAACCAGGTAGTGCCCATGCTGCGAATTTGCCGTCAGGTCCAGCTACCATACTGTGTACATCAACTACAGCTGTCGGTACGTTTTTGACCAAATCTTTGTTCAACGTGGAAACGTCTGTCATCGCTCCGATGTACATCCCTGCAGTTCCGCTTGTGAACAGTTTTTGTTGATCAGTTTTACTCGTAGCAGCGAAATCTTTATTGATGTAGCCGCCATCACGCATTTTTTTGAAATAATCCATCGTCGCTACATATTGTGGGAACATGAATTCCGGAGCTAGCTTGCCATCCTTCGTGCCCCAGTTATTCGGTGTTCCCTGCCAAGCAGCAACTGTTTTGAATGCGCCATAGATCAGATCGTTACGATCTGTTAAACCGATGGTGTCTTTTTTACCATTTCCGTCTGGGTCATTTTCAGTGAACGCTTTCGCCATGGCGAACAATTCATCTAGATTAGCAGGAGGTTTCAGACCCAACTTGTCTGCCCAGTCCTTACGGTAGATGAGACCTTGACGAGCGATGTCTACACCGCGATACAAGGAGTATAATTTGCCATCGACTTTCGTATTGTCATTCGTTGTGGATTTCAATTTGCTTAGGTTCGGGAAGTCTTTCAATAGAGGGCCAATCTCCCAGAACTGTCCATCACGGATCGCTGATTTCATTTGAATGAACGTTGCTTGGTTTTTCAAATACGTTGCTTGTGGCAGTGCGCCTGTCGCAAACGTCGTGTTCAACTTCTCTTCATACGTGTCTGCCGGGAAGAATTGATACGTCAACTTCGTGTTCGTCAGCTTTTCAAGTTCTTTAATAATCGTATCTGGAGGTGTTTGTGCTGTATTCAGCGGTGCCATGATTGTAATCGCTGTTGGTGTATTGTCTGTCGGTTTCGGCGCTGTTGTTGTCGTCGCTGCCACTGATGACGATGCTGCAGATGTTGATGCAGGTGTTTCTTTATCTCCGCATGCGGCCAGAGCAAAGCTGGAAACGAGTAGTACGCTTAGTGGAATCGTAACTAAATTTCTCTTCATATCGGTTTGACCTCCGTGAAAATGTGGTGTGCTACAACTCACACATTACACGGTTCGCTACGGGTGCCGAAACAATCATTTACTCATATAACCCACGTCTGGCGCGGGATGTGAGATGATGATTATCAGGTGAGTAGATGATTATTGAGGAGGCCTTTCAGGCCGTGGGGTTGAGTCTTTCGCCCTAAAAGGGCAAAAGAAAAAGTCTACCGGTTGGTAGACTCGTTATGGTTAACCTATATCGAAAAACGAAAGTAACCCACTCAGGTTGAAGGCCTAATCAGTGGGTTACACCTTGCAACTACCTTGGAGGTTGCCCACCAAATGATTGTACAGGAGACGTGTTAGCCGCACGTCTCTTTTGTTATTTATAATCTTAACACGCCTGTTTTATACGTGCAACTTACTTGTTGCCATTGTACGTTTACCTCAATCAGGTGAATAACTGGAAAATCTCCATCTAAATTCTCCACAATACGCCCAATTTCCGATTTAGATGGATTTCCTCCATTTAATCTGAGCTAAACTGCCCATTTCGACGATAGTAGCTCAAATTAACTACCTATTTTCCATCTAATCGCATTTCCCAACGAAATCCGACAAAATTAGCTGTAGGAAATCCAGTTATTCGCACGATGTCCCAGAGTTTGCAGGTGCGGGACCCAACTACCCCTTCTTCCCATACGCCTCATTATACTCCGTTATCATCTGATTCCCGCCGCCGCGCTTCCAACGCTCGATTTCTTGTTGAAAAGCCGCTTTATCCAGCTTGCCCAGGATATAATTGTACGTCGCATCGGAGATGATTTTGTACAGCTCGACGCCTCGCTCGTCGTAGGTCTTCGACTCCATGCCGAGTGTCGGATCCTTGACGACGTATTTCTCGTTATCCAAGCTAAGCGTATCAGCCAGTTGGGATAATGATTCACTTTCCACAACGGGAATGACATTCGGGTTGTTCAGATCTGCGATCATCAGCGCATACAACGCGTTGACTTCGTTGACACGAATCTTCGACGTCTCTTCGGAGAGCTGAATTTGCCCATTTTTAACCGTATAATGCCGGCCCTCTAGACCATACTTCATGAGATTGGCGACATCCTTATCCATCGTCCGATCAAAAAACTGCAACATCTGCTTGAGCTCCGCCTCAGTCCGCATCGCCTTTTTCGAGAACAAATATAATGCACTATAATTAGGAATAGACCATATGTGAAACCCTTGCGGTCCTTCAATATGATTGACCAACGTCAATCTCGCCTCTGGATTCACTAACTGCGCCTCATCAGACAGACGCTGCACATCCTGCATACTGCCAATGTACACGCCGGCCGTGCCCCGAATCAGCTTATCCCGCTGCACTTCCTTACTCGTCACGGCAAAATCCGAATTAATCAGCTTCTCCTCATATAGCTTCTTCATAAAATTCATAGCTTCGATATACGGCTGCGTTTCAAACTCCGGTACAAGCTTCCCACCCGACACGCCCCAATTATTCGGTGCCCCAAAATAGGAGGAGAGCGTCTTAAAAGAACCGAACACCAAATCATTGCGGTCCGTTAATCCGATCGTATCGTCCTTCCCGTCGCGATCAGGATCACCATATGTGAACGCTTTTAAAACCTCATAAAGCTCATTTAAATTCGTTGGCTTTTTCAACTTCAGATTATTAAGCCAATCCTCACGTATAATAATCCCCTGCCGCGAGGACGGGCGCTCCGTGTATAAGCCATAGATTTTACCATCAACTGCCGCTTGCCCCAAGATCTCTTTATTCAACTTATTCAAGTTCGGATAAGCAGCCAAATAAGGCCCAATATCCCAAAATGCGCCGGAACGGATCGAATTTTTCATCAACATATAGTCCGTATATTTCACGTAAGTTGCTTTTTTCAATGAGTTGGTCGTAAGAGCCGTATTCATTTTATCCGTATAAATGCCATCAGGAACCCAGTTCAGCTCCAGCTTCGTTTGCGTTCGATTCTCAATCGCTTGGACAAGCTCAGGTATCGGCGGATGTGGAAAATGAAGAGGTGCCATAATAGAAATTACAGGCCTTGCGCCTTTATCATCTTCTGCTTTTGGCGTGTTGTTGTTCTGACAAGCACTGATTAACAGGATGGCAATAAGAGCTATACTCATTCGTCCTGTCCACTTAAACCGCTGGCCAACTATTCCACTTCTCATGCTAACTCCTCCTTGCAACAGCTGTGTTTTGGGTAGTAAATATGAGATAATGATTATCCCAATTGCAGATGATTATTGATCTGAACCGCACTCTTGACTACAATACATAGATAGTCTGACGAATGATTCTTTGAACAGATAAGGTGTTGGATGCGATGCGCTCTTTAAGTTTTCTTAGCAAAATGACGATATTCAGCTTCCTGCTTAGTACGCTGCCTGTGATTTTTATCGGCGCTTTCGCCTTCTTCACGTCTTCAAGCGAGATACAAAAAAATGTAAACGAAGGAAAAATGCAGTTAATCACCCAAATTAACTCCAATGTAGAGCAGAAATTAACCACTGTCAACCATACACTGAATCAGGTCATTAATTCCACCGTTCTCAAAAAGGCCATGGATATGCCGCTAACTGTAACCGATTTCATGATGTACGATGATCTGCGAAGCGAGATTCGGTACATGCAATCTTTTGACACGAGGCTGGAAGATGTGCTCTTGATTAATGCGAAACAGAACTGGATGATCAAAAATTCAGGGCTGTACCGATTCGATACCTACCCGTTTGCCGATAAATTAATCGCGTTGATGAATACGCAGGATAACAGTACGTGGCTACTAAATCCTTCCGAGTGGTTTTACACCGAAGAAAATGCGCGAAGCGTGACCTGCGACTATAGTATTTCGTTAGTTAAAAAGCTGCCTACCACCGGGCTCGATAAATTCGGCATGGCGTTAGCCAATATTCCCGCCTGCTCACTGCAGGATATGATTCAAAGTGATCGTGAACATCCCGATGACATTGTCATCATGGATGAACAACAGCGAATCGTGATGAATAGCGATCCCAGTCTGATTGGGAAATCTATTACTGCGGCCGGTCTGACCGACCTTAAATCGCTTGAAGATGGCAGCGGACAGTTCCGTGCCTCCATTCACGACAAACCGTATTCCGTTACTTTTTTGCGTTCGAACCTGAACAACTGGACCTACCTTTCCTTGACTTCAATCGAAAGCTTGACCAAAGAATCCAGCAAAATCGGGACCTATACGATCTACATTTGTATACTGATGCTGCTTCTTGCTTTGGTGCTAGCATGGTTGGTTTCGCGTAGAATGTACTCACCGATCCAACTTCTTCTGAATCAAATCGGAGGCTTGGTGAGCGGGAATCAGAAACGCAAAGCGAATGAGTTTCAGATGATCAGCGAGCATGTGCATACGTTGTTCCAATCGAAATCGCAGCTCGAAAAAGAAGTCCATCAGCATATCGGCCAGGTGCGGACCTTCTTCCTGATTAAGGCGTTTCAAGGGCACATTAAATCGGGGGAATTGCTCGAAAAACTCGCGCAATTCGGCTATACCGACCATATCGCTGCTTGGAAAACAATGTCCGTCATCACCATCCAAATCGACGCCATCGACCACACGCGCTATGAGAAAAAGGACATGGAACTGCTGCTCTTCGCCGTGCACAACATGATGGAGGAGCTCATCCCTTCGGAGCAGCGCTTAGCGCCGATCCTGATTGACCAGACCATCGTTACTTTAATCGGTAGCGCGGACTCAGTTGATAGTGACTTCCGCACGATGGTGTATGGCCTGACCGAGCAGGTGCAACAGCATATTTATAACTTCCTGAAGCTGGATATTTCCATTGGAATTTCCCTGCCGATTCATGCGTTCACCCAGATGTCGCTGGCCTACAAAGAAGGCTTGGAGGCTTTGAAGCATCGTATCAAGCTCGGCGAGGGCATCATCATTCAGTATGAGAACATCAACTCAGGCAAGCATTACTTGAATTTGAACTATCCGAAGCCTCTTGAGAATGAACTAATAGACAGCATTAAGCTAGCCGAAAAGGATAAATCGCGCGAGCTGTTGAAGCAGCTGCTGCATGCTGTTTTTGCGGCGCAGCTCACCCCGCAGGAGTATCAAATTCCGCTAGCGCGGCTGCTCAACAACCTACTGATGATGATGCAGGAATCTGGCATCGCCTTGAATCAAATTCACCCGAACAAAGGCTCTTTGTTCGAGGAAGTGCTCGGCCTGCACACGACCGCCGAGATCGAGGACTGGTTCTGGACCGAAGTCATCCATCCGCTGATCCGTATTTACCGCGACAGACAGGATGCGCAGTACCACAACATTTCCGAAAAAATTATCGATCTCGTGCAGCATTATTACGACACGGATCTGACACTCGAGGAATGCGCTTCTCGCTTGCATTACAATGCTAATTATTTGAGCAGCATTTTCCGCAAAGAGACGAACTGCTCCTTCAGCGATTACTTATCGAACTATCGTTTCAATATGGCGAAAAAATGGCTCTCCGAGACCGATATGCCGATCAAGGATATCTCCTCGAAGCTGCGCTACAACAACTCGCAGAATTTCATCCGCTCCTTCCGGAAGCAGGAAGGGCTTACGCCCGGTCAGTACCGGGATAAGCAGAGGGAGGGCTTGCCGCCTAGTACTTAGGGGCGGGAAGCCTGAGTGAAGTGCGAGGACAGTAAAAAGCAAACAACCTGCGAAGCCACCACATGATTGTTGGTGGCTTCGCAGGCTGTTGTTCGTCTTGCGAGATGTGGGACAGCCTCGAGGAGGCTTGTCCACATGATCTTCGTTTCTACGCGATTACGCCGAAACGACTTGGCTCGAATCGACCGCTGCTTTAAGCGCGGCACGGTTGTCCCACAGGAAGGAGAGCACCTGATTACGCTCATCAAAGAACAACTCTTCTGCGTCCTCATAATCTTTCCCAACGCCATGCACACTGAAGCGTTCGTCCTCATAACTCATTAAGGTCCATTGACCTCCACGTTTTTTATCAGCAAAAACAAGGTAAAGCTTCTTCCCTGCTGCGTCCCACTCTGCGAAGTTTGAAAAGTTGTCCAAAATCAAGCCGATATCCTGTTTATTCTTAATTTGCATGATCTTATCTCCTTTTCGCTTTTTTTAAAATCGTACCCGAGTTTCCGTGAGAAGTTTGTCACACTTTAGGGACGAAACGTAGGAATTTTTGTCGAAGGGGATGAATGGGGCTGGGGGAATCGCTGCGGAAGGTAGCTTGGGACTACTGTGGCGCCATTTAGCTGGAAAAACTACAGCTAATTTCAGCGGATTCACTGAGAATCTGTGATTAGATGTATTTCCTACAGCTAATTTTCAGCTTTTTGGCGTTGACGTGGAAAAGGCAGGAAAATAACTGTAGGAAATCCAGTTAAACGTCCTCAGACGTGGATTTCCCACGAATTAGCTGGAGAAAGTCCAGTTATTTCTCAAAGGGGGCAAAGCGTGTCATTGAGCCGCCAAAGCTCCCTTAATTCAGATTTCAGCTAGTTGGAAGCGCGGTCGATCGAGGCTACTCTAGGTTGTGGTAAGTTAGTTAGGTGAGTTGGGTTGGTTAAGTTGCAGCAAGTTGGGCTGCGTAAAGTTGTTAATCATTTTTTAAGTGGCGATAAATTGTGCAATGCTTTCTTTTAGTGAAGTGACGGGCCCTCCAATTAATTTTTCCAAATCTGCTGAGGTAGAAGATGTATCAATCTTGCCCAAGAACCCATATATCCAGTTTTGAATCTGAGGATTCTGACGAAGGGAAACTGGCTTACTTGTAAGGTCAGACAGAGCTACCGCTTAGATCATGGAATGTCCAGTAGTGAGGAGCAGTAAGTTCGTATGTCTTATTCTCATGGCCCGATTCGCTAAGAACTGCTGCTATTCCTAAAGCGAGATCATGGCGAGTCACGGTATTAAATTTCCAATTTCCAGGGTAAACGCTCAGCTCGCCTACAGCTATTGCAGCATCCAAACCAAGCACTCCGACAAAATCAGTGTATAAGGCATTCCGCAGAAACGTATATGGAATTCCGGTTGTAAGAATGGCATGCTCCGTAGCCAAATATAGATGAGTTGGTGAAATCGAGCCCTTTCCAGGAAAAGCAAAGCTCGTAAATAGAAGATGCTCCACTGTCGCTTTTTTCGCCGCTTCTATGACATGGGCATGTTGGCGTAAGCGAATCGTATCATCGGTATTAGAGCTTGAAATCAATAATAGCTTGGAGGCTCCGGCAAATGATTGATCAAGTGTTTCAGGTTTATCGTAGTCACAGAATCGCACTTGAATGCCTTGCTTCATATATTCTTCTACTTTTTCAGGTTGGCGAACACAAGCAATGATTTGATCGGCTGAAACTTTCTTAAGGAGTTGCTTCATGATTAAGCTCCCTAATTTACCATTAGCCCCTGTAATGACAATCGCCATTGGATTTTTCCCTTCTTCCTAAAGTTATAATTTAAGTTAAGAACTTAACTAAATGAATAAAACTAGGTTATTATCACCGTAGTTTATTTAATAAAACAAGAAGTTGTTTCATTTCTTGTTCCTCCAACACTTTCATTTTTTCGGCAATTTTTTGACGATTTTCAGGTAAATATTTTAACAGTAGACTCTGACCTTCGCTTGTTATTGAAATCACTGTTTTTCTACCATCCTTGGGATGACTTGCCCGACGAATTAAATCTTCATTCTCTAATGGGATAAGTAAAAGGCTAATATTCGGTTTCGTAACGCCAATTTTCTTGGCGAGCATCGAGGGTAGCATAGTTCCTCCTTCCTTCATAAGTTCAACCAAAATTCGAATTCTTGCACCATTCAAACCTTTGGATTGCCAATATTTTTCGGAGACATCAACTAAATTTGCCGTCGCTTCCACCAGTGAGAAAAAAACGCGTGTATGCATCGGTAAATCATGAACGTATTCATGCAGCTCTTTCATATGTCACCACCGCCATTTAGTTAAGCACTTAACTTGTTTGATATTAAATTACTACAATTACGAGCAATTTGTCAAATTCAAATCCCCAAGGAGTTGCGTTCGAGGCAGCAGTGCCCCACAGAAACCAAAAAGCGAATCCCAATGGATTCGCTCTCCAAACAACACAGAACCTACAGCCCCGCCGCCGCGTACACCTTGTCGAAGCCAGCTTTGGACCGCTCCACCAAGCTCTCCGGAGAATCTGTCGGCGCTTCGGCCGTCAGGATCTCCTGCGCCACGGCGCCGGTGTAGCCAATACGCTTCAGGCCTTGCAGGAAGCCTGCCAAATCAATAACACCCTCGCCCGGATACACACGTCCGTTGTCTAGCACGTCCTCAACCGACACATCCGGTGCATCGTTGATGTGCACATGCACGATCTGATCGACGCGGAGCTTCTCGATATCAGCGACAGTCCCACCGTTCGTGTACCAGTGGTACGAATCGAACAGCAAGCCCACGTTGCGTTCGCCAATCGCATCGATCCAATCCAGCGTTTCATCTATTGTCCAGATGAACGGGTTCTGCCAACGTGTCCGCAGATGATGCGGACCGACGAACTCCAACCCTAGGCGGATGCCGTAGGCGCCTAGGATTTGGGCGCACGTGCGCAATCTGCGCGTCGCGAGCGCCATGAAGTGCGCTGCCCCGAGGTCCGTCGAGGGCAGCACATACGTGCAGCAGCTCGTGCAGCCGAGCGCTGCTGCCGCTTCCGCGGCTTGGGCTAGCTTCGGCAGCCCCTCGCGGAACACTTCTTCCGTGGAACGCCATTCCACGGGCAAACCGATGGAACCGACGACGAGTCCATTCTTCTCTAGTAACTCCCGTGCACCAGCAACGGTGTGAGCTTCTACAAGGCTCAAAGCGTCGATGTCGACCGCTTGGAAGCCATATTTTGCCGCTAACTCGATGAACTGCTCATTGCTCTCAATCTTGCCAAGCCCTGCTCTCGTTAATCCTCTAAGCATCGGATAATCCCTCCAAATGGTTTCTGCTATCGTTTTTTTCTAGTCTGTTCATCGTTCTATCCGCAACTAATCCCAGTTCAACTTCACTTCACTGCCCGTACGCGAAGACTCATAAATCGCATCAAGAATCAAATTGTTCGTATAACCGGAAAGTGCCGATGTGATCGGCTGTTTGCCTTCACGAATACAATCTAGGAAATGTAGGCTAAGACGTAGGCGCTCGCCTTCATCATTCTCAGGCTTTTTCAATTCAGTCTCGATCGGACGGTTGAATTTCTCTGTCAGCAATTTCCCCGTAGGTCCCTTGTAACTAGCTCCGCCATCCGATCCCATCAGATGCACGAAAGGCGTGTTGTCCGTGTCCATGTGAACGGCCCAGCTCACTTCAAGCGTCAGCGTGCTGCCATCTTCCATACGAATCAACGCAGTCGCCAAATCCTCTACATCATACGTACCATTCCAATTCGGCTTGCCCCATGTGCCAATCCCTTTGCGGCGCGGTCCGAATTCTGCATACGTTGCACCAACAACAGAAACTGGTTTCGGATTCCCCATCAAATAAAGGGCAAGATCCAGCATATGAACGCCGATATCGATCAATGGACCGCCACCGGACTCATCCATTTTCGTGAACCAAGTTCCCCATCCTGGGATACCTTTGCGACGGAACCAGCCTGTTTTGGCTGTATAAATTTTACCTAGCTCGCCCGCTTCAACCTGCTCTTTGATTTGGATAGGAACGGATTCCCAGCGCATTTGGTGACCAATCATCACGATCGTATTCGCCGCTTTGCTTGCTTCATATATTTGTTTCGCCGCTTCGGCGTTAATGCCCATTGGCTTCTCGATAAGTACATGTTTGCCCGCTTCAATCGCTTGTACAGCAAGGGAAGCATGGTATTGATTCGGCACCCCAATAATAACAGCGTCGACGTTCGCGCTTTGAATCAGTTCTTCCGGTGTGGCAGCCACATGAGCAATGCCATGCTCTTGCGCTCTCGCTGTAGCTAAAGGCAAGTACGCATCCGTAATCGCCGTAATTTCACAGAGTTCTGCCAGCTTTGAAAACTCCCGAATATGAACCCCGCCAATATTGCCTGCACCAATAATACCAATTCTAATTTTGTTAACGCTTTCCACGATTCGTTCCTCCTCATAAGTACACGCTGTTGACTCTGCTTTTATGATAAAATAAGATCACTAAGAAGTCGTACCGTATATTCGGAAAACGTCCCATTTTTTCGAAGGAGCCCTGACCGATCATGACGTATTTTCCAGATTATCTGAAAACATACCCCAATATGCACTCCCCCTTCCCGTTCCACCTAAGTAGAAATACATTAGAGCACGGTTTTCGCGCGCACCGTCATGATTACCTTGAGTTCTCTTATGTGGTAGAAGGACATGGCGCAGAATCGATAAATGATGTGAAACATACGATGGCACCTGGCACGTTCACCTTTGTGCTGCCCTATCAGGTGCATGAGATTTTTACGAACCCGGGTCAAAAGCTAGTTCTCTTCAACGGCATGTTCAGTATGGATCTGCTCATGGAACCAGGCAACGATCAAGGCCTCTCTGATCTGTTTAATGATGCGAATGGATTGCCAGCTTATGTACAGTTCGAAGGGGCTGAGCAAGAGATGATGTCAGCTCTCATCGAAGAGATGGTGAAAGAGTATCACGGTGACGAGCGGTACAGGCAGACCCTGCTGAAGGCCAAATTGAAGGAAATACTAATCCGCTTCGATCGGCATCGATTCCAGCACGCAGGCCGAGAGGAAGAAGCTGCAACATTGGCCAAATCCACCTCAAGATCCAGCCACGCCGTGTGGCCGATTATTCATTATATCCATCGGAATTATCAAGAGGATTTGGCGTTATCCGATCTGGCAGCTCGCTTCACGATGAGCGTGTCACGCATCAGCGAAGTGATTAAGCAAACGACAGGCCAAACCTTCGTCCACTTCCTGCACGATCTGCGCTTGCGTCATGCCTGCAGCCTGCTGGTCTCCACCGACATGAGTGTCACGGAGATCGCCTTGGAAGTTGGCTATGGCTCGTACAAAACCTTTTCGCGGATATTCCGAGAGAGTAAGGGAATTGTGCCGAAGGAGTACAGGCGGGTTGAGCATGGTCGTGCAGTAACGTAAACTGGACTGGCATGATACAACCAAAGCTATTGTCCTGATTCTTCCTTTTACTGCGTACTTAGAAAGCTGCCATGAGGCAGCTTTTTTGCCGTTCAACTGAACTGCGCTGCCCTCCCACTACATCTTTATATGTACTATCTTCCACTAGCGGTCTTACTGACCTCCATCATTTTCAAACAATTTAACGCATGCATTACTATGCTCGCTGCCATCCTGACTGTGGGCTATTTGTATGATCTATGGAATAATATGCAATTCGGAATTTTCTAAATCCGTACATCAACAAAAAAAATGACCCACAGCAACGGGCCGCAGGTCTCAAGTTATCTATATTTAAAAAGGGGGTCGAAATTTAGTATAGGCTTGTTACCTTAAATTTACCTGAAATTCAGATTTCAGGTTTGTTACATTTACATGACGGCTTGTTGCTGATCGTTTATTTCTTAAGCATTTGGAACACTTGTTCGACATCCTTGTCTCCGCGACCAGAGAGGTTGATGATGATGATTTGATCCTTACTCATCGTTGGAGCAAGCTTCTTCGCATAAGCGACAGCATGTGCGCTCTCAAGCGCAGGGATGATCCCTTCCGTGCGAGACAGCTCCTGAAATGCCGCTAAAACTTCATCATTGCTGACTGTCGCATATTCCGCTCTCTCCGTTACTTTCAAATGGCTATGTTCCGGCCCTATGCCTGGATAATCGAGACCGGCTGCAATCGAATAGGTCTTGCGTGGGTTGCCTTCCTCGTCCAGCAGCACCAGGCACTTGAAGCCGTGAATGACGCTCGGAACACCTTCAGTCAACGTAGGCGCTTGATCCGGCTCAACTCCGATCAATCGAACCGATGGTTCGTCTAGATAGTGGGCAAACGCGCCGATCGCGTTGCTTCCTCCCCCTACGCAAGCGATAACCGCATCTGGCAGGCGACCCTCCTTCTCGAGAATCTGACGCTTGGATTCCTCGCTGATGATCGATTGGAAATGTTTAACCATCGACGGGAACGGATGTGGACCGACCGCAGAACCAAGCAAGTAGAACGTGTTCTTGTAATTCTGAACAAGATCTCCCAAAGCTTCGTCAACGGCATCCTTCAGGCGACCCTGTCCTTTATGAACTGGAACAACGGTAGCACCAAGCAGCTCCATCCGGAAAACATTCAGGGATTGACGGCGCGTATCTTCGGCGCCCATATAGATGATACATTCCATGTCGAACATGGCGCAGGCTGTCGCCGTTGCGACACCATGCTGTCCCGCTCCAGTCTCGGCGATAATCCGCTTAGCGCCCATCCGCTTGGCGAGCAGAATTTGACCGATTACGTTATTAATTTTGTGCGCACCTGTGTGGTTCAGATCCTCACGCTTTAGATATACTTTCGCACCGCCCCAAGTCTCCGACAACCTCTTCACATAGGTCAGTGGATTCTCGCGACCCACATATTCACGTAAATAATAACTATATTCTTCATTAAATTCCGCATCATCTTTATACTTATAGAATTGCTCACTCAGATAATTTAGCACTTCCTGTAATTCTGGCGGCACGAAGCTGCCTCCGAACTCCCCAAAATACCCTTCCTGCAATTGTTCCTGACTCATACTGTAAGCGCCTCCAATATACATAGTAATAGTCTGTGTCTGTCCGACCTAGTTTCCATCGTACCATAAATAGCCAGTTTGTGGTGTTGCACATTTTACAACTTCAAGAAGTAGTCCGTCAGCACATAGACAAAGAAGAGGCCCTAAGGCCTCTCATTCATTCAAGGCTCCCCTACTAGGACAGCCCTCAATATAATTCTACGACGCTTTCTTCTTGTTCTTCACGTTCTTATTCAGAAAGTGGATAAGTGCCTGGTAGAAATCCCGTTCATTTTCTAACTTGGCATAACCATGCCCTTCGGACATTTTAAGCATATAAGGTACGTCGACATCTAGTTTGCGTAGCGCTGCCACCATTTGATCGGATTCCGTTTTCTTCACTCTCGGGTCGTTCACGCCTTGCGCAATCATAAGAGGAGCTTTGATTTGGTCCGCATGCAGCAAGGGCGAATACGCTTGGAGCATCTTCTTATCTTTGACAGGGTCACCTACCTGTTGGTACATCTGCGAACGACCAATCTCCCAATATGGCGGCATCGAGTCCAAAAACGTTAATAGACTAGAAGGACCCACATAATCCACACCTGCTGCGTACAAATCCGGCGTGAACGCCATACCTGCCAACGTCGCATATCCACCGTAGGAGGCTCCATATATCGCCACACGTTCAGGGTCTGCGGTCCCCCGTTCAATCAGCCATCTAACACCGTCCGTGATATCATTCTGCATCGCTTGGCCCCATTGCTTATCTCCAGCGTGCAGAAAGGCTTTCCCATAGCCTGTTGAGCCTCGGAAATTTAATTGCAGCACAGCGTACCCCTGGCTAGCCAACAGTTGAACTTCCGAGCTGTAGCCCCAGGAATCGCGAGCCCTCGGCCCGCCATGCGGATTGACAACAAGGGGCAGTTTCGTTGCTGCTGCGCCTTTAGGTAACGTTAAATATCCGTGAATCGTCAAACCATCTCTGCTTTTAAAAGAAATCGGCTTCATGTCGGCCAACTTCTTCTCATCCAGATTCGGATTACTATCTGCAATTTTATCGAGCTTTTCCATCTTGCGATCATATAAATAATAGCTGCCATATGACTTATCCCCTCCCGCATGCAGCAGCAGGACATCTTTATCCGGTGAACCAATAATGCCCCAATGCGTGTTTTGCAGTTTGTCATCGATTTGGCGCGACATCATTTCAAACTCTTTATCCAAATACTTCAAATGAACATCATCCGTCTCATAGGAAACAGCTAGAATGGACCTCTTCTTGTAGGAATAAATGAAATTGCTAATATCGACTTCGTCATTTACATAGATGACTTCCGTCTCTTTCTTCGTGCTTAAATCATAAGTAACCAGTGCTACCTTGTCGCGTCCAACGTTGGAAGCCGCATAGAGTTGATCAATTGCATTAGCCGCTGGATTGTAAGTGAACATAACAGGAATAAAGGTATCATTTGCATCAAAGCTCGCAATTTTCTCAAAATCTTTGTTCTCATCCTGCCTATAAAGGAGGCTTGTTTTTTCGCCTTCTACAGCTATCGCTGCACGAACACGACCCCAATTATCGGTCTGCCAATAATTGACGTTTCCTGGATTTTGCACATGGAGGGTTGTATCACCTGATCCCAGCTTAATCCGATAAACATCCATTGCTTTGGGATCCCGCTTATTCATGGTAACTAAAAGTTCAAAATCTTCTTCTTTCTGAGCAGGCCGCACATCAAGCAGGTCCGCCTTTACATTTGTATAGGGAGTCAGGTCTTTATCACCCGTACCATCTACATGAACAACATGAATATGCGTATTTTCGGTACCGCCGTTATCGACGGAATAGACGAGCACTTTGTCTGTAATCCAATATAGTTTTTGAATATTTTCGTCTTTGGAACTGGTAATCCGTGTGCTTTGTGTCTCTCCAACTTTTTGAATAAAGAGATTCATACGGTTTTCCCACGGTTGCAATAAAGCTAATGTCGTACCGTCAGGTGATAAACGTAAAGCAGCCTTATCTGGTAGCTTCAAGAGATCATCTAATGAAACCGCACCTTGTGACGTCTCTTCCTGCGCAGTAATCGTCCGATATATGAATAAGACAAGCTGTGCACGCGTCACACGATCCTGTGGCATAAACGTCAATTGCTCGGTAATAAAATTTTGCTTCAGTCTTATTACATCTTCATGATGCGGCTTTGCGATGCTGCCCTCATCCTTGATCCAGGCCTGAATGCCATTATCTTTGAGCTGAAAAGCACGAACGAGCAAGCTCGCCATCTGTTCACGTGTCAGGAAGGATTCAGGTTGGTACAACCCACCATCCCCCTGGACAATATTCCTTTCTTTCAAAGCGTTCACCGCTTCCGCGTAAGGACTGGCTTCTGGCACATCCGTGAATCCATGCAATGACTTCGGCTTCTGCACCTTGAGCGCCTTGCCGAGCCATACCGCAGCATCTCCACGTGTAACGGCATCATCCGGATGAAAGTTACCGTCTTCTTCGGCTTGAATAATCCCTTTTTGTTTAAGCCATGTAATTTCTTGGCTCGCATAGTAATCGGCTGGCACGTCCTCATAGGCGACAGCATTGCTGCCTGCCTGAGCACTGATCGGCACAACAACGGCCGCAATCCAAACAGCGGCCAGTAGGGCGGCTATCCCTTTTCGAATAAAAATCTTCATGATACTCCCCCTGTAAACTAGATACAACGAATATAATACATCCCATTATATGACAGAAAATAGTATATTCATAGACTTATAGGAGAGATTTGTATATCATTCATTTCTCTGCGAAATAGGTAAAAGCCCCCAACTCACGATGAAGTGATTGGAGGCTTCTCTTATTAGTTCAGCACGCGATTCGAAACATCGCTGATTTGCTTTAATTCTTCTTCGGTTAGTGTGAATTGCATGGCTTTCACATTTTCTTCCGCGTGATGCGTTTTCGACGCGCCTGGAATGGCGAACACCGTCTCACCATGCGCATGAATCAGCCAATTCAGTGCGATCTGCGTCGGTGACGCATCATAGATCAATGCGAGTTCATCTAACTTGTCAATCAGCGGCTTCGATTTCTGCAGCCCTGAAGCACGGAAAGACGATGTGAATTTGCGCGGACCTTTGATCGCTTTCACCAACTCTGGGTTTTTGTGAAACTTGCCGCTTAAGATCCCTTGTTCCAGCGGGGAGTAAGCGATAATCGCGACACCAAGCTCCTTAGCAGCATCCATGATCCCGTTGTGCTCAATCCTGCGATCCAGCAAGCTATACTTCACTTGGTTGGAAATGAGGCGAAGTCCGTGCTCGCGGAGGACGCGGTCGGCTTCACGCATTTTATCAGCAGAAAAATTACTGACGCCTACGTTCTTGATTTTACCTGACTTCACAAGTCCTGCCATCGCGTTCATTTCCTCTCGAACGGATGAAAATGAAAACGGCTGATGCACTTGATGCAGCTCGATCGTCCGATTCTCCAGCAGCCGTATGCGCTCATCGATCGTACTCGTGATGCTGCTTGCGGTGCGAAGGAACGGCCACCACTTGGTCGCAATATGTGCTCCGTCAGCCAAAGGCCCCGCTTCGCGCAGCGCTTCCGCCATCATTTGCTCAGATTGACCTTTTCCGTAAACCTCCGCTGTATCAAACCAATTAATCCCGCCCTTGAGACTGGTCTGAACGATACTGCGCACATCGGCTTTCTTCAAGACTGGCCAAAACTTGCCAACCATTCCTTGACCATTGCTGAATTGCCAGCAGCCAAGTCCGAGTGGCGATAACGCTAAGGACGAACTGCCCATCTGCCGGAGTACTGCTTTCCCCACCATACTATTCACCTATTCCTTACTAGCTATGATGTGATTCTTCCACTGATTATACACGATACGAGTAGGAATCACCCAATTCACCCGATGAAGCGAGATGCGTTGTCGCCAACGAGAAAAACTCAAGCTGTCGAGAACATCTCGACGACTTGAGTTTCTAATATTTTGCCCAAAGGTAGTTGCCTACATGCCTATTGGTAATCCTTTGCTTTCTTCACCAATTCCTCATATGCCGCTTCCGGAGTAATTTTACCGAACATCACTTTTTCACCAATATCCTTGAAGTCCTTGGCTGTAAAGTTACTCCAGCCTTTAGCGCCAGGATTAAATGGCTGCGCATCCGGAGCCACATTCTTGATCAGCTCGATTTGCTGTTTGTCCGCAGGAGTTAGCTTCGGCGTCAAATAGTCGAGAACCTTTTTGGAAACAGGTACACCTCGAGTTGTTGTCAGAATATCCGCGGCTTCTGTGTCGTTCACGAACCAGTCGATAAACGCCTTGGATGCTTCGATATTCTTGGAGTCCGCGCTGACGGACCAGAACATAGACGGCTTCAAGAAGCCGCTAGATTGGGCGCCTTTAGGCTGCGTAACAAATTTATAAGCTCCTGGTTTCACACCATCAAAGCCAGGCAACAAGGCTGCAAAGCTGCGCTTTATCAAGACCGTATCGTTGTTCATCAAATCCATCTTTGCATCGGATTCTTTATCTGTCGTCGCAATATCCGGAGGGGGAACAACGCCTTCTTTTCGAAGATCACCATATTTCTTCATGTACGTCAGGTACGTATCCTTGTCCAAATTAAATTTACCGTCTACCGTAACCGGATAACCTTTGCCTTGGCTGGTGTGGTAGGAAGCGAAAACGGTGTAATCACTCGACGCATCCATAAGCGCATATTTATCTTTCTCCAACTTCGCTTTCGCATCTCTGCCGAATTGGAAGTATTGATCCCATGTCCAGCCATTTGCCGGAGGAGTAATACCGAGCTTGTCCACCGCATTCTTGTTGAATAGCATGCCCGTCGCGTTATTCCCTAAAGGAATTGCATACAACTTATCTTTATACTTACCAGAGTCAACCAATGATTTATCTATATCCGCCGTATTAATACCTTTGGACAGCTCCACGAGCTGGTTTCTTCCGCTATATTCCGCTAACCAAGCCGGATCCATTTGGATGATGTCTGGCGCATTTTTCGCCGCAGCCTGAGTAGCCAGCTTGTCCGCATAACCATCAAACCCGGAAAATTCCGGTTCAAACGTAACGTTTGGATGTTTCTTCGTGTAGGCGTCAAGCGCCTTTAGGGTCGCATCGTGTCTAGCTTGTGAGCCCCACCATACAATACGCAGTTTCACCGGTTTATCACTCACTGCTGCTGCTGTTGCTGCTGCACCGCTGCTCGGTTTTGCAGTTTCGGTCGTTTTCGTCGAAGTGTTGCCACCGCAAGCGGTTAGGCTTACAGCTGTAAGCGCTGTAACTGTCAGTAAACCCCATCTTTTTATCTGCTTCTTCATCATTCTGTTAAACCCCTTCCCTGTCTTCCATATTCAGGTCCATGTGTTAAAGCCTTTCCGATAAAAGGAACGAAGGTACGGTAGCAACTCCATTCATCAGCAGCGCTTATAACTTCATTATATGAATGGAAGGCTCCAATAAAAATAAGGGTAATGAACACATTTCTACCACAATCGAGCACAACCTACTTCTTACCGAGCTCGCTAGGATTCATTCCATAGTGCTTTTTGAAAATGGAACTGAAGTACGCCACATTTTTGTAACCTACTTTTTCCGATATTTCGTAAATCATATGCTTGCCTTCCGCCAGCAATACTTTGGCTTTCTCCAAACGCACACGAATCAAATAATTCGTAAAAGTTTCTCCCGTCGCTTTTTTGAACATCCGGTTCAAGTAATTGCGAGTTAGATACAGTTGTTTGGACAGATCTTCCAAAGCGATGTCCTCTGCATAATGCTCATGCGCATAATGAATCATGAAATCAATAGCTTCCTTATGTTTGGAATGCTCGCTCCAGCCACGTTGTGAGGAAATACCGGAGATTTTACTCTCAAGCCAATCGCGCAGTTCGTCGATCGTTTGGATCTTAGTTATTTCCTGGCTTGCTGGCAATCCGGGGAACAAGTCGTCTAGTACTACGCCAGTGCTGTATAACGAATAGGCGAGAATCGTCCACAGCTCCGAACTTAAGTATTGTAGATACATCGGCGTTACGGAAGGCATCTGACGAAGCTGCTCCAAATAGGCGTCAACAATCGCAAGCGTTTCCTCCTCTTTTGCATACACGATAGCCTCAGCCAGTTCTTGATAAAACTTAATCGGCCGTATTGTGGAACTTGAAGTTGTCACATCCAGCTTAGGCAAGCGAGTCTCCTGATCTCCGGCCAACGTTTGCTGCAGTAGATCCAAGAAGGCCTCTTCTGTTGAGTTCGAGAGCTGTCCCCAGTCTGTCTGTATACTCCCTATTCCGATACGGATACTTAGTTTCAAATAGGTTTGGGTATATTCGGTGATATGCTCGCCAATACGCCTTATACATGCTCGTGCCTCTTCATCCGATTGCTCTAAAGGGATATGAAAGATAATAGCAGCATGATGGCTATGCAGCTCGATGAACTCCGATTGGGGCCAATCCCGCTCCAGCACTTCACAGATGATATTAGCCAAAGCGAACCGGAACAAGCTCCAATCCGTTAAGGTCAGGTTCGAGACACGGATGGTCCCCATCAATTCGATGCCTACAATTAGATGCTTCTGTCTTAGCCACGCTTTATCGACGACGGGCTCCATACTTTGCTCCGCCATAGCACGTCCGAGTGTTCCAGTGACGACAGACTTCAGCCATTCCTTCTGCACGAAGGGCTCGTACATCATCAATCTGCGCTGCGTTTCCTCTTGCTCCAGCTTCGCCAGTTCCTTGGCCTCCAGCTCACCGATTACCCGTTCCAGCACACTGCCCAACTCATCCATCGTAACCGGCTTCGACAAGTAATCATTAACCTGTAATCGCAGCGCCTGGCGTGCATACTGAAAATCGGAATATCCACTGAGAATGATGATTTCACCCTGAAATCCCACCTGCTTCAGCTGTTCGATCATCTCAAGTCCGTTCATTACTGGCATATAAATGTCGGTGATGATAATATCTGGGCTGGTTTCCTTGACCTTCAACAGTCCCTCTTGCCCATCCATCGCTTCTCCTACCCATTCCGCCTCTAACCGCTCCCAAGGGATCGATTTCTTCATCCCTTCTAGCACTTGAAAATCATCATCAATAATAAGTATTCTCCACATGGAATGCTTCCTCCACTTCTGTTTTATTGTGCAGAACAGGCAGCAGCAGGACCACTTCCGTTCCTCCCTCATCTCTGTCTCGCATCGTAACTCCGTAGGGCTGCCCGAAATAGGCAGCTATTCGTTCCATAACATTCCTAACCCCATAGCCTCCGGTTTTGCGCGGCTTGGGTAGATTCCAATCTGTCTTCAGTCCGACACCATTATCGGTAATGATAATTTCTACTTCGGTTTCCTTACGTCTTAGGGTGATGTTAACGTTGCCAGCCCTTCTGCCATGAAAACCATGAATGAATGCATTCTCCACAAATGGCTGAATCGTTAAACGTGGAATAAATAGATCCTTCATATCCTCATCTACATCTATGGCGTACGTAAGGCGTTCTCCCCAGCGGATTTTTTGAATCTGCAAGTAGCAATCCACGTGTGTCAGCTCATCCCGAATCGGAATAACCGTCTCTCCGTTGGATAGTCCGATTCGAAACATCTTACCCATTAGCGATACAATTGCACTGATTTTCTCTTGTCCGGAATCGATGGCAATCCAGTTCAGCTGATCCAAGGTATTGTATAAAAAATGAGGATTAATCATGGCTTGCAGCGCCAATATCTCTGCTTCTCGCTGGCGCTTATGCTGTGATCGCAGCGATTTCAGCAGTTCTTCAATCCGCTCCATTTGCCTGCGGTAGCCGTTAAATAGACTCCCGAACTCATTCCTATAGTCGGTAGGTAAATCCATTGCTGCTCCCGTAGCCGGCACACGCCCCATTCGCGCAAGCAGCAGACTAATCGGCTTCGTGAATTGCCTTGATAGGAACAGTGTAAAGAAGGCGGTGATGCAAATAGCCGTCAGACCGACGGAGACTAAAATATAAGCCAGACGGATACTGCCGTGCACAATATCTTTCCAAGGGGTGACTTCAATCAGCATCCAGTCGGATCGCAGCTTGCTCCATACGAGAAGAGCCCCCTCCCCCTGATTGTCAGGAAGGTGTATATAATCCGATACCATGTCCTTGCTGCCAATGAGCTGGAGCTCCGATTCACTTAATGTCGGTTTTCCAATCGTCGCGATCGTCCTGCCACTGGCATCCAATAGCAACCGATTTCTCTCTTTGCCTTCGGACTCCCCGCGAACAAGGCTTTCGATGGCGGACGCTTTTACGTTAAGCATCAGCAGACCGTAGTATTTGTCCGAAGTGTTATATAGCTTGCGAGCGAAGCTGATAAATCGTTGCGGACCTTTATTGGTTGGGAGCGTCCGCTCCCCAACCCAAGTAAAGTCTGATTTCTCAATCTCGGGATACCATGGCTCCTCTCTGACATGCGCCATATCGAGAATTTGCACTGGAGCCTGTGGATCGGTCTTCGTAGGGTTATCTATATATAAGTAGATAGACTGTACCATCGTCGTGCTGTAGGTGATGCTAGCCAGCATCCTAAGCATATCGTCCCTTCGATGAAATAACTCGAACGGATCCTTTTCGAAGGGATCATAGCCAATCGTATTCATATTTCGGGAGGCAGCCAGCGACATTTGTTCGATCGATTTCAGCTGGATATCAATCTGCTTATTCAACTCGTTGAGCATATCTTGTTGGTAGTAGGATGACGTATCCGCCAGCTCCCGCGACGTTACATTGTAGCTGATCCATGTAAAGATGAGCAACAGGATTGAGAGAAATGAAGCGAAGCTCCTGAAAAACAAGCGGTCAATCCGCACGCGTTTGAATAAATTCATCAAGACTCTCCCTTCAGGCAGTAATCATAAAAGCCAAAAAAGCTGCACATATCGCAGCTTCTTCAGTAGCTCTCCAAATCTTACCCCTTCACCGCACCGGAAGCAATGCCGTCCACAAAATGACGTTGAGCCATAAAGAAGATAATTAACGAAGGAACAATGGATAGGAGTGACATCGCCAGCAGTTGCCCCCAAGGCAACGCAGATTGACTGTCTACAAACAATTTGAGTGCAAGCCCTACCGTATATTTATCTACCGAGTTGATATACAACAGGTGACCGAAGAAATCATCCCAGTTCCATAGGAAGCAGTAGATGGCTACCGTGACAAGTGCAGGCTTCGTGAGTGGCAAGATGATGCGCCAGTAAATGCCGAACCAACTGCAGCCGTCAATCTTAGCCGATTCATCCAAATCCTTCGGAAGTCCCCGAATGAACTGAATGAGTAAGAAAATAAAGAACGGTCCACCGATACCACCAGCTAATGCATGCGGGACATAGAACGGCAGGTACGTATTAATCCAACCGAAGGTATTGAACATAATATACTGCGGAACCAACGTCACCTGACTAGGCAGCATCAACGTGACCATCAGAATAGAAAACCAGACATTTTTGAGCGGAAAGTCAAGACGGGCAAAGCCGAAAGCGACGAGACTACAGGAAAGCACCGATGTAATCAGTACGCCCGCGATAAGCTCAAAAGAGTTAATGTAGAAGTGTGTGAACGTATATTTCGGCAGAGCGACCCAGCCTTCGGTGAAGTTGCTCCACAGCCATACACTTGGGAACAAATTAGGTGAGCTCATCTCGTCATTAGATTTGAAGGCAGCACCAACCCACCAGAGAATTGGATAGACCATAACGATACTGAAAATGGCCAAGAAGATATGTGAGCCGAGAGTCCGGCGTTGCATGATTGTCATTTCTTGCGGCCTCCTTCTGTCTCATAGAATACCCAATAGCGGGACGATGCGAAGATCAGGGCAGTTGCGATCCCGATAATAACTAGCAGAATCCAAGCTAATGCTGAAGCGTACCCCATATCATAGCGAGCGAAGGCTCTCTCGTACAAATATAGGGCATACATGTACGTAGAGTTAATCGGACCGCCTTTCGTAATGATGAATGCCTGTGTGAACATTTGGAATGAGCCGATTGTCTGCAACACCAGATTGAACAGCAGCACTGGGGAAAGCATAGGCAATGTAATGTTGAAAAATTGTCTGAGCTTCGATGCACCATCGACTGATGAAGCCTCGTATAGCTCATTTGAAATTTGCTTCAAACCTGCAAGGAAAATGACCATGGAAGAGCCGAATTGCCACGCCACCAAAATAATTAGCGTGCCAAGAGCCGTACCGGGACTGCTAATCCAACTGATCCCCTCCACTCCGAAAATGCCCAAAAACTTATTGATAAAGCCGTCGATTCCGAAAATATTTTTCCATAAAACTGCTACAGCGATACTGCTTCCAATCAGAGACGGTAAATAAATAAATGTACGATAAACAGAAATACCCTTTATGTTCTTATTGAGCAGCATAGCAACCAACAGAGCAGTCACCAGCTTGAGCGGCACCGAGATTACTACGAACAGCAGCGTAACAGTGAGTGACTGTCTAAATGTTTCATCGTCGGCGAAGATGCGTTCATAGTTTCTCAAGCCGATCCAGTCAGGAGCGTCCAGCAAAGTAAACTTGGTAAAGGAATAATAAACCGACCGGATCATCGGCCATAAGGTTAAGAGCAAGAAGCCAAGCAGCCATGGAGAGATGAACAAATATCCTGCTATAGGCGATTCCCAGCGGCCCTTCATATTAAAGGCGGCGAACCTCTTCTGGGCATGCTTACTAGAATTTGTCGTAGGTTGTGTACGCATATTGGGGCTCACCCTTTTCTAATAGTAATTTCATCTACCATCAGTATAAAAGAGCCCTCCCCCCAAGAAAATGAGAGGATTGAACACAACTTCATCCCAATCGAACACAACCCCCGTTATGAACAAAAAAATCCTCCTCGCTTTTCTGCTGAGGAGGATACTTCTATTGTTTAATGTCAATTAAGGATTATTTTCCTAACATCGGTTCACCAACAATGCTTCTATCGCCTTGCACATAGATTCGAAGGGCCTTCGTATCTTTGACATTGAGCTCCAACTCTGTGATTTGACCCCACTTCACTTTCAGTTCCTTCACCGTAACATTATGTTCATCCATGACCTTTACCTGCAAATCATCTTTAGTTAGGGTATCTGCCGCCCAAATCTTAGCTTTAAATTTATCGTATTGGAAATCCGTTGTGACCTCCAAATTGACCGAACGACTGCCTCCAGTCACATACCCATAGTTCAGTATAGTTCCGTCAGTGGTTGCCAACTCCTCTGGTGTTCTGCTTGCCAAGCGATACGTCGCATTCCCATTGTAAACAAATTCGGGTGATGCTTTGATGTAACTAATCGAGTTCGGAGCCACATTGCCACCTACTTCACCCAAGTAGGCCGTTTCCGTTTGAGGGTCCCAGGTAACTTGAATCCCTGCAGCTTCGGCTACCGCTCGCATCGGTAGATACGTTGAACCTCTGTATGTGATCGGAACAAGCTTGGTGCCGTCATCCTTGTCCGTCGGTTCAAAGGGCTTTCCGTTCAACATAACCTTGATACCTGTGTTCAAAAAGACTTTAATTTCCGTTAATGAACCTGCACCAAAGCTCATCTGCGTCAAAAAGAGAGTGAACATAACGGTTAGTGTAGAGATAACGATTCCTTTGTTTCGCAAACGTTTATTCATCTACGGTTCCTCCTTCGCTAGTTTAAGGGATGACAATTAGTGTTGCAGACATCGCTGGCAACTTCACGGAAAGACCTTGGTCTGTTCCTTGAACGGTTCCTGCTGGGGCAAGACGCTTTTGTGCATCAAATCGGTAGACAGATGCTGCCTCATTCAGCGATAAATCCGACTGCAGCTTGGCCTCACGCGGAGCAGTATCTTTATTGAACAGCAACACGTATTGCTTGCCTTGCGGCGATACAATCGTATAAGCGCCTATCGTATTCAGGTTGGAGCTCGTTGCGCTGACAACTTCACCTTCAATGCGGCTGCCTTGACCGTCATAATCCAAGTACAACTTGAACGCGTCCTCCAGTGGCGTATTGCCAAGAAGCGCTCCCCAACGCATGGCATAATCGACGCCTTCGCGAGCGAATAAGGCAAGCGCCTCAGCTTGCGCAAGTCCACTGCCAATACCTGTTCCGTCTCCGAAGTTATATTCGGAGATAGATAGCTTCATCCCCGGCGAGTTATTCGCAATGAGTTCATGCATCCGTGGTATCAGGTTCACGGGTTCTTGAATCCACGAGGACGGATCCGTGAAATTCGGATCGTACAACGACTTCAAGGAGTCAAAGCGTCGCTTCGTCATCAGTTTGGATTCATCGCTGGAGAAAGCTACATTATTTTCAGCTGGGTAATAGTGAATATCGAGCGTGTCGACCAATCGTTGACCAGTTTGCAGGCGATGATCCTCTACTTTGCCCAAAAACCACTCCAAATAAGGCTTGTTGTTATGATCTTCCATATCCTTGCCAGGTGAACAGCCATCCTTCGCCGAGTAGAAATACTCACACCAGCCCCAAGGAACAGGACCGAAGATATTAGCCTCTGGATCTGCCTGCTTAATCGCCTGAGCATAGTCTTGCGTATAAGTCCAAACCTCATCATAGGTTGTCATTTGCGGGTGAACATCCCAATGGGAATGCGGCCACAGCATAGGCTCATTATCGAGCGCATAGTTGTGCACATAAGAACCAAAGCGCTGTTGGAGATGCTGGACCCATCGCTTCACGAAATCAAAGCTGACCTGCTTGGACGTATCCCTAGGATCGTTGCCTGTCAAATAACTGCCATCCTTATTCCTCCCATTTCCGGCATCTTTGCGGCACCAAGCTTCGTGCCAATCGCACTCGTTGCCTTGTTGCGGGCCATACTTACCAATTGAAAAGCTCCAGCTCGTATCACGACTCTTCGGTGTCCAGCCAATCGTCGGTACCTGTAGCAAGACCTCTGTGCCCGTATTTTTGGAATCCTGAATGAATCGGTCTGACAAGGAACCGTTCGGCAGCTTTGACGGATCCGTGTTATCATTCGCAATGTTCAGGAAGTACCAGTCGCCGCCACGGTTCGTCGTATCGATTTCCCAGTTATAACGGGTCATCGCATTGCCGCCCCAGCGTTTGACTGGCACATTCATCGTGGAGTGCCCTTCCGAAGGGTTATCCTCGAAATTAACACCAAAAATACCAGGACTTAAGGCGCGACGCCCTTTCGTTGAGTCAATCGTTACTTGGACGGTTGGAAGCTCTGGATCAGGCAAGCTAACGACCGATGTGGTCTTCAGCATGTTAATGTCATCAAAATAGACCGTTCCTTGATCATGCTCGCCCCACGCCGATACGACAATGCCATCGAACGTTAGCTCACGGATACCTAGGTCAGCAAATTTCAGCTTAACCTCCGTCCATTGATTGGCGGGTACGCCATCTGGCAGCACGCTGTCGAGATTAAGCTCCCCGACGAAACTTCGATTGTCCATCAAGTTCACATGCAGCTTCTGTCCACCCACGGAGCCGCCGTGAACCTTCAACGTTAAGCCATAATAATGATCGAGATCCATCTTCGTATTGCGATGCAACCAAATACCGTCATACCCTTGGGCTAGAAAGGAAATGGACTTCGCTCCCGATGCTGTTGGCTGCACATTAGCGAAATTATTCGTTCCCCAACTCCACGTATCGTACCCCTCAGCCAATCCATCCTGATAGACAGCTTCAGGTGTGACTGGAACGACCTGTACGTACATGGAAGCCGATGCTGTGCCATAAACAGCAGTCAGCTTCGCTAAGCCACTTCCTGCAGCCTTCAACACACCTTTATCTACGGTGACAATCCCAGGATCGCTTGTGGTCCATATCGCTTGGCCGCTCACATCAGCACTGGTGTCATTCGAGTAACGAGCCTCATAAATAAGCTTGGCGTTGTCGCCAGGAGCTAGCACCATGCCGTATTGAGACAGGACGCCTTCCACCAATACGGGAGGCGCGACATACTTCTCTAGCAAGCGAATATCATCGAGATATACGGTACCTTGTTCACCTGCGCTTAAGCCGCTAAATAGCAAACCATCGAATAACTGATCCGTGATGTGCAGTTCCGGCAGCTGAAGCTGTACCTTTGTCCAGCCGTTGGCAGGAATTTTACCGCCTTCGATCAGACTGCCAATATTCACCCTCGCCGCAGCTTGACCGCCAGCGTTAAATACCAGTTCCAGCTGCTGTGCACCAGAGTCCCCTCCATTAATCCAGAATTCGAGGCGGTCGTAATCCTTCACCTGAACCGCTCCATTCCCCTTATACAGGTATAAGCCGCCTTGACCGCTTGGATTGAAAGAGATTGCTTTGGATCCCGTGTGAACAACAGATGAATCATTTAGATTATGCTGTGCCCAGCTGTAATCTTGAAAAACGTCACTCAGTTCATCTTCATAAATGTGCATCGCCGCTTGGCCGTCATGAACGGGGGGAGGCGCAATCTCCGAGATCCGCACTGTCGTCTCTGCGCGCGCTTGGCCATACACCACAGACAGCACCGATGTGCCAGCATTCAGCGCGCTAACCGTGCCATTAGCCACCGATGCAACGCTAGGATCTGACGAGCTCCAGATCGCACCCTGTGTCAAAGGAGCCGAAGTGCCGTCCGAATACGCTGCGTTTACCGCGATATTTCCTGTTTGACCCGTTAGCAAATTGAGACGGGACGGTGTTACAGAAATACCGGTGAGTACAACGGTATCCACTTTCTCCACGACACGACCTGTTAATGTTACATCATCGATGTACACCTCCGGCTGTTGACCCGCTGTCGTACCGCGAATGAGAATCCCATCGAATATGCCGTTTGGAATGTTCAGTTTATCTAGATCGATGGTCGCCTTCTGCCAAGTCCCCCCCTGAAAATAAGATTCGTTCAACGGGATGGAAGCGACCTGTTCCCCTCCAGCATTTAGGACTATCTCTAGCTTCTGGGCACTTGCACGCCCGCCGCTCAACCATAGTTCCAACACAGGGTAATCAGACACGCGAATAATGCGGTCATTATACAAATACAGCCCATCGTCATGATTCGGTTTCATACGAATGGATTGGCTGCCTGTATGAACCGTTTTTTTCTCCGTTAAGGTGTGGTTAGCCCAGCTGTAATCATTGAAGGAACTCCCAAGCTTATCGCCATATACCGTTAATTGAGCCGGCATACCTGCGGCTTTTGCTGTTGGCAGACTACCTATGTCGCCAGCTGTATTTGAACCAGCCAAAACAAGTGCTATAGCCAAAGTCAGCCTCACAGCAGCAGCTTTTTTAAATCTACGTTGTATCACCTTTCTACCTCCTCGTCTTGGATAACATTGCTAATGATGGCATGACGCTTTCTCGCGCTAATCCCATTCATTATCGACAATATCGCAAGGTAGAGGATAGAGACTTAGCTCCTGTATTTCCCCTGACCACGTAATGAATTACATAATAACTGGTCATGATTCCTACTATGACTTGTCATTACGTTCCCTATGTCCTGCTATTCAGATTGCCAGCTATGATATACTGTCCACATACTTATTATCGAAGGAGATCTCCTCGTTGAACGTGTTATACAAAGAACAAACCGCCCACCATGACATCTCCATTTATGACACTACTGCCTTTGCAGATGAAAAAGGGAGCTTTCGCATTTTAGAGTTTTCCAATCATGTCATGCAAGGTGCAATGGATTTGGAGCATCCAGATCGCATACTTTTCGAATATCCCCGAGCCATGGTTCACTTAATGAGCGTGAACGCGCCTAATTATGAACGTGTATTCCTCATCGGTCACGGGATTGGCACGATCGCTTCCCACCTGAAAGAGAAACGCTTCACCGTTGCGGAGTTGGATGAACATGTCGTGGCGCTGAGCAGGCGCTACTTCGGCTACAACCAGGACAATGTGCACATTGGAGATGGCAGGCAGCTCCTAAGTAACGAGCCTCCACGAACGTACGATTACATCCTTGTTGATGCTTTTACTGACAAGGGCACACCGCTGTCATTAACGTCATTAACCTTTTTCCAACTGGCTGGGGAAAAGCTCGAAAACGAAGGTGCTATCCTCCTGAACCTCATGGGAAAAGGTGAGCATGACCCGCTCCTTGCCGCCATTCATACTACACTTAGCGAAGTATTTAACTACGTTAAAGCATTCGCCCTGCCTTCCGAGGGACGCCGCGATCTGCAGAATATCATCTTAATGGGTCAAAATAAGCCGATCACCTGCCACATGCGCCATATGGCTGGCTTCGTCGAAATAGAGCCAGGCTATGGGCATATCCTGATGGATGAAGCTTAATTTCCTTTTTTTATTAGCCTGGGGGAGTTGTTTGCTTCCTATCGTTTATAATAAAATGTAAGAAGCCATAAATTCATATCAACAAAAAAGTTCAATAGAAAAGGTGTCATTCATGAGCATATTAAACGTAGAACGACTTAGTCACGGATTTGGGGATCGCGCGATCTTCAACGATGTATCCTTCCGCCTGTTGAAAGGCGAGCACATCGGACTTATTGGCGCAAATGGTGAAGGGAAATCCACCTTCATGAACATCATTACCGGCAAGCTGCAGCCAGACGATGGGAAAGTCGAATGGTCCAAGCGTATGCGCGTTGGTTACCTCGATCAACATGCCGTACTTAGCAAAGGCATGACGATGCGCGACGTGTTGAAAGGTGCCTTCCAGTATCTATTCGATATGGAACAAGAGATGAACGATATGTATGGCCGCATGGGCGACGTAACGCCTGAAGAGCTTGATCGTTTGCTCGAGGATGTAGGAACGATTCAAGATACGTTAACGAATCAGGATTTCTACATGATCGATGCCAAAATCGAAGAAACGGCCCGCGGTTTGGGTCTGACAGATATCGGCTTAGATAAAGACGTGAATGATTTGAGCGGTGGGCAGCGTACGAAGGTTTTGCTGGCGAAGCTTCTTTTGGAAAAGCCAGACATCCTGCTCCTCGATGAGCCTACGAACTATTTGGATGAGCAGCATATCGAATGGTTGAAGCGTTATCTGAATGAGTACGAGAATGCCTTCATCCTCATCTCGCATGATATTCCGTTCCTGAACAGCGTAATCAACTTGATCTATCACATGGAAAACCAAGCCTTGAATCGCTATGTCGGCGATTATGACCATTTCCTAGAAGTTCACGAAATGAGAAAATCCCAGCTGGAGTCCGCGTACAAACGCCAACAGCAAGAAATTTCAGAGTTGAAGGACTTCGTTCAACGTAACAAAGCGAGTGTTGCAACTCGTAACATGGCGATGTCCAGACAGAAGAAGCTCGACAAGATGGAAGTCATTGAGATTGCCAAAGAGAAACCGAAGCCGCAGTTCAACTTCAAAGAAGGACGTACGGCAGGTAAGCTCATCTTTGAAGCAACCGATCTAGTTATCGGTTACGATTCACCGTTATCCCGTCCGCTTAACCTGCGTATGGAACGCGGTCAGAAAATTGCCCTCGTCGGTGCCAACGGGATCGGGAAGACGACATTGCTGCGCAGCATTTTAGGCGAAATCCCAGCGTTGTCCGGTTCCGTGCATAAAGGTGAAAACCAACAAGTTGGCTATTTCCAACAGGAAATTAAAGAATCCAACAACAACACGTGTATTGATGAAGTGTGGAACGAGTTCCCCTCATTGAACCAATTCGAGGTTCGCGCGGCGCTTGCTCGCTGTGGACTAACGACCAAACATATCGAGAGCAAAATTGTCGTGCTCAGCGGTGGCGAGAAAGCGAAGGTCCGCCTATGTAAGCTGATCAACCGCGAAACCAACCTGCTCGTGCTCGATGAGCCGACAAACCATTTGGATGTCGATGCGAAGGAAGAACTGAAGCGTGCACTGAAAGCTTACAAGGGCAGCATCATCCTGATCTCCCATGAACCTGACTTCTATCGCGATGTCGTGACAGAGACTTGGAATTGTGAGTCGTGGACGACGAAAGTATTCTAATCCACACGTATCTTAAAGAGCTTGCCCCATCACGATGGGGCAAGCTCTTTATTTTAAGACAGGTTTTGCAAAATAGATTGACCCTACCTTACGCAGCATGTTACAATGAGCAGATCTCAGGTCCGTAGCTCAATGGCAGAGCAACCGGCTCTTAACCGGTAGGTTGTGGGTTCGACCCCCACCGGGCCTATATTGAATCCCCCTGCTATCCGCATTGGATCGCAGGGGGATTTTCTCATAGCAGCTTTAAACTGGACAAACTGCACTCTAGATGATACATTATGTATCAATAGAAGGATTCGTCCTCATCATCTCTGACCTGCCCGATACTCGGGAACGCATCCGAATGAAGCCACGGAAAGCGAGGAACCCTATGCTTGTTTTTCGATTCATGTTTAAGAGCAAACTGCTTGTATTGCTGCTCATTCTCTGCTTTTTGGACGCGTTATTCACCGATATCGGCTTGCAGCTAGCCCTCATTCAAGAGGCAAATCCGTTCATCCGCCATCTCTACGAATGGCACATCATCGCGTATTATCTCGTGAAACTTATATTCCCTCTTGCACTAATGCTCATATATCCCTATATTCGCCAGAAGTTGTGGGTTCAGCCCTGCCTAACCCTCACCGTTATCGTCTATGCAGCCGTCAATGTGTATCATTTCGTCTGGCTCTCCTATGGGCTAACGTACGTCGCTGGTTCTGCCTAGCCTATAGCGTTCGCAGCCCGTCCTATTAGGACGGGTGTTTTTATTTGGGCATAGACGCGGGGCTCCACGGCGGCGCTGGGGGGGCGCGGTTACGAGTACGAGTGCGGGTGCGGGTGGTACGCTGCCGCGACGTTTGAATTAACTGGAAAATATACAGCTAATTACGAGGAATTTCCTCTAAAAATCAATTTAACTGTAAAATATGAAGTTAATATCACCACTTTCTGCTCATATTGTCCAAATGCACTATATTAACTGTAGGTTTTCCATCTATTACAAATTTGATCGGAAAATCTCGACATTTAAATGTATAAAATCCAGTTATTTGCTGGAGCAACGTATACCCTTACAAAACTTCCTGCAATCCATAGCTGTACTTCTATTTCCACTTCCATTTCTACAATTAATCCCCCCGCTCTCTTCTATTCTCTTCTACTCCCCTTGACTTCACTCGACTTTATCTTGCTTCACTTTACTTCACTTTACTTCACTTTACTTCACTTCACTTACTTCACTTTACTTTACTCCCTACTACTTTACTCTTCCCCGCCAACTCTACTCGCAATCAGCATATCCCTACCTTTCATTAGAGCAAGCTTAGGGATATCCAAGTGATTCAAGGAACACACCACGGCTTATCTTGTGAACTTATAATTTCTCGCAAAAAATAGAGGCCCGATGCACGTCGACCATTCCATCGGTCAACATCACATCAGGCCTTTTGTCTTTTCACTTTCAACAGTCTACATGGTCATTGAGCTTCACTTAATACAATACCGGGACTATTGCCATGTCCAAGTATTGCGTCAATCTCATACTGAATTTGTCTCAGAATGTGTATGACTTCCTGTGGATGGATGCCATTCTCCAGTTCTTTCTCCATAGCGAGCACCCCCGCCACCAGCGCATCTGCGTAGAAATTCACAGCGATCCCTTTAAGGGTGTGAATCTTCCTTTTTACCGCAACAAGCTCCCCGCCATCTATAAACGGGATCAGCTGATCATAGAAGTTATGATAATCCTGCTTAAATCTCTCCAGCATATACTGGAAAATATGCAGCTTCTGATCAATATTCCGCAGTAATTGCTCCACACCTACACCTGGATATTGGTCCAACAAACTCAATTGATTCCATTTCCCTAACATATCTGTCAGCTGCCGTTCCGTAATCGGTTTAACGAGCAAATCATTCATGCCCAGCTTCAGCAGCTGCATGCGATCTTGCATAAGCATATTCGCGGTGAGTGCTACGATGGGCACGAGGTTCAAATGCTTGCGCTGCCTCAGCTTCTGTGTAGCCTCATAGCCATCCATCTCTGGCATATGTATATCCATGAGAATCAGCTTCCATGGCTGGCTGTCAGCCAATTCCAAAGCTTCAAGACCATTCTGTGCGATCACCGTATGATAGCCCAATTGCTTCAATTGCTCCGAAATGACGAGCTGATTGATCTCATTGTCTTCTACCACGAGAATGTTCCCTTTCGACTCCGTCCCCCGCTCCGCTTCCGCGTGAGTCATCAGCGTAGTTTCCGCTGCAATCGTTCGGATCTCCCTTTGAGCTAGTCCCTCGATAGCCAGCTTCAGATTCGCTCTACTTACTGGCTTCACAAGCACAACATCGGCTTGCAGTGCCTCTGGCAACTCTGACATCCATTCCCTGCCATCCAGTGTCGTATACGCAATGATCTGCGTACGTGAACGGTCAATAGGTGCGATCACTCGCTCTAACCCATCCTGATACTCGAGATCTTCCATTTGCATATCGAGAAGCACATAGTCAACAGGCGAGTCGTTCCATGCATCTTTCTCTAAAGCTGCCACCAATTCCGACGCTGTAGCTACGTGATCTGTCTGTAAGTGCATCGCTTCAAGTAATTCAGCGATATGCTTAGCAACAAGAGGATGATCTTCGGCAATCCGAATTCGCTGATTCTGACAAGAATTAGGATTCGGCAGCCCCCTATTTGGCTGCACGTCCTCTTCCGAACAAGCTTTCCCTAGCATTAAGTTGAAATAGAATCGACTTCCTTGGCCAAGGGTGGACTCCACTTGCAAAACACCACCCATGGACTGCACCAAATGTTGGCAGATGACAAGACCTAAGCCTGTCCCCCCATATCGCCGACTCATCGATGTATCTGCTTGTGAGAACGGAACGAAGAGCTTCGAGAGCTGCTCCTTAGAGATTCCGATGCCCGTATCCTCCATGGCAAACGAGAGTAAGTACCCCTCATCTGACTTTTCCTCTAGAGCGACTTTCAATCTCAAATAACCCCTCTTGGTAAACTTAATCGCATTATTCGTTAGATTAATGAGCACTTGCTCTAAGCGAAATGGATCACCACTGACGAGATCAGGCAGATCCTCCGACGTTTCGAGTATAATCTCGATTCGGTTCTTCCCTAGCGATACACTCGTAAGATCAGCTACCTTTTGGAGGGATGCCTCCAGAGAGAAATCTACCGTTTCTAGGGACATTTTACCCGCTTCAAGCTTCGAGAAGTCAAGAATATCATTAATCGTAGCAAGTAGAACGTTAGAGGATGAATCAATTTTGCTCAAATAATCCTGCTGAATGGTAGTTAGCTCTGTCCTTTGTAAAAGTAAAGATAAACCGATGATCCCGTTGAGCGGCGTTCGTATTTCATGACTCATCCTAGCCAAGAACTGACTCTTAGCCCTGTTAGACTGATCCGCTTCTTCGCGTTTCTTCAGATCCGTAATATCGTGGACCGTTCCCGTTACACCATCAATTTCCTTTTCATCTTCCGTGAATAGCGGTGACAACGTCACATTGTAGGCATGCTCGGACCCATCCGGATGGAGAAGGTGAATACCGAACTGTTGCGTTTTTCGCTGCAGAACGGTTTGTTCAAACCCTAGTTCCCATGTCTCCGGCTCGTCCATTTGGACCAATTCGGTTAGCAGCTTTCCTTTTACTTGGTCGGCATCCATCTGATACGTCAGATACATCTTACTATTGGACGAAGCAATCGTACCATCCAATCGAAATCGAAATATGAAGTCTTCTGAGTTTTCTACCAAGGTCCGATACTGTTCATCTCTTGTTCTTGCTTTAATCAAAGCAGCGCGTTGCTCCGTCACATCACAAGCAGAACCAATCAATTCAATGACATAACCATCTTTATAGACGGGCTGTAGACTGACTAGGATATTAAAGCCGTTATAGTCATATTCGTAATTGACACGTTCACCTTGCCATGCCTTTTCGTAATAGTGCTGTATACGTGCCAGAAAAGATTCATTAAATACATTCACTTCACTTATTTTCTTGCCAATAAACTGGCTTGGTTTCAGACCCAGCATCTGCAATAGCTGTCCTTCAATAACAATGTAAACGAATTCATCACGATGTTTATGGAGCTTAAACGTGAATCCAGGTTGAAAACGCAGCATATCCAGCAATTCTTCCTCGACCTGCCGGATCTGCCCTTTATATTCCCGATTTCGAAGTAAATACCGCATGAAGCAAGCGATTACAAAAACACAAATTAACTGATAGCTGATGTATTTCAGAATAACATCCAGTGAAGTCTTGAATACGAGCCATATCATGGCATAATAAAAAGCAAAAAAGAACGTAGACGCATACAGCCATCTCATCCAATACGCTTTTACTTGGGCAAATATGATGCCAGTTCCAGTAATCGCTGCAAGGCCAATAAAGAAAAGCGGCAAAGAAATCGCACCTTCCACGACAAATCTAGCTATCCACACACACGCAAACGTAATGAATAGAGAAAGCATTCCTCCCATATAGGCAGCTAGCAGCAAACCGACACCACGGAAATTCAAACTCACCTGTGGCGCCATTTGAATACTGAAATTCATCAAGACGACCACAAGCGCACCATGCGCCAAACCTATGTAGACTTTATGTAACCAAGTTGGCCTCTGATCAAGCTTCATGACAAGTAAGAAATGTTCCACAACTACGACAAAGACCGTTATTAACGCAAAATTGACAATCAAATCACGCAACAGAACAATCACCAACCCGTTTCTGACTCTAGTTCGGATACGCTTCTAACTTATCCTTCCTCATTCTATCATTTCATTTAGGCTAGTTGATACAACATTTCTTCAATATGTTTAACTTCCACTGGTTTGCTAAAATAATAGCCTTGCACGAAGCGGCAGCCATACTCGCGCAGCACCTGCAGCTCCTCTTCGGTTTCAACGCCTTCTGCGACCACAGAGAGGTTCAATTGCTTCGCCATCGATAGCATGGTACTCACAATGATTGCATTCACTTGGCCATGTTGTAAACCTTTAATAAAAGATTGATCTATCTTTATTTTATCCACCGGGAGGTCACGCAGGTAGCCAAGCGAGCTATAGCCTGTCCCGAAATCATCCATAGCAATGCGCAGTCCCAGCTCTTTGAGCTTCCCTAGTGTATCCGCAGCTAATCTGGCATCCACACTTAAGCTCTCTGTAATTTCAATTTCTAAGTACTTGGGCTCTAAGCCCGTTTCTTCCAGGATCGCTGCAATGATTCCGCTTAAACGACAATCGTTGAACTGCTTGCGCGATAAATTAACAGCTACAAACATGGGTGGCAAGCCCGCAAGCTGCCATTTCCGGTTCTGTCTACACGCTTCTCGCAGCACCCACTCTCCAATCTCGTGGATAAGCCCGCTTTCTTCTGCAATCGAGATAAATTCCGAAGGCGGGACAAAGCCGACATCACCATTGTCCCAGCGAAGAAGACATTCCATCCCAACAACACAGCTCGTACTAATATCAACAACAGGCTGATAGACAAGATTAAATTCTTTCTTCGATATCGCGTGTCGTAGATGCAATTCAATGTCCATCCGTCTCTGCAGCAAAGCGCCATTGATTAACGGAGCGCCAGGCTGCAAACTGTCCATATATCCGTCTGAGTGTATGGTTGCAGGATATACACCTTTAACACCGTTTTGAACGGCAAGCTTACAACGTTCGAGGAAGTAAGTGACAACCCCCTTCCCCTCCAAACCCGAAACTAACATTTCTTTATGGAAATAGTCGACTGCACCAAAACGCATCGCTTGGATCGTTTGAGCCGAGCCTTCTGATGTCAGTGTACTTAATATGATTACAGGAATAGGACTATGGTCCATGATTAACTGCAGTGCCGAAAGTCCCGATAAATCAGGCAAGTCCATATCAATGAGGATCAAGTCCGGTCTGTCACGAAACACACATGCTAGTGCAGCACTGCCATCTGCTACAACCTCTGACAGTATAAGCTGTTCATCCTGCTTTAATATGGTCGCAATGACCCCCTGCGTTCGTTCCAATCTACTCACTAATAGTACTCCATGCCTGCCTATCAGACTCATTTCCCCGCCACCTCTTCAAGCCATTCTTACTTATACTACCAGTATACTTTCCACTTATTAGGTTACTTACTTAAATCCTATGAATTTGACACCTTCTTTTCGCTAATATTTTACTAACATTTTTTTGAAATTCATAGATGAAAACGGTTTACTCTTAAAATTCGACAGCGTATAATAGAATTATTAGCTAAATATTAGCAACATCACTCACCTCATCACTTTTACGAATTTCAAATTAGAAAACTATGCGTTAGGGGGACCTTCTAATGGACAGAGTTCTATTAATTGAGGACGATGATATTATCGGTGAGATGATCTGCATGTATCTGAAGGAGGAAGATTTTTTAGTTCTCAGGTGCCACAATGGACAGGAGGGTCTAACGGCCTTACACAATTTCCAACCAGATCTGATTCTACTTGATCTTATTCTCCCAGACTTTGAAGGTACAGAGCTATGCAATTCCTTACGAGGACTAACACCTGTTCCGATTATTATCATCTCCTCTAATTCCAAAGTCAGCGAGAAAATCGAAGCCTTTACCGTTGGTGCCGATGATTATTTATGCAAACCATTCAGTATGCATGAAATGAAGGCCCGCATCCAAGTCCTATTACGCCGCTTCAAAAAGGAACTACCCGCTGAGCAGCAACTTGCTACTCCTACCCCGATACGCCAACGGATAACCGTTCCCGCCATGGAGCTCCAAATTAATTTAGAGAAACGAACCTTGCACGTACGAGGTGAATCGATCGAAATGACTTTCTCTGAGTTTGAGCTCATTCGATTGCTAGTTGAACATCCTGAACGGGTATATCGTCGCGAAGACCTGATCAATGCTTTACGCGGATTCGACTCCTACATAAATGAGCGGGCGATTGATGTACATATTACGAATTTGCGCAGGAAAATCGAGATCAATCCCAAAGAGCCAAAATATATCAAGACCGTATGGGGCGTAGGCTATAAATTTGTCATCTAAGCCAATTACATATTGACCCGATCCAGGATTGGATAGGGTCTTATTTTTTTGTTTCTTTATTTAAAAAAATAGTAAAAAATGGGTTGACCTTCCAGTGGTATTCCGTTATCATTTGAATTCTGAACACCGCTGCCGCGGTAACTATAACTATGTAACTTACAGGTGAGGTATTCGTATGCACAATGATAAGTACATGAGGAAACTAGGTACGTTAGGTCGAGGGAACAACGAATTATCTGATTTGTTAACTGACAGCACTGAGCACACTGAGTATGAAAAAAAAGAAGATCATTTAGTCGCTTTGAAGAAAGCTGTCTGGGCTGCAGCAATCCCGGACCATCTCGATATCATTCATGTGGGGGAACAGCACATTCATATCTTCAGTTCCTCGGTTGAAGCACCCTATGTCATTCCCAACGGCATCCTCGATCTGAATCATCAATTCAACTTAAAGAAAGCTCCCAACCAAAGGCAGATCGCACTGTGTATCAAATGGCTGTCTTGTCGGCTTCCACCCACCTTACAGACTTTCGCTTGTATCGGCAGAGGACTCCATGCCCTGCAACACTCACCCATTGAGCTTGAACAGGACCTCTATTGCTTACGCGAGGATTTCCTTCTTTTTGCGCAACAAATAGCCCTCCAAGAGATTCATACCTTATCTGCTGAATACCCTGCCAAGCCCGATTGGTTACAGGAAGTTGTTGCCTTGCACTGTGTTATTCTAGCAGGATTGTTCAAATCAGGTGCCTCCAGATTCATGCCGCATCCGTTGTAATCCACTTCCTTAACGGAACTAATCGAATTCAATATGAGGAATATGCGTGATAAAGTCACTGGACACAGTGGCTTTTTATTACGTACACGCATCCTTTACAAGACCATTTAAGCTATTGGATCAAGCAAATATATCGAGATTTGTATTTTCCGTTCTATTAGTTAGGCACGCTAAATATGAGTAGGGATTATTACCTCTATTTACTTGTTATCTTTGATTGGGAGAGGGGGCAATGAAGATGAAAGTTCAACAACTTGTTGAAGGTGTTTATCTGTTACCACTTGGGACCGTTAATGCGTACTTCATCCAAGCGGAGGATGGTCTTATTCTGATAGACACCGGCACGCCAGGAAGTGCTCCCCAAATTTTGGAGGGAATTCAAGCCATTGGCCACAAGCCGTCTGACTTGAAAACCATTCTACTGACGCATGGTCATCCTGACCATGTAGGTGGTACAGCTGCACTGAAGCGCGAGGTTCCGCAAGTAAAGATCTATATCAGCGAAGTGGATGCGCTGATCGTAGAGAAGGGGCAGCCGCAGCGACCGCTGACAGCAACGCCTGGACTGATGAATAAACTGTTGTTCCGTTTATTCATCAAAGAAACGCCGATAGAAACCTTTCCTATCGACGGCTATCTAAAAGCGAATGACACGCTTGACTTCGCTGCTGGTTTGCAAACGATCCCTGCTCCCGCGCATAGCGCAGGGCAACTGGCCTTGCTGCTGCCGAAGCAAGGCGGCGTGATGTTCGCCGCGGATGCAGCGGCGAATATGATGGGCCTTGGCTGGAGCATCGGCCACGAGAACTTCTCGCAAGCGAAGCAGGACTTGATACGCCTAGGGAAGGCGGAGTTCAACGTCGCTTGCTTTGGCCATGGCAAGCCTTTGCTCGCGAAGGCTTCGCAAACGTTTCGAGCCAAATGGGCGTAGTTTGGTGGATCAGAGGAGTTAGTCGATTATTTCGACTAGCTCGGGCCAAATTACTCCCCCGGCGCCCTTTAGTCCGATTTTGCCGAATTAATCCCGCTACGCGCGTCCATACATCTTAGTTAGTCCGAAATTGCCTAACTAAATCGCCCCAAACGACCCTCAAGCTAGGAAAACGGAGAAATAGTTCGGTAGAATCGGACTATTTCACCGTTTTCACAAGAACTCCCCGGTTTAGTTCGGGAAAATCGGACTACAACGAGGGTTTCAACAAATAAAACAGACCGTCCACAAGTAGACTTATCTACTTTACAGGACGGCCTGTGTACACTCACTCACTCTTTCTTCTTTACCTTGATCGAAGCCAGTGTTGCTCCCTCGGGCACAACGTGTCTTCTCGATTTGGACAAACCGATTCGCTGTGACGTGTATATCCCTGAGTGGCCGGAGAACAAATAGCTCACGATGCACGCCATGAACATGTAGAGGATCCCCTCGGAGCCGAATAACTCAACGCCCATGATGAAGCAAGCTAGCGGGGTGTTCGTCGCGCCACTGAATACAGCGATTAGCCCTAGCGCCGCTAAGAATGGCGCAGAAAGGCCCAATAAATCAGCTAGCGAATTGCCCAGGGTGGCACCAACAACGAACAGCGGGGTTACTTCCCCGCCGAGATAACCAGCGCCGAGCGTGAGCGCGGTGAATACCGTTTTCCACAAGAAGGCGAAGTGAGCTACCGGCTCTTCAAAAGCTTGCTGCAGTAAAGGGATGCCCAGCCCCAGATAGTCCCTCGTTCTGAATACCGCAACAAGCGCGATAATGACAAGGCCGCCGACAAAGGCTCGCAATACTGGGTTCGCGAATAGCCGCGTGTACAGCTTTTTCATCCCATGAGTAAGCTCGCTAAAGAGGATACTAGCTAATCCGAAAAGGATCGACGCCAACACAACCTTGAGTATAACCCCTGTGGATAACTCTGGTACGCTCCCCATGGCATAGTGAATATGTTGTATCCCCCAGGCTAGGGTAACGAGATGCGCTACCAAGCTGGCAATAAAGCATGGGATCAGCGCCTGATACCTCACCATTCCAATGGCGACCACTTCCAAGCCGAAGACGGTTCCGGCAAGCGGTGTCCCAAAAACAGAGCCAAACCCGCTGCTGATGCCGCACATGAGCAAAATTTTGCGATCCGCCTCGTCCACACGGAAGATACGCCCTATCCACTCAGCGAAGCTTCCCCCCATTTGCACAGCTGTCCCTTCACGACCTGCTGATCCGCCAAATACGTGCGTGACCAGCGTCCCCATGAGCACCAGTGGAGCCATACGAAAAGGAATCGCTTCCTTCCCTCCGTGCAGCTGTTCTAGGATCAGGTTATTCCCCCGGCCTGAATTTTTGCCCATTTTCAGATAGATATAAGCCATCAGCGCCCCGCCTAGAGGTAAAAGGAACAACAACCATGGGTGGTTCATTCGCTTCTCGGTAACAAGATCTAAGCTGGCTAGGAACAGCGCCGAAGCTGAACCTGTCACAATCCCCACTAGACTTCCATAGAAAATCCATTTAATAAATGAACCTATTAATGCAACATGCATGAATGCAGCGGCGTGTGCAGCGAGTGCCCTTAGACGATGTTTCAACGTTAATTCTCACCCCTCATTGAAAGGCCTAGTGTTACAGTGGTCCAACTCGATCCATCAGAAGCTTGCTTTCCGCGTTCAAGCCAATTATCGTGACCGTCTTATTAATTTGTTCGTATCTTTGCATGGCTTTGGCAATCGCCGTCACGGCCGAATGATCCCATACATGAGAAGCGCTAAAATCGATAACGATTGCTTCCGGGTCATTTTTATAATCGAAAAGCTCTACAAAATGCGCCATCGTACCGAAGAACAGCTGTCCCGTTATCCGATACACTTTGGAACCATTCTTCTCTATACTGGCATGAGCCTTAATTCTTGCAGATCGCCAACCATAGACCAATGCACTCAAAATCACACCAGCTACAACGCCTAAAGCCAAGTCGGATGTTGCCAAAACGACGGCGACCGTCACGATCATAACCAAGGCATCGCTCCGCGGAATTCTAGCTAACGTCCGCAGTGAACGCCAATCGAAGGTCCCTATCGATACCATGAACATCACGCCAACTAGCGCTCCCATCGGAATTTGCCGAACGACATCACCAAGAACAAGAATAAGGAATAGCAGAAACACCCCGGATACGAACGTCGATAACCGCGCTCTCCCTCCGGATTTCACGTTGATAACCGTTTGCCCGATCATCGCACACCCTGCCATTCCACCGAACAACCCTGAGACCACATTCGCGATCCCTTGGCCTTTGACCTCTTTATTTTTATCACTTTTCGTTTCCGTCATCTCATCTACAATCGTGGCCGTCATCAGTGATTCCGTCATACCAACAACTGCAAGGGCTAAGGAGAACGGCAGCATGCGCCAGATGAGCTCAAAGGACAAATCAATTTGTGGAATATGGAAAAATGGCAGCTCTTGTGTGATTTTGCCCATATCTCCAACGGTTCGAAGATCTAGATGCAGACTCATAGCAATGATCGTCATAACAACAATAGCCACTAAGGGTGAGGGCACTGCCTGCGTGAATCGCGGCAACACATAAATAATAACCAGCGTACCAGCAATCATCAGGAGCATTTGCCAATTCGCCCCTTCAAAACTGGGGAACTGCGCCATGAAAATAATGATCGCCAAGGCATTCACGAATCCCGTCATGACCGAATGGGGGATAAAGGTAATGAATCTGCCCCATTTCAAAAGCCCCATCACATACTGGAGAACGCCGGTAAGTATCGTCGCGGCAAATAAATACTCGATACCGTATTTTGCCACGACAGGACCCATTAACGAAGCCATAGCGCCAGTTGCTGCCGAAATCATCCCTCTGCGACCGCCTACTATGGAAATCGTCACAGCAATACAAAAAGAGGCATACAGCCCCACCATCGGGTCTACGCCCGCTAAGATCGAAAAGGCGATAGCCTCGGGAATTAGCGCTAAGGCGACAGTTATCCCCGCGAGTACATCCTTCCGGACGTTGGAGAACCACGCCATTTTAAACCTATGAACCAACAACCTAGCACCACTCCTTCTTCGTGTTTCTTGACCTTTCAGTCTCAGAAAAGTCGGGTCCGTTCGTCAACTTGTCTCATTATACACAAATGTTCGACATCCCTCTAGATCAAAAATAAAAAGCACAGCACACTCCAAAGGAGTGCACTGTACTTAACCGAGAGGCTTCTATTTGTCTTACGATGCGTGTACTGGTTTGTGATTTGTCACAACTTCTGTTTCTTCTTCCTCCGCTTGACCTACACGTTTGATGAAGAAGGACAGCACCAAGCCGACAACCGCGATTCCAATAATAACTAAATAAGAATCATTAATCCCCTGAATGGATGCTTCTTTAATCATATCCTTCGTAGCAGTCGCCGTTTTACCTGCGGTCATTAACTCGATGACATGAGATTTGGTTCTAGTTGTCATAACGGTAATCAATAGTGCCGTACCAACGCCGCCAGCCACTTGCTTAATGGTATTGGATATCGCAGTACCGTGCGCATTCAGCCTTGCAGGCAATTGATTGAGCCCCGCCGTCGTGATCGGCATTAAGAATAGTGCCATACCAAATCGACGTCCTGTGGACATGAGAACTAGGTACGTATAACTTGTGGAATCCGTCAAATTGATGAATCCAAGCGTGGTTATGATCGTAATGACCATCCCGATAATGGACAACCACTTCGCTCCGAATTTATCGAACAGCTTGCCAGCTATTGGCATCATTAAGCCCATAAGCAATGCGCCAGGAAGCATAAGAATACCAGACTCTAACGCCGTATATCCGCGAGCATTTTGCAAATACAGCGGAAGCAACATCATATCCGCGTACATAACCATGGTTACTGCGATATTGATTAAAGTGGTCAAAGTAAACATGTTATGTTTAAATGCCCTAAGATCTAGTAATGGTTCTTTGATAACCAGTTGTCGCCATGTAAACAAAATTAATGCAACTACACCTACAATAATAGATAAGATAACTTCTGCGCTTGACCAACCTTTGCCACCAGCACTACTAAAGCCGTACAGAAGGAAACCGAATCCGATCGTTGAAAGGATGGCACCCCACATATCAATTTTGGGATATTGACGTTCAGATACATTTTTCAGATAGATAAAAGCGACGGCAATCACGACAACAACAATTGGAATAATACCGTAGAAAAGAGTACGCCACGAATAGTGTTCCAAAATATAACCAGCTAGAGCAGGACCTACGGCAGGAGCAAAAATGATAGCCAATCCAACCATTCCCATTGCTCCTCCACGCTTTTCTGGAGGGAAGATCGTTAAAATAACATTCATCAGAAGCGGCATGATAATACCTGCCCCTGCTGCTTGAATCAGACGACCCGTCAACAACATCTCAAAACCTGGCGCCACGGCGGAAACAATGGTACCGATGAGGAAAATAATCATCGACGCTTGGAATAGCTCCCGCGTCGTAAAGCGTTGCATGAGGAACGCTGTTATCGGAATCAACACACCGTTAACCAACATATAACCAGTGGTCAACCATTGTCCTGTTGAAGCGGCAATATTGAATTCGATCATGAGTGGCGGTAAGGCAACGCTCATAATCGTCTGATTCAGAACGGCAATGAATGCCCCCAGAATCATGACAAACAAAAGGGGACCTTTCTTAATAGAACTAGGATCAAATGCAGTAATTTTACTCATATCATTATTCCTTTCAAATTCAATTTCTAACTAATTGACAATGTGTTGTATAATAAACTTGATGTAAATAGTATTATAGTCATCAAACCTCATGTTCACAAGCAACAGCTTTTTTATAAATGTTTATTAGTTAACAGTTTTAATGAATTTGTCGTCTACCCCTTACATAATCCACAAATCAAGTCGAAATTGTCGTATATCCTATTAAGGAAGAAGGAACTGATTACTTATGACAAGCAAATTACAACGAACAGATCCCCGCGTGCTTCGTACAAGGCTTTTGATTCGAGAAGCATTTATTGAATTACTTCAGGAGCTTGATGTTGAGAAAATTACCGTGAATCGTATTGCGGAGCGAGCAACGATTAATCGCGTTACCTTCTATCTTCATTATCGAGATATTCCAGATATGATTGATAAGTTAGCTGAGGAAATGATTAATGAAATCCATAGTATATTGAAGGAAGCACCAGATCCACCTGGTTTCAATATTCAGATCATCCTGAATATGCTTGAGCATATCGCGGAAAACTCCAATTTCTATAAGGTACTTCTTGCTTCCAAGCGCATTCCTGTATTCACGGAACGGCTCATGAAGTTGATCGCTGATTTTATCACGAGTCGAATGGACAAGTTAGAGGCTTCGTCCTCTATAAATGTGAAGGTTAAGAGGGATATCGCCATCTGGTACGGCTCCTCAGCCATCATTGGCACGATCGTCTTCTGGCTTCGCAATGATTTGCCTTACACACCAGAATTCCTGGCTTTACAGCTTGCAGAGCTCCTGCATCTGCCCAAACCGGAATAATCCTGCAACCACGCGGGCATATTAGTTGCTATCCAGGTTAGCAAAAAAGGAGCGAACCAGAAATCGGTTCGCTCCCCTACATGCAATTGCAATCTTGTTACTTCTTCATCGTTTTATAAGCGTCGCTAATCTCTTTGTCGTAATCTTTTCCTCCAGCTCTTTCCCAACTGCCAAGCATCTCCGCATACGTTTTCTCGAAGTCCGCAGATATAATCACTTTAGAGATCCCTTCATACAGGCTTTTCTCGATGACTGCTACGGTTTTCAGGGCTACAGGCCGAGGTGAGTCAATCACTGTGTTCGGTTTGCCGAATTTCTTGAAAATATCATAGTAAGTAACGAATGAATTGGCATATTCTTCTCGCTGCTTTTCGTCCGGAAGTGAAAGTGCTACTGACTTAAGGAGTTGTTCTTTGTTTAATGCAGGTCCCCCTTGCTGAACAATGGCAAGATCTCCCGCCAGAGATACCCACGTAGTTTTCTTGTTCAGTTCAGGATCAATCTGGACTTTAACTCCACCGTCATCCTTCCAGTTTACTCCCTCGATTCCGCTTTGTACGGTCGCAAGATTCTTCGGTTGAACCATCCAGTTCAGATACTTCATAACAGCATCCGGGTTCTTACTGGATTTCGGAACAGCCACAAGCATAGAGAAATCCGATACTTTTGACATAAGCTGAGATCCATCCGGACGTTTAAATGGTTCTACAGGTACCCAAGTTGCGGTTGGGACCGACTTACGTGTAGCCACATTCATGTTCCAAGGTGTGTCGTTGGAATCGACGAAACCGGCAACACCACTGTTAACTTGTTGCGTAAATTGCTGCGAGTTCACATCGGTGACGAATTCCTTGGAGATCAGTCCTTCTTTGTACACTTTGTTCATCCATTGGTAATAGGCTTTTCCTTCAGGCGTAGCAACGGAAGATGTGAAGACACCATTCTTATAGTTGCCATCTGGCGCATAGAACTGATTACTCGGACCGTCCATATTGACGCCGAAGCCAAACATGGGACCATAGTAGAAGGCTTTCATCGATTGGTTAATCGCAGGGAGAGCCCATGGGATCACTTTGTCTTTCCCTACGTTGCCTGGGTCTTTCTCTTTAAAAGCTTTCAATACCTGATAGAGTTCTTCGTTCGTAGTCGGATTCTTCATCCCTAGCGCATCAAGCCAGTCTTTACGAATCTTCATGTTAGGACCGGAATACGTGTTTGCTTTCAGGGCAGGAATCGCATACCGCTTACCTTTGTACATACCCACTTGGTCAAGCGCGACTTTGTTATTCTTTATCAAGTCTGGATATTTGGCTAGATACGTATCCAGCTCCCATAATCCACCTTGTTCAGCGAATTTGAAGATTGTGTCCATGGAGTAGGTTAAAATAAGGTCAGGTGCTTCGCCGGAAGCCATCCACACATTCAATTTCTCCGATTCCTGCGCTCTAGGCAGGGAAACGAATTCCACGTCCAGACCAATCTTCTTCGTTTCATCAATGACGTATTTAATAATCGAGTTATTGCCCAGGTTCTGACCCTCTGGCGCATTCGCGCGGTCCCACAAGGTGACACGAATTTTGGCTGGTTTTTCAGGTTCTTTACTTGGTGCTGCTGAGTTACTGCCACTAGGTGAAGTTGTTGCTGTGCTAGCCCCGTCATCCTTGTTGGAGCAAGCAACCAAGAAACCCGAAAGCATGAGCATAGCCGTCAAACTTCCTAATACCCCTTTTTTAAACACCTTTACCATACTGCTTCCTCCCTAGTATTCATTTGCAGACCTACTCGTTGAACTGGGATTTCACCCATATCTTGTTGAGATAACACTTTACTTAAGCGCTTGCATTGTAAATATAGGCGCTTTCATGCTGCGTTTCTATTCGATAATTTTGACATTTTGATAGTTTTTTTGATATTCAGCTTATTCTTTATCCTTTAACAGATCCGAGGAACGACCCCTTTACAAAATACTTTTGCAGGAAAGGGTAAACGATGAGAATCGGTACAGTCGCGAAGACAATCGTAGCTCCCTTCAGAGACTCCTCAATGACGTTGAGATTATCCAACGATTGCATTGTTTCCAAAGAGGTATCCATCTGGGCAAGCAGCAAAATGTTCCTCAGTTTCACCTGTAACGTATAGAGCGCTGAATCGTCGATGTACAAGACTGCTGCAAAGTAGGAGTTCCAATGACCGACCGCATAAAACAGAGAGATCGTTGCCAATACGGCACCAGATAGGGGAAGGACTACCTGTGCTAAGTATCGCAAATTGCCGCAGCCGTCCATGACGGCCGCCTCGCGCAGCTCTTCAGGGAGATCCTGAAAAAAGGATTTCATGATAATAACGTTAAAGGCGCTGATTAAACCTGGAAGCATTAACGCCCATAAGCTGTTTAACAGTCCTAGCGACTTGATCAACAAGTAACTGGGAATCATACCGCCACTGAAAACCATAGTCACAATCATGAAATTCATAAAATATTTGCGGCCCTTCAAATCCTTCCTAGAAAGGGGATAAGCCGTTGTGATCGAGAATAACATGTTCAGTACAGTACCAACTACCGTGATATAGATCGTTACACCTAACGATCTGATAATATTGGAATCTGTGACGACCGATTTCATCGCATCAAGCTGAAAATCTACAGGCCAAAGCACCACTTTACCCGTCTGAATGGCATGGCTGGAGCTAAAGGCATTAGCTAACGTATTAATGAAAGGAAATATACAAATGAAGGTAAATAGGATGAGCAGCGTATAATTAACGATGTTAAAGCTGACGTCCCATCCTGAATACTTGCCGAATAAGCTGCGTCTATTTCCATGTTTGTGTGCAGTAGCCGCCATATCTCTACTCTCCTACTCATTCGAATTTTACCAAAGTCCTTCCTTACCCAGACGCTTGGCAAAATAATTCGCACCAAGCACAAGAATAAGATTAATGATGGATTGCGACATCCCGATGGCCGTCGTAATGCCGAATTGTCCCTGCTTAATCCCCGAAGAATAAACGTATGTGCTGATTACCTCCGAGATATTGGTAACAACAGGATTCTGCAAGGCAAAAGGATGCTCGAAACCGATAGAAACCATATGACCGATATTGAGAATCAGCAGGATAATAACCGTTGGCATAATTCCCGGCAGCGTAATATGCACGATTTTCTTCCATCTGCCTGCACCATCCATAACAGCTGCTTCGTACAAAGAAGGATCGATCATCGTCATCGCTGCAAGATAAATAATCGTTCCCCATCCCGCTCCTGCCCATACGCTGGACAAGGTGTAGACGATGACCCACCAGGTCTCCTCGATCATGAAATAGATTTCTTCCATCCCAATGAATCTCATCATACTATTGATGATCCCATATTTCGGGGATAGGAGATTATAAATAATCCCGCCCATGATGACCCATGACATAAAGTGAGGCAAATACAGAAGCGATTGCGATATTTTCTTGAAATATTTCGCTCTGATCTCATTCAGCATCAACGCCAGAATAATTGGAGCTGGGAATCCCACGATGAGACCCAGCACATTAAGTAGCAGCGTATTGCGGACGATCCTATAGAAATCCTGAATCTGCAGCATCTCCTTGAAATGATGCAGGCCTATCCAGTCCGAATCGAAGATGCCTTTGAAGATGTTATAATCCTTAAAAGCAACGACAAGCCCGAACATAGGAATATAACAAAATACAAAGAAGAAGATAATGCCCGGGACAAGCAGTAAGTACAAATCGTAATTTTTAAAGAGCTCTTTGGTAAAAGCGTTTCTCGGTTTACGGTCCGTCTGTGCAATTACATGCTGTTTCTGAGATTGTACTTCCATACCCTTGCTCCTTTCTCCAAATACGAACCCCCACAAGTGAAAGCGTTTTCTATACTAGTAAATAAACTCACTGCTCAGCCTATTCTTCTAGGCATGTTGCAAGTGTACTTCCTTGCGAAAACGATTGACATGCTAGAAATTTTACTTTTTATTAGTTTTCTTTACTTCTAGCTTCCTATCTCTTACTTTCTGTTAATCGATTAATAATTCATACATGCCCTGTAAGCAGATTTCGGCATGCTGCATCATATCATCGATAAAGATAAATTCGTCTGCTTGATGGACACGGGTATCAACGCCTCCAGGCAACCCCGCACCGAATGCGACACCATTGTTCCTCATTTTACGGGCATAGGTGCCGGCACCCATACGCAGCAGCACGGCTTCATCACCGGTGATTTTCTTGTAAGCGCGGCTTAACCGGACAATGACGGGATGGGTCTCTGGCACATACACCGGAAATAGATGTCGCGTCAGTTCCATGTGGATGCCATTCTTGCCTGCAAGGCCAGCAATCGTAGTTAATATACCAGCACCATCATGGCTGACTGGATACCGAATATTGCTTAGGGACTCCGCACGAAGAAGGTCACAGGAAATGGTGCGCAAATAAACAACCAACGAACCTGATACGCTATCGCTGCAAGCAATTCCGAGCGACTGCCCACCCTTCTCGGCGCCAATCTTACTGTTTAGGAAATGTAAGAAATAATCCCAATTCGTAGTCAGTCCTTGCGCACAGAGGAAAGCAACCATATTCGCGATCGCATTTCGCGAGCCTGTTGGACTGTCTGCTAGAAACTCACTTCCCGCCGTTAAGACTAGACCGCAATCCCTGTCGTATGCGAACGACATATTCGCATGCAGGTTAACTGCATCGTGAAAGTCTGCCACCTGATTGTCGGTGAGTTGCGCGAGAGAAAGCGACGCCGTGCAGGTCTCCGGAATCAGTGTAAGCATGTTGCCACCCTTCAGAGACAAGATCATCAGCTGCGGTTTCGTGGAAGTAGATTCTTGTTCACTCGAAAACACCACGTTCATACTTCCCATTTCCACATTGAAAATAGGGTAGCCCGCATCAGGCGCAAATGCCATAACCGGAAGCTGTTCCCTCTCGAAATAGTAGTCGAGGTCTTTCATGCCACTCTCCTCGTTCGTACCGAAGATCAAGCGGAGACGGCGACTGCCGGTAATGCCCAAATCCATTAGCGTTTTCAGCGCATACAAGGCGACTACAGCTGGTCCTTTGTTATCGGACGCACCTCTTCCGATAATCTTGCCATTCTCGATGAGGCCTCCAAACGGCGGAAACATCCATCCAGCCCCTTCTTCTACTGTATCCAGATGAACAAGCACTGCAGCGATTTCCTCACCTTGTCCGTATTCGGCATGACCCGCATACCCGTCCACATTGGTCACTTCGAACCCTAACGATTCAGCCAATCGGAGCATATATTGCAAAGCATGATCGACGCCAGCTCCAAATGGTTTTCCCGGCTCCGGGGTGCCCATGATGCTTCTTATTTGTACAAGTTCGGAAATACCAGCTGTAATCGCATCCCGATATTTGTGAATTTCTTTCCCAATGATCATCTATATACCTCCCACTTTTTCACATTCGCTTCCAACCAACAGTCAGTCGACATGATGAAGACTTTCTACCAACATCAGCAGCGTCATGGATTGCCCGTAGGGCATCGGGCATAGTGGGATGTCGCGATAAAACTGTAACGTACGCCCCATGCGTGTTCCGTAAGATACGCCGTGAACGGCTCCCTTGGCGTCAACCTTATGCATAACCGCTCGCAGTGCCTTCAACCCGACTTCTTTGTAGACTTCGCTGATATAACCTTTGCGAACAGCCTTCAGAATGCCGTAAGCAAACCCCGCAGTTGCTGAAGTCTCCTCGTAGGATGTCGGATCGTTCAGCAGTGTCGTCCACATCCCGCTCGGTCTTTGCATCTCCGTCAGTTTCTGAATCTGACGTTCTAGCGAAGAAAGCAGGAATACTTCTACACCTAGCGGTATCTTAACGATATCTAGGTAGTCGACCAACCCAGCCGTGTACCACGCATTACCGCGACCCCAGAGCGCTTCCGCGAAATTATGCCCCTCCTTGAAACTCCAACCATGGAAAAATAGTCCCGTTTTCTTATCCGTCAAATACTTCAGATGGACGAGGAACTGACGAATACTTTCTTGTACATAGTGATCTTTGGCCAACAAAATGCCCATCCTGCCCATGAACAACGCCGTCATATAGAGCGTATCGTCCCATAACTCACCTTCATTCGCATTATCGATCGTCTCATGGGTAATCCCAAACTCAGGCGTGCGTGGCATCTCATCTGCCGCATAACTAACCCACTCTTCACATATCCGTAAGTACTCTGGATTGCGCGTTTCCTCGTACAAGTAGCTGAGCGTAAGCAGCGGACACATCGTATTGACGTTCTTCGGTGGAAGCCCCTCGCGAATCCGGCTATCGAACCACTCCGTTAAATACGTAAACACATCCCGATTTTGGGTTTCCTTATAATACAAATAGAGGGAGAACAAGCCTACTCCTTGGGACCAGTCCCATTTATCCATCGTAATAATGCTGATTGGCGTGTCTTCCTGGATCGTTGCCTCCAGATTTTTCATCCCGCTAATGACTTTATGAATCATGATCTCTATCTCTTGCCGCTGTATTTGCGTTATAGTCACGGTAAGCACCTCCCAATACGCACTATAAAGTGCTTGTAACCATAATGTAACGCACACGTTCAGCAGTTTACATACGAGAATCTTACCCTTTTATTAGATTTCTTTACCTCTGTTCTTATATTCTTTCGGCGACTGACCTTCAAGTCTCTTGAAAACCTGATAGAAATAAGCGTATTCCTTATACCCTACCATTTCGCCTACCTCATTTACCTTATTTTTGGGATCCATAAGCAAACGCTTGGCTGTCTCTATTCGAGCTTTAGACACCAAATCCACGAAATTAATACCGGTTTCTGTACGCAGCAACCTGCTTAAATAGCTCGAGCTCAGGCCAAAATGTTCAGCGGTTGACGTCAAGTTGATGGTGTCGGCGATATGACTGTTGATGTAATCGATTACCTTTTTGACAACAAGGGAATAGACCTTTTCCCCGCCTTCTAGCTTCTTTTTGATCGTTCCAATAAACGTCGTGAGGTAAGTAGAAGCTTCTTTCATACTCGTCAGCCGATACACATCCTCAAGAATTTGGTCGACACTTTTACCAAGTCCGAACTCATCGCCAGTTACACGGAAATAATAGCGTGCGACTGCAAGACAAACTTCGGAGAGTAACCCCTTCACGACAAGAATATTCCCTTCGCTATAGGCGGTAATTTGCTTCAGAAACCGCTCCAAATACGCCATTATATCTTCGCTGGATTTGTCCTCCAACATTTGATTAAACTGCTCCAAGTCCTGAATAATTGAGAATTTACCCAGTTCCTTCTCTTGCTCGCAATGATCCGGGAATAACACACTTTCCTCCATCAGGAAAAAGCTTGAATCCATAATCGAAGAAGCTTCCCTGAAAGCTTCCGGCAGCTCAAGAAGTGATTTATACACGGAACTGACCGCAATATGACAGGAAATTTGCTCCTTCATTTTAGCCACGTCAATAAACGCATTACAGAAGCCCTGCAGCTTCATTCTGAACTCCCTCTGCGACAATACCTTGGGGAATAAACATACGAATATAAGGTCATTATTCCGCTGAGACTCAATCACATAGAAATCACGCTTGGCAGCTAGACTATGCGCTTGTTCCGTTAGACGGAGTTGTATCTGTTGCTTAATCTTGACTGCGTTCGTTGCACCAGAATACCCCCCTCTATCTTCTGGACGAACAATTTGCACAACGTATCGGCTATAAAGGATTTCAAGTTTCTTGACTTGTTCTTGCATATCGCCTGTTCCTGTAATCAGATCACTAATCAGCTTACTTCTAAGCGTGGGAATAGAATCGCTATGTTGTTTCTCCAACTCGACGTAAGCAGACGCCATCTTGACCGTATTCTCATTCTCCTTGCGCTTAAAATCGATCTCCGATGCAGCACTCCCGATCACTCGGCTTAGCTCTTCGTAATTAATGGGTTTGACGATAAAATCGAATACACCAAGTCGAACAGCCCTCTTCGCATATTCAAAATCCTGGTAACCTGTAATTAAGATTGTCTTGGCCAAAGGAAAGTCCGTACTCATCTCTTCAGCTAAATCGAGCCCGCTTAAGCCTGGCATTTTGATGTCCGTCACGAGAATGTCTGGCTGAAGCTCCTTAATTAAACGTTTACCCTCTATTCCATCCTCCGCTTGACCGACTACGGTGCAATTTAGCTTATCCCAAGCAATCATTTGCACAATCGCTTGCCGGATCAGCGGTTTATCGTCAATAACCACGACTTTATATGTCATTTGGAGCTCTCCTCCGTCAGGATGGGAAGACGAATCCGAATCGTTGTCCCCTGATCCATTTCACTCATAATACTTAAGCCGTATTCTTCTCCAAATAATATTTGAATCCGCTTGTGCACACTGATAATCCCAACGTTCGTATGCTTATCCTTCTGTTTCAGCTTCGAGTGCTCTGGTGGGTTGAGCAAGTGTTCCTTCGTTTCTTCATCAATGCCTACGCCATTATCGGATACTTCAAGATAGAGAACGTCTTCCTTCATCCAGCAGCCGATACTGACAATCCCTTTACCTACTTTCTCTTCAATCCCATGCTTGATCGAGTTTTCTACGAGTGGCTGCAGAATGAATTTAGGAACCCTAAAGGCCATCAAGCTCGTGTCAAAATAATAATTAACTTCAATTCGATTGCCATAGATGATTTGATGAATAGATAAATAACTCCTAATAAAATCCACTTCTTCATGCAGGTAGATGATATCCCCCTTCTTGCTAATGCTCTCTCTGAGCAGCTTGCCGAGAAGGTAGATCATTTCACTGACTTGTTCGTCGCCACGCAGCTTGGCTAAACTATGAATGGACTCCAGGGTATTGTAGAGGAAATGGGGGTCAATCTGGGCTTGCAGCGCCTTATATTCGAACTGAAGCGTGCGATACTCCGCTTTTTGCTTAAGCAGCTTCTCCTCATAGACGGTGTGGATTAACTCGCTGATCTTCTGAGCCATCGAATTGAATTTCTCCGCAAGCAGCCCTACTTCATCTCTGCTTCTGGGAACAATGACTTTATGGGTAAAGTCTACGGAGAAGTGCGTCATACTTTGGAGCAGCAGTCGAACGTTTCCTGTGATGTTGCTAGAAATGATAACCGCTAAGATGAAAGCTAGGAATAGTGAGACAAGAATGGTACTCAATGTCCAAAACTTGATGACTTCTGTGCCACGTGTTAATTCATTGACAGCGATAACTTGGACAATCATCCACTTGTCATAGGGTGTTGAAATTATAGTAGAAATGTACGTTTGCCCTTCAAATTGAAAACCCTGATTGAGACTGGGCTTCCCAGCGTACATCTTGTTTTCGATGAAATAGCGAGTCGGCTCGGAAACAAGCCTGTCGTACAATAGCGGTTCAAGTACCTCGTTTAAGATGACGATGTTCCCCTTCGTGAGTTCATCCACATTCGTGTATATGCTACCAATTAGATTAATGTCCACACCAACGATAATCATGCCCACATAACGGCTAGACGTAACGTCGTATACAGCCTTTTCCATGAAGATAACGTTGCTACTTCCCGGAACCCAAGAAGTGCGACCACGCTGATCTTTAATCTTCTCGATATTCAGATTCATTAGGTCTTTGTTGTAGTTTTGGGTCGCACTGCGTTCGAACCCGAATGAGTTGCCCGCCGTATCAATAACCATGACCGACAAGTACTCATCTTTGGAAAACACTAAATCTTTCATAAACTCACTAATGACCTTATTTTTTATATACAAATCCGATTCACTTGCATCTTTGGAAATGCTCAGCGTCGTATTCAGCGTGGAATTTCGGAATTGTTGGAATACATGCTCCTCGATGTCCTTGGTCCGTTTCTCGAGATTTATCCCAATTTGCTCAATTAAGTATTGAGAAAAAACGGATGTATTCTGCTTGATTACGCTTACAGACACATAGTAATTAACGATGCTAATCATCAGCACAGTTAATAAGATCATTACTGTAAAGGACAGTAGAAATTTCGTACGCAGCTTTAAATTCAGAAATTTGGAAATCACCTTAGACAAACGCTTCACCCGCATTCTGATGGAATGGCAAGTGCGTGAGCCCACAGCTCACGCACTTATTGTTAGCATTATAAACCTTTCCACGGTAATCGGCTATTGATTGTATGGATTAGTACTTGTCGTAATTAAGTTCCATCGTTGCAAACCCACAGAATTCTGGGAAGCTGTGCAGCACTTTGTTAATCTCCTCTTGACTGTAACCCATTTTGCGAAGGTGCATCTGCTTAACCGTTTCTGCTGCATTCTGAGCTGATATGAAATCCTCCATATGCTCGAATAGCTTCGCACCCCATTTCTGCCCGAACCCAACATGCAGACGCTCGTCAGCAATATCGTATTCGGATTGGATAGATGACAGGGGATCACCGTGCTTCATGAAGGCACCAATCGACTTGCGCTTCTTTATGAAAGAACAAGGCTCCATAACCATCGTCAGACTAGCATAGAACTCAGGAAACACTTGATCCATCGTTTCTGGCGTCGGCGCTGTGGATGGATGCCAAGAGAAATCCTCCGTACGATAGCCCATCTGTTTCAATCGACGAACGCCCATTTGACTATGGCGAACTTCATCCCAGGTGTGCCGTGCTACATCCAGGTAGAAATCTACGGGCATTTTTTGTACACCGTAGTACAGATAGGTTAAGCTTTCTACAGCCGACATTTCACTGGCATTGATGAAGATCATATGTTTTAAGCTATCGTAAGTGGGAGATTTCGGATCGAACATGGCACTTTTATATTTCGTCAGATCGACATGCGGATACTTGGGATCATTAGCAGGTTTCAGTGGGATCGGGCCTGCCGGCTCAAGAACCGGATGGTCAGGCCACTCAATCTTTTTCCCCGACGATGATTTCTCAAGCACCTTCCATACGTGATCGATATAAACCAGCCAACTATGATACGCCTCACGCTTCTGCCCATCTTCCACATAAGCAAACTTCACGTAAGGAATGCCCCAGGAAAGCATCTGCTCCTTATCCAGCTCGATATATCGCAGTTTATCAAACGTCGGTCCATCGAGGATCGGATCCAGCGTTTCATGGAAAGCGGTATACTGCTCATAAAGCTTCTGGACGATGAACTTATAGCCAGCAGCAAATTCAATCAGCCCGCCCGCTTGTGTAATACGCTGACAAGCTTCTTGGAGACCACTCGGCGTCCAGGCTTTCTCATTAATATCCGCTCCAGGCAACTCGCTGATCCGTTCACGCAGCTGTACCATATGCTGGGTGTGCAGGTACGATAATCGCACGAGTTCCCCTTTCAGATCCCAATCTGGAACAGACGAGACCCATCCCATCGTCATTCGTGACAGCTCGAACTCTAACCAGAAACACATCTTCAGCAACTTTGCGGTATCTATCGGTCGCAGCAGCGAGCCTTTATAGGAAGAAGCAGCTTCAAGGAAGCTGTAATCCGTTACGTCCACTTCAATTCTCTTCGCCATTGATAATTACCCCCTAAGAAGAACTGACTTTAAGCTTTCACTCTATCGTATAAACGGCACGGTACGCCGCTCCACACCCTTGCCTTCTTACCAACACACCGGATCGTTTCTTAGCTGTTGTATCTTCGTAGCCTTCGAATACATAAACATCAGTTCCTATGCACCCTTCCATCCGAAGCGTTAACGTTCTTTCTCCCATAATCCACCGTATCGACCAGCTGTCACTTGTCGTGCATACACGCAGATTCATCAAGTGCTGATAGCCAAACTCGCTCCCGATGGGTGAACACGGCTGCGTTTCAAACGCCGTCTCCATCCTCCCTTGGCAATGAAAAAGCCAATCTGTCTGATGTTCGTCCGCAGTGATGACCTCAAACGTATCCGAGATGCATCCTTCTTGAAGCTGAATATCGCGTGCATAATCAACGCCAGGATATACCTCTTTCGCTTTGGCACGGATGCGATTCCTCTCCGGTTCAAATTGTTCAATCATTCCCCGCTCCGAATAGACCTGATCAACACCATCGACGACGACTGTATTATGAGCGATTGTCTTCCGCTGCCACTCTAGAAACAAGAAAGAACCATACCCATTCGAGGAAATATCGTGAGACCATAGGTAATCCGCATCGAACAGCTCGATATTCATTACATCAGGGTGCGCATGGCTCCGCGTATTCAGTCCGTATTTCATAAATAAAGCTGTTTTCCCTGCCCGTAACGAACAAATCTGAGAAGCTGGATAGTTTGTTGTGACGCGGAGCATCTCTTCCCCTGCGTATTCCCCTTTGCCGAAGAGGAGACGCTGAACCCACCCTTCAGGTGAGTTTTCGATCATCCCTCCATAAGCCATCGTTTGCCGATAGTACGCCCCATAGGATCTGGAAAGCGCATATTCAAAGGCTGGATCTGGGAACAATCGATTCGCGTACTCATACTGTCCCGCATAGTGAGTCAGTGCGATATTTGGCCAGCCATCATTCGGATTCGGGAAAACACCGTTATCGAACACAAGCTCAGCTGGGAACACATACATCCGTTTAACAATCTCTTCCATCCCATTGCATGTCACCTCATACATACGGGCGAATAACAGGAAATAAGTAAACGGTTCTACACAATAGAAATGATAATGAAATGAACCTTCGTACCAGAAACCTTCCGCTGTTACCCCCTGCTGCAATTGCTGCAGCAAGCCGAATGGCCCCTCCAATGCTCTCTCCACGTAGCTGCTATCACCGAAGAACATCCCCGTCATGCCCACAGCCGCCTTCATCCAACACGTAATGTTGTGAATACTCTTACAGAGTTTTTCCAGCAGCTCTACCTGGGGATTAAACAGATGACTTTTGTAGTGCTGAAGCTCTGCGGTGCTGAACGTCTCTTTAATCATCTCCATGCCCTGCAATAGCCAAATCATACCAACCGCATCGCAGAGATTAATGCCAGCTATTTTTCCAACATAACCCGCTGGAACATCTACCTGAAGCTGCTCATAATGATCGCAATAGAATGACAAGACGCTGCGGATGTAAGCCGGGTAACGTTCATCGCCCGTGAGCTGATACAGCACCCCTGCATAAAAAACGTGTTTGTGCGCTTCATCCCGGTACAAATAATTCCAGGCTTGATCGAATCGTGCACCCTTGTTGACGTGGCCACAGCTTCCGCAGCTATTCACATGAGGGGCTTCCCGCTCGAAATCAATCCTGCTCCCGCAAGCTTCACAGAAATAGTTATGCCCCCACCCCGTAATTCTCCTTGGATCATCTGCGTAATGAGTGACCCACCACTCCGTGGTCTCAACCAGAGTATCATAAACGGTCTTCGCCCAAGCTTCCGTCCGAATTTTCTCTTGAACAGCCTGCCAATCCTGTACATAGCTCACGTCAACACTCGTCTCCTTCATACTTCGTGCAATTTACGATCGACAGTTTCCCTTAACGACTAGCGTGTCATTCCGACCAGTGCGCGATCTAAATCCTCAATTATCGAATCTGCACTCTCTAGACCAACTGAAATGCGCATCAGACCGATCGGAATTCCTGACAAGAGGGATGTCTCCTCGTTGACCCATAGCCCAGGTGAATTAATGAGACTCTCGAAACCACCCCAGCTGGGACCTTCTTCGAAATAGCGCAAGCCCTTCATCATCTTCATAATCTGCTGTTTGTCGCCCTTAGGCACGAAGCTTAGTAAACCGGAGTAACCGGACATCTGCCTGCACCCAAGCTCGTATTGCGGATGGCTAGGCAAGCCTGGATAGTAGACAGCGGATACGCGAGAATGACCTTCAAGGAAAGCAGCGACCTTCTTGCCATTCTCCTCATGCTGCCTCATCCGAACCGCGAGGGTTCGCAAGCTCCGAATAAGGAGCCAGGATTGGTGGGGATCCATAACAGCCCCAAACAAACTTCTTTCGTTATTGGTAATCGATTCTAGAATCTGCTTACTGCCTACAATGACACCACCCAGAATATCGCTGTGTCCACCCAAATATTTCGATGCGGAGTGAACCACAAGATCAATGCCATAGGCTAGAGGATTCTGATAGAGCGGCGTCGCCCATGTATTATCAATAATCGTCGCAATCCCGTAAGATTTCGCCAAAGCGGAGATGGCCTGCAAATCCTGAAGCGAGAAAATATTCGATAGCGGACTTTCCAAATAAATAACTTTCGTATTCGGGCGAATCGCTTGTTCGAATTCCTCGATGCTTTCCCCTGATACGAGCGTAACCTCACAGCCGAACTTCTTCATGTAGGTTTCCAGAAATGCTTTCGCCGGCACGTAGGCCGCACGGGGACAGATCACATGGCTATCTTTCTCAAGATAGTAGGACAAGGCAGCGCTTATAGCGGCCATGCCCGAAGAGAAACAACGTGCTTCCTCCCCACCCTCTAGCGCTGCGATTTTCATTTCGGCAATCTCCGTCGTCGGGTTGGCTACGCGCGTATACGTATACCCGTGATTAACCGTTTTCCTTGTGAACAGTGAATTTTGAAAAATAGGCGGGACGATGGCACCCAAAAAACGGTCATAATCGTCACCGAGATGAGCAAGAAGGTCTTCCTTACTCTTGAAGTCATCTTTGTCCATATCTACCCTCCTCCTTACGATCTGGAGGCTAATAGTGGGAACATCCGACCTGCCAACGGTTGATTCTCCTGCAAGTTCAAATCCATTGTTATCGCATGTTTCTTCCCGTTAAAGGTCGTTCCATCCGGCATGTAAATAATCGCAAGTGCACGCCTAGGTTTATCCGTTACATTTGAATGCGCATAGTGAAAGGTAAGCCCATTATGAAACGTACAGCTGCCTGCTTTTAACGGCACCTTCACAGGCTTTGCGTTCTCGTAATCGGTCCCTTTAACGAACTCGAATAAATCTTGAGGATTAGCCAAATCGATATGGTTCAGTTTACCGGCATTTTGCGATTTCGGTACGAACATCATACAACCATTCGATTCATCCACGTCATCGAGTGCGATCCATATCGACATAGCTCCCTGCTCCGTCATGGGCCAATAAGGGTAATCTTGATGCCACGGGGTCGGCTTCGAATCGCCTGGCATTTTCCATAGGGCATGATCGTGAAAGAGACGAATCCCGCTAGCCCCAGTAAGCTCGAGTGCCATTTGCGCAAAACGCGGGTTGAATGAATATTTATGCATGCCGGCATGGTCCCGCCAGACGTTAACACGCTGGTTAAGCACACGGTAGTAGCTGCCGCCTTTTTTATCCGTTTGCAAGGACAGCGACGCAGACTCCTCGACCATCACTTCTTCCATGCATTGACGAAGCTCAATTAACTCTTGCTCATTCAGTACATTATCCACTTGCACGAACCCGTTCTCTTGATAAAATGTGCGTTGCTCCAAGGTTAATAGCGATTGAATAGCGTTGGTCATGGCAGCCAGCTCCTTTTGTACTTTCTGTACTTTAATTTCACTTTATCATGTGTACAGGGGAGCAGACTTGGTGAATTCATCAGAGTTTCAAGGTGATTTACCAGCTTTCCTTCTAACTAGATATACTCTATGATAAAAAGTACTGAAGCACTTATCTTCCTATCCGGAGGTCTTGTCCGATGACCCGATTTCAAAACGAAGCTTACTTGGAAGCATCCGAATTCCCCTTTCATCTCGAGCAGTACACGTTCAAAAAAAAAGAATCCGTCAAGCCGCATTCACACGAATTCATCGAATTTGTGTATGTGGTAGAGGGATCGGGTCGTCATATCTATGCAGGAGCGGAATACCTTATCCAAGAAGGTGACGTCTTCGTCATCGAGCCGGATGTCGAGCATGCTTATTTCGTGGATGAACATCTCATCGTTTATAACATACTGCTTGCTCCTTCCATTTTAAGTCACGAGCTTCAATCGCTATCCAACGTAACGTCGTTCGTCGACTTTTTCTATGTGGAGCCTTTTCTGCGGCAGTCCGTGCATTTCCAATCCCATCTCAGACTGAATCCGCACCAACGGATCGAGATGAAACAGCTGCTGGACCGTATCCTTAGCGAATACACCGAGAAGATGCTCGGTTATCGTCTGCTCGTGAAGACCAGACTCATCGAAATGTTCGTATTCCTCAGCCGCTGCTACGATCAAATGCTGCACAAACCAATGACAGCGCTAGCTTCTGAGCATAAAATTATTGAGCGCGTAGCCGAGTTTATCGAGCTGCATCACGCGAATCCGCTGTCGCTTGCCCAAGTCAGCCAGATGTGCGGCATGAGCCAGTCCGCCTTCACATCTAGGTTTAAGCAGTACATGGGCAAGACTTTTATCGAATTCCGCAATGAAATTCGCATACGGATAGCGAAAGAGTTGATGCTCTCTTCAAATAGCAACATTTTACAGATAGCGCAAGAGGTCGGCTTCGACGACTTGAGCTTTTTCAACAAGCTTTTTAAGCAGATGAACGGGATTTCACCTGGCAAATTCCGCAGAGGCCAGAAAGAAGCTTAACGTCATCACCTGCCTGAACATCTCCATTCCGCGCTATCCGATCACATGAATCTGAATATCCCAATCCGCCCACTGCTCATGTACAGCCTCTACTTGAATTTCTAGCGGAACAGCTACATGCATCACTCGTTTTCCCGCTTCCTTGGACCACGATACATCGATACGCCCGTAAACAGTCGGAACGCTCCCCTCTGCCCAGAGCAGTTCCGTCACAGGCGGGGCGATTCGAATTTTCCGGTAACCCTCCTCTACTTTCTCAATGCCCAGCAGCTGATTGCCAAGGACAAAAGCTGGCGCAGCTGACCAAGCATGCGCATGACTCCTAGGGAATACCTGAAAGGTCTCCCACGTAGTGGTGGCGCCGTATCGGATCATTTGACCCCAGTCCGTCTTAATTTGCGCCAGTGTGCGATCCAGTTCACCGAAACGCTTCCACACCTCAAACAAATAGAACGAGAAAAAGGGAGAGCCAATTTGAATCCAACTCTTCGGTGGATGAAGCAGCTGAGGTTCGATAATGAGCATCTGCCGCTCTCCCAGGCAGTCCGCCAGATACAGCAACACTTGCGTCTGGAGACTTGTCGTTGTGGAAGGCTTACCATTACGGTGGATACCATCTAGGTAGACTTGAGCCTCATCGTCCCACAAATGTTCACCAATCGCGCGCTTCAACTGCTCTGCGTGTTGTAGCAGCTCCCTCGCTTCGCCTTGTAGACCCAGCGTTTCCGCCATCTCCGCTGCGATTCGGTGGCATTGGGCCAACTGCGCCTGCTGCGCTGTGACTACACCAACGGAGGGAATATCGATTGGCGCCCAATCGAGCATATTCCAAGAGCTGGTATCGAATAGGCCATCGTCGTTGAGAAATCCTCTGTACGCTTCGAGTGTTATCCTGATTTCCGGATAGATCGCCTCGATGAATGTAGGGTCGCCGCTGTAATCGACATACTCCTTACAGGCAATAATCCAACTAAACGTCCACATCGGAATTGCTGCCTGCCAATCCGTAGGAAATAAGGCAAGCAGAAGCGGACTTTGGCTCCGCGAACGCGGTACCATTTCCAAGCAATGCCTGACAAGCTCATAGGAACCGAACAACTGATAGTTAACAAGTGCGCTCACTCGGCAATCCCCTACCCAGAATACCTGCTCATAGGTGGGACAATCGACGAATGTATCCTCCATGCACATATGTGAGGTATGCCTCGAAATTTCCCAAATGTCATTCAGCAAGGGATCTGAACAGCGGAATAACGCTTTATCCGTGCCCGGGTAGCTAGATTGGTTCAGCTGAACTCGGTGAATCCGTATCTGCGTATTAGCGTTACGCACCGCCACGATCACATATCGGAATCCCATCCGGGTAAAGCTCTTGAACACCTGTCTACCTTCACGGCAAATGTATCGAAATGAATTATTGCAGCCGGATGTATAGGCATTGACGCCATTGACGCGGTTCTCGAAGCCGTAGACATCGATCACCGTCCCTTGAGGTGCATCAACTTCTAGTTCAATCGTACCTACATAAATTTTCCCGAAATCCAATACGATTTCCAGATCCCCGCCTTCTACGGTGTCAGGAAGTACTGTCGGCAGCAGATGATCATGGAGCATTCGCTCTAGCTGGTTCGTAATGGGATAGTGCTTGACGAATCGTTTACGCATCATCAACGAATAGATCATTTTATTAACAAGCACATGCCTAGGATGAACATTTTTGCACATGTCATGGTACGCCTCGAACGCCTTCAAAGTGGAGCAAGCTCCTATTTCCAGCAGCAGCGCATGCTCGTGATTCAAACCTGTTCTCTTCTCAACGCCCCCGTATACAGGCTGAAAGCCATCGGCATACGATTCTATCGATTCGAATGGGCCAATGGTTACGAAGGAGCTGTCCTGATCGTCCCCCCTAGGATGAGCGAAATGCAGTTCCCTATCGAAATCAAATTCCATATGGCAGAACAAATCATTATGAACGCCGCAAATTTCCAGCATGAACAGATGCTCGCCAGCTGCCAGCCCTATCTCGTCATTATGAACATACCAGCGGTCATTTATCTTGAACCGTCCCTGAACGCCGTTCCATTTGGAATGGGCGAACGTTAAACGACCTTTGGCTTCTGACTCAGCCACCAGCCTAACGGCCAAAAACCCGCTGAATATCTTCGCATTCGCATCGCGCGAGCCTGGATACAAATTATCTCGCATATTGACAGATATCACTTGGCGGATGGGTGCAATTTCACTAAGTGCTAGGATCTGCTTCGGCCTGATGATCTGTGTGGACAACGGCTCAATGACTCGGGGATACAGTCGCCCCCAAGGCGCTCCTCCATAGGGAGCAACAACTTCACTACTCACCCAGCTCCCGTCATCGTAAGTGGGAAGCACCCATTGATCGCTCAGCGCATTGGCATCGTATATTTCCATCCAACCCAAATTCACATTTCGCTTGACGACATCAGCATCATATCCCTCATGTCTACAACAGAGCCATGTTTCATCTGTGCCAATCACTTGAATACCTTCTTCGCCCTGCAAGCATAATTCTGCAAGAAGACCCGCTTCATTCTCGATGTATTGATAATTGGAATGACCGTAGTGCCAGACCTGTACGGCAATTACATTCGCAACTGGCTTCAATAGGTGAGTAATATCAAACTCATCGTAATACCAGTGATCTGCGGTCGAACGAATAGGTCCTTCTCCCAGCTCCGTTCCATTTACCCATAACCTAAACTTGGTATCCGCAGAGATAGACAGTATTGCTCGATTAGATATCTCTGTCTCGTATGTAAACGTTTTCCTAAAAAGAATGTGCTCATTAATAGGTCTTCGGTCTCCCGACCTCCATATCCATTTCGCTTGTTCGAACATGCGGTGCTCCCCACCTTTTGTAGAAGTTATTCGTGTCCTTCGAATATTCGAGCTTCGATTCGTTCTGCTATTTGGACATGCATGGCGCGATCCGGATGATTAATGCCATTGGCTAATCTAACATGAGGGGCTTGCCCCTTTAGCAACCAGTCCTCAAACAACGCATATATGTCCACATAAGCCAGCTTTTCTTGCTCCAAATACGCCCTCAGCGCAAGGGTATACAGCCGTAAACATCCCTTCTCAGCCGCATTTAAGAATCCAGGCAAGACAGGTCGATCCTTCTCATGAATGTTATTGTTGTCGTGCAACATCATCATATTTGGCGTAAGCAACAGCAGATCTGCTTCTGTATCTCGCTTCACAGTTCTCACTAACGCGTCCATCTTCTCCAAATATGGCTTAAGCCCTGCCTCCCCAGCATGACAATCATTAACGCCGAAGCCAATGGTCACAAGATCCGGTTGATACGCAATTACATCCCGCTGCCATCTCGCCTCCGACTTCACAGCCGTATCCCCCGATACGCCAGCATTGATGACATTCAGAATCGTCGTAGGATACCGTTTCACGATACGACTCTTCAGCAGATTGTGGTAGACTTGCTCATGCTCGATGGTAGCGTATTCCATGCATCCTTGGGTCACACTATCACCGAAAGCAACGTAAGTGACGGGGCGAGCTCGGACATCGTCTGCTTTCTCCTTTAAGCGCTTATGGAATCTGGCAAAAGCACTCATAACGGATCCACCAACGTATCCGGATTATGATAATTGCGCGGCCAATTGAACGGCTTCAATTGCTCCAGCAACTCTGGCGGCAACGGCTTGCCATCCGATACTTTGAGATTGACTTCCACTTCGTTCACGTTGCGCATCCCCGGAATGACGCAGCTTACAGCTTCATTCGACAAACAGAAACGAAGCGCAACTTCGGCAAGCGTCATCGTTGCATCGTATTCACGGACCATCCGTTTAATCGCATCCACCTTCTCCAGCGTCCGCGGGAAACGCTCGCCCTTGAAATAGTTCCGTCTTACATCACCTGGCGCGAACGTATCGTAAGTTTCCGGTGTCCAGCTGCCGATTAGCGAACCTTCATCAAAAGGGACCCGGGCAAGAACAGCGACGCCATTCTTCTTACATGTAGGAAACAGTTCTTCTGCAGGCCTCTGTTCGAAAATATTATAAACAACCTGCTCAGCCTGAATCAGCCCAGCTTCTGCAAGCGCAATACCGTCCTGCGGACGATAATCGCGAATGGACACGCCGAATTCACGGATTTTGCCTTCCTTCTGGAGTTCCGTCAACGCCTCGTGCCACTCTAGATCTTCTAACCCCTTAGGGAACCAACCATGCAACTGATACAAATCAATGGCTTCCACACCTAGCCTGGTCAAGCTGTCTTCGCACTGCTTGCGAATATGAGCTTTGGGATAGCGCCCTGTCATAGTTGGATCAAGCTCATTCGGATGCGGCCATTGAACGGGCTGCACCTTGGAAGCAATATAAATATGATTGTGATGCCATTCCTTGAGTGCCTGACCGATGACTTCCTCCGAGTGGCCTTTACCATACATTTGAGCTGTGTCTACAAGGTTAATTCCCCTAGTCCAAGCTGCAAGCAAGGTTTTCACTGAATCACGGTCATCGACTTGACCGAAAGCCCCGCCACCGCCAATCTGCCAGCCCCCGAAACCGATTTCTGAAATATCCCATCCCGTATTGCCAAATTTCCGATATTGCATAGGCAGCATTCTCCTCCCTCGAATCACCTTTCAGTATAAGGCGCTTACGAAGTGATTTTCTTGGTCGATCTGCCAGAAAAAGCACGCTAAATTCGAACTTCACAGCTCAGAACGGATGAGGTAGAATGTAGGAAATTCCGGACATTTCCACGTATCTGCGTCCGAATACATGGAGGGACGAAACGTATATGAAGGAGGAATTGATTTCTATGCGAGGCGAACAGCATGCAAGTTTTACCGAGGATGGGGCGTGGTGTTTCTTCGCTGACCCACGGGCAGTCCGATTTGTCGGACAGCAGGACCGTACCTATGTCGGTTGGTTAACGAAGCAGGGCCATGTCATGATCGGTACCTATGATCATCGTGACGAGTCCGTTAACTCCGTCATGATTAAGCCAAGTCTGCAGCAGGATGACCATGCGAACCCCGCGTTGTATTTCCCTGAAGATGGACGTGCAGTCATCTACTACTCTGCTCATAATGGGAAGACGATGTATTACCGTCAAATGGAAACGGCAGAGGATATCACGTCCTTTGGCGCTGAACAAGAACTTCCGGAGAATACGAGCGGCATGCATGGATATACATATCCAAATCCGATTCATCTCCGCCAAGAACACAAGCAATATTTGTTCTGGCGCGGCGGTAATTTCAAACCTAATTTCAGTTCTTTACTCGATAAAGAGGGGACATGGTCGGAACCCCAAACCTTAATCATGGGAGAAGGGGCCCGCCCCTACGTTAAGTATGCCAGTAATCGCGAGGATACCCTCTGGTTTGCTTTTACCGACGGGCACCCGAATATAGAACCGCACAACAGCATCTACTGTGCTAGCATCCAAGATGGCATCCTCTCTCATGCGGACGGTTCAACTATAAAGCCGCTATCCGACCTGCCTATGCTTCCCCGTGAAGCCGATGTGGTTTTCGACGGAACCCTGCACGATACGAAGGCATGGATCTGGGATATTGCGGTGGATGCCCATGGTCGCCCTGTCATCGTGTACGCCGTCTTCCACGCCAATTCGGACCACCGTTATTGGTACAGCTATTGGAACGGCGATGCGTGGGAGAATCATGAAATGACAGCCAGCGGTTCTTGGTTCCCGCAAACCGAGCAAGGCGCCGTGGAACGGGAACCCTTCTACTCGGGCGGACTTATACTCGATCATGCCGATCCGGCCAACGTGTATCTGTCGCGTTTGGTCAATGGTATTTTCGAAATCGAGCATTGGCACACGACGAATCAAGGTAAAACATGGGAATCTACTGCCGTGACCAGTGGTTCTTCTCACAATAACGTGAGGCCTGTCCTAGCTAGGAACAACGGACAAGAAGACGCGCTCCTTCTGTGGATGCATGGGGATTATGTGCATTTTACTAACTATGAGACGGCTTTGAAGATGAAGTTAGTTACGCGGACACAATAAACAAAAAGAGGCTGTCTCAATAGTCTATGTAGACTTATTGAAACGCCTCTTTTTCGTTATTGACACATGAAGAATAAAACAACTTCCCATAAATTAACTAGATTTACTCCATCTATTTGAAACGGATTTAGCGAATTCGGATGATTAACTGTATTTCCTGTAGTTAAATTCCTCCAATTGTATCGATTTATCAAATTTCATAGAATTTACCTGTATTTTTCCATCTAATCACGAAAACACCTCAAATTCGAGCACATTAGCTGTAGTTTTTACATCTAAATGTGATGCGGCAGTGGGACATCCCCTTATTCATTAGCTTATATGGACTCATTTCACCTCAACGACGAAAGGCACTGTAAACACTTCTCCATTATGCTGGAACTGTCCCCACAGCTTATAGATTCCCGCTTCTGGGAATGAGGTCGCGAACTTTGCAAGGGGACCCGTTGCCTTCTCCTCAAGCGGATGTACATGAATGTACTGTTCGGCATCGGCTGACAGAATGACAACATGGCCTACAGCGCCTAAGTATGGCTGCAGATTCGTGATCTCCTTCTTCGTCTGAGCGTCTCGAATTGTGAAGCGGAGTGTTACCTCTTCTTTGGCCTTCAAGCTGCTCAAGGAAAGTTCAACATCCTTACCGCTAACCTCTTGCCGCAGCTTGGCATCTGCTTTAAGCACGGTATGCTCTGCCTCTTTACCGGCAACTTTTACCCATTGACTGAGCGTAGTGCTCGTTCCACCACTAGGAATAAAATCAGCGATGAGCTTGTAATCCCCGCCTGCATCGAAGCTTGCGCTGACCGTAAACTTGCCATTTCCTTGGTAGACCGGATGAATGTGTTGAAAAGACGATAGATTGTGATTCACTATAATCAAATGCAGCAGCTTCTCATGATTCTCTTGAAAATCAGTCACTGCTTTGCCGGCATCATCCGTAATTTGGATCGTTAATTCCGACTTCTCATTGGCTTGCAGACTTGTCGATCCGAAGGTGAACGCTGCTTTCAGGTTCGTGGATGCCTTCGGCATTTCTCCCCCATGTCCGCTGTGTTCATCAGTACTTGCTGGGCTAGGTGCTGTTCCATGACTGCCATGCTGACTCTTGCTCGAGGAGGCTTCTCTAACACTGCTGCATGCGCTTAGAAACAGCACCGCGAGCATAACTGAGATAAGCCCTATTTTATGCATATACACGCGCTTCTCTCTCCTATGTCTAGGTCAATTCTTTGCGAATCTTCACACGTTGCAGCCGAAGCGCATTAAGAACGACAGAAACCGAGCTTAATGCCATGGCAAGCCCCGCCACCCAAGGCGCCAATAAGCCAAGCGCAGCAATGGGGATCCCTAACGTATTGTAGCCGAGTGCCCAGACCAAATTTTGTTTGATGTTGCGCATCGTTTGGCGGCTCATGTAGATCGCATCCGGAATGCTCGCTAAGTCCCCGCGCATAAGCGTTACATCAGCGGCTTCCATCGCCACATCCGTACCCGTCCCGATCGCCATCCCGATATCAGCCGTCGCTAGCGCCGGTGCATCGTTAATACCATCTCCAACCATCGCCACTTTCTTTCCTAGCGCTTGGAGTTTTTTCACTTCTGCCGCTTTGCCTTCTGGTAGTACCTCCGCGAGGACATGCTCAATACCTACTTGATCTGCGATCGCTTTGGCCGTCCGTTCATTATCTCCGGTGATCATGATGACCTCAATGCCCATCGCCTTCAAACGACGAACCGCGGCATGGGACGTTTCTTTGACGGTATCCGCTACAGCTACTATACCCCCGTACCCTTTATTAATGGCAACAAGCATAGCTGTTTTACCAGACTCCTCGAGCTTCGACATCGTGTCATAGGCAACCTTCGCATCTACACCGAATTGCTCCATGAGTCGTCGCGTTCCGATGAGCAGCTCTTTCCCTTCAACGACAGCTTGAATGCCATAGCCTGGGATGGCTTCGAATGATTCTACTGCGGGTAGTTCAATGCCCTTTTCTCTAATCCCAGCCACAATTGCTTCTGCGAGGGGATGCTCCGAGTTTCTCTCCGCTGCGCCTACAAGTCGTAGGAATTGCGCTTCGTCACCTTCCGCGTATACATCGGTTAGTGCTGGCTTTCCTTTGGTGACCGTACCTGTTTTATCTAAAATGATCACATCAATCTGATGCGTCTTCTCCAAATGCTCGCCGCCTTTGAACAAAATCCCCAGTTCGGCCGCTCGCCCTGATCCCGCCATAATCGAAGTCGGTGTCGCTAAGCCCAGCGCACAAGGACAAGCAATAACCAAGATGGCTATGGCTTTCTCCAGAGCCCCTGCAAAATCGCCCGGTGTCACTATGAAATACCACACTAGGAAAGCGACAAGTGAGATACCCACTACAATGGGAACGAAAATCCCAGAAATAACGTCGGCCACCCTTTGAATCGGTGCTTTTGAACCTTGCGCTTCTTCCACGACTTTAATAATTTGTGCCAGCGCTGTTTCTTTCCCGACCTTTGTCGCTTGCATGCGAAGCCTACCATTTTTGTTGATGGTTGCTCCGATTACCGCATCACCAGGTTTCTTAGTTACGGGCAGACTTTCGCCAGTGAGCATCGATTCGTCCACAGAGGATAGACCTTCAAGCACTTCTCCGTCTACCGGTATTTTATCTCCAGGACGGACGAGCACAATATCTCCCGTCACCACTTCTTCAATGGGTATGTTGAGCTCTTGCCCTTCGCGGATGACTAACGCGGTCTTCGCCTGCAGCCCCATCAAAGACTTAATCGCTTCCGATGTCCGTCCCTTAGCCAATGCTTCAAACAATTTCCCCATGATGACTAGCGTAATCAGTACAGCACTTGTTTCATAGTACAGAGACGGTCCATGATGCATGCCGGCGCCCCCGATAACCCAAGCGATCGTCAAATACAGACTATAGAAGTAAGCTGCCGATGTTCCTAGTGAAACCAGTACATCCATGTTGGCAGAGCCATTGCGCAGCGCTTTATAAGCACCTTCGTAGAATTGTCTCCCGATGTAAAACTGAACCGGCGTTGCCATCAACAATTGAAACCACGGATTCATGAACAATTCCGGTATCCAAATCCATGAGGTAAACGAAAAGTGGCTGACCATCGACCACAGCAACGGCAATGATAAGATCGCTGATATCAGGAGCTTACGCTTCTGCTTTCCGATCTCTTGCTGCCTGTGTTCCGCGGGGTCGCCTTGCTCTTGTTTAGGAACTGCTTTGTAGCCGAGCTTCTCCACTCGCTTCTGCATGTCAGATACCGTAAGATCGGCTGGATTGTACACGACATGGGCCGTTTCCATCGCAAAATTAACCGTCGCCACGCTCACGCCAGGCAACTTGTTTAAAGTCTTCTCAATCCGCTGGGCACAGGCTGCACAGGTCATGCCTTCAAGCTGTAAATCAACGGCTTCCTTCAGCGTATCATAGCCTAGCTTCTGAATGCTTTGTTCCATCTTGGCTGCATCGATGCGACTAGGGTCATAAGTTACCGTTGCTCGCTCCATCGCGAAGTTAACATTGGCTTCCGTGACCCCTTCCAACTTGTTCAAACCCTTCTCAATCCGATTGGCACAGGCGGCGCATGTCATTCCCGTGATCTGCAGTGATGTTTGCTTCGTGTTTGTTGCAGCATCCGCAGTTTCCATGATCTACACCTCTTTTAGTTGACGTCGTAACCTTGCTCTTCAATCGCTTCTTTAATTGCATCTTGTGTCAGCTTATTTTCATCAAAATCCACATTCACCGTACCGCTTGCTAAGTCCACTTTCCCGGTAGCGCCAATCGTTTTTAAAGCTCCCTCAACGGAATTCACACAATGGTTACAGGACATGCCTGCTACTTTTAACGTTACATTTTGCATAGTTCATTCTCCTTTATTATGGTTATCGTCAATAAACTTAGTATACCCCCCTACCCTATATTAGTCAAGTCCGAGACTTAACACATTTAAGGGTTCACCATAGGCATCCACCTATCTTCCCACACATTTCGTGGATGAATTCATAGCCTTGCGCATATCCTATCCATAAAGCACATTCGGAACATCCTGCCTAATTCGTTTTAAAAGCAATAGATCCGTGTAATTAAACACAGGAGGTGTTTTATTATGAACATCATGATTACAGCTGCAGAGGCGATAGAAAAAGGGGTCTGGCTAGAGCTTCTTCGTCTCTTCGGCAGAGATGCAGATGAGGATATTTGGCCTCAACAGGAGTTTATTCTAACGGAACAGCAGGCGCTTAAATTGAACCTTATTAAGAAATAGACACGTGATAATGAACACACGTAGGACCTCATCGAGATGGTGAAGTCCTTTTACGTACGTGGGTAGGATAGCTCCGTCCCTATTTCATGAGTTTATTTATCGTTGTTAATAACTCGGTTATCACTTCTTCATCGCCTTCTTGAATGCGATCAATGACACAGCTTTTCATATGATGCTCAAGTAATTGCTTGCTTACCCCATTTAACGCGGATTGGATGGATGAAATCTGATTCAGCACATCATCACAGTAAGTATCCTTCTCAATAAGCCCCTTAACCCCACGAATTTGCCCTTCGATCCGGTTCAATCGCGTGATCAGATTACTCTTGGCTTTATCGGAATGGTGACTCTTTCGTTCGCTTGAAGATGCACACATCTCGTGTGAATGGCTCTCCTCCGTCATCCCTATCACTCCCTATTGATTGCATTTTATCATAGCCCCCCACCCTATGCAAATGACAAAAGGGGTTGCATTTTTATAAACGACCGGTCTAATATATAGGGGTATTAGAAAGGAGATTTCCTATGAAACCCAATACTCGCGACACGATTATCGCCGCCGCGCTTGACTTGTTTTATTCGCGCGGTTATACAGCGACTGGTGTGCTCGACATCACCAAGGCCGCAGGCGTACCCAAGGGCTCCTTCTATCACTTCTTTCCAAGTAAGGAAGCGTTGGCTGAAGCAACTGTCATTGAATACACCAAGAATAATCGTATCGAACTCCTGACTAGTTCCAGCACTTCCCCGCTTCAACGTATTCATAACCATATCGATCATCTCCTAGACTTTGCAGAGCGTGATGGATATGTGCGAGGTTGCTTATTCGGAAACTTCTCGACGGAAATGCCATCTCAAAGTGACTTGGTTTCGCGCGCTGTTGCTGCCGCCCTCGACAATTGGGTCAAACAGCTCACATTAACAATTACCGAGGCCAAAGAGGCTGGTGAAATCTCCACGAACTCTGATCCTGCGAGGCTTGCCACCCACATCGTTGCCAGTATCGAAGGTGCCCTCGCTCAGTGCAAGGTCTCCCGCTCCAGTGCACCTCTAGAACTAACCATCACTACAATTTTTACCGATCTTCTCTACTAGACAAAATAGACAAACTAGACATCTTTATGTTTAGCTAGTTACCCAAAACAGCCGTTCAACGTAACCACTGATCTGCTGTTTTTTAATTTTTATGTAAACCGTCCTCACATGCCTGAATCCCTCTTATAGCAACCGTTCGCAAATTAATTTCAGCACAAAGCTTGCATTCACTAGACGACCGGTCTATTATATAGAAACAAGTCAGGAAGGAGGCTACATATATGTTCACTGAACATGTTTTTGCCGGAAGTGTTTTTATTGCTGGATTATTATCTTTTTTCTCACCATGCATCTTACCTTTACTTCCTGTATATATGGCTCATCTCGGAGCGGTCTCACCTAGAGGTAACGTAAGGGCAATCCGATTAGGAAAGATGAAGCTTCATCCCCATCTGGTCGGTAATACCTTATTTTTTATCTTAGGCATCTCTTCCGTCTTCTTGCTACTTGGATTTGGGGCAGGAGCCTTGGGGACGGTTATTAATAGCTCCTCGTTTATCGTCTTTTGTGGTGCCGTTGTTGTTATATTCGGGATCTTTCAGACAGGTCTTATCCAACTGCTCTTTCTACAGCGGGAGAGAAAATTAACGATTTCAACGAGTGAGCGGAAGGGTTTCACGGCGGCATTCTTGCTTGGCTTAACGTTCAGCTTCGGATGGTCGCCTTGTATCGGCCCCATATTAGCTGCTGTTCTTAGCCTTTCTGCAAGTGAAGGGTCGTCGCTGGTTGGCGGAGGATATATGCTCGTTTACACACTTGGATTAGCGATTCCATTTCTAATTCTCTCCATCTTTTCAGATTTACTATTAAGTAAGCTAAGAAAACTGAATGCCTATACACCTGCTATTAAAGTCATATCCGGTATCTTACTTATTGTGATGGGCGTATTACTGATGACGAATAACCTAAATATATTTGCTACTATTTTAACTAACTAGGGAGGCGATTCTATCATGATAATACAAAGAAATTGGATGGTTTCTATAGCTATCTTGCTCACGCTACTAGTTCTCACGGCTTGTGGAAGTACGCAAGCAGCACAGTCAGAGCATTCACCGCCAACTGCTTTAAATAAAGGACAGGCTGCACCTCAGTTTACATTGAAAGATTTAGATGGCAAGAAAGTAGATCTAGCTAGCTTTGCTGGGGAAAAGGTTTATGTGAAATATTGGGCTTCTTGGTGTTCGATCTGTTTAGCCGGGTTAGATGAAATTGATGAATTGGCTAGTCAAGACAACGATTTCAAAGTGATTACTATCGTTAACCCCAATTATCGAGGTGAGCAATCCTCCGAGCGTTTTACCAAGTGGTTTAAGGGGTTACAGGCCGACCAAACAGGAACTCATGTAACCGTTTTGCTAGATGAAGATGGCAAGTGGGCTCAGAAGTTCGGGGTCAGAGGGTATCCTTCCTCGTACTACATCGGTTCTGATGGCATTCTAGCTAAATCGGTGCCAGGTCATAACTCGAATAGTGTGATACAAACCAACTTTGGCGACATTCATTGATGATCGAAGCTTTTAGGAGGAAATGAAATGAGAAAATTTGTTCATATAAGTAGTTTGCTGCTCCTACTGTTTGTAACAGCTTGTGCAAGTCCAAGTTTCACTTCACAAACTACAACGAAAGCTACAAAAGCAAGTACAGGACCCACGACTACCCGTTCAGAAAACCCGAATGATAGTATTGATTACTCCAACAGCAAGCTGCAAACTATCTATTTGGCTGGCGGATGCTTCTGGGGCGTTGAAGCTTACATTTCACGTATTCCTGGTGTACAGGATGTAACTGTAGGATATGCGAATGGCATAGGAGAAAATCCCACTTATAAAGATGTTGTTCGGGAGGATCGTAAGTTTGCCGAGACCGTCGAAGTTAAGTATGATCCGGAACGAATTGCGTTATCCGACCTGCTGAAACGTTTCTTTAAAATCATCAATCCAACAAGTTTAAATAAACAGGGAAATGATGCAGGGATTAGTTATCGTTCAGGCGTATATTATGTTGACGAAAGCGACATCTCCGTTATTAATGAAGTGATCTCAAGTGAACAGAAGAAATATGATAAAAAGATCGTCACGGAAGTGCTGCCTTTAACGAACTATTACTTAGCTGAGGAAGAGCATCAAGATTATTTAGTGAAAAATCCAAATGGCTACTGCCACGTTGATTTAACCATTCTGGATGAGCCTATTAAAGTTGACCCCACTTTGTACACACGACCGAGTAACGAAGAACTGAAAGCGAAATTATCTGATCTTCAGTATAAAGTCATTGTGCTTGGGGCTGAGGAACAAGCTTTCTCCAATGAATACTGGAATACGTATGATCCTGGCATCTACGTTGATATCGCTACAGGAGAACCCCTCTTCTCCAGTCGTGACAAATACGATTCAGGCTGCGGGTGGCCAAGCTTTACTAGACCGATTGATCCGGATGTCGTGACTTATGAGAAGGATACGCGTTATAACTTGATTCGTACGGCGCTTAAGAGTCGTGTAGGAGCCATTCATCTCGGACATGTGTTTGATGACGGTCCCGCCGAATCGACCGGTAAACGATATTGTATCGATAGCGCCTCTATCCGATTTGTTCCACAGGATAAGATGCAGCAGGAAGGCTATGGATATTTACGTGCAGCTGTGGAATGAATAAGAAATTCAATATAAAGGAGCAAACCACTATGGAAAGAATACAATCCTCCGAACAATTTCAAGATAAAATCAATGATGATAGCTTTACGGTTTTAAAGTTTGATGCAACGTGGTGTCACGATTGTAAGAATTTAGATCGTTTTATTGGGGACATTATCACTGAACACCCCGACAAGCATTTTTATGCGATTGATTCGGAGCAATTTGTAGATCTTGCAGAGCAGTATGAAGTGCGAGGTATACCAAGCCTGCTAGTTTTCAAAAAGGGTCAGAAATTAGCTCATTTGCACAGCAAATTTGCCAAGACGCCAAGCCAGATTAGAGAATATCTAGAGACCCTAGTCTGATATATGAGAAAACCTTCTATCGAAGCCATTCGAGGATGAGCGACCGCGTTTTAGTGGTCAAAAAGGACCGGGAGCACTTCTTACAAAGTGTCTCCGGTCCTTTCAATGTTAACTAGCTTAAGTTATTCACAGATACCCTTATTGGTATACTTCCATTTCAAATAGTGAGTAGCCATATTGCGTGTTACGTTGCGTGCCGTTCATTTTTACATACCTAGCGTTGGCTGGGCTGAAGTCAATGTTAACAATGCCGCCTTTTCCGGTTGTCGTTGCATACACAGGTGACCATGACTCTCCATCCGTAGATACTTCGACGGTGTACGCTTTGCCTGAAGCATTTTCCCAGTTCAAAACGACATTACTAATCGAGACATTTGCTCCCAGATCAACGATGATCCATTGTGGATCGCTGAATGCCGACTCCCAACGTGAGCCCTTATTTCCATCCACCGCATCACTGCCACCTCGCAATGGGTTCTCCGACGTGAGTGTCGGCTTGTTCAGAGCAAGATTAACTGCCAAGTTCGGCGTGATAACCTGTTGAACGGAAGCTTCGCCAAATCCGGTCGCCGGAACGCTGATCACGTAGTTACCAGGTTCAGTGAATAAGGAAGCGTCTAGGGTGATTTTCCCCGGTGATACGGTATAGTTCGCTGTGTTTAACGCAGCTCCGTTGACCTTCACCGTTTGGATCGCCTCACGCCATGCTGCATCCTCTACATAAGTGATTTCAATCGGCTGACCTACCGTATTCTTCGTTGTATCTGCCGTTAGAACAGGTGTTGTAACGGGTACTGTTGGTGCCGTTTCGGCGCTGCCATACACTTCAAATTCAAAAAGCGAATAGCCATATTGCGTTGTTCGTGTCGTACCGTTCATCTTCACATATCTTGCGCTCTCTGGAGCAAATGTAAGATTATCGGTTCCAGCTTTACCTGTTGTTGTCGCATAGACCGTCTTCCATGTTACGCCATCCAAGGAAACTTCCAGCGTATAGCTCTTTGCCGCTGCATTTTCCCAGTTCAAGCGCACAGCGTTAATGACATGCTCGACGCCCAAATCAATCGTGATAAACTGCGGATCGCTGAAAGCTGACTCCCAACGAGAACCTTTATTGCCATCCACCGCTTTATTCCCGCCTTGAAGCGGATTCTCGGAGGTAATCGTCCGTTTGTTCAAAGCAAGATTAAGAGCCAAATTCGTGTTTGTAGTCACTTCCTGCTGCACGATAGCATCGTTGTAGCCTGATGCCTGAACGCTGATCGTATAGCTGTTAGCCTCTGCAAATAAGGATGCGTCCAAAGTCAATTTCCCAGATGCTACGTTATACTGAGCAGCAGACACAATCGCTCCGTTGATCTTCACCGCGTTAATCGCATTACGCCATACCCCATCATCCGCGAAGGTGATTTCAATCGGTTGACCGACCTTATTCAACGTAGTATCTGCGTTCAGTGTAGGAGCTGCTAGCGCATTCGATGGGTTGCCATATACTTCAAACTCCCACAACGAATAGCCATATGCCGTGGTCCGTGCTGTACCATTCATCTTCACATATCTAGCACTCACTGGTGAGAATGAAATGTCGTTGATACCTGGTTGACCCGAAGTTGTCGTATAAACCGTTTTCCAATTGGCTCCGTCTGTGGAAACCTGAATCGTATAGCTTTTACCTGCGGCATTTTCCCAGTTCAAAAGCGCACGGCTTATGGTGTGCTCTGAGCCCAAATCAACCGTAATAAATTGAGGATCGGTAAACGCCGACTCCCATCTTGTATCCTTGTTTCCGTCAACCGCTTTACTGCCTGCTTGTCCTTGATCTACCGAGGTGAATGTCGGTTTGTTTAACGCAAGGTTCACAGTTGAGCTCGTGATGATAACTTGCTGAACGGCAGCCGTCGTGTACCCTTTTGCCTCAATCGCAATCTCATAGCTGCCGACCTCAGGGAATACAGAAGCATCCAACGTAATTTTTCCAGACGCAACACTATATTGACCCATGTTCAGTACGTTTCCATTGACCTTCACAGCGCTGATCGCACTACTCCAAGCCGCATCTGTGTTAAACGTGATGTCAATTGGCTGACCAACTCTATTCATAGTCGTATCTGCCGTTAGGTCAGGTGTATCCAGAGCACCTGAAGGGGTGCCGAATACTTCGATCTCCCAAAGGGAGTATCCGTATTGCGTTGTCCGTTTCGTACCGTCCACTTTGACATATCTTGCATCCACTGCTGGGAATGTAATATCATCGATCCCTTCATGTCCGCGCGTTGTAGTGTATACGGTTGTCCATGACTCCCCATCCTTAGAAACTTGAACGGTATAGTTTTTGCCTGCGGCATTTTCCCAGTTCAAGCGTACATGGCTAATTTTATATGCTGATTTCAGATTGACAGTAATGAACTGTGGATCGTTGAAATCAGACTCCCAACGTGTATCCAACTTGCCATCTACAGCGAAGGAACCAGCTTTGTTCGATTTCTCCGAAGTAAGGGTTGGTTTGTTCAACGCAAGGTTAACCGTAGAGCTCGTAATGATATTTTGCTCAATCGCAGCATCCGGATATCCGTCAGCTGAAATCGTAATGATATAGCTGTTTTCCTCGACAAATAAGCTGGAATCCAAGGTGATTTTACCTGGTGCTACGTGATATTTTGAAGTATCCACCTTGCTTCCGTTCACTTTTACCGTGTTAATCGCGTTTCTCCATGCTTCATTATCGGCATAAGTCAATTCGATTGCTTGACCCGACGTATTCTGTGAAGAATCCGGCGCTAATGGTGGAGCTATCTTTTGATTCCTGTCACTAACTTTCGTAGGATCAACTTTCACAAGGCTTTTTGGCCCTACAATGGCAGAGCCGGTTATACCAGCTGCGTTGCGGAAAGTGACCGTAACAGGTGCGTTCGTCGGGTTCCAGATCATCGATGAGTAAGTAGTTCCTTTTTTATACACCGTTGCACTCGACCAGCCTGTTGCCCAGATCTCGTTGGAGCGCTGACCCAAAGTAGCCATGTTATGTACAAACCAATAGGTATCGAAAATTTCGTTCTTCTGTGTACCTTCCGTCGTCCATTTGTTCAGAACGCCTTGTGAATCGCTAAGCGACTGGATTGGCCAAACAATATGCTGCCAAGCCGTCTCAGGCCCCTTATTATCCTTCACGAAGCCATTGTACAAATCTGCAGCTTTTTGTGTATCAAAGCCATAGCTTGTCAAATATTCACCAGTCGGCAGCCAGTGGATGCCGTATACATTAACAGGATCACCGCTGAAGAATGTACCGAAATTATATGCACTTCCATATACTTGACCGACCGATTTGTGCTTAAACCCTGGCAGCCAGTTGTCGTTGTCATAATTGAACCAATATTGCTGTACCGCTTTTAGTTCGGTCGTAAAGCCATAAATGGCGATATCGCGATCTGCCTTGCTGCCAGAAAGCAAGCTCCACATGTATTCCCCGACCCAACCGAAGAGTGCCTCTCCCGCTGCTTCTTGGTTATTCCCGCTGTTATTGTCCCCATACCCGCCAGCCCATGAATGGCCTTCATACGGATCGAAGTTGCGAAGGAATGGATAGAGTGGATCGTTTTTGGATGGGTTGGCATAGTCACGAATAAGGTGCTCAACCATGCCGCCGTAATTGTCTTTAAAATCTTGATCATACGTGGCTAGGATGGCGGAAGCGAACGCATAATAACCATACGTAAAATGGTGGTCCGTTAAACCTGTGTTTGCACCAAATTCACTGGATTTGTAATACATAGTACCCCAGGTAGGATCGTAATACATAAAGTATTCCGGTTCGCCCTTCGTATACGTATACCAGTCGGTCAAAATCGTTTTCAATCTGCTAAGGAAAACATTTTTATAATAGGTATCGCCGATTTGATCGGCAATCAATACACCCATAGCCAAAGGATGAAGAACTTTTCCTTGCCAGTACGCATCGCCTGCCATGATGTTTTTGGAGGTCGACTCATCTAGGAAGTCCAATTGCTCTAACAGAGCAGTACGTGAGTATGATGGATCACTCGGCTCTGTAAATTGAGGCACAATTCCGTTGAATTTGTCTACCGTGGTAAAGGAGTTGCCTTCATGCAGCTTCAATGTACCCCGAATGGACGAATACGTAAGATTCGTAAGTGATGAATCCGTCAACTTCCATTGATGCGGCAATAATGTCATCAAAGTTGTTGGAGCCAAATCTGCCCGCTTCTGATCAATCATCACATCGAACTTGGTCGTGACATCCGACGTATCCTCACTAAAACTCGGAGTGACTGTCGTATTTGTGACGAAAGCATAAGCATGTTGATAAAAGTAGTTCAAATCACCGGCCTCAGGAATCGTAGCCAAGGACAAATAATGCTGTTCATTACCTAATCGAACCTTAATTTTGCCCCCGACTTTCGTAAAAGTTGAACCTTCCGGTGCGAACACACCGTAGTTTCGGGTTACGGTTTGGGGTTTCGGAGCCCCATCCTTGTTGGTAACAGTGAAACCAATATGGTCCGCTTTTACAGAAGCGCCTTCAGACGACAGGATCTCGTTGTTGCGGTCATCGAAAAACCGCGTTGTAGCAGGAAAGTATAATTCCGGCGTTGATGGATCGCTGAACTCGGAGTAAAGATAAGGTGAACCTTTGACGAACGTTGTTTTCATTTTTTCGGTCTCGTTGTCACTTAATACGACAGTAGCAGCCCAGTCGCTGTACCCGGATATTTTATTCTTAATGCGGGAGGCACTGATATTGCCAGACATCAAGTAAACATCGGGATCTCCGCCTGCATACTGCGAGTTCCCACTCTCATCCACCCAGCCCGCGCCAGGGTTCAGGATACTAAGACCTTGATTGGTATATTTGGATTTAAGCGGTAGTGTGATCAAACTGTCACTCAAATCTTTAATCAATACGGACTGCCACCAATCGTTGGAAGCAATCGGCGCAGCGACATCATCCATTTTATTGACCGGCGGTCTAGGCTGTGGCATTGAAACATCATTGGTCAAATAACTACCCTTTCCAACGTTTACTGTAGAAGCAGTTGGCAGTGTCGGAATGGTATACGTTGGTTGAGGATCCCCTGACACGTAATCATACACGGAGAAATTGAATAGCGAGTAACCAAAGCTAGTCGTCCGACTAATGCCTTTCATTCGCACATAGCGGCCACTGGCATAGACCTGCGTATCCATTAAACCTTCTCGCCCATTCACTTCTCTGTAAATCGTCTTCCAATTGACGGCATCATCAGATACTTGAAGGTCGTAAATTCTACCTGCAGCATTTTCCCATTGCAAACGAATCCGTCCGATCGTGTGAACGCTTTCTAAATCAACATATATCCACTCATCGCTAGTATCGTGGGAGGACCATCGCGTCTTCATATCCCCGTCTATAGCATTCTGCGGGATCATAAGTGGTTTGTCTTTCTCAGCAATTTGGTAGGAGGAAGCGACAACTGGTTTATTTAAAGCAACATCCTCACCAAGAACTATGGGCTGAGGGTTAGTTCCACCTGTACCGTAAACCTCAAATTCATAGAGCGAAACGCCATAATTCCCTGCGCGCTCGAGAGACAACATACGAACGTAACGCCCAGATCCTGTTAGAGCAATCGTATCCACGCCCCCGTCACCGGCAGCATTTACGTAAATATCTTTCCACTGCGCCTCATCGTCGGATACTTGAATCTTATAGGATTTGGAATAGGCGTTTTCCCAGCGAAGAACAACTTGGTCAATGGTTGCCTTAGCACCAAGGTCAACATAAATCCACTGTGGATCTGCACTAAAGCTACTTCCCCAGCGGGAGTCCGTGACGCCATCTACCGCCTTATCGGGCGTTAATCCGCCCTCCATCGATGAAGCGTACGTTGCTCCCTCATACGAAATGAGATGCGAACTAGCAGCAGCCTTTGCGGCAGTCGCCTTTGGGGTAGGTAACACGCTAAATACGCTAAGTGCCATGGATGAAGCGATCAATACAGAAATAATCTTAAAAAATTTCTTGCGAATACTTCTAGCTTGTAAAGCCATACCGATTTATCCTCCTTAGATGTTGCCCCTATGGGGTTCGAACTGTGCATGCAGTCATTGTCCACGTTTCCATGCGAATTTTGTCGACTGTATTTCACAGCCTGATTATATTATCCACTGGTAAAATAAAACAATGAGCACATCTACCTAAGGGTCGGGCCTACTAGTCCAATTTATGCCTAAATGGAAAGCATTAAAATATAATTTTCGGTTCATTATTTCAGCCGAGCTTGAGACAATAATTCTAGATGTACGCAGTCTCATCGCGTGTACATACCCTCAAACAAACTCATGTAAATTGATGGGTATTATTGCCTATATAGCGATAGTTTTTATGTATGATCTATATTTTATTTTTTTTGTAAATGTCTAAAATGACGTTTCGCACGCAAAGTATCCCCTTCAATTTCACTCACTCCTTATGTTCATAAGGTTTTTTTGAGTGTATATTAAAGGGGATTTTGCATGCTTATATATCATCCAATCGGTTTAGGCGTAACAGGTGTTGGCACCATTGCCATGCGGTTTTTCATCGAAAGGAATAAGGTAAGGATGGCAAGGAAAGCCACAACGATAGCTAGAATCCAAATCGCATTACTAAAACCATATGCCGTCGATATCACCCCGCCACCGTATGCGCTGAGGCCTTGGAACAAATAAGCGACAACCAGTACCGCAGAGATAAACTGTACGCGATATTGAGCAGATGCGTTGATTACGACAATACCAATTCCTCCGGCAGCAGAGAAACCATAGCCAAGCCCACCGAGGATCGACGAGATGAAGAATAGCACAAAGGAATGCAACTCCGAAGCGGCAACTAACATAATCACGGTCAAAAAGGCGGAAATCATCCCAACTCTGATCGACGTTCTAGGACCCAAGCGCCCTGCAATCGTTGCGCTAACCGCGCCAAGCAAATATGATATCGACAGCACTGTTCCTATAATAAGAATGTCATTCGTTCCAATGACGTCACGTGCAATTTGAGCGCCTAGCGACAAAAAGACTGCACCATTCGCGAAACCCGTGCCTACTGCTAATGCAGCTAATGCGTATAGACCCCATTGTCCTGGCGGGATTTGAATACCTTGCGGCTTCCAACCAGTTTTCCTAACAATTTTATTTTGCGGAATGAAGAAACATAAGATCATGCTAATCAACACAATAGCGGTTAAAACCCAGTAACTAAAATGCAGCGGCGACGGGGCATATTTAATGAGAATGGCACCGATAATCGTTGCGAAAAACAACCCGCTAGCTTGTGTGATTGTATTAATGGATCCAGGATATTTCTGATTGGACTTCGGATTAAATTCGACAAGTGCCGCGGCACCAGAACCTGCTGTCAGCCCAACTCCAATACCTTGCAGTATTCGACCACCAAACAGCCAAAACACATTCGGTGCTGAAGCAAAAGCTAATGCGCTTATGAGTAGAAAAATAAGCCCGATTAACAATGTATTTCGACGGCCAATGTAGTCCGAAATGTTCCCTAAGATAATGAGGACCAGAATAAGCACGATCGGATATGTTGCAAAAATACCTGTCGTTACTGCCTTCGAAAGATGCCATTCCGAAGCATAAATAGGAAATACAATCGAAGGAGCTGTACTTGCCCACAAGCTGACTGTTAATATCCAAGCTACGGCCCAGAAGGCCGCTTTCGTTGACAATGTTTTCATTCATCTTTCCTCCTTCATTAGTATTTTCATACCTTGTTTAGAACTAATCGATTACTAATTTACTCCTGAGTCTGAAATAACTGTGGATACAAGCTTGCCACTCCACCTGCAAGGCCTTTCTGCACCTTACGACTCGTATCGTCAGCTACGATCTCCAAGCTATCGGCTTCAATGCCGTCAATAGCAATTCTGGCGATATCAGTAGGATTAACTTTTGGCGCTTGAATATTCGCAGTCATATCTGTGTCCATAAACCCGACGTGCAGACTGGCAACTCGTATGTTGCGAGGAGCTAAATTCAGTCTCAGCACGTTAGTCAATCCCCACTCTGCCGATTTAGCAGCGGTATAAGCTCCAGCGTCCCCGATACTGAACCAGGATAGGGCAGAGAGTACATTCAGAATGGTTCCCCCACCATTTCGCTCAATAATCGGTGCAAATGCACGAACCATGGCGAGTGTACCGAACACATGCGTATCGAATTCTAGTTGAATGTTATCCCAGTCACTTTCGAGCAATGACGCGCCGGTTGATGACCCCGCGTTGTTAATTAACAACGTCACGTCCTTTGCTACTTCAGCAGCCGCGGCTACAGATTTCGGATCCGTAATATCTAATTGAATCGGAATGGCACCAGGAATATCTACAGTTTCAAGATTTCTAGCACCCGCATACACTTTAGCCCCTCTAGCAATCAGTTCAAGCGTAAATTGACGGCCAAGCCCCCTGTTCGCTCCTGTGACTAACGCAATTTGATTTGTCATGTTCAACATTGTAATGCCTCCAATTCATATTTTCATTATTAAAGAATGACCATTCTTTAATTGGCTAAAAAAATGCCTTTTTGTTGACTATGAAACTCCTACATCTCAGGGCGTAATTAGCCTTCGCCCTTATCCATCGTCTTTCATCTTCCCTACGTCATACAGCATACCAATTCAAGAACGATCGGTCAATAACTATTTATAACCATTCCCCATCATAATTGAGTTCCACTGATTTATCTGTATAGTATTTGATGAAAAACGAATTTTATTCAAGAACAATCATTCCAAAAACGACAAATAAATGCCGACGGCTATGATCTTTCTTACATTAAGATCGACATAGCCACCGCCGCTGCATCCTCCAGCATTTTGCGATCTGTTGCTGTTTTGGCCATAACGTGCAGACCGTGTCTTGTATTTACAAGAAACCGTGCAAGTTCACGAATCCCAAACTTACTCTTGAGTGCTCCTTTTTGTTGCGCGCGAATCAGGAAATGATAGAATGTCGTTTCCAAATCGAGTGTATGAGCTTCTACACGCAGTGATATAACGGGATCCGTGTTAGCAATTCCCATAGCCGTGTTTGCCACAAAACATCCGCGGCGCTGATTCTCATCGCTTAGTGAAACATCGATCAGCTTCGTAAAGAAGCGCTGCAATACCTCTTTGGGTTCGCCTTCTTCTTCCAAGATGTAATACACACGTTCCTTCGCAACCATTCGGAACCGATCCAAACAAGTTAAGAATAATTTATGCTTATCCCCGAACGTATCATATAAGCTACCACGATGAACACCTGTACGTTCCACCAAGTCTTGAATCGATGTTCGTTCGTAACCTTTCTCCCAGAACACCTCCAACGCTTTATCTAGCGCGGCTTCCTGATCGAACTCTTTAGGTCTCGCCATCCTAACAACCTCCTTTCCTAGCTATCATACACGTTTAAGAACGGTCAGTCAAGAATGCACTAACTTCGATAATAGGACAATACCCAGCAAACGCCGTTTCGATCCGTAACAATGGCTAGCAGTCCGTTGAATGGTGCTTCATACATGTCTACGTTAATAGCCCCATTGGCTGCAAGCTCTCTATAGATTGTTCGGTACGCTTCCTCTTTCTCGATGCTCACGAACACTCTCACATAATCGCCTTTCACTGCTGGTTTTGCCGCTAATGTATCAGCAAATTTAAGGATTGCGCCATCTACATGTAGGTCCGCGTTAAGCACTTCTTCTCCCTGTTTGCGTAAGATCACGATTTCGCCACCAAAAATGCTCTGATAATAGTTGATTTCATCCTTACAATTTTCCACAACGATAAAAGGAATAGCTTTCATTATAGTTCTCCTCCTCACATTTATTAACTCATTTCCGAACAATCCTGCGTCTACTCCTGCTCGGTCAAATTGTGAAGCACGATTTTCAACAGGTTTAACATCTTGTCATACTCTTCGTCTGTCATGCCTTTTCGGGTTTTATTTTTTACATGAGCCAGAGCTTCCTGTACCTTTGGTACTACCTCATGTCCCGCTTCCGTCAAATATAACAACTGGTAGCGGTTGTCCGCGGTGTCGACTTCCCTCCGTACATAGCCTTCTACTTCTAGCTTAGAAATTGCTTTCGCGGTTGTCGTCTTATCAATAAGCAGCTTTTCGCTCAATGCTTTCTGTGTAATTGGCTGACCAAACGCGATTGCCATTAGAAAAATATATTGCCCGCTTCCAATTCGATATGCCGCTAACTCCGCTGAGATCGCTATCTGCATATGGCGGTATATGGCTGAGATGTATTGGCCATGTGATTCTGATGGTTTACCTCCGTCATTTTGACTCCATTGGTGACCCAGTGTATTTCCCCCTTTAAATAGGATGTTATTGCAACTAATTTTAGTATATGACAAATAGGATGCTATCGCAACTAATTATGAACACAATTTTGTATAATGATAATGTTACACCTTAGCGATTTTCGCCTTAGGCGACGAATACTCGTACATCATTTGCTCCTAGTAGCGAATAACCTCCCTCGAAATTACTGTTTTGGACAAGCGCCAACGCAAGCACTGATGCGTCTAGCATGGCGAGATTGATTTACATGGTGTTGCAAGTCCGATGGGTAAAAAGGAAGCTTACCATTCCTCCCGGTATGGTAAGCCTGAGCATAGCGACTTGCGTACGCCATGTCTTTCTGCAAGTTATGTTTCTTACTGTACTAAACTATCCAAATCCGGCTGCAATTTGTTCCGCAGAATATACAGCATAATAGCACCAACAAGGAACGCGACGGCATCCGCTATGACGAGCGACCAGACTACACCGTGAAAGCCATTCATTCGATTGGCTAAATAGAGCACAGGAATCAGAGTAATCCCCTGAATAACGGACATAATGAATGCGGCGGTCCCTTGCGCCGTTGCTTGAAAGATCCCTGTAAACAACGTGGTCATACCCGTAATAAATAGGGATAAGAACGTTACATGCAGGATGTAGCTGCCCATCTCGATTAATTGCGGGTCATTCGTGAATAATCCGATTAAGTGGTCGGAAATTAAATAGACGATGACGCCGAACACGGCGGCCAACACCACGATCACTTTGATCGTAAATCCAACTGTATGCTTCATGCGTAATTTATTCGCCGTATACGAAAAGGCAATGAGCGGCACGACACCCTCGCATAGTCCCATTAGAATAAATTCGGGAAATTGCAATAGTCGCGACGATATTCCGAAAGCTGCTACTGCCGGATCCCCATATTCAACAAGAAAATGGTTAAAGATGAGCGACATCGCACCCAGGAAAATGCTCATAATAAAGACGGGAACTCCGATTTTGAATACATTGCTCACAATTTCTTTGGTAGCCTTGAACCATTTTAAGGAGATCGTTAAGAATTGGCTCTTACTTCTCATGTGGAAGGCGTAGAAGACAATCGCAACCAAGTTAGAAATGATCGTAGCAGAAGCAACGCCTTTTACGCCCCAATGGAACACGAAAATAACGAGCACATCAAGAATAATATTCACGACAACGCTCAGAATCATCCCCGTCATCGACGTGATTGCGGCTCCCTCCGATCGAACGATATTCTCCAGCGTGAAGAATAATACGACGATTGGCGAACCAATCAGCATAATTGTGACGTAGTCCTTGGTGAATGCGAAGGATTCAGCTGTTGCTCCCAAGCTACGAACGATTGAATCAATCATTGGAAGGCTGACAGCCATCACGATAAGACCGAGAACTAAACTGCTGTAAAAGGCGAATGAAGATACATGTTTGACATCCTCGTATTTTTTCTCCCCTAGCAAACGGGAGATGAATGTACCGCTGCCCATGCCAATCAAGTTACCTAACGCCATAATGACCGCGAATAATGGCAAGGTTAGTGCGAGTGCAGTTAACATAGCGGTATTATGAAGCGTGCCAAGGAAATAGGCATTCAAGATGGAATAGATAACACTCATTGACGTGCCTAGCATCATGGGAACTGCGAAATGAGCTACGGCTTTGGCGATTGAAGCTTTCTCAAAAAAATGGAGGTTTTCTGCATCCATATGATCACTACTTTCATCGTGTATTTGACCTCTACTCTAACACTGTAAGGTTGTGCCTTACAGTGTTAGATGATATCATGAATCTATAGACCTGTAAAGGAAAACCTTACACTGTTAGATGGAAAGGTGAGTAACGATGAAAAAGCAGCAGCCTCAGATTTCTGAGGAAAAGATTTTGAGTACATCGTGGGAGCTTCTTGGGACAGATGGTATCGAGAAATTCAGTATGAGACGCTTGGCCGACAAACTAGGAATCCAGGCTCCCTCTCTGTATTGGTACTTCAAGAGCAAGCAAGATCTCTACCAACGATTGGCCAACCAGATATCAAAAATAACCTTGGATGAATTCGACGGCAAGGGAGATTGGAAGGTGCAGCTAACAGGGTTTGCGATAACAACACGGGATGTGTTGCGCAGGTACCCTTGTTCCACGCAGCTGATGATGCTTACGCTTCCCCACGAGCCGGATATTATCCGGTTCACCAACCGTATGCTGCTCTGCATGGAATCGACCCCGCTTGAGCAAGAGCATCAATTACAAGCGATCCTTACGGTCATGAACTATGTCTTCTACTTCGTTCTTGATGATTATGAGCATCAGCGAAATGTAGCGGCTGTCCTTAAGGAGCAGGGAGAGTTTCCGCAGAGGGAGATGGATCGCCTCCTGGACGCCATGAGTGAGGCGGATGCAGGACTATTCCGGAGGATGTTCAAGAGCGGGCAGTTCGAGCTGATGGGGACTGACCGATCGTTTGAGTTCGGCTTGAAGCTGATCCTGTTAGGAATTGAGCAAGTGATAAAGGAACAGGAAAAGTAGAATGTAAAGCAAAATGCCGATCCGATTTTCGGAGGGGCGGTATTCACTGAACACTAAGTGTTATCGTTAATATTTGCACTTGTTTTCTTTGTCTTTAGCGGCGGTTTGATGAGTGCTGCAACAGCACTGTTGTTTCCAACGTGGTACAGCCAAATTTAGAGCAAATGGTGCAATAGATATATTTTTATGAAATCAAAAAAAGATCCTGAGTGAGATATATCTCACTCAGTGTCAGGTGATATAAAAGTCGTGAACTAATTTTGTTGATTTTACTGGGTTTGCCGCGGCACGTGACAAAGGTGAAAAAAAGAAAGTCATGAACCACTAAAAATTACCATGTAAAGAATGTTGTGAACCACCTTTTCAAATAATGATCTCATGACCAGATTCTTGGGGGGAGCGATTTGTACTGCCAAGGCTACTAAATTCTAACTATAGGATCTACCAATGGGCAAGGTGCTCTTGTAGAAGGTTGTAAATGGGCTCGAGCCACGATATTCTGTTGTGTATTCAATCCGCCCTTCCCATGCGACTCGTATGGTTAAAAAAGGAAATCATTTGTCGACTATAGAATATGTCAAACAGATGATTCTTGGAAGGGAAGGTAGGGACAACAGTGCATCCACAGCTATTATTTGTGTACATCGGTGATATTGATAGGTGCCTAAAAGAACAGGCGTTCCATCTCACTAACGACTTCAAAGTGCAGTATCTTCAAGCAGAACGCAAGCTTGTCATTAAAGAAATTAATAATCCCTACAAGGGCTTATGGGGGGATAAGATTAGCAACATCAACTTGATTGTTGGGAAGAACGGCGCTGGCAAAACTACGTTGATGGACCTCATCGGCTCCACCAAGTCAAGACGCCTTCGTATGTTTAAACACATCCAACAACCTGGGAAGGCTCCTTATACAGAATGGTTCGCCGTCTATCATGTGAAGGAAGATATCTTCGTTATTGAAGGGTATAATCCCCATATATTCGACAATATAAGTGGAATTTACGAAACCACCAGCTATGAATACAGCATTTGTGTTCGGTTCGATTTCCAGTCGGAAACAGGTGTTTATTATGAATATATTCAAGAAAGCTCTTATGAGAGGGAAGAACGTTTGTTTACCTTGGACCAGAGTGTCTTCTCCTTGTATCTTACGAACGAGAGGAGGAGGAACTGGTTTGCTGGGGACACAGTGACAAACGAGGGCGACCATTATGTGGGGTTCAAGAGAGATTATTTGAACAAACCTTCTCATGCCAACCTATATAAGTTCCTGAGCAAAGGTTATGAAGTCCTTGAGCCAGAATTTACTGCATCCGAAGCAATATGCGAGATCTCCCTATACGATAACATCTTCGAAACTTTCGAATTGCGCTCAGAGCTTTTGGAGGCATTTGATTTACAGCTATATCAGGATAAGACCCAAATAACCTACTTCTCTCGTATACCCACAGACTGGAGTCTCAAACATCACTTCATAATCCTGTATCTGGAGATGCTCATCATTGATACATGGGCGAACCAGTGTCATGAGATTCTCAATGAAGAGGAGCTGATCAAGTACAGAGCAATCATTGAAGCGATTACATGCAAAGATCTGTCTTTTGAGGAGAGAGTGGCGTATTTACTGACGATCTTGCAAATCTTTAACGAGATCATGACTCAATTCAAACATCCTGACTGGCATCACCTTGATACTAAGGCAATTCATAGTCTCGTACAACTTCTAAAAGCCGTGGATGACCGCTTCTTCATCAAGACTTCGAAGATCGTCATACAACTCAATCAACAAGATGAAGTCGCTATTCATGATGTGCTCCAGCATCTGGATTGGTACTTCAACCATATATGTGGAACATACCCGATGTTGGACATTAGCATCGGTCGACTGAGTACTGGGGAATTAGAATTTGTAAACGGATTTGCCAATCTCTATACCGCCGTTGAAATAGCTGTCAACAATCGGCAGCTCGATACGGTATTGCTACTTTTGGATGAACCAGATTCATCGTTTCATCCCGAATGGTCCCGGAGATACATTCGTAACCTAGTCTTGTTCTTGAATAAAATTGATGCAGCGCGCGATGTGAAATTTCAGATAATTCTTTCTACGCACTCTCCCTTCATAGTATCGGACGTGCCAAAGGAGCATATCTGCTGCATTAGAGTTACGAAAAGCTACGATGGAATACAGAGAAAGGTACATCAGGCGAATTTCGGGCTCATGAGTAATTTTTACGACATTATCAAAAGCGACTTCTTCATCGATTCCCCACTGGGTGAGCAAGCAAAAACCATCTTCACTAACCTTTTACAGGAGATTACTGGCCTTCAGGAGTACAATAAAGACCGAATTGAGCACATATTTGCGATAATTGCTGCAATCGGGGATGAGGTGATTCGCAGGAAGCTACAGGAGTTGTTGAGGGATGCCGAGAGGCGGCTTCTCCCAGCCCGCGAACGCGATCTGCGAATTACTGAGTTAGAACAGGAATTAGCACGGCTACGCAACGAACAGAGGGAACGACCATGATTCAATTAGACCAAACACCCTTACTAACCAACGGACCGCAATATTGCAACAAAATGCGTGGCGAGATGATCAATAGATACAACAGGGCCAAGGTCGCAACGCCGATAACGAACCCGTTCACTGGCTCAGCCTTTACTACGCTGTGGGAAGATGACGCAAGCGGATTACTCCACACCGGATTTGTAGATGATCTGCTTTCCAGCCCAATGGAGACGACGTGCTCCTCCTACCCACAGATCGACTGTTATATGAAGACGTGTAAACTTGTGTACTTCGGCTCGTTCCAAATCGATGATGAGTTGAACAAAGCAGGCAAGGCGATTTCCAAGCCGAATAGGGAGAATTATCGCAGAGATTTCTTATCCCGATACGATAACTCGTGGATTTCCAGTCATAAAGCCAGGCATCAGAGTTATTTCCAGAACAATATTCTGTTCCGAAATTTCATACAGGATGTCAAACGCGATCTAAAGACTCTGAATCAAGCAATCAGCGGAGTTACAGACTATGACTTCATGGATGCAGACTATCGCCATGAGATATTATCTCGGATCGGCACAGAAGTGTGCCCTTATTGTAATCGTCAGTATATTACCCACTACGATGAGGATGGGACAACCAAGACAACAGCGGATCTGGATCACTTTCATCCTAATTCCGCATTCAAACTCTTCTCTCTGTCACTATTCAATTTCGTACCCTCTTGCCAAATCTGCAATTCCCGATTCAAACTAGCCAAATGTTATGATATTGTTTATCCATACCACCGCGGGTTTGACGAAAGTGCATGGTTTAAGGTGCAATTGAATGGAAATAGCACTGTGGATACCTTAACTGGAAATAGCACACACTTTGATCTTGATTTGGAATTCGACAGTACAAGCACATATGCAGTTCAAATTCAGAACAGCATGGAATTGTTCAACTTGGCAAAGGTCTATCAGAGCCATAAGGAATATGTAAGAGAGCTACTTTACAAGAAGCATGCATATGCCAAGACGTATCAGGATGACATGCAAAAGCTGTTTAACACCATGAAGCTGAGTGAAGAACAAATCAATCTATTCCTATATGGTAACAAATTGCTGCCAGAAAAGCTGTCAATGCGACCTTTATCAAAGCTTGCCTACGATGTAATAATAAAAGGGTAACAAGTAAGACTGCCATGAGAGCCAACGGCAGTCTTTTCACTACGCCCTAAATCATTAAACACTCATTAAGATTTGAAGTAAACCACAAGTATGCACATCAAGAAATCACATAAGCAGTTCAAAATTTCATAGCAGTAACGCTTATTTTTGCTTAGGATATTACCATGCAAAAGAAAATTCGGGAACCACATAATATACCACGTTGATGTGGTTTAATGCATAGTGAAGTTTTAATTACTGAGAGTTTAAAATCGCTCTTAAAATCACCTATAATTTGAACATGAATTGTCTAAATTGTTATTTGGCCTTTCCAATAATGATTTAACATAAATTCTATCGGAAGAAACGGTATATGTTATATCAGTTACACTCCTTAAAACAATCACATTATTTGTTTGGATAATACGTATCCCCGCTAAACTAGCATATTGGTTGTTAGGATGATTATATTCTATGCATACATAATCATTATCAAACTGAGCTAGATTCTTTCCTAATGCCCCCCATTGCTGCGTTGAATGTAGAATGAATAAAAACAACAAAAGAAAAGATAAAGGCAAAGATACAACTGGGAATAACATAGCTTTTTTTCCAGTAAATGGTTTTAGGTACTTGTACGCCAAAAAAAGCATAAATACAGAAAGAGTAGTAATAAATGAAGGTAAGATAAAAGCGATGTTTAATTCCGCTATTAACTTATCTAGATTAATGTACTCAGTAATTCTAAGTTCTTCGTGAAAAATAAAATATTTATATAGTTGTTCAAAGTAACCTGGACCATCTAATCGATATAATAAATAATAAAGTAAAAAGGGAAACATCTCTCTAGAAATAATAAAGTATGTAATAAATGCTACTAATAAAGCTAAAGAAATTATTACATAAATGAATACCTTCTTTTTTTTAGAACTGAAATTATTTCTATTTAAATTAGGTATTAAATAATTATGAATTAGTTGAACAGTATAATATAAAACTGCTACTGGTAACATTGAACCTATTAATAGAAAGAAATAAATAAAAGCATAAGAATAAATAAGTTGTATCGGAAAAGTTATCGAGTTGTTATAGGCTGAAACAAAGGAGAGAACTTCATTCTTAGCTTTACTTTGAAGTATAACAAAACCGATATTATAAAATAAAAACACTGAAAAAATACTAAGAATAATGTTTATAACTACCTTACTTATGAATGGCATTCGTAGATACCACAATAGTATGCTACTAAAAGGGATAATTCCAGCCCGGTCTTCCACATATTGAATCACGCGTTGCATTACAGATTGATATGTTGCTATTAGTGCATTCATTCTAAACCTCGTTTAGTTTTTGATATCGGATTAATAGAATCATAATGAATATTACTTTTCAATCTAATGATCAATTATCACTCCTACTCAATATCTAATATGACATTAAAATCAAATTAATAGTCTAGTTCACGATGCCTTGTAAGTATTTTTGTAAATCAGCGGTGCTTATATATTTAGCGGAAACTCCTTTAATAATTTTTTTAATTGAATTTGATTCCAAGGTTTTTATGGTATCTTCGTTGAGTTCTAAGTATTGATTTCTAATAATCAGAACACAGTCAGAAGTAATAAAATCTTCTTCTCTCTCCGTGATAATCGCGAATCTACCACTTTGTCGTCCAACCCTTATTAAAATAATATCCCCTCTTTTGGTAGTATGGACCTTAGCAGGTAGTTTTGTGGTATACCTAATTTTGTTATGATTTATTGAGTTTGTAGCTGAAAATGACGAACTATGAATAACTGGAATACTTGCTTCCACTTTATCGTGTAAATCACTACTAGAAATGTTATTTCGAAGTATATTTTGTGTACTACTATGCTGAAGATTCCCTTCAGGAATAAGCCCCCAATTTCCGCTTATAATTTCTTCATAGGGCAAACTTGCAATGCTATTTTTCTGAAATTCTCCTCCATTGGAATTGGCACCATAATATTCAGTGTTGACTTCTCTTGTTTCATTTTTCAGAATTATTATAGAAGTACTAATATCTCGGTCAAAAACATTATCCGGTAGCTTTATTATCTTCTGTATATGAAACTTACTAGCAAGGAAAATTCTTAAATCTTTTTGACTTTGTGATTCAATAATACTATTAGGTACTATTGAAGCTAGTGTACCTCCTACCCCGACCAAAAGAGCATTAAATAGCATCATTGTGCTTTCAATCCTGGTGTATATATGACCACTAAAGTTAAAATTTATACTTTCCTTTATTACTTCTAATAATTGTTTACTAACCTTCTCATACTGAAACGGAGGGTTAGCAAGGACTAAATCAAACCTTTTATCATTCTTGAAGCAATCATATGAATAAAACCTACCATCCATTATCAGGCTTCTAGAAGACCGTATATCAAAATCTATACCAATGCATTCGGTTTCATTCCATTTAGCACTTGCAGCATCTAATAGGTTCCATGATCCCGCGCAAATATCAACAATTGATGCAGGTTCGATAACCCCGCATTCATTAACTAAGAATTCCGCCAATTTTTTAGGAGTATAATATTTACTAAAATCCCTCATTAATCTCACCCTATTATTACTGCCAAATTATTCGAAGAATAAGCCCTCAAGTGAGTAGACCCTACGCACTCCAATACCAGATGTTCTATGTGAACTCACTTTCGGATGATCATACATAATTAATACATCTTCATGTTTAATAGCAAACAAAGCACATGCAAGAGTGTGTGGTTTGGTTCCTAAAGGAGCCACAATAACTTGATAATTTTCTGAATGCTCTCTATAACTTGACTCCAATACTTCCAAAGCATAAAAAGGATCCCACGCAGTGACTCTTCTTAATTTTGAAAACACCTCAGTAGATTTTAGCGTGTCTAAATTAAAATAAAGCCCCAACATGTGCCACCCCGCTGAAAATGAGGGTAGTGGTATTATCGGGCTAATTTCCACTGGCCCCTCGGTTAATAAGTGCTCACATAGTTCTTTGAATCTTCCCCCTTCAAAACCAAGGAAAACTAGAACAGATGACTGCATATCATTAGATAATCTTAAAAATCCAGGTATCGAGGTAATTGAAGTGATCCCTTCACTTAATTGAAAGTTGGGCATTAACGTAGCATCTCTTTTTTTACTATACTCGATAGGCTGCACATAAGTTACTATTAACCTATCATATGAAAAATCATAAAATGCTTTTAGTAAAATAAACATAGCTTCGTTAGCCATACATGTGATGTCTATTACAATGTTGTGTTCATATTGGATTAGTTTTTGTACTAGATCTTCTGCGTTCACAATTGGATCATCATCAGAGAAATTAATCTCTTCCGAAAAGTTTTCAAGTTGAATGCTCAATTTTGCAAGAGAGTGATCGTACGTAAGTACCACAATTTTAGTTGCTGTAGGCATCTTACTTCTAAAATAACTATCTCTTTCATCCGTGTGGTAACCCTTTATCAATACCGTTGGAGATTCTAATGATTTATCGAGATCGTTTTCACTTAGTATTCTCCAAGATATGAGATTTTCAATATCCATTCCTATCCCCCTGAAGAAATGTATCAAATAAATCCATTTGCTTAGTTTCAACAACATTAGTTGAAACAGCTTCATTTTTTAGATACTTTCTTAATAGCTTTACAGAGATGTCCTTTTTATCGTGGTCACTTCCTAATATTAAATTTTCAAACTCACTCGATTGCAGTTCCAATTTATGCATTTTCCTAATAGATATGTTGTAATATGGTGCATATATTCTATTCAATAAATAGTCACTTCCTCGAATTTCTGTATCTTTCCTTAATTTCGTAGCTGGTATTTCTTGTAAAACAGAATACATCAGTGCTCCTCGCAAGATCCCTTTAGCCTCATTAGATACATCCCCAAGAATAGCAAAGTGATTCCTCTCAGGCTGACTTTGTCTTTCATCCTTATTGAGTTGCTCGAATACACGACCTAATTGATTAGTAAACGAAGAAAGGCTCGAACCAATTGACGGATAGGATTTAACCTCAAATACTTTATCCCGACTAACATCATGTGCTGCTCTAGACTGCGTCAAATAATCAAATGCCTTTGGTTCTAGTGGGCTGAATCCCTCATCGACACTTAATTCCCAAGCCCGAGAAAATAGTGCTACAAAGTTTCTCATAATTTTAGATGACAACAATACATAAGTTTCAAACCCAGCATATATTTTTCTTGCCTTGTAGTCACTACAAAGTAGATACAAAGTTCCTATTCTATTGTGCCTGTACAACTCAATAAATTTTTTGTTCTGTTTTTCTCTTAAAAAAACAATATTCTCTGGCGTCATTTTGCGTTCTAATAATACTAAATGGAACCTACTTTCTAGCGGTTTATCCTCTAAAATAAGTTTCTCAAGTAGCATTTTTTGTTTATTTGTATCCGATGTAAAGTTATTTACGTGAGCTATAATTCTTTCAACATATTCCGGTTTCCGCTTACTCTTATTTAATAATAATAGCGCTTCATCCTCCGCCCCAAGATTCGGTAACAAATTTCTAACATCTAGAAAGTCGGGATTTCTAACTTGATTTAGAGATAGGCTCTTATTAAATGCTTCGATAATCAATTGGGAATAATCTTCATGTTTAAAATCGGTTTGATAATCAATTAAATCAAAATCAGCAATCTGTTCCAGTGACTCGGTGAGAGATAACGTTTGTTGAGTCCACCAACCTCCCGGACGCATCGCTAGCTTAAATATAACTGGTGGTTGGTTTATTTTAATTAGGGTATTTACTATTCTTTGCTGATTCTCACTTAAGTTTTCAAATTCATCTAAAAGAATAAACCAGGTCTTACCAGTGAATTGCGAGTTTTCCGCCAATATATTACATAATTCAAAAAAAATATCCCCATTATTTGTCAGGATTGGTTCTTTTACTTTTCTCGGATTATTTATATACTTTATTAATTCATCAAGCTTCCTTCTAATATCCTTTTCAACGAAATTCAGATCAGACGCTTCACCATCAAAATCAACTATCTCTGCATATCGGTTTATGAATTCATTTAGCGAGTCTTTCTGAATAAGGCTCTTGTTTTTTATAATATTTAAGGTCTTTGTTATTTGTTGGGAAATCCTCAAGTTAAAGTAGTGTGCAAACAGATGCCCCCAAGTCTCGTCTTCTATTCCTCTGCCTCTAAAACTAGAAACAACATTTGTATCAATTCTTATATAACACCCTATATGATTCTCAATATCCCATAGATTTACTGATTCTTCTTGATTTTTATTGATTATTTTATATTCAAGTGCCATTGATTTTAAAAGCATCGTTTTGCCAGTGCCTCTCCCACCTACGAGGACAGCTGCTTTGTTTTTTAACAATCTTGAGTAAAAGGATTGTGGTGGCATTGCGAAATAATCAAATACCCTATTACCTAATTCTTCTGCTCTTGTAGCAAAAATAATCTTATTTTCCATTACACATCTTCCCCTCTATAACGGATCAATGAAATCCATTCACTGTGCTCCTTATAATAAAAAGGACACGAGACATCGGGCGCACCATGTTCGAAAGTTACCGCCCATGATTTTTCTCTATACCCTTTAGATGGTATATTTTTTTCGGTTTCGAGATCATTCAAAAACTCAATTCCATTTGTAAAATCTTCTGGAAACCAAAAACTCTCTTTTTGAACATCATTTTTTTCTGTGAGTATCTCTGCCGCAATAACCCTAAGCCCTGTCTTGTCAATTACATCTAATACTGCATCATGAGGTGCCACTGCAACTGTTAAGTAAACAGGAATATCCGGTTTTATTTCAGCAATCATATCTCGAATGCTTATGTATTTCTCTCCTAAATCTGTCCGATTTGTATAAAATTCAATTGCCTGAGTTCCACTCCCTATCATATCATCTACAAAAATGATTGCCTTTACCTCTCTTCTTCTAAGCTTATATATCATATCTTGTACGTTATTACACAGTTCAGTTTCAGTTATTATATTTTGATCTCTTAATATTCTTGCAATCATAAAACTACTTGAGGCTGCAGAATCGGTTGCAAGCGGACATACCAGTATCTTTTGTTTTGTTTGTAATATGATCTCTCTCCATATATCTTTTTGTTTATAGCTACTGTCATTAATTGAAGCAAGTGCAATCTCACGAATAGATTCTGTGAAAGAATGATTGATTAATGCTATAACATCTCTTTTATTATAAAACATAAGTTGGTATGCTAAATATGCTGCATAGTACAGTTGCTCTTCTGTAGTAAATTGCTTTCGCCATCTCTTAAACCTGTCAATTGATACATTACCCCATACCCCATATTTAATAAGAGTTGAGATTTTATCGAATACTGTTTTTACAAATTCAGTTGCTTCCACAGGGATTTCTTTTGTCATTGACAACCAACTTTCTAAACTGTTTCATTTATGCAACACATTAATATTATTTTCGACAAATTACTAATATTTCCTTTATTCTCGTCATGTATTTCTCTGGGATACTTTGATTTTCTGTTACATTCAACAGCAATCAACATTATTTTCCTTCTCATACAAACATGAAAATAAAAAAAGAGGGCAAATTCCCCCTTTTGGTCTTATACATTCTGTATCTCTACTAACTTTGCAGTAATTGCATCACGCATATCTTTTGATATAGCCCTGTAGGACCTTCGATAGGATAGAATTGTGTCCAGTGTAACTTCCTCATATCCATAATGACTCTTAAGCTGCCACACCAAAGCTGCCAAGTGACGAAGCTGGTACTGTTCTTTAGTCTCAACAACTTGTTCTAGCACCTTTTGTGTTATGGGCAAATGTTGACTATAGTTCTTAATCCGACCACTTTCTGTTTTGTTTAGTGCCCCAATAATAGAATAGATGCCGACCCTTGTTCCAGGATTATTCTCAATTAACCCCCGTGCAACTTCACTAACTCGTTGAGAAAGCAATTCATCAACTTCATTCCAATCAAATCTATCAAACGACTTTGACACAGGTAACCGCTTTTCCAACCAAACCGTGTCATTCCTTTTTAACCATTCATATGCTGTTTTGCACTTCAGACAAATCTCATACCTGTTTAGACCCGGATTCTTATTAATTGTGGACTCAACTTTGATGCGGAAAGCATCCCTTTTAGGGCTTATTTGTTCCGCGGCGCATGCATGCTCCTCTATTCCTAATAGTAGATCGCTTTTTACTGCCTGCTTTACTGAATACACTGAACAGTACAACTGGCATGCTATTGTCTCCATGGAAAGCCCTCCATTACGATATAGCGCCACAATTTCGTTTTTCTTTGTTTCACTTGTAATTACTGCTCTAATGTTTTCCTTTATCCCTTTTTTCCTGTTCCAGTCCCTTACGTATTCATTACCACAGGTGGCACAATAGAACTTCCCAGTTACACCTCTGTATCTGTTGTCTACTCGACTACATTTCTGAATAACCATTTTATTGTAATCAGGGCAATACTTATTTGCACACGGCCATGGTCCCAGCCCAAAAGGTATTTCAGTTGCATAAGGGACGGAAGTACTAATGAAACTTTCAAGTGACCCTGCAATGAACCTGATTAATAAGAATAATATTGGTAAATTAATGACAAGAGAATCTCCCCAGAATACTCTTTCTAATGTATTCCGTTGAGCTATGTAATCCGCACTTAAACCTACACTCGCTAGCTCATCCGATGAATAATTTTCGAGAAAGTTCTGAGCCAGTAGTTGACGACGTGTTTTGCCATCTGTGGATACATATCCTCCTTTGAAAAGATGCTCAAGAAACTTTTGTCGGACAATACCTAAGCTCATCTGGTCATTGTACTTAAACAAAAATTCGAGATCTTCATGGATGTCTTCTTGCAAATGATCGCTAAAAGGTTCGGCGTCATTATCAATGACGTGCCCATGTTTGCAGTGTCCTTCCATAGCCGAATACCCCAGTGCCACACCGATCACTTTAATCTTGTTGCTTCTCTAATCAACCGACAACTTTTTGAAGCTAATTTCTCAATGAATGTTGGAGAGAAGATCAGCGGAGTAACTTCAGCGTTTCTAGAAAGCAACAATCCTTTTGAGGAATTTCTTCAAATAATTAAGTATGATGTAAAGACTGCAGAAATATCACAAAACAGACGTAGACGCAACAGTCTACAACTGCTGCTCGATAGGGGAATAATAAAAAATGGGGATCGCATTGTATTGTTACCCGTAAATAAACCCTCTGATCATTATCATAGCGAACTTATATCAAAGGCAACATTACTATTAGGCAATGGTAAACCTAAAGTTCAATGGGACTATGATAACAAAGAATATTCCATCTCTAGGCTAACACATATCATTCTTGTTGAAATAGCTCAACAAACTAACTTAGTAAACCATCATCTAAATGGAACACAATATTGGGTATTACAAGGAACAGTAGATTCGTTATTCTCTCTAGCAAACAATATCGATAAATTAAATAAGACCTGCTAGTAGCTCAGCCGTTTCACTTCATAAAGGGTAAGAAACAACTTTTTCACCTATACCTTCATATCACTTGGTAATCTATTATTTTGTTGGATAGAGACAGGTTTTTGACCTTCAATGATTCCTTGAATGCCTTCGCATTAATGTTGCTCTACCTTTACCTATGCAACGCTACTGCCCAGCTTTACCCACCGATTTTCTGCGTTTAATTACCTCCAAACGTTAAAATTCGCCTGGTAATAAAAGTTGATTTCCAGTTTCATCTATGACTGATACCATTTTTCAGTCACTTCAAATGCACGAATTTTAACCAATCCTCTGGTTTTCCATGTAAATAATCACAACAGAAAGTGGCTTAAACCCTTGTTACTGGAGTTTTAATTCGATCGTCAAGCCCCACTTAGATTGCTTTACATACGACGACCTCAATCGCTTCATGCAATCAGTTGATTTGCAAGACGAAATGCACTGGTAAAGAATAATTTGGAAGGATTTTGGACTATATCGTCGAATAGGATTACAAATTAGTTTATCATTTCTGCTAAGGAGGATAATTTTTTTGACACATAACTTACTTTCGGACATTCAACAAATGATCAATTTAGAACCGATGATCTTGTTTTTAGGAGATGAATTCGAACCTCGTCGGCATGCAGATATTAGCAAAATCGGGTGGAGTTGCGTCTTTACAACGCAGATGGACCCGCAGATTCTTAATATGTTTTCCAGCGAAAACAGAAAAGTACAACCGGTGTATTCCGCTTTGGACTTGAAGGATGTGGTTTGGAGCAAGACGCAGGTGCCATTGGTATGGCTGTTCGGCGATCCAGACTATAATCAAGATCGGAAATCATCCGAGATTGAAACCGAAGCCGAGAATATGTTCAACGTAATCAAGAACCGTCTCAAAGAATTCGGCCGCATGGCTTGCGTAGGCTTTGATCCTAATCACGAAGTTATTGGTGCGAAAGCGCTCAATAATCTTGCGTATACGCTGAAGAGACGTTCTCTCATCTATTTCTTGGAGTCGGACTACCGAATTACCGAGAATCGCCGATGCAAAGAAGCCATTGAAGACGGATTTGCGGTGTCATCCCCGGACAAGATTACGGATTTATATTCGAAATTCGCCGAAGAAGAATTCGAAGCCGATTATTTATTCGGCGACCTTGACGATTTCTATTCGAGAGATTCAAATAACGAAAAGAGAGTGTTCGTGGGCGGCCCGTCCTTTCCATTGAACTCGACGCAAGAGAAGGAAACGCTCTTTTATGTCAGCCGATTCGCCACTCTCTTGGACTACGATACGGTGGAGAAAAGCGTCGTAATCCCTCGAGAGATGCGAGGCAACTATTTTAAAAGTTTCTTAAAAAACAGCGCCGAAGGCGAACCGCTCTGGTATGGCTTCCGCGAAGAGTATCAATTTCACATTCATCGCTACTTCGAGGACGAGTTGTACGATGCGACGATAGGGATCTTGAAGGATGCCAACACAAGGGAACGAAAAGCCAAACCGATTATGCTATGCGGCCAGGCGTGCAGCGGAAAATCGAATGCATTGGGCGCTTTGGCCGTTCGGATTTTTAGGCAACAGCATTATCCCGTCATTTATATTAAGGATCCCAGTATAAGCTTTTCTTATGACTATTCGGACGAAACTGGATGGCAGGCTAATAGCCTGTTCAGTCATCTGGAAGATTTGGTCAGGATTCTAGAGGAGAAGACGGTTTCGGCGGTCCCAGTTCTCATCATCTGGGACTTAGCGGCCTATTCCCAGGAATCTCGAAAAAAGGCCGTGAAGCTCCTCAATGCATTGCGAAGCAGAGGAAGAAAGGTTCAAATCGTCTGCTCTTCTTATGAATTTACGAACCAAAAAAACGACGACGATTTTCGCATTATTAGCACCGACGTCAAGTTGAGAGAAGGTGAGCTCGAGAAAATCAAGGCTATTCTACATGAAAATGGCAGACTGAGTAAAGAGGAAGTTAATATTTTGATCGAGCGATACGGCGGGAATGAAAATTTTCTCGCTTCTTTATATATCATTGATGATATACGTTCGACCATTGGCGAGAAAGTGTTTCGGGAAGTCGATAAAGGAACCAGCCAACTCGTCGATCGAGTCATCGACTTTACTGAAAGCCAAGAAGCCGATATGTTCGAAAGCACGTTCGCTAACGCCATTAAGGCGGCATACGAGACTGCAGGCAAGAAGTTTGTCGGATTCGTCTGTGCTGACGACGTAACGGAGGAGGCGAGTCGGAAAGAAATCGACGAGAGGTTTCGAACCGTTATAGTAACTATTGCCATATGCACTTGGTATGGACAGAAGATGCCTTATATTCTTGCCCTACGAATGATGGGTGGATTTAACACGGGAAATAAAGCACTTCGGGATGCGATTTCCTCTGCAACGTTCCTATCCTACGAGCAAAACGACGACGATAACTGGGACAGTAGCATCAGCGTGAGAACCGAATTGGAGTCGAAGATTTTACTGGAGCAATTGGGTATCAACCCAACCCAAAAAGACGGGAAAGTACAAATACTGGATAATATCGTTTCGAATCTGCTAAGGTATGTGTCCTGTCATAATAACAGGGAATACTTGATGATTCGTAACATATTGCAGCTGATCGGTCCGAATAACAACGCCTTTAAGCAGAAATCGCTCTGGGAGGATGCTTACGAAAAATTCGACGAATTAATCGACGTATTGAAGGAGCGACGGGTAAAGGATCGAGACAATTCGTTAGTTCTGCAAGAGATTACGCTACGCAGGGAATATTGTTTAATGGTCCGCTGCACACTGATCAACGAGGAAAAGTTGGAAGCTTACAAAGAAGCGTTAGAGATCGCCGAACAGCAAATCAGGGAAAGAGAACAGCTAATCGTTAACTCTGTACATAGCCGCAGAATGGACTTGATAACGGCGCAGTTGAAGATTGAAAAGGCAAATTTGAACAACAGGATCTTCCAACTGCCTAAGACGGACGAAGCGTATCGCGGCATGCTGTTTGATGAGCTGTTCGATTCTTTGCAAGACGTACTTATCGCTTATCCTACTAATGGCTACGCCTACACCCCTATTTTGCATGCTGGTTTAAATCAACTTGAGCGTGCAAGGAAAGAGGACCTGGGGTATATCACTCGATCGTTGAGACAGATGTATATGGTTCTGGATTTGTTCCAAGCATCAGAAGACAGTTTTTCATATGAAAGCCGGGAAGAACTGAACTTGCTGAGGGCCAAAATCGGAATGAAAATGGATCAGCTACTCGAAAACGAAGACTACTTCAATCTATCGGTTGAGCAGAAAGAGCCGAACGGGATCTATTTGAAAGCATGTAATATTTTGCGTGACCTGGAAAAGAATGAGCAAGAAAAGTTCGACTACAACGAGCCGTTAAAGAAAAAAAGTCATCTGGCCGCTTGTGAGACGGTCATTGAATTGCTGGAGAAGTATTACGAAATCACGAATCAGGACCCTGCCTGCTTGTTTATGCATATCAACATCAAATGGTTGTATTATAACCGTTCCCCCTTGTTCGGGGAGAAGGAATGCCGTCCGACGCGTTTAAATGCACATCAGTGGCAGGAGCTTCTATCGTTATGCGAAAGCTACTTCAAGAACAGTAAAAATGTAAGGGATCGAATCCGGTATTTGACGGCGTTATGTAGCGCGCAGCTAGGGGATTTCAATTCGGCGAACGCTTATCTCAAGCCTTTCCTAGATTCGAGAGAACACGAGAAACGGGCGCTGCATTTGATCTGTGACGAAGATGGGGTGCCGTTGACTTATCATTCCAAATTTAAGTATGAATATGATGCAGTACATAAGCGCGGGTATATGGTGATTTACGACAAGAACGACAAGATGCAACAGAGGCCTTTGCTCGACCACGTCATTTATCGAGTTGAGAATATTCATTTTCCGGAAGAAATCCGTCGGGGTGGGATTATCCAAGATATCCAATTGTCCCTTTCCTATTCAGGTTTTCAGGCACATCGACGACGCGGCAGCTACAAGGAAATGGAGAGGGTTGAAGACTGATGAACGAGAGAGTGCTATTTTCTTCCATGAAGGTTCAGGAGATGAACGTTCTCGCTCAGAGCATTCATCCCAACCTATTGTTTTCCTATTATTACAACCCGAAGTTCTTCTTCAACCAAGACAGCGAAAAGGAGAGGTTTTGGCTTGCATTGACCAATGTGTATACGTTGTATTTTGACTGCAGCTCCTTTCTCTTTCGCGGGACGAACGGCGGTCTGTTGAGACATCTTTCGTTCTATTTATCGCAGCATGACGGCCAGATGCGTTGTGCACAAGATTTGCTGAAGTTTGTGTACGGCCTCCAAGAACTCAGAAGTTGGTATTGCCACAATATGCACGAAGAGCTGAATTACCAGATGGATCGGGTATATGGTTTGGGGAAGGATTTGAATGGCATATTCTTTGCAGACCCACTGCGGGTGAAGGAAGACAAAGTTGATTATAAGAACGCCTTGGCCTATTTAGAGAAACAAACGAATGAAATGATCTATTGTATGGAACGTGCCTTTACCCTGCTGAAGGAAGATTATGCGAAAGGCGACGCCAAAGCGCAAAGCATCGTCGAAAAGTGGAATGAAGAGATCATATACTGGTACGCCAATCAGCAGGACTTTTATAGTTCAGCAATACGCAAATATTACGATTATTTATATCATGATCTTTTTCGCAGGCGCCCGAACCGAAAGTATTTTAGCGCTTTCCAAAAAAAATGTTCCACTCTGATAGGGAGACCGACCAGAACGGAAGCATCGGCCCCGTCAGAATTGGAAACAAAACTGTTAAGTTATATACTAACCTCCAAGCAAGCCGTGAATCCAATTACCTATTTCATGGAAGTCTTGAATTTGCACCAAGATGATTTACGAAATTTCCTCTTTCAAGAAGCCACCTAATAATTGCGATATCCGTTTACTAAAGCGCTGGGCTTTAAAAGCCCGGTGCTTTTTTTATAAGTGACCAATCGATTCTAAGGACATTTTTTCGTATCTGACGATGTTTCACCGGACATGTACATAATATTAAATGTTTTTGTGAAGTAGCTCATATGAGGCTTTGATATCCGTCGTATTATGAGGTCAGCCAGTTTTTTGCTGGTTGACTTCTTTTATTTTGTGAGTATTAATTCGGTAGCCAGGGCAGATCGGTCGTTCTCCTGGGATTATAACCCGTAGCTAAACTGATCGCTGGGCACATGATAAAGCTGGAATCATAATAAATGCCGCAGCAAATAATCCTTCTCAGTAGATATCTATAGCAGAATTTAGTTACTATGACATTTTTCATTGATTTACTTCAATACCAAGAGCATCTTCCCCGCTTTCAAAAACCCCTCACCAACGTTTGATGATAATGACCATCTTAACTCCCATTGATTTCATAAGTGAACAGATCGAAATGCTAGATCAGCAAGTCGCTATACGGGTAGCCCCTTTCCATGATCACGTCGAACATTTAGGTTTGATTACTGGTATAGCCACTCGAATGGGCGGAACAAATTTTAGAGGAAAGCGAGATGAATATTAAAAAAACAGTTTCCAAGCTCTGCACATTTCTGTTCATGTTGGGGGACTAGTACTTGGACATTACGAAAGTGCAGGAAAAAGGAATTCAACCTAAGCCAAAAACGGAAAAAAATCTGAAATCTGCCTTAGTTGAAGCAGCCCATTCTTTTGCAGCCTCAAAAAACTATCTCGGTGCTATGTATAGACGCACGGCAGCACGAAAAGGAAAAAAACGAGCAGCCGTCAATGTGGCTCACGATATGTAAATATTCCCTTTTTTCTTATAACTCGTAACGAAATGTATGTAGACTCAGAAGAAGATTATTTTGACACACAAAAACAACAACCTATTGTTAAGTACGCAGTTCGACGACTAGAAAACTCAGGTTATTCTGTGACTATTTCAGAAGTCTCCTAATTCTTTAAAGAAACAAATACCTCTTTATTTTGCGCGCTTTGCCCTTTTAAAAAATGAATATGCTGCGTCTTCTTTAGTGTTATCTTTTTCAGTGACTGCAGTTTTAATTTCCATGGGAGTTTATCGCCACGATGGGGTCAAATAAACTTGATTTTTCAGTCTACACATTATTTTCACAGTACAATTGAACAGAACTCAAAAAAGTTAAAGTTAATATCGATTTATTTTCAACTTTATGAATTCAACTATTTCATCCTGATCACTTGCCTTTAATTTATCAAAATGAAGTAGCATATTTCCATCTTTTTCATTGATACTCCTAATTCCAAAAGCCCTATTTTGAGAACCTCTAGATCCTAGAAGAATCCAATCCACATCCACATCGAAACATTCAACAATTGCAAGCATGGTATCGACCGAAGGTTTATATTTGTCTTGTTCAAGCTCGCTAAGTGTTGCCTGCGATATTCCAATTCGATTAGAGAAATCAACTTGATTTATCTTATTCAACTTTCTAATCATTTTAATACGGCTGCCTATTGTTTCGATATGTATCACTCCTTAAAAAAATAGTCCCGATGAATGATAAAACTCATCGGGACTGACTTAGAGGTTCACGACATCTTTTACTGGTTCACGACTTTCTTTACTGGTTCATGACTTTTTTTACTGGTTCACGACTTTTATATCACCAGACATCAGGATCTTTTGGCTACCAAACCCTACTCAACCGTCACACTCTTCGCCAAATTCCTAGGCTTATCAACGTCATTCCCACGTGCCAACGACGCGTAGTAAGACAGCAACTGCAAAGGAATCACAGACAACGCAGGCGTCAACACATCCAACGTTTTTGGGATAATGAATGTGCTGTCAACTGATTTCTGCAGCTCCGTTTCACCTTCCACAGCAATACCCAATACGTTCGCGCCGCGTGCCTTCACTTCTTTAATGTTGCTCACCGTTTTCTCTAGCAGCTCATGCTGTGTCGCTAACGCAATCACCGGTATATCATCCTCGATCAACGCAAGCGTACCGTGTTTCAACTCTCCTGCAGCATACGCCTCCGAGTGAATGTAAGAGATCTCTTTCAGCTTCAAGGAGCCCTCAAGCGCTACCGCATAATCCAAACCTCTACCGATAAAGAATAGATTATCATGCTTCGCCATCTCTTCAGCAACAACTTTCAACGCTTCTGCTTGCTCTAGGATCTCGCTTACCTGTGCAGGCAATTCCTTCATCGCTGTAATCACTTCAGCAATTTCCTCAGACGTTTGTGTGTCCAATGTTTGCGCCAGGTGCAAGCCCAAGAGATAGAACGCGATCAATTGCGACGTGTACGCTTTCGTCGAAGCTACCGCAATCTCCGGTCCTGCCCACGTTGTAATAATATCGTTCGCCTCACGCGCAACAGAACTTCCTACAACATTCGTAATCGCCAACACGTGTGCTCCGCAACGTTTTGCTTCACGAAGTGCTGCCAACGTATCTGCCGTTTCACCGGATTGGCTCACGACAATCACAAGCGTATCCTTTGTGATAATCGGGGAACGATAACGATATTCAGACGCTACATCCGTTTCCACCGGAATACGCGCCATTTTCTCAATCACATACTTCCCGACCATACCAGCATGGAATGCTGTTCCACAAGCTACGATATGCACGCGGCTGATGTTGCGGATTGCCTCAGGCGTAATCGTAAGCTCGTTCAGCGTCACACTCTTACCGTCAGTCGAAATACGACTTCCCATCGTGTCACGGTATGCTTTCGGTTGGTCATAGATTTCTTTCAACATGAAATGATCAAATCCGGCTTTTTCCGCCGTAACAATGTCCCAATCGACATGGAACATTTCCCTGGAAATAAAATTCCCCTCTAACGTCATTAATTCGACAGCATCCCGCGTCAATAGCGCCATTTCGCCATCATTTAGAATGAACACATTGCGTGTATACTCTAGAATCGCTGGAATATCTGAACCAATGAAGTTCTCGCCTTCGCCAATCCCGATAATAAGCGGGCTAGCTTGACGCACAGCAACGAGGCGGTCTGGTTCGAACTCTGTCAAAACACCAAGCGCAAACGCACCTGTCATGTGCTTCACGGCTTTCTGAACCGCTTTGAGGATATCTCCCTCGTACAAACTTGCGATCAAATGCGAAATAACCTCTGTATCCGTCTCCGATACGAAAACATGGCCTTTCGCGATTAGTTCTTCTTTCAGCGTAATATAATTCTCAATAATCCCGTTATGCACAACGGAGAATTTCAAAGAATTATCGGTATGTGGATGCGAATTCACGTCCGAAGGCTTACCATGTGTCGCCCAACGTGTGTGCCCGATGCCAACGCTTCCGTTCAACGGCGTTTCACCAAGCTTCGACTCCAAGTTCGCAATACGGCCTTTGGCCTTCTTAATTTGCAATCCATCAGCCGTATACACCGCTACCCCAGCAGAATCATAGCCTCTGTACTCTAGCTTTTTAAGGCCATCCAATAGAATCTCCTGAGAATTACGCTTTCCAATATAACCAACAATACCGCACATAGTTACAACCTCCAAATTTGTATAAGCCTCTTCTAGAAGGGCTGTTTGTCAAGGATCTGATTTTCAATCAGTCATAAATCATAATGAAATAAACCATCTATAAGGGCGTTCTTTACGTGTAAAATTTAATAAATCGTTAATAGATGTTGGATCCTTGTCTGCCCGGTCGCCCGAACGATTTTGCTCTCCAACTTAACGGCACTCCTCGTGCCGGAAGGTCCCCGCCGAATGTTTCGAACACCTTCACCTCGTCAACTCACCGCGTAGTAGTAAGCCTATAAAGCCTACATTCCCGTCCCGCATGCGAGTTCTGGCGCTATTTGTTACAAATAACCTCTGCCCTGCCTTTCCTTCTTGAGTAACTTCATCATATGCATTTTAACCCAGCATTGCAACTTGTTTTTGGCATACTTGATCCCCCATCTCGCCTTATTCCAGCAAAAATGAGGGACTAGCAGCCTATTATTATACCAGTTGCTCTTGAATAACCTTCGCAATATCGTGAACATATGCTTCTACTTGCTCTTTGTCTGGGCCTTCCGCCATAACACGAATCAAGGACTCTGTACCTGAAGGACGAACCAACACACGGCCGTTATCTCCAAGCTCATCTTCCACTTTACGGATTGCTTCTTCGATCACCGCATTGTCCTTCAACTTACTTTTATCCGCTACACGGATGTTGACAAGCAATTGCGGGAATTTACGCATAATCCCTTTCAAATCACTCAGCTTACGCCCCGATTCAACTAGCGTATTCACCAGTTGCAACGCAGTCAGAATGCCATCTCCTGTTGAGATGTAGTCTAGGAATATAACATGACCAGACTGCTCCCCGCCTAGATTGTAGCCGCCTTTACGCATTTCTTCCATCACGTAACGATCGCCTACAGCCGTTTGCAGAGCCTTCAAGCCCGCTTTTTCAATGCCTTTGAAAAAACCAATATTCGCCATCACCGTCGTCACAATGGTGCCGTGGTTCAGCTTTCCTTTGCGATTCAGCGCATCGCCAAGAATGCTCAAGATGAAGTCGCCGTCGACTTCATCGCCCTTCTCATCGATCGCGATCAGACGATCCGCGTCGCCGTCAAAAGCCAACCCGATGGCTGCGCCATGCTTAACCACCTCGGCGCGTAGCGTCTCTGGGTGGGTGGATCCGCAATCATCGTTGATGTTGCGCCCATTCGGCTCCGCGCCGATGGTGATCACTTCCGCTCCGAGCTCGCGGAAAATCAAAGGCGCCAGCTCATAGGCTGAGCCATTCGCACAATCAAGAACAACCTTCACGCCGGCGAAGGACGCAGACACCGTCTCCTTCAAGAACGCCGTATAAGCGTACTTCGCATCCGGCTGATCCGAAACCGTACCAATCTCGCCGCCAACTGGGCGAGGCAGTTCATCTACAGCTGCATCCAGCAGCTGTTCAATCTCAAGCTCCGTCTCATCCAATAGCTTGAAGCCGTCGCCTCCAAAGAACTTAATCCCGTTGTCCTCAACCGGATTATGAGAAGCGGAGATCATAACGCCCGCGTCTGCGCCTAGCTCCTTCGTCAAATAAGCAACCGCTGGCGTACTCACCACACCAATACGAATCACCTCAACACCAATCGATAACAATCCTGCTACAAGGGACGCTTCCAGCATCGGCCCCGAAATACGTGTATCTCTCCCGATCACGACTTTCGGATGCTTCGCTTGTCTTGTTAACACATACCCGCCGCAGCGACCTACCTTATAAGCCAATTCTGGTGTGAGTTCGCCATTCGCGACGCCGCGCACACCATCTGTACCAAAATATTTCCCCATTTTTGTATTCTCCTCTTTCTCTATTCCCCATTATGGATTTGCTGCTTTAACATTTTTCTCGCTGATTTCTACGATCGCCTTCACTTCTTGTGGAAGCCCTAGTTTCACGAAAGTAGGCATATTTAAAGTTACTTTCAATTCATGCTTACCAGGCGGCAAATTACTAACATCTAGTATCGCTTGAATATCTTGAACTTTCAATTGATCAATAATGGCAGGAGCACCTTCTACCGTAATATTCAAGGTAGCCGACGCTGGCTGCGTTACTTTGGTTTCGTAATTTTCATTGGAACCAATAATCGTAATCGGTACGTTCTCTACAGCTTTCGTGATCGAAGGCACAACTTCAACATGGACCGTCACCTTCGCAGGATCTAATTGTGTTACTTTATTCCTGAGAGGAATGTCCAGTGCAAAGTCCTTCGTTTCCTTCACATCCTGCAGACTAAGCTGCGGTCCTTGATAAAATTCCATGCGGTCTACAATATCCTGTGCACCGTATACGGTCACCTTATCAGGGGTTTGTGTAATCATCGCGATGGCAAAACCTGCAGGAGGTTCACCGCTTACTTTGATCTGCAACGGAATCGTTTGGAACGGGCTTGTGATAGGCACCTCGACATCGACCACCGAAGGGTTAATGTTAAGGGTTACTTCTTTGCCTTCCTTGTCAAAAGCCTGCAATCTGACCTGCTTCGTTACTGCTGATTGAGCTTTATCCACAGATACCTCGCCGCGGACATTCTCAATCTGATCGAGTTTACTCGTTTGTGCCGTAATGTACACTTTACCTGGCTTCACAATAGGTTGTCCCGCTTTGAGGCCTGCTGCAGGCGTTCCTTTGACATTAATGACGACAGGCACCTCTTTCATCTGCAGCTCTTCAATCATGACGTGGACCGTTCTAGGAACGATCTCCACATCGACATCCGATGGTATTCCGACCGGTGCTAGGGTAACCTGATGGTCGCCTTTGCCAACCTGCGTCAAATCCAGCTGAATCTGATAGGTATTGCTAGCCGTCACTTTCTTAACGGACGATTCCTTCCCCTTCAGAATCACCTGTACATTCGCAGGATTCATCGACGAGATGAAGTAGTGCGTCTCATCATATTTGGTTGTGATCGAGACGTTATTAATCGTTTCCACTCGCTCGCGCAGCGCTGTGTTCCCGGATATATTTGTTTCTTCCATATGGACGACTACCCACAGCAGTATCCCGACAACAAGCGCAACGATCCGTACCACGTTTGTATTGCGTAACCATTTATCCATTCGAACGCCCTCCCCACCATTTCATGAAAGGGTTCTTCTCATTTGTTTTCGCTTTTGGCTTCAACTCTTCAAAAAGCTTAGAAATCAACGATTCCTCTTTAATATCCCGTACGATATGGCCATTCATGGTTAGTGAAATTTGACCTGTCTCTTCCGAAACAATTACACACATCGCATCCGAAACTTCACTCATACCAATGGCTGCACGATGCCGAGTCCCCAGTTCCTTCGAAATAAACGGATTTTCAGACAGAGGCAAATAACACCCCGCGGCCATCAACTGCCCTTGCCGAATAATAACTGCGCCATCATGAAGAGGGGTATTTGGGATAAAAATATTAATTAACAGCTCTCCGCTGATTTTGCTCTCTATTGCAATACCGGATTCGACATAGTCGGTTAGTCCCGTATCTTTCTCAAAAACAATTAAGGCTCCAATTTTACGTTTGGCCAAATAATTCGCAGCCCGAATCACTTCGCTGATTCTTTTGTTCACATCTTGATCTTCTTCTGATGAAGATCTACTGCCGAATATCTTACCTCGACCTAATTGCTCCAAGGCTCTTCTTAGCTCTGGCTGGAAAATAATGATAACCCCAAGTACCCCGAACGTAAAGGCTTGATTCACCATCCATTGCAGTGTACTTAACTGGAACCAAATACTAATGACCCAGGTAATGACGACCACGAGGATACCCTTCATCAATTGAATAGCCCTTGTCCCACGCACCACTAGGATCAATTTATAAATCACATAGCTAACGATGAGTATATCGACAATATCCTTAGCCGAGATGCTCGTGAGCAAATCCATTGTATTCTCCCCCAGGCGACTAAACAAAGTTCTCTCTATATAGGAATCATAACATAAAGCTAAGTATACTTCTATTTATCTAGACTCATCGCACGAGAATTGGTTCATTTTTCCTATGTAAAAAAAGAAGAAAGCCCCCTATAGTCTCAGCTATAAGGGGACATTCCGTTATGGCGTGATTTTACCTACGAATTCACCTAATTTGTACCAGACCCAGCTCAAAGCTTCATCGACTTGTTTGACTTCTCCAGATATGTGCGCCGTAGAGGCTAGGTTGACTGAACCATCAATAACGACGACATTCCCCGTTACATCGCCTTCAACCTTCAATTCCCCGCGTTTGACCACAAGATCACCATTTACGGTATGTCCTTGCGGCACAATCACGGTATCCCCTTGAATCACGACATCCTGAAGGTTACTTCCCTGTACCATAAGATTCTGATCGTCATCCCACATCGATACGAAGCTTCCGAACATGACCGTTCCAAAAACCACAGCAACCGAAACAGCAGGGTGTCTGCGAATCCAATCTGTCCAGGTATTCTTCTTTTTCATCGGTGGTAAGCCGCTCATGATCTGTGCAGTTAACGTATCAGGTACTGGAATGGAGGGCAGCATTCTAACCAAAGCGTCCGTTTTCTCTAGTTGTTTGAAAGTGTTATGACATGCCTGACAGGCTATCAAATGTTCTTTCAAAGGTAGAGCATCCGTCTTTGGTAAATCACCGTCGAGATATTCATGTATGAGCGGGAGGGCTTCTTTACAATTCACGTTTGTAGCCACCCCTTTCTTCAAATGTTAGAACTTATGTTTTCTCATAAGTAAGCTAAATTTCTAGATAAACGCACACGTCCATATAGAACGGTGTAGCCGTTTATTTGTGGACTTTAGCATGTTGTGATATACCATACGTTTCGATTTCAAATATGTTTCAGATTCGAACAGGATTTGTACTAACAACTTGTTCCTCCTGCTCCAATCTTTTTCGTAGGTACTCCCGTCCCCTGTGGACACGCGTCTTAATTGTGGTAACGGGCATGTCGAGAACATCACTAATTTCTTGTAGTGACATATCGTGCAAATACCTGAGAATAACAACCGATTTATATTTCTCTGGCAGCGTCTCAATGGCTCGGTGAATCTGCGCCTGCGTTTCGGAGACAATCAGTTGTTTCTCTGGCGTATCCTCATCGCTAGGCAGCATCGCATAATAATCATTGCCTTCACCATCCGTCATTTCCGCATCCAGCGAATACGTTTGCTTTCTTCGTCGCAGCTTATCAATACATAAGTTTGTCCCGATTCGAAAAATCCACGTCGAAAACTTCTGATTCTCATCATATCGATGTAAATTCGTATACACGCGCAGGAACGTTTCCTGCACAGCATCTTCGGCTTCTTGCTTGTTATTCAGCATGCGGTAAGCCAAGTGAAAGATCTTGTCTTTATAGAGCTCCACGAGCTCTGCAAAAGCATTGCGATCCCCATTACTGGCCAGCTTAGCCAGTCGTGCTTCAACAAAGTTCAATTGGTTTTCCTCCGGCTTCTCGACAATTCAACATCCATTTATTGATAATAAAATTCCCTCTTCTACTATATACGTCAGAAATCACGATTTGTATTCAGAAATTATAATTCCACCTAGAATCAGGGCCATGCCTCCCCATTGTAGCCCGGTAATCGGTTCTCCGATGAGCAGATATGCTGCAAGAATAGCCACTGGAAGCTCTACGGATCCGAGCATAGCAGCGAGTGCACTTCCGATCTTGGGAATTCCGATATTAAAGGAAACAGTCGGTACAACTTGTCCTAGAAACCCTAGAAGCAATCCCCATAACAACAGCATGCCACCATTATCATCAACAAAAACCGTAGGCGGATACAAGATAAATATAATCGGCAGCGCAGCTGTCAGCATGATTGCAGAATTCATGAGCGGAGGAAGTGAACTTACGACTTGTCCCGTGAAAAACAGAAAAATACTATACGCTAACGCAGATAGAAGTCCATATAGTATACCCAGAATACTGAGCTCTCCCCAGTTGGTATCAAACACATTCACCGCAAGGATCGTCCCTGCCAATATTAGCGCAATCGCAATTCCTTCCATTCGCTTAGGCAATCTCCGTTTCACGATACAATCCATAGCAATCGTCATCCACGTAAATTGAAAAAGTAAAATAATGCATAAGGAAGCGTCTAACTCTTGCAGCGCAATATTATAAACAACTGTCGTTAACGACAGTCCGAATATCCCAATCAACCCAAGCTTAATCCAAGGACCCTTAAAGGGATTAACCCACGACTCCTTGTGAAAAAGAATCAATACCCATACAAATACAGTTCCCATTGTCATCTGAGCAGGTGTAATTTGTCCATCCGTAAAACCTTGATCATAAGCCATTTTAATAAATGAAGACAGCAAACCATAGCTTGAAGCCCCAATAAGGACAAGGACTATTGCCAACCATCGCCCCATGCTACCGCGCACCTCCTGACTTGGGCAATTCCCGTAATTACAGGAAAAGCCGAGCTGCCTGCATTGCTGCAAGCCCCCGACTTTATCATCCTGTTGGTTTTCTTATGTTGTCGTACGGATCAGCCCGTATTCCGAAGTCCCGCGGCAATCCCGTTAATTGTAAGTAATACTTCACGAAGCAGAATCGCATCGTCTTCATTGTTTTCTCTTAGTGCACGCAGTTCCGTAAGCAGCTCAACCTGCATGTAACTAAGCGGATCCACGTATGGATTACGCAATTTAATGGATTCTTGAATGACAGGAACATTATCCAGAATCTCTTGCTGACCTGTAATTTGCAAAATAATCGAGGACGTCAATGCATACTCGTCTCTGATCAGATTGAAAATACGCTCTGCAATCGCGGATTCCTTCACCAAGCTGCCGTACTCCTTCGCGATAAGAAGATCTGCCTTTGCCAATGCCATTTGCAGATTATCAATCATCGTCCTGAAGAATGACCAATCCTCATACATCTCTTTGAGGACCGCTAGGTTACTTTCATTGCCTTGAGCGAAGCTCTGCAAGCCTGTACCTGCTGCGTACCATGCTGGTAGCAGGTATCTCGTTTGCGTCCATGAGAATACCCAAGGAATCGCACGCAAATCCTCGAACTTATCGCTATTTTTACGCTTGGATGGACGGGAACCGATATTCAGCTCACCAATCTCCGGAAGCGGTGTGGATTCTTTGAAGAATGTTAAGAAATCTTCGTCTCTGAAAATAAGATCTTGATACTTCGTTTGTGCTTGCTCCGAAATACCACGCATAATATTTTCCCACTTATCTTCGAGCGGGTGTCTTTGTGGCGAACGGGACAGCTTCGATGCTGTAATCAAAGCAAACGTCGCCTGTTCCAAGCTACGGTAAGCAATCCCTTGCAGGGAATAACGGGAAGATAGTACTTCACCTTGCTCCGTAATCTTGATGCCGCCGCCAAGCGTTTCAACCGGTTGCGCTAGAATGCTTCGGTTCAATGGCATACCGCCACGACCCAAAGCGCCACCACGACCATGGAAGAACTTCAACTTCACGCCGAATTTCTTCGCTGCTTCAGTTATATCTTGAAGCGCCATACGAAGCTCCCAGTTCGCTGTAATCACACCACCGTCTTTATTACTGTCAGAGTAGCCCAGCATAATTTCGTGCAATGGGTTTTCAGCATCCAGGCTTGCTCGATAAGCAGGGATCGCTAGCAAAGTGCTCATGATACCAGGAGCCGCATGCAAGTCGTCAATCGTTTCAAAAAGAGGAACAGACTGAACGGTACTCGTAACAGTTCCGTCGCTCTCTCTGCGGTATAAGCCCGCCTCTTTGGCAAACACAACCACCTCAAGCATGTCACTTGCACCTTGCGTCATCGAAATCAAGTAACTATTAATACAGTTACGTCCAAATTCCTTCTGCGCTTTGCCTACTGTACGATACACGTCTAAACATTCTTTCGTACCATCCGTGTAGTCTAAGTACGTAGAAGTGATAGGACGTGGATCATTCAAAACATTCGTGAGCAATGAAATTTTCTCATCTTCCGAAAGCTTGCTATAATCCGGTGTAATGCCCATTTTCGCCAAAATTTCAGTCATCGCATTCTCATGCTCTTTACTATGCTGTCTGATATCTAGAGCAGCTAAGTGGAAACCAAATAACTCAACTTGACGTATTAACTTCTTAATATATTTATCAGCCACATAGTCTGCAAAGTGCGAACGCAAACTAGCTTCCATAACTTGCAAGTCTTGAATAAACTCTTCAGGGCTGTTGTACTTCTGTGTAGAAGATACACTAGCGTTACCCGTGTTATGAATCTTCTCGATCATGTAAGTTGTTTTGATTCGGTATGGTTCTTTCTCATTACGCCAAACATCCTGGACATTCCCCATCGCTTCACGATCACATTGGATCGAATCGATTAGAGCCTCGCTCACATTCACAATGTTCTTACTAAAGCTCATGTGTGCTAAGGATTCTCTCAGAATTTCTTCATACTTTTGCAAAGCCAATTGACGGTGCAGACCAAGCGTCTCCCACGTCACATTCGCTCTAACAGATGGATTTCCGTCACGGTCTCCACCTATCCACGAACCAAATTTCAAGAAGGATGGCACATGCCATTTGTCTTCAGGGTAGTATTTATTTAAACAACGCTCAAGCTCATGATAAACTTCTGGCAGTACGTCGAATAGCGTCTCGTCAAAATAGTACAGTCCGTTACGCACTTCGTCGATTACCGTCGGTTTACGATCACGCAGCTCATCGGTTTGCCACAAATTAAGCACTTCACCTAACAGCTTCTCGCGCAATTGTTCACGCTCGCGGTACGTTAAGTTAGGGTTGTCCAGCTTCATCATATCGTCAGAAATGCGCAGATTAATATCAAGCACGGCACGACGCATAGCTTCCGTTGGATGAGCCGTCATAACGAGCTCTAGAGAGATAGCTTTAAGAATTTCCTGTACCTCGGAATACGGAACATTCGTACTCTTCAGCTCTTGTACGATGCTCTCAATCGAACCTGGTTGTACTGATTCCCCTGATGAGCGCTCGTAGTCACGTTTACGGCGAATACGATGGTTTTGTTCAGCAATATTAACTAGTTGGAAATATATAGCGAAAGCGCGTATCACTTGATGGCGAATTTCCGGATCTAGTGAAGATATCGTTTTCTTAAATTCATCGTAGATCTCAACGACATAGTGTGCTCTTAACGACTTGCTCATTTCGCGAATGCGTTCAACAACATCCAGCAGATCACTTCCGCCCTGATGTACAAGAACTTCGCCTAGTATGTGTCCAAGAAACCGAATATCTCTACGCAGCAGGTTATTCGTACTTTGTTTTTGTTGGACGATCTCACTCTCTACCATGATTCTCCACCTCATCTATTCACTATGATGCATTAATGCTTCTCTCTGCAAAAGCTAGTTGCTATAAAAACTCATTTCAGAATATTTTACCACAATCTGACCGCAACACATAGTATTAAAATAAAAAAACCGTACGTTTTTCGGTGGTAATTAATGTATTGATAAGATTCTACGATGTTTTAATTCGTATTATTTCCTAATTAGAAGGAGTTAGACGGTATATGGAGACATTCATTTCATGTGCAAAAAATCATTGCTTCTATCACGAAGAACCCAATCTTTCGTTCCTGTCTATGGATAAAAGAAAAAGCCACCCGAAGGTGGCTCTATCTTATAAGCGGGCGGCGGGAATCGAACCCGCGCGATCAGCTTGGAAGGCTGAAGTTCTACCATTAAACTACGCCCGCGTAGTTTAGAAAAATGATCGGGACGACACGATTTGAACATGCGACCCCCTGCTCCCAAAGCAGGTGCTCTACCAAGCTGAGCTACGTCCCGATACGTTTATAACTTATAATGAAGAATGGCGCGCCCTGAGAGATTCGAACTCCCGACCTTTTGATTCGTAGTCAAATACTCTATCCAGCTGAGCTAAGGGCGCATAATACTTTGGAGCGGAAGACGGGGATCGAACCCGCGACCCTCGCCTTGGCAAGGCGATGCTCTACCGCTGAGCCACTTCCGCAGGGTACCTCAGTTGTATGAATACAAGTGAGGATTTTATGCGCGTAGAGGGACTTGAACCCCCACGGTCACCCGCTAGATCCTAAGTCTAGTGCGTCTGCCAATTCCGCCATACGCGCATGTAATAAATAAGGCAAATGGTGAGTCATGTAGGATTCGAACCTACGACACCCTGATTAAAAGTCAGGTGCTCTACCAACTGAGCTAATGACTCATGTGTTATGAAAAAAATGGCTGGGGATCAAGGATTTGAACCTTGGCATGACGGAGTCAAAGTCCGTTGCCTTACCGCTTGGCTAATCCCCAATAGAAACATGCCGTCGAGAGGACTTGAACCCCCAACCTACTGATTACAAGTCAGTTGCTCTACCAGTTGAGCTACAACGGCATATGAAGTTAATGGTGGAGGCTGACGGGATCGAACCGCCGACCCTCTGCTTGTAAGGCAGATGCTCTCCCAGCTGAGCTAAGCCTCCATGGGATAAAGAACTAGTGGTGACCCGTAGGGGACTCGAACCCCTGTTACCTCCGTGAAAGGGAGGTGTCTTAACCACTTGACCAACGGGCCTTATGAAATGTATAACTGGAGCTTCCAACCGGAATCGAACCGGTGACCTCATCCTTACCATGGATGCACTCTACCGACTGAGCTATGGAAGCAATGGCTCCCCGAACAGGACTCGAACCTGTGACAACTCGATTAACAGTCGAGTGCTCTACCAACTGAGCTATCAGGGAACAATGCTTGGCAACGTTCTACTCTCCCAGAACCCTGCGGTTC
>NZ_JABMKY010000029.1 GCF_013204845.1 Paenibacillus qinlingensis
GAGCGTCCTCCTGGATGATGGAATTAAAGGGCTTTTGACCCGTAGCGTACTTCCATCGTACAGAGGCGCTCCTTTTTTTACAAAGCTGAAATTTATCCATCTACAGGAATCTAACGGATAACATATGGATTTACAAGTATACAAAATAAGTACCAATCTAGGTACACGGAGGGGAAATATGCTATACGGACAACGAGTAACATTAAGGCGTGTTGTTGAAGAAGATTGGGAAAAGCGATATGAATGGCTGTCCGATCCTGTAGTTAACCGAACGTTGCCATCAGGAAGTGGTATGCCCCTAACACCGGAAGTGGTCAGAGAACGTACACGGAAATACGCGGAAACAGATCTATCATCTGTCTATTTTACCATAATAAAAGAAGACGGCATCCCGATTGGCAATACCCAATTGTTTAATATCCATCCTTGGTCCAAGCACGCTGAATTTGGTATTTGGATTGGGGACAAAATGGTATGGGGGCAAGGTTATGCTACAGAAGTGACAGGTGTTGTCCTGGATTTTGCATTCGAGCGTTTAAACCTTCATAAAGTGTATTTGACGGTAGATGCTGATAATCCTGGTGCTATTCGGAGTTATGAAAAGGCTGGTTTCAATAAGGATGGCATACTAAGAGACGAAGTCTATAAAAATGGTCAATATGTCGATCGTATAATGATGAGTATTTTGAAGCATGAATACTTAAAACTATCTAGTTGTTCCAAATAACAAAGCATATAGGAAAAAGCATTCTGGAAGAAACTACGAAAGATAGTGTGCTTTCTCAAAAAATTGAATGTTAGGCTAACGGGACACGAGAGTTCAATAATAAACATGAGAAGGCTGCCGATGATCATTGTTCGGCAGCCTTCTCAAATATCAGGGAGGAATACGAAAATCTACTACGAATTTACATGTAACCATGATGTTACACTCAGGAGGAGTTTGAATGGGTTCCAGTCTTGTAGTACGTGAATATGACCCTAGTTGGATTCAGTTGTTTGAACAGTTACGAGGCTTTGTACTTCCTGTTATAAGCGATTTTATATTCACAATAGAACACGTTGGCAGTACATCCGTTCCAGGGTTAGCAGCGAAACCGATTATTGATATCGACGTGGTGGTGTCTACGCAGTCCGATGTCCTTACAGCTATTCAAAGGCTAGCCACCATTGGCTATGTTCATGAAGGCGATTTAGGAACTACGGGACGAGAGGCATTTATTCCTCCCGTCGATGTAACTTGGCATCACTTATACGTATGCACCATTGATAACGCCGAATATAAGCGTCATATCCTCTTTCGAGATTATTTGAGAAATCATCCAGAGGATGCCAAGCAATATGGTGACTTAAAATTGGAACTCGCACAACGATTCCAGAATGACCGTTTAGCATACACGAATGGTAAGCGGGACTTTGTGAAAGAGATATTACAACGTGCTGGTTGGAAATGATGTGTATTTCAGATTGTGTTATTCCGCTAACGAATAACATTAGTTGAACAAACACTTAGGACGAGGCTGCAGGCATGGAGGGCAGCCTTCGCTCACCTAACGAGAGATTAACGCAACTAATTATTTCAAATTTCGTTTAAGTATGAGGTGAAAATAAGTTATGAAAAGGATTTCTTAGGAGAATTTGTGGAGATGGTATTTCCTTTGGATGGAGTCATTAACGAACTCCCAAAGTAATGGTCTCATCATTGCCCTAAAACATAAAGGAGCGATTATTGATATGAACCGCCTCGTAATTATGACAGTTGGAATAACGCATAGTGGAAAAACTACTTTCGCTAAAGAATTAGAATCTGTCTTGCAACAAGCTGTAGTCATAGATCAGGATAATCATGCTGAATTTATTAATAGTCATTATAAGAAACTTCTCCCTTTAGAAGGACCTAACACTCTAAAATTCTCAATTACCAATGCAATTGTTGAATATGCTGCAGTGCAAAGCAATTTTCACATCATCTTAAGCAATTGTAATCTAAATAAATCAGGACGAACCAATGTACTCAGATATTTTCATGAAAAGGGATTTATAAGTATTATTGTTTACTTTAATTTATCTATTGAAATACTGAGAGCACGAGTTGAACAAACAGAAAGAAGTAAAGCTATTTTCAGAAGTGCAACGAGCTTTTTAGAAGTGTTGGAGCGACAAGGAAATTCGGGAGAAATACCACCAAGTAAAGACGAAGCTAACTATCTATTTGAAATAAAAGATCCCAATACTACCACGGAAATAATACAACAAATCAAGCAAACCTTAGTCAACTGAAGTAATTAGTATTTTGGTTGGGCTGGGATAAAAGTAAGACTACAGCATTGGTTTGAATGTTTCAAATAAGGATGGCGATTGCACACAAGCAGGCTGGCAAGTGATTATGGACAATTTCAATGCCTATACCGAACAAAACTAATCATCGCGAAGAAGACGCCGGGGAAGGTGCCCGGCGTCTTCTCTTGTTAATCCAAGTATGAGTGCGCTCTCCGTTATCCTTAACCTTGAGCTGCATCCGTGTTCATGTAGTTGATTGCCCACATATGGCCGTCCAAGTCCTCGAAGGCCCAATGATACATGAATCCATAATCCTCAGGTTCTTCGTATGATTTCCCACCCAAGGAGACCGCAGTATTCACGATTTCATCCACCTTTTCTCGGCTCTCGAAGGCCAATGCAATCGTCATTTGCGCATACTTTTCCGTATCAACGGTTTCCTTCTGCGTAAGCGACTTTAAAAGTTCTTTGGTGAGCAGCATGACCTGCAGGTTGTCGCCGATCACGATGGCTACCGCCTTCTCATTCTCGGGGAATTGCGGGTTGAGCTCGAATCCGAGTCCGGTGAAGAACGCCTTCGATTGTTCTACGTTGTTTACAGGCAGATTGAAGCTCGTGAATGTGGACATTAATGCCATGTTTAAACACCTCATCGTCAAATTGGTTTGTTGTCATTGATGCTTCGTTAATTTAGACGAAAGCCGATCCGGAAATTCATCGGTCTACTTGATCCTGCCACTCCTGTATTGTTGTAATTCCCCAACCATAACAAAAGGAATAAGCAGATGCAAACCCAGTATATCAACGAACTTCTCAACATACCAGAGTTGCACGTAACAAGGCGGTCGTGATGGACTTGGCTCAGGTTTATCATACCTGGATCAGCGAGTGCTTTCCTGCTGCGATTCGAATCGCGGATCGCTTTCATGTACATGGGTATGTGATCGAATGCGTGCAGGGGGTACGGAAAGCTGTTCAAAGCCGTAATATTGGATTTCGCATAAAATGTCGAAATATGGAAGGGATTTGATCAATTTGGTTGAATTTGTATTAAGAAGCTCAAAAGTATATCACCGAAAAAAGGAGAACCAAAATGAAAAAAACAATAGTGCCCATGTTTGTGCTTTTTCTTATTTTCACACTTGCATCAGTGGCAGAAGCTCGAACGTTAGCGGTTGACTTCGAGCCGAACAACGAAAAAGGGAACAAGTATCAGTATGATATTCCGCCAAATGTACCGCTGCCGTATACAGTGAAGATTGTGGATGAGAGCCTCACTCAAAAAAGCTTCAATTCGATTTTCCCGGGAACCGCTGTTTCATCAAATCCTGCTGTTGCTACAATTAGCACAGACGGTACGCTAGAAGGCCATTCCTACGGTTCAACGGTCATTTCCGTCACCTATGATGGCAAAAGTCACACAAGGACCATTAACGTAAATAGGCCAAGTTCAATAAACTTCGAGAAGGATGAAATCGAACTGCTTACGGGTCAGTATACACCAGCCTCAATCACCGCTTACTATATGTTTAATCTCATTGATCTTAGTACCACAGCAAATTTCGTCAGCAGTAATCCAGGTGTCGCAAACGTTTCAGGAGGTAACATTAACGCTCTGAATCCTGGGACGACTACGATCACAGCTAATTTTGAAGGACGTTCAGACACAATAACGGTCACTGTTAAACCCGGACTCTCGGGCGGTTTGCCGAACAAACCAGCAGACCAAGGTTTCCATAGTCCAAATAAGCTCAGCGCCATTCAGTATTTAAATGACATTCGAGCGAAAATGGGACTCAAGCCGCTTATTGAAAATGAGTACTTAAATAACTCCGCGCAGCATCACAGTGATTATCTAGCCAAGCAGAATATTGACCAGATATATGCAAAAGGAGGGAGCCTACATGATGAGGATCTAAACAATGGCGGAATTAATAATCGGATTAATGTTTTTGGTTATAAAAACGGTTATGGCGAGGTTATTTCCCCTACGGATAACGAGAACAATCGAGGCATCCAGTCGCTTATTAATGCTCCACTGCATCGTACCGTCATGATATCTCCTTACTCACAGGATGTCGGTGTGGGATTAAACACTAGCGGAACACTTAACAATACGGTATTAAATTTAGGTTTCCAAAACCTTTATGGTGTAGATGAAGGATACAGAAATACATATACTGTAAATTATCCTTATGACAATCAAAGAGACGTGCCAATCTTCTGGTATGCTAACGAAATGCCTAACCCATTATCCACATACCACAAAGAAGGCGCGAAAGTGGGATACCCAATTTCCATCCATACCAGTAATATGAGGGAGCTTACATTCACTGCCGCAACAATTAAAGATGATAAGAACAATGACGTTCCTTATTATCTTGCAGATCGATCCACAATGCCTCAAAGTATCTCTGCTGATGTTATTCTGATTCCCAAAGAACCACTTAAGTCGGGAACTACATACACGGTTCACTTTGAAGGAGTGGGGGGAGGCACGAAGGTAACTAATGATTGGTCTTTTACAACACAAGCTACACAGTTGTCACATATAGAGTTCGAATTCATGAATGCTGATATCCTTGTTGGAGAACAGAAGAGATTCAAACTTACAGCGTACTACACAGACAGCACGAATGAAGATATTACCACCAAAGCTCAGTATGTCATCGATCCAGTAAGTAAGATTGAATTGAGTAATGGTTCCTTGATAGGCAAATTAGCTTATGACAATATTGTGGTGAAAGCAACTTATCAGAATAAGACTGCCGTGATGAACATCAAAGTAAACGGTCCCAATAAACCGGTGATTAATAAGTTCCCTGTATTTAATGACATTAAAGATCATTGGGCTAGTTTGGCAATTGAATGGGGAACCAATGAAGGCGTCATTGATGGATATGATGATGGTTCTTTTAAACCTAATAAATTAGTATCCGAGGCTGAGTTTATTACCATGCTGTTACGTGCATATAAAATCCCGCTTCAGGATGATCCCGTATCCACACATTGGGCTGATAAGTATTATAGTTTTGCAAAAGAATATAATTTTGCTACGTCAGATAAAGAAGATGCCCGAGATTCATTCATTAATCGTACGAGTGTCGCGGAGATCATTTCCGGTATTGATGGCGTAAGCAAATCCGGAAATGAGGCAATTCAGTACTTGCTCGATAAACGGTATTCCAATGGCAAGAATAGCGCTACAGTTGAAGGTTATGCCGGCAGTGAGAAACTTACAAGAGCAGAGGCTTTGCAGTTTATTAAGAATATTCTAGAGAATGGATTATCTCAAATTAAGAAACGTTACTAGAATTATTAAAGGAATAAGGAAGCAGAAATACGATAGATTAATAAGTTGAGAGGCTTGCTTCGCGACAACTCTTTTTTTGTTTATAATAGAAATAGAAGTGGTTTGTATAACAGAGGGTCAAATGGAAATGTACAAGCTAATTTGTGGAAGAAAAGAATTAAGTTGGCAGACAGATAAGAAAGGGTGGCACATATGAAAAAGTACAATATTATTCGTCCTATCATGCTAATTGTGGTTGCACTCCTAACGAAAAGCTTGGTTACCAATCTTTGCATGTTGCTGGGCATGGAATCCGAGTTAGCCAAAAACATTGGTTTCGGTGCGATGGTGATCGCCGCGCTCATAGTCTTTTCCAGAAACCGAAGAAGTCCGAAACAGTGAGAGGAAAGAAGTATCCTGAAGGACATAAAAGGCATCATTAGAACAAATAAAGTGCATACCTTATTGTAGATGCTTACGATAATGTTGATAAGAATGGTTCATTGAGATAACGTTAGGACAATAGTTGAGCAAAATAAGGAGCAGTTCTGCCACGGCAGCTGCTCCTTATTTCTATTTTTTTTGATATCAGTACTAGATTTAACGGAAAGATTTAATTTAAACTTACTTTTGGTATACTATTTTAAACCTTTCGCTGTTGTATGAAAGGATAAAAATAAGCTAGGAGTGATTACGATGCCAGAAAACGATATCCTGCAGGCGCTGCGGTTAAATTATTTGTATGCAGAAAGATATAGTTTTCCTAAAGGGTGGAATTTTCACGAGTCTATGATTCCCTATTCGATGATCCGCTTTATTGAAAAGGGAAAGGCTATATTCATGATTGACGAAAATACGTATCAACTGGATAAGAATGATATGATTTACATCCCTCAAGGAAGTGCGCTGTCGTGTCAGGCATTGACGGATGATTTTACATTCATGAGTATACGTTTCACAGCTACTTTTCCGCTAATCGATAGTGAAGTCTGGTCTGAAATCTTTGGGTTTGATACGAAATTGACGTGTACCGATCCACAAATCAACTATTATTTTCACAGCATTATTAGAGAGAAGGATTCAATTAACAGAGGGAAACATTATACCCTTAGGGGTTACCTGGAATTAATTGTAGGCTATTTAATCAGTTCGTCTGAAGCCTTTTCAGTGAAACCCAATAAGCATAAAAAATTGAAATCGGATAGAAAAATTGATAACCGGGTTGAGCTAATCTTGGATTATATGCTTAACAACTATAAAACCACGATTAGCATCGAAGAAATGAGCAAGATGGTTAGTCTCAGCACATCCACTTTTCGCAGATTGTTTAAACAGCACACAGGCAAATCGCCAAGTGATTTCATGATCGATCTTAAAATGGTTGTAGCGGCAAAGAAAATACTGGAGACGGACGAGCGGATTTCCGATATTGCTTATCAAGTCGGAATCGAAGATCCGAATTATTTCTCGAGAGTGTTTAAAAAGCATTTCGGAGTAACCCCATTCTCATATCGCCAGTTGGCAAGGGAATAGTCAGATTATTCATTGTTATGATCGAATTGTGCTAGTTTTGGTTGGTTTGCTATGTGTTAAAGCGGAATTTTTTCCGTTAGTATTAGGGATAGAAAATGAATGTTTATGAAAGGAATACCAATTTATCAACGATTAATAGCGCGCAATTATTCGGAGATACTTGGTGTTCTGGGCCTTCCATAATGAAAGTTCATTCGTTTTTTTATTTCTGGTAGCATTATTTGATCGTGAGTTTCAAGGGGTTTGTTACATTCCAGCATAGGAGAGGGGTCAAACAATGAAGAAGACAATAGCGCTCGTCCTGCTCGCTTCAACCGTACTTGCAACCGCTTGCAGCAATGGAAAAGAGGAATCAAATGCTTCGCCCGATGTGAGCAAAGGGGCAACTGCGACTTCGGCTGCGCCATTAAAAGGGGAAATTGTTTTCTGGCATTCCTTTACGCAAGGACCAAGAAACGACTATATGAAACAAGCTGCTGATGATTTTATGAAAAAGAATCCGGACGTAAAGATTAAAATTGAGACATTCTCATGGGGTGAATTTTACACGAAATGGACGACGGGTTTGCTGTCAGGGCAAGTGCCTGATGTGAGTACAGCTCTTCCGAATCATGTCGTTGAAATGTTGAATGCCGAGGCAATTATTCCAATTAACGATGTTATTGATAAGATTGGAAGAAGTCGTTTCTATGAAGCTCCTCTGAAAGAAGGCACGAAGGATGGTAAGAATTACTCCATTCCGATTTACTCGCACGCTCAAGTTATGTGGTATCGCAAGGATTTGCTGAAAGCCGCAAACCTGGAAGTACCTAAAACATGGAACGAACTGTTTGAAGCGGCTAAGAAAGTCAACAATCCGCCAAATGTTTACGGTCTGTCCGTTCCAACTGGATCCGGCGATCTGATGGCTACCCGATTCTTGAACTTCTATGTGAGATCAGCTGGAGAGACGCTGATTACGAAAGACGGGAAAGCGAATCTGACAAGTAAAGCCGCACTCGACGGAATTAAATATTGGGTTGATATGTATAGAGCGACATCTCCAACCGGTTCAATTAACTTCAAAGTATTAGACCAAGCTACGTTGTTCTATCAAGGCAAGACGGCTTTCGACTTTAATAGTGGATTTCAAATTGGCGGGGTGGAAACGAACTCTCCGGCCTTATTGGATCAAATCGATGCTGCTCCAATGCCGAAGTTGAATGCGAGTGATGCGGACCGTGGCATCGAAACTTCCAATATCCCAATGGTCGTATGGAAAAACAGCAAACATCCGGAAATTGCTAAAGCTTTTATTGAAAGCTTGTATGAGAAAGACAAATACATTAAGTTCCTACATTCTGTACCTGCGGGCATGTTGCCAGCAATGAAGGATATTGCCGAAGATCCAGCGTTCCTCGACAACCCGACGATCAAGAAATTCAGCAATGCGGTTAAAGTTATCGGTAATGCGATAAATAGCGGAACTGCGATCGGTATGGAAAATGGTCCTTCGGTCCAATCGGGGATAATTACGAGTCAGAATGTGATCGAAATGATGTTCCAAGATATTATCCTGAAGAAAGACAAGGCGATTATAGAAGAGGAAGCTAAAAAAGCCGAGAAAAAATTAAATGATTTATTTCAAACGGCAACCAAATAGTTAATGGGGGGGGAGGGGCCCCCTCTTCCTCTTACTTAACTTCTCATGAGTGGAGTGAACCGGATGGGCACTAGAAGGCTGAAAAGATTGAATTCGACGGGCTTATTATTCATCTTGCCTGCGGTTCTAATCGTGGTATTACTGCTAATTTACCCTATTATATCAAGCATTTACTTCAGTTTTACCTCGAAAAATTTGATTAAAGTGAATTACGCTTGGGTATGGTTAGATAACTTTACATGGGTTCTTACCAACCCAGATTTTTACCATGCGTTTGTTAACTCCATCAAATGGACGGTATATTCAATAATCGGTCAGTTGCTCCTTGGTTTTGCCAGCGCGCTGGCGCTCAATAAAATCCCAAGGTTTTCCGGCATTTATCGGACCTTATTAATTATTCCTTGGGCATTCCCGGCTATTGTAATCGCATTCTCATGGAAATGGATTTTAAACGATGTATATGGTTTCATTCCGAATTTGTTAACTACGATGGGGATTACAGAGAACAATATTAACCTTTTTGCTGAACCTACTTATGTCTTTGCAGCGGTAGTTTTTATTAATATATGGTTCGGTTATCCCTTGTTTATGGTCAATATCCTGTCTGCACTCAAAACAATTCCAAGCGAGCAATATGAAGCTGCCGTCATGGACGGGGCAACAGCTTGGCAATCGTTCTGGTCGATTACGGTTCGGCATATTAGGGGCGTCATCGGGTTATTGCTAGTGCTGAGAACCATTTGGATTTTCAACAACTTCGATCTTCTGTATTTAATGACGGGCGGTGGCCCTTCGGATATTACCACGACCTTGCCTATTTTCGCGTATAAAGCTGGTTGGGGGATGAAGCAGCTTGGCGTAGCCTCTGCCATAACGATTATCTTGCTGCTGTTTCTGCTTTGTGTTTGTTTAGTCTATTTCAGATTCCTGAATAAATGGGAAAAGGAGGATCGCTAATGAATCGTGTAGGCACCAGTAAGCTCACTATGTCCTTTTTATACGTTTTACTCACGGTACTTGCCATGATAGCGGTCTTTCCTTTGATCTGGATCATCCTATCCTCGTTCAAGTCGTCCGGTGAAATGGCCAGCAACCCATTGGCGTTTTTTCCAAAGTCCTTTACGTTCACGTATTATGACAGGGTTTTGAACAATTTGCACTTCACGACCAATATTAAAAACAGTATGCTGGTTTCCTTATCGGCAACGTTAATCACGATCGTCGTTTCCTCGTTGGCCGCTTATGGCATTGTTCGTTTTTTCCCGAAGGCAGGGAAGAAGATGACGAAACTCTTAATTACAACGTATATGTTTCCACCTATATTGCTAGCAGTACCCTATTCGATAATAATCGTCAAATTCGGATTGGTGAATACATGGACAGGGCTTGTCATTACCTACTTATCCTTCTCCATCCCGTATGCCATATGGATGCTGACCGGTTTCTTCCAAACCGTTCCTATTGAAATTGAAGAGGCTGCTAGAGTGGATGGTGCCGGGCAACTAAGAATATTCGTTGGAGTTGTGCTGCCCATTGTCGCACCAGGCGTTGTAGCAACAGCTATTTATACTTTTATCAATACATGGAATGAATTTCTGTTCGCCTTGCTGCTCATCAACAGTTCAGCCAAAATGCCGATTTCCGTGGCGTTATATTCACTGACCGGATCGGAAATTCTGGATTGGGGAGAGATGATGGCCGCTTCGGTTATTGTTATCGTTCCATCTATCGTATTTTTCATGCTGATTCAAAAGAAAATTGCCGGAGGGCTGTCAGACGGTTCTGTTAAATAAATATATAAGCGATTTTTCGGGAGGAGTTTCATCTATGAGCACAATGAGCACAGTGAATTATGGCGTTATTGGTACAGGTTATTTTGGTGCAGGATTAGCAAGATTAATTAATCAGTTGGAAGGTGCCAAGGTAGTAGCGGTTTATGATCCGGAGCATGCGGAGCCGGTTGCCAACGAGTTGAACTGCGATATGGAAAAAGATATTGAATCCTTGTGCAGCAGACCCGACGTACATGCCGTTATTGTAGCATCCCCGAACGGTTACCATAAAGCGCCTGTTGTATGCGCAGCTGCCCATGGGAAACATGTGTTTTGTGAAAAGCCGATCGCGCTATCCTACGAGGACTGCAATGAGATGATTAATATAACAAAGGAAAACGGACTTATTTTCATGGCTGGCCATGTTATGAATTTTATGAACGGCGTGCGAACTGCAAAGAGATTGATTAATGAAGGAAGAATTGGTGACATTCTGTTCTGCCATGCAGAGCGCAACGGCTGGGAGGAAGCGCAGACCGAGGTAAGCTGGAAAAAGAAAAGAGAGATTTCAGGGGGACACCTCTATCATCATATACATGAATTGGACTTTATCCAGTTTCTCATGGGACCTGCCGAAAGAGTTTGTATGACAGGCGGTAATGTTGCTCATCAAGGAGAGCGATTCGGCGACGAGGATGATATGTTGTTCATTTCTCTAGAATTTGCCAATCATCGATACGCTACGCTGCAATACGGTTCCGCATTCAGATGGAGCGATCATTTCGTCAAAATTCAGGGAAGCAAAGGGGCCATTCTCATCGATATGCAGGACGTCAAAGTGGTCCTGAAAACGCCGGAAGGTGAAGAAAGGTTCCTGCTACATGAATCGAAGGAAGTGGATGAAGATCGCACGCGTATTTACAAAGGGTTGGAGATGGATGGGGCGATCATGTACGGCAAACCAAGCGCTACACCTCCGTTATGGCTGAGTGGCATTATGATGAAGGAAATGGTTTATTTCCATAGCATTATGCAAGGATCCCCTGTGGAAGATGAATTTAAACCACTGTTGGATGGAACGGCAGCTAGAGCGGCGATTGCCACTGCAGATGCTTTGACTTTATCGCTAAAGGAAGACAGGAAGGTTAGCGTGAAGGAAATTACTGACAAAAGGGAGGTAAACGTATGATCTACGACAAGATAACGAATTTGGATCAGTATGCCTTTACCAACCCGAGACTTATGGAAGCCGTTCAGGATATACAAAGCAACCTACGGGAAATGGCGTTTGCAACAACAAGTTTTACCAAGAACCAGATCACGTTTACAACGAGTCCGAAAGAAGAGAAACGGTTTGAAGCGCACAAGAAATACATTGATATTCACTTGGTGTTAGAAGGAAGAGAGTATGTTGAAGTTTCGAATACGGATTGTTTATCTAATTTAACGGAATATGATAGCCAAAGTGATATCCATTTTGGCGATGTAGCTTCAGATCTTAAATTTACGGGGTACTTAGAAGAAGGATACTTTCTGATTTGCTTCCCGGAAGATACGCACTTAGTGGGGGCGCACGAGCATCTTGAAGTCGAAGTGACCAAAATTGTATATAAAATTGCGTTCTAGCGGGAGAAAGAAATGAACCCATATATTGCAATTGATATTGGCGGGACGGAAATTAAATATGCTGTTTGCAACCCATTGGCGGAGATCATCTACCATCAGTCGACGAAGACACCTAAAGGTGTATCCAATCATCGCATACAGGATGAAATCCAGCACATCATTCATGATTTGCTGGGTCGATTTCCGCATGTCCAGGGAGTAGGCATCAGTACGGCTGGTGTCGTAGATACGGCTAGCGGCGAGATCGTATACGCTGGGGAAACAATGCCGCAGTATCAAGGGACGAATCTGAAGCAAACCGTAGAAAGCATTTTCGGACTCCGCACCATTGTTGCGAATGATGTGAATTGTGCGGCTTTGGGTGAGAAATGGAAAGGCGCTGCTGCCGATCGTGATCATTTTTTTTGCATCACGATCGGCACAGGGATTGGAGGGGCGCTATACTGCCATGATCAACTTGTTGTTGGAAGTCATTATCGGGCCGGTGAAATTGGCCACTCCTTATACGATAAGGGCTCCAAAACCACTTATGAACAAAGAGCGGCTATACCTGCCTTGCTGAGAAACGCACAAGCAAGTTTGTCGGATTGCAACCTGTCAACCTATGAATTGTTTCACATGGCCCGAATGGGTAATGAGAAGTGTGATGACATCGTCAATGCATGGAGCGAAGAGATCGCCAGAGGCTTGGCTGAAGTCATTGTCATCGCTGACCCTTCATTGATTGTCATTGGCGGAGGTGTATCCGAGCAAGGAGACTTTTTATTGGACAAAATTGTGTCCCGAATAGACACTTATTTGCCTCTGAACTTTTCCAAGACAGAAGTGAAGATGGCAGAGTTAGGCAATCGGGCCGCTTTATTCGGTGCCGTGTATCCGTTTTTTTAATAGCGAGATCAGTGATTAGGAGAGAGAGAGCGTATGAAAAAAGATGAAGTTGCCCGATTAAAAGGAATTTTTGTTGCAATGTATTCAGCCTATGATGATGAGGGGAACGTCAGTGTGCAGCGTGTTAAAAAGCTGGCGCGTTATTATGTTTCCACAGGAGTAAAGGGTTTATATGTCGGTGGAAGTACAGGAGAGGGGATCTTGCAAAGCACGGAAGAGAGAAAGCTTGTGCTTGAATCCGTTATGGATGAGATCAGGGGAGAGTTACTCGTTATCGTTCATGTCGGCGCAGCTTCTACACGGGAAAGTGTAGAACTGTCCAGACATGCCGAGGCTTGTGGGGCAAATGCCATATCGGCCGTCCCGGCTATTTACTATCGGCTCTCAGTTGCGTCCGTCGAGGCCCATTGGCAAGCGATGATTGACAGCACTTCACTACCGTTCATTATCTACAATATCCCTCAAACAACGGGATTCAATCTGCCCGTAAACCTGCTTGAAAGAATGGCACAGCAAGATAAAGTGATTGGCGTAAAAATGTCCGGCGAGAGCACATTTGAGCTTCAACAATTCAAAGAAGCTGGCGGCGAGAACTTCCTTGTCTACAATGGTCCGGATGAACAATTTCTGGCTGGCAAAATCATGGGGGCGGATGGCGGTATCGGCGGAACCTATGGCGTTATGCCAGAGCTGTTTTGTGCGCTGAATGGATTGTTTGATGAAGGATTGGTAGATGAAGCGATAGCCCTGCAAGTTAAGATTAATGGCATTATTAAAAAGCTGCTAAACTACCCGTCCTTATATGGCGCCTGCAAATATATCATGCATCTAAGAGGCATCGATACGGGGCAGCCTAGGATGCCATTACTGCCTGTCAAGACGGAACATGGCGAGTCCCTGTCGGTGCTGAATCATGAAATTGAAACTATGATCGCTGCGTATGCCAGATGATCGAACAAATACGAGGTGGATTGGTCGTTTCGTGTCAGGCCCTCGAACATGAACCGTTACACAGTCCGTATATCATGTCAAAAATGGCGCTTGCGGCTCAAGAGGGTGGAGCAGCAGGGATCAGAGCAAACTCGAAGGTGGACATTATCGAGATCAAAAAGGAAGTTTCATTGCCTATCATCGGTATTGTGAAACGAGACTATGATCATAGCGAAGTCTTTATTACAGCGACAAGGAAAGAGATTGATGAGTTGTTGGAAAGCGGCTGCGACATGATTGCCATGGATAGCACGGTTAGAGAGCGACCGCATGGAGAGCAGTTGAGGGAACTGGTCAACTATTGCAAGCTGAGAAATCCCTCGATTGAATTAATGGCGGATATTTCAAGTGTAGAAGAAGCGGTTCAAGCGCAAAAATTAGGTTTTCACTGCGTGTCGACAACGCTATTTGGCTACACGCCGAGTACAATGGGCCGCAAATTGTATGAGGATGATTTTGAGTTTTTGAAAGAAGTGCTGAGAAAGCTGCAAGTTCCAGTGATTGCAGAGGGAAATGTGCATACACCAGCGATGTTCAAGCGCTGTCTAGAGCTCGGCGCAGCTTCTGTTGTTGTTGGCGGAGCGATTACAAGACCCAAAGAAATTACTGCCAGGTTTGTAGGCGAACTTCTTTAAAGCCAAGACCATTCTCCGTTCTTTGAATAACACTTGATCCGTCCAGCAAAAATAGCATAAATTTCAGGGCACAAATGGGTAAGCCAGGTTTGTGCCCTTCAAGTTTTGCCGAAAACGTCATTGTGTTGTGTAATCAATAATCGGTTAGTCGCATCTGTTTCCGATAGGCTTGTGGACTAATCCCGGCAACATTACGAAAAGCGCGACTAAATTCGCTAAGTTCGTTGTAACCAGCACGTCGAGAGATTTCGTTAATGGACAAACTGGTCTGAACGAGTAACTCCTCGGAAATCTGGATTCGATGGTTTCGCAAATACTGAGCAGGTGGTTGCCCCATCTCTTTCCGGAATAAATAGCTGAAATGACTCGCACTTAAATAAACATGAGCAGCTAACTTTTCTAGCGAGAGTGATTCATGAGCGTGCTCCTGGATATAAGCACATACTTTGACAATCCGAGGATCGATAGTGGGAAGTTGATTCGGCAGTTGTGGTAGTAGTAATTCCATTAATAGTGCAAACCATTGCTGGACGGCGCCTTGAACCCGAAGCAGTCCAAGTGATACGGTTAGTTGCATTTGCTTATCTTCATTAGCGTCAATGTGTCGTTGCAGTGTGGTGACAAATTGTTCGAATAAGACGACAGCTGTCATCCATAGCTCAGAAAGTCGAGTGATAGCTTCACTATCTGTTAAGGTGGTAATCATTGGAAATGGATGAGACTCATGAAATTTGAACGGTCCAAGTTTGATCATACAGCTCAGTGATAAGTAACTTACGGGAGCGCCGGATTGTTCCGCATGAAGCTGGTACGGCACGCCCGGGGGAAACACAATGAGATCGCCTCTACGAACAATATGGTGTTCTTCCTCGATTTGAATCGTACGAATCCCATCCAGTATGAGCCAGAAGACGGGAATTGGATTTCTTACAGGACCGAAGCTGAAATCATGTGGTTTTAACATATGACGAATCCAACTGGGTTGAAAACTAAATTCTAGCCTTTGTGAATCCGGATAGAGAATAAACAATAGAGGACCTCCCCCTCGCAGACATCGTAAGAATTGCCAAATATACCGTTGATTGTGACATGGAATCTAAGCGTTGTAAATAGTACGTTATAGTTGGGAGAATTATTGTACATGACAATTATGGAGGCGTTGATTTCGTGGGAAAAACCAATCAAAAACCAAACATTGTTTTCATTCTTGCAGACGATATGGGGAGTTGGGCGCTTGGTTGTGCCGGTAATAGTGAAATACGTACACCCAATCTAGACCGACTCGCTGCGGAAGGAATGCGTTTTGATAATTTCTTTTGTACCTCGCCGGTTTGCTCGCCAGCACGTGCGTCGATATTGACTGGAAGGATTCCTTCCCAGCATGGTGTTCATGACTGGATTCGCTCAGGCAATGTTAACATGAGTGAATTAAACGAACAGATTCAAACAGAACCGGTATTTGCCGATGAGCGGACCGCGGTCGATTATTTAGCAGAACAACCGACATATACGGAACTGTTGGCTCAAACGGGATATGCCTGTGCCTTAAGCGGGAAGTGGCATTTGGGCAACAGCGCAGTCCCGAGAAAAGGATTCCATCGCTGGTTCTCAATCGCCAGAGGCGGCTGCTCCTATATGAGACCCGATATCGTGGAGAACGGAGAGGTGAAAATCGTCGACGGGTACGTAACCGATATGATTACGGATAATGCCATGCAATTTTTAGACGAAATGTCGTATCTAGACTCCCCATTCTATTTGAGTGTTCACTATACGGCGCCGCATTCACCCTGGGATCGGTCGGAGCATCCGGAGTCTTTTGTCGCTTTGTATGATGACTGCCAGTTTAATTCAGTGCCTGAGCTGCCGTTACATCCGAATCAGGCACGCACCGCACCGACAGGAGAAGGGGAGAAACGGAATGAGCTATTGCGTGGATATTACGCATCCGTCACAGCTATGGACGAAGGAATTGGCAAGATCATGGACATGTTGGAAGAGCGGGGACTCCGTGATAATACGTTGATCGTGTTTACGGGCGACAATGGTATGAACATGGGCCATCATGGGATATGGGGGAAAGGGAATGGTACATTTCCTTTTAATATGTATGATACATCGGTGAAGGTACCTGCTATTTTTAGTCACACCGGTGTCATTCCATCTGGGCACGTACAGGGTGAGTTGATTAGCCAATATGACCTGTTTCCTACCTTGCTCGATTACGTAGGGTTACCTAATCCCGAACAAGAGCGGCTGCCAGGTCGAAGCTTTTACGATTTACTGGTAGAACGTACAGGTGAAGGCCGAGAGGATATTGTCATTTATGACGAGTACGGACCAGTCCGAATGATTCGTACGCGAGAGTGGAAATACGTACATCACTATCCGTATGGGCCACATGAGCTTTACGACCTTATGAATGATCCAGATGAGAATATCAACCGAGCTGAAGATTTAGAGTGTCAATTTGTGATAGAAGAACTCAGAATGCGCCTGGGAACTTGGTTTAGCCAATATGCCATTCCTGGAAAGGAAGGTATATCTGCTCCAGTTACAGGGCTTGGGCAGATGAGGCCGTTAGCGCCAGGGGTAACAGAAAGTAGTGCGTTTAAGCCGTTGGTGAAATCGTAGGTTTGGCATGCGTATTCCATGTTGAAAAGTCCATGAGATAGTTTACTTGAGAGACCGGCTTCGGCCGGCCTTTAACATTTTAGTCCGAATAGCTGTCGCTGAAACAGCCACAGAGGAGGAAGGGTTCCGATGAAACGATCCATCTATATCCGGTTGTTGCTTCATTTGACAGTTGCTGTCGTTCTGATTACATGTCTGGTGGGGGCTCTTGTATACCGCTACACGACAGCTATGCTGAAGGATGAAGTTATCGGCGCCAATAACGAATTGTTGTTGCAGACGAGCAAAATTGTCGATCAATCGCTTGGCGAAGTACAACAAATCGCTACGACGCTTGCATTGAACAGTGATGTACAAAAATCAGTTTGGTTCCCTTGGAATTTAGAAGAAGAATTTCGGTTTCTGAAAAATACAGGAGCCCTGTTCGATGAACGAATCAATTCATCTAACTACGTGCACTCCATTTATTTGTATAGTTCTGTCAATCGGAAGCTAATATCGAGCTCGGGTATTACCGACATGGCCGACTTTTCATATCGACAGGTATTGGAGCGTTTTGTAGAAGGTCGAGGCACCTCTGCCTGGGTAGCGGCAAGCATGTTGACTGCCGAAGGGGCTCGAGATAACGTCATCAGTTTTCTAATTACCGTCCCGTTCAATAACGTGGAAAAGAAGGGCGTCTTGCTGATTAACCTCAAGGAGGACGTGCTCTATAACGCTGTAGTTAATACGAACAATCGAAAACTTGGCAATGTTGCGGTTCTGAATGGGAACGGCGAAGTACTGTCCTACAAAGATAAGAGCATGCTGCTCGAACAGTTCGAGCAAGCGGATATCGAACGAATTAGCCATGATAAAGAAGGCTATTTCGTGGAGACAATCGGCGGCAAGAAGATGTTCGTATCATTTCTGAGCTCGTCGTTTAACAACTGGATATACATTACGTTAAACCCACACGGGGAGCTGTTCAAACGTTCCAATGAAGTGATTCGGATTACACTGCTTATCTCAGTAATCAGCTTGGCAGTGGGCGTGTTGCTGATGGTAGCTGTCTCGAGAAGGCATTACCAGCCAGTCCGAAATATGGTGCAAGCTCTCATATCTTACATGGAGAAGCCGCTGCCAAAGGCTAAGTACGGGGATGAGTTCGGATTTATCCGCGAGTCGATTGATCGGCTGCATCATGAAAATGAGGAGTTCAAGACCAAGTTTCGTGGCCAAGAGCTCATATTGAGGGATCATTTACTGCTGAATCTGCTCTCAGGCAAAACGGCCGACGAGGAAGAAATGATCAGGCAGTTGAACTATTATCGTCTTGATCTAGAGCCATGCCATTTTCTCGTGATGGCCATTCGTGTTCATTTGAATGGGGATATGCTCAGGTCAGCTGACGAACAGGTGCGTAACCTGATCCATTTCCAGATCCGCACCATCTGCGAGGACGCGATCGCTTTATTTGGCAAAGGGGCTTACATTAGCTGGTTTCATAAGCATGATGTCATCATTCTCAACACGGGACATTGTGATGTGATCACTCCTGCTATCGACAAGGCGAAGGAACTTGCGTTTCGGGTCAAAAACGAGGTGACCTCGAAGCTGGAAGGTGTCAACGTTACATTCGGAATAGGCGGGAACTACGAGCTTATTACGGAAATACCGCTTTCCTATAACGAAGCGACTGAAGCGCTTCTACACGAAAGAATCGCAGGGATTGGAAGTATTTTGTCCATTCACGATTTGAATGTCAACCGTGCCAACCGGAACCACTTTATTGCGTACCGCCAGCAAGTAGATAAACTTGTCGGCGATCTGAAATCTGGCCATTTAGACAAAGTCAAAGAAACGAAGAATAGCATTATCAACCAACTCGAACATGACGGCCATTTCGGTCTTTATTACAAAAACATGATACTGTTTCACTTGTTGAATGCTCTATTAACGGCATGGGTGGAGCTTGCTGTATCCGGAGAAGAACCAGTCGAGCAAGTAAACCGATGGCATCACGAATTCGCCAAACTTCAAAATTTAGAGGAAATCAGTCTTTGGCTGGACTGTATCATTACATGTATCGCAGGCGACCTGGAGCATAGGCGTGACAATAAAAACGCAGAAGTGATCGCCAAGTTGGCGGCTTATATCCACAATCACTACCGAGAGCCTCTCGGTCTTCAGATGCTAGCCGATATGGCCTACATGAACAGCCACTATGTATCGAAGTTGTTTAAGGAAATGACGGGATCAACATTTATCGATTATTTGACGGATACGCGCTTCCGTGAAGCGTGCAGGCTCTTAAAGGAGACGGACCGCAATATTAACGATATCGCCGAAGCAACGGGGTTCGGACAAAAGCAAAATTTGATTCGCACATTCAAAAAAATGATAGGTCTGACGCCGACCGAGTATCGGAATCGGGACGTATTGGACCGACTGGAGAGCTTGAATATGAACGATTGAATCCAATCCGATGAATTGACACCTAAGAAAAACAATAAATGAAACCGTTACCATTAATTGAATCTTGAGGACTCTTCCCCCTTCACTTTATGCTCAAAGTGCATACAAGACCTGCAGATAACAAGCATAAAGAAAGGGGGATTACGTCTATGGCAGTACCAGCGACCACATCGCGGGCAAAAATCGATATACGAAGACGGGTGTTATGGAAACGCATCGCATCCAACCGGTATATTTATTTGATGCTTGTGCCTGCGATTGTTTATTACGGCGTCTTTCATTATTACCCGATGTATGGAGCCCTGATCGCCTTTAAGCAATTCAGCATTACGAAAGGGATTATCGGAAGTCCATGGGTAGGATTTAAGCACTTCGAGACGTTGTTCGCGCTCGATAAGTTCTGGCAAGTGTTTTGGAACACAATCGTCATCAGCTTGTACAGGCTTATTTTCGGTTTTCCGCTGCCTTTGTTTGTGGCGGTACTAATGAATGAAGTTCGCAAAATGGTATTCAAGCGCACGGTACAAACCATTATTTACTTGCCTCATTTCATTTCCTGGGTCATTCTAGGCGGGCTGTTGATCAATCTGCTGTCTACTGACAGCGGTGTTGTCAACAACGCGATCCGTTCGCTTGGCGGAGACCCGGTAGGCTTCCTGACCGATGAAAGCTATTTTCGCAGCACGCTCGTTTGGTCGATGATCTGGAAGGAGTTCGGTTGGAGCACAATCATTTATATGGCCGCCCTCGCCGGAGTCAATCCACAGCTGTATGAGGCCGCGTTGGTGGATGGGGCCAACCGATGGAGGCGAATCTGGCACATTACGTTGCCGTGCATTCGCAGCACAATTATCATTTTATTGATTTTGCGAATTGGCCATTTGATGGAAGCAGGGTTCGAACAAATATTTGTGCTGTACCATCCAGGCGTCTATCAAACATCCGATATTATCGACACCTATGTGTACAGGATCGGGTTGACCGAAGGACGATTTAGCCTAGCTGCAGCAGTCGGGTTATTTAAGTCGGCCATCAATTTCGTCCTGCTGATTATCGCAAATCGACTGGCACGCATGATGGGTGAGCAAGGTATTTACTAAACCGGAAAAGGAGGAATGCAGCATGATTCGCAGCAGTTTCGGCGGAAAACTATTTGACGCAGCGAATGTACTATTTTTGGCTTTGATCACGCTGTTGACACTGTACCCGTTCTGGGACTCGCTCCTCGTCTCGATCACGCCAATGCAAGAAAGCATGTCGTCCAGCCTTCATCTCTACCCAAAGGCGATTACATTCGAGGCCTATACCTATATTCTCGGACTGAAGCAGTTGTGGGTTTCGTACAAAGTCAGTGTCATCATTACGATACTTGGGACAGCTATCAGTATGATTGCAACCACAATGGCTGCTTACGCACTCTCCAAGAAGCAGTTGCCTGGCGGACGTATCATCATGTTCATGATCGTATTCACGATGATGTTCAGCGGGGGTATCATCCCGAACTATCTGGTAGTCAAACAGCTCGGCATCATCAATACGATGTGGTCAATGATGATTCCCGCAGCGATTCAGACTTATAATTTGATTCTCATGCGCAGCTTTTTCTCGTCCGTTCCGGAAAGCTTGGAAGAGTCTGCGCGCATCGACGGCTGCCATGATTTTGGTATATTGCTGCGAATCATCGTCCCTTTGTCGCTGCCAGCCATCGCCACCATATCTTTGTTTTATGCGGTGTCGAAATGGAACGAATTTTTCACAGCGGTTATGTATGTGACGGATAAGGAAATATGGCCTCTTCAGTTATTTATGAGGTCCATGCTCATTGATAACGAGGCCGCCTTCCAATCCGGAGGTGACAGTCCCTTTCTGCTCGGTCAATCGATTAAGATGGCAACGATCATGATTTCTACCATCCCAGTCATGCTTATCTACCCCTTCTTTCAGCGGTATTTCGTGCAAGGGGTCACTCTGGGAGCAGTTAAGGAATAAAGGTTCGTAATAGAAGAGGAGGATAATCGATGCTAAAAAATAATAAATGGCTTGGAATTGCCCTTACGGGGGTGCTCGCGGTATCTGTAGCAGGTTGTGGAAATTCCGAGAATGAGTCTGGAGCAGGCGCCGCTGGAACGAAAAAAGAAGACCAGAAGGTCAAAATCGTATTTCTGACCCCAGGTGACGGTGCCGCCAAGGCGATTAATGCAGGGGACCGAATTATTTCCGAAATCAATAAGAAGCTCGGCATCGATCTGGAGGTCAAGCTCGTGCCGGAGAACGGCTTTGAGAAGATTAACGTTGCTATGGCCACGGGAGACTTGCCTGATATCGTGACCATTAACTATCCGTCTCCATCATTGAACCAATGGATCACCGAGGGCTTGCTCTTACCTTTAAACGACTATTTGTCTGTCATGCCGACGGTGAAGGAGAAGCTAGAGAAGCAATTGTCCTGGACCGCAGTTAATGGTAAATATTACGGGTACCCTTTCATTGAGGAGCGCTCGAACACCACGGTCGCCTATCGCGCGGACTGGCTTGAAACACTTGGACTGAAGGAACCACAGACGCTGGATGACTTATATACGGTGCTCAAAGAAATCGCGACGAAAGATCCTGACAAAAACGGAAAGGCCGATACATACGGATTGACAGGCACCAAAAGCACTGGATTCAACGGGTCGTTCAATTTCGTCATGTACGGTTATGGTTTGCCTCACGGTGATTGGGTGCTGGACAATGCAGGCAAGGTCGCTCCCGTATTTGAGCATCCCGCTTTCAAACAAAGTGTTCAATATTTGCGTAAGTTGTGGGATGAGAAGCTAATTGATCCGGAATTTCTGCTGAACGATACACAGCAGCGGGAGCAGAAGTTTTTCCAAAGCAAGGTCGGAATTATGGGCACTCCGCTGTTCCGTCACGTGAACCGTCTGGAAACAAGCTTGCAAAAAGTGAATCCGCAAGGAAAACTTGGATTTATGGCACCTCCGGCTGGACCGGACGGCAAGCGAGGAATGGCGAGTGCGCCGAAGGGCGGGCTGTTCACAGCTGTTACCAAAAATGCCAAAGATCCGCAAAAAGCGGCTAAACTAATCGAATTTATGCTTTCGAAGGAAGGTCGAAGCTTGCTGGAGCTTGGCATCGAAGGCGTTCATTATACGAAGGCAGGCGATAAAATTACGTACAATGAAGAAGAACGGGCCAAAGACGGCTTTGCCTCTAGCGGTTGGTCGCATCCGCTCGCGTGGGGCAGTGTCGTTTGGCCGCTTACGGAAAATTATTTGCCTCAAACAGAACCTCAGGCTGACCGTGCGAAGCAATCGGTAGATATTGCGACCAAATACCTGGTCCCTAATCTCGTCAATGTGACGACCGCTGAGGAAGTAGAGATGGGCAGCGTTTTGGGCGAACTGTTGGGTCAATATTATCTCGACATGATTGCCGGCAAGAAGGACATTGACGCTGGATTGGCCGAGTTATCCAAAAAATGGCGTGATCAGGGCGGCAATAAAGTTCTGGAAGCAGTTAACAAGGCGTATCAGGCACAGCAGAAGAAGTAAGACTGATTTGATTCCAATGGCGTTCACTCTCTAGGTGAGCGCCTATTTGATGTTTAGTAAACCATTTTTAAAATGAAATTGATGTGCAATTATTATATGAAAGATCCTGTTTCCAGCATTTCTTAAAAAACTAGACATACAACTGAAAAATACTCATTCAATTGTTGTCGATAGCATGATATTTTGTACAAAAGGAAAAAGGTGTGGATACGATGACGATGCCATTTGAAGTACCAGAAAAGAAACAAATTCGTGTCATTATTAATTCGGATGCGAAATGTGAGGCTGATGACCAATATGCAATAGTGCATGCGATATTATCACCACGTCTGCAAATAAAAGGAATAATCGGGGCTCATTATGGTACACGCAGCGCAACTGGTGCGGAAGACTCCTATCAGGAAATCCTGCATGTGCTAGACTTAATGGGTTTGAGCGAGAAATATTATGTTGTCAAAGGAGCAAATCATAAAATACCGAATAACCAAACCGCTGTACCTTCAGACGGTGCGGACATGATTATACAAGAAGCGATGAAGGACGATCCACTTCCCCTGTTTGTAACATTTCAAGGGGCGTTAACCGATTTGGCATCGGCTTATTTGCAGGAGCCGCGAATCGCAGATCGCTTAACTGCTGTATGGATCGGTGGTGGAACGTATCCCGGGGGGAATACGGAATTTAACTTATCTAATGACATTGAAGCGGCACAAGTCGTGTTTAACTCACCGATTCCATTGTGGCAGGTCCCGAAAAACGTTTACGATATGGTTCGTGTTGGTTTGGCAGAATTGGCCGTAAAGGTTCGACCGCATGGAGAAATCGGACGATACTTATTTGAATATCTGATCCAGCACAATATTAAAAATGGGGATCGACTTCAGTGGCCGAAAGGGGAGATATGGGTGCTTGGCGATTCACCTGCAGTGTCTTTGCTCCTTGATGATCAAGAATTTGATTATGATTACATTGAGGCGCCTGAAATAACTTTAGAAATGGGATATAGACCTAAACCAGGGAATCGCAAAATACGGGTATACCGGCGTGTGGATTCACGTTTTCTTTTAGAAGACTTCTACGCAAAACTAGAATTATTCGCAACGGTATATTTTCCTGTTGAACCTAAAGCCTGAGAAATCAGGCTTTTTCTTTACTTTCTAAAATTAGTTCAGTTTGCTCTTAAAAAACCGCACTTTCATATGAAGTTTCAACGTTAGTATCGCGCGTGAATTCTGTTAGAATAGACATAATCAAAATCGAAAGAATGAGGCGGCTACCAGATGGCATCGAACCCTTTCAAGCTGCACAAAAGTATTTTTGCCAAATTTACACTTTCCTTTATTTCGGTAGGACTCATCCCGTTGCTTATTCTCAGTTATATTTCACTGCAGACTTTCAGTGGCTTTATGGAGCGCTATGCAATGAATAACTATGAGCAAATGCTGCTATTTGCGAGTCGAAATGTGGACGATATGTTCGTTAAGTATAACAATATTTCCAAGCTAATGTACTCATACGGGGTTGGAGGTCAATATGGTCAATTGGGTCAAGCAATTGCAGCGCAAAGCAAGGAAAAAGACATTCGTTTGACGATGACAATTAACGATTTCTTGCAAACTGTTTTGTATACAGATCGAAACCTGCAAAGTGTCTTTTTTGTTCTACCGAATGGAACTTTTCAAAACCTATCTAAGAATAACGTTGCCCTAGATTATCAATACCAATATCCAAGGACGGAATGGAAAGAAGAAATGTTGCTCAATCGAAATGGACTTAATTTTATTCCAACACATAAGCAAGACTATTTTCTAGGGGCAACTGAGCAAGTGATGACGTTTGGTCGTAACCTGACGGATGTACTCGGATCATACAAGATAGAAGGTGATATTGTCGGCACCTTTTACATGGACGTAGGGCTAGAAGTTTTTAATGAGATATTTAAGCAAATGGTTTTGAACAACCAAGATACGGTGTATGTCGTAGATAAACAGGGGATTATTCTGTATAGCAATAAGATAGAGTTAATCGGAACTGTTTTTAAAGCGAATACATCGGATGATTTCTTGCATCTACAACAGGCAACAGCAGAGAATAACATCCAAATTGTCGGTGAGTTTTATAAAAAAGAGCTATTTCTCAAAGTCGAGCAGCTCATTAGGACGATTACATTCGTCATTGGCCTATGTATTCTCTCCTTGATTGTGGTAGCAGTCTGGTTCTCCAATCGCTTTTCCAACCCGATTCGAAGCATTACGCGAGAAATGGCGAAAGTGGAATCCGGTAATTTCGATACACATGTGACCGTAAAGACAGCGGATGAGTTAGGGCTTCTGTCTCATGGTTTTAATAAAATGGTAGGGCGTTTGAAGGAATACATTGATGTGGTGTACGTTGCACAAATTAAATTAAAACAAGCGGAATTGAATGCCCTTAAAAGTCAGATCAGACCGCATTATTTGTATAATACACTGGAAGTAATTCGAATGAACGCAGTTGCAGAGGATGCGAATGAGGTTGGCGATATGATTCTGTCTTTATCACATCAACTGAAGTACGTACTCGATTATGGCGAAGAAACGGTCGCAATCCGGGCTGAGAAAGCGAACGTGGAGCAATATTTTCAATTGATGATCATCAGGTATGGCGAGCATAGGCTGGGTCTTGACTTTCGCTTTGATGCCGATTTAATGGACTGTGGGATTCCGAAGCTATCGCTGCAGCCCATTGTCGAAAATGCTATTTATCATGGGATTATGCCGAAGTCAGGGAAAGGCACAGTTCGCATTTCGATTGAAAAACTGCCAGATAATCTGCTTAGTGTCACGGTGGACGATGACGGTGTAGGGATGAGTGAGGAAACGCTTGAACTTGTTCGTCAGAAGCTGGCTAACAGCAGTTCGCTGGATACGGGGAGCAATATTGGACTTATTAATGTCCATGAGCGCTTAAGGGTACTGTATGGACAAAATTTTGGTGTAGAGATTAATAGTAGTCAACATATTGGAACTACAGTCCGTCTTGTTATTCCTTTAACGAAAGAGGTGAGCGTCCGTGTTGAACGCCATTCTAGCTGATGATGAACCGATCATTATCAAAGGTTTAAAAAAGCTCGTTCCGTGGGAGGAGTTTGGGATTACTATCATAGGTGAGGCGATGACGGGCAGAGGTCTGATGGAGCAGATTGAACTCAAGCAGCCTGATTTGGTCATCACGGATATTAGTATGCCTGATGGCTCAGGTATCGATGTGATTAAAGAAGTACAACGACGACAGCTGAGGACGAAAATTATTTTCATAAGCGCCTATCAGGAGTTCTCTTATGCGAAGGATGCGCTAGCGTTTGGTGCAGTCGATTATTTGGTGAAGCCGATTGAGAAAAATCTGTTGATTGAGGCGGTAAATAAAGCTATAGCACTCCTGCAGGAAGCGAATGAAGATCAATCTTCTAAAGGAAAGCTGGCCGCTTATGAACAAAAGGATAAGAAGACGCAGCTCGAGGAGCTATTTGATAGGCTTACCCAAGGAGATATTCGATGGGAAGAAGCGGAGCGTAAACTTCAAACCTTGAACACAATGTTTACTGACCCATGTTTTAGTGTGTTACATGTGGAGCTTGAGCATGTGCATCTTCAGGATGGGAGATGGGGAGAACATGAGAAACGGCTGTTAGTGTTTGCTGTTTCCAATCTCGCAGACGAGTTGATCCACCTTCATGGCAGCGGTATCGTCATTCGTAAAGGCGAAAATCTATGTGTCATTGTGAACCACATGCGAGTAGATGATGATATACAGCGTCTTGCGAGCGAAATGCGGGATAAGATTTTATTTTATCTTAAAATTCATGTGACCATTTGTATCGGTTTACCGGTACTGAGCCTGCAGGATCTAAGACAATCCTATCTATCGGCAGTTAAGACGATGAACTATAGCTATTTTGAGAATGAAGGGAGTATTCTATCCTGGTCACAAAATGAACAGCGTGGCGGTTCAGAGCAGCTCTTGGCAGATGCCAAGAACGCTGTGATTAAAGCGGTAATTTCCAAGGAAAAGCAGCAGGTGCAGGAGCTGTTGGGAAGCTTCTTTGAGCATATTGCAATTAACGCTAATGGGCGTAAAGAATCTGCGATATTACTCGTTTATGCTATGCTGACGGACTTAATGGAGGAGATGTTGGCTGTCGGGATTGACCTTCAGGTGTCGCCAGAACACCGTAAAGACTGGCAACAGCGAATGCATCAATTTTACCGTTTTAGTGATCTTATAGATTTCATAACGGATCGCATATTGGATATACTGGAACAAGTAAGCTCTGCAGGCGGTAGCCGCGAAGCGCAACAGATGAAGATGATCAAGGAATACATTGAGAATCACTATAGTGAAAATATCACACTGGAAAGTATGGCTTCCCAAGTGTTTATGAATCCGTATTATTTTAGCAGCTTCTTTAAGAAGCATACGCAAGAAAATTTTAAGCAGTATGTTACGAACATCCGGATGAAAAATGCAGTCAGGCTGCTCTTGCACACTGATTTACTTGTATACGAAATTGCTGAGCAGGTTGGTTATCATAACCCTCGACAATTCAGCGATATGTTCAAAAAAAATTATGGCAAACTTCCGCAAGAATATAAGAGTCAAATCAAGGGATAAGTTGTCATAAATTGTATTTGTTTGGGAGACAGCTTCTGCTTTAGCTTCAACTTGGAGCAAAGCAGAAGCTGTTTTTCTATGTAGACGAAAGTCTTCCTAATCATATTCACCTTCTTAAATACATGCATATCAAGCTTAAAAAACTTCATTCTAAACAATTTGGGCGTATGTTAGTCTTAAATCAAGGAACAGAACAGCGCCAGATGAGTCGAAAGATCAGCTTAAGTTGTTCACAAGAAGCTAGATATTAAAGGGAGGTTACTTTCAATATGGTTAAAACTTTTTCTAAAGTACTAGTAGGATCGACAGCGTTAGCATTAATACTGGCAGGCTGCGGTAACAACAGTGATTCCGCAACTTCAACGTCAAGTGCTGTACCGGCTGGCACAGCAGCAGCGACTGCCGCTCCGAAGAAAGACGTAACATTCAGCGTCATTTATGCGACAGGCGACCCGGCGACGAAACAAGCGGTAGCTGATTCCATTGCTGCTTACACGAAAGCGAACCCGAACGTTAAAATCAAAGATTTGAGTGAAACAACGACTGCTGCGTATCTGGACTTTTTGAAAACGAAAGATGCTGTTGGCGAATTCCCTGATCTTGTTGAAATGCGTGATACACAATTGTTCGCGGATGCTGGCAAGCTGGCTGAACTTCCAAAAGAACTGCAAGGTATATTTGAAAGCGTACCGCAAGTAAACGGTAAAGTATATAATGCGCCAATCTCGCTACCTGCACCGCAAGGGATTATTTACAGCAAGAAAGCTTATGCCGATGCAGGAATAACAGAAGAGCCTAAAACATATGCAGATTTCATCGCAGCTCAAGACAAACTGAAAGCAAAAGGTATTTCACCGATCGTTGTAGGTGGTAAAGATATTTTCCACTGGGGCTTCTGGGTCAATAAATTCTTGATTGACGAAGTGTTCATCAAAGATGCGGATTGGAATTCCAAGCGTTCTGAAGGGAAAGTAAGCTTTACAGATGAAGGTCCGGCGAAAGCGATGCAGCTGATGACAGATCTGTTCACTAAAGGCTACGTGGATAAAGGTTACATGAGCACGGCTGATAATCAAACGGCTTCCATGCTCGTAACAGGCAAAGCAGCAAGCTTATTCTCTGGTCCTTGGATGTTCCCAACGATTGCACAAGCAGATCCGAAATTTGATTTCGGCTGGTACCCAGTACCGGATCAAAAAGGTGTAGTAAACGTTGTAGGTCTTGCACAACCAGCTGGTTGGTCCTTATCAGCGACTGCAGCGAAAGATGCTGATAAAACAGCGGCAATCTCTGACTTCATCAAATTCTTCTTTAGCAAAGAGCAATATCCGAAATATTTGAAAGTAGCAAGTGCAATACCATCAACAAAAGAAAAAATGACATACGAAGCTTCACCGCAATTGCAAGAAGTTCTTACTATGATGGCAGATCCGAACGTGAAAAAATCGCTTCAAATCAACAACTTCTGGGGAGCTAACCAAATCCCGCCGCAATTCCGTAACTGGTTCTACAAATCCGTTCAAGATTGGTTAGTAAAAGGTGATTTCAGTGCGGACTACTTGAAGAAAGCGGATGCTGAGTGGGACACTGAAGTGAAGGCAATGAAAAAATAAGACTTAAAAAGGCTGCAAACGGAGAACCTCTGCGTCACTTGCGGAGGTTTTCCTGCTACTGCCTTCAACATTCTATAGGAGGCATAAGAGAATGAACACCATACAGCCTATTAAGAGAAAAAGAAAATGGCTAACCTTTTCCATCGTGTTTATTATTCCTGCAATGATCCTCTATACATTGTTCGTCATGGTACCGACAGCGAGTAGTATCTACCTCAGCTTTACTTCCTGGGATGGCGTTAGTCCAGATATTCGCTTTATTGGTTTTGATAACTTCGTAGAGATGTGGCACAGCGAGCGTGTGCATAATGCGCTGAAAAATACGTTAATCTTATCCGTAGTCCTAGTTGTTATTGAAAATGCGGTTGCCTTGCTGCTAGCGATGCTGGTCGATCAGGTGAAATGGTTCCGCAACTTGTTTCGCAGTATATTTTACTTCCCGACGCTTCTTAGCGGGATTGTTATGGGATTTGTTTGGACGATTATTCTGAATTACAACTTCGGTGTAGTTACGCAATTATTCGATAAACTACATCTTTCCTTCTTGATGGTTGATTGGCTTGGAAATCCGGATTACGCATTAATCGCTATCATTTTTGCAACTGTATGGAAAGGCGCCGGCTATTATATGATCATTTATTTGGCTGGTCTGCAAGGGATTCCGCCAGAGCTATCAGAAGCGGCAAGTATTGATGGAGCGAACCGCTGGCAGCAATTCCGCCATATCACGTTCCCTCTGCTAGCAGGTGCCTTTACGGTATGCATGATGTTATCGATGATTGCGTCCCTCAAAATATTCGATCAGATTGCCGTCATGACGGATGGTGGACCTGGTTTTGCTACAGAAACATTGACGTACATTATTTATAAAGTCGGATTTGGCGAGTTACGACAAGGTTTTGGCACGGCGCTATCGCTTGTCCTCTTTATCCTGATCTTAATCGTATCACTTATTCAAATTAAGCTGCTTCGCAGCAGGGAGGTGCAGTTATAAGATGAGAAAACAGAAGAGCATACTCGAGATTCTTCTCTTTGTCCTGACGCTTGTCCTTGCCATTATCTTCTTCTTCCCGATTTACTTCAGCTTGATTTCGGCTTTTAAAAGCAACGGTGCGATCATGCGGGATGCGATTTCTTTCCCGACCAGCTGGTATGTGGACAGTTTCGTCTATCTGTGGACCAAAACCGATTTCCCCAGAGCGATGATTAACTCGATTATTTTGACTCTGAGCTCAATTATCGCGATGATTGCGATAATCCCAATGGCTGCATACGCGATTGAGCGGACAAATAAAAGATGGACGAATATGGTCTATATCTACTTTCTAGCCGGTATGATGATTCCATTTCAAGTTTATATGATTCCATTGTTCAAAGAGATGAAAATGATGGGCTTCTACGGCAGCTTAAGTGGACCGATTCTTATCTACATCTCTGGTTCGGTAGGATTCGGCGTACTGCTCTATACAAGTTTTCTCAAAGGGGTGCCGCGTGAAATTGAGGAAGCAGCTGAAATCGACGGATGCTCCAAATACGGCATTTTCTGGCGGATTGTATTCCCGCTGCTTGGGCCATGTACAGCGAGCTTAGTTGTGCTGAACGGTCTCGGCATCTGGAACGACTTCCTAATGCCAAGCTTGGTACTCCCCTCGGATAAGCCTAAAACAATGATCGTCGAAATCTTCGGCTTCGTCGGTGAATATGCGTCCCAGTGGGACATGGTGTTTGCGGGCACCGCGATTTCAATTATCCCTGTTTTGATCGCTTTCATCGCGCTGCAGAAATATTTTGTCAAAGGGATTGCCGCGGGTGCAACCAAAGGCTAATCGTATTGTCATACATCTCAATTATAAAAAAGCAGTCCAGAAGAATTGCCTCTGGACTGCTTTTTTACCATTCTCGATTACGAATTCATTTCTATACTAGTGGGAGACTCTCGTATGATTGGATGTATGACAAACTAACAGTTAAAGCTTAGGAATTGCTAAAAAAACCGCATATTTTGCATAAAAAACTGTACATGGCCTAGTGGTATGATAAATGTAAATAAACTTAAGGGGTAGGAGAAATGAGCATGCTTGAGGCACAAGATCAAATTTGGCTAGAGAATGTGATTGGTAAAATAAAATTTAAAATGGACTGGGTTAGCGAAAAGTCCAAATATAAAATCCCTTATACGACCATTAACGGTACACATGATAATCGCATCGTAGATAATCCTACAGGTACCGAAACCGATGAAATTAATTGGTGGACCAATGGTTTCTGGGGCGGCATGATGTGGCTTATGCACCACGAAACCGGCAACGAGAAATACAAAGAAATCGCGCAGATTTCCGAGAAAGAATTAGATCGCTGTTTTGAAGAATTCTACGGCTTGCATCATGATGTTGGATTTATGTGGCTGCCGACAAGTGTGGCGAATTATAAAGTGACGCAGAATCCGGAATCTCGCAAAAGAGCGTTGCATGCCGCTGTATTGCTAGCAGGTCGCTTTAATTTGGCAGGCGGATTTATTCGTGCGTGGAACGATTTAGAAGGCTCCGATACAAGAGGCTGGGCGATTATCGACTGCATGTTCAATATACCGCTCCTGTACTGGGCTTCTGAAGAGACAGGCGATCCGCGGTTCAAGCAAATCGCAATGAAGCATGCCGATACGGCGATGACGGCGTTTGTTCGACCAGATGGATCGGTGAACCACATCGTAGAATTTGATCCATCTGAAGGTGGCGTGGTCCGAACGTATGGCGGTCAAGGCTATGAAGAAGGCTCCTCCTGGACGAGAGGCCAGACCTGGGCGTTATATGGCTATATGATGAGCTATATTCATACACAGAAGGATGAGTATTTGCAAACCGCGAAACGGATTGCCAACTATTTTATCGCGAACATTCCTGCGGATGGCGTAATTCCGGTTGATTTCCGGCAGCCGAAAGAGCCGAAGCGGGAGGATGACACGGCTGCAGCGATTGCGGCATGCGGTCTGATTGAAATTGCGAAAGTTGTAGGTGAGCATGAAAAGGAGCTGTATCTGGGTGCTGCGTTGAAGATGCTCCAAACGTTGGATAGCTCACGAATTAATTGGACAACAGATAGTGACAGCTTGGTTCAATACGGTACAGGTGCCTATCATTCGGCTACCCATCATCATGCGATTATTTATGGCGATTACTATTTTATGGAAGCAATCTTTAAGCTAAAAGGGAACGATTTGTATCTGTGGTAGGGGAGTGTAAAAGCATGATTCAGAATCCTATTCTACGTGGCTTCAATCCGGATGCATCAATCATTCGGGTTGAAGATGACTATTATATCGCAACGTCTACTTTTGAGTGGTTCCCAGGCGTGCTCATTCATCACTCCAAAGATTTAATGAACTGGAGGCCGTTGACACGTCCACTAGATCGGGTGAGTCAACTTGATCTGCGAGGTGTACCAAGCTCAGGCGGTATTTGGGCACCTTCGTTAAGCTACTCCGATGGCACTTACTATTTATGCTTTACGAATGTGGTTGGTCGAAAAGGCGTGTATAAAGATCTGCACAACTATATCGTGACTGCGCCTTCGATTGAAGGGCCATGGTCTGAACCGATGTATTTGAATTCTAGCGGGTTTGATCATTTCTTGTTCCATGATACGGATGGCCGCAAATATTTGTTTAATATGCAGTGGGATTTTCGGAAAAACAAAAGCAGATTCGCAGGTATTATTATGCAGGAGTTCTGCCCTGATGAAGGTAAGTTGATCGGTGAAATCAAGCTGATTACTCAAGGGACAGATTTGGGTGTGACGGAAGGTCCGATGGTGTATAAGAAGGATGGTTTCTACTATTTGCTCGTAGCCGAAGGTGGAACAGGGCCTATGCATGCAGCAACTCTCATGCGAGCGACTTCCGTCGACGGTCCTTATGAAGTGGATCCCGATTACCCGATTATCACGACAAGAGATACACCGGAACATCCCCTGCAAAATGCGGGGCACGGCTCTTTGGTTAAAACGCAGCTAGGGGATTGGTATATGGTGTTTATCTGTTCTCGACCTCTTCCAGACGGCAACAAGCTCAGTCCACTAGGGAGAGAAACCTCCTTGCAAAAAGTAGTGTGGACAGCGGACGGCTGGTTGCGACTGGCTGCAGGCGGTAAGCAGCCGCAGTTGCATATTCCGGAGACGGAGCTAACACCCCATCCGTTTGAGCCGGAGCCTGTCCGCGATGAGTTTGATGATCCTAAGCTCAGTGTGCACTGGCACACACTTCGGGTTCCAGCTGACGAGTCATGGCTAAGCTTAACCGAGTGTCCAGGATTTTTGCGACTGAAGGGGAGAGAGTCGCTTACCTCCTTGCACAACCAAAGTCTCGTAGCAAGACGCATTCAAAGCTTTCAGTGCGAGATGGTGACATGCGTAGCGTTCGAGCCGGTAGCTTTTACCCAGATGGCGGGCCTTGTGCTTTATTATGATGAATCCGATCATTACTATCTGCGCATCTCCCACGATGAACAGCTCGGTAAGCATTTGGCGATTATCGTAAGTGATCAAGGACAGTATGAAGAGCTGGACGCTTATGTGCCGATCCCAGAAGGGGAGCGCATCTATCTCAAAGCAACAATGAATTTTGATAAGATTCAGTTCTCTTATCGTTTAGACGGTCAGTCGTGGCTGCCTATTGGTTCAACGTTGTACTCGGGCAATCTGGCCGACAGCTACCAGCGTAAATTATCCTTTACTGGTGCTTTCGTTGGACTGTGCGCACAGGATTTGCGAGGAACTCGTTTGCAAGCTGACTTCGACTTTTTTGATTATGAGGAGCTGGAACGTTAATAGTAAAAAGAGGCGACCAGTCTAAAGGTTGTCTCTTTTTTCTTGTACCACTAACCAGAGGAGAATCCAAATGAATAACTCTATTGGCTTCAACACTATGGGTCGGGGTTGGAGATCGAAGAATGCTGTGTACCTGATTAGAAGGGTAATTATAGAGTAAACAAAAGTGCCTCTCCCCTTGCTGTTGCAAGAGGAGGGGCACTTTTGTCCCAAATTCCGTGTTAAAGCTCAGTACCTTATCTAATTTTCCGCTCTGTAGAATACCCCCATATTATCCCTCAGGCTAACCTTGTCCAATCGAAAAGAACGCCCATGGATGAGCTGCGATTATTCACAAGTGAATCATAGACTTGGGCAGCTTCTAATGGGGAATAACGATGGGTAATTAATGGGGTAACATCCAATCTTCCCTGCATGATATAGCTTAAAATCAGCTCTGTCATAGCGGGGTGATCCCACTCTTTGTAATTCATAGTTGCATGGATACCTAGAATGGAAACGGAGTTGGATACCACATTACGTCCCATCCCTTGTTCAGAAGGCGTAGCGGTATCTCCAAGTAAAATGACACGTCCCAAAGGTTTGACGAGTTGTGTGGCTTGGGCTAATACGGCCGGGTGGCCAGTAATATCGAAGATGACATCCAACATTTTCCCATTCGTATGTTTCGCGATGTCTTCCTTCGCTTTCCCAACGTCCATGGCCATCCGGTGAATACCTGGCTTGTCTTGTACAAGCGCGATTCGGCTTTCAGCAGGATCTATGGCAAAGATCTCTTTGACCCCGGATAGATAGAGGTACTGGGTAACTAACTGTCCAAGCAGCCCAAGGCCGATGACTCCGACTGTTTCTCCGAGTAGTAATTCTGCTCTTCTTACCCCAAGTTGTGTTGTTTTGGAAAGATTAATCCATACGCCTTGCTCAGAGCTGACCTGATCAGGAAGGAGCGTTACACGACTTGCCTCTGCTTTGAAATATTGGGCATGCGAAGTCTCAACAAATACGCGATCACCTTTCTGAATTGCCTGCACATCATCACCGACAGCAAGCACTTCAGCGACCATAGAATAGCCGGGGTGGAAAGGATACTTAACCCAGCTTGACCAGTTCGTATCCTTGTCAAACACGCCTCTGAGACATTGAAGCTCTGTTCCTGTGCTAATGAGTGATGCGATCGCAGCACATAAAATTTCTGTCTTACCGAGCGAGGAATCAAATGATTCCTTGCGAATTTCAACTTTTTGTTTTTCCGCGAAAACGATACGTAATGTTTCCATGTAATAACCTCCTCAGAAGGGATGACCTACCCTTGTGAATAGCTTAAAGGTATCGGGCTATGAAAAAAAGAGCATCGTTTTGTGGAAATTTAACACTTATACAGGTCATATATTTTAGATGAATGTTAGAAGTTTTTATTAAATAAACCTTTGTATTGTGAAGGCGAAATTCCTGTGTATTTTTTGAAAAGACGCGTAAAAGTTTGAATATCGTTAAATCCGAGGGAGTTACTGATTTCCGTAATGTTCATTCTCTGCATTTCCAACAGTGATTTGGCCTTTGCAATTTTGATCTCCCGATGCAGCAGGATGGGCGACTTGCCGAACATTTCTTTGAAATGGTTGCTGACATAGGTGGAATTCATATGTAATTCCTTGGCTAACTCCGGTAAGGAAAAGGATGCTTCGGGCTGAGATACAATTTTCAATAAGAGGGAGAAAAAGCTGTGAGATTGCTGTTTTGTATCAACGGCATCTACGTTTTCAAAGGCATTATCCAATAATAAATAAAGTAATTCCAGTGATTTGGCTTTTTGCAAAATGATGTTGGGAATGTAGCCATTGCGAGTCTTTGAGAGCATAAATTCATCGAATACAGCCTCAAATTTTAAGTGACTCTTCAGTGGATAAATGTAGGGAATTTGTAGGAATGGCAGAACATCAACCACATGCTGGATCTTATAAGTGAAATGCCACCAAAGAAACTCAGTTTCTTCATCACTATCTTTATATTGATCATGTTCAAGATGGGGTGGGATTAAGATAACGGTCCCAGGATGAATAACATAAACTTGGTCCTGAACCCTAAGTTTAGCTGAGCCTTTTCTTACATAAGTCATCATATAAAATTCTTGAAGTACTCTGTTATGATAGTTCATCTCATTACGGTGATGGATATCGAACGTCAAAATTTTCAATTCAGCTGTTTCCAGCAGAGAAGAGATGATATCATCCCTCACAAGTCTTCACATCCTTTTCACTCTTAAGGCAGCTTAACTATATTTTAACATAAATACGTGAGGAGAGACGCAGGGATGTCTTCCAGTACGGCTTACATAGGCGGAACCCAAATCCAGGCGTCTTTGGCATAGCCACGCTGTTCCCAGTAGCCGGTATGATCACTGTCTATAAGCTCGATCCGGTTCAGCCATTTCACTGATTTATATGCGTACATTTGTGGAACCACTAGCCTAACCGGACCTCCCATGTCCCTGGGAATTGGCTTGCCATCCAGCATGAGCACAACCATCACGTCCTCCATCCAGGTCTGCTCAATGGTGATATTGTCCGTATATACGCCTTCAGCCGAATAAAACTTCACCATCTTTACCCCATCCTTAACTCCTGCGTGCTCTAGCAGTTTGTTCAGGGGAATGCCCTCCCAAGTACAGCTGTTGACTGACCAGCCTGTTACACAGTGAAAATCGCTGATCTGCACTTGGCGTGGGAAAGCCAGGAATTCGGTCCAACTCCATTGGAAAGGCTGATTTACTAAACCGTCCACAGTAAACGTCCACTTCTCAGGGTCGAACTTAGGCATGTCGGTCACGGTATAGATTCTGAAGTTGCCCTTTGCCCCGCCTCCCTTTGGAGGCAGCGAATCTGGCAAAGGCGTTAACTGCAGTACATCTGTAGACATGGACTCTGTCTCCTGAAGTGAGGAGAGGTTGGAGTCGCCAAATACGGAGGTCAGGAAGCGGATAAATGGTGGTACGGTGGCAGCAGCCACAATCGAGCCCACCCCCATCTTGATGAAAGATCTCCGGGATATACGGCGGAATACCTTTCCCGTTGCTGGCTCGTAGGTGCCAAGATCTATGACATTTAAAGGTTTGCTCAAGGGGGCGGTCTGATTCCGATCTTTTTCCCTACCTGCCTTTATTAGCCAACGGCTTCGTGTGAATGAATGGTATAGAGCGTACGGAATGCCGATCCACGTCAGCAAATCATGAACAAGTAACGCTGTGTTGTTCCAGATCGGAGGAAACGACCTGTACCTCCATAAGATAATGCCAGAACCGATCCAGCCTGCTAATAGTAGAAGTACTACCACGAGATTGCCTTGCTGGGCTCTGCGGCCAGACAACTGGCGGAGATGTTTTAGAAAGGAGGGTAGGTATAAGATAACCACAGCCAAGGATACTAACCCAACTGCGATATGCATCTGTTTTACCCAAACCCGGCCTTCTCCTAACAATGCCCGCATGGGTGGTATATAAAGCAAAATACCGCTTACTGCCAGAAATAACAAAACCCATGCATTAGCAGAATGCAGCTTGCGAAGCTTTTTGCCCAATCCACGCTCTCTCACAACAATTCCCCCTTGTTGCATGTAATAGCCAATTGAATCCGCTTTCTATAATCATTATAAGTATATGTTATGGAAAGTTGAAAGCATTATAATTTAATATAAATTATCACTTAATGAAAGTCTTTGCCCCCATGGATGCGCTAAATCATCGCTTTTTAGGTTATGTTTCTGACGTGTGCATAATCGGTCTTTTTTATAATAAATCGTGGATCATCCATATATCAATCTAATTACTGAGTTGTTAATATTGAAATAGAAATACAAAATATAAATGAAATACAGGAGGGGTAACAATGTTTAAATGGAAACGTTCTCTAGCTGTTCTGGCTACAACAACTGCATTGGTTGGATCGCTGGCTGCTTGTGGTAGTAGCGACAAAGGAGCAACAAGTACGATAGCGCCAACTGCTGCACCGACGACAAAGGTAAGTACTGAGCCGGTTAAGCTTCGCATTATGTGGTGGGGGGCACAAAACCGTCATGACGCAACATTGAAGGCACTTGAATTGTACACGAAGAACAACCCGAACGTAACATTTGAGCCTGAATACTCTGGTATGGACGGTTATCTGGACAAATTGTCCACACAAGCTGCTGCCAACAATGCGCCTGATGTTGTACAGCTTGATCCGGGCTGGACTCCCGATTGGGCTGCCCGCAAGCAATTAGTTGAATTGACTCCAACTGTGGATGTAAGTAAATTTGATGCTAAACTGATGGCTGGCGGACAATCCGGTGGTAAGCAATATGGTATTCCCCTTGGTTCTGTTGCTTTTGGCATGATTTATGACAAAGCGGCAATGGATAAACTAAGCATTAAGAATCCTGCTAATGGTTGGAACTGGGATGAATACTTTGCACTAGCTAAAGAATCCAAGTCGAAACTACCGAGTGGAACGTATTTCACTAAGGATTACGGCGGTAATTACTTCGTTTACTCAGCCTATCAGTATGCGAAAGGGAAAGGCTCGGTTGTCTCCCCTGACGGCAAATTTAATGTGGATCAAGCGACTTACCTAGAATGGACTAAAAAATTCGAAGAGTTGCGTAAGGAAGGACTTGTTCCTCCGGCTGACGTGAACGCTTCTGACAAAGAAAATGATCCGAAATTAGACCTAATGGTTTCAGGGAAAATCTTAGTACGCTATGCCTTCTCTAATGGATATGGTACGTATGATAGCTTGAAAAAAGGTGCCTACGCTTTGGTGACCATGCCTCGCGCCTCCGCTCCGGGCGGCTGGTTGAAGCCTTCGATGTACTTGGCTGTTAGCGCAAACTCGAAGAAGCAGGAAGAAGCTAAGAAGTTTGTCAACTGGTTCGTTAATGATAATGAAGCAGCTAAAATTTTGGGAACAGTACGCGGTTTGCCGGCTAACAAGGACGTTTCTGCCCTTCTTCAAGCTAGCTTTAGTGACCAAGATAAGGTCGGTTTGGATCTGCTTCGCGCAACAGAGAAAGACGGTCAGACTTGGGATTCAACAAGCGGGTGGACCAACTTTATCGACAAGGATTGGACGTTGGTTGGTGATCAACTTACATTTGGTAAAATTACCCCACAACAAGCTTTTGATCAGTTGAAGTCTGCATCGAAGTCATACGAAAAGTAGTCTGTCAGATGCCCTGGAACAAATACTTGTTCCGGGGTATCTTTTAATCTTTTTGAAGGTTATGGCTTTGGGTAATGCCAAATAGGGCATCATCGGGGAGTGTCACCTCTACTGCAAATCTGCAAGAGTGATTCTTTCATTCCGAAGAGCAGGTAACCTTTGGGAGTAGAAGCGTTGAGATTAATTTGACTAATCAAGAAGACAACACGAGGAGGATTTATTTATACTCACGTCCTTCATTCAGGTAAAACCGTTATTCAGCAGTCACTCTATATATTCGCAATACGAGGAAGCAGCCACGGCTAGCTTCTTCGTTTTTCGTTATATTTTATAATAATTCGATGATTTCCCTACTTTAGACTGAGATGAGCGACTTATATAATTAAGTTATAAAATACTGATTATAAAGAAAGTACAGAGGTGATCACACTTGAACAATTCTATTACCGTTGCTGCAAACGGGGCTGAAGTGAAAAAGAGGCGCAAGTTTCTCAGCAGATGGGATGCTCCGTTAGCAGGTTATTTGTTTATTTCTCCATGGTTAATCGGATTCTTTGGATTGACGGCGTATCCGATGTTTCTATCATTGTATTATTCTCTTACCGATTATACGTTGCTCGAACCCATTAAATGGATTGGTTTACGGAACTATACCCGTATCTTTACAGATGATCCGAGATTTACCCAATCAGTCAAAGTAACATTCCAATATGTGCTGGCATCGGTACCGTTGAAATTGGTTGCGGCTTTGTTGGTGGCAACACTCTTAAATAAAGCTATGAAAGGTATTTCCTTTTACCGTACGGCGGTTTATTTCCCCTCTCTGATTGGTGGAAGTATTGCCGTATCGATTTTGTGGCGTAATATTTTCGGTGTTGATGGCATCTTTAACGAAATTCTATCCATATTCGGTATAGTAGGAAAAGGTTGGATCACGAATCCAGGTTCAGCATTGTGGACGCTGATTCTCCTCACAGTTTGGCAGTTTGGTTCAGCCATGGTTATTTTTCTAGCAGGATTAAAGCAAATTCCAAACGATCTTTACGAAGCGTCATCCGTTGATGGTGCGAACAAGGTTTTACAATTTTTCAAAATTACGTTGCCAATGCTTTCACCGATTATCTACTTTAATTTAATTATGGGTGTCATCAATTCATTCCAAATGTTTACTTCCGCTTTCGTTATTACAAATGGCGGTCCGATGAATTCTACTTATGTATACGCATTGTATCTATATGAGAGGGCCTTCAGTCGCTATGAACTAGGATATGCTTCAGCTTTAGCATGGATTATGCTGGTCATGATTGTCGTAGTAGCAGCCATTATTGCTGGCACTTCGAAGTATTGGGTCTTCTATGAAACTGACACAGGAGGGAAGAAAAGGAAATGAACATAAAATGGAATGCTACTGTCCGACATACCCTTATGATTGTGTTCAGTATTGTAATGGTCTACCCCTTGATCTGGTGGGTAGGCGCATCGCTTAAATCCAATGCTGAGCTTGGATCGCCTGGGATCTTTCCTTCGGTTCCCAAATGGAGCAACTACACGGATGGATGGCATGCAATTCCCGGACGCACATTTACTGACTTTTATCTGAATACCTTCGGTCTTGAAGCCATGGTTTTAATAGCAACGCTTTTTTCAACCACCTTAGTTGCATTCGGCTTTGCTCGTCTAGATTTCCCATTAAAGAATCTCTGGTTTTCTATTCTCATGATGACTTTGATGATGCCTTCACAGGTACTCATTATTCCGCAATATGCTATGTTCCACCAACTGGGTTGGGTAAACACCTATCTTCCGTTTGTGGTTCCTCACCTGGTAGCAAGTGGAGCGGGCGGTAGTTTCTTTGTCTTCCTGCTGATTCAGTTTATCAGAGGTATCCCAAAGGATCTTGATGAGTCAGCGAAGATTGACGGTTGTTCATGGTTTGGTATATTCTGGCGTGTGGTTCTGCCACTAACTCAACCCGCAATTGTAACAATCATGATTTTCTGTTTCCTATGGAACTGGGATGATTTCCTTGGCCACTTGCTCTACTTAAATTCGGTAGATAAATATACCGTAGGTTTGGCGTTGCGGATGATCAATGATGCGCAATCAGCTCAAGAATGGGGTCAATTGCTGGCAATGTCTCTAGTATCCATACTCCCTGCAACTATCGTATTTACGTTTCTGCAACGTTATTTTGTTGAGGGCATTGCGACGACGGGTATTAAAGGTTAAGATTAATTTGAATATGCAAATTGGACGGTAAAGAGACGAGTTTCCTTCGTAGCTTTACCGTTTTCTTTCACAGTAATCAAAGTTGGGAGATACCCCAGATGACTAACATTTTCAAGAAGTTTCGAATTGAGAGCCTGTTTTTCCGCAGCTTTTTTGTTCTTATCTTTCTGGTTCTAGTCAGTATTGTTTGGACGAGCTACAATATTTCTTCTAAAGCTCTGGTGAAAAACACCTCCCATTATCAACAACAATTGCTAGAAGAATTGAACAACGAAATTTCAACACGGCTAACAATGATTGAGCAGATATCCTTGTCCACTTCCCGTGACAACGAATTGATTAGACTTCTTTGGAATAGTCAGGACGAATTCGATCGGCACCAAAAAGCTGATAATGTCCAGAATACGATGGCCAATCTTACGTATTCCATTCCTATCATTCAAGGTATTGATCTATATATGGAGCGTCCTTTCCGGAAAGAAGAAAATAGTTACATCCAATTCTGGGATATAGAGGATTTGGATAATCGGAGAGAATGGAGTCAGTATTTGGACAAAAATGATTTTGCCTGGACATCCGAGTATGAAATTCCTAGCTTCACGGGGAATGTTCCAGTTCTTAGTTTTGGGAGAAAAATATTATTTAATGATACTTTTTTAGGTGTCGTTGTTATTCATGTAAAAGCCCAAGAAATCCGAACCCTGTTAAAAGGCCGCTCAAGGGACTCCAATCGGATTATGACAGATAGTAACGGGCAGGAAATTTTGAAAATAGGCGAAATGCAGGAGCAGTTGGAAATGAGTCAACGGGTGAACATGGAAACCGAGAAATCCGGCTTTATTCATATTCGCGGGAATTCTACGGTGGGAGATTCGCTTTTGGTATATTCGAAGTTGAATGATTCCAATTGGACTTTAGTGGAGATGACACCGTGGAATCAGATTACGGCCAGTAGCATCCGTTTGGCGGAGGTTATCGGCATCATTGGTGTTGCCGCTGTACTGTTGATGTTAATGCTGACTCTCTATTTAAGTAGACAATTTACGAAGCCAATTAATATGCTGGTCTCTGCCATGAGCTCCTATTCGATCGGTGGTAAGAATCAGGATTTGCCAGGAGATTACCAGAACGAGTTTGGTTATTTATTTGCCGGCTACCGAAAGCAAAACGAGCGGATTGAAGATTTGTACGTATCCCTCCAACAGCGATATGAGCAGCAACGTAAAGCTGAAATTGAAGCGCTACAGGCTAATATTAACCCTCACTTTCTCTACAACATGCTGGACCAGCTGAACTGGATGGCCATCGAGGCCGGACACGAAGAGCTTAGCCGGATTCTAGAACTAATGGGACAAATGTTTCGGATCGGCTTATCTAACGGAGACAGTTTCATTCCGATTGCAAATGAATTGGAGCATATTAAATGCTACCTGGAAATCCAGCAACTTCGCTGGGGAAACGGCCTTAATTATGCCATTGATGTGCCAATGGATGTTATGGAACTGTATATTCCTAAGCTGACATTGCAGCCTTTTGTAGAAAATTCTATCGTTCATGGATTTAACACAAGGCTGGCCGGTTATGTCCATATTCAGATGAACCGGCTGGAGAACTCGCTTCAAATCATCATCGATGATGACGGTATCGGTCTCCAACAAGTGGTGGAGAATAAGAGGAAACGTCATACGGGAGGTTACGGAATTCGCAATGTAAGGGATAGAATTGCTGGTTATTTCCGGCATATCTACGGTGTTGAGTTGTACGAGCGGGAGGAAGGGGGAACGAGGGTAGAAATATTCCTTCCATTATTGACGGAGCCTCCAACCAATTAATTTTAATTGAAAAATGAATGAAGGAATCGTGATATTTTATAATAATTTGTGCATCATTCCTATTTAAACCTTAATAATAGGTCGTTATGATGAAGATGATGGCAGTCAGAAGGGCATAGGATCCAGTCATATATGTTAGGCTTGTTACTCTTGAATGCTAATAAATGCATAGCTAAAGGAGGTAAATATGGTGTGGAAGATCGCGATTATTGACGATGAACGCCAAGTGCTCCAAGGAATGAAGCGTGCCATTCCTTGGGATGAATTGGAAGCGGAGTGGGTTGGGGAAGCTATGAATGGCGTCGATGGGTTAAATATAATCCGAAGTACACAGCCGGATATTATTATAACGGACATATATATGCCCCTTATGAATGGCTTAGATATGATTGAACAGTTAAGAAAAGAAGAATTTCCTGGGAAGATTATCATTTTGAGTGGATATTCTGATTTTGAACATGCCAGACAAGCTCTGCGGTATAACGTCAGTGATTATGTATCAAAGCCGATCAGCATGCCGACCTTAAAAGTGATTCTAAACAAGGTTATCCAAGAGCTGGTGGATGTGGAAGAAAGGCGGATGAAGCAAGGAGAGTTAGAGTATAAGCTGATGTTGTACGAACCATTTATTGAGAAGGAATGGGTGCGTTCAGCTGCAGTAGGCACATTGGACAATGCTAACCAAAATGGGGGGATTCTTCCTCAGCCTTACCGATTCTGGTCCTATTCTAATCATGCAGTGATCGGGATAGAGTTAATCCGCGATGAGCGAGTCCGCAAATTTTCAGTGTCAGACTGGAATTTATTTCGGTTCGCAGTGAGTAATATCGTTTATGAGTTGGCACGAAGGATATTTCCTAGCGTTGAATATACAGAGCTTCATAGCACGCGAGCTGTATTGATTATCCATCCGGAAGCGGGTAACAATGAACACACCCAAAAGGCCATTGAAGTCTTGGGCATCCAGATTATTGAAAGTGTTGCAAATTATCTGAAACTGATGAGTCGTGTTGGAAGCGGTAACATTAAGTCCGACTGGACCAAAATCCCAGATTCAACGGAGGAAGCATTCCGTGCCATCGATATGAGACAACTGCGCCCTAAATCATCCTTTGAGTTTTTTGTTTATCAGGGGGAAGTGACGACCGAGAAGGAGCAAGTCGCCCTGTTTCCGGTTAAATTCTCATACGAACTGGCCAATGCCATGAAGGCTGTTCAGGAAACAAAAGCGCAGCAGTTAGTTGCCGATTATATCAGAGAGCTGGAGAGCCATGCGGGGATAGACTCTGAATATGTTCAGATGCTGGGAAGTGAATTATGGGGGATTATTTCATATTGTCTTTATGAAGCCGGACATGTACTGGATGATCTCTTCACGAACGACCAGATTGCCAAGGAAATCAAGGGCTTAATCCAGCCTGATCAGCTGCAGAAGTGGTTATCGGAGAAAATCTCCATTATCTGCGACAGCAGACAATGGAAGGGCAGCAGCAAACACCGTCAGGTCGTCGAATTCATTACCCACTACATTCACGAGCATTATGCTGATGATTTGACGTTGGCCGTTTTGTCGGATAAAGTGCTGATTTCACGTAACCATTTGTCTATCATTTTCAAAAATATAACCGGCGAAACCTTCAACACCTACTTGACTCGTGTGAGGATTGAAAAAGCCCGAGAGCTGCTTTTAGAACGGAATATGCTCGTCTATGAGGTTGCAGAGAGTGTCGGCTACAAAAATTTCCCTTATTTTAGCCTACTTTTCAAAAAAATGACCGGCATGAACCCGACAGACCTCATTAAAATGTGACCCTTTGCCAGTTAAGCCAAGTACTAATAAATTCAATTCTTTGTTTCTAAAGGAGTGGAAGCACATGATTCGAATTGCACTTATCGGAACAGGATCTATCGCTGATGCTCATCTCGAAGCCTACACTCGTTTTCCAGATCGCTGTCAAGTGGTTGCCCTAGTGAATAATACGACCGAGAAGGCACACCGTCTAAAAATAAAATATAAATTGGATTGCCAGATCATGCAGGATTACCGTGAGCTTCTTATACGTAAGGAGGTGGACTTAGTCTCTATCTGTATTCCTCCCCAGGATCATGCTGCAGTGACAATAGACTGTCTGAAGGCCGGTAAGCATGTACTGCTTGAGAAGCCAATGGCTATGTCATTGGAAGAATGCGACAGGATGATTGAAGCAGCGGAGGCGTCGGGGCGGATATTGTCTGTAGTGGCGCAAAACCGTTACTTCGATCACATTGTGAAACTTAAAACTACGTTAGACTCAGGTCTGGTTGGAAAAATTGCCCATGCGAAGGTGGAATCGCACTGGTGGAGAGGCCAAAATTATTATGATCTTTGGTGGCGGGGAACTTGGGAGACGGAGGGAGGCGGGTGTACCCTGAACCATGGGGTTCACCATATCGATATCCTGCAGTGGATGATGGGCATGCCCCAAACGGTTCAAGCGGTCATTAGCAATGCTTTGCATTCGAATTCGGAAGTGGAGGATATTTCAGTTGCTCTTTTATCCTATTCTAACGGCAGCATAGCTCAATTTACTTGTTCCGTTAATCATCATGGCGAAGAGCAGCAGATTGTTTTTCATGGAGAGAAAGCAAGAGTTTCAGCTCCTTGGAAGATAGGTGCTTCCACTCAGATGGAGAATGGCTTTCCGAAACGCAACAACGAATTGGAGAAAGAGATCGAGAGATACTATAACGGGCTAGCGTCATTGCCGTTTACCGGTCACTCGGGACAAATTGATGATATATTGAGCAGTATCGAAAGAGGCTCTCTAGCTGTCATGATTGACGGTCATGAAGGAAGGAAAGTCATCGAATTGGTGACTGCGATCTACGAAGCGGCCATAATTGCCAAGCCAGTTCAGCTGCCACTAACAATAGATAGTCCATTATATACAAGAGAAGGCATTCTTACCCATGCTCCACGTTTCAACAAAAAACTGAAATCTGTTGCATCCTTTGGCACCAACGAAATTACGCTTGGAGGAAACAACGTATGACGTAGTGCTGCTAATAATGCACACGTGTTCCATAAGTTAGATCAGTTTAAATTCATTTAGGGGGAACTTCTAATGGCAGTGAAAATCAGCATTATTGGTGGAGCTGGCTTCCGTGCACAGTATTTTTTACGGATCGCCCAGGCACTGCCGGAACAGTTTCAGATCAGCAGCATGGTCGTGAGGGATCCATCCAAAAGGATAGCGATGGAAGAACAATGGCGTGTACCAGCGTACCATTCTCTAGAAGAACTATTGAAGTATGACCGACCGGATTTCATTGTGCTGTGTGTAAGCAGTTCTCAGAGTCTGGACTATCTTATTAAGCTTGCGAAGGTGGGAATACCAGTTCTGGTAGAGACGCCGCCTGCACCAGATATGCAGGGACTAGAACTTCTACACGACAAACTGACGTTGACCGGGGCTAAGGTTCAAGTGGCTGAGCAGTATCAATTTCATCCCGTGCAGGAGGCACGTTTGGCCCTGATCCGTTCGGGAAAACTCGGAGTTATTTCGGAAACAACGGTTTCCATTTCCCATCTTTACCATGCCGTCAGCCTAATCCGCCGGATACTGGGGATCACATTTGAGGAAGTTAAGATCAAAGCCATGCGTTTCGAATCCAAATGGGTCAGCGGTCCGACCCGGAGCGGTCCACCAGCAGAAGACAGGATGATTCCCATGCAAAGGGATCTGGCATGGCTGGATTTCGGAGACAGGCTTGGGATATATGACTTTACCAAAGACCAACACCGATCCTGGATCCGTTCCAACCATCTTTCCATAAGGGGAGAGAGAGGAGAAATTTTCGATAATCGGATTCTAATTCAGCAAGAAAACACGGTTCCATTGCAAATGGATTTGAAGCGAATCAACCGGGGGGAGTATGAGAATGCGGAAGGCTATTTCCTACAAGGATTTCTTTGCGGGGAACAATGGCTGTACCGGAACCCGTTTGCTCCGGCTAGGCTATATGACGATGAGATTGCCATTGCTAGCTGTCTGGCAAAGATGGCCGAATATAGTAACGGCGGCCCGGAATTTTACAGTTTGGCGGAGGCGTCTCAGGATCACTATTTGGGCATGATGATTGAAAAGGCGATAATGACAGGTGAAACAGTGACCACTTCCAAACCGTATTGGGCTAAATAATACGGATTATTCACCCCAGAATGCAACCGAACACTCGCTTGTAGCAAACAGAAGATTATGTGTATAGTCGAGAAAAAGGGAAATGCCGCAGGCTGTAAGCATTTTCGGTCTATTTTATAACAAATCGTGGATCATTCATATATATAACTTACTCTCGAGTTGGTACTATAGTAACAGGTAGGACAAATTATTCATGAAATAGAGGAGGGGGAAAGATTTTGAAGGAGGGAGAAATGATTGCGAGAACAGGAAACTTGTAGTGTGTATGTATCGCAGTTTTAGTGCTGTTTTTCGCTGACTTGTGGTAGAGATGATTCACATTAATCGGATCCCGCATTAATGAAAGCGCATACATTTATGTGTGGAATTCCAAGTTAACATGTATGAGGAAGAATGAAATAACCGGTACATTAGATGATGAAAGCTAAGGAGGAACACGTAGAATGAATATCAATAACTGGCGAAAGTCGCTTTCAATTAACTTGATTAGCGCACTGATGCTCTCGGCCATTGCCCCTATGGTGGTTTCCACTTCGGTTCATGCAGCAGTTAGTGCTGCTCCAGTAACAGCAAACTGGTATACGCAATATCAGACAATGGATGGTTTAGGCGCCGCTTATGCATACACGGATTCCGTCCATATGATGCAGCTTGCTACAGCTGGCCATCAGGACACCGTAAGACATCTGCTGAATCTGACATTCAGTGAAAAAGATGGAACCGGACACGACATTGTACGTGTGATCATCGGCGATAACGGTGGCCTCACCACTGCTAATGCGACAGCAACTAGCCCGGGCTTCAATCCTGTAACTGGCTTGCTTGCCGATGTTACAAAACCAGGATTTGATATCCAGAATAATCCGATTCCTATGAGAGGAACGGCCGGTCAGTACGGATACAAAATTGAACCAAGTGACCGTTTCTATGATGGCAATACCGATAGTATTTGGCCTAATGAGCCAGAACATGCCCCAGGTACGCTTGTGCCTGTCGAAGGATTCGTATGGGATTACCCATCTTGGAATCAACCGATTGCTAATGACGATGGAGGCCCTACCAATCTCTTGAGCGCACCCGGCCAAGATCCTGTAATCATTAAAAACACGCCACGAACTCGAAAAGAGCTGTTCGATTTTGATCAGGTATGGACAATGCTTCAGGCTAAGCAGTATGGCGTAAAGCAATTCTATGCCTGCACATGGACTGCACCTTATTGGATGAGTAATTCGTCAACCAATGCACCTAACAAGATTATTCGAGCGGACGTAGCTACAATTGACGGAAAGCCAGTGAAAATTTATTACCAGGCTTTTGCTGATTATCTTGTCAATTATATCCGAGGCATGTGGGAGCAGTGGGGTATTCCCATTACCGATATCAATCCCTTTAATGAGGTTGACCTTGCAGGCGGAAGCGCTGCATATGTGACAGAGCTTATTGACAGCTACATCGGTCCCACTATGAAAAAATCGATGCAACCAGGCGGTGCGCTCTACGATATTAAGGATCCAAACGGTAAGATTATTGATTTTATACCTCAGCTTGCAGCAGTAGATGGTACTAACCTCAGTGCATCTATAAGCAGAGGCGGTGCGGTATTTTCTGAGACTGACCCGGGTAATGCAACAGATAAAAATCCGTATCTCGATACGTTTACGACTCACTTGTATGGTACGGTCGGTATCGGTACGGATGAAACGAAGTTGTACCATACGGGTGACTTTTCCCAAAGTCCGTTGGATTATACCAAGGATGGCTCCAAGTATCCGGAATTCCTGACCAAATATAAGCTTTGGCAAGCCGAGTTCATGAATCAGGATACTGGCGATGGTTCTGCAGGTGCTTATACGCAACGTTACGGCAATCAGAACATTAATGACGCCGTCCGTTGGTCCAACTTGCTATCCAATATGTTCACCAGCAATCCAGGCTTCAACGGCTTCGTTTGGTGGAGTATGTGGGATAACAACGGTGCAGACGGATCTGATTTAATTCGCTTTGTAACTACCAACTCCCAGCAGAAGGCAGGACACACCAGTACGCTGACTGGCGAATACCGTTTGTTTAAGCGCTTTTATGGCTATGGGCATTTCTCCCGCTTTATTAAGCCAGGCGATGTACGCTTCGATGTAACTCGTGCACCTGTAGCTGACATTAATGTTGTCGGTTTCAAGAACCCAATGAATAATGATTTCGCTATGACAGTATCCAACGCAAAAAATGATGACAGTGTTCAACCTTTGGAATTCACGCTGAAAGACTTCCCGGCAGGTACCACAAGTGTAACTGTGTTCCGTACCTCAGGCAGTGAGAACCAGAAGAAGCTGGCTACGATTCCTGTAAGTAATGGCAAGTTCGTTATCGACATCCCTTCGGCTAGCATCGTTACCATCGTACCGTCCCAGGGGACCTTTGCCACTTATAACGGTCTTGATGGCGAACGCGATATTTTCTCTTCCCTTGAAGCGGAAGCAAATGACAACAGTGTGCCTGGTAACACGGCGGGAAATGCTGGTCGTGACAACGAGGCTGTCACACTTGGCGATAGTAAATACCTGGCTTACAAAAACATTAACTTTGCGGATGGTTCCGCTAATGGTGGTGTGGTCCGTAGACACTTGTTATATCTGACCGCACAGTCGAAATCAGCCCAAGGCGGCAATCTTCAAGCTTATGTCCTCCCAGTGGGAACACCTGTGAACAACACCGCCGATATCTTATCCAACGGTACACAGGTAGCTAATATTTTCGTACCGGCCAATGACAAATACGGCAAGTTTCAAGATATGGTAGACACAGGCGACCTAAGCGCATATGGTCATAAGGATCTCTACATCGTAGCTGCTCCGAACGTATCCAGTGATACGATCACTGTAGATCGTTTCTTATTCGGTGCCAACGATTCCGATTGGAGTACAGCTGCTAACAACTCAACAGTGTCGATACCAGGCAATATTCTTCTCAATGGCGACTTTGACACGACAACAGCTTCCAACACAACCAACTGGTCAGCAGGTCGATACAATAATGGAACGTTTGAACAATCGGTTACAGGACCTGTATTAACAGCAGATAATATTCAGAGCTACTCAGGTATTTCACGTTATCTGAAAAACAGCAACACATCGAAGGTAGCTGGTTCTGGAAAGCTTGCTAACCGTATTAATGCTCAAGAGCAGTATGACGGATTGTGGCAGGATGTTACCGGCAAGTTGACCAAGGGAGATAAGTACAACTTCAAAGGATACTTCCTCTCCATGAAGAGTCGTCCAGAAAGCTATGATATAGCGGCTGAGGGACCTGGTGATGTGGAAGCCAAGCTGGTCTATTACGACAGCGTGGGCAATCAACTGGGCAGTACCCAGATTAATAACCGTGATATGCCTGAGCCTTACGCAGCTCGTGAAGCCGGAGATCCTGCATATTGGAACAATGGCCAGTTAGTTGGCCGTATCCTTGAGGGCGGGCCTGTTAGCTTAACCTCCTTCCAGCCAGTAGATGTAAAGATTGCAGATTGGCATGAGACACCTAACCAACCATTCACTTATCATGAACCAGATGGCACTGCTAAGGTAGTTTTGGCCTTGTATGCGAAAGATTCCAACCTTTTTTATGCAGATCAGCTTTCACTGACACCTGAAATGATACCAACGTACAGCGTGTTTGTTGATGGAGTTCAACCAACCAATTTCGATATTAACAAATCGGATTATACGTTCACGGTAACTGGAAGTACAATTCCGACTGTAACAGCATCTAGCAACGATAAAGATGTGCAAGTAAATATCACGCAAGCGGGTAGTACACAAGGTATGGCTATCATACGTTTTATTAAAGGCCAAAATGTTAAAACGTATAAGATAGCGCTTAGTACAAGTGAAGTCATTAATTTTGCGAGCGGGCTTCCAACAGGGTGGCAAATAGCCAACCCAACGGATCCTCAGAATCCTGAGAGTGCAGTGACCTACAGTGCTGCAGGCGCATCCATTGCTACGCAGAAGGCGGATACCGATTATCCAAACAGCCATAATATTCTACAATTCCCAGGTTCGGCTAATGGGAACTGGACACTTTCAGCAAAGCTTACAGTAAATAAAGCCTTAAGTGATTCTTCATTCGCCGAGAATACACAAATCGGGCTCAGTATAAGCCGAGCTTCGACAGGTGAATTCTTTAGAATCAATGCAAGAAAAAATGGCACTTCTATTAAAATCAATAATTCGGATATGGTAGGTACCACCCCTCATTCGAATACAACTGGTCAGACAACATTAAGTGGCACCGACTATTATCTGCGTATTGTGAAGACTGGAAACGATGTGCAAGGATACTATTCAAGAGATAATGGTTCAACCTATTCACCTCTGGGCAATACTTCGTCTAACGTTGCGACCACGTTCACCCCAGATTTCTTTACGAATGCCAAAGTACAATTGTTTGCAACAAACTTTAGTGCTACAACGGATTTGCAAGCGACATTCTCCAATGTGACTCTAGTGAAAACATTAGGGGAGACTGGAAATGTTGATACAGACCAACAAGCTGTGGAACAAGCAGCAACTCTGCTTGGCAACAGCATCACTGTACCGAATGCAACCGGTGATGACGCAGCAACATTGAAAACAAAAGCTCAACAATTACTCAATACGAATGCTAATTTAAATTCACTTGGCGTGACGGCCCAAATTCTAGGCGGGAATGGTCAATATGTACTGAGCATAACCAAGGGAAGCTCAACGTTAACTGTAAATGGCTTTACCATTATTGCTCAGGCTGGATTCTCAGCGGCATTAACGGGGATTACCAGTGTTACTCCTGGTCAGTCATTTAACGTAAACTATGGATTAGTCAACGTAACACAAGGCGTATATGCCCAAGATTTAACCCTTAACTTTAACGCTTCCCAGCTTGAGCTTCAGGGCGTTCAATCCTTGAAATCGGGAATTGTAGTCGCAGACAGTCATGTCATAGCACCGGGCCAAGTCCGTGTTCTGGCCTACTCACAAGGTGTAGCGAATGCAGTGTACGGAAACGGGGAACTTCTTCAGTTTCAGTTCAAGGCACTTTCTTCATCCAGTACGGTGACTAATTCAGTATATCTATCAGATGTTAAAGTATCCGACGATATTGGAACGGTCTCGACGATAAATAGTGGCTTTTCGCATAACGTTACAATAGCCGCAAACATAATCGATAAAACGGTGTTAACTAGTACTATTGGAACAGCAGTCGCAAGCCTCGACGCTGCAATGGAAGGTTCTCTGTGGGGACAATATCCAGTTGGTTCCAAAGCAACCTTGCAGGCAGTAGTGAGCCAGGCACAAGTGACGGCATCGAATGCCTCCGCTACGCAAGTTGAGGTAAACCAAATAGCCTCACAGCTTAGCAGTGCACTGCAAACCTTTACAAATGCTATTCATACGCAAGCAACGATTGGTGATTTGGGTTTCTTAGCTAATCACTACAATAAAACCTCAGATTCATCGGAATGGAACAAATTTAAGCGTTACGATAATAATCATAACGGACGGATCGATATCTCCGACCTTGCGTACATCGCAAGACTTATCCTAAATTACTAAAGAAAAGCAATAATTTCCGGAGGAAGGTAGCGTAATACCTTCTTCCGGTATTTTAGCGGAGAGGATGAAGAAGCTATGCTCAAAAGACAAGCTTTAACGGGAAGGGTTTTGGCAATCATGTTCTTATGCACGGTTTGGATACTTCCCTTATCCACAGCACATGCTGATAGTTCACCGCAATTTAAATTGATAACAACCTCTGACTCGACAGTCGTAGGTAGCGATCTGAAGGTTAGTATTCAGGGATTACAATTGAATGACTTATATGCCTATGAGATAAATCTTACTTTTGATTCAACGAAGCTTCAATTCAAAACTGCAGTAAGTGATGCACTAGGAGGATTTACAGTTCCCCCTATCCTCAATGGCAATCAACTTCAGATCGCACATACAAGCGTAGGTGCCAATCGGGGATTAGATGGAAGTAACAACTTATTTACACTTACTTTTACAGGGTTAGCGACCGGAACAGCGGACATCGTGCTTGACAACATTATCTTAGTGGATTCCCAATTGAATTCTTTGGATACAGCTGGTGGTGCTCAGAAAAGCGTTAGCATTGTGAGTAATAGTAACGGTAATGGTGGTGGTAGTGGTAACACAGGCGGTAATCCTATCACTGATTCGGTAAAGATTACAGACGATGGTCATGGCAAGAAAACAGTAGAGTTTCCAGAAACGGACAATGTAGTACGTGTAGCGGTGAATCGAATCGGTATGGACTCTCTAAAAAGTCTAGAGTTTAAAAAAGAGAATCTTAGCGTTGAACTACCTCCCGAAGTTTTGCAACAGCTAAGAGGAAATTTATCTGAGGATCAATTGAATAAAAGTACGCTCGTTTTCACTATGAATCCTCTGTCGCGTAATGAAGCAGACACTCTAATAGATCGAGGTGAGCAGTCCCATAATGTCGGTTTAAAACCGTCTGGTAACGCGTATGAATTCAGTTTACAATTGATCACGAGTGACAATCAGATCACTTCCTTGACAACTTTCACAAAGCCAATTACTTTGCGATTTAAAGTAGATCCTTCCTTAAATTCTAAGCTAGTTTCTATTTATTTCATTGCGGATGACGGAGAGCTTGAGTTTATAGGAGGCAAGTACGCAAACGGAGAAATTTCTGCCGACATTTATCACTTTAGTAAATACGCAGCCTTAGAATATACAAAAACATTCGAAGATGTTCCAAATGTCCATTGGGCGAACAATGTCATTACGGAACTTGCTGCCAAGCATATTTTATCCGGTACGAGCAACTCCCAGTTTGAGCCGGAGCGAAAGGTCACTCGGGCTGAATTCACCGCATTGCTGGTTAGAGCTCTTCATTTAACCAACAAAGGAAACATCGCTTTCTCGGATGTTTCAGCATCGGATTGGTTTTATCCTGAAGTATCAATAGCAGTAAAGGCCGGGATTGTAGAAGGAAAGAGCGCATCGGCTTTCGCGCCTGAGGCATCAATTACACGAGAAGAAATGGTTACTATGCTCATGCGGGCTTATGGAATGCAACACAGTGACGCTGCTATACCTTCGGGAACTGCGTTTGATGATGAGAACGCTGTATCACCATGGGCCGTGACTTATGTTAGGAATGCGAGAGCTTTGCATCTTATAGAAGGCCGGGAGGCTAATTTATTCATACCTCAAGGTGTCGGAACTAGAGCGGAGGCTTCGCAAGTTATTTATAATTTCTTGGGGCTGTAAAATGTAACAATGGTGAGCCAGGGCGAATGCCTTGGCTCTATATGACTGTGGTGACAGTTCCATTTTGGTTACTGTAAAAAGAAATGATATGTTAGCTTTGACCGTTTCGTTTATGGAGTAAACGGCTTTCCGCAGTTCCTTGCTTGATCTTGCAGGATCTTTCGCGGCTACTTCTGGTTGTAGCGTGCTTTCGTATGCTTATGTAGAGATCATGCAAAAATTATATGATAACTTGGCTAAAAAATAATAATATTTTAATTTAATATAACTTAAAGAAGCTATCAGAGGTAACTTGTTCCTATGATAGCTTTGTTGGGGATGGATCACAAAGCGCACGAAGATGGCAATCACTCAAACAAATTCCGATACTCCGTCGGGGTTCTTTCTGCAACTTGTTTGAAAATTCTACTGAAATAATAAGGATCTGGGTAGCCTACACGCTGGGAAATTTCTCTTATAGAGAGATTTTTTTCCTTTGTAAGCAAATATTTGGCGTGATTGATGCGCACTGTTGTCAAGTATTTGGAAGGCGGGCCCCCGGAATGTTTGATGAAAATTTTACTAAGATAAGAAGGATGAAAATTAAAGTGTCTGGAGATCGATTCCAGTGTAATTTCTTCATAAAAGTTTTCTTTTAAATATAGTTGAACCATCTGCACAATTTCTTCAGGTGCACGCATCGTTTTCTCGGAAGAAGGCAGTGACTTAGGTAACTGCCTTTTGTTTTCAATTGACATCTTAATCTTAATTAGGACTTGTTCTAATTCGCTGGTGATGATCGGCTTTAATAAGTACTCATTCACATTGAATTTAATGGCTTGACGTGCGTAATCGAAATTGTTGTACCCACTGATGATTACCTTTTCGATATGGGGAAATTGAAGTGAGACTTGTTTTAAGAGCTCTAATCCATCAATGGCAGGCATTTGAATATCCGTAAATAAAACATCGACAGTATTATTTTCAAGCACCTTCAGCGCGGACAAACCGTCTTGAGCAGTACCAATGATAACAAAGGAAGTATCTAGAGATTGAATTTTCTTAACAATATTATTCAAAATCAATTCTTCATCCTCAACGACTACAACGCGAATTTGTGTTGTATGCTCCACTTCGACTCACCCCTTCAACGTTTTCCTCCAACGATAACCTTTGCCCCGCCATCTGGTAGGTTAATAGTTTGCATATACAAATCTGTACTGTAAGAAATTTTTAGCCTGAGATAAATATTCAGTAGTCCCATACCATCAAGCTGCAGCCCAGGAATGATCCCGGTTTGTTCGATTTCCCGAATCCTATTCGTAAATTCAGCGATGGCACTCTGATCAAATCCAGGTCCATTATCGGTAACTTCTACGAACCACTGGTCGTTCTCCTGATACCCTCTCACCTTAATTGTCCATGGAGGCAACAGTTTGGATGAGTACTTCAGCGAATTCTCAACAAGTGGTTGAATAATTAATCTTGGAACTGGAATATTTTTCATATCATCTGCCAATTCAAATGTATACAGAACGTTTTGTTTATGTCTGATTTTAATGCATTCCAGATACTTTTCGGTATAGGCTAGTTCAGTTTCTAAAGGAACAAGAGATGAATTATCAGCGGATATGTATCTTAACATCATAGATAAATTCTCAATCATGATTACAATTTGCTCGTTCATATTTTCTTCGGCCATGATGGAAATCGTAGTTAACGTATTGTATAAAAAATGAGGATTCATCTGTGATTGAAGCGCTAACATTTTAGCTTGAAGTTCCTGCAACTGGGACATTAACAATTGGTCCATGGATTCTTTCAATCTTTCGCTCATCTTGTTAAAAGCTAACTGCAAGCGATCCAGCTCGTTTAGACCACTGTTTAGTTCCAAATGGGTATGAGAGGTGATACCTACTAAATTGGTGGATTTCATAGTGGCATGCATTCTTGCTATTGGCTTTGTAATACGTTTAGCTGCAAGGTAAGAAAGCGAAATAGCAAGTAGTAGAATGGCGAAACTAACCATGGCGATTTTTTTGGTGAAATTATTTAAAGGGCCTAATAATTGCTGTTCGGAGACAAGTAGTGCAATGTTCCAACCTGTGTATTCGGAATGAGCGATACTATAAATTTCTTTCTCATTTGTAATAGGGTTACGGATGTTGCTCATAGCTGAATGGGAATTGGGTTGCAGAAGGGTAAACTAAGAAATTAGTTCCTTAGCTTTGGGGTTAGTTGGATAAATAATGTCCCCAATATCCGTATATACAATAACCTTTTGCCCATAGTTGTGCTTCATGTAATCATTAATGTTGGTAAATAATTTGTCTGCATCTTGCTTGACTTCTACGATACCTTCCGGGGTATTATTAGCGTCGAAAAACAACCGAACTAGTGAGATGGAATACGCATCCTTGGAGGATAGGAATAGTGAAAGCTCATCATCCTTCTCAGGAATTGTGATGTATTTGCCTTTGGTATTTGCGAGCACCTCTTCATACCAAAGTTTATTAGGCAAGTTTACCTTCGTTCTCCGGTTGTCGATGCCGGATCCAAACATGTTTCCTCCTAAATCATATAGATTAATTTGATTGACCGGGAGAGCAGGTCCATTTGCTGCAACTAAAATGTCTGCTAGATCTTTATTGTTATTGATCGTGTCGCCAGATCCACCAGTAAATTTAAGGAATTTGTCTTTCACAAGATTAGAATACAAAATATTTAAGGATACAGAGTCAATTCTTCTAATTTCTAGGTCTAATTTGTCCTGCATGGATTGTGAGAGATTATCAAGAGATTCAACCGCTTTTTTCTTTAATAAATCGGATGACCAGATATAGAAAGGTACAACAACTAACGATAATACCACTATGATGATTAAGGAATAGGTCTGAAAAAGAACGAATCGAATGGTACGTTTTTGAATGACCATAGTCTCCTACTGAATACATGAATAAGATTTTTTATGTTTAGTTTGCGGTGTTTATAGGGAATTGTCAAAAGAAATTTGACAGAGGTAAAGAATGTCCAGTTATAAAGCATTGTAAATCCATGGAAGGTAGAAATGAATTGCATATATAATGAAAGCGTAAACATTATCGACGACAAGTGAAAAGGGGAAACGAGACCAATGAAAAAAACATTAACGGTGATTGTGTCGATTGGGATTATGGCGTCTGTGTTAGCAGGATGTGGAAGTAAAGCGGAGACGGTAACACCAGCTGCTTCAAGCGGTGCTACCAATAGTGCGAAATCAACAGAATTGCCAAAAGAAAAAGTTACACTGACATACATGGCTAGCCAAGACTGGATAAAGGATTCTGAAATGCAGCTCGCAAAGAAGTTTGAGGCGGAGACAGGCATTCATATTGATTACCAAATCGTTCCATCAGATCAGTACCAGAATATTTTGAAGACGAAACTTAATGCGAAGGAAGCGCCGGATATTTTCGGTGGACAGGACGGACAGCTTGATTTGAACAATTTGTACGGTGTCGAAAAAAATGCGGTTGATTTAAGTGGGGAAGAATGGGTAAAACGAGAAGACCCTCTTTTTGTAGAACAAGGATCCTTTAATAAAAAGGTGTATGCACTGACCATTTGGGATCCAAGTTATGACTGGGTTATCGTATATAACAAGAAAATATATGAAAAGCTAAACCTAAAAGTACCGACTACTTATGCTGATTTTAAAGCGGTATCAGAGAAGATCAAGTCGGCAGGCACGACGCCTATTTATGAACCCGTGTCTGATGGCTGGCATCATGTGCTCTGGTTTCCTGAGCTTGGGCCTAAATTTGAAGAAGCAAATCCTGGATTAACGGATAAGCTGAATAGTAATAAAGAGCAATTCGCGAACGTACCGATTATGGAGCAGGCACTTACACAACTCAATGAACTTGCGAAGTCGGGTTACATGGGAGAAAACTACTTTTCAAATACGTACGCTGATACAGAAAAGAACATGGCAAGCGGCAAATATGCGATGACGGTGTATAATCTTGGGCTGCCGGCACAAATCGAAAAAGCGTTCCCAGAGGTTAAAGCGGATACATTTGGCTATTTCTTGATGCCGCTTGCTGACAATCAGATATTAAATGTGAATCCTGCTGCGCCAAGTAAATTTATTTATTCAGGATCCAAACATATTGATTTGGCAAAGAAATATTTTCAGTATTTGACGAAGCCAGAAAACTTGCAATTCTTTTTGGATAACGAACCGAAGTTCTTAGCTTTGAATTTCAAAGATATTAAGAACCGTTACACACCTGATCAAAAGGCATTCTTCGATACGTATGGCAAAAAACAAGGCACCGTGTATCAAACATCCATTAGTTACCTAAATCCGCAATGGATGGATATCGGGAAAGACATTTCAGCGATGTTTACAGGGAAAATGCAGCCTAAGGATATTTTGAAAAGCATCGATAAAAGAAGAAGTGATGCCGCAAAAGCAGCCAAAGACCCTGCTTGGGCACAATAATTTGATAAAAGTATAAATCAGAACAGCCCAGTGGATAGGATAATACCTCTTGCTGGGTTGTTACTGAAGATAATATGGAGCGGAGAGTCCTACAATGAACAAAAGCATTTATCCCTTTTATTTTTCATTCGGCGCATTGGTACTGTATCTGCTGTTTTTTGTAATCCCAGGTTTTATGGGAATTTACTACTCGTTTACAGATTGGAACAGTTATAGCGAAGGAATTGAATTCATTGGACTTGATAATTTTCGAACGATCTTCTCAGGGAATGAGAAATACGTATCCTATTTGAATCATACAATTACGTTCACGATAACAACGGCCATTCTGAAAACGGCAATCGGGCTCTTCCTTGCTCTAATTTTAAATCATGGCATTAAAGGTAAAAACTTTCATCGTGTTGTTATCTTTATGCCAGTTATCGTTCCTACTTTAATTGTAGGATTAATTTTTAAATCTGTACTGCATCCTGAAGTTGGCTTACTGAATGAGTTTTTAAGATCCATCGGTTTGGATGCTTTGGCTAAAAGTTGGCTGACGGATATTCATTTGGCATTTAAATCCATTATTGCTGTCGATACCTGGAAAGGAGTCGGTTATATCATGGTCATTCTGCTGGCAGGTCTTCAAGCCATTCCGGATATGTACTATGAGGCTGCGGAAATGGATGGCAGCAATTTTTGGAATAAATTCAAGCATATTATTATGCCTCTCTTGATGCCAGCGCTTACGGTTACGACGGTTCTTAATTTCATATATGGATTCAAAGTATTTGATATTGTGTACGCGCTTACGAATGGTGGACCGGGATACGAAACAGAAGTACTGTATACTGGCGTTTTCAAGGAATTTTCCCTCGGTCGTTATGGTGTAGGTACTGCTTTGTCTACAGTTATGTTTCTGGTTATGATCGTGATTGGCTTTTTTGCAGTCAAATGGATGAGCAAAGAAGATGAGGTGGGCAAATGAAGCTGAACATGGTGAAGAATGGTTTGAAAAATATGGCTGCTTGGATCGTAAGTATGATCACGCTAGCTCCACTCCTGTTAATAGTGATTAATTCGTTAAAGGATAAAACGCAGGCTAGCTCGATGGGTTTTGACTTGCCTAAACAACTACATTTCGAAAACTTCCTCGTCGTTATTGAAAAAGGGAAATTACTTCGTTCTCTCTTAAATAGCTTGTTGTATACCGGAGTTTCTACGATTTTATGCGTACTATTAGCTGCAATGGCAGCCTATATTTACGCTAGGAACCGTTCTAGATGGAATCGTTTTTTTTACTATTTCTTAATTTTAGGGATTGCCATACCCATCAATTATTTTACCTTAACCAAGGTTATGCAAATGACTCATTTGATGAATACGCAAATCGGAATCATTATTTTGTACGCAGTCGTGCAAATTCCATTCAGTGTATTTATTTTATATGGATTTGTGGGAACCGTCCCCAAAGAACTCGACGAATCCGGTATTATTGATGGTTGCGGCCCACTAAAGCTATTCTTCTCCATCATATTTCCATTATTAATGCCTGCTGTAGTGACCACATTTATTCTTGCTTTTATTAATTCATGGAATGAATTCTTACTTCCTCTTTATTTCTTAAACAATGCCAAACAGTGGCCAATGACGTTATCCGTCTATAATTTCTTCGGTCAATATCAAATGGACTGGAATCTAGTTAGTGCTGATATTGTACTGACCTGTCTGCCCGCTATAATTTTATATTTATTAGGTCAGCGATACATTATTTCAGGTATGACATCTGGTTCGGTAAAAGGATAAGGCATACACATTTCTGTGACAAGGAGAATTATGATGCAAATCATTCGACATAGTGTGCAGAGGGATCGTCTGCTTGTAGAAACGACAAGCGGGAGAATCATGCTCGTGCCGTATTCCAACAAGATCATTAGGATTCGATATACATTGGAAGCCGAATTTAGTACGCAAGAAAGTCTAATGGTAACAGGCTTGCCTGAATCGAAGATTCCCTTCACCGTAGAAGATCAGCAAAGTCATTTATTATTTTCAACGGCAGAACTGACAATCCGTATCTTAAAGAAGACAGGGGCTTTTACTTATCTGGATGCGTCAGGAGCTGTATTGACCAAAGAGCCAGATCGTAGAGGCAAAACGCTTGTCCCCATGGATGTTACGAAATCCGTGTTTGATGAATCCGCCAATATCGAAGCTGGACAAGGAGCCGATGGCCTGCGTGTCCGAGCCGACAACGTGAGAAAAGTAATAGATCGAAAAGCATTTCATACAAAGCTTGAGTTTGAATGGATGGAAGATGAAGCTTTATACGGCTTGGGTTCGCACGAAGAAGGCATAATGAATTTGCGGGGAACACATCAATACTTATATCAACAAAATATGAAGGCGGTTGTTCCCGTCCTTGTATCTACGCGTGGATATGGCATTGTAGTGGACAGCTATTCCATGATGACGTTTCGTGATGATGCTTTTGGTTCCTATATATGGACAGAAGTAGACGATGAAATGGATTATTATTTCATTCATGGTCCGGAGATGGACAGTATTGTGCATGGGATCCGTAAATTAACTGGAAAAGCGCCGATGCTGCCCAAGTGGTCGTTCGGTTATATCCAGTCCAAAGAACGTTATACGTCGCAAGAAGAATTGATAGCTGTAGTTCGGGAGTATCGTGAAAGAGGACTGCCGCTTGATTGCATTGTGCTGGATTGGAAGTCCTGGACTGGGGAACTCTGGGGTCAGAAAACGCTCGATCCTGAGCGGTTTCCAGATCCGAAAGCTATGGTGGAAGAGCTTCACGGGATGAATGCACGAATGATGGTATCTATTTGGCCCATTATGAATCCTCAGAGCGACAACAATAAGGAAATGAATGAAAATAATTGCTTGCTGGGCAATCAGGCAACGTATGACGCTTTCCAGGAAAAAGGCAGACAATTGTACTGGAAGCAGGCAAACGAGGGTCTTTTTGTACATGGCATTGATGCTTGGTGGTGTGATTGCACAGAGCCTTTCGAAGCAGATTGGCATGGATCTATCAAACCTGAACCCGAACAACGGATGCAAATTAACACAGAAGAAGCGAAGCTGTATCTGGACCAGGAGTTCATTAACGCTTATTCCTTGCTACATTCCAAAGGCATTTATGAAGGGCAACGCCAGACCACAGATAGCAAACGCGTCGTGAACCTGACCCGTTCAGCTTATGCAGGGCAGCATCGTTATGGGACGGTAACATGGTCGGGTGACATTGCGGCAAATTGGGAGACGCTGCGGAAGCAAATCCCAGCTGGATTGAATTTTTGCGCAACAGGATCGCCATATTGGACGGTAGATATCGGAGCTTTCTTTGTCCAAAACAAACCTGATCTATGGTTTTGGAATGGCGATTACGACTCAGGCATCCAGGATATGGGGTATCGGGAATTGTATGCTCGCTGGTTCCAGTACGGTTCGTTTCTTCCTATGTTTCGTTCTCATGGAACGGATACCCCCAGGGAGGTATGGCGATTTGGTGAGCCAGGTGAGCCTGTATATGATGCCATTGTTAAATTTCTCCGTCTTCGATACGAATTAATGCCATACATCTATTCCTTATCTGCCCACGTTTATCACTATGATTATACGTTAATGCGAGCGTTATCATTTGACTTCAGGCATGATCCCAACACATCTAACATCGGGGATCAGTATATGTTTGGTCCTGCTTTCTTAGTAAATCCAGTCACTGAGCCCATGTACTACAATAGTAATTCTGACGTACTAGAAGGTGTGAAGAAAACCAGAGATGTTTATTTGCCAGCAGGAACGGCGTGGTACGATTTCTGGACGAATCGCATCTTTGAGGGTGGGCGAATGATAGAAGCTGAAGCTCCACTTGACCGTATACCGCTTTATGTGAAGGCTGGATCGATCGTGCCGATGGGCGGGAGTATTCAGTTTGCTGAACAATGTACGGATGATAATAGACACATTCGTGTCTACACGGGGCAGCACGGCACATTCGATTACTATGAAGACGAAGGAGACAATTATAACTATGAAAAGGGTGCTTATGCTCTTATTCGTATGGTGTGGGATGAGGAGAACCGAACGTTCATTATCAAAGAGCGGGAAGGCTCTTATCCCGGAATGAGTCAAAATCAATCATTTAACCTAACATTTTTGGGTATTAGTGATGGTGATGGTTCTCTCAAAGAGGCAGAGAAGAAAACGCAAATCCACTACACAGGAAACTACATGGAAATCACGCTCAACGACCTGTAAGAGGAGATAGTCAAAACATAGCTTGAGTACGTTACCCGATGGTACTTGAGCTTTTCCTTCAATGTTCCTACAAATTTCCTTCCGGCCGTATGATTGTCTCTGTACGAAAGAGTCGTGAAAAACTACAATGAACTCAGAAATGATATCGCTTACATAACGCTGTTAAGTTCGTAATGGAAGGGGGTGATTCGAACAAAACTCCTACTGGCGTGCTAAACCAAAACCAGTTTTGAATTTTAAACCAAGGAGGTTTTAGAAAAGTGAGAAATAGAGCATTCATTTGGATTATGACTTTGGTAATGCTATTTTCCATGTTACCATTTTCAGGGTCGGTAGTTGCGGCTGACAGTGCAGCAAGTACAGTAAGTGCAACTATCTATGTTGCTACAAATGGGAATGATAATACAGGGGACGGAACACAAGCAAAGCCGTATAAAACGCTTGCCAAGGCAAAAACAGTAGTAAGGACTCTGCCTAAGACCGGCGGTGATATCGTCGTTCAAATTGCGGATGGATATTATTCGCTTGATGAAACCCTCGTTTTCGACAAGGATGATTCCGGAAGTGCAAGCAGCACGATTCGCTATGAGGCGGCACCAGGTGCGAAGCCAGTAATCAGCGCCGGTAAGATGTTGAATAAAGGCGTATGGACAGAAGCAGTTGGCCTTACCCAGACTGGCGGCTTAAAGGCGTATAAAACGACCCTTAACCGGAGCGATAAGTTACGCGCACTTTATGTAAATGATAAGGGTGCCACCATGACGAAGAGCTCAGAAATAGCTTCGGCTAACAGAACCGTCACCGGCACCCCCACAGCCAGCTTTACCGCTTCCAATAACGCTTGGGCGTGGCAGAACGGCACCAACATCCGAGCGGCTATCGTTTTCGATGCCAGCGTAGGTTTGACGAAGACAACGAAAAACCCCCAAAACATCGAAGCTGAAAGCACGGGCGGCTCCACCGCCAGATGGGCGAGGCCTTTTATCACCTTCGCGTCGATCGAAGATGCACCGGCAGCCAGCAACAAGCCCGGCGGTGTCATGCTCCGGTTCCAGATGCCGTATGGGTTCATTTCACAGTCTTTGGGTAATAACACGCAATACAATCCTGGTAACAATCAAGTAATCCGCAACGCTTTTGAGTTCTTCAACAAACGCGGAGATTTCTATTTCGACCAGGCAGAAAGCACGCTGTATTACATCCCGCTTGCAGGCGAAGATATTAATACTGCCGAGGTGGTTATTCCAAATCTTGAGACGGTCCTCGACATAAGAGGGATCCCTGTAGGAGATCGGTTGAACCCTATTGCGGGCTCGGATGATGGACGTGTCAAAAACATAACTTTCAACGGGCTGAAGTTCGCCCATACCGACTACAAACTGACTGAACTGACAGGCACTTATACACTTAGCGACGGATCCGGTCCGGTAACAACCAGTTCCCGCGGCTATGCGTCCGTTCAGGGCTCTATCGTGAACAAAGTTTACTTCCCCAGCAGTATAAACTGGCATGAGACTTTCTACCGTGGGTATGACATACCGCCAGCAGCGGTAATGATCAACGCAGCGAGGAATATCAAGGTGCTGAACGGCGAGATCGGGCTTACCGGATTTAATGGCATCCATGTGGAAAATGATGCCAAGGATATCGAAATCTCGGGTAACTATATCGTAGATACGCTCGCTTCAGGCATTGTAATCGGACATCCGCAGCATATCTATGAAAACGATGTGGCGATTACGCATGAATCAAGTGTTTCGGCCTCTGGCACGCCAATAAAGAACTGGGCTGGCGTTGATAAGGAGAAATTTAAGGCGGGTACGGAAGCCGTGCCGGAAAATATTTATATTACAAATAACTTTTTGTACAGGACCTGCTACGGATTCCCTGGCGCCAACGCACTGGCATCTTTCTACACAACGAATATGCAGGTACTGCACAACTACATTTATGACACCACTTACGGCGCCATGAGCATCGGCTGGGGTTGGGACGAGTATGATGGGTTCGGCTTTACTGCCCAAGGTACCACCAAGACTGGCGGCCCTTACAATGGTACAAGTGAAACAAGCATTGCAAGGTCTACAGCAATATCTACGACTTCCAGGAATAATAAAATAAACTATAACCGGATAGAGCAAATTTGCACAGTAGTTAACGACTCCGGAGCCATTTACTCACTGGGCCGGCAGGGAGATCCGGGTAATTTGCCGGGCGGAGGGACATGGGACACTATCAGCACCGTCTACCCTTTGACCAACGACCCTGTCACTAACAAGAATAGTAACTGGAATTCTGACAACTGGACGAATTTCACCGAGATGAACTATAACTTCCTAAACCCAAATCCAACTGACAAACCTACGGACTCCAACAACTGGATGAACGGGTTCCATCCCGACGAAGGCAGCACGTTCATCAAGATGATAGGCAACGTCGTGCAGGCAAAGCTTTCTTATGCTGCTGGGCAGAGCCGACTTATTGAGTTTAACAACTGGAAGCGCAAAAGCGATATGATTATGGTCCAAGGTTACGTAGACGGGGATAACAACCAGAATGGCGCCCCTAGGACTACTTATGACAATTACAAAAGCACAAGCCGCATCTGGCCTCTTAAGGGCAACGAAATCGTTCTGAATTCGGGCCTTACCAACGAATACACGAAGATGATTCCTAGGAGCATCATTGCCGATACCGAGTTTGAGTTGGCTTCCAACGTCATCATGGGTAAAGGTGAAAAGCTGAACCGCAGGGGTCTGCTAAAAGCTCAAGATACAGTTTGGGTCGCACCTGCGAACACGACTGTTTTTAATGAAGGCAGTACGATGACGAAAGCTGCCGGCGATGTCAATTCAATCAACGCTCCGTCTGTCGCAGGAGAATACAAATTATATATCAAATATGGAGACGGCAGAGATACGGCCACTTCTAAGTATACGGTATACGTCGACGCGAGCGGTTCAGCAACCAACGTGGAAAATGGGAAAAGTTACGATGTTTCAGCGGTAAGACCGCTTAAACTGACTTTGAGTAGTGATTACACCTATACACTTAACGGCAAGTCCGTGACCAATGGGTACGAAATCCCCACCTCAGGAAGCTGGACTTTGGTAGGCAGCACTACGACGCCTGCAATGACAATCAATTTTACCACCACAGTATCCGAAGCGAATAAATTGCTCACAGCTGACGTGTCAGTAGCCCCTGGCGGGAAAGTCAGGTTGGCATACGATTTGGACGACGCCACCAAACAAATATGGATTTCCTCATCAAGCGACGGGAATCTTATTGAGAGTGACAAAGAAACAATGGCCTCCGGCAGCATGATAGAATTAACAGCGCCAATTTTGCCGGGTCCATACATTATTTATGTACGGTCGAAAGAAGGCAATGTTCTCAGCCAGTCGCACGCTCGTATCGTGGTGCGTGATATGACGCCTGTCGATATTCCTAGAAATGGTCTTGACTTATGGCTTAAGGCTGATGAGGGCTTGGAAAAAGATAGCTCTGGGAACGTGACTGGATGGACAAATATGGGAAGCGTCACGGCGAAGCTTGTCCCAGCGAATGTTCCCGGCAGCGGCGGTGATAATCTTGGAACACCAACCGGCAATCCAACGTTAAAGAACGATGGATACGACTATGTCGATTTTGCAGCGATGTCAAGACCGCTGAAAGCTGCAGGCTTTAAAAATTATAACGGCAGTACACAGATGACGATTTACACACTAGTAAGACCAACAACCACAGCCAACAACTCTAGTGATCAAAGTGGTCTTGTTTATTTCGGATTGAACGAGGCTTATCAAACTTGGGCGGCCAACAGCGGTTGGAGCGGTATTAATCTGGGTGTAGGAACAAACCGAGTTAACGTCCGCTTTGGTAACACAGATGGTGGCGTATCGGGTGGCGGGCAACAAATTACAACAACAGCCACTGACGGTCTGGTCAGCGTTCGGGCGCAGCTAAACGGAGCCAATAGAGCCGTTTTTGTTAATAACAATGTCATCGGCACTGGAACCAACGCTAAGGCGCTTTTAGGGAACAGCTCGGATCTGGGCGTGGGTTACACGATGGCGGCTGCAACCCCTTACCGCTTCTTGGGCAGGGTGTCGCAGATTCTCATTTACGACAGGGTGCTGACAGCTGACGAAATTACGAAAGTAGAAACATATTTTAACAATGTTAAAGCTGGCCGTGGTGGACCTGCGAACCCTATTGTCTCAGCGGTCGACAAAACCCTGCTGACCGCCTTGATTGCGGCGGCCAATAACAAGGAAGCTACCATTTATACAAGCAATTCATGGAACGTTTTTGCAAGCGCATTAAATGAGGCCAAGACTGCCGTCTCAAATAGTGGGATCGGGCAGGCAGCAGTTGATAATTCATACTACGCGTTGCGCAGTGCGATCAAAGCACTTCAATTGGTACCTATCGGAGTTTCGACTGCCGTATACGGTACACCAGTTCTCGGTGGTGCCGTTCTTGACCTACTCTGGGATAAGGCCCCCACGCTGCCGATACTTAAGCATCTGACCATGGCGAACGGTCAGACGGATGGCACCGCTAAAGTGCTATGGGACGATAGTAACCTATATGTTCTAGTGCGTGTAAAATCTCCCGAGCTTAACAGCAGCAGCAGCAACGCGCATGAGCATGACTCGGTCGAAATCTTTGTGGATGAGACCAATAGTAAAAAAACCTCCTACGGCACAGGTATGGGACAATACCGTATTAACTATCTGAATGCGAAAAGCTTTAATCCAACCAGTATTAGTGCGGGTTTTGAATCTTTTGCCAAAGTTGTGGATGGCGGTTATTACATTGAAACGAAGATTCCCTTTAAAACCGTTGTTCCTACCGTTGATCGTGTAATTGGATTTGATTTGCAGATTAATGATGCGAAAGCAACTGGTGGTCGTCAGGACGTTATCATGTGGAACGACATGACCGGACAGTCCTATGCTAACGGTTCACAATGGGGTGTGGTTACACTTGTTGATAAGCCGCCGGTGGTTTCCGGCGCGGGTGGAGCGACTTCCATCACAACGAAAGACGGAACGTTGCAAATGTTGGCAGGAGTGCCGGCCGTATGGTCAGTAACCGCAGAAGATGGTTCCGAGACTAATGCGGCGATCATCAGCGAGACGGGATTACTGTCGGCCAAAAAGAATGGCGTTGTGAAAGTAACGGCGAAAGCTAGCGGGTCCAGTTTGAGCGGCAGCGCGCTGATCTCAATCAGCGGTCAAGAAGGCGCGTTGTTGAGCGGAGCGGCTTCCATCGTATCCGGGCAACCGTTCAAATTGAACTTTGGTTTGAACAACGTGACGTCCAACGTCTATGCGATCGATCTGACCGTTCATTACGACCCTGCGAAGGTGGAATACGTGTCAGGCATCTCTCTAGTAAACGGCTTCTCGATTGTGCTTGATCATGAAGGCACTTCGGGCGGCGGTGAGGCCAACATTCGATTCCTTGCCGCAAGTGTGGGCCAGGCGATTTCCAATACGGATAATCTGTTGGAACTGAGCTTCAAGGCGAAAGACGTCGGTGCGACTGTTGAGCTTAACGCCATTACAGTCGATCATGTCATCATCTCGGACGGCGTTACCGAAACGCAGGTAAGCTCGGCCAGCCATAACGTGAAGATTGAGGTTATCGGTAAGTCGACTCTGATCGCGGCAATTGCCGTGGCCAACAGCCGCTTGACCGGCGCGATAGAAGGTTCGCTCCTTGGACAATATGCGCCAGGTTCCATAGCGCTGCTGCAAGCAAAGCTTGCTGCGGCCAACGTCGCGCTGGCCGATCCAGCCAGCTCCCAGGCAGTAATTGAAGAAGCGAGAACGCAATTGGAAGCAGCGACGTCCGTATTCAACGGATCGTTAAAAACGTTGTCTGGATCAAGCGTATTGACTATCGGGGATTTGGCGGTCATTGGAAGACACTACGGGCAAAGCAACGCGGACATCAATTGGACGTTGTACAAGGCGCTAGGTATTACTACGCCGCGTCCAATTGGGATACAGGATCTGGCGGCGGTCGCTTACCGCATTCTAGGAATCTCGCAGTAATCGAACAGGGTCCATCATGTAACGATAGGTTAAACGGTCGGGAGGAGGCGATTTCGTGTCTTCCTCCCCCATCTATTTGGAGAGGAAGTTGACGAATGAGACAAACTAAGAGGGTGACAGCGCCGTTGCCTAATTTTCACCGATCGTTTTACGCTCACTACGCCGTGCTGAGAAAGATTCGACTCGTCTGCTTACGTCTTTTGCTGGCCGGCTCGTTTCTGTTAAGCGTGTTTTCCTTGGCGACTGTGGTCGCTTACGCCGCTCCGACGTACACGCTTTCGGTTTCGAACAATCAGCCGATCACCGGCCGTGAAGTCAGAGTTCAGGTGATCGGTCAGGGGCTAACCGATGTGTATGCGACAGAGCTGCAAGCGACGTTCAACACCGATCATTTGCGATTCATAAGCGCATCCAGCGCCCGATTCGGTTACGCCGTTACGCCTGCCGTAAACGGCAATCAAATTGCATTGGCGTTTACGAAAGTCGGACCGATATCCGGTGAGACCGGGAATGTCGTACTGGCGGAAATGGTTTTTGAGGCGACGGCATTGGGAAGCGGAACGGTCGAGCTGAAAAAGATAAAAACCGTGGACAGTACAATGAACGTTGTTGATTTCGACACGAACGCGATGGCTAGCTTTAGTGTGGTCGCGCCGTCGAACAATTCAGGCCAGGGCAATTCGGGGCCGACTTCCTCTGTCTCGACGCCTGAACCGGAAGGTGCGGTTAAGATACCAAAAGACACAGGCGGCAAGGCAGAGAATAAGGGGGCGGCCGTTAACTTGCCGGCAGGAGCAATAGGAAGTGATATTTATGTGATCATTAAAAAGTTAAGCGACACCTCACAGCTGAAGCCCGATCCGAATTTGAAGCTGGCTGGAGATGTGTATGAGATTATCAAGGATGTAGCAGGACCGTTCCACAAACCAGTCACGATCACCCTTCCGTTCAACACCAGCTTGTTGGATGATGAGCATGAGGTGGCCCTGTACTGGTACAATGAAGAAACCGGCAAATGGATTAAATTGGACGATATTAAGATTGATTTGGTAAAAGGCACCGTTTCCGGCAGTGTGATGCACTTCACCAAGTTTGCTGTATTGGCGTCAGCAAAGCCAGCATCGGTCAAACCTCTGTCCTTGACTGATATTAAAGGACACTGGGCTGAAGCAGGTATCCAAAAACTCGTAAAAGCAGGCGTGATCGACGGCTACCAAGACGGCACATTCCAGCCTGATTCAACCGTAACAAGATCCGAGTTCGTATCCATGATCGTTAGAATGTTCCACTTGACGGCAACAGGTGGAACTACATTCTCCGATACCGGCAGCCACTGGGCAAAGGATGCAATTGCAATCGCATCCGCAAGGGGAATTGTAGACGGTTATGAGGACGGAGCATTCGGCCCGGACGACAACATTACCCGGGAACAAATGGCCGTAATCCTTGCACGTGCTGCACAGTTGGCATCTGCCAACAGCGTCTTGGACTATAAGGATAGTGGAGACGTTTCCGCCTGGGCACAAGGGCCGCTTGCGGCTTTGACTGCTAAGGGTGTGCTCAACGGCTACGAAGACGGTACGCTGAAGCCGAAGGCTTTCAGCACCCGTGCTGAAGCGGTTGTTAGTATGATTCGGATTTTGGATGCTCAACAGGCACAATAACGCTCGCGTTAATGCCCAATAAGCTGCATGTCTCTTTAAAGATGACATGTGCTTATTGGGCTTTTCATGCAAAAATTTGCGCAAGAATGAATATTGTGTTGTTAATTTCTTCCTTATATAATGATGGTGAACGCTTACATATAAGTTTGTCTGCTTCAGTTGAAAGGTGGCATCAACATGAAAGGGTATAAGCAATATTTCAATGGGCTCTCGATTAAAAACAAAATCTTCTCCACAAATATTTTGATTATTATCCTTTCGATTTCAATTATTGCGCTTTTTGCCAACATCGTCTCTCAAAAAGCAATTATCGAGAAAGCAGTCAAAAATTCGTCAAGGGAACTCGTTCTCATTGACAATAACCTGCAGACATTAATTACGACAGTCGAAGATTATTCAAAAATATTGGCAACGGATTACAGGTTGCAAAATGAACTTTATAACGATTTTTTAGAAAATAATAACTTATCGACCTCTCATTATGTGGGGGGGTTAGATAATTTATCAATGAAAAAGACGCTCTCTGAAGTCATTAGCAACATTGTTGAGCCCAATACCAATATCAAAGCGGTAAGTGTTCTCACCTCAAATCATCAATGGGTCGATGTAGGCTTTGCGGATAATGAGTTTGCTTCCCGAATATTCGGATCCGGCCCAGAAGCCATCGATCATTCCTTTCAGCCTGTCTTGACAGGGTTAATGAAGTTCAAATTCCGCTATGAAGGGGATGACAACGTATTTGCCGTTTCCAAAACTGTTATCCATAAAGATACTGGAAAAACGGTCGGATTGGTTGTTTTATACGTGAAAGAAACAGTTATCGCCTCTATTTATGAAAGGAAAATGAACTACAAGGGAGGAAATTTCTATATACTCGATCAAAATGGAAACATCATCTCTTCCCAGAATAAAGCTAATTTGTACCGGGATTTCAAAGAGGCGACCTCGATATCAATTCCTAATTCTACTCAAGTAGAAACAGGTTTTTTTCAAGGAAACGGGAGCGAGAAGGTGTTGGTATCTACTCACCGATTGGAACCATTAGAATGGTCGATTGTAAGTGTTATTCCCATTGATGAAATTACGGTAGAGCGCAAAGAAATTAACAAATTAATTATTTGGATCGGCTCCTTATGTCTATTGCTCGCATTTATTGTCTCCTATCTGTTGTCACGATCGATTACGAGGCCGATCTTCCAACTTTCCAGAACGATGAGAGATATTCGAACCGGCCATTTGACGGTCAGAAGCTCGTACCAATCATCGGATGAAATCGGTTACTTAAACGATGTTTTTAATAATTTGATGGACCGTATCGAAGAACTAGTGGCTGAAAATGTGGAGGAACAGAAGACGAAGGCTGAAATTGAATTCAAATTACTGCAAACGCAGGTGCAACCTCATTTTTTGTATAATACCCTTGAAACGATCATATCGCTTATTAAACTGAATATGAAAACAGAAGCCATTACAGCAACGAAATATATGGCCAATTTCTATAAAATTTCGCTAAGCAAAGGTAACGATATCATTACACTTAGAGAAGAAATGCAACTATCTGAGAGTTATTTGGAAATTCAGCAATTGCGCTATGTAGAGTATATGGCATATACAATGGATATTGATGAGGATATTATGTCGTGTTCAATTTCGAAGTTAACGTTGCAGCCGATTGTGGAAAATGCTATCTATCATGGACTTAAGAGGAAAACGGAAAAAGGCTTATTGAGGATTACTGGGCGCCGAATGGGTGACGAGGTGCGTATTGAAATTTACGATAACGGCGTGGGAATAGAAGAATCGCAAATAAAGGGATTGTTGAGGGAGGTTTCGGACTCCAGTGAAAGAACTGGCTTCGGAGTCAGAAGTGTCCATAATCGGATTAGAATGCTATATGGGGACAGATACGGATTAGAGTTAGAAAGCGAAATAGGCTTATATACCAGAGTTACCATCCGTTTGCCGTTCAAACCATTGCGGGAGGTATGAGATGTTAAAAGTGCTCATAGTCGATGATGAATATTACTTTAGACAAGCGTTGAAAATTTCACTGCCTTGGGAAGAGTTGGGTTTCCAGATCGCTGGCGAAGCGAAGAATGGAGAGGAAGCTCTAGCATTGATGTCTGAAATTGGTCCGGATATCGTCTTGGTCGATATTAATATGCCTATTATGGACGGCATGGAATTTATTCAGAAAGCCAAACAATCTGAGCAGGAAACAAAATTTATCATGTTAACAGGTCAAAGCGAGTTTGTATATGCCAAAATGGCTGTGCAGCTTGGGGTATTTAATTACGTGCTTAAGCCGATTGACGAAGATGAACTTAAAAACTCCTTACTTGAGATTAAGAATCTGATTGACAAAGAGCACTCTGTAAAGCTGGATTATGAACACTTAAAGAAACAGGCTAAAGAGCATATGCCGATGTTGAAGGAACGATTATTGAATGAATGGCTACAGGGCAGTAGTGTTATAGATCCCTTATCTTCTACAGAACGATTGCAGTATTTGGGCATCAATCTGGATGCTCCATTTCATATGGTGATCGTAGCCGATATTGATTCACAAGATGAGCTTGTAACCAAAGAAGACATGCACATTCGCAAGCTGGCTGTTCAAGATATAGCCCAAGAATTCATTCAAAACACATACTTCTTTGCTAGTTGCCACGATACGAACGATCGGTATGTTATGATAATTGGCGTTCCTAGTGCTCCTTACGAAAGAATGGAAGCGATTGGTGAAGCGATTCGGAAATCGGTTCAGGCGACTTTGGGATGTACGGTAACGATCGGCGTTGGCAATGGATACCCTGCCTTTGAATCGATATCCGTGTCCTACCAAGAAGCGTTATTTGCTTTGAAACATCGGTTTGTTTTAGGAGGCAATCAGGTTATACTTCATTCCATGATAGCCGAATCGGGTATGAAGGTCAGTTTATTCTCCGTTGAAAGGAGAATCGCGTTGTTAATGAGTATGCGAATTGGTAATCTCTCTGAGACAGAAGAGTGGCTCACGACTTTTTTCCTAGATGCTCGTACTAAGAGCGCTTCCACTGAAATGCTGTTTGTTGCCGCACTTGAAATCGTATCCACATGTTTGGAATTTTTGGATGAGATGTCACAAAGCTTCGAACATGTCTTTCAGGATACGGCTCAAACTGATATTTTTCAGTTCATTCAGCAGATGAACTCTTTTGGCGAACTGGAGAGATGGATTCGTAACCTGATTCTTAAAGTGATTGCCCATGTACATGGCAGAAAGCAAAATAGAGCGGCAAAAATCGTGGACGAAGTAAAATCGTATATTCAAAGTCATTATGGCAATGAAGAACTACGTATCGTAGATCTCGCGAAGAGTGTCCATATGAACTACAATCATCTCTGTTATGTATTTAAAAAAGAAACCTCCATTACCATTAACGACTATTTGACCGAAATACGCATTACGAAAGCAAAGGGACTTTTCGATCAGGGAGAGAAGATCGTACAGTACGTCGCAAGTCAGGTAGGGTACGCAGATGCTAATTATTTCGGTAAATGCTTTAAGAAGTATATTGGAATTACCCCTAGTAAGTACGTGAACAATATCCAATAGCGTACTTTTAAGAATACGGCACAATGAGGCATATATCGTTAATGTCTCCTTGTGTCTTTTTTTGTAATTGCAAACAATTTTCCTTTCTGTCCGAGAATAGTCTCTGTAATTATTTGTATGGAATCCGTAGAATGAAATTAAGGATGATACCGCTTCCATTGAGGGATCAACCAAATAGATACAATATACTGATCAAACTTAGGAGGTCAACAAATGGTAAGAACAGTAAAGGTACTCGGCACTTCTCTGATGGCAGGTATGCTACTCGTTTCAGCAGGTTGTAGTACGAAGAATGAAGCCCAACCTTCATCTACCCCCGGAAATTCATCTACCCCGGCGGCAACGACAGAAACCAAGGCTGGGAGTGATAAGAAGGTAAAACTAAGAGTTGTAACAATCACAACAGATGAGAATCGCAATAATATCATGGAAAAGCATATTAAACCGAACGTTGCCAAGGCGTTTCCGAACGTAGAAATTGAATTTGAGCCAGGTGGCGGCGGCGAAGATATGGCGAATAAACTGAAAACGTTTAACGCTGCAGGTGATATGCCTGATGTATTCTGGAACGACGCAGGCTACTTTACTCCGTTGAACAATACCGGCAGTATTATGGATTTAACCTCACCGATCACCAAGGACGGTTTTTTGAACAAATACGCTGTTCCTGATGCATTGAAACATGTTGACGGAAAGATTTACAGTTTGTCTTCCGGAGCGGATACCTATTTTACCCCGGTCATTTTCTATCATAAGGACATGTTCGAGCAAGCAGGGGTGCAAGTACCGAAAACATTTGACGAATTTATCGACGTATCAAAGAAACTAAAGGGCAAAGGCATGGTGCCTGCTGTTACCCCTGGTAAAGATGGATGGGGACCAAAGCTCTTCCTGCTTCAGCAGATGATCCAAATCGGCGATCCGCAAGCGATGGCAGATCTTGTTAGCAATAAGACAGATTTCAGTAATCCGGCGGTTAAGGCGGGAGTGTCTCGCATTGAGAAGATGGTTAAGGAAGGCGTCTTTCCGGAAGGTATTGCTAATCTAGATTACGGTCCAGCCAACGAAATGTTTACAGCTAAGAAGGCAGCTATGTACATGATGTTTACTTGGGAGCTTCCGAATTTGGCAAAAGATGATACAGTCGATTTCTTCCCGTTCCCAAGTGCTAGCGACAAATACGACCCAACGAAGCACGTTCAGTTCTGGGGATCTCCATTGAACGGATATGCCGTTAGCGCAAAAACCAAGTTCCCTGAAGAGGCAGTAAAGTTGGCGGAATTTCTAGCGATGGCAGACGCTCAATATTTTGAATCTACGGGTGCCCCAATTGCCTTGAAGACAGGTAATACAGTGGCGGAACCTAAGCCGTTAATGAAGAAATTCATTTCCTGGTACAATCCTATCCCTACCAAAATTGCTTCACTCGCACTTAACTCGTTGGATGCAAAAACATCGGCAGAGCTTGCGACACAAGGGGCGAAATTGCTGACGGGACAATATCCAGCTGATAAGTTTAGTACGGAGATGGGCAAGATCTGGAGTGAAAATACGTGGTTTAAAAAGTAACCTATATAAGTTCATTTCATAAACTGTATCCCCTTGGAACCTTAAGTTCCGGGGGGATTCTAAATCAAATCAGACGGTGGAGAGAGCCATGAATAAGTACTACAGCACCAAATTGTCCATATTTGTATTTTCCGCACCTGCGTTGATACTGTTTACCGTTTTCTGTGTGTATCCACTCTTGCCTGAAATTTGGATGAGTTTGAATAAACATGATGGTTTTCGAACTTTAGGGTTTGTTGGTTTAGATAATTATAAGGATATCCTAGCTTCTGCTTCTTTCTGGACAGCTCATAAGAATACGTATCTAATCGTAGGAATTTCCGTTTTTCTGGGTTTGCCGTTTTCCTTAATGTTTGCTCTTTTTATGGATGTTCAAACTCCAAAGTTACGTCGTTTCTTTAAAACATCTGCCATGCTTCCCGCAATTTTGTCAGTTACGGTCGTTTCAGAAATGTGGATATCCTTCTATGAACCAACTTGGGGGTTATTTAACAGTATTCTGAGATCCATAGGTCTTGAATCATGGACTCATTCTTGGCTTACTGAAAAGAACACGGTAATGCCAAGCATCGGCTTGACATTTCTATGGCAATATATTGGGCTGAACGCCATGCTATTCTATACGGGAATCAAGACGATCCCCAAAAATTATTACGAAGCTGCCCTAATTGATGGTGCTAGCTTTACCCAAGTCTGCTTACGAATTACGATTCCACTGCTTCAAGATGTAACGAAATACGTATTAATCTTGTCTACGTTAGGTTCCATGGCTTTCTATTCGCAAGTGCGCGTCATGACAGCCGGTGGTCCTGGGGATTTGTCCAGAACGGTTATTTACCAAATGTATTATGTGGCTTTCGAAACGTCAGAATTTGGTAAAGGAACGGCGATTGCGGTTGTATTTATTCTAGAGTGCCTATTCATCTCCTTTCTGATTCAACGGTTCGTCGCCAGAGAAAAACTGGAGTTTTAAGGAGGAGACCATCATGAAATACTTAAGCCGTGTATTTTGGCTAGCGATAGGCGGTACATTTCTGTTTCCCTTATACTGGATGATTACGATGTCACTTAAGTCCAAAAGTGAAGCTTATAATAATCCATTCGGCATTCCCTATTCATGGGATTGGATAAACTATAGGGAAGCGTTGTCAAAATATCATTTCTTTGTTTACTTCGAGAATAGTTTGATTTATACCATAGGGACCATTGTGATCACACTGACGACGGGGAGTATGCTAGCGTATTGTCTGAGCCGGATGCAATGGAGATTCAATTCGGCGGCACTACTCTATGTGTCTTTAGGGTTGATTGTGCCTATTGAAGTTGTATTAATTCCATTATTTCAATTAATAAAATGGTTACATCTTAAGGATAGTTATTGGGGTCTTATATTACCGTATTCCGGATTCGCAATCGCTTCATGTGTGCTGATGTTATTTGCCTTTCTCCGTTCACTTCCTAAGGAATTGGAGGAAGCTGCTTGTATAGATGGGACGAACGTTTATCAGACATTCTTCAAAATTATTTTTCCGATTGTCACGCCAGCGCTGATGACACAATGCGTTTTATTGTTCATGCGCATTTGGAATGAGTTTCCGCTTGCTTTCATTATAGCGTCAAAAGATCAATTCCGGCCGTTAACAGTCGGCTTACTAAGCTTTTTCGTTAGCGTCGGTGTTTCAGACTGGGGACTTATTGGTGCAACGATGGTACTCTCGAGTTTACCTATGATCATCGTATATATGATAGGTAATGAACGAATTGAAAATGCCTTGACAGCAGGAGCTATTTTGAAGTGAGATGCGAAGTCGCAGAACAGCAAACGTAAACGTTTGCTGTTTTTGTTTTTTTTCTTATTCGGCCTTGAATTGTTCAAAAGTCCAATGTATGGGCAAACGAGTAATCTCCTTAGTTGCCATCGACTAGAAGTGATGCGCTATTCAGTAACATCTCCCATGTTGATAGGATACAGTTTACCCATATAGGCAAATGAGGATTGGCCCGTTTCTTCGGATACAACTAGAGCTAATGCATCTGTTCGTTCAGTAATGCCAATCGCCGCTCGATGCCGCGTCCCTAATTTTTTATTGCTTGCAATCGTTGCTGATAAGGGAAGTACATTCGCTGCGGAAACAATGTGGTCATAACTAATAAACACAGCTCCATCGTGCAAGGGATTGCCAGGATAAAAGATGGATTCCAGCAAGGAATAGGATACTTTTGCTCCTACAGAGATGCCATTATGAAGATGGGCTTCGATAGCATCGTTACGCTGAATGACAATCAAGGCCCCATGGCGGCGTTGGGATAAATGATTGACGGCGATTGATAATTCTAGATATTGAATGGAGAATGCGGATAAATAACATTGCAAGTAGAAGGAGGCGGCTATGGATTCAGCTTTTCTAAACCTGTCTTGAATGGCCTCTAATTCACTCAATATACAATGGCTCTCATCATCGATTTTATGTAAACTTTGTTGAAGGACATCGGAAATTTCATTGATGTGCTGTTTGAGCTGCTCTTTCATTGGAGAGTCGTTGCATTGGATCTGATTCAATTACTTACACCTCTGAATAGCAGAATATTCTTAATAATATTCCCATTTTTGTAAATATAATGAGTTGGCAACTACATTTTCGTTTGTGCTGTGAATTTTGTGTTTATTATGGCCTACGATTTTCATGAAGCTCATTCCGGTCCGGGACTAGTTGGTCCAATTGATGAAAGTTATTGGGATGAGCAAGGTGCGTGGCAGCTTAGCTTGAATTTTCCTCAATCTGCCTATTTAATCTTGCATTTTTTCAGGTAAAGAAGAGTTTTCTAGTTCTTTTGAACAGCCCTCACCAAGACTACTTGGTGAGGGCTGTTTGAGCTTTATCTTACTTAACGGAAATACAATTATACATAAATTTTACTTTATTGGATAATTAATAACGAATCAATAATGACACCGGTTTCTTTCACTGCTATAATTTGTGATTACATGACTGTAATTTTTAGGGGTAATATCTTTATTTTATGAATTGTAAGCGCATTCTTGAAAGGTATAATAAATAGTGTAAGCAAATAAAAATCATTGACCTAAACAATCATGCATCGTTATGGAGACAATAAGGGAGGATTAGAAAAATGGTTATGAAAATAAAACGTCCTGTTTTAGCAACATTGGTACCTGTTCTGGCCCTAGGATTAACATTGACAGGCTGCACCGACGCAAAGGATACGGCAAGCAACACCACTTCACCTAATGGAAGCCAGACAACACCTGCTGCAACGCAGAGCAATGAAATGAAGCCAGTCACATTGTCCTTGTTCATTGACAGCCCTTATCAACAACCGACTCCTGACAATAAGATTTATAAGCTGATTAAAGAAAAAACAGGCGTTAGCCTAAAAATGGAGTTTCTGGTCGGTGACTTGCAGCAAAAGCTTGGCGTCATGATTGCCGGCGGCGATTATGCAGATATCATGACAGGAAACGATAAATTAATTGCGGCGGGCGCTTTTGTGCCTCTAGAGGATTTGATTGAAAAGTACGCTCCGAATTTAAAGAAGCACTATGCGAATGTATGGAATCAGATGAAGGATCCTGCGAGCGGACATTTATATGTACTACCAAATTTCAACGTGTTCAGTGGTCAATTTAACGAAACCGCTTACGAGGGACCAGGCTTTTATTTGCAAAAGGATGTACTAAAGGAAATGGGCTATCCTACGCCTAAAACATTGGAAGAATATTTCGATATCATTGCCAAATACAAAGCGAAACATCCAGATATGATCGGCTTCGAGACGCTGAACTTCGATTGGAGAAACTTCCCACTGCTTAATCCGCCAGAGCATTTAGCTGGACACCCTAATGACGGCGGGGTGATCGTCGAGAATGGGAAAGCACAGATATTTGCAGACAAGGACATTGCTAAGACCTATTACAAAAAACTGAATGAGATTAATGCGCAAGGGTTAATGGATAGGGAAGCTCTGGTGCAGAACTACGATCAGTACTTAGCGAAAATTGCTAGCGGCCGTGTCATTGGGATGTTTGATCAACATTGGAACTTTGGTGATGGCGAACGCTCACTGATTTCACAAAATAAAATTGGCAGTACCTACGTTGGGTTCCCTCTCTTGTACCCAGGCGCCAAAGAGTACTACCGTGACCGTCCAGTATTGAACATCAACCGTGGATACGGGATTTCGACGAAAGCTAAGGATCCGGTTCAAATTATCAAATTCCTTGACTCACTAATGACCGAAGATTGGCAGAAGACACTCCAATGGGGTATTCAAGGCGATGACTATATGGTGAAGGATGGCAAGTTCGCTCGTACCCCTGAACAACGTGCTAAAGCGGACGATAATACATGGAAGCTTGGCAATAAAGCGGAAGCGTTCTTCGCTAATTTACCTAAGATGCAAGGGACCTATAGTGACGGGAATGCGACAGATCCAGGAACACAGCCGCAAGAATTCTATGACAGCTTAAAGCCGCAGGATCAAGAAGTATTGAAAGCGTATAACCATAAGACATGGGCTGAGTTCTTCAAAACACCAGCGGAGAATCCCGTATACTACCCAGCGTGGAGCATTGATTTGGTGGATGGTTCCCCAGCGAAAGTAGCCAATACGAAGATGAACGACCTAGCTGTAAAGTATTTGCCGAAAGCTATTTTGGCCAAACCGGATGACTTTGAAGGTGTATGGAAGGAATATGTGGATCAAATTTCCAAAAGTAACTATAAAGTTTACGAAGATCGTATCAATGATCAAATCAGCTGGCGTATTAAGAACTGGAGTAGTAAATAAAGGGATAGATCATGCAGTGGAGTGGGGGAGACTCAGGTCTTCTCCGCTTTACTTCCTAGGAGGAAATGTCGATGGACGAGACCATACTGCCCAAAAAATTAAAGAAAAAGCAAAAAATTGATCCGGAAATCGGCGTCGGTTTAAGTTGGAAGACGATAAAAAACCAGAAGCAGTTAATTATGATGTCTTTTCCCATCGTGATATATATTCTAATCTTTAATTATGTTCCAATTTGGGGCTGGTTGATGGCTTTCCAGAATTATCGCCCGGCTTTAAAATTTTCCAAACAGCAGTGGGTGGGATTGAAGCATTTTAAATTTATATTTCAAGATGATACGTTCTTGACGGTGCTTCGCAACACACTTGCTATGAGTATTATCAATTTGGTTTTAGGTTTTGCAACAGCCATACTTTTAGCTCTGTTGCTGAATGAGATCAAAGTTCGTTTCTGGAAGCGGTCTATCCAAACGATATCCTATCTGCCTCACTTTCTGTCGTGGATTATTGCTGCGGGTATCGTAGCGACTTCGTTATCGATTGATGATGGTATCGTGAATCAACTGTTGATGAAGTTGCACCTTATTAAGGAGCCTGTGATGTGGCTTAGCGAAGGTAAATATTTTTGGGGGATTGTGGGCTTGTCTAATGTGTGGAAAGAAGTGGGTTGGAATACCATTATTTACCTAGCGGCAATCACTGCGATTGATCCATCGCTGTACGAGTCTGCCGGGATCGACGGTGCAAACCGTTACCAAAAGATCCTGTACGTCACACTGCCCGGGATCAAGTCGACTTTTATTATTCTCTTAATTATGAACATTGGACACATCCTGGATGCAGGCTTTGAAATTCAATACCTGCTCGGCAATGGGTTGGTTGTCGACTATTCGCAAACGATTGATATATTCGTTCTTAAGTACGGTATTGCGCTAGGTAATTATTCGCTGGCAACTGCGGCAGGCATTTTCAAAACGGTTGTAAGCATAATCCTTATTCTTATTGCAAATTCTACCGCCAAGCGTCTTGGTGAAGAGCGGTTGATATAAAGGAGAAATGACGATGGGGACAACAACTGTTAGCAGAGCTCGAATTGAGCCCATTTTGTTCCATACGATGAATGGCATCTTCATGCTCCTTCTAGCTATAGTTACGCTTTATCCTTTCCTTCACACCTTAACGATTTCATTTAATGAAGGAAATGATGCACTTCGTGGGGGCATTTACTTATGGCCGAGATCCTGGTCATTGCAAAATTACAAGGCGATTTTCATTTCCGGTACGATCTATCATGCGGCTTGGATTTCAGTGGCTCGTACAGTTACAACAACCGTACTGGGTGTGTTTCTCACCTCCATGCTTGCCTATACGCTGGCGCAGCCCCAATATATTTTCCGTAAAATAATAGGTGTAATTTTTGTGTTGACGATGTATTTCAATGCAGGGCTAATTCCTAATTACTTTCTGATTAAAAGTTTGGGACTGTTGAACAACTTCTGGGTATACGTTTTCCCTGGGATGGTAAGTGCGTTTAATCTGATCGTCATTCGGACGTATATTCGTACGCTTCCATCAGGCTTGGTTGAGTCTGCGAAGATGGATGGAGCAGGTGATTTCACCATTTTTGTACGAATTATTCTCCCGCTGTGTACGCCTGTACTAGCAACCATCGCCTTGTTCATTGCGGTTGGCTCTTGGAATTCCTGGTTCGATACCTTCCTGTATGCCTCTTCTGATTTGAAACTGAGTACACTTCAGTACGAAATGATGAAGCTGCTTGGATCTACGATGAACAGCAACAATGATCCAGGTCTTCTAGCCGGTGCAAACACGAATCAAACGAAGGCTATGGTTACGCCTGCTTCCATACGTGCGGCAATTACAATTGTGGCGGCGGTTCCGATTCTATTCGTGTATCCTTTTCTGCAGAGGTATTTTATTGTCGGTATGAACCTTGGAAGTGTCAAAGAATAAGACGTAGCAAGCGATAATTATAATCATTTCCCGTTTCAGCTCGGTGCTGGGACGGTTTTTGCTTTATAGAAACTCATCTTATCCTATATAATAGTTCATATCGACTTTCTGAAGTGAGGTGATTCTTATGTTGAGGGTTATGTTTGCCGATGACGAGCCTTACATGCTAGAGGGACTGCGGACGATGATTGATTGGAATAGCCTAGGCTTTGTCGTGTGCGGAGAGGCTTCAGATGGGGAAGACGCCTTAGCTATGATAGCATCGGTCCAGCCTCATTTGGTACTGACGGATGTTCGAATGCCTGTGATAGACGGCTTGGAATTGATTGAACAAGCGTCCTGTCTCCATCCTGAAATGAAATTTATCATTTTGAGTGGATATGCGGATTTCGAATATGCCAAAACAGCGATGCGGCATGGTGTCGCCAATTATTTGATGAAACCTTTGATGGAAGCGGAGCTTGTAGCTGCAGTGGAAGCGGTCGCAGTTACGATTCGAGAGCGTATAGCTGCTAGTCAGTTCGAAAGTGCTGCTTTAGATTGCTTACGATTGGAAACGATTTCAAAATTGTTGCAGGGAGAAAACAGGCAGAAATGGATTGAGCAGTCGAGCGCTTTGCTGAATCTTCATGAACATTCTAGCTTCCGCTGTGTTTTACTTGAACCTAATCTTCACGCTCAAAATCAGTCAGACCTGAAGCAGCTTATTGCAGATAAGATGAAGCTTAAGCAAGTGAGGATGCTTCCATTTGGAGTTGGGAAAGAACGCCATGGATTCTTGCTGGTCACAGGACCGGAGGAACGCGAACTTCCTACTTCGATGATGACAGAGATTATGACCGATGTCAGACATGACTGGGGCACAGCGATCTCCTTTTCGATTAGTACCGAGCATAAGGGGCCGCATGCGTTAAAAGAAGCATTTCGTGAGGGGCTTATAGCCGAAATGTGCAAATTCCCTTCTGGAACGGAAGGGATTTACATCTATCAAGGAGAGTGGTCAGCGGAGACGCTTCCTGCATTTGGTATGACGGAATCTATCCTAGAAGCCGTAGGACGTGGGTGTCCAGAAACGGTGCGAGACCACGTACACCAGTTATTTATCGCTTTTTCGAGGCAGTCCGTATCTGAATCTTGGGTAAGTGCTTATGTAGACAATATTAAGCTTGAAATTCTTAAGTCAATTACCCAATTGGGCGGTGATCCTAATTGGGCTTCAAATTGGTTGGTTCCCACTGTTCCAATGGATATTGGGCTCTTGGAGCGCAAAGTAACACAAGAAATTCTGCAAGCTGCAGAGTGGATGGGTCAGAAAAAAGGCGTAGGGCAAGATGAAGTCGTAACCGCAGCAGGTGACTATATCAAATCGCACTATAGAGAAAAGCTGCAACTGCAGGTTGTTGCCGAGCATTTTAGGCTGAATGCTGCGTATTTTGGCCAGAGGTTTAAGAAGCAAGTTGGCCTCACGTTCAATGAATATTTACATGTCGTACGAATCGACGAGGCCAAAAAATTACTTCGCCGAGAAGAACTGAAAATATCCGATGTCGCTGATCGTGTCGGCTACTCGGATTCCGAACAGTTCGTAACCAAGTTCAAGGCACTTACTGGCCTGTTACCCTCTGCCTACAAGAAGGGTTAACCTATGATTGACAAGGAGAGCAAATATGAGCGGGAAATGGAAACTGTTGCGTATTGTTAATGATATTCCCCTGAAGTTCAAGTTTCTGATCATTTACTTGATGTGTGTGTTGCTGCCCATATTGTGTATAAACAGCTTATTTTTCTTACAGGATAGCAAAAATACAGAACGTCGAGAGATGGATAATTTGCGGATTTCTCTGGATAGGGTCGGAAATGAAATCATGCAAATGGTGAATTCAGGTGTTGTGATTGGCAACGCTGTTTCCGCTGATCGTGTATTTAATGAGATGCTCGAATTTACGTACTCGGATAATGTTGCTTATTACGAAGAATACGACAGTTACCTCCGAGACAAATTGGGGCAGTATCCGAATATTTATCCCTATATCTCTTGGATTGGTGTCTACACATCGAACCCAACGCTATCCAATGGTGGAAGCTACTTTATGCTTAAGCCTAATGATCTGAAGAGTGAATGGTATCAGAAGATGAACGGAAATAAAGATAAAGTGACAGTGACCTCTTATTTGGATACGAATCCCATGAATCCCGAGGAAAAATTGGTATATGTCAGTATTATTCGGAAGCTGGACAATTTCCCAGACCTTATGAAATTCTCTAAATATTTGCGTATCGATATTCGAATGGATAAGCTGCTGGAGCTGTTTGATAAAGAGCGTAATTACTTGTTGATCAAGCTCGTGGATGAGGAAAATCGGCTTGTTCTTGAATCAGCAGGTGCGTTCAAGGGAAGTGCCCCTTTGCTCCCAACACTCCCTGTATCTAAGGCTTCTCAACTGACAGGTTTACCTGAGAAGAGCTTTGTCAATCCTCTTAGTAACGCTAGTTATGTGCTGAACTGGCGTCTGGTCGGAATTCCTGAGGGAAGTCGAATCGCGGAGGAGAGAAGGGGAGTCATCCACTTCTTTATTTGGCTGACGCTCATTAGTACGATCATTCCGACGATATTGATTTACATCATTATGCACTCTTTCAATTTCCGGGTAAGAAAGCTCTCCAAACATATGCAGTTGGTGAAAAATGAGAGGTTCGAACCCATTACGATGTATGAAGGAAAAGATGAGATTGGTCATCTTCTTCGCAGCTTTAATTTGATGACGAAGAAAATTCGTAATTTAATTAACGACGTGTACAAACTCGAAATTCAAAAAAAGGATTTGGAGCTAGAACGCGTACAGGCCGAGCTGAATTATTTGCAGAGCCAAGTAGATCCTCATTTTCTGTTCAATACGTTAAATGCGATTCTTGTTGTATGCAAGAAATATCGTTATGAGCATGTGATAGAAATTATACAAAACTTATCTCAGATTTTGAGAAGGCTGCTAAGCTGGAAGGAGGATTTGGTGACAGTAGAAGAAGAGCTAAGCTTCACTGAAATGTACCTCCAGATCGAGAAGTTCAGATTCCAAGATCGGTTCCACTATGAATTGTCCGTTGACGACTCTGTTCTATCTTACCGAATCCCGAAGATGAGTATTCAATCGCTCGTGGAGAACTCTTGCAAGCATGGGCTTCAATCGGTGAAAGGGAATCGCAGAATTCGGATATCTGTCGAAAGAGCAGGGATGAACATGCTCATGAAGGTCGAAGATAACGGAATTGGTATGAACAGCACAAAATTGGATGAAATTGTTCAGAGTCTGTATAAAGGAGAAGACAACGGCAAGAACATCGGACTTCGCAATGTGTATCGACGTTTAAATCTGTTTTATGCGGATCGCTCCTTATTCCAAATTGAAAGTATCCCTTTCGAGAAAACGAGCGTTACCATACAGATTCCTTTGAGTCTTATTAGGAAACAGGAGGAGACGATCGGACATGTATAAGGTTATCTTCGTGGATGATGAGCCTTTCGCTTTGGAAGGTATAAAGCTCATGGTCGAATGGGAAGAGCTTGGCTTTGAAATCGTAGACATGTGCGAGAACGGCGAAGAAGCTCTAGCCTGCATGGAAACCTGTAAGCCTGATCTCGTTGTGACGGATATTCGGATGCCGGTCATTGACGGATTAGAATTAATCGATCGGGTGCAAAAGGCAGGCATCGACCCCGTATTCATCATTTTAAGCGGCTACAATGATTTCGAATATGCACGATCCGCCTTAAGGTATGGGGTAAAGCATTATTTGCTAAAACCGGCTTTGGACAGGGAATGGGAGGCTGTTATTCAATCCGTTATTGAAGAGTTGCAGCAGAGAGAACAGCAAAGGCTGCGTCATGACCTCGTTACCGACCGTCTAGTTCCTACGCTGCTTGCTCAAATGCTTCGGGGGGAAATTTCAGCAACAGACGGAAACGTTGGGGACATCCTAGATCCCTTGGCACAAGGGGATCAGGGCTGGAGGTACATTCATGTAGAATGGCTTAGCGGCACGAAACAAGAGCTCGATGCACGCTACTTCCTTTCGCGAAAAGCTCATGCAATCGACTTGTTTGGGAGTCAGGACGGGCTTGTTATGGAGTCATTTCCTGAAATAGAGGAATGGGCTGGGCAGGTATACGAAGATCTACATGAGCAAGGTATCGAATGCTGTCTCTCGATAGGACCACGGGTGGAATCCCTCCGTCATATAGAAAATTCGTATGCAGGTGCTCTGGAGACATCCGTGCATCATTTCTTTCATATATCCGGTGGCCCACTCGATTACGATAAGATTCATCACAAGCAAATCAGCTATGATCTTCATGCGGTTGCTATCGTAGATGACATTCAAAGTGCCCTTGAGGCTCTTCAGAATAAGCGAGTTGAGGACTTAATTACGCAAATGTTTGTGATACTGTCAGCTAATAAAACGGCCCGGGAAGTCGTTCATTTGCTGGTCATACGCATAGTATTAAAAAGTGCTGCTGTGATGCGGGAAATGGGGATTGACTCAGAGGCGCTGCCTCGTGTTCGCGATTTTTTGAGAAGGGAGCATCGTTCCTTACAGGAAGTGGAGGAATCTCTGCAAGCGTATGTGCAGCAGTATATGAGCCAGCTGAAGCAGCATAAAGAGAAGTTTTCCGGTCATCCACTTCGAGTTATTGAGCGTTTTATCCAGGAGCATTACCGCGAAACACTGACGATTAAAGATATCGGAGAACGGTTCTTCATGAACCCCGTATACTTAGGTCAAGCGTTTATGAAGCGGAACGGTGTAGGCATCATTGAATATATTCATGACCTGCGTATTAACGCGGCGAAGCGTATGCTATGTGAAACGGATGAGACGATTCGTCTAATTGCAGAGCAGATCGGATACGTGCACTATCATCATTTCCTCAAAGAGTTTGAGAAACGTGTCTCTGACAAGCCCGGTGTGTTTAGACAGTTAAGCAAAGCATAAAGGACGCCAATGAAGAGGTTGTCTCAAAAGTCTATGTAGACTTTTTGAAACGCCTCTTTTTTCGTTATTGACCCATAAATAATAAAACGAGTTCCGGTAATTTAACTGAATTTTCTCCATCTATTTAAAACAGATTTAGCGAATTCGGATGATTAACTGTATTTTCTGTAGTTAAATTTCTTCAATTCTATCGATTTTTCGAATTTCATAGAATTTACCTGTAGTTTTTCCATCTAATCACGAAAACACCTCAAATTCGAGCACATTAGCTGTAGTTTTTACATCTAAATGTGATGCGCCAGTGGGACAGCCTCTTTTAGTTAGGAGTGCGACTGAAAACATCGCCCACAATCTTGAAAAATTTTAAGAAAATGGGGGAGAGTTCTTTAATCTGTGAATGGTAAGTGTAGTCAGATTCTATATCATATAACATAGATGGCCTGTTTAAACAGGGGATGATGAGGAGGTTTATCAATTTATGAACAACAAGGTACCGAATTTACACGAGGCTTATCAGGGCATATTCAGAATCGGGGCTGCTGTTAGCACGAAGATCATCCGATCCGAAGGAAACTTCATCGCCCAGCATTATAACAGCATTACAGCGGAGAACCAGATGAAGTTTGGGGAGATCCATCCAGAGGAAGAGCGGTACACATTTGAGGCAGCGGATGAAATCATGGATTTCGCCATGCAGAACGGGATTGCCGTTCGGGGGCATACGATGGTCTGGCACAATCAAACCTCCGATTGGATATTCGAAGGCCCTTCTGGCGGTACAGCCAGCAAAGAAATGGTTCTCTTGCGGATGCAGGAGCATATTCGTACGGTAGCCGGTCGCTACAAGGGCAAGGTGTATGCGTGGGATGTCGTCAATGAAGCGATAGAAGATAAGGCGGACCTGGTCATGCGTAATACCAAGTGGTTGGAGATCCTGGGTGAGGATTATATCCGTCATGCTTTCGAGGCAGCACATGAAGCCGATCCGAATGCACTTTTATTCTATAATGACTACAACGAGACAGAGCCTGTCAAACGGGATAAGATTTATCATCTCGTCCGTTCATTGAAGGACAAGGGAGTTCCTATTCACGGTATCGGTATGCAGGGACATTGGAATATCCATGGTCCTTCCTTGGATGAAATTCGGCAAGCGATCGAGATTTACGCTTCCCTCGATCTGGAGCTTCACATCACCGAGTTAGATCTCTCCATGTTTCAATTTGAGGACATGCGAACCGATCTATTGGTACCCACTGAGCAGATGGTGGAGCTTCAGGAGCAGCGGTACGAGGATATCTTCAGGCTATTTAAAGAATATCGAGGAGTCATTACGTCGGTAACGTTCTGGGGAGCGGCTGATAACTATACATGGTTGGACAACTTTCCTGTTCGCGGCAGAAAGAATTGGCCGTTTCTATTCGATGGAGATCTCCGTCCTAAGCAAGCATTTTGGCGTGTAATCAGGTAGGCAAATTGACATAATTGAGGGGGGATTATTCTTTATTTTGAGTATGTGAAGCCAATTGCCTAAGTTGTAGAATGAAATTGGAATAAAATTGTAAGCGATTGCAGAAAGAGGAGGATGAGAATGCTTGTGAGAAAACAACTTCATGTATGGATGGCAATCGTGCTGCTGTTTGGGATGATCGCCCCCCAACTTCTAGTACCCGTGATGGCATCGGCTGCCGGCAATACGGTCGTATTGTCCCAAAGTTTTGAAGACGACCAAACTGGCGGTTGGGTTAAGGTATCCTGGATGGGAGACGGTTTAATTGCCGTGACGTCGGCAACGGCCTCCGCTGGCTCCAAATCCCTGGCGATGACGAACCGTGCTGCAAGTAATAGCTCCCCGTTCCTGGATTTGACTTCATACACACAAGCTGGCCATACGTATGATTTGTCACTGAAGCTTAAAGTCGGAGCAGGAACCGATAATTTCCATATCGCTTCTAATGTCGATGCTGCCTCACTGACCAACAAATATCCATGGCTGGTAGTGAATAAGTCGGTTAGTTCCACCGAATGGACCACTTTTGAACTAAAGGGATACGAGCTTCCAGGGGATACGAAGTCGTTCAAAATTTGGGTCGAGTCGGATTCAGCTTCCACCACGACCGAGGACCTCTATATCGATGAAGTACAGTTAACGGATGTTACGCCGTCTGCACCAGTTGATTCGGGAACAGTTGACCAAACTGGGGTCCAATCCTCCTTTGAGGACGGACAAGGAAATTGGGTGCGCAGAAACGGCTCCGGCAATATCGATATTTCGACGGCAGACAATCACACCGCAAGCGGCTCCAAGAGCTTGCTGACCACGGTATCCGAGCAATATGATGGGCCTTTGCTGAACGTCCTTGGCAAGATGTCCAAGGGCTACAAGTACAATTTGTCGACTTGGGTAAAAATGGCTCCAGGACAATCCCCCACTGTATTGCGGCTTTCTGTACAGAGCGGCGATAGTACATATACGAATGTTTCGTCAAACGTGACTGTAACTTCTGATCAATGGGTACAATTGACCGGTGCGTTTACCGTTGCTGCCACTCCGACCGTATTGAATGCATACGTGGAAGTAGCCAACAAGTACGAAGATGCAAGATCCTTCTATATAGACGATTTCGATTTGTCCTATGTGGGTCAAGTATCCGGGCCGAAGCCGATTCAAACGGATATTGATCCTTTGAAGGACATTTATGCGGACAACTTTAAAGTCGGTGCTGCCGTAACAGGAGATCAGCTTACTTCCGATGTTCACACGCTTCTAGATTATCACTATAGCTCCCTCGTAGCTGAGAATGCTACAAAACCGGGTTCTCTGGAACCGACAGAAGGGCAATGGAACTGGACGGAAGCAGACAAGATCGCACAATATGCCAAAGATCACATGATGAATTTCCGGCTGCATACCCTTGCTTGGCATTCGCAGGCTGCGGAATGGATGTTTAAGGATGCGCAAGGTCAGCCGCTTGCAGCTACACCGGAGAATAAACAGTTGGTGCTTGACCGTCTGACGACGTATATTCAAACCGTGGCGCGTCACTATAGTTCCATGGAAGTGCCAATTAATGCCGTCGACGTGGTCAATGAAGTTATTGATCCGGGACAGCCGGATGGCATGCGGAAGAGCGAGTGGTATACGCTGACTGGCTTGGATTTCATCCGTACAGCCTTTAGGGTTGCGCGTCAAGAATTGCCAAACGCTAAACTATATATCAACGATTACAGTACGCAGGATCCGGCCAAACGCGACTTTTTGTTTAATTTGGTGACTAAACTAAAAGGCGAGGGAGTTCCAATTGACGGTGTGGGTCATCAAACGCACATCAGCATAGGTGGCCCCTCCATCGAGCAAATTTCTGATTCCATACGGAAATTTGGAGAAGCCGGACTCGACAATCAAATAACGGAGCTTGACGTTTCGGTTTATACCGACAACAGCTCCACCAGCTATGAGGATACCAGCCTTGTGAAACAAGGCTACCGTTATAAGCAATTGTTCCAAGAGCTTGTTCGGTTGGACAATGAGGGCAAACAGGCTGCCTCGAACACGCAGGCCTATAATCCTGACGGATGGATCAGCAATGTTACGATATGGGGGATTGCAGATGACCATACCTGGCTTGATAACCAAGGTACAACCCGTAAAGATGCTCCTTTCCCATTCGATGTGCAGTATCAAGCCAAATATGCTTATTGGGGAATGATTGAAGCCGTAAAGACGTTGACACCCTCCCATCTGCCAATAACCGCGCAGACAGCAAATACAGCGAAAGGTACACCGGCTAATGCTTCGGATCCGGTTTGGAACACGGTTCCGGCATTGAAAACGCAACAATTAGGTACCCTTCAGGCCGAAGTGAAAACCTTGTGGGATGAACAACATGTGTATGCCCGCGTAGCGGTCAAAGACATGACCAAAACCGCGACGGATCTAATAGAACTCTTCGTGGATGACAACGGCATTAAGAAATATACATTCGCACGAAATGATGCTCGAATTACAGAAGGAACCGACGGTTATGTGTTGCAAGCATCAATCCCGATGGCAGGCACATTAGGCAAGGGAGTGAAGTTTGACGTAAGAGCCACCGATAAGGGGATTAATGACGGTACGGAGCATGGGAGCAATGGCGTTATCGTATCTTGGAGTGATCCACGGAACACGCAGGACAACGACTTGCTTGGTTACGGGATCTTGACTTATATCGATGCCGTAAAAGTGGCAAGTGCTTCTTACGGAACGCCTGCAATCGATGGCGAAATGGACAGCAAGTGGGCGAATGCGCCAGTTTATACAACTGATGTACTGGTAGAGCAGCATAACAATGCAGTCGCCAAAGCTCAATTGCGTGCCATGTGGGATAAGGATAACCTCTATGTCTATGCGGTTGTGCTAGACAGCAATTTGAGCGATGCCAATGCCAACGCATGGGAGCAGGATTCGATGGAGATTTTCGTTGATCAGAACAACGGAAAAACGGACAGTTACCAAGGTGACGATGGTCAATACCGGATTAATTTCAAGAATATAAAGACCGTCGGCGGACATGCAACCCAGAATAACTATACATCGGCTACCAAAATTATTAATGGAGGTTACGTTGTAGAAACGGCTATAGCGCTGGATACGATTACTCCACAAGCTGGAACCGTGATCGGATTTGACTTTCAGGTTAATAATGATCAAGACGGAGGAAGCCGTGACAGCGTATTTGCTTGGAGCGATCCAACAGGGCAATCCTATCAGAATACTTCGAGATTCGGCGTTATGAAGCTTGAGCAAGTGCAGCCTTCCGACCCGTCGACCTCGCAGACTTCCTCTTCCTCTATCTCGCCTCCAATACTGGAAGGGTCAGTTAAGGTACAAAAAGACACAGACGGCAAGATAGAGAATAATGGAGCGACCGTTAACTTGCCGGCAGGAGCAATAGGAAGTGACATATATGTAAGCATTAAAAAGTTGAGTGACACCTCACAACTGAAGCCGGATCCGGATTTGAAGCTGGCTGGAGATGTGTACGAGATTATCAAGGACGTAGCTGGATCGTTCCAGAAACCAGTCAGTATTACCCTACCGTTCAACACCAGCTTGTTGGATGATGAGCATGAGGTGGCCCTGTACTGGTACAATGAAGAAACCGGCAAATGGATAAAATTGGACGATATTAAGATTGACTTGGTAAAAGGCACCGTTTCCGGCAGCGTGACGCACTTCACCAAGTTTGCCGTATTGGCGGCAGCAAAGTCAGCATCGGTCAAACCTCCGGCCTTGACTGATATTAAAGGACACTGGGCGGAAGCAGGTATCCAAGAACTTGTAAAAGCAGGCGTGATTGACGGTTACCAAGACGGCACATTCCAGCCCGATTCAAATATAACAAGAGCCGAGTTCGTATCCATAATCGTCAAAGCTTTTCATCTGAACGCTGCAAGCGGAACTGATTTCGCTGATACTGCCAGTCACTGGGCGAAGGAAGCCATTGCAACCACTGCGGAGCTGGGAATCGTGGATGGCTATGAGGACGGAACTTTCGGCCCAGATGCCAACATCACCCGGGAACAAATGGCCGTAATCCTTGCACGTGCCGCACAGTTGGCATCTGCCAACAGCGGCTTGGATTATAAGGATAGTGGAGACGTCTCCCCCTGGGCACAAGGGCCGCTTGCGGCTTTGACCGCTAAGGGTGTGTTCAACGGTTACGAAGACGGTTTGCTGAAGCCGAAAGCTTTCAGTACTCGCGCAGAAGCGGTGGTTATCATCATTAGGATTATGGATGCTCAACACGTGCAATAACACCAGCAAAGAATAGAAAGAAGGCTGTCCGCACATGGATGACATGTGCGGCAGCTTTGTTTTTGGGCTTTTGGAGCGGAATGGAGCTAACTGGAAAAAATATATCCGAAGGGAGAATAATGATCCATGAAAAGCAGGAACGTGACGGCAGTGCCTGCCGAATATTTTAAGTCAGCGAATGAAGAGCTTCAAGGTACGGTTCAAGAGGTTTCCTATAAGGTAAGTAACTATATTGATAGGAATCGACAGCTTGTAACAGATCGGAACATTGATTGGAGTGAAGCAGGAAGAGAAACGGTTGCGGGAGATACCATAATGAAGAAATGCAACGTTTACTTACCTGCTGCTTATGACCCAGATGACTCTGTCAAATACAATGTCATGTATTTGCTTCATGGCGTAGGCGGAGATCAATATGAGTGGTTAAGCAGCAACGGTAAAGTTGACGGACGATTTATCATTTGCAATCTATTTGACAATCTCATTGCCAACGGTGATATCGATCCGTTGATCGTCGTATTTCCTAACGGAAGAAGCGCGTATGACTGGACAGACACCTCCTTCAATCCCGAAGGAACCAATATGCTGGGATTCTATTACTTTGATTATGAGCTGAGATATGATCTGATTCCATGTATAGAATCCACTTACAAAACCTTCGCAGATATAACAGATACCTCCCATGAGGGAATCATATATAACCGCACCCACAGAGCGATTGCTGGGCTTTCGATGGGGGGAATGCAAGCGCTGAATCTGATCATCGGTGGTTATCGGCATGATTCAACGCGTATCACTGGCACAGAGAGTGCCTGGAATAACGAGTTGGATAAGACAGTGCTCGCACCAGGGATGATAGATTTGTTCGCTTATGTGGGTACTTTTTCAAACGCTCCTACGTCGAGTGATGGTACAACGCTTGGAGACAGTCTTGCTTCTTGCGTACATAATCTTCATTTACTATATACCACATGTGGCGATGCAGACGGAGTAGCGAATGGCAGCTATATAAAATCTATAGATGGGTTTAGACACCAATCGGAGAATCATCTTAATCATTTTTATCAAATTCTGATTAAGGATGGTTTCCATGATTTTCATGTTTGGAATAACGGTGTGTACAATTTTAGTCGATTGATATTTAGAAATTGTGATGATGATGGAAGGTCCCATATTATAAGTAAAACTATTTAATGTTTTTGGCGATACTTGCTAGCGCCAAGATATACAGGATAGTTATCCATAATTAACAACTGCGTTCATTCCATGGGGTGAACGCTTATTTTATTTTTGGGCAAACTCGTTATCAATCGGATCATCAGGAGTATTCTATGATATATCGATTTTTCATAAAAAATATCGCCTTTTTCCATTTACTATCCAGTTTGTCAAGCCTATGATTAATGTATCAAAATGTTTAACACAACTCATATTTGAAAAGGAGTTTTAATGTATGAAAAAAACAGATTTTATCGAAAACAAGTCTCAAGCGTATGAGACTCGTCAAAATTGCCATGGTGGGACAGGTCCTTTTCAGTTAAAGGATATTATTCAAACGGTTGCATCAAGCGATAGGCAGTACATCAAATTCATTCATGATGATATCATCCCGCCAGGTTCTACCTTCGGCTATCACCAACATAACAGCGATGCTCCGATGGAAGAGTGGTATTATTGCATTTCTGGCCACGGAATCATGGAGCTTGATGGTAACCAATACGAGATGTCGGCCGGCGACATAAGCGTCTGCCGTGCAAGCGGCAGTCACGGTCTTATTAATAACGGTCCAGAGGATTTAAGAATTATCGTGATCTATGCTTCTGAAATAAAATAAAGGGGGGATAAACGTGAATAACAGAAAACTTAAAGTAGGTGTAGTCGGATTAACTGTGGGGGCAAGTCATGTTAAAGACTACGCTAGCAGCGACACCGTGAAAGAAATTGTGTTGTGTGACGTTGATGAATCAAGACTGAAAGAGATAGGCGACACATATAACATTTCAAAAAAATATACGGATTTCGAGAAGATGCTGAAAGAGGAAAATTTGGATGCGATTAGCCTTGCAGTTCCTAATTTCTTGCATATGAGGCTTTCCATTCAGGCGATGGAAGCGGGCGTGCATGTACTGTGTGAAAAGCCTATGGCGAGAAATGCAGCAGAGGCGAGAAAAATGCTTGAAGCCGCTCAAAAGCACAACAAAAAGTTGATGATCAACTTCAATCAGCGTTTTCTACACGAATGCCAAACGTTAAAATCCGTGATTGACGAAGGCAAGCTCGGCGATATCTATTATGTGCGGACGCTGTGGCAACGAAGACGAGGGGTGCCATGGTGGTATCCGCTTTCATCTGGAAAAGAAGTATGCGGCGGTGGAGCGCTTATTGATCTTGGCGTCCATATGCTTGACCGTGCGATGTGGCTTTGCGGGTATCCTGAGCCGGATTGGGTACTAGGAAACAAGTTTTGCAAGGTCTCCAAGGACGAGGCTGCACGCAAAGGCATTCAGAATTTCGAGCTTGAAGACATGGGGGTAGCTATGTTTCGTATGAAGGGTGGGGTGATGCTTGAATTGGAAGCATCCTGGGCCAGTAACCGAGAGAACGAGGTAATTTCAACACGAATCTATGGCTCCAAGGGTGGTGCGGTCTTGCATAGAGTAGTAGGAGATGGGAATGCTGCGAGCCATAAATTGTTTTTGGAAATCGGCGGAGAGGTTCAAGACATTCCTTTAGATGATAAGGGTATTTCAAAAATGCCAAATGTTCGGCAAGCGTTTTTGAATGCCATTGTCAATGATGAAGAGGTACCTTGCACGCCTCAACAGGGACTTCAAATTACACAAATGCTAGATATGGTTTATTTGAGCGCTGAAAATGGCACGCCCGTCCAATTTGAATGATGGACTGAAAAAGCATTTCAATTACGAAATCTGCTTGGAGACATTCCTGTTTTTGATTGAAAAAAACGAGAAAAATTATAGATATCCGAAAAGCCGCAACTGCTTGCAATGTCCGTGATACTTAGCGTAGACATGCGTAACAGAGTCTTGGCTGTATCCAATCTGCAGTTCTGCAGATACGCGTAGGGTGTAACACCACGTTCCTGTTTAAAAATGCGAATAAAATGATCTGTCGTAAGAGAAAAGTTCTGGGCAAGTTCGCTCATATCATATTGCTGCTCCGGGTGTTGTTGAAACATACGGCATAGCTCATTCATTTTTATTGTATATGCTCCGGTTGCTGTTGGCGTTATATGTTGATATTCCGTAATAAGTGCTTGCAGCCATACTTCCATTTGCATTATGTTGTTTCTCTCTTCTGCTAAACGAAAGCGATTGAAAAGCTCAAGTACAAAATGATATTGATCAAAATGACGATGCTCAGGCAAGTCACACAAGATATCCGGGTTTTGCAATGTGAAATCAATGTAACGTACATCGAGACTGGTATGCTCACTTTGATAAGCGTCGACCTCGTTCTGATAATTGATAAAAAAAACATCGCCTATGCTTAATTTGTAGCAGTTCTTGCCTAGCCTGATTTGACCTTCTCCGCCCCAAATACTCCACAAGGTAAAGCCTGGATGACAACCGACGGGAACATGCCATTTCCATTCTGGAACGCAGTGTTTCCCGTTATGCATTGATAGGATGTCCATGTAATCACTCCGGTTAAAAAGTATCGATTTTTCATAAATATTGTTTCATTTATATCTCGGATAGTCAAGTCGAATGCTGGTTAGGATTGCACGCAACCTAGAATCAACATTTATGATCGATCGATTACTTTTATTTTTACAAAATGACCATATAGAATTAATAAAATTCCTTAGTTCCTTTTATATACTTAAGTTGTTTGATAGAGCGATATATAAGGGCAAGGTGGTAGATTTAATGTTAAAAAAACGTGATTTACACGAATGTCATTCACTGTATAACCTAATAACGGACCCTGCGGTTTTTCCTTACGTTCGTTATAAATGCCAATTTTATGAACAATATTTATTCATAACCAAACAGTTAATTGTTGAAGAACAACAGGGGACATGTATTTCCAGAACAATTCTTAACGAGCTGGGTCATCCCATTGGTACCATTGAGCTATATGATATTGTTAATAAAACAGGCTTCTTAGCCACATGGATGGGAGCTCCCTTTTTTGGAAAAGGTTATAACCAACGAGCGAAAGAATCCTTTTTTACTGAACTATTCCTTGAACATAATATCGAAACGGTATTCTTGAAAGTCCGAAAACAAAATATTCGATCGAAGAAGGCGGTAGAAAAACTATCGTATGCCAAATTAGCAAATGCTATAAACCATTCAATATATAAATCGATAAACCATGGGCATCAGATTTATGATTTGTATCAAGTGGAGCGGTTAGACTTTTTAGCATATAGTAAAGTCATTCAACATGAGCTTGCTACGTAATAACCTGTACAATAATGTGAACGGAACATAGTGGTGGGTGAATAAAAGAATGGCCCTTATTGGATTTCCAATAGGGGCCTTTTTTATATTGAAAACAACAAAAACAACTAAAACAAAATAAAACAACATAAAAACATAAGATTAACATGTATTTAACCATGAGATTACAAATGCCTTGTATGATAAGAATCAAGAACAAACCAAATCCAACCTGAATTGATTACGATTTAAGAGCACATGACTTACATGAAGACCAAGGGAATTAGGCGGTCCTTGATCAAACTAATCAACGCATAGAAAGAGGAGAATGTCCATGAATAGGAAACTTAATGTCAACGTGAATCAACTTCCAGATAATCCATATTTGCTCTTAACACCTGGCCCGCTTTCAACGAGTAAAAAAGTGAAGGCTGCGATGCTCCGCGATTGGTGCACTTGGGATCAAGACTATAATCAACTCGTCCAATCGATTCGTGGTAGACTGGTGCAAATGGCAACAAGCCATCCAGAGGCTTATACCTCGATCTTAATGCAGGGCAGCGGAACCTTCTGCGTAGAGTCCGTCATTGGATCTGTGATCCCGCCAAGTGGCAAACTGCTCGTCCTTACCAATGGAGCCTATGGAAAAAGAATTGCGCAAATGGCTGAAGTACTTGGTATTTATACGATTGTTGTCGACGCGGGGGAAACAAAACCTGTCAACGTGAAGCAACTGGAAGATATGCTAAAAGAAGACACTTCCGTTACGCACCTAGCGGTAGTTCATGTAGAAACAACGACAGGTATGATCAATCCGATTGCGGACGTTGCTAAAGTTTCCAAGCAATATGGAAAAACGCTCATCGTCGATGCGATGAGTAGTTTCGGCGGCGTGCCGATTGACGTAGCTGAGCTTGATATCGATTTTCTAATCAGCAGCGCTAACAAATGCATCCAAGGCGTGCCAGGGTTCGGCATTATTATCGCCAAGAAAGAAACGCTCTACACTTGCAAAGGACTTGCGCGTTCGCTATCACTAGATCTGTACGATCAATGGGAAACAATGGAGCTAAGCAACGGCAAATGGCGTTATACATCTCCGACGCATACGGTGCGGGCCTTTGATCAAGCGCTTCAGGAATTAGAGGAAGAAGGCGGAGTCACGCGCAGGTTCGAACGGTTTACACGTAATCAACAAACACTAGTTGAAGGTATGCATAAGCTCGGCTTTCAAACGTTGCTGCCAGAAGAGTTGCAATCGCCGATTATAACGGCGTTCTTATTCCCGGATTCTCCTGTTTTTTCTTTTGAGGAATTTTATGTGCGCATGAAAGAAGAGGGATTCGTTATTTATCCTGGCAAAATAACAACTGCTCCTACGTTCCGAATTGGTAATATCGGGGACGTTCATTTGGAAGACATCCATCGTCTACTTCAAGGTGTTGAAAATCAGTTGTTTTGGAGAACAACATAAAAACAACTCTAATAAACTTAAAAACAAATGTAATGAAATGGGGGGATGCACATCATGTCACTGATTGGTGAAGAGCGAAAGGATTATATCCTCAACCAACTGAACCTAGAAGGCAAAGTAAAAACAAATGAATTAGTAGATAGCTTAGGTGTGACTTCGGAATCAATTCGTAGATATTTGGAGGAGTTGGAGGAAGAGAATAAGCTGAAGCGAGTTTACGGCGGCGCCGTGAAGATTAATCTTTCCCGTGAAGAACCTTCTCAATTAAAGCGCGAAGTGCTGTACGCCGAAGAGAAAAGGAGAATCGGTAGAGCAGCTGCAACGTTAGTCGAAGACAATGATGTTATTTTCATCGACGATGGCACGACGACACTTCATATGATTGATTATTTATTGAACAAAAAAAACATTACCGTATTGACGAATTCCGTCCCTGCACTTTATCTATTGATCGATTATAAAAATAAAGAGCTATTCTCGGGCGACATTTTCTTTATCGGAGGCAAAGTGAGCTCTGTACAATCCCGTGTTACGGGCTCATTGGCCGAAAAAATGTTAGAGAATTTTTACGCGGATAAAGCATTCATCTCCATCGATGGCATTATGATTGACAAAGGTATTACAAGCTTTGATGAAGAGCGTGGTCAACTAGCGAAAAAGCTAATGGAACACGCTAAACACAGTGTCATTGTGACAGATCACTCGAAATTCGGTCTTGTACAATTTTATAAAATGGCTGATTTGAAAGAGGTTGATATTATCGTCAGTGATGTCCCTGCACCTAAGGAATGGGAAGACTATTTGTTTAAAAAAGATGTGACTTGGGTCACGGCTACGTAATATAAGTACACGAAGTTAAAAAGAAGAAGCCAGCAACCCCTTGGGTGGTATGCTGGCTTCTATGCATTTAGGCAGATCTTGTAGGTTTCTACCTGAGCGGGACGAAATTCATTTGCGCGATATTTTTGTGCTATAATGTACCCGATTAAGAGCAGGAGATGATAACTGGATGGTGCTGCGAAAGATTTATCGGAATTATTTGCAAAATAATTTGTTTATGAGGCTGCTGCTCCTCTTTTCTATGATTACAGTTCTAACGATTATTTCGTTTTCTTATTTTATGTACTACTCGATGTCGCAAGCAGCGATTAATCGAGAGTTGGATATACAGAAGAAAGCGCTGACGAACGTTAACAATTATTTGGGTGGAAATTATGATTCAGCCCAGTCTATTCTGTTTGGCCTCTATCGGGATAGTTCACTAGCCTCGGGTGTATCTTTTATGCTGCAGCATCCGTTTCAAGAATATGTGCAACACAGTTTAGAGCAGTATAATTTAGGCGGCAAAAGCATGTGGAATGATGGGCTGCAATATTTTAAAAATCAGGTGGAAGACAACAAAGATATTAGTAATTTGCTGTTATATAGCGAGGATCAGCAGACTTTATATGCGCTTGGGCCCAATGGGCAGATGAAACTCGTTCCCACGAATCGCGCACGCTCTTATATCCCGGATGTGATGGCTCTCGAAAGTAAGAGTGTAGAACTGCCAAATATTTGGGTGCGTGAAGCGATTGGACAATGGAATCCCGACCTTTATGCCATTCGAACGCCGATTACGGACAAGTTAACGCTGAAGACGATCGGCCAGCAGGTCGTTTATTTTAGTACAGATGGGATTTGGAAGATTCTGCAGAACGATAAGGACGAGCTGAAAGGGATGATTCTTGTCTTAGCCCCGGACGGCGGTGTGCTCTTCGATTCTTCGAACCAATACGTTGGGCAAATCTATCCACATATGGATCAAATTAATGCGATGTATGAAAATGGTGGTTCCAGCCAAGGCGACTATGTGACTAAGCTTACGCAAAGTAAAGGGAATTTCAGCACGGTCAGCATCATCCCCCGGCAAGAGCTGGATGCTTCCTCGAAGAAAATCGGCAGTACGATTTTCCTCATCAGTGCGATTTGTATCTTTTTCGCCATCTTGATTCCGTTCTTAGTTGTGATGAGTGTCGCCAAACGGACTAATCAAATCATCCGATTCACGCGCAAGGTGAAGCAAGGCGATCTTAGTGTGCGGATACCCGATGTGCGGGAGGATGAGATCGGACAAATATCCCGGAGCTTTAACGAGATGATTGAGGAATTGAATCTCTATATTGATCGGGTGTATAAGGCGAACATTAAGCAAAAACAGACGGAACTGACAGCGCTGCAAGCTAGGGTGAATCCGCATTTCCTCTACAATACCCTGGAAGTGATTCGGATGCGGGCAATTTCGCAAGGCGCACATGACGTTGGGGAGATGATCTACAGCTTATCGGCGCTGTTCCGAAGTTTTGTCCAACAGAAGAAAATCTATACGCTCAAACATGAGTTGGAAGCCTGTCGTCTGTATCTGGAACTATTTCAAATTCGATATAAAGATAAATTTACGTACGCGATCGATTGGGATCGCCGGCTAGGGTCTGTACGCGTGATGAAAATGTCACTGCAACCGATCATTGAGAATTACATTGTGCACGGTTTGCGAAGCGAAAGCTCGGATAACGAGCTTCACATTCGAGTGAAGCAGGTAGAGGCGTTTCTCCATGTGCAGATTGAAGACAATGGCAACGGAGTTTCGCCCCAGCGGCTCAATGAATTGACTTTATTTCTGCAAGATGAGGAATTGGAAGGAGAGTCTTTCGGGTTGCGAAGCATCAATCAACGGCTTAAACTGCTGTACGGCAGTGAATATGGTGTGAAATTACATAGCCAACCAGGCCAAGGCACGATTATTGATATCTGGATGCCAGTAGACGGTGGAGAGGAGGTCGACGATGTTTAGGCTCTTTCTTGCGGACGATGAACCTTTCATTATCGAAGGGTTGTATGACATTATTGATTGGGCGGAAGTTGGATTAGAGATTGTGGGACATGCTAGCAATGGACAGAAAGCTTTGGACGCCTTGCAGCACACATCGGTGGATATTCTGGTGACAGACATCTCCATGCCGATTATGAATGGGTTGGATTTGATTCGGCACGCAAGATCGGTTCACCCGGAACTGAAAGTGATCGTGCTCAGTGGATTTGATGAGTTTTCCTATCTGAAAGAGGGCATGCAACTAGGCATCGAAAATTACTTGCTCAAGCCTATTAACATCCAAGAACTCAAGGCGTCGCTGCAAAATACGGTAGAAAAGTTGAATACCATGAACGAGACACAGTTGGTTCAGGCATACAGCAAACAAATTCTGAAAGACAATACGCTGCATCGTTGGTTGACGCAACAGATTGCGCCGCTGGAGTTCTATGAGCGTGCAGAACTTCTAGGCATCAACTTAGCGTGTGCATATATGGTCGCAGTCGTCCTGCGAATGCCTGTCGATGCAGATAAGGGCATGGAATTTATCGCTGGCCAGCTAGATGCCTATGAATGGGTGACTGTTTTTCGCGATATGGACGGAGATATCCTGCTACTTGCATCCATGGATGACAGGGAAGAGGGTAAAAAAGAACTGATATCCTTGCTTCTTCAGCTTCATACCGCGCTTCAAGACCAATCGGTTCGCATCTCGATAGGGACTGTGGGTCACCTGCCGGATGGCGTCGCGCAAACCTATGAAGCCGCCAAAAAAGCACAGGAGTATTTCTGGATTTATCCTGAACTGCCAGTGATTGATTATCAGGAGTTAGCCATGCATCAAGACAATCCCAAGGTGGATTTCTCGGTCATTGATTGGCCGGCCTATGCGAAGCTTATTATTGCCAAAGATATAGAAAACTTGCGTGCCGCTATTCATAACGACTTCAAGCGAATTCAAGCCTTGCCGGGCATTACGCCGCGGGATTTTCAGAATATCGCCTTTGAGATGGTCATTCATTTCAAGTTGGAAATCAAAGCAATCCGCCATACCGAAGAACTAGAGGTGTATCATCTTGCCTTTGATCAGATTCGCGAGGCGGTCACGCTAGAAGAACTGGAAGCTGCTATCCTGGAGATTGCCGAGACGACAATTGGCTTTTTGATTTCGGACGTTCGCAGTCCGATCGTTCAGCAGGTGTTGAAATATGTGCAACAGTCCTATGCGGAGGAGCTCTCGCTCAAAATGCTGGGGGCTCACTACCACATCCATCCTGTTTACTTGGGACAATTGTTTCAGAAAGAAATTAATGAGACATTCACGGAATATATGAACCGTTTCCGAGTTGAGAAGGCGAAAGAACTGCTCAAGACGACGCATGCGAAGGTTCATCAGATTGCCAAAGAGGTAGGTTACTCCGAATTGGGTTACTTTTATAAACAATTCAAAAAATATGTCGGGATCTCGCCAACGGATTATCGTGGATTGCTCTAGGGAAACTTAGAAGCAGTCCTTTTTTTTTTACGAAAATGCTTTGGTAGCGTTTTTTTCTTTAGTTTAGACAGGGTTCATTTAGTTTATCGTCTATTTGTAATTGCTTTCATGAAGTACTGTAAATATAGCCCCTACGGGCATAGACAAACGAACGAGTATTCACTAGGGAGGACTCAAAAAATGAGAAAAATGAAAAAAAACTTGGTCACTACACTAGGGTTAACGTTAGCTGTTTCCTTGACGCTTAGCGCATGTGGCAGCAAAGATGCCAATGATGCGAAAGGGACTGCGGCAGCGAATAAACCCGTTGAATTAATTTGGTATACAATCGGAACGCCACAGAAAGATGTGGATCGCGTTATGGCTGAAGTTAGCAAGTACACCGCCGAGAAAATCGGTGTTACGGTGAAAATGAATATGACGGATTGGGGCGACTATGCTCAAAAAATGCAAGTAATGACCGCTTCCGGCACACCTATGGATATTATGTTCACGTCTTCATGGGCATTTGATTATGTGCAAAATGCGCGTAAAGGCGCATTCAAGTCGATTGACGAGCTGCTGCAAAAGAATGGACAAGGCATTGTTAAAGCATTAGACCCTGCTTTCCTTAACGGATCCAAAGTAGATGGACATAACTACGGTGTTCCAGCGAATAAAGAGTTGCCAGCACAAGACGTATGGCGTTTCAACAAAACGCTTGCTGATAAATATAACCTTAGTCTGGATAACGTGAAATCCTTGGAAAGCTTGGAACCGCTGCTTGCAGCGATTAAAGCCAAAGAGCCGAACACTTACGGATTGGCTGTTGATAAAAACTACATGCCGTATGTGCCTTATGACTACATCATTGAGAAAATGCCGATGGCTGTTAGCGTAGACAATAAAGATTTGAAAGTCGTTAACATTCTCGATACACCGGAAATGAAACAAGCTTTGAAAACAATGAATAAATATTACAAAGCCGGCTACATTCCAACAGAAGCATCCACGCTGACATCCTTGAATGATGTACAAGTGACGGGCAAGTGGTTCGCAGATAAAGCGACCAATCAACCTTTCGCGGACAACCTGTGGTCAGCAAGCTATGGATACCCTGTTGTATCCAAACCAGCAAGCCCTGCCCTAATTTATAACTGGTCCGTTATGGGTTCCATGCAAGCGATCTCTGCTAACTCCAAATATCCGGAAAAAGCAATGGAATTCCTGAACCTGCTTAACACAGATCCAGTGCTTCGCAACATGGTTGATTCCGGTATTGAAGGCGAGCACTACAAAAAAGTTGGCACTGACAAAATGGAAAACCAACCGGCATCCAAAAACTATGATATGCCTACGTTCTCCCTTGGTAATGTCCTTTTGACATACAAAGATGTGAAAGATCCTGAGAACAAATGGGAAGAGTTCAAGAAATTTAACGATACAGGCGTACCAGCTCCGCTGCTTGGCTTTAACTTCGATCCAACTAAAGTTATCAACGAAATCGCCGCTGTACAGAACGTGAAAGAAGAGTTCTGGGCAACATTGATGACGGGTACCGTTGATCCGGATAAATACATTCCACTTGCCAACGAGAAATTCAAAGCTGCTGGATTGGATAAAATTATGACGGAAGCACAAAGTCAAATTGACGCTTGGAAAACAGCTAACAAAAAATAGAGACAGGTTTAAGGATGAGGTGAATGTTCTGCATTCACCTGATCTTTGTCTTGTTATCAGCGAAGGGGTGATTGTATGAACAGAATAGGAACTTTTTTCAAAGATGTTAAACAAAGCAGAGTGCTGCTGCTCATGGCATTACCAGCTACGCTTTGGTTCCTGTTCTTCTCGTATTTACCGATGGCAGGCATGGTCATTGCTTTCAAGCAGTACCGTTACAGCCGTGATGGTTTTTGGGCAAGTATTGTGGAGAGCAAGTGGGTTGGCTTACAGAACTTCAAATTCCTTTTTAGTACGAACGACGCTTATATCATTACGCGCAACACGCTGTTATACAACATTGTGTTCATTATTGCCGGTCTGGTACTGTCCGTTGGACTTGCCATTGTATTATCTGAAATTACGAATAAAAAGCTTGCTAAGCTTTATCAAACAGGTATGTTCATGCCCTATTTCTTATCTTGGGTCATCGTTGGCTATTTTGTATTCAGTTTCCTAAGTGTGGATAAAGGAATGCTTAATCATATACTTCCCTGGTTTGGCGTGGATCCGATTCGTTGGTATAACGACAAGACGTATTGGCCGCTGATCATTATTCTCGTTTACCTCTGGAAATCAGTCGGCTACAGCTCTGTTGTGTATTTGGCGGCGATCATGGGGATCGATAAATCGCTCTATGAAGCAGCCATGATTGATGGTGCGAGCAAATGGCAGCAAATCCGCCACATTACTTTCCCGATGTTAAAACCATTAATGACGATTCTGACGCTGCTGGCGATTGGACGGATTTTTTATGCAGACTTCGGTTTGTTCCTGCAAGTGCCTAGAGATTCCGGGACGTTATATTCCGTAACCAATGTAATTGATACGTACGTATACCGCGGCCTTAAATCTACGGGAGAAATCGGCATGAGTACAGCGGCTGGCTTGTATCAGTCCGTGATCGGCTTCATTCTCGTGATGACTTCGAACTATGTTGTTAGAAAATTCGATAGGGACAATGCACTCTTTTAAAGGATCATTACTGAAAGGAGGAACTGGCTATGAATGCTGTCAAACCGATGAAAAAACAAGACTTTCATAAATTACCGCCACTTTTGAATATGTTCGCTCATGGGGCCGCAGGTCTTTTTACACTTGCCTGTGTGTTTCCGTTTCTGTTTGTGACGATTATTTCGTTCACGGATGAGAAATCTTTGAATACGAACGGATATAGCATCTTCCCGGAGAAATGGAGCCTCGAAGCGTACCGTTATCTCTTCAAAGCAGGCGATCAATTGCTGATGTCTTATGGGGTCACCATCCTTGTGACGGTTGTAGGTACGCTTGTCAGCTTGATTCTGACCGCTACATTCGCCTACGCGATATCACGGAAAAGTTTTAAATTTCGAAATTTCTTCGGCTTTTTCGCCTTTTTCACAATGCTCTTCAACGGTGGACTTGTGCCGACTTATATTGTTATGACGCAATTGCTCGGACTTAAGGATTCCCTGTGGGCTTTGGTTCTGCCATTAGCGGGCAACGCCTTCTATATCATGATTATGCGTACTTTCTTTAGTACATCTGTACCGGATGCGATTATTGAATCGGGTAAAATGGACGGAGCCGGCGAATTCGGTATCTTCGTCAAGCTCGTACTGCCGCTATCCCTGCCAGGGCTTGCGACGATCGGGTTATTCAGTACCCTGGGGTACTGGAATGATTGGTTCAATGCGTTGCTGTACATCGACTCGCCGAACTTGGTACCGCTGCAATCGATGCTGATGCGGATTGAGAACAGTATGCAGTTCCTGCTCCAGAACACGAGTAACCCATCTGTTGGCATAGGCTTGCTGCAATCACTGCCGCAGGATACTTCGCGGATGGCGATGGTTGTGCTCGCGACTGGACCGATTATATTCGCATACCCGTTCTTCCAGCGTTATTTCATTCAAGGCTTAACGATCGGTGCTGTAAAAGAGTAGTACTGTAAGCAACTTCGTAGATTATAGAATGTGGAGGATTTACCGTGGAACAATTCAGACTGCCCAAAATTCCGATGCCTAAGCTGGAACTGCCCCAAGCCATTCAAGATGTCTTGTTGGAAGCCGAAGAAAAGCTGGCACATCGTCCTAAACTACTGCAATTATTTAAAAATTGTTTTCCAAATACTTTAGAAACAACAACTAAACTGATGCCAGATGGCACCACGTTTGTCATCACGGGAGATATTCCGGCGTCCTGGCTGCGTGATTCTGTCGAACAGGTCATGCATTATGTGCCTTTTGCCAAAGAAGATAGGGATCTTCAGCGCATTATTAGTGGATTAATTAAACGTCATATGCAATACATTCATATTGATCCTTATGCGAATGCGTTTAATGAGTCGGCCAATGACTGGCACTGGAACAAAGCAGACCAAACAGAGATGTCCCCATGGGTGTGGGAACGTAAATTCGAGCTCGATTCCTTGTGCTTCTCGATGCGTCTGGCTTATGCGTATTGGAAAGAAACCGAATTGACGGATATCTTTGATGCTGGCTTTAAAGCAGCGATGGTTAAGATTTATGAGTTGTTCCTAACCGAGCAGCATCACTTTGAAAAGTCACCTTACCGCTTTACCCGCAATAACGGGATACCAACCGATTCTCTACGCAATAACGGGTTGGGCATGCCTGTGAATTATACAGGGATGGTATGGTCAGGCTTCCGTTCCAGTGACGATGCGTGTGACTTTCATTACAACATACCAGCGAATATGTTCGCGGTAGTAGCCCTACGTCATATGCAAGAATTCGCGGAATGGGTATTCCGGGACATGGATTTCCTTGCACAACTCAAAGCGCTCGAAGCGGACATTGATCACGGTATTCAATTATATGGGATTTATCGCCATCCGACATTTGGTCCCATTTATGCGTATGAAACGGACGGCTTCGGCAATTACTGCCTGATGGATGATGCTGGGACGCCCGGTCTTATGTCAATTCCTTACTTGGGCTATGTGAGCGCGGACGATCCTATTTATCAAAATACAAGACGTTTTGCGCTTAGCAAAGAGAACCCATTTTATTTTGAAGGCAAGGTGGCGCGAGGCATCGGCAGTCCGCATACGCCGGACGACTACATTTGGCATATGGCTCTGTCCATGCAAGGCATTACGGCGTCGACGGCGGAAGAGAAGCTTGAGATGATCGCGATGCTGGAAGCGACAGATGCGGATACGGGATTCATGCATGAAGGTTTTCATGTCGATGACCCAACGATTTTCACGCGCAAATGGTTTGCGTGGTCGAACAGCCTGTTCTCACAATTGGTTTATCAAGCGATGAAGGATGGTCTTCTATGAGTCGTCCGGTCCTTATATTCCATGAGCCTGGATTCCCGAGCAGTTCGTTTAGCGATGTACAAGTTGAGCAATTGACGGCGCAAGGGGCGGTTGTGGTAGGTGCTCATACACTGGGAGAGGCACTACGGTCTGCAGTCGGGGGATGTTTCGTCAATTTGCATGCGCCCTATTTTCCGAAAGCTGCTTGGATTGAGATTTTAGCGTTCTTGCAGCGAGGTGGCGGCTTGCTTAGTGTTGGCGGCGCAGCTTTCAAGCACCCTGTCCGCTGGGAAGATGAGAATTGGCAAGTGGAATCTGAGCAGACGGGCTACCACCAGCAGCTGCATATTCATGAAATTCTACAAGTTGAAGGTACGCCATTTCGTTCCTATAGCACGTCAGAAACGCTACCGCTGTTGCAAGGACAAGAATCCCTATTCGCGCTTGCCGATACTTGGAATATGGTGCCCCATACGACGCGAGACAGTGATTTGCCTCATCAGATGGGCGCGGCGGGTACGATGAGCACGCAGATTTATCCGCTGTTGAAAAGTATCGGCAAGACAGGCCGTGAAGTAGCGGCTCCTGTCGTCCTATGGGAAAATTCGCGAGGTGCGTTCATCGGTTCGCGTTGGATGTTCGTCAATGTACCGCTGAGTCCCTCGTTTTGGAGCGAAGGCGGTGCACAGAGTTTGGTTCAATGGGCGAAATTCTGTGCAAGCGGTGTGACCGAGCTGTGGATCAAGCCGAATTATGCCAGCTATGAACCAGGCGAGCGCGCGATGCTGACGATTCAGACACAACTTATCGGGAGTAAAGATGCTGCTAAGGCGTGGACACTGGATCTTCGTGTCGAACATGAAACAGGTACACAAGATGCCTGGACGCATCGTTTAACGGTTGGAGTCAACAAAGAGTTCAATGTGGTGCGTATTCCCGTACCGCTTGATATACAACGTGGTTTGTATCGCGTAACGTGCAAAGCAGTTTCAGAGGATGGCGAGCTTCGCTTACTTCGTCAAGGATTCTGGGGGCACGATGCAGAACTGCTCGGAGAAGGTCAGCCCATCACTAGCGGACGTGATTATTTCATCAAGGATGGACGTCCATTGCCCGTAGTTGGCATGACGTACATGACGTCTGATGTGGCTCGCAAATTTTTATTCCTGCCGAATAGTGATGTCTGGGATCGGGATATGGCCCAAATGGCCAAAGCAGGCATTAATTGGATTCGTACGGGTATTTGGACTGCGTACCGCAATATCATGCAGGTGGATGGCCATGCTTCGGAAGAAGTATTGAGAGCCATCGATGCGTTCCTCCTGACGGCCAAGAAGCATCAACTGCAGGTCACGTTCACCTTCTTCTCTTTCACACCTGAAACTTGGGAAGGGGTTAATCCCTATCTCGATCCGCAAAGTGTGGAAGCTCAGAAGCGATTTATCCGCTCCATCGTTTCCCGACATGGGGAGACAACCCATGTGGATTGGGACCTGATTAACGAGCCATCGATGTTCGATCCCGCTCAGATTTTCTCGGATGGACCTCGTTCCAGTCGGGACAAGTATGAGAAAGAAGCTTTCATTACGTGGCTTAAGCAGCGTCATGAGCACATCGAACTGCTGCAAGAACGCTGGAATATGACACCACTGCAACTGCCGAGTTTTGAAGCGGCAGTCATTCCGGAAGCGGCTGACATCAATTTCGACGTGCAGGATATGCACCGGGCGAAAAAGGGGACACGCTGGCTCGATTATTGCTTATTCTCGATGGAGATGCACAACCAATGGGCCAAACAGCTATACGACACAATCAAAGAAATCGTGCCTGGGCATCTCGTTGTCGTTGGCCAGGATGAAGCGCTTGGCGCGCAGCGTCCTTCACCGCTTTTCTATGAAGAAGCGGTAGATTACACAACGGTCCATTCCTGGTGGTTGAACGATAACCTCGTGTGGGATGGCATCTTTGCCAAAACTGCCCATAAACCGAATGTCATTCAAGAGACTGGCATTATGTATGTAGAAACCCCGGATGGAAGAGCGAAACGTTCGGAGATCGAACTGCGCAGTATGTTGGAGCGCAAATATGCTTACGCTTTTGCAACGGGAGGCGCAGGAGCTATTCATTGGATTTGGAACACCAATTTCTATATGGATAACGCGAACGAATCGCACATCGGAGCGCTTCGGGCTGATGGGACAGAGAAACCGGAAGCGGATGTTTCTTATGAATTCGGCCGCTTTATGGCCGAGATCAGAGACCTGTTCCAAGAGCGGGAGCTGGAAGATATCGTGGCTGTATTCCCTTATTCCAACGATTTCTCCAATCGGAAATTGGCGTTCGATGCAACGACGTCTATGACTCGCGTGCTGTCATACGAGATGAAGCTGCCGTTCCGCGCGGCATCGGAATATCATTTGGAGGCGTTAGAGCAGCAGCCGGCGAAGCTGATTTTGCTCCCAAGCGCCCATAATTTGGATGAACAAGCATGGAATACGCTGATCGATATTGTGAAGCGCACAGGTGCGACATTGCTTGCTACAGGTCCAATCAGTCTTGACGCGTACTGGAAGCAAAAGGCGCGTCTCGAGGGTGAGCTTGGTCATGCAGAACTTCATAATGTACGCCGTGAAGAAATGCTTGAGCTGGAAGGCACATTGCACCCTGTTTCCTATGGGCGACGCCGAATTGCTGAAACGTTGAAAGAAGTGCGTGTTGGCGGTGGTGCAGCGAAGTCAAATGCTGGTGGAGATCGCGTTGTTGATCTTCCTTTAGGCAATGGCCGATTGATTTGGAGTCCGCTGCCAGTGGAAGTAAATGACCGGATGGACACCGTAGCGGCACTTTACCGATATGCCGTGAATGCTGCGGGATGCAGCAGCGGATTGCAGTGGCTTCAAGGCGATATTGCGGGGATATACGGAAGAAAGATGCGGTTCAAGGACGGTTTCTTATATGTATTTGTTTCCGAGTTTGCCTGGGATGTGACAATAAAAGTTCGGGATACCGTTAGTGATACGACATATACTTTCACTCTAGAGAAAGAGCGTTCCGTGCTCTTTGCCGCAGATAAGCTAGGGCAAGTGATTTCCATTTACCGCCCAGATGAAGTCCATATTGAAAGGAGCTAACCCATGAGTACCAAGCGAACGGCTCATATCATCTCCCATACCCATTGGGATCGGGAGTGGTATTTACCTTATGAGAAGCACCACGTGCGACTCGTTAAACTCGTAGATACGTTATTAGATAAAATGGATCAAGATGCGAATTATCGCAGTTTCTTTCTCGATGGTCAGACGATTATTCTGGAGGATTACTTGCAGGTCAGACCTGAACAAAAGGATCGCCTAAGCAAATTAATTCGGGATGGCCGTATCCTCATCGGACCTTGGTATATTTTGCAGGATGCCTTCTTAACGAGCGGCGAAGCCAATGTCCGTAATATGCAAATTGGACATCAAGATGCGAAAGCGTATGGGGATGTTTCGAAAATCGGTTATTTTCCCGACACATTCGGCTTAGTCGGGCAGACGCCGCAATTGATGCAGCAGTCGGGCATCACGAATGCTTTATTCGGCCGAGGGGTGAAGCCGACAGGTTTCAACAATACAGTCTCCGACGGTGATTTTGAATCCTCCTTCTCGGAGTTGGTTTGGGAGGGGCCAGATGGCTCCCAGGTGCTGGGCATTCTTTTTGCCAACTGGTATTCCAATGGCAATGAGATTCCCGTTGATAAGGAAGAAGCAAAAGCCTATTGGGAACGCAAACTGGCTGACGCAGAGAAATACGCTTCAACTGGCGAATTGCTTTTCATGAATGGTTGCGATCATCAGCCTGTTCAGTTGGATCTGCCGGAAGCGATTGGCGCTGCGAGTGAGCTTTTCCCGGATACAACCTTTGTTCATTCGAATTTTAACGATTACCTAGCGGCCGTTCAGCGTTCAGGCAAGCAGGAACTTTCGACGGTTAAAGGTGAACTTCGCAGCCAGCGGACGGACGGATGGTCTACACTCGTCAATACGGCTTCGGCACGTGTGTATTTGAAACAGATGAATCAGCTCGGACAAGCGATGCTGGAGAAAGTGGCAGAGCCTCTTGCGGCATTCGCCCATGTCCTCAAAGTCGGGGAGAAGTACCCGCATCATCTGTTCACTTACGCCTGGAAAACCTTAATGCAAAACCATCCGCATGACAGTATCTGCGGCTGCTCGGTGGACGAAGTGCACCGTGAAATGGTCACGCGCTTCGATAAAAGCCGCCATGTTGCTGAAGCCATTATCGATGACAGCAAGCAAGCTATTGCGGACGCGATCGATACGTCTGACTTTACGCTGGCGGGCGAAAGCGCTCTGCCCGTAGTCGTGTTTAATACGTCGGGTTGGGAACGCTCGGGGGTTGTAACGATCGAAATGGATGCTTTACGCCTCTATTTCCGAGATGGCTATACACTGGAAGAAGCAAGCGCTTTTGTCAAAGCGGCGGATATTACAGGACGAGCACTCGTGGATGCTTCTTCCCAGTCTATCCCATGCACAGTCGAGGATCTTGGCTTGCAATTCGGATACGATTTGCCGGAAGACAAGTTCCGTCAGCCGTATATGTGCCGGAAAGTGAGATTGACGTTCGAAGCCGACAACGTTCCGGCTTTAGGTTTGAAGACTTATGCATGGGTGAAGAAGGAAGCAGAATTGGCTGATTCCTCTTTGTTCGCAAATGAGCGGGTCATGGAAAATGCAGCGATCAAGATTGAAATCGCGGATAACGGTTCATTCACGCTGACGGATAAGAAGAACGGCCGCACGTACCGGGATTTGGGTGTGTACGAGAATACCGGAGATATCGGCAACGAGTATATGTTCCGCCAACCGGATGGCGAAAAGCCGCTAACAACGAGCGGATTGCAAGCTCAAATCCGTGTGCTCCAAGATACAGCCTACCAGGCTTCCTTCGAAATCGTCCATGAGTGGGAAATTCCCGCGTCAGGCGACGACATGCTGGAAGTTGAACAGCGTGACTTGGTTTACTATCCGCATCGCCGAGCACAGCGTTCAACGCGCATGATTCCGATGCGGATTCGCACAGTGGTTAGCTTGAGCCGAAGCGGACAAGGGGTAGAGATCGAGTCATCCTTCAACAATCAGGCGAAGGATCATCGTCTTCGGATGTTATTCCCAACTGATCTGACTGCGCAAACGCATCATGTTGATTCGATGTTTGAAGTCGTGCAACGCGATAATACGCCAGCGGCAGAGTGGGAAAACCCAAGCAATACGCAGCATCAACAGGCATTCGTGGATGTCAGCGAAGCGGGGGCGGGCTTGGTCGTTGCCAATCTCGGATTGAACGAGTACGAAGTTCTGCGCGATGGGCGAAATACGATCGCCGTTACGCTTCTGCGCGCAGTTGGCGAACTCGGCGATTGGGGCTTGTTCCCGACTCCGGAGGCTCAGTGTCTGGGTGAACATACGGTTCGATTGGCAATCTTCCCGCATACTGGTGAAGGCGCACAATACGAGGCTTATACGGCTGCATACCAGTTCCAAATTCCTTGGACAATGGCACAAACCGGCATCCATTATGGCCGAATCACTTCGACATTTGCTCCTTTCCAATGGGAAGGTGAAGGTCTGGCTTTATCCTCGATGAAAATGAATGAAGCATCAGGTGATGTGCTGCTTCGTTGGTACAACATGCGTTCACAGCATGGCGAGGTTAAGGTCAGCACGCAACTTCCCCAGCGGAATTTCTATAAGAGCACGATTTTGGAGATACAAGGCGAGCGTTTGACCGTTAAAGCAGACGGCGGCTTGACGTTGCCAGTGGGTCCTTGCGAGATCGTTACGATCGGGATTCAGCGGTAGCAGTATCAGCAGCTTGCAAAGACATGGGTAGCTTAGGCTAATCTGGTCTTTGTAGGCTTTTTTTTGCTGGGCAGCGCATCGTACTACTGGTCGCGAGGTCAAATTAAGCTATTGACAATTATCTTAAATTCGTGTATCTTTAAATTAAGATAAATGATTTTAAGACATTATCTAAATGACTTCAAGGAGGTAATGGGAATGATTCCAATTTTGAACCGTATTAATGAACTGAGCAGATTTGAGCGAGGATCAGGTCTATCTGATACTGAGAAAGCGGAACAAGCAGCGCTTCGGACGCAGTATTTACAGATTTTACGCGGGCAACTCACAACTACGCTTCTGAGTGTGTCCGTTATGGATAAAGAAGGGAACGATGTTACGCCTAAAAAGCTTATTGATAAAAAAGCAGCTAATAATCAATAACTCTTGCCATATATCTTAAAATTAAGAATACGTATTTTAAGGTATTTTCATGAAGTGATATAGCTAGTATGAAAAGTACTATATGATTGTATGAGAATGAATTTCGGAGGTTGGCTAATGTCAAAAAGAATAGGGATTATTGTAGGAAGTTTGAGGGAAAACTCTTTTAATCAAATGATTGCGAATTCGATTCCAGAACTTGTAGATTCCGCAGAATTTGAATACATATCGATTGCCGATCTTCCTCTCTATAATGCGGATTTGGATCTGGGAGAAGGGCCAGATCCAGTCAAGCATTATCGCGAAGCGATTCGAAAAACGGATGGCATTCTTATAGTTAGCCCGGAGTACAACTCAGGCATACCGGGCGTACTGAAAAACGCTCTGGACTGGGCATCGACACCTACCAAATCAGCCGTCTTAATTAATAAGCCAGCAGGTGTGATAGGTGCAACACCAGGCGTAAAAGGGACGATTCTTTCGCAGCAGCAAATCAGGCAAACCTTAGATGCCACCCAGTCCTATGTGATGCCGGCTCAAAAAATGTATATTTCTCAAATCACGGACAAGATTGATTCCATTACCCGTAAACTCACGGATGAATCGACTCGCAAATATTTGCAGCGTTATGTTCAATCGTTCGTGCAATGGATTAATCAGGTACAACGGCTTAATGAGTAGTAAGGATAATAATTAATCGAATAAATAATGGAGGCTATTATGGGTAAAATTGCGCTATTTGGATTTGGTCGTATCGGAAGACAGCTCCTTCGGGCGGCGTTGCAACAAAATTTGTTTGTCCCTTTTTCCATCTCGGATATTAAAGACGAAGCTACGCTTGCCGCACTTTTTGAGGTGGATACAAATTACAAGCGTTGGCATGAGAAAGTATCTGCTCAAGAAGGCGCAATCGTAATTGGCGATCGGGAGATTCGTTATTTGAATTCGGCCGCTGAATTGCCGAATTGGGGTGAGTTAGGCGTTGAGTTGGTCATTGATTGTACCGGACGAGCCGTTACGCGATCAGTAGCTGAACTGCATTTGGAGCGAGGCGCCAAAAGAGTGCTTGTCAGCGGCCCGAGCAAAACCTTAGAAGATTGCGACGCAGTACTTCTTAAAGGGATTAACTTAGAAAGCTTCGATCCAGAAAAGCATAAAATTATTAGCATGGCGAGTTGCACGACCAATGCACTTGCACCGGTAGTCAAATTGGTCAGAGAAAACTATGGTATTCAATACGGCTTATTCTCGACAGTACACTCGTATACGAACACGCAATCGTTGACAGATCAGCCGATGAAGGACCGTCGGGATTCATGGGCAGCAGCCGAGAATATTATTCCATCATCCTCAGGTGCAGCGAAGGCTCTGAAATTCATTTGGAATGATCTGCAAATCACAGGCAAAGCCTACCGTATTCCGACCCGTACCGGGAGCATCGCAGAACTTAATTTGATAACGGAAAAACGATGCACCGTTCAAGAGATTAACGATATGTTTCGAGAAGCTGCCAGAGAAGGCCAATTAAAGGGCGTTCTTGATGTTTTGGAAGGGGAATGGGCCTCGTCCCGCATCGTAGCTGATCCCCATTCTTCAATTATTGACTTGCCTTTAACCCAAGTACAAGGTGAGCTATTGTCTGTCGCTACTTGGTACGATAACGAATGGGGTTATGCGTCGCGGTTGGCGGAAGTAGCCTCTTATCTTGTTGCAAAATCATAAGCTAGACGAAAGATGTTGAATTGGGTGCATCTTAGGACGTATGAGCTGAGTCGTAGGCGACCGCCAATACATTCTAAACAGGGAGCAGTTGCCGCGGCAACTGCTCCCTGTTTCCGTTCAACTCCCTCGGTATGATTTAATTTCCTCACGCAAGCTCGTCTATTCGCAGGATTTCATCCTTTAGATTTCAATGTTGATTGAAAGAAAGCAAGATATATTTGGTTGTGTCGTTAAAAA